>OZ250140.1:0-3018280 GCA_965237475.1 Dehalococcoidia bacterium | reverse complement strand
GGGCCAGACCGGGTCCATGAAGATCTTGACGATCCCGCCGCGCAAACGGTCGGACACATCGTCGTGCATGAACGCGCCGGCCGCCGCTTCCTCGGGCGCGGAGAAGAATCCCATCCCGCCACGCATCTGGTGGATCGAGATCGGCAGCATCCCGCGTTCGTCGGTCAGGCGGTAGATCTCGGCGCTCTCCGGCATCACCAGTGCGTCCCCCACGCCGGTCACGCCGTGGGAGAGATGACGCTTCGCGTTCTGCTGCACCAGGCCGGCCACCACATCGGCCCCAAGCGTGTCGATCTGGGCGCGCAGGGATGCGTGATGGACCTGGTTCATCGCGCGTTCCCAGAGCACGCCGGTGGCATCGCCGCGGTCGTCGCGGAGAATCTCCCCGCCCCGCGGATCGGGCGTGTCACGGTCGATCCCCACCAGCGCCAACGCCGCCGAGTTGGCGTAACAGGCGTGATAGGAGGAGTCCATCACGCAGACCGGGTTTTGTGGGGCCGCCTCATCCAACTCCGTGCGCAGCAGCGGCCCGAGCTCCATGTTGGGACGCGGGGTGTAGCCGAGGCCCCAAATCCACTGACCTTCGACACTGCCGGCGGCGGCCGCCGCGATTGCGTCGAGCACAGCCGGCTTGCCGGCCAGCGGCGGTATGCGGCAGTCGACCGAGCGCGGCTCGAACGTCGTCATCGAGAAGTGGTTGTGCGGGTCGCAGAACCCGGGCACGAGTGCACGTCCCCGCAGGTCGACGGTTTGGGCGTCCGGGCTGACCGCCTTCCTCACCTCGTCGCTGTCTCCGACCGCGACGATCCGGCCATCACGTACGGCGACACCCGAAGCAATGCGGTCGAGCGCGTCGATCGTCAGCACGCGCCCGCCGGTGAATACCAATTCCATATCCCACTCCTCCGCGACGCAGCCTGCGCCGCGCCGAGGCTAGCCGCTCCACCGCGCGATCCGCGGCCTCCTCCGCGCTGATGCGCTGAAGGCCGTCCACAACGCGGCAGCCTATTTTGCACGTTTGCGATATTGGATCGCCTCCGCGACGTGCTGGACGGTGATCAACTCGGACCCCGCGAGGTCGGCGATCGTCCGCGAGACCTTCAACACGCGGTGAAAGCCGCGGGCGGAGAGCGTCAGTCGGTCGACCGCCTCGCGGACCAACGATTCCGCCCTGTCCTCCAGCAGGTCGATGCAGTGGGAACGGACACCCCGCGCTGTGAGCGCCGCGTTGGACCGCGGTCCCGACTCGCCGTGGCGCTCGTGCTGGCGCGTGCGAGCCGCGATCACCCGCTCGCGCACGGTCGCCGACGGCTCGCCCAGCGGCGCCTCGATGCCGTCCGCGCCGCGCATCAGCTTCTGCACCGAGACGCGCGGCACATCGGCGAAGAGGTCGATGCGGTCGAGCACGGGCCCCGAGATGCGGCGCTGATAGCGGTAGACCGCCGAGTCGGCGCAGGTGCACGCCTGCTCGGTGCCGAAATTGCCGCAGGGGCACGGATTCATCGCGCCGATCATCGTGATGTCGGCTGGATAGGTGACGGTGCCGTGGGCGCGAGAGATGGTGACGTGCCGGTCCTCAAGCGGCTGACGCAACGCCTCGAGCGCGCGCACGCTGAACTCGGGCAGCTCATCAAGGAACAGCACGCCGCGGTGCGCGAGCGTGATCTCGCCGGGCCGCAGCTTCTGCCCGCCGCCGACCAGGCCCGCGTTAGAGATGGTGTGGTGCGGCGCGCGAAACGGTCGCCGGCGAATCAGCCGTGCGCCTGCCTCGGTCGTCCCGGCGACGCTCGCGATCCGCGTCACCTCGAGCGCCTCGTCGGTCGTCAGCGGCGGCAGGATGCCGGGCAGGCAGGAGGCCAGCAGCGTCTTGCCCGCGCCCGGCGGCCCGTTCATCAGCATGTTGTGCCCGCCCGCTGCCGCGACCTCCATTGCGCGCTTCACGTGCTCCTGGCCGCGCACCTCGTTGAAGTCATGGATGTCGGCGGCGAGCGCCTGCTCGGGCTCCGCCGCGCGGCTCGAATGCCAGATCGCGTCGGCAATCGGACGCTCGTCGGTCGCGATCGCGATCCAGTCGCGCAGCGAATCGACGGCGATGACCTCGAGTCCCTCGATCAGCGCGGCCTCCTCGGCGTCGACGGTCGGCACGACGATCCGCCCGACAGCTGCGTCGCGGGCCGCGGCGGCCACCGAGAGCACGCCGCGCACGTGCCGCAGCTCGCCATCGAGCGCGAGCTCGCCGAGGAAGAGCGTGTCTTTAACGGCGCTCTCGCAGATCTGTCCCGTCGCCACGAGCATCCCCACGGCGATCGGCAGGTCGTAGCCGGCGCCCTCCTTGCGCAGATGCGCGGGCGCGAGATTGACCGTGACGCGCTTGGTCGGAAAGCCCGCGCCGGCGTTGCGGATGGCCGAGCGAACGCGCTCCCGCGCCTCGTCCACCGCCGCGTCTGGCAGACCGACAATCGTCGTCTTGGGACTGCCGCTGGAGATGTCGACTTCGACGCAGATTGGCTCGCCATCGAGCCCGACCAGCGCGCCTCCGTGTACCCGAGTATGCATGTGGACTCCCTGATTCGCTGTCCGAACTCCCGTTCGCTCCGCGCAGTAGAACACATATTCCGTCGGATTGCAACCCCACGAGCCCGCTGCCTGCCATAGCCTTGCGACAGCACATCGCCCAGACGCACGAGAGGCGCCGATGAACTACACCTCCGAACTGTTCCCCGTGCTCGACGAGCTCGCGTTCTTCAATCACGCCGGCGTCTCGCCGTTGCCCAAGCCGGCGGCCGACGCTGTCCGCGCTTATGTCGAGCAGGCCACCCGGCGCGGCTACCTCGGCTCCAACTGGCAGGACGAGATCGCCGCGCTGCGCGAGGACGCCGCGACCCTGCTCGGCGCGCGCGGCGGCCACGAGATCGGTCTCGTGCCCAACACCGCGACCGGGCTCTCGATCGTGGCCGGCAGCCTGCCCTGGGAGCCGGGCGATCACGTCGTCGTGACCGATGCCGAGTACCCCTCCAATCGCCACGCCTGGACCGCGCTCGGCGCCAAGGGCGTCGAAATCGACATCGTCGCCGCGCAGTCCGACGGCCGCATCCCGACCGAAGATGTCATCGCCGCAATCGGCGAACGCACGCGGCTGCTCGCGATCTCGCACGTGCAGTGGGGCTCGGGCTTCCGCAGCCCGCTGCGACCGCTGGCCGATGCGGTGCACGCGCACGGCGGCCTGATCGCGATTGACGCCATCCAGTCAGCCGGCGCGCTGCCCGTTGACGTGGTTGGCGACGACATCGACTTCCTCGCTGCGGGCGGGCACAAGTGGTTGCTGGGCCCAACCGGCTCGGGCCTCCTCTACGTGCGTGAAAACCTGATCGGCGAAATGATCCCGCCACTGCTCGGCGCGAGCGCGATGGACGGCGGTCTGCAGGCCGGCGGCGATTCGATCCAGCTCTCGCCCACGGCCAGCCGCTTCGAGCCGGGCGCCAGCCCAACGGCGACGCTGCTCGGGTTGCGCGGCGCGATCTCGCTGATCCTCGAGATCGGGATCGAGACCATCGAGTCGCAGATCAGCGACATCACCGACCTGCTGATCGACCAGCTTCAATCGGTCGGCTGCAACGTCTTCTCACCGCGCGGCACGATGGAGCGCAGCGGCATCGTCTGCTTCGACCGTCCGCCCGCGCTGGAGGAGCGCGAGACGCTCGACGAGACCTGGGAGCGGCTCGGCGAGCTGGGCATCTCGACCGCGGTTCGCTTCGGCCGGCTGCGCGCCTCGCCGCACTTCTACACGCCGCCCGAGCACGTCGAGCGACTGGTAGGCGCGCTCCGCGCCTAGCCAGACCGTCGTCGGGCGCGAGGCGCCCAGGCGGCGTTGTGGTGGAACGATTGATCCCCTTCCCAACTTCTCCCCCTGAGGAGACCCTTGCGTAATCCTCGTCCGAGACCCTGTAGGGGCGACCCTTGTGGTCGCCCTCCCCGTCACGTTTCGATCTCCCAGATAGCCGGCAGGCAGGGCGACCACAAGGGTCGCCCCTACAGATTCCTCGGTAGAGCGAAATTCGATATACGCAAAGGTCTCCTCAGGGGGAGCCGTTTGGATCGGGCTGTGCGTGCGCTAACCCCACGCCTCGTTCAGAGCGTTCCTGTCTACATCTCGCGTTCGACCGCCATCACGCCGCGGACATCGTCCAGGCGATGAATCACCCGCTGCAGCCGGGCGAGGTTCGGGGCCTCAACCGTGAAGCTGATGCTGACCTGGCCTGCCACCGGATCGCTGGTGTTGAGGCTGACCATGTTGACGTCTTCATCGGCGCAGACGGTCGCGACATCGCGCGCGAAGCCGACGCGGTCCCAGCCGTCGACGCGCAGGCGCGCCGTGTAAGCGCCGCCGCCGTGGCCCCACTGCAGGTCGACGAGGCGGTTCTGCTCGGCGGCGTGGACGATGTTGTGACAGTCGCTGCGATGCACGCTGACTCCACGCCCGCGAGTGACATAGCCGTGGATCGGGTCGCCGCGGTGCGGCTCGCAGCAGGCCGCGATCCGGGTCAGCACGTTGGGCGCGCCGAGCACGCGCACGGCTGACGCGTCGTCAGACCCTGCCCCGCTGGGTTCCGGCTGCGGCGTTGGCTCTGCCTGCGCCTCCTCGGGGGCCGCAACCCGCAGCGCGACCTGATGCGCACTCGGATCGCCGGCGCCGATCAGCGCCAGCGCGTCATCGAGCGTTTTTCCGCCGGTGGCTGCGACCACCTCGGCCTCGACGCGCGGCAGGCGCAGGCTGACGCGGCGCAGCTCGCGCTCGAGTTCCTCGCGGCCGCGCGTGATGTTCTCGCTGCGCCGCTGCTTGCGGAACCACTGGCGAATCTTCGTGCGAGCGTGCTGCGTCGTCACATATCCGAGCGCGGGGTTGAGCCAGTCGCGGCTCGGCCCGCGAGGTGAACGGGTGGTCACGATCTCGATCACATCGCCGTTCTCGAGCGGCGTCGTCAGCTGCACGAGCCGATTGTTAACCTTCGCGCCGACGCAGTTGTAGCCGATGTCAGTGTGGATGCGGAAGGCGAAATCGAGCGGCGTGGCGCCGCGGCGCAGGTCGATGATCTCGCCAGCCGGCGTGTGCACGAACACCTGGTCGTGGAAGATGTCGCTGCGCAGCGTTTCGAGGAAATCGTCGGCGCCCGGCAGCTCGCCCTGCCAGTCGACCAGCTGGCGCAGCCACGAGAGCCGCTCGCGGTCGTGCACATCAGTGTTGCGGCCCTCTTTGTAGAGCCAATGGACGGCGACGCCGTACTCGGCCTCGTAGTCCATCTGGCGGGTCCGAATCTGCACCTCGACGGCGTGGGTGGGCGACCAGAACGCCGTCGTGTGGAGCGACTGGTAGCCGCTCAGACGGGGGCTGGCGATGTAGTCGTTGAACTCGCCGGCGATCGGGCGCCACATCCCGTGCACGACGCCCAGCACCGCGTAGCAGTCGGCCGTCGACTCGGTCAGCACACGCAGCGCGAGCAGGTCGTAGATGTCGTTGAACGACTTGCCCTCCGCCGAGTACTTGCGAACCTTCTCGTGGATTGAGTAGAGGTGCTTCACGCGTCCCCGCACCTCGGCGTGCAAGCCGGCGGCCTCGAGCGCGTTTTCCAGCTCGCGGCGCAGCTGGTTGAGATAGCGGTCGCGCCGCGAGCGCCGCGCCGCGACCAGCTCCGAGGCGCGGCGGTACGCCTGCGGATCGAGGTATTTGAACGCCAGGTCCTCGAGCTGTGCGCGGATCTGCCAGATGCCCAGCCGCGCGGCGAGCGGCGCATAGATCTCCATCGTGTCGCGCGAGATCCGCTGCTGTTTCTCCGCCGATAGCGCCGAGAGCGTACGCATGTTGTGCAGCCGGTCGGCGAGTTTGACGATCACGACGCGCACGTCGTCGGCCATCGCGATGAACATCTTGCGCAGGTTTTCGGCCTGCACGCTCCGATCGAGCACAGACGCATCGACATCCGGAAGCTGCAGCGCGTTGAGCTTCGTCGCGCCCTCCACGAGCTTGGCGACGTCAACGCCGAACGCGCGGACGAGCTCTGAACGCTGGACCTCGCAGTCCTCCATCACGTCGTGCAGCAGCGCCGCCTGCACGCCGGGCACATCGAGCTGGAGCTCGGCGCAGATGATCGCTGCGGCCAGCGGGTGGGAGATGTACGGGTGGCCCGAGCTGCGCATGTGCCCCGCGTGGGCCGACTCGGCGAACTCGTAGGCCAGCACCACCTGACTGCGTTCGTCGGGCGAGAGGTACTGCTCGAGGACCTTGCTGAGGTCATCGATCGTGGGGTGCAGCGAGGGGTCATACGTGTGCGGCGTGCTCGTGGTCATGGCCTCAATGTATCGCCCGTCGAGCATCTCCGCTGCGCCGCAACGGCGCGTATTTCGCACGAGATCGAGCTGTACGATGACTCGAACGCAGCATCGCCGAGTGATCGGACCCGTTAATGTTCCAGGCGCCGCGCGGCACGCGCGATCTGCTGCCCGACGACTATCGCGTGCGCGACCGAATCATGTCGGTCGCGCGCGAGCAGGCGCGCCTGGCCGGCTACGGCTTCATCGAGCCGCCGACGTTCGAGCAGGCCGAGCTCTACACCCGCGGCGTCGGCGACGCGACCGACATCGTCGAGAAGGAGATGTACGTCTTCGAGGACCGCGGCGGCGACCGCCTCGCGTTGCGGCCCGAGGGCACCGCCTCCGTCTGCCGCGCGTATCTGCAGCACGGCATGGCCAACCTCCCGCAGCCGGTCAAGCTGGCCTACCAGCTGCCGATGTTTCGCTACGAGCGTCCGCAGGCCGGACGCTTTCGCCAGCACACGCAGTTCGGCGTCGAGGCGCTCGGCGTGCGCGACGCGGCGCTCGACGCGGAGGTGATGGACCTCGGCTGGCGGATCGCCCAGATTCTCGGGCTGGGCGACCTCGTGCTGCTCTTGAACAGCATCGGCGATATCGATGACCGGCGCGCCTACGTGCCGCGGCTGAAGCAGCACTTCGAGCCGCATCTCGACGAGATCGCATCCGACGACCGCGCCCGCTTCGACCGCGCGCCGATGCGCCTGCTCGACAGCAAGGACGCGCGAACGCAGCCGTTTCAGGCGGGCGCGCCGCTCATCACCGAGCATCTCAGCGCCGCGTCGGCCGCCTACTACGAGTCGGTCAAGGCGCACCTTGAAGCGCTCGGGATTCCCTACGAGGAGCGGCCCACGCTCGTGCGCGGGCTCGATTACTACACCCACACCGTCTTCGAGATCGTCCCGCGCAGCGCCGACGGCTCACAGGTCACGCTGCTCGCGGGCGGCCGCTACGACGGGCTGATCGAGCAGATCGGCGGCCCGCCGACGCCCGGGATCGGCTTCGGGATGGGTCTCGACCGCTTCGCGCTGCAGCTGCGCGAGCAGGGCCTTGTGGACGATGACGCCGAACGCCCGGATGTCGTGATCGCGACGCTGGGCGAGGGCGCGGCCGTCGCGGCGACGGGGCTGGCGGGCAAGCTGCGGCGCGCCGGAATCGGCGCCACGCTCAGCTTCGGCGGCCGCTCGCTCAAGGCGCAGCTGCGACACGCCGGACGCTCCGGCTGCCGCTGGTCGATCATCATCGGCGATCGCGACCTCGCCGCCGGGACCGTCACGCTGCGCGAGATGAGCAGCGGTGAACAGCGCAAGGTCGCGATGAACGCCGTGCTCGGCGAAATCCAGCGCGATCTCGGTATGGTGGCGAAACCATGACCACGCTGACCAACACCATGTGGGACAAGTTGCAGGCCGTGCGCGAGCGTCGCGACGCGCTCGAGCAGCAGATGGCCGAGCCCGGCGTGAGCACCAACGCGGGCCGGCTTCAGACAATTGGGCGCGAGCACGCCTCGCTGCAGCCGCTTGTGCAGCTGCTCGAGCGCTGGTTGCAGGCGAGCGGTGATCTCGCCCAGGCCAGGGAGGTCCTCGCCGAAGCCGACGACGCCGAGATGCGTGAGTTCGCACAGCTGGAAGTCGACCAGCTCAGCGAGCAGATCGAACAGCTCGAGCAGGAAGCGCGCCGCGCCCTGCTACCGCGCGACCCAAACGACGAGCGCAACGTGATCGTCGAGATTCGCGCCGGCGCCGGCGGCAACGAGGCCGGCCTGTGGGCCGGCGACCTGCTGCGCGCCTACGTCCGCTACGCCGAGGCACGACGCTGGAAGACCGACATGATCAGCCTCAGCGAGAACGCCGCCGGCGGGATCAAAGAGGTCGTCTGCGAGATCGCCGGCGACGGCGCGTTCTCGCGGCTGAAGTACGAGAGCGGCGTCCACCGCGTCCAGCGCGTGCCGGAGACCGAGGCGCAGGGCCGCATCCACACGTCAACGGCCACGGTCGCCGTGCTGCCCGAGGCTGACGCCTTCGACGTCGACATCGACGACGCCGACATCCGGCTCGACCTGTTTCACTCCGGCGGCGCTGGCGGGCAGAACGTCAACAAGGTCCAGACCGGCGTGCGGCTGACACACGAGCCGACCGGCACCGTCGTGATCTGCACCGACGAGCGCTCGCAGCTCAAGAACAAGCTCAAGGCGATGTCTGTGCTGCGCGCGCGCGTCTACGACATGCAGCTGCAGGCGGCGCAGGCCGAGCGCGCCGACGCCCGCCGCGCCCAGGTCGGCGGGGGCCAACGCTCGGAGAAGATCCGCACCTACAACTTCCCCGAGAACCGGATCACCGACCACCGCATCGGGCTGACCCGCCACGACCTGAGCGCGGTGCTCGACGGGCATCTCGATCCGCTGATCGACGCCGCAGTGACCGCAGAGGAGACGCGCCTGCTGGCCGAGGCCGGCGCATGAGCGACAGCGACGAGGTCGCGATCCTGCGCGACATCTGGATGTCCGCCGCCTCGACGCTGGAGCGTGCCAAGGTCGAAGACGCGCGATTCGAGGCCGAGGTTCTGCTCCGCCACGCGACCGGCAAGACCCGCGCGCAGCTCTACGCGTCGCTGACCGATGGAATCACTCACTCCGACCTGACCCGCTTTCTCGACCTGGTGCGCGAGCGCGCGATCCAGCGGAAACCGCTCGCCTACATCACCGGCGCGCGCGAGTTCTATCGGCTTGAGTTCCGGGTCACGCCCGACGTGCTGATCCCGCGGCCCGAGTCGGAGCTGCTCGTCGACACCGCGCTCGATCATTTCAAGCGCGTCCGCGTCCGCGCGCCCGAGGTCGCCGATATCGGCGCGGGCTCCGGCGCGCTGGGCATCGCGATCGCGCACCACCGCCGCGGCACGCGACTCGTCGCCACCGACATCTCCGCCGAGGCCCTCACCGTCGCCCGCGACAACGCGCAGCGGCATCTGCGCCGCACCAAGGTCGACTTCGTGCAGGGCGACCTGCTGACGCCGCTCAACGGGCTCTTCCACTGCATCGTGGCCAACCTGCCTTACATCCCTGAACAGCGGCTGACCACCCTGGAGCCGGAGGTGGCCGAGCACGAGCCGCGCCACGCCCTCACGCCGGGCACTGCGGGTACCGAGCTCCAGCTGCGCCTGCTGACCCAGCTGCGTTCGCGGCTCGCCCCCAACGGCATCGCGATCCTCGAGATCGATCCCGGGCAGCAGGACATCGTGGCGACCGCAGCCGCCCAGTTGCTGCCCGACGCCACGGTGCGAGTGCTGAACGACTTCGCCGAACGTCCGCGCGCGCTGAGCATCGTGGCGTGACCTCCGGCTCGACGATGCCGGCGAAGCCCTCCGCACTCCCATCCCCAGCCGACGCGCCGGTGCAAGGCGACTGCGACCCGCGCTTCGCCGCCGTTCGCGAGGCGTTTCAGGCCAACTTCGCATCCCGCAGCGAGACCGGAGCGGCGTTGGCCGTGCATCTCAACGGCGAACCGGTGATCGACCTCTGGGGAGGCTGGACGGATGCGCGCCACTCGCGGGCGTGGCGGCGCGACACGCTGGTCTGCTGCTACTCGGTCGGCAAGGCGGTCGCCGCGATCCTGCTCTGGCGGCTCGCTGAGCGCGGCGCAGTCGACATCGACGGCCGCGTCGCCCAGATCTGGCCCGAATTCGCAGCGGCCGGCAAGGAACACGTGCGGATTCGCTGGCTGCTCAGCCACCAGGCCGGCCTGCCCGCGATCCGCCGGCCGCTGCCGCGCGGCTCGCAGCTGCACTGGGAGCAAATGTGCGCAGCGCTCGCCGCGCAGGCCCCCTGGTGGCCCCCCGGCACGGCCCACGGTTACCACTCGAACACGCAGGGCTTCCTCGTCGGCGAGCTGATCCGCCGCGCCACGGGCATCCGCATCGGCGAGTTCATGCGGCGAGAGCTGCGCGAGCCCGCCGGGATCGACTTCCACTTCGGCACCCGCGCCGAGGACGACGAGCGAACGGCCGACATCCTGCCGATCCAGCAGCCGCCCGACCTCCTGCGTTCGCCGCCCAACCCGCTCCAGCTGCTGACCAATCGCAACCCGCCGCATTTCCAGACAGGCCCCGGCTCGCAGAACAGCCGCGAGTATCGCGCCGCCGAGTTCCCCTCGACCAACGGTCAGGGAAACGCGCGGGCGCTCGCGCGTCTCTACGGCGCGCTCTCCACGACGGGGACGATCGACGGCGTGCGAATCCTCGAGCCCACCACGATCGCGCGCGCCTCAGCCGAGCAGGTCTACGGGATCGACCGCGTGCTCGGGCGTCGGACGCGCTTCGGCAGCGGCTTCCAGCTGGCCATGCGCGAGCGTCCGCTCGGGCCCAACCCCCACACGTTCGGCCACTTCGGGGGCGGCGGCTCGCTCGGCTTCGCCGACCCCACGGCGGGTATCGGCTTCGGTTATGTGATGAATCAGGGCCGCGCCGGCTGGCAGCACCGCCACGTCCGCCAGCTGATCGACCTGCTCTACGAGGCGGTTGGGTAGCGGGCGCCGAGGCCGGACCCCTCAGCCTGCGGCAGCGGCCCACGACGTGGTGAGCAGCGAGTCAGTCGCGGAGCATCTGGTAGCGCTTGCCCTCGGTCTTGATCGCGGGGGCGACGACCATCTCAGTCTGGTGCAGCTCGCAGAGCGTTGCCGCGCCGACGCTGCCCATGCAGGTGCGCAGCGCGCCGATCAGGTTTTCGGTGCCGTCGGTTCGGGAGGTTGGGCCAAAGAGCAATCGATCGAGCGTCGTGTGCTGGCCCACGTGGACGCGCACCCCGCGCGGCAGCTCCGCGTGCGGCGTCGCCATGCCCCAATGAAAGCCACCGCCCGGCGCCTCGACGGTGCCCGCGAACGGCGAACCGATCATCACGGCGTCCGCGCCCGACACGAACGACTTGCAGAAGTCGCCGCCGGTACGGATGCCGCCATCGGTGATGATCGGGATGTAGCGCCCGGTGCGCCGCAAGTACTCGTCGCGCGCGTAGGCGCACTCGATCGTCGCGGAGACCTGCGGCACGCCGATGCCCAGCACCTCGCGGCTCGTGCAGGCCGCGCCCGGCCCCACGCCCACCAGCAGCGCGGCGATCCCTTCCTCCATCAGCTCAATCGAGGCCTCGAAGCCGACCGTGTTCCCGACGATCGTGGGGATGCCGATGCTTCTGATCAGCTCGTGCAGCACCAGCCCGCGCTCGGAGCGCGACATGTGCCGCGCCGTTGTGACGGTCGACTGCACGACGAACACGTCGGCATCGGCGTCGCGCACGATCGGCGCAAGCCACTTCGCGTTCGGCGGCGTCACGGAGACGGCCGCGGCGACGCCGCCGGCCTTGATCTCCTGCACCCGCCGCCCGACCAGCTCGGCGCGAATCGGCGTCGTATAGGCGCGCTGCAGGATCTCGGTCGCGCCCTCGGTATCGCTGGCCGCGACCTCTTCAAGAATCTCCGTGGGGTTCTCGAAGCGGCACTGTAGGCCCTCAAGGTTGAGCACGCCCAGCCCGCCGTGCTGCCCGACATCAATCGCAAAGGGCGGGTCAACGACGGCGTCCATCGCCGCGGCCAAGATCGGAATATCGAGGGTCAGCCCGGCGATCTCCGTCCGCACATCCGTCAGGTCGGGGTTGATCGTCAGCGCGCCGGGCACGATCGCAACGTCATCGAAGCCGTAGGCCTCGCGTAGCTGTTTGCGCATCGGCATGGGCGGCGCGAGCGGCGCCGGGGAGGACTCGATGGCGTCCTCGCTGATCGGGTCGGTTCTCGTCAGCGTCGTCATCGTTCCTCCTCGCGGTCGCGTCGGCGCGTTAACGCAACAGCGCGGCGTGATGCCGCGCTGCGAGTTCGTACCCGATTGGGTCGAGAGAGATAATGAGCTTCGTCACGCCCGCTCCCGCGCCGATGCCAGTGGCTCCGGTGGTGGCGAGCAGGATAGCGCCGCGGCGGCGCGCATTCCGAGCCGAAGCGCGCCCTGCTTGACCGGAACGACAGCTCGCGCGTTGCGCACGCAACAGATAGCGGCAGCCATCGCACTCCCTATCCTGACCCGCGTGCCCGGCTCGCTCTTCGTCGTCGCCACCCCGATCGGCAATCTGGAGGACATCACGCTACGCGCGTTGCGCGTGCTGCGTGAGGTCAACCTGATCGCCGCTGAGAACACCCGCACCGCAGCCAGGCTGCTGCGCCACTACGAGATCGCGACGCCCACCACGCCCTACAACGATCGCAACCGCGCCCGCACCTCGGCTCTGCTGCTGGCGCGCCTCGAGCGCGGCGACGACATTGCCCTAATCAGTGACGCGGGCACGCCGGGAGTCTCCGACCCGGGCCGCGAACTCGTCGCCGCGGCGGTGCGCGCCGGGCTGACCGTGACGCCGATTCCCGGTCCCGCGGCGCCGCTGACGCTCTGGTCGGCCGCGGGCGTTCGCGGCGCCGACCTGCGCCTGCGCGGGTTCCTGCCGCGTCGCGCGGGCGAACGCCGTCGCGCGCTGTTGGAGATCGCCGCCGCGGGCGTGCCGACGACCGTCTTCGAATCGCCGCATCGCGTCGCCGCGACGCTGTGTGAAATCTCCGATCTGTTGCCGGCTGCCGACCTGGTGGTCGGCCGCGAGCTGACCAAGCTGCACGAGCAGATCTGGCGCGGCACACCCGCCGAGGCCGTCAAGGCCTTCGCCGAGCCGCGCGGCGAGTTCACCATCCTGATCATCCCGGCCGAACCCGAAGCCCCGGTCTGGTCGGACGCGGCCGTCCGCGAGGCGCTGTCGGAGGCGGCGGAGGCGGGCGCCAGCCGCGCCGACGCCGCGCGCAGCGTCGCCGCGCAGGCCGGGCGGCCACGCCGCGAGGTCTATGCCCTGTGGCCGCGTTGACCGCCTACCCCCAGCGTGCGACGCTGAGAATGCATCTGGTGCATTTGGCGCATTCGGCGACCGTTACGGAAAGCTGGCCACTGTGACCGAGAACATCCTCGTTTGCGTCGCCTGGCCCTACGCCAACGGACCGATTCACCACGGCCAGCTCGGCGGCGCCTACCTGCCGGCCGACATCTTTGCCCGCTATCACCGAATCCGCGGCAACCACGTCGCGATGGTCTCCGGCTCCGACACGCACGGCACGCCGATCACCGTGCGCGCCGACGAAGAGGGCCGCCGGCCCGAGGATGTCGTCGCCGAGTTCCACGAGTCGATCGTCGAAACCTGGGCTGGAATCGGCATCTCGTTCGACACCTTCACCACGACGATGACTGACAACCACCGCGAGGTGACCCACGACCTCTTCCGCCGCCTGCTGGAGCACGACCACCTCTACACCGCCACGCAGGAGCTGTTCTACGACGCCGAGGCGAAGCGCTACCTGCCCGACCGCTACATCGAAGGCACCTGCCCACACTGCGACGACCCGGGCGCGCGCGGTGACCAGTGTGACGCCTGCGGTCGGCAGCTCGACGCCACCGACCTGATCGATCCGCGCTCGCGCACGACCGGCGCGACGCCCGAGCTGCGCAGCTCCGAGCACTACTTCCTGCGCCTCACCGGATTCGAGCAGCAGCTCGAAGCGTGGCTGTCGCAGGACAAGGAGCACTGGCGCGCCCACGTGATCAACTTCACCCGCGGGATGCTGCGCGAAGGTCTGAAAGACCGCGCGATCACCCGCGACATCGCCTGGGGTGTCCCCGTCCCGCTCGAGGGCTGGGAGGACAAACGCATCTACGTCTGGTTCGAAGCGGTGATCGGATACCTCTCGGCGACGGTCGAGTGGGCCGCGACGCGCGGCGAGCCGGAGGCCTGGCGCGACTTCTGGCAAGGCCCCGACGCGCGCATCTACAACTTCATCGGCAAAGACAACGTGCCATTCCACACGGTCATCTGGCCGGCGATTCTGATCGGCGCAGGCGGCTACAACCTGCCCTACGACGTGCCCGCCAACCAGTACATCACGATGTCGGGCAGCAAGGCCAGCACCAGCCAGCGCTGGGCCGTGTGGGTCAACGACTACCTGACCCGCTACGACCCCGACCCGCTCCGCTATGCGCTCGCCGCCCAGATGCCCGAGACGGCTGACAGCGATTTCTCCTGGGGCGAATTTCTGCGGCGCAACAACGACGAGCTCGTCGCGACCTGGGGCAACCTGGTCAACCGCGTGCTCGCACTGGTCAATCGCCACTTCGACTCGCGCGTGCCTGAGCCGGGTCCGCTCGACCGCGACGCCACGCGCCTGCTCGATCACGCACAGTCGACGCTTGAAGCCGTCGGCGCATCGATCGAGGCCGTACACCTGCGCCAGGGCCTTCAGCAGGCGTTCGCGCTCGCGCAGGAGACCAACCGCTACCTCGACCACACCGCGCCTTGGCACGCGATCAAAGAAGATCGCGAAGCCGCGGCGCGTTCGCTCTACACGGCGCTGAACGTGATCGCCGCGCTGCGTACCGCGCTCGCGCCCTACCTCCCGTTCAGCTGCGCGAAGCTTCACACATTGCTCGGGCTGGAGCAGAGCATCGAGGAGCTGGGCTGGCAGATTCACGCGCTGCGGCCCGGCACGCCAATCCAGCCGCCCGTGCCGCTGTTCCGCAAGCTCGACCGATCGATCATCGCGGAAGAAGAGAGCAGGCTGGGCACGTGAGCTGGCTGTTCGACACCCACGCACATCTGCATGACCCGGCGCTGCTGGCCGACATCGACGACGTACTGGCGCGAGCACGGTCCGCCGGCGTCGAACGCTGCGTGACCATCGGCACCGACCTGCAGACGAGCCGCGCGGCGGTCGCGCTGGCCGAGACGCACGACGAGATCTTCGCCACGGTCGGCCTCCATCCCCACGACGCGAAGGACTGGACGCCGGAGCTGGCCCGCGAACTCCGCGCGCTCGCCGACAGTGAGCGCGTGGTCGCGATCGGCGAGATCGGCCTCGACTTCTACCGGAACCTGTCGCCGCGCACGATCCAGCTACAGGCGTTTCGCGAGCAACTCGCCCTGGCCGACGAGCTGGATTTACCGGTCGTGATCCACTCGCGCGACGCGCACGATGCGACCTGGGATGTGCTCGCCCCGTGGGGCGCCGCGTGCCGACGCGGGGCGCCGGTGGGGGTGTTGCACTGCTTCTCCGGCCACGACACCCTCGCGCTCGCCTACGCCGAGATGGGCTTCCTGATCTCGTTCGCCGGCCCGGTCACCTACCCAAACAACGACGAGCTGCGCGCCGCCGCCGCCGCGCTTCGCGACGACGCGATCGTGATCGAGACCGACTGCCCCTACCTCACCCCCCAACCCCACCGCGGCCGCCGCAACGAGCCTGCCTACCTGGCCGACACTGCACAGCTGATCGCAGACCTGCGCGACGAGTCGATCGAGACCGTCGCCCAGCACACCACCTCCAACGCGCTACGTCTCTTCAGAATCTAGGTCTTCCAGAATCTCTCCAAGCCGCGGCGCAAGTACCCGCTGGAAGCCCTCGAGCTTATCCAGAATCCAGCCTCGAGCTTCTTCAAGTCGTTCCGGTGGATCGGTAATCGAGATGTCCCGGCGCACCATTACAGCCGCTGCTTGGCGGCCGTGCGGACCAGTCGGATCAGGAGCAAGCCATTCGGGCTGGAAGCTCAACTCACGCTCAAGCTCGCGCTTTTCCTGGACCAGTGCCTCGGCAATGGCTGCATTTCGGTTGAGGTCTTTGGTCCTGATGTCCAACTTCACGTCCACACCTCCGTTCAAGCGGAGGTCCACCCAATAGGTGAGACCCTGGAGGCGCCGTTCGCCGACTCGGCAGGGGAACGACTTCGACCTCGCGACCGAACCCGCAGTCCTGGAGTTGGTGAGCCCGCGACCATGGGCATCATTGATGAGCTTGTCAAAGAATGCGATCCGACGGATCCGCTCATCGCTGTTCATTGACGCGTCAACACTGCGAGAGCTCGCTTGCCGCGACCAAGTGTTGGGAAATGCCACCGGATGGAACAACGGGGCCGGCAAAGATGCGCCGATCTGAACGGCCCGGACCTCTACGCCGTAGACCTCGATCTCCTCACTTGTCCACCGATTTAACCAGTCAAGCGCAGCCCGATGCTCGTCGCGGAATGTCGGCGTAATCCAAATGAGTGATCTGGCGTCGCGGCCGGCAGCGTATGTCAGGAGCTGTCCAAGATGGCTGTGATCTGTCTGCTCCAACTGGTTCTCAATCACCACCAGTCCGTTGCCGGCTTCGGCGATGATGTCGACTGCAAACGTCCCAACAGCCCCCTCGGATTCCACGAGCTGCAAATCGAGATGAAGAGCTGCCCCTAGTTCGTCGAGATTCTCGGCGAGCCAGGGGGTAAAGTCTTGCGCCTCGTTTGGCCAGATCTCACGCAATGCTACGTCTTGAATGCGCCCAAGCTCCCCGGTCGCCATGCTGGCCTCGATTCGCGAATGCCCCACGAGAATACGCGGGCTAACCTAATCGCTGATGACCCCACTCGCCAAACTCTACGAGACCGTTGCGGACGACCTGGCGGTCGTTGAGGACACGCTGTCGCTGGTGGCGCGGTCGGACTTCGTGCCGCTCGAGGCGATGCTGAACCAGGTCCTCTCGCGCGGCGGCAAGCGGCTGCGGCCGGCGATCTCGCTGCTCGCCGGGGGCTTCGGCGACTACGACGCCGACACCCAGATCCCGCTCGCGGCGTCGATCGAGCTGCTGCACACGGCGACGCTCGTGCACGACGACGTGATCGACGCCTCAGACACCCGGCGCGGCGAGGCGACGGCCAACGCCAGCTTCGGCAACGCCGCCAGCGTGATGCTCGGCGACTACATGTTCGCCCACGCCGCCGAGCTCGTCGCCCGCACCGGCCATATCGGCGTGATCCGGCTGTTCGCCGAGACGCTGATGGTGATGGCCAAGGGCGAGCTCGCGCAGGACGTCAGCGCCTACGACTCCGCCTCAGGCACGATGCGCGACTACTACGTGCGGATCCACGGCAAGACCGCGTCGCTGTTCGCCACCGCCGGCGCCGGCGGCGCGATGATGGCCGGCTGCCGCAGCGAGACGATCGACGCGCTGCGCGAATACGGCCGCAGCGTCGGCATGGCCTTCCAGATCGTTGACGACATCCTCGACTTTTGCGGCACCGAGGAGCAGCTCGGCAAGCCGGTCGGCGGCGACCTCAGCGCCGGCACGCTGACGCTGCCCGCGATCGTGCTGATGGACCGCCAGCCCGACGGCAACCCCGTCTCCCGCTTCCTCGACGCGCGCGCGGGCGACGAGCGCGAGCGCTGGCTCGAGGCCTCGCTCGACGCGATTCGTCAGGACCCGATCATCGACCAGTGCATGTCGGTCGCCTGGGAATGGCGCGACCGCGCGATCGCCGCGCTGCACGAGACGCCCGCCGAGGGCCCGCGCGAAGAACTCACCGCCATCGCCGAGTTCGTCACACAGCGCGACTTCTAGGCACAACCCCCGACGCCATTTCCCGTCACTCCCGTGCCTCACCGGCCTGCCACTTCACGCTTGACTTAAAGTTGGCTTCAACTTGTAGGTTTCCATCGATCACACCGGTCAGAAGGGAAATCAAACCATGCCACAGCAGATCGAGGTCGTAAGCGTCACCCCTACAAGTGACGAGGTGAGCCCGGAGGCCTTCGCCTGTTCGCTCAGCGGCGATGATTTGCGCGCTCGGCGGGCTCTGATCGTGGCGGCCCTGCTGCCGCACGTGCTGGGTACCACAGCGCTCGATTCCGGGCTCCTGGTGCTGTTTGCACCTGGCGATCCCGTGCGTGCGCAGGTCGAAGCGTTCGCCAACCTTGAGCGTCAATGCTGCGGTTTTCTCAGGTTCAGCGTCGCGCCGACCGACGACGGTCTCAGTCTCGCCATCGAGGGTCCGGCGGAAGCCCAGGCGACGCTCGCATCGTTCGCCGCACTCATGTCCCGCTCATGAAAATCGGCGACGTCTCCGCTGAGCTGGGCATCCCCGCATCGACGATCCGGTATTACGAACAGGTCGGGCTGCTCGAACCGCAGCGGCGTGTGTCCGGCCAACGTGCGATCGACGCGGAGGCGGTACTCACCCTACGGTTCATCCAGTTGGCGCAGGCGGCAGGCTTCAGCATCGCCGAGATGCGGCCCCTCCAGGAGAGCTATTCCGCCGATCCGAACACGGGACGGATGTGGCGGACCCTTGCGGGCGAGAAACAAACGGCGGTTCGTGACCAGATCAGCGCGCTCAAACAGATGGACCGTCTACTGAGCGAGATGTTGAAGTGTGAATGCGCGTCGCTTGAGGCCTGCGTCGAGCTCGCCGTCGGGGACACAATCGCCGCGAAGCGAAGGCGATGAGCGCCCTGGCCATCGAAGCGCTCGGTATCGTGGCGGTGGTCACGATGGTGATCAGCTATGCCCTGGAGGCGCGTCACCCATCGTTCATCGCCATCTTCGCCGGCGGCTGCGCCCTGGCCGCCGCCTACGCGCTGCTGATTGAGTCGTATCCCTTCCTGATTGCCGAGGCCATCTGGGCGATCGTCGCCTTCCGCCGATGGCGGTCTGCCTGACGCCACGGCTGATTGCAGAGACCGTTGCGCAAGGTCCGCAGTGCTGCGATCTCCTCCCGCCATCCTGGCGGCCGCGGGAATGATGGAAAGGCGAGTTCGACGCTCGGAGCGTTGCGAAGGTCTCTGGCAGGGGAAGAAGCTAGCGCCCGTTTCCCCGCTCCCCTACGCCGCGTGGGAGCGCTGGGCGGCGTGGCGAGCAGGGTGAAGCCAGGCTAGCTGCGCGGCTTGGGCGGCATCGCGGGCTTGAGCTCCCTGGCCTTCTTGGACATGCGCTCCTGCTTGAGCTCGCGCTCTTTGCGGCGATCTTCGCGCATAATCCGGCGCTCGGCGATCTTCTGGTCCACGAGGTCCACGTAGTCCTGCGTGCCCAGCGGCTCCTTCTCCCGCTGCTTGGTGACCTGCGGGTGCTCGTAGGGGCGCGCCTTCTTCGGGAGGTAGGTGACCTCCTTGCCGAGATGCCAGTAGTTGCCGCGGTCGGGGATGCGGCGCGGGTAGCCCTGGCGCATGATGTACGCCGAGAACGAGGAGGGCATCACCCGCTCGCACTCCTCGTCGCACTCCGGGCAGGGCTGCGGCTCCGGCGCTTCCCGAATCGGTCGAACAACCTCGAAGACGCCGTCGCAGTCTTCGCAGAGGTACTCATATAGCGGCATGGTTGGCCTACCCCGTTCCTGTTGGGATCGTTCCCGCTCTGCGCGCGACACTCTCCAGCGCCTGCGCAAACGACGCGCTGCGCAGCCGCCCGTCAAGCGCATGCTCCACGAGCGACGCGAGCTGTCGATCGACTTCCAACGCAGTCGCGCGGTCCAGCCGCACCCGCGCCGAATGCTCGAACGACGATCGTCGCATGTAGCGTAGCAACTTGAAGGCTGCAGGCGACAACGGCAGCCCCGCGCCGGCGCGGTGGCAGTCGGGACAGACCACACCGCCGTCGCCCGCAGCGAGCCCGTTAGCGGTCGGCCCGAGCGGCGTCCGGCAGCGCACGCAGTCGTCGAGCTCCGGCTGGTAGCCCTGCTGATCGAGCCAGCGCAGCTGGAACCAGCGCACCGCTGCCGGAGCGTCGGGAGTCTCCGCGACCCGCGTCAACGTCTCGCGGACGAGCCGGTAGAGCTGCGCGCTGGGCACGTCCGCCATCGCGGTGCGGTCGATCAGCTCGGCGACGCCTGAGGCGAGGCTGAGCCGATCCATGTCGTCGTGCAGCTCGGGCCACGCGTCGAGCGTCTGGGCCTGCGTCACGATCAACATCGATCGTCCCTGGGCGAGCTGGAACGTCCCGCGGCTCAGGGCATCAACATGGCCGGCCAGGCGGCTCGTCGTCTTGCGCACGCCGCGGGCGACCGCCTCGATCCGCCCGCGACCGGGCGAGAGCATCACGCAGACCTTGTCGGCGTCGCCGATGCCCCGCTGACGCAGCACGATCGCCTCCGTGCGCAGCGGCATCGTGCGCGGCATCAGCCGCCGTCCCCTCTACTAGCGCCGGTATTGGCGCCTGCGTTGGCGTCGCCGTCCATCCGCACGCGGTGGGTCATGGCTTCCCGGAGCGTGCGTTCGTCAGCGTATTCAACGTCCGCGCCGACCGGCAGCCCATGCGCGATCCGCGTCAGCGGGATGCCCATCGCGCCGATCACGCGAGAGAGATAGCCGGCGGTCGCCTCGCCCTCGAGGTTTGGATTGGTGGCGAGGATCACCTCCTCGATGGTGTGGTCGCCCAGCCGTGCGAGCAGCTCGCGAACCTTGAGGTCCTCCGGACCGATCCCGTCCATCGGGCTGATCGCGCCGTGCAGCACGTGATAGCGGCCGCGGTGCACGCCGGTGCGCTCGATCGCGACGATGTCGAGCGGCTCCTCGACGACGCAGATGGTGTCGGTCGCGCGCGCCGGGTCGCTGCACACGGCGCACGGGTCGGTATCGGTGATGTTCTGGCAGACGCCGCAGAGCTGCGTGCGGTCCTTCACTTCCAGCAGCGCGGTGGCGAGCGCTTCAGCCTCCTCGCGGGGCGCTCGCAGGATGTAATAGGCGAGCCGCTGAGCGGTCTTCGGCCCGATCCCCGGGAGTCTGTGAAATGCCTCGATCAAGCGAGACAGCGTGGGCGCGGTGACGGGCGATCGCTGCATTGCACCGCCCCTACTGGAAGCCCGGGACCTGCAGCCCGTCCGTGAGCCCCGACATCCGCTCTTCGCGTAGCGCCTCAAGCCGGTCCTGCGCCTCGTTGACCGCCGCCACGAGCAGGTCCTGCAGCATCTCGGTGTCGTCGGGATCGACCACATCGGGGTCGATCGTCACCTCGCGCAGCTTGTGGTCGCCGCCGAGCGTGACCGAGACGATCCCGCCCCCGGCGCTGGCCGACACAGTGGCGTCCTTCAGCTCATCCTGCGCCTCGGCCAGCTGAGTTTGCAGCTCCTGGGCGCGACGCAGCATCTCGGGGTTGATCCCGCCCGCCGCGGCAGCGCCCTGCCCGCGCGCGGGCCGCCGCCGCTGCCGGTACATGCCGCCCTTCTTGGCCATCAGGCACTCCGTTCGGTCGCCGCGCGGGCGTCTGAGCGCTCAGGTCGGGACTTTGCGCGCGCCGAAGCGCTGCATCGCGTCCTCGGCGAGACTATAGGACGGTGTGGGTGCGGGTTCGGGTGCAGGTTCGGGCGCGGCTTTGTCCGCCGGCGCGACCGCCGGCTCCGGCCGAGGCTCGCGCTCGGCCTGGGTCGGCGCCGCAGGGCCGGACGCCGCAACCAGAGGCTGCGCGGCCGGCGACGCGGCCCGTCGCGCCCTGTCATCGATCTCGACGCACTCAATGGTCACGGTGCGCCCCAGCACCGCCGATGCAGCCGCAGCCACGTCGTCGGCCCCCTCCCGGACCTGCACGAGGTGGAAGGCGTGGTAGTTGGGGAAGAAGCCGAGCGTCAGCTTCTGCTCGGTCGCTTCAACGATCCGGCAGGAGCCGTTCAACATCGCGGCCAGGCGGCGATTGCCGCGTTTCTGTACCTCCATCCGGATCGCAACGATCCGATCGCCAGCCTGGGTCGGCGCTCGAGACGCCGCGGGCTGTGCAGCGGGCGCGGAAGCTTCCGCAACGCGGCGCTGCGGCGCCGCGGGAGCGGGCGCGCTGCTCGGCGCGGACGTCGGATCGGCGCCCGTTGCCGCGCGGCCGACCGGGGGCGGTTGGGCGGCGCGTGTTTCGCGTCGACCGCGTTGAGCGTTGCGCCCACGCTGCGGCTCGCCTCGTTGTCCGCCGCGCTGGCCTCCACGCTGCGTGTCGCGGCGCTGCCGAGCCGGCGGCGGCGCTGCTTCCGTCACGACCTGCGCCGGCCCGTAGACGACGTCTGCGAGCGCCAGCTCAAGCGGCAGCGGCTGGTAGGGGTCTGAGCGCACGTCGGCGTCGGCAAACGCGCGCAGCGCCGCCACGGCGACCGACGGGTCGACGCCCTGGCCGACCTCGCGCAGCCGCTCCTCCTCCGGCTTGCTCAGCGCCAGTGAACCCTCCGCGCCGGTCAGCAACAGCAGCACGTGGCGCAGATGCGTGACCACCTGCTTCTTGAATCGCATGAAGTCGATCGCGTCCGACTGGACCGCGCCGATCGCGCCGAGGCCGGCGCTGAGGTCCTTGTGCAGCGCCGCCTGCACCAGCTCAAGCGCGCGCGCATCAGGGCTGAGGCCCAGCGCCTCTTGCGCCGCCTCCAGCGAGACTTCGTCGCCGCAGGTGGTCCAGAGCTGGTCGAGCAGATTGACCGCGTCGCGCAGCGAGCCGGTCGCCTCGCGGGCGATCAGCCGCAGCGCGTCGTCACCGATCAGGATCTGCTCGGCGTCCGCGATCGTGCGCAGCCGCGCGACCGTGTCGTCGACGGCGACGCGCCGGAAGTCAAAGCGTTGGCAGCGGCTCAGCACCGTCGGCTTCAACGCCTCGGGGTCCGTCGTCGCGAGGATGAAGACGACGTGCGGCGGCGGCTCCTCGAGCGTCTTCAGCAGCGCGTCGGCCGCGGCCCCGGTGAGCTGGTGCACCTCATCGATCAGGTAGACCTTGAAGCGCGACGAGCCGGGCTGATAGTTGGCGCGCTCGCGCAGCTCGCGGATGTCGTCGATGCCGCGATTGCTGGCGGCGTCGATCTCGATCAGGTCGAAGCCCATGCCATCGGAGCCGCCGTCGAGCGCGCCCGCGCTCGGCGCGACGCCGTTGATCGCGCGCGCCATGATTCGCGCCGTCGTGGTCTTGCCCGTCCCGCGCGGCCCGCAGAACAAATATGCATGCGAGATCTTGTCCTGCGCCACGGCGTTCTGCAGAGTGCGGATCACGGCGTCCTGGCCGGCCACCGAGTCGAAGTCGGCGGGCCGCCACTTGCGGTAGAGGACGGTGCTGCGCACGACCCACCAGTTCGTCAGAGAGACGCTTCAGATGGGCCCAGCATAGGTGGTCAGAGCGTTGATCACGCCGTCGCGCGGGCAGCCTGTGGACGGCCAGCGCGCAGCAGCGCGGCGCGCTCCAACTCGCGCATCGCAGCGTCATCCGACGGCGTTTCGTGATCGTGGCCGAGCAGGTGGAGGACGCCGTGGACGGTGAGCAGCGCCAGCTCGTCGGCGAGCTCGACGCCACGCTCGCGAGCGCCTCGCGCCGCAACCGGCAGCGCGATCACGATCTCGCCCAGCTCAGCCGCACCGTCGGGTCCGAGCAGCCCGGGGAAGTCGGTGTTGAACGAGAGCACGTCGGTCGCCTCGTCCAGTCCTCGGAAGCGTCGGTTGAGCCGCCGCACGCGCCGCGTATCGGTCACCACAACGCGGACGATGCGAGGCTCTTGCACTCCGACCGACTCCAGGGCGTGCCGCACGCAGTCGGCCAACAGCACATCGTCAACGCGATGCTCGTACTGCTGCTCAACCGACGTGACGGCGAAGTGAATGACGGGCATGTTCGCCCCCGGCTACGAGAGGATCGCGGAGACCGCCTGCTCGGCCACGTCGATCAGCAGCGACGGGACGAGGCCGATGATCAGGATGCCGGCGCTCGCGAGCCCGAGCGTGGTCAGCACGCCGCGCGACGGCGTGGGCATCGGCGCTTCGTCCTCCTCGGTCTCGGCCGCATCGATGAACATCGCCTTGACCGGCCGCAGGTAGTACGCAGCGCTGATCACGGTATTCACCGTGCCGACGATCGCCAGCCAGCCCAGCCCACTCTGCACCGCCGTCTCGAACAGGTAGATCTTGCCAAAGAAGATCGCCGTTGGCGGCAGGCCGATCAGCGAGATCAGCGCGAACGCCAGCAGCCCCGAGAGCCACGGCGAGCGCCGCCCCAGGCCTGCGTATTTGCGGATGTCGTAGGTCCCACGCTGGTTGGCGATGATGATGATCACGATGAACGCGGTCAGGTTGGTCACCGTGTAGCCGGCGAGGTAGAAGAGGATCCCGCTCGCCCCGAGCAGCTCGGTGCGGTCGGCGGAGATCGCCGCCAGGCCGATCAGCAGCGTGCCGGCCTGAGCGACCGACGAGTAGGCCAGCATCCGCTTGATGTTGTTCTGCCGCAGCGCAAACACGTTGCCGACAAACATCGAGAGCGTCGCCAGCACCGCGAAGATCGTCTTCCAGTGTTCCGCCAGCAGGTCGTCGCCGAGCGCCTCGAAGAAGACGCGAATCAGGATCGCGAACGCGGCCGCCTTGGAGGCGACCGAAAGGTAGGCCGCGATCGGCGTCGGCGCACCCGTGTACGCGTCGGGCACCCACATCTGGAACGGCGCGACCGCGGCCTTGAAACCGAAGCCGGCGATCAGGAAGACGGCGGCCAGAATCAGCGCCTCTTCGCGCCCGGAGCCCTCCTGCGCGATGAACCGGGAGATTTCGAGCAGGTTGGTCGAGCCGGTCAGGCCGAGCAGGATCGCCATCCCGTAGAGCAGCACCGCCGACGCGATCGCGCCCGTTAGCAGGTACTTGAGGCCCGCCTCGCTGCCCCAGCGATCCTTATGGAAGCCGACCAGGACGTACTGCGAGATCGAGGTCAGCTCGAGCGCGATGAAGATGCCGATCAGGTCGCGCGTGCCGGCCAGCAGCTGCAGACCCGCCGTGCTGAACAGGATCAGCGCCAGATATTCGCCGCGACGCGAGGGCAGGCGCGCCAGCGTCGGCTGCGAGACCAGCACCGCGACGAGCGCCGCCCCGATCAGCAGGATCTGGAAGAACAGCGCGAAGTGATCGAAGACGAGGATGCCGCTGAACGCATCGCTGCCGACGAAGCCCTCGGAGAGCAGCGCCGTTGAGTAGAGGACCGAACCCAGCAGCGCCGCGACCGTGACCGCGACGAGGATCCGCCGGTCCTTGAGGAACAGGTCGGCGATCAGCAGGAAGCCGCCCACGACCATCAGGACCAGCTCGGGACCGAGCAGATTAATGTCGCTCAGCATCAGCCGCCCCCTCCGCGCATCGCCGCCACCGCATCAAGGCCCTCGACGATCGGTTCGACGCCCTGCTCAAGCAGGTCCATGACCAGCCGCGGGTAGACGCCGAGCAGCACGATCAGCGCCGCCAGCGAGCCGATCGCGACGAGCTCGGTCCAGTGATTGACGTCGGTCAGGTTCGACCACTTCTCGTCGCGTGGACCGAAGAGTGAGCGCTCCAGCGCCCAGAGGATGTAGCCGGCGGCCAGCAGCACGCCCAGCAGCGCGACAGCCACGGGCGCCTCGTGCCGCCCGAACGCCCCGAGGAAGATTGTGATCTCGGCCACGAAGCCCGCCAGCGCCGGTAAACCAAGGCCCGCCAGACCCGCGAAGACCAGGCCCGCCCCCAGTAGCGGCATGTAGTGGATCAGGCCGCGCATCTCGCCGATCTGGCGCGTGTGGGTGCGGTCGTAAATCAGGCCGACCATCACAAACAGCATGCCCGTGATCAGACCGTGCGTGACGAGCTGCAGCGCCGCCCCGCTCATGCCCGTGACGCCGAGCGCCGAGACGCCAAGCAGCACGAAGCCCATGTGCGAGACGGACGAATACGCGATCAGCCGCTTCAGGTCGGTCTGCCGCATCGTCACGATCGCCCCGTAGACGATCGAGACCGTCCCGATGATCGCCAGCGCGAGGTCAGCGTCGGCGCCGACATCGGGCATGATCGTGAAGAGCAGCCGCAGGATCCCGTAGCCGCCCATCTTCAGCAGCACGCCGGCCAGCAGCACCGAGACGGCCGTCGGCGCATCGGTGTGTGCGTCGGGCAGCCAGGTATGCAGCGGCACAACCGGCAGCTTGACGGCAAAGGCAATCAGGATGAACGCGAAGACCGCCTGCAGCGGCAGAATCACCGCCGAGAGGTCGCTGCCGCGCAGCTCGCGAATGTCGAACGTGTCGGCCGCCGAACCGAGCACCAGGAAGCCGACCAGCATGAACGCGGATCCGAAGATCGTGTAGAGCACGAACTTCAGCGCCGAGTAGTTGCGGTTGCCGCTGCCCCAGGTGCTGATCAGCAGGAACATCGGGATCAGCTCGAGCTCCCAGAAGAGGAAGAAGAAGATCAGGTCGAGCGACGTGAAGACGCCCAGCACCGACGTCTGCAGCACGAGCAGCCAGGCGAAGTACTCCTTGGGCCGCAGATCGATGTTCCACGACACCAGCACCGAGACCGTGCTCAGCACCGCCGTCAGCAGCACCAGCGGCATCGACAGCCCGTCGACGCCGAACGCGTAGCCGATGTTGAAGCCGACCGACTCCGCGTCGATCCAGGCGAACTCGTCGACAAACTGGAAGCCCGCCTGGCCGCGATCGAAGATGATGAACAGCACGACCGCGATCACCAGCGCCCCGAGCGACGTGATCAGCGCGATCCAGCGCGCCTGTTGCTGCAGCGTGCCCGGCGTGTTCTGCCAGAAGGCGTGCGTCGGGGTGTGCTTGCCCGGCAGCAGTGCGATCAGCAACGCGCCGGCCAGTGGCAGGAAGATCAGCAGCGACAGCACGGGGAACGAGGGGTCCATCGCCGCTCCCTAGAACAGCACTACGGCGGCGAAGATGATGATGGCGCCAAGCCCGATCGCCAGCGTCCCGGCCTGCACCCAGCCGTTCTGCCCGAACCGCACCAGGCTGCTGACCGACATCACGTCGCGCCAGACGGCGTTGACGGTCCCATCGACGACCCGTACATCGAACTCGTTCGCCGCGCGGACGATCCCGCGGTAGAAGAGCTGACGGGTGAGCACCTTCTCGCCCAGGTCATCGAGGTAGAAGAGCTGCTCCGCGAAGTGGCGCGCCTCGGGCAGCGGCCAGATATTGCCCAGCCCCAGCCGGCTGACGCGCTCGCGGTGGTGCATGAACATGAACGCCGCGCCGCCGCTGGCCAGCGCCAGCCCCGTCGAGCCGAGGAAGATGCCCCAGTGCCACTGGAACTTGCCCGCGTGCGCCTCCGGCAGCGCGCCGTAGACCCAGGTCTGGAACTCGCCGCCGAAGGTCAGGAACCCGGTCACCGTCGCCAGCACGGCGAGGATAATCAACGGCGTCGTCATGCTGCGCGGCGACTCGTGCGGATCCGAGGGGTCGACGCCGTGCTCGCCGGGCTCCGGCTGTTCGCCGCCGCGGTACTCGCCCAGGAACGTCATGTAGATCACGCGCACCATGTAGGCGGCGGTCAGGCCTGCGGCGAGCAGGCCCAGCACGAAGACGCCCTTGTTGTGCAGCCAGGCGTCGATCAGGATCTCGTCCTTCGACCAGAAGCCTGCGAAGGGGATGATCCCCGTCAGCGCCAGCGTGCCGATCCCGAACGTCATGAACGTGATCGGCATCGACATCCGCAGCCCGCCCATCTTGCGCATGTCGAAGGTGTTGGTCGAGTGGTTGACCGACCCTGAGCCGAGGAACAGCAGCGCCTTGAAGAACGCGTGCGTCATCAGGTGGAAGACCGCCGCCGCGTAGCCGCCCACGCCGATCGCAAACATCATGAAGGCCAGCTGGCTGATCGTCGAATAGGCCAGCACGCGCTTGATGTCGGTCTGCACCAGCGCCAGTACCGCCGCGCCGAAGGCCGTGCCCGCTCCGATCCAGGCGATCAGGTTGCTGGCCGTGGCCGAGGCCTCGATCACGGGGAAGAAGCGCGCCAGCAGGTAAACGCCGGCCGCGACCATCGTGGCCGAGTGGACCAGCGCCGAGACCGGCGTCGGGCCCTCCATCGCATCGGGCAGCCAGATGTGCAGCGGGAACTGCGCGCTCTTGCCGATCGCGCCGGCGATCAGGCCCAGCGCCAGGAGCGTGATGGCGGTCTGGCCGAGCATCACGCCGTTGATCAGCAGCAGCTCGGCGCCGTGGTTGATCTCGGCGATGTTGAATGTGCCGGTGCGGTCCCAGATCAGGATCATCGCCGCGAGCAGGCCGAGGTCGCCCAGCCGCGTGACCAGGAACGCCTTCTTCGCCGCGGCGGCGGCCGACGGCTTGTGGAACCAGAAGCCGATCAGGAAATACGAGGTGACGCCGACCAGCTCCCAGAAAACGAAGAGCATCAGCAGGTTGCCGGCCAGGATCAGGCCGAGCATCGCCGTGGTGAACAGCGCCATGTACATGAAGTAGCGCCGGTAGCC
This sequence comes from Dehalococcoidia bacterium, assembly GCA_965237475.1. Taxonomy (GTDB): domain Bacteria; phylum Chloroflexota; class Dehalococcoidia; order Bin125; family Bin125; genus CATQGW01. Next base: position 2,989,880 of record OZ250140.1, on the reverse strand, counting down.
GTGGTCGCCGTCCATATAGCCGGTCGAGTAGACCTGCACGAGCAACGAGACGCCCGTCACGACGACCAGCATCACCGCCGTCAGGCCGTCGATCCCGACGCCCAGCTCGACGTTGAGCGGCCCCGCCGTGAAGAGCGTGTGCGCCCCGTAGCCGAGCGAGTGACCGTCGACCCCGATCGCCTCAATCAGCGTCCAGATGGAGAGCAGAAAGGCGACAAACAGCGCCGCGATCAGCGGCGTCGAGGCCAGCCGCGGCCCGCAGAACAAGTCAGCGATCGGCTTCCAGGTGCGCGGGTAGGAGGGGTCCCACTCGGGCACCGAGCTCGGCAGCCGCGGATTCAGCGAGAACCACGCGGCGATCGCGAACGCGCTCAGCGGCAGCAGCAGGATGATCCAGAAGACGGTTTCTGGCACGTCCGCTACACCTTCCGCAAGATTTCACGCGCCACGTGCGTCTTTGAATCGGGCACATAGAGCATCACCGGGGCGAAATCGCCCTCATCGGCGCGGTCGGGCTGAGTCACGAGCCGCACCGCGACGCCCTCGGCGTAGAGCAACTCACGCCACGTCTCGGCGATGTAGCGGTTCGGCGCATGGAGGAACTCAGCCCACATCTCCGTCAGCCCTTCAACAGCGTCGTGCGGTCGACGTTGATCGTCTGGCGGTTGCGGTAGACGACCAGGATCAGGGCCAGGCCGACCGCGACCTCCGCCGCCGCAACAGCGATGATGAAGACCACGAAGACTTGAGTCGAGAGCGTGACCGCGCTGGTCGAGAAGCGGCTGAACGCGATCAGCGTCAGGTTGACCGCGTTGAGCATCAGCTCAACGCCCATCAGCACCGCCACCGCGTTCTTCTTCGCCAGCGCGATGTAGAAGCCGAGGCTGAACAGCAGCGCGCCCAGAGCCAGGTATTCCTCGAGTCCGATGATCATGATTCCGGACTCTCAATCCCGGTCACGTCGTGTTCGATCAGCGGTGGGTCGGTGATCTGCGCCAGGTCGATGTCCGTGCCATCGGCCTCCGCCTGCATGCTCGTGGCGTGGATCGCCGCGTCCTCGTCGTCGTGACGCGCCAGCGCGATCGCCCCGACCAACGCCGCGGTCAGCAGCACCGCGCCGATCTCGAAGGGCAGCACATACTCGTTGATCAGGCTCTGCCCAATCAGCCGCGCCTGGTCGGCCAGCGCCGCCTGGCGCACCGCGCCCCAGTCCGTGTCGAGCGCGACGTAGACCGTGACGGTCAGAATCAGTACCATCACCAGCGCCGCCGGCAGCTGCAGCGACGACTCGGAGTTATCGCGCTCGGCGCGCGGCGTGAGCATGATCGCGAACAGCATCAGCACGCTGATCGCACCGACATAGATCAAGACCTGCACGACCGCGATGAAGTCGGCCGAGAGTGTCAGATACAGGCCGGCCACGCCGAGCAGCGAGATGATCAGAAAGATCACCGCGTGAATCAGGTTGCGGCTGAAGATGATCATCGACGCGCCGCCGATCGTCATCGCCGCGAGCAGCCAGAACGCCAGGTGGAAGCCGAAGCTGCTCATGGCGTCCTAGTCCCCACCCGCGCTGGCGGCAGCGGCGCCGGCGGCCACCTCGCGCGCTGCCCGCAGGCCGCCCACGCGGTCCCGAACCAGCGTCGTCCGCGCCGGCCGCCGCAGATGCGCGGGACGCGCCACGCGCGCGAACAGCACCACCGCGCCAAGCGTCAGGCTGATGTTGACCACCGCCATGATCGGCAGCGCGATCGTCGTGTCCCAGCCCTGAGTGACGAGCAGCGTCCGCTCGACAATCGCGATCGCGACGAAGATCAACGACGACGGCACCAGCGCCTTCCAGCAGAAGCTCATCAGCTGGTCGATCCGCAGCCGCGGCAGCGTGCCGCGCGTCCAGATCAGCAGGAAGTACACCGCGCCGGTCTTGGCCAGCAGGATCATCCAGCTCGGTACCCACTGCTCCAGCCCCCACAGCCACCAGCCGCCCAGGAAGAACGTCGCCACGAACGCCGAGATCACCAGCGTGTTGCCCAGCTCGACCGCGTAGAACAGGCCGAAGCGCATCCCCGAGTACTCGGTGTGGTAGCCGGCCACGATCTCCGACTCCGCCTCCGAGATGTCGGCCGGCGTGCGGTTCAGCTCCGCCGAGGCCGAGAAGAAGAATGCGATCGCCGCGAGCGGGAACAACAGGATGAAGATCACATCCTCCTGCTGCTGCCACTCCACGATCCCGTTGATGCTCATGGTGCCGCTGAAGATCACCAGCGTCAGCAACGCGAGCACCATCGGGATCTCGTATGAGATCGACATCGCGACCGCGCGCATCGCGCCGAACAGCGCGTACTTGTTGTTCGATGCCCAGCCGGCCATGAAGATCACCAGCACCCCGGTGCCCGACACGGCCAGCAGGAAGAGCACGCCGACGTTGAGGTCGGCCAGCGACATCCGCGGCCCAAACGGCAGCACGCCCCAGATCAGGATGCCCGGCACGAAGATCAGGATCGGCGGCAGGAAGAAGATCAGCTTGTCGGCCGCGCGCGGCGCCAGCTCCTCTTTGAGAATCAGCTTGATCGCGTCGGCGACGGGCTGCAGCAGCCCACGCGGGCCGACCCGGTTGGGCCCGTAACGCTGCTGGAAGCGCGCGATCACCTTGCGCTCGACCCAGATCAGGATCAGCAGCGTCGGACCGATCACGGCCAGAATCGCCAAACAGCCAAGCAGGCCCGTCACGATCGAGGACAGCCAGGCCGGACCCCAACCGGCGATCCACTCGGTGATCAACCGCGAGAGGTTGTTGAGGTCGCGGAAGTCGTACCACGCGCCCAGGACGGCGGCGAGCTCAGTGAACGCCGGGCCGGTCATCGGTCGATCTCCCCGACCACGATGTCAATCGAGCCGAGCGTGACGATCGCGTCCGCCAGCGTCCCGCCGATCGACATCTCTCTCAGCGCCGTGAGGTTGATCAGGCTGGGCGGCCGGCAGTGGAAGCGGTAGGGCGCCGGACTGCCGTCGCTGACCAGGTAGAAACCCAGCTCGCCGCGCGGCGACTCGACGCGCACGTAGGCCTCGCCCTCGGGCGGTCGCGCATGCAGCGGCACATCGGCCAACCACGGTCCATCGGGGATGTTGTCGACCAGCTGGTTGAGGATCCGCAGGCTCTGCTTGACCTCGGCCATCCGCACCAGGAAGCGGTCGAAGCAGTCGCCCCGCTCGCCGACCGGGATGTCGAAGTCGTAGTTCTCGTAGCCGCAGTAGGGGCTCGCCTTGCGCAGGTCCCAGGGCACGCCCGTCGCACGCAGCACGGGACCGCTGAGCGACGAGTTGATCGCCATCTCCGGCGAGATCACGCCGATCCCGCGCGCCCGAGCGTGCAGGATCTCGTTGTCCATCAGCAGGTCTTCGTAGTCCTTGATGCGGTCGGGCATGTCGGCCAGGAACTCGCGCAGGGTCGGCAGCAGCTCGTCGGGCAGGTCGAACGCGACGCCGCCGATCCGCATGTAGTTGGTCGTCAGCCGCGCCCCGCAGGTCATCTCGAACATGTCGAGCACCCGTTCGCGGTCGCGGAACATGTGGAACAGCGGCGTGTGCCAGGCGCCGCAGTCGTTGATGAACGTGCCGTTCGCCATCGCGTGCGAGGCGACCCGTTGGAGCTCGGCGAACAGCACGCGGATCGCCTGCCCGCGCGGCGGGACCTCGACGCCGAGCAGCTCCTCGGCCGCCAGGCAGTAGGCGAGGTTGTTCGACATCGCGGCCAGATAGTCGATCCGGTCGGTGAAGGGGATGTTCTGCGTGTAGGTGCGCTCTTCGGCCAGCTTCTCCATCGAACGATGCAGATAGCCGATCTTCATCTCCGCATCCTTCACGATCTCGCCGTCGAGCGTGACCTTGAGGCGGAAGACGCCGTGCGTCGAGGGATGCTGCGGGCCGAGGTTGACGACGACCGGCTCCGAGCCGTCGTCGACGAGCGTCTCGATCGTGCCCGAGAGGGCGCTGCGCGTGTCGTCGCTCGTGGTCATGCGCCCGCCTCTTCGCTCGCAACCTGGCCAACATCGCCCAGAGGCGGATCGTTGGGGTGGATCGGCCGCTGCGGCACGCTGCCAGGCACCGGCCAGGCGTTGGCCTGGTCTTCGTGCGGGAAGCCCGGCAGCCCGGCGCGAATCTGGCCCGGCATCTGCAGGAAGTCCTTGCGCAGCGGATGGCCGGGGAAGCCGTCCCAGAGGAACAGCCGTCGCAGGTCGGGGTGGCCCTCGAAGCGAATCCCGAACAGGTCGAACACTTCGCACTCCTGCAGATGCGCGCCGTGGTAGACGCCGGTCAACGACGCCACGGCGGGGTCCTCGCGGTCGGCGGTGAGCACCTTGAGCTGCAGGATGTGATTGAGATCCAGCGACTGCAGGTGGTAGACGACCTCGAATTGCAACTCGCGGTCGACGGCGGTCAGGTTGCAGAGAAAGACCAGGTCGGTCGATTCGTCGTCACGCAGCACCTGGACGGCCTCGGCCAGGCGCGCGCCGTCGATATACAACATGCCGTCGTCGACGCAGGCTGCGCCGGGTTGGCTGGCGTTGACCACGGCGGCCGCCGCTGCGGGGTCGAGTCTGGTAGTCATCTCAGCGCCACTCCAGCGCCTGCCGGCGCCATTCGTAGACCAGTCCGAGGGCGAGGATCGCGATGAAGATCAGCGCAGCGACCATGCCGAGGACGGCGAGCGAATCGAGCGCGACGGCCAGCGGGAAGAGGAAGATCACCTCGACATCGAAGAGCACGAAGATCAGCGCCACGAGGTAGTAGCGGAAGTTGAACTGCACCCAGGTCGGCCCCTCGGTCTCGACGCCACACTCGTAGGTGTCGCCCTTGACCGCGTTGGGCAGCTTCGGCCGCAGCCCCGCTTTGAAGACCACGTAGGAGATGATCAGCGGCAGCGACGGGAACAGCACCGCGAACAGCAGCAAAATTCCGAGGTGGCTGTACTGCTCGAGGACCACCCACGACACCCCTTACGCGCGCCCGCGCGGCCGTCTCGCAACCGCGTTGGCGACCCTGTGGCGCGTGCGGATTATACGCACGCCCTCCGACTCACTCAATGAACACCCCGCGAACACCCCGCTGCGCCCGCGTCGCACACTGTCGCAGATCGTCGCAGAGGGTCGCGCAGGACCGTGATGCGCCGAGCGGGGCCTGAGCGCAGGGGGTTGAGTGATAGACTGCCCGCGCCCAAAGCCCCACCCGGAGCGTTCATGCTCATCGACCTGCACAACCACACGTGGCCGCGTTCGCACGACTCCGTGCTCGAGCCGCGCGACCTCGTTCAACGCGCCAAAGACGCAGGCCTCGATGGCGTCTGCCTGACCGAGCACGACGCGCTCTGGCCCGAGGCGGAGGCCATCGCGCTCGCTGAGGAGTTCGGGATCGCCGTGATCCCCGGCTGCGAAGTCAGCACCGACGAGGGTCACATCCTCGCCTGGGGCATGGAGAAGTACGTCTTCGGGATGCACCGCGTCGGCCGGCTCGCAGCGCATGTCGAGGAACGCGGCGGCGCGCTCGTGCTCGCGCACCCCTACCGCCGTCAGATCGCCTGGAAAGACGACCCCGACGATTGGGCCACCGCGATCGAGCGGTCCCTGAAGAACGCCGCGATGCCCCACTGCGTGGCGCTCGAGGTGCTCAACGGCCGCGGCAAGGAGCGCGAGAATCGCTTCAGCCTGGACCTCGCCACCGCAGCCGAGCTGCCCGGCACCGCCGGCACCGACGCCCACGCCGTGCACGACATCGGCAAGGTCGCGACCTGGTTCGAAACCGACCGCATCGCGACCTGGCAAGACCTCGTTCACGAACTCAAGCAGCGCAACTTCTGCGCCGTCGACATGCTCACCAAGGAGGAAGTCTGGGTGCCCGCGCGCGCACAGCCCTTCACGGTGGTCGGCGGCGCCGCGGCCAGTGGCTGACCGGAAGCTGACCCGGCTGACCAAAATCGAACGGTGCTGAACACCACGGACCACGGCAAACCGCGACGAACCAGAGCGAATTGATCCGGCGCCGAGCCGCTTCTATCTTCGCCACCGAACTCAGGAGGATGCAACGCGATGGCAGATGACGCACAGTACGAGTCGGTGATCACCGACGAGATGGAGGCGATGAAGGGCGTCGAAGGCGACACCACCACCAGCGAACTGACCACCACCAGCGTGCGGATGTTCGCCCGCTCGGTCGGTTACGTCGATCCGGTCTTCTACGACCTCGACGTGGCGGCGGAGCGCGGCTACCGCGGCCTGCCGGCGCCTCCGGGATACCTCGGCACGCCGATCTTCAACCCGGCCGAGTCCGACGCCACGTTCGGCGGCCGGCGCGGCCAGGGCTTCCGCTCGCCCTACCCGCTGGTGCTCAACGGCGGCACCGACGTCGAGTATTTCGACGAGCCGATCTGCTCGGGCGACGTGCTCAGCTCGCGCACGAAGCTCGCCGAGCTGAACGAGCGTTGGAGCGGGGCGCTCGGCGTGCCGATGCTGATCTCGATCTCGCAGACGACCTACACCAACCAGCACGGCAAGATCGTCGCTATCTCCCGCGGCACGGGCATCTCGTACCCGCGCTCGGGCGACTGACCAAGGCAAGCGCGCACTGTTGTCGGCGACGGCGTCGACGATCGGAAGGAACGCAGCATGGCGGAGCAGATTTACTTCGAGGACGTTGAAGAAGGCGACAGCATCCCCTCGCTGGAGAAGAACCCCACCAGCCAGCAGCTGGTCTACTGGGCCGCCGGCTCGGGCGACTTCTACCAGATTCACTACGACACAAAGTACGCGCAGGACACCGGCCTGCCCAACATCATCGTTCACGGCGCGCTCAAGCACGCCTTCCTCGGTGAGCTGCTCTGGCGCTTCGCCAGCCCGGAAGGCCAGGTCAAGCGCGTGCAGTGCTCCTACCGCGGCATGGACCCCGCCGTGCAGGGCAAGGACGACCTGGTCGACCAGAAGTTCACGCTCGAAGGCACCGTCACCCGGAAGTACACCGAGGGCGAAAAGAACTACGTCGAGCTGAGCATCCAGGGCGTCCGCGCCGACGGCAGCATCTCCACGCCCGGCACCGGCACGGTCATCCTGCCCAGCCGCGGCTAACCACGGCCCCACGCTGGAACAGCGCCGCGCAAGCTCCGTGACAGAGGGGGGCCGCCCCCGCTCGCGCCGATACAGCCACGCTGGTGAGGGGGGGACCGCAGAGCCCCCCTCTGCCTTCGGCATCTCCCCCCGCAAAGCGGGGGGAGAGTCGTTCAGAGGATTCCTACCGGCGCTCTGGGCCTCGCGGCATGCCGCGACGCTGGTAGTCGCGTTGCCACAGCCACTCGCGCCGCACTTCCATCACGTGGAAGCGATTGTCGCCCCGGCGCAGCCGACCGCAGTCGCGGAAGCCGACCGCCGCAAAGGCCTTCTGCGCCCGCACGTTCCAGTCCAGCGTGTGCAGGTAGACCCGCACGATCGAAGTCGTCGTGAAGATGAAGTCAAGCAGCAGCGCGACCGCCTCGCGGCCGTAGCCGCCGCCCCAAAACTCGCGCTCGCCGATCAGCACGCCCAGCTCCGCCTCGCGGCGCTGGGCGTCGATGTTGTAGTACATCACGTTGCCGATGTGCCGACCATCGTGGGCTTCCACCGCGAACGTCGAGCGGTAGGCCTGTGAGCGCTGCAGCTGCCACTCGTACTGGTTGCGATATTCGTCGAAGGAGAGCGCCGTCACGCGAGCCGCATCGAGCCGGGCGAGGTCCGCATCACGCCGCCACGTCCAGTCCTGAAACGCATCGCGTCGGCGCTTCTGGCGGATCCGCACGAGATCGCCACTGACGATCACGTCCGGCTCGACGGCGGTCATTGCTCCTCGGCCTGTCCATTCAGCATTTGGGCGGCGTCTTCGAGAATCGCGACAGTATTTCGGTAGCTGACCAACCGGAGCGCCTCACCGAGACCGAACCAGCGAACATCGATGTGCTCATCGTCGTGATCAGACAACGCGCCGCCGGTCGGCTTCATCAGCCAGAAATGCACGGCCTTATCGATGCGCGACCGATCGCCGGGGAAGGAGTAGCGCATCACGCCGATCTTCTGGTCGAGCTCCACACGCAGGCCGGTCTCCTCGGAGACTTCACGCAGCGCCGTCTCCACCAAACGCTCGCCATTGTTCGGCTTACCCTTCGGCAGACCCCAGCGTTGGGCGGGGGTCTGAACCAGGACCACCTCAACCCCTCCGCTGTCGCCTCTTGGTCGCCAGACAACGCCCCCCGCACTGACCGCGACCCGCCTCGACTTCTTGCCACGCTTGCGCGACTCTGCCAAGAGCATCCTCCTGCTGACGGTGTGGTGCGGTGTTTGAGTTTATCACCAGTCCTCATCGGCCAAGAGTGTGTCCGGTGTTACGTCGGAATCACCGCCGCGTAGCGCCTCGCTGAGCAGCGCCGCTTCCTCGAGGGCGTCGTGTGCGGCGTCCCGAATCTGGACCTCCGGATGAGTGCGCAGCACGCCGAGCCGCTCCATCGCCTCGTCGCCGCCGAGTTCGCCGAGCGCCCGGACCACCGCCACCATTACGTCGATCTCCGACAGGTCTTCGTCGAGCAGGTCGAGCAGCATCGCGACGCCGTCCTCGGAGCCGACCTCGCCCGTCGCGCTGGCCGCCGCGCTGCGCTCGTCTGCGTCCTCGGCGAACAGCGCCGTCTCGAGCAACGGCAGCCACGTCTCGTCGGCGTTGCGGCCCATCGCGTGGATCGCAGCGAGCCGCATCGCCGGCTCGTCGCTCGAGTACGCATCGTCGATCAGCACGGTGACCCAGTCCTCGTGCGTGACGGCGGCGGCAGCGATCGCGGCCGCGCGCAGCTCCGGCTCCTCGCGCGCATCCTCGGCGATGGTTCGCAACGAATCGACGACCGACTCTGCCGCTTCGGCCCCGGCCCAACCCAGCTCGACCCGCAGCGCGACCGCCCCCAGCGCAGTGATCGCCTCGACCCGCACCGTGTCATCTTCGTCGCCCGACGCCGCCGCGGCGAGCAGCGCCGCCGTCGCTTCAGCCGTCTCGCAGACCGAAAGTCCGTTCGCCGCCAGGCTGCGGACCGGCATGTCGTCGTCGCGCATGCCGGCCACGAACAGGGCGGTGAATTCCAGCCCGCCGCTCTCGCCCATCGTCTCCTGCAGCGCCCCCAGCAGCGCAAAGCGCCCGGTCGCGTCGAGCGACGCGATGCACTCGTCGATCTTCTCTTCCAGGCCGGGCCGCAGACCGCTGACAGCGTGCAGGTCTTCCGGGTCGAGCGGGTAGCGCTGCTCGGCGGTCGCTTCGATCAGCCGTTTCAGCGCGTCGATCGGGTCACTCGAGTCCTGTGACACCGGGGGCCTCGCTCTCGGCTGCCGCGCCATCGCGGTCGTCGAGTCTATCCCGCAGCCGGTCCGGCCTCGTCCTGCGGGGCCCGCTCCATGACAAGCGGGATCGCGTCACGCGGACGCAGATCTTCGAACAGCACCCGTCCGACGATCGTGCTGATCGGCATCGAGACGCCGACTCGCTCAGCCAGCTCCAGCACGACCCGGGTGGTCTCGACGCCCTCGACGACGTTCGGGGTGTCGGCCTGGGCCTCGGCCAGCGTCATGCCGCCGCCGATCCGTTCGCCCAGAGTGCGGTTGCGCGACTGCGGGCTCATCGCGGTCGCCAGCAGGTCGCCCAGCCCGGCGAGGCCCGCGAACGTCGAGGCCGACCCACCCAGCGCCACGCCAAGCCGCGCGATCTCAGCCAGGCCGCGGGTGATCAACGCAGCGCGAGCGTTGTCGCCCAGCTCCAGCGCCACCACCATCCCGATCGCGATCGCGATCACGTTCTTGAGCGCCCCGCCGACCTCCGCCCCGACCACGTCAGCGTTCGTGTAGACGCGGAAGCTCGGCGAGTTGAACAGGTCGCGGACGCGTTCCCGTGCGGCGTCATCGGCCACCGCGGCAACCGTCGCCGCAGGCAGGCCCTGCGCAATCTCGCGGGCCAGATTTGGCCCCGAGACGACGCCGACGTGCGCCTCGATGCCGGCGGCCTCCAGCTCGGCCGTCAGCACTTCTGTCATCCGCAGCATCGAGCCTCGCTCCAGGCCCTTCGCCGCGCTGACGTGTACCGCTCCATCGCTCATCCGCGGGAGGATACTCAGCGCGTTCTCGCGCAGCCGCTGCGAGGGCGTCGCCCAGACGACCACGTCAGGCGCCAAGCCCGAGGGGTCGGAGACGAACTCGAGCTCGTTGGGCAGTCTGAAGCCGGGCAGCAGGCGACGCAGCTCGCGACTCTCGCGCAGGTCGGCCGCTTCCGCTTCGGTACGGCAGAGCACCGTAGCGCGGTTGCCGGCCCGCGCCGCCGTGATCGCCAGTGTGCAGCCCCAGGAAGTCGCGCCTACGACCAGGCCGTGCATGGCGCGCTCGCCGCCGTCCGCCATTTCAGCCCGTCTCCTTCGCCGAGGGCGATGAGCGCGAGAGCACGCGCTCGGTCCCCGCCATGATCCGCTCGATATTGTCGCGGTGGCCCCAGACGATCAGCGCCCAGGCGCCCGCGCCGAACGCGACATAGGCGTCGGCGCCGCCGCCGAACCAGGCGATCAGCGCGATGCTCAGCGCCGCCGAGGTCATACCGAGCAGCACAGCCAGCGACATCACGCGCGCCGAGCGCAGCACCGGGATGCCCGTCACCACGGCGATCAGCAGCGCGAACGGCAGGATCGGCAGCGACGCGCCCATCGCCGTGGCCGCGCCGCGCCCGCCCTTGAAGCCCGCGTAGAGCGGGAACTGGTGGCCGACGATCGCCGCCAGGCCGGCCAGCACCTCAGCGCTGGGGCTGTCCCAGACCGCCATCACGATCAGGATCGGGACCGCGCCCTTCAGCCCGTCGATCACCAGCACGGTCGCTGACCAGCGCGCGCCAAGGCTGCGGAAGGTGTTGGTCGCGCCGGTCCGACCGCTGCCGCTCGCGCGGATGTCGACACCGCCGCGCCAGCGCCCCAGCCACAACCCGGTCGGAATCGAACCGAGCAGGTAGCCGACGCCCAGCCCGACGATCCAGGCCTCGATCATCGGCGTCCCCCGTCTGCCGAGTCGCCGTCGCGACCGCGGAACTGCAAGCGGATCGCAGCGCCGTCGAAGCCGAACGTCTCGCGAAGCTTGCGCCGCAGGTAGCGCTCATAGGAAAAGTGCAGCGCGTCGGGATGGTTGAGGAAGAAGAGGAACGTCGGTGGCTCGATCCCGGTCTGGGTGGCGTAGAAGAACTTGACCGGTCGGCCGCGCAACGTCGCCGGCGGCCGCGCGATCGTCGCCTGGCGCACCATCGAGTTGAGCCGCGGCGTGGAGGCGCGGAAGCGCCGCTGCTCGGCCACATGGAGCCCGGCGCCGATGACCGAATCGATCGCCGCGCCCGTCAGTGCCGAGACCCACACGATCGGCGCCCAGGGCACGAAGCGCGCGCGCCCCGCGAGCTGGCGCGCGCGGCTGTCGCGCATGCCCTCCTGCGGCTCGATCAGGTCGAGCTTGTTCATCACCAGCACAATCCCCGCGCCTTCTTCGATCGCCATCCCGATGATGTGCTGGTCCTGCGAGGTGATCCCCTGGCTGGCGTCGATCACGATCGCCGCGACGTCAGCGCGCCGCACCGCGGCGCCCGCGCGCCGCACCGACGCCCGCTCAACGCCCGGCTCGATGCGCCCGCGGCGTCTGATGCCCGCCGTGTCGACGAGCACGACCGAGTTGCCTTCGAAGGTCAGCTCGGTATCGATCGCATCACGCGTGGTGCCCGGCACTTCGCTCACGATCATTCGCTCGTCGCGCACGAGGGCGTTGACCAGCGATGATTTGCCCACGTTCGGGCGGCCGATGATCGCCAGTCGGCAGGCGACCTGCGCTGGCTGATCGGGCGCGCTCTCGGGCAGATCGGCGATCACGCGATCGAGCAGATCGTCGATGTAGCGCCCGTGGTGCGCGCTGATCGCCACAGGGTCACCCAGCCCCAGGCCGAAGAATTCGCCGATGCTCAGCGCGTAGCGCTCGTTGTCGGCCTTGTTCACGCAGACGGTGACCGGCTGCTCGACGCGCCGCAGCAGCTCCGCGACCTCCGCGTCGGCCGGCACGACGCCGGCCTGCACGTCGACCACCAGCACGATCGCATCCGCTTCGCGCACGGCCTGCTGCACCTGGCTGGCGACCGGTTCGGCGTAGGGGCCGGTCAGCTGCTCGCCGAGCAGGCCGCCCGTGTCGATCACCGTGAAGTGCCGCCCGCGCCACTCGGCGTTGCCGTAATTGCGGTCGCGCGTCGTGCCCGGTTCGCCGCGCACGATCGCCTGACGGCGCCGCACCAGCCGATTGAAGAGCGTCGATTTGCCCACGTTGGGCCGGCCCACGATCGCTACCCGAGGTAGCTCGGCCTCACGAATCTCGACCGTCGCCGTTGCATCACTCATTCGCGCCCTCCTCCTCCTCTCTGACCGGCTCCGGCGGGGCGGTCAGCACCACGGTGACGACGCGAGGCAACAGCCCGATCACGGTCAGCCCCGCAGGTGCGGTCGCCGTGACCTCCACGGTATGCCTCCCCGGCCCAAGACCGGAAACGTCGGCCGCCACGAGCTCCAGCGGACCCTCGAGCAGCGCCACCTCCTCAGCCGGGCCGCGCAGCTCCACGCCGACCAGCTCCGGCGAGATCAGGGCGACCTCCATGCCCTCTGCAAGCCCCTCGACCAGCACAGCCGTCGAGAGCCGCACCGTTGCTTCGATCACCTCGATGGTGACGGTGACCAGCACCTCCGTCTGACCGGCCGTCGCCGACTCGCCGAGATCGAGCGGCACCAGCCGCCGCACCGATGTGCGCCGATCGGTGATGTCGATCACCTCGGTGGGGATCGCCTCGTCGTCGCCGATCCCGCCGAGCGGCACCAGCAGCTCGACGGTCGGCGGCTCGACTCGGACATTCAGCACCCGGTAGCCCGAACGCGGGATGCCCTGGACCTCCGGCCTGACCGCTACGAGCCGCCTGAAGACCTCCTGGGTGATCGGCGCCGTGACCCGCGCAAAGCGCGGTCGGACCTGGATTCCGGCCACCGCGGCGCCGCCGCTGGTGCGCGCCTCGAGCTGCACATCGGCCTCCAGGGAGACCGTCGCCGCCGCCAGATCCATGCGCGCCACCGCCGCCGCCACCTGCTCGACGTCCTGCGCGATCCCGGTGATGATCACGTGGTCGGGGTCGACGGTCAGCTCGTCGACGCGGAAGCCGAGCGGCGGCGGGTTCGCCGTCTCAACCCGCACCGGCACTTCGCGCTCGACCAGCTCCTGGAATGTCAAAACAGCCGTCTCGGGCTGCACCGCGCGAACCCGCACGTCGTCGCGTAGCGACTCAGCGCGGACCGGCAGGCTGTGTTGCCCGGCCGCGCGCCCGCGCGCGTCGATCGTGGCCGAAAAGTCGTCCGGCGATACCGACTCCAGCGCGCTGCGCTTGCCCACGACCGTGACCGAGACAGGCAGTGGATCGTTTGCGCTGGCCAGGCTCGACGCGAGATTGAGCACTCGTACGGGCAGGCTGAAACCGAGCGGCTGCTCGATCTCCTGATTCTCCGCGTCGGTGATCACGAACCAGACGACCAGAGCGAACACCACCACCGTGCCGAGCAGCGTCGCTTCCTGCACGAGCCCCGAGAATCGAACGCGTCGCATTATGAGCCGGCCGGCGCCGCACCTGCGTCATGATCCGGTGCCCCGCTCTGACCCCCACGATCGGTCAGAAACGGGCCAACGCGACCGCGTCCCGCGCGCAGCCGTCGCGAGAGTTGCTGCTCGAGTTCGGGGGCACCGAGACCCTGGGTGATCTCGCCGCCCTCGGCTAGCGAGATCACGCCCGTCTCCTCCGAGACCACCACCGCGACCGCATCGGTCTGCTCCGTCACGCTGATCGCGGCGAGATGCCGGGTACCGAAGCTCTGCACGCCGGACCCGTCGACTAGGCCGCGTTCCGCGTGCCCGCCGGTCGAGCTGGGCAGAATGCAGGCCGCCGCGATCACCTCGCGCGGCCGCAGCAGCACCGCCCCGTCGTGCAACGCCGCGCCCGGGTGGAAGATGCTCGCCAGCAGGTCCGCCGACGGCGCAGCCCCGATCCGCACCCCGGCGTCGGCGAGCTCCTCCAGGCCGGTCTGGCGCTCGAAGACGATCAGCGCGCCGATCCGCTCGCGTGACAGGCGCGCTGCCACCGCCGCGACCATCGGGATCAGCTCGTCGTACGCCTGACCCACGCCGATCCGCCCGCGCAGCGCACCGGCCCGACCGACGTGTTCGAGCGCGCGCCGCAGTTCGGGCTGAAACACGACCAACACCAAGATCAGCAACACCGCCAGGGCGTTGTCGATGATCCAGTCCAGCACCACGGAATCGACCACGCGGGCCAGCACCGCCACGACCAGCACCACGATCACCATGCCGCGCACGACACTCATCGCCGTCGTGCCGCGCAGCAGGCGCAGCGTCAGATAGAGGACGAGCGTGATCCCGATAACCTCAAAGAGGCTCGTCCATCCGAAGCCGCCGAACGCGGCGTCGACATCGCCAATCAGACCACCCACAACACGACCCCCGCGTCTGGCCGGCCCGAGAAAACGCCCCGGCCGCTCGACCGTAACCTAATCAAATAGCCAATAGAGCAGCGCCTGCTGCGCGTGCAGCCGATTTTCCGCCTGGTTAAACACCACCGCTTGCGGGCTCTCGATCGCGTCATCCGAGATCTCTTCGCCCCGGTGCGCCGGTAGGCAGTGCATCACCAGTGCATCAGGGTGGGCCTGCGCCAGTAGCTCCGCGTTGACCTGGAAGCCTTCGAAGGCCTCGACCCGCAGCTTCGCCTCGGCTTCCTGGCCCATGCTCGTCCAGGTGTCGGTGTAGACCACGTCGGCCCCATCGACGGCGGCAATCGGGTCGCCCCCGATCTGCACGCTGCCGCCGCATGCCGCGGCGCGCGCCTGCGCGATCTCGATCGATTCGGCGTCGAGCTCGTAGCCGCCCGGCGATGCGACACGCACGTGCATGCCCTCCCCAGCGGCGCAGACCATCAGGCTGCGCGCCACATTGTTGCCGTCGCCGACGTAGGCCAGCGTGTGACCGACAGCGCCGACGTGCTCGCGAATCGTGAGCAGGTCGGCCAGCGCCTGGCAGGGATGCTCCCAGTCGCTCAGCGCGTTGACGACGGGCAGGTCGGCGTGCGCGGCGAGCTCTTCCAGCACGCGCTGATCGAACGTGCGACAGACGATCGCGTCGCCGAACCGTTCGAGCACTCGCGCGATGTCCCTGGCCGGCTCGCGCTCGCCCAGCCCGACCTCCGGCGGCGACAGATACATCGCCTCGCCGCCCATGCGCCGCACCGCCAGCTCAAACGAGACGCGCGTCCGCAGCGATGGCTTCTGGAAGATCAGGAAGGCCGTCCGGCCCTGCCACGAGCGGGTGTGCGCGCCGCCGGGCGACGACTTCTGGCGCTGCGCCTCGTCCAGCACGCGTGAGATCTCGTCTGCGCTGAGGTCATCAACCCGCAAGAACGATCGCGCCATTACACCGTTCCGATCTTCCAACTAGAACTACGGATACCTTGAGTGCGTGTCGCCTGAGCAGATCGTCAACGCCGAGTCACCGTATCACCGCGAGCTCATTGCAACGTGGGTCCGGCGACGGCTGATCTGGCTGCCGTCGGTGCTGTTCGCGGCGCTGTTGCTGGCAGGATTGATTGCCCTCGCGCTCGTCCGACTCGACGAACCACCCGAGCTGGTGATCACGCACGAGCGGTCGTTGGCCGGATTCCCCAGCGACCCGGCGGCATCGATCCGCGTCGACCTGAACTACGCCACGCGCGCCGAACTCGAAGCGCTGCCGGGCATCGGGCGGACCACGGCGCTGGCGATCATCGAGCGGCGCGAGCAGAGTCCGATCCGCTCGCTCAGCGAACTCGTCGCGCTGGGCATCCTGAGCCACTCGCAGCGCTCGGAGATCGCACCGCTGGTGATGCTGAGCATCCGCGCGACGCCTCCATGAGCCGGCTCTATCAGGCCCCGCTGATGCTCTGGTCGCTGGCCTTCGTGGCCGGCGTCGGCGTCGCCGAGGTCGACTCAGGCTGGCTGCCCGTCGCGTTGTTCGTCGCCGCTGCGACGAGCGGGCTGAGCGCCTCGCGCGTCTGGCGTCATCGTCCGGAGGCGCGGCTCACGATCGCGCTGCTGCTGCTCACGCCGCTCGCGCTCGCCGCGGGCGCGTGGCGGCTCGACCAGACGCGCGCCGCTGCGCCCGCGGCGTTTGACCTGCAGAGCGAAGCGGTCGCCGAGCAGCCGCTGACCGTGATCGGCGTCGTGACGGCGCAGCCGCGCCGCACCTTTCAGCGCATCGAGCTTCGCGTCCGCGCCGAACAGATCCGGCTCGCCGACGAGCAAACGTCGGCCGACCTGGACCTCCTGGTGCGGCTCCCCCTGGCCACTTCGGTCGCGCTTGGCGATCGCGTCGAGCTGGTTGGGTTCACCCCGCTGCACGACGCCGAACGGTCGGGCAACTGGAGCGACTACGTCGCTCGCGCACGCGTCAGCGCGATCGGCGACGCGAGCTCCGCTCGCGTGATCGGGCACGGCAGCGTCAGCTGGACGCGCCGCGGCCTCAACGACGCGCGCGGCGCGATGAACCGCAGCCTCGCCCACGCGCTGCCGCCGCCGCTCGCGGGCGTCGCTCAGGGCATGATCACCGGCAGCCGCGACTCGCTCGACCGCCCCCTACGTGAGGATTTCAATGCGACCGGACTCTCACACCTGATCGTGATCTCCGGCAGCAACGTGACGCTGCTCGCCACGATCGTCATCGCCGTCACCGCCTGGCTGGTCGGCCGACGCGGCTCGGGCCTGCTCGCCATCCTCGCGGCCGCCGGCTACTGCGTGTTCGTCGGCGCCGATGCTCCGGTGCTGCGCGCCACGGTGATGGCTGTCGTCTTCGTGATCGCGCACATGCTGGGGCGGCCCGCCGCCGCGCCCTACGCGATCATGCTCGCGGCCGCCGCGATGACCGCTCAGGATCCGCGCGTGCTGGTCGACATCTCGTTCCAGCTCTCATTTGCGGGCACCCTCGCGATCGCCGCGCTCAGCCCCACGCTCTCGCAACGCTTCCTCAGCGGCGAGGGCGGGCTGCGCAGCGCGACGATGGACCTCGTGCTGATCAACCTCGTGGCGATTGCGGCGACGATCCCGTTGATCGCGCTGCACTTCGAGCGCGTCTCGCTGGTCAGCCTGCCCGCCAACCTGGTGACCGGTCCGTTCTTCGCCTGGATGTTCCTCGGCGGGCTGGTGACGGGAGTCGCAGGGCTGATCTCTGAGGGTCTGGGCAGCGCGCTGGCCTGGCCGCTCGCGTGGCTGCCGCTGCGCTGGTTCACGCTGGTCGGCCAGTCGCTCGCCGACTGGCCCGGCGCCCAACAGACCGTGCCCGGCTTCGGCCACATTCACGTGATCGCGATCTACGCCGCGATGGCGCTGATCGCGATCCGGCCCGATCACGAGCTGCTGCGCCCCTCGCCCGCACGCACGCGAGCCGCATCACGAGCCGCGCCGGTGCTTACAGCGGGACTGCTCGCGGCGGCCGGCGCGGCCGTCTGGTTGGTCGCGCTCGACCGCGACGAGCACCTCGAGCTGCACTTCCTCGATGTCGGGCAGGGCGACGCCACCGCGATCCACACGCCTGCCGGTCACAGCATTCTGATCGACGGCGGGGCCGACGCCGACCGGCTTGCGAGCCAGCTGCGCGACGCCCTGCCGAGCGGCGAACGGCGGCTCGACCTGGTTGTCGTCACGCACCCGCAGCTCGATCACCTCGGCGGCCTACTCGACCTCTTCGACGGCTATGAAATCGGCCGGATTGTCGTGTCCCCGGTGCACGACGACGCGGCGCTCGGCCGGCGCATGCGCGAGCTCGCGGAGGAGCACGGCGTCCCGGTCGTCACGGCCACGGCTGGCACGCGGATCGTGCTGCCCGGGGCGGGATCATCGCCGGACCTGATTCTCGACGTGCTCTGGCCGCTCGATCCCCCGGCGAGAGCAGGCGAGGACCTCAACGCCCACAGCCTCACCATCCGCCTGCGCTACGGCGAGTTCGCCGCGTTGCTGCCCGCCGACATCGGCGTTGAGCAGGAATTCGGCCTGGCCGGCGAAGTCTGCCAACACGACGCCTACGACGCCCACAACGCCAGGCCGGCGCCCTGCGACCTCTCCGCCGCTGTCCTGAAGGTCCCGCATCACGGCAGCGGCGGCTCCACGTCGGACCTGCTGCTGCGCCGCGTTCGGGCGTCGCTCGCCACGATCAGCGCGGGCGCATCGAATCCGCACGGACACCCGCACCCAGATGTGATCGGGCTGCTCGAGCGCCACCAGAGCGTGACGCTGCAGACCGCGATCCACGGACGGATCACGATCGTCACCGACGGGGCCGCGATCGTCTGGACCACCGAGCGCTGATTGCAGGGCGCACCGGGCGCACGGGGCGCACATCGCGCGACGCGCGACGCGATATCGTCAGACCTGTGCGAGACCCGCGCGAGTTGGCCGCCGGGATGGCGAAATCGGTAGACGCGGTGGACTTAAAATCCGCTGGCCCCTGGCCGTGGGGGTTCGAACCCCTCTCCCGGCACCAAATCGCACGGATCGCAGGGATCGCTCAGTTAGACTGCACGCGCTTGCACACCACCATTCGGGCAGCACGCCCGCTCAGAGAGGACAGCCGATGAAAGCAGCAGTGTTCCACGGTCCGCATCAGGACCTCACCATCGAGAACGTCGACGTGGACGACCCGGGGCCCCGCGAGGTACTCGTCAAGACGGCCGCATCGGGCGTCTGCCATAGCGACCTCCACTTCGTGGACGGCTTCTACCCCTTCAAATCGCCCGGCATCCTCGGCCACGAGGCCGCGGGCATCGTTGCTGAGGTCGGCTCGCTCGTCCACGACTTCCAGGCAGGCGACCACGTCATCATGTGCCTGTCGGTCTTCTGCGGGAACTGCTCGTACTGCCTGAGCGGCCGACCCAACCTGTGCCGCAGCCCCGAGGTCCAGCGCCGGCCCGACGAGGCCCCGCGGCTCTCCTGGAACGGCGACCCGGTCGCGCAGTTCGCCAACCTCTCGACCTACGCCGAGTACACGCTGGTGCACGAGAACGCGCTGGTCCATGTGCGCGAGGACATGCCGCTCGACAAGGCCGCGCTGATCGGCTGTGGCGTGATGACCGGCGCCGGCGCCGCGCTCAACACCGCCAAGGTGCAGCCCGGCACGACCGTCGCCGTCTACGGCGCCGGCGGCGTTGGCCTCTCCGCGATCCAGGGCGCCCGGATCGCCGGCGCGCGGCAGATCATCGCCGTCGACACCATGGAGCACAAGCTGGCCTTGGCCCGTGAGCTCGGCGCGACCCACTCGGTCGACGCCTCTGACGGCGACCCGGTCGCCCAGATCAAGGACATGACCGACGGCGAAGGCGTCGACTACTCGTTCGAGGCAATCGGCCTCAAGTCGGCCTCCGAGCAGGCCTTCTACTCGATCAAGCGCGGCGGCGTCGCGACGATCATCGGGATGGTCCCGATCGGCCAGAAGATCGAGATCGACGGCCACGAGTTCCTCAGCGAGAAGGTGCTGCAGGGCTCGAGCATGGGCTCCAACCGCTTCCGTATCGACATGCCGCGGCTGGTTGACTTCTACATGCAGGGCCGCCTGAAGCTCGACGAGATGGTCACCCGCACCGGCCGGCTCGAAGACGTCAACGAGGCGTTCCGGGCAATGAAGGCCGGCGAGGTCGCCCGCACCGTCCTGACCAGCTTCTAAGCCGCTCAGCCCCGCTCGTGGGGTCCACATCGTGCGTGATCGCGATACCGTGGGCCTCACGACGGAGGGGTGGCCGAGTGGTTTAAGGCGACGG
This sequence comes from Dehalococcoidia bacterium, assembly GCA_965237475.1. GTDB lineage: Bacteria > Chloroflexota > Dehalococcoidia > Bin125 > Bin125 > CATQGW01. The sequence goes on along the minus strand of OZ250140.1, from coordinate 2,969,954 downwards.
TCTTGAAAACCGTTAGGCGACTAGCGCGTCTCGGGGGTTCGAATCCCTCCCCCTCCGCCAGCCGCACTCCAGTCCTCGCGCCAGTCCTCGCGAGCTAATCCGGCAGCGCCCTGGCGACCGTCAGCAGCGCCTCCACCGCGGTGGGGTCGGGCAGCTCGCGCCCGCCCTGATACACAGTCACCCGCACTGCCCCACCCGTCGGCACGATCTCGAACTGCATGGTCGCGGTCTCGCGCAGCACGCCCATGACGCGCCGCTGCACGCGATCGTTGGCGTCCAGCGCCGCCGCTGCGCGCCCCGCCTCCACGACGCTCGCATCGTCGGCCTGCCAATCGAAGTCGCGCGGCGCGCCGAGGCCGCCCGCGTGATCCTTCGGATGGGCGCGAATCGTGACGCCCCACTCGCCTGCCCAGACCGCCGGCAGCGCACTCCGATCGACCAGCACGTGCGCGCCGATCAGCGACATCTTGCCCCCGTGCACTGCGGTCGTTTCAACGATTCGCGTGAGGATCAGATACGTCAGCGGGGCAGCGTCGAGCTCCAGCACCGCCCGCGCGCGCGATCCCGGCGGCCAGCTGAACTGCTTGAACAGCTCGTCGGGATTCGCCGCCTCGCGCGCGGTCACGCTGCGCTGCGCGAGGATTTCGACCAGCGCGGCGGTCGTCTTCGCGTCGGGGCCGCGTCGGAGCAGGCGCCGCAGAATCATGCCGCGAACCTAGCATGAGCGTCCGCCCCACCGATCGAAAGGACCCGCGATGCTCTTCGTGTTGCGCCGCTTCTGGATTCAGCCGGGATCGTTCGACGAGTTCGAGCGTGTCTCGCGCGAGGAAATCTGGCCACCGATGGAGGCGACGGGCGCACGCGTTCAGGGCCTCTACCGCGCCCACGAGCCCGAGCCGCACTCCGAGGTCAACGAGCCCTGCGAGATGGCGGTGGTGATCACCGGCTACGTCGACCGCGCGCACTGGACGGCGACGCGAGCACGTCCCGAGACCTGGTGCGGCGATAAGGCGCTGCGGCAGAAGCTGGTGGCCGGCCGCGCGGCCCGACACGCACCGACGATCCGAACCGAGCCGACTTTCATGAAGCAAGCTCACGTGAGAATCGGCGGCCCGTTCCGCACCTGGCCTGATGCAGGGCCGGACGCATAGCCCGACGCATAGCCCGGCGTCGCTACTTGCTGGCGCGCAGGCTGAAGGCCAGCGGGACCGACGCATTCGGCAGACGCCAGATGCCCGCCGATGTCTCGACCATCCCGGGCAGCGGCTGGTAGACGGTCCAGTCGTGCTCGCGGAGGTATTCGAGCGCCAAGCCGGCGTTGATCAGCGATGTCACGATCTCGCCGAGGCTGTGGCTCCACTCATAGGTGGTCGTGTGCTCGAAGGACGCGCCATGGGAGGCGTAGTCGACGCCGTCGTCAAAGCGCAGCGGCGCTTCCTGCTCGAAGTAGGGGTAGCGCACGGCGAGCAGGTCGCTGCGCTCGTCGTCGAGCATGTTCAAGACCGGGTGGGCCTCGTGCAGATACAGAAATCCGCCGGTCCGCAGGAATCCGGCGACCACCTGCGCCCACGCCGGGATGTCGGGCAGCCAGTTCAGCGCGCCGACGTTGACGTAGACAATGTCGAACGTCCCATCAATCCTGTGCGGCGCGTCGTACAGATCCGCCTCGACGAAGCGCGCCTCGATTCCCGCCCGCGCCGCCAGCTCCCGCGCCTTCTCGATCGCCACCGATGAGAAATCGAGCCCCGTGACCGACGCGCCCTCGCGCGCCCACGAGAGCGTGTCGAGCCCGAAGTGGCACTGCAGATGCAACAGCGTCTTGCCGGCGACCGGGCCAACCGACTCGCGGTCCAGATCGAGCAGCGTCGATTCGCCCGCCAGGAACTCGTCAACCCGATAGAACTCCGAGGCCGCATGGATCGCCACCGCCTCGTCCCAGCGAGCACGATTGGCCGCCCCAAACTCGTCGAGCGGCACCAGCTATGCCTTGGGCTCGATGACGCCGAACCCGGCGCGCTCGCGCAGCGCGTCGGGCAGCACGATCGAGCCGTCCGACTGCTGCCCGTTCTCGAGCAGCGCGGCGAGCGTGCGCGGCACGCCCAGGCCGCTGCCGTTCAGCGTGTGCACGAACCGCGTGCCTCTGCCCACTTCGGGGCGGTAGCGGATGTTGGCGCGCCGGGCCTGGAACTCGGTGCAGTTCGAAACGCTGCTCACCTCCAGCCACTCCTGCGCGCCCGGCGCCCAGACCTCGATGTCGTACGAGATCGCGGCGTTGAAGCCCAGGTCGCCGCTGCACAGCTGGAGCACGCGATAGTGCAGCCCCAGCGCCTGGAGCACCGATTCCGCCTGCGCGAGCATCCCTTCCAGCGCGTCCATCGACGCCTCCGGCGCCGTGAACTGGTACAGCTCGACCTTCTCGAACTGATGCACCCGCTTGATGCCGCGCACGTCGCGCCCGGCGCTCGTCTTTTCGCGGCGGAAGCAGGGCGTCTGCGCCGTGTAGCGCAGCGGCAGCTCCGACTCGTCGAGAATCTGGTCGGCGTGCAGGTTGGTCAGCGGGACCTCGGCGGTCGGCACGAACCAGTAGTCGTCCTCGGCGTCGCGGTAGAGATTGTCGCGAAACTTGGGCAGCTGGCCCGAGGCGCGCATCGCTTCCTCGCGCACCATGATTGGGACGTACCACTCCTCGTAGCCCGCGGCGACGTGCTGATCGAGCAGCCAGCCGGTCAGCGCGCGTTGCAGGCGCGCGCCCGCGCCGCGCAGCGCGTACATCCGCGAGCCGCTCATCGCCGCGCCGCGCTCGACATCGATGATCGCGAGGCGCTCGCCGAGCTCCCAGTGCGGCTGAGGCTCGAAATCGAAGGAACGAGGCGACCCGTGCTCGCGCACCACCACGTTCGCCGCTTCATCCGCCCCGTCCGGCGTCGCCGCTGAGACCAGATTGGGTATCTCATCGAGCGTCTCGTTGAGCGCGACCTCGGCGTCGCGCAGCGAGGCCTCCAACGCGTCGATCCGCTCGGCCGACGCGCGCTGCTCGGCGATTAAGGCCTGTCGCTCTTCGTTGTCTTTGGCGCGTCCGATCCACCGCCCCGCCTCGTTCCGACTCGCGCGGAGCTGCTCGAGCTCGGCGAGAATCGCTCGCCAGCGCCGCTCCTGTGCAATCGCCTGTTCGAGCGGGGCCTCGGTGCGCCGACGCTCCAGCGAGCGCCGTACCTCCTCGGGCCGCTCGCGGATCTGCTGGGCTGAGATCACAGCGCGCCGCCGCTCTCCAACACATCAGTCACCCGCGCGACATGGTCGATCGCCGCCATCCCGAGCACGCGCACATCCTCCGAGACTCGCCGACTCTCGCCGTCCACCACGATCGGCTCGTCGCGCTCGAGCTGTGCGCGCTGTAGCCAGCGCCAGCCCACGGGCAGCGCGGCTGTCGCCGAATCACCCAGTGGCCGCGTGAAATAGATGCTGTCGATGTGATGATGCGCGTCGTCGCCGCCGAACGCGCGAATCGGCTCAACCATGATCGTGGCCGGCGGCGGCAGCTGCGGCGGGTCGTCGTAGCCGAACGCCGGGGCTGTGGGCACGATCTCGACGGTCATCCCCGTTTCCTCCATGATCTCCCTCAACACCGCCTCGACCGGGTCCTCGTTGGGCTCGACGTGGCCGCCGGGCGGAAGCCAGAGACCCACCTTGCGATGCCAGTGCAGCAGCGTCGCACCGTCCTGTGCAACAAAGCCCGTCACCGTGAAATGTCTCGCGCGCCCCACGACGACCTACTGTATCGCGCAGCAGCGATCGGAATCCGCATGGAGCTGATCTCCTCCGCCAACGGCATGTCGCCTGCCTGGTCGCCCGACGGCCGCCGGATCGCGTTCCTCTCGAACCGAGCGGAGGGCTGGGACCTCTACGTGATGTCGAGCGACGGCGGCGAACCGATCCGCCTGACCTCCGGCGCGACCGCCGACGACCCCGCCTGGCATCCCGACGGCGAGCGCATCGCGATCGAGCGCGGCGGGGCGATCGAACTGGTCCGCGCCGACGGCGGCGGCCGCGAGATCCTCGTCGAGCGGGCCTCCCAGCCCGCCTGGACCGCCGACGGTCGGCTGGCCTTCCGCGGCAATGGCGACCTCTGGCTGCGCGCCGCCGACGGCGACGAAGCGCGGGTGCTGGTCGACGCGACGGAGCCCGCCTGGTCGCCCGACGGCGGGCGGCTCGCCGTCGTCCGTCACGGCGGCATCAGCGTGCTTGACCTGGCGCTCGATACCACCCACGAACTGACGCGCGCCAGCGGCGACCACGCGCCGGTCTGGCGCCGGAGCGGCGATCGGATCACCTTCGTCCGCCGCGACACGATCTTCGAGATCGCCGGGCGCGGCGGCGAAGCCGCGCCCCTCGCGGGCTTGGCGTCGCCGGCGGGCGGGCCCGCCTTCGCCGCGTCCGGCGAGCAGCTCGCCTTCCACCTACACCAGGTCGGCAACTGGAACATCGCCATCGCCGACCTCCAGACGGCGGCGACGCGGCTGCTCACCGAGGCGACCTGGATCTCCTGGAACGCCCGCGCATAGCTTGGGCAGGACGCGTCGCTCAGGGGTCGAGCAGGTCGAGATCCCGCGCGGCGAGGCAAACCGCCGCCAGCTTCGTCGAGTCCGAACCCGTCGTCACCGCGAGTCGGATCAGCCGATTGCGCACCGCCTCGCGCCCGCGAATCCGCCCCAGCAGGTCGATCGCCGAGAGCCGAATTCGATCGGAGTGGCTACGGTCCGCCAAGGCCGTCAGCATCACGATCCAGCTCCCTCTGCTCGACGCCGGCTCGTCTCCTGCGGATGCGTCGCTGCCCGCCCCGGCCCGCCTGATCCTTCCAGCGATCCAGTCGAGCAACGCGTCTTGTTGCGCGGTCGCCGCCGCGTCCGGGTCGGGAGCGGCCTGCGACGGGTCGAGTTGCTCGTAGATCATCGCCATCACCCCGTCTTGATCGACGCCCGCCGCGTAGGGGCTCGTGAGCCACCTGTGAAATTCGTGCTCGTCCATGGGTGGATGTTACCCGAACATGGGTGCTGTGCGCAAGTCGGCCCGGTCCGCTCACGCGTATCCTGATCGAAACGACAGGGGGACGCCGTGTCATCGTTTCTGAATCCGCTGCTGCGACGCGCGCTGACCCAGGCGGCGGGCTCCGCAGCCGCCGCCAAGATCAGCCACCAAATCTCGCAGCAGGCCTCTGAACTGACCGGCCGCGGCCCGTCGAACGAGGACCGCACGCGCTTCCTCGTCTGGTTGCGGGGCGACTTCCGCGCGCGCCAGCCGGCCGCGTTCGACCGCATCTGGGCGCAAATCCAGCGCCGCGAACGCTGGCTCGAATCCGACGGCGCCTTCGACGAGCACGACCTGCCCTCCACGCTCGCCGCGCTGACCGCGATCTGGCTGCAACTCCGGGCCAACCCAGCGGCCTGCGACGCGTGGTTCCGCGACCTCGGCGCAGCCGACGACAACGACTTTGCGACGCTCGTCGAGGCGGTGCAACCAAAGCCCTCGCAGCTGCAGCAGAACGTCGAGTCGGCGATCTCGACGGCGTCGCAGCGTGTCCGCAAGTACGACCCCGCCACACCCGAGGGCCAGCGTCGCGTCGCCGACGGCGCGAAGAAGGCCCGCGCGTTCAGCGAACAGCTCTTCGGCAAGCGCAACACCCGCAAGAAGCGAAAGTAGGCAGACCCGTGGCCGAATTCCCGACCGAGATCACCGACGAGCAGGCCGACCTGATCCGTGCCTCGCACGTCTTCTTCATCGCCTCGGCCGATCCGAGCTTCGGCGAGGGCCCGAGCGGCGAAGGGCCGGTGAACCTCTCGCCCAAGGGCGCGGCCGACCTGCACGTGCTCGACCGCAACACCGTCGCCTACTTCGACTACCGCGGCAGCGGCAACGAGACAGCCCGCCACGCGGCAGCCGGTGGGCCGGTCACCGTGATGCTGACCTCGTTCGACGAGGACGCGGCGATCGTCCGGCTCTACGGCACGGCTCGCGCGATGCCGCTCGAGCAATCGCGCCTCGCGGATCGGGCCGCCGAGCTGCGCGCGGTCGACATCCCGACCGCTGAGCGCCAGGTGATCGAGATCGCGGTCAAGCGCACGCAGACCTCATGCGGCTACGGCGTGCCCGTCTACGAGTACCAAAGCGAGCGTTCGCGCCAGCAGCGCGGCCGCCGCTTCAAGTAGATCCCCTGCTCCCCCTGCGGGGGAGCTGTCGCAAAGCGACTGAGGGGGAGGACTCCGCCGAACCTAGCTCCCGATCAACTTCGCCAGCCGATCCAGCTCCGGCAAGACCGCGTCGGCGCCAAGCGCTGGCAGGCGGTGGACGAGCCGGTCGACGCCGAGGCGCTCGTACTCGGCCAGCGCGTCCGGCTCCGCGCCGAACACGTCGATCTCGATCGAGTCGAAATCACGCCCGGCCTCGGACGCGCGCGACCGAATGTCCTGGATGCCGCGCTCGATGAAGCGCGGCGCGGGGATGTTCGGAATCCAGCCATCGGCCCAGTCGACGACGCGCTGGCGGGCCCACTTCGAGCCGGCGCCGATCAGCACCGGCGGGTGCGGGTCCTGAACCGGCTTGGGGATCACATACGTCTTGGGGATCTCAACGAACTCGCTGTGGTACTCGGCTTCGTCCTCGGTCCACATCACCTTCATCGCCGCGATGCGCTGCTCGGTGACCTTCCAACGGTCGGCGAAGCGCACGCCAAGCGGCTCCATCTCTTCGGCCAGCCAGCCGGCGCCGATGCCGAACAGGAAGCGCCCGCCCGAGATCATGTCGAGGCTGGCGATCTGCTTGGCCAGCGCGATCGGCTCGTGCTCGGTGACCAGGCAGATACCGGTCCCGAGCTTGATGTCGGTCGTGGCACCGGCCGCCGCCGCGAGCGCCACGAACGGGTCGTGGATGCGCCGGTACTCGTCCGGCAGCGAGCCATCGGTGCTGCGCGGGAACTGCGTCTCCCGCTCGACCGGCATATGCACGTGCTCGGGCACCCACAGCGACTCAAAGCCGCGCTCCTCTGCAGCCCGCGCCAGCGCGACCGGGTCCATCGCCAGATCCGTCGAGAAAATGAACACACCGTGCTTCATCAGCACTCCTCCAGTTGGTCATCGTCGTTGCGGGAGCAAGGGTAGGATGCCCGCGAACGAGGCGATATGACCGACTCGCGCTTTCCAACGCTTGACGACGCTGAACGGGTCGCGAGGATGCGCCCGGCTGCGGGCCGCCGATTGCGGATGGTGCTCGACACCGACACCGCGAATGAGATCGACGATCAGTTCGCGGTGGTCCACGCGCTGCTCTCCGGCGAGCGGCTGGCGCTCGAGGCGATCTACGCGGCGCCATATGTCGGACGGGGCGCACACACCGCAGCGGAGGGAGCGGCTGAGAGCGAGGCTGAGATCCTGCGGCTACTGGAGCGGCTGGACCTGGACCCGAGCGGCAGGGTCTTCCGCGGCGCCGGCCGCTTCGTGCCTGACCCAGAGACCGCGGTGCTCAACGCCGCTTCCGAGGACCTGATCGAGCGCGCTCACGCGATGCCCGACGGCGAGGTCCTCTACGTGGCCGCGATCGGCGCGATCACTGATGTCGCGGCGGCGCTATTGCTCGACCCCTCGATCGTCACGCGGATCGCGGTCGTCTGGTTAGGCGGGCATGCGCTGCACTGGCCGACGGCGGCCGCGTTCAATCTCAGCGGGGATCCCGACGCGGTCCGTGTGGTGCTCGCCAGCGGGGTGCCGCTGGTCCACATCGCCTGCTATGGCGCGGCCTCGCACCTGCTCACCACGACGGCAGAGCTCGACCGTTATGTCCGACCGCAGGGGGCGATTGGCGAGTACCTCGCCGAGATCTTCGCCGCCCACGAGCACCACTACCCCGGCGCCGCGAAGGAAATCTGGGACCTCGCCGCAATCGGAACCCTGCTCGACCACAGCTGGACGCCCGCCGACGTCGTCACTGTCCCCGACCTCGCCGCGGACCTGACCTGGCAAGCCTCGGCGCTCACGCACTCGATCGGCGCGGTCAACTACGTCCAACGCGCCCCCATCTTCGCCGACCTCTTCAGCAAACTGGCCGAGTTCGCCCGCGGCGATCGCCGCGCCGGCTGGGCCGACGGAGCAAGCTCAAGCTGACCACACCGCGTCGCGCGCGTCAGCCCGCCGCCGCGGCCTCCATCCGCACGATGTCGTCTTCCGGATCCAACGCCCCGATCGAGGCCGCCATCTCATCGGTGCCGTCGCGCGTGGCGGGCAGTCCCGCCACCGCCGCCTCGCTGGTCATCGCCGAGCGAGCCGTCGGCGGCAGCGGCGTGTCGTACTGGTAGTCGGGCTGGGTCTGCTGGCGCTGCCAGACAGAGCGCATCTCCCGCCAGGCCCCCAGCAGCGAGCGCGGCGCCGGCATGTCATCCGCGATCTCGCGGCTGAGCCGCTTGAGGTTGTAGCACAGCACCCCGGCGAACATGTGGTGCTCGATGTGCCATTCCATCCGCCAGTAGAGGAACGAGGTGAGCGAGTCGAGCTGAATGGAGCGCACGCAGAGCCGGAAGTCCGGCACGTTGTCGCGCAGGCCGGTGTGCTGGGTCATTCCGACGAAGTACAGCCACGCGTTGGCCACGAAGATGCCGCCGCTGACCAGGATCATCAGCCACCAGAGCTGAAACACGATCGACAGGACGATCACCGTGCCGTGGAAGAGCAGCAAGAAGCGCGCCCAGCGTACGGCGGCGCGGTACGTCTCGGGGTGCACCTCGGAGAGCGCCTGGGTCCACTGGGTCGTGCCGACACCGCTGAAGTTGGTGGCTGTGTTCATATCGAAGCGTCCCAGCGCCATCCGGACCGTCGCGCGCACGAGCCGCAGCATGCCGCGCAGGTTGACGGTGAACATCTCCAGCAGGATCAGCGGATGCAGTGACGGTTCCCGAGGCAGCAGGACCTCGCGGTCGCCGTCCGGGAAGAGCGTGTAGCGATGGTGATAGGTGTGGCTCATCCGATACTCGTTGTAGTTCCACCAGCCCACCACGCTGAAGAGGCGCAGGAACAAGCGGTTGAGCGCCGGTGTACGGAACACGGTGCCATGCGCCAGCTCGTGCGTCGCGTTGCTAGGCATGAATCTGATCACGGACCCAAACAGCCACAGGGCGACGCCGAATACGGCCCACCAGCCCTGCTCGAACGCGACCGCCGTCAGCGCGCCCAGCGCGACGACGAGCCCCAGGTGGCCGAGGGTCTGTGCGAAGCCCTTACGATCGTTGCGCTCCATCAGCGCCCAGAGCGTCGGCTTGTCAATCGGCGAGCGGTACCGCTTGATGCGCAAATTCTTGCGCACCTCGCTGAGCGGCTCCCAACCGCGGGTCGCTGTGCCGGTCGTCATCTTCAATGTCGCTTTCGCTGCCCGGTCCGTCCACACGGATCGCCACGATGGCAGCGGCGCTGGCTGGCCGCCAGCGATGATGTGGGCCGAACAATCCGCGAACATCCCGCCGAACTGCACTTCGGCTGCTCGACCGAGCGTTGACCAGGGAAGGATCGTGCGCATGAGATCGTTGTATTCGCCCCGCTTCGCCCCCGCGCCGCTGCGCAGGCTGAGCATCGCACTCGTCTCCGCTCTGACCACGGCGCTGCTCGTCTCCGGCGTGGCCCTGGCTCAGGAGGAGAGCGAGGCGCCGAACTGCGCGAACGGCGTCGTCATCCCCGACCCCGAGAGCAATCCCGAGCTCGTGGCCGACTGTGAAGCGCTGCTCGCGTCGGCGCCCGTTCTGATCGGGGAGGCGGGCGGCGAAGCGATCAACTGGAGCGTCGACACCCCGATCCTCGAGTGGACCGGCGTGCTCGCGAGCTCCGGCCGCGTCACGGCGCTGGATCTCTCGTTCATGCGACTGAGCGGCCAGCTTTCACCGCGCCTCGCTGAGCTCTCGCAGCTGACGCTGATCAGCGTCCGCAACAACGACCTGAGCGGCCCAATTCCGGCCGAGTTCGCCCGACTCACGAATCTGGCCTGGCTATTGCTCTACGGCAACCAGCTGGCCGGCGAGATTCCCCCAGAGCTGGGCCAGCTCACGCAGCTGCTACGCCTGGACCTCGACCAGAACCAACTGAGCGGCGAGATCCCGGCCGAGTTGGGCGCCCTCTCGAACCTGCTCGAGCTCTGGCTCGACGCGAACCTGCTGACGGGCTCGATTCCGCCGGCGCTCGGCGGCCTGTCTCACATCCGCCACCTCAGCATCACGGGCAACGGCCTCAGCGGCCCCGTGCCGTCCGAACTCGGCGCGCTTTCGAACCTGCAGAGCTTCTGGGCGAGCGGCAACAACCTGAGCGGGTGCGTCGTGCCCAGCCTCGAGGGCTCACTACGCGACCAGGAGCGCGTGGGGGCGCCGTGGTGCGCCGAGTCAAACCAGGCGACCGGCGCCCCGGCCATCGTGGGCACGGCGAACGCTGGCAATCAGCTCTCGGCGACAGTCGGCGCCATCGCCGGTCCTGACGGCGCTCCCGAGCCGAGCGCGGTGAGCTGGCAGTGGCAGCGCTGTGACCGAAACGGCGGCGCATGCGCTGACCTTGACGCCACCGACCAGCAGTACGTCGTCGTCGAGGCCGACGCCGGCGCGACGCTGCGTGCGCTGGCGAGCTTCAGCGACGCGGAAGGCAGGGCTCAGGGTCCACTGGCCAGCGCGGCGATCCTTGCCCCGCTGCCGCGCAACGTCGAGACCATCTGGCAGCAGCCCGATCCACTCAGGGCCTCTGAGCTATTCCGCACCGAGAGCGGCCTGCGCGGCGTCTTCCGGCTTGAGGGCGAGCGCTGGCTGCGCTACGCCCTCTTCGGTAATAGCCAGGCGGTACCCGGCTCGGTCGATTTCAGCATCGCCCTGGGCGACACCATCTGGCTGGCCGACTAGCCGGCTCGAGGACTCTGCGAGACAGCTCAGATCGAGCTGTCCCGCGATCCGGGCCTCAGCCGCGCTCCTGCAGGGAGGGCGGCTTGCTCGGCCGCCACGGCGCGAATTGAACGCGATGAACGAGCCGCCAACCGCTGTCCGATCGATGTGCATGTGCATGTGCATGCTGCGCCGCTCCCATGCTGCGCCCGACCCGGATAAAGAGCGGCGGATGGATGCGCCGCAGCTCGCGGCGCAACAGCGGCGGATGGACGGGTTGGTGTTCAGGAGCGACGTATGCTGCACGCATCCTTCGGCGCAGGCGCTCGCGTGGGAGTTTCGCAATCCTGAAGCTCTACGGCGGCGCCGCGCTGGACTACACGATCCGCGCCACCGACCTTGGGCAAGCAGCGAACCCTGACCCACCGGATGGGTTCGCACTGTCGATCGACCGCTTCCTCGAGGCGGGCTTCCGGCAGGATGATGTGAGCCGGGTGGCGCGCGAAAATCCCGCCGAACTGCTGGGATAGAGGCAGACATGAGCGCTTGGACGAGGTTGCGGACGCGGCGGCTCGGACGGCGCTCGGTGCTGCGGACGGCCACGCGGGCGGGAATCGGCGCGGTCGGCTTGACTCTGGTCGGGTGTTCGGATGACGGCGAGGATTCGTCCCCGGTTGCAGCCGAGCCTGAACAACGCACTGAGCGATCCGCGGAGGTGCAAGCGTCCTCAGCCGAGGCGCAGGAAGCGCCGGCCTCAGCAGAGAGCGGGGCGACGGGCACGGTCAGGCGGATCGGGCCCAAGCTGGCGATCGGAGTGGACCCGATCGATTGGCGCACTCGATTCCACTGGTCGAAGCTCGCCGCAGTGCCTGGACAAGCGAGCGGGCCCAGATCTGGCGGCGAGCTACAGATCGACGCGCCGAGCACCGACTCCTGGAGTCCGGTCAGTAACAGCAACCGACGCTATCTGGGCGGCCACGCCTCCGGCAGTCTGCTGCCGCTGCTGTACAGCCAGCTGGTAACGGTCGACGCCGACGATTTCGCGAACGCACACCGCACGAACGTGAGCGGCGATCTTGCGACCGGCTGGGAGTGGCCGGATGCCACAACCGTGCTGTTTCAGCTGCATGAAGGCGTGCGCTGGCCGCAGATCGCGCCGGTCGACGGCCGTGCGCTGACCGCCGAGGATGTGAAGGCTGCGCACGATGCGCTGCGCGCCGAGGATGCGCGCGCGGCGTCAACGTATGAAGCAGTGGAACAGATTGAGGCCGTCGACGCCGCTCGGACCGTCACGTTTCGTCTCTCGCGCCCTGCGGCCTACCTGCTGAACAAGATGACCGCGCCGTCGCACGTGATCGCGCCGCCCGAGGTCTTGGCCGACCCCGAACAGATCAACTGGGTACGCGAATCGATCGGCACGGGCCCGTTCACGCTTGGCTATTCGAGCGGGGTCGGCAAGTGGTCGGTGACGCGCAACCCGAGCTATTTCAAACGCGACGCCGCGACCGACGCGCAGCTGCCCTACCTGGACTCTGTCAGCGGCGCCGACCTGGTCCTCGGGGCGCTGTTTCAAACCACGGCGATCACCCCGCTCGGCGAGTGGCGCGACGGAAACGTGCAGAGTGTTCGGCTGGCGGGAACTGCGGAGGCTGAAGAGGCGTTGGACGTGCATCCGGACGCGGTCCTGCAGGTCACAGTGCCGACACCCGGGCAAGCCCCCTTACTGACGTTTCGCTCGCTGGATCGCGGGCCGTATCGCGATGCACGAGTGCGGCGCGCGCTCTCGATGGCGCTGGACCGGACCGAGCTCGCGGCGAGTGTGTACGACGGTTTCGCAGCGCCGGACTGCGGCCAGCACTGGGCCTTTGTTGAGGACGCCGCCAGCGACTGGGGATTCCGCGAATGGCCGTGGGAGCTGAGCGAACTGGGAGCGCCGTATCAGCTCGACATCGATACGGCGAACGCGCTCTTGTCGGCGGCGGGGTATGACGCCGCGGCGCCGCTGACGATCAGGATCGATGCGCCGCCATTGCCAGGTCCGGGCGGCGCTACGGTATTGCGCACGATTCAGGGGCCCGTCGTCACGTCGGTGGCTGAGCAGTGGCAACGTGCGTTCGGCGGCTCTGTACGCATCGAGCCACTCGAGCGTATCCGGAAACGGGAACGCGTCGGCGAAAACACGTATTCGTATCTCGTGGAACAGAACCCGGATGCCGACCTGTTGTTCTCGCAGCTCCCGTCGTACGGCGTTGATCCCGATGATCTGGTCTATCGCCTCATGGACTCTCACAGCTTGTACCACGGAGCCCGGATCAACGATGCGGAGATCGGTGAGTGGGGCATCGCGCAGCGGCAGGCCACGGATGCATCCGAACGCTCGGCGCTGCTGGAGCGAATTAGATTGAGGGAGAGCGATGAGGCGTGGCGCCTGCACCTGGTCAATCCGTATGCGATCCGCGCTCGCCGCGAGCACGCGTTCAATCTGGTCGATGCATTTTTCGCCAGCAGTCTGGACCTGCTTCCGAAGCAGCTGGAACGCGCCTGGCTCGCCGGCTGACTGAACGCGGGGGAGCGACGTTCCTGCGTTCGTCGCATATTTCCAGCCGCTCCTCTGTGAGCGGATGGCGGTGCAAAGCGTGCCCTGCGCAGGAATGACGGAATCGGCGGATCGTCCGACTTGTCAGTAGGCCCTAGCGCAGCGGCACCGTGACGGGGCGGGTCCCCCCGCCGAACGTGGGCATCCAGCAGCTGTGCTTGCCCGGGCCGCCCGCCACGATGATGTGGATCTCCTCGGGCCGATCGGTGATCGGCAACAGCTCATCCTCCCCGTGCGTCGGCAACTCACCACCCGCCATCCGGTCGTTCACCGCGCTCAAGAACTCGGGCGAGAGCCGCGACGCGGGGAAGCGCGCATGCTCCCAGAGATACCCCTGCACCTCTTCGCGAGTGATGCCCTCATCGGCCACGGTGGCCGCATGCTCGGGGCCGAAGGCCAGCACCGGCTCGCCCTTGCCGAGGATGTTGTTGCTGCCCGCCTGACCCATCGCGCCCGCGATCGTCTGGAGGATGCCCTCGGCGGTGTTGCTGCCGTGGTCCTGGATATTGTGCGGCCCCTCGCAGGCCCAGACGGTCACGGCGCTCTGCTCCGGCTCGAGCCCGCGCGTCGTCTGGAACGGCGGCCAGGGACTCGCGTCTTCGCGCTCGGCGGCGCAGAACGCGAACTTCGCCGGCGTGCCCTGCGTGGCGCGGTCGCCGCGACCCGGGGTCGCGCCGGCCACGTTGAGCTGCACCAGGCGGACGGCCCGGCCGATCGTCGCGTTCGGCGCAAACGCGGGCCCAAAGCAGCCCGCGCCGCCATGCACTCCCGCCGCCCGCGCCGCGGGACCGCTGACGAGCACGAAGACGGCGCACGGATGCGTCGTCGCGTTGATCCCGTCGAGATTGAAGGGCGGCTGCGAAATCGCCTCGATCGCTGCCAGCACCACGGGGAACTGCTGCGGACGAGCGCCCGCCATGACCGCATTGATCGCGATCACCTGAATCGTCGCCTCGCCCTGACGCGGCGACAGCACGCCGATGATCTCGAGCGGGTCCCGCTGCGTCGCACCGAGCATCTCCGCGACGCGCTCCGGTGTCGGCGGGATCAGCGGCAGCCCGTCCGACCAGCCGCGGCGGATGCACTCCTGCGAAAACTCCGCCGCGTCAATCGGCAGCGCAAACTGGTCAGCGGGGCGACCGGGCGTTGACGTGGTCATGAACGCCGCTCTCCGGCTGCTGCCGGGCGCGGCGTGTGCCCGAGACGGTAGATGTTGGTGTCGCCGACGCGGATCATCGTCGGGAACGGCAGCGTTTCACCTGTGCTACAGGTGAGGTAGTGGACCAACGCGATCGAGCGACCGCTTTTGTCGCGAAGACGGATGGGGTACGAGGTCCCGTCGCAGGACTTGGCCGCTCGGACGCTGCGGTATTCGATGTGCTCTGTCAGGCAGCCAGCCTCAACGAGATCCATGTAATCCATCGCATAGAACAGGTCCGCCAGCTCGTAGTCGTGAACCTGTATCCTCGCATTAGGCACGGGAGGCCTCCGATGACCAGCAATGCAGCGCTGCGACACGACGTTCGCCGGCTGCTCGAAGCGTGCGTGGGCGGCCAGGCAACGAGCCGCGACTTCCTGGCCTTTGCGGTTCCATACGCGCTCGAGGACTGGGTCGAACCGGAGCTGCGCGGCGCGATCGATCGGCTGTCGCTGGCAGCGGATGAAGTGGGCCTCGGAGATGTGGGCGAGGACGCGTTTCTGGAGGCTGCATGCGAGGCCTTGCGCAAGGCACGATCTCCGGCGAGACCGTCGCTGGCGGATGCGGCCGGATGAGCCTGGCTGGGATCATTAGGCGGTGAGGGCCCGCTCAAGTTCGTCGATGACAGCCTGATCGACCTTCCCGCGCACGACATCGGGCTTCAGCCCGCCGATCGGGTGCGGCACGATCAGGCGCTCAAGGTCGGCCAGCCCGCGCTGCTCCGCCTCGAGCTGAAGCAGGTCCGTGAACGCGCTCGTGCCGACCGTGACCGTGGGGAGGCCGAGCTGTTCGAAGAGGACTGCGGCGTGGACACTCCACGTCGTGCAGGATCCTCAATCACACGACCCAATCAGCAGGAAGTCGGCGCCCTCGGCGAGCTGCGCAATCGTCGAATCCGCCGGTGGGCCGGAGACAGGCTTGCTGCCGACGGTGAGCTCGCCGAGCTCGACGCGCGTGCGCAGTCCCTCGACCATCGCCTCCATCAGCACCCGGGCATTGGCCTTGCGATTCTCCAGAATCCCCGGGCGAAGCCCCGCCAACGAACTGGGCCGCGGCGCGGCCGACGCCTCAGTCACGGCGACATGCGCGACCGGGTTCAGGACCTGTGCCGATTCCGTCATGACGGCCTCCTCGCAGCTGTCAGCGCCTTTCGGCCAGCGCTTTGCGACGCATCAACGCGGCAGACTCGACCAGCTAGTCGAGATGCGCGTAGACGATCTCTTTCAATTCATCGAGGTCGGGGAAGCGGCCCATCGCGGCCTTGCTGAAGACCAGCTCGCCGTTCACCTTCCACTCGAACACGCCGCGCGTGCCCGGCACCAGTTTGACATCTGCCACGAGGTGCTGGATGTCGGTCATGATCTCGCCGAGCATCCAGCTGGTGCGCGGCCAGTAGCCGCAGTCGGCGCAGTATTCGACCTCGAGTTGCAGCGTCTGGTCAGCCATCGCAGCTATCCCAGGTATTGCTCAAGCCGCGCCCCGGCGTCCGCGACCGAACCCGACGGCATCGGGATCATCTGTAGCTCGGCGCCCACATCCGCGCGCTCCTGCAGCTGCTCGGTGACCGACTCGATCGGGCCGATCACCTGGATGTCTCGGACCATCTGCTCGGTGATCGCCATCAGCGCGCCCTCGGAGTCACGGTCGGCCCAGGCCGCCCGCGAGTTCGCGATCTCCGCCTCGAAGCCCGATCGCGAGAGCATCTGCCAATAGAACTGGCCCATCCGGTTCGTGTAGTGGAAGAGCGGCTGGCGCGCGTGGCGCCAGACTTCCTCCTCGTTGCCCTCGCCGAGCACGTAGACGTTGGTGAAGGGCGCGATGGTGACCGAATCCTCGGGGCGCCCGGCGTCGCGCGAGGCGCCCGAGAGCTGGTTGCGCAGGCCCTCAAAGGCGCGCTTCGGCCAGTGAATCGGGTAAATCCCGTCCGCGATCTCACCGGTCTGCTGGATCGAGCGCGGCGTGATCGCCGCGATCCAGACCGGCACTTCCTCGCGCTGCACCTCGTAGTCGATCCGGAAGCCGCGCTGCAGCGTGTAGATCTCGCCCTCGTAGTTAATCCGCTGACCCGAGAGCGCCATCTTGATGATTTCGGTGTACTCCTTCAGCCGCCGCAGCGGACGGTCGAACTCGACCCCGTGGAAGCCCTCGATCACGAGGTTCCCGGAGGACCCGAGCCCACAGATCATGCGCCCACCGGAGATCACTTCGAGCGTTGCGAACTCCTGCGCGATCACCGCCGGCGAGCGCGAATAGCAGTTCAGGATGCCCGTGCCGAGCTGAATCTTCTCCGTGCTCGCGGCCAGCACCGTCAGCCACGGCAGCACCGACGGTCCCCAGGCCTCGCCCGTCGAGACGAGCTCGTAGCCCAGCTCGTCGGCGATTTTGACCTTCTCCAACGTGTCTCGCCACTCGCTCGAGAACCCCGCCAGTACGCCAAGCCGCATCGGTCTTGCTCCTCGTTGCTTGAGCCCGCAGTCTACCCACGGTCGGCGCTATCCGACCTCGACGATCATCTCGATCTCGACGGCCATCCCGATCGGCAGCGACTGCATCCCGACGGCCGAGCGGGCGTGGCGGCCGGCCTCGCCGAAGACCTCGACGAGCAGGTCGGACGCGCCGTTGGCGACGGCCGGCTGGTCGCCGAACTCGGGCGTGCAGTTGACCATGCAGAGCAACTTGACGATCCGCGAGACCGAATCCAGCGTGCCCAGCTCGCCTCGCAGCGAGGCCAGCAGCTGCACCATCACCGCGCGCGCAGCCGCGTAGCCCGCCTCGATGTCCAGGTCGGCGCCCAGCTTGCCGCGGATCAGGCTGCCATCCACCACCGGGCCGTGGCCCGAAAGGTAGACCAGGTTGCCCGTCCGCACCGCCGGCACATAGTTGGCCAGCGGCGCGCTCGTGCTCATGTCCAGCCCCAGCTCGGCGATCTTCGCTTCTGCCTCGTGTCCTGCCATGGTCCGCCCTCTCGACTGCCTGAGACTGTCTGATTGACATCCACTGACAGAATCCTAGCCTTCCCGCCGTATTCCCCAAGCGCGAGAGCAGAATCCCGGAGACGCACCGATGGCCTACGAGATCGTTCGCTTCCCCTATGACGGCGCGGTTGATGCCGACGGCCACATCCTCGAACCGGCCAATCTCTGGCACGACTACCTGGAGGAGAAGTACCTCGACCGGGCGCTGCAGATCAAGCGCGACGACGAGGGCTTCGAATACCTCGAGATCAACGGCCAGCCCTCGAAGATCACCGTCAAGGGCATACTGGGGGTGATGGGCGCGATGGGCCAGGATGTGCTGCCCTCGGCCGACCGGCTCTACATGGACCACATGCCCTTCGGCGGCAGCGACGCCGCGCAGCGGGTCGACCTGCTCGATCAGGAGAACCTCGAGAAGGCGCTGCTCTACCCCACGCTGGGTCTGCTCTGGGAATGCGAGTGTGACGACGCAGAAATCTCAAACGCCTACACGCGCGCCTACAACCGCTGGATCGTCGACTTCTGCCGCCCCAGCGAGGGGCGGCTGGTGCCGATCGCGCAGCTCTCGTTGCTCGACATCCCGGCCGCCGTCGAAGAGCTGGAGCGAGCGGTGAAGTCGGGCGCGCGCGGCGCCTTCGTCGCGCCGTTCACGCACAACCACATCCCGCACGGCCACCCCGACCACGACGCACTCTGGCAGAAGGCTGAAGAGCTGGGCGTGCCGATGGCGATCCACCCGACCTTCGACCTCAGGTCGAACACCTCGCCGCGCTTCGACATGGCGTCGTTCGGCGCTGCGGCGGGCTGGTACGGCAACGTGACCGTGCGGCAGGGCCTGCAACAGGTCCTGGCCAGCTTCTTCGCCTTCGGCGTCTTCGAGAAGTTCCCCAACCTGCAGCTCGGCATCCTCGAGGTCGGCTCGGGCTGGGTCGGCTCGATGCTCGACCGCATGGACGCCGTCTTCGCGACGTCCGCCGGCCGAGGCGTGCCGCTCAAGCACAAGCCGAGCGAATACTTCAAGCGCCAGTGCTTCGTCTCCGGCGACCCCGACGAACACTCGGCCGCCTACACGATGGACTACGTCGGCTCCGACCGCTTCATGTGGGCGTCCGACTACCCGCACCCCGACCACACCGGCACCTGGGTGCACGACCTCGTCGAGCTGGTCGAACCGCTCGACGAGCTCGCCCGCGAGCGCGTGCTCGGCTCGAACGTCAAGCGGATCTACGGGCTCGAATAGGCCCGCAGCTCGACCTCGTTGCCATCGGGATCGCGCACGTACAGCCCGTCCGCCAGTCCGCGCGCGCCATAGAGCGCGAAGTCGGGATCGCGCACGATCTCGAACGCGTCCGACGCTCGCACCGTAGCGAGGTCCTCGGCCGCCACGACCAGGCAGAAGTGGTCGACATTGCGGCCTGCCGGCGCGCCGTCGCTCGCTTCGATGATGTCGATGATCGTGCCGGCCGAGACCCGCACCGAGGGGAACGGCGCGTCGCCCGCTCGCCACTGATCGACGCGCACTGGCGCGAGCCCGAGCGTCTCGCTGTACCAGGCCAGCGAGCGCCCAACGTCCGCCACCGCCAGCACGATGTGGTCCAGCGCTTCGACATGCAGCATCACAGCCTCCGTTCTCAGGCAACACTAGGCCGAACCAGGGCGATCGGAATGCACCGCGGGTCGGTACGCTGTTTCGGCATACGAAGACGGATCGGTGGAGCGCACGATGGCCGATGTAGAGGTTCGACTCGCGCGGGCGTTGCAGACGCAGGCCGGTCTACCGGCCTCCTGCGGGATCGCCGCGGCGACGGCGCGCGAAGCGCTCAACCGCCTCGCCGAGCTGCACCCGCAGATTCAACGCTTCGTGCTCGACGATCAGCAGCGCCTGCGACGCCACGTGAACATCTTCATCAATGACGCGCTGATCGACGATCGCGTGCATCTCTCCGATCAGCTCCACGACGGCGACCGGCTGCACATCCTGCCCGCCGTCTCCGGCGGAACCGCCTAAACCAGTGAGGGAGTTGGAATCGTGAACGAAACAGGCCTGCTCGTCGGCACTCGCAAGGGACTCCTCGTTGGTCGCAGCAGCGCCGAGCGCACGTCCTGGACCTGGTCGCCGCTGGAGTTCGGCGGCTGGGTCATCGACTACGCCGTGCACGACCCCCACAGCGACGCGATCTGGGTCTGCACCAGCGCCATGCAGTGGGGCCCGCGGCTGCAGCGCTCCGATGACGGCGGCGCAACCTGGCGCGAGCCCGCGATTCCCTCGTTCACGGATGGCGAGCGATCCGTCGAGTCGGTCTGGACGATCGCTCCCGGCGCGGAGCCGGGAACGCTCTACGCCGGCGTGATGCCCGCCGCACTCTTCATCAGCCACGACGACGGCGCGTCATGGGAAATCTGCAACGCCCTGGACACGCATCCGGCCAACGTCCACTGGGGGCCCGGCGCCGTAGGCCTGATGTTCCACCACATCAGTCCAGACCCCCATGACCCGCAACGCATCGTGGTCGCCGGCTCAGCGACGGGCGTCTACGTCACGGCGGACGGCGGGCGCAGCTGGCAAGCGCGCAACCGCGGGGTCCGCGCCGAGCACATGCCCGAGGGTGGCGCGGAGGAGGCCGGGCACTGCATCCACTCGATGTTCGCCCACCCGCTGCAGCGCGGACGCATCTGGCAGCAGAACCACTTCGGCCAATACCGCACGGACGACGACGGGCGCAGCTGGATCGACGTCGGCGCCGACCTGCCCGGCGTGTTCGGCTTCGCCACTGCGATCGACCCGCGCGACCCCGATAGCGCCTGGTTCATCCCGCTCGATGTCGACCAGGCGCGAATGCCACGCGACGGCCAGCTGGCCGTGTGGCGCACGCGCGATGCCGGTGCAAGCTGGACGGCGCTGCGCGACGGGCTGCCACAGGACGGCTTCCATCAGGGAGTGCTGCGCCAGGCGCTCGGAACTGACGGCCACGACCCACTCGGCCTCTACCTCGGCACGAGCGGCGGAGCGCTTTACGCTAGCCGCGACGCCGGCGATTCCTGGACGCTGATCCGCGAGCACCTCGCCGCGATCACCGCGGTCAGAGCGTTCCCGATCGAGGCTGCAGCCGCGTCCAGCGCGTAAGCTCGCGCGGTGTCCGCGACCGACGCCGCCAGCACCGACCCACGACGCCCACTGACCCTGTCGGCCGGCGCCTTCTCGCTGCTGTTGGCGATCCTCTGGGGTGGCAACCCGGTCGCGATCAAGGCCGGCCTCGAGACCGTCGGACCGCTGCGCCTCGGCGCGTTGCGCATGCTGCTGGGTGGGATCGCGGTCTGTCTCTACGCGCTCGGCGGCGGCGTCTCGCTGCGTCCGAGGCGCAGCGAGCTGGCCACGCTCAGCGGCCTCGCCGTGCTCTTCACGATCCAGACCGCGCTGATGTATTACGGGGGCGACTACACGAGCTCCGGGCACGCCGCCGTCCTGATCGCCACATTCCCGCTCTGGGCCGCGCTCTTCGCCCACTTCATCGTGCCCGGCGATCGCCTCAGCCGCCGGCGCGCCGGCGGCACGCTCGTCGCCTACGGCGGCGTGCTCGTGGTCTTCTCCGGCGACCTGAGCGGCGCCGCGTCGCTCGACGGCGACCTGATGATCCTCTCCTCGGCGCTGCTGCTCGGCGCGCGTCAGATTTATCTCTCGCAGACCTCGCAGACCATTCCGTTCGCCCGGCTGCTGCTGGCCCAGGCGGTTTCATCGGTGCTCGTGTTTGCGATCCTCAGCCCGATCCTCGAATCGGACCCGTGGGCGTTCTCGTGGGGCTTCATCGGCGCGCTGCTCTACCAGGGGCTGGCGATCGCAGGCTTCGGCTTCATCGGCAACACCTGGCTGCTACAGCGCTTCCTGCCCTCGGGCGTGACCGCGATGCAACTGTTCACGCCGGTCTTCGGGGTGCTGCTGAGCTGGCTGGTCCTGGGCGAGCCGATCGGTCCGGAGCTCGCGATCGGCGTGGTGCTGCTGGTCGCCGGTTCGGCGGCGGCGCAGCGCCGCGTCCGCGCCGCCGCCTGAGCGCGCTTACCAGTCGTCGAGCCCGAGTAGCCGACGCCCCAGCGGAGTCAGCTCCGCCGGCACCGATTCCTGCTCGCGTCGGCGCGGATCGCCGGGGAACGCGCGCGGATTCTGAAACGACGGATGCGTGCGCTCGCGCCACGAGGCGACGCGTTGCCGACGCAGCTCCTGATTCTGCGCTTCGGCCGGAGATAGCCGCACGTACTGCGCCAGCCGCGGCTTGTTCGAGCGGTTGCGGCTGTTGCCGTGCGGCAGCGCGGAGTTCCAGATGATCAGGTCGCCCGCCTTCGCCTCGACCTCAACCGCTTGACCCATTGCGTCGGCGTGCAGCAGCTCGAGCCGCTGGTCGCGAATTTCCTCGTCGCCGCGGCCTTGCGCCCACTCGGAAATCCAGCGGTGTACGCCCGGCACGCACTGGAAGCCACCCTCGCCCGCGGCGGTGTCGTCGAAGTCGAGGAAGTCCCAGATCGCGTCGACCACCGCATCGACCTGCTCACGCCCGATCAGATCAGGCGCGACCAGGTAGGCGTGTTGGTCGAAGAACGCGCGCTGGCTGGCGGTCAGGATCGGCACTGCCTCAATCGGCGAACGGCGCTTCAACGCCCGCGGGCATGCCCACATTGAACGCGTTCAGGCCGATCGAGACCAGCCCGTAGTAGCCCATCACCGATGCGACCTCGAACACGCCGCGCTCGCCGACCAGCGCCTTGAGCGCCTCGTAGCACTCGTCCGAGACGCGCTTCGTCTCGATCAGCTCGCGGCCGAACGCGTAGACGGTCTGATGCCGTGCGTCGTCGAACGACGGCGTCTCGCCGTCGTGGATCGCGTCGATCACCGCCTCCGGGACGCCCGCCGCCACGCCCAGCCGCGCGTGCGCCCAGAACTCGAAGTTGGCCCGCCACTCGCCGCCGATCGTCAGGATCGCGACCTCAAGCAGGTCCGCGGGCAGTGAGGTGCTGTAGCGCAGCGCCGCGCCCAGCTTCTGCACCGCATCGCCCACCTCGGGCGAGTAGAAGAGCGCGTTGAATGGTCCCACCAGCGCGCCGTCCTCGCCCGCCAGACCGCCGTGCGGCCGATCGGGGTTGCCCCGCGGGCCGCTGGTGATGTTGTCCCAGAGCGTGCGTTGCGCGTCGTCCAGATTCTCAAATGTGACCGGCGCCAGTCGTGCCATCAGCTTCTCCGCTCAGGCGCGGCCGCGCCGCGCAGGTGTTCGGGCAGTAGTTCGGGAGGGTACGCGGTTCCGACCAGACCCTTGCGTTCGAGCTCCGCGAGCTGCTCGGAGCTGTAGCCGAGCAGGCCTCCGTAAATCTCTTCGTTGTGCTCGCCGAGTCGCGGTGGCGGCGTGCGCAGCTGATTCGGCGTGCGCCGCATCTGGATCGTGAGGCCAGGATAGTCATGCGTGCCGACGCCCTCGATCGTCTGCTCCTCAAAGAAGCCAACCGCGCGCAGGTGCGGATCGCTCAACGCCTCGAGTGGATCGTTGACCGGGGCCGCACAGACGCCGGCCGCCTGCAATGCGTGGAAGAGCTCCTGTTTGTCCCATGACGCCGTCGCGGCGCCGACCAACTGATCGAGCGTCTCGACGTGCTGCAGACGCAGCCGGGCCGTCGCGAAGCGCGCATCCTGCGGCGCGTGCCCGATGTCGACGTCGCCCGTGCCCCCGCGCCCGCCCGAGAGCGCGTTGCAGAGGGCCAGAAACTGGGCGTCGGTTTCGACATCGATCGCGATCCACTGGTCGTCGCCCAGGCAGCGATAGACGTTGTGCGGCGCGTTCCAGCGGTGGCGGTTGGCCTGCGGCGGCGGGTTGACGTGGTTCATCGTGTGTTCGAAGAGGAACTCGGCGAGCGTCGGCACGAAGCCCTCGTTGAGCGGCATCTCGATCAACTGACCCTCGCCGGTCCGCTCGCGATGCCGCAGCGCCATCAGCACCGCGACGGCGCCCTGCACCCCCGCCAGCCCATCGCTGGCGAGCGTCTCACCAGTCCCGCCCGGTCGAGTGTCGGGATAGCCGCGCAGGTGCGTGTGTCCCACCATCGCCTCGACATGCAGTCCGAACGCGCGGTAGCTGCTGTACGGACCCTCGAGCCCGAACGCCGGCATCCGCAACATGATCAGCCGCGGATTGACCGCCTGCAACTCGTCCCAGCCGATCCCCGCCCGGTCGATCGTCTGCGGCACGTTGTTCTCGACTAGCACGTCGCAGCGCTCGATCAGCTTGAGGAACGCGGCGCGCCCTTCGGCCGACATGATGTCGCAGGTCATCGAGCGCTTGTTGCGGGCGTGCGAATTGAACGAGGCGGAGCGGTTCCAGGGCTCCGCGCCCGGGTCCGCGTCGGGGTACTGGGGCTGCACGCCGCGCGCTGCCCCGCGCAGCATCTGCTTGCGCGTCGGTACGTTCTCCGCACCGCGCGTGAACGGCTGCATCCGGTTGACCGGCTCGACCTGAATCACGTCCGCGCCCCACTCGGCCAACAGCTGCGTCACGTGCGGCCCGGCCCAGACGACGGTGATCGCAGCGACCCGAACGCCCTCCAGCGGCAGCGGCAGATCGCCTTGCACCAGGTCGCGCGGCGGGTCGACCTCGATCGGCGCCAGGTCGAGCACCGCGCGCGCGTGCTCGCCGAGGTGCGGCGCCCGCAGCGGCTGCTCGGGTGGCGATCCGTACATCCGAAACGGGAATCCCGGGTACTTCAGCTCGGTCCCGTGCCAGTGCGTGATCTCGTGCCACCAGTCGCGTGCCGCCAGCTGCGGGTCCTTCAACAGGTCGGCGACGGTCATCAACGCGCCCGCCAGCAACCCGGAGGACTGCGCCGCGGCAACCGCCTCGACCTTGCCCATGCCCGTCAGGAACTCCGTGATCGCCTCGTTCAGACGATCGGCGAAGCCCGGGACGACGCCCGCGGCCGCACGCGACTCCTCGAGCAGGTCCTCGCGCCCGATCCATTTGAGCAAGACCGGCATCCGCCGCCCCGCGCCCATCACGTTCACGTAACCGTCGGCGCAGGGAAAGATGCCCGCGCCCACCCAGCGGCTGTCGCGGCGCGCCCGCTGCGGCGACACGCCGCTGTAGGCCGCCGCCGTCAGCTGTACGGTGCGCCGATCACGGCAGCCCGCCTGGCAGCGGTAGATGCTGATGTCGATCCACTCGCCCGAGCGCCGCCATTCGCCTGATTGCCGATTGCGTTCGGAGCGACGCAGCGCCAGCAGAATCGCCAGCGCCGCCGTCGCGCCGGCGTGGTAGCCGGCGTAGTGGCCGGCGAGCTTGAGCGGCTCGCGGTCGGCCGCGCCCGTCGCGTGCAACGGCCCCCCGATCGCCTGCAGCGTCAGCTCCGACCCGCGGTAGTCGCGGTAGGGACCGCTCTGCCCGAAGGCCGTGATCGAGCAGAGCACCAGACGTGGGTTGAGCGCGTGCAGCACCTCCCAGCCCCAGCCGGCCGCGGCCGCCTCTCCCGGCATCCCGTCCTCCACGATCACATCAACCTGGCGCGCGAGCCGGCGCACGGCGGTCGCGCCGTCGTCGGTGTGCGGGTCGAGCACAATCGAGAGCTTGTTCGTATTCAGGTGCAGGAACAGGCCCGAACCCTCGATGTCGGGCGCGTTGCCGGGAAACGGACCGAAACGCCGCGAGGGGTCGCCGCCGCGCGGCTCGACCTTGATCACCCGCGCCCCGTAGTCGGCCAGCAGCTTGGTCGCGTACGGCCCAGCGACGTTGCGAGAGAGATCCAGAACTTGAAGGCCTGCGAGCGGCCCGCCCATGCATGCTCCGTGAGAAATCCGCGCGCTGCAGGCGGAAGCTGATCGTCCACGATCATGCTAATGGCGAACTGCAAATTCGGGCACTTGGCGCGGCGGCGCTCAGCGATCGCGACGCTGCGGCGACTCCATGTCCAACATCGGCCGCACGCCCGCGTCGAAGTTCATCTCCAGGCCCGCCCCGTGCTGGCGCGCCACCTGCAGGTCGCGGAAGCGCCGTTCCAGCGTCCAGCGGCGGTGGATCGCGTTGGTCCCCACCGCTCGGAAGAGCAGCTCCACTGCATCGGCCGCCTCATGCACGGCGTGAACGTTGGCCATCCGCC
Organism: Dehalococcoidia bacterium; assembly: GCA_965237475.1. Taxonomy (GTDB): domain Bacteria; phylum Chloroflexota; class Dehalococcoidia; order Bin125; family Bin125; genus CATQGW01. The sequence continues at coordinate 2,944,179 of OZ250140.1, read as the reverse complement.
AGCGCGCCAGCAGCGCCTCATCGATCGGGCCCGCCAGCACTGATTCCCACGCCGCACCGGCCGCTTCGCGCACGAACGCGCGCGCCGCCGCGACCCGCGCCTGCGCCCTCGACAACGCCACCCGAAACGACTCGCGGTCCGACAACGGCCGCGCGTCCATCGTGCTCGCCACCGCGCGGCTGGCCGCCACGACCTCGTCGATCGCTCCCTGCGCGACGCCCAGCGCGTGGCCGGCGTTGGCGATCCAGATCACCACTGCGCGGTCCGGCACGCGCCAGGTCGGGCCTGCGGCGCAGGGTGTGCGCTCGGCGCCGAATGCGTGCGCGTCCTGCACGTAGGCGTTCTCGATCAACCAGTCGTGGCTGCCCGTCCCGCGCAGCCCCATCGTGTCCCAGGTCTTCACCACCGCGCCGCCGCGTTGCGGCAGAAACGCCGAGTGGACTGCGCCGTCGGACTCGTCGCGGAAGGTCACCAGCACATGGGTCGCCTGCTCGATCCCGCTGCAGAAGTTCAGCTGCCCGCTCAGGCGCCAGCCCGACCCGCAGCGTCGCCCGGTCGCGAGCACACGGCCCGAGCCGGCGAAGCGAGACCGCGGACCGCCCGGCTCGTCGCCGCCGATCATCTGGCTCAGCACCGCGCCGGGCAGCCAGCCGGTGGATGTCGAGATCTCCGTCGCGATCATCACCACCCAGGCCGTCGACGCATCGGCGTGCCCCAGCGCCTCCAGCACGTGAAACACCACCAACGGATCGGCCTGCTCGCCGCCGGCCTCAGCGGGGATGTTCATGCGAAACAGCCCACGATCGGTCAGGGCCTCGATCAGCTCGATCGGCACGAGTCCGTCAGCCTCGATCTGCGCGGCCTGCGCGCGGATTCGGGGCTGGAGTTCTCGCGCCGCCTCGACCAGGGGATGATTCGCCGGATCGGTGGACATGCGTGGAGCCTATCGAGACTTGTCGCGATAACGGTCTCGGTCGGGAATCGCAGAGCCGCGGGTCAGCGGCGCCAGCTCCAGCATGTAACGCGTGCCCGCGTCCCAGTTGAAGTCGAGCGCCGCGTTGTGCCGACGCGCCACCTGCAGGTCCCGGAAGCGCCGCTCGAGCGTCCAGCGTCGGTGGATCGCATTGGTCCCGGCGGCGGGAAAGAGCAGCTCCACCGCCTCGGTGGCGGCATGGACCGCATTGACGTTCGCGAGTCGCCACTGGCCGACGGCTTCTAGGTTTGGTGCGCCATCGAGCACCGACTGCCAGGCAACCGAGCCCATTTCGCGGACGTAGGAGCGGGCTGAGCCGACCCTCGCCTGAGCGCGGCCGAGCGCGACGCGAAAGTGCTCGCGCTCGGCGAGGGAACGCGAATCGCTCTTGCTGGCGACGTGCTTCGCATGCAGGACCACCTCGTTGATCGCGCCCTGCGCCGCGCCGATCGCCTGGCCGCCGTTCTGAAGCCAGCTGGCGATCCCGCCGTCGGGAATCTTCCAGTTGGGTCCCTGGGCATGCGGTCTGGAGCCGATCTTCATCGTTCGGCTGTCCGGCGCGAACAGGTCCTCCGTGCGGAAGTCGTGCGAGCCGGTGCCGCGCAGGCCCATGGTGTCCCAGGTCCGCAGGACCTCGACCTGGTCGGGCTCGACGAACGAAATGTACGAGTCGTCGGCCTGATCGTCATCGCGGAAGGCCGCCACGATCTGGGTCGCGTGATCGATCCCGCTCGCGTAGGTGCCGACGCCGCTGATCAGCCAGCCGCCCGTCACGCGCTTGCCGTTGTTGGTCGGCCTGGCCGAGCCCGCGATCCGGCAGCGAGGACCGCCTGGATGATCGGCGTCGATCATCTCGCGCAGGTGCTCGGTCGTCAGGAAGCCGGTGACCAGCGAGAGCTCGGTCGCAAGCATCACGACCCACGCAAGCGATGGGTCGGCGACCGCGAGGGCCTCGATCGCATGGAACGCGACCAGCGGAGGGACCTCTTCGCCGCCGGCGTCGGCCGGGATGAACATGCGATACAAGCCGGCGTCGGTGACCGCTTCGATCAGGTCGCGGGACGGGGCGCCGTTTGCCTCGGTCTCGTCGGCGCACGCGGCGACCAGCGGCTGCAGCTCGTTGGCTCGCTGGACCATCGGGTGATCAGCGGGGTCCGGTTGCATGGGGGCAAGGTAGCGGCGCTGCCCCTTTTAGACTGACGCCACGAACGATCGAGAGGATCTCATGACGAGCACAAGGCCACGCACGATGACCGCAGACGCCGAGCTGCGCGAACGCGCCGCCGCCGTGATCCCCAACGGGATGTACGGCCATCAGAGCGCGACCTTCCTGCCGCCGAACTTCCCGCAGTTCTTCAGTCGCGGCGAGGGCGCGCACATCTGGGATGTCGATGGCAACGAGTACATCGACTTTCTCTGCTCCTACGGACCGATCCTGCTCGGCCACGCGCACCCCACGGTCGACCGCGCCGCCGCCGCCCAACTCGAGGCCGGCGACTGCCTCAACGGCCCCAGCGCCGAGATGGTCGAGCTGGCCGAGCTGCTCGTCGACATCACCCCCTGGGCCGACTGGGCGTGGTTCGCCAAGAACGGCACCGACGCGACTGTCTACGCCGCGACGCTGGCCCGCGCGGCGACCGGGCGCGGCACGATCCTCCGCGCCCGCAGCGCCTACCACGGCGCCGCGCCATCCTGGATGGGCCTCGAACGCGGCGCCCCGGCCCCCGGCACAATCGAGTACGAATTCAACGATCTCGCCTCCGTCAGCGCAGCGATCGACGCCGCCGACGGCGACGTCGCGGGGCTGATCGTCTCCGCCTTCCGCCACGACGTGTTCGTCGACCAGGAGCTGCCGACCCAGGAGTTCGCGCAGGGCGTCCGCGATCTCTGCGACGCGCACGGCGCTGTGATGATCCTCGACGACGTGCGCGGCGGCTTCCGGCTCGACCTACGCGGCAGCTGGGCGCCGCTCGGCGTCGACCCCGACCTCAGCATCTACTGCAAGGCGATCGGCAACGGCTACCCGATCTCCGCGCTGCTCGGTCGCGAGAGCCTGGCCGAAACGGTTGCCAAGGCGTTCGCGACCGGCTCGTACTGGTTCTCCTCAGCGCCGATGGCCGCGGCGATCGCGACGATCACCACGCTGCAGGAGACCAGCGGCATCGCCCACATGCACACGGTCGGCGCGCAGCTGCGCGCCGGCCTCGCCGAACGCGCCGAGGCCCACGAATTGGGCATCCGCCAGACCGGCCCGGTCGAGCTTCCGCTGCTGATCTTCGACGGCGATTCACCCGAGACGGCCAACTGCCCCCGCGCGCGCATGTTCAGCGCCGAACTCGCCGAGCGCGGCGTCTACCTGCACCCGTTCCACAACGCCTTCCTCAGCAGCGCGCTGACCAGGGAGGACATCGAGCAGACCGTCGCCGCTAGCGACGAGGCTTTCGCTGCGCTGCACGCCCGTTTCGGCGCCGACGCTCCGGCGGCCGAGGCGGAGGCGTAAGCAGCTCCTCGGCCCAGCGACGCGCCGCCACCCAGCCCCCATTGCCCGTGTAGGCGATCGAGACAGCTAGCCCAACGCTCGCGCCGACGAAGGCGGCGGCAGCAACTCCACGCGCCGCCGGCGACCATTCGCCACCCTCCGCCCCGTGGCCGTCCGTTCCCGCCCCAGTGAGCGGCCCCTTGACCGGTTCCGTGGGAGGCGCTGCGAGCGGCGCATCGATCGCGATCAGTGACGGAATCAGTGGCGGATCGAGCATCTGCTCCGGCAGCTCGTCCTCGACAATCGCGGACAACGGCGTGGCGCCCTGCGCCACCGGCTCAGCCGACACGCCCGCGGTCGCGCCGTTCGAGGGCGGCTCCGCCGCCGCAGCCGTCAGCACCGGCGCGCCAGCCTCACCAGCCTTCGGCGGTCCGCCTTCTTTGCCCGTCCGCAGCGGCACTTCGCGCATCAGCAACATCGCCGCCACGGCGAACACCAGAATGCCCATCGCGAGCAGGAAGTTGTCCGTGATGGCGTTCGCCACCACGGTCTGCACGGCCGGCTCCGCGACGGCCCACACGTCTTCGCCGAGCGTCCCGATCAGCTCCGCGCGGAAGTCGGGATCAACCAACTTCTCGGGCCGGATCACATCGACGAGCTCGGGCGACAACGCCGCCTGCAAGCCCGAGCTCAGCCGCGCATTGAACAGCGCGCCGACCACGCCGATCCCGATCGCCCCGCCGATCAGCTGGAAGAACTGCGTGAAGCCCGAGACGCGGCCCAGATACTTCTGCGGCGCCGCGTTCTGCGCCGCCAGCGACAGCACCGGCATCATCAGCCCCATGCCGATTCCGAACACGGCCAGACGCCCCAACACGCCCAAAATCGACGTCTCGCGCGTCATCGTCGACAGCAGCGCCATCCCGCCCAGCATCAGCAGCACTCCGATGATCGCGAGAATCTTGTAGCGACCGGTGCGCGCCATGAGCTGTCCGCTGAGCACCATGACCGCCACCGAGACGATGATCATCGGACCCATCACCAGTCCCGCGGTCGCCGCGCCGGCGCCCAAGCCGACCTGCAGGAACACCTGCAGATAGACCATGACGCCCATCATTCCCACGCCCGTCAGGAACATCGTGATCGTGACCATCGCGATCGTGTTCACCTTGAACAGGTGCAACGGCACGATCGGCACCGCCGCGCGGCGCTCGACAGCGAGGAACAGCAAGAACGAGACGGCCGACAGCGCCAGCAAGCCCAGCACCAGCGCGCTCGTCCAGCCATGCTGACCGCCCAGGCTCATCGCCAGCATCAGTGGCAGCAACATCGGCATCAGCGTCAACATGCCCAGCCAGTCGAACCGCAATGGCTGGCGCGGCGGACGCAGCCACGGCATCTTCCAGGCGATCAGCCACACCGCGAACGGACCCACGAAGAGCATCGACCAGAACACCCAGCGCCACGAGAACGCCTCGGTGATCACCCCGCCCAGCGGCGCACCGATCAACCCCGACAACGCGAACACCCCGCCGAACAACCCGATGTACTTCCCGCGCTCCGACGGCGCGTACAGGTCGCCGACCACCGAGAAGGTCGACATCATCAGAATCCCGGCGCCCATGCCCTGGACGGCGCGGAAGGCGATCAACTCGTAAATCCCGGGCGCTGACCCGCAAGCCGCCGTACCGGCGAGAAAGATCACCAGGCCGACCAGCAGCAGCGGCTTGCGCCCGAACGAGTCGCTCAGCGTGGCAGCGACCGGAATCGTCACGACCTGCGCCATCGTGAACGCCTGAATCAGCCACGGATACAGCTCAAGGCCGCCCAGGTCGGAGACGATCCGCGGCAGCGCGGGGTTGACCACGCTGTGCTCGAGCGCCGACAGAAACATCGCCAGCATCGAACCGCCGATGACGAGCGCCTTCGTCTTGTTCGGCAGATCGATGCCCAGCGGACGATCTTCGTCAATCCCCGCCCGCACCGGTGGGGCCGACGGCTCGCCGCTGGTCGCGCGTTCGCTCATCGCTCGTCCGGGAATGCTTCGGAATCGTGAACTATTCGCATCGTATGGCGCGAAGCGACGTTTGGTCAATCTCGGCCGGCAGCAGCGGGCTCAGGGGCGAAGCTCCTCAGCGCCGCCGATCGGCGCGTTGCGCCGCAACATCTGCAGGTCGTTTCCCAGCGCAATCGAGCGCGGCCAGCCGGGAAATACGCCCACCGCAGTCAGCCAGTCCGCGACGCCCTGGTCGGGACACACCCGTGCACGCGTGGGGAAGACCGTGCAGATGTAGTAGATGCGCGGCCAGTCGTGACCCTCGATCGGACCAGGGTGATACTTGTTGCCAAGTGCGGTCAGGTCGATCGTATACACATGCGCTTCGCTGTCGCTTCCGGTCCCGGGCCAATCATCTCTGTTCACATAGTGTTCGGCGTAGTCCGCCCACTTGCCGCCCAATTCGCCGCGCCAGGGCCAGCCCGTGTAGGCGTCCAGGAACGTCGCCTGGATCGTCAACCGCTCGGCCACGCCGCGCCGCTGCAGCTCTTCTCCGAGCTCGTCGATCAGGATCGCCCCGGCGCTGTGTCCGATCAGGTGCAGGCGATCGTATCCATGAGCCTCGATCGCGCGCGCCAGGCAACGGCCGTGCTCGATCCCGCGGCTCCGCGCCGTAAACGGATTGGCGGGGCCGCTGGCCGCGTCACGCTCCCAGTGGTACGCCACCACCTGCCAGCCCACCTGCCAGCCCGGATGCACCCGCATCGCAGCGGCGACCCGATCCAGCCACGCTTGCCGCGTTGGGTTTTCGACTCTCCATCCGTGCGTCAGCAGCACCAGGCCCGGGCTGACCGCCCCGGGCGGCGGTTCCGGGATCGCCGCGGCGCTGCAGACGCCGATCCCCAGTCGCAGCGCGTAAGCGCCGCTCGCGGTACCGCGGCTCGCCTCCGTGGCCACCAACTGATAGCGGCCCGCCGACAGAGTTCGGGTGATGCGCGAGTGCCGACCGTCGCCGCCGTTGTTGTCTCGCTCGATCTGATTGCCGGCGGCGTCCAGCAGTCGCAGGTATGCGTTGAAGTCGCGTGAGGTCAGATCGATCGTGACCCGTGCCTCGCGCGTGAGGCGGAACTCGTAGCGATCCGCGTAGTCGCGGACGTCGAACGGATCCGAGCAATCAGCGCGTTCCAACCGCCCGTCCACGCTCGGAAACTCGTCCAGCGCGCCCAGATCGGTGAGCGGGCAGGGTGTCTGTGCGGCGCTCGTGTTCAGTCCCAGGACGGCTGCGAGCAAGGCCGCCGTCAGGAGCAGGAGACCACGGCTGCGCCAGGCGCTTGATCGCACGGTCTCAATGTAGGTCGGCCCCGTACCGGGGTGGTAGCCTGTGCCCGATTCCCGACGCATCTGCTGGAAGGCGGTCTGTGATGGCTGAGATGATCTGCGATCGAATCAAGGTGATCGACTCCGACACCCACGTCTCCGAACCGGAAACGCTGTGGACCGATCGGATCTCCACCCAGAAGTGGGGCGACCTCGTGCCCCACGTGATCTTCGACGACGAGATCAACGAAGACCGCTGGGTCATGGGCGGCAAGAAGTTCATGCCCACCGCCGGCGCCGCGATGGCCGGCTGGAAGTCGCCCCCGCCCAACCACCCGCCGAGCCTGCAGGAGGCCGACCACGGCTCCTGGGAGATCCGCGAGCGGCTCGAGCGCATGGACGAATACGGCATGTATGCACAGGTCGTCTACCCGAACGTCGGTGGCTTCGGCTCGGGCAACTTCCTGACCATGACCGATGACGAGCTGCGGCTCGACTGCGTGCGTGCCTACAACGACTTCCTGATCGACTGGACCAGCGTCGACAAGGACCGCTTCATCCCGATCATGGCGATGCCCTTCTGGGACGTGCAGGCCTGCGTCGACGAGATGGCCCGCGCCCACGACCGCGGGCACAAGGGCGTGCTGATGACCAACCAGCCGCACACCTTCGGCTTTCCGCGGCTGACCGAGGACCACTGGGACCCGCTGTGGAACCAGGCGCAGGACATGGGCCTGGCGATCAACTTCCACATCGGCTCCGGCGACCTCACCGAGCTGCGCAACGTGACCGTCGACAACGGCCGCCAGGCCGCCTATGCGAAGTCGACCGTGAAGCTGTTCCTCGACAACTCGAACGCCATCCTCGACGTGATTCTGTCGGGCATGTGCCACCGCTTCCCCGAACTCAAGATCGTCTCGGTCGAGTCCGGCGTCGGCTGGATCCCCTACCTGCTCGAGGCGATGGACTGGCAGTGGCTCAACTCCGGCTGCCGCGAAGAGCACCCCGAGATGGACCTGCTTCCGTCCGAGTACTTCCGCCGCCAGTGCTACGGCTGCTTCTGGTTCGAGGAAGCTTCGGTGCTCAAGGCGATCGAGGCGTTCGGTTCCGAGAACTTCATGTTCGAGACCGACTTCCCGCACCCGACGTCAATGTCGCCGGGCCCGAGCAGCATCGCCCGCAACCCCAAGGAGCATGTCGAGCAAGTCCTCAGCGTGCTGCCCGAGGAAGACCTGCTCAACGTCCTCCAGCGCAACGCCGCCAAGGTCTACAACTTCGAGGTCTAAGCGTCGCGCCCCACGCGTGAGCGATCCCATTGCTCCCCCCGCGGGGGAGCTGTCGCGAAGCGACTGTGGGGGAGGCCGGGCGCACCCACACTCCGTCATTCCTGCGCAGGCAGGAATCCAGGCGTCCCACCAGCCATCGTGAGCGCTCCACACTCACTGCGTCCCGCCTGACCTACATCCGAGCGACGTCGAACATCTTGAATGCAAGTGACCTCAACGCTCGCCTGGATTCCCGCCTGCGCGGGACTGACGGATGGTGAGCGCGGAGCCGTGTCGCCGCCTCCTCGCGCCCTTCCGACATTCACCAATTCCGTCATTCTGGCGTGCGCCGGAATGACCGAGACAGAAATCACAGAAACGGTCGGTCGGGGTCGCGGCGCGTGGGCTATCCTGCTCAACACCTTGCAGACACGGCGCGCCTGCGCCTCAGAAAGGGACCCAACGCATGGAACTTCAGAACGTAGTGATCGTCGACGGAGTGCGCTCCGCCTTCGCCCGCGGCGGACGCGGCGCCTTTACCGCCACCCGCCTCGACACCATTGGCGTGCAGGTGCTCCAGGAGCTGCTCAGCCGGCACCCGCAGGTCGCGCCTGAGGACATCGAAGACGTCGGCATGGGCTGCGTCGGCGGCGTCGCCGAACTCGCCGGCATCGGCGCCAACCACATCGTGCGACTGGCCGGCCTGCCCGAGTCCGTCTGCACCTTCGACTCCAACCGCCAGTGCGGCTCCTCGATGGAGACCCTGCACCGCGTGACCCAGGAGATCATGGTCGGCGCGATCGACGTCGGCGTGGCCCTCGGCGTCGAGCGCATGGGTCGCCAGCTGGGCGGCGGCGGCGGCGCGGAACAGACTCGCATCACCGAGTTCAACTCGTCCCGCCACGAGCTGAGCGAAAGCCAGCGCAACCACGCGCACGACCACGACCTCGACTTCTCGGTCCCGATCCCCGACGCCATCCTCGACTCCTCGCCCGTCTGCTCGATGCTGCAGACCGCGCAGAACGTCGCTGAGATGTACGGCCTCAGCCGTGAAGACCTCGACGAGTTCGCCGTCCAAAGCCACGCCAAGTACGGCGCCGCTTTCGCCGACGGCTTCTACAAGGACGAAATCGTCCCGATCGAGGTCGAGCTGCCCGTCTTCGACGACGAAGGCAACGTGCTGCTCGACCAACGCGGCGACAAGAAGGTCGTCGAGATGGACGAGGGCTACCGCCCCGGCACGAACTTCGAAGGCCTCAGCGGCCTCCGCACCGTCCGCGGCACCACCTCCCACCAGCAGCAGGAAATCCGCATCACCGCGGGCAACTCCTGCCCGACCAACGACGGCTTCACCGCCGCCCTGCTGATGAGCGAGCGGCGCGCCGACGAGCTCGGCCTCGAGCCGCTGGCCCGGATCGTCGGCTTCGGCGTCGGCGGCGTCAAGCCGCAGCTGATGGGCCTCGGCCCGATCCCCGCGACCCGCAAGGCGCTGGCCCACGCCGGCATCGACGCCTCGGAGATCGACCGCGTCGAGTTCAACGAAGCCTTCGCGGCGCAGGTCATCCCCTCCGTGCGCGAGCTCGGCATCCCGATGGACCGCGTCAACGTCAACGGTGGCTCGCTGGCCATCGGTCACCCGCTGGGCGCCACCGGCACCCGCCTGGTCACCACCGTGTCCCGTGAGCTGCAGCGCAGCGGCACCCGCTACGGCCTGGCCACCCAGTGCATCGGCGCCGGCATGGGCATCAGCACCATCCTCGAAGCCGTCTAGCCCAAGACGCCTTCAGCGCACTCACGAAGCGGGGGCGGCCATCCGGCCGTCCCCTCTCGCAATTCAGGCCGGATAAGCGTGGGGCCAGCATGAACGATGCCTCCATCCCGGTCGTGTTCCTGATCATCGTCATCATCGCGCAGGCCGGCAGCTTCATCTTCTTCCACAAGACCACCATCATCCCGAATCTCGACATCCCCGCTCCCATCCCGCTCCCGGGCGGCAAAGGCTTCATCACCACCTCCCGCAAAATCATCACCACCACCGGCGCCTTGATCGCGTTCGCCGCCATAGTCGCCCTAATCGTCGTTGCCATCGCTGCGTAGACGGCGAGTCTCCAACTGTCTACGAGCCGCCATCGGCATCAGCACCACCCTCGAGGCCGTCCACGCAATTGCGGTCACGAGGTACACCGACGAGGGTACGGACGAACGGCGATCACCTCGCTCGTCCCCGGAGTGATCCGATCCAGCCAACGGTCACTAGGCGAGCGGAGGACGAGATTCGGGGCGTAAACTGAGATCAGACAGTCTCCGACACACCCGGCGACAGACCGAGCGGCGGCGTTCCCTACAAAACGGGCATGGTGGCCGCAGGGCCGTTTGAGAGGACCTGCCATGGCGAAGGTAAGCGACGCGCTTTCAGGCGAGGCGGTTTCCGTCCGTGAGCTGTTCACGACCGCGGATCGCAGATTGAAGGCACCCGAGTTCCAACGGACGTATGTGTGGAGGACCACGGGTCCGAACGCGCAGATCCCGCGCTTCTGGTCGGACCTTGCAGCGTTGCGCGATGAAGGCGGAACCGAGGGCGACTCGCAGGATGCCTTGTTCCTAGGAGCGCTCGTCCTACAGATCGTCGAACCGGCCAAGGGCGCACAGGTCCCGCTCAACTCGATCATCGACGGTCAGCAACGCATCCTCACCATCTACCTCACGTTGACTGCGATCGCCGAAGCGTTTCAGATCGTCGGCGACAAGGACGAGGCTGAGGCGATTGAGAGTGAGTACCTGTTGGTCCGCACAGGGAATCACAGGAACAGGCCTCGTGTAGAACCTACGCTCACTGACTCCAGGCAGTTTCGGCAGATCATGGCGTGCCTGAAGCACCCGACTCCGCGATTCCCCAACCCAGGGCATGGACCGACATCGCATCATCTCTCTGCCGCTTGGAAAGAGATCCGTCGACGGGTGCACAGGCTCTGTTCGCAGCATGGTGAGCTGTCCGGTCAGCTGCTCGAAGAACTGCGGGACGACATCGTCGAACGGTTGGAACTGGTCGAGATCACGCTCGGCATGAATCATGATCCTCACGAGGTGTATGAGCGGCTCAACACTGCGGGAGAGCCGCTCAAAGTCATCGATCTCGTCAGGAACGCGGTGTTCCTCGCGGTTGGTGGCGACATCGAAGCGGCCGAGGCAATCTACACGGACCAGTGGGAACCGTTCGAGTCCGAACTGGGCATCGAACATCAGGACAAGTACTTCTTCCCATACGCCCTGATCCGCAACTCGCGATCCACAAAGGCTTCCGCGTACCGGTATCTCAAGGAACACTGGGAGACGAACGCCGTGACCGGCGGTTCACGCGGCGGGTTGGCCGCGAAGGCTATCGTCGACGATCTCCGCGAGTACCTACCCGCTTTTCATGCCTTGGTCGGCCACGCCCGACCACCGGGGCTTTCCGACGAGTGCTGGAAGAAGATCACGGTGCTGCACCGCCTGGACACCCCGCAGACCATGTATCCCTACCTGATGGAGCTCCTCCAAAGCCACCTCGCTGGCGAGACCGCCGCCGTGGATGTCGCCCGAGCGATTGACGTGATCGACTCGTTCCTGGTTCGCCGCACAATCGTCGGCCTTAGTTCGACCGGCGTGCATACAGAGTTCAAGGACCTATGGCGACGGGCCGAGGCTGACGAAGCGCTACTCATGGACCGACTCGAAGCGCGCACTATCCAGTTCCCGGACGACGACGACTTCGAGACTGCGATTCACGGGGAATCGATCTACTCCTCGTCCCGTTGCCGCTACATCTTGACTGAGTACGAGCGAAGCTTCTCCGCGGGGGACCCTTCGGAGTGGAATCCCAACGCGATCACGGTCGATCATCTGATGCCGCAGAGCGCCGTCGAGAACGGGTGGGGCGGCGTCAGCCGCGTCGATGCTGAACAACTAGTGAACACATGGGCTAATCTCGTGCCGCTCTCGCAGAAAGCAAACATCGAGAAGTCGAATCGGTCGTGGGACGAGACCCGGAAGATGATGCTTGAGGACTGCGGGACCGTCTTCAAGTCGACGAATGACGTATTCCGCAGGTACAACGAATGGAACGCTGCGACGATCTCGGATCGTGCTGCGACGCTCGCCACATGGGCCCTGAACCGCTGGCCCAAACTGGCGATGTGAGCGATCTGTCGTTGCGATCTGCCTGACTCGGTCCCGGTTCCGCTACCCTCAGATCACAAGCCCAACCGGAGGTTCCCACATGGTCGCCGAAGTCCTGACTGATGCCCCGATCGCCACCGCCCACCCGCTTGACCCGCTTTCCCGCGACGAAATCACCCGCGCTTCCGCGCTGGCCACGGCGCGAGCCGGCGGCAGCGATTCGATTCGCTTTCCGCTCGTCACTCTGCATGAGCCCGACAAGGCGAGCGTCAAGAACTTCGCAGCCGGCGACCCGATCAGCCGCCGCGCCTTCCTGATCCTCTTCGACACCGCCAACGGCCAGACCCACGAAGCCGTCGTCAACCTTGCCAACGACTCGGTCGAATCCTGGACAGCCAAGGCCGACGTCCAGCCCTTCCCGCTGATGGAGGAGTTCGGCCGCGCCCAGGAGGCGGTCAAGAACGACCCCGACTGGCGCGCCGCGATGAAGCGCAAGGGCGTCACCGACGAGCAGCTCGAGACGATCCAGATCGACCCCTGGCCGGCCGGCAACTTCGGCGGCAAATGGGACACTGAGCACCGCGTCCTGAAGGCGATCGCCTACCTGCGCGACACCGAGGACGACAACGGCTACGGCCGACCCGTCGAGGGCGTGATGGCCGTCGTCGACCTCCTCGACAACAAGGTGCTGGAGGTGCTGGAGGAGCCGGCCATCCCGATTCCGCCGAGTTCGCTGCGCTTCGACGGCGAACACGCAGCGGCGCAGCCCCGCACCGACCTCAAGCCGCTCGACATCGTCCAGCCCGAAGGCGTCTCGTTCACGCTCGACGGCCACCTGCTGCAGTGGCAGAAGTGGCAGATGCGCGTCTCGCTGCACCCCCGCGAGGGCCTCGTGCTGCACCAGATCGCCTACGACGACGACGGCGCCCTGCGACCGATCTGCTATCGCGCCTCAATGGCCGAGATGGTCGTGCCCTACGGCGACCCGACCATCACGCAGAACTTCAAGAACGCCTTTGACAGCGGTGAGGTCGGCGGCCTCGGCCGGCTGACCAACTCGCTCGAACTGGGCTGCGACTGCCTCGGCGAGATCGCCTACCTCGACGGTCACGTGACCAACGAGCGCGGCGGCGCCCGCACGATCCAGAACGCCGTCTGCATCCACGAGGAAGACTTCGGCATCCTCTGGAAGCACACCTACGCGACGCCCACGGGCGGCAACCAGGCGTGGATGCGGCGCTCGCGGCGGCTGGTCGTCTCGGCCATCGCCACCGTCGGCAACTACGACTACGGCTTCTACTGGTACTTCTACCAGGACGGCTCGTGGGAGCACGAGGTCAAGGCGACCGGCATCATCCAAACGATCGCGATCAACGACGACGACCCGCAGATCACCCGCCACATTATCCAGCCCGGCCTCGCCGGCACGATCCACCAGCACTTCTACTGCTTCCGGCTCGACATGGAAGTGGATGGCGCAGCCAACAGCGTCTACGAGATCGACACCGTGCCGCTCCCGGCCGGTCCCGAAAACCCGCTGCTGAACGGGTTCACCGCCGAGGCGCGGCTACTGTCGCGCGAGTCGGAGGCGGCCAGCGTCGTCAACTCCGCGTCGGCCCGCCACTGGCGGATCGCCAACGACTCCACGACCAACCCGCTGGGTCAGCCACCGTCCTACGTGCTGGTGCCCGGCGAGACGGTCGGCATGATGGCCGACAGCGAATCGTCGGTCGGCAAGCGCGCGGTCTTCGCGCGCAAGCAGCTGCACGTGACGCCCTACTCGCCCGACGAGTTCTACCCGGCCGGCGATTACCCCAACCAGAGCCGGCCCTACGAGGGCATCCCCGAGTGGATGGCCGCCGACCGATCACTGCAGGACACCGACCTGGTGGTCTGGTACACGGTCGGCATGAACCACGTGGTCTGCCCCGAGGACTGGCCGGTCGCCCCGGTGCACCGCGCCGGTTTCACCCTGAAGCCCTGGGGCTTCTTCGACCGCAACCCCGCGCTCGACGTGGCGATGCCCGACCACTGCGACCATGAGATGGAAATGGACCACCAGCACCACTCGCACAACAGCCACTGCTAAGCGCGCACCGCCCCATCAGGGCGAGCGGTCGCCCGCCGACGATCTGAAACGCTCCCTGCGGCGCCGGGAGCTGTCGCCAAGCGACCGCTCGACGAGCGCTCTGCAACGCCCGGATGCCGTCGCGCAGCGACCGAGGGGTCCCTCTCAATGACGCACCCGCTCGATCCACTCTGCGAAGCAGAGATTGTGCGCGCCTCAGCGATCGCCACCGAGCATCTGGGATCTCCCGCATCGCTGCGATTCCCCTTCGTCGCCGCGCTCGAGCCGCCGAAAGGCGCGCTCGACGCACCGCGCTCCGCCGAGGTCGTCTGCTTCGACACCGCGTCCGGCCTGACCACCGAGGTCGTCGTCGACCTCGACGCCGGCCGCGTGGCATCCGTCACGCCGCGGCCTGGCGTGCAGCCCGTTGCCCTGTTCGAGGAATACGAGCGCGCCGAGGCCGTGATCCGCTCTGACATCAGCTGGCGAGCCGCCATGTCCGCCCGTGGCCTCACCGACCAGCAGATCGACCTCGCCTTCCTCCACCTCTGGCCGACCGGAAACTTCGGCCAGACGTGGGAGACTGAGCACCGCATCCTCAAAGGCATCGTCTACCTGCGCGACACGCCCGACGACAACGCCTACGGCCGACCCGTCGAAGGCCTGATCGCAGTGGTCGACCTGCTCGAGCGCCGCGTGTTGGAAGTCGTCGACGAACCATCACCACCCCCAGCCGGCTCGTCACTGCGCTTCGACCACGACCACGGCGGCCCGCCGCGACAGGACCAGAAGCCGCTCGAGATCGTCCAGGCAGAGGGCCCGTCCTTCAGCCTCGACGGCCAGCTGCTCAGCTGGCAGAAGTGGCGGATGCGCGTCTCGCTGCACCCCCGCGAAGGCCTCGTGCTGCACCAGATCGGCTACCTCGACGACGGCCGCCTGCGCCCAATCTGCTATCGCGCTTCGATGGCCGAAATGGTCGTGCCCTACGGCGACCCGTCCGTCGGCCACTACTTCAAAAACGCCTTCGACTCCGGCGAGTGCGGCCTCGGCCGGCTGACCAACTCGCTCCAGCTCGGCTGCGACTGCCTCGGCGAGATCGCATACCTGGATGCGGCGCTCACCGACGAGCGCGGCGGCGCCCGCACGATCAAGAACGCGATCTGCATCCACGAGGAAGACGTCGGCCTGCTCTGGAAGCACACTGATCAAGAGTCCGCGACGCGTGAGGGGGAATCGGCGGTCCGCCGCTCCCGCCGGCTCGTCGTCTCCTCGATGGCCACCGTCGACAACTACGACTACGCCTTCTACTGGTACTTCTACCAGGACGGCAGCTGGGAGCACGAAGCCAAGGCCACCGGCATCGTGCAGACGATCGCCATCGGCGACGACGACCCGCAGATCACGCGCCACAAGATCGCGCCACAGCTCGGCGCCGTGATTCACCAGCACTTCTTCAGCGTCCGCCTCGACATGGAGGTCGACGGCGGCCCCAACACCGTCTACGAGATCGACACTGTGCCCCTGCCGCGCGGCCCGGAGAATCCGCTCGGCAATGCCTTCACCGCACGCGCCACCCCGATCGCCGACGAGTCGCAGAGCGGCCGCAGCGTCAACTCGCCCTCGGCCCGCCACTGGCGGATCGCCAACGACTCCGCGTCCAATCCGCTCGGTCAGCCGCCCGCCTACGTGCTCAGCCCGGGAGCCACGGTTTCGATGATGGCCGACGAGCGCTCCGCAATCGGCCAACGCGCCCAGTTCGCACGCAAACAGCTCTGGGTCACCGCCTACGACCCGGCGCAGCGCTACCCCGCGGGCAACTATCCCGCCCAAAGTGAGCCCGGCCAGGGCATGCCCGAGTGGATCGCGGCCGAGCGGTCCCTCCGCGACGCCGATGTGGTGCTCTGGATCACCGTCGGCGTCAACCACATCGTTCGACCGGAGGAGTGGCCGATCGCCCCCGCGCACCGCGCCGGTTTCAAGCTCCGCCCCTGGGGGTTCTTCGACCGCAACCCAGCCCTCGATGTCCCAGCGCCGACCCACTGCGACTACGAGACCAGCATGGAACACCACCACTCCCCCAACGGCCACAGCTAAATCCACCGCCACGCCTGTGCGCCACCCGTTACGGCACTCCAGCGCGACACCCAACCGGGAATCAGGCATAGTGAGAGGTAGGGCGCGGTGGCTGGCTCGATTGTGAGGTGCTGCGATGGTCATGTCCGCTTCGGCTGACGTATTCGCGACGCTCGAATCCGAGGTCCGCTCCTACTGCCGCTCCTGGCCCACCGTCTTCACCCGCGCCCGCGGCGCGACCATCGAGGACGAAGCCGGGAATCGCTACGTCGACTTTTTCTCCGGCGCCGGCGGCCTCAACTACGGTCACAACCCTCCGGAGATGATCGAAGCGCTGATCGAGTACCTGCGCGCCGACGGCATCCTGCACAGCCTCGACATGTCCACCGTCGCCAAGCGTGACTTCCTGACCCGCTTCCACGACGTGATCCTCGCGCCGCGCGGGATGGACTACCGCGTGCAGTTCCCCGGCCCGACCGGCACCAACTCCGTCGAGGCCGCGCTCAAGCTGGCCCGCAAGGTGACCGGCCGACGCACGATCGTCTCCTTCACCAACGCCTTCCACGGCATGACCCTCGGCTCGCTCGCTGTCACCGCCAACCCCGACAAGCGGCAGTCCGCCGGCGTCCCCCTCGAGCACACCGCGACCGTCCCCTATGACGGCCAGATCGGCGATGCCGACACCATCGAAGTGCTCGACGCGATGCTCGGACCCAACGGTGAGCTGGGCGAAGTCGCCGCGGTGATCGTCGAGACGGTCCAGGGTGAAGGCGGCCTGCACGCCGCGAGCATGGCCTGGCTGCAGCGCCTCGAAGCCTGCTGCCGGCGCCACGGCGCCCTGCTGATCGTCGACGACATCCAGGCCGGCTGCGGACGCACCGGTGCATTCTTCTCCTTCGAGCCCGCCGGCATCTCACCCGACATCATCTGCCTCTCCAAATCGATCTCTGGCAGCGGCCTGCCGATGGCGCTGACCCTGATTCGTCCCGAGCTCGACCTCTGGCGGCCCGGCGAGCACAACGGCACCTTCCGCGGCAACAACGCCGCCTTCATCACCGCTGCCGCCGCGCTCGACTGGTGGACCGACGACAGCCTGTCTCAGGAAGTCGCTCGCAAGGCCAGCCGCGTGCGCGCCGAACTCGACTCGATCATCGCCGAGCAAGAGCACCTGCACGGCACGATCCGCGGCCGCGGGCTGCTGGTCGGCCTCCACACGCCGATCCCCGACCTCGCCGGCCAGATCGCCGCCGCCGCCTTCCAGCGCGGGCTGCTGATCGAAACCTCCGGCGCCGACGACGACGTCGTGAAGCTGATGCCCCCGCTCACCATCGAAGACGCCGACCTCGAGCGAGGCCTCGAGCTCCTCCGCGCCAGCGTCGCCGCGGCAGCCCCCGGCTAGCCCTGCGGACGCAGCTCCAGCGTGCCCTCGGCGTTCGCCTCGATGTCCTCCCACTCGACATAGAGCGGGAAATACTCCACATCGCGCCAGCGCTCGAGGTGGTCCATGTAGTGCGGCGAGCCGGGCCGGCCTGAGTTGCCCGGCGGAATGCAGACTCGCGCGCCGTTCAGATTCTGCAGGTCGAAAATCTGCCGGAACGATGTCCCGTGGTCTCCGGGCCGACCGTAAATCGAGCTGGCGTTGTTCGGCGTGTGATCGTCGCCGCCCGTCTCGATCTCGCCCACATTGAACAGCGCAGCGCCCTCGGGATCGCGACCGAGGTTGTGCTTCCACAAGATCTTGTGCGCGTCGCCGTAGCGCCAGGCGCCCATGTCCGTCCCGTACCTGTCGCGCAAGACCCGTCCGGCTGCAGCCAGCGCGTCAACCAGCACGTCATCCCAACCCTGGCCATCGGGCAGCGTCAGCGTCGCGTCGCGCTTCAGCTGCTCGTAAATGACGCGTCGCTCGTCGCTCGTGCCGGGCGGAATCCGGCTCGGCTCGTCGAAGAACCGCCGCACCGTGCGCCGCGCGATCTGCTCGCTGAGCTCGTAGTAGACCAGCCCCGCCGCCGATTCGCGCGTCAGCGTCGCATCCCAGTCGCCGAGCAGCCCCTGCAACGCCCGAACGTCGGCGTCATCGCATGGCGCGGCCGCCACTCGTGCGGCCAGCAGACGCGCAGCCAGGCTCGTCTGGTCCGACTGGATCCGCACCATCTGATCAGCCGTCCAGTCGTCGCGGCCGCTCAGCAGCTCACGCAGCCGATCGGCGCGGAAGGGCGTCTGCACCCAACTCAGATAGTGCGGGAAGTCGGGCGTGGTCGTGCGATTGTTGGCGGTGATCAGCACGCCGTTCTCGGGATTCGTCTCCTGCGGCAGCTCGTCAGCCGGAACGTCGCCGTCCCACTCGTTGCCACCGTCCCATCCGGGCACCGGCGCCAGCGCCGCTGCCCGTCGCGGCGTGCGACCGGTGTACTGGTAGCCGATGCTGCCCTCACCGTCGGCGAAACAGAAGTTGCCCGAGATCGACTCGTAGCGCTGGAAGCCGGGTCGCGCTTCGCCGATCGTCTGCGCGCGGAAGATCGGCAGCAAGGCATCGAAATCGCGGCACGGTTCCGCGAGCACGAACCGCGCCGCGAGCACCTCCTCGTCGGTGGTCGGATCGCCGTGCACCACCGGACCGTGCTCAGTCGACCAGACGATCTCGGTCACGTCCTCTCCCCCGCGCACCTCGATCAGCTCCTCGCGCCGCTGCAACCGACGCGATTCACCCCGAGACTCCGCTACCGGCGCCGCGCCGCCGCTGACGCGCTCGCGGTAGACATCCCAGCGGTCGCCCTGCGCGTGCGTCATCGTCCACGCCACGTGCCCGTTGTGCCCGTAGTAGACCGGCCCCGGGTAGCCCGGATTGCAAGGCCCCGCGACCGTGAACTCGTCGCACTCGATATGCATCAGGTACCACTGCGCCGGCACGCTCAACGAGAGGTGCGGGTCGCCGCACACGATCGGCGAGCCCGACGCCGTATGCGCTCCGTCGATCACCCAGCAGTTGGAGCCGTCCGCGCCGCCCCGCCGCATCCCCGGCTCCGACGTCAGCGCCAGCAGCTCGTCCTCCCACGCGTGCCGGCCATTCGCCCACGACGCTCCTGCCGGCGTGATCATCGCGCCGCCCTCCGGCACATCCGGGATCAACGCGGTCGCCGCCGCGACGCCGAGCCGCGCCGCCAGCCGCGCGTTGCTGATCTTCATCGACCAGTGCGCATTCGACGAGACCATCTTCAGGATCGCCAGCGAATCGACCGGCGACCACGGCCCCATCTCGTGCCCGAGCCGCTCAAACTCCAGCGGCTTCGGGCCCGCCGCCACCGCCGCGTTCACTCCATCCGCGTAGGCCTGCAGAATCATCCGCGCGTCGTCCGACTGCTCCTCCCACTCCGCCGCAGCGTCGCGTCCGTAGCCCATCCGGCGGTTCAGCCGGTCCATCCGCAGCAGGCCCTCGTTGAGCATCGACGCGGCGCGACCGTGCGCCATGTGCCGATACAGCTCAATCTGCCAGGTCCGTTCTTGCCCGAGGCAGAAGCCCTGCGCGAAAAACGCGTCCCGCGCGCTGCCCGCCTTCACGTGCGGCACGCCCCAGCGGTCGCGCACAATTCGGACCGGCCCTTCCGCCCCCTCAACTTCGAGCTCGCCCTCAATCTGCGGCAGGTGATCGGTCGGTTCGGCCATGCGGAAGCGCTCCTGGTAGTCGGCGATCTACGCAGTGAATCGAAATTCAACGCGCCGGCATATCGTAGCCCCGCACAACCGCCCGCTCCCCCGCCCGCGACGATGATCCCGGCGCAGGCGCCCAATAGGCTTACCGCCACAGACGCGCGAGACGGGGACAGGGGCCGAGAGCGATGCGCTACATCATCTACGGGGCCGGCGGAATCGGCGGCGGAATCGGTGCGCTGCTGACCCGCGCCGGCCACGACGCGATCCTGATCGCCCGCGGAGAGCACCTCACCGAGATGCGCGAACAGGGCCTGCTGATACGTCAACCCCACGGCGTTGACCGCGTCGCCGTCCAGACCGCCAGCCACCCCAACGAGATCACCTTCACCGACGACGATGTCGTGCTCCTGACCATGAAGGGCCAGGACACCGCCGGCGCGCTCGACGATCTCGAAGCCGCCGCCGGGCACGAAATCCCCATCATCTGCGCCCAGAACGGCGTCGCCAACGAACGCGCCGCCGCCCGCCGCTTCACCGATGTCTACGCCATGCTGATCGTGATGCCCGCGACCTTCCTCGTTTCCGGCGAGATCGCGCTGCACGGCGCGCCCGGCGCCGGCCTGCTCGACTCCGGACGCTTCCCGCACGGGACCGATGATCGGATCGCGCAGGTCTGCGCCGACCTCTCGGCGTCCGGCTTCAGCGCCACGCCGGACCCCCATGCGATGCGCCTCAAGTACGGCAAGCTGCTCGGCAACCTGCGCAACGCCGTGCAGGCCCTCTACGGCGTCCGTGAAGAGCACGGCGGCGACGACCTTCGGGCCTTCGTCAACCGCCTCCGCGACGAAGCGATCGCCTGCTATGAAGCCGCCGGCATCGACTACGCGACGAACGACGAGATCAACCGCCGCCGCGCCGAAGTCTTCACCTCCGAGCACGTCGAGGGGGTCGAGCGCGGCGGCGGCTCCACCTGGCAGTCGTTTCGCCGCGGCCTGCCAGCGATTGAGACCGACTATCTCAACGGCGAGATCGCATTGCTCGGGCTCGAACACGGCGTCGCGACGCCGGCCAACCGCGCCCTCCAGCTGCTCTCCAAGATCGCCCTGCGCGAGCGCCGCGAGGTCGGCCAAACCACGCTCGACGAGATTCTCGCCATCGAGCGCGCGCTTTCCTGATTCCGCGGGCAGAATCGAATTCAGGGCCCGCCCGGATCACCCCATAGGCTGGCACGCTGGAGGCCGAGATGAAGCAAAATCCGCGTGTCGTTCTCCGCTCGCCGCCCTACCCTTCACGCTGCTCGGCGCCCTCGGCCTGGGCATCGCCCACGCCCTAACCAGCGGTACGCCCGACCTGCGCATCGCCGTCCAGTCGCGCAGCGACGACCGCGTCGCCGGCGAGGCGACCGCCGAAGCGTTCAACGCTGCCGGCGTCAACGGCCTCGTCCTCTGCGTGATCCACGAGCAGCAGAACGTCGGCCTCGAACAGCGCTGCGACGGCCTCCAGGCAGCCCTCGCCCGCCCGGTCGAGCGGCTCCGCATCCACGAAAGCGGCACCGGGGATCTAGAAGCGACCGAGGCCGCAGTCGCCGCGCGCCTCGCGCGAGCGGACGACATCGCCGGCGTGGTGACGCTGAACGAGAGCATCGGGCTCGCAGCGCTCGCCGCCATCGAGGCCGGCGACGATGCGGCGGTCCTCGCCACCTTCGGCCTCGACCGCGAGATCCTCGCGCGGTGGCCGACGGTCGAATCCTCTTCTCCGTCTACGACCAGACGATCGGCGCCCTCGAGTACATGCTCGTGATCGTGCGCAACCTGCCCTTCTCGGCCGAGCTCTTCCCCGGCAGCCCCGTCTTCCTCTTTCCGCCGCGCATCTTCGGCATGCGGGACGCGCAGGCGATCCTCGCCCAGATCGAGGCCGAGGAAGCGGCTGCGACAGAGTCCGACGGGTAGGCGGCGCCCGCCGGCCGGCGCGCCGGCTGACTATTCGCGGGCCAGGCCCTCCACGACCCGCGCGTCGGGCAGGCGGGCGAGGTCGTCGGCGGCCACGCCGATCTTCAGCGAGCGGCTCCCGCCGCCCAGCCACATCACTCCGTCGCCGCTGATCCGCGCGTCGATCAGGATCGGGATCCCCTCGGGCAGCGCGAACGGCGTGACCCCACCCGATTTCATCCCTGTCACCGCCTCCGTCTCTTCGAACGAGGCGAATGAGGCCTTGCGAACCCCCATCTCCCTGCGCGCCGTTCGGTTCACATCCAGCCTCGTCGTGGCCAGCACCAGACACGCCGCGTAGACCTTCGGCGCCTTCTTCGACGCCACCAGAATTGTGTTCACCGACGCCTCGGGGGCGATCCCGAACACCTCGCAAAACACCGCCGTGTCGGCCTGATCCGGGCGGCAAGCGATCACCTCAAACGGAATCTCGAGCCGCGCGAGCTCGCCCCGCACGAGTGTCTCGATCTCCCTTGAACTGAGCCGTTCGGACACTGTTCACCGCCAATGTTGGTCATGCGCTAGCCTATCGCGCAAGCCGATTACCGCCGTGAGCACAAGCGTCGGCATCACAGGAGGACCCCATGACCAACAGCACCTATTGGACGCGCATGCGGCGGCGCCGAATGAGCCGTCGCACCGTGATGAGCGCGTCGGCCCGCGCCGGAGTTGGCGCCGCCGGCCTCGCCATCGTCGGCTGTGGCGATGACGATGATCAGCAGACCGTCGCTCAGGCCCCGCAGCAGCAGCAGGCCCAGCCGGAGCGTGAGGCTGCGCAGGAGCAGGCCCAGCAGAGCGCGACGCAGCAGGCGGCCACGCCCGAGGAGCAGGCCGAGGAGCAGTCGGTCAAGTTGCTCCCTGGTGAGCTGACCGCCGAGCAGGCGTCCCGCACGATGACCGCCGAGGAAGAGTGGCGCCTGCGGTTCCACTGGACCAAGCTCCAGAACCTGCCCGGCCAGGCCGACGGCCCCAAGTACGGCGGCACCTGGACCCTCGCTCACCTGCCCGTCGCCAACTGGAACGTGGTCGGCCCGCAGGCCAACATCATGGCCGCCTTCGCGCCCATGTTCTACAGCCAGCTTGTCGTCTTCCCCATGGATGACTGGGCCAACGCGCACTACTACGAGCTTGAGGGCGATGTCGCCCAGAGCTGGGAAACGCCGGACGACCTGACCGTCGTCTTCACCATCCAGGACGGCGTGAAGTGGCAGGACAAGCCCCCGCTTGACGGGCGCACCCTGACCGCCGAAGACGTCAAGATTGCCTACGACGCGCTGCGTGATGGTTCGTTCCTCGCCCACGACACCGAGATCGACCCCGTCCCTGTCCAGGCCTCGTCCTACACCGCGGTCAAGGACATCGAGTTCGACAACGCCTCGCGCGCCGTGCGGTTCAACCTGCTGGAGCCGGCCGCCTACCTGCTCAACAACATGATGAACCCCTTCCACGTCATCGCGGCGCCGGAGTTCATCACGACTGACTACACAGTGCTCGACGACTGGCGCAACACCGTCGGCACCGGCCCCTTCGTCCTCGACTTCGTCGAGCAGGGCTCGGAGTGGAAAGCCAGCAAGAACCCCACCTACTTCAAGAAGGACCCACGCACGGGCATGCAGCTGCCTTATATGGACGCGCTGCACGGTCCCGACTTCGTCAACCAGCGCGAGTCCGAGTGGGCCGCTTGGGAAAGCGACGTGGTCGACCGCGTCACACTCGGCGACATCGCCGACTACGAGCGCGCCGTCGACTCTCAGCCCGACACCGTCGTGCAGGTCTGCGCGCCGCCTCCCGGCTGGCAGCCCTACCTGTCCTTCCACAACCTCGACACGCCGCCCTTCAACGACATCCGCGTGCGCCAGGCGCTCGCGCTCGGCCTCAACCGCTCCGACCAGAAGGAGGGCATCTACGACGGCCTCGCAGCCGCTGGTTACGGCCAGAACTGGACCTTCTTCAAAGACGAAGAGTCACCGTGGGGCTTCCGCGAGTGGCCCTGGACCGAGGCCGAGCTCGGTGAGTTTGGCGCCTTCGACGCCGCCAAGGGCCGACAGCTGCTCGACGCCGCCGGCTACAACGACTCGAACCAGCTTGAGTTCGAAGCCACCTTCCACTCTGTGGCAGGCGTCTACCTGAACCTCTTCGAGCTCTGCCGCCAGCAGTGGAACTCGAACCTCGGCATCCAGGTCAACCACAAGCAGGTCGACCTCGAGACATGGCTCGGGCGGCTCGTCACCCGAGACTTCGAGGACTCGCTGTTCACCTGGCTGATCGGCGCCGAGATGGATGCCGACGGTCTCTCCTATGGCAAGCTGCACACCGACAGCCCCGGCAACTTCTACGGCATCTCCGAGCCCGACATCGACCGGTGGTGCCAGGAACAGCGGCAGGAGCTCGATGTCGTCAAGCGCTCCGAAATTCTCGAGAAGATTCGCGTCCGCGAACTCGAGAACATGTGGCGCATCTTCGCCGTCAACCCCTACCGCATCGCCGCTCGCCGCGGCTACCTGTTCAACGAGATGGACACCTACAACGCCTGGAACCCCGGCTGGGGCGCCACCAACACGGAAAAGATCTGGAAGAACCTGTAGGCGCGCAGCGGCGCGCCCACCGGCCGCTCCACCGACCTTCGTCCACGCTGCGCGTTGGCAACGCTCACAGAGCGACCGCGCGCATCGCGCGGCTGGTGAGAGAGCGAGAATGCGAGACCTACGCCCATGAGCGGTTATATCGTTCGTCGTCTCGTCGGCGTCGTGATCGTCATCTTCCTGCTGTCGATCATCTCCTTCATGTTGGTCAACGCCTTCCCGGGCAGCACCGCCGAGCGGCTGCTCTCGGAGAGCCCCCAGGGTGGCGCGATCACGCAGGACCTGATCGATCGCTTCAACCGCGAACTCGGCCTCGACAAGCCGGTCATGGAGCGCTACGGCGATTGGCTCTGGGCCGCCCTCCAGGGCGACCTCGGCCGCTCCTTCGCCACCTCCGAGAGCGTCCTCAACGAACTGAAAATTCGCCTGCCCCGCAGCATCGAGCTGGTGGTCATCGCCAGCGTGATCGCGTTTGTGATCGCAATTCCCGTCGGGATCATCTCCGCGATCAAGCAGAACTCGCCCGCCGACTACGCCGGTCGTATATTCACGATTCTCGGCCTCGCGATTCCCAACTTCTTGTTAGGGATTCTTGTCGTCTCGTTCGTCGCCGATTGGGTCAATATCTCCCTTGCGACGTTGCCCTCGCCGTATATCTGGGTCAATCCGGTCCAGAATCTGCAGAGCATGGTCGCGCCCTCGCTGGTGCTGGCCGCCTCGTTGATGGCCACTCTCATGCGCATGCAGCGCTCGCAGCTGCTTGAGGTCGTGCATGAGGACTACGTCCGAACGGCCCGGGCCAAGGGACTTTCCGAACGCGTCGTCGTCATGCGCCACGCGCTGCGCAACTCGTTCATCCCGGTGCTCACGATCTTCGCCAACCAGTTTGCCTTCCTGATCAGCGGGGCCGTGATCGTGGAATACATCTTCCGGGTCAATGGCGTGGGAGCGCTGCTCGTCACCTCGATTCGGCGCGCCGACTTCCCGCTGGTCATCGGCGTGGTCGTCGTGATCGGCTTCGGAGTCGTGCTGATCAACCTCGTCGTCGACCTCAGCTACGCGGCCATCGACCCGCGCATTCGCTACAGCTAGGAACGAACGACCATGGCAACCGCCGCCGGCGCCGCGGACGAGATCCTTGCAGTTCTACCCAGTAGCGGACCGAGCCGTCTGCGCCGCTTGGGCCGCCAGGCGCGCCGCCGCCCGCTCGGAGCTGCGGGCGCTGTGATCATCGTCATCCTCATCATCACGGCGATCTTTGGCCAGCCCATTAACGTCGGCGGCTCCACGATCCTCCCCGGCTTCGCGCCCTACCCCGCCGAACAGACCGATGTCCTGAACAAGCTGACCGGACCGACTTGGCCCGACCACATCGCCGGTACCGACGCCCTGGGGCGTGACCTCTTCACCCGCATCATCTACGGCGCCCGCACGGCCATGATCATCGGCATCGCGGCGACCGGCTTCGGGATCGCGATCGGGACGCTGATCGGCACCGTCTCCGCCTACTTTGGCGGCCTCGGTGACCTCTTCATTCAGCGCGTCTCCGACTCGTTGCAGGCGCTTCCGCCCCTGGTCCTGATGATGGTGCTGGTCACGATGCTGTCGCCTGGAGTTTGGACAGTTGTCTTTGTGATTGTGATCTTCCTGATACCCGGGACTCAACGTGTCCTTCGCGGCACCGTGCTCTCGATCAAGGAGTTCACCTATATCGAGGCCGCTCGATCGATCGGCGCCACCGCGCCGCGCGTCGTCATGTCCCACATCGTGCCCAACACCGTCGCCCCGATCATGGTCCTTGCGACGATCACGATCGGTGGCACGATCCTCGCCGAGGCCGCCCTCTCGTTCCTCGCGCTCGGCGCCAACTCCGCCGAAAACCCCACGTGGGGCTTCGTCCTCTTTGAGGCGACCTCGCGCGGCCAGCTCACCCGCTGGCCCTGGCTCGCCCTCACGCCGGGCGTCGCAATCACCGTCGTCGTGCTGGCCTTCAACGTCTTCGGCGACGCGATCCGCGATATCCTCGACCCACGCCTGCGCGGCACCAGCGCCGGCTAGCCGGGCCGACCGGACGCAGCCAGCCGGGGGAACCAAACCGCTGTCCCCGGCGTCTTGCACCGCGGAGGGCCCCTGACGCCCGGCGGTCTATTGTCACCCCGCCCGCCCGCCGACGCACAACCCAATCGCGTCGGCGCACCCGCCGCCCGGCTGCCCTCCAAATCCGCCCGGGCGCCGCGTCCTTGTCGAGGGCGCGGCGCCCGAACACCCTGACGACAGCGCTCATCCCCGTATCCCATTGCTCCCCCCGAGGGGGAGCTGTCGCGCAGCGACTGAGGGGGAGGCGGACGACCACCACGGCGGGGCAATACGCCAGTCCTCCCCCCTCTGCCTACGGCATCTCCCCCCGCAGGGGGGAGAGAGGGAGTTGGCGAGCGGCAGCTCCCCCGCAGGAGACCTGCGCGTAAGTCGTGTTGGTGCTGGTTTGACGGGGAGCGGCCCGTTGTCGGGGGCGTGATTGTGGTGTGGCTCGGTTGGATCGTCGGGCAGCGCGCGGAGCGGGGTGCGGTGTGCGCCGGCGGTGGGCTCGAGCGGCGCGTTCGGGGCGGCGTGGGCTGAGTCAGCGGCTGTTCAGGCGAGCGCGCGGCTGAGCAGCGTATCGGCGCGTCGGAGGTTGTAGGCCATGCACTTGAAGAGCAGTTCGAGCGTGTTGCGTTCGAGTCCGAGATAGCGCACGCGGCGGTAGCCGTAGTGCTGCTTGAGGGTGGCGAAGACGCGTTCCACGGCTGCGCGGCGGCGTTCGATCAGCTCGTTGCGGCGCCGCTGCCAATGCGGCAGCTGGGGCAAGTACTTGTGTCGGCGGTGTTTGATCCGGTCCTTGACCCCGGCCGCGCGCAGGCGCCGGCGACGCGCTTTGTCCTCGTAGGCGCGGTCGGCGTAGACGGCCTGCTCGTCGCCCACGATCAAGCCGTCCGCCACTTCGGTCTCGTTCACGTGGGCCGGCTGCAGCTCGGCCCGGCGGACCAGGCCCGAACCCTGGTCGACGCCGAGATGGCCCTGATAGCCGAAGTACGAGCGCCCGCCCTTGCGCGTCCAGCTGGCGTCCCGGTCGCGCTCGCTGCGCGCGCCCGCGCCCGCACCGTGCGCGGGCCGGCGGACCTGCGCCTCGACCAGCGTGGCGTCCAGCAGCGTGCCCTGCTTGAGCACCAGCGCCTGCGCCTCCAACTGACCGTTGAGCTCGTCGAACAGCGGCCGGGCCAAGCCGCGCCGCACCAGCTGGAGGCGGAAGCGGCTCACCGTCGAGCGGTCCGGCGCGTCCGCGTCCAGACCGAGCCCGACGAAGCGGCGGAATGAGACCCGGTCCCAGAGCGCCGCTTCCAACTGCTCGTCCGACAGCGCGTACCACTCGCGCAGCAGCAACGCCTTGACCATCAGCAACGGCGGATAGGCCGGCCGGCCGCGCGGCGCGTCGTAGACCACCGAGACGATCGCGGCCAACGGCGCCCAGTCGACCAGCGCCGTAATCCGCTCCAGCTGAGCGTTGCGGCCCAAGCGCTGCGGCGCCAGCGCCTCAATGAACGTCTCGCCGCCGGACTCGCGATGCATGGCCTGCCTCCTACCTGATGCATTCGTTCCCCGCCATGATCGCCGATCCCCGATTTACGCGCAGGTCTCCGCAGGGGGAGCGATTCTCCGAACTCGCTACGCGCCCAGCCGGTTCAGGAGGTTCCGCGTGTCCACGACGTGACGCGTCAGCCCCAGCTCCTCCGGCTCCATGCCCATCGCCAGACCCAGCAGCTGCGGTACGTGAAGCACCGGCATGTCGAGCCGCTGGTTGATCACCTTCTCCGCGTCAGGCTGCTGCGCGTCGAGGTTCAGATGACACAGCGGGCATGGCGTCACCAGCGCATCCGCGCCCATCCGCTGCGCCTCGGCGAGGTGCGTCCCGGCCATCGTCAGCGAGTTCTTCTTGTTCGTCGTCAGGATCGGGAAGCCGCAGCACTTCGTCATGCCGTCGTAGGTCACGGTCGTCGCGCCCAGCATCGAGATCAACTGCTCGAGACTGTCGCGCCGCGTGGGGTGCGTGTCGAACTCCAGCGTCCGCTCCGGCCGCACCAGGTAGCAGCCATAGAAGGGCCCGATGTTCAGCTCGGTGAGCGGACGCTTAATCAGCGAGTTGAGCCGGTCGTAGCCGATGTCCTCGAGCAGGATCCAGAGCAGATGCCGAGGGTCGGCCGAACCGTGGTACTCGAGCCCCTCGGGCGCCAGGTGGTGGTTAATCCGAATCCGGTAATCCACCTCGCGCAGCTTCTCGGCCGCCAGCCGGTGGATCCCGACGCAGGTCGAGCAGATGTCCATCAGCGGCAGACCCATCTGCTCGGAGATCGCCATCGTGCGCGCGTTCAGCACGTCCTGCAGATACGGCTCGCCGTCGGAGATGATCCCCGCCCCGGTACAGGCCGCCGCGTCGAGCTCGACCAGGTCGATACCCAGACGTTTCGCGACCGCGAGCGTCGACGTGTAGAGCTCCGGCGCCGCGCCTCGCGCGACGCAGCCCGGCCAGAATGCGTACTTCATCAGTCGCTCCCTCTACCCGCGCTAGCTGGCGCCCAGTGCCGTTTCGAACTCCGCCGAGAACGCGTCCGCGTCCACGTCGTGGTGGTGCTTCTCTTCCTCGACCTCGTCGAAGATTCGCTGAATCTGAGCCCGTCCGTCCTCGCTCGCGCCGTGCCGCTGAGCGATCGCCAGCAGCTTTCGCGTCTTCAGCAGCCGGATCGCGCCCGGCGTGTAGTCCATCATCTCTTTGTGCGCCGCCGGGTTCAGCGTCAGCAGCCGCGTGATCCCGACCGACTGAATCGGCAGCATCATCTCGTCGAGCCGGCCGCGCTTCCGCACGCCGCTGGTGAAGCCCTCGTGGTGCCGCGCGCCGTGGTTGTTCTTGAATCCCGCCTCAATCGCGAGCGAGCGCAGCTCCATGATCGCGTCCATCGGCAGCACGTCTTTGGGGCACGCCTGCACGCACATGTAGCAGCGCGTGCAGTCCCAGATCCCGCCCTCGGTCTCCGAGAGGAACTTCAGCCGCTCCTCGCGTTGCGAGTCGCGGCTATCCATCACGAATCGGTACGCCTTCGCCAGCGCAGCCGGACCGAGGAACTTCTCGTCGACCGCCGCGACCGTGCAGTCCGAGTAGCAGGCCCCGCAGTGAATGCAGGTCGAAGCGTGCGACCAATGGTCAAACTCCTCCACCGGCTGGCGATACTCGCGCTCCGGCGGCTCCTGGTCCTCGTGCGGCTCCAGCCACGTCTCCGCGCGCTCGAACTGCGCCACGAACTTGGCCGTGTCCACAACCAGGTCCTTGATCACCGTCTGGTTGCCCATCGGCGCCACGCGCACCGGATCGCCCCGCTCGACCGCCGCCGAGGCCTGTGTCTGGCAGGCCAGCATCGAGCTGCCGTTGACTTTCATCGCGCATGAGCCGCAGATCGCGTGCCGGCACGACATCCGGAACGAGAGCGTTCCGTCCTGCTCCCACTTGATCGCGTTCAGACAGTCGAGCACCGTCTGCCCCGGCTGCACGTCGAGCGAGAACTCCTCCGTGTAGGCCTCCTGCGTATCAGGGTCGTAGCGCTGAATGATGAAGCGTTGCTCGGCCATCACCCGCTCCGTTCTGTGCGAACCGCGGCTCCCGCCGCCCGGATCTCTGGCGCTCGCCAGTGAGCCGGCTAGTAAGTGCGCTCCTGCAGCGGGAACGCTTCGCGGAATTGCGGCGCCATGTTGACCGCGCAATATTCGAGCCGCGGCCCGTCCACTTCGCGATACGCCAGCGTGTGCTTCAACCAGTTGTCGTCGTCGCGACCGGGGAAGTCGCGCCGCGCATGCCCGCCGCGGCTCTCCTGCCGTGCGATCGCGCCGCGCACGATCACCTCGGCGTACTCCAGCATGTGGCCCAGCTCCACGGCGTCGAGCAGGTCCGTGTTGAACGTCTGGCCGTGGTCGTCAATCGCTGAGCGCGTATAACGCTCCTGGTAGGCCTTCACTTCGGACAGCGCCTCGCCGAGCTGCTCCTCGGTGCGGAAGACGCCGCACTTGTCCATCATCGTGTCGCGCAGCTCCGCGCGGATCTTGCCGATCTTCTCCGGACCATCCGCCCTCAGCAGCTTGTCGACTTCGCCGATCGCGCGCTGCATATCCCCTTCATCGATCGATGTCGGCGGCAGATCGTGCACGACATCCAGAATCCCCCGCCCCGACCGCCGGCCGAACACCACCGCCTCGAGCAGCGAGTTGGTCCCCAGCCGGTTCGCGCCGTGCACCGAAACGCACGACGCTTCGCCGGCCGCGAAGAAGCCCACGATCGGCGCCTCATCCTGGTCCTTGAGCCGCACCTGCCCGTGAATGTCGCAGGGAATCCCGCCCATTGAGTAGTGCGCCGTCGGCTGAATCGGCACCGGAGCGATCAGCGGGTCGATCCCCGCGAAGTCGCGCGCCAGGTGCATCACCGAGGGCAGCGCGTAGCGAATCCGCTCCTCACCGATCGGTCGCAGGTCCATGAACACCGAATCGCGCAGATCGGTCACCCCGCGCCCCGCCTCAATCTCGCTCTGCGCGGCCCGCGCCACGATGTCGCGCGGCGCCAGCTCCATCCGCCCCGGCGCGTAGTCCTGCATGAAGCGCTCGCCCTCGGAGTTGACGATGTGCGCCCCCTCGCCACGCGCCGCTTCGCTGAGCAGAATCCCCGAGCCTTGCAGCCCCGTCGGGTGAAACTGCACGAACTCCATATCTTCCAGCGGAACGCCCGACCGGTACGCCATCACCACGCCGTCGCCCGTCGATGCGAACGCATTGGTCGTCACGCGGAACGCGCGCCCGTAGCCGCCCGTCCCGAACATCACCGTCTTGGCCGCGATCGCTTCGATCTGGCCCGTCAGGATGTCGTACGCGACGATCCCCTGGCAGACCCGGTCCTTGATGATCAGGTCGAGCGCGTACCACTCGCTGTAGACCTTCACGCCGCGACGCAGCAACTGCTCGAACAGCACGGTCAGCACCGCGTGACCTGTGCGGTCGGCCGCGTAGCAGGCGCGCGGCGCGGTGTGCCCGCCGAAGCGACGCTGCGCCACCCGACCCTGGTCATCGCGCGAAAATGCGCAGCCCATGTGCTCCAGCTCGAAGATGTTCTCGGGCCCCTCGCGCGTCAGCAGCTCGGCCGCATTCTGGTCGACGAGGTAGTCGCCGCCCTTCACGGTGTCGAACATGTGCAGTTCCCACGAGTCCTCGGCCGAGTTGCCGAGCGACGCCGCGATCCCCCCCTGGGCAGCGCCCGAATGCGATCGCAGCGGATGCACCTTCGACAGAATCGCGACATCAAGCGACGGATCGTTGCTCACCTCAAGCGCGGCGCGCATCCCCGCCAACCCCGAACCGACGATCAGGACGTCATGCTCCAACATCAGAGACCTCCGACGCGCGCCTGCCGCACAGCGCTGATTGTCGCACCGATCGCGGGTCGGCGGTAGTGAACGACCCTCCAGCAGCCGCAGCGGCTACTCACCACGATAGTGGTGAATGATCTTGCGCCCGAGCGGGCCGACCGCCTCCAGCGCCAGCGCCTGCAACATGATCAGGCTCTTCGCATCCACGATCTCGCGCCGCTCGATCGCGGCCACCGCCTCGCCCAACGACATCCACTCCACAACCAGCTCTTCGTCCTCGTCGGCCGCCAGCGGCGACTCCACGCACTCCCGCGCGAGGAAGCCATAGAGGTACTCGTTTGCCCAGCCCGGCGCGACGAAGAACTCGTGCACCGCCTGGAGCTGCCTCGGGTCCAGCCCGACCTCCTCGCGCAGCTCCCGCCGCGCCGCTTGCTCGGCCGACTCGCCTGCGTCGATCCGGCCGGCCGGCAGCTCCAGCAGCGGCCGCTCGGCCGGCGCGCGCCACTGCCGCACGAACGCGATCAACCCGTCGTCGCGCAGCGCCAACACCACCACGGCATCGGGGTGATCAACAACCTCCCGCGTCGCCTCCCGCCCATCCGCCATCCGCATCCGGTCGACCCGCAGATTGATCCGCGAACCTTCGTACACCACCTCGCTGCTGACGCGCGTCTCGCGCAGCCGCTCCTCGCCGCTCATCCTGAGCGCTCGGCACGTTC
The DNA here is from genome assembly GCA_965237475.1 of Dehalococcoidia bacterium. Lineage (GTDB taxonomy): Bacteria > Chloroflexota > Dehalococcoidia > Bin125 > Bin125 > CATQGW01. The sequence goes on along the minus strand of OZ250140.1, from coordinate 2,911,486 downwards.
CGCAACCCGCTCACGCAGATCGATCGACACGGCTACCTCATCGCAGTTCTCGTACTTGGGACAGCGAAAGCACTCGTTCCAGACTTTGCGCGGGAATGCGCTGACGCCCGCCACGCGAAAGCCCAGCCGCTCGAAGAAGGCTGGCGTCGTGGTCAACGCGAACACCGTCTTGAGACCCAGCTCGACCGCCTCATCGAGGCACGACGCCACGACGATCCGCCCCAGACCCTTGCCCTGAATCGTGCGGTCGACCACCAACGACTTGATCTCTGCCAGGTCGCGCCACTCCACGTGCAGCGCCCCCGCCGCGACCAGCGAGCGCCTCGACTGCCCGTCCACCACCACGAAGTCGCGAATCGTCTCGTAAATCTCGCCTTCGGTGCGCGGCAGCACGTCACCGGTCTCGTCCGCCCAAAACTGGATCAGCCGCCGAATCTCCCGCGCATCGCCCACCGCGGCCCGGCGCGCGACCGGCGTCCAGACGGCGGTCGCGTCGGCGGTGGCCTCGTTCGTCGTCATCGGCCCACTCCGGCGCGCAACAGCGCGCGAGCGCTCGTCCGGTTCGCCTCCGAGTCCGCGCCCAGCATCTCAGCCAGCTCGGTCAGCCGCGCCGCCGCGTCGAGCGCCTCGACGACCACCAGCGTCCCGGATTGGTCGGCCACCTTGCGCACACACACATGCGCCGACGCGTACGACGCGACCTGCGGCAGATGCGTGATGCACAACACCTGATGCGACCGGCCCAGCCGCGCCAGCCGCTCCCCGACCGTCGCGCCGCTGCGGCCGCCCAGCCCCACGTCGATCTCGTCGAACAGCAGCACCGGCACCGCGTCTCGATCGCCCAGCACCGCCTTGATCGCCAGCGTCAGCCGCGCCGTCTCGCCGCCGCTTGCAACCCGCTGCAGCGGCCGCGGCGGCGCATCCGGGTTGAACGACACCAGTAGCTCGATCCGATCCATGCCCGTCTGGTCGAAGCCGACCTGAGCGTCGTCGGGCGTCGCGATCGCCCGCCCATCGAGGGCCACCCGGATCGGCTCGAAGGCGGCCTCAACCACCGCTCCGTCCAGATGCAGCGACTGGCACTCCTCAAGAATCGCCGCTACGAACCGCTGCGCAGCCTCCCGACGAGACGCGCTGAGCTCCAGCGCTGCGATCTCGACCTGTCGCAGCAGCGCGTCAGCCTCCGCGCGAATCTCCGCGAGGTCCGCTTCCTGACCCTCCAGCTGATCCGCCTCCTGCGACGCCTGCTCGCCGTACGCGATCACCTCCGCGACGCTGTCGCCCCAGCGACGCTCGAGCTGGGCGATCAGCGAGAGCCGCGCCTCCACCTCCGCCAATCGTGCCGGGTCGACCACGATCGTGTCTGCGTAGGACCGCAGCTCGCGCAGCGCGTCCGCCGCATGCTCGGCGGCGGCCTCCATCGACATCCCCAGGCCCACCGCTTCGTCGTCAACCTCAACGATTCGTCGCACGGCCGTCAGCGCGTCCCCGAGCACGTCCGACTCGAGCGCCGTGCGCGCCGCCTCTGAGTCCTCCACCAGCCGCGCCGCGTGCAGCAGTCGCGAGTGCTCGGAGCGCAGTTCCTCCTCCTCGCCGGGCCGCAGACCCGCCGCGGCGATCTCCGACGCCTCATGCCGCAGCAACGCCACCCGACGCGCGTGCTCCCGCTCATCGCCCTCAAAGGCGTCCAATCGACGATCGAGCGCGTGCAACCGCCGCACCATCCCCGCGAACTCGTCACGCGCCCCACCGAGCCCGGCAAATCGGTCGAGCAGCGACAGACACTGCCCGGGCCGCAGCAGCGAAAGATGCTCGCGTTGCCCGTGAATATCCGCCAGCCACGGCGCGAGACTCCTCACCGTCTCGAGCGTCGCCGTGCGGTCGTTGATCCGCAGCCGCCCAGACAACCGACCAGACAGCCGCCGCCCACCACGGTCTCCCAGCGCCAGCCAGCGCCGTAGCACCAGCTCGCCATCGAACGGCACATCCAGCTCCTCCAGCGCCGCCCCCACCGCCTCGCGCGACGGGCTGTCGCGCAGGTCGAACACCGCCTCCACCTCAGTCCGCTCGGCCCCCGGCCGCACCAGCGCCGCGTCGGCCGGACCTCCGAGCGCGAAGCGCAGCGCCTCGAACAGCACGCTCTTACCCGCGCCCGTTTCGCCCGTGATCACCGTGAACCCCGGCGAGAGTTCGAGCTCCGCCTGTTGCGTCAGCACGAAATCTCGCAAGCGCAGCGCACTCAACACGTCGTCGTGACTCCGTCACACGCCGCGTCCCGTCGCCCCTCAGCGCCCGGCGCCGCGACATCAACAATCCTACTCGAACGCCCGACCGCATTCAGGGGCCGCAGCCATAGGCCGTGTTAAGCGGGCTCCGCGTCGTCCACATCGAAGGGCTCAACGCCCGTCCGCCGCACCGCCTGCAGCCGGCGGTCGTCGAGCCAGGCCAGCCGCTTGCCCAGCTGCGCGAAGAAGGGCCGCTCGCCGAAGCGAATCAGCTGCGCCACCGCCTCGCTGCGCCGCACCTCCACGCCGCCACCCGGCGCCAGCGCGTACGGGCGCTGACCATCGACCGACAACATGCCCGAATGTTCCTCCCCGAGGGTCAGCCCGATGCTCGCGTCCGCCGGCAGCACGATCGGCGCGGCCGCCGCCAGATGCGGCGCGACCGGCGTCAGCACCACGCTGCGCGCCAACGGATGCAGGATCGGCCCGCCCGCGGAGAGCGAGTAGCCCGTACTCCCCGTCGCACTCGCCACCACAATCGCGTCCGCCCGCACCACCCCGATCGGATCGCCGTTCACATGGATGCGCAGATAGGCCGGCTGGCCAAGATTGCCACGCCCGATGATCACGTCGTTCAGCGCGGGCAGCGCTGCCGGCAGATCCTCCACGGCCCGCTCGGCGCTCGCCTCGAGCATCGAGCGCTCCTCAACCTGGAACGCGCCCTCCAGCAGCCTGGGCAGATGCGAGGCCAGCTGGTCGGGGGTCAGCTCCGTGAGGAACGCCTGACGCCCCATGTCGACGCCCAGAATCTTCACGTCGTGACGCGACGCCGCCCGCGCCGCGCGCAGCACCGTGCCATCGCCGCCGATGCAGATCAGCAGGTCCGTCTCAGCCAGGTGCGTCTCGGATCGCTCCGGGTCCCACGGCGCGGAGACCCACACATGCGGCACCTCGCTACGTAGCCGTTCGGCCGCGAGTTGCGCAAGATCCTGCGCGGCCCGCAGCCGCGGGTGGTAGTAGAAGCCCACACAGCGCACGTTGCGCATGCCGCTCATGCCGGCGATCCCGGCGTGCGCAGCCACACGAACCACTCCAGATTTCCCTTCGGCCCGCGCAGCGGCGAGCGCAGCACGCCGCCCACGCGCCAGCCCCGCTTCAGCGCCCACGTCAGCACGCCGGTCACCGCCCGCGCCTGCGCCATCCGGTCGCGCACGACGCCATCCTCGTCGACATCATCGCGCGCGGCCTCGAACTGCGGCTTGACCAGCGCCACCACATCCGCCCCCGCGCTTGCGACCTCCGCAACGCGCGGCAGCACCGCTGCGAGCCCGATGAACGACACATCGATCGCCACCAGCGGCGGCCGCGGCTCGATCAGCGGCATCTCGCGCGCATTCGTTCGCTCCATCGATCTGACCCTGGGATCGTTCCTCAACTCCGTCGCCAGCTGCCCGTAGCCCACGTCCACCGCGCGAACCTCCGCAGCGCCGCGCTGCAACAGACAATCGGTGAAGCCGCCGGTCGCCGCGCCGACGTCGAGACAGACGCGGTCCGTCACGTCGATCGGCCAGGCCGCCAGCGCCGCCGCCAGCTTCTCACCGCCACGCGAGACGAATCGCGCGCCCGCCGTTACCTCGATCTCGGCGTCCGCCGCGATCAGCATTCCCGCCTGGCTCAGGCGCCGGCCCCGACCATGCACTCGACCGGCCAGCAGCAGCGCCTGGGCCGCGCGCTCATCCGCCGCCAGGCCGCGACGCACCATCAGCGAATCGAGCCGCTCCCGTCGCCCCGCGCCGCTTGTCCTGCCACCCGCCCTGCCGCTGGTCGCGCCACCCACCGCGCCACCTGCCGTCGCGGCCCCCGCCGCGCGCATCAGGCGCTTTCCTGCTTCGCGACCGCCTCCGAGCCACGACGCCGAATCGCCTCATACTCCACCGCCATGCCCAACTCGTTGAGCAGCAGCGGTCGTTCCAGACGCTTGATCGTGTCGGCGTTGACGACGCACTTCTTCACCTCGGGACGGCTCGGCACCTCGAACATCACGTCGAGCAGCAGGTCCTCCACGACCGTCCGCAGACCTCGCGCCCCCGTCGCTTCCGCGAGCGCCGTCGAGGCGATCGCATCCAGCGCCTCGGGCGTGAATGTCAGCTCCACCCCGTCCATCTTGAAGAACTGCTCGAACTGCCGCACCAGCGCGTTCTTCGGCTCTGTGAGAATCCGCACCAGCGATTCCTGATCGAGCGGATCGAGCGTCACCACCACCGGCAGCCGCCCGACGAACTCGGGAATCAGGCCGTATTTCTGTAGATCATCGTGGCTCAGCTGGCGCAGCAGTGCCGCCGACGCCTCTTTGCTGCGCGCCTCCGAGCCGAAGCCGATGCTGCGCACCCCGCTGGTCACCCGACGGTCGATGATCGGTCCCAGGCCCTCAAACGCACCGCCGCAGATGAACAGCACTTTGCTCGTGTTGATCTGCAGGAACTCCTGGTGTGGATGTTTGCGCCCACCCTGTGGCGGCACCGACGCGACGGTGCCCTCGATGATCTTCAGCAACGCCTGTTGCACGCCCTCGCCCGACACGTCGCGCGTGATCGACGGGTTGTCCGACTTGCGTGAAATCTTGTCGATCTCGTCGATGTAGATGATCCCGCGCTCGGCCCGCGCGATGTCGAAATCCGCCGCCTGAATCAGGTGCAGCAGGATGTTCTCAACATCCTCGCCCACGTATCCCGCTTCGGTGAGCGCGGTGGCATCGGCGATCGAGAACGGCACATCGAGAATCCGCGCCAGCGTCGACGCCAACAGCGTCTTGCCCACGCCGGTCGGTCCCACCAGCAGGATGTTGCTCTTCTCGAGCTCGACGCCGTTGGTCGCCTCGACCTTGCTGCCGATTCGCTTGTAGTGGTTGTACACCGCCACCGCGAGGACCCGCTTCGCGTCCTCCTGGCCAACGACGTGATCGCAGAGCCGTTCGTAAATCTCCTGCGGCGCCAGCACTCGCGCCGAATCAGCCTCGGGCGTCGCGTCGGGCTGCGCCGCGGCCGCCCCGGCCTCCTCGCGGATCACGTCGCGGCACGCCTCGACGCACTCGTTGCAGATGTAGACGCCGCCCGGCCCTGCGACCAGACGTCGCACGTGGCTCTGGTCCTTCGCGCAGAACGAGCAGTGATACTGCGAGTGACCGCCTCCGCCACGGGACATCGTCATCCGACCGTCCTCTCAGCGCTACGGCAGCCTGCCACAAGCAGTGGTGGCAGTATGACGTTACGCGCCCGCCGCCGCAGCAGCGTCGCCGCGCGCGTCGGTCTTCAGCACGTCGTCGACCAGCCCATATTCCTTGGCCTGATCGGCGTCCAGATAGAAGTCGCGGTCAGTGTCGGCCTTGATCCGGTCCAGCGGCTGTCCCGTGTGCTGCGAGAGCAGGTTGCGGATGATCTCGTTGTTGCGCAACAGCTCCCGCGCAGCAATCTCGATGTCTGACGCTTGACCGCGCGCGCCGCCCAACGCCTGATGCATGTGGATCGTCGCGTGCGGCAGCGCGTAGCGCTTGCCCGGCGCGCCCGCCGCGAGCAGCACCGTGCCCATCGAGGCCGACATGCCCACGCAGATCGTCGAGACATCCGCGTTGATCAGCCGCATCGTGTCGTAGATCGCCAGCCCCGCTGTGATCACGCCGCCCGGCGAGTTCACATACACCTGGATGTCACGGTCGGGGTCCTCGCGATCGAGGTAGAGCAGCTGCGCCACGATCACGTTCGCCACCTGGTCGTCGATCGGCGTCCCCAGGAAGATGATCCGCTCGCGCAGCAGCAGCGAGTAGATGTCGTAGGCCCGCTCCCCGCGGTTGGTGCTCTCCACCACCATCGGAATGATCGCGCTGGGCGAAATCAGTGACATGTATTGCTCCTTCAACGCCTGCTGTAGGGCCTGCTCCAAGTCGTCAGTCTACCCATGATCCGTCAACTCGCGGCCTCGCACGGAACATTGCGCTCAGGCCTCCGGCGTCTCCGCCGAATCGTCCGCTGCGTCGGCGCTGTCCGCCTCCGGATCATCGTCAGTCGCGCCGTCAGCCGACTCGTCGGCCGCCCCGGCAAGCTCCTCGTCAGCCTCATCGGTGCCGTCAGTGTCGTCGCGTTCGACTGACGCTTCCGGATCGATCGTGATGTCCCGATCCTCGTCCACGTCCTCCTCCGCCTCATCGTCGGCGCCGAGGCCGGCCGCCTCGTTCGCGATCGCGATCTGCTCCAGACGCTCGATCGTGCGCTCGCGCACCAGCCGCTGACGCACGTTCTCTCGCACCTGCTCGTCCTCCAGCAGGTCCTCGCCGCCTGCGTCCATGCTCTCGTCGAGGATCGTGCGCAGCTCCGCCTCGATCTCCTCGTCGAGCACCGTGAGCGCCTCAGCCTCCGAAATGCGTTGCAGCAACAATGTGTTGATCACCCGCTCGTTGGCCTGCGAGCGGAAGCTGGCCAGCAGCTGCTCGCCCTGCTCGCCCGAGCCCTGTAGGAACGTCGCGGGGTCCTGCCCCATCTGCCGCGCGAAGTCCTGCCGCATGTGCTCGACCTCGTGCTCCACAAGCGCCGGCGGGTACTCCAGCGTCGACTTCGCAATCACCGCCTCGAGCACCGAGCGACGCAGCAGGTCCGCCGCCTGGCGGTCGGTCTGCTCCCGCAGCTGCTCCTCAATCCTGCCCCGCAGCTCGGCGAATGTCTCGAACTCGTCCGAGACCTCCATCGCGAAGTCGTCGTCCGGGTCGGGCAGCTCCTCGTGCTTCACGTCGTGGATCGTGGCCCTGAACGTCACCGTCTTGCCAGCGACCTCTTCGTCGTCCCAGTCCTCGTCGACATCGATCTCGATCTCGTGCTCCACGCCGACCTCAAGCCCGACCAGCCGCTCCATCAGCCCGGGAACGCCGACGGCCTGGCCCTCGCGCAGGTGAAACTCCGCGGCCTCCTCGTTGAGCACCTCGTTGTCGCCGACGGTTGCGCGGATGTCCGCCGTGACCCGGTCGTTCATCTCTGGCGCGCGCTCGACCGGCTCCAACACCGCGTGCCGACGCCGCAGCGCCAGAATCTGCTCGTCGACCAGCTCCTCCGTGTACTCGCTGTCCGGCCGCGCCACCGCGATGCTGCGGTAGTCGCCCAGCTCCACCGTCGGCTCCAGCGGCACCGTCGCCCGGAACGTCATCGGCTCGCGACCGGTGATCTCCACCTGCGGCACGGCGATCGGCTCGAGGCCCTCGTTCTCGATCGCCTCCTGCAGGGCCTGCGGCACCAGCCGCTCGGTGGCCTCCTCGAAGACTGCATCAACGCTCAGCACCCGCTCCACCACTTGGCGCGGCGCCTTGCCCTTGCGAAAGCCGGGAATCTGATAGCGCCGCGACAGCCGCCGCGCGGCCTGGTTCAGCGCTCGCTCAACCCGTTCCTCATCCAGCTCGACATCAAGCACCACCTGCGACTCAGGGATGCGCTCTGCAGTGACCTTCATATGTCCACACAACCCGTTCAACACGCAGCAACTCACACGTCCGCGCGAGCATATCAGCGCCCCGCAGAACGCCCGATGATCGGCTGCAGATGACGCCGTCGTTCAGCGCCCACGCGGGTTCATCACGTCGTTCACCGCATCCCCCAGCAGATTGAACGACAGCAACAGCACCAGGACGAATCCCAGCGGCACGAGCAACAGCTGCGGATCGTTGAGCAGCGTCTTGTACCCGCCCGCGTCGGCCACCATCAGACCAAACGATGCGGTCGGCGGCGAAACCCCAATCCCCAACCACGTCAGCACGACCTCCGCGCCGGCGACCTCTCCGAGCGATGCGCTGAGTCCGATGATGATCCACGGGAGCACCGCGGGGAACAGGTGCCAGACCAGGATCCGCGGCGTGCTTGCGCCGCTCGCCTCCGCGGCCAGCACAAACTCCGACTCGCGCATCGCCAGCGTCTGCGCGCGAATGAATCGCGCCGTCCCGCCCCAGCCCACAAACGACATCGCGAAGATGATCAACGTAAAGCTATGCACGCCCTGCTCGATCAGCACGGTGGTCCCGAGCCATCCCTGCAGGTCGCGGATCACCTCACCCCACGGCTCGCCGAAGGCGGAGACCAGCACCAGCAGAATCACCAGTCCGGGCAGGGCGAGGACAAAGTCCGCAGCGCGCATGATCAGGGTGTCAACCATGCCGCCCCGATAGCCCGCCAGCAAGCCGAGCCCCCAGCCGAGGAAGATGTTGCCCACCAGCACGGAGAGCGCGCTGATGATCAACGTCGTGCGCAGCGCGAATATCGCGCGCGAGAACATGTCGCGGCCTATCCGGTCGGTCCCAAGCAGGTGATTCCAGGTCGGGCCCTGTAGCTCCTCGCCGCCGCGCAGCACGAACTGCGTCCCGGCCGGCGCCATCGTCCCGGCCGTCAACGCCCCATGCTCCGCCACCAGCTCCGGATTTAGCTCCGTGAGCGTGGCCAGCGTCACGCTATGACGCGCAGCGAAGGCCCCGAGCGACTCGGTCCCTCCGTCCTCACCCGCCCGAATCGGGCGCCGCTCGGTCAGATTCGCCGCATTCGGATCCTGCAACCCCGTGTCGACCCCGAAGATGTCGAGGAACGTGTAGGTGCCGGCGCCATAGAGGATCGCGATCAGGACGATGCAGACGACCGCGATGCGTTTCCCACGGATCGCACGGACCGCCCGCAGCCACGGCGCCTCCGATTGCGCCGGGCGATACCAGGCGGCGTCCGCTCTCGTGTCGGTCGCACTGCTCACGAGAACCTCGCCGTGTAGCGAATCCGCGGATCGATGAACACGTAGGCCATGTCAATCAGCGCATTCACGACCACGAAGAGCGTCGCCGTGAGCAGCGTGAAGCCGAGCACGACGTTGAAATCGCGCTGTCGGATCGACTCGAACATGAACGCCCCGACGCCCGGGACCCCATAGCGCGTCTCGATGATGATCGAACCGCCGATCACACCCACCACGGACAGGCCAATCACGGTGCTCAGCGGAAGCAGCGCGTTGCGCAACACGTGCCCGTACAGCACGCGCCGATCCGTCAGCCCCTTCGCTCGCGCCGTCCGCACGTAATCGTCATCCAGCGTTGTCAACAGACTCACCCGCACGAACCGCGCCATCCCGCCGAGCGACGGCACACTCAGCGCGATCACCGGCACCAGGTACGACGCCGGATCGCCCGGCGTCCAAACCGCCGGCACGTTGAATCCGAGCGCATTGGTTACGGGCGCCAGGCCCTCCACCAGCAGCAACGCCACCAGCACGATGAGCATCGGCGAGGGGATCGAGTCGAAGATCTTCCAGAACCCGATCATCGCCGGGTCTTTCCAGGTGCCTCGCCGCACGCCGGCGAAGACACCCAGCGGAATTCCCAAGCCCAGCACGATCACCATCACGATCGCATTGATCTGCGCCGACACCCAGATGCGGTCGCCGAGCAGCTCCTGCACCGAGCGCGTGGGCGAGCGGTAGTAATACGAAGGCCCCAGGTCCGCACGGGTGACCAGACCCACGAAATATTTGCCGAAGCGCTCGAAGTAGTTGCCGTTGAGGCCGTACTCCTCACGGATTCGGTCCGCCTGTTCCTCCTCGATCTCCCGCTGTCCCGCGATGATCCGGACCGGATCCCCCGGAGCGATCTGCGTGATCCCGTAGGTGAACGCCAACACCGCGAAGACCAGCACTGGAACCAGTGCCAGTCTTCGCAGCAGCAGCGGAATCGCCCCGCTCACGCCCATCGTGCTGACCCGCCCCTCACTGACCCGATCGGGGCGACCCCGACCTATTGCGTCAGCCGCACATACCGTAGCTGCGGAATCACCATCCGCGTCGGCTGGTAGCCCTCCACGTAGGGCTTCACCACCTCATGTGCGACCGAATGGAAGAGCGGGATCCAGACGGCCTCGCCGACCAGCATCCGCTCCACCTCGCGGTACAGCTGCACCCGCTTGGCCGAGTCGAACTCCCCCCGCGCCTGCTCAAGCAGTGCGTCCAGCTCGTCATCGTCCAGCCCCACGTCGTTGCCCAGCGAGCGGCTGTGGAACTTGTAGTCGAGCACGTTCTGCGGGTCCGGGAAGTCCAGGCTCCAGCCCAGCCCGAACAGCTGATACAGCCCGCGATCAAGCTCGCCGATGAACGTCGCGAACTCCACCTGCTGAATCTCGATCGCGAGGCCCAGGTGGGTCAGCCACATGTCCTGAATCGCCTCATAGGTCCCGCCCGGCGTCGCGCCCTGGCCCGGAACCGTGAGCCGAATCGTGTTCAGAATCGGCTGCCCTGCGTAGCGCGACTGCGCCAGCAGCTCCTGAGCCAGCTCCGGGTCGAACGACAGGCCCAGATAGTCCCCGTCGAACGCCGCCAGGCCCGGCGGCACGATCCCGTGCGCCACCCGCGACAGCCCCTGGTGCACCGTCTCGATGATCGTCGTCTTGTCGATCGCGTGGGCCAGCGCCCGCCGCACCAGCGGGTCGTCGAACGGCGGCGAGACCGTGTTGAACGCCAGGTAGAACACCGACAGCTCGTTGCGCGTTACGTAGAGCGGGTTCAGCTCCGAGGCCGGGTCGCGCACCCGCTCGATGTCGTTCACACCGATCCCTGCGATGTCCACCTCATCGTTCTCGAACTGCTCCACGCCGCCGCCGGCAAACCGCACCTGCACCGTCTCCACCCCCGCCGGCCCGAGGTGATAGTCGTCGAACCGCTCCAGCACCATGCCCTCGCCGAGCGTCCACTCACGCAGCTTGAACGGTCCCGTTCCGTTCGGCTGCAGGCTCCAACGCTCGGGGTCCGCCTCGACCTGAGCGCGGTCGACCACAAACGCCACCGGGAACGTCATCAGATACAGGAAGTACGGCTTCGCCGAGTCGATCGTGATATCCAGCGTCACGTCGTCGATCACCTGAATCCCGACGATCTCGTCCGCCCGACCGCGCGTGTATTCCCGCACTCCGATGATGTCGCCGAGGAAGTCCGGCGCCGTCGGCGACAGCGTCTCCGGAGCCGCATGACGCTCGAAGCTCCACTTCACGTCCCCCGCCGTGATCCGCTTCCCATCGTGGAACTTCGCATCGCGCCGCAGCGTGAACCGGTATGTCACGGTCCCGTCGGCGTTCGTCGTCGGCCCCGGTACCGCTTCGGCCAGGTCCGGAGCGATCCGCAGGTCCTGGTCCAACGTCAACAGCCCACCGAAGACCTCCACAATGATCACGGCCGACGACACATCGGTCACCTGCGCAGGATCGAGGTTGATCGGCTCTGCGCGCGCGATCCGCAGCGTCCCCGAGTCACGCGGCCCCGCGCTCGTGCCCTCCGCCGACCGCTCCACCGGCTGCTGTTGTTGTTGATCCTGCTGACCCTGCTGACCCTGCTGACCCTGCTGTTCACCCGCATCCTGCCGCGCGGGCTGCTCGCTGGCCTCCCGCTCCTGCCGTTCTACCTGTTGGCTCGCAGCCGCCGGCTCCTCCGCCCCGTCCTCGCTGCCGCCGCACGCCACCACCAGCATGGCCAGCACGACAGCCAGCAGCGCCACCATCAACGAAACCGACCAGATCGCAGTACGCCTCACCCTGTTCCTCCCTCGCTTGGGCGCGAGATTATCACCCACAGGCAGGCCCACCCGGCGAACCGCACCCGCGCCTAACGATCTCCGATCGGACTTCTCACGGTCAGATGCAATTCGGCCAGCTGTTCGGCCGTCAGCGCCTGCGGCGCGCCGGTCAACGGGTCGGCGGCCGACTGCGTTTTCGGGAACGCCGTGACCTCGCGGATGTTCTCCTGCCCGGCCAGCAGCATCGCCACACGGTCGATCCCAAACGCAAACCCGCCGTGCGGCGGCGCGCCATACTCAAACGCTTCAAGCATGTGCCCGAATCGCTGCCATGCCTCGTCGCGCCCGATACCGAGCAGCTCGAAGACCTGCTCCTGCATCTCCCGTTCGTGAATCCGGATCGACCCCGAGCCCAGCTCAAACCCGTTCGCGATCGTGTCGTAGGCGCGCGCCCGCACCTTCCCGGGCTCCGACTCCAGCAACGCCAGGTCCTGCGCCTGCGGCGCGGTGAACGGATGGTGGAGTGCTGTCCAGCCGGCTCCCCCGCTGTCCGGCTCGACCAGCGGGAAATCCGTGATGAAGCCAAACTGCAGCACCTTCGGATCGACCAACTCCAGCCGCCGCGCCAGCTCGCGGCGGAGCCCGTCCAGCACCGTCGCCACCATCCCCGGTTCGCCCGCCGCCAGCAGCACCATCTCTCCGGCGCCCGCCCCGCAGCGCGTCCCGATCGCGCGCGCGTCCTCCAGGCCCACGTGACGCAGCACTGGCGAACGAATCTCGTCCTCCGTCGCCTCAGCCGGCGCGGCCGAGAACTGCATCGAGACCAGGCCCGGCGCGCCCAGCGTACGAGCCAGACCCGTGAACGCATCCACCTCGCGACGCGACAGCGACGCCCCACCGGGCATCACGATCCCCCCCACCCTGCCGCCGTTCGCCACGGCCCCGCTGAACACGCCGAAGCCCGACTGCGCCGCGATGTCTGAGCAGTCGCTCAGCTCCAGCCCGTAGCGCAGGTCCGGCTTGTCTGACCCGTAGCGCTCCATCGACTCCTGCCAGGTCAGCCTCGGGAACGGCGTTGGCACGGTCAGGTCCGGCCGCAGCGCCGCGGTCACCGTCACAAACAGGTCCTCCAGCAGCGCCAGGATGTCCTCTTCCTCCGCGAACGACCACTCCAGGTCGAGCTGCGTGAACTCCGGCTGGCGGTCGGCCCGCAGGTCTTCATCGCGGAAACAGCGCGCGATCTGGTAGTAGCGCTCCACCCCCGCGACCATCAGCAATTGCTTGTACTGCTGCGGCGCCTGCGGCAGCGCGTAGAACGCGCCCGGCTGCAGCCGGCTCGGCACTACGTAGTCGCGCGCGCCCTCCGGCGTCGCCGAGACCAGGATCGGCGTCTCCACCTCCAGGAACCCCTGCGCCGTCATGAAGTTGCGAATCTCCTGGTTCAGCCCCGCCCGCAGCTCCAGCGCCGCGAGCATCTGCGGCCGCCGGATGTCGATGTAGCGGTAGCGCATCCGCACCAGCTCATCGACATCGAGCGTGTCCTCGTTCACCGCAAACGGCGGCGTCTTCGCCGCGTTCAACACCTCCACGCGCTCCGCGATCAGCTCCACCTCGCCCGTCGGCAGGTCCGCGTTGACCGTCCCCTCTGAGCGCGGCACGACCTCGCCCGTTACCCGCAGCACGTATTCGTTACGCACCTCGTTCGCCACCGCGTACGCGCTGTCCTCATCTTCACGTGGGCGCACGATGACTTGCACGATCCCGTCGCGGTCGCGCAAGTCGAGAAAAATCAGCCGCCCGTGATCGCGCCGCCGATGCACCCAGCCTGCCAGCGTCACCCGCTCCCCGACATGCTCCGGCCGCAACACGCCGCAACCGTGTGATTTCAGCACTCAACCCCCCTTGACACGTCTTCCTCCGAGTGTGTCACGCGCCGATCCCGCGGGCAATTCAGCCCACGACGCAAGCCATACACTCGACAAGTGACCCAACCCCCTGCATCCCCGCTGCCGCTCTCGCTCTACATCCACGTCCCCTTCTGCACGGTCAAGTGCGCATACTGCGACTTCAACTCCTACGCCGGCCTCGAACAGCTCACCTCCGGCTGGCTCAACGCCGCTCTGCACGAGCTCGCACTCTGGTCCGGCAGCGCCCGCGGCCGCGAGATCCGGACCATCTTCATCGGCGGCGGCACCCCCAGCCTGCTTGAGGGCGGACAGATCGCGCGCCTGCTCGAAGCCGCGCGCCAGAACTTCGCCATCGCTGGCGACGCCGAAATCAGCCTCGAAGCCAATCCCGAGAGCGTCAGCGTCGTCCGCATGCGCGACTACCGCGCCGCCGGCGTCAACCGCGTCTCGATGGGCGTCCAGTCGCTCGACGCCGACGAACTGCTCTTTCTCGACCGTCTGCACAGCGCCGAGCGCGCCGAGGCCGCGCTCGGCGAAGTCCGCGACGCCGGCTTCGACAACGTCAATCTCGACCTCATCTACGGCCTCCCGCACCAGCCGATCGAGTCCTGGCGCAAGACGCTCAACCGCGTCGTCTCCTGGCGACCCGAGCACATCTCCTGCTACGCCCTGACCGTCGAGGACGGCACCCCGCTCGCCGCTCGCGTCGCGGCGGGCGCCGTGATCGAAGCCGATTCCGACCTCGTCGCCGAAATCTCCAGCTGGACGGCCGACCGCCTCGCCGAGGCAGGCTACGAGCACTACGAGACCAGCAACTACGCCCTCCCGGGCCGCGAATGCCGGCACAACCTCAACTACTGGCTCCACGGCGACTACATCGGCGTCGGACCCGGCGCACACGGCTGCTTCGACGGCCGGCGCTACAGCGTCATCCGCCGCCCCGCCGCCTACGTTCGCGACCTGACAACCCTGACCAAATCCGAACACGACCTACCAAGCCCGGCCATCGACCACGTCGAGACGATCACCCCCAACGACGCGGTCGTCGACACCCTGACCCTCGGTCTCCGCCTCACCCATGGCGTCGATGATCAGGCGCTCAAGCAGCGCCACCCCGATGCCTTCGGCGCCGTCGAACCCGTCATCGCCTGGGCCATCGACTCGAACCTCGCCGAGCGCCACCACGCCCGCCTCCGGCTCACGCCCCGAGGCCACGAAGTCGCCAACGAACTATTCGTCCGCCTCGTCGACCCCTCGCTCCTCGCCCACGACCCATAATCCGATCCGCTGTTCGCGCAGGACTGAAGCTGGTCCCAGCCCCGACGCGTCGCCCGCCGATCTAGGCGTCGAGACAGTCCAGCAGAATCTTCCCAAAGTTCCGGTTCTCGGCCATGTACTGATGCGCCGCCGCCGCCTCGCGCAACGGGAACACCGAATCGATCACCGGCTTCATCTGCCCCGCCACGATCGCCGGCTCCAGATGCGCCCGGTAATCCCGCGTGATCGCCGCCCGGTCGATCAACGGACGCGACCGCATCACCGTGCCCAGAATCCGCAGCCGCTTGCTCAGAATCAGCCCAAGACTCGTCTCCGCCACCGCGCCGCCCATCAGTCCCACCAGCACCAGGCGGCCCGTGATGCCCAGCGCCTTCAGGTTTGAGTCCCAATAGTCCCGGCCGATCACGTCGAGAATCACGTCCACGCCGCGGCCATCGGTCCGCTCATTCACCACATCAGCAAACGACTCCTCGCGGTAGTTGACCGTCACCTGCGCCCCGAGTTCGGCTGCCCGCTCGCACTTCTCCGCGCTGCCCGCCGTCGTCCAGACCTCCGCCCCGATCAGCCTCCCGATCTGGATCGCCGCGATGCCGACGCCGCTGCCGCCCGCGTGCACCAGCAGCCGCTCGCCCGGCTTCGTTTCGCCCAGCGTCCGCACCGCCGTGTTCGCCGTGAAGAACACCTCCGGAATCGAGGCCGCCTCGTGATAGCTCAGCTCCTCCGGAATCGGCATCGCGAGCGACTCGTGAATCGTCGCCAGCTCCGCGTACCCACCGCCCCCGCTCAACCCATACACCCGGTCGCCCACCGACAGCGAGCGCACCCGCGACCCCACCTCAACGACCTCGCCCGACAGCTCCAGCCCCAGAATCGCCGACGCCCCATGCTGCGCGGGATAACCGCCCATCCGCTGCATCATGTCCGCCCGATTCAGCGCCGAAGCATGCACTCGCAGCAGCACCTCCTCATCCCCCGCCACCGGGTCCGCCACTTCCTCAATCCGCAACGAATCCGCCGTCCGCCCCGGCGGCTCCACCACGATCGCCTTCATCAAGTCCTCCTCACGA
Organism: Dehalococcoidia bacterium; assembly: GCA_965237475.1. Taxonomy (GTDB): domain Bacteria; phylum Chloroflexota; class Dehalococcoidia; order Bin125; family Bin125; genus CATQGW01. Next base: position 2,895,450 of record OZ250140.1, on the reverse strand, counting down.
TGCCGGCTCGATGCCACGCCGCGCTGTGCGTCGATGCTACCCGCGACTCACCGCCCACCCGCCTAAGCTGCCGTCATGTTCGTCATCGGCACCGCCGGGCACGTCGACCACGGCAAGAGCACCCTGGTCCAAGCGCTCAGCGGCATCGACCCCGACCGCTGGGCAGAAGAAAAGGCCCGCGGCCTCACCATCGATCTCGGCTTCGCCTGGACCACACTGCCCAGCGGACGCGAAGTCTCGATCGTCGATGTCCCCGGCCACGAGCGCTTCATCAAGAACATGCTCGCCGGCGTTGGCGGCATCAACCTCGCCCTGCTCGTGATCGCCGCCGACGAGGGCGTCATGCCCCAGACGCGCGAGCATCTCGACATCCTCGACCTGCTCGACCTGCAGCACGGCGTCGTCGCGCTGACCAAGTCCGACCTCGTCGACGAGGAGTGGCTCGAACTCGTCACGGATGATATCCGCGACCTGCTCAGCCCCACCGCCCTCGCCGGCGCACCGATCATCCCCTGCTCCGGCGTCAGCGGCGCCGGCCTCGACGAGCTCCGCGCCTCCCTCGACGGCGCCGTCGACGCCCTCAGCGATGTCCGCAACATCGACCGCCCGCGCCTGCCGATCGACCGCGCCTTCTCGATCTCCGGCTTCGGAACCGTCGTCACCGGCACCCTGATCGACGGCGCGTTCCAGGTCGGCGAATCGATCGTCGTCGAGCCCACCGGCCTCAGCGGACGCATCCGCGGACTCCAGAGCCACGAGCAGAGCATCAACCGCGCCGAACCCGGCGCCCGTACCGCTGTCAACCTCAGCGGCATCGCTGCCGCCGAGATCAGCCGCGGCATGGTCCTCACCACGCCCGGCTGGCTGCACGCCACGCAGGCCGTCGACGTACGCCTCCGCGTCGTCAGTCGACACCCCCGCGCGCTGCGACACAACACCACGCTCACCCTCCATGTCGGCGCCGACGAAGCCGAAGCCCGCGTCCGCCTGCTCGAGGGTGACGTGCTGGATCCCGGCCGGCGCAGCTGGGCCCAGCTGCGCCTCGCGAGCCCGATCGCCGCCATCCGCGGGGACCACTTCGTGCTGCGCAGCGGCGACGCCACGATCGCCGGCGGACGCATCGTCGACACCCGCCCACGACGCCACCACCGCAACGACGCGTCGACCCTCGAGGCCCTCCACCGCCTGCTCGAAGGCTCGCCGGACGACGCCCTGCTCACCATGCTGCAGCGCCTCGAACCGATCGCCTGGGCCGAGCTCCGCGGCCGGCTCGACCTCGCCGCCGCGACCGCTGAGGCTGCACTCGACCGTCAGCTCGAAGCCGGCGCCGTCGTCACCCTCGACTCCGGCGCCCGGGGCGACGTCACCACCCTCGTGACCGACGCCGGCCACGGAGCCATCCAGCAACGCGCGACTCGCCTCGTCACCGACTTCGTGGAACAGCAACCCCTCTCCGGCGGCATCCCGCGCGAGGATCTGCGCAGCCGACTCGGTCTGAATCCCCGCGCGTTCACGATCCTCGAACAGCGCCTGCTCGAATCAGAAACGCTGACCTCAACCGGCGGCGCGCTCGACCTGCCCGGTCGCTCCCCGCAGCTCTCCGACGCCGCTCAAGCCCAGATCGACAGTCTGCTCACCCGGCTCCGCGAACAGGGCGTCCGACCCGATGCCGCGTCCGACATCGACCCGTCACTGCTCCAGCACCTCGAAGCCCGCGGTGAGATCGTCCGCCTCGCCGCCGGCGTGATCCTGCTGCAGCCTGTCTACGACGAGATGGTCGAACAGACCCGCGCATTGCTCGCCGAGACCGAACGCGCCACCCTCGCGGAAGTCCGCGACCGCATCGGGACCAGCCGCAAAATCGCCCAGGCGTTCCTCGAACACACCGACCGCCGGCGCATCACCCGCCGCGTCGGCGACCAACGCATCCTGCGCGACGGCTAGCCATCGCGGCCACGCTCTTCTCCCCGCCGACTCGTTTCCGTCACTCCTCGCCATCATCCGTCATTCCTGCGAAGGCAGGAATCCATGCGATCTCTCAGCCTCGTTAGCGCGACGAACTCCTGACGGCCTCGCAAGTGGGTGTCGGAGCGCCGTCGAACATGTTGCGGGCGTAGGTGTCGCCGCTGCGCGCCTGGATTCCTGCCTCCGCAGGAATGACGGATGGGGATAGGAATGACGGGTGGGGATCGGAATGACGGATGAGGGTGATGCATGACGCACGGGGGGCTAGAAATGAGGCACGGGCGCCCCTCACGTCCTCCGCGGCGCCGACCGAACCACCCGTCGCTCGCCGCCCATCCGCAACAGCCGCGGCAGCGTGCCGTCCTGCCACAGCACCAACAGCTGCGACGCCACCGCAATCGACGAATACGTGCCCGCCACCGTGCCGATCAGCAGCACGATCACAAACGGCCGCACCGTCACCCCGCCGATCAGGAGCAGCGCCATCAACGCCAGCACCACCGTGATCGACGTATTCAGCGAGCGCCCCAACGACTGCGTGATCGCCGCGTTCACGACGCGCCGGAAATCCTCGCGCGGGTCGAGCAGCAGATTCTCGCGGATCCGGTCGAAGACCACGATCGTGTCGTTGACGCTGTACCCGATGATCGCCAGCAACGCCGTGATGAACATCGCATTCACCTCCAGCCCCGCGATCTGCCCGCCGATCGCGAACGCCCCCGCCACCAGCGTGATGTCGTGCAGCAGCGCCACGATCGCCGCCGCCCCGTACAGCACCGGATTCGGCAGCCGCCTGAACGCGAGCGAGATGTAGATCAGAATCGCCACCGCCGCGACCGCCAGCGCCACCCCCGCGTCGCGCGCAATCTCCACCGACAGCACGCCTGAAACCGACGCCGACTGCAACACGACAATCGGCCCAATTTCCGACCGCAGGGCGCCGTTGATCCGCTGCCGCAACCCCTCCAGGTCGCCATCCTCCGGCTGCTCGACCCGAATCCGGAACGCCGCGTCGGCGGTCTCCTGAATCCGCGCACCGCCCAGGTCGACCGTCTCCAGCGCCGCCCGAACCTGATCCTGACTCGCCTCAAGCGGGAACCACGCCTGCCAGGTCGCCCTGTCCGGCTCAGACGAAAACTCCTCTGTTTGCCATCGGCCCAGCTCGTCGGACAGGGTCGCTCGAATCTCGGTGATCGCTTCGTCCAATGCCACGTCGTCGTCGGCTGCCAACTGCACCGCCAGCTCGAACTTCCCGTCTTCACCCTCACCCACGCTCGTCGTCGCCCCCTCCGGCAGCTCCACGCCGGCGATCAACGCCTCAAGGTCGGCCACACTCACGTCCTGAACGAAGCGCACCTCCGACTCCAGCCCGCCCGCGAAGTCCAGCCCAGCCTCGAACTGCCAGATCGCCAGACCGATCAGCGCCGGCGTCAGCATCAGCAGCGACACGAGCGCATAGATCCGCCGACGACCGATGAAATCAATCATTCGAACCCGCCGATCCGCCCCTGGAGCGTCCGGACCGTGGTTCCTCGATGACGACCAGCTCGCGCACCCCGAACAGCCGCGACCCGCGCACCCAGCCCGAGCTCACCGTCAGATTCATGAACGTCCGCGTCACCGTCATCACCGTCACGAAGCTGAAGCCCGTGCCCACCAGCAGCGCCAGCGCGAACGACTTGATCAGGTTCTGATTCAGCGCATCGGCGAACAGCCAGAGGATCGTCACGGTGATGATCGTCGAGATGTTCGCATCGCGAATCGCCGGCCAGGCCCGCGCCCACGCCGTCTCGACCGCCCCATTGAGGCTCCGACCCAGACGCAGCTCCTCCTTGAGACGCTCGAAGACCAGCACATTTCCGTCGACTGCGAAGCCGATCGACAGCACCAGCCCCGCGATCCCCGCCAGTGTCAGCGTGATCGGCACCAGCTTAAACGTCGCCATGATCGCCGCCGCGTAGACGATCAGCGCCAGCGCCGCCAGCAAGCCGGGCACGCGGTAATAGACGATCATGAACACGATGATCGCCAGGAACGCGATCACCCCCGCCTGCACGGTGTCGACCACCGAGTCCGCGCCCAGCGTCGCCGCGACCTCGGTGTTCTGCAGCACTCGCAGATTGATCGGCAGCGCACCGGCGCGCAGCTGGCGCCGCAGTCGAATCGCGTCCTCGTCCGACAACCCGTTGATGATCCCCGACGAGCCGATCACCGCGTTCACCCGCGGGCTGCTGATCAGCTCCCCGTCCACAAAGATCCCCAGCGGCTCCTGCGACGGCGCCAGGCGCCGCGTGATCTGCTCCATCAGCCACGCGCCCTCGTCGTCGAACTCGAACGACAGCGCCGGCTCTGCCGATTGGTCCAACGTCCGCGTGATCGAGTTGCCGAGCAGATGACGTCCGGTCAACTGCACCGAATCTCCCGCATCCGTGAAGCCCATCGCGGGAATCCAGCGCGCCCCGTTCTCGACGATCACGTCCTCGTCAGCCTCCGGGATGAAATAAGGCCGCGAGCGCGATCTGAACAGTTCCGGCGACTCGCGAACCGAGCTCATCCAGACATCGTCGATCGCGTCGTTGATCTCCGCCCGCGTCAGCGGCGCCGGCGCGAACCGCTGAATCGGGTCGATCTCGCGAAACTCCAACAGCGCCGTCGAGCCCACCAAGCCCGACGCGTCGTCCGCGTCGACCCCGGGAATCTGAGCGTTGATCCGCGTATCGCCCACCAGCGTCACCTCCGACTGCGACACGCCGAATCCGCTGACCCGTTCCTCGATAATTCGCCGCGACTCCTCCACCGCCTCCGCCAGCGTCGCATCGTCTACATCGAGCGGCAGCACAATCGTCGTGATCCCCTCCGGCAGCGGCTGATCATCCTCGCCGCGATCCAGTTCGCCCAGCCCAGGGTTCAGCCCCAGCACCACGTCTCGCGATACGCCTTCGCGCTCGAGGAACGCATTCAGCGATTCCCCGCGCCGCACCGCCGCCGCCTCGCCGGCCACCTCCAGCGTCAGCGACACCCCGCCGGCCAGGTCCAGGCCCAGCCGGAATTCAGTGCGCACGAAGTTGCCAACCGAGACCCCGCCGCCCGAGGGCCACGGCACGAAATCCGGCAGGTACTTGTTCGGGTTGCCCGGCCACGCCGCGGCGATCGCAAACGCGCCCAGAATGACGATCAGCGCGAAGATGTACGCGTCGCGGAAGCGGAACCGTCTCACGGTTGAAGCGTTCGCCTCGCGCAGCCACCACCACAGCGCAGCCGCGGCGGACTTCCGCCCGTTCCGCGCGGGCGCTCGCCCAGCATACGCACGACCTCAGCTCTAATCACCGCTCCTCGTCGTCCTCCCACTCAGCGTCTTCGTCGCCGTCGTCCTCGTCGTCGCCCGTCGAGAGACGCTCGGCGACGGCCGATGTCCGCGCCCGCACCTCGACGCCTTCAGCCAGACGCAGCAGCACGATCATCGGTCCGTCCTCGGGAGTCTCAACCCCCGCCACTTCCGCGATCAGGCCCCCGCGCGTCAGCACCGTGTCACCCACGCGCAGGTCAGTCAGATCGCGCTGCCTGCGACGCTCCTCCGAACGAGTCGGCCGAATGAAAAACAGATAGAACGCCGCCACCACCAACGCCGTGATCAGCAGTACCTCAGTCATCCTCCACACCTTCCCCACAATCCACAGCAACACGCGTATCCCCGCGCGAGGCAGCGCGAACAAGACGAACCGCAAGCGCCCGCGCCTCCTCGGTCGTCGCAATCTCGCCCACCGCAGCCGCCTCCTCCACTGCCGCCCGGATCGCTCCGACCAGCGGACCGGGACGCAGCCCCGTCGCTTCCATAATCGCGTGCCCGCTGAGCACGTGCGAGCGTGACGGAACGCGACGCCCCAAATCGCGGTCCCATCCGCTCACGATCCCCGCCACGTGCGCGACATACGCCGGCCAGCGCGGCGCCAGCGCCTCCGCCCCCACCGTCGCCAGACTGTCCGCCAGAAACAGCAAGCACAGCGGCGCCGCGAGCTCGCCAAGCGCCAGGTGAAACCGATGCAGCGCGCGAGCCGTCGGCGCTCGCCCCGGCGCAGCCACCTGCCCCGGTCGCAGGTGGTGCAGCACCAGCGTCGCGACCGGATCGATCACCGCCCGCGGCGCGCGCAGCGCCGACAGACGCTTCCCGACCAGCTCCGTGCCCAGCTCCGAGTGCCCGAAGAAGCGCGTCCGCCCATCCGGATCCACCCGCCGCGTCGCTGGCTTGCCCAGGTCGTGCAGCAGCGTCGCCACGCGCAGCACCAGTCGGCGCTTCCACAGCTCGGCCTGCAACTCGTCAGCTCGCTCGAACGCATCAGATCGCCACAGCGCCGACCAGAGCTCCCGCGCCATCGCATCCCGCGGACGCTCGAGCGAAATCAGCGCATCGATCCACTCGAGCGCATCGAGCTGGTGCCCCAGCACATCGCGCCGATGCACCGGCCGCTGATCCACCCCGCGACACACCGCCAGCTCGGGAACGATCACATCCAGCAGACCGAGCGCCTCCATCCGCCGCACCGACGACGACGAACGCTCATGCAACAGCACCCGCTCCAGCTCCAGCCAGACCCGCTCCGCCGCTACCGCCTCGAGTCCCTGCGCGCCCGCCCGGACCGCGGCCTCCGTCTCGGCCGTCATCCGCAGCTCCCGCGTCGCCTCCAGCCGAATCCCCCGCAGCGCCCGCACCGGGTCATCCGAGATCGCGCTGTCCGAGCACATCCGCAAACGGCGATGCTCCAGGTCGGCGCGCCCACCCAGCGGGTCCACGACCGCCACCAGATCCCCCGCGACGTACGCCGGCAGCCCCACCGCCATCGCGTTCACCGTGAAATCCCGGCGCATCAGATCCGCACGCAGGCTGCCAACCCGCTCAACCACATCCACCGTTCCGCCGTCCACAACCAACCGCCAGACTTCCGGCTCGCGCCCGATCCGCGCCGCCCGCACACCCAAGTGCTCAGCAGCCGCCCGCGCCCACACCTCCGCCTGATCTACAACGATGTCCACTTCATCCACAGACATCCCCAACAGCCGATCCCGCACGGCGCCACCGACCACCTGCGCATTGCCGCCCAGATCAGCCGAAAGCCGCGCCAAAGACGCCTCAATCCGCGTCATCAGCCTCGTCAGGCACGGGCTCGTCGAGCCGCCACAGCTCATCCGGCGTCTCCACGTGGTCGATGTACACCCGTCCGTTGATGTGATCGATCTCATGCTCCAGACATTGCGCCAGCAGATCGTCCTCCGCCCGAATCCGCATCTCGCGCCCCTGCAAGTCCTGCGCCTTCGCCAGCACCCGCGTCGAGCGCGTCACCTGCCCACGCCAGCCCGGCACGCTCAGGCAGCCCTCCGTCAGGCTGCGCTCGCCCCAGCGTTTCACTACTTCGGGATTGACCATCACGAACGGCCGCTCGCCCGGCATCGCAATCACCACCACCCGCCAGCCGACGCCGATCTGCGGCGCCGCGATCCCGACCCCGTTCGCCGCGTACATCGAGTCCAGCATGTCCGCGACCAGCTCACGCAGGCGCGCATCGAACAGCCGCACCTTGCGGGCCGGCGCACGCAGCACCGCCGTATCCGCCGGCAACGTCGTGATCGAGCGAATCGCCATCTCAGCCCTCCAGCGTCGGATGCGGCGCCTCGAGCGCCTCACGCGCCCGCGCCTCGCGATACGCCGCCACCCGCTCGGCCACTCCGGCGTCGCTCAACGCCAGAATCCGCGCCGCCAACAGCGCCGAGTTGACCGCCCCCGCCCGACCGATCGCCACCGTCCCTACCGGCACCCCACGCGGCATCTGCACCATCGAGAGCAGCGAATCCAGCCCGTCCGTCGCCCAGCCCTTCATCGGCACACCGATCACCGGCAGGTCCGTCTTCGCCGCCACCGCGCCCGGCAGCGCCGCCGCCCCGCCCGCCGCAGCGATCAGCACCCGGATCCCACGCCCCGCCGCCTGCGCCGCGTACGCCGCCGTCTCGTCCGGCGTCCGGTGCGCCGAGAGCACCCGCGCCTCCCACGAAATCCCCAGCTCTTCCAGCGTCGACGCCGCGTGACGCATCGTCTCCCAATCCGAGTGCGATCCCATCATCACGCCCACAACCACACCATCGCTCGCACCATCGGTCACAGCGTCAGCCACGACTCACTTCCTCTCAGTCCGGCCGCGCCGCGCCGCCGCGATCGCGTCCGCCTCGCGGTGTTGCGGCAGGATACCCACGTATACTCAATCCCGAATCCCGGTTCCGCCAGACCACCAAGACGCCGCGAGGAATCACGCCATGTCCCAATCCGCACAGCGGATCGCGACGACCACTCAGCACGTCCCCGACTACGACCCCACCGAAATCGAGCCCCGCTGGCGCTCCCGCTGGGACGCCGACCGGCTCTACCGCACGCCCGACGACGACGGGCGCCCGCCCTACTTCCTGCTCACCATGCTGCCCTATACGAGCGGCGACCTCCACATCGGTCACTGGTACGCCATGGCGCCGAGCGACGTCGCCGCCCGCTGGAAGCGCATGCAGGGCTTCAACGTGATGTTCCCCGTCGCCTTCGACGCGTTCGGCCTGCCCGCCGAGAACGCCGCGATCCAGAACAAGACACACCCCAAGCAGTGGACCTACGACAACATCGATCGGATGCGCCGCCAGCTTCAGAACATGGGCGCGCGCTTCGACTGGGACCGTGAGTTCGCCACCTCCGACCCGGAGTACTACCGCTGGACCCAGTGGTGGTTCCTGCAGCTCTACCACCACGGCCTCGCCTACCGCGGACGCGCCGCCGCCAACTGGTGCCCCTCCTGCGTGACCGTGCTCGCCAACGAGCAGGTCAATCGCGACGACGCTGGCGTCGGCTGCTGCGAGCGCTGCGGCGCTGTGGTCGATACCCGCGACCTCGAGCAGTGGTTCTTCCGCATCACCGACTACGCCGACGAGCTGCTCGACTTCTCCGCGATCGACTGGCCCGAGCCGATCAAGCTGATGCAGCGTAATTGGATCGGCCGCTCCGAGGGCGCTGAAATCTCCTTCCCGCTCGACCAACCGGCCGGCGGGCTCGATCGCATCGGCGTCTTCACCACGCGACCCGACACCGTGTTTGGCGTCAGCTATCTCGTCCTCGCCCCCGAGCACCCGCTCGTCGACCAGCTCACGACCGCCCGGCGCCGCGACGCCGTCAACGCTTATGTCACGGAGACCCGCCGCCAGTCCGAAATCGAGCGTCAGTCCGCCGAGCTCGACAAATCCGGCGTCTTCACCGGCGCCTACGTCCGCCACCCCCTCACCGACGCGCTCGTCCCGATCTGGACCGCCGACTACGTCCTGCTCTCCTACGGCACCGGCGCCGTCATGGGCGTCCCCGCCCACGACGAACGCGACTTCGCGTTCGCGACCAAGTACGAGCTCCCCATCCCCGTCGTGATCGCTCCGCCGGGCTGGGACCACCAGCCGCTCGCGGAGGCCTACACCGGGGCCGGCGAGATGGTGAACTCCGCGGGCTTCGACGGGACCCCCTCCGACGAAGGCAAGCGCGCCGTCAGCGCCGCGCTCGCCGAGCGCGAACTCGGCGGCGCCGCCGTCTCCTACCGGCTGCGTGACTGGCTGATCAGCCGCCAGCGCTACTGGGGCGCTCCGATCCCGATGGTCTACTGCGACGCCTGCGGGATCGTGCCCATCCCCGAATCCGACCTCCCCGTACTGCTGCCCGACGACGCCGAGTTCCTCCCCAGCGGCGCCTCCCCGCTCGCCCGCCACGAGGGCTTCCTCAACACCGAATGCCCTAACTGCGGCGCGGCCGCTCGCCGCGAGACCGACACCATGGACACCTTCATGTGCTCCAACTGGTACATGTATCGCTACGTGGACCCGCACAACCACCACGCTCCGATCGACCCAGAACTCGCCAAACGCTGGCTGCCGATCGACCAGTACACCGGCGGTGCGGAGCATGCCGTGATGCACCTGCTCTACGCCCGCTTCTTCGCCAAGGCCGGCCGCGACATGGGCCACTTGCCGATCGACGAGCCCTTCACCCGGCTCTTCAACCAGGGCACGATCACCAAAGACGGCTTCAAGATGTCGAAGAGCCGCGGAAACGTCGTCAATCCCGACGAATGGGTCGAACGCTTCGGCGCCGACACCGTCCGCCTCTACCTCATGTTCCTCGGCCCCTGGGAATCCGGCGGCGACTGGGACGACAGCGGCATCCAGGGTCACTGGCGTTGGCTCAAGCGCGTCTGGCAGCTCGCCCTCGGATCCCCCGCGCGTGCCGACGACCCGGGCAGCGCGGCCGAAATCCGCCGCGAGACCCACGCGATGATCCGCAAGGTCTCCAACGACATCGAGCGCTTCCGTTTCAACACGATGATCTCCGCGATGATGGAGTTCACCAACGCGCTCACCCGCATCCGCGATGACCGCATCCGCGCAGCCGGACCCGTCGACGCTGACGCCTGGGACGAAGCGATCGACGCGCTCACGCTCTGCCTCGCGCCCGCCGCCCCGCACATCACCGAGGAGCTCTGGTTCCTGCGCGGCCGCGACGGCTCGGTCCACGAACAGTCCTGGCCCAAGTGGGACGACGAACTCGCCCGCGACCAATCCGTCACCGTGATCGTCCAGATCAACGGCAAGGTCCGCGAGAAACTCTCGCTCTCGCCCGGCGTCGCGCAGGCCGAAGCCGAGGCCGCCGCCCGCGCCTCCGAGCGCGTCAGCAGCCAGCTCGCAGGCAAGGCCCTCAGGCGCACCATCTGGGTCCCCGACCGCCTGCTCAACTTCGTCGCCAACTGAGGCCGAGACGCGTGGTACAGCTCCAGCTGCCGACCTGGGAAGGCCCCCTCCAGCTCCTGCTCGAGCTGATCGAACGCCGCCGCCTCGACATCTCCGAACTCTCCCTCGCCGCCGTCGCCGACCAATACCTCGAACAGGTTGCCCCGCTCGGCCAGCTCGGCCAGCACGGGCTGCGCGCCGACCAGCTCGCCGAGTTCATTGAGATCGGCGGGCGCCTCGTCCTGATCAAGGCCCGCCAGATCGTCCCGCCGCCGGCCGACGAAGCGCCCTCCGAAGCCGATCAAGCCGCCAGCGAACTCGTCGCGATGGTCGAGGAGTACCGCCGCTACCGCGACGCCGTCGCAGCGCTGGGCGACCGCGACCGCTCCCAGCTGCGCGCCTACGCCCCCATCGCGCGCCCCGACATCGAGCGCCCGCCGCCAATCGGCCTGCCCGACTCCGTCACGCTCAACCTGCTCACGCGCCTCGTTCAGGAGGCTCTCGAGCGCGCCAGGCAGCGCCGCGACCAACAGTCTGAGGCCCACGACGCCGCCCTCGAGATCGACCCGATCACCGTCCGTGACCGCGTCGCCGACCTGCGCCAACGCCTCGCCGCCGCTCCGACCGTCTCCTTCCGCCGCTGGATCGAAACCGCCACCTCCCGACGCTTCGTGATCGTCTCGTTCCTCGCCCTGCTCGAACTGCATAAGGTCCGCGCGATCGAGCTCCAGCAGGACGCCGCCTGGGCTGACATCCAGATCCAGACCCGCGCCGGAGCCGGCGACGACGCATGGGACGCCCTTTCGCTCGGCGGCGACTCGAACGGAGCTGACGCGTGGTAACCGCTCTCGCCCGCGAGGAACTCCAACGCGCCGCCCTCGGCCGGCCCACGGCCCTCACGATCGGCATCTTCGACGGCGTCCACCGCGGCCATCAGGCCGTGATCCAGCACGTCATCGCCGCCGCCCGCGCGCACGATCTCGCCGCTGGCGCCATCACCTTCCACCCCCACCCGCGCGAAGTCCTGCGCCGCGACCTCACGATCGAATACGTCACCAGCCTCGAAGACCGCCTCGCCCTGCTGCTCGACATCGGCCTCGACACTGTCGCCACCGTCAGCTTCACCTCCGAGTTCGCCCAGACCGACGCCGGCGCGTTCGTCCGCATGCTCGTCGAGGAGCTCCAGCTCAAGCGCCTGATCATCGGTGAAGACTTCGCCCTCGGTCGCCAGCGCGGCGGCGACGCCGCCACCCTCACCCGCCTCGGCCACGAGCTCGGCTTCGCCGTCGACATGATCGAACTCGTTCCCGACAACGGCGAACGCTCAGAGCACGACGCGAAGAAGGTCTCCTCCAGCGAAATCCGCACCGCCCTCAACGGCGGTGACATCGACCGCGTCCGCGCCCTGCTCGGCCGGCGCTTCTCCGTCCACGGGCCCGTCGTGCTCGGCTTCGAGCGCGGACGCACGATCGGCTTCCCCACCGCCAATGTCGCCGTCGGCGCCGATCGGGCGATCCCGGGCCCAGGCGTCTACGCGACCTTCGCCCACCTGCCCGGCGGCCTCCGGCCCTCCGTGACCAACATCGGCGTCCGCCCCACCTTCGAGGATGGCGCAGGGCTCTCGATTGAGTGCCACATCTTCGATTTCGACGATGACATCTACGACACCGACCTGCGCGTCGAGTTCGTCCGTCGCCTCCGCGGCGAGCGTAAATTCGATGGCGTCCAGCAGCTGGTCGCGCAGATCGCCCGCGACTGCGACGCCGCGCGCGCGCTGCTCGCCGAGGAGACCGCCACATGACTGATGTCGTCGATCCCGCCGTCGATCCAGCCATCTTGGCGGAGGCCGACCGCCAGCACCAGCTGATCATGCGCCGCACCCGCTACGGCGACGACCGGACCCGCCAGACCATGGCGCGCGAGATGTACGAGCGGCTCGTCGACTCCCTCACCAACGACCGCCCCCTGCGCGTCTACCTCGGCGTCGACCCCACCTCGCCCGACCTGCACATCGGCCACTGCGTCGCCCTGCGCAAGCTCCAGCTCTTCCAGCAGCTCGGGCATCAGGCGATCCTGCTGATCGGCGACTTCACCGGCCTCGTCGGCGACCCCTCCGACAAGGACAGCGCCCGCCCGATGCAGGCCGCCGAAATCCTTGCGCGCAACGCCCGCACCTACCGAGAGCAGGCCTACAAGCTGCTCGACCCCTCGCGCACCGAAGTCCTCAACAACAGCGAGTGGCTCGCCGGCATGTCCTTCGCCGACGTCATCCACCTCGCCGCCAATTTCACTGTCCAGCAGTTCGCCGAGCGCGACACGTTCGCCAAGCGCCTCGAGGCCCACCAGCCCGTCTACCTCCATGAGTTCATGTACGGCCTGATGCAGGGCTACGACGCCGTCGCGCTCGAGGCCGACGTACAGCTCGGCGGCACCGACCAGACCTTCAACATCGGCGCCGGCCGCATTCTGCAGCCGCGCTACGAACAGCGACCGCAGGTCGCCGTCCTCACTCCGATCCTCGTCGGCACCGACGGCGTCCAGCGCATGTCCAAGAGCACCGGCAACTACATCGGCATCGATGAACCACCCGACGCCCAATACGGCAAGGCCATGTCGATCCCCGACCAGGCGATCGCCGAGTTCTTCATCCACGGCACCAACGTTGACGCCGCCGAAGCCGACCAGATCATCGCCGATGTCGAGGCCGGAACACTCCCATCGATGGACGCCAAGCGCCGCCTCGCTCACGCGATCGTCTCAGAATGGCACGACGAATCAGCCGCCGCCGCCGCCGCTGCTGAGTGGACCCGCGTCGTCTCGCAACACCACGCTCCCGCCGAAATCCCCAGCCACGCCATCGACTTCGGCGACGCCGACACCGTCTCAGTCGCGCTCCCGACGCTGATCGCCGACGCCGGCGCGGCCCCATCCCGCGGCGCCGCCAAACGTCTCCTCCAGCAGGGCGCAATCCAGCTCAACGGCGAGCGCACCGAACAGCAGCGGCTGGAACTCCGCGAAGGCGACATCCTCAAGGTCGGCCGCCGCCACTGGCTCCGTATCCAACGCCGCCAGGCCCCTCAAGCCGCTAACCAACCCTGACCAATTCCTGACCGGCCCTGACCAGCTAACCACTACCCTCCGGCAGTAATCCCGAGAGGTACCCCATGCCCATCACGCTCGACTGGCTCGGCTGCGCCACCTTCCGGCTCGCCATCGACGACACCATCATCTTCCTCGACGCCTACATGGACCGCGTCCCCTCCGCACCCGATGTCGGACTCTCCGTCGCCGACGTCACTCGCGCCGCCGCCGTCCTGATCGGCCACTCCCACTTCGACCACCTCGCCGGCGCCGAAGTGATCGCCGCCAACACCGAGGCCCAGGTGATCGGCTCCAACGAGTCCGCCCGCGTCCTGCTCTCAGCCGGCGTCGACGAGTCCCAGCTGCTCCGCTCGCAGGGCGGCGAACGCCACCGCATCGCTGACGGGATCACAGTCGAGGTCTTCCCCAGCCTGCACTCCTGCATCTGGACCCAGGGCTCCTGGGACACCGGCAAGGTCGTGCTCGGCCAGTACGGCCTCACCGAGGAGCAACGCTGGGGCGGCCGCGGCGCGCTCGACATCGGCGGCTCGCTCGGCGAACCCGGCGCACCGCAGGACGAGACCCAGCGCCAGCAGATGCTCGACCACGTCCGCACCTGCCTCGGCAGCAGCGACACCGGCGGCGCGCTCGCCTACCTGATCGACACCCCCTACGGCTCGATCTTCTACCACGACACCTCAGGCTGCTGGACCGGCGTCGTCCAGAACCTCCGCCCCGATGTCGGAATCGTCGCCATGGCCGGACGACCCAACATCGACGGCGAGCCGATCCAGGGCTCGCTCGCTCAATACGTCGGCCGCATGAGCGACATGCTCAAGGCCCGTCGCGTCGTGCTCGGCCACCACGACGACTGGATGCCGCCGATGACCCGCGACATGTCCTCCGCCGACGCCCTCGCCCCCGTCGCCAACGAGATCAACCACGTCTCGCCCCGCACCGAGCTGCTCAACGTCCCCCTCGCCGGCCGCATCGAACTCTGGCGCTGAGGAGCCACCCATGCCCAAGTTCGGACTGATCTACGACTTCCGCAACCCACCCCAGTGGCGCAAGCCCTGGGCCGAGTTCTACGACGAACTGCTCGAGGAGGTCCAGCTCGCTGAAGCGCTTGGCTACGACCACGTCTGGGTCACCGAACACCACTTCATCGACGACGGCTATACCCCCTCCGTGCTGCCCATCGCCGCCGCGATCGCGCGCCTCACCTCGCGCGTCCGGATCGGCACCTGGGTCCTGCTGTTGCCCCTGCACAACGCGATCCGCGTCGCCGAGGACGCCGCCACCGTCGATGTCCTCAGCAACGGGCGCTTCGACCTCGGCGTCGGCCTCGGCTACCGCATCGAGGAGTTCGAGGGCTTCGGCGTCGACCGCCGCCACCGCGCGAGCCTGATGGATGAGTCGCTCGAAATCATCACCCGCACACTCAACGGCGAAACCGTCAGCATCGACGGCCGCCACTACCAGGTCAAAAACGTCACCGTCACGCCCCAGCCGATCCAGAAGCCCTTCCCGCTCTGGGTCGGCGCGCGCAGCATCCCAGCCGCGAAGCGCGCCGCCCGCTTCCGCGCCAACCTGATGATCGTCGCCGACCGCCCCGTCTACGAGGCCTGGGCTGAACAGCTGATCGCCCAGGGCGACGACCCCGCCGATTTCGAGGTCCTGCTCTCCGGCGGCGGCTTCGTCACCGACGACCCCGAGGCGCTCTGGCAGCAGCTCGCCCCGCACCAGCGCTATCTGCGCGACACCTACGGCAAGTGGTACTCCGAGGCCTCCGACCTCGGCCCGGAGGACCCGCTCGGGGGCCTGCTCGACCAGACCGACGAAGACCTGCGTGAGCGCTTCATCGCCGGCACGCCCGACGAGGTCGCCCTCGCCATCGAGCGGACGCTCGACTGGATCCCCGCCGACCACGTGATCAGCTTCGCGGCCCCGCCCGGCGCGCCGCGCGACCTCGCCCGCAAATCGATGGAGCTCTTCGCCCGCGAAGTGCTTCCTCATTTCCGTAGCTCCCCCGACCCGGGGGAGCTGTTGCGAAGCGACTGAGCAGACGCCCGCGCTCGACCGCCCACTAGAATGCCCCACGACTCACGAGGAGGCGCGCAGTGAAAGCCCACATCGACCTCTCACTCTGCGAAGGCCACGCCAAGTGCATGGAGGCCGCGCCGGACATCTTCGAGGTACGCGACGACGACCTCTCCCACGTGCTCGTCGAGGACATCCCCGAGGATCAGCACGCCCGCGTCCTGCGCGCCGTCCGCACCTGCCCGCGCGCCGCCATCACGACGATCGACTGAGGACCCGAGCCCTACTCCTCTTCCTCCGCCGTCACCACCACCTTCGCCGGCACGCCTGCTTCAACCCGAAACCGCCAGCTCTTCACGTCTGGATCCCGGTCGGTCAGCTCATAGTCCTGCGTCTTCAGCAGCTCGCCCTCCGCGTCGTGCAGCTCCACCGTCAGATCATCGAAGTCGAGATCGCCCGTGTTGCGCAGCTGCACGAAATGCGTCGACGCCCAACGCCCGCGGTCTTTCTCGTAGCCCGGGCACGCCGCTCGCGTGAACTCCGTCGCCTGCTGCAGCACGATTCCCTTCGGCGCATCCAGCTCGAGATCAAGCGTCGTCAGCGGCGACGCGGGCTCGTTCGGCTCGATGCAGACTGCCTCAGGAATCTGGTCCGAACGGAACTCCAGCAGGAACACCTTGTCCCGGCCGCCGCAGGCGGACACTACCTCGCGATCCTCGTCCACGACCTGCATGAGGTCCCCGGCGTCGATCCTCCCGACATACACCCCGAACAACGTCGTGTACCGCTCCGACGGCCGCACATCGCACACCGTGCCGCCGAAATCCGGCTGCTCGGGGCCGAAGTACACCGGCCGCCCCAGCGCCGCCCCCGCGCCGTGGAGCGTCGGCCCCTCATCCGCCGGCGCCGGCAGATACTGACGCAGCCGCAGGTCTGCGAGCGCCGTCCGCACGGTCTCGGCACGCAGCACGTCGCTCCCGCCGATCGAAACCCCCACGACCTCGCCGCTGCACGAGTCGATCAGCGGCGCGCCACGACGCCCCGCACCCGAAGGAACCACCGTGATCAGCCGCTCGCCGATCGAGTCGACCATTAGCATCGTCGCGAAATGCCGCCGCGCATCGCCGGCCGGGTACGAAACCATCGTCAATCGGCTGCCCTCCCATCCGTCGCTCGACCGCGCCAGCGACGTGCGCATCCCGAGCTCCTCGGTTGACGGCTCGCCGATCACCTTCGCCAGGGCCAGATTGTTGCGCGGATCCGACGAGAGCCGAATGATCGGAAGCACCACATCCCCTCGCGCCACCGCGCCCCACGGCGCAGCCTCCGTCAGCAGCCTCGCATCGACCAGGAACTGCCAGTGCCCCACATACGTCGCCGTCCCGGCGCCACGTAGCGTCGTCAGCTGCCAGCCGACAGCTCCGATGTCCTCGCCGATCGCGCATCCTCCGACACGCTGAGCCTCCACCGCATCCGACGTCTCCGCCGAGAGCTCCACGAACCAGGTCATCATCCCCGAGCGATGCCAGCCGTCTGACTCCGCCAGGTCCGTTGGCGGCCCTGCCCCCGGCGGGCAGCTGACCTCGTCCGCTCCATCGAGCCGCAGGCAGGCCTGCAGCGCGGCCGTCACCGGATCGACGCGGATCGTGATCCGCGCCGTCACGGTGATCGTCGCAGCTTCCGGCTCCGGAGGGACGAGATCGACCGTCCACTCCTCCCCCTCGGTCATCACCCGGAACGCCACCGCCTCGAAGGCGTAGGGCGCCTCCCAGCTCTGCCACAAGACTTCGCTCGATTTCCGCCCCAGCCGCCAGCGCCCTGCGCGCGCGCCTTCGATCCTCGCCCCATCGCGCCCAATCAGCGACACGCGAGCGTCGATCAGGTCCTGCGTGAGATCAACGCGGAGCGCATGCGTGAAGTCACCCGAGCAGCCCACCGCCGGCCGCAGCGTCACGAGCCGCGCCTGACCGAACGGCGCGCTGGCCTCGTGCAACACGGATGTCGTCAGGTCCTCCGCGTTCGTCCCAAGCGCTCCGATGCAAGCGCCCGGAACCGGCTCATCCTCATCGGTTGCCGCGGCCAGGGCGACGACCCGGGTCCGCTCACGGCCGCAGCTCCCAGCCACCCGCCACCCGACGTCGCCCAACGCCGTCGGCAGGTCGACCGTCAGCTCCCGGCCGGCGAGCCCCACCCACAGCTCTCCGTCGACCCGCGAGCAATCCACGTTCGACGGCGGCGCAGCGCCGAAGTGCCACACCAGCCTGCCGGCCCCAAGCAGCGCCGCGGGCGGCCCGGCCGGCAGCGCCGCACGCTCGCGGTCGAGCCCCGCGACCGTCTCATGCAGCGGCTCGCCGGCGTGCCCATACCGCAACGAGCTCGTGCCGCCCCAGAACACGCCCAGCGCCCGACCGCACGCATCGATCAGCGGGCCCCCGCTCCCACCCCCGCGGCTCGGCACGGTCGTCTGGATCTCGTTGTTCCAGACCCGCCGGATGAAACCGCCGCGCGAGAGCGCCAACCCACCGCCGCCCGGATACCCGACCAGAAAGATGTCATCCCCGACATCGGCCGCAGTCGGCGCGCGCAGCTCGATCGCCGGCACGTCGCGGACCAGCTCCAGGTCGGCGACCTCCACCAGCGCGACATCAAGCACAGGATCGGAGCCCAGCACGAACGCCGCCACCCGACGATCCGCATGGCTCAGCGTCACAAACGGCGGGTCGTCCTCAATCAGGTGGTGCGCCGTCAGGAACCGTCCCTCGCCGATGTAGAACGCCGTCCCGCGCGAACTCCCCGTCTCCACCCGCCAGGCCGTTGCCAGCATCCGCGTGAAGTCCGGGATGCAAGCCTCGAGGTCCGATCCCACCCGCGACGGAGCGCTTGCGGAGCGCAATACGCGCTCCGGATCGACCGGAACCACCCAGCTCACCTCGCTGGAATCGAACCAGCGATTCGCGCCCGGCTGGTCCGCCGGCAGGAAGCGCTGCTCGGGGCAGACCACGTGCCCCACCGTCGGCTGCAGGCAGAACTCGATCCGCCCATCGGCGAGCACGCGCATCAGAACCTGTGCGCCCACCTCATATGTCGCCGGCGGCGCGGCCGGCTCGTCCGCGTGCAGCCGCGCGGGCACCGCGAAGACAGCCCCCAGCAACGCCAGGGCGACGAGCGCAAACCAGCGCCGGTTTGTCGCGCTCACTCCCTACCGCGGGCGGTAGCGGACCATCTGGCGCTTGATCCCACCCACGTGCAGGCTGCTCGGCACCATCTCCGGCGCGCCCGCGAGTGCAAGCTCGGGCAGCATCGGCAGCAGCGAGTGGAAGATCGAGCGCATCTCCCAGCGCGCCAGATTCGCGCCCAGGCAGAAGTGCTCGCCGTAGCCCCCGAACGCGAAGTGATCGTTCGGGTCGCGACGGATGTCGAACTTGTAGGGGTCCGGGAAGACCTCCTCGTCGCGGTTCGCCGACGGGTACCACATCACGATCGAATCGCCCTGGCGGATCGTCTTGCCGCGCAGCTCGATGTCCTGTGTTGCGGTCCGCTGGAACTGAATCACGATCGAGGTCCAGCGCAGAATCTCTTCGACCGCCGAGGGCACCAGTTCGGGATGCGCCACTAGGTCTTCAAGCTGATCCGGATGCTCGAGCAGCGCCGTGATCCCGCCGGTGATCGAGTTCCGCGTCGTCTCGTTGCCCGCGCCGATCAGCAGCCGGAAGTAGGACGAGATCTCACGCGGCGTCAACGGCTCGCCCTCGATCTCCGCGTTCAGCAGGTCCGACAGCAGGTCGCCGCGTAGCCCGTGCTCCTGACGGTCGCGGACCAGACCCTCGTTGTAGAGGTTGAACTCCAGGCTGACCCGCCGGATCGTCTGTTCGCGGTCCTCGCCGGGCAGCCGAAACTCCGGGTCGGCCGCGCCGGCAGAGGCTTCGGTCCACTGGAAAATCTGGTCCCAGTCCTCCTCCGGCACACCGCCCATGTCACAGATCGCCGCGACCGGCAGCTTGGCCGAGAGCTCGTGCACCACATCCACCGCTGAGTGCTCGGATCGATCGGCGAACTCCGCGACCAGCTTCTCGGCGAAGCTCGAGACGTAGTTCTCCGACATCTCGCCGAAGTGATCCTCCAGCCGCTTCATCATCCGCGGCGTGAAGTGCCGCGCGACGAGGCTGCGGTGCTGCCGATGCTCCGGCGGGTCCATGAAGATAAAGTCCGGCGGATCGCTCGCGTGACCCCCGTAGCGGTTCGCGTTGACCTCGCGTCCGCGCTCCCCGATCCCGATCGACTCATGGTCGTTCATGCGCAGAATCTGCTTGTTCGAGAACAAGTCCGGATGCGACGAGATGAAGCGAATGTCGGCGTGCTTGGTGATCGCCCAGAACGGCTCGAAACGCGGCCGCTGGTACCAGTACACCGGCGCCTCGCGCCGCAGCAGGTCCCACGCCGCCCACGGATAGCCGTGGTCCACGTAGAGCTCCGTGTTCGTGATGTCCAGCGTCTCCAACGTCAGAGCCGGTCTCTCAGCGGTCACCATGCGCCCCCTCCGTTCAGTGCGCCCGATTCTACCCGACTCGCCAGACTGCGCAGCGAAGCGTCACGAGCGCTCGCCCGCGCCTACTGCGGGCGGTAGCGGACCATCTGCCGCTTGATCCCGCCCACGTGCAGGAAGCCGATTACGTACTCCGGCTCGGCGACCAGCTCGAGATTCGGCAGGACCGGGCGCAGCGCGTGGAAGATCGAGCGCATCTCCCAGCGCGCGAGGTTCGCGCCCAGGCAGAAGTGCTCGCCGTAGCCGCCGAACGCGAAGTGGTCGTTCGGGTCACGCCGGATGTCGAACTTGTACGGGTCGTCGAAGACATCCCCGTCGCGATTCGCCGAGGGGTACCACAACACGACCGATTCGCCCTTGCGGATCCGCTGCCCACGCAGCTCGACATCCTCGACCGCCGTTCGCTGGAACTGAATCACGATCGAAGTCCAGCGCAACATCTCCTCGACCGCTGAGGGGACCAGCGACTCGTCGTTGACCAGCAGCTCAAGCTGCTCCGGGTGGTCGATCAGCGCCTTCACGCCGCCCGAAATCGAGTTGCGCGTCGTCTCGTTGCCCGCCGCCAGCAGCAGCACGAAATAGCCGTGAATCTCGCCCGCTGAGAGCGGGCGGCCATCGATCTCCGCGCGCAGCAGGTCCGAGAGCAAGTCGTCGCCCAGGCCCTCCTGACGGCGCTGCTCGATCAGCCGGTTGTTGTAGTGGAACCACTCCGTGCTGATCCGCTGCGTCGCCTGGCTGGGCGCCTCGCCGGGCAGCCGATACTCCGGATCCTCCGCGCCGACCAACACCTCGGTCCAGGCGAAGATCTGGTCCCAGTCCTCTTCAGGCACCTTGGCCATGTCGCAGATCGCCGCGACCGCCAGCTTGGCCGAGAGCTCGTGCACCAGGTCGACGGCGGAGCGCGCGCCGCGCGCCGCGAAGTCGGCCACCACCTTGTCGGCGAAGTCCGAGACGTAGTTCTGCGCCATGTGCGCGAAGTGGTCCTCGAGCATCTTCATCATCCGCGGCGTGAAGTGCCGTGCCACCAGCCCGCGGTGCTGCCGATGCTCCGGCGGGTCGAGATAGATGAAATCCCGCGCGTCGGTCGGCTTGCCGCCGGCGCGGTTCGTCGCCCGCTCCCACTGCCGATCCGCCGAGCCGAGCTTCTTCGCCGTGTTCAGCCGCAGCATCTGCGCGTTCGAGAACAGCTCCGGGTGCGCCGAGATGAAGCGGATGTCGGCGTGCTTGGTGATCGCCCAGAAGGGCTCAAAGCCCGGCCGCTGGTACCAGTAGACCGGCGCGTCGCGCCGCAACACATCCCACTCGGCCCATGGATAGCCGTGGTCGCGATAGCGCACCGAGTCGGTGATGTCGACCGTGTCAACGGTCAGCTGTTCTGGCTCGGCGATGACCATGCTGCGGCATCCTTGAATCTCAGGAACGATGCGGACCGGATAGAACGACGCACCTATAGAGCAGATGGCATCCTCGCTGCGTCAGGCTGGCGCCGCCGCGTCAGCGCTCAACGGAATCGTCGTTAGCGGGTCGTGGCGTTAGTCCACTGTTGGCTTGTTCTCCGTCGTGCTCGGACGAATCTCGAAGTCTGACATTCCGGCGTTCGTCCCGTTGGAGAATTGCACGACTCGCACGCCCTTTCCGAGCATCGGTGCGACGCTGATGGTCCCCTGGAAGTTGCCATGTTCAACGACATCGAAGTCAGTGAGACGAAACACATCGGAGATCGCACGTTGTTCGGAGGCGAGCGTCGAACTGATCTCGTCCTTCGTCAGGTCGGGATTCTTCTGCACCATCTGCTGAATCTTGTAGATCAAGTCGCTCAGATAGCGGCGGACGACTGACTCGTCGTCCACGCGCTTCGACGACGGAAGACGGGCGACGACGGAATACAGCTCGCCGTAGCGTGCGGCCAACTTTTCTTCCGACCATCTCTGCCTTGACAGGGCGTCAACCTCTCTCCGAACCGCCGTCTTCTTGGCGTCCTCGGACAGAGAGAACAGATTGCCCTCGAAGCTCGGAAGGTACCTCTCGAGCGTCCCGCCTGGCAGGACGTGGATGTTCGATTCGCGCAGCGCCGTCACGATCGTTTCGATTCGACCCTCAATGTCAGCCACTGTGGTCTCATCGAGAGCTCCAACCATCGCTCCACGACTCACGCTTATGGCCGTTGCGACAGACATCCGAGCCTTCAGAAGCGCTGGCTTCAACCAGCGGGACGTGTCAGAACCCAGGTCATCAAGAACTTCATGCAAGTTCGCTAGCTCCGGCTGGTGCGGATTTGCGCACAGCCGCTTCGCCACGGTCGTCAGTAGCGTCTCGAGCTGACCGACATACTTGTCGAGGCTAGCACCATGACCACCTTCCGCTAGGTACTCACGGATTGATTTTCTGTCGCGGATACGCCGGCGAAGGTCGCCGCTGAAGAGACTATCTAGGTCATACACAAAGTGCGCCAGTTTCCCGGACACGGTGCACAACGGCAGGTACTGTGTTTCTGTCTCTTTGCCGCCGGCGATGACGATGCAGCTTCCCGCCGCCGCGACGGAGGATCCCCGAGCAGATACTAGTGCTTCGATGATATCGGCGTCCCGAATGCCCTCCACGAAGATGGGGTTATCCGCGAAAAAGAACTGCTTGTGGTACGCGTTCAGGTGGCGCACAAAGTTGCTCATCTCCCCGGCATCGAGGCTGGCGCTGCCCAACCGCTTCGGAACAGAATACTTAAGTTCGAAGGACACGATGGATGCGAGATCCTCATCGGTTCGCAGGTCGAGGATGAATGGGGAATGCGTGATTAGGAAGACAACCTTTTTCTGGTCATCCGTGTGGGGGTCGCCCGAAAGTCGACGCACCTCTTGCATGAAGAACGCCTGGTGCTGAGGATGGAGATTCAGCTCTGGTTCGTCGATGATGAGATAATCGCTGCCAGTGTCGTACAGGTGCGTGAGGAGCACCACCAATTCCTTGATGCCGTGGCACTCATCGCGATCGAGCCGATAAGCCACTTGATCGTCGGACCGACGAACCATCGGGATGAGCCTCCCCGAGTCCCATGTGAAGGCGATCTCACGCCCGAAGAGTTCGCCGAGGGTCGCCTCGATCTGTATCCTGAGGTCAATCCGTTCCTCGAGGATCACAACTGTGTCGATCCCCGAGCCCTCATCACCAGCGTTGCGAAGAGCCGGAAACGAACTCCGATCATAGCCCCCTGCTGTGGGGTCTCCCCACTGGCGTGAAATCGCATTCGGAGAGGTCATGCTGCTGAGCCGATCAGTACCTAGCAAACGCGCCTTCCCGGTCACATTCAATGCGCTCAAGAGAACGCCAGCGAACCGAGACTTTCCACTACCGTTAGGGCCCACGAGGAAATTGATCGCCCCGATCTCACGAACCTCGAACGTCTCGTCTGACCATGGCGGCGGGAGCTCCAGCTTCAGATGCTGCTCGATCATGATCGTGAATCGCTCACACTCCGGCAAAGATTCGTGGTCACCGATGCATAATACATCAGCAAACCGTGTTTGGTGCGGACGCATGCACGGGCAGCGAGATCATCAATGTGCCGGAGGTCCCCATGGGACTCCGGTGATCGGTTTAGCTTATGTCGCCGTCTGGCTCGTTGGTAGACCGTACCGAATGCCGCTTCGTATCGCGGGGGATGAGCCGGTTCCTGCGTTCAGCCTGGCGACATCTATTGAGGTGCCTGCGCAGCTCGGCCTAGACCGGGCAGTGGCGATCCATCTGCCGATTGATCCCGCCCACGTGCAGGAAGCCGATCACCATCTCCGGGTCCAGCGCCAATGCCAGGTTGGGCAACAGCGGCAGCAGCGCATGGAAGATTGAGCGCATCTCCCAGCGCGCGAGACTCGCGCCGAGGCAGAAGTGCTCCGCGTAGCCGCCCAACGCGAAGTGGTCGTTCGGGTCGCGGCGGATGTCGAACTTGTAGGGATGCTCGAACACGTCCTCGTCGCGGTGCGCCGAGATGAAGCGAATGTCGGCATGCTTGGTAATCGCCCAGAACGGCTCAAAGCCCGGCCGCTGGTACCAGTAGACCGGCGCGTCGCGCCGCAACACATCCCACTCCGCCCACGGATAGCCGTGGTCGCGATAGCGCACCGAGTCGGTGATGTCGACTGTATCAAGCGTGAGTCCGGGAGTCTCAGCGAGCACCGTGTCAGTCCTCCTCGATTCAGCGCGGACCAGTTGCCGCGCCAAGGTTGCCGCACATCGTCGGCAGCCCCGCTCCCGACCGCACGGAAGTCGCCCAGGCGACAGGGAAACATCGCCGACACATTGCGGTCACACGGGCGCAGCCTCGAGGGCGCATACGGTGGACACAATCGATGCAGTCAGTCGAGGCAGTTTCCGCGCAGCGTCGCGGCGACACGAGGTGCGCCATGGCGAACCAGATCGAAATCTACAAAGACGCCAAGGACGGCCTCGATGTCCTGCCCGATCTCTACCGCTACGCCGCAATGGACGACCCGCAATATGACGAGGGCGATCTCGAGCGTCTCAAGTGGTACGGCCTGTTCCACCGCAGGGCCACGCCTGGTTTCTTCATGCTGCGGATGCGCATCCCCAACGGCATCCTGACCACCGAGCAGCTCTCCGCGATCGGCGCAATCTCGAACGAGTTCGGGCGCGGCACGGCGGACCTCACCACGCGCCAGAACATCCAGCTGCGCTGGATCCGCATCCAGGACGCCCCACGCGTGCTGCAGCGCCTGAGCGCCGTCAACCTCACCACCCAGCAATCGGGCATGGACAACGTGCGCAACCTGGTCGGCTGTCCGCTCGCCGGGCTCCACCACGACGAGTTGATCGACGCCTCGGCGCTCACGCGGCGCATCCAGCAGGCGATCATCGGCCTGCGGGGCTTCAGCAATCTGCCGCGCAAGTTCAACCTCAGCATCACGGGCTGCCCGGACGACTGCACACACGCGCAGACCCACGACCTGTCGTTTACGCCCGCGACGCGTGACGGCGCGGTCGGCTTCAACGTGCTCGTCGGCGGCGCGATGGGTGGTCGCGACCCGATGTTGGCGATCTCGCTGGACGCCTTCGCGCTGCCGGAGGATGTCGTTGATGTCGCCTGCGGCGTGCTCTCCGTGTACCGCGACAACGGACCGCGCAAGAAGCGCAAGCAGACGCGGCTCAAGGTGCTGCTGCGCGACTGGGGGATCGAGCGATTCCGCGAAGCGCTGGAGGCCGAGCTGGGGCGCGAGCTGCCCCGCGCCGGCGAGCCGGCCGGCGCCCTTGAAGGCGGCGACCACCTCGGCGTCACCCCGCAGCGCGACTCCGACCGCGTCACGGTCGGCCTGCTGGTCCCGGTCGGGCGGATCAGTGGCGACGACCTCTCCGAACTCGGCCGCTTGGCGCGCGACTACGGCCAGGCCGAGGTGCGCCTCACGGTGCAGCAGAACGCGATGATCCCGCACGTCGCGGCCGACGCGCTCGAGGACCTACTCGAGGAGCCGCTACTGGCCAAGTACTCGCCCAACCCCTCGGGTTTCGTGCGCGGTCTCGTGGCCTGCACCGGCATCGACTACTGCCATTTCAGCCTGATCGACACCAAGGGCGAGGCGCTCAAGCTGGCCCGCGCACTCGACGAGCGCTATGTGGCGCTCCAGCGCGTCCGCATCCACTGGTCCGGCTGCCCGCACTCCTGTGGCCAGCAGAAGATCGCCGATGTCGGCCTTGAGGGCGCGCGCGTGCGCATCGACAACGAGATCGTGGCGGCGGCAGCGGTGATTCGCGGCGGCAGGCTCGGCGAGAACGCGAAGCTGGCCGAAGCGGCCGCGCCGCGCACGCCGATGCCCGACCTTCCCGAAATAGTCGCCGCGCAGATCATCGAGACGCTCGGCCCCGACGCGATCCGCCTCCGCGAGCACAGCCCACAGGGCGTCGAACTGGCTGCCGGTTGAGCTCCCGACTGCCGTAGCGGCGCTGGCGCTCGAGCGGGGAGTGGAAGCGCTCGATCTGCCCCTACTGCGGCACCGGCTGCGGCGTCCTCGCGCGGGCCAGGAATGGCGTCGTCGAGGAGGTCCGCGGCGACCCCGACCACCCCGTCACCGAGGGCGAGCTCTGTGCCAAGGGCCCGCCGCCGCGCTTACACCGCGCTGCTGATCCTCGGCTCGATTCCCGTCGCGCTGATCGGCCTCTCGCAGAACTTCGAGACGTTCCTGATCTTTCGGCTCCTGATCGGCGTGATCGGCGCCTCGTTCGTGATCACGCAATTCCACACGTCGATCATGTTCGCGCCGAACGTGGTCGGGACGGCCAACGCGACGACCGCCGGCTGGGGCAACCTCGGCGGCGCGGTGACGCAGCTGGTGATGCCGCTGATCCTGACCGGGATCATGTTCTTCGCCGCCAACGAGGCGCTCGGCTGGCGGGTCGCGATGGTGATCCCCGGCGCCGCGCCCACGGCCGCCGTCCCCGCAGTCGGTCTGGCGGGCGACTGAGCGTCGCCCGCCCCGTCTCGTCGTGCTCAGCGGTACAATTCGCGCCGCAGTCGGGCGACCGGAGTCCGACCCCGAGGGGAGCCCACCATGGCAGATCTGATGCGGCCCGATGGAACCACGATCCACTACGAAGTCTTCGGCAGCGGATTTCCCCTGCTGCTGCTCGCGCCCGGCGGCGTGAATTCCCAGATCGAGTTCTGGCAGCACAGCGCCATCAACCCGATCGAATCGTTCGCCGATGAGTTCATGGTGATTGGCATGGACCAGCGCCATTGCGGCCGCAGCAAGACCGCGCTGACGCCCTTCTCCTACGAGGCTGCCATGCAGGACCAGCTCGCCGTGCTCAACGATCTCGGCATCCAGCGCGCCCACGTGATGGGCGGCTGCATCGGCTGCGCCTACGCCCTGCTCCTGGCCGACCAGGCCCCCGCCCGGATCGCCGGCGCCGTCATGCAGGACCCCGTCGGGCTCGACGACACCAACTCGCTCGAGACGTTCTACGACATGTTCAACCCGACGATCCGGCTCGCCCGCGCGGAGGGACTCGAAGCCGTGATCGAGTCCGCTCAGCGCGACCCGATCTTCATGCAGAACAACGAGGGCGGGCCCTTCGCCCAGCGCATCCACGACGAGCCGCTGTTCGCCAATGCCCTGCGATCGATTCGGCGCGAGGGTTATGTCGCGCTCGTCGTCGAGTTCCGCGATGGCATGTGGCCGGCGTTCCCGCCCTACTTCGCCGTCAACGAGGTCGCCGTCGGTCGCACAGCTGCGCCGATGCTCGTGTTGCCCGGCAGCGACCCATTCCACCCGACGGCGATCGGCCACCAGATCTGTAACGACGCGCCGAATGCACGCTGTCTCGATGTCGATGCGCGTTCGGCCCAGAAGTTGCCGAGTACGCTGGATTCAATCCGCGAATTTCTACGCGAGCACAGCAACTGAGCCAGCCGCGTCGACGAAAGGCCGCTCCGAGATGAAGTACGAGATCCTGCATCGCCCCGCCTACGCACTCGGTCGTGTCGAGCTGGCCAGCGGCGAGCAGCTTCAGGCCGAGGCCGGCGCGATGGTCAGCATGTCCAGCACCATCTCGATCGACACCGGCGTCAAGGGCGGCCTGATGAGCGGCCTCAAGCGCTCCGTGCTCGGCGGCGAGAGCTTCTTCATCAACACCTTCACCGCCGAACAGTCGGGTGAGGTCACGATCGCCCCGCCGCTGCCCGGCGACATCGAAGCGATGGAGCTCAACGGCGGCACGCTCTTCGTGCAGTCCGGCTCCTTCCTCGCCGCCACCGTTGATGTCGAGGTCGACACCAAGTGGGGCGGCGGCAAGACGTTCTTCTCCAGCGAGGGACTCTTCCTGCTCAAGTGCTCCGGCTACGGCACCGTCTTCGTTTCCTCGTACGGCGCAGTTCACACCATCGATCTGCGCGCCGGCGAGCAGTACACGGTTGACACCGGCCACATGGTCGCGTTCGACGAGACCGTGCAGTACGACGTCGGCCGCGCGGGCGGCTGGAAGACCACGCTGCTGAGCGGCGAGGGTCTCGTCTGCAAGCTCACCGGCCCCGGCCGGTTCTACATGCAGACCCGCAGCACCGACGCGTTCCTCGACTGGTTGCTCCCCAAAGTCCCCAGCAAGGGGTAAGCCACCCGCCGCTCGCCACCACCTGTACGCCCCCCAGCGGTTACTCGGACCAGCAGCGACGCAGCGATCGGGCGACCGCTGAGACGCGCTTCCGGCCGCGGTTGCGATCCAGGCGCTCCGCAACGGTCTCTGAGCGGCGAGCCGACGACCGACAGGTAGCCTCGCCCGATGGACCCCGTTGAGTTCGTCATCCTGATCGCGGCGGGCACAGCGATCGGCGCGTACGCCACCGGCGTTGGCGCCGGCGGCGGCTTTCTCTTCACCCCACTGCTGCTCTGGCGCTACCAGAGCGCCGAACCGGCCGAGGTCGCGATGGCCTCGGTGCTGCTGGTGGTCGCCTCCAGCGGCCTCGCCACGCTGCGCCTCTTTCGCGCCGGACGCCTCGACGTGCGCGCTGTCGCGATGGTCGCGATCGTCACGACTCCCGCTGGCGTGCTCGGCGCGTTCGGCACGACTCAGCTCCCGCGCGACGTCTTCGCCGCCGGCTTCGCGGTGCTGATCGCGCTGATCGCCGCCTACGTCATCTGGCGCCCCGCCGGCGACGCCGGCTCGCTCGGCCGGCGCGGCTGGCGACGCTTGATCCGCGATCGCGCCGGCGACCGCTATCTCTACTGGATTCCCGTCCGCCGCACGCTGCTCGCCACCGGCGTCACCGCGACCTTCACCGCGCTCGCCGGGATCGGCGGCGGCCCCTTCTTCAGCCTCATCACCGTCCGCATCATGCGGATGCCGGTCTGGCTCGCGATCCCCGCGTCTCACGCGATCGTCGCCACGATCGCGGTCGTCGTGGTCATCTTCCACACCGCCTCAAGCAACTGGGGCGAGCCCCTGCGCGACGTCCCGCCGCTGCTGATCGGCGCGATCATCGCCAACCCGATCGGTCTCCGTTTCGCCGCGATCGCCAACGAGCGCGGGCTCACCCGGCTGCTCGCCGGGGCGATGATCGCTGCCGCCGTCTTCACCGCGATCGAGGTCTTCTGACGCGCTACCGCAGACCCACCGGATCGATCTCCACCACACACCCGCGGGGCAGCTCGAGCGACCGCAGCAGCGACGCCGGATCGGCCCCGCGCAGCACGATCTGCCGCCGATACTGGCCCCGCAGGCGCGACGGCCACGCCTCCGACGGCCCGATCACCTGCGGCGGCGCGGCATCGAGCCGCGCCGCCGCGCTCCGCAGCTCGATCATCAGACGCCCGGCCGTCCGGTCCGCCCCGGCAGCCGTGCGGTCGCTGCAGGTGACCCGCGCGAGCCGCCCGAACGGTGGGTAGTCCAGCGGCGCACGCAGCCGCATCTCCGCCTCGTAGAAGCCGTCGTAGTCGTGCGCCGCGGCCGCCTGCACCGCGTAGTGATCGGGCGCATACGTCTGGATGATCACCCGCCCCGGCGTCCGCCCGCGACCCGCCCGTCCCGCCACCTGCGTCAACAACTGAAAGGTTCGCTCCGCCGCCGTGAAGTCGGCGACCCGCAGCGACAGGTCAGCGTTGATCACCCCCGCGACCGTGACCGCAGGAATGTCCAGGCCCTTCGCGATCATCTGCGTGCCGATCAGCACCCGCGTCCGCCCGCTCGCAAACTCCTCCAGAATCCGCTCGTGCCCGCCCGCGGCTCGTGTCGTATCCCGATCCCAGCGGCTCACCGCCACGCCGCCGAATCGCGCGCGCAGCTCGTCCTCCAGACGCTGCGCGCCGAAGCTCATCGGCCGCACCCGGCCATCCCCGCACGAGGGGCAGGTCTGCATGGCCTGCTGCCGCCGCCCACATTGATGACAGCGCAGCACCGGTCCGGCCCGGTGCAGCGTCATCGCCATCTGGCAGTCGGGACACTCCACCGCCTCCCCGCAGGCGCGGCAGACGTACGCCGCGAGCCCGCGCCGGTTCAGAAACAACAGCGCTTGCTCATCCTTTCCCAGCGCCTGGCCAATCGCCTCTGCGAGCGCCGTGCTGAAGATCGAGCGGTTTCCGCGGCTCAGCTCCTCGCGCAGATCAACGATCTCCACCGAAGGCAGCCGAACCTCGATCGGCACGCCCGCCGCGCCCGATTCAACCCGCGCCGGCAGCTCCAGCAGCTGGTGCCGACCCGAGCGCGCCTCCCAGGTGCTCACCACATCCGGCGTCGCCGAGCCCAGCACCACGACCGCGCCCAGCGCCGCCGCCATCTCCAACGCCACTGCGCGAGCGTGGTAGCGCGGGTGCGGCTCCGATTGCTTGTAGGTCCACTCGTGCTCCTCGTCGATTACGATCAGGCCCAAATTTCCCCTCTGACCGACCAGCGGTCCGCCGAGTGGCCCAAACAGCGCCGAGCGCGCGCCGATCAGAATCGGCTTCTCACCCGCGTAGACCTGGCGCCACTGCTCGCGTGCCTCGCGCTCGGGTAGCGCCGAGTGACGCACCGCCACTCGCCCCGGGAAGCGCGCCTCAAATCGCGCCACCGTCTGCGGCGCCAGCGCGATCTCCGGCACCAGCACGATCACGCCCTCGCCGTGCGCCAGCGCGTTCTCGGTCGCCGACAGGTACACCTCCGTCTTCCCGCTGCCCGTCACGCCGCGCAGCAGAAATGAGCGCCCGCGGCGCTCGGCCCGCCGCGGCTGGCCCCGAGCCGCGCGCGCATCCGCCAGCGCAGCCTCGATCGCATCTGTGGCCCGACGCTGGTCGTCGGTCAGCGTCGGCGCAGGTTTCGCCTCGGCCGGCCCGGGCGATATCGGCCCCGAGATTCGCCGCTCGATCACGCCCCGACCGATCAGCGCCTCGACGTCGCCACGTGTCGCGGAGCTCACCTTCCGCGCATCCCGCTCCACACGCTCCCCGTCGGCGAGAACGCGCAGCAGCTCGAGCTGCCGACGTTCCGCCGCCGTCCGCTTGAGCCCTGCCGCCGCGGCCTGCGCGTCCTCCGCCGGAACCTTGAGCGCCAGGCTCTCGCCGTCGCGACGCGCAAAGGCGGTCGACCGCAGCCAGCCGTCGAGCTGGACCGGCCCGCCCAACACGCGCGCCGCCTCTGCGGCATCAACCACGCCGTGCGACAGTCGCTCGAGCAGATTCGCCGGACGCGACGCCTTGCTCTGCGGCCACTCGTCGATCAGCCGCCCGAGCTCCGCGCCGCTCACCACGACCGCCAGATGCGGCTCGCCCGCCGGCTGTTCCGGGATCACGCGCTCAACCGTCGACGCCGCCTTGCGCGGACGGGTCACCGTCCCCAGCGGCAGAAACAGCGCGATCGCGCTGAACAGCGGCGCCAGGTACCGCTCTGCCATCCACTCGGCGATCTCCAGCTGCTCCGCGCTCAACAGCGGTCCCGCGCCGATCACTCGCTCGATCGGCCGCGGCGCGTCGACCTCCGTCGAACGCGTCAGCCTCACCACGATCCCCAGCACGAACCCGTCCCGCCACGGCGCGATCACCGCCGAGCCCCGCTGCACGTCCATCCCCGCTGGAACCAGCCAGGTGAACGTCTGATGCTGCGGGCCACCGGGGCCCACCGCAACATCTGCATAGAGCGAACGGTCGTCCACGGATCGCCCAACCTCGCTGAACCGGCTCGAGCCTCAGCGTAGAAGCTGTCGCACGATCCTCTGATAGCCTCACAGGCCTATGTCACAGCCATTCGCCGGTATCCGCGTCGTCGAGTTCGGGCAGTTTGTCGCCATCCCATTCTGCGCCCAGCTGCTCTCCGAGGGCGGCGCAGACGTGATCAAGATCGAGGCGCTCGAAGGCGACCCCACGCGCCGCCTCCGCCAGCTCGCCGAGGGCGAGACGCGCACCTTCATTTCGCGCAACCGCGGCAAGCGTTCGCTGCCACTGGCGCTGCGTCACAAGGGCGCGCAGGAGGTCATCCACGCCCTCCTGCGCGACGCGGACGTCGCGCTGATGAACTTCCGCCCCGGCCTCGACGAACAGCTCGGACTCGACCCAGCCACGCTCCGCAAGCGCTACCCGCGTCTCGTGATCGGCTCCGTCACCGCCTTCGGACGGCGCGGACCCGACGCCAAGCTCGGGGGCATGGACATCGTTGTCCAGGCCCGCAGCGGGCTAATGGTCGCCAATGGGCGCATGACCGACGGACGCCCCGCCTCCGGCGACCCCGTCGCCGTCGACTACATGTGCTCGATGTCGATGGCGTTCGGCGTCGCCGCCGCGCTGCTGCGGCGCACCGTGACCGGGAAGGGCGCCGAGGTCCACGGCTCGCTGATGCAGGCCGCGATGACGCTGAACAACAACCAGATGATGCGCGTCGAGTCGGCCGACGGCCCGATCCACGAGCAGTCGCGGCTCGAGCTCGCCGAACTGCGCGAACGCGGCGCCTCCTACGCTGAGCAACGCATGGCGCAGCCCTCGGCCCGCGCGAGAATCATGGCCGACATCTACTTCCGCACCTACACCACCGCCGATGGCTGGCTGGCTGTCGCCTGCGGCAGCACCCGCCTGCGCGCCGCCTTCAGCCGCGCCATCGGCCTCGAGGACGACTACAGCGGCGACGACCCGAACAACCACGAGGCGCACTACGAAGACCTCCGCATCCGCGCCGAAGCGATCGTGCTCGAACGCCCTACCGCCCATTGGGAGGCGGTGTTGGCCGGGGCCGGCGTGCCCGTCTCCCGCGTCCTGCTCCCCTTCGAGCTGCTCGACGATCCCCAAACCGCCGCCAACCACATGGTCCACGACCTCGACCACCCCCAGGTCGGCCCGATCCGCCTCCTCTCACCCCCCGTCGCGATGGACGCCGAAGGCTTCCAGCCGCAACCAGCCACCAAACAGTTCGCCACCGAAACCCGTCAAATCCTGAGCGAACTCGGCTTCGAGGACGAGCAGATCGACGCCCTGGTCGCGTCCGGCGTCACCCGCGAGGCGTAGCTGAGACCGCGGTTATCCTGTACTATGCCGCAAAGCGACAGGGCGCGGTGCAGGTATGGCGCTGATCGACAAACTTCGCTTCCAGAGCGTCCTCTCCCGTGGAGGCGTGCACGAAGCGCAGGCTGCTGAATTCGCGGAAGCTCTCCAGGACACCTTCGACGATCAGCTGGGTCGAGTGGCGCGTACTGACGACCTGGTGATTCTGCGTGAACAGCTCAGGGCAGATAACGCGGAGCGCGAGGCCCGTCAGAACCGACAGATGCTCGTGTGGGTCGGGCTGATGCTGGCGCTGTACGTGGGGGTGACAGCGATCGCTGTGGGCATCCTCCTGGCCGTGCTGGCCTGAGCGAATCGCTCATCGCTCCGACCCCAGCGCCCGCATCTGCGGGAACAGGATCACATCGCGGATCGACTGCGAATCGGTCAGCAGCATCGCCAGACGGTCCATCCCTAGCCCAAGACCACCGGTCGGCGGCATCCCGTGCTCCAGCGCGACCAGGAAGTCCTCGTCGAGCAGCTCCGCCTCCTCATCGCCCGCCTCACGCAGGCGCAGCTGCTGCTCAAACCGCTCGCGCTGATCGACCGGGTCGTTGAGCTCCGTGTATGCGTTAGCCAGCTCCCAGCCGCCCACGAACAGCTCGAACCGCTCGACCAGATTCGGATCATCCGGCGTCCGCTTGGCCAGCGGCGAAATCGCGACCGGGTAATCAAGCAGGAACGTCGGCTGCTGCAGGTGCGGCTCGACCAACTCCGAAACCAGTTCGTCGAACAGCTTGCCCCAACCCGCGTCGGGCGGGACCGCGATTCCGCGCTCGCGCAGCAGTCCGCTGATCGCCTCGACCGTGTCGAACTCGCGGAAGTCGACGCCCGCGTGTTCCCGGACCGCATCGACCATCGTGACGCGCTCGAATGGCGGCGTGAAATCGATCTCTTGCTCGCGCCACGGCACGCGCGTCGAGCCGGTCACGGCGCGGGCAATCTGCTCGAGGCTCGCCTCGACCATCTCCGCCACATCGTGATAGTCGGCGTACGCCTGATAGGACTCGAGCATCGTGAATTCAGGATTCCAGCGGTTGCCGATCCCCTCGTTGCGGAACACCCGCCCGATTTCGTAGACCCGGTCGAAGCCCCCGACGATCAACCGCTTGAGATGCAGCTCCAGCGAAATGCGCAGCTGGCGCGGCTCATCGAGCGCGTTCAGGTGGGTTAGAAACGGACGCGCCGCCGCTCCGCCCGCCTCGCTCTGCAGCACCGGCGTCTCGACCTCGATAAAGCCGCGCCCATCCATGAACCGGCGCATCTCGGCGATGATCTGCGAACGCGTCCGCAGCACCCGCTTTGCCTCGGGGTTCGCCATCAGGTCGACGTATCGACGGCGGTAGCGCTGCTCCTGGTCGCGCAGCCCGTGGTATTTTTCGGGCGGCGGCCGTAGCGCCTTGGCCAGCGGGCGCAGATCGGCGGCCTGCAGCGACACCTCGCCGCGCCGCGAGCGGATCATCTTCCCCGACGCCTCAAGGAAATCACCGAGGTCGAAGCTGTCGATCCGTTCCCACGAGTCGCCCAGCGCCCGCCGGCTGGCCAGCACCTGCAGCGCGCCGCTGTCATCCTCAAGATCGATGAAAGCGATCCGACCCATGTTGCGAATCGCATGCGCTCGCCCGGCGATGGTGACCGGCTCGGTCGGCTCCGGCTCACCGGCTGCCTCACTGGCGACGAAGAACTCGCAGGCCTCCGCGAGCGTGTGCGTGCGACCGGTGCGCGGCGGAAACGGATCCAGACCCAGCGCACGTTGCTCGTCGGCGCGCTTGCTGCGTTCCGCGATGATCTCGCGCAGATACTGTGAGTCGGACGAAGAGGAGTCGGTCATGCGTCGCATCCTCCGGCAGCGGCCTCCTGACCGCACGCCGGGAGACCGCACATCACTATTCGATGGCCTTGACCTTGAGTTTGAGCAGGCCCGCGGGCGCCTGAACTTCAACGATTTCACCGACGCGCGCGCCGAGCAAGGCCTTGCCCACCGGCGACACATCGCTGACCCGCCCGTTGGAGGGATCAACCTCGGTCGGGCCGACGATCATGTATTTGAGATCCTTGCGGCGCCGGCTCGGGCGTACGGTGACCGTCGAGCCCAGCCGCACCGTGTCGGAGAGGTGCGCCTGCTCCACGTCGATCAGTTCGGCGTTCGAGATCACGACCTCCAGCTCGCGGATGCGACCCTCGATGAACGCCTGCTCAGCCCGGGTCTCCTGGCCTTCGCCATCGACCCGGCCGCCGTGCGAATCCTCGCGCGATTGCTGAATCCGCGCTGCCGCCTCGGGACGCTGCCGCGTCTTGAGATCGTTCAGTTCAACGCGAAGGCGCTCCAGCCCTTCGCGGGTCACGGGAATGTTCCTACGGGTGGTCACGAGCGCTCCAAGGATGGCCAGACATGGCCCCGCCACGAGTCGGAGGTAAGCTACCATACTGCGCCGCTTGGAGCGGCCGGATCGGGGTCCAGGTGCGAACCGTTCTGACAGCTGCGATGCTGGCCGGCGCCGCGGCTGGCGCTGTCGCTGCGATCCTCATCGCGCTGCTGCTGATCGATACGCCTCAGACGGATCCCGCGACGATCGAACGCGTGGTGCGCAGTGTGCTCGAGACCGACGGCGCCACGGCCCGGGACGATGAGGAAGCAGTGATCGAGGCCGTGATCGAACGCATCGACGCGCCGACCGATCAGCGCGTCGTCACGGCCTACGCGCGCGTCGCGCCCTCGATCGTGCTGATCGACGCCGAAGGCGCAGAGCTCACCTCCGACGACGGGGTCGTCTACCGGCCCGCCGCGCTCGGTACCGGCATCGTCCTTGACAACGACGGGAACATCGTCACCGCGGCGCACGTTCTGGAGGGCATGGAACGGATCGACGTCGTGCTGCCCGGTGGCGACCGCCGCGTTGCCACGCTGATCAGCAGCGACGCGCCGTTCTCCGATGTCGCGGTGATTCACGTCGACTCGACCGGCCTCCTGCCTGCTCCCTTCGGCACCGCGCGGACGCTCGACACCGGTGAGACGGTGCTCGCGGTCGGTAACATCCTGCTTGGCCAGGAGATCTCCATGACCCTCGGCATCGTCAGCCAGCCTGACACCGAGTTCGCCCGCGAGCGTTACATCCAGCGAGACTTGATCCAGACCGACGCTGCGCTGAACCATGGCAATAGCGGTGGCGCCCTCGTCAACCTCGACGGCGAGGTGATCGGACTCACTAGCGTGATCGCACGCGCGACGCGGGAAGGCGACTTTGTGGACGGTGTTGGCTTCGCGATCCGGATCGATCCCGTCCTGGAGGTCGCGCGCGCGATCGCGGCGAACGGCTACTACCCGCGGCCAACCTTTGGCGTGGTTGACGAACGCTTGCTCACCCCGGTCGCCGCAGCGCAGTTGGGCCTCTCCGTGACCAAGGGCGCGTTCTTGCTCGAGATCAAGCGCAGCGGCGTCTTCGCCCGCGCTGGGATTCGGCCCGGCGACGTGATCCTCGAGATCGGCGGCATGACGCTCGACGCCGATACGCCTTATGTGAACGCGCTTGCGACGCTGCGTCCCGGCGTGCCGGTCACCGTCCTGGTGCATCGCGACGATGAACAGTTCAGCCTCGTGCTGACGCCAGAGCTGCGGCTGCCGTGAGCGACGGCCCCTTCTCCTCAGGTCCCCCCCGACGCGTGGGCGACACGCCGGCCGCGGCGCAGACGCCCTTTGAGCCCCAGCCGCAGCGTGAACCGCTGCCCCCACAGCCGCCCCCGCGAGCAGCGACCCGCTCCGGCGGCGGCGCCGGCATCTGGATCGTGCTGCTGCTCGGCGGGTTGCTCGCCGCGGCGATCGTCGTGCTGTTCTTCGAGCCGGGCCTGGTCGGTCGCGTCAACGAAGAGCAGCAGGCCGGCGAGGCGCCGGTCCAGCAACTGACCACCCGCTTCCAGGCCACGCTGCGCGACCAGTTGCCCGAAGTGCCCGACGTGCTCGGCCCGGCCAGCCCGATCTACGACCTGCGCCTGCCCGCCGGACGCGCCGGTCCGATCGAGCTGACGATCCGGCTCTCCACGCCCACCCAGGACGGGCGCAACCTCGGCGCCTACACCTGGGACGGCGAAGATTGGCTGCGGCTGGGCCCCGCCGAGCTCGTCAGCGACGGCGTCAGCGCGCGCATCACGCTCGACGATGCACCCGACAACATCGTCATCCTGCGCCGCCTGCAATTCCGCGACGTGCTTGCCGGGCGCGTGCCGCAGGGCAGCGAGCCTTCGGCCGATGTGGTCGATTCGCTCACCATCGTGCACCTCGAAGGCTGGGTGCCCGCGCCCGACGGCTCGCTGCTGGGAGGCGTCCTCGCGATTCCCGGCGGCGTCACCCAGAGCGTCTGGCCGGTGCTCTGGTCCGGCCCTGAGCAGGCCGTCACGGTCAACGACATCCTCGCCTCCGACCAACTACGCCGCGCCCACATCGGCGCGGTGCAGATCGCGATCCAGAACGGTCGCTACGAGGGCGTCGACATCGACTACCGCGATGTCAGCCCGGCGCTGCGCTCACAGTTCTCCGCCTTCATCACCGACCTGGCCGAGCAGCTGCACCGCGACGACCGCGGGCTCAGCGTGCATGTACCGCTCACGACCAGCGGCGGCTTCGGCGAGGGCGCCTACGACCTGACCGTGCTCGGCGCGGCGGCCGACTTCATCGTCGCCGAGCCCCCGCTCGATCCCACAATCCACAACGCCGCGATCGCGGCGTCGATGCCCACGCTGCTCTCCCGCGTCCCGCGCGAGAGGGTGTTGCTGGCCATCTCCTCGGACGCAGTCGTGCGCAGCGGCGGCGCACTCTCGACGACCACGCAGCGCGCCGCGCTCGGCATTGCCAGCACCGTCAGCGTGCGCGAGACGGGCCCCTACGTCGCCGGCGGCCGCGTCACGCTGCAAGGCAACAGCATCCAGCGCGACAACGCCAGCAGCGGCTTGCATTGGGACGAGACCACGCGCACCGTCTCCTTCTCCTACCCCGACCTGACCGGCAATCAGGTCACCGTCTGGATCGAGAACCGCTTCAGCGCTGCATTCAAGCTCACCGCCGTCGAGGAGTACAACCTCGGCGGCGTCTACCTCAGCAACGTCTCCGCCGACCGCGCCAACGCGAATCTCTGGCCCGCGGTGGCGGCATTCCTGGAGTCCGGACACGTCGACCTGCGCCTGCCGAATCCGATCCTGTTCTCGCCCGTCTTCGAGGTGGAGGCCGGCTCGCTGAGCGGCGCAAACGGCGCGGGCTGGCAGGTCTGGGAGC
Organism: Dehalococcoidia bacterium; assembly: GCA_965237475.1. Classification (GTDB taxonomy): domain Bacteria; phylum Chloroflexota; class Dehalococcoidia; order Bin125; family Bin125; genus CATQGW01. The sequence continues at coordinate 2,856,779 of OZ250140.1, read as the reverse complement.
TACCCGCGGTCGGCGGCGACTATGAGGCGCGGCTGATCGTCAGCGATGGCGACGTGCGCGTGGGCACGGCGATCACCGTCCCGATCGAGCCGTAGCGGCAATGCCACGCACCGCGGCCCGAGTCGTGGGCGGCGCACTCGCCCGCCGCCCCCTGCGCAGCCCCGCGACCGGCACGCGCCCCGCCACGGCGGCGATTCGCCAATCGATCTTCGGCCGCGCCGAGATACGCGACGCGCTGCGCGACGCTAACGTACTCGACCTCTACGCCGGCGCCGGCTACCTCGGGATCGAGGCGCTCAGCCACGGCGCGGCCTGGGTCGATTTCGTGGAGCGCGCCGCCCCGGCCTGCGCGGTGATTCGCAAAAACCTCGACGATCTGGGCCTCACCGATCGCGCTCGCGTGCACCGCATGCCCGTCGAGCGCTGCTTCGCCCGAGTCGCGAAACCGATCGGTCTCGCGTTCGTCGACCCGCCCTACGGCGTTGATGCGCTCGCGGTCGTCGAGCGACTCAACGCGTCAGAGCTGCTCGGGCCCGATGCGTTGGTACTCTGGCGCAGACACTTGGGCGGCGCCGGAGCCCGGCAGGCGCCCGCGCCAGAGCGGATCGGCGGACTAGTTCGCACCGATCAGCGGCGATATGGTGAGGGCGCTCTCGACACATATCGAGCGGAGGGCAATCGATGACCATCGCGCTCTACCCGGGCGGCTTCGATCCGCTCACGAACGGGCATCTGGACATCGTCCAGCGCGCGGCCGGATTGTTCGATCACGTGGTGATGGGCGTCTACGGACGCCAGCGAGAACTGTTTACGGTCGAAGAGCGGCTCGATCTGATCCGCGAAGCGACCGCCCACTGCTCCAATGTGAGCGCGGCGACCTTCGAGGGGCTCGTCGTGAACTATGCCGACGAGGTCGGAGCCACGGTCCTGGTGCGCGGCATCCGCGCCGTGACCGGCTTCGAGACCGAGTTCGACATGGCGCTGATGAACAAGAAGATCGCCCCCCAACTGGAGTCTGTGTTCCTGATGGCCGGGCATAAACACCTGTTCATCTCCGCCAGCCGCATCCGCGAGCTGGCCGCGCTGCGCCATCCCGTTGACGACCTTGTCCCGCCCAACATCGCCGCGGCGCTTGAGCAGAAGTTCGGACCGCCGCACCGGCGGACACCGTCAGGGGGCTGAGATCGACCTGCTCGAGATCATCGATCAGCTTGAGCAAGCGGTCCTCGCCGGCCATCGCGGGCGGCTCGGCGGCGGCTGGGTCGTCGACCGCGAGCAGATGCTGGACTTGGTCGACCGCCTGCGCTCGACCGCGCCCGCCTCGCTGCAGGAAGCCCAGGAGCTGCTGACCGAGCGCGACCACGTGCTCGAAGCGGCCCGTGAAGAAGCGCAGCTGATCGCGCGGCGCGCCCAGGAGGAAGCGGAGCTGCGGCTCGCCTCGCACGAGCTGGTCACCAGCGCCGAGCAGCGCGCCAACGACATGCTCGAACGCGCCGCGCGCTCCGCGCAGGAGGCGGTCGAGCACGCGCGCGACGAGGCGGCCGCGATGCGCGGATCCGCCGCCAACGACGCCGTCGCCCAGGCGCTCGAAGCCGACCGTTATTCGCTCGAGCTGCTGCGACGCCTGGCCGAGCATCTCGGCAGCCTCGAGCAGAGCGTAGCGTCCTCCGTCAGCGCGCTCGAAGTGAAGCTCGTGCAGGCCGATCAGGCCCGCGACCTCGACGCCCGCGACGCCGCACTGGCGTCACGGGCGACGAGCGAGTCCTGAGCGAGCGTTAGGCGCCCGCGCGCGCCCGCGCCGCCGCCGGCTGCGCCGCCAGCGGCCGGCCGACCGCCTCGCCGACCTTGGCCAGCGACTTCATCAGGTCTGAGAAGTTCTCGAACGTGAGCGACTGCGCGCCGTCCGATAGCGCCTGATCGGGAGTGGGGTGCACCTCGATCATCAGCGCGTCCGCTCCCACCGCCATTGAGGCTCGCGCCATCGGGTCGACCAGGTACCAGTGCCCGGTCCCGTGGGACGGGTCGCTCACGACCGGCAGGTGGCTGAGCCGCTTGATCACCGGGATCGCCGAGAGGTCGAGCGTGTTGCGCGTGGCCGTCTCGAAGGTACGAATCCCGCGCTCGCAGAGGATCACCTCGCGGTTGCCCTGGGCCATGATGTACTCGGCCGCCAGCAGCCACTCGTCGATCGTCGCCGTCAGGCCGCGCTTCAGCATCACCGGCTTGCGAGTCAGGCCGACCTCGTCAAGCAGCATGAAGTTCTGCATGTTGCGCGTGCCCACCTGCAGGATGTCGGCGTAGCGTGCGACCACTTCAACATCGCGCTCCGACATCACCTCGGTGATCACCGGCAGCCCGGTCTCTTCGCGCGCCGTGGCGAGGTGCTGGAGACCGATTTCGCCGAGCCCGCGGAAGGAGTAGGGCGAGGTGCGCGGCTTGAAGGCGCCGCCGCGAATCACCTGAGCGCCGGCGTCGCGCACCGCTCGCGCCGTCGTGACCATGTGCTCCTCGCTCTCGATACTGCAGGGGCCGGCCATTACGACCAGCGTCCCGTCGCCGATCTTGACGCCCCCGACATCGATCACGCTGTCCTCGGCCTGGAACTCGCGGCCGGTCAGCTTGTAGGGGCGCGAGATCGCGATGACCTCATCGACGCCCGACATACGGCTCACGGCCGGTCGGATGTCCGGGTCGTTGATCACACCGACCGCGCCGATCACGACGCGCTCCTCGCCGGGCGAGAGGTGGCCTTCGAGGTTCGCTTCCTTGAGGCGTGCGAGCACGCCCTTGACCTCGTCGTCGGTGGCATCCGGCTTCATCACTACGAGCATGTTCTGATTCCTTCTACTGACGCTGGGACTCAGCGTCGTGCTGCTGAACTCGATCGGGGCGCAGCACAGTGGCGCCGCGCAGATACACGTGTTCGATCTCACTCTGCCGCAGCGGCGTGTTGACGTGGAGCAGAATCCGTAAACATCCCGGCAGTGCGCCCGGCACGCTCATCTCGTGCCCGCACATCAGCGCCGAATCGCGCCAGTCGAAGTCGCGTCGCGCGACCACGGCGGGAAACTCCGCGTTGAGGTCGGCCGTCGTGGTGAACCACGCCGAGGCGACATCGTCGCCTTCAACGCCGTTGCGCTCGATCATCTCGGCCAGCAATTCGTGCGTCGCCTCGAGAATCGCCGAGCGCGTGTTGGCGCTCACGGTCGTCGCGCCGCGGACTCCGCGCACGCGCCAGGCGGCCTCAGCAGGATCGCTCGAATCGCCCATCTCGGCCTCCATGTCGGCCTTCGGTGCTGCGGGCTCAGGTGGGGTGGTGGGTGAACAACGGAAACGGGGAGTGGATCGAAGCGACGCCGGCGCAACCTGCGCAGCGTCTCAGCGACCGTCGCCAAAGGCGCCGGCCGCGGAGGCATAGCCGGGGTACCCGAATGCTGGCTGGCCAGCGTGCAGCCCAACACGCCGTGCGGTAGATCGCAGGGTGGCTCGAATCGGCTGCATCATCCCGACTCATCTCTCCGGCGGCCGGTGACCGCCTCGAGGTATCGCTCGACCGCGTGGACGCGGTCGCCCGGCGGCGCTTCGGCGATCGTCGTCGTCAGCGCGCTCCCGATAACGGCAGCTTCACATAGTTGCCCCACTGTTTCAACGTGTGCACGGTTACGAATGCCAAATCCGACCGCCAGCGGCAGATCCGTGTGTTCGCGGACACGCTGCACGAACTCGCGCAGGTCACCCGCCACTTCGTCCCGCGCGCCAGTCACACCGGTCAGGCTGACCAGATAGATAAACCCCGCGGCCCGCTCGGCGACCGCGGTGATCCGCTGCGGCGTGCTGGTCGGTGCGAGCAAATAGATCAGGTCGATGCCGTGGGTAGCGAGCAGCTCACGCGCAGGGTCCGATTCCTCCACCGGCAGGTCGACGAGGATCATCCCGTCGACCCCGGCGGCGGCGGCGGCGGCCGCGATCGGCTCGAGCGGCCGGCCCACTTCGTCGGCAGGCGTCGCGTGGTCGTCCCAGGTGGGCGCCTCGGCGCGGTAGGCGAGGAAGGGGTTGAGGTAGCCCATCAGCGTGATCGGCGCGGCGGAGCCGCTCGCCCGCACCGCGCGCGTCGCGTCCAGCGCCGTCTCGACCGTGGCCCCGGCCGCGAGCGCGGCGGTGTTCGCGCGCTGAATCGTCGGCCCGTCGGCGAGCGGATCGGAGAAGGCCACGCCGATCTCCAACCCTGCCGCGCCGCCACGAATCGCCGCCAGCGTCAGCTCGTTGGTCTCACCCGGCGTCGGGAAGCCCGCCGTCAGATACGGGAAGACGAGCGGCCGTTCAGCGCTGGCGAAGGCCTGTTGGAACCTGTTCATGTCGGTCCAGTATCGGTGCGGCCGCGGGTCATCCGACGCCCTCCGAGGCGATCGTCGCCGTGAAGCCGATGATGTTAAACGCCAGATGCGCGATCGTGGGCGCCGTCAGGCTCTCGCTGCGGATGTAGGCGAAGCCGAAGATCAGCCCGACCAACGCGAACGGGATCATGCTGCCCAGATCCGCGTGCAACGCCGAAAAGATCGCCGCGCTGATCAGCAGCGCCGGCGCCGCGCCCCACGCACGGCGCAGCCCGCCGACCAGAAATCGACGAAAGAAGACCTCCTCGGCGAACGGGGCGATCAGGATCACCAGAACGGCGGTGACCGCCGTAATCGCGATGGTGCGACGAAAATCATCATCCTCGATCGTCGAGCGCGGAATCAGATCATCGTTCCCGATCGCCTCGACGATCAGCGTGTAGACCGCGATCACCGCATAGCTGGCGACCACGACGCCGACAGCCCACGCGACATCACTCCAGGTCGGCTTCCGCCAGGCCGGTAGCGCGATCCGCATGCGCCGAACGGCAAAGGTCGGGAGGAGCAGGAACGCGAGCGTCGTCGCGATCAGCCCGCCGACCAAGGCGAGCATGATCGCCGTCGCGCCCGGGTCATCTGGACTGATCTCAAGCGGCGAGGCGATCGCTCCGGCCAGCAACGCAATCCCGAAATACAAGACCAGCGCTGCGATCGCCCAGCCAAGAATCGGCCACCCGCTCGGCTTGCCGAGGGGCGCATCCTGCTCAGGCGGCGTCCCTTCCGCCGGCGGGCCGCCCCAGGCCAGGATCGGCGGCGGCGGCTCGTTCGAACTCACGGCGACGAAGCGCCGAGCGTCTGGCCGCGCTCAGCCAGCGCGTCTCGGACGATTTCGACATCCTTGTCTCCGCGCCCGCTCAGGCCAATCAGGATCGACTCGTCGGGCCGCATCGTCGGCGCCAGCTTGGCCGCCCAGGCGATCGCGTGAGCCGTTTCGAGCGCCGGGATGATGCCCTCGGTCTCCGAGAGCAGCTGCAGCCCATCGAGCGCTTCGACGTCGGTGACCGAGACATACTCGGCGCGCTCCGAGAGCATCAGCCACGCGTGCTCCGGGCCGACGCCCGGGTAGTCGAGGCCTGCGGAGATGCTGTGCGCCTCGGTGATCTGGCCATGTTCGTCCTGCAGGACGAAGGTGCGCGTCCCATGCAGCACCCCCGGCGAGCCGCCTGTGAGCGTCGCGGCATGACGCAGGTGCAACCCCTCCCCCGCCGCCTCGACGCCGATCAGCCGCACCGGGTCATCGATCAGCGGATGGAAGAGCCCGATCGCGTTGCTGCCGCCACCCACGCACGCGATCGCGACATCGGGCAGCCGGCCCGTGCTGGTCAACATCTGTTCACGCGACTCTCGCCCGATCACCGATTGCAGCTCGCGCACGATCACGGGATACGGATGCGGCCCGATCGCGCTGCCGATCAGGTAATACGTCGAGCGCACGTTGGTTACCCAGTCGCGAATCGCCTCGTTGATCGCGTCCTTGAGTGTGCGCGCGCCCGAGTCGACGGGGATCACCTCCGCGCCGAGCAAGCGCATCCGAAACACGTTGAGCGCCTGGCGGCGGATGTCCTCGGAGCCCATGTAGACAATGCACTCAAGCCCGAACTTGGCGCAGGCCGTCGCGGTCGCGACGCCGTGCTGGCCGGCGCCGGTCTCGGCGATGATTCGCTGCTTGCCCATCCGCCGCGCCAGCAGCACCTGACCAATGGCGTTGTTGATCTTGTGCGCGCCGGTGTGGGCGAGGTCTTCACGCTTCAGGTAGATGCGCGCCCCAGCCAATCGTTCGGAGAGCCGCTCAGCGAACGTGACCGGCGTCTCGCGGCCCACGTAGTCACGCAGCAGGTCCGCGAGCTCCAGGCGGAAGTCGTCGTCCGCCAACGCCGCGTGCCAGGCCGATTCGAGCGCTGCGAGCGCGGGCATCAGTGTTTCGGGCACGAACTGGCCACCAAACGGCCCGAACGCTCCGCTCTCGTCGGTCATGCTGACGCCTCCGCCATCAGTGCCGCCGCGACAAAGGCGCGGATCTTCTCGTCGGATTTCAGACCATCCTTCTCGACGCCCGTCGAGACATCCACCGCCCAGGGCCGCACGATCGCGACGGCCTCCGCGACATTCTCAGGCGTCAGACCGCCCGCAAGGATGAAGGGACGCGCCCGTGCGACCTCCGCCGCGAGCGACCAGTCGTAACGCTCGCCCGTTCCCCCGCCCTGCTTCGATGCAGCATCCAGCATCGTGATCGTGATCGGCGTCCGCGACGCGTCGCGCAGCAGCGACGCGGCCGTCGCGTTCGCTGTGACATGCGTCGCGCGAATCACCGCCCTTGGGATGCGCCCCGCCAGCGCTGGATGCTCGCCGCCGCTCAGCTGCACCAGGTCGAGGTCGACCCGTTCGAGCACGCGCAGAATCTCGTCCGGCGTCTGCCCGGCGAACACGCCGACCAGCAGCGGGCGACCCGAGCGCGACCGGCCCCGCTCCACGGCGTCGGTCGTCGAGTCGATGACCTCCACCCGCGGGCCAAGCTCGCGGCGGATCGCGCGCGCCGCCTTGATCTCCACACGTCGCCGCGCGTCGGCGAAGACCATCCCGATCAGGTCTGCGCCGGCCTCCCGAGCCGTCACGGCGTGGCGCACCTCGCGCACGCCGCAAATCTTCACCAGCGGCGAGTCGGCGCTCATCGACCCGTCAGCTCACGCAGCTTGGCCGCCGGATCCGCAGCGCTCGACAGCGCCTCACCGATCAACACGGCGTCCACGTCGCAGGCCTCCATGCGCAGCATGTCGGCGCGCGTACGCACGCCGCTGGCCGCGACGACGGGCACGTCCGCCGGCACGAGTGGTCGGAGCCGTTCAGTGGTGGTCAGGTCCTCCTGGAACGTGTGCAGGTCGCGGTTGTTGATCCCGATCGCGGGCGCTTCCACGGCGAGCGCCGCCCGCAGCTCCGGCTCGTCGGTTACCTCGACGAACGCCGTGATGCCCAGCTCGCGCCCCACCGCGATCAGCTCACGCATCGCTTCGATATCGGAGGTCTTGGCGATGATCAGAAACGCGTCCGCGCCCAGCGCCCGCGCTTCGACCACCTGGTACGGGTCGACGTGAAATTCCTTACGCAAGAGTGGCGCAGCCGCGCCGGCGAGCGCCTCGGCCGCGGCGCGCAGGTCGTTGTCGGTCGCGAAAAAGTCGGGCGATGTGAGCACCGACACCGCGACGGCCCCAATCTCGCTGAACGTGCGTGCCAGCGCAGCCGGATCGAGGTCCGGCGCAAACAGGCCCTTGGAGGGGGAACCGCGCTTGATCTCCGCCATGACGCCCACGCCCGGCGCGCGCAGCGCCGCGACAAAATCCCTCGCCGGCGGGCGTGCTCGCGCGAGCATCTCAAGCGCCCCGATCGGCATCCGCGCGCGCCGATCGGTGACGCGTTGGCGCGTATCTGCGACGATCCGTTCGAGCACGGAGCCGGCCTGAGCTTGCGGCGCTACCTCTGGCATTGCCCGGACTCCTCGGCCAGCTGCGACGAGCGCTCGACGAACAGCTCCAGCTTACGCAGCGCCCGTCCGTCATCGATGCACTCCGCCGCGCGACTGACGCCCTCGGCAACCGTCGGAACCTCGTCGGCGGCGAACAGCGCGGCGGCCGCGTTGAGCGTCACGAACCCGGTGAGCGCGGAGGTCTTGCCGCCGAGCACCTCCCGCATCATCGTGGCCGCCTCAGCCGGCGTCTCACCGCCGCGGACCGCCTCGAGCGAGACGGGCCGGATCTGAAAGTCCCCCGGCCGGATCGAGAACTCCGTCATCGCGTCGCCGCCGACCTGCCAGACGTGCGTCTCGCCCGTCGGCGAGACCTCGTCCAGACCCTCGGCGCCGTGGACAACGAGCCCGCGCTTGACCCCGAGCCGTTGCAACGCCGCCGCCATCAGCGGTCCGAGTTCGGGCCGCGCTACGCCAATCAGTTGGTGCGTCGCACCTGCGGGATTGGTCAGCGGACCCAGCATGTTGAACACCGTGCGAACGCCGAGGCCGCGCCGAATCGGCGCGACGTGCCGCATCGACGGATGAAATGTCTGCGCGAAGAGGAAGCCGAAGCCGACATCGCGAATGCAGGCCGCGACCTGCGCGGGTCCCAGGCTGATGCAGCCCCCCAACGCCTCCAGCACATCGGCCGAGCCGCAGCTCGACGACATCGCGCGGTTGCCGTGCTTGGCGACCGGCACGCCGCAGCCGGCGAGCACGAACGCCGCGGCGGTGCTCGCGTTGAACGTGTGGCGCCCATCGCCGCCGGTCCCAGCGGTGTCGGCGAGACGTGGCAGGTCGGCGAGGTCCACGGGAAGCGCGTGCTCGCGCATCGCCCGTGCCAGCCCGACGACCTCGTCAACGGTCTCGCCCTTGCTGCGCAGCGCGGTCAGCAGCGCCGCAGCCTGCAGCGGCTCCGCCTCGCCCGACATCAGCGCATCGAGCGCGGCGCCAGCCTCGGCGTCCGTGAGGTCGCGGCGCTCCTCGAGCAGCGCGTTGAGCGCCGGCGTCAGGTCGCCGCTACCGCCCGGCACGGACGGCCTCGGTGACGCTCAGAAAGTTGCGCAGCAGGTCGTGCCCCGTCTTGGTCATGATCGATTCGGGGTGAAACTGGACGCCCTCCACGACGTAGTCGCGGTGCCGCACGCCCATCAGCACGCGGCCCTGGCCGTCGGCGCGGTCGGTCCAGGCGGTCGCTTGCAGCTCGTCGGGCATGGTGTCGGGTTCGACGATCAGCGAGTGATAGCGCGTCGCTTCGAAGCCCTGATCGATGCCCTCGAAGAGTCCCTCGCCATCGTGCTCGATGGCCGACATCTTGCCGTGCCGAATCTCGCCGGCCGGCCCGACGGTCGCTCCGAAGGCCGCCCCGATGCACTGATGCCCGAGGCAGACGCCGAGGATCGGCCGGCGCCCCGCGTAGGACTGGATCAGCGGCACGCTGATCCCCGCCTCACGCGGAGTCTTCGGCCCCGGCGAGATCACGATTCGCCGCGGGTCGAGTGCTTCGACCTCCTCCAGCGTGATCTGGTCGTTGCGGTGCACCTCGACTTCAGCGCCCAGTTCGCTGAGGTACTGGTAGAGGTTGTAGGTGAACGAGTCGTAGTTGTCGATCAGCAGAAGGTCAGTCATTGCCCGCCTCACCATCAGCTTCGCGTTCGCGCAGGATGCGGCGCAGCAGACGCATGCCCTCGACTGCCCGCGGGAAGCCGCAGCAATAGGCGGCGGTGGCCATCACGCCTTCGAGTTCGGTCGCGGTCACGCCGTGATTGATCGCGCCGGGGATGTGGAACTGCAGCTCTTCGAGCTTGTTCAGGGCGACCAGGATGCTGACCACGACGAGCGATCGGTCGCGCCGCGAGAGTTGGTCGCGCGACCACAGGTCGCCGAAGGCGAACTCAAACGCCAACTTGCCGACCGGCCCAATCCGCTCCATCCCCGCCAACGCTTCGGCCGGGTCCTGCGCCTCATCACGGGCGTTGAGCGTGCGCATCACGTCGACCGCGTCGCGGTGCCGCTGCTCGTCATCCTTGTGCGCGGCGGGAGGAATCACGTACGGCTCGCCGTCGGCCTCGCTCCACGCCTGATGCAGCACATCGATCATCCCATTGCCGGCCGGGAATCCCGAATAGCCCGCGATCTGCAGCGCGATTTCGGCGATCTCTTCGCGCCCCAGCCCATTGGCGGGACCGAAGCTGGCGTGGAAGCGGACCGCGTCGAAGCGTTCGAGCGCGCCCAGCATCGCCAGCGAGGCGAGGTTGCGGTCGCGCCGGCTCAGTTCCTCGCCCTGCCAGATTTGCCCGAAGACGTAATCGAGCACGAAGGTGCCGAACGCCCCGGTTCGCTGTTCCATGCCCGCGAAGGCGGGGGCCGGCGCGCCGGTCATCTCGCTGAGCAGCTGAGCGCCCGCGGCACGTCGTTCTGCGTGGGTGGCCATGTTGGACTCCGTTCCGATGGTCATTCTACGAGCCGTTTAAGGGCGCGTTCGCCCGTTTCTGCGCGGTGGATCCCGGCGAACACGGCGACCAGCGGCATCAGCCCATCGAGCTCCGCCGCGCTGACGCCGCTGCTGAGTGCGTTCGCCATGTGGGAATCGACGGCCTCTGAGGGGCCGAGCGCGAGGACCGCCATCAGCGAGACGATCGCACGATCACGCGTCGCGAGCTGCGGACGCGAGTAGACCTCTTCAACCGCCCACGCCCGCGAGATGCGATCAAGCGCCGTAGCGCCGAGCCGCGAGATAGGCGGCGGCAGCACACCCGCCGGCGCGAAGCGGTCACTCTCCAGCTGCCAGTGCGCGCCAAGCAGGCCGAGCGTCTCGTTGGCGTAGGGGAAGCCGATGTCCGCGGCGAGCTGGAGGCAGACCTCGGCGATCTCGTTACGCGACAGGCCCATCGCGCCAGCGACAGTGACGTTGAAGCGCAGCGCATCGTGCAGACGCAGGCTCGCGCACAGCGCGATCGCGGCGATGCTGCGGTCGCGCCGCGAGGGCTGCTCGGTCTGCCAGACCTCGCCCCAGACGTGCTCGACGAGCCAATCGCCAAGCGCCCCGAGCTGCTCGGAGAGCCCGTCGGCGAGGTTGGGGTTGCCCGTCACTTCGGCGAGCAGCTCTGCGCCGAGCGCACGGCGCTCCTCGCGCGGCTGTCGCATCGGCGCCGCGGGTCGGGCCGCCCGTGTCGGTTGCTCGGCGAAGAGCGCGTCAAGGTCGCCCGCCGGCTCGGGGACGATGCCCTTCGCCTCCAGATCCAGCGCTGTCTTGAGCAGCGCCGCCTGCTCGTTGGGGAGCAGCGCGAGCGCCTGCTCGGGGCCGTACCACTCAGCTGCGTCGAAGGGATTCGTCTCGTCTTGCGGCTGCGAATCGAGCGCGGCGACGACCGTCACGCGGTATGCGTTGTGGACGGTGTGACGGCCCGTCGCGGGCTCCTCACCGAAGATGGTCGCAAGGAATCCAGCCGCGACTCTCTGACTCATCAGCTGCTCGAAGACCCGCGGCACCGTCGCGTCGGGCTCCTCCGTCAACGGCGTCACGTCGCCCGGCATCCACCAGTGGTCGGCCCAGGGCGGATGGTCGGGCCGGCGATGCAGCAGCAGCACGCGGCCGGAGTCGTCAAATGTGACGCCATAGCCGATGATCAACGCGTCGGGCACAACTCGGCTCCGCTCACTTGTCGCTCTTGGCCGCTCTTCGCCGTTGCTCAGTAGCCTCGCGAGCCGCCGGTCGAGGACGAGCGGCTGCGCTCCTCTGCCAGGTCGAGCGCCGTGAGCATGCCCATCGCCTTGTTGACGGTCTCCTCGAACTCGAAGCCCGGCGTGCTGTCGAACACGATCCCCCCGCCTGCCTGCACCGACGCCACGCCGTCCTGCATCACGATGGTGCGGATGGTGATCGCGGTCTCCATGTTCCCGCCGAATCCGAAGTAGCCGAGCGCGCCCGCGTAAGGCCCACGCTGGTCGGTCTCCAGCTCCGAGATGATCTCCATCGCCCGAATCTTTGGCGCGCCTGAGACGGTCCCCGCCGGGAACGTCGCACGGACCGCGTCATAGGCCGTGCAGTCGTCGCGCAGCTCGGCCTCGACGTGGGAGACGAGATGCATGACGTGGCTGTAGCGCTCGACATCGAGCTCCTGCGTCACCCGTACCGTGCCCGGCTTGGCGACGCGGCCGACGTCGTTGCGGCCGAGGTCCAGCAGCATCACGTGCTCGGCGATCTCCTTCTCGTCGCTGCGCAGCTCCGCTTCCAGCGCCGCGTCCTCCTGCTCCGTCTGACCGCGGCGGCGGGTGCCCGCGATCGGGTGCGTGGCGACCTTGCCGTCCTCCACGATCACCAGCAGCTCGGGCGACGTGCCGACGATCTGGTGGTCGTCCATCTCGAGGTAATAGGTATAGGGCGAGGGATTCACCGTGCGCAGCGTGCGGTAGACGTTGAACGGATGCACGAACGTCTCGCGCGAGAACCGCTGCGAATAGACGCACTGAATGATGTCGCCGGCGATGATGTACTCAACGATCCGCTTCACGTCCGAGAAGTACGACTCGCGCTCCATGTTCGAGCGGATCGCGCTCTGATGATCGGGTGGCTCCGGGGCATCGCCGGGCGGCACCGGCTGCCCGGCCTCCAGACGCTCGACCAGCTCGTCGATCCGGAACTGGGCCTGCCGATAGGCCGATTCGATATCGCCGTCGAGCCGCGCGTGGCTGACGACGCGGATCACATGCTTGAGATGATCGAAGACGAGCACGGTGTCGACGAGCTGAAATAGCGCTTCGGGTAGCCCGTGATGATCGTGCGGAGCGGGCTCCACGCGAGGCTCGAAGTGCCGGATCGCCTCGTAGGAGAGATACCCGACCGCGCCGCCGCAGAAGGGCGGCAGATCGGGGCTGGCAACCAAATCGAAGCGGTCAAGCTCCTGCTCAACCAGCCGCAGCGGGTCGATCTCACCGCCCGCCTCCGCCCGAATCACGCGATACGGCTCGGTCCCGATGAACGAGTATCGGCCCGGACGCTCCCCGCCCTCAACCGACTCGAGCAGGAACGAATAGCGCCCCCGCTTGACCTTCAGGAAGGCCGAGACGGGCGTTTCGAGGTCGGCCAGGACCTCACGATAGATCGGCGCAAAGTTGCCCTCGCCACGCGCGGCGATGGCCTTGAAGTCGTCCAACGAAGGGTGGTGGCTGCCAGTGGAAGGCATGGCGGGTGCTCCAGAGCTGGTCGCGGCTTCGTCCTCAAGCCGCGGGCGTCGGCGTCGTCAGCTAACGCGTCGCCAAGCCCCTTCACCTCCGGACGTGCGGTGTCGCGCGAGCAGCCGACGGCCCGAGTCAAAACGAGCATGGCGGGCGTCGGCGGCGCGAGTCATCGCAACTCCTGCCATTCAGCCTAATGACAGCCGCACCATTGTCAATCAACCGCACAGCAAACCCCCACCCGAGCCGCTCATCGGGCTCCAGTCCAGCGGTCCGCGCCCGCCTCCCCGGGACGGCCGCTCGTCGCGCGGACGATAGCTTTAGAGCGAAGTCCAAGAACCACTTGACGAGGATGTTGCAGCGCAACTGCTCGCAGCACTCGCGCTCCGAGCGGTCCCTGCCGAACGCCATCAACAGCCTCGCCTTGAGCAGGTACTCGGGCGGGATCGAGGGCCCCGCCGGCCGCGCCGAGCTGGTCGAACAACGGCGACATGCGCCTCAGCGGGCGGTCCTCGAGCACGAACCCACCCGGCGTCAAGCCCAACATCAACGTCGCCTGCCGCTCAGACTCGCTACGCATCGCAGCCGCCCTCAGCTACAACAAAATTCGCAACTCCGAGATCTCATAGGCCATTTTTCAGCAGCATGCCAGGCCTAGGCGCTGGCAGGAGGGTGACCCACCGGGCTGAGCACTGCTCAATTGTTGCTCAGCAAACATGGAGGCGCTGCCAAACATCCAACAGGTGCAGCGCCGTTCAAACTGTTCAAGCAGCCAGTCGTAGGTCCTGATCTCGATGTTCGATTCCTCGCGGCTCGCTTCAAAGTGAAATACTCGATCCAGGCCCTGCATTAAGCAGTGGTCTCCGTCGCGCGGAGATCGAGTGGCCCATCTTCAGCGAGACGGACCAACAATTCCACTTGCGATTCGCGGCATTTCGCGGGCGCGAGACCGACCCTCATCTGCACCAAATCCTGTAAGGAGGCCGGAGCCACGATTCTAGGCAGATTGTCCGAGATGTCCGCTTCCAGATTCGACGCGAGCGCCAACTCCTCCTCGTTACACCATGCGATCTTGAGCTCGATCGCATTGGCGGCATCATGCGGGAGGACGTACGGCAGCCAGACGCTGAGCGGCTTCCGCCCAAGTGACATCCTGCGGCGCCGGCGTCTGCCATCTCACAAAGACTGACCGCTCACGGACCGCGATGTCGTCGAACACTGCGATCGCGTGGCGGTGGTGTCCGGTTCGCACAAAGGCATCAATGGTCGGGTCATCGGCCGAGACTGACAACGTGCAAAAACGCAACCGCAGAAAGTCGGCCTTGAGGGAGTAACTGAACAGACCAGGATCGGCCTTCAGTTGTCGCTGGACTCTGCCGTTGACCCTGAAGAACCGCCACAGCTTCAACCAGTTCTTCAACTGTAGACGGGTGGCAACGACCGTCGCGGAGGCTTCCTGCATCCCCGATCGCTGGGCCGCCTGCAGATCTTCACTGACTGTTGGCTCGGCCGCGGCTTCGGTCTCAGGATCAGATGGCATGCTTGGCCCCGCGGGTCGATGGTCTCACCATACGTGAACGGCGAGGCGGATCGTCTTGCGCCCGGCGAGCCGCTGGCGCGAGGCGGGGCGTCTTGCGGACGGACGAGCAAACTAGACCATCCGTGAGTGTCCAGGCAAGAAGGAGGCGGCTACGGCTCCCGCTTCGGTGATAGGTCATGCACGATTCGGCAGCGAACCAGTCGGATCGACGCCACTGCGAGTCTGCTGATGACCTCGCTTGCTTCGATCACATGCGCCGACAACAACGGGAGCTTGCAATCCGGCGTCCATCGCGCCGCGGAACCCCGCAACGACTCAGCCAACCATCCTCGCCGACCAATTCGCACGAAACCAGCGGGCTGGTCAACCTCACATGACCCACACGGTTCCCCGAGAATCGGCCACCCATCCTGTCGCCTGGCAAGACATACCGATTACTCAGTCGAGAGACGGAGGAGCTTTGAGGTGTTCCGCTAATGACTCGGCAGCGAGTGGAGTCCGGCGCATGCTCGGTTGGCGGAGTTCAGCCGCTGACAGCCAAGGCAGGCGAGACCGTTGGGCCTCGGATCAGAATTCCAACGCAATCGTCTACACGAGGCTTCTTTAACTCCTCCGGATTGGTGGGCCTAGCGAGACCGTACTGCGAACTTTCGTGGGGGGCGTGCTGAAGCCGCCCTGACCGTCATGCAACGCCAACCGGGATCTGGGGGAATCCACGCGGTGCACGGGTCATGCCTTGAGGATATTCACAGGGCCACGCAGGACGACGCTCGGCCGATCGGCGGGCAAGCCGAGCGCCGTGGATCGAGACATGTCTTTGCTAGGGTTGCAGCCATGTGGGACCAGAAGGGCTCCGGAACTGGTCCCAAGCCTTCGCGTCCTGCCAACACGAGAAACGCCCACAGAGGATCATGGTTCCAGCGCGTGCTCATTGCCGCGTGTGCCGCGGTCCTGTTGTGCGCGCTACTTGCGCCAGCTCGCCCGGTCGCGGCGGAGGAGCCGACCGACGACAGCGGTGCGATCACCACGGTGCTGCAGGCCGGCTGGAACATGGTGGCCTGGCTGGGTCCGGAAGCGGCGGCCGCGGAACTCTTCAGCGCTATCCCTTCCCTACAGAACGCAGCGGTCTGGGACGCCGCCCAGCAACGCTATCGCTGGAGGTCGCGCGACGGCGCGCCGGAGGGCGGCCTGTTTCGTATTCCTCAGGGCGCCGGGTTGTGGCTCGAGATCAAGGGTGATCAACCGTTCGACTGGGTCAGAGAGAGTGCAAGCGAGAGCGTCCTGCTCGATCTTCAACCCGGCGAGAACCTCGTGGGTTGGTCCGGTCGTGACGGCGTTGATATCGGTGACGCCCTGTCTCGCCTCAAGCCGGTGCTCCAAAATGCTACCCGCTGGAACGCTGAAACCGAGTCATTTGAGCTCTACTCACCGATCGTCCCCGACTCGCTCAACACGCTGCGGACGCTCAATCACGGCGATGCCCTAACGCTGGAGCT
The DNA here is from genome assembly GCA_965237475.1 of Dehalococcoidia bacterium. Lineage (GTDB taxonomy): Bacteria > Chloroflexota > Dehalococcoidia > Bin125 > Bin125 > CATQGW01. The sequence goes on along the minus strand of OZ250140.1, from coordinate 2,840,672 downwards.
GACGGCAGGTGCGCGCTGGTGGCAGTCGGGTATCGCACCGCCTCCGGTCGTGTTCCTCGGCGAATTAACGGAGGCCCGGCAGGCCGACATTCGCGGGTGGGTGGACGGCGCCCGGGCCCTGTTCGCCGAACGCTGGGGAGTAGAAGCGCCGTTCACCACCTACGTAGGCGATCGAGATTCGGTCGCACCGACCTACCGACGCGTGCGGGGCCATGACGCTGTCCCTCCCTGCGGTAACTACTCGAACTCGGTCATATTCCTCGTTGACCTGTGCATCAACGGTGGCGCCCAGGCACACGAGTACTTCCATGCGCTGCAATATCACCTCATGGGGCGTCCATATAAGCGGGTACCAACATGGATGATCGAAGGGTCCGCGATACATGCGGCGGTCATCTACAGGGGAACGCAGTCACCGTCGCAAACAATGGAGGAACAGAACAGACAGTCCTTACACCGAACAGCAGCCGCGCTCGGCTATTACGATCTGCCGCCGCTGTCCGCCATTGAAGACTACGGCGCATTCCACGGTCAGCCGGACGAACTTGGCCGGTCGCTGGGATGGCTTGCCGTCGGCTGGCTGGAGGACCGCGCTGGCGATCAGGCCTTCGTCGACTTCTTTGCGAGTTTGGCGGATGCGCCGAACTGGCAGGAAGCCTTCGGGCCGACGTTCGGCATCTCGGTCGATGATTTTTACGAGACATTCGAGGCGTATCGCTCCGCGGTCGCGCCGCTGCTGCCTCATGTGGCGGATGACGGCGATGAGCCGGTCCTCGTGTTGGTGGGCGAAATGCCTCCGAAGACCGAGCAGGCGGTCCGCGAGGAGTTCAGCAAATCTCAGTCCTTCTTCGCGGAGAGCTTCGGTGCAGGGGCGCCGGAGTACACCGTGTTCGCTGGCGTCGACGAACCACCCCTCGCCGCTGCACATCGGAGGGCCTTCGGTGCAGAGCCTCGCGACGGGTTCTGCGCCAAGCAAAGCAGTGGGTACGTAGCGGTCGTTGACCTCACGTGTCGCGCGGCGATCTCCTACAACCTCGCCGGGGTCCACTTCCAGGCCGCACGTCGACGCCTGGCGCCTCGGGAATCACTGCCGGCCATGCCTGCGGGCTACGACGATCGAGGCCCCTACTGGCTGGTCGAGCCGGCCCAGAAGTATGTGGAGTATGCGTATCGGGCTGCGGCGAGCCACGCTGCGGCCGACGACAGTCGGAACAAGGAGATCTCCTTCGCGGTCCGGACCAAGCGGCCACTCAGCAGCATGGAGACGCGCGCTGGGCTGTACGAGGAGTACTCGAGCGCCACGGGACTCGGCTTCCTCGCCCTCGAGTGGCTCGCGCAACGCGCTGGCAATCCCGCGCTCTTCGAGTACTACCGGCTGTTGCCCGACGCCGCGAGCTGGGAGGCAGCCTTCGAGGGCGCGTTCGGCCTCACGATCGACGAGTTCTACGAAGCGTTCGAGGTCTACCGAACGCAGGAAGCACCGCCCTGGCCGCACCTGATCGACGCCGTCGAGCGACCGCTGCTGCGTTTCGTCGGCGATGTCCCGGCCGCGACGCAGTCCGAGTTGCGCGACCGACTCAACGACATTCAGGCGTTCATGAGCGAGCGCTTCGGCGCGCCTGTTCCCGACTACACGGTCTACATCGCTACGCAGGCGGAGCCGCTCGCGGATGTCTTCCTGCGCGCGACCGGCCATTCGCCCAGGCCAGGTGTTTGCAACACCACCTACGGTGGCGCCGTGTTCATCCTCTCCCTCGGCTGCTACGCAACCGGCGCCCACGGGTTGGACTGGTCATACCTCCGGGGAGTGCGTAGCCACCTCGCCGACTGGGGGTCGTTGCCGCCGGCATCCAACGGGCTCGGTCGATTGGGTCCAGCCTGGCTGACATCGGCAATTGAGGGCTACCTGCGCCAAGCCTACCTCTCATTCGCGGGCTTGAGCGATACTGTTGCCCGCCGTCAACAACTGATCGGTAGCGCCGCCCGCATTTCGCAGCCGCTCGCCGAACTGGAGACATCGGCGGCGCTTGCGGAGGCGGGCAGCGATGCATCGTGGGGCCTCAGCTTTTTCGCCGCTGAACTCCTGACGCAGCTCGCGGGGGACCGGGCGCTGCTCGAGTATTTCCGAATGTTGCCCGATTCAAACGATTGGCGCGAGGCCTTCGAGACAGCCTTCGGGATCGACGTTGAGCAGTTCTACGGCGAGTTCGAGGTCTACCGAACGCAGGAAGCACCGCCCTGGCCGCACCTGACCGACGGGGTCGAAGAACCGCTGCTGCGTTTCGTCGGCGATGTCCCGGCCGCGACGCAGTCCGAGTTGCGCGACCGACTCAACGACATCCAGGCGTTCATGAGCGAGCGCTTCGGCGCGCCCGTCCCCGACTACACAATCTACATCGCGACGCACGCTGAGCCGCTGGCCAATGTCTTCCTGCGCGCGACTGGCCGATCGGCCAGAGCGTCGGGATGCAACACCACTCTCGGCCGCACTGTGACCATCCTCTCCCTCGGCTGCTACAGCACCGGCGCCCACGGGTTGGACTGGACGTACTTCGCCAACGTTCGTGATCGATTGTCAGCTGGAGCGTCTCTGCCGCCGGCGTCCAGCGGGGTCGGCCGTTTGGGGCCAGCCTGGCTGACCGCAGGGATCTGGTACTACGTACTCGACGCCTACGCATTGTCGGCAGGCCTGAGCGGCGCCGAAGGCCGCCGCCAGCAACGGATCACCAGCGCGGCGCGTGTTGCGCAACCACTTGCTGCCTTTGAACCGGCAGCTTCGTTCAGCGAAGTGGCGAGCGATGTGTCGGCCGGCCTCAGCTTCATCGCCGCCGAGTTTCTCGTGCAACTCACTGGCGAAGGGGCGCTGCTCGACTACCACCGCCAATTGCCCGATTCCGAATCGTGGCGCGAGGCCTTCGAGACAGCCTTCGGGATCGAAGTTGAGCAATTCTACGGCGAGTTCAAGAACTTCCGCGCCGAGGTCGCATCGGGCCGTTGAGCTCAGGTTCAGCAAGCATCCGCGAGCAGCAGCGGGCTACCAGGAAGTTCGCAATACAGTCCCTCGTGGTCGGAAATGGTGGCCCCAACGGGATTCGAACCCGTGCTACCAGCTTGAAAGGCTGGCGTCCTAGGCCTCTAGACGATAGGGCCACGCTCCAAGGGTACTACGCGACGGGCGGGCGTAGAGTGGCGGCGGGAGGCTGAATGTCGCGACGGAACGGCGGGTACCGGCGGCGGCCCGGCACAGTCGTGCTGCGGCGGTCGCGGCTGGCATCCGAGGTGGTGCGCACCCGCCAGCGGCGGCGCCGGACGATTACCCCGCGCTCGTGGATGGTCGTGGTCGCGTTCGCGGGCGTGATGGCCGCCGGCGGCGCTGTCCTCAGCCTTGATGTCTCCACCACGCCCGGCGTCGACGTGAGCTTCTTCGACGGCCTCTTCACGGCCGTCTCCGCGGCCAGCGTGACGGGGCTGACGCGGTTCGACACCGCCGACAGCTTCTCCTGGTTCGGCGAAGCGGTCACGTTGGCGCTGGTCCAGCTCGGCGGGCTCGGGGTGACGATGTACGCGGGGATGCTGATTCTGATCGCCGGCCGCCGACTCGGGATGCGCGGCCGGCAGTTTTTCGGCATGGAGCTGGCCGGCTCGGGCAGCGAGGTCGCCGGCGCGCCGCAACTGCTGCGACGGGTGATGATCTACACAGCCGCAGCCGAGACCACCACATTCATCGCCTTGCTGCCCTGGTTCCTGATCGAGTTCGGCGGCCTGCAGTCGGTCTGGATGGCCCTCTACCACGCCGTCTCCGCGTTCAACTGCGCCGGTTTCGACATCATGGGCGGCGGCCGCGGCTTCTCCGGCCAGGTCGCCGACGGCTATCCGATCGTGGTGATGGGCGTGGCGGCCTTGCTCGGCAGCCTGTCATTCCTGACCGTCTTCGATGTCGCCCGCGGGCGGCGCCGCTGGACCCTCGACACGCGCGTCGTGCTGGTCGGCATGGCGGGCATGCTGGCGGTCGGCATGGTGCTGTTCATCGTCGCGGAGTGGAACGGCGTGTTCGCCGACCAGAGCATCGTCTCGCGCGTGATCAACGGGTTCTTTCTCTCGGTCAACCGGACGACCGGCATGACCACGGCGCCGATCGACCAGCTGGGCGATGCGACGACGCTGAGCACGCTGCCGATGATGCTGATTGGCGGAGCCTCGACCTCGACCGCGAGCGGAATCAAGATCGGCTCCTTCATGGTCTCCGTGTTCGCGGTTGTCTCCGCGCTGCGCGGCCGCGAGAACGTGGTCGCGTTCGGCCGCGAGGTGCCTGCGGCGGTCGTGATTCGGGCCTTCGCAGTCGTGATGCTGGCGCTCGCCGTCTACGCCATCGGCGTGCCGGTGCTGCTCGTCGTCGAGGATCAGCTGGCGCCGTTGGCGCTGGCCTTCGATGCGATGTCGGCGCTGGCCAACGTCGGCTGGAGTGAGGGCGTCGCAATCGCCGCGTCGCAGTGGGGCGCGCATATCCTGATGATCCTGATGTTCGTCGGGCGCCTCGGGCCGATGCTCGTGGCGCTCGCGATTCCGGATCGTCCGCACGATCGGTACCGCTACCCCACGGCGCCGGTGCGGATTGGCTAACGGAGGATTCCGATGCAGGTTGCCGTGCTCGGCTTGGGACGATTCGGCTCGCATTTGGCCGAGACGCTGCAGCAACAGGGCCACGACGTGCTCGCCGTCGACATGGATGTCGCGGTCGTGCAGGGACTCGCCGACGATGTCTCGCGAGCGATGATCGCGGACATCACGGACCTTGATGCACTACGCGAGCTGAGCGTCGGCGATGTCGCTGTCGCTGTCGTCTCGACCGCTGAACTGGACGCCAGCGTGCTGGCGATCATGAACTGCCAGACGCTGGGCGTGCCGCTGGTCTTCGCCAAAGCCAGCAGCGATCGGCACGCGCTGATTCTCGAGCGGCTCGGGGCGGACCGCGTGATGCGCCCGGAGCGCGACGGAGCGGAGCGCTTCGCGCACATGCTGCAGGTGACCGCAGCGCGCGACTTTCTGCCGCTCACGCCGGCCTATGGGGTGGCCATCTTCGAAGCGCCGCGGGTCTGGACGGGACGGCGGCTGGAAGTCGCGGCGGCAGCGGACCGCGCGCCGACACGCCGCTTGCTCGCGGTGGTGCGCGGGCAAGAAGTGCAGTTGAACCCGGTGCTCTCGCAGGAGATCGAGCGGGGCGACCTGCTGGTCTACGCGGCGACCGACGAGGATCTCGGTCGGCCGCTGGGCACCTGACGATCCGGGCCGGCCGGCCGCGCCTGAGACGCTCGCGCTATTCGGCGCACAAACGAAAGAGAGCCGACCTGGCGGGGTCGGCTCTCGGACGGTTGGTGTGGTAGCGGGAGTGGGATTCGAACCCACGACCTTCGGGTTATGAGCCCGACGAGCTACCGCTGCTCCATCCCGCACTGTGCGAAGACTGGGAGCAAGTTGTGAGGGCGTCTGGGAAAGCTGCGTGCGGATCGCGCGCTGCGCAGAGGGTAGGGCAGATCAAGCCGTTCGGCCATTAGTACGACTCAGCTGCACCCGTCACCGGGCTTCCACCTGTCGCCTATCAAACGGGTCGTCTTCCCGTGGCCTTATCCGCTCTATGGCGGCGGGAGCGCTCATCTAGGGGTTGGTTTCGCGCTTAGATGCTTTCAGCGCTTCTCCTTTCCGGACATGGCTACCCAGCGGTGGGGGATGGCCCCCCAACTGGCACACCAGCGGTCCGTCCACCCCGGTCCTCTCGTACTAGGGGCAGTTCCCCGCAACGCTCCAGCGCCCGCAGAGGATAGAGACCGAACTGTCTCACGACGTTCTGAACCCAGCTCGCGTGCCGCTTTAATGGGCGAACAGCCCAACCCTTGGGACCGACTCCAGCCCCAGGATGCGACGAGCCGACATCGAGGTGCCAAACCTTGCCGGCGATGTGAACTCTCGGGCAAGATAAGCCTGTTATCCCCGGGGTAACTTTTATCCGATAAGCCACGGCCCTACCACTCGGTACCGTAGGATCACTTTGGCCGACTTTCGTCCCTGCTCGACGTGTCTGTCTCGCAGTCAAGCCCCCTTATGCCAATGCACGTGTCAGGTGATTTCCATCCACCCTAAGGGGACCATTGCGCGCCTCCGTTACGATTTAGGAGGCGACCGCCCCAGTCAAACTGCCCACCAGACATGGTCCGCACGCTTGCTCGCGCGTTAGAAGGCCACGACAGGAAGAGTGGTATTTCACCGGCGCCTCGACGGTGCCCGGAAGCACCGCGTCAACGGCTCCCACCTATGCTACGCATCGTGTAGCGACCTTCAATGTCAAGTTGCAGTAAAGCTCCACGGGGTCTTTTTGTCCATCTGCGGGGAGGCCGCATCTTCACGGCCACTTCAATTTCGCCGAGCTCCTCGCCGAGACAGTGCCCAGATCGTTACGCCATTCGTGCGGGTCGGAACTTACCCGACAAGGAATTTCGCTACCTTAGGACCGTTATAGTTACGGCCGCCGTTCACTGGGGCTTCGGTTTAGACCGTGAAGTCCGCCCCTTAACCTTCCAGCACTGGGCAGGCGTCAGCCCCTATACGTCCGCTTTCGCGTTAGCAGAGACCTGTGTTTTTGTTAAACAGTCGCCTGGGCCTGCTCGCTGCGGCCTGCGCTGCATGCGCCGGGCAAGCCGGCGCGACAACGGAGGCGCTCCTTCTCCCGAAGTTACGGAGCGATTTTGCCGAGTTCCTTAGCGAGGAATCACTCGTCCACCTTGAGGTACTTACCCTCACCTACCTGTGTCGGATTGCGGTACGGGCGCTGAGCGCATTTGCGGCCGAGGTTTTTCTTGCCGGAATAGGATCACCGGAGTCGCTTTGACTGACGTCGCTGCTTCCGCGACCTCCTCCGCTTAACCAGGCGATGTTTGACTCCCGCCTGTCGCCTACGAGGTCGCGACGGACCATGTCCAATAGGCCCGCTCGGGCTACCAGCCCGGGTCGCCCCTCGCCGCTCAAACACGCGCCCAACGGGGCCGGAATATGAACCGGCTGTCCATCGCCTACGCCTTTCGGCCTCGGCTTAGGCCCGCCTAACCCTACGCGGATTGCCCTTCCGTAGGAACCCTTAGGTATTCGGTGGGCATGGTTCTCACATGCCTTACGCTACTCATACCGGCATTCTCACTTCCGCCCGCTCCAGCGCGCCTCGCGGCGGCGCCTTCACTGCTGGCGGAACGCTCCCCTACCGATCCAGCATGCCCCGAAGGGGTACTGGATCCCGCGGCTTCGGTACTCCGCTTGAGCCCCGTTGAATTGTCGGCGCTCGGTCACTCGACCAGTGAGCTATTACGCACTCTTTCAAGGGTGGCTGCTTCTAAGCCAACCTCCTGGTTGTCTTTGCGACCAAACTTCCTTTACCACTGAGCGGAGATTTCGGGACCTTAGCCGGCGGTCTGGGCTGTTTCCCTTTCGACAATGGAGCTTATCCCCCACTGTCTCACTGCCGGGGCGTCGGCCGTGGCATTCGCGGTTTGATAGGGGTTGGTAGGCTTTTCGCCCCCTTACCCAGTCAGAGCCCTACCTCCACGGTCGGATTACCCCAACGCTGCCCCTAAAGGCATTTCGGGGAGAACCAGCTATCGCCAGGTTCGCTTGGCATTTCACCTCTACCCACAGGTCATCCAATCCATTTGCAACTGAAGAAGGTTCGGGCCTCCACGGGGCTTTACTCCCGCTTCACCCTGCCCATGGGTAGCTCACCTGGTTTCGGGTCTACGCCTTGCGACTCACGTCGCCCTGTTCAGACTCGCTTTCGCTGCGGCTCCGGCAGAGACTGCCTTAGCCTCGCCACAAAGCGTAACTCACCGGTTCATTCTTCAATAGGCACGCTGTCAGCCCCTTGTGGAGCCTTCAACTGCTTGCGAGCACACGGTTTCAGGAACTATTTCACTCCCCTCCCGGGGTGCTTTTCACCTTTCCCTCACGGTACTGGTCCGCTATCGGTCACTTCGAGTATTTAGCCTTGGGAAGTGGGCTCCCCAGATTCCCACGCGCTTTCGCCGTGCCGCGTGGTACTTAGGCACGTTTCCGGCAGCTGCGTCGGGTGTCGGTTACTGGACTGTCACCATCTTTGGCGGCCCGTTCCAGGGGCCTTCACCTACCCGCGCAGTTTGTAACTGCCGCCGCTAGTCGTCCTTCGCGGTCGTAACGCCCTACAACACCCACCGTCCAGAGGGGGACGCCCCATTAGGGGCGATGGGTTTGGGCTGCTCCCGGTTCGCTCGCCGCTACTACGGGAATTGTTTCTTTTCCTCGGGGTACTTAGATGTTTCATTTCCCCCGGTTGCCTCCACCGGACCTATGTGTTCAGTCCGGGGTGACGGCGTATGACCGCCGCCGAGTTGCCTCATTCGGGAATCCACGGATCAGCCTGTTTGACGGCTCCCCGTGGCTTATCGCAGTCACACCACGCCCTTCGTCGGCTCGAAGTACCAAGGCATCCACCGTGCGCCTGTTTCGCTTGATCTGCACTACGCGCTGCGCATGCACATGAACCACACGCTTGCCCCCTCACCCAACCACGCTGTGGATGCGGTTCCCTCGGAGGACCCGCGGCGTTGTCTGGCGAGAGAGGCTTCTTTCCCGCGTCTCCCTGCGTTGCGAGCAGGGAGCGCTGTGGACGCTTCTCACAACTTGTTCCTTGTCAAGGCGCCCCCCGCATCAGCTCGCTGACCGCCTGGGGCGGGTCGCTAGGCGATTTGGGGTACGAAGGAGCAGACTACGCCGACCCGCCGCCCGATGTCAAGCCAGCCGCCGGCAGCCGCCGCCTGGCTGGTTGTCAGAAGCGATTCTGATAGGACCGCGCCAGCGACTCTGAGGGGTCGGCCTGGATCCCCAGCGGCGGAATCGGGTAGCGCAGCCCGTTGCGCGAGAGCGCATCCAGCCCCTGAATCAGCTTCGGCAGATAGCGCGGCGGCAGCGCGATCAGCAGCTCGTCGTCCTGCACCCCACCGAAGCGACGCTCGGCGTAGCAGGGGATCGAGAGCGACGGCTGACCGGTCCGCAGCGCGCGGCCCCAGCTGTCGGCGCAGGCCGACTCGCCGACCACGCTGAAGTCGAACTTCTTGTAGCCGCTGAACTGCAGGCCATTGATCAGGATGATCATCTGGCCGGGCGTGCCGTAGAGCAGCACCAGGTCGGGCGGGTCGAGCCGCCCCGTCGCCAGCGGCGAGACGGCCAGCGCGGTGTAGCGACCGCTCGGCATCACATCCATCGCCTGCTGGTGGAGGATCGAATCCTCGTCGTTCTCGAACCAGACGTTCGTCATCGTGGTGCGGTGCCGCCACTCGCCGTCGTCCTCGTTGGGATGCAGGCCGACCGGCGCGCCGCACTGCGCGCCGATCAGGTCGTCCATCGTGATCCCGAGCGTGAAGTTGAGCCAGCGCGCCTGCGCGACGATTTGGTCGAGCGCGTACTTGGTCTGCGGCCGGCGGATGCGCGTCACCGCCTCCATCTCTTCGACCCGTTCGAACAGCTTCATCCCAACGGGCGTCGCCGTCAGCCGCAGCAGACGGTTGAGATCGGCCACAATCTGCGGCCAGTCGTAGCTCTCGGGCGCGGGCGGTGCGTCGGCTGCGACGCCAACAGCGGCACTGGTGGTCATGGTCTCTCCTCCACTTGCCCGGATGCTACGCCAGCCGCCCTGCTTCCCCGCTGCCCCGCAGCGCCCGGGGAGCCGCCGCAGGCTGAGGGGACCTCGGCTTGGTTGCTCACCCTCGCTGCCGCATAGTCCGTACCATGCAGGAGAGAGACAGACGGCGGCCGCGCAGGCCGATGAAAGGACCACACCGATGCCCGCACTCGATGGAATGCGAATTCTCGACATGACCCAGTACGAGGCTGGCACGTCTTGCACACAGGCGCTGGCCTGGGCCGGCGCGGACGTGGTCAAGATCGAGCAGCCCGGCAGCGGCGACCCCGGTCGCGGCGTCGGCAGTGGCAGCGAGGTCGACTCGCACTACTTCATCAACTGGAACGCCAACAAGCGCTCGGTCACGATCAACCTCCGCGACGAACGCGGCAAGGCCCTGCTCTTCGAGCTGCTGCCCCAATACGACGTCTTCGTCGAGAACTACGGACCCGGCGTGATGGAGAAGCTCGGCCTCACCTACGAGGCGCTCAAGGAGGTGCATCCCTCGATCATCTACGCCCGCCTGAAGGGCTTCGGACTCTCGGGCCCCTTCGCCAACTTCAAGAGTTTCGACCCGGTCGCACAGAACGCCGCCGGCGCGTTCTCGGTGACCGGCGAGCATGACGGCCCGCCCATGCGGCCCGCAGCGTGCGTCGGCGACAGCGGCACCGGCATGCAACTCGCGTTCGCGATCACTTCCGCCTACGTTCAGAAGCTCCGCACCGGCGAAGGCCAGCACATCGAGATCTCGATGCAGGAGGCGATGACCTATTACATGCGCACTCCCGTCGCCGGGACCCAGAGCTGGGGAGAGGTCGTCGCCGAGCGTCGAGGCAACGGCTGGCACGGTCCCACCGACCTCTACCCCTGCAAGCCGATGCCCGGCTCGGACGGCTCCAACGACTTCCTCTACATCATCGCCCTGACGACCAGGATGTGGGACACGTTCTGCGCCGCGATGGATCGACCCGAGATGGTTGTCGACCCTCGCTTCGCCGATGAGCTGGGGCGGATTGAGCACGCCGACGAACTGCGCGATGAGATCCGCAACTTCACCATGCAGCACACCAAGTGGGAGGCGATGCAGATCCTTGGCGAGGCCGGAGTTCCCTGCTCAGCCACGCACGACACCTACGACCTCTTCCACAACCCGCACTTCGAGGAGCGCGACTTCATCCAGGACATCGATCATCCCCAGCACGGCCCAATCCGCCTGCTCGGCTGGGCCCCGCGGATGTCGGGCTCGGATGTGCCGATGACGGCGGCGCCGCTGCTCGGCGCACACACAGCGGAGGTGTTGGCGGACGACCTGGGGCTCTGCGGTGAGGAGCTGACCGCTCTGGAGCGTGACGGAATCGTCAGTTCCCTATGATGTTCTGAGCGATGTAGATGCTGCGCGCCTGAGCGCGGCGGCGCTCAGGAGGACGACGATGCCGGCCCTCGACGGAATGCGGGTGTTGGACATGACGCAGTACGAGGCGGGCACCTCGTGCACGCAGGCGCTGGCCTGGCTCGGCGCGGACGTGGTCAAGATCGAGCAACCCGGCGTCGGCGACCCCGGCCGCGGCGTGCGTACCGGTGCGACCAACTCGCCCTACTTCGTCAACTGGAACAGCAACAAGCGCAGCGTCACCCTCAACCTGCGCGAGCCGCGCGGCCGCGAGCTGCTGCTCGAAATGCTCCCGCACTACGACGTCTTCGTCGAGAACTACGGCCCCGGCGTGATGGAACGGCTCGACATCACCTATGAGGTGATGAAGCAGATCAATCCGTCGGTCATTTACGCGCGGCTCAAGGGCTTCGGCCTCTCGGGCCCGTGGAAGGACTACAAGTGCTTCGACATGATCGCGCAGGCCGCGGCCGGCGCGTTCTCGGTCACTGGTGAAGCGGACGGCCCGCCGATGCTGCCCGGCTCGACCGTGGGCGACTCGGGCACCGGCGTCGAGCTGGCGCTGGCGATCACCGCCGCTTATGTGCAGCAGCAGCGCACCGGCGAGGGACAGTTCATCGAGATCACGATGCAGGAGGCGATGACCTACTTCATGCGCACCCGCATCGCCTACTCCGATTGGGGCGAGAAGGTCGCTCCGCGGCGCGGCAACGCCGCCGGCGGCCCGACCAATCTGTATCCCTGCAAGTCAGCCAACGGCGACGCCGAGCCCGGCCCCAACGACTACGCCTACGTGATGGTCGTCACCTCGCGCATGTGGGACACGCTCTGTGCGGCGATCGATCGACCGGAGCTGACCGTTGACCCGCGCTTCGAGGACATGTGGAAGCGCAACGAGAACCAGGCCGCTCTGATCGAAGAGATCTCGCACTGGACCCGTCAACGCACCAAGTGGGAAGTCATGGAGGAGCTCGGCGCAGTCGGCGTGCCCTGCTCGGCCGCGCTCGACACCTACGACCTCTTCCACAACCCGCACTTCGAGGAGCGCGGCTTCGTCCACGACCTCGAGCACCCCACCTACGGCAAGATCCGGCTGCTCGGCTGGGCCCCGCGGATGTCCGCCAGCGACGTCCCGCTCAAGCGCGCGCCGCTGCTCGGCGAGCACACCAACGACATCCTCAGCGACGACCTCGGCCTCGACTCCACCGATCTCCGGGAACTCGAAGCCGCCGGCATCGTCGGCGGCCCCCCCGTCGTCGGCGCCAAGTAACGCGGCCTGTCGCAGCTCCTTCCGCCTCGGACGGTCAGATGGTGCGCGCCCAGCGTCAGGGAGCCCGCTCGTTGGCGACCAGAGCGTGGGGGACTAAGCCCTGAGCGGAGCAGCCAGGCGGCGCACGTTGGAGGAGCATGATTCGCCGAAGCAGTGGCATTCGTTGGCACTGGGGGCTGGCGCTGGCGACGCTGCTGGCGCTCGCAGTAGGGCTGCTCTGGCTGTCGGGAGGCGGCGCAGCCGCGGAGGCGGCGTCGGGAGGCTTCAGCCAGGTCAGCGCAGGCGGGGACCATAGTTGCGCGCTGCGCGCGGACGGCGGTCTGGTCTGCTGGGGGTTCAACTATGTTGGCCAGTCAGAGGCGCCGGCGGGACGCTTCAGCCAGGTCAGCGCAGGCAACTACCATAGCTGCGCGCAGCGCGCAGACGGTGGTCTGCTCTGCTGGGGGGATAACGAATACGGCCAGACGGAGGCGCCGGCGGGACGCTTTACCCAGATGAGCGCCGCCGAGGACTCGAATTGCGCGCTCCGGCTGGACGGTCGCCTGGTCTGTTGGGGGGACAACGGCTACGGCCAAGCGGAGGCGCCGGCGGGACGCTTCAGCCAGGTCAGCGCGGGCGGAGACCACAGTTGCGCGCTGCGGATCGACGGTGGCGTCGTCTGTTGGGGAGAGAACGACGAGGGCCAGGCGGATGCGCCGACTGGCCGCTTCAGCCAGGTCAGCGCAGGCGGGGACCATAGTTGCGCACTGCGGATGGACGGTGGCCTCGGCTGCTGGGGGAGCGACTGAGCTGGCCAGACGGAGGCGGCGGCGGGACGCTTCAGCCAGCTCAGCGCGGGCTGGATGCACAGTTGCGCGCTGCGGACGGACGGCGCCGTGGTCTGTTGGGGTTCCGATCCGTCGATCGTAGGACCCCATACGGCGGCCGACGAGGGCCAGGCGGAGGCGCCAGCGGGCCGCTTCAGCCAGGTCAGCGCGGGCTTAAACCATAGTTGCGCGGTGCGAGCGGACGGCGGCCCGGTCTGTTGGGGGTATAACTATCAAGGCCAGACGGTTACGCCCGCGGGCAGCTTCAGCCAGGTCAGCGCGGGCTCGCACACGTGGTGGGACCATAGTTGCGCGCTGCGGGCGGACGGTGGCGTGGTCTGTTGGGGATTGAGGCTCAGTGGCAATACGGAGGCGCCGGCGGGCCACTTCAGCCAGGTCAGCGCGGGTGAGCACCATAGTTGCGCGCTGCGGGGGGATGGTGTCGTCGTCTGTTGGGGTGACAACGAATATGGCCAGACGGATGCGCCGGCGGGCCGCTTCAGCGAGGTCAGCGCGGGTTGGCACCACAGCTGCGCGCTGCGGACGGACGGCGGCGTGGTCTGTTGGGGGTATAACGACGTCGGCCAGGCGGAAGCGCCGGCGGGCCGCTTCACTCATCTCAACGCGGGCGGAGGCCACAATTGCGCGCTGCGAACGGACGGCAGCGTGAGCTGCTGGGGGTATAACCATCTTGGCGAGAGGGATGCGCCGTCGGGCCACTTCAGCCAGGTCAGCGCCGGTCGGAACCACAGTTGCGCGCTGCGGACGGACGGCGGCGCGGTCTGTTGGGGGAGCAACGGAGAAGGGCAGTCGGAGGCGCCGGCGGGCCGCTTCAGCCAGGTCAGCGCCGGTCGGGACCATAGTTGCGCGCTGCTGACGGACGGCGGCCTGGTCTGTTGGGGGAGTAACGAAAAGGGCCAGTCGGCGGCGCCGACGGGCCGCTTCAGCCAGGTCAGCGCGGGCGCCAACCACAGTTGCGCAGTGCGGTCGGACGGCGCCGTGGTCTGCTGGGGCGACTGGGGTCGCAGGTCTCTCATTCTCAACGTCAACGTCGCGCGGTTTCCGGACATAGGCCGGATCGCGCTGGGGTTGCGAGTCGTCGGGCGGATCGAGTTCGGCTTCCAGCCGAAGGCGGGGCGCGGATTTGGCCCGCTTGACGGTTCTTCCTGGCCAACGCTGGAGTAGCTCACTGGCCGATCTCCGCCGACGTGGAGTTCGATGGAGAAACGCTGGGCCGCAGGACCGCAACACAGCTCGCTGATCGGCGACTAGCAGGGCTTCGCAAGCCTCCCAACCCGTCCTTCCGGCGCAGGCCGGAATCTCGAGCCTTGCCTTCCGTGCAATCTGCTCAAGCGAGACCCCAGGCTTCACGGGAACGACTCAAGCGAGGAAATCGCGGACTTCTGAGATGCGTTCCCCGGCCGCGCCAGCACGCGCGACGCTCGAACGCTCTCCCTCAGCCTGCAACCGCTGCCCCGCATGAGGAGCGATCAGACCAACTACCCGCAAGGCCGCACATTTGGCTACTGTGCCCTCACAACCCCGCTAAAGGAGCCCCCATGCCAGCCCTGGACCGAATGCGCGTGCTTGACATGACCCAGTACGAGGCGGGCACGTCCTGCACCCAGGCGCTCGCCTGGCTCGGCGCCGACGTGGTCAAGATTGAGCAGCCCGGCGTCGGCGACCCCGGCCGACGCTCCCGCACCGACGGCCTCAATTCGCCCTACTTCATCAACTGGAACAGCAACAAGCGCAGCGTCACCCTCAACCTGCGCGAGCCGCGCGGACGCGAGCTGCTGCTCGAAATGCTGCCGCACTACGACGTCTTCGTCGAGAACTACGGACCCGGAGTGATGGAACGGCTCGACCTCACCTATGAGGTGATGCAGGACGTCAATCCCGCGATCATCTATGCCCGACTCAAGGGCTTCGGCCTCTCCGGCCCCTGGAGCGGCTACAAGTGCTTCGACCCGATCGCACAGGCCGCCGCCGGCGCGTTCTCGGTCACCGGCCCCGCCGACGGACCACCGGTCTACCCGGGCAGCAGCACCGGCGACTCGGGCACGGGCGTGGAACTCGCCCTCGCGATCACCGCCGCCTACGTCCAGAAGCTGCAGACCGGCGAGGGACAGTGCGTCGAGATCTCCATGCAGGAGGCGATGACCTATTTCATGCGCACGCGCGTCGCGATCGCCGGCTTCGGCGAGGACGCGGTCGCGCAGCGCAACGGCAACTCCCTGGGCGGACCGACCGACCTCTACGCCTGCAAACCGGTCGAGGGCAGCGACGGCGCGAATGATTACCTCTACATCATCGCCAACAACGACCGTCACTTCGGCGCGCTCTGCGAGACGATCGGGCGCCCCGAGTTCGCATCCGAGCCGCGCTTTAACGCCAAGTGGCGCCGCACCGGTATGGGACACGAGCTCTTCGACGTGATCGCCGCGTGGACGATCCAGCGCACCAAATGGGAGGCGATGGAGCAGCTCGGCGAAGCGGGCGTCCCCGCCGGGGCAGTGCTCGACACGCACGACCTGTTCAACAATCCGCACTTCGAGGAGCGCGGCTTCATCCACGAGCTCGACCATCCCGAGCACGGCAAAATCCGCCTGCTCGGCTGGGCCCCGCGGCTCTCCCGCAGCCACGTCCCGATGCGCCGCGCGCCGCTGCTCGGCGAGCACACCGGCGAAGTCCTCAGCGAGGACCTCGGCCTCGGCGCAACGGAGATGCAAGCCCTGGAAGCTGCCGGCATCGTCGGCGGGCCGCCACCGTTCGCCGGGAAGTAGCCAACACTCCCATTCAACCGCGCGCCATCGCGCGCCATTCCCTGCTCCCCCCGCGGGGGGAGCTGCCGAAGGCTGAGGGGGGAGGCCGCCGCCATGCCACCCACCCCCCACCGCGAACACCCCCCACTCCCCTGAGGACAGCTAGCGTGTGCCCCAGCGCACACCGATGCCCGCTATGGAGGAGTGAAGAAATGCCAGCCCTGGACCGAATGCGCGTGCTCGACATGACCCAGTACGAGGCGGGCACGTCCTGCACCCAGGCCCTTGCCTGGCTCGGCGCCGACGTCGTCAAGATCGAACAGCCCGGCGTCGGCGACCCCGGCCGCGGCGTCGCCACCGGCTCGATGAACTCGCCCTACTTCATCAACTGGAACAGCAACAAGCGCAGCGTCACGCTGAACCTGCGCGAAGCGCGCGGACGCGCGCTGCTGCTCGAAATGCTGCCCCACTACGACGTGTTCGTCGAGAACTACGGCCCCGGCGTGATGGAGAACCTCAACCTCACCTACGACGTGATGCAGGAGGTCAACCCCACGATCATCTACGCCCGCCTCAAGGGCTTCGGGCTCTCCGGCCCCTGGAGCGGCTACAAGTGCTTCGACCCCATCGCCCAGGCCGCCGCCGGCGCGTTCTCCGTCACCGGCGAAGCTGGTGGGATCCCCATCTACCCCGGCCCCAGCACCGGCGACTCCGGTACCGGCGTCGAACTCGCCCTCGCAATCACCGCCGCCTTCGTGCAGAAGCTCCAGACCGGCGAGGGCCAGGAGATCGAAATCTCCATGCAGGAGGCCATGACCTACTACATGCGCACCCGCATCGCCGTGGCTGGCTTCGGCGAGGAGCCTGCGCAGCGCAGCGGCAACTCCTGGGGCGGCCCCACCGACCTCTACCCCTGCAAGGCCGCCAACGGCAGCGACGGCGCGAACGACTACGTCTATCTGATCGCCACCACCACCCGCATGTGGGACAGCCTCTGCGTCGCGATCGACCGCGCCGACCTGGTGATCGACCCACGCTTCGAGAACGAGTGGGATCGTCGCGACAACGCCGACGAGCTCAAGGCCGAGATCGCCGCCTGGACGATGCAGCGCACCAAGTGGGAGGCGATGGACCAGCTCGGCGAATTGGGCGTACCCGCCGGGGCAGTGCTCGACACGCACGACCTGTTCAACAATCCGCACCTCGAGGAGCGCGGCTTCATTCACGAGCTCGACCATCCCGAGCACGGCAAAATCCGCCTGCTCGGCTGGGCTCCGCGGCTCTCCCGCAGCCACGTCCCGATGCGCCGCGCGCCGTTCCTCGGCGAACACACCGGCGAGGTGCTCGGCGACGACCTCGGCCTCGACACCACGGAGATGCAAGCCCTGGAAGCCGCCGGCATCGTCGGCGGCCCCCCTGCGATCGGCGGCAAGTAGCCAACACTCCCATTCAACCGCTAGCCATCGCACGCCTTCCCCTGCTCCCCCCCGCGGGGGGAGCTGCCGAAGGCTGAGGGGGGAGGCCGCCATGTCACCTATCCCACTCCTCTGGGGCCTCCCCCCAATCCTGCCCGAGGGCAAAATGCAGGCGCTCGTGCTCGGCTCGTTCCCGAGCGTCGCCTCGCTGGAGTCGAAGCAGTACTACGCGCACCCGCAAAATTGGTTCTGGCGCGTGCTGGAGGACTGCGGAGTGATCGAGAGCGCCGCCGCGCCCTACGACGAGCGGGTGCGACAGCTGCGCCGCATCGGCCTCGGCGTCTGGGACCTCTACGGCCAGGTCCGCCGCGAGGGCTCCGGCGACGACCGCATCCGCAACGAAATCCCCAATCGCATCGACCTGCTGCTCGAAGCCCGCGGCCGCTGCCCCATCCTCCTCAACGGCCGCCGCACCCGCGAGTGGAACCGCCACTTCAAGCAAGTAGAAGCCCAGCTAGTCCCGCTCCCCTCAACCAGCCCGCGCCCCCTCCACTGGAACACCGAGTCATCAAGAGCCGCCGCGATGGAGGAGTGGCGCAGCGCACTAAGGAGCGCCGACCTGGCGCGCGAAATTGTCGAGTGAGCACGACCTGGCTACGCTGAGCGCGTGATCGGGCACTACCGACACAACGGCATCCGACGCTTCCACCAGAGAGGAACCCGGCGAGGTGTCCCTGTTCAGTACGCCGATCGGATTCGGCGAATCCTCGACGCGCTGGACGCTGCCGGCGGCGTTGAGGACATTGACCTTCCCGGTCTACATCCGCTACGTGGCGACCGACGCGGATTTTGGGCTGTGACTCTCTCGGCCAACTGGCGAATCACCTTCCGATTCGACGGGCCGGACGTCTACGACGTCGACCTGGTCGACTACCACTAGGAGAGACCAAGATGCCGCGACCCATTCCAACGCACCCGGGCCTCTACATCCGTCATGACTGCCTCGAACCGCTGGGGCTCACGATCACCGCCGCCGCCGAACACCTCGGCGTCACGCGAGGCCATCTCTCGAAGATCATTCACGGCAAGGCTCGCGTCACCCCGCAGATGGCGATCCGCCTCTCCCAGGCATTCGGCAGCACGCCTCGCTGGTGGCTGCAGATCCAGACCAACTACGACATCGCCCAAGCCGAAAAGCAATCAACCCACATCAACATCAAACGCATCGAACGCGCCGCCTGAGCGTGTCGCGTGAGAACCCGCACCACCCCGGTGAGACTCTGCTTGAAGACTGCATCGAGGCGCTCCACTTGACCATCGGGGACGCGGCGAAGCACCTCCTGGTCGAACAAGAGGCATTGGCGGCAATCTGTGAGTGTCGAGCGCCTATCACGGCCGACATGGCCGTCCGCTTCGAGCAAGCCATCGGCAGCACCGCCGACCACTGGCTCCGCATGCAAACCGCCCACGACCTCCCCCAGGCCCGCACGACGGCCTAAGAAATCAAGCGATTCAACCGCGCGGCCTGAGCGTCCAACCAAGCAACGCCGACGTTCCGTAACGACTCACCTCGCTACGCCGTGCGACGTCACCGAGAGATGGTATCATCAATACATCGTATAGCACCAGCGCGATCGGATGGGCCACTACATGACGAATCCACACCGCGAGAACCCGACTGCCTTCGTGATCATGCCATTCGACGCCGCGTTCGACTCCATCTACCGTGGGCTGATTCGAGCAACGATGGAAGGAGCTGGCTTCACCGTTGTACGGGCCGACGAGAACACTAACTCTCAAAATGCAATGAGGACGATCATCACCCTGATTGAGGAGAGCTGCGTTATCGTGGCGGACTTAACCGATTCTAATCCGAACGTCTACTACGAACTTGCATTGTCACATGCTCTCCATAAGCCCGTCATAGTACTCACGCAAGACATCGGAGACTTGCGATTCGACATCAACGCATATCAAGTCATCCAATACAACACTCACTTCGACGAAGTGGACAAGGCTCGGGACGCCCTCCGCAAATCCGCTGAGGGCATTTTCACAGGCGCGACGCTCTTCGGTAATCCGTACTCGGACTATACCGGCACGGAGATCCGACCCCTTTGCGGAGGCGCACCTGCGGCGGCAACAGAGCCCGGCGAAGCGTCAGAATCATCAGGTCAGGACGATCCCCCAGGCATTCTGGATCACCACGCCAGAGTGGAGGAGGGATTCGAAGACCTCCGGGACTCCACCGCATCGATCGGCAATCGAACTGAAGATGTCGCTGGACAGATGACTGAGATTACGAACAGGCTCTCAGCGTTGCAAGACGCCCCTAGCCGGGCTCCAGACCAGGCTCGCCAGCAACGGACCCTCATCATGATGCTCGCACAGGAGCTGAACAGCTACGCACGCTTCCTTGCTGACGAGAACGACACTTACGCGGAGACACTCGAATACACCCGTCCTGCGTTGGAGGCAACGCTTCAAGCCGCAGAGCCACACACCGAGGATGACATGCAGGCCCTCGAGACGTTGCTGTCCACAATCGAGAGCGTCGAAGAGGCGACACTCAGCTTCAGGGACAGCACGACTGGCGCAGCCACCGCAATGCAAGAGACGCCAAACGTGGAGCGATCATTCACACGTGCCCGCAATCTGGTTGTGGCGCAGATGCGACGACTGACCGGCAACATCGATCAAACTCTCTCCATGCTCTCGCGCGCGAGGGAAATCGCCGAAGCAAAGCGAGGCGAGGCCTCTGAAGCCTGACGCTACTTGCCCGGACGGCGCCTCACGGGCACGCGCACAACGTATCGCGCGCTCCGAACGCGACGACTCCGGATCACGGCAGCAGTTGTTCCATCGCGACGTTCAGAGACGCCACGTCGGCGATCCAACGAGAGTCTCACCAGACGATCCGAGCAATCCGATGCGCCACCTCTGAGAACCACCCCACCTCCTTCACCCACTGCGGACGGCCCAGCACTCTTCCTTCCCGATCCGACCGCCAGTTCGCCCTCCACAGCACCGCCCCCGTGCCCCCGCGCACCCGCCGCCAACGGCTCACCCACCTCCCGACGCCGACACCCGACGCCCATCCAACTCCCCCAACACCGCTGACAGCAAATCAATCGTCGGCGTTGCCACGCCCAGCTCCGACGCCCGACGGGCCGGCGCTTCGAACATCGCCTCGACCTCCATCTGACGACCCTCGATGAAATCGACCGTCGTGCTGGGGCGATATGGGCCCATCCCTGCGGTCATCGTCAGATAGCGATGGCAGAGGTCATCCCCGTCAATCCGAACCGTCTCACCCTGGGCGGCCAGATCGGCGTTGCCTGCCGCCACGACCTCACGCATCGCCCGATGCGCCGTCTCCCGCAGCGGCGGCGTTGACATGATCGTGTCCGTCGCCGCGCCGCCCGCGACGACGCACAGGCCGTTGAACGGGATGTTCCAGCCCAGCTTCTCCCAGCGCGCCTTGAGCAGGCACGGCTCGGGACGAATCTCCACCTTTGAGCCAGCGAAGAGCGCCACCGCGTCGGCCAGCTGCGCCGCATCGTCGCCGCGGTGCCCCAGATTCAGCGCGCCGAACTCCAGATGCAGAATCTGGCCCGGCTCGCCGCGATGCACCCCGATGAACGCCATCCCGCCGAAAATCTCCCGCCCCGGCAGCAGTTCGGCGATCTCCTGCTCAATCGTCAGCCCGTTCATCAGCGCAATCACGCGCGTCTCCGGCGACAGCAACGGACCCGCCAGCGACGGCAGGTCGGCCAGACCCGTCGCCTTGAGGCCCACCAGCAGCCAGTCGACCGGCCCGTGCTCGGCCAGCTCCTGCGGCGTCCGACCGACCGTCGGCGACGGCAGATGCAGGTCCCCGAGGTGACTCGACAGGTGCAGACCGCCGCGCCGCACCGCGTCGTAGTCGCGGCGCAGCAGGAAACGCACATCGTGCCCGGACTCCGCCAGCCGCGCGCCGTAGTACCCGCCCACCGCGCCGGCGCCGACCACCGCCACCCGCTGGATCCGCATGGCGCTCAGGACCCCGCCGCGTCGGCCGCGCGACCCCGCATCAGGCGCTCGAAGCTGAACAGCTGCAGGTCGTGGTCCGAGCGCCGATCGAGCGCCAGGTCGGCGATCGCCTCGCCAATCGCCGGTGCAAACTTGAAGCCGTGCCCCGAGCAGGGGCTCGCGACCACGATGTTCGGCCGCTTCGGGTGCAGATCGAGCAGGAAATGCGCGTCGGGCGTGTTGGTGTACAGGCAGGTCTCGGCGTGCAGCAGCTCGCCCGACGCGTCGGGCAGCGAGCGCGCCATCCAGTCGCGGATGTTCGCCTCGTCCGCCGCGTTCACCACCCGGTCGTACGTCGAGGGGTCGACCGCGTCGCCCGGATAGTGATGGCCCACCTTGACGCCCTCGCCAAGATTCGGCATCGCGTAGCCGAAGTCCTGCGGCCCGCGCTCCCACATCAGAATCGGCAGCCGGCCGACATCGAAGCGGCTCGCGTCGCCCTTCGGCTGCATCCAGAACATCACCTGCCGCGACACCAGCAGCGGCAGCATCAGCTTGCGCAGCAGCGACGACGTCCAGGCGCCGGCGGTGATGATCAGACGCTCCGCCGTCACGGCGCCGTCCGGCGTCGCGATCTCAATCGGCGCCTCGATGTCATCCATGTCGGTCGGCGCCCAGCGCTCGATCGGCGTGTCGAAGCGCAGCTCGGCGCCGTGTCGCGCCGCAAGCTCGAGCTGCGCCGAGATGCACTCGGCGACGGGCATCAGCGCGGCGCGATGCTCGAGCAGGCCCACCATCGGGTCCTGCGCTTCCATCGCCGGGAAGCGCTGGCGGATCTCGGCGGCGGTCAGCGCTTCGTGGGGGATATTGTGTTGTCGCGCGCTGGCCAGCGCGCCCGAAACCAGCAGCCCGTCGGCTTCGCTGACCATCAGCGCCCCCGTCTCGCGCAGCAGCGTCTGGTCGGTCTCGCGCCCCAGCTCGCCCCACAGCTGATAGGCCCGCTGCACCAGCGGCACATACGACGGGTCCTCGTAGTACGCCTCGCGAATCACCCGCGACTCGCCGTGCGAGGAGCCCAGGTCGTGCGGCGGATGAAACTGGTCGAAGCCAATCACCGAGACCCCGCGCCGCGCCAGCATCCAGGCCGCCGCCGAGCCCATCGCCCCAAGCCCAATGATCGCTGCGTCATAGTTGGTCATGTGTCAGATTCTAAGCGCACCAAGAGGCTGCGCTCCGTACGGGGCAACGGACCCGTGTCGGTGGCGGCGCTCCCCAGTGATAATCTGATCTGGCGTGTCGGACGAAAGGCCGCGACCATGACGCTCGAGCATCCCGTCGATACTCCGCCCGCCGAACTGCTGCGCTCCGCGCGCCGGGCGGCCTGGTCGGACGACGAATCCATCGCAGCGGACGCCTACGCCTGCGCGATTCGGGCGATTGAGCAGGCCTTTCGCCAGATCGCGACGCCCGAGAATCCCACGACCGACCTCGGGGTGATCCTGGCCCACTATGAGGACCGCCCCGACCTCTGGTGCGAGATGTACCCTCGCGTTTCCGTCCTCGAATCGACGATGGACGCGCTCGGCGCACTCTGGCGTTCGCGCCCGAAACCAGACGATCTCTCCCCTGTCTTATTGGAGGACGCCCGTGTCACCGTAACGGTCGCCGAATCCGTCGTCAGCCTCGCCGAGCAGGGTTTCATCGGACTGCTGGACGAACTGACCCCGGAGGAAGAGGCGGAAGATATGCGCACCGTGGATGAGCGCCTGGAACGGAAGCGTCGGGGCGTGGAGGAGGAATCGCGGCCATTCGAGGAGTACGTAGCCGAGCGCGCAGCCCGCGAACACGGTGAATGACCACTGATCCGTTGCCATACCGGCTGGACATCATCCGGCGCGCCGAGCGCCAAATCGATCGGATCGGCGGGCGGGATTACGACAAGTTGTCGGCCGCGATCTTGGCATTGCCTGCGAACCCGCGACCGCACGGCGTGCTCAAGCTGCGCGGTGATCGGGACCGGTATCGGGTCCGGTGGGGCAACTGGCGGATCCTCTATGAGATCGATGACGATGCGCGCGTCGTAACCGTCACCGATGTCCTACGCCGCAACGAAGCCACCTATCGGGACATCTAAGCCAGCACATCCGTCACGACATCAGCCTCGCGGCGGGAACGGATCCTTGGCTGGGGCCACGGTGTCTTTCTGGCGAATCCGGCCGTCTTTGCCGTGAGTTACCAGTTCGCCGCCACCTTGCTTGGCAAGATCTCGACGTGCGGCCTGCATGGCGGCTGCCTGCGTCGGGTGGACGCTGGTTGCGTGCTGGTTGCCGGCCTTCTTGTTCGCCCAACCGCTGTTGCGAGGGGTGATGTGTCTGCTCTTCTGCGCCACGATCGCTCTTTTCTATGACGGCTCGGAAATGAGCAGCCGTCTACTCACGTGTAGCTCGCCATAGCCAAGAAGTCAAACGGGGAATTATCCCCGCGAGCCGCCTCACCCCAACAGCCGGCCAACCAACCCCTCCACCGTCCGCCCCTCGTCCGACTCCGACAACCACCGACGCAACTCCCGACGTGCAATCGTCACCGTGAACCCCTTGCCCGACGCCTCGCGCTCCGCCCGGACCTCCGACAACACCTGCGCCGCCCCCCCAGCGGCGGATTTGCCGGCCTCGGCGATCTCCCGGTGGAGGGATATGTCCTTGTCGTACTCGGGAATGGGAAGCCGCCAAAGGTGTTTTTCGATATCGCGAGCCCCGAATTGACCCTTCGGCATTAGTGGCTCTAGCGTTTCCTGAAGCACCTTACTATTAATAATCGCAGTCAGAAAATGGGCCTCTTCGATCTTCTGGCAAGGAACCCAGATGAGCGTCTTATCGACAAGGCATCCCTGTGCGTTCATTACGGCCGCGGTTGGGCGTCCCGCCTTGCCGTACACCACTAACCAACCGGTCTTGAAGTTAGACGATTGTTGGCTACTTAGCTTATGCATGTAGTCAAGATTGGCCAGGAGCTCAAGTTTACTATTCTCGCCCTTGTTTTCATCCCAGAGTTCGTTGATCAACTTCCACCGTCGTCGCATACGACCGCCCAGGGAGAGCGGATCCAAGCCGTACCAGCCGTCCTCCTTCTTGATCAAATCCCCGGTCATCATCGACAGGGGCAGGACCGCCTTCAACGGCTCCAGCAGAACATACGGCGCAACCGTTGTTCCAAGATGCACATCGAAAACATGCTCGGCCTCGATGGCTTGGCCGTCCAATGCAGCTGCCTCAAGCTCACGCCACGGGGACTTTTCTTGCGAGGTCCGGCGGGGAGAAACTATCAACGTATTTGCTGCGCGAACCAAGGCTGTCGATTCTTCCAAGGTCACTAAATACAGCACGCGAGGAAAGATATCTGCGCCGCGCCGCGCCTTATCTCCGTATGGCGAGGCGAAACCCCCGGATGTATCCATGAGTGGTACAGACTCATGCTCAAACGGGCCGCCCAAGGGGCCGCGCCAACGATCCGCATGTTGCGGCAGTGGCTTGCCTGGAGGATCCTTGCGCTTCAGGAAGGCGACACACGCTGGGAGAGGAAAGAAGTCATTTGGCTGGATTCGTTCGAGATCCCAAGGCAGCTGAATGCCCAGATCAACGGATACGACTCCCCACTGTCCGCTGCGCCATTTTTTGAACGGACCGGCTTGCAGAGCGCTATGGGGCAGCACCATTGCTGCGGCCCCGCCTGGCTTGAGGTACAGCTCCGCACATCGGGCAAAGAACAGACCGGCCATTTCCTGATTCGGAGCGTTTCTCCCGCCCGCCCAGATCACGTAGCGATCCTTACTCTGACGCTCCAACTCTTCGCGCACCACCGCCTGGCTGCGGTTATACGTCAGCCACGGCGGGTTACCCACGATCACGTCTACCGGATTGGCGCGCAAGGCAACCGGGCGCACGAGGTTGCGCGTGTAGTAGGCCCAGATGTGGTCACGGCCTTCCTCGTGCAGCCGCTGTAGCAGCTTCGCCGTGCGCTCCAGCATCTTGCGATCGTCGCCCTCGTCGATGCCTTTGTCGTCGAGGGCCCAGACAGGATCGCCGCCGCTCTCGATTGTGCTCGCCATGCTGGTCATCAAATTGTCGAACCTGTCGGCCTGTTCCACCAGCGCGCGAGGAAACTCCAGCTCACGGTTGAATTCCAGATCGGCGTCCGGTGGATCGGGCACGGGAATGGTCACCGTCTGCTGGGCAAACATGCCTGAGGATTCGGTGCGCAGTTGCAGCGAGTCCCCCAAGTAGACGGGTACGGTGACCGTCATGTTGGCGTCGCGCGCCGCTTCGATGGCGTCGCGGGCGGCGAAGGTCCAAGTGGCGCGGGCGAGGTGGACGGCGACAGGATGCACGTCGATCCCGACCACGTGATTGAGCAGCCCGTCTAGCGCCTGCGCCGGCACCCAGCCAGCCTCCTGCGCGGCGGCGAGGTATTTGCGCACCGCGGCGAAGATGAACGCGCCCGAGCCGCAGGCCGGGTCGAGCACGCGCTGCTCCAGCGGATCGGTGACCACGGCGTCGACAATGGCGCGGGCGAGCCAGTCGGGGGTGTAGTACTCGCCGAGGCGGCGGCGTTCTTCGGCGGGGATCACCGATTCGTAGAGGATGCGGGCGATGTCGGAATCGGCGTTGGGCCAGTCGAACTGCGCGATCCGCCGCGCCAGATCGCGCAGCCACTGCTCGCCGCCGACTTCCAGCAGCCAGGTGAAAAAATCCGACTCGACCACGCCGCTCAGTCCGGTCTCGTCAGCGAAGAGCTGACCATTGAGCAGTCGCTCGGCATCGCCGGCGGCCCAGTGCTCGATCTCAATCCCAAATGCGGACTGCACCGCCAGCCCAACGACGACCGAGAGATACGTGTGACGCAGGAAGAGATCATCGAGGTCGGGGTCCTCTTCCACGACCTGCCCCAGCGCGGCGGCCAGCAGTCGCCGCCAGAGTTCGCGCTTGACCGCGATGGTGGGATGGTCGCGGTGCTCTGTGTAGAGGTCGCGCAGGGCGTTGAGGTGCAGATCAAAGCGCGGCCCCGTCCCCAGCCGGTTGCGGATTTCGTCCTCCGTCGGCGGGATGTCGGGTGCTTCCAGCGCCTGCGCCTGGTCGCGCAGCCACTCATACAACAGCAGTCCGTGGTCGGCGCTCGCGAGGGTGAACGCGTTCGGCGGTTGCGTGTTGACCGACCCCATACCCGGCCAGCGCAGAATCCAATACTTGCCGTCCGTCAGGATGCCAAACCGTTGCTGTTGCCCGCCCACAAGCGCTGCGCTTAGGTAGTCGTCCAACTGCTGCACATGCTTGGCTTCAGGTTGGATGCGATTGCCGATTCGCACCTTGAACTCGAAGATTACGTCGCGGGTGCGCAGGTCGACGCGACCCGACGATCCATCGCCGGGCGATTGTTCCATCTGAATCGAGTCAGCCGTCGCCAGCTTGGTCTCGATCAGGAAGTCGCGCACCGCCGCGCGAATCTCAGCCTCGGAGGCGCCCGGCGCGTCGTGTCGATCGAGGATCGCCTGGGCGCGGTCACCGTAGTAGGCGAGGTCGTTGGCGGCGAGATTGGTCGGCGGCACTGGGAGCCTAGTCCGCCGTTGCGAGCTCGCCCGCCTCAGCAGCGACCTCCGACGACGCTTGCACCATCGAGTCGTTCTCCCAGAAGAGAATGTGCTCGACATTTTCGCGGATTGACCAATCGTCGCTTGGCGCCTTCGCCTCGAGCAGCTCGTCGGGCATCTGGAGCAGTTGGCCGACGAGTTCGGCGCGCTGGCGGATCAGCTCCTGGGTGAGACGGGCGAGCTCCGACTCCTGCATCTGCCTCGCGCTCTGGCGCGCCGCCGACATGGCGCTCGTGTGCGTCCGGTCGTGCTCGGCGTTATGGATCAGCAGCCGCCGGACGCCGCCGTTCATCGCGCACCCGTGCGTGGTCGGGAAGGCCAGGTCGTCGTCGTCCATCGCCAGCAGCGTGCGGACGGTTTCGGTCAGCTGCTCCAGCAGCTGGAGGGCGAGTCGGTCGGATTCTGAGTGGCTCATGCGGTGCTCCGTTCGGCCGGTGTGTCGGCGAGAAACTGCAACAGGGTTGCGTTGGTGTGGTCCGGGTCCTCCTCCGGGAAGAAGTGCCCCGAGCCCGGCGCGGGCTCAGCCCGCAGATCGGGAAAATACATCGGGAACTGGTCGAAGAACGCGTTCCCCGAAGGCACAACCCCCGGTCTCGCGCGGTTCGTCGGGTCCCCGTACATCCATAGCGCCGGACCGGGAAACTGCTTGCCGCGGTCCTCCGGCCCGTACTCCATGTGTTCGCGTCCGTGCGGATGGTTCTCCAGCCCCGCGCGCCAGATCTCTCCCACTTGCGCCGAGCCGAGCCGATCAAACCGCAGCCCGCCGGTCAGATCCTCGTCCTCGATGATCCGATGAAACGGCAGCGCGTCGCGGTAGTACGAGATCGCCGCGCGCTGCGAATCCGGATCGCTGAATGCCTGCTGATACGTGCGGATGTCGTCGTCGCTCGACCAGCGATTCTGGTTCAGCCGCCCCGCCGTGTAGTTCCACGGCGATTGCGGCCAGCCCGGCAGCTCCACGTCGAGCTCGCCGCCGAAGATCTGCGCGATGAACTCAGCGTGGTATTGCGCGAAGAACTGCTCCGGCAGCGGCTCCGCCTTGAACCAGAAGCCGTGAATCGCCTGCGGCAGCCAGACAGTGCACAGCGTGTCCATCAGCGCGGTGCGCGACACGCGGTCCTGCTGGTCGATCACCAGCTTGAAGCCGATGATCCCGCCCCAGTCGTGCCCCACCACCGCCGCCTGCTCGACATCGAAGTGGTCGAGCACGCCGACCATGTCGTCGGCCAACAGCGCGCGCGAATACGGCCCGGGCGGCTTGTCCGACTGCCCGAAGCCGCGCGTGTCCGGCACGATCACGCGATAGCCCGCCTCGACCAACGCCGGAATCTGCTTGCGCCACTCGTAGCTGGTCTCCGGAAATCCGTGAATCAGCAGCACCGGGTCCCCGTCGCTCGGACCATCCGTCGTGACATGCAGACGAATCCCATTGCTCTCGATGTACTGTGTGTCCATCGTCGCGCCTCCTCCCGCCTCAGCCCGTGAGCGCCGGCAGGACCTCTTCGGTCACGCGGCGGTACTGGTGCTGCTGGTCATAGCCCACGAGCCGCAGGGTGATCGTTGTCGCGCCCGCGTCGACGTATTCCTGAATGTCCGCGATGCACTGCTCGGGTGGGCCCATCGCGACCCAGAGATTCAGCATCGGCTCCGAGTAGTCCGTCGTGTAGTAGGCGTCCAGATAGCGCTTCGATTCGGCCAGCGCGGCGTCCCGATCCTCGTTGACGTTGATGTTGTAGTAGACGGCGACCTCGAAGTCGTCGTCCAGCTCGCGCCCCGCTTCGTCCGCGTAGCCCTGAATCTCGGCGCGGTACTCGCGCACGACATCGGGCGGCTGGAACGTGGTCATCCAGCCGTCGCCCAGCCGCGCGACCCGACTCAGCCCGTTGCGGCGATTCCGGCTCAGGTGTCGCGCCGGGTTCGACGTAACCCAGATCGGCACCGGCCGCTGCACCGAGCGCGGCTCAATCGTCACGTGGTCGAAGTCGTTGTACTCCCCGTGGTACGAGACGTCGTCCTGACTGGTGAGCAGGCGCATGATTTCGATCGCCTCCTCCATTCGCCCCATGCGCGATTCGGTGGGGATGCAGAATGCTTCGAACTCCGGCAGCATGTCGCCGCCACCGCCACCGGGCTGGCCCATGCAGGCGACGAAGATCGAGCGCCCGTTGCTGAGCAGGTCGAGCGAGGCCCACTGATACGCGAGCAGCAGCGCCGGCCGCAGCGGCGTGCTGGCGAAGCAGGCCGGACCAATCCGCACCCGCTCCGTGTGCGTCGCCAGCGCCGACATCAGGTTCAGCGCGTCGAGCCGCGGCTTGGCCAGGATCGAATCCCCCACCCAGATGCTGTCCCACGCCTCGTTCGCGTCGGCCTGACGCGCCAGCGTGAGCATGTCCTCCAACGTGCTGGATCCCGTCACGATCCCCCGGTTCGAGAGCGTCAGCCCAAACTTGGTCGCCATCGCGGCCTCCCTTTGACTCTGTGGCAGGCTAACGACTCCCCGTCCGCGGCCTGCCAACGCTCGCGATCAGCTCGTCAAACCACGCGTCAAGCGCCGCATCGCCGCCCGTCTCGCGCTCGAACTCCGAGCCGCTCGGCGTCGAGATCCCAATCCACGCCCCCGCTTCAGTCCCCACCACATGCAGGTAGAAGCCGTTCTCGCAGGCCGCCTCGCAAGGCTCAAACAGCGTCTCCCCAATCTCCAAATCCCGCCCTTCCGGCACCGACAGGTTGATCAGGTGCACCGTATACTCGCCCCCCGCCTCCAGCACCCCCGCAGTCCGATTCACCGTCAGCTCAACCACCGGCTCCGATGAACCCCCGCAACCCACGACGAGCACCAGACACACCACGATCGACGCAAGAATTCCAGGACGCATAGTCGCGATGGAGTCTACGCAGTCGATTCGCGACAGATGAATCCCGCCGCTACCTCGCCAGCCGCGCCGCCTCCGGCGACGGCGCACCACACCCGCATCGCGCAGCTCCCTTCCCGCCCGTACCCAACCCCGCTAACAGCCGCAGCCGTAATAGACGTACTCAAACCCGGGGACGAGCGAATCCACCCCGCCCGACTGAGGCGGCGTGATGATCTCCGCCTCAAACGCCGCTCCGTCGGGCAGACCGCGGAACACCACACGCTCGAGATCGTCGCCGCTCGGCTCGTACTGCCGCCACCACGCAGTCCCGTCGGCGCGCAGCACGACCTGGTAGCCCCAGGCGTCAGGCTGCTTCGCCCACGAAACGGTCACGTCCGCGCCTTCCTGAGTCACGCTCAGGTCCGTCGGATCACCGAGCGTCGTCACACTCTCCGACGGCGACCACTCGAGCAGCTCCGGCGCATCGAGCTGCGCCGGGTCGTGATAGTGGGCCAGCTGGAACTCGTGCCGCAGGCCTGGCTCAAGCCCCGACCACTTCGCGCGGCACAAGCCGTCGTAGTAGTAGCTCTGGGTGAAGTTGTCGCCCGGCGCGTAGGACCACGCGCTGGAGCCGTCGTGCCGCCAACGCAGCGCCAGCGTGTGCGCGGGATGTCGGCACGACCAGCTCAGCCACACGTGCGTGCGGTGCACACTGCGCAAGCCCAACTGCAAGGCGTAGGGGTTCTCCCCGTTCTCGATGCGTTGGTGACACACCTCAAACGATTGGGACTGCGACTCCCCGTTGAAATCCACCACCCGCGCTTCTACGACCTGCCGCCCCGCCGCTTCGCCCTCGGGATTGGGGTCACATTCGACCTCAAGCGAGCCCCCGCGATCGGTTGTCTCAAATCCGGGGTCGTCGCCGACCGAGATCGTGTACGGCGCCGAGCCCCCGGTGATCGACCAGCGAGCGGTCGTCGTCGCGGGGATCCCCGCGGGACACGAGAAGCCGTCATGCCAGACGCTGAACGCCAGCGGCTCACCCTGTTGGAGTGTGGCGGCTTCAGAGCGCCAGCCCTCGCCGGCTTCGGCGTTGAATCCCGCGACCACGACCGAGTACTCCGCCCCGTCCGCTTCGATCGGCACGGACGCTTCGGTGTCCGGCCCGACCTCGACCACCTGCGCTTCAGCTCCGGCGCGACTGATGTAGAGCCGATAGCCCTCGACGCCCCGCGCATGAGTCGGCGCGTGCCAGTCAACAGCCAGGTTGCCACTCTGCTCATAGAGCCTGACCCCGCGCGGCCGGCCCGCCGCGGTCGGCGGCGTGATCGTCTCGGACCACGGGGTCCAGATGCCGTCGCGCAGGTAGCGAATGCGGAACGGCAACGACTCATCCGTGGCGATGTAGAGGAACGTGCGCGACTCCGTGGTCTGGCGGACGAACCGCTCGCCGTCGTGAATCCACTCCAGCTCGGCGATCGCGCCGACCGGACGGGGCTCGGAGAACACCACAAACTCGGCGAGTCTGTTGCTCCACGGCTCCCAATACGACGGATCCGGCCATCCCGTCAGCCTGACGTGGGGCGTCGCCGCCTGCTCGCCGCCGCTCGGCGTATCGGCGGCGGGATACGAAACCTCCAGGAATCGAGCGGCCGTCGCCTCCGGCAAGGACTTGTGCACGACGCGGATCCGGTACGTGCCGCCGAGCAGGCTGCGCGAGAATCGTGCGCGATGGGTCCCCGGCCCGACCTCGACGCAGTCGCTAAACGAGCCGCCTCGGCCGCTCGTCCGCGCGCACACTTGGTAGCCGAGCTCAGAGCCCCGCGCAGGGGCGCTCCAGGTGACTTGCAGCTGTCCATCGACGAATGCGGCGTCGATCTCGCGCGGTTTCCAGTCGTCGGCCGAAGCGCCCTCGGGGGCCGGCTCGGTCCGCAGTTCAAACGACCGGACGGTCGCGCCGTAGCCGCTGTTGAGGTGCACGGAGACCTCGTAGCGCGTGTCGGGCAACAGATTGCCGAAGTGCGCGGTGTAGGGCGGCGTCTCGTCGCTGCTCACGCTTACCTCGTTGCCGCTGGCGTAGCGGAGATCGCCGTCGGAGATGGTCGCCGTGTACTTCAGGCCGGGTGCATCGGGGCCCCAGGAAAGCGTGACCGAATCGTGAGTCGCCGCGGCAGTCAGTTCGAGCGGCGGCGAAGCGATCGTCACGGTGTCGAGCGGCGACCAGCTCAGATGTCCCGGCGCTTCACGGTCGAGCACGTGACGAAGCTGCGCGATCTGGAACTCCCGTACTTCGCCCTGCTGCGAGGCGTCCAGGGCGAAGCTGGCTTCGTACTCTCCGCGGCGGCCAGTCTCGCCCGCCTGTTCATAGGTCCAGACGCTCTCGCCTTGCTCGCGCCAGCGGAACAGGAACATGCGGCTCCAGACCCTCCGCGCGGCGACCGAGCGCAGCCACGCCGCTCGCACGACCGGCTGGCCCTCCCACGTGGGGTAGCTCCACACACGAATCTGGACGGGCGGCGACAGCGAGCCGACCAGCGCGACGCGAGTGCTCGCCGTTGCGATCGCGCCCTCCGCGTCGGTCGCGCTGACGACGATCAGTTGTGAGCCATCGAAGCCGAGCAGCCAGGCCAGCCCCTCGTCGGTGGGCGCCTCGCACCTGATTCGGGCGAACGGCGCGCTGGAATCGAGCGGCTGGCCATCGATCGCCAGCTCGTACGGCGCGACGCCGCCGCGGATCGTCCAGATGACATCGGTCACCGAGCCGGCGCTGCAGAGCGCACGCGACGCAGTGATCTCCAGCTCAAGCGGCGCGCCCGCGGTCTCATCGGCCCGCACCTGGGAGACACCCAGCACGGCGAGCAGCATTGCAGTGGTCACGAGGATGAAGCGAATGCGATGTAGATGTGCCATGCCAGCTCAACGCCGGCAGACCCCTACAGGTTCCGCTCGTACCGCGGCGCGCTCGGTTCACAGCCGTCGAGCGCGCATCTCCCCGCCGCCACGAGGGGTCAGTGTGCGCAGACGGTCCGCGCGCCGGCGCCGAGCGACGCTGGCGCTAGACCGCGACTCCCTGCAGAGCGAAGTCGGTGATCAGCTCGGCCAGCTCTGCGGGAGCTTCGAGGTCTGCGAGGTGGCCGGAGTCGCTGAGCTCGCGTTGCTGGGCCCCGCGGATGCCGGCGCGCCAGATGTCGCCCAGGGCGAGATTCACGATCTTGTCGTGGCGGCTCGTGATCACCAGCGTGCGGCAGTCGATCCGCTGCAGGCGCTGGTCGACGCCGGTGTCGGGCAGCGGCCAGAGGAACTTCGCCGAGGCTCGCAGGTCCAGCAGCTCGCCGACGTACGCGTCGAGCGCGTCGCGGCCTTCCAGCAGCAGCGTGGCGCGATGCTCGGGCTCGCTGAAGAGCGCCCCGGATGGCGCCCCAGGGTGCTGCGCGAACATGTCCTCGCCGGGATGTTGCTCGGACCAGATACCGAGCGGGTTGACCAGCGTCAGCGACTGCACGGCATCCGGCCGGATCGCGGCCATCTCCGCCGCGATCCAGGCGCCGATGCTGATCCCCGCGACATGCGCCGGGCCCGCGCCGAGCGTGTTGAGCAGGTCAACATTGAACAGCACGAGATCGAGGTTGTTGTCGGCTGCGTGCAGGTCGTCCTTCGCGGGTCCCCAGCCGGGCTGAAACGGCGCGATGACCTGGAAGCGTTGGCTGAGCGTCTCATGCAGCTCGCCCCAGCGCGGGATGCCGGTGACGGGATGCAGCAGCAGCAGCGGCGGGCCGTCGCCTGCCGAGTAGAGGTGCGCGGTCTGGCCCGTCGGCGCGAGCCTGAGTGTCTGTAGTTCAGCCATCAGTTGGGCGCTCCGACGGGGGCAGGCGTGGCCTGCTGGCTCTTCGCGATCGGCTGCGGCGACCAGTGGTCCTCGTAGTCGTCCCAGAGGTGGCGGAGCCGCGGGATGACCTGCTCGGCCATCAGCTTGGTGCTGGCGCGCGCTTTGTCGTCGGGCATGTCGCCGCAGTGCAGCAGCGAGACGAGGTGTCCGACCTGCAGCTTGGTGGCGAGCGTTTCGAGCTGCTCGGTCACGGTGTCGGGCGAGCCGGCGACGATGTAGCCCTCGCGGACCCAGTCCTTCCAGGTCAACGTGTGGGCGATGCCGAGGCCCTGCGCGCCGCCGGCGCGGAGGCCGGCGCGGATCGTGTTTTCGGTGCGGTAGCCGGGCGCGTCGGCGAACCCGGGATAGACGTGCAGGCACTTGTCGAAGAAGTACTGCAGGTGCTCGGTGTACAGCTGCTCGGCCTGATCGTCGGTTTCCGCGACGACGATCTGCTGCGCGAAGGCGCCCTGGTACGGGTTGAACTCGACGCCGAGCTCGGCCAGGCGGTTCCAGAAACCCTGCATCAGCGCCTCGCCGCGGACGTAGCCGTTGAACGAGAGGTAGGAGTAGTTGTAGCCGTTGTGCGCGCAGAAGTCCCAGGTCTCGATCGAGCCGCCGCCGGGGATCCAGATCGGCGGATGCGGCTTCTGAATCGGCCGCGGCCAGATGTTGACGTAGCGCATCTTGTTGTACTTGCCGTTCCAGGCAAACACGTCCGGGTCGGCCCAGGCGCGCAGGATCAGATCGTGGTTCTCCTGGTACTTGTCGCGCAGCGTGGCCGGGTTGGAGCCGAAGCAGAAGTTGTCGTCCATCGAGGTACCGACCGGGAAGCCGGCGACGAGCCGTCCGCCCGACATCACATCGAGCATCGCCATCTCCTCGGCGACGCGCGTCGGCGGATTGTAGAGGGCGATCGACTGGCCCAGCAGCAGCAGCGTCACGTCCTGCGTGCGGCGCGAGAGCGTCGCCGCCATGAGCTGCGGCGAGGGCATCATGCCGTAGGCATTCTGGTGGTGTTCGTTGACGCCGATCCCGTCGAAGCCGACCTGGGCGGCGTATTCGAGCTGGTCGAGGTATTCGTTGTAGACGCGATGCCCCTCAACCGGGTCATAGAGGCGCGAGTCCACGTCAACCCAGACGGAGCGGTTGGTTTCGCGAAAATCGTCCGGCAGATGCGGCCAGGGCATCAGGTTGAACCAGTGGAACTTCATCGGCGTCGTCCTTCATCCGGTCTTCTGGTGGCGAGGATACACGGGGCTGGTGAAGCGGCCTCCTGTCCCGTCGGGCGCTCGCGGTAGGCTGAGACGTGTGGCTGACGAAGCGGTCTGCTATCGACATGATGGGCGCTGGGCAGGGGTGCTCTGCCAGCGCTGCCTGCGGCCGATCTGTACCGAGTGCATGATCGAGGCGCCGGTCGGCTACCAGTGCGTCGAGTGCGTGCGCGAGGCCTCCCGCGGCCAACGTCGGGTGGTGCTCAAGTCGCAGCCCGTGCGCGTTACCCAGGCGCTGATCATCGCCAACGTGATCGTCTTCATCGTGGTGCTGGCGGTGACCGGCAGCCTCTCGCTATGGGGCGGCGGCGTCACCTCGGTGCATCGCGACTTCGCGCTGTTCGGACCCTTCATCGCCGAGGAGGGCGAATGGTGGCGGCTCGTCACCAGTGCGTTCCTGCACTACGGGCTGCTGCACCTCGGCATGAACATGCTGATCCTGATGTGGGTCGGCCGCCTGCTTGAGCCGGAGGTGGGCGGCTGGCGCTTCGCGCTGATCTACGTCGCCGCGCTGTTCGGCGGGGCGCTGGGGGCGCTGATGGTCGAGCCGACCGGCTTTACCGCGGGCGCGTCGGGCGCGGTGCTGGGTGTGGCGGGGACGGTGGTGGTGGCGGAGCGATCAGGCGGCGTGCGCTGGCAGGATTCGGGCATCCTCGTGTTCCTCGTGCTGAACGTGGTGCTCTCGCTGCTAATTCCCAGCGTCTCGGTCGGCGGGCACTTCGGCGGGCTCGCGGTGGGCCTGCTCTGCGGCCTGCTGCTCTGGCGGCTGCCCAGGATCTCGTGGCTGCGCAATGCACCGTGGGTGGCCGAGCTGAGCGTCGCCGCGCTGGGAGTCGGGGCCGGCGCCGCTGCCTGGTTCTGGGCCGCGCCGCGCTGGTTCGACCCGCTCTTCTAGCTCGGTCGAGACTGCACCTATATCTTGGCCGCCGAAGGGCGGTGAACGATGAGTGACCGATTCGCTGGCAACGTGGCGATCGTGACGGGGGCGGCAGGCGGCATCGGGCGCGCGACGTGCGTGCGCTTTGCGGAGGACGGCGCGCAGGTCGTGGCCGTCGATCTGGCCGGTTCGGCGCTGGATGAGACCGTGGCGGCGGTGGTCAACGCCGGCGGCGAGGCGCTCGCCGTCGAGGCGGACGTGACACAGGGAGACCAGGTCGCACACTACGTCGAGCAGGCCGTGGCGCGCTTCGGCCGGGTCGACGCGTTCTTCAACAATGCCGGCATCGAGGGCCTGCGCGCGCCGCTGTGGGAGATCGAGGAGGACGACTTCGACCGCGTGATCGCGGTCAACCTCAAGGGCGTCTTCCTGGGCATGAAGCACGTGGCGCCGGCGATGCGGGGCGACGGCGGCGGGGCGATCGTGAACACGGCCTCGATCGCGGGGCTGACGGCGACGCCGGGGATCATCGCCTACGGCGCGAGCAAGCACGCGGTGGTCGGCATGACCAAGTCGGCGGCAGCTGAGCTGGCGCCGGAGATTCGGGTCAACGCGGTCTGCCCGGGGCCGATCGAGACGCGGATGATGCGGTCGCTGGAGCGGCAGTTCAATCCCGACGACCCGCAGGGCGTGCACGACGCAACCGCGGCCGGGATCCCGCTGGGTCGCTACGGCGAGCCCGAGGAGGTCGCGGCGTTGGTGACGTGGTTGTGCAGCGACGACTCACGCTACATCAGCGGCTCGATGCACACGATCGACGGCGGTGGCGCGGGCGGCCGCCGGCAGTAGCGGCGCCGCGGCTGGGCTCCTGGGGCTCGGCTCGGGCTACTCAACGAGCCAGGTGTTCGAGCCCTTGACCAGGGCCACCAGGTCACCGGGGCCCTCGGTGTTGCGAGCGCGGCTGATCTGCTCGTCGAGCAACGCCCCGTAGGACGGCGTGTGGACCTGGCGGATGATGCCCATCGGGACGGGCATCTCGGGGTAGGAGAGGCGCGAGAGCAGCTGCTGAATGTCGGAGCTGGGGCGATGCGCATCGTGCGTCAGGATCACCTGATGGTCGGGTCCGTCGGTGTCGACGATGCGCAGGCCGGTAGTCGTGAAGGCGAGCGCTTTGTCGTTGTCCTTGCCGAAGGTCATCGGCTTGTCGTGCTCGAGGTAGAGCAGGCGCTCGTCACGGACCTGGCGGTCGGTGAACTCGCGGAACGCGCCGTCGTTGAAGATGTTGCAGTTCTGCAGGACCTCGACGAAGGCGGCGCCCTCATGGCGCGCTGCGGCCTCGATCGTCGCCGTGAGGTGCTGCGGGTCGGTGTCGAAGGTGCGCGCAACGAACGTCGCTTCTGACGCCAGCGCGATGCTGATCGGGTTGAGCGGGCGCTCGGTCGTGCCCATCGGTGAGGTCTTCGTCGTCTTGCCCATTTCGGAGGTGGGCGAGAACTGGCCTTTGGTCAGCCCGTAGATCTGGTTGTTGAAGAGCAGGATCTTGACGTCGACGTTGCGACGCAGCACGTGCAGAAGGTGGTTCCCGCCGATCGAGAGCGCGTCGCCGTCGCCGGTGATCACGAACACGAGCAGGTCGGGACGGGTCAGCTTGAGACCCGTCGCGATCGTCGGCGCGCGGCCGTGGATCGAGTGGATCC
Source organism: Dehalococcoidia bacterium (assembly GCA_965237475.1). Lineage (GTDB taxonomy): Bacteria > Chloroflexota > Dehalococcoidia > Bin125 > Bin125 > CATQGW01. Next base: position 2,803,115 of record OZ250140.1, on the reverse strand, counting down.
CGTAGGTGTCCATGTAGTAGGGGAATCGCGAGGAGCAGCCGATCCCGGAGACGAAGACCATCTTCTCGGGCGCGACGTTGAGATTGGAGAGCGCGCGCTGCGTCTGAGCGAGGATCGAATAGTCGCCGCAGCCGGGACACCAGCGAGTGTCCACATCGGAGGCATAGTCGCGCCGCGAGAGGTCGCGGTCGGCGAGCGGGATGAGCCCGTTGCCGGCGTGCGTGGACGGTGTGGAGAGGACCATGGTTCGTGCTCCCTTATCCCAAAATCGCCGTCAGCTGCCGTAAGCGCTGAGAATGGCTGCTTCGACGTTGCGCGCCGAGAGCGGTAGACCCGTCACCTCGTTGTGACCCTTGGCGTCGACGAGGAACTTGGCCCGGATCAGCATCCGCAAATGCCCCGTGTTGGACTCGGGAATCAGCACCTTACGGTAGTTGCTCAGCACGTGCCCGAGGTTCCTGGGGAACGGATTGAGGTATTGGAGGTGCGCATGCGCGACCTCCGCGCCCTGCTGCCGCGCCCCATTCACCGCGGTAAACGCGGCGCCGAAGGTGCTGCCCCAGGACAGTACCAGCAGCTCGCCGGTCGGCGGGCCATCGACTTCGAGCTCGGGGATGAAGTCGGCGATGCCGTCGATCTTGGCCTGGCGCAGGTCCGTCATGCGCTGGTGGTTTTCGGCCGTGTAGGAGACATCGCCCGTCACATCGGCCTTTTCGAGTCCACCGATGCGGTGCGTCATTCCGGCCACGCCGGGCGGCTGGAAGTGCCGCGCAAGCGTCGCCGGGTCGCGCCGGTAGGGCTGGAAATCTTCACGTTGGACGCGCTGAAAGCCGGTGTCGATCGGCGGCAACTGTGAGACATCGGGCACCGGCCAGGGCTCGGCCGTGTTGCCCAGGTAGGTGTCCGACATCAGGATCACCGGTGTGACGAACTGGTAGGCGATCCGCACGGCCTCGATGGCCATGTAGAAGCAGTCTCCGGGCGTTTTGGCGGCGAGCACGCAGAGCGGGCTCTCGCCATTGCGCCCGAACATCACCTGCAGCAGGTCGGTTTGCTCGGTCTTGGTCGGCATCCCGGTTGAGGGGCCGGAGCGCTGCACGTCAAGCACGACGAGCGGCAGCTCGGTCATCACGGCGAGGCCAATCGCCTCCGACTTGAGCGCGATGCCGGGGCCGCTGGTGCCAGTCACGCCGAGCGCGCCGCCGTAGGCGGCGCCGATCGCCGCGCCGACGGCCGAGATTTCGTCTTCAGCCTGAAAGGTTCGGATGCCGAAGTTGCGCAGCGCGGCGAGATCGACGAGCACGTCGGAGGCCGGCGTGATCGGGTAGGAGCCGTAGAAGAGGTCGAGGCCGGCGAGGTGGGCGGCGGCCACGAGCCCCATCGAGAGCGCCTGGTTGCCGGTGATCGTGCGGTACTCCCCGGGTCGCAGCTGGGCCGGGGGTACGCGTACGTGCGCGTCGGCGATTTCCGTGGTCTCGCCGTAGGCGTGGCCGGCGAACAGCGCGCGGCGGTTGGCCTCAGCGAGGTTCGGCACCTTGCCGAAGCGCTCTTCGATCCAGTTGAGGGTTGGCTCGAGGTCACGGTCGTACAGCCAGTACACGAGCCCGAGGGCGAAGAAGTTCTTGGTCCGCTCAGCGTGCTGGGTCGAGAGCCCCAGGTCATTGACGGCGGCGACCGCCGCGGTGGTGACCGGCGCTTCGATGATTCGGAAGTCCTCAAGCGAGCCATCGCTGAGCGGATTGGTCGGGTAGCCGGCCTTCTTGAGGTTGGCGTTGGTAAACGCATCCTTGTTGACGACGAGCAGGCCGCCGCGAATCAGCGCGCCGAGATGCGACTTGAGCGCTGCGGGGTTCATCGCGACGAGCGTGTCCGGCTCGTCGCCCGGGGTGAAGATCTGGTGCTGCGAGAACGAGATCTGGAACGAGCTGACGCCCGCCAGCGAGCCCGCGGGCGCGCGAATTTCGGCAGGGAAGTCAGGCAACGTACTGAAGTCGTTGCCGAAGATGGCAGTGGCGTCGGCGAATCGATTCCCGGCAAGCTGCATGCCGTCGCCGGAGTCTCCCGCGAAGCGCACAGTGACGCGTTCGCGTTCGATGACCGGGGATGCGACATCGGACGACGACTCAGGCATGAGTGACCGGCCTCCCAAGGCGAATCAGGTGCGCGACGCTCAAGATCATGAGTCGGCGACGAGGCATCAACAGCCTCCACGCCGCCACACAGTGCGGGGCGGCGTCTTGCACGCGGAACCGAGCAACCCGATCATACTCCTGCAAGCTCGTGCAGGCGATCCGGGGCAGGACTAGCATCTGCTCGTGTAATCCGGAAGCAATGCAGCGCAGGAGGCGGACATGGCGGAACATCCATCGGGGGCCCTCGCCGGCAAGGCCGCGGTGATCACCGGGGGCGCGAGCGGGATCGGCGCCGCGTGCGCAATTCGCTTCGCCGAGGAGGGCGCCGATGTCCTGCTCGCGGACCTGCTGCCCGACCGCTCAGCCGACACGGTCGCCGCAGTTGAGGCGCTCGGACGGCGCGCGGTCGTGATCGGCTGCGACACATCGTCGGAGGCCGACAATGAGGCGCTGGCCGACCGCGCCGTCGCTGAGTTCGGTCGGCTCGACGTGGTCGTCGCCGCCGCAGGGGTCTCGAACGCGGAGTACGTGAGCGGCGAGGCGCAGGAGCTGGCACCCGACCGCACCGCGTCGTTCATTGCCAACCAAGAGATCGAGCAGTGGGAAAAGGTGATGGCGGTCAACCTCACCGGCGTGATGCTGACTGACCGTGCCTGCGCGCGGCGGATGATCGAGCTGGGCAACGGCGGCGCGATCATCAACATCGCCTCGATCATGGCCAAGTTCCCGATGGCCGGAGCGGCCAACTACTGCGTCTCCAAGGCGGGCGTCTGGATGCTAACCAAGGTGTTGGCCCAGGAGCTGGTGGTCGACGGCATCCGGGTCAACGCGATCGGCCCAGGCTTCATCGAGACGCCGATGACCGCGGCGATCCAGGGCGACGAGCCGCTCAACCAGTGGGTGCTCTCGCTGACGCCGATGAAGCGCTTCGGCCAGCCGCGCGAGATCGCTAATACGGCGCTGTGGCTGGCCAGCGAAGAATCGTCATATGTCACGGGCGAGATCATTCACCCCGACGGCGGTTGGTTCACGGAATGAGCGCAGCGGGCGGCGAGCAGGCCGCGACCCGCGCGATCGACGGGGCGTCGGAGGCGCTGCGGGCGCTCAGCCTCGACATCCACGCGCATCCGCAGGAGAACTACCAAGAGACTCACGCGCATGGCGTGTTGACGGACTTCCTCGAGGCGAACTCGTGGGCGGTGCAACGCGGGGCCTATGGCATGGAGACGGCGTTCGAGGCCGAGCGTGGCGCCGGCGGGCCCTGCATCAGCGTGCTGTGTGAATACGACGCGCTGCCGGAGATCGGCCACGCCTGCGGGCACAATCTCATCGCGATGGCCGGCGTCGCGGCCGGCCTCGGCCTCGCGGCCGCGCTCGATGCAACCGGCATCGAGGGCCGCGTCCGCGTGCTCGGATCGCCCGCGGAAGAGGGTGGCGGAGGCAAGATTCGGCTGATCGATGAGGGCGCCTTCGAGGGCGTCGGCGCGGCGATGATGGTGCATCCCGGCACGGCCGACCTGCTCAGCCCGCCCGTCCTGGCGATCGACACCTGCATGGTCGAGTTCGCCGGGCGCAACGCGCACGCCGCAGCGGCGCCCTGGGAAGGGCGCAATGCGCTCGACGCGCTCGTGCTGGCCTACCAGGCGATCGGATTGTTGCGCCAGCAGTCGCGTCCCGAGGTGCGGATTCACGGGGTGATCCACCACGGCGGCGACAAACCGAACATCATCCCCGACCGCGCCGCCGCCGAGTTCTACGTTCGCGCGCCGCGAGAGGGACTGCTCGACGAGATGTGCCGACGCGTCGAGGCCTGCTTCCGTGGCGCCGCCGAGGCGACCGAAACAGCGATGACGCTGTGCTGGCTCGGGCCACGCTACAGCGACCTCGCCTCAAACTCGGTGCTGCACGAGCTGTTCGGGCGGCACTGGTCGGAACGCGAGGGCGTGCGTGCGCTCGACCTGGCGGGCCCGGCGCCCGGTGGCTTCGGGAGCACGGACATGGGCAACGTCTCGCACGTGGTCCCGAGCCTGCACCCGATCTACGCCATCGAGGCCGACGCCGGCAATCACACCGCCGGCTTCACCGCCGCCGCCGCGTCGGAGAACGCCCACGAAGCGACGCTGCGCGCGGCGCGCGCGATGACGCTGACAGCGCTCGATTGGCTCAGCGACGCGGAGCTCAGAGAACAGACGCAAGCGGCCTTCGAAGCCGCGCATGGAAGGGCGACGCCGTAATGCTCGACCACATCGTGCTGGCCTCGCAGGACGTGCAGGCCTCCGCTGCGGCATTCGAGGCGGCCACCGGCGTCTATGCCGAGCTGGGCGGCCGCTTCGAGGGCCGCGGTGTCTACAACCACCTCGTCGCGTTGCAGGATGGCGCCTACCTCGAGATCATCGGACCGGATCCACAGCAGGCCGGCCACGAGGGAGCGCTGCCCTTCGGCATGCACCTCACCGACCGGACCAAGGTCGCGCACTGGTGCGCCAAGGCCGGCGCGGAGATCGAGCAGCGCGTCGAGTCGGCGCGCGCCGCCGGCTACGACCTGGGCACGGTGCAACCGCTGGGCCGCGTGCTGGCCGACGGCACCCGCCTCGACTGGCGCCTCAGCATCGCCGGCTGGCCGCCGCCGATGGGCGGCTTGATCCCGTTCGTGATCGACTGGGGCGACGCTCTGCACCCCAGCGAAACCGCCGTCAAAGGCTGCCATCTCGTCGACTTCCACGGCGTGCACCCCGACCCGGCCGTCGTCCAACGCGGCCTCGAAGCCGTCGGCGTTGAACTGCGCGTGGAGCAGGGCGACGCAGCGGCGCTGATCGCGATCATCGAAGGGCCCGGCGGGCAAATCACCTTGAGCTGATCGACTCCGCGGGCGAAGTGAAAGGACGACGCGAATGAAGCTCGGACTCGCGCTCGGCTATTCGGGCGCCGACATGCGGCTGCCCATTGAACGGATTCAACGCGCCGAGGCGCTGGGCTACGACTCGATCTGGACCGCTGAGGCCTACGGCTCCGACGCGCTCTCGCCGTTGGCCTACGCGGCGGCGCTGACCGAGCGAATTCGGCTGGGCACCGGCGTCATCCAGTTGGCGGCCCGCACACCGGCCAACGCGGCGATGACCGCGGCGACGATCGACGCCCTGGCTGGTCACGACCGCGTCGTCCTTGGGATTGGCGTGTCTGGCCCCCAGATCGTCGAAGGCTGGTATGGCCAGCCGTGGGGTCGGCCCAACCCGCGAATTCGCGACTATGTGGCGATCATCCGCAAGATCCTCGCTCGCGAAGCGCCAGTCACGCACGACGGCACGGAGATTTCGCTGCCCTACGACGGCCCCGGCAGCAGCGGCCTGGCCAAACCGCTGCGCTCGATTCTGCACATGAATCCGCGCATCCCCATCTGGCTGGGCACCGGCGCCGAGGCCAACGTCAAGCTGACCGCCGAGATCGCCGACGGCTGGCTTCCGCTCGGGCTGACGCCGCACAACGCCGATCTGTTTGTGCCCTGGATCGAAGAGGGCTTCCGCCGCGCGGAGGCGAAGACCGGACAGCCGAAGGGCTGGTCCGACTTCGAGGTCCAGGCATCCTGCACCGTCGAACTGACCGACGATGTCGGCGGCGCGTTGCGCAAGATGAAACCCAACGTCGCCCTCTACGTCGGCGGCATGGGCCACCGCACGCTCAACTTCCACAAGATGTCGATGATCCGGCGCGGCTACGGCGAGGCGGCCGAGCGGATCCAGGAGCTGTACATGGCCGGTCGCAAGGCGGAGGCGATGGAGGAGGTGCCCGACGACTTTCTCGACGAACAGTCGCTCGTCGGCCCGCCGGCGCGGATCCGCGAGCGCTACCGCGCCTGGGCCGACAGCTACATCACCGGCGTCACCGTCAACAGCGACCAGCCCGAGGCGCTGGAGCTGATGGCCGAGCTGGCCCGGAGCAACCTTTAGGCTGACCCTGCAACCGAGAGGCAATGGCATGGCTACGCCCGAACAGGTCGTGACTGCGTTCATCAGGGAGTTCGACGCCGAGCATCCCGATGTCGACACGCTCGTTGGCTACTTCACCGACGACGCCGTCTACCACAACATGCCGATGGCCCCCTCCGAGGGCATTGAGGCGGTGCGCGAGGCTCTGGCTGGCGTGGCAGGGCTGACCTCGCGCGGCTGGGAGATCGTCCACCAGGCCGTCAACGGCGATGTCGTGCTGAATGAGCGGGTCGACCGCTTTCACATGCGCGGCAAAGAGGTCGCGGGGCAGGTCTGCGGCGTCTTCGAGGTGCGCGACGGCAAGATCGCGCGATGGCGCGACTACTTTGACGTCGCAGCCTTCCAGGCTCAGATGGAGGAGTAGCCGTAGCTCAGGCGAGCGCCTCCCTGAGGAACTCGGCGATCTGATTCACGGCCGTATCGCCCTCCGGCACGGCCGCGAACATGCTCACGAAGCCATGGATCACTCCGTCGTAGCGCGTGAGTTGGGTCGGGATGCCGCCGCGCTCGAGCCGATCCGCATAGAGCTCGCCTTCGTCGCGAAGCGCGTCATATTCAGCGGTGATCACCAGGGCGGGTGGCAGTTCCGCGATCGTGTCGGCGCGTAGCGGCGAGGCGTACGGCTCGAAGCCTTCGGACTGCGTGCGGACGTAGTGCTGCCAGAACCAGCGCATCCCGTCTTCCGACAGCCCCTTCGAGCCGTCGCCGTTGTCGCGGTAGGAGTCGGTCCCGAAGTCGAGGTTCGTGACCGGATAGATCAGCACCTGCCCGCGGAGTTCGGGGCCGCCGCGATCGCGGGCCATGAGCGAAACCACCGCCGAGAGGTTGCCGCCGGCGCTGTCGCCGCAGACGACGATCCGTGAGCCGTCGGCGCCGATCTCCGCGCCGTGCTCGCTGACCCATTGCGCGGCTGCGTAGGAATCGTCGGCTGCGGCGGGGTATTTGTGCTCCGGCGCGAGACGGTAGTGCACGGACAGCACGACCACGTTCGCCCGGTTGGCGAGCGTGCGGCAGAGCGGATCGTGCGAGTCGAGGTCGCCGATCACCCACCCGCCGCCGTGGTAGTACACCAAGGCGGGCAGTTGGGTATCGGGATCGGGCGAGTAGAGCCGCACCGGGATGTCGCCGGCGGGCCCGGGAATCGTCAAGTCCTCGATCCGGGCGACGGGCTCCGGTGGATCGGGTTGAATCCGCGCGGCCGCGGACGAAATGCGCGCTTCCTCGACGGAGAGCGTGTGCATCGCCGGCGCCGCGGCGCGCAGCTTGAGGATCTCCTGCACTTCAGCGGTGATTGGCATCGGTCAGCCCAACGTCTGGCGCCGGTCGTTACCGGAGCGTGATTAGCAGCGCGTGATTAGCAGCGCGTGATTACCAGCGCGACGTGACGAACTCGGCGGCTTCCTTGAGCGCTTCGAGCCCGGCGGGGTTGATCGCGAACATCATCAGCGGATCGTGAATCTGCCCGTCGTAGCGATGCACGGTGACTTCGTTGCCGGCCTCGGTCAGCGCGGCCGCGTAGGCCTCGCCCTCGTCGCGGAGCGGATCGTACTCGGCTGTCTGGACCAGCGCCGGGGCGAGATTCGAGAGGTCGTCGGCCTGCAGCGGCGAGGCATAGGCCTCCTGGCCGGACTCCGCGCTGGGCAGGTAGTGGTCCCAGAACCAGACCATGCTCGCGCGCGTGAGCAGATAGCCCTCAGCGTTCTCGCTGTACGAGGGGCGGTCATAGTTGTGGTCGGTGACCGGAACGTGCAGGACCTGCGCGGCGATCGCCGGGCCGCCCTGGTCGCGCGCCATCTGGGCCACGACGGCCGAGAGGTTGCCCCCGGCGCTGTCGCCGCAGACCGCGATCCGCGAGCCGTCGCCGCCGATCTGATCGGCGTTCTCGGCGACCCACGCCGTGGCGGCGTAGCAATCGTCGGCCGCAGCGGGGTACTTGTGCTCGGGCGCCAGGCGATAGTCGACGGCCACGACGATCGCGTCGCCGAGCTCGGCCAGCAGCTGCTTGCAGGCGCCGTCGTGCGACTCGATGTTGCCGACGACCCAGCCGCCGCCGTGGAAGAAGACGAGCACCGGCAGGTTGTCGCCTTCGGTGGCGTAGACGCGGACGGGGATGTCGCCGGCGGGGCCGGGCACGGTGCGGTCGAAGACGACAGCTGGCTCAGGGGCGCCGAGCTGCATCATCGCGAAGCCCTCGATCATCGCCCGGGCTTCTTCCGGCGTCTGTTCCGAAATGTCCGGCCCGCCAGCTTCCTCAAGCTGGTCAAGCAACACCTGAGCGGCGGGGTCAACTGGCATCTTCGTCTCAATTCCTGATTCTTCGGCGTGCGTGAGTGTGCAGGCGCGAGGCTAACGGGTCAGAGCGCTTCGTTGTCGAGCATCTGGCGGGTGAGCTCGGCATGGCCGACATGCTCGCCGGTGTGCGCGAGCGCCGAGCAGACGACATCCCAGCCCGTGATCTCGCGCTGCTGGAAGATGTGCATCCGCAGGCGATCCCACTCGTCGTCATCAAGCGACGCGAGCGCGTTGTGGATCGCGTCTCGAGCGCTCGCCCAGCGGTCACGCAGCATCCCGGCGGGGTCGTCGAAGTCGGCGGCTTGCGCGTCGAACTCGACCTGTCGGGTGCGGTCAACGTTGCCGCCGGCGAGCACCTCGACGAAGTTCCATTCGGTCGCGGAGATCGCGTGCGTCACGAGGATGAAGAGCGAGCTCGCCTCGTCGAGCGGGCGGGCGTCGAGCTGCTCGGCAGTCAGGCCGTCGGTCGTGTCCAACAGGCGTGAGATCAGTCCGTTAGCGGTGGCTTCGATCGAATCGGGCATCGGCATCAGCCTTCCTTTCGGTCGGGGTTCCGGCTGCCTAGCATCGCACGGCAAGAGCCGCGGCGATCACAGTACGCTTGTTCGAATCGCGGGTCTTCGTATAATGAGCTCAATCCGAACCGTGAAGGGTGAGTGTGATGCGAGCAGATCCGCAGACGGTGGCGCTGAACCAGATGATCGAGACGCTCTCGGCCGACGCGAAGCCGTGGAGCGAGATGGAGCCCCAAGAGGTGCGCGACGCACTCGCGGAGGGGGGGCCGTTCGGACCGCCGCCGCCGCGCCTCGACGACATCGCCCAAGAGCGCACCATCCCCGGGCCGGCCGGCGACATTCCGATCCGCGTCTTCGTGCCGGAGGTCGTGAACGGCGTCTACCTGCACATCCACGGCGGCGGCTGGGTGATTGGCTCGCACGACGGCGCCGACGAGCGCCTCTGGGAGCGCGCCCAGGCGACCCAACAGGCCGTCGTCTCGGTCGGCTACCGACTGGCGCCCGAGCATCGTTGGCCGGCCAGCAACGATGACTGCGAGGCGGCCGCTGTCTGGCTGATCGAGAACGGTCAGTCGGAGTTCGGCACTGACAAGTTCACGATCGGCGGCGAGTCGGCCGGCGGGCACCTCTCGGCAACCACGCTGTTGCGGATGCGCGACAACCACGGCTACACCGGCTTCCTCGGCGCGGCGCTGATCTACGGCGTCTACGACCTGCGGCATTCCCCCTCAGCGCGGCTCTGGGGCGAGCGCAACCTGATCCTGTCCAGCCCGATCATGGAATGGTTCATCGACCACTACGTCGACCCCGCGGACCGCGACGACCCCGACGTGACGCCGCTGCTGGCGCGTCTGCACGACATGCCGCCGGCGATCTTCATCGTCGGCACGCTCGATCCGCTGCTCGATGACACCCTCTTCATGGCGGCCCGCTGGCAGGCGGCCGGCCACGAGACGGACCTCCACGTGTTCCCCGAAGCCCCCCACGGCTTCGACAACTTCCCCACCCCCGCCGGCATGGACGGCACCAACCGCGTCAACAGCTTCCTCTCGGGCTGCCTGGCGTAGGGACGGACAGCGACCTCATCTCCCACGCGGGTTCCTGCCCATCCGTGTTAGCCAGTCGGGGGCGAATGTCGGATTTAGCAACAATCTCATTGGCGCGGATAGCGCCGACCGCGGATCTCTTCTCGAACTTTCACTACCATCGCACGGTGATCTTGGAGGGTCTCCGTCGCACTGCGTACCGCAACATGCGCCACTTGTCCCTCGTCGAACAGCGTGTGGGACCACCGCCACGTTCTGCTTCACCGGCCTCTCCTCCGGTCGCACGGTGGGTCGAACGCATCCAAGCCGAGCAGCTGCGCGATCAGGGGCTTCCGAACACTGCCCTGAACCGCACTCTCGTACAGCGAGCGACCTTCCTGCCCGTCAAGCTGTACTTCGCAGTGCTCTATGCAGAGCTCGAGTTTCTGCAGAAGCACGCGAAACCTCGCGCGCGGCTCTACGACCGCCGAGCAACTGAAGCCTGCGCCGAGCACATCGAACTTATTCAGAAACTCAAACTGTTCAGACACGGCCTACTACACCCAAAACCCGGGATCAGCAGCGCGGAAGCAGAACTGCTCACCGCGGGCTTGTATAAGAACGTCGCTATCCTGCAGACGGAGCTCGATCAGTCGATCAACCGGATCCGCCAGAAGGTGCGCCACGGGCTGGACCGGGTGCTTGACGAGCTGCCCGACGCCCAGGTGCTCATCTGCAAGTACATGCATCTCAAGGAATGCTCAGAGCATCCAATCTTCATACAGCACGCTGGCAACATCACGTCTCTTACGGACGAACTTCAAGCGATCGCAGATCGACTGCAGCAACCCGCATCTCGCAATGCTCTCAGCGAGCCTTCATCGCGTCAAGTCGACCACGCTCGTCAGATTTCACAATGGCTCACTAGCACTTCGGCACTCCGGACCGTGGGAGACTTCCCTGACCATGACACGTTCCAACCACCGATGGAGCCGAGTCTCTCCAGACCACTGGACCCTCCAACGCAACGTGCTGAGCTGAAGCTCACCGGCAGAACCGCGTCGCACATCTCTGCGCAGTGGGGTGGTTACGTATCGCTAATGCTCACGGCAGGAGTGCTTCTGAACGAGACGCGCCAGTCGCAGCGAATGCTCTCCGTGCACGCGATTGATCAAGGCGCCACATCGCAGTTCGTCTCGACACTGACCGAAGCAGCCCCGTCCGAGTTCGTTCGCCTTGCCGCACTCGGCCGGGTGACTACCGCACTGCTCGTGCCGCCGCTCGACATGTATCGAAGGGTGCGACAAGAAAATCCTGAGTTCACGATCGCCTACATCGACGCGATCGCGGCGGATCCGGAGCGTATGTCAGCGCTGCGAGACTTCAGGAACTCCGTCTTCCACGTACAGAATGCGTCGGACAGCGGCGAACGCCTCGACTCGACCCTCCTGGACCTGAATCCCGCAAACGACATGATCGACGTGATATACGCCGGCATAGCCGAGTTTCTCTCGTGTGTTCAACCGAATGATCCAGCATGCTGATCGGCGAGAGCACTGCGCGATCGGCGTTCCTGATGAGTTGCACAGTCGGCACCGTCACAGCTAATTCACCCGCTTGTCGACGCCCTCCCAGTAGGTCTCGCGGAGCTCGAACTTCTTGAGCTTGCCCGTGGCGGTGCGGGGCAGCTCCTCGACGAACTCGACCCGCCTCGGAATCTTGAAGCCCGCCATCTGGGCCCGGCAGTGCGCGACGATCTCGTCCCGCGTGACCTCCTGGCCTTCGCGCGGCACGATCAGCGCCAGCGGCGTCTCGCCCCACTGCTCCGAGGGGATGCCGATCACGGCGGCCTCCAGCACCCCGGGGTGCTGGTAGAGCACGTCTTCAACCTCGATTGAGGAGATGTTCTCACCGCCCGAAATGATCACGTCCTTGGCCCGGTCGACGATGTTGATATAGCCCTCGGCGTTAACCGTCGCCATGTCGCCGGTGTGGAACCAGCCATCGACGATCACCTTGTCGGTCTCGGCCTGCTGTTCCCAGTAGCCGCGCAGCACGACGTTTGAGCGGGCCAAGATTTCGCCGATCGATTCGTCGTCCCACGCCACCTCCGCGCCGTCGTCGTCAACGACCTTGACCTCGACGCCGATCACATCGTGACCGGCGCGCACCTTGTTGCGGAAGTAAGCCTGCGAGCCGACCTCGACATGCGGCTTCGGCTGCGCCACCGTCAGAATCGGCGATGTCTCGGTCAGTCCATAAATCTGGATGAACTCCCAGCCGAGCTCGTTCTCGAGCCGCTCGATGAAGGCCTGCGGCGGCGGCGCGCCGGCGACCGTGAAGCGCGGGCGTGTGGTGATCTCGAACTCGTCCTTGCGCTCGAACTCCAGGATCCGCGCCAGCACTGCCGGGGCCATGCACGCGAACGTGCAGCGTTCATCCTGGATCAACCGGTAGATGTCATCCGCCTCCGGCGAGCGCAGCACCACGTGCTTGCCGCCCATCGCGGTGATCGCATAGACGCCGCCCCAGCCGTTGGCGTGGAACATCGGCAGCGTCCACAGCTCCGCGTCGTTCTGCTGAATGCGCAGATGGGCGATGAAGTTGTAGGTGTTGATGTAGGCGTTGCGGTGGGTGATCATCACACCCTTGGGCCGCGCGGTGGTGCCGGAGGTGTAGTTGATGCTCAGCAGGTCGGTCTCCTCGAGGCCCGCGTCCGGCGGGGCAGAGGTCGGCTGGCTGCCGATCCAGACCTCATAATCGGTCCAGCCCGGCGCGATCGCGGCGTCGCCGTAGGGGACCGCGATGTAGTGCTCGACCGACGGCGCCGCGCTGCGGATCAGGTCGACCAGGTGAGTGAACTCGGCGTCGACGAGCACCACACGCGCGGTCGAGTGCTGCAGGATGTACTCGAAGTCGGACGGGATCAGGCGGTAGTTGACCGGCACGATGATCGCGCCGATCGAGGCGGTGGCGTAAAACGTCTCGAGGAACTGGTGGCTGTTCGGCGCGATGATCGCGACGCGATCGCCCTTGCCGATCCCCATCTCGAGCAGCGCGTTGGCCTGCTGGTTGACGCGCTCGCCGAACTCGCGCCAGCTGAAGCGCTGAGCGCCATCGACCACCGCCTCGGAATCGGCGTACAGCTTCGTCGAGCGTCGCAGGAAATCGGTGACCAGCAGCGGGACTTCCATGTCAATCTCCGGTGAACAGTGTGCGGGCTTCGCGAACCATTATCGCACCTCGACCGGCCCAGTCGGTCCGTCAGGGGCCAACCCGGAACACCTCGATGAACAGTGGCCGATCGACGCTCGGGCAGACCTCGAAGGGCAGCATCCGCTGCGCGTCGTGGACATCGTCGTCGAACAGCACGCGCCCGTCGAGCGTGATCGTCGCTTCCAGCTCATAGCGGTGATGCCGATCCACGCTGACACCGTCGTGCGGCAGCTCGAACTCGATCGGGAACTCACTGGGGTCGTGAACGACCGTTTCGGCCACGCTGGTCGGACTGTCGGGATCGGAGACGTCGAGCATACAGATGGTGGCGACCGCGCCCGAAGGAATGGTGGTCCCCTCCCAGCGGCCGTCGTCGTAGAAGCCCACGGAGCCGGGCAGCGGCGCGCGACACGGATCGGTCGAATTGACGGAGACCACCGCGATGTCACTGCGCCCGGGGCTGCCGCGCGTGAGCACGCTGTGCACCGTGTCGTTGATGTAGAGCAGCTGCCCATCCAGCTCAATCCGTGCCGACAAGCTGTAGTCGTTGCGTTGCTCGATCTGGCCGCTGTCGAAGCTGAACGAGAATCGCTGCGGCAGAGAGTCGACATCCTCGATCACCTGTTCAGCCACCACGATCGCGGCGGTATCGGCGAAGCTGACATCCGACAGCGCGACGCGCAGCACGGCGCCCTTGGGCAGGTCGACATCGCCGCCGATCCAGAACACCTCACCCCACATTCGATCGGTCGACGAGCACGCGACCAGATTGATCGCGAGCCCAAGCGCAAGCCAGAGCGTGGCGAGCAGCGTCCTCACCCTTCGCCTCCTCACGCCGAATCCGACCTCACCGTACGCTCGGCGAAGTCGCGTCCTTGCCTGGCAAGACGCTCGCCCGACCCGAGAGTTCCCGGCCCAACTCGCCTGGACCTGACGTTCACGAAATCGAAGCGGAGGTAGCGCATGGAAATCGCAGTCGTTGTGCTGGCGATCGTGGCGCTGGGCGGGTTCGCCGGCTGGCTGTGGGCTCAACGCGCCGCGGGGCTCGCACGCGAGCAGGTCGACGAATTGCGCGCTTCGCAGGCGGAGACTGCGAACGGCCTGACCAGCGCGCAGATCGATCTGGCCGCAGCCCACACCTCGCTCGAAGAGCGCTCGGACCAACTCCGGCGAGCCCGCGAGCAGGGGATTGAAGCGCGGACGGAAACCCAGCGACTGCGCGGCGAGCTTGCGGCGTCTCGGGAGTCCGTCGCCGCGCTGGAGCAGTCGCATCGAGCGCGCCGCGAGGAACTTGAGCAGTACCGAGCGGACCTCGAGCAACGCTTCAAGGGGCTGGCGCTCGATGCGTTGCAGCTGAGCAGCGAGGAGTTCCGCAAACAGGCCGAGGATCAGTTTAAGCGCGACCGCGATCTCGCCGACACGGATCTCGAGAAACGCCAGCAGGCCGTCGACAACCTGGTCAAGCCCGTCGGCGAGACGCTGGAGAAGCTGCAGAAGCGCGTCGGCGAGATCGAGGAGAAGCGCGAGAACGCCTACGGCATGGTGGTCGAGCTGATCGGCAGCACCGGAAAGCAGATCAGCGAGCTTCGCGCGACCACGACCGGCCTGCGCCAGGCCTTGAGCTCGCCGCAATAGCGCGGACGCTGGGGCGAGCTGACACTCGAGCGCGTGCTGGAGGTCGCTGGAATGCGTGAGCATGTCGACTACTCGCGGCAGCAGCACACCGTCACCGAGGATGGCGCAATCCGTCCCGACGCCGTGATCAAGCTGCCGCGCGGGTTGAGCGTCCCCGTCGACGCCAAGACGCCGTTGGAGGCCTATCTGCGGGCGAACGAGTCTCACGACGAAGTCGAGCAGCGGGCGGCGTTGAGCCAGCACGCGGCAGCCTTGATGAACCACGCGCGCGCGCTGGGCAGTAAGAACTACGCCGCTGCGATCGACGGCAAGTCGCCCGACTTCGTCGTGCTGTTCGTGCCGACGGAGACGATTCTGGACGCGGCGATGGTCGCGCAGCCAACCATCTGGGAAGACGCGTGGAGCCAGCACAAGGTGCTGATCGCGAGTCCAGGGCTGCTGATCGCGCTGCTCAGGACCATCGGCGTGGCCTGGCAGCAGGAGGACATCCAGCAGAACGCGCAGGAGATCGCCGATACGTCGCGCGAGCTATACGGACGTCTGGCGACGTACTCGGACCATGTAGGCAACGTCGGCAAGGCGCTGACATCGGCCGTGCGGGCCTACAACAACAGCGTCGGCTCGTTTCAGTCACGCGTCCTCGTGCAGGCGCGCCGCATGGAGCAGCTGGGCGCCGTCGAGGCCTCACGACAACTCGAGGACCCCAGCCCCGTCGACCTCGACGTCCGCCAGCTCAGCGCGCCGGAACTCCCTGACGGAGACGCAGCCTGATCGTCTGCCGCCGCCCGCCGGCGCGCGAGTATCACGCCGGCGGGGTGACCGGCCGGCGTCCTAATCGAACGTCATCCGAGTCTGAGGGCGGACCGCGCCGTATTTGCGGAGATCGGCGATGGTGACGATCCGGCCCGTCCACTCCGGACCCTGCGCGACCATCCAGAGGCACGCGTCGGACATGATGATCGGGTCCTCGAACTCCATCTCTTTGGCGCGCTCGCCGAGCGTGAACGCGTAGCCCTCCGAGTAGACCGAAAGCTCGAGGCGCAGGCAGTTGACCGAGACGCCGGTGCCGGCGAGGTCGTGCGCCAGCGATTCGCTCATCGCTTCGAGCGCGCGCTTGGTCGTCGTGTAGGAGACGCGTCCGAACTCCGGCGAAACCGCCGCGCCGGAGCCGATGTTGATCACCGCGCCGCCGCCGCTCGCGACCATCCGCGGACAGATCGCGTGCATCAGATAGAACGGCGCGTTGACGTTGATGTCGACCGCCAGCCGCCAACGGTTCCGCGAACCATCGAGCGCTTTGCCCGGAGGGGCAACCGCTGCGTTGTTGATCAGCACATCGACCTGGCCGAGCTCGGCGTAGGTCGTGTCCACGACCCGGTCGATCGCGTCAACCTCCTGGAGGTCGGCGCCGATCGTGACGCAGCGCTGGCCCGCGTCCCGGACCAGCTGCGCCGTCTCGTCGATCGTGCCGGGCAGCTTGGTCGGTGATTCGGCGGTCGAGCGCGCCACCGCGACGATGTCGTAGCCCGCGTCCGCAAAGTCGATCGCCAGCTGTTTGCCGATCCCGCGGCTCGCGCCCGTGATCAGCGCCACCTTGTTAGCCATTGCCCCGCCTCCTGAGTCGTGTGCGTTCACTGTGAGCTGGCGGCAGAATAGAGGCGGGGCGCTAAACTTTCGCGCGTGCGCCCAAGCTGACGGCTCGACCGGGGCGCTCGAGAGGGGGATGGCGATGAGGCGACCAGGCGGACGCGGCGCCCTCGGGCACCTGCGCATCTGCGATTTCACCGGGCAGCTCGCCGGGGCTGGCGCGACCAAATTCATGGCCGCCTTCGGCGCCGAGGTGATCCGCATCGAGGACCCCTCCAACCACGGACGCTGGGACATCCTGCGGGGGATGCCGCCCTACGTCGATCAGCGGCGCGGCCCCGAACTGGGCGGACCGTTCAACAACCACAACGTGGGCAAGCTCGGAATCTCGCTGAACATCAAGACCGAAAAGGGGCGCGAGCTGTTCGAGCGGCTGGTCGCAATCTCCGACTGCGTGACCGAGAACTTCTCCTCCGGCGTGATGCGCTCGTGGGATTACGACTACGAGCAGCTCAAGCAGATCAAGGAAGACATCATCTATGTCTCCAACTGCGGCTTCGGGCACTCCGGACCGTACGAGAAGTTCAAGACCTGGGGACCGATCGTCCAGGCGACCAGCGGGCTGACGATGTCCTCGGCGCTTCCCGATCAGCCGCCGGCCGGCTGGGGCTACTCCTACATGGACCACACCGGCTCCTACTTCATGGCGATGGCGATCATGCTGGCGATCCACCATCGCAATCGCACCGGCGAGGGGCAGTACGTCGATGTCGCGGCAACTGAGGCAGCGATCACGTTGAACGGTCCGGTCTTGCTGGACTACACCGTTAATGGCCGACCGCTGCGACGTGACGGCTACCCGGACGCCAATCACTCGCTGCATCCCGCGATGGCGCCGCACAACATCTACGCGGCCAGGCCGATTCCCGGATCGTTCGACGAGGCCTGGATCGCAATCGCCTGCCGCAACGACGAGGACTGGCACGCGATGCGCGACGTGCTGGCCGCCGATGGTTGTGGTTGGGCGGCTGACGATTGCTACGGTCAGCTCTCGGGCCGCATGTCGGCGCAGGATCAGCTGGACGCGAACATCGCTGAATGGTGTCTGCGTCGCGATCCGTTCGAATCGACGGAGCTGCTGCGCGCTGCCGGCGTGCCGGCGAATCCCGTGCAGACGCCTGAGCAGCGGATCGACCAGGACCCGAACTCTGCCGAGGCCGCCCTCTGGCCGACAATCAGACAGGCGGAGATGGGGCGCGTCCGCGTCGACGGCATCCCCGCGCACATGTCGAAGACGGATTGGTCGATGACTCGCGGCGCGGCAGTGCTGGGTGAGGACAATGACTACGTCTACGGCGAACTATTGGGATTGAGCCAGGATGAGATCGCCGGGCTGCACGAAGAGGGCGTGATCTAGTGACGACCAATTCCAATCCCCTGGCGATGATGGCTTTGGACGACCTTCGCGTGCTCGAGATCGGTGACGAACGCGGCGCCTGGTGCGGCAAGCTACTGGCCGATATGGGCGCGGACGTGATCAAGATCGAGCCGCCTGAGGGCGATCCGTCGCGTCAGTACGAACCATTCGTCGACGACGTACCACACCATGAGCGCTCGCTGTTCTTCTGGTACTACAACACGTCCAAGCGCAGCATCGTGATGGACTTCGACGATCAATCCAACGCCGACGCGTTCGTCAAGCTGGCGCAATCCGCCGACGTGATCTTCGACACTGCTACATACGATCCGGTTGGTCGCCTGGGTCTGTCGTTTGATCAGCTGATGTCCGACAACCCAGGGCTGATCTGGTGCACGATCACCAACTTCGGCTTCGGATCGGTGCGGGACGACGAGCCTCACACGGACCTGACACTGGCCGCCAACGGCGGTTTCGCCTGGATGAACGGGTACGACGATCACTCGTTGCCACCGGTCCGCGGCGGCGGTCAGCAGGCATATCACACAGGCTCGAACTATGCCTTTATGTCGATTCTCACCGCATTGCTGCATCGCGACGCGACCGGCGTCGGCCAGCACATCAATGTGAATATCAACGCCTCGGTCAACGTGACGACTGAATCCGGTTCGTACTCATGGCTGGTCGCGCACGCGACCGTGCAACGACAGACTGGCCGTCACGCCGGCGTTGCGCCGTCAATGCCGTCGCAGATCGAATGCGCCGACGGTCGCCACGTCAACACCGGCATCCCACCGCGTCGCCCGGCCGAGTTCGGCATCGTCCACGAATGGTTGGAGGAGGAAGGTCTGCTCGACCAGCTGCCTGAAGCGCCCTTGTTGCTGGCCGGCGCCGGGCTGGAGAGCTTCTCCCTGGCGGATGTCTTCAACAGCAATAACGAGGAGCTGCTGGCGATCTTCGGCGCCGGCCGCCAGGCGTTCGACCTGCTCGCCTCGAAGCTGACCGCCTACGAGTTCTTCACCAAAGCCCAGAATCTGGGCTTCCAGGTCGGCGTGATCCACAGCCCCGAGGAGGCGCTCGAAGACCCGCACTTCGTCGACCGCGGCATGCAGGTCAAGGTGGAGCATCCGGAGCTGGGCCGAGAAGTGATCTATCCCGGAGCGCCCTATCAGCTCACCAAGGGAAGCTGGGGTATCACGAGGCGCCCACCGCTGCTCGGTGAGCACACGGATGAAGTCTTGTCGGAACTGGAGTGAACAGATGTCTACGGTCAACGTTCCAAAGAACACTGAGGCCGTATTGAGGCTCTTGAAGCAGTGCGCCCGCGAGATGCGCACCATCACCTATCAGGAACTAGCGGATGCGACCGACCTGTTCCCGCCAGGAGTTAACCGACCGTTGGGTTACATCCGCGACGAGGTCTGTCGCAAACACCAGCGACCATGGCTTCCTGCGATTGCAGTGAGCAAGGCGACGATGCGCCCAAGCGGAGGTTTTGTGCCCGAGGGCATGCAGCTGGATCTGGAAAACGATCACTGGTGGCGCGGCATGGTCACTCAGGTCTACGCCTACGACTGGTCGGACATTGAGATTGAGGAACAGTGACCGAGGCGCATTGGGGCGCGATGTTCTTGGAACTCAGTTAGCGCGATCGAGTTCTCGCCAATCTCCCGCGATCACGCGCGTAGTCCGCCTCGATGTCCGATAACGCGGTCACAACCTGCATTCCAATCGCCCGCGCTACTCGAGCGGCATTGCGATCGTGAGTTATCACGGGCAACTGCACGCTACGAGTCTGGGCCAGCATCCAGAGATCTTCCCGCTCTGCGCCATAGCGCAAGCCAAGCGCGATGGCTGTCCGTTTGAGCTGCACATACTCTTCGATCACATCATCGCCTGGCGGGTCGAGCACATTGTCATCTTCTGGGAAGACTGCAAGTATCTCCCACGTCTCTGGCCTCCACTCGATCACCTGTATTTCAGCGCGCACAAAATACGTCACCACCGCGCTGGAGTTTCGCAACAATTCACGGTAAGCGGCCCCGAGGTCGCTCCGCCCCACTATGGCGCTGAGCACGTTGGTATCAACTGAGATCGTCGGCCGTTCGCCACTCAGGCCCGCCATCGTCGCGCCATTTGGGGTCCAATTCGTCGGCCAGCGCTTCGCGCTCTTCCTGAGTCATGCCTTCGCAGATCTTTTCCAGCATGTCGACCAGTTCGTCGCCGCTCCACAACTTGACTCCGCGCTCGCGGGCGCGTTCGCTGATCTGCGAGGTTTCTGGACTGGGCTCTGTCGTGGTCATGTCCCGATTCTAGACTCCCGACAACCACTTTACCAGCATGGACTGGGCTTGGGCATTTGCGATCAGACCGTGGCCGGCGGCATGGACAATTGCGAGTTCGGCTCCTGAGATTCGCTCAGCCAACGCCTGCCCAAACGCAATTGGGACGGTGGTATCAGCATCACCGTGGACGATCAGGGTCGGGCAGCTGATTTCGTGCAGCTGATCAGCCAAGTCAACGTCACGCTGGGCCTGCATGTTCAGCAACGCTCCTCGCCCCAGACGCAGCAGCTCACTCTGCGACAACCGGCTCAGGGCTTGCAGACGATTTGCTCGAAACGCAGCCAACTCTGGATCGGGGTGCTGCGGCTCCGGCGGGGTTCGCCACTCGTCTTCGGATTGCTGAATGGCCGCCTCGACGCCGTTGGCTTCCATGAGTTTCAACAGCCCGATGCGTCGGGCGACCGTCTCGAGCCGATCGGCGACGAATGGATCGCCGAGATCGATTCCCGTTGGGTTCAACGACATCAACGCCGCGCCGCTATTCAGCAGCACGAGGGCCGAGACTCGATCCGGATGGGTGAGCGCCAAACTCATCCCGATCGGACCGCCCGCGGAACTGGCGATCACTGCGGCCTGTTCAACCTGGAGGTAGTCGAGGACGTCGACCGCATCGTTCGCCAGGTCCTCGAGTGCGAACGGCTGCGTGTCGTATTGCGAGAGACCGGCGCATCGGCGGTCGTACCAGATCAGCTTGAGACCGTCGCCTGGTGCTGACCAGCGCAGGCGCGGGCCGGTCCACAGGCTGGACGACGGTCCGCCCCAGGCGCCGTGAATGATCAGGACGGGTTGGGCGCGCGGGTCACCATACGTTTCATACGCGACCCGGCGGCCGCTGATTCGCGCGACGCGCACCCGCGGCGGCGCTTAGTCGTAAGTCGGCTGATCCCCAATCCCGGGCATGATCCAGGGCACGATCGGGCCCGCCGGCGGCGGCGCGAAGGTGAGCCCCTCCATCTGCGGTTGCACGCCTGAGAGCGTCAGCTTGAACGGCTCGATGTACACCGGCGCGCCATCGACGATCCGGAACGGCTGATCGTGGCCGGGGTAGAGCAGTTCAGCTGCGGAGACGATCTTGGCGATGCTGTCGTTGGCCTGCGTCTCGTTGTAGAAGACCAGCGGGCTGCGGCCCGCGATCCCGGCCGCCGCGGTGTGCATCGCGTCGCCGGTCAGGCCCGCAAGACCCGCCTCGGTCTCGACCAGCAGGCCGATGCTGCCGGGCGAGTGGCCCGGCAGATCGATCACCGTCACGCCCTTGGCCAGCTCGTCGCCCCCGCTGACTTCCTGCAGCGTGTGCGTCTCGATCGCCGCCCCGGTCCACTTGGGCGTGGCCCAGTCGTTGACGTGCGGCTCGCTGGCGTACTTGCGCTCCCACGGGTGGATCGCCATCGGCGTGTTCGGGAACGCGTCGAAGTTCTGCACGTGGTCCCAGTGCGCGTGCGTCATCAGGATCACGTCGATGTCGTCGGCGCTCAGGCCACGAGCGGCGAGCGCTTCCTGGAGCTGCACCCGACGGCCCACGTGCGCCGTGTCGACCAGCACCCGCCGCCCTTCGGACTCGACCAGGATGACGCTACAGAAGGCCGGCGTGCCCGAGTCGGTCCCGAATGAGTAGCCGTGCAGCAGAATGTCGATGGTTGCCATGATCTCCTCAGTGCCTTCGAGCGTATAGGCGAGCGTGTTGGTGGTCGGTTAGTCGCCGGCCGCTGCGCCCGCCGCGACTCGCGCCTGGGCGCCTTCGTCGTAGCGGATGCTGACCGGCGGCTCGGAGTCGAACGGACCGTCGAGGTCGAGCTCGGCGCCGATTTCGCGGACGGCGGGCATGACTTCCGTGCCGAGCAGCTCGATGCAGCGCATCGAGTCCTCATGCGTCACGCGGCCGTCGTTGCCCCACAGCGCGAGGATGCCGGGTCGCGTCGCTTCAAGGATGATGCGCAGCTTGGCGATACACTCGTCGGGCGTACCGGCGATGATCTGCATGTTCTCGATCTGGTTCTCGAAGCTGCTCGCGCGCGGCGGCGGGCGGCGCCCGTTCATCACCTCGACCAACGCCTCGCGGTTGCGCGGCGAGGCGTAGCCGGCCGGATTGCTCCAGACCGGGTGCGCCAGGCCGGTGAACTCACCCTGCATCCACATGAACTGCGAGGCGTTCTCGATCGCCTTCTCGGTCGTGTCGGCGACGTGCACGCGCAGCAGGTAACCGCGGTTCTCGGGGCCCGGATCGTAGCCCACCTCGTGCGCCGAGTCGTCGTAGGTCTGCCAGATCCGCTTGGTCGCCTCGATCGTGGTGTTCAGCGCGATGTACGGGTAGCGGTGCTTGGCCGCCCAGATCACCGTCTCGCGCGAGAGCACCCCGGGAATCCAGATGCGCGGATGCGGCTGCTGCAGCGGCGTCGCCCACGGGTTGACCACGCGGTGCTGGTAGTGGTTGCCCTCCCAGCGGAAGGGGCCGGGCCGCGTCCAGGCCTCGACGATCAGGTCGTGGGCCTCCTCGAAGCGTTCGCGGTTGTAGGCCGGGTTGACGCCGGTCGCGAGTTGCTCGCTACCGCCCCCGCGGACGAAGCCCGAGACCAGCCGGCCCTGCGAGATCATGTCGATCATCGCGAGCTCCTCGGCGAGCCGGATCGGGTTGTCGGCCAGCGGCAGCGGGTTGCCGAGCAGCACGATCTTGACACGCTCGGTCGCGCCGGCCAGCACCGCAGCCCAGATGTTGCACTTGGCCTGCATGCAGAACGGCGCATTGTGATGCTCGTTCAGCATGATCCCGTCGACCCCGACCTCCTCGGCGAACTGGTACTCGGTCAGGCGGTCGCGGTAGAGCCGGCTGCCCGCCTCGGAGTCGAAGTTGGAATTGGGGAAGAGCAGCGCCGTCACGCCCTCCTCAGCCGACGCCTCGTCATAGGCCGACATCGGTTGCTCGGTGAAGTACATCAAATGCATGGCGATCTCCTTCGGTCGTTGGCGGGCAGTCTAGTGCCCACAGCGCGCGAGGTTGGCCTGGACGGGTGTCTCGAACACGCCGTCGAGGTCGAAGGCGGCGCTGTAGGTCGCGCCGTCGCTGACGAAGCTGATCGTGAAGTCGGCCCCGGCGCCGGCGGCCCAACTGAGCGCCTGCACGAGCGAGCGAGAGTCCGGCGCCCCGTGGAGGCTCCAGTCGTTGCCTCCCCATCTGCCAATCCTCGTCGTCCAGTTCGATTCCTGCTGCGGAAGCTCACCGATCCGCCAACTCACATCGGGGCTCAGCTCCGGAACGCCACGCCACCACACGGTCACACCCAGCGCCTCGTCGTACACGCATACGACCCGGAGGCGCGCGAGCGCCGCATCCGCTCCCTCGACTCCCGTCTCGCGGACCACGGCGGTAAGCAGCGCGTCCGTCTCGGCGTTCAGCTGCGTGCTCCACCAGAGATGCGGACCGTACCGACCAGACCCCGTGACCGGTTCACCGAGCGCCGCCGGCTCCGCGACCGAACCACACTGCGCGAGATTCGGTTGCGCTGGTGTGTTGAAGACCGCCTCGAGATCGAACGTGGTTGAGTAGGTCCGCCCGTAGAGCTCGAAGCTGAAGCTCAGCTCGCCGCCTGAACGGGCGGCCCAGCTGAACGCGCGCGCGATGCCCGCAGGATCCGGCGCCTGGTGATACAGCCACGGTCCGCTCGCCCCGCTGCGGCTGCGGGTGAGCCAGCGAGCGTCGACAGCCGGCAGATCCGCGATTTGGTAGGTCACTTCGCCATTGAGGTCGGGGACCCCGTACCACCAAACACTGAGATCAAGTTCGTCTGTGGGGGTGCATGTGACCTGGAACTGCGCCCGCGCGTCCGACGCCCCCACGACTGCAGCGTCCTGCCCGACATAGGTCGTTATGCCGCTCGTCTCGGGATCCAGCACCGTCAACCACCACGAGTCGCCGCGCCTCCCGCTGCCGACGTATAGACCAGTAGTCGCCGCCGCGCCGAGCACTGACATCTGTCCATCGAAGGCGCGGCAGAGCGCGTCCGACGTCACGGACTCAGCGCAGAGAATGTCTCGCACCGCCACGATGCCAGCGTCGGCTTGCGGCGCTGGGCGCGGGTGCTCGGTGACATCAAGCTCACTCGCGCGCGCGTCAGCTCGCGCCTCAGCAACATCGATCAGCGGTAGATAGCGCCCCCACAATTCCATGATCAGCGCGGTGTGCGAGGCGTCGTGGCCGGGACTCCGAATCCGCGCAGCCGACAGCAGCGCGTGACTCATCTCGTGTACCACGGTGTCCAGCGCAACGCCGCCGTCGGAGAGAACGATCTCGTTCCTGGCGCCGTCGAAGTAGGAAGTACCACCGCCCAAGGCGACCACTCTCGGAGCGCGTCGCCCCGACCCGAAGTAGTCGGCGAATATCGCGTCGACAACGTCCTGCGCCTCCGCGGCCGTGACCGGTATCTGCCCGAACCCCGCGTTGCGCTCCTGACGCCCCTCCCAGCGATACACCTGCGTCCGCTGGACGTCGCAGTCGCGGCCCACATCCGCCGAGGCACAGACTGTGGCGAGCGCGACCGACCGATCGCACTGCTCGTCGCGCGTGTCCAGCAGCAGTGTCGTCCGGAACGAACGAAGGTGCAGCTCTCCGCAGTTGGTGCAGTAGGTCGTGCCGTCGATGCTGACCCGCAGCTCATCTCCGACCCTCTCGATCGATGCACCGCGACGCAGGTCGGCTTCCACGCTGGGCGGCGGCGGCGGCAGCGAGAGCGGCAATGTGGCGTACCAGACGCCGACCGTGATGTCGGCGGGGACGATCGAATCCTGCGGCTGCTGCAGAGCGTCCCAACCGGCCTCGGCGCGGCGCTGAAGTCCCAGTTCGATGCCGCCGTCTGCCAGGCGGCGCGCCGCCACGCGCAGCTCCTGCCGTGCTTCGCCCATGGGACTCGCGATGTCCGCCGCGCCGATCGCGGTCAGGCCGGTGCAGTCGTCCGAGTAGGTCTGGAGCGCAAGCCCATCATCGCTCAGCTGCAGCCTCAACCAGCCGCAACGGCTGCTCTGACGCACCTGGTTGATCTGCGCGACGAATTCGCCCGCACTGCGCGTCACAGTCCAGACGCCGCGGTTTTCGGTCGTGATTCGCACCTGCGTCTGCCGAATCGGCACGCCGAGCGCCGAACTCACGCGCCAGGCGTCCGCAGGCGCGTCCGCCGCGAGCATCCGCCGCGTCGGCGAGACCAGCTCCCAGCTCTCTCCGAATCGATGCTCGATCCCAACCTCAACCCCCCCCGCTGTCCAACACCCGCGCGACCAGCCGCACCTCCACCCCCAGCGGCGCATCCTGCGCTCGGGCCAACGAACCCGACAACGCAAGCCCCAGCACCGCAAGCAACAGCCCAAATATCGCGCGCTGAACCACGACGCCCGACACCGGCATCAGGCAGCCCGAACAGCCCGTAATCGCCGCCGCGCGCCGAAACCAAAGCGCATGCCCTTCACTCAGCCTGATCAGCCGCTTCGTCCGCGCGATCCAGCATCGCCCAGATCGACGTGAAGTCGAACACGAAGCCCTCCAGCACCTGCTCGCCGCTCACCGCAGCGGGGCGCTCCAGCTGCTCAGGCTCCCCGCCTGCCCGATAAATCCACAACGCACGGCCCTGCGGGTCGACCAGCCAGCCTAGCTGCGCGCCAAAGCGGATCCAGTCGACCATCCGTCGGCGCTGCGCCGCGACCGTGTCGCGCGGCGAGCGTACTTCGACTACGAACGTGGGACACAGATCCCAGAACCCCTCGCGGGGCGGCACGCCGCCCGTCGCCTCCAGTTGTTCGGCCGTGATCAACGAGACATCGGGATTCCGCATCGGCGCTCCGCCGAGCGGGTCGATCACGTTGTACCCGGCGCTGGACTCCTGCGCGAGGCAACCGCGCGGCTTGGCCCAACTGCGGACATCACCGTGGATCTCGCTGCCAATCGTTCCGCTCGGTCCTCCGGAGGCCATGGTTAGTACCAACTCCCCGTCGTGCCCGCGCTCGATCTTCCAGTGAGGGTTGAGGCCGCTCAGCTCTTCCAGCAGCCCGTCGGTCAACTCCAGTTCCTCCGGTAGACAGATCGTCAGCATCTCCCAAGGCGCCAGACCGGCCGCCTCCACTGCTCCCGCCGGCCGTGTCCGCGTCGTCACCATCCGAGGCGCTCCCTCCCATCCATCAGTGTCAGCCTAGCCAAGAAAGCCCGTGATCATCCCCGCCAGCCCATCGGCCTGCTCCGCCTCGGCGATGTGGCCTGCGCCCGCGAGCGTCTCCAATTGGGCGTTGCCGAGCAGCTCCGCGTAAGCCTCGGCGCAACCCAGCGGCACGACCGTGTCATGCTCCGGATGCACCACCAGCGCAGGCACGCGCACCGAGGGCAGCAGATGCGGCAGCGACTGGCTGTAGAGGAACGGCTTCCAGGCCGTGCGCGCGGTCATCTCGCGGTTCGCGTCCCACGCGATCAGCTGTTCGGTGCTCGGCGTCTCGCCGAACAGCGCGTGGAAGTTCGCCACATCGTGGAAGCAGCTCTTGGCATAGTCCTCGTGGCCCTCCAGGAACTGGTCGCGGATCTCAGAGCCCTCGATCTGCAGGCCCATCGCACCGACCAGCACCAGGCCATCGATCCGCGCCTGGTTGGCGACCGCCATCTCCGCGGCGAGGAAGCCGCCGAAGCCGAGGCCGAGGACCGCGCAACGCTCGATGGCCAGCTCGTCAAGCAGCAGCTGGAGCACCGATGCGATGTCGCGCGGATTCCGCATCCACTCGCCGCGCTGCGTGCCCTCCCAGCCCGGCAGCGTCGGCAGCAGCACGTCGTGTGACTGCGCGAGCGCATCGTGGAACGGCAGCCAGCCGGGATTCCCGGTTTCGTGGTGCACCACCAGCAGCGTCGATCCGGACCCGCCGCGGCGCAGCTGGATGGGGAGGCCGGCGACCTCAATCTGGTGTTCCTCGTGGCTGCTGTCGGGCATGCTGCGCTCCGCTGTGTGTCGATCGGATGAGTCGCACCGCATGCTAGACGGGCGCGTGTTCGAGGCTGATACGATCCGCGGCAAATTCAGGCTTCACAGGAGGATCACGCGATGGCCGAACCAGCAGGCCCCAATGTCTTGACGCAGGCCGAGGCGGAAGACCGGGCCGCGGCGATCTCGGACGTCGCCTACGACCTGACGCTCTCCCTGACCGCCGGCTCCGAGACCTACGACGCCGAAACCGTGATCCGCTTCAGCCACGCCGCGCCCGCCGCGGGGGCATTTCTCGACTTCACGGGTCGCCAGATCCACTCGTTGACCATCAACGGAGTCGAGCGCGCCGCGCGGCATGAGCGCAACCGTCTCTATCTCGACGGCGCAGATCTGGCCGCTGCGAACGAGCTGCGCGTCCGTTACACCAACGACTACGACCACATCGGCGCAGGACTGCATCAGTTTGTCGATCCACAGGACGGCGCCGAATACCTCTACACCCACTTCGAGCCCTACGACGCCCATCGCCTGCTGCCCTGCTTCGACCAGCCCGACCTCAAGGGGACCTACGACCTGACCGTGACCGCTCCCAGCGCCTGGGAGGTGATCGCCAACTACCCGGCCGCCGAGACCGAGTCGGTCGAGGGCGGCGAACGCACGCGGCGTCGCTTCGTGACCACCCCGCGCTTCAGCACCTACCTGCTGGCGCTCGCGGCCGGCCCTTACGTGCGCTTCGACGACCGCTGGGAAGACACACCGCTGGGCGTCTGCTGCCGCTCCTCGCTGGCCGAGTACTTCGACGCCGACGAGTTCTTCGAGGTCACCCGCCAGGGCCTGAGCTTCTACTCCGACTTCTTCGACTTCCGCTACCCGTTCGACAAGTACGACCAGGTCTTCGTGCCCGAGTTCAACATGGGCGCGATGGAGAACGTCGGCTGCATCACCTATTCGGAGCGAATGATCTTCCGCGACCCTCCGACCGACATCCAGCGGCTCAACCGCGCCGAGGTCGTGCTGCACGAGATGGCCCACATGTGGTTCGGCGACCTCGTCACGATGCAGTGGTGGAACGACCTCTGGCTCAACGAGTCGTTCGCGACCTACATGGCCTACCTCTCGATGGAGCAGGCCACGCGCTTCAAGTCGTCCGCCTGGTCGGCCTTCCACGCGCGAATGAAAGCCTGGGCCTACGAGCAGGACCAGCTCCCCACCACGCACCCGATCGCCGGCGACGTGCCCGACACCGACGCCACGTTCCTGAACTTCGACGGGATCACCTACGGCAAGGGCGCGGCGGTGCTCAAGCAGCTCGTCGCCTTCCTCGGCGCCGAGGGCTTCCGCGACGGCATGCGTGACTATTTCCGGACCCACGCCTGGGGCAACACGACCCTGGCCGACTTCCTCGCCGCGCTCGAGCGAGGCTCCGGCCGCGAGCTGGGCCGCTGGTCGGAGCTGTGGCTCGAACGCGCCGGCGTCAACACGCTGGCCGCCAACTACAGCGTCGTCGACGGCGAGGTGAACTCGTTCACCATGGTCCAGACCGCACCAGAGGAGCACACCGACCTCCGCCCGCACCGCACCGAGGTCGCGATCTACGACGCCGGCGACGACGGCCCGGTACTGCGCGACGCCGTGCCGGTCGACCTCGACGGTCCCGAAACCGTCGTCGAAGGCCTCGTCGGGATCAGCGCGCCGGCCGCCGTCTTCCCCAACCACGGCGACCATGCGTTTGCCAAGATCGCGCTCGATGACCGCTCGCTGTCGTTCGTGCAGGAACAGATCGATCGCTTTGAGGCGCCGTTCGAGCGCCTGCTCTTCTGGCACACACTCTGGGACATGGTGCGCGACCAGCAGTTCTCCGCCGCCGACTTCGTCGCGCTCGCCGCCGACAAGCTCGGCGCCGAGGGCACGCTCGAGATCATGCAGACCATCGCCAACCACGCGCTCTATGCGATCGGTCGCTACCTGCCCGAATCGCAGCGGCTCGATCGCGCTGGCCAACTCTTCGACCTCGCCTGGGACGGGCTCTTCTCAACCGCCGACGCGGACTTCCGGATCGTCTGGGCGCGCATCCTGATCGGCGCGGCGCAGCAGCCCGAGCGAATCCAGCGGCTGCTCGCGCTCGCCGACGACGGCGTCGACATCGAAGGCTTCGAGCTCGACCAGGACATGCGCTGGAGTTTGGTGACCAAGTCGGTCGCCTACGACCTGGAGGGAGGCTTCGAACGGCTCGCTCCCGAGCTGCAGCGCGACGGCTCCGACCGCGGCCAGCGCGCCGCTGAGACCGTCCGCGCCTCGCGCGCCGACGCCGAGATCAAGGCGGCGGCCTGGTCACGCTTCCGCGAGGACCGCGAGGCCTCGCTGCACATCCTCGGCGCCGCAATGCACGGCTTCTGGTGGAAGCCGCAGGATGCGCTGCTGCAGCCCTACGTCGGCCGCTTCTTCGAGGAGGTGCGGGGCGTGTTCGCCGAACGCGACAAGGAGTACGCCACGCGCTGGTTCGGCGCGCTCTACCCCGGCCACGTCGCCACCGACGAGGTCGTCGACCACTCGGCTAGCCTGCTTGAGCAGCTCGGCGACGGCGATCTGCTGCTCGCCCGCAACCTGCGCGAGGCGCTCGACGAGCTACGCCGCGCCCGCGCCTGTCAGGCCTTTGCCGCTGGCGGCTAACCATGAGCTCGTTCGTCGCGCTCGATGTCGAGACAGCCAACTCCGACTATGCGTCGATCTGCTCGATCGGCGCGGCCCGCTTCGAGCGCGGCGCGATCGTCGACGAGTTCTACTCCCTGGTCGATCCGCAGGACTACTTCGCCGCGGTCAACGTCGGCATCCACGGGATCGACCGCGACAAGGTGGCGAGGGCCCCGCGCTTCGCGGAGGTGCTCCCCCGCCTCAGCGAGTTCGTCGCCGACAGCGTCGTCGTGCATCACACGCAGTTCGACCGCTCAGCGATCTCGCAGGCGGCTGTGCGCGCCAAGCTACCGGCGCCGAACTGGCGCTGGCTCGATTCCGCGATCGTCACGCGCCGAACCTGGCCGCATCGCTCCCGCGACGGCTACGGCCTCGCCGAGGTCTGCCGAATGATCGGCTACCGCTTCGCCCACCACGACGCGCTCGCCGACGCGAAGGCCGCCGGGCACGTGATCCTCGCGGCGATGCGGAAAACCGGTGCGACGACGATCGAAGCGATCGTCGAGCTCGAGCGGGCGCCCACCCGTGCGCCCGCGCCGGCAGCACCCCGCACCACCCGCGCGCAGCGGTCGAAGCCCGCCAAGCGCGCCAAGGCCACCAAGCCCGCTGAGCGCCCGACGCGCGCGGAAGCCGATGTCCCCGCGGCGCCACCCACCCCGGCAAAGCCACGCAAGACCCGCAAGCGACCGCGACGGCGACTGAAGCGCCGCCGCTACGATGAGACAGTCGTGTTTAGCTGCACGTCGCTGGTCGCACCGGCCGCACTACAGATTGTCGCCCGACGCGTCGGGCTGACGGTCAGCTCCGCACTCAGCGAGGCGACGACCCTCCTGATCGTCGCGGACGAGACGATCGAACACGGCGCCCAAGGCCCGGCCCGGCGTGATCGACTCCGCGCCGACGAGCTGATCGCCGCCGGCCACCCGATCGACGTGATCTCCGAATCAGAGTTCTTCGAGATGCTCGGACCGCCGACATGACCGCCCACATGATCGCCGACATGACCGCCAGAAGGATTGGCCAACTGCCATGAAGATCAACGCCTGCTACGTCTACCCCGTCAAAGGCCTGACCGCCCACCCGGCTGAGACGCTGCAAGTGTTGACCGCATCGATGCACGGCTTCTGGTGGCGTCCCCAGGCGGAGCTGCTGGCGGACTACACGCACCGCTTCTTGGGCGAGGCGCTCGGTCTCCGACAAGCGAGACAAGGAGTACGCCTCGTGCATCTTCGGCGCGATGTACCCCGGACAAATAACGCCCTCGGACGAGTTGATCGACCGCTCGGAGGAGTTGATGGAAGAATTCGGCAACGAACCGGTCGTGCTATCGCGTCCGCCACGCGAGACGCTGGACGAGGCACCGCGCTCGCGGGCCTGCCGTGAATTTGCGGTTGCGCAGGAGTCATCATGAAGAACTTCGTAGCCTTAGATGTCGAAACAGCTAACGCGAGATTCTCGTCGATCTGTTCAATCGGTGCCGTCCGGTTCGAAGGCGGCATTCCGATCGACGACTTCTACGAGTTGATCGATCCACGTGCCGAATTCAGTGGCATAAACTCCGCGATTCACGGAATCAGCGAATCGGACGTGCGCGGAGCACCCACATTCGACCAGGTGCTGCCCAGATTGAACTCGTTCGTGCGCGGTCTCCCTGTGGCCCATCACACCCATTTCGACAAATCGGCCGTTCACCAAGCCGCGAGCGAATCGGGCGTCGCTCCACCGAATTGGACTTGGCTTGACTCCGCCAAGGTCACCCGTCGAGCATGGCCCAAACTGGCTCGACGCGGCTACGGGTTGGCAGACGCTTGCCACATGATTGGCTACGAGTTCGATCACCACAATGCGCTAGCGGACGCCAGAGCGTGCGGCGAGGTCGTCCTCGCCGCCTCTCGCGAGCTACCTGACATTGACCTGCGAGATTTGGCGAATCAACCACTCGGACAGGTATCTTGGACTTCAGACGGAAAGAGAACGCAACAGACTCCAGAACCTGCGGACGACGGACCGCTTCTCGGGGAGACGATCGTCTTCACGGGCGCACTGACCTTGCCCCGGCGCGATGCCGCGACAGTTGCCGCGCAACTTGGTTGTCAGGTGGCACAGAGTGTCACCAAGAGAACTACGCTCTTGGTCGTTGGTGACGTTGACGTAGGTAAACTCGCCGGCCACGAGAAAAGCCGTAAGCAGCGCCGAGCAGAAGAACTAATCGCCGCTGGCCAGAACATCCGTATTCTTGCCGAGTCAGACTTTCGGGCCTTTGCGGCCTCTGAGCAGGCCTAGATCAGTCCGCAGGGCTGGAGGAGGATCGCCATGAAGATCAACGCCTGCTACGTCTACCCCGTCAAAGGCCTGACCGCCCAGCCGGCTGAGACGCTGCAACTCGAACCGGGCCAATCGGTTCTTGGCGACCGAGCCTTCATCTTCGCGTTTGGCAACGCCGAGCGCGTCGGGCCGATCGGCTGGGTCTCCAAGCGCCAGTCGGTCACGCTGCTCAACACCCCCGATCTCCCGCGTGTCGCCGCGAGCTTCGATCCCGCCACCGGCCGCCTCACGCTCGCGTTCGAGGGCGCCGAACAATCGGCCGACGTAGCCGACCAACGGCAGCGCACGGCCCTCGCCGACTGGCTCGCCGATCTGGTGCGCACGTTCGACGAGAACCCGCTGAGCGGCCGGCCCGAGCGCGAGCCGTTGGTGCTGCTCGGCGACGGCTCCAGCCGCTACACCGACCGTGGGCCAACCCAGATCAGCCTCGCCGGGCTCAACAGCCTCAGTGATCTCTCCGATGTCGCGACGGTCGATGTGGATTTCCGGCGCTTTCGCTTGAACTTCGCCGTGGAAGGCATCGAGGCGTGGTCGGAGTTCGACTGGGTCGGCCGCCGCTTGCGCGTCGGCCCTGAGGCTGAGATCGACGTGACCGCGCGGCTCGTCCGCTGCAACGCGATCAACGCCTCGCCGACCGGCGCCGGCCGCGACACCGAGCTGATGAGCGTGCTGAAGGACAACTACGGCCACCTCGACTTCGGCGTCGAAGCCAACGTCGTCAGCGGCGGCCGAGTCTCCGTCGGCGACGCCATCCAGCTCAGCAACGGCGGCTGACCGCGCATGGACCGCTTCCCCGACCATTCGTGGGACCCCGCCGGCGACGAGATCGAAGACTGGCTGCTGCACGGCGAAGTGGTCGATGGGGCGCGAATTCCCTACGCCTCGAACCGCGTGTTCATCATCGAGCTGCAGCACGAGGCCGCGCCTCAGTCGGGCTACGCGATTTACAAGCCGGCCAAGGGCGAGAACCCGCTCTGGGACTTCCCGCCCGAGCTCTACCGCCGCGAGGTCGCGGCCTACCGGCTCTCGCGGGCGTTGGACTGGTCGCTCATTCCGCCAACCGTGGAGCGCGCTGATGGGTTGGAGCTGGGCGTTGGCTCGCTGCAGGCATACATCCCGACCGACTACCGCTGCACCTTCTTCGAGCTGCGCGAGCAGCACGCCGAGCGGATGCGTCAGTTCGCGCTCTTCGACTGGCTGGCCAACAACGCCGACCGCAAGGGCGGCCACATCCTCGAGGGCGAGGCCGGCCAGCTCTGGGGCATTGACAACGGGCTCTCCTTCCACGTCGACGAGAAGCTCCGCACGGTGATCTGGGATTACGCGGGCGACGAGATTTCGGAGCGGCTGCTCAGCGATGTCGAGCACCTGGCCAGCGACCTCGAAGCGGCCGGTCCGGCACACAGCGCGCTCGCCGAGTTGCTCACCGAGCAGGAGCTCGAGGTCCTGCGGATGCGCGCCATCCGCGCCCTCTCCGAGCGTCACCTGCCCAATCCACCCCAACACCGCCGCGCAGTCCCCTGGCCGCTGGTCTAGCACCCACGGGCGCATCGGACGCTCGACGGCGTCGGCGCAACCGGATATCCTGTTGCAAGCCGCTGCTGGAGATGCATGATGGTCACGGAACCCGCCGAACCCACAGAGACCGACGAGGCCGCTGAGACGAACCTGCCGGACTGGTGTCCGATCGGCTCGTGGCCGTCCAACCGCGAGCCACAGGATTCGTGGGAAGAACTCCTCTGGGCGATGCGCCACACCCGCCCGGAGAACTGGCGTGGACTGCCGCGCAACCTGTCGGCCCCGCACCTCGACGAGCACGGCTATCACATTGACCACCCCAGCCGACCCCTCAAGCAAGACGCCTCCCTCATGCATCCCGACGGCTACACGCTCGATCCTCCGGGCTACACGTGGGACGGCAACGTCTGGCGGGGCCCGACCGGCGAGCTCATTGAGTGAGGCCTCGCCAATCCGTCTTCGTCGATGCCGTATTGCTGATCGGACTCATCGATCCCGAGGACCAGTGGCATAACGAGTCCGTCGCGAGCTTCGAAGCGGTTCGAGGGCGCCCGTTGGTGACCACAGACGGGATCATCCAAGAATCGCTGGCGCTCCTCGCGCGTCAGCCAGCTGAGATGCGAGTCGATGCCGCGGGCGTCGCGCGCAACCTGCGCGGATCGCGCATGTTCGAAGTCATCGCCCATACTTCCGATCTGATCGACGCCGGCCTCAACCTCTACGACGGGGAGTTCCGCTTCAGCAACCTGAGCCTGCAGGACTGCATTTCGATCCATCTGATGCGCCAACGCAACATCACCGACATCCTGACCGCGGACCGGGAGTTCATCCGCGCCGGGCTCACACCCCTGATGCTCTGATCGAGCCTCCGAGTTAGTCGTCGGGCGCCGACAGGCCTGAACGGACGACCAGCGTCGGAGCGGTCGGCGTGTCCGACGTGATCCCGTCGTCGTAGAGCTGCTGGATTCGCTCCTCCGACAAGCCGATCTCCGACAGAATCTGCCGGTTGTGCTCGGCGAATCGCGGCGCCGCGCGCCTCACCAGCGCCGGTGTCCGCGAAAAGCGCCACGGCCACGAGGGGAACGGGTAGACCCCCACCACGGGATGCTCGATCGGCACATAGAACCCGCGATGAAACAGATGCGGGTCGGCCAGCACCTGCCAGTTGGCCAGCACCGGCGCGGCCGAGATGCCGGCCCGCTGCAGGATCCAGGCCGCCTCGTACTGCTCGTAGCCCTGCGTCCAGGCCTGGATCGCCGCATCCAGCTCGTCGTGTCGCGCCTGGCGACCGGCCAGCGTCGTCAGCTCCGGATCGTCGGCCAGGTCCTCGCGACCGATCGCTTCCGCGAGCAGCGGCCACTCCTCGTCGCGCTGGACCGCCAGGCCGATCCAGCAGTCATCACCTGCGCAGCGGTAGGCGCCCTGCGGCGCGAACCGCTCGTCGCGGTTGCCGTTCGGCCGCCGAATCGTGCCCGTCGCCTGATAGTCGAGCAGCATCTCGAGGAAGTGGCAGGCGCCCGCTTCGTTCAGTGCGACATCGATGAACTGCCCCAGCCCCGAGCGCTCACGCTCCTCCAGCGCCGCCAGAATCGCCACCGCCGCATGGTTGCCCGCCACCGGGTCGGCGTAGAACACCGGCGTCCGATAGACCTGCGATTCGTCGTAGCCCGTCACCGACGCCAGGCCCGACGACGCCTCGATGTTCGACCCATACGCGCTCCAGTCGCGCCACGGGCCGGTCGCGCCGAAACCCGACATCGACACGTAAATCAGCTGTGGGTTGACCTCGCTCATCGCGTCGTAGCCCAGGCCCAGGTTCGGCATCACGCGCGCGCTGTTGTTCTCGATGAACACGTCGGCCCGCGCGATCAGCTCGCTGAACACCTCGCGCCCCTGCGCGGTCGCGAGATCCACGATCACATCCCGCTTGTTGCGATTGAGCAGATTGAAGTACATCGCGCGGTCGTAGGGATAGCGCTGCGGGTCCTGCGTCGGCCCCGGCATGAACAACGCGCGCGTCGCGGGACGCGCCGCCCACTCGACCTTGATCACATTCGCGCCGAGGTCGCCCAGGTGGCGCCCAGCGATCGGCCCGGCCCAGTTCGAGGTCAGCTCAACGACGGTCAGTCCCTCCAGCGGCCCGGTATCGGTCGGCATCGCGCTCGGCGCAGGCGGCGCGGCTCGACCCACGAACTCCTCGCGGAGCGCCGCGCTGTGCTCACCGAGCCGAGCCGCGGGGCCGCCTCGACGCGCGGGCGCTCGCGAGAGCTGATACGCCGGCCCCGGGAACCGCAGCTCCCCGAGCTCGGCGTCCGAATCCGGCTCCCACCAGCCCCGCGCCGCGAGCTGAGGATTTCGATCCAGCCCGGCCGCATCGAGCATCGGCGTGCAGGCCACCCGCAGCTCCTGCGCGCGGGTCGCCACCTCCTCGGAATCAACCTCCTGCGCCCAGGCCTCCACCTCGCGGTACACGCCCGTCACTGCCCGCCGCCACCTGTCGATGTCGTTGGCGATCACCTCGCCCATCCGCTCGGGCTGGTCGATCAGCAGGAAGACGTTCGGGTTCGGCACCATCTGCATGAAGTGCGCCCAGCCGTCACGCGTCTTGGTGAAGTCATGCCCCGTGCGCAGCAGCGCCTGGCCGCTGGCGATCCACGACGAGACCAGCCACGCATGCGCTGACAGATTCGCCTCCAACTGCGACAGCTCGATCTGCTGGCCGTGCCCCGAACGGCGACGCTCGCGCACCGCCGCAAGAACAGCGAGCGCGCAATGCACGCCCGCGTGGATCGCGCTCTGGCTACCCGGGATGATCAGCGGCTCGCGGTCGGGTTCGCCCGTGAAATACATGTAGCCGCCCATCGCCCAGGTCGCGATGTCGCTCTCACGCCACTCCGCGTACGGCCCCGACCGTCCCCAGGCCGATAGGTCGGCGGTGATCAGCCGCGCGTGCGGCGCGGTCGGGAGGTCCTGCTGCCAATGCGACGTCCCATCCGTCAGCAGCACGTCGGCATGGGCGAGCAACGCACGCAGCACTCGCCGCGAGTCCTGGCGATCGGTCGGAACCAGCGACTCCGCGCCGGAGGCGAGGTGCGCCCAGATCGCCCCGTGCGCCGCCCCGTCGCCGACCGGCGGACGCCTCCGCAGCGGCGCGCCATCGGGTGGCTCGACGACGATCACCCGCGCGCCGAGGTCCGAGAGCAGTTTCGCGGCGTAGGCCGAGTCGAGCCCTGAGCCGATGTTCACCACCGTCAGCTCCGACAGCGCGCCCTCGTGCTCGGCCATGCCGCCTACTCCGCTCCAGACCCGCGGAGCTGGATCTGTGTCTCGCCCCCGTTGGTCGGTATCTGCTTCGCCGCCAGCGCGATTCGATTGTTCGCGTCGAGCGCCTGCCAATACGTGTCAAGGATTGCCTGAACATTCCCAACCAGTGGTAACCACAGCGGGTCGCCGCGGAACGGCGGCAAGGGCCTGCCATCTCCGGCGTAAGTCGTGAGCCCCTGGCCAAGCCCCGGCGGCGGCAACGCCGGCCGGTAGATCGTCCGGTCCGTCTCGCCGGCGTCTGCGTCGTTCGCGCGCAGGATCGCGAGGCTGAGCTGCGCGGGCAGCTGGTGCGTCCGGCCGCGCAGGTCGAGCAGGCCGGCGATGCGCGGTGTGTAGTTCGGCGCGTCGTCCTCGCGCTCGCGCGTCGCCAGCGCGTCCTCAAACCGATCACCGTGCGCCAGCGCATTGAGGATCGTGCGCGTCTGGTCGCCGTTCGAGACCACGAACACGTCCGGAGCCTCGAGCATCGCCTCATAGATGACGTTGGTCGCATCTTCCACGAGCACCGCGTCCAGCGGCTCGGTGCGAAGCTCGCCCTCGCTCGACACCAGCTTGCGGTTCCTGCTGTTCGCGCTGCGGCCCATGATCCAGTACAGCTGAATCCAGTCGCCGCCCTCCAGCCGACCGATCACGATCCCCCGCCCCGGGTACGAATTCTCGGCGAGGTGTCGACGGAAGTTCCGCTGCGCGAGCTCGTGAAGGCGATCGGACATGGCGCGAGTCTAGACTCGCGCCATGTCCAACATGCTGCTGCCCCGCGCCGTGCTGATCGCCAACCGCGGCGAGATCGCCGTCCGCATCGCGCGCACCTGCCGCGAACTCGGCGTGCACTCGATCGCGGTCTACTCCGACGCCGACCGCGGGGCCCTGCACGTGCGCGCAGCCGACGCCGCGATCCCGATCGGCCCGGCGCCCGCGGCTCAGAGTTACCTCAACATTCCCGCGCTGCTCGACGCCGCGGCACGCTCAGGCGCCGATGCGGTGCACCCCGGCTACGGCTTTCTGTCTGAGAACGCCGACTTCGCGCGCGCCTGCGCCAACGCCGGCCTGGTCTGGATCGGCCCGCCGGCCGACGTGATGTCGAAGCTCGGCGACAAGCCGCAGGCCCGGCAGCTCGCGGTCGCTGCGGGCGTCCCGGTCGCCGACGGGATCGAACACGACGAGGGCGACGAAGCGCTGGCCGCGGCGATCGCGCAGCTTGGCTACCCCGTGATGCTCAAGGCAGCGGCCGGCGGCGGCGGGCGCGGCATGCGGCTGCTGACCGAAGCGCCCGACGATCTGGTGGAGACCATCGCGTCCGCGCGCCGCGAGGCCGAGTCGGCCTTCGGCGACGGCCGCCTGCTCGTCGAGCGGGCGATCGTCGACGGCCGCCACGTCGAGCTGCAGGTCCTCGCCGACCGCTTCGGCAACGCCGTCCATCTGGGCGAGCGCGACTGCTCCGTGCAGCGCCGCCGCCAGAAGGTCATCGAAGAGGCGCCGGCGCCTGGCGTCGACGCTGACCTGCGCCACCGGCTCGGCGAGGCCGCCCTCGCGATTGTCGGCGCGGCGGGTTACCAGAATGCGGGCACCGTCGAGTTCCTGCTGCTGCCCAACGACGAGTTCGTCTTCCTCGAAGTCAACACCCGCCTGCAGGTCGAACACCCCGTCACCGAGGCCGTCACGGGCCTCGACCTGGTCGAGCTGCAGCTACGCATCGCGATGGGCGAGGAACTGCCGATCTCGCAGACCGAGATTCACTGGCAGGGCCACGCCATCGAGTCGCGCATCTACGCCGAGGACCCAACCCGCGACTACATCCCCTCGACCGGCCGGCTGGCCTGGTTCGCGCCCTCGGCTGCGGCTGGCGTGCGCAACGATCTCGGCGTCGCAGCGGGCTCCGCGGTCACACCGCACTACGACCCGCTGCTCGCCAAGCTGATCGCGCACGGGGCCGATCGCGAGGAAGCGCTGGCGCGCTCGGTCGCGGCGCTCGAAGGAACCGCGATCGCCGGCCTGCGCACCAACGTCAGGCAGCTTCTCGGCGTGCTCGGCTCCGACGACTTCCGCTCCGGCCGCGTTGATGTCGGCTGGCTGGAGCGCACCGAACTCGCGCCGCGCGACACGCCGACCGCAGCGCTGATCGCGGCAGCGCTGGATGCCGCACTGCCGCGCATCGAGGGCGCGACCGGCGGCTGGCGCTCGTCCGGCGACGCCACCGCGCGGCTGGCGCTGCATGGCAGCGAGCACACCGTCACCCTGCGACGCGTCGTGGGCGCGAACGCCACCTGGGAGACGAGCGTCGACGGCAACGCAAGCGGCACAGTCAACGCCCACCGCACGCCGGGCGGGCTCGAACTCAGCATCGACCGGGGTCGCCAATCGTGGTCGACGCAGCGCTCCCGCTGGGGCGTGATCGTCGGCGACGGCGAGCGCTCATGGGCCTTTACGACCGGCGAACGCGACCGCTCCGCCGGGACGCGCCGGCGGTCGGGCGGCTCCAATGCGGTCCACGCGCCGATGCCGGGCACGATTGCGGCGGTGCTCGTCGCCGAGGGCGATCTCGTCGAGGCCGGTCAGACGCTGATCGTGCTCGAGGCGATGAAGATGGAGCACCTGCTGCCGACGCTCGTCGGCGGGCGCGTCGCCTCGGTCCGCTGCGAAGCCGGGGCGACGGTCGAAGAGGGGCAGCTGCTCATCGAGGTGGTCGCCGACGAGACCTGATCCGTCGGTACACTTGAACCCATGACCGTCAATCCCGCCGACGCTCTACAGGCCCGCCGCGCGCGCGTCGAAGACGCCTGGCGCGGCCTCTCCGGCCCCTCCAGCCTCGTTGGCGACCCTGTCGCAGGCCCGATCGTGGTGGCCGCCGGCGTCCCGATCCCAATCGACGGCTCCGACCAGTTCCACGACTTCCATGCGCACCCCGAGTTTCAATACCTCAGCGGCGTCGCTGAGCCCGGCGCCACGCTGGTCTGGGAGGCCGATGCCGGCTGGCGGCTGTTCACACCCTCGCTCTCGATCGATGACCGCGTCTGGATGAGCGACCCGCCCGCTGCCGACCAACAGGCGCAGCGAACGGGAATCGAGACCGACGACTTCTCAGCGCTCGGCGCCTGGCTCAACGAACGCCGCGGCCTCCCGCTGGCCCTGCTCGGCAATCGCGACATCGAGCAGCGCGGCGCCGAGTACGGCGTCGAGAATTGGTCGGCGCTTGAGGTGGTCGTGGACGAGGACGCGACCGAGCGCGTCGGCAAGGCGCTCGCCGAGCGTCGGCGTGCCAAGGATGCACTCGAACTCTCGCACATGCGCCGCGCTGTCGACGCCGCCGTTGAGGGCCACTTGCGCGCTTGGCGAATCGCCCGCGCCGGGCTCACCGAGCGAGCCGTGCAGATCGAGTTGGAGGCCGAGTTCTTCCGCTTCGGCGGCCAGCGCACCGCCTACGGCTCGATCGTGGGCAGCGGGCCCAACTCTGCGATCCTGCATGGAACCCCGGGCGATCGCGTCCTCAACGACGGCGAGCTCGTCCTGATCGACGCCGGCCCCGAGGTACACGGCTACGCCAGCGACGTCTCCCGCACCTTCCCCGTCGCCGCCGCGTTCACACCGCTCCAGCGCCACCTCTACGACGTGGTCCTGACCGCGCAACGAGATGCGATCGACGCGCTGCGGCCGGGCGTCGAATACAAGCAGCTCCACCTCCAGGCCGCGAAGACCATCGCCGAGGGCCTCGTCGACGCCGGCATCCTGGTCGGCGCAGCCGACGACCTGGTCGCATCCGACGCGCACGCCCTGTTCTTCCCTCACGGCCTCGGGCACATGCTCGGGCTGGCCACGCACGACTGCGGCGGGTACCTCGAAGGCCGCCTGCCGGAGGACCGCTTCGGGCTCGCCTACCTGCGCGCCGACCTGCCGCTCGAGCCGGGTTATGTCGTCACCGTCGAGCCGGGCATCTATTTCATCCCCGCGCTGCTCACCGATCCCGAGCGCCGCCGGCGTTACCGCAAGCAGGTCCACTGGGACCGCATCGATCAGCTGCTCGTCTCCGCGGCTGAGCTTGGCGGGATTCGCATCGAGGACGACGTGCTGGTCACCGCCGACGGCCGCGAGGTGCTCAGCGCGGCGCTGCCCAGCGACGCCGACGAAATCGAAGCGCTGCGCCGCGAGGCGCTGTCCGCGTGACCAGCCAGCGCCTCACCCTCGCGCAGGTCGCCAGTTACCCGCGGCCCGGCATGGCCGGCCCTGCAGGCATCGGCTTCATGCCCGACGGAAGCGCCCTCACCTGGCTCCACAGCGCGTCG
Source organism: Dehalococcoidia bacterium (assembly GCA_965237475.1). Taxonomy (GTDB): domain Bacteria; phylum Chloroflexota; class Dehalococcoidia; order Bin125; family Bin125; genus CATQGW01. Next base: position 2,761,895 of record OZ250140.1, on the reverse strand, counting down.
GGCAGCCTCGTGCGCTCGCTCTGGCGCGTCGATCTCGAGACTGGCGAACGCAGCGTCCTGGTCGGCCCCGACGACGCCCCCGGCGAGCTAACGCGCGAAGAAGAGCTGCGCCGCGAGCGCACCCGCACCCGCGAACTCGGCGTCACGTACTACTCGTGGGCGCGCGACGCCGACCCGCCCGTCCTGTTGATCCCCGGCGGCCCGCTCCTGCGAGTTGTCGTGGGCGACGGCGACCCCGAAGAGCTGCCGAACACCGAAGCCGCGGTCGAGCCCACGCTCAGCCCCGATGGCGGCCGCGTCTCGTTCGTGCGCGACGGCGATCTGCACGCGCTCGACCGCGAGAGCGGCGCACTGACCCGCCTGACCAACGAGGCCGAGGACGGCCTGACGCTCGGCCTCGCCGACTACATCGCGCAGGAGGAGTTCGGCCAGCCCCGCGGCCACTGGTGGAGCCGCGATGGCGAGCAGATCGCGCTGGTCCGCGTCGACTCGCGGCACATCCCCGAGTATCCGATCGTCCACCAGGGCATGGATCGGCCCGAGCTCGAACGCCACCGCTATCCCTTCGCGGGAGAGGCCAACGCCACCGTGCAGCTCGGCGTCGTCCCCTCCGCGGGCGGCCAGATCCGCTGGCTCGAGCTGCCCGATGAGGACGGCTACCTGGTCCGTGTCGCCTGGTGGCCGCAGCCCGGCGAGCCGGCCGGCCGGCTCGTCGCCCAATGGCTCAATCGCAAGCAGGATCGTCTACGCCTCATCGCGTTCGCCGCAGACGGCGCAGCCGTGACCCTGATCGACGAGCAACAGTCGCCCTGGATCAACATCGGCGATGAGGCCCGCGGGCTCGACGACGGCAGCTTCCTCTGGGCCAGCGAAGCCTCCGGCTTCCGCCACCTCTCGCTGCGCAGCGACGACGGCTCCCTCGTCCGCACGCTGACCGACGGCGAATGGATGGTGACGGACCTGGTCGGCGTTGACGAAGATCGGGGCCTGATCTACTTCGGAGCGACCCGCGAGTCGCCGCTGCAGCGCCACGTCTATCGAGTCCCGCTCGCTGGCGGCGAGCCTGAGCGGTTGACCGAAGCCGGTGGAGTGCAGGGCGGGGTGATGTCGCGCGACGGCAAGTGGCTCGCGACCGTCGGCTCATCGCTCGAACGCGCCCCCTGCGTCCGCGTGCAGCGCACCAATGGCTCAGCGGCGACCATGCTCTACGAGCAGCCCGATGTCACGGCGCCGTCACTGGGCCTCGCGCCGCCGCTGCTTCGGACCTTCCGCGCCGCCGATGGCTCCGAGCTCTACGGCGCGCTCTACCACCCGTCCGAATCGTCCGCCGACGGCCCGGCGCCGCTGCTCGTCGCCGTCTACGGCGGGCCGCACGCCCAGACCGTCCTCGACGCATGGGGGCTGACGGTCGACATGCGCGCGCAATACCTCGCGCAGCAGGGTTTCCTCGTGCTCAAGCTTGACAACCGCGGGATGGCCGGCCGCGGACTCGAATTCGAGGCGCATCTGGACCAGCGGATGGGCACGATCGAGGTCGACGACCAGGCGGCCGCGGTGCAGCAGCTCGCCGACTCGGGCGACATCGACCCTGGCCGAGTCGGCGTCTACGGTTGGTCCTACGGCGGCTATATGACGGTGATGTCGATGCTGCGCCGGCCCGAGCTGTTCCGCGTCGGCGTCGCCGGCGCGCCCGTCTCCGACTGGGACGGCTACGACACCGGCTATACCGAGCGCTACATGGCCACGCCGCAATCGAACGCCGAGGGCTATCGCGAAGCCTCGCTGCTCACACACGCCGACAAGCTCCAGGGCCAGCTCTTGCTCGTCCACGGCGGGATCGACGAAAACGTCCACTTCCGCCACACCGCGCGGCTGATCACGGCGCTGACCTCCGCGGGCAAGGACTACGACCTGCTGCTCTTCCCCCAGGAGCGGCACATGCCGCGCGACGCCGCCGGCCTCGAATACCAGGAACGCAAACTCGCCGAGTACTTCGACCGCCACCTGCGGTCGGCCGACTGAACGGACGACATTGATGCCGATCCCCAACTCGATGGCCGAAGCCGCGGACCTGCTCGGGGTCGGCATCGATGCCGACGCGGGCGCGATCCGCGACCGCTACCGACGCCTCGCGCGGGTCTTCCACCCCGACCAGAACCCGGACGACGAGGCGGCCGGCGAGCGAATGCTCGAAATCAACGCCGCGGTCGAACTGCTGCTCGCGGCCGACGCGCCGACCGTTGAGCCGATCATTCCGACGAACAACACGACGGCGCTGACCCGCCGCGAGCGGCGTCGCGATGTCGACATCCGCGAAGCGCTCCACTCCCTCCCCTACGGCGTCTACGTGATCGGAACGGTGACCGCAGAGGGCGACCCGAACGTCATGGTCGCGGACTGGGTGATGCAGGTCTCATTCAATCCGCGCGTCGTCTGCATCGCCTTCGAGCGCGACGCGACATCGCTAAAGAACGCGCGCGCGACGCGCCAGCTGACCATCAACATCCTGCCCGAATCCGGTATGGACCTCGCCGCCACATTCCTGCAACCTTCCAACCCGAGCAAGATCAAGGGTCGCAGCACGCTCCACGAGAAGCCCGACAAGATGCGCGGCGTCGCGCACCGGCTGTTCGACGGCGGCGCGCCAGTCCTGGATGACGCGCTCTCCTGGATTGCCTGCGAGGTCGAGCAGTTCGTCCCGGTCGGCGGCCACGTGCTGGCCCTCTCGCGAGTCGTCGACGGTGCGGTGGAGTCGGCCGTCGGCCGCCCGCTCACGTCGCTCTACACCGGCTGGGTCTACGGCGGGTAGCTGCGCGGCCTGACACCAGGCCCGCAACATCCGTATCATGGGTGAAGACAACGAGTGACAGAGGAGTTCATGGTCTCAACACCCGCCAAGCCGACCGTCGCCCCGCTGATCGAGGAGTTCGCGACCGCTCGCGATCCGATCCTGCTACGCCTCCCCCCCGAGTGGCGGCTGACCGACTGGACCCTCTCAGAGCTAGCGGCTCTCAACGAACTCCTGCCGTTCGAGCGCACCTCGGAAGGAGATCTGATCGTTTCTCCCCCACCGAATGGCGAGAGCCCCTCGTTGGGCGCAGGGATCGTGACTCAGATCTCGATCTGGACCTGGGCCGGGGCGGGCGGTCAAGTCCGCGACGCAAGCGGCGGATTCCGGCTCGAAGACCCTGATGGGCCCGTCGATCCTGAGCGCGCCGTCGGCGCGGTGCGAATTCCCGATGTCTCCTGGATGACCCAGGAACAGTTCGATTCGCTGAGCACCTACGAGCGCAAACACGGCCTGCCTAGCCTCTGCCCCGCACTGGTCGTCGAGATCATCTCACCAAGCGAGACGGTCGCCTCGCAGCGGCGGCGCATGGACGACTGGATGCGCTTCGGCGCCCAGCTCGGCTGGCTGATCGATCCACTGCGCGAACTGGTCTGGATCTACCGAGCCGACGGCTCCGAGCCGGAAGTGCTGGAGCGCCCCGAGACCATCTCGGGCGAAGCGGTCCTGCCCGACTTCACGCTCGACTTCGCGCGGCTCTGGGATTAGCTGCCGCAACGCATCCAACCCCGCTGGCGCATTCCACGCCGGCGCCCCGTGCCAGCCTCCCCTGAGCGGCGGCCGCCCCTAACGTTGGGCAGTGCCCCCCGCCCCTCAGCGCCCGCCGGTTCGCCCGCAGCCCGACTTGGTCGCGCGATCGGCCGGACAGCGCTCGCTCGACGGGTCTGCGCCGCCGAGCTCCTTGCTCCACGCGTTGTTCGGACGCTCGCGCACGTTCGCCTCGTTCTCCGAACCCGCCTTCGCCTGGTTCTTCGTCTCCACGCTCGGTCAGATGGGGGCGGCGATCATGCAGATCTTCGTCCGCTCGTTCCTCGTCTTCGAGCTCACCGGTTCGTATTTCGCTCTCGGCGCGGTCGCGATCGGCTCCGCCCTCCCGCAGCTGCTGCTCGGGCCCTATGGAGGGGTCGTGGCCGACCGCTTCCCCAAGAAGACGGTCACGCAGGTCTTCCAGATCATCGGCCTGGCAAACACGCTCACGATCGGCACGCTGGCCGTGCTCGGCGTCCTCGAATTCTGGCATCTGATCGTCTCGGCCGTCTTCCAGGGCGTGCTGGTCGCGATGATGGTGCCCGCGCGACAGTCGATGGTCTCCGAGATCGTGAGCCGCGAGCGGCTGATGAACGGCGTCTCGCTTTCGGCCGCCGCGATGAACATCATGCAGTTCGTCGGCCCCGGGCTGGGCGGGCTGCTGCTCTACAGCATCGGCGCGGGCGGCACGTTCTACGTCATGGCGGCGGGCTACCTGATCGCGATCGTGACGATGTTCAAGGTGCCGCGCGTCCCCGCGCAGGCGACCGGCGGCGTGGGCGGACCCCGCGAAGCCCTGGCCGACATGGCGGCCGGATTCCGCTACCTGGCGGCACATCGCACGCTGCGGATGGTCCTGCTGCTCTCGTTCGTCGTCTCCGCCCTGGGCATGCCATTTCAGCCGATGCTGCCGGGCTTCGTGCAGGACGTGTTCGGCGCAGACGCCGCGCTGGCCGGCGCGTTCGGCATGGTCTCCGCCGCTGGAGCATTGCTCGCCTCGCTGCGACTCGCCGGCATGGCCCGGCGTCGACGCGGCTGGCTCTTGCTCGGTCTCAGCGCGCTGCTCGGCCTCGGCGTGCTCGGCATCGCCGTCTCCTCCTGGCTCTGGCTCTCCCTGGCGCTGATGATCGTGTTGGGGGTCGGCCAGTCGGGGCGGATGTCAGTCTCGGCGACGCTGATCCAGGAGCACGCCGAGCCCGCGTTCCGCGGGCGCGCGATGTCGGTGCTGATGATGCAGTTCAGCCTGATGTCGCTCGGCGCGTTCGTGCTCGGCCTCCTCGCCGAGGGGCTCGGCATCCGCTGGGCCGTCGCCGGCATGGCGATCGGTCTGCTCGCGGCCACCGCCGCGACGGCCGCGCTGTCGCCGCGAATTCGGTCCGTGCAGTAGTCGGTAGTCTTGGCACACGCCCCGGCGACTCGCAGCGCGGAAGAGGACGAGATGATTACCCACCTGGACCACATCGGGATCGTGTCGCACAGCCTGGAGCAGGCCGGCGATGTGCTCGTCGACCGGCTCGGGCTCGATTGGGACCCCGAGCGCACCCCGATGCCCAAGGGCGGCTACTTCGCCCCCGAGCGGACCAGGATCTTCTTCGTCAAGGTCAACCTCGGCGAGACTCGAATCGAGATCCTGCTGCCCGACGACAACGTGAGCGGGATCGGCAAGTTCCTCGAGCGCAACGGCCCCGGCCTGCACCACCTCGGCTACGCCAGCGACAACGTCGTCGCCGACACCAAGCAGTTCATCGAGAACGGGCTGCGCTACATCGACTTCGGCGGCCCGATCGAGGACATCACCGCTTCGTTCTTCCACCCCAAATCGGCCGACGGGATTCTCACCGAGATCGTTCCCGACCGGCGACCGAATCGCTAATCAACGAGGGGGCGGAGGATTGGCGCGACGCCTGGCTCTGGTCCTGAGCGGCGGCGGCAACCTCGGCATCTGCCAGGTGCCGTTTATGCAGCACCTGATGGACCTCGACATCCACCCCGACATGATCGTCGGCACCAGCGTCGGCGCGCTCAACGGCGCCTTTCTCGCGTTTCATCCGAACAACATCGACGGCCTGGCCGACATGTGGCGCGCGCTGCGCGACCAGCGCATGTGGGACCGCAACTTCCTGCGGATCGGGCGCAATCTGATACTCGGTCGGATGAGCCTCTACACCAACGAGTTTCTCCGCGACCTGATCTTGCCCTACGTCACGGTCGACGAACTCACGGCTTCCGAGATTCCCCTCTACATCACCGCCACCAGCCTCGACCGTGGCGTCAAACAGGTCTTCTCGAACGGCTCAGTGGTCGATGCCGTGCTCGCCTCCTGCGCGATCCCCGGGCTGTTCCCCCCGGTCCGCATCCGCGGCGAGTGGTACGTCGACGCCGGAGTGGTCACCGGACTCGACCTCGAGACCGCCGTGTCGCACGGGGCGACGGAAATCCTCGCGGTTGACCTCGGCTCACCGCCCTCGCCACGGCGACCGCGCGGCCTCATCGATGTGCTGGCTCGCTCCATGGAGGTCGCCGTCGAGCACCGCACCCGAAACGAGCTGGAGCACCTCTCGGCCGGGGTGCCGACGATCGTCTGGCGTCCCGGCCTGCGCGCCGCCAGCGCCGGCTCGTTTGCCGATGTGGAGGAGCTGTACCACGCCGCCGAAGGCATGGCCCCCGCGTTGATCGACGCGGCGCGGCGCGTCGACGGCGGCTGGCTACCGGGCATCTATCAGGGCGCGGTGCCCCTCCGGTACCCGTGATCGACCTGCGCGTGATCGAGCTGAGCCAGAGCGTGGCCGGGGCCTACACAGGGCGGCTGCTCGCCACCGCCGGGGCCGATGTCACGCTGGTTGAGCCGCTCGACGGATCAGCGTTGCGGCGCACGCCACCGCTGTTGCGCGGGCACGCGACCGGTCGCAGCGCCGCGTTTGAATACCTCGCGGCGTGGAAGCAGAGCGTCGCGCTCGACGCTGATCATCCGGCCGGCCAACGCTGGCTCGACGAACTAATCGACCACGCCGACGTGGTGATCAGCTCAGCGGACGAGCATCCCGAGTCGGCGCATGAGTTCGATACCAGGATTCGCGCGCGCAATCCGGAGCTCGTCCACGTGTTGGTTTCGCGCTACGGAGCGAGCGGCCCCTGGTCCGGCTGGAGCGGCAGCGACCTCTGCGATTGGGCCGCGAGCGGCTACCTCTACATCAGCGGCGATCCCGCGCGCGCGCCCGTGCAGGGCGCAGGCCCCTGGTCGGCCTACGTCGGTGGCGTCACGGCGGCCGTGGGCGCGCTGGCCGCGCTGCATGAGCGGCGCCAGAGTGGTCGCGGTCAGCTGGTCGATGTCGGCACCATGGAAGCGATGGCCGCGGCCCACCAGTGGAGCCTCGTGCAGTACTCCTGGCAGCGGGTCGTCAAACGCCGCACCAACAACCGGCACGCCGACACGCCGCACCCGGTCGCGCTCTTCCCCTGCCGCGACGGCTGGGTCTGCATCGCGGCGCCGAGCCCCGCGCAGTGGCGCAACCTCTGCGCCGCGGTCGGGATGCCCGAGCTGGCCGATGATCCGCGTTACGGCGCGAACGCGCCCCGCTCCGGCCGCGCCGACCACGCCGACGAAATCGATCAGCGCCTGGCCCCGTGGCTGATGTCCCGCAGCCGCACCGAAGTCGTCGAGCTGCTTCAGGGCCACCACGTGCCTGCCAGTGCCGTGCTGTCGCTCGACGAAACGCTGGACGACGAACAGCTGCGCGAGCGCGGCTTCTGGGTGTCGCCCGAGCAGCTCGGCGCCGGCGCGCGGATGCCCGGGCTCCCGTTCCGCCTGCCGTCGAGCCCTTCCGAGTTTCGCGCCGCCCCCGGGCTCGGCCAGCACACCGCGAAGCTGCTCGCCGAGGCAGGCTGCACGCCGAACGAGCTACGACGGCTCGTCGGCGACGGCGTGCTCCTCGACGCCGGCTCGCATCCGCTCGTCGGCGAGCGGCGGGCGAGGCCGATCGTGCGGGCGACGGGACCAACCCGCACCGGAGCCGGCGCGCCGCGGCTGCTCGAGGGGATCCGTGTGGTTGAATTCGGCTACGCCTGGGCTGGCCCGTTGGCCGCGCGCACGCTCGGCGACCTCGGCGCGGATGTGATCAAGGTCGAGCAGCACACCACGGCGGCCGGCGGAATCCTTCCGCGGCCCGATGCGGCCGGACGAACGCATCGCTCGGGCTCGCATCCACACGCAGGGCCGATCCCTCCCGCCTGGAACCGTGGTGGATCGTTCACCAAGATGAACCGCAACAAGCGCAGTCTCTGCGCCGATCTGAAGACCCCGGAGGGCAAGCGGATCTGGCGCCGCCTGGTTGAGTCGGCCGACGTGGTGCTCGACAACTTCAGCCCGCGCGGCTCGCGCAGCCTGGGGATCGATCACGCGACGATCCGGGAGTGGAATCCGCAGATCATCTCGATCTCCGCGACGGGCTACGGACACACCGGGCCCTTGCAGCAGCGGGTCTCGTACGGTCCGATCCTCGAAGCGCACTCCGGAGCCACCAGCGTGACCGGATATCCCGGAGCCGGACCGCTCAAGCTCGGCCACGCATTCCCCGATCCGGTCGGCGGCCTGCACACCGCGTTTGCGCTGATCGCCGCGCTCGCGGAGCGCGAACGGACCGGCGTGGGGATGTTCGTCGACATCTCGCAGCTTGAAACGTACGTCGGCATCTGCGGCGAGCTGGCCCTGCTGGCCTCAATCGACGGCCAGCCCCAGCAGCGCGGCAACCGCGACTGGTCGGCGGCGCCCCAGGGCGTCTACCCGTGCCTGCCCGCCGGCGAGGACGCCGCGGACGGCCTGGATGTCTGGATCGCGATCACGATCGACAACGACGAAGCCTGGCTGCGCTTCTGCGAGGTCATTGATGACCAGGCACTGCGTAACCCCGAGTGGATCAACGCCCCCGGCCGTCGGGCCGATCACGACCAGATCGATGCGCTGATTTCGTCCCGGACCAGCGGACTGGAGCGCTTCGCACTGGCCGAGCGCCTGCAGGCCGTGGGGGTCTCAGCGATGCCCGTGCTGACCAATCGCGACCTGTTCAACAACACCCAGCTGCGCGAGCGCGGCTTCGTCGTCGACTGGGATCAGCCCGCTGTCGGGACGTTCGAGTACGCCGGTTCGCCGCTCCACTTCAGCGACGCGCCGGAGCTGGCGATGCGGCCCAGTCCCGCGCTCGGCCAGCACAATCGCGAGATCCTCAGCGAGCTGCGCTTCAGCGCCGCCGAGATCGCACAGTTCGAGTCGAACCGTGCGATCGTCACCGCGCCGCCGCTCAGCGACGGTCGGACCTGACAGCTCGTTCGCCAAACACGGACCTGACGACTTAGTCCCCCCGCGAGGCCGCGCGAATGTGTTGCTGGCCCTGCAGATACTGTCGCGCCATCATCAGCGCGGTGATCCCCTCACCGACCGCCGCACCCAGCTGCTTGGTCGAGCCGGCGCGACTGTCGCCCGCTGCGAATACGCCGGCGAGCGAGGTCTCAAACTGCGCGTTGGTCACCACGAACCCGCGCTCGTCTACCGCAATCTGGGGCGGCAGGAAGTCGGTGTTGGGCTGCAGGCCGATGAACACGAACACCCCGTCCGGCGCGTACTCCGAGCGCTCACCGCTTGCTCGGTCGCGCAGCGTCAGCGCCGAGATCGAGCCGTTCCCGCGCATCGCCTCGACCGTCGTGCCGAGCATCAGGTCGACCCGGTCGTGGTCGCGCACTTTGTCGCGCAACACCTGCGATCCGCTCAGCGCGTCGCCGCGCTGGATGATTCGCACCCGATCGGCGAACTGGGTGAGATACAGGCCCTCCTCGAGCGCGGAGTTCCCGCCGCCGATCACCGCCAGCTCTCGAGCCCCGCGGTAGAAAGGACCATCACAGGTTGAGCAGAAATGCACGGAGGCGCCGATCAGCTCGGTCTCTCCGGGGACATCGAGACGCCGATACGTCGATCCGGGCGCCAGGATCACCGCGTGCGCGCCGATCTCGTCGCCGCTCGACAGCCCCAGCTGCACGTCTCCCGTGCCGGGGCGCTTCGAGATCGAGTCGGTTGCCACCGCCGAGAGTAGCTCGACGCCGAACCGCTCGGCCTGCTCGATGAAGCGCCTGGCCAGCTCCTCCCCACTGATCCCGTCCGGGAATCCCGGGTAGTTATCGATCCGGTTCGTGACGCCAGCCTGGCCACCCAGCGCGGAGCGCTCGATCACGACGGTGTCGATGCCCTCGCGCGCGGCGTAGATCGCGGCCGCGAGACCAGCCGGCCCGCCACCGACGATCGCGAGGTCGTAGAACGAGCGGCTCGGCCTCACCTGCAGCTCCAGCGCGCGCGCCAGCTCGTCGTTGTCCGGCTCAAGCAGCATCCGGCCGTCGCCCAGCACCACGGTTGGGATCGTCCGGCCACCGTCCTGCAACTGCTCAACGTGAGCCCGCGCGGCGGCGTCCTGGTCGATGTCGACCCAGTCGTACTCGACGCGGTGCTCCGCGAGGAACTGCTTGGCGCGCCGGCAGTCCGGGCGCCACGGCGCGCCGTAGACGGTGATCTCGGCCACGGTCAGCCCTCCTGGCTCAGCCCTCCGGCGGCGCCTCACGTTGCGCCAGCGCGGCGATCGCGTCCTGCTCCATGCGGTAGCTGAGCCACTCCGACTCGTGGGTCATGCCGATCCGCTCGTAGAAGCGCCGCGCCGGGTTCCAATCGAGCACCGAGAGGTCGAGCCGGGTCCAGTTGCGCTCATCGGCGATCTCCGCCAGCCGCTGCATCAGCGCAAATCCAGCCCCCGTCCCGCGCGCGTCCGCGTCGACGAACAGGTCTTCCAGGTAGAGCGCCGGCCGGCCCTCCCAGGTCGAGTAGTGCGGAAAGAACAGCGCCATGCCGACCGGCGAGCCATCGCGCTCGGCGATCAGCGTCTCAAACTGGCGGTCCGGCCCGAAGCCGTGCGCGCTGATGTCCTCCTCGGTCGTCTTGACCGTCTCCGTCGGCTCGCCCTCGAACTCGGCCAGCCCACGAATGAAGCGCAGTATCTCGGCTGCGTCCTGCGGCGTCGCCTCGCGGATCCGAATGTCGCTCACTGGCCCGTGAAGTTCGGCTGACGACGCTCAACGAACGACGCTTGCGCCTCGGCGACATCGTGCGCCGATCGGGTCGCGTGAGAGATCGCGGTGATCTCGTTGCGCAGGCCCTCTTCGAGCGTGGCGTTGAGGTTGCGCTGAATCACCCGCTTGGCCGACCGAGCGGCAAGCGGCGGCCAGAATGCGATCTGTGCGGCGGTCGCTCGTGCCGCCGAGATCAGCTCCTCGTGGGCCACGCGGGTGTTAAGCAGACCCATTTCCAGCGCCTCGTCGGACTCCACGAAGCGGCTGGTCAGCACCAGCTCGGCGGCCTTGGCGTAGCCCACGATGCGCGGCAGGAACCACGTCATGCCCGCGTCGGGCGAGAGCGAGCGCTCCAGAAACACGGTCTTGAAGCGCGCCTTCTCGGAGCCCACGCGGATGTCGCAGGCCAACGCGAGGCTCATCCCCGCGCCCGCCGCGACCCCGTTGACCGCCGCGATCGTCGGCTTATCGATCTGGCCGAAGGCGAGCGCCTGCGAGCCCACCCAGCCATACTCATCGAGCCGCGCATTCTGCGTGTCGGCCACGCCGGTCTGTGACGGCCGCGCCGTCAGGTCGGCGCCCGAGCAGAATCCCCGGCCCGCGCCAGTCACGATCAGCACCCGCACATCGTCGTTGGCCTGCAGCTCCCCGGCCGCCGCCACCATCTCATTGTGCAGGTCGCGCGAGAGCGCGTTCAGCTTCTCCGGACGGTCCAGCGTGATCGTCGCGATCTGGTCGGCGATCTCAACCCGGAGGTACTCGTAGGTCATGTGCACTTTCCGTCGTTTGTCAGCTCAGGGTATCGCGCGATCGAGCAAGGGCCGGCGAAGCGCTTCGACCGGATCATGTCGGAAGCAGTGCGCCAGATGGTCGTTGACGATCCCACTCGCCTGCATGAAGGCGTAACAGATGGTCGGTCCAACAAAGCGAAAGCCAAGACTCTTGAGTTCGCGGCTCAGCGCCCGCGAGCCGTCGGTCTGGGCCGGCACGCCGCCCAGCTCGCCGCGGCGCAGGGTGGGTTCCGCGTAGGCCCAGACGAGTTCCGTGAGCGAGCGTCCAGCGGCGCGTAGCGCCAGGGTCGCGCTGGCATTGTCGACGGTCGCCGCGATCTTCAACCGATTACGGATGATCCTCACATCGCCCCGCAACGTCTCCCGATCAGCGTCCGACGCCGCCGCGATCCGCTCCAGGTCCCAGCCCCAGAAGGCCGCGTGATAGCCCTCGCGACGCGCCAGGATCGTGCTCCACGAGAGCCCTGCCTGCGCCCCCTCAAGGGTCAGGCAGGCAAACAGCGCCACGTCGTCGGTCAGCGGCACGCCCCACTCCTCGTCGTGGTACGCGACCATCGGCTCATCGTGACCAACCCAATCGCAACGCATCATCTCACCCTCTGCAGCTCTGCCAGATCGAGCGTTGGCAGGCTCGCCATCGTGCTACCCTGAAAATCCAGTTCCGACGATAGAGACGCGGACAATGCCAGCCAAGCAAACGAAAACACCGGCCCAGAACCCCCCGCGTCGTCCGCAAGGCCCGCCGCCGGGTGTGGTGAAGAAGGGCGGCTAGGCCGCGAACGCCGTCGCGGAAGCGAACACCGCGACGATGTGCAGCACTGTGAATCCAAACATCGCATAGGTCGCTTGCACTTTCAACGCGTTGAGTCCCCCGGCCTGCTTCGTGGCCTCAGTGACGCTGTCCAGATACATCCACGCCAACTGATCGTCGTTGTAGCCCGCGCCCTCGTATTCGGCCATCACATCCGGCGCGGGGAACTGCGCAACATCGCGCGGCCAGAGCGCCCATGCACCGAGGCAACCTACGATCAACGTCAGTACGCCCGGCGCCACCGCCGCCCAGACGGACCAGCCCAACGGGCCCAATGCGCCGACGAATATCCCCAGGCCGACGAAGTTGACCCCCACATAGAACATCGCCTTGCTGTCGACCGCGTCGATCGCCTGATGGATCATCTCGAGATGTGCCACCGCAACTTGGAGGGTCGCCATGCCTCCATTTTGGGGTGCGCCGATTTCGGGTGTTGCCATGGACGGCAAGATAGGCTGCAGCCACGATCGCGCGTCAACGCCAGGCGGACACATGGCCATCGTCCTCGGGGTCACCGGCGCTATTGCTGCCGGGAAATCGCTGCTCTGCCAACGCCTGGTTGACCGCTGGGGCGCCTCGCACCTCGATGCCGACCGCTACGTCCACGCGATGTATGAGCCCGGCACCGACGCGCATCGGCGGATCGTCGCCGAGTTCGGCGAACAGGTCATCGCCCTAAGCGGCGCGATCGACCGCAAGGCGCTCGGCGCGCTGGTCTTCGGCAACGCCGAGCGACTCGCCGCACTGCGCACCGCGATCGGCGACATCGAGGGCGAGTTCATGCGCCTGCTCACGGAGCTGCGCGACGCTCCGCAGCCGCTCGCGGTCTTCGAAGCCGTGCGGCTCTTCGAGGGCCCCTACATGCAGATCTGCGACGCCGGTTGGCTCGTCGCCTGCGACGCAGAGGCCGCGCTGCAGCGCCTGATGGCGCGCAACGATCTCACGCGTGCAGAGGCCGAGCAACGCTGGGCCTCCGCCCTACCGTGGCACGATCGAGCGCCCAAGGCGAATCTGGTCCTGCACAACAACGGTTCCGAAGCCGAGTTCCTCGACGCCGTCGACAAGGCGGCCGGAAGACTGCTCGACGGGTAGCGCGGGCGCTGGATGGCTAGCCTGCGCAGCAGAGATTCCGTTTCCCACTCAAATTGGGAAGCGGGGGGAGGCCCTGATGGGCGCGCTTGACGGACTCCGCGTAGTCGACTTTGGGCAGTGGGTCGCCGGGCCGCTTGCCGGCATGCTGCTCGCCGACCAGGGCGCCGACGTGATTCGCGTCGACCCACGCGGCGGTCCCGCCTGGGACACGCCCGCCAACGCCGTCTGGAACCGCGGCAAGTCGCGCATCGCGCTCGACCTCAAGCAGGGCGCCGACCGGCATACCGCCGAGCAGTTGATCGCCTCCGCCGACATCGTGATCGAGAACTTCCGACCCGGCGTGATGGATCGCCTGGGCCTCGGCGCGGAGCAGATGACCACGCGCGACGACCGGCTGATCTATCTCTCGCTGCCCGGCTTCAGCGCGCGCGACGAGCGGCGCGACATCGCCGCCTGGGAGGGCGTCGTTTCCGCCGCGGTGGGCACCTACGTCGCACGCCTCGGCGGGACCTCCGCGACACGGCCGATCTACACCGCGATCCCGATCGCCTCCGTGTACGGCGCGTTCGTCGGCGTGACGGCGACTGCGATGGCGCTCGTCGCGCGTGAGCGCGATGGGCTCGGCCAGCGCATCGAGTCGCCACTGCACGACGCGCTCTATCAGGCGGTCGGCGTTTCCGGTCTGCGCGTCATCGGACAGGCCATGATGCGCCGACAGATGCCGTGGGTCTCGGCGTATCAGTGCGCCGATCGGCGCTGGGTCTTCTTCCATGCTGCGTTCTCATACTTCGTGCGCCAGTTCTGTGAGGCCGCCGGCGTCCCCGAGTGGCTCGACGAACCCTGGTCGCAATCGGCACAGCTCGCCGACTCACCCGAACTCGCGGCGGAGGCCCGCCGCCGCCTCAGCAAGATATTCAAGACGCGCCCCGCGATCGAGTGGGAAGAGCTGATCAACGCGGCCGGCCCTCCGACGGTTCGCTGCCTCGACAGCGCCGAGTGGCTGCACGAGGAGCATGCACGTCAGTCGGAGGCGATCGTGGAGATCGACGACCCCGACCGCGGCCCAATGCTGCAGCCGGGCGTCCAGGTGCGGATGTCGCGCACGCCCGGAGCGCCGGGGCACGCACAGCGCGCCGCCGACGCCGACCGCGAATCGATCCTTCAGAGCGTCGCTGCCGCGCCGCCGCCGGCGCCGTACCGGGCCGCGCCGCGACTCTCGAAGGCGCTCGAGGGCATGCGTGCGCTCGACCTCTGCATCATCCTCGCCGGCCCGACCTGCGGACGAACCCTGGCCGAGTTCGGCGCTGACGTGATCAAGATCGACGACCCCAAGCGCGAGGGCGGCGGATTCCACGAAGATGTCAACCGCGGCAAGCGCAGCATCATGCTCGATCTCAAGTCCGCGGCGGGGATCGACATCTTCAACGACCTCGTCGCCGGCGCCGATGTGGTCGTGCAGAACTACCGCCAGGGGGCCGTCGAGCGACTCGGCATCGGCTACGCAGACATCGCGGCGCGCCAGCCGGGCATCGTCTACGCGTCGTTGAATGCGTTCGGCGAGATCGGGCCGTGGGCCGAGCGCGCCGGCTGGGAACAGCTCGCCCAGGCTGCCACGGGGATGCAGACGCGCTACGGCGGCGACGGCCCGCCGACCCTCCAGCCGTTCCCGATCAACGACTACGGCACCGGCATCATGGGCGCGTTCGGCGTCGGCATGGCGCTCTATCACCGCGAGCGGACCGGTCAGGGGCAGGAGATCTACACCGCGCTCGCTCGCACCGCGGGCACCCTGCAGTCATCGTTCCTGCACGGCTTCGAGGGCAAGACCTGGACCGAGCCGTGCGGCCAGAGCGCCCTCGGCGAGAGTCCGCTGCAGCGGGTCTACGAAGCCGCCGACGGCTGGCTCTTCCTCGGTGCAAGCGAGGCAGACATCCCCGCGCTGGAGGGCGTCCCCGGCCTCAGCGGCGTCGCATCTGCCGGTGATCGCCTGGAGGCGGAGCTCGAGTGGCGCATTCGCTCCCATCCGCTCAGCCATTGGCTCGAACACCTCCGCGGCGCGGGCATCGGCGTCGCCGAAGTGATCACCGTCGACGAGGCGATGGAGACCGATTGGGCGCAGTCCCGCGGCCTCTCGATCACCAGAGACCACGAAGGCCGAGGCAAAATCCGCACCACCGGCCCCTCCGCCATCCTCAGCCGCACGCCCGTAGTCCCCGGCCAGCCGGCCCCCATCCTCGGCTCCAACGCCCACGAGATCCTCAGCGAAATCTCCCGCGCCGACGAGATCGCCGCCCACGAACGAAGCGGCGTTATCGTGATCGCCGGCTGACGCGTGCCCGCGCTGGCGGGAGTATCGTGGCGGCGATCACTGACACTTGGAGGAACTGCTGATGGACCGTGCGCTGGCGGATGTTCGGATTCTTGACCTGACGCAATATGAGGCGGGCACCTCCTCGACCCAGGCGCTCGGATGGCTGGGCGCCGACATCGTCAAGGTCGAGCCGCCCGGACGCGGCGAGCCGGGCCGCCGGCTGGGCGACGGCAACACCGTCGACTCGACCTATTTCATCACGCTCAACAACAACAAGAAGTCGGTCACCATCGACCTCAAGACCGACGAGGGGCGCGAGCTCTTCCTGCGGCTCGTGCCCAACTTCGACATCGTCGTCGAGAACTTCACGCTCGGCACGATGGAGCGGCTCGGAGTGGGCTACGACGTCCTCAAAGAGCTGCATCCGCAGCTGATCTACTGCACCGTCAAGGGCTTCGGCACCACCGGCCCGTGGGCGCACACCAAGTCGTTCGACATGATCGCCCAGGCGACCGGCGGCGCGATGTCGCTGACCGGCACGCCGGACACGATCCCGCTCAAGCCGGGCCCGACGATCGGCGACACCGGCACTGGCGTGCAGGCCGCCGTCGGGATGCTCGCGGCGCTCTGGCAGCGCCAGCGCGACGGGGTCGGCCAGCAGGTCGAGCTGTCGATGCAGGAGGCCATGACCAACTACACGCGTGTGCCGATGACGCGCCGCGACATCTTCGGCGATCCGGTCCCGCCCTACGGCGACGGCCAGACCGCCCCCACCGGTCTGTTCCCCTGCAAGCCGGGCGGGCGCTGCGACTGGGTCTGGGTGGTGGTCGCCAATCCGCGTATGTGGCGCGCGCTGCTCGGCGCGATGGGCCGCGAGGACCTGATCGAAACACACCACCCACGCAGCATGATGCGCGACGCCGGCCCCGAGCTGCGCGAGACGATCGAGGCCTGGACGCTGCAGCACACGAAGTTCGAGATCATGGACATGCTCGGCGAGGCCGGCGTGCCCACCGGCCCGGTGCTCGACAGCAGCGAGGTCTACGCCAACGAGCACCTGCGCGAGCGCGGCATGCTGATCGACATCGAACACCCCGACCGCGGCCCGATGACGCTGCTGGGCTGCCCGATCCGGCTCTCAGAGTCACCCGCCGTCCACCAGCGCGCCCCCCTGCTCGGCGAGCACACGCACAGCGTGCTCAGCGCAGAACTCGGCCTCAGCGGCGAGCAGCTCGAGGAGCTCGCGACCAGCGGCGTGATCTAGGCGCCGGGCCGCTCACGAGTCCGCACCCGACAGACGGCGCCGGTCCGCCCCCAGCAGCTCGCTGATGCCGGGCAGCAGCGTCAACACCTCCATTCCCAGCACGTCCGCGACGCGCACCATTCGCGCGTCATCGGTGATCAGGGGAAGGCCGTGCTGCGCGGTCTGCGCGATGATCCAGAGGTCGGTACGGTTGCGCTCGGCGCGGCTGAAGCCGAGTGCACGGCGCGCCCGCAGCGCCTCTACGAAGGACAACGCGGTACCGGCATCCGGGTTGCCCAACAGCACGCACGCAGCGATGAATCGGTCGAGCCTGGCGCGTTGTAAGTCGCTCCACTCGGCGGCAGCCAGCTCTGCTTGCACGAAATACGTCAAAGCGAGCGAGCGGCCGGCTACCAGCGGTGAGTAGTCGCGATCATCGAAATCCTGCCTGATCACGCGGCTCACGACACTCGTGTCGACTGACAGCGGGGCGAACTCCGCAGCAGCGACGGCGGGCAACGCAGCGCGCGACTATCAGTCGCCGCGAAGATCGGCGAGGTGCTCGCGAAATCGCATCACGTCGGCCCGCGTCGGAAAGAGATCAGCGAGGAGCGCCGCATAATCGGGCGGGCGCTCCAGGTCGAGGCCCTGCTCGGCCGCGAGGTCTTGCAGGCTCTTGCGTGGAGCGCTGCGGCCCTGGATCTCCGCGGCGAGCAGCTGGCGCATGTAATAGGCCGTGGCCGTGCTGCCGCCGCTCTCGTCGTCGACCTCCATGCAGCTGACCTGAATGTGCCGCCCGAGCCAGCGACGTGCTTCGTGGACCCGATAGGGCGGCACCGTGATCAGATGCACTTCGCCATTGAAGTCTTGCAGCTCGATTTGGCAGCGGTCGGCCTCATCGATACGGGCTGCGCACAACCGGCCGAACCAGACGCGGTTCTTGCCGGTGCTCACGTCAACCTGTTCGAGCACCTCGTCCGGGTAGCGCTCGCGCTGCTCCACCGGCTCCGACTCGTTCACGCTGAGCCGCCTGCCCGCTAGTCGAGACCCCAGAGCTTTGCGGCGTTGCCGCCGATGATCGCCTGGGCCTGCTCAGTGGTTTCGCAGGCGTCGACGATGTCCCAGAGCGATCGCTGGGTGTAGCCGACGGTGCTCTCGGGATGCGGGTAGTCGCTGCCCCAGAGCACCCGCTCGTGACCGATCAGGTCCAGCTGGCGCAGACCCGAGGGGTCCTCGATGAAGGTCGCGTAGCAGTTGTTGTGCCAGTAGTAGCTCGGCGGGTTGGCCAGCTTCGGCGTCATCTCCGACTCGAACGAGGCGTAGACGCGGTCGGAGTCGAACAGGCAGGAAGGCACCCAAGCGATCCCGCCCTCGGTGAAGACGACCTTCAGACCCGGGTTGCGCTCGAAGATGCCGGCGAACGTGAGCAGCGCGAACAATCGGCGGAACGGCTCGAACGCGACCACGATCGTGGTCGCGAGGCCGCCCTGGCCGCGCGCGTCGAACGTCTCGCCGACATGGAACGAGAGCGGCAGGCCCGACTCGCCGATCGCCGCCCACATCGGCTCCAGCGCGCGGGCGTTGTAGTAAGTCCGTGTGTGCAGCGGCGGCAGCGACGGCATCAACAGGCCCTTGAAGCCCAGCGCTTTGATCTTGTCTAGCTCATCCCGGGTCGCCTCGGGATTCCAGTAGTTGAGCAACGCGAGGCCGTGGAAGCGATTCGGCTCCTGCGCGCAGAAGTCCGAGATCAGCTGGTTGTACGCATCCATGCAGGCCTGGATGTAGTCGACGTCCTTGTGGCGAATGATGCCGAGCATGCGCTGCGGGAAGAGGATTTCCTGGTCGACGCCCTCGCGGCTGATCTCGTCGGCGCGGATGTGCGGGTCCCACATGCCGGCGCGGCCTTCGACCATGTTGCTCGGCAGCGCCGGGTTGTCGGTGGTTGCGCCGTCGATCTCGAAGTGATAGCCGCTCTCGCTGAACGATCCGCGCGGCGCCCGGTCGCGATACTTGGCGGGCATCAGGTCGACGAAGCGGTCCGGTTCGAGCCAGTGGCTGTCAGCCGAGATCACGCGCGTGCCGACAGGCAGCGGGCGGGTCAGCTCGGGCAGCGGCCGCTCGCGCGGCCACGCGATCTCCGTCTCCTGCCACTCCCGCAGGCGCTCATGTGAAAGGCTGACCGACTCAGTCTTGGTGACCATGGTTCACTCCATTCGACTCCATGATAGCCGCCGCGCGCCGTCTCACCCGCCGGCGATCGCGGCGTCGTAGCAGGCGAGGGCGTTGTTGATGACTAGTTGCTCGTCCTCGACGAGGATGCGGCGCGACTCGACCAACTGGCGCGCGTCCCGGGTGACCGATTCGCGGTACGCCTCGCGCGTTGGGTAGCGGCGGTTGATCGCTTCAGCTGACCAGAACTTCGTGAAGCCCACGAAGTGGGCTGACAGATCCGGAGCGCCGTTGCTCTCGTGGCGCGGATTCCAGCCCGTGTGGGTCGCGACCGGCGACGTGATCTCGGGCAGCCGCACGCCCGCGATCTCGTTTCCGTCGGAATCAATCGCGGAAACGTAGCCCGCGTACTCCGCGCCCTCGCGCGTCGGGTACTCGCCCGCCCCTCGAGCGGCTCCCGGGCCAAGATCGATCGTGCGCACGCGCGACAGACGCTCGGCGTCGAGCACGACCGGACCGTGCTGCTCGAAGTGCTCCAGCACCTCCCCGCGTGAGGCGGCGCTGCCGTCGTCGACTCGCGGGTGGGCCGACGCCGGCGGCGCGGCTCCGTCCGCGATCCAACGATCGAGGTGGACCAGCGCGGCCCGCGTGAGCGGCGAATAGTCGACCACGTTGAAGCCGTGCGCGCCGCGGTCGTCGCTCAGATCGAACGTGTCGGTTTGCGGCAGGGCGCCCGACCCGTGCTGCGTGCCCGAGAGATGGTAGTGCCGCACCAGCGGATGCTCGGGGAGGTCGCGCGGGCCGTCCGGCCCGAGCGGATCGATCCGCAGCAGCGAGGCGTCGCCGCGCCAGTATTCCCATGAGGTGTTGGTCGCGACGATCCGCGGGGTCACGCCCTGTTCGTCGCTGCGCTTGAGCACGCCGTCGCGCTGCCCTGTGAGCGGGTCGGTCGTGATCGTGTCGGTGAACGGGAAGAGGTGCGCGAACGACGCGCTGAACAGCTGTGAGGTCTGCGCGTAGCGGTGGTTGAACTCGCCGCGAATGCCGCCCGCGACATGAATGTGCATCCCGTCGAACACGCGGCCTCCCTTGTCGGGGTCCTGGTTCAGGCCCAGATAGAGCAGGTGGCGCAGGAAGCGCCCGCTCTGCGAGACGCCGTGGCCGATCACTCGCTCGTACGGTTGCTCCCAGTCGCGCAGGAAGCGCGCCGCGTCGCGGAACGCCAGCAGCCCCGTACCAACCACGGGCGCCCGCTCGGCGCGATAGGTCACCTCATAGATCCGGCCGGCCTCGAGGCCGCCCTCAAGCAGGATGTGGTGGGCGCTCGGCCGCTCCAGACCGCCGGGACCGACTTCGGCGAATCGCCAGCGCTCGCGCGGAATTTCCGTCGGCTCCTGGTCTTCGTACTCGCGGACGTACAGCCGCGCCGTCGGATCGTCGGTGTCCGCGGCCGCGTAGCCGGGCTGCGCGAGGTGGCTGATCGGCCACGAGTCGGCATCCTTGTTGGGTCGCACATCGGCGTAGGCGTGGCCTTCGCGATCATCCACCAGCGCATCGGGCGCGTCGAACGTCAGCAGCGTCGGCGCATCCGGCGTGTTCCACTGCCAGGCCACTTCGGCGACCGCGAATCCGTGGCGCATCAGAAAGCCGTCGCCGGGATGCAGCGGATCGGCGACTGCTTGGTCGCGTGGGGAGCGATTGAAGACGCCCGGCGCCACCGGCCGGCCGCGGTTCGGCACGTCAACGAGCAGCGCGCCGTTTCCACGGGAGGCGTCCACCGGGCGGAGCAGCACGAGCTCACCCGAGTAGCGCACGCAGCCGTCGGCGTCGCGGGGAGCATGCTGGAGGTCGACAATTCGCGTGCGATCACCACGCTCAGGATCGACGGCGTAATGCAGGCGCGCGCGAATCAGCTCGTAGGCTCCCACCTCCCCGAACTCAACACCACCTGCGTATGGGCTTCGTTCAACAGCTTCGATGCGTTCAACGGACATGGTCAGCTCTCCCGTCTGCGTGTCTGGAGAGTAGAGCGCCCGTGCCGTCGCGGGGCCGCGATCACGGATCAGGCCCGCCCAAATCACTTTGAAGCCCCGTTCCGTCATTCCTGCGCTCGCCTCCATCGCTCAGACGCCTCTCATCCGTCGTTCCTGCGCTCACCCTCCGCCAATCCTTCGTCCCGGTCCCGTCATTCGTGCGCCCCCTTCCGTCATTCCTGCGGAGGCAGGAATCCATGCGAGCTGAGCCGGCCGGCTCGCTTCCCGAACGCCCGACGGCGCTGGATCCAGGGGACGGCGCGGGCGCCCGTTGGTGAGGTCATCGAGCCTGCGGAGCGAATGGCGCAGGTTCGCTGCTCGCATGGATTCCCGCCTGCGGAGACCCTTGCGTAAGTCGAATCTTTCCCGACCAACGAATCTGTAGGGGCGACCCTTGTGGTCGCCCTGTCTCACTGCTCTCTGGTGGATCGAGCCGTGACCGGGGAGGGCGACCACAAGGGTCGCCCCTACAAGATCTCTAACGAGGACTACGCAAAGGTCTCCCCGCGCGGGAATGACGGAACAGGCGCTTCTGAGACCGGCCCGCCGGGGGAGCAGGGGACCGCTGGCGAACCGCGAGCTGCGGGCTGTGACACTGACACGGAGGGTGTGAGCTGCGGCTCGGGCACGCTCGGAATGCGCCCGGCCATGCAGTAGCGTCGCCGCATGTTGCGTCTGCGGCGGTTGTACTACGGCTGGTGGGTGCTCACCGGCATGGTGATCGCGATGATCGTCGCCGAAGGCGTCTCGTTTGGTTCGTTCGGGGCCTATGTCGAGCCGCTCGAGAACCAGTTCGGCTGGAGCCGCGCGCAGGTCTCGCTCGGCTTTTCGGTGGTCGTTGGCTCCATCGGGATCGCCGCGCCGATGATCGGCTGGCTGCTCGACCACGTCGGCCCGCGACGGCTAATGGTGTTGTGCGCGCCGCTCTGCGCGCTCAGCTTCGTGCTGCTGGCGTTCATGACGGAGCTATGGCAGTGGTACGCATACCTGGTGCTCAACTCGCTGTCGCTGGGCTGCATCGCATACATGCCGGCGCAGGCGATCGCAGTGCGCTGGTTCGACCGCCACCGGGCGATCGCGGTCAGCATGATTGGCGCATCGCTGTGGATGGGACAGCTGGTGATGCTGCCGATCATCCAGCTGATCATCACGAAACTGGGCTGGGAGGACGCGTTCCTCTATTCGGGGATGTTCGTCCTCGGCGCCTACGCGGTCACCTTCATGCTGGTGCGCGATCACCCGCCGCCAAGTCACTCAGAGTTCGACCACGGTCGGGCGGGACGGCCGACCGGGGCGCCGGTGACCGCCTCGGGCGTGACGGCCCGCCAGGCGCTACGGACCCCGCTGTTCTGGTGCCTCGTGCTGGGGCTGATGCTGTTCTACTTCGTGCTGTTCGGCTGGCTCTCTCAGGCCGTGCCCTATTACCGATCGGTCGACTACTCGGTGGGCTGGTCGGCGATGCTGGTGGCGATTACGGCGGGCGGCTCCGCGGCCTGGCTGCTCACGGCGGGGACCCAACTCGAGCGCTTTCCACGGCCCGAGCTGGCGGCCGTCTGCTGCGCGGCGATGGTCTCTCTGTCAATGCTCGCGCTGTGGTTCTCGGGCGGCTCGATCGGCGGCGTGGCGGCGCACATCCCGCTCTACATACTCGGCGGCTCGGCCGGCCCGCCGCTTGAAGCGCTGATCTTCTCGCGCGCCTTCGGGCTGCGCAACTTCGCCACGATCATGGGCACGGCGTTCATGTTCCAGACGATCGGCATCTTCGTCTCGCCGATCGTCGCCGGCGAGATTTACGACCGCACCGGTTCCTATGATCTGGCGCTGCTGCTCTACGCGGCCTGCGCCGGCGCGTCGATGCTGGTCTTCTTGGTCGCGTCCCGCATCCGCCAGCCGCTGGCCGAGCAGGCCGCGCGGATCGCGCCGCCGCCCGAACTCCGGGTGGCGGAAGGCGACTAGCGTTGCGCTGAGCGAGTGGGTGGTCGGGGAGAGAGGATTTGAACCTCCGGCCTCTTCGTCCCGAACGAAGCGCGCTGCCAGACTGCGCCACTCCCCGACGCGGTGTCGTTCGAGTGTATGCGGGAGCGGCGCTTCCTACCAGTTGGTAAACGCCCCGTCCGGCCGGCGCAGGATCGGCGCGAAGCCCGACGGCGGCGCCGGATAGCGGCGCGCCGCCTCGGCGTCGAACTCGATCCCCCAACCGGGACGATCCGTCGGCAAGGCGTGGCCTTCGGCGAACGGCGTCTGGACGGGGAAGACATCACTGAGACCGGAGCCCGGCGGGCTGGCCATCTCCAGCACGCCGGCGTTCGTCGAGGCCAGCGAGAGGTGCGCGCCCGCGGCCGATGAGACCGGACCCAACGGGTTGTGCGGGGCCAGCTGGATCCAGTGCGTTTCGGCCCAGCGCGCGATCTTGAGCGCTTCCGTCATGCCCCCGACCAAGCACAGGTCGATCCGCGCATAGTCGATCAGCTCGCGCTCAATCGCCAGCTGGAAGCCCCACTTGCCGTGCCACTGCTCGCCCGCGGCGATCGGCACGCTCGTCTTGCCGCGCAGCAGCGCGTACGCCTCGGGGCGCTCCGCGCGCAGCGCGTCCTCGATGAAAAACGGGCTGACATCCTCAGCGGCGCGGCAGAAGCGGATCGCCTCGGGCGGATCGAAGCGAGTGTGTACATCGACACAGAGATGCAGATCGTCGCCGAATTCGGCGCGCACCGCTTCCAGCGCGCGGATGCCGGCGCGCACGGCGCTCGAAGGATCGAATACCTCGCCGCCCGTCGGCATCCCCCAGCGAGCGAAGCGCCAGCCTTCGTCCACCGTCTGGCGGACGCTGTCGACCAGTTCCGCCGGGTCGTCTTCGCCCTCGTTGTGCGGATAACAGGCGATCCGCTCGCGCACGAGTCCGCCCAGCAGGTTGTAAACAGGCTGCCCGAACGCCTTGCCCTTGATGTCCCAGAGCGCCAGGTCGATCGCCGAGATCGCGGCGGAGTTGACGAGGTCGGCGGGGAAGAAACCGGCGCGGGCCATCAGCTGCCAAAGATGCTCGCTGCGCAGCGCGTCTTGGCCGATCAGCAGCCCGGAAAAGCGCTCGATCGAGGCGATCACCGCGCTCTCTTGCCAGCTCAGACCGGATTCCCCCACCCCAACAATTCCGTCCTCGGTCGTGACCGTCACGAACAAATGCGGCCGCCCGGCCATGATCGGAAACGTGTCGATGCTGACGATCTTCATCGCGAGTTTCCTTCCTCCGCCATCCCGGCGTCCCCCTCCGTCATTCCGGCGGACGCTGGAATCTCGCCGAATCCACCTCCCAACGGCCGCGCATCGAAATCCCGCCGCTCGCCGGCGCCACGGAGCAGCAGCAGCCGTAGCCCCCGCCGCTAGCGGCGGACTTCCTGGCCGTCGTAGATCGGCTCGTTGACGTACACATCGCCGTTGCGGATTTTGATGTTCCAGAGGCAACGGTGGTCGGTGCAGACCCAGGCCTTGTAATGCACCGCCGCGCCCTGGCCACCAAAGTCTGAGAGCGGCACCAGCACGCCGTTGTCACAGGCTGTGCAGCGCGGCCACCCCATCGTGTCGATCGTGTCTTCTGCCATGCCCCGCCTCCGCTTCGTGCTGCGCGCGCTCGTCGGCTTCCCCGGCATCGTTCCGTGGCGCGCAATCGTCCCGAAGCATAGCGCTTCGTGCGTTACGAGGTCGCGGCTGGCGCGTCCGCCGCGGCCTCTGAAGACCACTCTTCGCGGTGGTGCAGGAAGTACTCATACGCGTCGGCGAGCGCGAGCCAGGAGGCTTCGATCACGTCGGCCGACGAGCCCACGGTGTTCCACGTGCGGACCCCGTCGGTCGACTCGATTAGCGCGCGGACTTTCGCCTCGGTGCCCGCATCCGTGTCGAGGATGCGCACCTTGTAGTCGAGCAGCGAGACGCGCTCGAGCTCAGGGTAGGCCTCAGTCAGGCCCTTACGGGCGGCCTGGTCGAGCGCGTTGACGGGGCCGTTGCCGTCCGCCGTGGTGTGGAACTGGGCCTCGCCGACGCGGATCTTCGTGACCGCCTCGGCCAGCATCAGGCTCGGCTCGTCGACATCTTCGACGGTCGGTCGGCGGCGTTCGACGACCAGAAAATCCTCGAGTTCGAATGGCGCGGCGTAGCCCGGCCGGGAGCGCAGAGCGAGCAGCTCGAACGAGGCCTCGGCGCCCTCGTACTGGAAGCCGCGGCTCTCCATGTGCTTGACGAGCTCCAGCAGCGCGGAGGTTTCGTCGTTGGTCAGGGGCATGTCGTGGCCGCGTTCGGCGAGCTTGTAGGCGATGTTGCGGCGACCCGACAGCTCGGAGACGAGCACCCGCCGGTCGTTGCCGACCACCGCTGGCTCGATGTGCTGGTAGGTCATCGGGTCTTTGACGATCGCCGCGACGTGGTAGCCGGCCTTGTGCGTGAAGGCGCTCGCGCCGACGTACGGGGACTGACCCACGAGCGGCCGGTTGGCCAGCTCCGCGACGAAGCGGCTGGCCGCGGTGATCTCCCGGAGCTGCGTCGCGCTGACGACATCGATGCCCATTTTGAGCTGGAGGTTGGGGATGATGCTGGAGAGGTTCGCGTTGCCGCAGCGCTCGCCGTAGCCGTTGATGCAGCCCTGGACCTGCTCGACGCCGGCCGCGACCGCGGCGAGCGAGTTGGCCACCGCGAGATCGCAGTCGTTGTGGGTGTGGATGCCGAGCCGGGCGGTCGGCAGCTCGGCGCGGACCTGATCGATCGCGTTGGTGATGTCGGGCGTCAGCGCGCCGCCGTTGGTGTCGCACAGGATCAGGTATTCGGCGCCGGCGCGGTGCGCCGTGCGCAGCACCTGCAGCGCGTAGTCGGGGTCCTCGGCGAAACCGTCGAAGAAGTGCTCCGCGTCGAAGTGAACCTCGCGCCCCAGCGAGGCCATGTACTCGAGCGACTCGCGGACCATTGCGAGGTTTTCCTCGAGCGAGGTGCTCAGGACCGACTCAACCTGCGAGGCGATGCCCTTACCGACGAAGGTCACAACGGGCGTGTTCGCCTCGCGCAGGGCGGCGACGTTGAAGTCGGTCGCGGTGTCGGAGTTGGGCTTGCGGGTGCCGCCGAAGGCGACGAGTTTGGCGCGTTGCAGCGGCTGCTGCTGCATGCGCTCAAAGAAGGCCTTGTCCTTCTCGTTGCTGCCCGGGAAGCCGCCCTCCACATAGTGGATGCCAAGCTGATCGAGGCGATGGGCGACGGCGATCTTGTCGGCCAGCGAGAAAGCGATGCCTTCCATCTGCGAGCCGTCGCGGAGCAGGGTGTCGTAGAGCGTGACACGCGGAGCTGCGGGAGTGGTCGAGTCGTCAAACGTGGTCATGGGTGAGGTTGTCCGGGTCGCTGGGAGCGGGAGGTGGGCGCGCTTAGCCGCCAATGCCAACCGCTGCGAGCGTCGCAGCGGTGGATCCCCCCAAACGCACAGTGCGCACAGCGGACAAAGCTGAAGCAGTCACCTGAAGAGCTTACACCCCCGCGCGCTCACGGTTGAGCTCGTTGAGCCGTTCCAGGATCGCGTCATCTGTCAAATCCGCCGCCCAGCCGTAGGCGGCCGCCACGGCTTTGTCGAGCACGTCGTGAAGGTCGAACAGCCACGGAGGCCGCTCGTTGTAAAGAGCAGTGATCGTGCGGTCCTGGAGCAACATCGGATTGACGCCCGTGGGATTGAGCCAGTAGCTGCGGTCAGCGTCGAGCGCTCGCGCGGCGTCGGCGATTGCGTGGCGATACGTCTGCTGCCCGTTTGTCAGGTCTGCGTCGCGCGTGTCCAACGGCCAAGGAAACGGGAAAGTGTTGAAGCACTGGGTGTGAACGTAGCGCAGGTCGTTACCGACGCCAAGACGTGAGCCCTGCGCGACGGCCCATACTTCGTGAATGCGCGAGTGCAGGACGCCGAACGCATAATCGTCGTCGCGCGCGATCGCCACGACCGTCGCGTCAGGCGTGACATTGCCGTCCAACCAGACGTAGAAACGATGCCGCGATGTGATCGGCGTGCCAACAAAGCGATCCAGGCCGCCGAGCGCCGCGCGCATGCCTGGTCGCCACGATTCGTGCAGCCACCAGTTGTCGCGCAGCCGCTTGCTCTGGCTCTTCGCCCGTTCAGGTCGAACGAACTTACGCACGTGTCCGAACGGCAACTCGTACCTCGCGGCGTCGCGTCGCGACATGTCTTGGCCGAAGCCGATCACGTGCCGATCACGCGGTCGCTGTGCGAGGTCGCGTGCATTCACGAAGGGAAAGACGACATCACGATTAGGACGTCCGTTTACGTTGGTAGGAGCATTGAACATGCGCTGCGCGTCGTCGAATGGAATGTCAAACCGACCGTTGCGAATGTCGCCCTGGAACGCGACCCGTGCGTTCTCAGCAAGCTGTGGCGCGTGTACGACGTACGGCCCGCTCGTGAGGTTAGGATTGATCTGCGACACATGCTCACCGTCGAGCACATAGTCGGTTTCGGAACCATCATCCTGCCCGACGATGGCGATCCGCACAGCGGCGCCGTCGTCGTTCACCCACGGCTCGTCACTATAGGCAAAGAAGATGCCGCCACTATCAGCGATTCGCTGCAGCACGGGGCGGCTGAACGGCGCACTGATGCTGCCGGTTGCGAGCAGTCCGGCACGTCGTGATGCACCGCGCTCGATCTGTCGGCGAGCCAGTTCGTGCCAATAGACGCAGAGGTCAGCGCGAGCGTCCATCTCCTCGCCGTAGGCAACGTTAAGTCGGTCAACGTAGCCGCCATCGAGCTCGTCGCGCATCTTCTTCATTCCAAGAAACGGTGGGTTGCCGATAATGACATCGGCGGCCGGCCAGACGGCGGCGACAGGCTTGCCGCTTTCATTTTCCGCCACAATCGCGTCGCGGCACTCGATTTGCTCGACTGCGCCGAGCACCGGGTCGCGCAGATCGCGCAGGTTGCGTTCGTAGCCCCACTGCAGGTCGCCGATCCAGAGCGACATTCGCGTGAGATCGACAGCGAACGGATCGATGTCGATGCCGAGCATGTTCTGTGGACCAACGCGTCGGTTGAGACCGTTCACCCTGTGCGCAGATTTCGCCCAATCGATCAGCTCGTGTTCGAGCGTCTTCAACTCACGCATGGCGACATAGAGGAAGTTGCCCGAGCCACAGGCGGGGTCGAGCACCCTTACGTTGGCGAGCCGATCGTGAAATCTGCGGATGTGTGCCGCAGGGCTGGTTTCATCGCCGTCTTTGGGCAGCGACAAGCGTCCGTAGGCTGGCGGCGGCGAATCACTGACGACGTGATCATCCGAGGCGTCGCTGCACTCCTGCTTGAGTTGCTCAAACTCTCGGCGCAACGGCTGCATGATCACCGGCTGGAGAACGCGCATGATGTTGCCAGCGTCAGTGAAGTGCGCCCCAAGCTGCCCACGGCGCTTCGGGTCAAGTCCGCGCTCAAACAACGTGCCGAAGACAGCTGGGTCGATCTTGGACCAGTCCAACTCTGAGGTTGCTTGCAGCACCGTGACCAGATCACCGGTCAGCGCGATCGTTTCAGCGGCCGCGTTCTGATCGAATAGCCCGCCATTGAACCAACGAATCGGGATCAGCCCAAAATTCGGCGTCGACTGGTCAGCCATGGCGTTGAAGAGATCGCGAATGATCGCGCGCGCGAGCTCCGGTCGGGTCGCGAGCGTCTCCAGCAGCTCGGAGACGGGACGGTGCCGCCGACCCTCATAGTCGAACAGCCGCACGCCTTCGGCGAACAGGCAAAAGATAATGCGATTGAGGAAGCGGGAGACGACCGCAGCGTCGTGACCGTCGCGATCACGTAGCGCCGACGCCACTTCGCCAAACCTATTCGCGGCCTCATCGGTGATGTACCGCGGGTCATTGTGCGGATGCAGGTTGCCCGCGTCGAGAAACGCGTCGCGGAGGATGCGGGTGAAGTGAGTGGGGTTTTCGCGTAGGTCTTTGAGGTTGAAATTGATCAGCCGCGCCGGAGCCTGTTCGAACGCTGTATGAATCTCGAAGCGGTACATGTCCGAGACGACCAACAGCGGCGGGTTTTCAAGCCCGTCGCGATAGCCCGACAGCCGCGCATAGGCTGCGGTCAGGCTCTTGCGTTGGCCCTTGTATTCCCAGCCGAAGCAACCCCGCTTCCAGACATCGGCCGTGCCCGTAGAGCCGTCCGGCCTAACGACGCGCTTCTCGAAGCAATATGTCTGACCTGTCGGATCCGCCTCAATCGGCGTCTCCACGCCCAGCATCGCGCATAGATCATTGAAGTGAGTCTGCGAGCCCTGGTTTTCACGGACGGACGTGTTCGACCACTTCTCCACAAACTGGTCGACGGTCATCGTGGGCGGCGACGGCACAGCGAGGCTCCTACAGCGAGCTTAGTGGCGGAACAGCCGCTGGCCCGTATGCGCCATCGCGATGCCATAAGCATTCGCGGCGGCGATCACTTCGGCGTCGGCGATGCTGCCGCCCGGCTGCAGGATCTGATTGACGGCGCTGGCCTGGGCGCGGTCGATGTTGTCGCGGAAGGGAATGAAGGCGTCGTGGCTGAGCACGTTGCGGAAGCCGGCGATCCATTCGTCGCGTTGCTCGGCGGTCAGCGGCGCCGGCAGCGGGTCGATCACCGTGGCCAGCTGGTCGCGCTCGGCGCCCGACAGCTCGGCCCAGTGGATGTACTGCTCGCGGGCGTTGATCCGGTCCGCGCGCCGCAGGCCCTCGCGCAGCGCAAGCGACAAGACCTGGGGGTGCTGCTGGAGCATCCAGCGGTCGGCCTTGCCACAGGCCAGCCGGGTGCAGTGGATGCGCGACTGCTGGCCCGCGCCAAGGCCGATCACCTGACCGTCGGCCGCGACGCAGACGGAGTTCGACTGGGTATAGCGCAGCGCGATGGTGGCGATCAGCAGGTCGCGGCGGGCCTCAGCGGGGAACTCGCTGGCTTCGGTCACGACGTTCCCGAAGAGCCCGTCGCCGATCGGGCGCGTATCGGCGGGCTGCTGCAGCCGTACGCCGAAGAGTTCGCGCGCCTCGTCGGCCGGGGGCTCGAACGCTGGGTCGGCCTGCAGCACCAGGTAGCGTCCGCCCTTCTTCTTGCTGATGATCTCGAGCGCGTCGGGCTCGTAGCCGGGCGCGATCACGCCGTCGGAGACTTCGCGCCGCAGCACGCGGGCGAGCGAGGCGTCAACCGGCTCGCTGACGGCGGCGAAGTCGCCGTAGGCGGAGGTGAGGTCGCCGCCACGGGCGCGCACGTACGCGGTCGCGGTTGGCGAGAGCTCGTGATCGGGCAGCAGATAGGCGGCGCGGAGCGCATCGTTGAGCGGGGTCGCGACCGCGGCGCCGGCGGGGCTGACGTGCTTGAACGAGGCCGCGGCCGCGAGCCCGGTCGCAGCGCTGAGTTCGCGCACCAGCTGCCAGGAGCTGAGCGCGTCAAGCACGTTGATGTAGCCGGGCTGGCCGTTGAGCACCTCGAACGGCAGCGCGTCGCCGATCGCCTCGTACGTGGCGGGGCTCTGGTGTGGGTTGAGCCCGTAGCGGAGCGGCTGGGACACCGGCGTCCCGTCGCCTATCCGACCAGGCCGCGCAGCGCCGGCTCGAGCTCGGGGTGTTCAAAGGCGTAGCCCGATTCGAGCGTGCGAGTGGGCAGCACTCGCTGGCTGGCCGTGAGCACGGTCGAGCCCTCCCCGAGCAGCAGTTGGAGGGCCAATGGCGGCAGCGGAAACAGCGCGGGTCGCTGCAGGACCGCGCCCAGAATGCGTGAAAACTCGGCGTTGCGGGCCGGCTTCGGAGCGGTCACGTTGAGCGCGCCGGAGACGCTGTTGGTGGAGAGCGCGTGCAGGATCACCCCGACCGCGTCGTCGATGTGCACCCACGACCAGTAGTTGCGGCCGCGGCCGATCGGTCCCCCCAGGCCCAGGCGGAACGGCAGCAGGAGCTTGGCCAGCGCGCCGCCCTCGGGCGAGAGCACGATGCCGAAGCGCAGCTTCACGGTGCGCACGCCGGCGGCTTCGGTGGCGGCCTCCCAGTCCTGGCACAGCCGCGCGAGGAAGTCGTTGCCGGGCGGGGCGAGCTCGGTGCACTCGCGCGATGTTTCGTTGCCGTAGTAGCCGATCGCCGATGCGGCCACGAGCACAGCGGGCTTCTCGCCCGATTCAGTGATCGCCTCGACCACCTGGCGGGTGCGCTCGACGCGGCTGCTGCGCAGCAGCGTCTTGCGCTCGCTGCTCCAGCGCTTGTCGACGATCCCGGCGCCGGCGAGATGCACGACGCCGGCTGCGCCGGCCACGGCGTCGGTCAGTCCGTCCCAGCCGATCCAGGTCACGCCGGGCATCTGCTCCTGGCCGGCGGGGCGACGCGAGACGGCGGTGACCGATGTCGCACGCGCGCGCAGGGCCTTGAGCAGGGCTGTGCCGACCAACCCGCTCGCGCCTGTAACCACGACCTGCATTCGAGTCTCCCGCCGTTCCTGCCTGTTGCCCTGCTAGCCGCCGCGATTGGGCATCACCGGGTCGAGCCCGTGCATGCCGCGAATCAGGTTGATCTCGCCCCGGTGGCCATTGAGATGCGTGCAGAGGTGCAATGTGATCGATTGCCCGAGCGTCTCATCGCGGTCGCCCAGCTTGATCTCGCGATCGAGATCATCATCGCTGAGGCCGTCGAGGAAGGCCTGCGTGTTGGCGTTGACCGCGTCCTGGTATTCCCACATCGCGTCGAGGTCGGTGATCCGCACGGCCGCGGCCTCCGCGGTTGACTGGCCGGTGCCGAAGCCGCGCTCGGGCAGGCCGGTCTTGGCCGCCCATTCGCCTTCGCGCCAGATTTCGCGCTTGCCCTGCCAGGCCCCGTTGACGAGCAGGTCTTCGATCCGCGCGGCGTGCCAGAGCACCCAGGCGACGGAGTGGCTCTCGCCGTCCGGCACGTAGTGCAGCTGCTCCGCCGTCTGCCCGTCGCGCGCGTCGCGAAAGCCGCCCTGAATGAAGCTCAGCATGTCCTTGATATAGCCAACGGTGCCGCTCATCTGCAACTCCAGTTCATGTCCAGTTCATGCGTCCGCGATGTGCTGATTAATCCGATCCGGCGTCGGGCCCGTAGCTGCGGCGCTTCGGCTCGGCGCGGATCGCGGAGAGCACGCGCCCGACGTTGCGAATCCTCGCTTGCTCAAGTTCGTCCACGATCGTATCGGCAAAGCTGCCCATCCGCGGCTTGGCGAACGAATCGTCGAACGCCCGCTTGCGGCCCGCGTCGAAGGCCGGCCGCAGGGCAACCGCCACGGCCGCCTTCAAGGCATCGCCGCTCAGTTCGAAGGAAGCCCCGCCGAGCGCGTCATCCAGCGCGCCGCGTCGGTCGTCGCCGACGACGGCGCGCAAGCCATCGAGCGCGCTGACCGCCGCTTCGAGAAAGCCGGCTCGGAACGATTCCACGAAGACGCTGTTGAACGTCATCCGAAAGCCGCCCCCGATCGCCTCGTGGTAGCAGAGGTCGAAGGCGGTGTTGAAGAACTCCAGCAGCTCGCGCTTGTCGCCGCCGCTGAGATCGTAGAGCGGGAGGCTGACCGCCTGCTCGAGCGCGGTCGTCAGCGCGTGGTCGATTTGCACGTTGTGCTCGTCGGTGCGGGCGCTGCTGACGGACCTCGCGATCGCCGTGTCCAGGGCGTTGTCGAGCGCGTTCGGCAGCTCTCTGGACAGAAGATCGCCGAGCGGCTTGCTGTCGACGGTTGAGCGGGCCTGTCCCGTCGTGACGTCGGCTGTTTCGTCGATCGCTGCTTCGACCGCCTGGTCCTGGAGCGGGACGCAGGCTGCGATAAACGCGCCTCGGAAGGTCTCCAGGAACGTCCCCATCAGCAGCTCGGTGAAAGCGCTGGAGAGCGGCTTGGGGATCTGCTCGTCAAACACGGCGAGGAACGACCTCGACAGCTTCTGGTCGGAGTCGTCGCCGCCCGCGCGCTCGGCCTCGGGATCAGCGTCCGTCGACGCCTCCTCAGCCTGATCGACGCCCGCGGCGTCCAGCGCCTCCTCGATGCCTGCGACGACCTGCGGGTCGAGCCTGAGCTCCTGCGCCTCGTCGGATTGCTTGGCGGGCATCGCCTCGTCCATATCGAGACCGAAGGCACGCCCGAGTTCCTGGGCGACCGCTGGATCGAGGCCGCCGGCGTCGCGCAGACGCTCGGCCAGCTCGCGCAGCTGGTCCTCGCCGACGCCCATCGAGGTGAGCGTTTCGCGGACCAGCCGCTGGACCTCGGTGTGGTCCTGACGGATCAGGGCGTCGGCCAGTTCGAGCTGGGTTTCAATCGCGCGGAAGCCGAGGCGTCGGGCCGTTTCCTCCTTCTGCAGCAGCGTCGACATCAACCTGGTGAAGAGCGTCGTGGTGCGGGCGATCCGCATCCGATCGTCGGGATGTTCGGGGAATTTGCCGGTGACGGCGACCTCGAACCCGGTTCGCTTGTCGGTGGCGACGTACTGATCAGCCATGGCAGCAGTGTAGCCGCGGGGCGCATGGTCAGAGCGCGTCAGACGATCGATCCGAGCCAGGGGTTCAGCGCCGCGAGGAATCCCGGAGTGTTCTGCGAGTGCACGTTGTGTCCGCAGTCGGCGACCTCAACCAACCCGGCGTTGGGCAGCTCGGCGACGAACCGCTTGGCCGATTCCGCTTCGAGGATGTTCGAGCGCTCGCCACGGATCAGCAGCGTCGGTCCGGGGAAGGCGTGGAAGCCCAGCGCGACATCCTGGCGCTCGGAGCCTGATCGTCCGCCACGGCGAAAATCCGGGTCGTGCAGGATGCGGTCGGACTTGCTGACGTAGCGGCCGTCGGAGCGCTGCACGAGGTTGTAGCGGGCGGTGCGCTCGATGTGCTCGCGGGAGCGGAACGGGTCGTAGGCGACGACCCGGTCGATGAACTCGTCGAGCTCGTCGAACTCGGTGTTGCGCAACACGAAGTTGCGGATCGTCTCCGCGCCGCGTTGTGAGACTTCCGGTCCGATGTCGACCAGTCCGACGGCCTTGGGCAGCGACGGATCGAGCGCGGTCAGGCGCATCGTGACCATCCCGCCCATCGAGTGGCCGATCACGATCGGGTCGACGATCGACTCCTCGGCGATCAGGCTGAGCGCGTCGCGGGCCATGTGCTCGGGGCCGTATTCGGCGTCGCGGGCCCACTCACTGTCGCCGTGCCCGCGTTGGTCGAGCGCGTAGATGTGGTAGCGGTCGGCGAGGCTGAGCGAGACGAGGTCCCAGGAGTGGGCCGACTGATTCGCGCCGTGCAGCAGGACGATCGGCTGGTGTTGGGGGTCGCCCCATTCCAGCAGGTGCAGCCGGAGGTGATTGATCACCACGTTGCGCGAGACGTAGCGCACCTCGCCGGAGTGCGGGATGCCCAGGTCAGAAGCGCTCGTGAGCAGGCTGGCAAACTCGTCGGTCTGAGTCATGTCGACGGACGCCGTGGTCGGCGCGAACGTGTTGAGGTACATAGAGATTCCGGGGGCCGGATGGTGGGTGAAACGGAAGGCCTAAGCCAGGATAATCGCTAAACTCGCGGTCGTCCGATCAACCGCCCCGAGAGGAGTTCCAACATGGCCTTCGCAAACCCCGAACTGCTGGTTTCAACCGAGTGGCTCGCCGAGCATCTTGACGATCCTGACCTGCGCGTGTTCGAGTGCACCGTGTTCTTGCGCCCGCGCGAGGGCGGCGGCTACCGGGTCGAGGGCGGCGTCGCCGAGTGGCAGTCGGGCCACATCCCCCGCTCGGGCTTCCTCGACCTGCAGCAGCAGTTCTCCGACAACGACCAGCGGCTGCGCTTCATGATGCCGGGCGAAACCGCGTTCGCGGAGGCCGCCGGTCGCCATGGGATCAGCGCGGGCGACCGCCTGGTCCTCTACGACCGGCTCGGCAGCATGTGGGCGGCGCGGCTCTGGTGGATGTTCCGCGCCATGGGCTGTGAGCGCGCGGCCGTGCTCGACGGCGGCTGGACCAAGTGGATCACGGAGGGGCGCGATGTCGCGACGGAGCCGGCGAGCTATGCGCCCACGACGTTCGAGGCGCGCTTCGATGCCGCCCGCTTCGCCGATCGCGAGGAGATGGTGGCGACACTGAACGGTGGCGCCTGCGTGATCAACGCGCTGGGCCGCGATCAGCACAGTGGGGCCGACCAGGGGCGCACCTATGGCCGTGCTGGCCACATCCCGGGCAGCTCGAACGTGCCGTCGATGGAGCTGATCGATCCGGCCACGAAGGCCTATCTGGATGCCGAAACGCTGGCGGGTCAGTTCGCCGATGTGGGGGCCACGCCGCATGAGCGGGTGATCACCTACTGCGGTGGCGGGATCGCGGCGAGCAACGACGCGTTCGTGCTCTCGCTGCTGGGCTACAACGATGTGGCCGTCTATGACGCCTCGATGTCGGAGTGGGCCGCCGATCCGTCGCTGCCGCTCGAAGTGGGCGACTAAGCTCGGGCCTCCAGCCGCACGAGCCGCGCGAACGGGAGGCTTTCCGCAGTGAACGACTTCGAACTCGGGCTCGACGAGATCGCCTCGGGCTCGAACGTCCGCGCCTACACCGCCGAATTGCTCGGCACGATGCTGTTCGTGCTGATGGGAACCGGCGCCGCGATCGGCGCGGTCGCGAGCGGCATCGACGCCAACTCCGCCGTGCTGGTCATCGCGATCGCACACGGGCTGGGCATCGCGACGATGGTCTACGCGACGGCCAACATTTCCGGCGGCCACATCAACCCCGCGGTGTCGTTGGCGATGATCGTGACCAAGAACATCAAGGTCGGCCCCGGGCTGGTGTACATGGTGGCTCAGCTGGTCGGCGCCGCGTTGGCAACCGCCCTGCTGTACGTCATCGTGATCGACGACATCGGCAATCTCAGCAACTTCGGCGCTCACGCGGTCAACACCGGCATCGTCGGCGGCGACGGCGGCGCGCTGCTGATCGAGATCATCCTCACGGCGGCGCTGGTCTCGGTGATCTTCGCGACCGCCGTGTCGAAGAAGGGCTTCGGCGTCGCGGCCCCGGCGGCGATCGGCCTCACCGTGCTGCTGATTCATCTCGTCGCCCTGCCGATGACCGGCGCGTCGGTCAACCCGGCGCGGACCTTCGGCCCGGCGCTGATCTCAAACGCGTTCGATTCGTTCTGGCTCTACGTGCTCGGCCCCGCCATCGGCGCCGTAGCCGCCGCCGCGCTCTACCACCACTTCTACCGCGCCGGCCGCGAAGACGAAGCGGCGGACGCCTGACCTGCCGTCCGGGTTCGCATAACGCGGACTCCGCGCAGCGACCGCGAACGGTTGTGCTAGCATCCGTCTGGTCAGCGGGGACCGACCCCGCCGGAGAGTTGGCCAATGACAACAGCGACTGAGGCGTCCCGCCTCTCACTGCGCTGGGACCCGGCCGCGCTGGTCTCGTTCCAGCGCGGCGACTGCCTCGACCTCCTCGCGATGATGCCACCCGGCGCGGCCCGCCTGGTCGTCACCTCGCCCCCCTACAACATCGGCAAGGCCTACGAAGAGAGCCGCACGCTTGAGGACTACGTGGCGGCTCAGGCTCGGGTGATCGAAGAGTGCGTGCGCGTGATGGCGCACGACGGCTCGCTCTGCTGGCAGACCGGAAACTACGTTCGCGACGGCGAGATCGTACCGCTCGATGCGCTGCTC
Organism: Dehalococcoidia bacterium; assembly: GCA_965237475.1. GTDB lineage: Bacteria > Chloroflexota > Dehalococcoidia > Bin125 > Bin125 > CATQGW01. The sequence goes on along the minus strand of OZ250140.1, from coordinate 2,725,094 downwards.
TTTCCCATCTTCCGCAGCCTCGGTCTCAAGATGCGCAATCGCATCGTCTGGCACTTCGAACATGGCCTGCACTGCACGAAGCGCTTCTCGGGCCGCTACGAAACGATTTCGTGGTTCACGAAGTCAGACGGTTACGTCTTCGACGTCGACGCGATCCGCGTGCCGCAGAAGTACCCGAATAAGCGCCACTTCAAAGGCCCGCGCGCGGGCCAGCTTTCCGGCAATCCGCTTGGAAAGAATCCGGGCGATGTCTGGATCTTCCCCAACGTCAAGAACAACCACGTCGAGAAGACCGAGCACCCCTGCCAGTTCCCGGTCGAACTCGTCGAGCGACTCGTGCTTTCGATGACCGAGCCGGGCGACTTGGTGCTCGACCCATACATGGGCGTTGCATCAGCAGCAGTTGGCGCGATCCGGCATGGCCGACGCGCCGCCGGAGCGGAGCTTGACCCCGACTACCACCGCATCGGCGTCGAGCGAATTGAGGCTGCGTGGAACGGGAGTCTGCGCACTCGTCCGATGACGCGCCCCGTCTACCAGCCCCCGCGGCCGATCACGCGTCCGCTGCTGTAGGCGAAGATCCATGCGCGTCGTCCACGCCTACTCCCATCTCGGCGGCGCAGAGATTCTCGCCCTCCGCTTTCCGGAGCTGGACGCCCAGGTAAACGACGCGATCGTCGCCACGGGCTCCGACTTCAGGACCAAGGTCAGCCGCGAAAAGTCGCGAGGAAACCGCCTGCTGTACAACCCCAAGGCGATGAACGCTGCGTTCAAGCGCGAGTTCACGTCCCGCGGCTTCAGCGAATTGAAGCGGCGCGTGAAGATCGAGATCCCGGGTTGGGATACGTCCGAGATCCGTGGCGGCGATAAACAGATCGACTTCGCCAAGGACCGCGTGCTGATCGAGGTCCAGCTCGGCAAGTACTTCGCGATGTTCTACGACATGGCGAAGCTCGAGTACTTCTACCGCCAGAATGAGGCCGATGTCGGCGTCGAGATCGTGCCCTCGTTCCGGCTGGCCGCCGAGATGTCCTCCGGCGTTGGCCGTGGCGAAATGCTCGTCGCGGACATCATCGGACTGCAGCGCCAGTTTCCGACCTTCCCCGTCAAGATCATCTTCATCGAGCCCTAGATTGCCGTCGCCGTGGCGCTGAGAAAGCTGACGGCGCGGTCGAGGAAGAGTTCGGGCTCGGTGACGAGCGGCGCGTGGCCGCTCTCCTCGAACGGGTGCAGCTCCGACCCAGGAATCGCCTCCGCCATCGCCTCCGCAGCCGCAAACGGCGCAATCGGATCCAGCCGCCCGTGGAAGATGCCGACCGGGATTGCAACCTCCGGGAGGAACCACTCGAGGTCGCAACTCGCGCGCGAGGCGTGCGAGCCCTCCCAGCAGACCCCCGTGATCGGCTCGAACGTCTCACCCCAACGATGCGGCTCCAGCTCGCGATCCCGGTTCGGCGCTTGCAACGCCTGGCCGCCGAAGCGCGGTGACGGCGGACCGCCCACGGTGATCAGCGAGCGCACCCGCTCCTGTCCGTGACGCTCCAGATAACTCAGCGACGTGCGCACGCCCAGCGACCACCCGATCATGCTGAAGCTCTGCACGCCCTGCTGCTCAACGAACGCGGCCAGATCGTCGGCGAAGTTCTCGATCCGGTAGGCCGACGGATCATCGGGCCCCTCCGAGGGCGCTCGCCCGCGGTGATTCAGCGCCAGGCAATGAAATCGGTCGCTGAGCGCGTCGATCGTGTCCGACCAGGCGGACGCGTTGCCCTGCGTCCCATGCACGAACAGCACGGTCGGCTGGCTCGGATCGCCCTGCTCGTGGTAGAACAGCCTTACCCCGTTCACGGTCACAAACGTCATCGCAATCGCCTCCACTTCGCTGTCAAACCGTATCCTCGCGCAATGACCACTCCCAACCAAATCGACCAACTCGATACCCCAGCCCTACTCGTCGACCTCGACGCCGTCGAACACAACGCGCGGCACATGGCCGCGCGCTGCGCCGACGCAGGGCTCGCCTGGCGTCCGCACGTGAAGGCCTGCAAGACCCCGGAGCTGGCGCGGATCGTCGTGGGCTGCGGGGCGGTGGGGATCACCTGCGCCAAGGTCTCGGAGGCTGAGGCGATGGTCGCCGGCGGCCTCGACGACATCCTGATCGCCAACGAGGTCGTCGGGCAAGAGAAGGTCGGACGGCTCGTCGGCCTGGCGCGCGCAGCGACGATCTGCGTGGCGGTCGACGATGACGCGAATCTGAGGATGATCGCAGGGCAGGCGGTCGCAGCCGGCGTCACCGTCGATGTCCTGGTTGATGTGGACGTGAATCTGCACCGCTGTGGGGTCGACCCGTCCGATGCGGCGGCGCTCTGCCTGCTGGCCGGCGAGCTTGAGGGCGTCCGGCTGCGCGGGCTGATGGGCTACGAGGGTCACGTGATGGGCCTGGAGCCGGAGGAGAAGGAGCGGCAAACCCGGATCTCGGGCGAGCTGCTGAGTCGCGCACGTCGTGATGTCGAAGCCGCGGGCATCGAGGTCGGCGTGCTCAGCGGCGGCGGCAGCGGCAACTACCGCTTCGTGCTGCAGCAGGGCATGCTCACCGAGCTACAGGCCGGAGGCGCGGTGCTGATGGACCTGACCTACGAGTCGATGGGCGTGGCGGGACACCAGCGGGCGCTGTCGCTGTCGGCCCAGGTCGTGAGCGCCGCCGCGTCCGGTCGGGCGGCCGCCGACGCGGGCTGGAAATCGACGGGGCGGCACACCGGCCTGCCGCAGGTCGTCGCGCCCGACGGGATTCGCTGCGTCGGACTCAGCGCCGAGCACACGCATCTGGCGCTTGCTCACGGCGCCGTGGTGCAGCCGGGCGACCGCGTGCGGCTGATTCCGCACTACTCCGACTCGACGATGCTGCTGCACCGCACGCTGCACGCGCATCGCGGCGATGATGTTGAGGCGAGCTGGACGATCGCCGCGGCGGGCGCGCTGCAATAGCGCTGAGCGCGCGGTACGATTCGCGCTGTCAAGGCTGGTCGAGAGCTGGTCAGGAACTGCTTGGGAACTGCTTGGGAAGAAGGCGCCGCGATGCTAAGCCCCTACCGAGTGCTGGATCTGAGCAACGAACGCGGCCTGCTCGCCGGCCAGATCCTCGCCGACCTCGGCGCGGATGTGATCGTCGTCGAGCCGCCCGGCGGCTCGCCCGCGCGCAATCTGGCGCCGTTCGCGGGCGACGAGGCCGACCCCGATCGATCGCTCTATTGGTGGGCCTACGCGCGCAACCGACGCGGGATCAGCTGCGACCTCGACACGGCCGCCGGGCAGGACCTGGTCCGACGGCTCGCGGCGACGACCGACTTCGTGATCGAGTCGGAGACGCCGGGGCTGATGGCCTCACGCGGGCTGGGGTTCGAGGACCTGCGCGCGCTGAACGAGAATCTGATCTACGTCTCGATCAGCGGGTTCGGGCAGGACGGGCCGAAGGCCACGTATGAGGCGACGGACCTGATTCTGATGGCGGCCGGCGGCCCGCTGATTCTGGCCGGCGACGCGGGCCGGGAGCCGGTGCGGGTATCGGTGCCGCAGGCCTGGCATCACGCTTCGGGCGAGGCCGCCTCCGCGGCGCTCGTCGCGCTGCACGCGCGGCGCTCGACGGGACGCGGTCAGCACGTTGATATCTCCGCCCAGCAAGCGGTCGCCGCGGCGACGATGTCGACCATCGTTTCGGCCGGGATCGGCGCGGTCGAGACGCAGCGCGTGGCCGGCGGGATGGTCGTCGGACCGTTCCGCGGCAAGCTAATCTGGCGCGCGCTCGACGGGCACATCTCGCTCACGTTCTTCTTCGGCACCGGCATCGGCCCCTTCTCACAGCGCCTGATGAACTGGATGTTCGACGAGGGCGAATGCGACCAGGCCGACCGCGACCTTGACTGGATTGGTCTCGGCGCGCTGTTCCTCAGCGGCGAAGTGCCGCTCAGCGAATGGGACCGGCTGCTCGGCGTGGTCGGCGAGTTCATCGCGAAACGCACCCGCGCCGAGCTGTTCGCTGAGGCCCGTTCGCGCGGCCTGCTGATCGTCCCGGTCACCACCGTCGACGAGGTGGCCGGAAGCGAGCAGTTTGCGGCCCGCAATTTCTGGCAGACGCACGAGCTGCCTGGCTGGGACGGGCCGGTCAGCTTTCCGGGGCCGTTCGTTCGGCTCTCAACCAAGCCGATCAGCTACCGCCGCCGCGCGCCGACGCTGGGTGAGCACAACGCCGAGGTCTACGGCGAGCTCGGAATCGACACCGATCAACTGACCGCACTGAGCGCGGAGGGGGTGATCTAGTGACCACGCAGTCCAACATGCAAACCAACACGCAAGCAGCCATGCAAGATCAGTCGGGAGCGCTCGCGGGCCTCAAGGTGGTCGACCTGATGTGGGTGGTCGCCGGGCCGACTGCGACCCGTCTGCTGGCCGACTTCGGCGCCACGGTGGTCCGGATCGAGAGCGCCAACCGGATCGAGACGGCGCGTGGGATCGGGCCCTTCCACAACAACGCCCAGGGGCTCGACCATTCGGGCCTGTTCGGCAACATGAACGTGAACAAGCTCGGGCTGTCGCTCAACCTGGCGACCGAGCAGGGCCGCGGCGTGCTGCTGGACCTGATTCGCTGGTGCGACGTGCTCTGCGAGTCGTTTTCGCCCCGCGCGATGCGCGGCTGGGGGATGGACTACGAATCACTCCGCGAGCTGCGGCCCGACCTGATCATGCTCAGCACCTGCCTGTTCGGCCAGGATGGGCCGCTCTCGAACGTCGCCGGTTTCGGCACGATGGGCGCGGCGATCGGCGGCTTCATCGCACTGGCCGGCGAGCCGGGCGACGACCCCGCCGGACCGTATTCCGCCTATACCGATTACCTCAGTCCGCGCTTCGCGGTACCCGCGATTCTGGCCGCGCTGGACCATCGCGACCGCACCGGTGAGGGCTGCTACATCGATCAGGCGCAGGCCGAATCCTCGCTGCACTTCATGAGCACGGCGCTGCTCGACTACACCGTCAACGGCCACGTGCCCGAGCTTGTCGGCAATGTGGACCGGCAGATGGCGCCGCACGGCGTCTACGAATGCATCGGCGACGACGAGTGGGTCGCGATCGCGGTGCGCGACAACGCCGACTGGTCGCGCCTCTGCATGGCGCTGGGACAGTCCGGCCTGGCCGATGATCCCCGCTATGCGGGCGCCGAATCGCGCCTGGCCGCAGCCGATGAGCTGAACGCGCTGCTCTCCGAGTGGTGCGCGGGCCGCTCGGCGTTCGAGACGGAGCGCATCCTGCAGGCCATCAACGTCCCGGCGCACGCGGTCCAGAACAGCACCTCATGCATCGCCGATCTGCAGCTTCAGCACCGCGGGCACTTCGTAACGCTCGATCATCCGGTGCACGGGCAGACCGTCGTCGAGGCGGCCAAGGGCTACCTCTCCGACACGCCGCCGAGCTACCGCAGCGCGGCGCCCACGATCGGCCGAGATAACGACCTGGTGCTGCACGAGATTCTCGGCTACGACGATGAACAGATCGCCCAACTCGCCATCGCCGACGCGCTGACCTAGGAACGCTCTGAACAAGTCGGATCCCCCTTGACCACCCAATGTGTTCAGGGGCATCCGATCCCTTCCCAATCTCGCCCCCTGAGGGGGAGATGCCGCAGGCAGAGGGGGAGTGCGTCGCGCTCAGCCGGCGTTACCGTGCGCGGCTTGGCGTCTAATCAGCCTTCCGCCCTCCCCCTCAGTCGCTGCGCGACAGCTCTCCCCCGTTGAGCACATTGAGTGCTCAACGGAATCCGGATCCCTTCACCCCCGAGGGGACCTGCGCGTAGTCCCCATTTCCCCTCTCCCCCCGCTCGGCGGGGGGAGATGCCGCAGGCAGAGGGGGGCTTCCACGCGGTACACCGGCGGCAGCGCGGGGCGCCCCCCTCTGCCACTCCGTGACATCTCCCCCGATACGCACCACCGACGCGGGCCTTAGCCTTCGGGCGGAGCTGAAGGGAATCAACATGGCTGACCGACTGGCCGGCAAAACCGCGGTGATCACCGGCTCTGGATCAGGCATGGGCCAGGCCACGGCCGAACTCTTCGCCGCCGAGGGCGCCAACGTGCTCATCGTCGACCGCTGGGAAGAGCGCGCCGAGCGCGTCGCCGCCGGCATCGGCGCACAGGCCACCGCCTTCGTCGGCGATGTCTCCCAGGGCGAGGATGTGCAGGCGATGTTCAGCGCCGCGGCGGAGCGCTGGGGCCAAATCGACATCGTCTACAACAACGCGGGCCTCGGCGGGCCCGAAGACAACGTGCGCGACTGCCCCGAATCCGTCTTCGACGAAATCATCGCGGTCAACCTCCGCGGCGTCTGGCTGGGCATCAAGTACAGCATCCCCTACCTCGAGGCCGCCGGCGGTGGCTCGATCATCTCGACCGCGTCGGTCGCTGGACTATCCGGCCTCTCCGGAATCGCCGCCTACTGCGCATCCAAGGGCGGCGTGATCGCGCTGACCCGGGCGGCGGCGGGTGAATGGGCGTCGGCCGGCATTCGGATCAACTGCATCTGCCCGGGCGTGATCGCGACCCGGATCGGCGACAATAGCCAGGGTCCGCAGGACCCGGCCCAGCTCGACCGGCGCCGCGCCCGCGGCGCGGTGATCACTCCGCTGGGCCGCAGCGGCGAGGGGCGCGACATCGCCAACGCCGCGCTCTGGCTCGCCTCCGCTGAATCGACCTTCGTAACCGGCCAGGCAATCGTCGTCGACGGCGGCTGGACGGGCGTCGACGCGCGCTTCGGAAACCTGACCGGCCGAGACTTCAGCTAGGAGGACAACATGACCGACCGTCTGACAGGCAAGACCGCAGTGATCACCGGCGCCGGCTCCGGTTTGGGCCGCGCCGCCGCCGAACTCTTTGCCGAAGAGGGCGCCAACGTGCTCGTCGCCGACCGCTGGCAGGAGCGTGCCGAGCGGATCGCCGCCGGCATCGGCGCCCAGGCGGCGCCATTCGTCGGCGACGTCAGCCAGGGCGAAGACGTCCAGGCAATGTTCTCCGCTGCCGCTGAACGCTGGGGCCGGATCGACATCGTCTACAACAACGCCGGCATCGCCGCCATCGAGGGCACCGTGCGCGACTGCCCCGAGTCGCTCTTCGACGAGATCATGGCGATCAACCTGCGCGGCGTCTGGCTGGGCATGAAGTACGCGATTCCTCACCTCGAAGCGGCCGGCGGCGGCTCGATCATCTCGACCGCCTCGATCGCGGGCATCAGCGGCCTCGCCGGCGCGAGCGCCTACTGCGCCTCCAAGGGCGGCGTGATCGCCCTGACCCGCGCCGCCGCCGGTGAGTGGGCAGCGAAGGGCATCCGGATCAACTGCGTCTGCCCCGGCTCGATCGCCACCCGGCTTCGTGACGACAGCGAAGGCGAGCAGGATCGGGCCGACGTCGACCGGCGTCGCGCGAGCGGCGCCGCGGTCACGCCGCTCGGCCGCGGTGGCGAGAGCCTCGATATCGCACAGACCGTACTCTGGCTCGCGTCCGACGAGTCCAGCTTCGTCACCGGCCAGGCGATCGTCGTCGACGGTGGCTGGACCGCGATCGACCGCCGCTGGGAGGATTTCACAGGCCGCGCTCCGGCCTGAGCAAGGGGTAGCAGCATGGCAGACCGACTCGCAGGCAAGACCGCCGTCGTCACCGGAGCCGCTTCCGGGATCGGCGAAGCCGCCGCCCGACTCTTCGCCGCCGAAGGAGCCAACGTCCTCATCGCCGACCGCAACACAGAGCGCGGCGAATGGGTCGCCCAGGACATCGGATCCCGCGCCGCCTTCATCGAGACTGACATCCGTCACGGCGAAGACGTCCAGGCCATGTTCCACGCCGCCGTCGAGCGCTGGGGACGCATCGACGTCATCTACAACAACGCCGGCGTCGGCGGCGACGAAGGCAACGTCCGCGACTGCCCCGAAGCCACCTACGACCTCGTCACCGCCGTCAACATCCGCGGCGTCTGGTTGGGCATGAAGTACGGCATCCCCCACCTCGAACGCGCAGGCGGCGGTTCCATCATCGTGACGGCATCGATCGCCGGTCTGGTCGGGGTGCCGGGGGTCGCGGCCTACGCCGCCTCGAAAGGGGCGGTGATTGCGATGGTGCAGGCGGCGGCGGGCGAGTGGGCGTCGAAGGGGATCCGGATCAACTGCATCTGTCCGGGCACCATTGTGACGGGTCAGGGTGCGCGCACCGATGAACAGCTTGAGCAGACGCGGCAGCGCTGGGCGTCGCTGCAGCCGATGGGGCGGGCGGGGGAGCGGATCGACATCGCACAGGCGGCACTCTTTCTGGCCTCCGATGCATCAAGCCTGATTACCGGTCAGAAGCTGGTGGTTGACGGCGGCTGGACGGGCTTCGACCCGCGCTGGGACGAGGTCATGGGGCACGACTGGTCCAAGGTCTGAGCGCGAATGGCTGCGGCGTCAATCGCGAGTCGCCGACCAGCGCGTCACCCGCTCCGCCGTCAGCCGCAGCAGCGGACGCTCCTCCAGCGCCATCTCCTCGTACTGCGGGTAGCGGGCCCGCAGCGCGGCGATCGCGGCCTCAGCGGCAGCGGCGTCCCAGGTCTGCGGCCACCAGACTTCGGCCGGGCCGCGCAGTAGGACCCACCAGAGCTGCGACCAGTCGTCGGAGTAGTGGTCGACGAGCAGCGCGAAGCGGGGGTTCTCCTCGATGTTGCGCAGCCGCCGCAGGCGCAGCGTGGTCTTCGGCTTCTCGTCGATCGCGATCCAGATCGCGTCGTCGTGGAGGGCATAGACGACGGGAATCAGGTGCGGGTCGGCCTCAATCGAGGCGGTGGCGAGGTGCCCCGAGCGACTCTCGCCGAGCAGCTCGCTGACATCGTCGAGGGTGGTCATGGTGGAGCCCCCATCGCTCGTATACTCGCACGCGAGCAGAGCGAACGGGGAGGCCTGATCATGCCGGAGCGACGCAAGCTGGACGATGCAGAGGTCGCGGGGCGCCTCGCCGAGATCCCCGGGTGGTCGCACGCCGAGGGATCGCTGCAGCGCACGTTCGGGTTTGGCGACTTTGTAGCCGCCTTCGGCTTCATGTCGTCGGTGGCGCTGGTCGCCGAGAAGCTCGACCACCATCCCAACTGGTCGAACGTCTACAACACGGTCAACATCGCGCTGAACACCCACGACGCCGGCGGGATCACCGACTTCGACTTCGTGCTGGCCGCCCGAATCAACGAGTTCGCCGGCGACTGATCACCCACCTGAGCCGCGCTTAGAGCCACTCCCGCAGCTGGGCGCGGGTGGCGTTGGCGCCGGTGATCACGACCACGACCCGCTTGCCCCGAACACGTTCCCGCTCCTGCTCGGCGGCGGCGATGCCGACCGCGCCGGCGGGCTCGGCCATGACGTGTTGCGCGTCCCAGAGCAGTCGGATCGCCTCGATGATCTGAGCGTCATCGACGAGCACAAAGTCATCGAGCGTCGCGCGCAGGATGCTGAGCGCGAACGGGAACGGGACGGCCGTCGCGATGCCTTCGGCGAGGCTGGTGTTGGGCCGCGTCTGCATTTCACCGGAGCGCCAGGCGTCGTGCGCGGCGGGCGACTGAGCGGATTGAGCCGCCCAGATTTCCGCGGGATGTTGCAGGCCGTCGCGGACAGTGACCCAGCCCGAGGCGCCGGTGCCGCCGCCGAGCGGGAGGATGATCAGCTCGGTCTCAGGCTGTTGGCCTTCGAGCACCTCCAACGCGGCGCTGGCGACGCCCGCGATCAACAACGGCTCCTCGACGGGCTCGACGTAGCGGGCGCCGCGCTCGGCGGCGAACTCCTCGGCGCGCACGCGCGCCTCATCGAAGCGCTCGCCGACCAGCTCGACCGTGCCCCCGAGGCGCTCGATCGCCGCGATCTTGTCGACGTTGGCGTCGGTCGGCATGAAGACCGTCGCCTTCGCCCCCACCGAGGCGGCGGCGAAGGCGATCGACTGCCCGTGGTTGCCGGTCGAGGAGGTCACGAGCCCGCGGTTCAGCTCGTCCGCGCTAAGCCTGCTGACCAGATGGACGCCGCCGCGGACTTTGAAGGCGCTGGTCGGCGTGACGCACTCGAGCTTCAGTGAGACATCCGCATCCCAACGCTCGGACAGCGCGACGCTGTGCACCAGCGGAGTGGGCAGCGCAAGATGCGCAGCGATGATCTCAGCCGCGCGGCGGACATCGTCCAGTGTCGGTGGCGTCATCCGCGGTACTTGGCGCGCTGCGCGTCCTGTAGCTCGGCGATCGATTCGGCGCTGCGGAAATAGATGTCCGGCGGGTCCCAGCCGTTGAGCCCGGCGTAGGTGTCGATCTGGCTGCGGTGATGAATGTCGTGCTCCAGCATCATCATCAGCAAGCGCCAGCCGCTCAGCGAGCCGTCGGGGGTGTCGATCATCGGGACCTGGCGCTTCAGGCCTTCGGGTCCGACCTCTGTGACCAGCTCGGAGAAGCGCCCGAAGCTGTCGTCGAGCGCAGGCGCCCAGAGTTCGGCGCGGCTCACGTCCGGCGGCTCGGGCGAGATCCAGCCCTCGCGCCGGTAGGCGCTGGCGAAATACAACCGCGAGCCGCACATGTGCCCGATCAGCTTGTTGATCGACCAGGCCCCCTCACCGACCAGTTCGCCCTCACCGCCGGTCGGCGTCCAGCCGTCGGCCTCCGGCGGCAGCGCCGTGACATCGCGCACGGCGCGACGATTGACCGAGCGGAAATAGCGCAGGAAGGCGTCGATCTCGGTGAACATGGGGCCTCTCAGACTTAACCGCAGACTCAGAAAGAAAGCTGTTCCTGCGGAGCAAGCAGCTCAGGGTCGTCGTTGCGCACCGAGTTCACGCGCGGCGAGACCGCGAGGCTCACGAATGCGTCGTCGGGCGCGGACTGCAGTAGCGGTTGCAGCCGCTCGAGATCCGTGACGCGGGGATCGAGCCAGGCCTCCAGCCGGTCGTTGGGCAGCACCACGGGCATGCGATTGTGAATCGATGCGAGCTGCTCGTTGGCGTCGGTGGTGATGATCGTGAAGGTCGTGATCGGCGTAGCTGCGTCGCCGCCATCGCGCGGGGTCCAGCGTTCGTAGAGGCCGGCGAACAGGAAGGGCTCAGCGTCGGGCCGGTGAATCCAGTGCGGCTGGCGTTTGTTTTTGGGGCCGGTCCACTCGAACCAGCCGTCCGCCGGGATGGCGCAGCGGCGCGTCTGGAAGGCGGGCTTCCAGACGCGCGACGAGCCGAGTGTCTCGCAACGCGCGTTGATCTGGCGTCCGGCCCGCTTCGCGTCTTTGGCCCAGCTGTTGATCAGGCCCCACTTTGCGTTCTGGGCGGCGAAATCCTCGGCCTCGATGCGGACGATCACGTGCTCGTTGGTCGGGGCGATGTTGTAGCGAGGGCGGTAGCGGACGGGATCGAAAATCTGCGCGGCGAGCTGCTGAGTCTGGGCAAACATCTCCAGCGAGGTGACGGTGAGCGTGAACCGGCCGCACATTGCCTGCGCAGTGTATCGCTGCGCACTGCCCGGCTACGCTTCGTGCTGCTGTGCGAAACGGAAAGACGACCTCGCGATGACAACTGTGATGCTCGACAAGCGGGACGACGGCGTCGCGCTGATCACGCTCAACCGGCCGGAGCGCCTGAACGCGTTCGGCGAGGACCTGCTGCCGCGCCTGGTGGAGGCACTGGTCGACTGTGAAGACGACTCGGAGATTCGCTGCGTGGCGCTGACCGGCGCGGGCCGCGGCTTCTCGGCGGGCGCCGACATCAACAATATGAGCCGCTCGGGCGGGCGTCGGCCGGGGCCGGGCGTCAGCAACCGCCTGAGCCACCGCAGTCAGATGCAGACCTCGGGGATGCTGCACGAGATGGGCACGCCGACGGTGGCGCTGGTCAACGGTCCGGCGGCGGGCGGCGGTCTGGGCCTCTGCCTCGCGACCGACTTCCGGGTCGCGTCGGACCGCGCGCGCTTCGTCACGGCGTTCCGCAACATCGGCGTGTCGGGCGACTACGGCTGCGCCTGGTTCCTGCAGCGCATGGTCGGCATCACCAAGGCCCGCGAGCTGCTGATGCTGGACCGGCGGATCGACGCCGCCGAGGCGGAGGAGCTGGGGATCGTGACGCAGGTCGTGCCCCACGACGAGCTGATCCCGCGCGGGTTGGAGTTCTGCCGTGAGATCGCGCAGGGCCCGACATCGGTGCTGGCGATGATGAAGTGGACGCTGAACTTCGGCGCGAACCACAACCTGTCCGATTCGCTCTACCAGGAAGGCGCGCACGTGGGGCTGTCCTTCACCGGCGAGGACAACAAGGAAGCCGCGAAGGCGTTCCTGGCGAAGCGTCAGCCGGCGTTCGTGGGCCGTTAGGAATCCTCTGAACAAGTCGGATCCCCGCTGACCACCCAATGTCTTCAGCGGCATCCGCTCCCTTCCCAATCTCTCCCCCTGAGGGGGAGATGCCCCGCAGGGGCAGAGGGGGAGGCCGCGCGCATCGCCACCGCTCACGCAGCTGGGAGCCTCCTCCTCAGTCGCTGCGCGACAGCTCCCCCGCGGGGGGAGCATTTGGGATCAGGCGCTCCCTTCCCAACCTCTCTCCCTGAGGAAACCCGCGCGTAGTCTCCATTTCCCCTCTCCCCCCGCTCCGCGGGGGGAGATGCCGCAGGCAGAGGGGGGCTCCGGGCGCGCCCTCACCAGATAGCGGAAGCTCCCCACCGTCACCTCGTTACACCGCAACCGGCAGGGAAGGTCGGAGCAGTGGGACTTACGCGCAGGTCCCCGCAGAGCGGGGGGGAGAGTTGTTCAGAGGATTCTTAGGGCGAACGACGCAAAGGTCGCGCGACGATCTTCCAGCCAGTGACCGCGGTCGTTAAAGACCGAACCCGGGGCTTCGAAGCCCCGGGTCGGCCCAGGAGGCAGGACGGAGCGAGCGAGAAACCCCGTCCTGTGGCCATCACGTCGGGTATACCGACGAGATTCCCGTGAGTTGGGTGGGCCGCAGCGACGGGGCGATGCACAAGCTGTGCGATCGCGCTTCAACCAAAAAGCCAGCCGCAGAACAAACAACGGCTGGCGACCGGCGAAACGCGAATCTCCCTCGGTCGCCTACGGGGTTAGCTGTCGGGTTCGGCACGAGGAAGTGTGCCGCGAAGCTTGCGCTTCGTTCACCCCTTTGCCGTCCGACTGCCAGCGCCAATTTGGGTGGCTGGTGGTCGGCCGACGGGTTTGGGTCCCCCGTTCCCCCCAGATGTCAGTCTGCGGGGATTCGGCCCTCATATTCAATTGTGTTGCCATCGTAGCGCGACGGAGGCTGGCTGTCACCTCTCGTTACGGAGTGCAGCCCAGCGCGAGAAGCTCTTTACGCAAGTCGTTGATTCGGTCGTAGATGCGCCGCAGCTCCGGGTTGCCGGGGCCGATTGGCTGGCCAGGCCCGGGCGGCAGCCGGCCGGGCATCGAGTCGGCCTCGATGTTGAGCCGCGCGCGCTCGGCGCGCATCTCTTCGCATCGCGATTCGGTGGTCATGCGCTGTCTCCGTCCGGGTTGTTCAGGCGGGTCGCCGCTCTCGATGCGCGCGGTCGAGCGCTTCGGCCTCGATGCGCGGCAGCGCGGGACGCGCGCGTATCTGTATGTCCAGATCCTGCGCCTCGAGCTGGATGCGCGCAAGCGATGGCGAATCGGGCGTCTCGATGATCAGCGCCAGCTCGTCGGCGTCGAGCAGCAGCGCCTCAATCAGGCGGCCTCCGGTCATCCGCGCGGACTGTTCGATCGCGGCGATGCTCTCGGCGAGGCCGAGCCGAGCAAACGCGCCGTCGCTGCAGTGCGCGGTGGCGAGATAGAGGGGCATTCGCGCCTACCATAGCCGCCGATCGCGAGATGCGACGCGGTAAGCAGCGGCGGAAGGCGGGAGTCATGGCAGCGAACGGAACAACCAACGAGCAGCGGGTCGGCTTCATCGGCCTGGGGATCATGGGCCGGCCGATGGTGGCCAACCTGATCGGCTCGGGGATCGTGCCGACCGTCTGGAATCGCAGCCAGGCCGGGGTCGACGCGTGCACCGAGCTGGGCGCGCTGGCGGCTGAGTCGCCGCGAGCCGTGGCCGAGGCGTCGGACGTGCTGGTGACGATCGTGACCGACAGCAGCGATGTCCAGGAGGTGCTGGTCGATGGGCCGGACGGCGACGCCGAACGCGCGGCGATCGGCGGGTTGGCGTCGGGCTCAGTGGTGGTCGACATGAGCACGATCAGCCCGGCGGTGACGCGCTCGATCGCCGGGCAGCTGAGGGCGCAGGGCGTGGCGATGCTCGACGCGCCGGTCTCGGGCGGCGACACCGGCGCGAAGGCCGGGACGCTCTCGATCATGGTCGGGGGCGAGGCTGAGGTGCTGGAGCGCTGCCGGCCGATCCTCGAAGCGATGGGCCGGACGATCACGCACTGCGGGCCGAACGGGGCCGGCCAGACGGTCAAGCTGTGCAATCAGGTCGCGATCGCCGGGGCGCTGCTGGGCGTCTGCGAGGCGCTGGCGCTGGCGCAGAAGTCGGGCGTCGATCCGCAGCGCATGCTGGCCGCGATCAGCGCCGGCGCAGCCGGATCGTGGCAGCTCTCGATCCTCGGCCCGCGGATCGTGGGGCGCGACTTCGCGCCGGGCTTCATGATCCGGCTGATGCAGAAGGACCTGCGTCTGGCGCTGGACGCGGCCGACGACGTGTTGCAGCCGCTGCCGAACACATCGCTGGTGCACCAGCTGTATTACCAACTCCAGGCGCAGGGGGCTGGCGACGATGGGACGCAGGCGCTGGCGCGGGTCGTCGAGGCGCTGGGCGCCACCACGATCGGCGGCTGAGCGCCCGACCCTCCGTGCCAACTCGTGCCCGCTGGCTAGTGCGAGGCCATCTCGCCGAGCTGCTCGTCGGCGCTCGAGAGGCGCTCGGCGATGTGGTGCAGCATCGACCAGAGCAGCGCGACGGTGGCCTGCTCCTCGACCGTGTTGCGCAGAATCACGATGCACTCGGTGGGCTCGTTGGCGATCACGGTCGCGCTGCGCGGACGGCCGAGCAGGAGCGCCATCTCGCCGAAGAAATCGCCCTCGCCGAAGCTGGCGAGATGCTGCTGGTGGTCGGAGCCGTAGCCCTGGTAGACATCAACGCCGCCACTGCGAATCACGTGCAGCGCGGTGCCGAGGTCGCCCTCGCGCTCGATCGTCTGGCCGGTGTCGAACGTCTGCAGCTGAACCCAGGCCGCAATCTCGCCGAGGTGCGCGCGATCGACGCGAGCGAACAGGGAGGTATTGGCGAGCATGTCTTCGATGGCTTCGGGCATGATGATCTCCGCGCTGTGGAACGGGGTTTCCAAACTCAGAATATGACCCACGGCGATGCCTTGTGTCAAAGCAGCGTGACGGGTGTCGCACAGGCGTCGCACGCTGCGCGTCCGAGTTCGCACTCGGCCGCTCAGGGAGAGCAGCGCGATCCGTCCGCGAACCAGGCCGGCGCATCGAGTCGGCGACGTTCAGTTGGATCCGGGGTCGCCGGCGAGTCCGGCGCGGAATTCGGGGTGCGCGATTTGGCGCAGCGCATCAGCTCGCTGGTCCATCGTGCGGCCGCGTAGACGCGCGATCCCGTACTCCGTGACGACGATGTCGGCGAAGTAGGACGGAGTCGTGACCGCTGCGCCCTGGGGCAGCTGCTTGACGATTCGCGAAACCCGACCGCGCGCGGCGGTCGAGGGCAGCGCGATCACGCTCGCGCCGCCGTGAATCACCGCTGATGCCGCGAAGTCGGGCTGTCCGCCGGGTCCCGAGATGCGCCGTCCACGGATCGACTCGGCGTTGACCGTGCCATCGAGCGCGACCTCAACAGCCGAGTTGATCGCGACGAAGTTCCGCTGCTGGGCCAGCACCGTCGGCGAGTGGGTGTAGCTCGCAGGGGCGAAGCGCACGCTCTCGTTGCGATCCAGCCAGCGGTAGAGCGAGGCCGTGCCGATCGCCTCGGTGGCGACGATGAAGCCCGGCGCCGTCGCCTTGCGGGCGCCCGTGATCGCGCCGCTCTCGAGCAGGTCGACGATCCCGTCGCTGATCAGCCCGGAGTGGATGCCCAGCTCGGAGCGGCTGCTCAGCAGGCCCATGATCGCCTCGGGCATCGCGCCGATCCCAAACTGCAGCGTCGCCCCGTCGGGCACGAGCGACACCACGTGTTCGGCGATCTGGCGCTCGACCGGTCCGGGCGGCGCACGGTTGGCCTCGGGGATGCCGCACTCCAGCTCGACTAGCCAGTCGAACTCCTCAGCGCGGACTTCAGAGGCCCCGAAGCTGTAGGGCACGCGAGGGTTGATCTGAGCGATCACCAGCGGCGCCGTGCGGATCGCGTGAACGATGCCGCCAACCGAGCTGCCCAGCGAGTGCATGCCTTCTGCATTGGGCCGGCTGACCTGCACCAACACCGCATCGGCCGGCAGCGCGCTGTCGGGCGCAAAGAGCTGCGGCACCAGCGCGTAGGACGCCGCGACATGTCGCAGGACGCCGGCCTCCTCGGCGAGACGGTAGGGGCCGCTCATCTGGTACGTGGTGAAGCTGAATGGCTCGCCGGGGTGGTTGAGCGGTGCGATCGCCTGCAGCAGCTGCCCGCCGGCAAGCTCGATCTGGCTCCAGCGCTCGCGCAGCCGGTCGAGCTCCTCAAGCAAGCCGAACGGAGTCCCCGAGAGCGGCGGGATCACCACCCGCGCCCCATCCGGGATTTGACCAAGCGCGTCCTCGGGCGTCCCCGATCGAGCCGCGCGCGGCGCGGAACGAGGCGGCAGCGATTCAACCAGGTTGGGTTCGGGGAACACGGCGGTCACTTGTTCCGCTTCGGAGGGACAGAACGACCCCCTTACGGGGGCCGTTCCGTGCGCGCGCTTGACCGCCGCCTAGGGCTGCGAGATGTCCAGCACCCCGCGCGCGACTTCGCCGTTCTGCATCGCGGCAAACGCCTCGTTGATCTCGCCCAGCTCGAAGCGCCTCGTGACCAGACCGGTCAGATCCAGCTTGTCCTGGCGGTAGAGGTCGAGCAGCTTCGGCATGTGCTCGCGGAAGCGGGTGCTGCCGTACATGCAGCCGATCGCCTTCTTCTCCTGCAGGAACTCGGGACCCGGCAGGCTGACCTCGGAGCCCAGCGGCATCATCCCCACGATGCACGCGGTGCCGCCGGCGCGGACCATGTCCCAGGCCTGGCGAGCGGCGTTGACGTTGCCGATCGCCTCGAAGGCAATCTCCACGCCGTCGCCCCCGGTCGCCTCCTTGACGGCCTCGACGGCGTCAACGTTGGCCGCGTTGATCGTGCTCGTCGCGCCGAAGTTGGTCGCCATCTCGAGCTTGTTGTCGAGGATGTCGACGGCGATGATCTGACTGGCGCCCGCGATCCGGCAACCCTGGATGACGTTGAGACCAACGCCGCCGCAGCCGATCACCGCCACCACCGCGCCGCCGGGCACCTTCGCGGTGTAGAGCGCCGCGCCGACGCCGGTCATCACGCCGCAGCCAACCAGCGCCGCCTCGGCCGGCGGGATGTCTTCGGGAATCTTCAGCACACCGGCCTGGGTGGTGAGCATGTACTCACCGAACGAACCGACCGAGGCCATCTGCACCACCGGGCGGCCGTCCCAGGTGAGGCGGCTACGCGAGAGCGCGGCGTCGTTGGGCGCCGGGCACAGGTTCGGCTCGCCGCGCAGGCACCAGTAGCACTCCCCGCAGAAGGGGCGGAACGACATGATCACGTTGTCGCCGGGCCGCACGTAGGTGACATCGTCGCCGACGGACTCAACCACGCCGGCGGCCTCGTGGCCGAGCACGGCCGGCAGCCCGCCGAAGGCGGCCGCCCACTTGCCATCGATAAAGTGCAGGTCGCTGTGGCAGACGCCACTGGTGGTGGTTCGGACCAGGACTTCAGAGGGCTCCGGGTCGCGCACGTCAATGTCGTGCACCTCAAGCACCGAGCGGTCGCCGTCTTTTGCCTGATTCTCGGGGTCGAAGATTGCCGCCTTCATGGGCGTCCCTTCAAAATTTGCGCGCCGGCCCCCGCTGGGCGGTCGCGATCAGGCCAAAGGCTAGGCCAGAGCGGGGCGCGGAACAACCGCGAGGCCGCTAACGCGCGGGCGGGAGCAGGCCCCAGAGACGCCGTTTCGGCTTGGACCGCCGCCGGTGCCGCAGCGCAGCGAGCCGGCGGGCCAGTTCGGGCAGGCCCTGCGGCTCGAGCAGGCCTTGCTCGCGCCAGCTGGCCTGCCGCTGTTCGATCGTGCTCAGCGCTGTCAGCAGCCGCTCGTCGTGGGCGCGCTGGAGTCCACGGATGACGCGAAAGCCGATCCACCCGGCGATCAGCGTCAACACCAGGAAGCCCACCAAGACGACCGCGAACGCGACCGCGAGCAAGATCAGGCCGATGTCGCGCCACTCGCTGAGTTCAAGCATGAGTCCGAGGGTATGCTGCCCGTCATGCCGAGGCGAGGACCCACCGAGCTATTGATCCTGTTCCAGCTAACCGTGCTCGGCGCATTCGCAGGCGTCCTGGTCTGGATGCTGCTCTCCTGGGCCGGCGCGCTATAGCCAAGCATCCCCCTCTCCACTCTCCCCCCTGAGGAGACCTGCGCGTAAATCGGGGATCGGCGATCATGGCGGGGAACGAATGCATCAGGTAGGAGGCAGGCCATGCATCGCGAGTCCGGCGGCGAGACGTTCATTGAGGCGCTGGCGCCGCAGCGCTTGGGCCGCAACGCTCAGCTGGAGCGGATTACGGCGCTGGTCGACTGGGCGCCGTTGGCCGCGATCGTCTCGGTGGTCTACGACGCGCCGCGCGGCCGGCCGGCCTATCCGCCGTTGCTGATGGTCAAGGCGTTGCTGCTGCGCGAGTGGTACGCGCTGTCGGACGAGCAGTTGGAAGCGGCGCTCTGGGACCGGGTCTCATTCCGCCGCTTCGTCGGGCTCGGTCTGGACGCGGACGCGCCGGACCGCTCGACGGTGAGCCGCTTCCGCCTCCAGCTGGTGCGGCGCGGCTTGGCCCGGCCGCTGTTCGACGAGCTCAACGGTCAGTTGGAGGCGCAGGCGCTGGTGCTCAAGCAGGGCACGCTGCTGGACGCCACGCTGGTCGAGGCGCAGGTCCGCCGGCCCGCGCACGGTGCGGGCGCGGGCGCGCGCAGCGAGCGCGACCGGGACGCCAGCTGGACGCGCAAGGGCGGGCGCTCGTACTTCGGCTATCAGGGCCATCTCGGCGTCGACCAGGGTTCGGGCCTGGTCCGCCGGGCCGAGCTGCAGCCGGCCCACGTGAACGAGACCGAAGTGGCGGACGGCTTGATCGTGGGCGACGAGCAGGCCGTCTACGCCGACCGCGCCTACGAGGACAAAGCGCGTCGCCGGCGCCTGCGCGCGGCCGGGGTCAAGGACCGGATCAAACACCGCCGACACAAGTACTTGCCCCAGCTGCCGCATTGGCAGCGGCGCCGCAACGAGCTGATCGAACGCCGCCGCGCAGCCGTGGAACGCGTCTTCGCCACCCTCAAGCAGCACTACGGCTACCGCCGCGTGCGCTATCTCGGACTCGAACGCAACACGCTCGAACTGCTCTTCAAGTGCATGGCCTACAACCTCCGACGCGCCGATACGCTGCTCAGCCGCGCGCTCGCCTGAACAGCCGCTGACTCAGCCCACGCCGCCCCGAACGCGCCGCTCGAGCCCACCGCCGGCGCACACCGCACCCCGCTCCGCGCGCTGCCCGACGATCCAACCGAGCCACACCACAATCACGCCCCCGACAACGGGCCGCTCCCCGTCAAACCAGCACCAACACGACTTACGCGCAGGTCTCCTGAGGGGGGAGATGCCGCAAGCAGAGGGGGGAGCCGCCGCGCTCGCCAGCCACTGCCCTCTCCACTCTCCCCCCTGAGGGGGGAGATGCCGCAGGCAGAGGGGGGAGCCGCCGCGCTTGCCAGCCACTGCCCTCTCCACTCTCCCCCCTGAGGGGGAGATGCCGCAGGCAGAGGGGGGAGGGGCGACAGCGCATCCCCGACATCGCAGAACCCTGGTACCATCGCATCAGAACAGGAGTTCCACTGATGCGCATCACGCGCAACCGCGCCGACGCCTCCGTCAGACCCGCCGGATCGAGCCGACCCCGATCACCGCGCCCGATCCTCACTGAACACCGCCAAACGAAATTGATCGCCCCCACGCCTCCCGACCAGATAGAAACAACTCCCGAAACCCGGCCGAGAACGAAAAATCCCCCCAAACTGATCACCGCCGCCCACGCTCCCCTGCTCCCCCCGCGGGGGAGCTGCCAAACAGCAGCTTGCCCCTGGACAGCCAGGGCGCTGAGGGGGGCCCGCACCCACGCAGCCTTGCCAGCCGCCCGTCAGCGTGCGAACATCTGCACGGGACTCTGAACATGGCGCTGCGCGCAGATGGTCGACATCCTGATCGAGGAGAACGGGATGGTCTGCGCAGGCTGCGACCGCGACTTCGACGACCCGCTCTACCTCCAGCTGGATCACAAAACGCCGCGCTCCGAGGGCGGCCTCAACCACATCTCCAACCGCATGCTCCTATGTGGCCCATGCAACCGAATCAAGTCCGACCGCCTAACGTTGAATGGGCTGCGAGCGGAGAACAAGCATCGCGGGAGGATGGTATCGAGGGGTTGAAGATGCGTCTATTCCCAACTGAGCCGCCGACGAACCACGAGACCGCATGGACATTCTTGCGCAACCGGTTTCGCGATGCGTCCAAGGCGTGGGCAGATTCAGATCCGCTTCTGTCAGTCATGTGCGATGAATTCGCGGCGCTGATGGGTCAGGACAATGACGTCCGGGAGCGGGTCATCGGCGGAATGGACGAAGCGGTCCGACATCACTGGCTAGGATTCGGCCAGTTCGTCGTCGGCATGCCATCCTACAACGTGATTTGGAATTCGTCAGCTACGTACCGGGATGCATTGCGAAAGACAGTGGAGCTAGTAAACCGTGACTCTGACAATCTACCTGGTACCGACCAGATGCTGGCAGACGAGACCACTTTAGTCAGATTGTTTCCGGAAGAGCCTCCTTATCCCAATCAGCATTATCAAGCCACCAACAGGAGCGACGGGAAAAGGCCCCAGAGCATCGCGGAGTGCGCGATGTACACTGCCGCTCGCCTCGACGAAGTGGGTCGCTATTGGAACCGAACGATTCCATGGTTAGCGCACATGTCGCATTTGTTCGTCACGATCTTGAGGGAGCCCCATCGAGATCGCGAGAAGGCATTCCTGTCACTCGATGATCGCCTCAAACTCAGGTTAACCGGTGCCTTCATGCTGGTGGGCGGTAACGGTCTCGTCGCGAATGTGTTGTTTCCCACGGTTGAGAGACACCAAACCGATCCTCTGGCGGCCGATATTCCGACCGAGTTCCTGAAGAACCGGAATACACGGGTCGCTGATCACTTTCGAAGCAGGGAAGAATGGGTCGCTACGCGACGGGGCCAATGATGCTCGGTCTTCGACATGGGTGGCCGATATCCGCGCTACGCCAGCGCGCCCAACTTCCCCACCAGCCGCTCGACGTGGCCGAGGTAGTCCTCAACCGTCTCCGCGCCGAGCCACGCCTCGTAGAAGTTGGTATGCAACGCCCCTGCGAGTCCGAACTGCGCGCGAAGCTCCCCGTCGCCGGTCTCCTCCGCCAGTCGTTCCAACGCTCGCCACAGCTCCCGATGCCCTTCATGCCGCAGCCCCCGCGCCTCGGCCACTGCCTTCACCGCCACCGCCGCCGCGCCCCAGCCCTTTTCCGACGCCTGCGTCAGATCGCCTTCAGCCAGATGCGCCCGCGCCTTGCGCAGGTACTCGGCGCTCAAATCGCTGTAGTGACCCGTCCGGGCGGTCGTCATGCCGCCCAGCATACCCGCGCCGACTCGATCGGGGCCGAAGGGACGCGCCCGCGCTACGCCAAAGCGTCCAGCTTGCCCACCAGTTGCTCAACTTGAACGAGGTACTCCTCGACGTCGTCACGCTCCAACCATGCCTCATAGAAGTTGATGTGCATCGTCTGCGCGTAGCCGAAATGAAGGCGCAGGTCGCGATCGCTGGTCTCGCGGACGAGCTGTCGTACGACATGCCACAAATCCCGATGGCCGTCGTGCTGCCATCCCCGAGCCTCCGCCACCGCCTTCACAGCCGTCGCCGCCGCGCCCCAGCCCTTCTCCGACGCCTGCGTCAGATCGCCCTCGGCCAAATGCGCCCGCGCCTTGCGCAGATACTCCGCGCTCAGATCGTTGTAGTGAGTCGCGCGAGCAGTCGTCATGGCGTCAGCATAGCTCCCGGGCAGACGCCAACACCCTAGGGCCTGTTCACATCGATTGCAGTGCGTCGTAGATGAGCACGAGGTAGATCAGGCTGAGGAAGATGACGTCGAGCTTGTCGTAGCGCGTAGCGATGCGGCGGAAGCGCTTGAGCCGACAGAAGAAGCGTTCGATCTCGTTGCGCTTGCGGTAGCGAACGGCGTCGTAGTCCCAGGGTTGGCGGCGATTGGACTTGGGCGGGACCACCGGGTCGTAGCCCAACTCGACGGCCAGGCGGCGGGTCCGGTTTCCCTCGTAGGCGCGATCCATGACCAACGCCGGGCAACCGCTGACCGGTCCCAGCCTGCGCAACAACGCGCGTCCGGCCGGTCCATCGCCGGCCTGACCCGGTGAGAGCGCGAACGCGAGCGGGGTGCGGTCGTCGGCCGCGACGACGTGCAGCTTGCAGGTCAGGCCGCCGCGCGAGCGGCCGATCGCCTGACGCCCCTTTTTGTGGGCGCGCCCGTCCCGTGGGCGTGAAACTTGATGATCGTGCTGTCCAGCGCGAGCGTGTCCAGGTCCACGCCGGCCAGCGCCTCGCGCTGCAACGCAGCGGCGACCCGTGCCAGCACGCCCGCTGTGGCCCAGCGGTTGAGCCGCACATAGATCGTGTGCCAGTTGCCGAACTCCGTCGGCAGCCCGCGCCAGGTGCAACCCTGATAGAGCACGTACAACCACGCGTCGAGCACCTGACGATGAGGAATCTTGAGATGGTTGCTCGGCGGCGGCAGCAACGCCGCAATCCGCGCGTACTGCGCGTCGGTCAGTCGCTTCTGGTTTGTCATCTGCTCACCAAGACCGCGCCGCCAACCCTCCTCACTCTGCCACAACCCTCAGCCGATGTGAACAGGCCCTAGTTGAAGAACCGCTCCTGAATGCGCCGCGCGATCACCATCCGCTGAATCTGATTCGCCCCCTCAAAGATCTGAAAGATCTTCGCGTCGCGCATCCACTTCTCCAGCGGGGCTTCGCGCGTGAAGCCTACGGCGGCCCGAATTCAACCTCCGTGGCCGCCGATCGCGGCACGATCGGGTATCCTCGCGGCATGCAACTTGTGCAGCCGATCCACGTTGAGGCGCGCGAGGGCTACCGGGTCTGGCTCGAATACGCTGACGGCGTCTGCGGCGAGCTTGACCTGTCGCACCTTGCCGAAAAGCCCATCTTCCAGGCGTGGCGGGATCGCACGTTCTTCGCGCGAGTGCATGTCTCTCCGCATCGTTCAATCGCGTGGGACGGTGACATCGAACTCTGCGCTGATGCGCTCTACGCGGATCTGACGGGCCTCAGTTGGGACGAAATGTACCCCCTCCCGGCCGGTCAAGGGGTGCATGCCTGAACTCTGCCGATTTCAGGGCATCGTCATCCAGATGTTCTTCGGCGACCACGGACCGCCGCACTTCCACGCGCTGTACGGGGATCAGAACGTGCCGTTTGACATTGAAGCGCTACAGAGTCGCGCTGGCAGCCTGCCAGCGCGCCAGCACGCACTCGTGCTGCGCTGGGCCCGGCTGCGACAATCCGAGCTGCTACGCGCATGGAGCCTCACGCAGCAAGACAGGCATCCTGGCAAGATTCAACCGCTGGACTAGGTGAAACGGCGCGCATCACCAGCGCCACCGCAGGCCGTTAGTTGAAGAACCGCTCCTGAATATTCCGCGCAATCACCATCCGCTGAATCTGATTCGCCCCTTCGAAGATCTGAAAGATCTTCGCGTCGCGCATCCACTTCTCCAGCGGCATCTCGCGCATGAAGCCGACGCCGCCGCAGACCTGGACGGCATCCGTCGTCACCTTCATCGCCATGTCCGAGGCGAAGGTCTTGGCCTTGCTGGCTTCCTCCAGCAGGAATGGCTCGCCCGACGCGGCCATCTCGCCCGCGCGCCAGGTCAGCAGACGGGCAGCGTCGATCGCGATGTCCATGTCGGCCAGCATGAAGCCGACGCCCTGATGCTCGATCAGCGGGCGGTTGAAGGTCTTGCGCTCGCGGGCGTAGTCGGCGGAGTACTCGAAGGCGGCGCGAGCGAGGCCGACGGCGAACGCGCCGATCCAGGGGCGCGTCGCGGCCAGCGTGCCGAGCGCCCCGCGGCCGCCGCTGCGGAAGTCGGGGTCGGGAATGCCGAGCCGGTGGTCGGCGGGGATGCGGACCTCGTCGAAGGCGAGGTCGGCGGTGTGGCTGGCGCGGATGCCCATCTTGTCCCAGACCTTGATCTGGCTGAAGCCGGGACTGTCGTTAGGCACCACGAAGGCGGAAACGTCGCGCCAGCCGCTGCCGCTGCCTTCGCGGGCGAACACCACGGTCAGGTCGGAGATCCCGCCGCCGGTGATGAAGCGCTTGGTCCCGTTGATCACGTATTCGTCGCCGTCGCGGGTGGCGCGGGTCTGGAGCGTGCCGGCGTCGGAGCCGGCGTCGGGCTCGGTCAGGGCGAGTGCGCCGAGCCGCAGCTGACCGTCTTCGCAGGTGCACATCGGCAGGAAGCGATCGCACTGCTCCTCGGTCCCGATCACCGAGATCGCGGTGGCGGCGAGGCCGCTGACCTGAGTGCCGAGGGCGATCCCGGCGCAGCCCCATGACAGCTCCTCCGCCGTGATCATCGCGGTAATCCCGGGCTCCGCGGCCTGCCCGCCCAGCGGGACGCCGGTGAGCCCAATCTCAGCGGCCTTGGCGGCGACATCCCAGGCGAATTCGTTGCGCTCGTCGTATTCCCGAGCGACGGGGCGGACCTCTTTGGCGGAGAATTGGTGCGCGGTTCGCTGCACAAGGCGGTCGGCTTCGGTCAGTGAGAAGTCGGTCATTGGTCGCTCCGCGCTGGGCTGTCCTGGGATGGAGGCAGCATACGTGGCTGCATGCTCCCTGCTCCCCTCTCGAGACCTTCGCCCAAATCCCAGACCCTATCTCCCCCCGCTTGTCCCCTCTCCCCCCGCTTGGCGGGGGGAGATGTCACGCAGTGACAGAGGGGGGCCCCCGCAATGCGGGGGGAGCGCAGGAGTCAGCGTTGCAGCGGCGGCAGACGCTCCAGCAGGCGCTCGCTGGCGGCGGCGATTTCGCTGACGGCGGCGTCGAAGGCCTCGGCGTTGCGCTGAGAGGGCGCGCGCATGCCGCTGATCTTGCGCACGAACTGGAGAGCAGCCTCCTCAACCTCCTGCGGGGGGCGCTCGCCATCGCGGGTGCGCAGACGCTTGATACTTCTACACATCTGAGTTGGGCTCCGCTCGCATCGATTGCTCTCCCGCCGCGGGCTTAGAAGCCGCTGAAACGGGGCTCCCGGCGCTCGCGGAAGCTCCGCCCGCCCTCCAGCCCGTCGAACGACTCCTGGACCAGCGGGAGGACGGCGCCGGAGATTTCGAGCGCGCTTTCGTAGTCGAGGTTGGCGGTGCGATAGGCCATCAGCTTGCCTACCTTCTGGCCAATTGGCGGGCCGGCCTCGACCTCTTCGGCGAATTCGAGCAGCTTCTGCTGGAAGTCTTCGGGCGCCACGAGGTAGTTGCTGACGCCGGCCTCGTGGCCCTCTTCCGCCGTCATGAACCGGCCGGTGAACATCATCTCCATCGCCTTGCGCCAGCCGATGATCTTGGGGATCGCCCAGAAACCGCCGAGGTCGGCGTAGAGGCCGCGCTTGACGTAGGCGACCTGGTAGCGGGCGCTGGTCGACGCGACGGCGAGATCGGCGAGGCAGGCCATGTCGAAGCCGGCGCCGACGCAGGGGCCGTTGATCCCGGCGATCACGGGAATGTCGAGTCGGCGCAGCTCGGCGTAGGTCCTGGTTTCGAAGCGGAAGTTGAGCCGGTCGCCCTCGTTATCGACCCGGCCCTCGGGCGCGGGGTGGCCCACGAACGGATCGGAGTGCTCGGCCCAGAAGTCGCTCAGGCCGCGGCCGGCGCCGCTGACATCCATGCCCGCGCAGAAGCCGCGGCCCTTGCCGGTGATCACCAGCACGCGGGCCGTGCGGTCCATCCGCAGCCGGGTCAACACGTCGTACATCTCAGCGAGCAGCGGGAAGGTGAGCGCGTTGAGCTTCTCGGGGCGGTTGAACTCCAGCCAGACGATGCCGCCCTGCTTGCCCTTGCGCTCGAGGGTGATGAATTCGTAGGCCATGCGGCGCCTCCCTGTGGGTCTGGTCGCTAGCGGATTCTGGGCAGCACATCGTTGGTGAAACGGACGAAGGAGTCGTGCGAGAAGGGCGCGGCGATCAGATAGTCGAGCGAGATCGTCTCGCGCAGCTCGCTGATCGTGTCGGCGACCTTGCTCGCCGAGCCGTGGATCACGACGTTGTTGAGGTAGCGCTCGACAGGGTCCTGATCGGGATCGCGCCGCGCGGCGTTGCTGGCCCGTTCCGCACCCGCCTTGCTCCCGCTGCCGTAGGAGCCGACGGTCCACTGCGCGCCGCGGCGCGCGATCTCTTCGGCCTCCGCGTCAGTCTCGGCGACGGCGATCAGCCGGGCGATCGGCAGCGTGCGGCCCTCGGTTGGGTGGCCGTGCCGCTCGAGCTGGCGCAGGTATCCGTCGCGCTGCTCGGCGATCTCGCGGTGCTGCGCGTGAGGACCCATGAGGATCGAGTAGCCCTGCTGACCGGCCCAGTCGAGCGCGTCGGGCGAGCCGGCGGCGACCCAGAAGGGCGGCGTGGGCTGCTGGTGCGGCTTCGGCAGGACCTCGATCTCGTCGAAGTCCCAGTAGTCGCCGTGCCAGGTGATGCGCTCGTTGCGCCAGGCTTCGAGCACGATCTGGACGCTCTCGCGGAAGCGCGGGTATGACTCCTCGATGGGGACGTTGAACGCGCGAAACTCGGTCTGGTCGAAACCGCGGCCCGCGCCCCAGTTGACGCGCCCGCCGGAGAGCACGTCAAGCAGCGCGACCTCCTCGGCGATCCGCAAGGGGTGGTAGAACGACGCCAGGGTGACCGCGGTACCGATCCGGATGTTCTTCGTGCGCCCTGCAACGTGCATGCCCATCAGGTGGACCGAGGGGCACACGCTGTAGGTGTTGAAGTGGTGCTCGGCAAGCCAGACGCAGTCGTAGCCCGTCTCATCCATGATGTCGATGCGGTTGAGCGCCCGTTCGTAGACGGTCGCGAGCGGCACGCGCCGCCCCGGCCACGAGAAGAATTGAAGCACGCCGTAGCGGAAGGGGGTGGTCATGGAGGCGCCTCGCTCCGCGTCAGCCTACTTGACCATCGGCCGCGGCCCGGCGGCGGGCGGCGATCCCGCTGAGCGCTTCGAGCGTGATCCGGTTGCCGAGCAGCGCGGTGATCTCGGCGTGGTCGTAGGCGGGCGCGACTTCGACCACATCGACGCCGAGCAGCGGGGCTTCGAGGGCGATGCGGCGGACCGCATCGAGCAGCTGTCGCGACGTCAGCCCACCTGACTCGGGCGTCCCGGTGCCCGGCGCCATGCCCGGATCGACGACATCGACATCCACGGAGAGGAACACACCGTCGCAATCCTCCGCAGCGCGTTCGAGCGCCTCTGACAGGCACTGATCGAGTCCGCGCTGGACGACCTCCGTCATCTCATACCAGCGCATGTGCTGTTCGGCCATCCATTCGAGAATCGGCGGGTCCGGCCAGTAGCCGCGCAGGCCGATCTGCAGGAAGCGGTCGCCGCGGACCGCGCCCGACATGATCAGTCGCCGCATCGGCGTGCCGTGGCCCCAGAGGCCGCCGTCCGAATCGCCGGTGTCGGCGTGGGCGTCGAAGTGGATCATCGAGACGCGGCCGAAGCCGTGATGTTTGGCGACGCCGGAGGCAGTGGCGTAGGTGATCGTGTGGTCGCCGCCGAGCACGACGGGCACCGCGCCGGCGGCGGCGACGCGCTCGCAGGCGTCCATCAGTCGCTGCAGACCGCCCTCGCTGTCGAGCTGCGGCATGTAGACATCGCCGACATCGACGACGCCGAGCTCGTGCAGCGGATCGATGCGGAGCGCGAGGTGCGGCCGGTAGCCGGTGTGCGGCAGATTGTCGGTCCCGCGGATCGCGCGGGGACCGAAGCGCGCCCCGGGCCGCCAGGTCGTGCCCGCGTCGAACGGGGCGCCGATGATCACGGCCTGCGCGGCGGCCCAGCTGTCCGGCTCGCGAAGTTCGGCGCGCGGGACGCCGAGGAAGGTGTGCGAGGGACCGTATTGGGCGAGCGGTCTGGCCACGCGGTGAGCCTCCGCGTAGGAGTTGGGACGATCGGGGCGGTCATCTGGCATGGCTGCGCTCCGCTCAATGCCTCGAATGGTACGGGCGGCGGCCGCGCGTAGACTGACGCGGCGCATGAGCGGAAGGCGAGTGGCGGGCATGGTCACAATCGGCGGCTCGACTGAGCTGGATGCGGCGCTCGCAGCGGTACCGCGCGAACGCACGCAGACGCTCCCGGCGCTGCACCTGTTGCACCAGATCGAGGGGTATCTGTCGGCCGCGGGGATGGAACGGGTGGCGGCCTGGGTGCACGCACCGAAGTCGGAGCTGTACGCGGTGGCCACGTCGTACTCGGAGTTCCGCTTCTCCGCGCCCAACGACGCGGCCGTGCGCGTCTGCGGCGGCCTGACATGCCGGATCGCGGGCAGCGCGCGCCTGACGCAGGAGTTGCGCGCGGAGGGTCGTGAGGTCGAGGCGCACGAGTGTATGTTCCTCTGCGCGGCGGCGCCGCTGATGGCGACCGGCTCGGCCTCGATCGAAACATCGGTCGGCGACGAGCTGTTCGCGGCCGCTCGCGGGACTGTTCCGGGCGGACTCATGCGGGTGATGGCGCAACGGGACGGCAACTGGTGCGGCTGGGCGGCGGCGGCGGGGATGCTCCCGAGTGAGGTGATCGAGGTAGTCGCTGCGTCCGGGTTGCGTGGTCGCGGCGGGGCGTATTTTCCGGTGCACATCAAGTGGCGCGGGGCGGTTGAGAACGCGGCGCTGAGCGGCGAACCGCTGCTGCTCGTGAACGCCGAGGAGGGCGAGCCGGGCGTCTTCAAGGACCGCGCGATCATGGAGCGCGACGCGGGACGGTTGATCGAGGCGGTGCGAATCGCCTGCTACGCGATCGGCGCGCGCAAGGCGTATTGCTACATCAACGGGATGGCCGACCGCTCGGCGGCGGCGGTGGAGGCCGCGATTGCGGCGGCGCGAGCGTCCGGTCGGTTGACATCGAGCGGCGCACACGACCCGGGGCTGGAGATTGAGATCCGGCGCGGGGCGGGCGGCTATGTGTGCGGCGAAGAGTCGGTGATCATGGAGTCGATCGAGGGTCGTCGTGCGGTGCCGCGGCTCAAGCCGCCGCTGCCGACCGAGCACGGCCTGTGGGGGCGTCCGACGGTAATCAACAACGTCGAGACGCTGGCGAATCTGCCCGACATCCTCGAATACGGCGCCGACTGGTTTCGCGAGACGGGCATGGAGGACGCACCGGGGACCAAAGTGCTGTCAATCTCGGGCGCCTTCGAGCGGCTGGGGCTGCTGGAGCTCCCGCTGGGCACACCGGTGGCGGAGATCGTCGACCTGGCGAGGCCGAGCGCGGACCTGGTTGGCATCGCGATCGGCGGACCCTCGGGCGGATTTCTCGCGCCCGAGGCGTTCAACACGCCGATCGCTCCCGGCTCGCTGGATGGCGCCGGGGCGGTGCTGGGCGCTGGCGGGATCATCGGCATCCCGCGGGAGTTCGGCATCGAAGCGGCCTTGGCGGTGCAGGCGCAGTACAACGCGGCTGAGTCCTGCGGGAAGTGCACGCCCTGCCGCGAGGGCACAGGCCGGCTGGTAGAGGCGCTCGAGCGTCTGAACGGCGGCGACGCCTCCGCCGGGCGCGACATCGAGACGCTCTTGCCGTTGCTCGCAACGGCGTCGTTGTGCGGCCACGGCCAGATGGCGCCGAACCCGGTGACCAGCGCCCGTCGCCAGTTTGGCGGGTCAGTGGCCTAAGGCCTGTTCAGATTGACGGTCGCCAGACCAACACTTCATCGTCACTCCCGCGATGACCCGTCATTCCCGCGCTCCGTCGCGGGAATGACGGAGTGGGCGCGGTATGACGATGTGGGCGCGGCCATGCTGGGATTGGGGCCTCTGGATTGCCCTCGACGCCTTCAGGTGGGAGCTGTTTGAACAGGCCCTAACTCAGCCGTTCCTGCCCCCCCCTCCGTCGTCCCCGCCGCCGTCTCTCTCATTTGCGCCTCCCTTTCCGTCATTCCTGCGCAGGCAGGAATCCAGGCGATCCCCCAACCCCCGCCACCGTGCCGGCCTCGCTACGGCCTCGCCAACATCCGTCGTCGCGCCGCCGGACGTGCGGAGGACAAATTGGCCCAGTGCCCGCCTGGATTCCTGCCTGCGCAGGAATGACGGGAGGGGCGGATCGAAACTCAGAACAACGGCTGACGGTGTCCGGCGCGGGACGAGCAGAAGGCTCCGACAAACGTCGAAGCCTTCAGCCGATCGGGGATCTGCCCCAGTCCGTGGTCGAGATATCAAGCCGCGAGCGGATCAGCAACAGACCTCGCTCCGATAACATCAACGGAGAGGAGTGGTGATGACTGCTGAGACTGTCGCGATCACGATCGACGGAGCGTCGTTCAAGGCGACGACCGGCGGCTCGGTGCTCGATGCGGTGTTGGGCGCGGGGATCGACCTGCCGCACCTTTGTAAGGATGCGGACGGGCCGGCGCTGGGCGCTTGTCGGACGTGCCTGGTGGAGATCGATGGCGTGCGCGGGCTGCCGGCGGCATGTTCCACGCCCGTTCGCGAAGGCTTGGCGATTCGCACGAACAGCGAGGCCGCCGTGGAGACGCGACGGGGCATTCTCGAGCTGACGCTGGCGATGCGCGACGACGCGCAGCCGATCGGCGAGAACGAGCTCAGCCACCACGCGAGGACGCATACGGCCGACGCCTCGCGTTGGAGAATCAAGGCCAACCCGACGCTCGACGAGAGCAATCACTTCTACAAGTTCGATGCGTCGCAGTGCATCCTCTGCGGGCGCTGCGTCTCGGCCTGCACCGACCGGCAGCACATCGGCGCGATTGGGATCGCGGGGCTCGGCAAGGCGGCGCGGATCGCGGCGTTCGACGAGGACCCGCTGGGCGAGTCGACCTGCACCTCGTGCGGCTCGTGCGTGGCGGCCTGCCCGACCGAGGCGCTGGTCGGCAAGCGCGGCGCGGCCGGGCCGAAGACGGTGTCGACGGTCTGCCCCTACTGCGGAGTGGGCTGCGGGATTCGCGTGACGGCTGAGGCGGGCCAGCTGATCCACGTTGACGACGACCCGCAGAATCGGTCGTCATTGGGACTGCTCTGCGTGAAGGGCCGGTTTGGGACGTCGTTCGTGAATCATCCCGATCGCCTGACCCAGCCGCTGATCCGGCGCGCCGGCGGGCTGGAGCCGGCCACCTGGGATGAGGCGCTCGATCTCGTGGCCGACAAGTTCGCCGAGCATCGCGGGGCGTTCGGGGCGTTCTCCAGCGCCAAGGCGACGAACGAGGACAACTACCTCCTGCAGAAGCTGGTACGCGCGGTCATGTCGACCAACAACGTCGACCACTGCACGCGGCTCTGTCACTCGCCGTCCGTTGAGGCGATGCTGGCGCAGCTGGGCAGCGGCGCGACCTCGAACTCGTACAGCGACTATGAGGCGACCGACTGCCTGTTCGTGGTCGGCGCCGACCCGTCGTCGAACCATCCGGTCGTGGCGAGCCGGATGCGGCGCGCGATCGACCAGCGCGGGGCGGCGCTGATCGTGCTCAACCCGAAGCGGATCGAGCTCTGCGACCACACCGACCTCTGGCTGCGGGAGTACCCGGGCACCGATGTCGCGGTGCTGAACGGGATGGCGCGGGTGATTCTGGACGAAGGTCTGGCCGATGAGCGGTTCATCGAGACGCGCACCGAGGGCTACACCGAGTGGCTGGCCGAGCTCGGCGAGTACACACCCGAGCGGGTCGAGGAGCTCTCCGGCGTGCCGGCCGAGCTGCTGCGGCGGGCGGCGCGGCTGTATGCGCGGCCTCGGGGGGACGCGGGCGGCGGCTCCTGCCTGATCTGGGGGATGGGCGTCACCCAGCACACCAACGGCACGGCCAACGCGACCGCGTTGCTCAATCTGGCCCTGCTGACCGGGCAGGTCGGTCGGGTGGGCAACGGAGTCTCACCGCTGCGCGGGCAGAACAACGTGCAGGGCGCCGGCGACGCGGGCTGCGTGCCCGACGCGCTGCCCGGCTATCAGCGCTACGTGCCCGAGGTGATCGAGCGCTTCGAGTCGGTTTGGGGCGCGTCGCTGCCGTCCGAGGAGGGCTTGCGCGCGACCGACATGGTGGAGTCGATCCTGAGCGGCGCAACCGACGAACGGGTTCGCTGCATGTACATCGTCGGCGAGAACCCGTTGCTGACCGAGCCGAACCTGGCCCACGCGCGCGAGGCGTTCGAGCGGCTCGACTTCCTCGTGGTGCAGGACATCTTCATGCACGAGACGGCAGAGCTGGCGGATGTGGTGCTGCCGGCCGCGTCGTTCGCGGAGAAGGAGGGCACGTTCACCAACTCCGAGCGGCGCGTGCAGCGGGTGCGACAGGTGATCGAGCCGGTCGGGCAGGCGCGGCCGGACTGGGAGATCGTCCAGGACCTGGCGCTGCGAGTGGCCTCGCGACTGGGGCTGTCGGTCGCGGGGTTTGATCATCCGACGGCGTCGTCGGTATTCGACGAGATGGCCTCGCTGACGCCGATGCTGGGCGGGTTGTCGCACGCGCGGCTGGACGCCGAGGGCGGGATCCAGTGGCCCTGCCCGGACGCCGGGCATCCCGGCACGCCGCGCCTCTACGGCGAGGATTTCCCGCGCGGCAAGGGCAAGTTCATCCCCGTGCGGCAGACCGCGCCGAGCGAGGAGGCGCCCGACGAGCGCTACCCGTTCGTGCTCAACACGGGGCGAGTGCTTTACCACTGGCACGGGGGCACGATGACGCGCCGGGTCGACGGGCTGGTCGACTCCTGGCCGGAGCTGCGCATCGCGATTCACCCGCAGGACGCGGCGCGAATCGAGATTGAGTCGGGCGAGGCGATCCAGGTGGCCTCCCGGCGCGGACGGCTGGAAGGCGTCGCATTCGTGACGGACGATGTGGCGGCCGGCTCGATCTTCGTGCCGTTCGTACGGCTACAGCAGAGCGCCGCCAACTGGCTGACCAACAACGTCTTCGACCAACAGGCGCGGATTCCCGAATACAAGGTCTGCGCTGTGGCCGTGGAGCGGGTCGCCGACGCCAAGGAATGGCGTCGCGACCGAAAGCGCGGCAAGCGGCGCGAATACTGGTAGACCCCGGTAGCGATCAGTCAGCGACGGTTAGCGACGGTCAGGATGTGGTAGGCCGATGGTGAACCCCGGTGTCCTCTCTCGCGCGCAGGGTTGCTTGATGGGGCAGCTGGCCGGTGATTCGCTGGGCAGTCTGGTCGAGTTTCAGTCGGCGCCGCAAATTCGCGCGGCATATCCAGACGGCGTGCGGGAGTTGGCCGACGGCGGAGTCTGGGGCACGCTGGCGGGCCAGCCGACCGACGACTCAGAGATGGCGCTCGCGCTGGCGCGGGTGCTCGCGGAACGCGGCGAGTTCGATGTCGAGGCCGTGCGCGAGGCGTATGTCGCATGGCTGGACACAGGGCCCTTCGACGCCGGGATCACGGTCAGCGGCGCGCTGCGCGGGCGGATGAATCCGCACAGTCAGGCGAATGGAGCGCTGATGCGGATTTCGCCACTGGCGATCTTCGGTGCGACGCACGAACTGTCCGACCTGGCGACCTGGGCGCGGACCGATGCGGGGATCACGCATCCCAACCTGGTCTGCCTGGAGGCCAACGAGTTGTTCGCCATGGCGATTGCGCACGTGATTCGCACGGGCTGCGATCGGCGCGAGCTCTATCGCCGAATCGTGGGTTACGCGGAAGCGGCGGATGTCGACAGCAGCCTGCTCGAAGCTGTGCGCGGCGCAGCGGTCGCGCCGCCGGGGGATTTCCTCAGTCAGGCCGGCTGGGTGCTGATCGCGTTTCGCAACGCGCTGTGGCAGCTGGTGCACGCGGTCGATCTGGAGGAGGGCGTCGTGGACACCGTGATGCGCGGCGGCGACACCGATACGAACGCGGCGATCTGCGGGGCGCTGCTGGGCGCCGTGTGGGGGATCGATGCGATTCCCGCGCAGTGGGCGAACGCGGTGCTGAACTGTCGGGCGGACCGCGAGAGGCCGGGGGTCGCGAACCCGCGGCCGCAGCGGTTTTGGCCGGTCGATGCGCTGCAGTTGGCGGGACGGCTGGCTGAGGGCTAGGTCGGAGGGGCTCCGCCGCTTCGCGACAGCCCCCCCGCGACGCAGGGGGAGCCAGAGCGTTAGGTGGTGGAGGCGGTGGCCTGGAGCACGCCGACGATCACCAGGCGGTGCGAGTAGGTGTGGGTCTTCGGGTTGAACGCGCCGGTGCAGGTGATCAGGGTGAGCACGGACTCGTCGGTTGCGGCGAGGTAGCGCGCGGAGTTGGGATCGTTCGGGTCGAGGGTCACGGCCTCGGTGACTTCGTAGACCCAGGCGATGTTCTGTTCCGCGTCGCGGATGATCATCTGGTCACCGACCTTGACGCGGTTCAGCTCCCAGCAGACGCCGGTGCCAACGTTGCCATCGATGTCTTCGTAGTCGCGGTGGCCGGCGAGGATCGCATTGCCAGGCTCGCCGGGCTCGGCGCCGACGTTGAACCAGCCGATCACGAACGGGTTGTCGGGCGCGCCGATCGCGCCGCGCGGGGTGCGGCCGACCTGGACGATATCGGCACGGATCCGGGCGGTCGGCAGGAGCAGCTCCCAGGAGGTCGCGTAATCGGGGCCGCTGGACGGGACGATGCCGTTGTCGATCGGCAGAATTGCCCCGCGTTCCTTCTCGATCCCGTATCGGAAGGTCGATTCGTCAATCTCCTCAACCAACACATCCTCAAGCGGCGGTAGCGCCTCTTCTTCGGCTGGCTCATCCACCTCGGGGACATCGGCCTCAGGCCCGGCTTGATCAGTTTCCGCGGCGTCCTCAGGGGGCTCCGCGACCTGTGGTCGGGGCTGCTCGGTTACGGACGCGCGGTCGCTCGATCGCGCGGTCGCGACCTGCTGCGCTTGCGCCTCGGCGCCGGACTCGCTCTGGACCTCCACGACGGCGGGAGTCGCCTGGGCCGCGGGGGGCGACTGTCGGTCAGCGATGGTCTGCGCGTCGCCGCCGCCTCCGCTGGAGAGCAGCCAGATCAGGGCGAAGGTGACGCCGAACACGATCGGGGCGACTACCGCCGCAGCGACGGCGTAGGGATTGCTGTGCCAGAGGTCCTGCAGTGCCTTCATGGACGGTTGAGCTCCGCGATCCGCTCGACAATCAAATCCACGGCCAGTTTAGTGCCGCGCCTGAGCGGCAAGGATATCGGGCTCTCTCCGACATTACCGCTGCGTGTCAGCTGGGTCTGGAAAATGTGACGCGTGGGTAAACAGGGCGGCGCTGGCGCCTCGCTCAGCGCCCACCTACGCTGGCGAGCAGCCGGAGACCGTGGGGCTGTAGCTCAGTTGGGAGAGCGTTTGACTGGCAGTCAAAAGGCCGGGGGTTCGAGTCCCCCCAGCTCCACCAGCAGAAACCCAATCGACGCGGCGCCGATCAACGGGACGCCCGAGCCAAGTCGCTCGGCCCAACACAGCCGGCGCGATCGTTTGGTTGTGGTCAAACGTCGTGCCCAGCCTTCCTCGACACGGCGGAGGGCGCCGCCGCACATCCAGGTCCGCATGGCCGCTCCCACGTCCCGCTCCGCACCCTCGGGGCGTACCTCGCCCGGGAGCCCAAGCGCGCCGTGACCGCCCCCGCTTTTCGTTCTCACCACCTCGACGGCTCGCACGGCCTCAGTTCGCTTCGGGGCGGTGGAAGTTTGTCGATTGTTGAGCAGCGGGTCAGACTGCGCGGGACTGGGCCGGAGTCATGGCAACGACGCACTCCAACCAACTACCGGGGGAGACCATTGCGTATATCGAATCTCGCTCTACCGAGGAATCTGTAGGGGCGACCCTTGTGGTCGCCCTGTCTGCCGGCTATCTGGGAGATCGAAACGTGACGGGGAGGGCGACCACAAGGGTCGCCCCTACAGGGTCTCCGACGAGGATCACGCAAACGTCTCCGGAGGGACCGTCACGGTCCTCTTCACCGATGTGGTCGAGTCCACCCGGCTCAACCAGTCCTTGGGCGATGAGCAAGCCAACCTGCTGCGGCGCGAGATTGACTCCCTCTGCCGCGCCGCCGTGGAGCCCAACCGGGGCGTCGAGGTGCGGGCAACGCCGGAATCGATCGTGGTGGCCGATCCGGATCCGGCGGAAGCGCTGAAGTTGAGCTGGGGGCCGCCGAACTGGTGCTACACGCCCGCGGACTGGGAGCGCATGGTCGAGGAGAGTGGTGTGTTCACGTCCGGGGCCATCTACCCCGAGGCCGGCAGTGATGCGAACGATGTGTCGCGGTTCGCGGCGGAAACAGCCAGGGATCTGGGGGTCGGTCGCAGTCTAATCGTCCTGCGCGTGCCTGATCCGACACGCCCGCAGCTCGTCCGCACCTGAGGGTGCGGAGGCCCCTTGCCCGTCTGTCTGGCGCGAGGACCGGCACGATCCACAGCTCATCGTGAGGCTTCCGAGCGGACACGCATGGGCCGCGAGGCGTCTTCGGAGCGAGCCGCGGGGGCGTCAAGCGGGGAACGATTGCGCCGCGCGCGTTTCCGCGGCGGGGCTCCTACGCGAACGCGGTTGCGTCCAAGAATCGGTCGAGCACGTTCCGCGTGATACGCGAGACGTTGTTGTCGTGATTGTTGTGGAATAGCGAGGCACTCCAGCCGATCGAGCCGGTCGAGAACACGGCGCCGCCGCGCGGCGTCTCGAAAAAGACCATGTCGGCGTGCACCTGGGGATCGTCCTGTCCCCCGATCGCGAGCAGCATGTGACCGATGTCCTCGTTGACACGGATGTAGGCGTCGGTGTGCTGCTCGGACGTAGCGACGGTGAGGGCGTGGGGTGGCGTCCCATAGCCACGGCTGGCTGAGTCCAGTTCGAGGCCGGCGGCGCCGCCGCCGATCAGACCGAAGTCCCCGATGATCTCGCCCTCGACGCCCTCGAAGATGAAGGCGGCGCGGGGGTCGTGGCCGCCGGGGGCGCGGCGGAAGAAGGAGGAGTGGTCGAACCCCTGGGCGATGAAGCCATTGCCGACGAGGTACTGCGGCGTGCGCCCGGCGCGCCACCAGAGCCCACCGTACTCGCCGCTGAAGGCCATGTAGTACTCCCCCGGCTCACTGGCCCAGGAGCGGGATCCGTCTTCGGTCCGGCGCATCTCCATGACACCCGGTTTGTCGTCGCGGTAAGCGACGCGCCAGTAAAAGCCGTTGCCGCCCATGTACATCAGCCGGCCGCCGCGCTGGGTGAAGGCGTGAACGGCGTCCCACATGGGGGTGGAGTAGTACTCCGGGTGGCTGCAGGTCATCACGCAGGCGTAGCGCTCCAGGAGTGAAACGCCGTCCTGGTGCATGTCTTCGTCGGTGATGACGTCGAAGGGGATGGCTTGCGATTCGAGCCATTCGACGAGGTGCATGTCGGCGCTGAGCTGCCAGAGCCAGGAGTGGGTCGGGCGGATGTTGATCAGCGGGCGGAGACGAGAGGAGTAACAGACGCCCGTCCCGTCGTTGTGGTTGTCGTACATGGAGTTGCCGTACTCCGGGTGGCGGTTGAGGTAGCGGTCCTCCGGACCGATCACGGCGAGGCGGTTGGCGTGCAGCTCGGCTCCGGACTCGATACCGCCGCGGGAGTTGCCGTATGCCATGTAGCTGGCCGTGGGGATGAGCAGGGCCAGCGACGCGCTGGCGCGATCACGGGGTGGGCGCACGACGAAGCTGATGTGGTCTTCCTGGTCCCCGGCCGTGATCCGGGCGGCGTAGAGGCCGCTCGGCGTGCCGGCGGGGACTTCCAGTTCGAAGTCGGCGTCCCATTCGCAGTCGTAGAGCGAGTCATCTATGAAGTGGATGGCGGCGTACTGATCCGGCGCGTGGCGGAAATTCAGCTCCTCGCCTGTCCAGGTGGAGCCGCGCACGGCGCGAATCGGGAGGTTGATCAGCTGGCCGTGGGCGCGGTTGGGGGAGATGTCGATGATGTCGTCCGTCTCGATCGCGCGGGCGAAGTCCCAGGCGGCGCAAATGTCGGCACGCAGGGCGGGCGGAACTGCGTCGCCGCGAAGGGCTTCAATTTCGCTGCGCTCCAGGGCGCGGGAGGCGACGACTGGACGCTCGATCCGACCGTTGAAGA
Source organism: Dehalococcoidia bacterium (assembly GCA_965237475.1). Classification (GTDB taxonomy): domain Bacteria; phylum Chloroflexota; class Dehalococcoidia; order Bin125; family Bin125; genus CATQGW01. The sequence continues at coordinate 2,686,513 of OZ250140.1, read as the reverse complement.
TCATCTCCCCGATCGGTTTCCCGCGGGCCTCTTCACGGCTGGCGGCCGCGAGCAGGAGTGGCGCGTCGCAGTCGACGACAGCGGTCCCCTCGCTCGTGTGTCTGGCCTCGCCGCTCGACGTGTCACGGGCGTAGGAGTCCAGCAGCTGTTGCCGCAGGTGCACTTCGCCGCTGACGGCGTGGTACGTGGCGCTGACCAGGTACCACTCGCGGGCGACGAAGGGATGCCCGAGGGCGAATTCGCGCAGGCCCCCGGCGCCGTCCCCGAGTTCCAGGACGAGGCCCTGTGCGGGATCGGTCCAGAGCGCGAAGCCGCGACCGGCGGCGACGTCCATCTTGGAGATGAGGCAGGCGCGACGGAGGCTGGGGAGGGTGGGAAAGATGGTGGCCTGGAGGGTGAGATCGCTGAGGCCGCCAAAGGCGGGGCCGTGGGGGACGACGGCGTAGGATCCGCAGTAGGTCTCTTGCGTGCGGCCGGGGTACTCGCCACTGACGGGCGATGACAGGAGTTCATCGCGGTAGCCGGGCCCGCCGGGCTGGCGATCACCGGAGATGAGGCGGACGATGTCGGCCTGGTAGCGGTCGACTCCCGGCTCGCAGCTCACCATGAAGCGGATGCGTTCGCCGGGAGCGACGCTGATCTCGTCGCTGTAGCCCGCGATCTTCTTTTCGAGCATGGATCGCTCCCTCTGCGCTGAATTAGTCGAGTCCGAGTGCGGCGCCGGTGATCAGTTCCCAGCGCAGTTTGAACACCGCGCGCTCTGCGTCTTCGAGGGAAGTGAAGACCTGGTCTTCGTTGAGGCTGAGATCAACGCCGCGCTGGCCGGAGAGCTGCGCGAGCACCCACTCTTTGTACGGGACGCGCGTGACGAGGACGTAGCGGCCGGCCGCTTCGGTGTCGCGCATGCGCGTAACGATGCGCTGGAGCGCGGCGCTGTGGGGGCCCATGGGGTTGGCCATGAACTCCCGGGCGAGATCGGTACGGCTTGGATCGATCGGATATTGAGACGGCATCCACACCCCCCCGCCGGTTCGATGGCGTAGCCTAGGCTCGGCGCGGAATCGATGCAAGCAGTGAGCGCGCGATGGTCCGAGCGTGGGTGACCCCAGCCGAGCCGTGTCAATTCGCCCAGAATCGCGACAGACGACACGCGGGAGTAGGAGGCCACGATGAGGCAACGAGTCAACGTCGCACGTATGCGTGCGGACCCGGTTTGAGCTGGAATGGACGGATTCCGAGATGGCGGAGGGTTCTTGGCGCTGGGATCAGATGCACAACCCGACGCTGCTGAGTCCGCTGTCGATCGAGCTGAGCGACCTCGTCCTGGAGTCTCTGGTTCGCGAGGCTGGCGCCACTCACGATGAGCCGCTCGCCGACCCGCTCCCCCAGCACCTGGACCTGGTCACTGGTCCAGGCGACGCCCGCCGCCTGCGTCAGTGTACCGGGCTCCGGCTCGAAGCCTTGCAAGATGAGGGAGGGATCGCCGCAGCGCGGAGGCTGGGATTGATCGAGGGATTGGCAGAGTCGCGTGGCGCCGGGGCTGTTGGCCAGTACGAGGTCTACTACCGGCCGGGCGGGGTCCGGAATAACAGCATCCTCTCGCACAGCGACGAGAGCGATCCCGTACTGAACGCCCTGCTCGACACGATGCTCCAAACCAGGGACTTCGAGGAGCAGCGGCTAGCGATACTGGAGGCGCAGGAGTACGAGGCCGGCTTGCACTACTTCGCGCCGAACCAGCAGGGAGCAGTCGGGACGTTCCTGGCGTTCCAGTCGAACATCGGGAACGTGACGGATTACGTGGTGCGGACGACCTCGCTCAACGCGGCGCTGGAGTTCCCGCCCGATCGGTTGGATGAGTAAGAGTCGCGGGCAACAGCCTGCGCTCCTCCCTGTGGCGCGCGGCGGCGGGGGCCCGGGCCGGCGATCGCGGGGCCGCACCGCTGACCGCCCGACAGCGCCGCGGCCACGAGGACATCGATCCCGGCGTGCGCCCGGAGGATCGCGGCGCTCGGGCCCGCCTCGCGGGACGCCTTCCAACGCCGTCGAGTAGTCGGACGGTAGCGGAACCTGGGGGACGCGTGATGACGAACTACCTCGCCCGCCGGACCCTGCTGCTAATTCCCACCCTCTTTGGGGTCACCGTCGTCGTGTTCCTCTCGGTGCGCTTCCTGCCCGGCGATGTCGTGGATCAGATCCTCGGCGACTTCGGCAACGTTGATCCCGCGATCCGCGAACAGCTCGAAGCACAGTACTCCCTCAACGACAGTGTCTTCGTCCAGTACGGCGGCTGGATCGCCGACCTCTTCCGGGGCGACTTCGGCACTTCGATTCTCAGCGGGCGCAGCGTGGGCTCCGAGCTGGAAACGCGGCTGCCTGCGACGTTCGAGCTGGGCCTGCTGGCGCTGATGGTCTCTGTCGCCATCGCCCTGCCTGTCGGCATCATCGCCGCGGTCCGTCAGGACACGCGAATCGATTATGTTGCGCGTAGTCTCGCCATTCTGCTCCTCGCCATCCCCAGCTTCTGGCTCGCGCTCATGGCGATCACCTATGGCTTCATCTGGTTCGGCTGGGTCCCCCCCTTGCAGTACCGCGGGATCTGGAGCGACCCAATCGACAACCTCCGGCTCATGTGGGTGCCCACGATTATTCTCGGCGCGGCGCTCTCGGGCACCGTGATGCGGCTCACGCGCTCCACGATGCTGGAGGTCGTCCGCCAGGACTACGTCCGCACCGCCAGGGCGAAGGGTCTGTCGGAGCACTCGATCATACTCCGGCACGAGCTGCGCAACGCGATGCTCCCCGTGGTCACCGTGATTGGCCTCCAGGTCCCCGTCGTCGTTGGTGGGACCGTGATCCTCGAGACCATCTTCTCGATCCCCGGCATGGGCAGGTACCTGCTGACCTCGATCAACTCGCGCGACTACCCCGTCGTGCAAGCCATCGTGCTCATCTCCGCCGTCGTCGTGCTCGTCTCGAACCTGTTCACGGACATGACGTACTCGCTGCTCGACCCCCGGATTCGGTACGGCGATGAGTGACGGAGGCGACTCGCAGCAGCGCGAGCAACAGAGCGTCGCAGAGCTCGTCTTGCGGGCGCCCCTGCCCCGCCGCGTGCTCGGGGGCCTGTGGCACTTCGCGCGCCGAAAACCGCTCGGCGCCGCCGGGGCCGTGGTGGTGGTCCTGCTCGTCATCGTCGGGATCGAACCGAGCCTCTTCGCCAAACAGAGCTTCGAGCAGATCGACCTGGCCAACCGCTTTGCCCCGCCCAGCTGGGACCATTTCTTCGGCACTGACAACACGGGCCGCGACGTCTTCAGCCGCGTGCTCTACGGGGCCCAAACTTCCGTCCTGATCGGGTTCAGCGCCGTGATCATCTCCGGCGTGCTCTCGATCGTGATCGGCGCTGTCTCCGCCTACTTCCGGGGCTGGGTCGACATCGTGATCCAGCGCGTCGTCGACACCTGGCTGGCCTTCCCGGGCCTCATCTTTGTGCTCTTCATCGTCTCGATCTTTGGCAACAACCGGACCGCTCTCGTGATGATCCTCGGGATCCTCTTCGCCGCGGGGACCAGCCGGATCATCCGCAGCGCCACCATCTCGATCAGGGCCAACAGCTACGTGGAGGCCGCCCAGACCCTTGGCGCGAGCAACAGCCGGGTCCTGGTCCGGCACATCCTGCCCAACCTCATGCCCATCATCATCGTCAATGCCTCGGTCCAGATCGGCGAAATGATCCTCGTCGAGTCGGCGCTCGCCTTCCTCGGCTACGGGACACCACCGCCCTTCCCGTCCTGGGGGCGGATGCTGCAGGAGGCGCAGACGCAAATGGTCCAGAACCCGCACCTCGCCCTCTTTCCGGGGGCAGCGCTCACCCTGACCGTCTTCGCGTTCAACATGTGGGGCGACGCCCTGCGCGATGTCCTTGACCCTCGGCTGCGCGGCGCGGACTGAGCCCGGCGCCCGCCACGTCCAGCGAAGGGCCCCGCCCTCCGCATCACCCACATAATCTCCGGACTCAACGTCCCCGCCTTCGCCGGCGCTCCCGCCGCCTCGCTCCTCGATCAGACGCCACAGCTGCTCACGCCCATCCAGGCGCCAGGCAACCGGCTCATCGCGCAACACGAAGTCCGCGTCCACCAGCTCCTCAAGTCGCGCACGATCCGGCGGCTGCCGCAGCAGTCCGTGTAGCTCGTGTGAACCCCCTTTGCAGTTCTGATTCCCTATAATCCGCCCGAATAGTGCGGGAGGCGATGAACGCTTCCGAGTGTCTTTGACGGAGTTCTGGAACGGAGCGTCGGCGTTGCGGCAATTCGGGGTGGAGATTCCGGCGACGAGATGCCCGCTGGCCGAGCCGGTGGGGTAGGAGCGTGACATGGAGCCAAGTGTGACGGGCCAGCTTATGCCGGCGCACAGGGCGACATCGGAAGTAAGAGGCAACACAAAATGACATTGAGGCAAGAACGCACCTATTGGCAGCGTCTTCAGCGTTCGCGTCTGAGTCGGCGCGCGCTGCTGAACGTGAGCGCCCGCGCGGGCGTCGGCGCGGCCGGCCTCGCCCTGGTCGGCTGCGGCGGCGACGACGATGACGCCGCCGCCGAGGTCGAGGAGCAGGCCGTCGAGCAACAGGCCGAGCAACAGGCCGCGCAGGTCGCGCAGGTCGAGGAGCAGGCCGCCGAGCAACAGGCCGCGCAGGTCGCGGAGCAAGAGCAGCCCGCGGAACAAGTCCTGGCCGGTGGGGCCGTCCGCGGTGGCACGTTCAACACCTGGCTCGCGGGCGACCCGACGAACCTGGACCCGTTCGTCGGGACGAGTTTCACGACAGAGCAGATTGCGGCGTTTTCCTACAGCCAGCTGATGCGGCAGAAAGCGGGGCCGGGGATCGAGCCGACGCTGGGCGAGGTCGAATCCGACCTGATCGAGACGTTTGAGATCGTGGACCCGGATGGCTTGGAGTACATCACCAACCTGCGCCGTGGGGTGATGTTCCACCCGCCAGTGAGCCGCGAGTACGACGCCGAGGACTTACAGTTCTCGATGTCCCGGTTCCGGGGCGAGATCGCGGGGACGGCGGCCCACGCACAATCCCCCGACTTCGACTGGCTGGCCGGCCTGGAGGCGGTGGAGTCGCACACGGTCAGATGGACGCTGAACCAGCCGCGTGGTCTGATGTTCGTGACCGATCCGTTCTACGTGTTCCAGATGCCGCGCGAGACGGGGGATCTGTTCGACCCGTCGCAGCAGTTGGTCGGGACGGGTCCGTGGATTATGGACTCGTACCAGACAGGGGTCGCGGCGACCTTCCGCAGCAACCCGGACTGGCACATCATCGAAGGCGGGCCCTACGTGGACGGGCTCGTGATCAACTTCATCCCGGAGTACGCGACGCGGCTGACCCAGTTCCAGGCCGGCAACCTGGACTGGCTAGATGTCCAGGGGCAGGACCTGGAGCGGGTGCTGGACAACGATCCGGAGACAATCGTCGACGTGCGGGAGAGCTTTATTGGGGCCAGCTACATCTCCTACTCGGGGACCCCGGAGTCGCAGGACAAGCCCTGGCAGGACCCGCGGGTGCGACAGGCGGTGTCGATGACGCTGGACCGGGATGGGATGCTGGAGGCGGCCTACAACGTGAGCGGCGTGCGGGCGCTGGGGATCGACATGCCGCTGCTGTGGAACACGACGGTGCCGGCGTTGGAGCGGCCGTTCTGGCTGGATCCGCAGCGGCAGTTCCAGTTCAAACCGTCGGACCCGCAGATGTCGGATGCGGGGGCCGAGACGTTCCGGCTAGATATCGCGGGGGCGAAGCAGCGGCTGGACGCGGCCGGGTACCCGGACGGGTTCGAGACGGTCTTGAGCACCACGACGGCGCGCTACGGCGAGCCGTTCAACATCATGACGGAACTGATTGCGGTGTTCGCCCAGGAGGCGGGCATCGAGTTGACCCTGCGGCCCCAGGATTACTCTTCGGACTACATCATCACTACGGCGGTGGGGAACCATCCCGGGCTGGCGCACATCCCGCGTGGCGCCGGGGCTGTTGGCCAGTACGAGCACTACTACCCGCCGGGCGCGGTCCGGAATAACAGCATCCTCTCGCACAGCGCCGCGAGCGATCCCGTACTGAACGCGCTGCTCGACACGATGCTCCAAACCACGGACTTCGAGGAGCACCGGCTAGCGATCCTGGAGGCGCAGCAGTACGAGGCCGGTTGGCACTACTTCACGCCGAGCCAGCAGGGAGCAGCCGGGACGTTCCTGGCATTCCAGTCGAACCTGGGAAACGTGACGGATTACGTGGTGCGGACGAACTCGCTCAACGCGGCGCTGGAGTACCCGCACTACTTCAAGCGGGCCTAGCCGCCCGACCGGTTGGATGGGTAGGAGTCGCGGGCAACAGCCCGCGCTCCCCCTTCTGGCGCGTGGCGGTGGGGGCCCGGGCCGGCCTGATCGCGGGGCCGCACCGCTGACCGCGCCCACGTGCGCTGCAACCGCCCGTGGGGTCGATGGTAGGACAATAGTCGCGACGGCCCCTCGGTCACGCAGAACCCCCTTCGGTGGTGGCAAGACGCACGCGCTGCTGTCCCGGCGGCGCCGTCGAAGACGAGCGCGCGCGCATTCGATGGAATCTTGACGTCGCCTCAGCAGGCTGCTGAAAAAGTCCGCCGGTTGGCGCTCTCCTCTCTCCCCCCGCATCGCGGGGGGAGATGCCGAAGGCAGAGGGGGGCTGCAGCCCCGACGCAACGGCGTGGCCCATCTGGTCCGGCACGGCCGGGCCCCCCTCTGTCCCTACGGGACATCTCCCCCCGCATCGCGGGGGGAGAGAGGAGAGCGGGCGCGTTGTCTTTTTCAGCAGCCGGCTAGTGCCTCCCTGACAGGGAAAGCTCGCTCTGGGGACAAGCTGCCTTCGGCGGGCTCCCTTCGGCAAGCTCAGGACAAGCAGGGCGGGCAGCACGAACGGGAAGACGGACCTCGCTCGACCCGGCTCGGCAGGGGTAGGTGCAGTCGCCCGGCGGTCAGTCGCAATGCCCCTCGGGCGGCGCGACGTCGAGTGCGGGGTTGGCGTCGAAGAAGCCCCACGGTCGCAGAGCGAAGCCGCTGTTGTGGACCGGGCTGACCGGGAAGTCCTCGGGGCGCACGATGTGGTTGACGCCGACGGTGTACCAGAGCACCACGTCCTCGCCTTCGAGCGCGCGGTTCTGCGCGGTGAAGGCCGGAAGTCCGTCGCCGCCGCTGGACTGCGCGGGGTAGTCGCCGGCGGCGTAGAGCTCGTCGGGGGCGAACTGCGTGACCCAGAGCTGGTTGCGCGCGAAGCTGGCGCGCCTGCCGACGGCGGAGTCCTCGCCGGCCATCATGGCGCAGGTCTCACCGGGAAAAATGGCGTAGGCGACGGGCTCGCCGACGGCGTTGAGCCGCTCGGGATTGACGACCCGCCAGTGGCGCGCCGCATGCGAGTTGACCTTGCGGGCCGACTGGGACTCCGATCCGATCAGGGTCTGCACCGCCTGGAAGGCGTTGTTGTAGGGGTTCTGGGCGGCGGGCAACGGCTCGCTGTCGACCTCGTAGACGCTGTTCTCAGTGCCGTCGATGTCGAGGTCCATGCGCACGCTAAAGAAGTGCTGGTGGATCGGGCCGGCCAGGTTCTTGGCGACCCGATGGGCGGTGATCGAGGGCTCGTCGTCCGAGACGCCCTTGGTCTGGATGATCCCGGTCAGTTTGATCTCGTGCTCAATGCTGCCGTCCTGGTAGAAGTACCAGTAGAAGCCGTAGTCGTAGTTGCCCACGGTGGCCCAGGAGGAGACGACCAGGCGGCGGTTGCGCCGCACCTCGGCGTGCATGTCGTTGTGGCGGTCGGTGTGCTTCCAGAGCAGGTTGGAGTCCTCCTCGTGGATGCAGACGGCGTTCGAGAGGACGCGGGAGCCGCCCACCTCGTTGTTGACGACGCCGTCGAGATAGGTGATCTCGCCAAGGCAGTCGCAGCCCAACTCGAGCGAGTTGCTGAACCGGCCAAGGCCGATCTCGCCGCTGTCGAACGCGTTCTTCCAGTACTGCCCGACGCTGGTGTCGCCGTAGGGGACGACCATCTCCGAGAGCGCGGCGCGGTACATAATTGACCGCAGCTCATCGCCATCCTGGTAGCCGACCTGGTGTAGCACGAGCCCCTCGCGGGGATGGAGGGAGACGCGCATGCGCCATTTCTGCCAGCGCAGCTCGTGGCCATCGAGTTCGAAGCTGACGCCCTCAGGCTGGCTGATCTCGAGTGGCTTGAGGTCGTCGCGCAGCGACGGCTGGGACTCGGCGTCGTAGCGGACATCGGCGGTCGGGACCGGCGCGTCGCCCTCGTCGAAGACCTTGACGACACGCTCTTCGTTGAGGTCGACGAGCGCGACGATGCCTTCGACGGGGCGGGCGTAGCCGTGTGAGGCCATCTCGTCGCGCGCGTAGCTGACGCCGCGCAAGAGGCGGTGGCCCTCTTCGTCGGGATCGCCGAAGTTGCCGGCCGGCCAGGGGTTGACCCAGATCGTGTCGACGTCGGTGAGGCCGCGCTTCTTCATGGCGGCGAGCCAGTTGGCGTCGGCCTTGATCAGAGCTTCCGCCTGCTGGAACTCCTCGAGCAGCGGAATCGTCTGCACGCCGGGCCGATGCTGCCAAGACTCGATGCGGCCGCCGCTGAGGTCGACGATCGCCTCGTAGACGTTGCCGTCGGCGCGGTCGAGCATGACGACGAACGCACGGCGTGCGATCTCGGCGCCGGGCGTGAAGGCATAGACGTCGGACTTGGCGGGCTCTTGCAGGGCGATGCTGACGAAGCGCAGCCTGTCGGAGCTGTTGCGCTCTCGGCAGAGCGCGGCGGCCTGTTCGATTTCGCTCGCGCCGAGCGGGTCAAGCGGGTGCGGGTTCTGACGCGCGTCGGCGCTGGTGTCGGCCTGAGCCTCTTGGACGACCATTTTTCTCTCCCGCGGGGAGCCGTGCACGCGGGTGTGCGGTGACACGCCGCCGGCGACATGCGGCCAGTCTACCCTCGGGGCAAGGCTCAGTCCGCCGGCGCCTCTGCGGGACGAAGGAGTACCTCATGCTCCTCGCCCGGAAACCGAACGCAACCCCGCGTACCAGAGAGAGATGACGCACGATCGTATGCCACTTGACGTCAGATCGCGCTGAGGACCGTCAAGGTCGCGCCGACCGCGCGACAGCATGCGTCGGCCGAGTGCAGGAGCGTGTCAAGCTGCTGCACTCGTGCGAGCTCACCCGCCGGCGGACCTGGCTGTCGGGTGGCCTCCAGCGGCGCCTGCAGTTCGCGGTAGTACTCCCCATGGCCCGCCCTCATCCGCCCGCCCAACGCGCGTGCGTCGATCGGGAGCAAGGCCAGCCCGTCGTGGAACCGCTGCAGAGCTTGCTCGATCGCCTCGAGGCGGTTGAGCCGAAACCCGGCCGGGCAGCGGTCCTCGGCCGAGACCCACTCCATTCCGAGATCAGTGCGGGTGTACCAGGCCACCCGCGCGCGCGGACGCCGGTGGTCACACCCACGACTATGCACAGTTGACGGGCGTTCGTTTAGAATCGTCGGACGTTTCCTCCTCCCTTCGATTCGCGAAGGGCAACAGGCTTGGGGGCGACCGTGTATCGATGTCCGCCTCGAGGGCTTGCAACGACGCGGAGCGACTGAGAAGGAACGTCGCCCCAGAACGCTCGCTTCGACGCAAGCCCGTCGAGCACATGAATGTAATGTTCTGCCATGCGTGAAAAAGCCCTCACGACTGCGGTTTCCGCGCTAGGGATCGTCGCCGTTGTCGCCCTGATCGCCGCGCTTGCGTCCTTCATTTCACGGCCTGGCCTGGTACGCGCCCACACCGCGGATGAGGCCGCACTGCGCGCGCTGACGGTGACGCCGGGCACGCTCTACCCGGCGTTCAGCAGCACGGTCTATTTCTACACCGTCCCCGTGGCCGACAGCGTGACCCAGATCACGGTCGCGGGCGCGCCCGACGGCGACGGTGTCGTGGCCTATCAGGAGACCGACGCAACGACGCTCGCGGACGGCGACCCGAACACCGGCGGCCAGCAGGTGGACATCCCGACGGAGGGCAAGCGCTTCGACGTGCTGGTGACCCACACGGATGGCGCGACAACGACAACGCAGACCTATGGCGTGCTGGTGATCCGCGACGGACCGGCCGCGCAGGACACGATCGGCCTGATGGCGCTGTACAACAGCACCGCCGGCCCGGACTGGACGGAAAACACCGACTGGGGCAGCACGGTAGCGATCGGGGACTGGTTTCAGGTCAACACGAACACCGACGGCCGCGTCTCATACCTGGGCGTGTGGAACAACAACTTGGTAGGCACGTTGCCGAGGGAGTTGGGCAACCTCGACCAGTTGGTCGATCTGTATCTCGATCGAAACCAGTTGAGTGGGCCGATCCCGTCCTCGCTGGGCAACCTCGCGCAGTTGCAGTACCTAAATCTGTGGGGCAATCAGTTGAGCGGGCCGATCCCGGACTCGTTTGGCAACTTCAGCCAACTGCTGTATCTGCGACTATACGGAAACCAGTTGAGCGGGCCGATCCCGTCCTCGCTGGGCAACCTCGGCCAGTTGACCAACATGATTCTATACGACAACGAGTTGAGCGGGTCGATCCCCGCCTCGCTCGGTAACCTCGGTGAGTTGCTCGAGCTGCACCTGAACAACAACGAGTTGAGCGGGCGGATCCCGGCGTCGCTGGGCGACCTCACCAAGCTGGTCACCCTGCAGCTGGACGCTAACCAGTTGGAGGGAGCGATCCCCGCCTCGCTGGGCGGCCTGCCGAACCTGGAGTACCTGGAACTGCAGGGCAATCAGTTGACGGGCGAGATCCCCGCCTCGCTGGGCGACCTCGCCAGCCTGTTGCAACTGATTCTGTGGGGCAATCAGTTGACCGGCGAGATCCCCGGCTCGCTGGGCAAGCTCACCAACCTGACCCAACTATCGCTCAGTGCAAACGAGCTGAGCGGTCCGATCCCGGACCTGGCCACTCTCACCGGGATGCGATACTTGTACCTGAGCGAAAACCAGTTGACGGGGGCAATCCCGGCCTGGTTGGGCGACTTCACCGGCCTGTTCGTTTTGTATCTGTGGGGCAACGAGTTGAGCGGGTCGATCCCCCCCTCGCTGGGGAAGCTCACCAACCTGACCGAACTGTCGCTCAGTGGAAACCAGTTGAGCGGGACGATCCCGGAGGAGTTGGGCAGCCTCACGGGGCTGCAAGCCCTGTACCTGAACGCAAACCAGTTGACAGGGCCAATCCCGGCCTGGTTGGGCGACTTCACCGGCCTGTTCTATTTGTATCTATGGGGCAACGAGTTGAGCGGGCCGATTCCAGACCTCAGCGCCCTCACCAACCTGCAGCGCTTGTACCTGAGTCAGAACCGGTTGAGCGGGCCGATCCCCGCCTGGCTCCGCAACCTCACCGGTCTGCAGCATCTGGGTCTGCAGGATAACGCGTTGGACGGGCCGATCCCAGACCTCCGCCGCCTCACCAACCTGCAGGAACTGTCTATCGCGCGCAACCAGGTAACCGGGTCGATCCCAAGCTGGCTGGGCGACCTCACGAACCTGCAGGGACTGTGGCTGTGGGGCAACCAGTTGAGCGGGGCGATCCCCGCCTCGCTGGGCAGCCTCAGCCAGCTGACGGGGCTGTCTGTCCGGCAAAACGAGTTGACGGGGGAGATCCCACCGGAGCTGGGCAACCTTACCCAGTTAACGGTCGCAGGCTTCGCACGCAATGAGTTGACCGGGTGCGTGCCCCCAGGGTTGCGCTATCTCCTCAACGCGCCGGACCAGCCAAGCGGCGCCCCGCCCCATGACTTCATCGCGGTGGACGCGAACGGCGACGGCGACACCGACGACCCGGACGACACCCCCGGCCTGAGCCTCCCCTTCTGCATGCTCAACGCGCTGGCGTTCAGCGGCGTGACCCTCGATCCGTCCTTCGCCAGTGGCACTGCGGTCTACACCGCCGACGTGGCCAACACTGTGGAATCCACGACGCTGACGGCGACGTTGGCCGATGCCGCTGCCGGTGACCGATTGTCGATCAGGAAGGGCGCGAACACCTACGCCAACGGAGACGAGGTGCCGCTGGACGTGGGATCGAACGAGATCACCATCGAAGTCACGCCGTCAAACTCCGCCCTCCTCAAGCAGACCTACACCGTGCAGGTGTTCCGCGATGGGTCGGAGGCGTCGGACGCGGACGCGCTGATGGCGCTGTACAACAGCACCGGCGGCGCGAGCTGGACGGACGGCACCAACTGGGGGAGCAGCACAGAACCGCTCGATGACTGGTATGGCGTCACCGCGAGCGGCGGCCGCGTCACCGGCCTGGACCTCTCTTCCAACAACTTGCGCGGGAACCTGCCGGCCGAGCTGGGCGGCCTGACCGAGTTGACGACCCTGGATCTCGGGGACAACCGGTTGAGGGGGATGCTCCCGGACTTGCGCGCCCTCACCCGGCTCCAGGACCTCCACCTCGGCGACAACCAGTTGAGCGGGTCGATCCCGGATTGGCTGGACAGCCTCACGCAACTGCAGGAGTTGTCGCTGCGGGGCAACCAGTTGACGGGGACGATCCCGGAGGAGTTGGGCAGCCTCACGCAACTGGATCTGCTCCACCTTTCCCGGAACCGGCTGACCGGGCCGATCCCGGAAGCGCTGGGCGCCCTCAATGGATTGGCGACCGCACGCTTCGCGGGCAACGCGTTGACCGGGTGCGTGCCCGACGGGTTGCGCGACCTCCTCACCGCCCCGGACCTGCCGATCGGCGTCCCGGCCCATGACTTCATCGCGGTGGACGCGAACGGCGACGGCGACACCGCTGACGACGGCGACACCCCCGGCCTGAACCTGCCGTTCTGCAGCCTCAGGTCACTGACGTTCAGCGGCGCGACCATCGAGCCGGACTTCGCCAGTCGCACCGTCGCCTATACCGCTTCCGTGGACCACGATGTGACATCCCCGGCCGTGAGCGCGACGGCATACAACCCCGTCGACACGATTGCCATCACGAAGGCCGCGGACACCTACACGAGCGGCGACTCGGTACCCCTCGGCGTGGGCTCGAACGTGATCACCATTGAGGTCACCACCGCGGACGGCAGCCCGACGCCGCACAGCTACACCGTGACGGTGACGCGCCGGGCGAACACGCCGCCGGTCTTCGGCGAGGGCGCGACCACGACGCGCGGCGTGGCCGAGAACACCGGCGCGGGCGTGATCATCGGCGCTGCGGTGACGGCCACCGACGCCGACAACGACACCCTGACCTACTCGTTGGACGCCGCCGGCGCGGAGTCCTTTGACATTGACGCCTCCACCGGCCAGCTACGCACCAAAGCCGCCCTCGACTATGAAACCGGGGACAGCTACCGCGTCACCGTCTCCGTCAGCGACGGCAAGGATGCCAACAGCGACGCTGACGAGAGGACGGACGACACGATCAGTGTGACGATTCTGGTCGCCAACGTGAATGAACCCCCGGCCTTCCCGGCGGCGGCGGACAGCCGCACGATCCCGGAGAACACGGCCGCGGGCGTGAACCTCGGCGCGCCATTGATGGCCACCGACCCCGACAACGACCCCCTGACCTACAGCCTGGACCGGGCCGGGGCCGACGCCTTCCACATCGACGCCGCGTCCGGCCGGTTGCAGACCAAGGCCGCCCTGGACTACGAGGACACGCCCAACTACACCCTGACGGTCACCGCCACCGACCCGTCCGGTGCGGACGACAGCGTCACGGTCACCATCACCGTGGAGAACGTCAATGAAGCGGGGACACTCACGCTGTCTTCGCCGCAGCCCATCGTTGGAACCCCGCTGCAAGCCACCCTGACGGACCCCGACGACAACGTTTCCGGCGAGACCTGGCAGTGGGAGCGCCCGCCTGGAACCCCCATCAGTGGGGCCGACACAGACACCTACACGCCGGTCGCCGGCGATGTGGGCCGCCACCTGCAAGCGACCGCCTCATACGACGACGGGGAAGGCTCGGGCAAGAGCGCCCGGGCGGCCTCGGTCCATCCCGTGCGGACAGCGGTGTCCGGCAACAACGCGCCCTCGTTCCCGTCGACTGTGCCTCGCACGCTTAGCGTGCCCGAGGACACGCCGGCAGGCATGGAGCTCGGCGACCCCATCGAGGCCACCGACACCGATAGCGGCGACGCGTTGACCTACTCCCTGGACGACACCAGCGCAGAGTTCTTCGACATCGGCACCTCAACCGGCCAACTCCGGACCCGCGCCGCCCTCGACTTCGAGGACGAGTCAAGCTACACGCTGACGGTCACCGCCACCGACCAGTCTGGCGTCTTCGACACCGTCACGGTCACCATCGGCGTCGGGAACGTGGAGGAACCCGGCACGGTCGCGCTGTCGTCGCTGCAGCCCCAGGTTGGTACCACCCTCACCGCCACGCTGGACGACCCCGACGGCGACCTGAGCAGCATCACCTGGGCGTGGCAGCGTTCTCCCAACGGGACCTCCTCCTGGACCCCCATTGGTGGGGCCGACACAGACACCTACAAGGCGGTTGCCGCAGACGTGGGCGACTACCTGCGCGCCACCGCCGCCTACACCGACGGGGAACCGTCTGACAAGAGTGCTCTGGCGGTTTCGGCCAATCCGGTGCGGGGAGCGCCGGGCGCGCGCGCTCCGGTGTTCGCGGAGGGCGCCAGTACAACCCGCTCCGTCGCTCGGAACACTCCCGCCGGCGAGAACATCGGCGCGCCCGTGCGGGCCACGGATGCCGACAACGACTCCCTGAGCTACAGCCTGGGCGGCCCCGACGCGGCCTCCTTCGACATCGACACGGCCTCCGGCCAGTTGCTGACCAAGGGCCCAACGTCCGGCGTGCGCACGACGGAGTACATCGTCTCCGTGTCCGTTAGCGACGGCAAGAACGAAGCGGGCGAGCCCGACCCGGCGATCGACACCACGATCAGCGTGACAATTACCGTCACCGCAGCCTCACGTGGTAGCAGTGGCGGCGGCGGGGGTGGCGGCGGAGGCGGGGGACCGCCGCCGATCCCGATCCCCTCGGAGGTTGACTTCGAGTGGAACGTGACTCGCGACATCGAGTCACTGGATCGCGAGAACGACCTGCCCACCGGGCTCTGGTCCGACGGCCAGACGCTCTGGGTACTGGAGAACGCCGCGGGCGGCGCCGACGCGGTCTTCGCCTACGACCTCGCCAGCGGGGAGCGCCAGCCCGAGCTCGAGTTCCCGCTCATCGCTCGCAACCGCTTCTCGCACGGCATCTGGTCCGACGGTGAGACCATGTGGATCGCCGACAGCGGCCAGGACCGGTTGTTCGCCTACGAACTCGCCACGGGCGAGCGTGTGGAGCAGCGCGACCTCGAACTGGCTGAGGATAACCGCGACCCACGCGGCATCTGGTCCGACGGCGCAACGCTCTGGGTGCTCGACAGCGTGCGCGATTCGCTGTTCGCCTACGACTTGACGAGCGGCGAACTGCTGGCCGAATATCCGCTCGACCGGCTCAACCGCAGCCCGCGCGGCCTGTGGTCCGACGGCCTCACCCTCTGGGCCTCCGACGACGGCGCGAAGCGGCTCTTCGCCTACCGCGTCGAAGCCGAGACGCTGACCCGGATCGAGGCGGAGGAGTTCAGCTTCCGTCCGCTGCTGAAGGCCGGCAACGGCCAGCCGCGCGGCATCTGGGGCGACGGCGAGGTGGTCTATGTGGTCGACGAGCAGGACGACCATGTCTACAGCTACAACCTGCCCGACGCGGCCGACGCGAGGCTGGCCGAGTTGAGCCTGAGCGAGATCGAGTTCGGCGCGTTCTCGAGCCGTACAACGCAGTACGGCGGCTCCTCAACGGGCGGTGCGGCGACCAGCACGATCGCAGCCGCAGCCGTGCAGGAGCAGGCCGGCGTGGTGATCGAGCCGGCCGACGCGGACTCGGACGCGGAGAACGGCCACCAGGTCGCGATCACGGCGGGCGCCGAGGTCACGATCACCGTGACCTCCGCAGACGCCAGCCGCAGCCGCGTCTACCGAGTCCGAATCGAGAGCGTCGAGTCGCTGATCGAGCTTGACGCCGGCCTCAGCTCGTTCAGCTGGCCCGGCCGCGACGGCGTCCCGATCGCCGACGCGCTGCGCGGGACCGGGGCCGACGACGACATCTCAGACAAGGTCATCGCGATCTACGAGTACGACCCAGCCACGCAAACCTGGCGCATCTTTGTCACGGACCCCGAGCTGGCTAACGTTCCCGGACTCCGCACGCTCACCACTCTCAGCAACGGCAGCGCCTATCTGATCTCCGTCACGGAGCCGTTGACCTGGACCATCGTCAGCGCTGCGCCGGGGCTCGCGGCGACGCAGCCGGACGGCTGATTGCAGCTGACCGACGGTGCGGCGGCGTTTGACCCGGCGTCCAGGCGTGGCTGGCAAATCGAGCGCCGCGACGGCCTGTGGTTACGGGAATTTGGTGACTCGGCTGATGCTCGCAACCTGAACCCACCGTGTCGCAAGCAGAGAGAGTTGTTGCCGGTCGCCCTGGAAGCGGTCTTGCGAACTGCAAGACTGAAGGCGAGGACGGCATCGCCCAATCGACGCGATGAATTGGTGCCCACGCGGAACACGAGGCAGTGCCTGGGTCGTTGGTTCACTGACAGTCGCCCTAAGCCCGATCCCCGCGGGAGCATCAAGGCATTCTGAGCCCGAGCAATCCACAGTGCTCGCTCGAACCGCTCCCTGCGGGTCTGTGCGCACACTGTCTCCAGTTTCGCTGCTGCCGGCGCCGTGAGTCGGCAAGCCGCTGCCGGACCCTGGATTGCGACCTTCCAGGAAAAGGTTCGCAGTTCGGTCTCGCTAGGTCCACCAACCTGGGCAACATCAAGAACCTTTCAGTTGACGTTCTGTTTGGAGATCTGAGCAGCTTGTAGTGGTGGCGCCAGCCGTGGGTCGGCGTGCAGATCACGGGATACGGATTGCCGGCTGCGGTGCACGTCCCGGTCGGTCCGCAAGAGGACAGCAGCTTCGCATTCGACCCGGATCACGTCCGCTCCCAGATCACCCCCAGACTCGACTCATCATCCTCAACAGCCCCAGCGACCCCACCGGCGGGGTCGCCGGCCGCGAGCACTTCTCGCTGCTCGACTACGCCTCGATCCGCGACCGGCTCAGCGTCCTCAACGGCGGGAGCAAGACCTACGCCATGACCGGCTGCCGCCGCATCGGTGACCAAGCCCGGCTTTCAGTTCGGCACGCCGCTGCCAACCTCCTCGGCGCCGTCGCTCAGATCATCGTCGGGGAGCGGACCGAGCGCGACGAATGCCGGCGGATCCGCGTTGCAGCAGAGATCGCGCCTCCCTGACCATGCTGCATCGTTTGTTCTGGGCTAGATCACGGTTGGGGAGGACAACGAGGATCTCGGTGGATGGCTCGACGTATGCACGTACCTGTCGTGGCAGGCGAGTCCTCCTCGAGCCCGCCGGTGTATGGACCTGTCGCGCTATGCTCCGCCGCGAGCAGGCAGCCGACGGGAATGCAGCATGAGCCAGATCGCGGCCGTGCAGACGACCATCCTCGACGCGACGCCGATGACGCAGACGTTCGTCACCGTGACCGACAGCGACGGGCGCACCGGTACCGGCGAGACGTGGTGGGGCATCCCCGACCGCGAGCGACCGGGCGCCGGAGGCCGCCCGATTGCCTCGGCTGTCGACGAACTGCTGGCGCCGAGGGTCCTGGGACGCGACGCTGGCGACATCGGCCGGCTCTGGTTCGAGCTCTGGGACTACGGCTATCGCTACGCCGACCAGGGCATCTTCCCGATGGCGTTGTCCGGCCTCGACATCGCGCTGTGGGACCTGCTCGGTCAGACGCTTGGCGTGTCGGTGGTACAACTGCTCGGCGGATCGAGGCACGACGCGGTGCCCGGCTATGCGAGCCTGCCGCCGCTTCGCGACCCTGAGCTTGTCGTCAACGAAACCCAACGCGCCGTTGATGCTGGCTTCGGCGCGGTCAAGCTGCACGAGCTGACGATCGACCACGTCGACTGCCTGCGCCGCCGCTTCGGCGACGAACTGGCGATCATGGTCGACGTCAACGGTCACTTCGACCCGATCGAGGCTGTCGCCTTCGGCCGCCAGCTCGCGGACCGCGGCGTGACCTGGTTCGAGGAGCCGGCCCGGCCGATGCGTGATCACCGCGCGATGCAGCGCGTGCAGCGCGACGCGGGCGTCGACATCGCTGCCGGTGAGAACGAGTACACGCTCGAAGACTTCGAGCGCCTGCTGCGGACCGAGGCGGTCACCTACCTCCAGCCCGAGGTGACGAAGATCGGCGGCATCACCGCGGCCCAGCGCGTGGCGACGCTCGCTGAGCTCCACAACGTTGCGCTCAGCCCGCACAACTTCCGACCGGGACCGGCCCTCTACGCGTCGCTCGCCTACGGGTTCGCCTCCTCGGCGACACGCTGGTTTGAGATCCCGTGGGTCCCCGCCGACTGGCGTTTCGCCTCCGACACGCCGCTGCCGGCGATGGAGGATGGGCATGTGCTCGTGCCGGAAGGTCCGGGCCTCGGCATCCCGAGCTGAGCGCAGCGGCTTCGAGACAGCTCCGCCGAGAGCCAACTAGTCCCACTGCTATGAGCGGCGGAACCAGGAGTCCTCGTCCGCGGAGCGCTCGGCGATCCAGGCACACGCCGCGTTGAGCTGACCCTCGTTGCGTGCGTGATTGAACTCCTGGATCATCGGCGACGCCCCGGGGCTTGTCAGCGCATTCTCCTCCAGCTCCACCAAACTGGACAAGAGCAAGAGCCTTCGAGCTGACGTTCGCGCTGGAGTTCTGACGTGACCTCAGTCGAGTTGGTCAGCGCATTGACATCCCTAGCCTGATCTCGAATCCTCGCTTGTCGGCCGTCCAGGGGCGACAACTCCCGGGTTCGTTGTCGGTCGTTGCGGTCTTTCCGACTATTCAGATCAGGTCGGAAGTCTGCTGCGACCCCCATGCCAACTCCCCCCCATCTCTCTAGCGAGACACACGAAGCCGGGTCGCCGGTCGCAGCGCGACCGTATTGCGGTCTCATGTCCAGAGAGTCGCTCGGCAGACCTGCTCTAGAGGATCCAAATCGATGCGGAAACGGCGCGGCGCCAGGCTGAGTAAGCAGACCGTCAGATGCGCGTGCAGCTGCAATCGAGTGCCGATGCTACGTTAGCAAAGCTACGTTCAGGTCACAGGACCCCGCTTGCGACGGAGGACTACGCGATGCTTAGAAGCGAATGGAAGTGCGCGCTAGAAGAGCTCCGAGTGGTTAGCGAAACGCCACAGCTCCATGCCGAGAGTTGCAGATGCGTCGCCCTATCGAGTGTATCGCGGCTGCCGTCTGCGTCGGACTCGAAGAATGGCTCAGGCGCATCAATTTCAAGTCCGGGCTTCGACAGCCGGCGTCGCTCTGTTAGGCGGGCGCCAATCCCAGGGCAAACGGCGGAGCGTGCTCGCCTTCGCCATGACCTAGGGTCGTGGCGGACACTCCCCTCCCGTGATCGTCATCTGAATCCTATAAGAGCGTTCCCTCGCCTCCTCACTCACACGATCCCTTCTGTTTGCTCGGACCTGAATGCCTGCCGTTAGTCCGACGTATTCTCCTTCGTCCAGGATCACGCGCGCAGTCTTTGCCAGAGACCGTGAGCGTTCCGGGTCGATCATTGCGTCAAGAGCAACGCGTCCAATATCGGCCTCAAAGTACCGCCACTCCCCGAATGAGCCCCGGTTCCTTGCCAGCACATCCCTGATCGCTGAGAGGTCTGCTGTGAGCCGGTCTCGGCTTTCTCCTGGCAAGTCTTCAAAGAGCTCCAGCAGGTCGTGCGTCTTGGTCGCCTCGTCGGTACACGTCAGGGAAATAGCCTTGAGCGCGAGTTCGCACGCGAAGGCGGAGATCAGTCCGTTGCCTAGCAGCGAACCGGCTGTTGTAAGAAGTTCCTGTTCTTTGTGTCGAGGATTCTCGCTCAGGCCGTCAGTATCAACCCGAACTGAGACTGACCCGTCAGCGTCAACCTGGTAGTTAGGAACGTTCGCGATCGATTCTCTTTGATGGTCCGTGGCACGCGATGCTCCATCGATGAGCACCCTAGCTTGGAGGAAGAACCAACCTGGAGAACCCGCCGGGAACTCATGGCGGGTGAGCCTTCCCTTAGGGCTCTTTCTGTATTGGCCTCTGTTATGGGTAACCCTGTCGCGAATCTCCTTCTCAGAAAGCCGATCGAGCATCGGAAAGACCTTCTGGATGAATCGCCCATCACCGTACTTGGGCTGATGCCCCTACCTCATGTTCAGCGCGTTGAACCAGGCTTCGTCGGTTGTCCTTTTTTCTTCCGCCTCGGCAGCGGCCGCCTCCAATATCATGCCACAGACGAGGCAGCGTATGCCGGTCACGGGACCGCCGGAGGCCCCTCTTCCCCTAAGCGCGCCCCAGCAACGCTTGCATCGTCCCTTCAGGGCGAATTCTGTGAAGGGACCATCGCTAAGGATTAGCGAGATCTTTGTGGCATCCATGTCCCAGTTCCACTCAATGGGGATCGTGTGGGTGGTTCGCTCATTCGGGTTGTTTGGCTCAGTCAAGACGCTGCTCCCTCCGGGCATTTTGCGACATGCATCCAAGGGCGTCCTGGCAAGAGCATATTGTCAACAGGAAGGAGTCGGGGGCACGCACGAGCAGGAAGTCCATTTCCGCTCCCACGATCGCGGTGATGACCGCGCGCTCCGGGCGTTCCAGGCGTGGCTGCCCAATTGCGCGCCGCGACGGGGGGCCCACGCCGCGACTTCCTCCGCCCTGTGTTTCTCGGGAATCTGGCGACTCGTCTGATGCTCGCAGCGTTGCACTGCGCCTAGAATGGCCACCTATCGAGAGGGAGAACCCATGAGCACCGCCGCCTTCATCCTACGCAGCCTGGACTTCACGCACTCCGCGCTGATCGACGCCCGCAACGGCACCGACGAGCAACTTCACTTCGTCCCTGAGCACGGCAGCCACTCGATCGCGTGGTGCCTCTGGCACACCACCCGGATCGAGGACCTGATCATCAGCCGCGTCACCGGACAGCCCGAGCTCTGGAGCGAGGAGTGGGCCTCCCGGACCGGCCTGCCCTTCGACGGCATCGGCGCGGGTATGCCGGACGAAGCTGCTCAGCAGGTGCGCGTCTCCGACATCGACGCCCTCGGCGGCTACCAGGAGACCGTCTTCGAGCGCACCGCGCAGTTCCTCGCCGATGCCACCGACGCAGACCTCGAGCGAGAGATCCCTGCTCGAAACGGCACCGAGAGCGTCGGCGAGGCCATCTCGCTGCACATGATGGGCCACTTCAACGGCCACCGCGGCGAGATCAACACCCTCCGCGGCATGCAGGGCATGCCGACCGTCATGGCCGCTCAGGGCACGCACTAGCAGGCTGCTGAGAAAGTCCGCCCGTTAGCCGTCGCCTCTCCCCCCGGCTCTGCGGGGGGAGATGAGTGACAGAGGGGGGCTCCCCCGCTCCGCAACGGTGCGCCCCCGCTCCGCAACGCCGCGCCCACGCCATGCACACCGCTGCCGACCGCCGGAGGCATCGGTATGGCTCAGGCGATGCCTTTGTTCGGGTTGATCAGGTACTTCTCGCCAGTCGCGCGCTTGTTGTAAACCGCGATGTGCTCCAGGCTGAGCGCCTCGGCGAGCGAGACCTCCCGGGCGTAGTGGCTCGCGAACGTGGTCGTCACCTCGTCGGCGACGCGTTGGCGCAGCCGCTCGGCCGCCTCGGGGCCGACCCGTTCGAGAAACGGCGTCAGCAGCCAGCCCCCCAGACCCCAGGCCAGGCCAAAGTTGCGGTGCAGCACCGTCGGCGAGGTGTCGAGCCCGCCGTAGATGTAGACCTGCTTGTGCACGCTGGACCCGTAACGGTTGAAGCCCGGCGCGTTGGCCATTGCCGCGGACTCCATGCCGCTGAGAATCTGAGTGGCCAGACGACCGCCGCCCGTGGCGTCGAACCCGAGCGTGGCGCCGGTCTCGGTCAGCGCAGCGGTCAGATCGTCCTCGAAGGACGCGGCGCTGGTGTCGCAGACGTAGCGCGCGCCGATCGCTTGCAGCAGCTCGACGTGCTGAGGCCTGCGGACAATGTTGACCAGATCGATCGCCTCGTCGATGCAGACCTTCTGTAGCATCACTCCAAGGTTTGATGCGGCCGCGGTGTGCACGAGCGCCGTGTGGCCCTCCAGTCGCATCGTTTCGACCATCCCGAGGACGGTCAGGGGATTGACGAAGCAGGAAGCGCCCTCCTCCGAAGTCGTGCCCTCGCGCAGCACCAGACATTGCGCGACATTGACGACGCGGAACTGCGTATACATCTCCCGAGCCAGCAGCGCCACGGTCTTCCCGAGCAGCGCCTGGGCAGCGCCGCTTGAGCCGGCCTCGACGACAACCCCCGCGCCCTCGTTGCCTGCCGCCATCGGCTGATCGAACCGGTCGGCCAGCGCCGGCAGCAACTGCGCCGGAATCGGCGCCGTGACGACCGGATCATCGGCTGTACCCGACTCCCGCGCCTGGCTCATGTCGGCCGGGCCGATCAGCAGCCCCAGGTCCGACGGATTGATCGGCGCCGCCTCAACACGGACCACGACCTCGTCCGGTCCGGGCGCGGGCGTTTCAACGTCGGCGAGTGAGAGCTGGAGTTGACCACCGCTGGTGATCATGGAGCGAAGTTGCTTTGCCATGAGGCGTGCTTCGTTTCTATCGAACCGGCCGGTGCGTCGGGCGGGCGTCACGCGTCAGAGTATTGGCATAGAGTCTGCCCACGCGAAACCGGGTCCGAGCGAAGGCGGTACAAGTCGCGGTGGACCGATCATTTCGACTAGCTGCGGGCTTGTGGCCGATCAGCGAGAGAGGTGGGCCAGCTCGTCCTCCACCAGAGACACGACCAGGTCGTCAAGTCGTTCGACGGTGTATTGGCCGACGTTGTGGGGGGTTGTCCCTCCCTGGCCGTGGACGATGAAGATGAAGCGGCCCATGGTGTGCTGGGCGATCTGGCGGAAGACGTACTCGCCCTGCGGGTCTAGCCCGCTTGAAGCGATGGAGAAGGTCTTGATCGCCCGCCGGTGGGCCTCGATCATCTCGTCCGCGTAGCTGTAGTCGTTGGCGTAGTCCAGGTGAGGCGGGGCGTCGGCGATCAGGAACATCAGCCGAATGCCGCGCCCGAGACGCCACTGCGGTTCGTGAACCGCCACGTGCATCGCTTCGTTCAGGGACTCTGGATTGTCGCCGCCCTCATCGGCGACCACACCGCGAATGGTGTCGAGGAACCGGCCTGCGTCGGCCTCGAAGTCATAGACCCGTGTCACGAACGCATCTCCGCGGTCCCGATAGGCGACCATTCCGAAGCGCAGGTCGGGCTCCGAGGGCAGGTGGCTGATCCGGGACGCGATGGAGAGCAGCGTATCCTTGATCTGATCGATCTCATCCGACATACTCCCCGTCGCGTCGAGCAGGAAGAGGATGTCCAGCGGGATTCCACCCGCCTCAGGCTGGTCCACGTCCAGGGTGACGTTCCAGTCCCAGGGCTCGCCACGCGAGACCTCGAGCTGCTGGCTTTGCCCGTCCCGCTCCACATGCAGCGTGAAGGACTCGATCCCCTCGCTGCCGGCCAAGGCCCGGGGGAAGAAGAGCGTCTGGCCGTTTGCGTAGGTGCGCCCCTCGAAGAGGGAGACCTGGCCCGCCGAGACCCGGACGCGGGCGTTGGGCACCCCTTGGCCTCCGGAGTCGCTGACGGTGATGACGTACCGCTCTGAGATGTCCACGTCGTGGACGTTGAGCCACGAGTACTCGCTTCGGTACTGCAGGTACTCATCCCAGCGCTCGTTGTCGTTGACCTCCCCGGCTGAAAGAGATGCCCCCCGCCTCTCGCCGTCGCCGGAGGAGTCCTCGAGTGACGAGTCGGCCACATCTTCCTCGGACGTTGCTTCCTCGGCCTCCTCTTCCTCGGCCTCCTCTTCCACCGCCTCGTGTTCCGTGGCCTCCTCTTCCACGGCTTCCTCTTCCACGGCCTCCTCTTCTACTTCTTCCTGCGCTGCAGCCTCAGTACGCGACTCTCGCCGACGAGGCGCAACTGCTGCAGACTCTTCCGCCTGCGGCTGCTCATGCTGGTAGGCGGCCTCTTGCTGCTGCTCTACCTCGGCTGTGGATTCGACCGCTGACTGTTCCGGCTGTCGTGCGGAAGCAACCTGCTGGTAGTCGCCGTCTTCGCCTGCGCAGGCTGTGCACAGCAGCACCATCGCGATGATCAACGGTGGCGCCAGGATACGAATCCACTTCGGGATTGGGACTCGGGATTGGTTCTCGCTCATGTTGGGCTCCGAGCCGACTTTGGAGGCGACAGATTTACGACAGCCCATCACCCCGTTGGAACTTTAGACGACGTAAACCACGCGATAGTTCCCGATTCCGAGCACACACCTTCAGTTTTTTGATGCAAGGTCCACCAATACTGGACGAAATCAAGAACCGTTGAGCTGACGTTCGCTTTGGACTTCTGAAGCAAAGCCGGTGGTCACAGCCTCGGCACACTCTTGATTCCGCTCACATCCGCACCCGGCGGACGCGCCTGACTCGGCGACCTGCATGTCGTCTTCCTCGGCTTCATCCAGCTCGCGCTCACTGTTGCACCCTGCGTTGGCTGCGAACAGCGCCTAGCATGCCGCCATGCCAGCCCTCGCCGCGAGCGTGTCTTGGATGTTCCAGGAAGCCCCGTTGCTGGATCGATTTGCGCTCGCGGCCGCTGCGGGCTTCCGGGCGGTCGAGATTCAGGCGCCCTACACGGAGCCGGCGCAGCGGCTGGCGGAGCGGCTACGCGACACGGGGCTGCAGGCAGTGCTGATCAACACCCCCGTCGCGCTGGCGGCCGTGCCGGGCGAGCAGCACGCCTTCCGGGCCGGGATGGCCACGGCGCTGGAGTACGCGGCCGCGCTGGGCTGCGAGCAGCTGCACTGCCTGGCGGGACGCACCGATGACCCCGTAGCCGAATCGACGTTCGTCGACAACGTGCGCTGGGCGGCCGACGCGGCGGCGGCGCATGACGTCCGCATCATGCTGGAGCCGCTGAACACGGTCGACAACCCCGGCTATTTCCTGACCGGCAGCGCCCAGGCCCGGCGCATCATTGACCAGGTCGCGCGTGCGAATGTGCGCTTGCAGTACGACTGCTACCACATGCAGATCATGGAGGGCCGTCTGGCGGACACGATCGCCGCTCAGTTCGACGTGATCGGCCACTTCCAGATCAGCGGCGTGCCCGGCCGCCATGAGCCCGATGCGGGCCAGGAGATCAACTACCCGTTCATCCTGTCGCTGATCGACGAGTTGGGATTCGACGGTTGGGTCGGTTGCGAGTACCGGCCGCGCGACGGAACGCTGGCGGGACTCGATTGGGCGCGGTCCTACGGTGTGACAAACGCTGCAGCGCAAGCAAGCGAAGGGACAGCGGTATGACAGACGCGACAACGAACCCGGTGGCGGTCGTGACGGGTGCGGGGACCGGCGTCGGCCGGGCGTCGGCCCTGGCCCTGCTCCGCCACGGATGGGCGGTGGTGCTGGCGGGCCGGCGCGTGGAGCGTCTCCAAGAGACCCAACAGTTGGCCGGCGCGGATGCGGCGCGGACGCTGGCCGTCGCCACCGACGTGACGGTTGCGGACTCGGTGGCGGCGCTATTCGCGCGGGTGCGCGAGGAGTACGGGCGGCTCGACCTGCTGTTCAACAATGCGGGCGGCGGCGCGCCGCCACTGCCTCTGGAAGACCTGACCCTGGACCAATGGCAACAGGTCGTCGATCTCAATCTCACCGGGTCGTTTCTCTGCACGCAGGAGGCGATCCGGATCATGAAGGACCAGGACCCACGCGGCGGACGGATCATCAACAACGGCTCGATCTCGGCCGACCGGCCGCGGCCCAACTCCGCGCCCTATACCGCGACCAAGCATGCGCTGACGGGGCTGACCAAGTCGACATCGCTCGACGGTCGTAAGTACGACATCGCCTGTGGGCAGATCGACATCGGCAACGCGGCAACCGAAATGACGGCGAGGATGAGTCAGGGGATGCCGCAGCCGTACGGTCAGATCGTGCCCGAGCCCACGTTCGATGTCGAGCACGTGGCCCAGGCGATCGTCTACATGGCCGGGCTGCCGCTCGACGCCAACGTGCCGTTCCTCACGGTGATGGCCACCAAGATGCCGCTGTTCGGCCGGGGCTAGCCGGCCGACGGTCTGCGCGGGCGGGCCTGTCGCCCCATGTCGTCCCAGAACACGGCTCCGACTCAGTCGCCTTGGCTAGTCGCTTTCGACGCTGACTCCACCGGCCAGTGCGTAGAACCGGATAGAGATGCTGTTATTCGTCTCGCCGTCGCCAGGCTGCACCTTCGAGCTGTTGCCGCCCATCAGCACGAAGCCGCCGAGGTCCACCTTCGTGCCCTTGGGAACTCGGACCTTGCATGAGCCGAACAGCGTGGCGAACCCAAACTGGACGGTATGGTCTTGGGGGAGGTCCGCGCGGCGCAGATCGAGACTATCCCCACCGGCGATGGAGAACCGCCAGTGGCTGCCCACCGGAGCAGAGTAGCCCTCGACCACCGAGCCACCGAGCACGGCGATCGCAATCTTCGGCATGTGCTCCTCCTCATCCAGACTCGGCCTCAAGATAGCGAGTCAAAGGCAGCGACCGTCTCGGCGACGAAGCGGTTTGCATCCGATCACGACGGCGTCGCCCAAGGCCCGCTTGGCACTTCTCGGCGTCGCTTCGTGACCAACGCCGCCAGACCAGGACGGGGCAGCCACAAGGGCTGCCCCGACACGCAGATGTTGTGCGATCGCATCGTTCCTCGTGCGGGCCACGACGCCTCCTGTAGGGGCAAACCCTTGTGGTTGCCCTCGCCCTTCACCGCCGGCGTGCAGAGCGGAAGCCTCAGAGGCCGATCGCACAGCCGTCGGAGCGGGGGTCGGAGCCGGCCCAAAGGACGCCCGTCTCGGGATCGCGGACGATGATCTGGCCCTTGCCGACGGAGCCGGCGCGCAGCGCGCCTGAGGCTGGGCGGACGGGGTGGCCGAGCTGCGCCAGCGCGCTGATCGTCGCGACCGGGATGCCGTCCTCCACCCAGATGTCGCCGTTGGGCGGGTCGGCGTAGATCGAGAAGCGCGGCTCGTCGATCGCCGCCTGCGGGTCCATCCCGCGGTCGATCAGGTTGATCGCAACCTGCGTGTGGCCCTGCGGCTGGTTCCAGCCGCCCATCACGCCGAACGCCGCGAACAGCGACCCGTCGGGCCGCGTCAGCATCGCGGGCATGATCGTGTGATAGGGGCGCTTGCCGCCCTCCAGCACGTTTGGGTGGCCAGGCTCGAGCGCGAAGCCCGCGCCGCGGTTCTGCAGGCTGAAGCCGCAGTCGCGCGGCACGATGCAGCTGCCGAAGCCCTCGTAGTTACTGTTGATGAACGAGCAGGCGTTGCCCTCGCCGTCGACGGCACAGAGGTAGACGGTGTCAGAAGCCCCGGGCAGCTCGCCCGCGGTCGCCAGCTCCATCGCCGCATCCGATTTGATCAGCTTGCGTCGCTCCGCTGCGTACTCCTTGCTCAGCATCGCCTGCATCGGCACATCGGCCCGCGCGGGGTCGGCGATGTAGGCGCGCGCGTCGGCGAAGGCCAGCCGGATCGCCTCAATGGTCGGGTGCAGCGCCTCCACGGAGCGAGGCGCGGTCGAGGCGATGTCGCAGCCTTCCAGGATGTTCAGCGCCATCAGCGCCGTGATCCCCTGCCCGTTGGGCGGGCATTCGTAGACGCTGTGGTCGCGGTACGTGGTCGAGAGCGGGGCCTCGAAGGTCGAGCAGTGGGCGCTGAGGTCCTCAAGCGCCATGTAGCCGCCGTGCAGCTCGAGCGCCTCGACGATCCGCTTCGCCGGTTCGCCGCAATAGAAGGCGTCGGGACCACCCTCGGCGACGGCGCGCATGACGCGCGCGATCCGCGGGTTACGCCAGACTTCGCCGGCGCGCGGCGCTTTGCCATCGCTCATCAGCAGGTCGCCGCCGGCCGGGCCCTTGCTCGTCAGCAGCTCCTCCAGGCGCCGCCAGCCGTTGCTGATCAGCGGCGAAACGGGGAAGCCGTCCTCGGCCAGCGCGATCGCCGGCGCGAGCACGTCGGCCAACGGCATCCGTCCGAACTGCACCAACGTGTCGGCCCAGCCCGCGATCGTCCCGGGCACGGTCACCGAGTGCGGTCCGTAGCGCTCGAAGCCCTCCCCACTGCATGCCAACTCCAGCGTCAGCGCGCGCGGGCTGCGCCCGCTGCCGTTCACCGCATCCACCACGCCGTCCGAAGCGCGGTAGAAGAGGCAGAAACAATCGCCCCCGATTCCCGTCGACATCGGCTCAGTCACGGCCAGCGCGGCCGCCGTCGCCACAGCGGCGTCCGCCGCGTTGCCGCCGGCCTGCAGCGCCGTGATGCCGGCCAGCGTGGCATGCGGCTCGCTCGAAGCCACGGCGCCGCGCGTCGACAGGATCGGCGAACGTCGGGATTCCCAGCGGATCGGATGCTCGTACACGCGCGCAGTCTAAGCCCTGCGGCGCCCGATGCGCGGCCTGATCATCGCTTACAATGCGCCTGAGCTGAGGAGATGCCATGACCACCGCTGCGATCAAGCCGAGCGTCACCCCCGAGCAGGTCGAGTTCTACCACGAGAACGGCTACCTGCTGATCCCGAACCTGCTGCCCGACGAGACGCTGCAGGCGCTGCGCGACGAAACCGACCGGATCGTCTCGGAGGCGGCCGGCCTGACCGACCACGACGCCCGCTACGACCTCGAGGATTCGCACACGCCCGATGACCCGCGCGTCCGCCGGCTGAAGACGCCCCACGTGCACTGGCCGTTCTTCCGCGAACTGGCACAGCATCCGGCGCTGATGGAGGTCGTGACCGCCCTGATCGGCCCAAACGTGCGGCTGCAGAGCGACAAGCTGAACATGAAAGAGGCCCAGTACGGGGCGCCCGTCGAGTGGCATCAGGACTGGCCGTTCTACCCGCACACCAACGACGACCTGCTCGCAGCGGGCGTCCTGCTCGACGACTGCTACGAGCAGAACGGCCCGCTGCTGGTCGTGCCCGGCTCGCACAAGCGCCACATCTACGATCACCATCACCCCGAGGGCCGCTACTTCACCGGCGCGGTCGAGCCCAGCGAGTTCGACTGGGACATGCAGCGCGACCTCGTCTCGCTCGAGGGCCCGGCCGGCTCGGTCTCATTCCACCACGTGCGCACGATGCACGGTTCGGCGCTCAATCGCTCCGAGAATCCGCGCCGTCTGCTGCTGTTCAGCTACGCCGCGGCCGACGCTTGGCCGATCCAGGGCCTGGGCAACGCGACGCTGGACTCCTACAAGGGCCTGATGTGCGCCGGCGAGCACGTCGAGCAGCCGCGCCAGACCGCTGTGCCGGCCTACCTGCCGCTGCCGGCGGCCCCCAAGCAGGGCTCGATCTACGAGAATCAGAAGACCCTCAAAACGCGCTACTTCGAAACGTTCGAGCGGGAGTAGCGCCGCAGTCGTCCTCGAATCCGAATCCGGGGGATCCTGCCACGGCCCTAGCAAAGCTCTGAACGATTCTCCCCCCGCTGTCCCGGGGGAGAGCCGATTCGGATCCCCTCTCCCCCCGCCCTGCGGGGGGAGATGCCGCAGGCAGAGGGGGGCCGCGGTGCCGACTCACCGGCGTGGCTTTCTCTGGCCAAGCGCCCCACCCCTGTCACTCCGTGACCTTCTCCCCCCGCCCTGCGGGGGGAGAGGGGATCCGAATCGTTCAGAGGATGCTTGGCAGCATCAGCCTGTCGATGATCGCCCGGTCGTAGGGTCTCGTTGCGGCATCGCCCGTTATCCTCGGTGGCACGCGATTCTGGAACACCAGTCCGCGCCGCACGCAACGCAGTCGCGCCAGTCGCTCTAGAATCGCGCGACCAGATGACGGAGGCAACACATGGCGAGCACAAACTACTGGTCCCGAATGCGGACGCGACGACTGTCTCGACGGTCGGTGCTGCGCGGAGCGGCGTCGGCCGGGCTGGGCGCGAGCGCGCTCGCGCTGGTCGGCTGCGGCGACGATGACGACGACGGCGAACCCGCGGCGGCCCAGGTCGCGCAGCAGGCCGAGCAGCAGGCCCAACAGGCTGAGCAGCAGGCCCAGCCCGCGGCCGCGCAACAACAGGCCCAGCAACAACCGCAGCAGCAGGCGGCCGTCGCCCAGGCCGGCGA
Organism: Dehalococcoidia bacterium; assembly: GCA_965237475.1. Lineage (GTDB taxonomy): Bacteria > Chloroflexota > Dehalococcoidia > Bin125 > Bin125 > CATQGW01. The sequence continues at coordinate 2,656,206 of OZ250140.1, read as the reverse complement.
CGACACGCCGCCGATCGGGGGCGAGCTGCGCATCTCCGACGGCGCCGACCTGGCCTCCTTCGACGGCTTCCTGACCTTCGGCTACAAGGCCTTCCTGCACAACCACAACTGCTATCCGATGCTGACCCAGTTCTCCAATGAGCCGGGTCAGTCGTCGATCGATTTCCAGCCCGAGCTCTGGCTGGCCGAGTCCTATGAGCAGCCCGACGACACGACCTATCTGTTCACGATCAAGGGCAACGCGGTCTGGGAGGACCGCTCGCCGGTCGACGGGCGCAACGTGACGGGGGAGGATGTCGCCTTCTCCTACGCCGGCGACCGTTACGAGGGCTACCCCAACCGCGGCGCGATTCTACCCAGCCTGGCCGGCGTTGAGGCCACCGACGATCGCACCGTGCGCTTCGACCTGAGCGGCCCGCTGGCCCCGTTCCTGCTCTATCTGGGGCACCACGCCGGGCCCTACGTGATGCCGCCCGAACTGCTCATTGACGAGATGTCGCGCACGACGATGATCAGCGCCGGACCGTATCTGATCGACGAATACGAGCCGGGCTCGCGCGTCGTGTACAAGCGCAACCCGAACTATTTCGACGCTCCAAAGCCCTATTCGGATTCGCTGGTGATCAACTTCCTCAGCGATAACTCGGCGATCGCCGCTGCATTCATCTCCGGCGAGCTCAACACGACCTGGTTCGGAGTGGCGGCGCCAATCGTGGAGCAGCTTGAAGAGAGCATCCCCGCCGCGACCTGGGAGATCCAGCCCAGCCTCGTGATCGGCGGCATCTTCCCCGACCTCGCCCTCGAGCCCTTCACCGACCCACGCGTGCGCCAGGCGGTCTCTGTCGCCATCGACCGCGACTCGATCCTCGCCGTCGGCGGTGCGCTCGAGACCGGCCAGTGGAGCACCGCATTGCCACCGCTGGCCGGCTGGTGGGTCGACCCCAAGAAGGACGACGCGCTCGGAGCGTTCTACCGCTACGACCCAGCCAAAGCGCGGCAGCTACTCGACGCCGCCGGCGTTGACGAACTCAGCGGGGTACCGTTCCACACCACGACCGCGTACGGGCCGATCTTCGCCGAGCAGTCGCAGGTCGTCCAGGCCAATCTGCTCGATGTCGGCATTGAGCTCGACTTGGTCGTCAACGAGCCCACCGTCCACTATTCGACGATCTTCAACGGCAGCACCACCGGAGTGATCGGCCACACCCTCTCGGTTGCGTCGATTGAACCCGACGAGGCGCTGCGCAACGTGTTCATCCCCGACAGCCCGCGCAGCCCGATCCCGAACGGCGAGCTGATGGGCGAGGACCCGCGTCTGTTGGAGCTGCTCAATCAACAGCGCACCGAGGGTGACGTCGAGACGCGCAAGGCGCTGCTCTACGACCTACAGCTGCACATCGCCGAGAAGATGTATTCGGTGCCGTGGGTCAACGGCCCCGTCTCCCAGATCGCGCGTCCCGAACTCTCCGGCGTGCAGTTCATCCAGACCTTTGCGCCCGCGCCGTCGCTGGAGGACATGTGGTTCAAAGCCTGATCGGCGCGGCGTAGCCGATCGTCGGCAGGCGCCTGCAAGCGGGTGAGGGGGCGGCCACATGCGCGGCTACGTGCTCCGTCGCCTGCTGCTCGCGGCGATCACGTTATTCGGGATCAGCGTGGTCGTCGCCGGCGTGATGCGCACGCTGCCCGGCGATGTCGTTGACGTACTCGCGGCCGAAGCGTTCTACGACGACATCGAGAAGGAGCGGCTGCGCGAAGAACTCGGCCTCGACGCGCCGTTCCTCGAGTACTTCGGCGACTGGCTGGTCGGCGCAGTGCGGGGCGACTTCGGTCGCGCGCTGCGCACCCAGCGCAGCGTCAGCAGCGACCTCGTCAATCGAATGGATGTGACGATCGAGCTGGCGGTGCTCGGCCTCCTGATCGCGATGGCGATCTCGGTGCCGCTGGGGGTCGTGGCCGCGCTGCGCCGCAGCCGCTGGCCCGATTACGTGGCCCGCAGCATCGCGGTGTTCGCGCTGGCGATTCCCGGCTTCTGGCTGGCGACCATCGCGGTCGTCTTCGGCGCCAAATGGTTTGCCTGGTCGCCGCCGCTCGGCTACCAGCCAATCTGGGAGGCGCCGCTCACGAACCTGCAGCAAATGTGGCTGCCGGCGCTGCTCTTCGGTCTGATTCTGGCCGGCGTGCAGACCCGCATCCTGCGCACCGCGTTGCTCGATGTGCTGCGCCAGGACTACATGATGACCGCGCGTGCGAAAGGACTGTCGCAGCTGCTGCTGCTGCGCAGGCACGCGTTGCGCAACTCATTGATCCCGTTCATCACCGTGATTGGGGTGCAATTCCCGGTGATCGTTGGCGGCTCGGTGGTCTTCGAGCTGATCTTCGCGCTACCGGGTGTCGGAATCTACCTGCTCGACGGAATCGCGAATCGCGACTACATCGTCGTGCAGGCCGTCAACGTCTGGATCGCCGGCGCCGTGATCCTGACCAACCTCCTTGTGGACGTGTCCTATGGCTTCCTCGACCCACGCATCCGCGTCGGCGGCTGAACCGCCCGCGTTCGAAGCCACGCGCCTCCTGCGCGGCTTCGGACGGATGCTGCGACGCTATCCCTTCCCCTGCCTGGTCACGCTCGTGCTGATCGCGATCGGCCTGGGCTCCGGGCTGGCCGAACTGATCGCGCCATACGAGCCCCGAGCCATCGCGCCGTACGACCGTCTGCAGGGACCCAATGCGACCTATTGGATGGGCACCGACGCGCTGGGCCGCGATGTCTTCACCCGCATCCTCTACGGCGGGCGCGCCTCGCTGGGGATCAGCGTCGCTTCTGTCGGCCTGGCAGTGGTCGTCGCCTCGGCGATCGGGCTGATCAGCGGCGCGGTCGGCGGCTGGTTCGACGTGTTGGTGCAGCGCGTGGTCGACATGCTGATGGCCTTCCCGGGCCTGATCATCGTGATTTCGCTCACCGCGTTTCTCGGCACCAGCATCTCGCTGCTGATCGTGGTGATCGCGATCGCGCTGCTTGGCGGGGGCATCCGCATCTCCCGCGCCGCCGCGATCCAGGTCGGCTCACAGCCCTACATCGAAGCGGCGCGCTCGATCGGGGCGACCACGCCCAGAGTGATCGTGCGCCACATCCTGCCCAATGCGTTGCCGCCGATCCTGGTGATCGCGACGGCCTACCTGGGCATCGCGATCCTGATCGAGGCGTCCGTCTCGTTCCTCGGCTACGGGATTCAGCCGCCGGCGGCCTCGTGGGGCTTCATGCTCGGCGCGGAGGCCAGAATCCACATGATCGAACAGCCCTGGCTCTCGGTCTGGCCCGGCCTCGCGATCTTCCTCACCGTCTTCAGCTTCAACATCATCGGCGACGCCCTCCGCGACGCCTTCGACCCCCGCCTCCGCGGCGCGTAGCGATTGTACTTCAGAAGGCTACGGTCCCTGAGCGTCCAGTTCGGTGATGGCAACGATCAGTGGGCTCTTGGAGAGTTTGCGATCGTGTGTAACGAGGGGGCAATCCAGCATCAGCGCGGCGGCTGCGATCCAGCCGTCCGCGGGGCCCAACAACGGTCCCTCATTGCGCCTGTTTCTGCGGATCGCCTCGGACCGCAACGTGATGTAACAGCCACGCAAGTCATCTGACAGTGGTACTATCTCATAGTTGCTCATTTGTGTCATGAGTTTTGTGCCGTCCCAGCCCTGCGCCTCACGCTGCACCATCAGTTCCGCTTCGGTCTGGAACGAGATCGCGATCGCCCTGCCCTCGATGTGTGATCGGTACAGCTCCGCGCGAGCGATCTCATCCGGATGACTCGACAGCAGCGAAACGACGATGTTCGTGTCGACCACGATGTCAACATGCGCTCCGAAGATCACACGTCGTCCTCGCCATCATCGCGTGACGTTCGTAAGAACTCGTCCATATCCACGTTATCGAGGCGTTCGTCAGCGCTAGGCCATCTGAATCGCTTGGGAGCCCAGAGTCCACGGCGATCGTCAAGGTCCACATGAATGCGCTGCACCGCGAGTGACTCGACGACGCGGGCCGCGGTCATCGTTGCGACACCATGGACGGACACTTGCTGGCGGGCGCAGCGCTGCATGTCGTTCGCCAACTCATCTGGGAATCGCAGCGGTACCAGCTGCGTTCCCACTTTTCGCTTGCCGCCTGACTGAATCTGTAGACGCGCTGTTCCAGTTCGAAAGTCGATGGAGACCAAGCGGCCTGAGATCGTGAGAACTGCTTCCGTTTCGCTCAGTGCTTCTTCAGGATCATGACGATAGATTCGCGCCGACATCGCTCGGTCTGGCAGCGTCAACTCCACATATTCGAAGCCACGAGGAAGGCTGCGAGCCATCCGCTCCAAATGACGACGTGAGTCGGCGGGTAGCTTCCCGCCACCAGCCGCCGCCCCGGCCACAAGTCGTCCCAGGGGATCGGGAGCAAAACTGTCCAACGTAGGGGCCAGATCCGCGTCAAGCTCCAAGTTCGCTACCGCCGAACCCGGCTCGATTCCCGAGAGCAACAACCGTACAGTCGGCTTACGCGGACGGCCGCCTGTTGGCGGCGGCGGCTCGTTTGCGGGGAGCAGCGCCCGCACCGCCTGCTCAAGCGGATGCACGATTCGCTGTAGATCTTTGAGCCCGATCTTCCCCACCGGCACGCCTGGGCCAGCGATCCGAACAGTGAGCCGCTGTTCCATCGTCGACCTCCGCTCGCCGCCAAGGTAAGGCATTCCCTCTCAGCTCCGAAGTCACGCCCTTGGCTGACGCAATTCCCTAGACTCGCACTGTCCAAACTCACTAGCGAGGGAGATCGCCATGGCCACGGGACGTGTCGTTGTCGTCAAGGAATACCAGCAGCCGTTTGTGATCGAGGAGTACCCCGTCCCCGACCCTGAGCCGGGCGGGATCGTGCTGCGGATCACCCAGGCGGGGGTCTGCGGCTCTGACCTGCACACCTGGCGCGGCGACATGATCGCCAACCCGCTGCCCGAGGGCGGGCGCGTCATGGGCCACGAGGGCACCGGCGTGATCCACTCGTTGGGCGATGGCGTCAGCTCAGACTCGTTGGGCCGCCCGCTTGAGCTCGGCGACCGCGTGATGTACTCGGCGATCACCCCCTGCGGGCGCTGCTACCAGTGCTCGCGCGGCGAGTGGAACTGGTGCTCCGACCGCAGCGCCTGGTCGCGCGAGGCGGGCGTGCCGCCATATTTCACCGGCACCTACGCCGACTACTACTACCTGCAGCCCAACCATCCGGTGTTCAAGGTGCCCGACGACCTGCCCGACGAGATTCTGGGCTTCGTCAACTGCGCGATGGGCACCGTCACCGAGGGCCTGATGCGCGCCGGCTGCAAGGAGAACGACTTCGTCGTGATTCAGGGCGCGGGCGGCCTCGGGCTCAACGCCACCGCGATGGCCAAGGATATGGGCGCGCACAAGGTGATCGTGCTCGATCGGCTGCCGCAGCGGCTGGCCCTCGCCGAGCAGTTCGGCGCCGACCACACGATCAACATCGAGGAGTTCAACACCCCGGCGACGCGCCGCGAAGCCGTCTGGGACCTGACCGAGGGCCGCGGCGCGAACATCGTGATGGAGCTGGTCGGCCGCGCCGAGCTGCTCGCCGAAGGCATCGATTTCCTCGCCAACGGCGGCACCTTCGTCGAGATCGGCGACATCGTGCGCGGCCGCACGGTCGCGATTGACCCCAGCACGCTGCTCAGCGGCAAGAAGATCATGGGCTCGGTCATGTACCGCCCGCACCTGCTGCCGCTGATGATGAACATGCTGCAGAAGCACCAGCGCGACATCCCCTACGACCGGATCGTCTCGCACACCTACCCGCTGGCCGACGTCAACCAGGCCTTCGAGGACAGCGAGTGGCACGAGCGCGACACCAACGTCTCGCGCTCAATGCTGATTCCGTAGGAGCCTGTCTCAGAAGCCGCTCTCCCGTCATTGCCGCGCCCTCGCCCGTCATTCCCGCGCAAGCGGGAATCGATCCGCCCCATCTGGTGGGCCCGCGTTCCACGCTTCGCGGCATCGACGATCTGATCGGAAATACGGACTTCCGAGACACCCTCCGGCGGGAGCTCGCCTCAACCGTTGGGTGTGTTGCGTCGGCAGATAGACGCGGGCCAAGTTCGGAGCGTTGCAGCGGCGACTCGTGACGACACCGCAATCCAGCGACGATCAACCCGGGTTGAGTACGGACGAGATCAACTCATTGAGGAACGACGGATGGGACGCATTCATGTGGCCGAGAAATCGAAGCGTGTCGGCATGTTGCGGTAGTGATCGCTGATGCAGAGGAGGTTGATGGTGCAGTCCTCGGTGTCGCCGCTCCAGCAACACTCGATCGGCCGGAACTGCGCGTGGCCGCTATCGCGGCATTCGCCGCATAGGCGGTAGATCAGGCGGAGTCGGGCATCAATCCGCGCGCTCCGCAGGCCTCTGAACTCGTGCCGCAGGCGCTCAGCGCTTGCGGCGTTGAACGGATCCTCGAACAACGCCTCGAGCCGCGAACGGAGAACCGTCGCTAGCGAGCGATAGCGACGGCTTCGTGCCTGCTTCAGGAACTGGTCCGAATATCGCACGGTCCAGTTCGAAGCGTCAGGCCACGTGGAACCGTGTTGCACGAAAGTCTTCCTCGGCCGCTGCAATAGACGCGACATCACTTGGTGAGAAACTGAGCGCCAAGGTCTCGAGCCACGCAGGATCAACTTCGAAGCCGCGGGAGTCGATCGACGCCTCCAGGGGCGTAATGATGGTGTCCCCCAGTGGAACGCGCGCCACGGTGACCGGGAGGCTGCTTCCGGCCGGCCGCACGTCAAGACCGTAGACGTGCTTCATAATCGCTGACGTGAGCGGCTCATCACGCCACCGCGCGGCAATGTCATCGAATGCCTGTCGCGCTCCTCGATTGCTTTCAGCCTGGAGCACCTCTCCGTAAAATGCATCGGACAACGATGCACCAGACTCAGTAATCAGCCATTGCTCCTCTTCGTGAAGAGCGCCAGCTCGTTCAAGCAGCTCCCAGACCGCGTAGACCTGATTCGACAGCGGACCCCACGTCCAGCGATAGAACGTGAGCCCCAGTCCGGCGATCTGTTGCTCGTTGAACCGGTGTGCGGCGAGAAACGCGAGCTTCATCAGACGGAGGCGGTCCCCCACGTCATTCTCGTCGTGAAAATCCCCGCCACCCTGGGGAGCCGCACGGTGCCACAGCACCAACATCAATGCCGCGTCAACCAGCGACTGATCGTGCTGCTCGAGCGCGTCCATCGACGCCGGATCCCTTCTAGCCCCGCAGGAATGGGCAAGCACACATGCGACGATAGCCATTCCTCGAGCTGTTCGCGGCCACGCGAGCAACAGTGGTGTCCGATCGGCGGTCGACGAAATTCATGCCCACGACGGACGCTCGCCCCACCGATCCTGCGACACAATCTCCGTCAGCGGCTTGCGGTTCAGCGGGCCGAACCGGCCTCGCGGGTAGCCCATCGGCACGCAGTACACGACCTGCGCCTGGTCGGGGATGTTGAACAGCGTCTTGACCCGACCATCCACCGTCGGGTGCAGCGTCGTGATGTTGCCGCCGATGCCCAGTGACCGCCCCGCCAGCAGCAGATTCTGCACCGACGGAATCACTGAGGCCGCAGCTCCGGCGCCCTGCGCGGTGGCGCAGAGGAAGACCAGCAGCGGCGCCTGGCCGATCTCATCAGCGAGCCGACGCGCCGATCGCATCACCGGCGTCTGCAGACGCTCGTCGCCGTCGACGATCCCGACGTCGGCGCGCTTGGCCCACCAGGCCTCGCGGTAGAGCGGAGCAAAGCGGCGAATCTGGTCGGGGTCCTGCACGACCAGGAAATGCCAGGGCTGCGCATTGCCGCCGTTCGGCGCCTGGCGGGCGGCGTCGAGCATCAGCTCCACGTCCTCCGGTGCAATCGGGTCGGGCCGCACCCGTCGGATCGCGCGCATCGAGTACATCGCTTCCGCCAGGGTCATCTCGAGTCGTTGGGGGTCTGCCATGATCTGCTCCTGATTCGTTTGAGGCACGATATCCGCCGCGCTGGGTGCTCCGGCTCGGGCGCTATCGTGGTCGCGCTGAGAGGAGGCCGATGTGGCCCTCGAACATCTGAAGGTTGACGGACTGATCAACGCGCCGAGCTTCTCCCAAGTGGTCGTCGCAGAAGGAACCCGCACCGTCTACATCTCCGGCCAGGTGGCCTGGGATGTCGAGGGCGGAGTCGTCGGCGTGGGTGACTTCGATGCCCAGGCCAGGAAGGCCTACGAGAACCTCGCGATCGCGCTGGAGGCGGCAGGGGCGACCCCGGCCGACGTGGCCAAGACCAACGTCTACATCGTCAACTACAACAGCAGCATGCGCGCCGGTCTGGACGCCGCCCGCAACGCGGTCTTCGCCGCCGTCGGTCCGCCGGCGAGCACCCTGATCGGTGTGCAGGCGCTCGCGATCTCGGCCTTGATGATCGAGGTCGAAGCGATCGCCGTGATCGACTGATTGAGGAGCAACGCGTATGTCAGCTATCTCGCTCGAAGACCGATTCGCGATCATCGACTTGTGCTCGGTCTACAACTACACCGTTGACCAGGGCGACGGGCCGGCCTGGGCCGACACGTTCGCGCCCGATGGCATCTTCGCCGGTCCCGCCGGTCACGCCGAGGGTCGCGACGCGCTGATCGCGTTCGCGGTCGGGCTCGCCGAACAGTTCCCCGGCGGGATGCACTTCACCGACAACCACCTCTTCGACGTGGTCGGCGAGGAAGTGCATCACAAGTGCTTCCTCGACTTCAAGATCCCCTCAACCGACGGCGGCGTCGCCACAATGCTGCTCGGCTACGAGGACGTGATCGTGCAGCACGAAGGCGAGTGGCGCTTCAAGCGTCGCGACGTGGTCAGCGTGACCGGCTTCGGCGCCTAGCCGCCCGCAGCCCCAAGTAGCCCCACAGGTCCCCGCGTTCCTCGGCCTACCTCCGCGCGCCGCCGGGGCCGGCTCTGATCGCCTCGACGATCGCCTCGACATAGAGCTCGATGCCAAGCTCGCTCAGGTGCGTGCCGTCGACGGTGAGCTCGTCTTCGCGGCCGTCGGTGATCGCGTTCCAGTCGATCAGCGTGACGTTGGGGTGCTTCGGCGCCTCGCGACGCAGCATCTCGTTGCCCTCGTGCTCAAGCCGAATCCACGGATTACGCGGCGGGAACTGGCGCGTCAGCACGATCAGGTGCTCGACATCCGCCGCGGCTTCGACCAGCCGCGTGAAGTCGGCTGTGGTCAGGAATTGGTAGCCGATGCCCTGAAAGATCACGACCTCGCGCTGCTTGGTTCTGAGCCCACCGGCGAGCACCTGGATGCTCCCGTTCGCGCTGCGCGCCCCCACTGCGTCGACTTCGACACCGGCTGTTCGCAGCGCCCACGTGGCGTGATACATCACCGAGTCACCGATCGCCAGCGGCCGCGCGCCGAAGCGCACCACGAGCTGCTCGAATCGGCCCGCAGCGTTGGCCACCGTCAGCTCGACCGTGTCACCTTCGGCGACCGCGCCGCCCCATTCCCAGCTGGCGGCCGCGTCGAGCGGGCCGCGCTCAACCGCGAAGCTGGCCGGCAGGCTCATCAGCACGCGCTCGTAGCTACAGCTGCGCCCCAAGCCGTGCGCGTTCTCCCAGCGCACGCAGCCCTGTTCGACCGTGGCGATCTCGACAATCGCGCACGGCCCCGCGTTCGGGCAGGGGATCGCCAGCACATCTTTGACGTGGAGCATGGAGAGGATCCCGTCACCATTGCTCTCAACCAGCGCATCGAGGGTCGTGCCAAACCTCCTGGCGAGGCCGATCGGCGTGTCGCCGCGGCGCACCACGTATGGAATCGTGTTCGGCGGGCCGGCCTCCGTCGGATCGACGGCGTCGAACCCGTCGCCGCTCGGAACGGTCTCGCCCGCGCCTTCGGAAGGCTCTCCGGCATCGTCGGTCGCGCCGACATCGGCTGCCGTCGGCGACTCGTCCGCCGCGACGGAGGCTGCGGCAGGGGAAGGAGCAACATCCGCTGGGGCGGAGACAGTGGCGGAGACCGAGGCAGAGTCGGAGTCACCGTCAGAGGCGGAAGCGGAGACCGAGGCGGGAGCGCTTGCCGACGCGGAGGGAGCGGCGGGGTTGGAGAACGAGGCAGGGGAGCGGGCGGAGCCGGAGGAAGCGCCGAAGCTCGCCGGCGCCTCCGCCTCCTCCACGGGCTCCGTCGTGAATCGGACCTCGCCCGCGCTGGCCTGCTGCAACACGGCATCCGTTGATCTGTCGCGCGCGCGCGCTTCGCGCTCGGAATCGACCGCCGTCGTCGCAGTGCCCTCGAGCGCCGAGCGCGTCTGCCCCGTGTCGATCAGCACGAGACCCACAACGGCGGCAACCAGAGCCGCGGCCGTGACCGACGCCCAGGCGCGGCGCGGCAGCTGCGGTGGTCGCCGGCGCAACTGCGCCCAGAAGACGCCCCGGCGCACCGGCGTCTCGAGCCAGCGATAGCTGGCTTCGGCCAGCCCGGCCGTGATCGCCACGCCGAACACGAGGAGCTGCCAACCGCCGAAGTCGAACTCCCAGGTCAGCGCGATCAGCACCGGCCAGTGCCAGAGGTAGACGCCGTAGGAACGCAGTCCCAGCCAGCGCAGCGGCGAGAGCTCGAGTAATGGCGCGATCGCGGAGGCATGGCGCACAACCGCAGCGATCAGCGCCGCCGCCCCGAGCGAGACGCCGAGCAATCCCCACGGATAGAGCCACGCGTCCCACCAGTGCGCGTGCAGCATGATCGCCGCCATCGCGCCGAGGCCGGCGAGACCGATGACATCCAGCGCCTCGCCCAACCGCGCCCTCTGCTGCGGCCACGACCAGCGCCACGGGCGCCACACGAGGCCCAGTGCGACGCCCAGCAGGATCGTGAACGCGCGAGGATCGCTCCCGAAGTAGACGCGCGACGGGTCCTCGCCCGGCTGGTACAACGCAACCATCCATCCGAGCGACGCCGCGCCGAGCAGCACCACGATGACCAACACGGCCCGCTTCGAGACGAATCTCGTCAGCGCCGCAAAGAGGATCGGCCAGAGCAGGTAGAACTGCTCCTCGACCGCCAGCGACCAGAGATGACGCAGCTGCGACGGACGGTCGAACGACTCGAAATAGGAGACATCGCGGACGATCAGGTCCCAGTTGGTCACGTAGACGGTCGCGGCGAGCACCTCGCGGAGATGCGTGGCGAGCTGATCGCCGAGTACCACGACCGCGTAGATGGTGGTCACGCCGAGGACCAGCGCGAGCGCCGGCAGCAGGCGGCGCGCGCGGCGGATCCAGAACGCGCGCAGGTCGACGCGCTGCTCGCGCTCGAACTCCGCCACCAGCAGCGCCGTGATCAGGAACCCGCTGACGACGAAGAACACATCGACGCCGAGGAACCCGGCCGGCAGCCAGAACACCCCGGCGTGGTAGAGCACCACGGCGGCCACCGCGAGCGCGCGGATGCCGTCGAGCGCGGGCAGGTAGGGCATGCGTCCGGAAGGGCGCGCGTCGGACATGCGGCTACATCCGGAATACGCCGAATTGCGAGTCGGGGATTGGCGCGTTCAGCGACGCGGCGATGCCGACGCCGAGCGCCGTGCGAGTATCGAGCGGGTCGAGGATACCGTCGTCCCAGATACGCGCAGTGGAATACCAGGCAGCGCCCTCTTCCTCGTACTTCTCGAGCGTCGGCGCCATGAACTCCTGCTGCTCATCGGCCGACATGTCTCCGCCGCGGGCGCGGAGGTTGTCGAGCCGGATCGTGAGCAGCACGTTGGCCGCCTGCTCGCCGCCCATCACCGAAACGCGCGCGTTCGGCCAGCCCCACAGTAGGCGCGGGCTGTAGGCGCGCCCGCACATCGCATAGTTGCCCGCGCCGAACGAGCCGCCCAGCACGAGGCTGAACTTGGGCACGGCCGCGCAGGCGACGGCGGTCACCATCTTCGCCCCGTGCTTCGCGATGCCCTCGTGCTCGTAGCGACGCCCGACCATGAAGCCGGTGATGTTCTGCAGAAAGAGCAGCGGAATCTTGCGTCGCGCGCAGAGCTGGATGAAGTGCGCTCCCTTGAGCGCGCTCTCGGAGAAGAGGATCCCGTTGTTCGCCACGATCCCGACCGGGTAGCCAAGCACGCGGGCGAAGCCGCAGACCAGCGTCGCGCCCCACGTGGGTTTGAACTCGTGCAGCCGCGAGCCATCGATCAGCCGGGCGATCACCTCACGCACGTCGTAGCTGCTGCGCGTCGACTGCGGGATGATCCCGTAGAGCTCCTCGGGGTCGTGCAGCGGCGGCTCAATCGGGGCGCGGGACCAGGGCGGCGCCGGCGGCGTCGCGCCCAGCGAGTCGACCGCCGCGCGGACCAGCTCCAGCGCATGATCGTCGTCGGTCGCGAGATGGTCGGCCACCCCGGAGATCTGGCTGTGAACGATCCCGCCGCCGAGGTCTTCGGCGGAGATCTCCTCACCCGTCGCCGCGCGGACCAGCGGTGGCCCGCCGAGGAAGATCGTGCCGGTGCCGTCGACGATGATCGCCTCGTCGCTCATCGCCGGGACATAGGCGCCGCCGGCCGTGCAGGAACCCATCACCGCGGCGATCTGGGGGATGCCCTGGGCCGACATGCGGGCCTGGTTGTAGAAGATGCGGCCGAAGTGGTCGCGGTCGGGGAAGACATCCGCCTGCATCGGCAGGAACGCGCCGCCGGAATCGACGAGGTACACGCACGGCAGCCGGTTCTGCTCGGCGATCTCCTGCGCGCGCAGGTGCTTCTTGACCGAGATCGGGTAGTAGGAGCCGCCCTTGACGGTGGCGTCGTTGGCCACGATCACGACCTCGCGGTTGGCCACCCGCCCAATCCCCGTCACAATCCCCGCGCCTGGCGCCTCGTCGCCGTACATGCCCGTCGCGGCGAGCGCGCTGAGCTCGAGGAACGGCGAGGCGGGGTCGACGAGTCGTTCGATCCGCTCGCGCGCGAGCAGCTTGCCGCGGCCGTGATGCCGGTCCACCGAACGCTCGCCGCCGCCGCCGCGGACCACCGCTTCGCGCTCGCGCAGCTCGGAGACGAGGCCGTGCATCCACTCCGCGTTGGCGCGGAACTCCGGCGAGCTCGGCTGCACCGCCGAACCCAGCGGGGCCACCCCCTCGAACTGGTCCGCCAGTCGCTCATGCAGCTCGTTCGTCGTCATGCCGGTGCCTCACAGCGATCCCTGCGCGAAATGTCCCGCTGATTGGTTAGGGTATGTGCCGAGGGCGCGCTGAATCTCAGTCGCCGTGCAAAATGAGAGGTGTTCGATGACAGCTCAGCTAAGCGACGGTGGGTTCACATACACAGCACTCGACATATGGGAGCAGCTGCCCGACGGGGTGACGCTGGTGGAGACGCCGGGCGTCGCCGTCGGCGCGGACGACCGTGTCTACCTGCTGACGCGCAACGTTGAGCATCCGGTGATGGTCTTCGACGCGGACGGAACCTGGCGCGGATCCTGGGGCCAGGGCTCCTTCACCGAGCGCTCGCACGGTATCTGGATCGGCCCCGAGGGCGACGTCTGGGGCGCCGACGACGGGACCCACACGATCACCCGCTGGTCGCCCGACGGAGAGCTGTTGCAAACGCTCGGCGACCCCTTCAACCCGGCCCCGGCGTGGGGCGGCAAGCCGTTCAATCGTCCAACCCACGCGGCGGTCTCGCCGCGCACGGGCGATGTCTTCGTGACCGATGGTTATGGAAACTCGTGCGTGCACCGTTTCGACGCCGACGGGAATCACAAGCAGACCTGGGGCACCCCCGGCATCGACGCAGGTCAGTTCATCCGCCCGCACAACATCGCGATCGACGACGACGGCCTGCTCTACATCGCCGACCGCGAGTGTCACCGCGTGCAGATCTTCAGTGAGTCCGGTCAGTTCGTCACGATGTGGAACAACATCCACCGCCCCGACGGCCTCACGCTCGCGCCCGACGGCAACATCTACATCGGCGAACTCACCGAATTCGGCGGCATGGCGGACGCCCCCGGCCTCGGCCACCGCGTCACCATCTACTCGCGCGACGGCGAGCGTCTGGCCGTCCTCGGCCACCAGGACGAGGGCGACGAAGCCGGCAAGTTCATCGCCCCCCACGGCATCGCCGTAGACAGCAAGGGTGACGTCTACGTCGGCGAAGTCTGCAACACCATCCGCGGCAACGCCCTGGGAATCGAGCTCCACTCCCTCAAGAAGCTGGTCCGCGAGGGCTAGGAGGCTGCTGGAGAAGTCGGGCAACCCGCCAATTCCGTCATTCCCGCGCAGGCGGGAAGGTGGGTTCACATTGCAAGTGCGCCAGTTGCTGGCCGAAGACTTCGGCCGGGGTGAGGTAGTCGAGGCACTTGCGCGGGGTGTTGTTGTACAGCTGCAGCACCTGCACGAGCCGTTCGATGCTGAGTTGGGCGAGCTCGAGGCGGCGCGGCAGGACCCGGCGCAGGCGGCCGATCGCGTTCTCGATCCCGCCCTTCTGCCAGGGCGCGTAGGCGTCGCAGAAGAACGTCTCGACCCCGAGCCGGTGCAGCGCGCGGTGCTGGGCGAACTCGTTGCCGTTGTCGAAGCTGACCGTGCGGCGCAGGGCCGGCGGCCAGCCGCGCAGCAGCGCGACCAGCAGGCGCGCGACCGGGGCCGCCGCCTTGCTCGCGACCGGCAGCGCCAGCAGCAGCCGCGAGTGGCGCTCGTGCAGCATCAAGAGGGCCGGACCGGAGCGTCCGAAGAGCATCAGGTCGGCCTCCCAGTGGCCGGCCTGGAGCCGGTCGGCGGCGGCGGCCGGACGCTCGCTCAAGGGCCGCCGCAGCTGAATGTGGTCAACCGAGCTGCCGCCCTTGCGACCGCGCCAGCCGCGCTTCGCCTTGGCCCGCGGCAGATAGTGGCGCCAACCGCCCTGACGGCTCGGCTTGGCGCGTGAGATCTGGGCGTAGATGAAGCGGTAGATGCTCTCGTGCGAGATCACCGCCCGGCCGGCCTCGCGCGCCAGCCGGCCCGAGACCTGCTGCGGCGAGAGCCCGCGCGCCAGCTCGCTCAGCACCCGCTCGCGCAGGCCCGCGTCGCGCTCCAGCCGCGAG
Source organism: Dehalococcoidia bacterium (assembly GCA_965237475.1). Classification (GTDB taxonomy): domain Bacteria; phylum Chloroflexota; class Dehalococcoidia; order Bin125; family Bin125; genus CATQGW01. Next base: position 2,641,082 of record OZ250140.1, on the reverse strand, counting down.
CCGCGCCAGCGCCGCGCCCGGGCCTGCTCCTGGGCGTAGCCCGGACGGTAGCCATCGCGCCCCGCGTTGCGTTTCAGCTCCCGAGCAACCGTCGATGGCGCGCGATCCAGAGCTGCAGCGATCTGCCGGACCGAGCGCCCCTCGGCCTGTAACCGGGCAACCGCACATCGCTCCTCCAGATCCAGCTGCGAGTAGCGCGCTCCCATGGCCTCACCTCAATCATCTGTCGCGGTTCGTCTGTGAGACTAGGGAATCCACTCGCCGAGCTGGTCGAGTTGTGACTCCTCGCACCAAGATCGGGGAAGCGCGGTGCATGGGGCCCTTCTTCAGCAGCCTGCCAGGAATCCTCTGAACAAGTCGGATCCCCTCTCCCCCCGCTCTGCGGGGGGAGATGTCCCGTAGGGACAGAGGGGGGCGTCCCCGCTTCGCCCGATACAGCCACGCCCGTGAGTCGGCACCGCAGCCCCCCTCTGCCTTCGGCATCTCCCCCCGCAAAGCGGGGGGAGAGTTGTTCAGAGGATTCCTGGCGCCGCTTCAGTCGAGGCGGTAACGAAGGAAGAGTTCGCCGGTCTCAGGCTCCGCCCGGTAGTGAACCAACTCCAGACCCCGCATCCCGTCCCGTAATGACGGAGCCGGCCACTGAACGGCAGGGCTCTGCTCGGGGCCACCGACGATCTTGGGGCTCAACGTGAGGAAGAACTCGTCGGCGTGCCCCGCCTCGATGAGTTCGCCGTTCAGCTCCGCGCCCCCTTCCACCAGGACTCGCCGGGCGCCCAGCTCCTCCTGCATGTGATTGAGCGCGGCCCGAACCTCATCGCCTGCGGCGACCTCCACGACCCGGCGGCCCAGCTTCGCGAGACGCTCGCGTGCGCCCGTCGGGGCGGCCCCTGAGAGGTAGATCACCGCCTCGAAGCTCTCGTCGGTGAAGAAGCGTCGGCCCGCCGGCAGATCGCCCGACCGCGTCAGCACCGCGGCGATCGGCGACCCGCTCATGCCGCGGTCGAGGCGCCACTGCTCGAGCTTGGGATCGTTCAGCCGGGCGGAGGTGCCGGAGGCGCGAAACGTCCCGGCGCCGTTGAGCACGACATCGAAGTGAACGCGCAGCTCCCGCATCAGACGCTGGTCGGTGGGCGAGCCGAGCCCGCGCTCGGAGCCCTCAACGACGGTGTGTCCGTCAGCCGACATGACCATGTTGATCGCGACATACGGGCGATCGTCCGGCGGCGCGGGGAAGTCGAGCGTCGTGTAGTCGAGCACGGGGCTCATGCTAAGTTGCGGCCATGCCCGACGACCTGCCCGACGACCTGCCCGACGACCTGCCCGACGAACAACAGGACGACGAAGAGATCGAGGCCGAGGAGGAGGAGGAGGACGAGGAGGAGGAGGATCGGTCACACCCGATCGGTCCGACGGCGCGCTTCACGATCGGCGGCAAACCGCTGGAGCTGGAAGAGTTCATCTCGGCGACGACGGGGGAGCTGGCGGACCGGGAACGCCCGGAGCCGCAATCGCAGCCCCCGCCTCTGCCCAAGTCGGTCGTGTGGGCGTCGCGCAGGCCGCTGACCGGCGACTCAGCGGGAAGCGACCGGCTCAGTCGCCGCGGAGTGACTGATACGTCGCGGCGGACATGAGTGCCGCTGCAAGTGCATCGGTCGGCCGCACGGTCAGCAGCCAGGCGTCCGTGTACGGGTGGGTGTTGACCAGGGTTGGCTCGGCGATGGCGGCGTCGTTCCGGCTCTGCACCGTTCCCGTGACGGGGCTAATCAGGTCGATCACCGCTTTGGCGGACTCGATCACGCCAAAGGCTCGACCCGCGACGACCGCGACGCCCGGCTCGGGCAGTTCGAGATAGACGATGTCCCCCAGCTGGTCCTGAGCGAAGTCGGTCACGCCGACGCGACGGATATCGCCCGCTGCTTCGACCCAGAGGTCGTCGTCGGAATAGAGCAACCCCTCGGGCGCGGCCAGGGTCACGGCGCCAGGGCGTCGGCCCAGTCGGCCTCCCAGGTGATCTCGATCGCTGCCTTCACGCTCTCGTGCGCCGGACAGCCGGCGGCGTGGAACTCGACGGCGCGCTCGGCAGCCGCGCGCTGCTCCTCGACGACGCCGGGAATGTGGAAGACCACGTGGATGTCGGTGATCCGGATGGTCTCTTTACGCTCGCCGCGAATCGTGCCCAGAACGTCAGCAGTGAAGCCGGAGCGGTCGAACTCGACCTTGCGCACGGACAACGCCCGCGCGAGAGTGCCGTACATTCAACCGCCGACCGCGGCCACGATGTGGTCAAGCGTGGCGGCCACCGGCGGCGCGTCCGCCGGAACCCCGTAGTACTCCTTGAGCGCGCCCTGCACGCCGTAGACAACGTGCTCGGGCACGTCGCCCAGCGTCGCGTGTCGCATCCCGCCCTCAAACTGGAGGCGGTTGCGCGAGATGTACTCGAAGTTGTCGCTCATCACGTTGCTCCTCAACGGCCGCCGCATCGGGCATGGTTCCCGTGAGACGCGCCGACCGGTCTGTTGGCCGCAGTCTAGACAGGCGGTCGCCCGCCGCCGCGCGCCCAGAGCGCGCCTAGCCGGCGAGCAGCCGCCGCATGCGGCTGACACCTTCGCGGATGTCTTCCAGGCTCGCCGCGTAGGAGAAGCGCAGGTAGCCCTCCCCAAGGTGCCCGAACGACGTGCCGGCGATCACCGCGAGGCCCGCTTCGTCGAGCAGGCGGTGCTGCATCGTGCGCGCGTCGATCCCGGTCTCCGAAATGTTGGGGAACGCGTAGAACGCGCCGCCGGGATCCACACAGCTGACCCCGGGCACTTCGTTGAGCTCGGCGACGATCACCTGTCGGCGCTCATCAAACGCCTCGACCATGCGATCCACTGGCGATTGGTCGCCGTCGAGCGCGGCCACGGCGGCGTACTGCGTCGCGGCGTTCGGGCACGACCACACATTGATCGCGATCCGCTCGGCGTGCTCGAACAGCGCGGGCGGGAAGACGCCGTAGCCCATCCGCCAGCCGGTCATCGCGTAGGTCTTGCTCCAGCCATCGAGCAGGATCAAGCGGTCGCGCAGGTGCGGGTAGCGCAGCATCGTGACGTGCTCACGCCCGCCGTAGAGGATGTTCGAATAGATCTCGTCGCTCATCACCACCACCTCAGGCCAGTCGGCGAGGCCCGCAGCCAGCCGATCGAGTTGGTCGGGCGTCGAGACGCCGCCGGTCGGGTTGGCCGGGCTGTTGAGGATGATCAGGCGGGTCTGCTCGTTGATCTGGCTGAGCACCTGCTCGGGGTCGAACGTGAAGCCGTCGCGCTCCTTCAGCTCGATCGGCACCGGCGTGGCGCCGGAGAAGCGGATCAGCGACTCGTAGATCGGGAAGCCCGGGTTGGGATAGAGGATCTCGGCGCCCGGCGCGCCCATCATCAGGATGGTGCAGAACATGACCGGCTTGGCGCCCGGGGTGATCAGCACGGCGCCCGGCTCAACCGACTCGCCGTGGCGGCGTTCGAGGTCGCGCGCGACGGCGTCGCGCAGCTCGGGGATGCCCGCCGCCGGGGTGTAGCCGTGGCGACCATCGGCCAGCGCCTGCCGGCCCGCCTCCACGATGTGCTCGGGCGTCGCGAAGTCGGGCTGCCCGATGCCGAGGTTGACGATGCTGCGCCCCGACGCCGCCAGCGCGTTAGCCCGCGCGAGGACCTCGAATGCGGTCTCCGTGCCCAGCGATGCGACGGCGCTGTTCGGTTGAGGCATGGTCACTACTCCGGCGCTGCTGCGCCGATCGCCCCGCTGGCCCGCAGCGCAGCGATCTCTTCGGCGCTGAAACCATGTTCGGCCAAAACGTTGTCTGTGTCTTGGTCCAGCATCGGCGACGCTCCCTGTGCCTCCAGTGGCGTGGCCGACATCGACCACGACGGGCCGGCCATCGTCTCCGGCCCGGTCAGCGGATGCTCCAGCTCGACCATGATGCCCAGCGCCTGAACCTGCGGATCGTGGACCATGTCCTCGGGCAGATTGACCTGCGAGGCGGGCGCGCCGGTGGCGTCGAGCCGCTCGATCCAGTGCGCCGTGGTGTCGCTGCGAAAAATCGCGCTGATCCGCTCACGCACGCCGTCAACGATCGCTTCCGAATCCTCCGCCAGCGGATTGAAGTCGGGCTCGCTGCTCGGATCGTGGTCCAGGCCGATCGCGTCGCGAATCTGCCGCTGATTGTTGGGCGTCAGTGCGCCCAGCATGATCGCGCCGTCGCGCGTCTGGTAACCGCCGTAGTACAGCAGAAACGCTCCTCCGACCAGCGCGCGCGTACCAGAACGGGCAGCGAGCAACTCGGGCCACGTGCCACCCCGTGCACGCACTTCGGCGACCGCGTCCAGGGACGGGTCGAGCAGGATCGCGTCCGACGCCGGCAGCCGCGCGTTGCCTGTGTTCTGCAGCGTCAGCGCCGCGCCCAGCAGCGACGTCTGGATGCGTTGTCCCTCGCCCGTGCGCTCGCGGTGAAACAGCGCCGCGCAGACGCCGATTGCGCTGGTGAAGGCCGCGCCGAAGTCGGCCGGGGTCGTCGCCGTGATCAGCACCGGGTCGCCGTTTGCGTCGACCTTCTCGTCGGCCGCCATCAGGCCCGAGTAGGCCTGCGCAATGATGTCGGCGCCGGCGCGATGGGCGCTCGGGCCCTCCGGTCCATACGCAGTGTTGTCGAGGTAGATGATGTTCGGCTGCTGCTCACGGATCGTCTCGTAGTCCAGGCCCAGCCGCGCCGGCACGCCCGGCCGCGCATTGATCAGGAACACATCGAAGTCGCGCACCAGCCGATGCGCCACGGCGCGGCCCTGCTCGTCGGCGAGGTTCAGCACGATCCCGCGCTTGCCCCGATTGAAGACGTGGAAGACCTTGCTCTCGTTCGGGGCGAACTGCCCAACCACCCGCAGCGCCTCGCCGCCGGGCGCTTCCACCTTCACCACATCGGCGCCCATATCCGACAGAAGCACCCCGCACATCGGCCCCGCGATGATCTGCGAAACCTCCAGCACCGAAATCCCGTGCAGTGGACCCGGCATATCGCCCCCGATCATCGCTCAGCAGCAGGCTAGCGCGGCGCCGAAACTGAGCGATGCCGCCAGCCAAACGCCGAGTTCGCGGCGCCCGCGGAACCACGGCCCCTTCGATAGCGTCGTAACGACGCGACAGCGGCCAGCGCCGAGCGGCTGGAACCACCCGCCCCCGGCGTCCGGGGCGGGCGCATGACCGAAACAGCCGCCGCCCCTCGCGTCTGCCCACAGCGTGGAACCGCCGCGGCGAGGAGACCTTGATGCGGATGCGCTACGCAGCCCTCGCCGCCACGTTCGTGCTCGCCGCCGCCGTGGCGGCCACGATCCTCCTGACCTCCGATGCCGCCCCGCAGCCCGCCTCCGTAGCGCAGCAGACTTCGCAGGACTCGTCCCGCGACGCGCCCGCCACTCCGGCCAAGCCGCAGCCGCCGGACCGCTGCACGACACCGACCGACCCCACTTGCGTCCTCGCCGTCTACAAAGGCGCCCCAGGCGACTACGCCCAGGTCCAGGACATCCCCGACTCGCTCCTCATCCAGCCCGACGACGACGGCCGCTACCAGGTCGAGCGCGGCCAGCAGATCACCGTCGTCACCGCCGCCCCGCTGCCCGCCGACTACACCCGCTTCTACCTCCAGCGCCAACCGCTGCAGGTCACCGTTAGTCCGACCTCATTCGAGCAGCTCATTCAACCGGTCGGCACGACCTACACCTTCACTGTGGCCGCAAATGAGGCTGGTTCAAACCTGATCACCTTCAACCTGACGGAGGCTCGACCGCGCCCGCTACCGCGACCGGGACAGAAGCCCGAACTCGGCGATGTTGTGGTCACGACCGAGTTCCTGGTCCCGACCCTGCGCTACGACACGCTCGACATCACCGGCGCCGCGGCCACCCCCGGCAGCTACGCCTTCCTCAAGACCGCCGGCGACGCATCGACCGCGATCGGCAACTTCAGCGTTTCCGCCCTCCGAAGCGTCGAGTTGCGCGTCCACCCAACCGATGCGGGCGGGGCCTCGCGCGCGGACTTCTACGACATCGTCCAAGTCGGTGACGCGTTCGACTACCGGACGAACGGCTTCGATTGCGGGTTCCGCTTCAACGTAACGAGCATCGGGACAACGACGGGTCCGAGGACGTTCGGCATTGAAGACGCAGGCTCTTACGGCGGGGGGTGTGGCAGCTTCATCGACGACCCCGGCGCCGCTAAGCCGGTCGAGTTCATCTGGCGCGTGCGGCCTGGCGTCCTTGGTGCAGACGGAGTGCGCGTGTTGCTCAACGGCGAGCCTGTCGGTCAGGGAACCTATCGAATTGACACATACTGGCGGTGGGTGATCGACGTTCCTGCTGGCATGAGAATCATATACCACGGGGTCGCTATCAACGAACCGGACGTAAACCGGCCTGACCAACCAACGAGCACCCTGGTGCTGGAAGACGTCGATACGGGCTCCGTGATCCACATCGATCCCTCGAACGGGCATACGGGCCAAATCTACATCATCGGGACGCATCCGAGCACACTGTTCGAACAGCTCATCGCATCGATCCGTCGGCAGTAAGCACTCACCATGACCTACTCCCGATCCGTCGCCGTCTTGTGCTTCGTGGTAGTCATGCTGATTACGGCGCTGACCCCGCTCGGCATGCCAGGCCCCACAACCGTCGAGGCCGACCAGGTGACCGCAACAGTCGCCGCCCGTCGCGTCCCGCCGCAGGCTGAACCGTCGCGGTGAGGAGACCCTGATGCCGATGCGCTACGCAGCCCTCGCCGCCACGTTCGTGCTGGCCGCCGCCGTGGCGGCCACGATCCTCCTGACCTCCAACGCCGCCCCGCAGCCCACCTCCGTAGCGCAGCAGACTTCGCAGGACTCGGCCCGCGATGCGGCGGACACCCCGGTCACCCCGATGCCGCCGGACCGTTGCACGACACCGACCGACCCCACTTGCATCCGCGCCGTCTACCGCGGCGCCCCGGACGACTACACCCAGGTCCCGGACATCCCCGACTCGCTCCTCATCCAGCCCGGCGACGACGGCCGCTACCAGGTCGAGCGCGGCCAGCAGATCACCGTCGTGACGGCCGCCCCGCTGCCCGCCGGCTACACCCGCTTCGACCTGCAAGTCCGTCCGGTGACGGGCCGCCCACCGACAACGGACATGCGGCTGATCCCGCCGCTGGGTACGACCTACACGTTCACGCTCACCACCGACTTCGAGGGCTCCATTCTGATCGCGTTCGACCTGACGGCAGCCAAGCCGCCGCCACAGCCCGGTCTGAAGCCGCAACTCGGGGATACGGTCGTCAGCGCGGTCTTCTATATCGAGACCACGAAGTTCCGCTACGACACGCTCGACATCACCGGCGCCGCGGCCACCCCCGGCAGCTACGCATTCCTCAAGACGGCCGGGGATGCAGCAAGCGCCATTGGCAACTTCAGTGCATCCGCCTACGGAAGCGTCGAACTGCGCGTCCACCTAACGGACGCGAGCGGGACATCGCGCGCGGCCTTCTTCGACACGGTGCAGGTCGGTGACGTCTTTGACTACCGGACGAATGGTCTCCGTTGCGGGTTCCGCTTCAAGGTGACCAGCGTCGGCGAGGCGGCGAGTCCCAGAACGTTCGGCATTGCAGACGTAGCCGACTACGGCGGGTCGTGCGGTGAATTCGTTGATGATCCTGGCGCGGCAAAGCCAGTGGACTTCGCGTGGCGGGTCCGCCCTGGACTCGAGGCTCCGGGGGGCGTCCGGGTCCTGCTCTACGGCGAGCCGGTCGGCGAGGGAACATACCGCATCGACGATGGAGTGCCGTGCACCATCGCCGTACCCGCCGGCAGTGTGATCGTTTATGGCTCGATCGCCGAGTCAGAACCAGACCCTGACAACCCCGACCTTCCGCATGCAACCGCCGTTCTCCTCAACGAGGCGAACGACTCGTCGCTGCACATCGATCCGGACGCCTGCACAGAGGTTTACCGCTACATCACGTCGTCCGCAGCGGGAGCCTTGTTCGATCAGATCATGGCGTCGATCCGCACGGTGAACTAGACACTCAACAACGATGACCTACTCGCGACTCGTCGCCACCGTGTGCTTCGCTGTGATCATGTTCTTCACGTCGCTGCCGGCCGACCGCTGCACGACGCCGACCGACGCCGACTGCATCCGCGCCGTCTACAAAGGCGCCCCGGACGACTACGCCCAGGTCCAGGACATCCCCGACTCGCTCCTCATCCAGCCCGACGACGACGGCCGCTACCAGGTCGAGCGCGGCCAGCAGATCACCGTCGTCACCGCCGCCCCGCTGCCCGCCGACTACACCCGCTTCTACCTCCAGCGCCAACCGCTGCAGGTCACCGTCAGTCCGACCTCATTCGAGCAGCTCATTCAACCGGTCGGCACGACCTACACCTTCACTGTGGCCGCAAATGAGGCTGGTTCAAACCTGATCACCTTCAACCTCACGGAGGCTCGACCGCGACCGCTACCGCGACCGGGACAGAAGCCCGAACTCGGCGATGTCGTGGTCACGACCAATTTCCTGGTCCCGACCCTGCGCTACGACACGCTCGACATCACCGGCGCACCGGCCACCCCCGGCAGCTACGCCTTCCTCAAAACTGCCGGGGATGCAGCAAGCGCGATCGGCAACTATGGCTCTTCCGCACAAGTGAGCGTGGAGTTACGCATTCACCCGACGGACGCGAATGGGGCATCCCGCGCCGACTTCTACGACACGGTGCAGATCGGTCACAGCTTCGACTATCGCACGAACGGCCTCGATTGCGGGTTCCGCTTCAAGGTCGCGAGCATCGCGGCGGCGGCGAGCACGCGCACCTTCGGCCTCGAGAACGTCAACCGCTACGGCGGGAGCTGCGGTGGCCTGGTCACAGATCCCGGCGCGGCCAAGGATGTCTACTTCGTCTGGCGGGTCCCACACGGGGTTCCTGCTCCAGATGGCGTACAGCTGCTGCTGCCTGGCGAGCCGGCCGGGAAAGGAACCTATCGCCTCTACCCGGGCGTGCGATACGTGATCGACGTACCTGCCGGCAGCTTGATCGTTCTCGTCGGTTTGTACGAGATGGAACGTGACCCAGCCCGCCCCCACCTCCCATCCCGTGGGATTGCGCTGAACGAGCCGCGAACCGGCTCGGCGCTCCACATCAATCCGGGGACCGGCGAGGAGTTCGGCCGCTTCGCCAAGTCGCCCGAGGCCGATCTCCTGTTCGATCAGATCATGGCATCGATCCGGAATGTCAAATAAGGACTCGCGCACATGACCTACTCGCGACTCATTGCCATCCTGTGGTTCGCCGTGATCATGTTGCTTACGGCGCAGCCCGCGGACCGCTGCGCGACGCCCACCGACGCCGACTGCATCCGCGCCGTCTACAAAGGCGCCCCGCACGACTACACAAAGATTACGGACATTCCCGCCGAGATGCTCCTGGCCCCCGACCCGGACGGCCGCTACCAGGTCGAGCGCGGCCAGCAGATCACCGTCGTGACCGCCGCTCAGCTACCCGCCGACTACACCCGCTTCTTCCTCCAGCGCCGCCCGCTGCAGGTCACCGTCAGTCCCACCTCGGCTGCACAGCTGATCCCACCGGTCGGCACGACCTACACCTTCACCGTCACCACCGATGAGCGCGGCTCCACCCTGCTCAGCTTCGACCTAACCGCCGCCCGGCCGCGGCCGTTCCCGCGACCGGGACAGAAGCCGGAGCTCGGGGATGTAGTCGTGACGACTAAGTTCCAGGTCGACACGACGACTCTGCATTACACCAGCTACGACATGACGGGCGCAGTGGCGACGGCGGGCAGCTACGCCTTCCTCTCCGACCCGGCCGACACGACCAGCGCCGTCAGCACCTACGAAGGCCTGCGCGACGGCGCCACGACCGGACTGCTGATCCACAAGTCCGACACGCACGGAGCATCGCAGGCAACTCTGTTCGATTCGATCGAAGCAGACGACCTTTTCGAATGGCGCACGGCCGACGACTGCTGGGTGCGCTATACCGTGACCGAGGTCAAGCCCGACCCGGAAGGTGCAGAGCCGCGCAAGCTGCTGACAGTTGAGTGGATGACCTATGCGTTCAGCGGTTGCAGCGGCCCGATCGCGGGTAGCGCCGATGCCAGCTTCGCCTGGGGCGACCTGCCCGACGTCGGCGGGGCGAGCCTTACGGCGCCAGTGATCCATGGTCCCTTCCAGATCGTTCCCGAAGACTGGACCGGTGCAGTCGAGGAACCCCTCACACGCGAGCCTGCAGGGTATTCCTACTCGCAGCCGACCGGCACGAGCGACATCGATGAGGCGCGCCGGCTGCCATACTGGCGGGACCCGACGCTAGCTGAGGGTGCGACGCTTGACTGGGCGCGCAGCGGCGACGTCTCGGATCCGGTCTATGGCTACAACGCCAAGTATCAGGGCGGCGAAAGCGATGTCGCCATCTCCGGCTACGACACCGCACACCGGCGTGAGCCCAGACTGGCATCCTGGCGGAACGGTCGCGGAGTCCGCGAGACACGTGTCGTCGCCGGGCGGCCAGCGACGGTGATCTATAGCCCGCCCGGTCCAAGCTACGACGACCTGTTCCCGGTCACGGTCTGGGTCTACGACTCCGCGAGCGACGCCACGTATGAGATCCGGGGAGAGAACACGAGCCTTACCGGGAGCAATGTCGATCGCCTCATCGCGATCGCCCGAAGCCTATTCGAGCCGCGAGCTCAGTTGACCATAACTGCGGGTGAAGGCGGCAGCGTCGAACCCACCGGTATCACCACGCACGTTCAGGGAGAGCCGGTCACGCTGACGGCGAGCTGGGACGATGCCACCCACACCTTCGCCCGCTGGGACGGCGACTGCAGCGGCACGGCCACAACCTGCGTGCTGGAGATGTACGCCAACAAAACGGTGACGGCGTCGTACACGCCGCTGCCGGCGGACCGCTGCACGACGCCGACGGCTGCCGACTGCATCCGCGCAGTCTACAAAGGCGCTCCTGACGATCACCCCCAGGTCCAGGACATCCCCGACTCGCTCCTCATCCAGCCCGACTCAAACGGCCGCTACCAGGTCGAGCGCGGCCAGCAGATCACCGTCGTCACAGCCGCCCCCCTGCCCGCCGGCTACACCCGCTTCTACCTCCAGCGCCGCCCCCAGGTGCGGCCCTCGCCGACCTCCCATGAACAGCTGATCCAACCGGTAGGGACGACCTACACGTTTACTTCGATCGCCTTCGAGGGCGGCGCCAGCGTCCTCACATTCGATCTCACCGCCGCCCGCCCGCTGCCCGTGCAGCGGCCCGGCATCAAGCCCGAACTCGGCGACGTCGTCGTGACGACCACGTTCGACGTTCTGACACCGCCACCCGCGGCCATTCCGGTGGAAGTTCCTCTTTCTGCCTACAATGCCGAGGCTCTACCACCCGGCACATATCAATTCCCAGCGTTGCGGTCGGAACAGCGACCGTTGATCATTCAGATCCCGACGACCGACCACCAGATCAAATGGCAAGAGATCATCCTCTCGGATCCGGGTGGCATTTCATTCTGCCTCGCCGATCTGGCAGAGACCTCCACACTCTGTCTCGCCCAGGCAGACGGCGGGGAGGTATACCGTGCCATCCCTGGTAGATCCCTGACGGATGCCTCAGTGACTATCTCCGACGTCTTCGATTACATCGCCGCTTCAGCGCGCACGGAGCCTCCGCCGACGGCCGAACGCTAGAACGTGATCACGCACCGGCCCCGCGTGCCGCCCGCCTTCATCCTGCGATGCGTCTCGGCCGCCTCCTCCGGCGGATACGTCGCTGCGACCCGCATCGTCACCAGCCCGGCCTCGGTCTGCCGGCGCAGCTCGTCGATCAGGTCGGCGCGATGGTCGTAGCTGAAGACCAACGTCACGTGGAACGTGATCTCGCGCTCGCCGTTCCCGCGCCAGCCGCGAACGCTGGCGAACTGCCCGCCGTCGCGAATCGCGCCAACCGCGAGTTCGTTCTGCACCGCGCCGTCGGCCAGCGCGTCAACCCCGTCCGGCGCGACCTTCCTGATCTGCTCGGAGATGTCGTCGCCGCGCGGCACCACGATGTCGGCGCCCAGGTCACGCACCAACTGTTCGTCGCTGGCTGACGCGTCTGCGATCACGCGCAGACCATCGGCCTTGGCGAGCTGGACCATGTAGCCGCCGTAGCAGCCCGCCGCACCCGTCACGGCGATCGTCTGGCCCGGCTGCAACGCCAGCTGATCCAGCGACAGCCGCGCCGTGAGACCGTTCATCGGCAACGTCGAGGCCTCGGCGTGCGAGGCGCCGGCCGGCGCGCGGGCGACGGCGTCGGCCGACAGCACGATGCTCTCGCGGTACGCGCCGTGGCTGCCGCTCGGTATCACCATCGCCATCACCGCGTCGCCGATCGCGAGGCCGGTCTCGGTGTCGGGCCCGATCTCGTCGATCACGCCGGCCGCGTCCATGCCCGGGATGTAGGGCGGCGGGTCCTTCCGCAGCGCCTCCGCGCGCCCGCCGCCGCGCACGAACGTGTCAGTCGGGTTGACGGTCGCCGCGTGGACGCGCAGCCGCAGCTCGCCCGGCCCCGCGTGGACCTCCGGTAGCTCAACGACCTGCAGAGCCTCCGGACCGCCGAATTCGATGACGCCAACACCTCGCATGACCGTGCTCCTTCATCCCCGCGAGCCTCAGCAGCGCCCACCGCGCCTGCGCACCCCGCGTCTACGCAGCGTAGGGCGACACAGGCTGCACCGGATCCCCCCCCGCCCCGCGAGCGGAGATGCCGCTTCGGATCCCCTCTCCCCCCGCTTTGCGGGGGGAGATGCCGCAGCCTGCCCCTGCGCAGGCAGGGGGCAGAGGGCACCCACCCTCCCCAGCGCGAACAAGCTCACGCCTCCCCCTCAGACACCGATGGCGCCCTCGCCTCGAAGGGCCGCGATCTCTTCCTCGCTGAAGTGGTGCTCCCGCAGCACTTCGTCGGTGTGCGCGTCGAGTGGCGGCGACGGGCGATCCGTGCCCGTCGGCGTGGCCGACATATTCACCAGCGGACCGACGTGGCGCTCGGGGCCGCTGAGCGCGTGCTCGATCGGGCGCAGCAGACCCATCGCGTCGAGCTCGGGGTCGAGGTTGATCTCCTCGGGCAGGCGCACGATCGACGCCGGCGCACCCTCGGCGTCGAAGCGCTGCATCCATTCTTCCATCGTGGCGCTCAGCATCCGCTCGGCGATCTGCCGCCGCACGCCATCGACGATCGGGCCCGACTCGGGCGCGATCGCGTTGAAATCGTCGCTCTCGGTCGGGTCGTCGGTGATCCCCAGCGCCCGCCTGATCTGGTTGCGGTTGGCCGGCGTCAACGCGCCGAGGATGATCGCGCCATCGCTCACGGAATAGCCGCCGTAGTAGAGCCGGAAGGCGCGGGTCTGGCGCGGCGCCTCGCGGCGAGCCTCGATCAGCTCGGCGTAGCTGGCGCCCGCGTCGCGCAGCTCGGCGAAGCGGTCGAGCAGCGGCTGCACCAGAAACGCGTCCGACGGCGGCACCGAGGCGAGCCAGGGCGCCTGCAGCGTCAGCGCCGCGGCCAACAGCGAGGTGGTCAGGTATTGCCCCTCGCCGCTGCGTTGGCGGTGAAAGAGCGCCGCGCACACCCCCATCGCGCCCCCGAACGCCGCCACCCAGTCGGCTGGGGCCGTCGCAGTGATTGGCTCTGGCGCGCCGTGCCGGTCGACCTTCTCGTCGGCCGCCAGCAGGCCGGAGTACGCCTGCACGATCACGTCCGAGCCCGCGCGCTGCGTGATCTCCTGCAGCCGCCGCGCGTCGAGCGCCCCCGCCGGGACCTGGTTGGGGTCCCCGAAGCCGGTGATGTGCAGGTAGATCAGGTCGGAGCGGTAGCCCCGCAACGTCTCGTAGTCGACGCCGATCCGTTCCGGCACGCCGGGCCGCGCGTTCGTCACGAAGACATCGAAATCGGCAATCAGGCGCTGGACGACCTCGCGTCCGCGCGGCTTGCGCAGGTCCACGACGATCCCGCGCTTGCCGCGGCTCAGGCTGTGGAAGGCCTTGCTCTCGCCGGGCGCGAACTGCCCCAGCCGGCGCCCGCCCTCGCCCCCCGGCGGCTCCAGCTTGACCACCTCGGCGCCAAGGTCGGCCAGCGCAGTGGCCGCATACGGCCCCGCAATGATCTGCCCAAGTTCAAGCACCCGAACGCCATCAAGCGGTCCCGCCATGCTAGGCTCCCCTCCCGAGGTCGGGGCAGCGTAGTGCGGTGAGAGGTGGAGCGATGTCTGAAGTCACGCGCGCGATTCTGGCTGGCTTGGCGGCGCTGCGCGCCCGGCTGACGAGGGCGCGGCGCGCCGAGGACGCAGGCGGACAGGCAGCGACCCCCAGCTGGAAGCGCTACGCGGCCTCCACGGCGCTCCTCCTGATGATCGCTGCGCTCGTGGCGACGATCCTCCTGACCTCGGGCCTTGGCCCCCAGCCCGCGTCGGCGACGGAGCCCTGCGCGAACGGCACCGTCGTACCGAGCCCAACCGACAACCCCGACCTGGTCGCAGACTGCGCCGTGCTGCTGGCGGCCAAGGACACATTGCGCGGCACGGCCACGCTCAACTGGAGCGCCGAGCGCCAGCTCAATCAGTGGACCGGCATCACGGTCGGCACGGTGGACGGCGTCCAGCGAGTGACGGTGCTGAACCTGGATCGGGCGGGCATTGACGGCACGATCCCGCCCGCCTTGGGCGGGCTGACCGGGCTGACTGAGTTGCAGTTGGCCTGGCGCAACCGGCTCACCGGTTCGATCCCGGCGGAACTGGGACAGCTCACCCGGCTGACCGATCTCAACCTCGCCGGCAACCGGCTGACCGGCCCGATCCCGCCCGAGCTGGGCGCGATCGGCCCGCAGCTGACCGACCTGATCCTGAGCGGACCGCGGCCGCTGCCGGAGGGGGTCGGGCTGACCGGTTCGATCCCGCCGCAGCTGGGCAACCTCACCGGCCTCGCGGACCTCTACCTGGACGGCAATCGGCTGACCGGCTCGATCCCGACGCGCCTGGGCCGGCTCGTGAACCTGAGCTGGCTGCATCTGGCGCGCAACCAGCTCTCGGGTCCGCTTCCGACCCAGTTGGGCAACCTGACGCAACTCGACAATCTGCGCCTGGAGCACAACCGCTTGACGGGTTCGCTGCCGCAGCAGTTGACGAACTTGCGTGAGTTGAGCCGGCTGTATGTGAAGGGCAACAGCGGGATCAGCGGCTGCGTGCCGCCGCGCTTGCGGCGGGTGCGGACCAATGACCTGGGGCACTTGAACCTGCCCGACTGCGCCGCGGACGCACCGGCGACGCCCGAGACCCCGCTGCCGACCTACACCCTGACCGCCACCGCAGGGGCCGGCGGCAGCGTCGACCCGGCCGGCGCGACCACCCACGAAGAAGACTCCGAAGTGACGTTGACGGCGAGCTGGAACGATGCGACGCACAGCTTCGGGGGCTGGGGCGGCGACTGCGCCGGCACGGCCACCACCTGCGTCCTGGAGATGTACCCCGACAAGACCGTCACAGCGGCATTCACGCCGCTGCCAACGGACCGCTGCGCCACGGCGACCGATGCAGACTGCATCCGCGCCGTCTACAAAGGCGCCCCGGACGACTACGCCCAGGTCCAGGACATCCCCGACTCGCTCCTCATCCAGCCCGACTCAAACGGCCGCTACCAGGTCGAGCGCGGTCAGCAGGTCACCGTCGTGACGGCCGCCCGGCTGCCGGCGGGCTACACCCGCTTCTACCTGCAACGGACGCCCCTCGCGCGTCCCTCGCCCACCACCTACGAGCGACTGATCCCTCCAGTCGGCACGACCTACACCTTCACGCCGACTGAATTTGAAGGCGCGGCATCGGAACTCACCTTCGACCTCCGAGCGGCGAAGCCGCCGCTCCGGCCCGGACTAAAACCGCAACTCGGCGACATTGTCGTTACCCTTCGCTTCACGGTCACCAATCCCCCTTCGCCTACCGCACCGGCGCCCGTGGACGATGCCCTCAGCGGCCTACCATTCGCACCGGGACGCTATCAATTCTCGACCAGACCAGGTGGAAATCCGCACCTGGCCTTCTCTATTCCTACTACCGCTCATCACCTTGAGTGGGGCGGAACGATCGTCAACTACAACGGAATGTCCCTCTGCTTGGCCGCTACCGCCGATGAAGCTTTTCTCTGCCTCGAAATCGGGGACGGAACAGTATCTTCCAGGCATATAGGGTCCAACGCCCGGACTGCTGACGGCGTGACTATCGAGGATGTGTTCGACTACATTGCCGCATCCGCGAGCGTCGAAGGCCAAACGCCATGACACCCCGCCACCACATCGCAAGTGCGAAAGCAGTGGCCCTAATCCTACTGATGCTCGCGCTGGGAATCCTGCTCGACGCCACCACCACGAAGTCGGGTCACACAGACGAACACCGAAGTCCCTATCTCTTGCACCCGAGTATTACAGTCAGAAACGTCGAACTCGCAGAGAGCATCCCCACTTGTTCCGCAGGCTTTCCCCTGGCGACCGAGGAGGCCATCAGGATCTGGAACGATGCGACTGCAGCGTACACCGATGCCCCCCTGTTCGTCTTCCAAAGCGATAGAGACGAATGCACCGCCGAATCCACTGACAAGCTTGCAAGTGTCGAGGTGTCAAGACCTGCGATCAACCCGTGTTCCGCGGCAGGTCTGCTGTGCGCACAACACACACATTACAACCCGACTCTGCAGACGTATACGCGCAAGGCCTTCATTCATGTCGTTGCCAGCTATTACACACCCAGCACTGATAGCGCTACCAATCGTCAGTTAGTTCGTGACCTTGGCCATGAGTTGGGGCACGTCCTGGGCTTGTCGCATTATCATTGCGGGTACACACCGGTTGTCCACGATCCCGGCGGAAACTTGGAGCTGGACCACGTCGCCCTGATGAACACCGATACCATCACCGATGCTTGCACGGTAACTGCCGGGGGCAATCTGCCGCGCCTGACGGACACCGACTTGACCGATTTTCTCGTAGCCTATTACGGCGTTCCCAAAAAACCAACCGCGCTACAGGCGACGGCCACGAACGAGAGCCTGCGTATCACTTGGGAAAAGCCACTAATAGTGCGGAGGGGCGACAGGTACCAACATCGGCTCGATGGCGGGGATTGGCGGGAGATGGACTTGCCTAACCTACAAGCAGAGACCTTCGATATCGAGACTCTGACCAATGATCAGGAATACGTGATCGAACTGCGTGTCGTTCGCGGCCCGGTTCATGGCGGGCCAAGTAATCCTGCGTATGGAACGCCGAGAGCGCCCGTTACCCCCGTCGTCATCTCCATCCAGACTACCACAATCAGCTTGGAGGCAGGAGAACTGACCGACATAATATGGCCCGGTTTCGCGACGCGGGTCGACATTGCGATCGATAACGAGGACAGGATCAGTCATGCAGTGTGGTATGATGTCGCAAACATGGTTTGGCGCATATATGCCAAAGACGCGCCCGAGTTTCTGAACACTCGGTTTATACTCCGGAACGGACATGCCTACGGCATTTGGGCGACCGTGGCCTTTGATTGGAGAGTGAACATTCCAGCGGCGAGATCGGGCCATACAGGTGGTCAGTCAGGGGTCAGGGCAACAAGCGAACAGCCGGGATGGGTCGCGACCGTCACTTGCGTGACGGGGTTGAGTCCGTTCGTGCTGGGACCTGCTCCGGCAAGAACGGTGGCGGAGGAAAATGCGCAGTGGCTTGTTGAAAACCAGATTGGGTGCGCTGGGGACGGGACATATCGCGTCGAATACAAGGTTGAGTGACCTGTATGCCTGAGGCAAACGCGCGGTGTGCGCGGTAGTGGCGGCGCTTCGCGGCTTGTTCGGTGGCGTGACGCGCAACGTGCCGACTGGGGGTGGGCGCGTCGCCAACTGGTCGGTTGGTGGTGAAACGTACTTCCACCAACCAGATCGTGCGAATCCGCGCCCTGGAGGGACGCTGAGTTTGCGGCCACATCAGCTCGCGCTCAGTCTGCTGGCAGACCATGTCTGGTTGGTCTTCGCGGCGCCGGAGTGCCGTTCCATCGAGGCGGCCAGCATCTCGATCGCTGACCAGCAAAGAAGGTCGCATTTGATCCTCGCCGCCGCGACGGCTCCGAACTCGCCCGACACATCCCCGAGGGACACCCCGAGCTGTCCGCGCTCTTCGACGCAATGATCCCCGCCGCACCCGCCGACGACGGCTCCTAAGCGCCCGCCGGCCCCACCGCCCGCAAGACCCCATCTGCCCTACCCCATCTGGCCTACCTTGGTGCAGCGCAGAAGGAGCGAAACCATGCCCGACTACGAAAACGTGCTCTACCAGCAGGACGGGCCGGTGGTGACCATCACCTGGAACCGCCCCGAGACGCTAAACGCGATCACCCCGGCCCTCGAGGATGAGTTCCACCTCGCGCTCGACGAGGCCAACGCCGACCCCTCGGCGCGCGCGATCATCGTGACCGGCGCCGGCCGCGCCTTCTCCTCCGGCTACAACATCGATGGCGGCATCGACAGCGCCGTCGGCGGCCCGCGCACGCCCGTCTCCGCCCACCTGCGCCGCTGGCACCACTTCTCCTCCCGCAACCCCGACATGATGATGCACCTGATGACCCTGGAGACCCCGATTATCGCCGCGGTCAACGGCTGGTGCATCGGCGGCGGGTTCTGGTACGCGCTCGCCTCCGACATCACGATCGCGTCCGATCGCGCCGTGTTCGCCCAGCCCGAGGTGCGGATGGTCTCGAACTCGTCGGTGCTGTTCGCGATTCTCGCCGGCTGGAAGGTCGCGCATCGCTACGCGCTGACGGGCGACCATTTCGACGCCGAGGAGGCGCTGCGAATCGGCGTGATCAACGAGATCGCGCCCGCCGAGGACCTCATGGACCGGTCCCACGCGCTGGCCGAGCGGCTTGCGCGTGTCCCCTCCGACTCGATTCGCTACAACAAGCTGATCACCGCGCGCGGCCTCGAGGCGATGGGCCTGCGCAACGCGCTCAACGTCGGCTCCCTGCTCTCGACCATCGTCGAAGCCTCCGCCGACGGCCCCGAGGTCGAGCATCTCGACCAAGCCCGCCGCGACGGCGGCTTCGGCGCCTTCCTCCGCGCCCGCGACGACCCCTTCCGCCCCGAGCCCTTCGGCCCCCGCAGCACACACTAAGTGTGCTGCGGAATCCCCTCCCAAAAGGCTCCCTCCCGCAGCACACATTAAGTGTGCTGCGGAATCCCCTCCCGAAAGGCTCCGCTGGCGCGAAGCGCCTGAGGGGGAGAACCCCAACCACGCCGCCCACAACGCCTGGATTCGCCTCGACCTCGAGGCGACCGAGGATTGCTGCCCTAAGATCGTGTCAACCAGCCAGACGGGAACAGCTGACATCGCAGCCCTCTTCGACCGACTCGCCGAATCGATCTGGATGGACGCCTCACCGTGAGCAACCAGCGTCGCACGTTCGCACGGTGGCCGATCACGTCAGCCGCGCTTCTAGTCGCGATCGTCTCTGGGGTCTCGGCATGTACCTCTCCGGGCGACCTCCAGCTCGACTCGGTCACCGTCGATCTGCGGGTGTGGCAAGACGTTGACGAGCCAGAGTCGTTGTGGGTGAGCGCGCAAGTACCCGGGTATCCGGAGGAAGCGCTCGAGCGGGTCCCGCTGATCAACGACCAGTTGTCGGACGCGGTGAACGATCAGTCGCGGCACTGGTACGGCAACGTCTCCGTGGCTGGCGTAGGACTGCGGATCGTTCAACAGGACGTTGCGCCGGAGCGCGTCTACGTCGCGGCATGTGCCTCAGCCTGCCTCAGCGGGCGCGGGATCACCGATATAGATCCGTTTCGTCCGCTCGGAAAGACACGGTTGCCACTAGACCACGGAGCTGACGAGGCGACTCGCATGCGCTACGGCGATCTGCGCATCACCGTACCGCGCGGCAACCCAGAGCTGCTGCGCGACCGCGAGCATCTGTTGGCGCTGCGGGACGTGTTCGACGCTCGTCCGCCGCTGAACTGGAGCGTCGGCACACCGACGGCAATGTGGGAGGGCATCACGTTGTCCGGAACACCGCCGCGCGTCACCGGCCTGGACCTCACGGAGCGCAATCTTGCGGGTGAGATCTGGGGATATCTGGGGGACCTGTCGGAGCTGAAGGGATTGCAGCTGAATGGCAATCAACTGAGCGGCACCGTCCCTACGAAGATGCAGTTGCTGAAACAACTGACGATGCTGCGGCTGGGCGGCAACGAGTTGAGCGGCTGTGCTCCACCGGGTCTGTGGTCAGTGGCACAGCACGATCTGGCGGACACAGGTCTGGAGGAATGCGCCGTGCTGATGGATCTAGGCGAACCGCCAGGGACCGCCCCTCACTATGTAAATAGCATCGCATGGTCCGACAGCGACCTTGAGGACTACATGGTCATCGTCATCGACCGGCCATGGGCCCGCCTGAGCGTCGCGCAGTACGGACCCGAACCGAGCGGCCCGACTTGCGAACTGGATGGAGACCTCGTGGACATATTCGAATCTGCGGATTGTGGAATGGCCATGGGCCTCGCCGTTCGCAACCCGTTCGACCATAGTGCATACGTGTTTTGGGATTGGGACACCGCCCTCGAGCGCGAACGCGGTCACTACACCGGCTGCATCTATGACTGCCGCGGCGGATACTCACCGGCCGCCTGGATCGAAAAGCTCGCGGCCTCCGCGTGGACGACCGTCGCCACGGTAGACAAACAGACCTACCAGAGTTATTTCGAATGGCCATGAACAAATCAAAGCTCCTCCATCTCTTGGTCTTAGCGGCGTGCTTCGCATCAGTCGGCGCGCTTCTGTTCGTCCTCAAGGATTCCTCGGCACCCTTCGACCGCTGAGGCCGAGCGTCGCCACTACACCGGCTATGTGTACGACTGTCAAGCCGAGGCATCGCCCGCTTCGCTGCTTGATCAACTCGCTGCATCTGTCAGCTGGAACCGCTCACGCGGCCACCATTGGGAGGAATAACTGCCGTGAGGAAACTTCTGACAGCCGCGACCTCTGATGGCTCCCCCCCGCAGCACACATTGAGTGTGCTGCGGAATCCCCTCCCAAAGCGCTCCCCGCGCGGGGGAGCTGACGCGAAGCGCCTGAGCGGGAGAACCCCAACCACGCCGCCCACAACGCCTGGATTCGCCTCGACCTCGAGGCGGCCAAGGAATGCTACCCTAAGATCGTGTCAGCCAGCCAGACGGCAACAACCAACGTCGCGTCCCTGTTTGATCGCCTCGCCGAGTCGATCTGGATGGACACAAGCCCGTGAGGCGCTCGGCCACACTGGTAGCGCTGGCCATCGCGACCACTCTGCTCGTCGCGCTCCTGGCGGGGCACGCCTCGGCCCAGCCGGCGGCGGGCGCCGAAGCTGGCGAGACTGACACGGTCGTCCTTCAACTTCGCATCTGGCAACGAGTGACGGACCCGCAGGAGCTGTGGCTGAGCGCGCGTCAGGCAGGCGCACGCTGGGACGAACTGGGCACGTTCCGTTTGCCCGACTACGGCATTAGCCACCCGTATTACGACGTTCCGGATCCGTATCCCGGTGTCTTTCGCAGAAGCGGTGTAACGGTAACGTATGGCTGGCCAGGCTTCCATCCCGCGCAACACAGGATGAGCGGTGTGTTTATTGCCGGGATCGGTCTGCGGGTGCTGCAGCGGGCGCTCGACCCCAGCCTTATCTTCCTTCAGGTTCACGATGTTGACCCCGATCCGCCCAACTTCAGCCCGACCTTGCGCATGACTTGGCGGCCGCTGGGCATGGTCCAGGTGCTGCTCGACGACGGGCTCTCATCGACAGGGTCCTATCGCTACGGAGATGTCGAGATCGCCGTACCGCCATCCAATCCGGGCCTGTTAGCCGATCGCGAGTACTTGCTCGCCCTGCGCGACGTGCTGGAGGGCGATGGGCCTGACCTGGATTGGACAGTCGACCGACCCACGGCCGATTGGCAAGGGGTCACGCTGGGCGGCACACCCATGCGAGTGACCGGTCTCGATCTCGCACAACGCGGTCTGACCGGTGAAATCTGGGGTTGGCTGGGTGACCTCAGCGAACTCACCGAGTTGCGGCTGGACCGCAACTCATTGTCCGGCATGATTCCGACGAAGTTGGAATCCCTCACCAACCTGAACCTGATCAGGCTCGGCGGCAATACGCTCACCGGCTGCGTCCCGCCGGCGCTGCTCGACGTTGAGGATCATGACCTCGAAACGCTCGATCTGCCCAACTGTCCGCCGCCAACGGTCCTGAGCATGTGGGGACCACCATCATACGCGAACCTCGCGCCCGGCGCCTACTGGATGCGTCATGATCTTACTATGCACGACACCTTCACTGCATTTGACGTACCTCCAGGGCACTCGATCACGGTCCTCACGACATTCGACGGGGACCACAACTACGTCATGAGCCATATCCACGTCTGGGACCGGGACAGGGTTGGGTACAGCTTGCACGACGCGACGGATCACGATGTCTGGATATTCCTCGACACGCATCGCGACTATGAGTCCGAGCGCAGCCACTACACCGGCTGTGTGTACGACTGTCAGGGTAAAGCCTCGCCGGCTTCGCTACTTGAGCAAATCGCTGCATCTGTCAGCTGGCGCCGCTCGTTCCAGGATCATCGGGAGAACTAAAGGCCATGAGAAAACTTCTGACAGCCGCCCACGCGAGCTGGTTGCCGCGCGAGGCAGCGTCCCGCCCCGAGCCCTTCGGCCCCCGCAGCACACATTGAGTGTGCTGCGGAATCCCCCTCCCAAAGCGCTCCTCAGGGGCAGAACCCCAACGGCCGCGCCCACAACGCTTGGCCAGTGCTACCCTCGCCTCGCTCAGCGAAGGCTTGGGGACCACCCATGGTGCGTGTGACCGTGCCCTACGACATCGACGCAGTCCGCTCCGAGTGGATCGGGCGCAAGACCGCTGTCGTGCGCGGGCGCTACCCGGTCGAGTACGACGCCATCCGGCGGCACTGCCACATGGTCGAGGACGCCAACCCGCTGTTCCTCGACCCCGAATACGCCAAGACGACCAGGTGGGGCGCCGTGATCGCTCCGCCGGTGATGACGCGCTATTTCGCGGGCGCCGGAGTCTGGCCGAGCACCGCCGATCCGATGCGGCTGATGGTCGATATCCCGACCCGCGGCGACCGGATGATCAATCTGAACACCGAATGGGAGTACCTCCAGCCTGCTCGGGTCGGCGACCACCTGTCGGTGCAGATGTCGATCATCGACGTCTATGAGAAGTCGATCCGGCTCGACCCGCGGTCGGTCTGGATCGAGACGGAGCAACGAATCACGAATCAGCACCGCGAGCTGGTGGCGATTGGGCGCAACACGCTCTGCACCCACCGCACGCCGGAACAGGTCGAAGCCCAGGAAGGCGAGTCCCCCGCATGACCACCCAATCCAGCACCCTCACCCCGGTCGATCAGCGCTACTGGGATGACGTGCGCGTCGGCGACCAGCTCGACGGCTTCGATCTCCAGCTCGGCTGGACCAAGATGGCCGAGCAGGTCTCCGGCTCGCAGGACTTCTACGCCGTCCACCACGACCCCGGCTTCGCCGCCGAGGCCGGCCACGAGACGATCTTCTACAACACCGGCTTCACTCAGGCTGCGCTCTGCCGCGTGGTCACCGATTGGGCCGGGCCCGAGGGCTGGCTGCAGAAGTTCCGCTTCGAGATGCGCCGGATGCTGATTCCCGAGGACGTGGTGCACGCCCGCGGTAAGGTGACCGCAAAGCTGGACGGCGACCACGAATCAGGCCTGCTGGAACTTGAGGTCTGGCTCGAGAACGAACGAATCGGCGTCACGACCCCCGGCTGGGCGACCGTTCGCCTGCCGCGACGGAGCTAAATCATGGCTGAGCGCATCGGAATCATCGGAGTGGGAGCAATCGGCGGCGTGGTCGGCGGTCTGCTGACCAGAGCCGGCTACGACGTGACGCTGATCGACCACTGGGTCGACCACGTCGAAGCGATGAAGCAGCACGGCCTGCGCCTCAGCGGCCCGCTAATCGGCGACATCCGCGTCCCCGTCAACGCGCTGCACCTGCACGAGGTCCAGGCGATCGAGGAGCCGTTCGACCTCGGCTTCGTGTCGGTCAAGTCCTACGACACCGAGTGGGCGACCAGCTTCATCTCCCCGCTGGTGCGCGACGACGGCGCGATCGTCGACTTCCAGAACGGCATCAACGACGAGCGCGTGGCCGCCATCGCCGGCCGCGACCGCACCCTCGGCTGCGTCATCACGATCGGCTGTGGGATGTACGAACCGGGCCACTGCACGCGCACCGACACCCGCACCCAGGGCTTCAAGGTCGGCGAGCTGGACGGCGTCAAGAGCGACCGCGCCGAACGCATCGCCGCGATCATGAACCACGTGGCCGGCGCCGAAGCGACCGACAATCTGTGGGGTGAGCGCTGGGGCAAACTGGCGGTCAACTGCATGGCCAACGCCGTCGCCGGGCTCACGGGCTACGGCTCGGGCGAAGTGCGCTCAAACGATGACACGCGCTGGCTCTGCATCCGCATCGCCGCCGAGGTCGTCGAGGTCGGTCGCGCCCACGGCCACGAAATCGACGGCGTCTGGGGGATCGACGCGCAACGCTTCGTCGATGTCGCCAACGGCGGCGATTCGACAGCGCTCGATGCCGAGCTGATCGCCGGCGCCGAGGACCTCGGCGCCGGCCGCCCCTCGCTGCTACAGGACGTGATCCGCGGCCGCCGAGTAGAAATCGACGCCCTCAACGGCTGGGTCGCCGACCGCGGCCAGGACGTAGAAATCCCCACCCCCTGCAACGCGGCGATTACGGAGGTCGTCCGCTCCTTCCCCGTCGGCACCCTCCGACCCGACCCCGCCAACCTCCAGAAAGTCCTCGCCCGGCTCAGCTGATCGCAACAACCCCGCAGATCGGCCCCGCAGTGATCTGCGACACCTCAAAGACGAAGACACCATTCCGTGGTCCGGGCGTCCCATACTCGTATACCCGTTCGCGGGCAGGGTGGTGCGCTGAGAGGTGGAGCGATGCCTAAAGTCACGCGCGCGATTCTGGCCGGCTTGGCGGCGCTGCGCGCCCGGCTGACGAGGGCGCGGCGCGCCGAGGGCGCAGGCGGACACGCAGCGACCCCCAGCTGGAAGCGCTACGCGGCCTCCACGGCGCTCCTCCTGATGATCGCTGCGCTAGTGGCGACGATCCTCCTGACCTCGGGCCTTGGCCCCCAGCCCGCGTCGGCGACGGAGCCCTGCGCGAACGGCACGGTGGTACCGAGCCCAGCCGACAACCCCGGCCTGGTCGCCGACTGCGCCCTGCTGCTGGCGGCCAAGGACACATTGCGCGGCACGGCCACGCTCAACTGGAGCGCCGAGCGCCGGCTCAATCAGTGGACCGGGATCACGGTCGGCACGGTGGACGGCGTCCAGCGAGTGACGGTCCTGAACCTGGATCGGGCGGGCATCGACGGCACGATCCCGCCCGAGCTGGGCCGGCTGACCGGGCTGCGCGAGTTGCAGTTGGCCTGGCGCAACCAACTCACCGGTTCGATCCCGGCTGAACTGGGCCAGCTCACCCGGCTGACCGATCTCAACCTCGCCGGCAACCGGCTGACCGGACCGATCCCGCCCGAGCTGGGCGCGATCGGCCCGCAGCTGACCGACCTGATCCTGAGCGGACCGCGGCCGCTGCCGGAGGGGGTCGGGCTGACCGGTTCGATCCCGCCGCAGCTGGGCAACCTCACCGGCCTCGCGGACCTCTACCTGGACGGCAATCGGCTGACCGGCTCGATCCCGACGCGCCTGGGCCGGCTCGTGAACCTGAGCTGGCTGTACCTGGCGCGCAACCAGCTCTCGGGTTCGATTCCGACCCAGTTGGGCAACCTGACGAACCTCGATAATCTGCGCCTGGAGCACAACCGCTTGACGGGTTCGCTGCCGACGCAGCTCACGAATCTGGATGAACTGAGCCGGCTGTACCTGAAGGGCAACAGCGGGATCAGCGGCTGCGTGCCGCCCGACTTGCGCGATGTGCGGACCAACGATCTGGCGCACTTGAGCCTGCCCGACTGCGCCGCGGACGCGCCCGCCACTCCGGAGACGCCGCTGCCGACCTACACCCTGACCGTGACGGCGGCCGAGGGCGGCAGCGTCAGTCCCGCAGGAACAACCACGCACGACGAGGCCGCGGAGGTCACCCTGACGGCGAGCTGGAACGATGCGACGCACACCTTCGGCGGCTGGGGCGGCGACTGTTCAGGCGCGGCCACGACCTGCGTGCTGGAGCTGTACGCCAACAAGACGGTGACGGCGACGTTCACGTCCCTGCCGGCCGACCGCTGCGCGGCGGCGACCGACGCCGACTGCATCCGCGCCGTCTACAAAGGCGCCCCCGACGATTACGCCCAGGTCCAGGACATCCCCGCAGATGTCATCATCCAGCCCGACGCGGAGGGCCGCTACCAGGTCGAGCGCGGCCAGCAGATCACAGTCGTCACCGCGGCGCAACTGCCCGCAGGGTATACACGGTTCTACCTGCAACAGCGGCCGTTGGAACAGCCCTGGCCGGTCTCGTTCTCGCAGCTGATCCCGCCGGTCGGGACCACCTACACGTTCACCGTCACGAGCGACGAGCGCGGCGCCAGCCCGATCAGCTTCGACCTGACCGCCGCCCGACCGCGGCCGCTGCCGCGGCCCGGCCAGAAGCCGGAACTCGGTGAAGTCGTGGTGACCACGGAGTTCGTGCTTCCCCTGATGCTCGAACTGATGAGCTCGCGCGAGCTGTGCACGGCCAACACGCTGACCGAGCTGAGCTGGAGCATCAGCGGCGGCAGGCCGCCCTACGCCCTCACCATCGAAGGCGAGACTGTGGACGCCGACGCCGAATCGCACCGAGTCAACTGCGGGCCGATCCCGACCGACCCCTTCACAGACGATCCGCTGCCCGAGCCGAAGCGGCAGTTCAGCGCGGCCGTGACGGATTCGCAGGCCGCGCCTGCCTCTGCATCTGGCAACGTGCAGGTAGACCTAGCTCTTCCGCTCCCTGCCCCCAGCAGCGTGCGTACTACCCCGTATCCGTCCTACACGCAGATCTCGGTGAGGAGTGATCCCGGCTCGGGGTTGCAGTTTCCCAACAGGCCCGACGACTTGATTGGGTTCAGGGCACATGCCATTCGCTACCGAAGAACCGGTTCCGCGGATTGGCGATATGCGACATCGGTTAAGGACGGTATGGACGGCGTCGATGCTTGGGAGAATCCAGGGCTTGGGGCACACGAGATCGAGGCGGCCAGCGTACGGCACCCCCTGGAGATCGAGACGCCGGCGGCGTTGAGCTGGAGCCGGACGCACACGTACACAGTCGCGGGTCCGATTCAGAACGCGTCGATCTCGGCCATCTCCGATGCCGTCACCGTGACCTGGGACGCCCAGCCGAACACCGGATACGGCTATGTCACAATCGCGAGCGCGAACGGTTGGCGCATGGTCCAATTCGATGAGCCGAGCCAGGCAGGCACGCATACCCAGGTGTTCGCGCACGCCGAGCCGGACACCGACTACACGGTCGAGGTTTACAAGGCGCGCGGGGAGTATCGCGGTGCCTCACCCGTCTTGCAGGTCCGGACGAAGCCCGCGCCCGAGGGCTGGACCCAGCCGCCAGCGGGTCCGCAAAACCTGCGCGCCAGCGTCAGCCGGCACCCGCCACTGACCTGCCTCAGCATCGAATGGGACGCGCCGCACCCGAATGCCGACCCAATCTACGACCTCATGATCATCGAAGTTGAGACCGGCTTACGCATCCTCTCCACGCAGATTTGGGACGGAACGACAAGCTATCAGACCTGCGGCGAGGACACCTACCGCAACATCGAACCATCCAAGACCTACCATATCCTGGTCACCCACACCGGCATTCGCGAGGCCAGCGCTCGGATCAGCGTCTCCACGGCGCCCTCGCAGACGCAGTCACGCTCGGCCGACTCCTCGTCCTCGGCACAAGTTGATCCGAGGCCGCTGCGGCACCCCTTTCGTCCTCTGTGGCCTGTAAGAGTCACCAATCACTATGCGTACACGGACGACCCGTTCGATTGGCGCACTTACAGCAGTGGCCCCCGCTATCACGCAGCGCTCGATATCGGCGGCGAGAGTTGGAGTGTCGCACAGAATAAACTCGTCGACGCCTCCGTCCGCGCGATTGCGGGCGGGACGATCCGGATTCTCAATGACGGAGATCCGGACGACTGGGGCATCGTCTATTACTGCCCAGACCCAGCACTACCCATCGTGGAGCAGTTCGGCGCCAATCTTGAGGGAAAGCAGTGTAACTATGTACTCGGGGCATCGAGCGGACGAACAGCGCTGATCTTCCACGCACCGGACCGCAGTAAAGTGTTCTATGTGAGCAAGTACGCGCACCTGAAGAAGGGTTCGATTCCCGCCGCATTGGTGGCCCGGCTCGGCACGGTCGGCGACGACATGATCGATCCAGCAGGCACCGCTTCCGTCCGGGCTGGCGACCGGATCGGCGGCATCGGCAACTCCGGTCAAGCGAGTTCGACCCTCTACCGGACCGGCGACGGCGTCTTCTGCCGCGGCGGACCGGATAGCCCTGAACTTGATTGCAGTGCAGAGCAGTGGGAACGAGCCAAGGGGAACGAACCATGCGCAGTGAACAGCCACTGCGAGCACGCCTTCATTGACCCGCATCTGCATTTCGAGATTCGCAGATTCAAAGGTTCCGCTGAGGCGGATTGGTATAACAAGGCCGAGCACTGCGCCGAGCGATCCGGCGATATCGTTGCCAGTCAAATGGGTAGCTATTGCGGCTGGTCCCGGGAAAGGCAGCTACATTCAACGATTCTCGACCCTGAGCAGTATCTCTCGCCGCTTCCTGCTTCGCACGTCCCGCGTGACGCCGGGCTCGCGCCCGAATGCCCCGCCTTCGGCGAGCCGACGACGAAGATCACCTGCGCCAATCCTGGCCGGCGAGTGTTCGAGGTCACCCGGCTGCTTCCTTCGACAGAACTAGTTGCCACGAGTCCCAAGATCGAACTGTCAATCGCCGTCTGGCGTCCGGCGTTCTATTCGCGCTTTTCCGCTCCCCCGTTTCGTTTCATACTGCCCGGGATCCGCAGCACACTTCCCGGCGTTCACGGCTACTACACGCATGTCGACTGCTCAGAATCGACGATAGTCTATGCACCGATCGTGCATTACCCGGAGGCCTTGCCTGAAAGTCCCGAGGGCGAGATCCCAAGGGTCTCGCGAACGCTAGAGCTAACCTTGGGTAGCAGCTGCCCTTTCGGCATATACACACGCAACGATCGGTCGTTGGGGCCTAGTCCAGATCCGATCCGCGAGGGCGTGTACATCCTCCCTGCTCGCGCCGATATTGAGTTGTCCGACCCAGCGGCAACGGTACGCTGGTCGGCCGCGTTGGAAGCGGGCGCGGATCAATTCAGTGCCGTGCAGACCTTGGTCCATGACGACCACGATCTGTTCACCTTCCGCGCGGTGCCAGGCAAGACCTACCGGTTCTGCACGACGACGGGCGATGCATCGACCACCTGCGTCGACGAGGGTTCCGAAGACAGGATCGCCGAGTTGCTCATCGTCGGGCCGGCCGAGGGGGGTCAGAGCGGCGTGGTCGTCGACGGAGCCGGGTTGACGCGGGGAGCGAACGGGCTCGAGTGGGGGGTGCCGGCTTCACCCGCGACGGTCGAGACATATGCCGTGGTCGTGCGCCGGCGGGCGCGGTTCGAGGGCGGTGAGGTTCCCCAGTATACGTATCGGCTGAAATACACCGTGCCCGCGGTGCCGACCTGCGATCCGGACGATCCGGACGATCTGCTGGTCCTGTACTGTATCCCCCCAGCGCCGGTCATCAGTGGGACGGTGGATCGCTCGCACGACGGGTTCATCGTGAACTTCTCCGGTAGCCACCGCGCGACCCGCTATCAGGCGCAAATCACGGGCGACGTCGATCTGCGGATCGAGGATGTCGAAGATGGAGCGAACGCCAGGTCGCATCCATTTAGTGGGCTCCAGGCCGACACCGAGTACACGGTCCGGGTGCGGGGCCTGAACCAGACGGGAGCATCCCCCTGGTCCGCTCCCATGTCCGAGACCACGCTTGTCCTGCCGTACTGCATTGGGCCCGGCGAGGACGTCGGCGGGGAAAGACGACGTGCCGCCCAAACGGCACAATGCAGGGTGCTCGCTCCGCCGACGAGCCCATCGGTCAGCGAAGTCACCGACGCCACCGCCAAACTGAGCTGGTCCGCGGAGGGCTCTGACCTCGAGTTCGAGCTGCATAAGGTCAAGGGCGACGACTGCAACGCCGGTCTGCCCAGCGACCCTGGCGATCTGGACAGGACCAGCAGCAAGTTCCACGTGTTCCCGGAGCTTACGCAGAACACCTTCTACCGCTTCTGCGTCCGCGCGACACGCAGCGTCGGCGAGGCGCCGAACGCCATCCCGGTCAGATCCCAGTGGGCCTCGGCAACGGCGCGCACACTGGCGACGCCGCCGCCGACCACGCCCACGGTGACGATCGGGGCGGACGCCACCAACGCCTCAAGTGAGGGTGATACCGCGCTGTTCACAGTGACTCGAACCGGCAGCACCGGCTCCAGCCTGGCCGTGGACCTGTCGGTCACGGAGACGGGCTCCATGGTGAGCGGAACGGCACCGACGTCGGTGACGATCTTGAGTGGTGCAAGCACAGCCCAGGTCAGCGTCCACACGGTCAACGACAGCACAGATGAACCCAGCAGTACGATCACCATGACGGTCGTCAGCCGCAGCCGTTATGAGATCGGTTCCCCGTCGTCAGCCTCTGTCACCGTCGCCGATGATGATCCCCCGCCTGTCGTTGTGGACCCGCCTAATACGAAGATATGCTGGGACGGCTCGGTGATCCCGGTTGTCCAAGACTGTCCGCCTCCGCCGTGCGGCGGCGAGGGCCAGCCGGCATGTCCGCCGCCACCGTGCGGCGGCGAGGGCCAGCCGGCATGCCCGCCTCCGCCGTGCGGCGGCGAGGGCCAGCCGGCATGCCCGCCTCCGCCGTGCGGCGGCGAGGGCCAGCCGGCATGTCCGCCTCCGCCGTGCGGCGGCGAGGGCCAGCCGGCATGCCCGCCTCCGCCGTGCGGCGGCGAGGGCCAGCCGGCATGCCCGCCTCCGCCGTGCGGCGGCGAGGGCCAGCCGGCATGCCCGCCTCCGCCGTGCGGCGGCGAGGGCCAGCCGGCATGTCCGCCTCCGCCGTGCGGCGGCGAGGGCCAGCCGGCATGTCCGCCTCCGCCGTGCGGCGGCGAGGGCCAGCCGGCATGCCCGCCTCCGCCGTGCGGCGGCGAGGGCCAGCCGGCATGTCCGCCGCCACCGTGCGGCGGCGAGGGCCAGCCGGCATGCCCGCCTGAGACGAAGATGTGTCCGGATGGGTCGGTGATCCCTGTCGCCGACCCGTGTCCGGTGCCGCCGACCAAGTGTGAGACCGAGCCCAAGCCAGCCGACTACAGCACGATGCCACATCCGCCGATACCTACAGTCGAGTATCAATGGATCACGATTATCGACATCATCACGTTCGATTGCACGCTGCATCAACAGCAGAGGACGACGACGACCACGACCACGTACCACGTGACGTTTAGTTGCGATGGTATGTGCTGGGTTTCCAGCGTCACGTCGTCGAGTACATCGGTCTCTAGTGGCTGGGCTAGCACTGGGGTTACCAGCTCCTGCAATACCCGCCGATCCGCGACCGGGAGCACCATGACGTTGACTGCCGGGAGCTACGAAATGCAGTGGGGCGATCAGCGCATCGTCTTCACGGTGCCCGTCGGCGCAACGGTGGAGTTGAGTAGGCGCCAGCAGGAGAGCGGCGACTACGTCGCGGTCCTGAGCATGAAGAAGGGCGCCGAGCTGGTTGTCGGCGCTGATGCGTTGAGCGGCGACGATCAGGCGCGGGCGACAAGATTCGCGGACACGACGGATCCGACGTTGTCCGCCATCGCCGCGTCACTGCGCGATCCCACGACGGAGGCCCCGGAGCCGAGCGTGACCACCACCACCGAGTGCGCGGTCGCCGAGGCGTCGGACGACGGTCAGACCAGCGTCGACCTGGATGCCAACTCCTGCGCCATCGTGCGCCAGGGCGGTCCCATCACGGTGGCTCTGGGCGGGGAGTCGCTCGCCGTCGCGCTCGCAGCCGGTCGCGAATGGCTGATCCTCGACGGGACCGGCAGCGACGAAGCCGGCACGACGGCGGCCATCTTCGTTGACCTCCTGACCGGCGGCTACATCACCCTGGCGCTCACGGATGGCTCCGAACTCGCCCGCCACATCCCCGAGGGAAACACGGACCTGCCCGCGCTCTTCGACGCAATGACCCCCGCTGCGCCCGCCGACGACGGTTCTTAGCCCCCGCCCCCCAACCCCCCAAACTCCGGCAGCACCTTCTCCGCGAAGTCCTCCATACTCCTGAGAATCTGCGACCTCGGCAGCAGCCCGTTGTATTGCCACATGAAGATCCACGAGACCGGCGTCACATCCAGCATGTTCTGCACCTGACGCTTGACCGAGTCCAGCGTCCCCGCGAACAGCAACCCCTTCTCCAGCTGCTCTTCCAGCGTGAGCAGCTCTCCGCCCGGCGGACGCAGGGCCTCCGCAAACCCGAACGGAGCGAACCAGGCGGCGCCGGCGAACGCGGCGGAGTGACGCCACAGCTCGATCGCCTCCTCGTCCGTATCAGTGATGATCACATCGCGCAGCACGCCCAACCCCTCGCCCGGCGCAAGCGTCCGCCCGGCCGCTGCGGCCTCCTCCTGATACACGTCATAGAGCCGATTCTGCAGCTCCGGGTACATCGGCGGCAGAATCGCCGTGATCCCCTCCCGCGCGCACCAGCGGATCGTCCGTTCCGACGAGGCGAACGGTTGGAACAGCGGCGGGTGCGGCTTCTGTAGCGGCTTCGGCACGACGCCGATCTGGCGCACGATGTTGTTCTCATCGACGCCGGCCCCGTACAGACGCGTCGCCTCGATATCCCACGGCGTGCCCTCCGGCGGGATCTGCCAGGCGTCTCCCTGGTACGACATCATGTCCTCGGTCCAGCATCGTTTGATGATCTGGAAGTGCTCCTCGAACGCGGCGCGGTTGGCAGCGTCGATCGCGTCGTGGTCGCCGGGGCGCGCCGCGTGGACGCCGTGAATCTGCTGCGCCAGCGTGTCGACCCAGCGGCGCTGGTAGCCGCGCGCGAAGCCGGCCAGCGCGCGCCCGCCGGTCATGTGATCGAGCATCGCGATGTCCTCCGCGACACGAATCGGATTCTGCGCCGGCAGCACGAGGCCGAGCTGCCCCACGCGGATCCGTTCGGTCTGCATCGCCAGGTAGAGGTCGAGCATGATCGGGTTGGGCGAGACCTCGAAGCCCTCGATGTGGAAGTGGTGCTCGGTGAACCCGATCGAGTCGTAGCCCAGCGCGTCGCCCGCCTTGGCGAACTCGCTGAGGTCCGCCAGCATCTCCTGGTACAGCTCAGGACGCAGCCCCGCCATCCCCTGCTCGATGTCCGCGCGCGTGCCGACCGACGGAAGGAAGAAGAGAGAGACCTGCATCTGACCGCTCCTGTGTCTGTGTGCTACGGGAGAGTAGCGAGGAAATCGAGCACCGTCCGGTTGAAGTCCGCGGGGTTGTCGATGTTGGCCGCATGACCGGCGTTGGCGATCACCGCCTTGCTCGAGCCCACGACCTTGTTGTGGATGTAATCGGTCGAGCCGAGGAACGGCTCATCGTGCTCGCCGACCAAGACGAGCGTCGGCTTCTCGATGCCCGCGAGCGACTGGATCACGCGGTTGTCGAACTGCGCGAGCATCCCGCGCGCGGCGTGGGCCAGGCCGAGGGCGGAACGATGCGTGGACACCTGCACCTCCTCCGACCCGCCCAGCGCGTCGAGCCCGCGCTGCTCCAGCGCTTCGGCTCGGGGAACGGCGAAGTTCGCGTTCCAGCCCTCACGCCCGCGCGGGTTGTTGTAGCCCGGGCCCGTGTCGAACAGCATCAGCGCACGCGTCCGCTCGGGATGCACGAGGTTGAAGGCGAGCGACATATAGCCGCCGAGCGATAGGCCGGCGATGATCGCGTCGTCCGCGCCCTCGGCGTCGAGGATCGCCGCCATGTCGGCGACAGTCTCCGCCTCGCTGTAGCAGGCGGGGTCCTCCGGGCTCGCAGTCCGCCCGTGCCCGCGCATGTCCCAGGCGATCACGCGGTGCTGCTCGGACAGCGGCGCCAGCTGCCCCGCCCACATCTGGGCGGTCGCGCCGTAGCCGTGGCTGAGCAGAATCGCCGGGCCCTCGCCCTGCGCCTCGTAGAAGATTTCGACGCCGTCTCGTTCGATTGTGGACATCCCGTCGCCTCCGCCTTGCTGGTCGGTTCACTGGCCGCAAGATACGCGAGCGCCGCCGACGCCTAGCCTGCGCGCACCAGAACCAGCCCGATCGGAGCCCCCGATGACCAGCCCGACAGCGCGCGAGCCGATTGGCTCGGAGATCGTCTTCGACCTGCCATCCGTGAGCAGCCCCGCCCTCTCGCCCGACGGCGAAACGGTCGCCTACGTCCACGCCCAGGTTTCGCGCGAGACGATGAGCAGCGAGTCCCACATCCGCGCCGTCGCGTTCGCCGGCGGCGACGACCGCCGTCTGACCGCCGGCCCGCGCGACGGCTCGCCGGCCTGGTCGCCCGATGGCTCGCAGCTCGCGTTTCTGCGCGCAGCCGACGCCGACGCGTCGCGCCAGCTCTGGCTCCTGCCGACGACCGGCGGCGAGGCCCAGCGACTGACCGACCTGCCATATCAGCTGGAATCCTGCGTCTGGCTGCCCGACGGCCGCGGCCTGATCGCGGTCGTCGACGTCGACCCCCAGCGTCTCATCGAGGACGACGGCGCGCCGCGCACCACCGTGCTGCGCGAGGTCTACTACCGCGGCGACACGCTCGGCTATCGCGTCGGCGCCTGGCATCACCTCTTCAGCATCGACGCGGGCAGCGGCGCCGCCACTCAGCTCACCAGCGGTCCCTACAACAACGCGCACCCCGTCATCTCGCCCGACGGCCGCTGGATCGCGTTCGCCACCGACCGCTCGGTGGAGCGCGACCGCCGCCGCCCGTTCGGCAGCGAACTTTGCGTGATGCCCGCCCGCGGCGGCGTCATCGAGCGGCTCACCCCCGGGGCCCAATCCGCCGGACGGGCGGCGTGGTCGCCCGACGGACGTGAGCTCGCGGTCGCGATCACCGAGGTCGCCGAGCCCCAGCAGGCCTATCTCACCCGCATCCACCGCTACTCGGGACGCCGCACGCGGCTCACCGACGGCGGCCTGACCCCGCAGAGCGGCTTCTTCCCGCTCGCCTCGCCGCCGCCGATTAGCTGGAGCGAGGCCGGCATCAGCTTCGCCGCCGACGCCTGCGGGCGCTCCGGCGTGTGGCGCGTCTCACCCGACGGCCACGGCGAGGCGGAGGTCATTCGCGCGGAGGCTGAGCTAATCAACGGCGTCGATATCTCGGCGGACGGATCCCGCATCGCGGCGATCGTGACCAACCCCGGCCAGCCGGGCGAGCTGGTCACGCAGACCGCCGGCGCCGCGGCGACATGCCTGACCTCGGTCAACGCCGATTACCTCGAAGCGCACGAGCCCGGCGCGGTCGAGTGGTTCACGATCGTGCGCGAGGGCGTGCCGATTCCCTGCGGCCTGATCTTCCCGCCCGGCTTCGATGCCTCGCAGCGGTACCCGCTGGTGCTCGAGATTCACGGCGGCCCGCACGGCTGGTTTGGCGAGGGCTTCACGGCGCTGCACCAGATCATCGCCGGCGCCGGCTTCCTGGTGCTGTTCGTCAACCCGCGCGGCTCGTCGACGTTTGGCTCCGACTTCACCCACGCCGTGATCGGCGATTGGGGCGGCGAGGACTCGCTCGACCTGCTCGCCGCGCTCGACCACGTCTGCGCGCGCCCCTACGTCGACGCCGAGCGCCTGGGCGTACACGGCTACTCCTACGGCGGTTACATGTCGTCGTGGCTGATCGGGCACACCGACCGCTTCAAGGCCGCGGTCGTGGGCGCGCCCGTGGTCAATCTGGAGTCGATGTACGGCACGTCCGACATCGGGGCGTCGTGGGGCCGCTATCAGTGGAGCGGCCGCCCCGACGAGGCCCGCGAGTGGTACCGCGAACGTTCGCCGATCAGCTACGCGGCGAACGTGACGGCGCGGGTCCTGCTGCTGCACGGCGACGCCGACCATCGCGTTCCCATCACCCAGAGCGAGGAGTATTTCGTCGCCCTCCGCGACCGCGGCAAGCCCGTCGAGTTCGTCCGCTTCCCCGGCGGTTCCCACCTGATGCTCCGCGTCGCACACCCCAGCCTCCGCCAGGAGTACTACGACCGCCTCACCACCTGGTTCGCCCGCTACATCTAGCCGGCTGCCAAAGAAGTCGGATCCCCTCTCCCCCCGCTGACCACATTGAGTGGTCAGCGGAATCCGGATCCCCTTCTCCTCCCGCGGGGCAGGGCAGAGCAGGTCGGATCCCCTCTCCCCCCGCTGACCACATTGAGTGGTCAGCGGAATCCGGATCCCCTTCTCCTCCCGCAGGACAGGGCAGAGCACGTCGGATCCCCTCTCCCCCCGCTCCGCGGGGGGAGATGTCCCGTAGGGACAGAGGGGGGCCTGATCCTGTCCGACCAGATACAGCCACGCCGCTGAGTCGCGGCCGACCCCCTCTACCTTCGCCATCTCCCCCGCCGTGCAGAGACTGTCTCAGAACCCCGTGTTCCGTCACTCCCGCGCCCTCTCCCATCATCCCCGCGCGTCCTCCTCAGTGGCGCCGTGAGTCCTCCTCCGTGGTGCGGTGCGTCCTCTCGCGTCATTCCGTGCGTCCTTCTCCGCCATTCCTGCGCCCTCCTCCGTCATTCCTGCGCCCTCCTCCGTCATTCCTGCGCCCTCCTCCGTCATTCCTGCGCCCTCCTCCGTCATTCCTGCGCAGGCAGGAATCCAGGCGAGCCGACCAATGCCCGTTGGCGCCCCGAACGGCCGACGGCGCTGGATCCTCGCCATCGCGGCTCGGCCCTTCCGGAAGGCCGTCAACACCACGCAGCCGCTCGCACATCTTGGGTGGTCGCATGGATTCCCGCCTGCGCGGGAATGACGCACATGGGGTTTCTGCAACAGCCTCTGCCAGGAATCCTCTGAACAAGTCGGATCCCCTCTCCCCCCGCTGACCACATTGAGTGGTCAGCGGAATCCGGTTCCCCTTCTCCTCCCGCGGGGCAGGGCAGAGCACGTCGGATCCCCTCTCCCCCCGCTCCGCGGGGGGAGATGTCCCGTAGGGACAGAGGGGGGCCTGATCCGTGCTAACAGATGTGAATTCGCACCAAAATGCTCGCGGCCGCCCCCATCACTCTGCGCGCGACGACGGTGGCGGAGCGACCCCCGGCTCGTCGGGAGCGAGCGCCAGGGTGGTGCGGGCGGGGGCCCGGATACGCTCGTAGAGCGCAACCGACACCACGCTGATCACCATCGCGGAGATGCCCATGATCACCAGCATCGAGCGCTCCCCGATCCCGTCCGCCAGATTGCCGAACGCCAGCCCCGCCATGCTCTGCACCCCGAACGGCACAAACGTGAGTGAAGTCAGCCGTCCGTGGTACTCGGGATCCGCCTGAATCAACACCTCCGCCGTATTGATCGCCTGAAACGCGCTAAAGCCCGCCCCCAGCAGAAACATGATCGGAAACGCGACCACGACGCTCGGCGTAATCCCCAGCAGCAGCACCCCGAGCCCGAACCCCACCGCCATGACGTACATCACCCGCCCCGACCAGCGCGTCCCCACCACCCCCGCAACCGCCACGCCCACCGTGAACGAGCCAATTCCCGCGAACGCCTGCAGCAGCCCAAGCTGCACCGATTCCACCCCCAGCGCGTTCACCAGCAACCCTGGCAGCA
This sequence comes from Dehalococcoidia bacterium, assembly GCA_965237475.1. Lineage (GTDB taxonomy): Bacteria > Chloroflexota > Dehalococcoidia > Bin125 > Bin125 > CATQGW01. Next base: position 2,603,004 of record OZ250140.1, on the reverse strand, counting down.
GAATCTGATACGACCCGCCCGCCACCGAGATCAGCAGCAGCGAGCCCAGCAACAGCCGAATCCGCGAATGCGACGCCGCATAGCGCAGCCCGAGCACGATCTCGCGGTAGACGCCGCGCCGCATGACGTTGCGCGGCGGCCCCTGCGGCATCAGCCCGAGCGAGAGGATGGTCAGCGCGAGCACGGCGAACATGAAGACGTAGGCGCCGCCCGCGCCGACAAAGGCGATGCTGATCAGCCCCGCGGCGATCGCCGGCCCAACGATCTGCGGGAAGTTCAGCGCCGACTGCAGCAACACCACCGCATTGCCGACCAGGCGGCTCGGCACCAGGTCGGCCACGTACGCCCGCCGGGTCGGCCCCGTGAACGCAAAGCAGCTGCCCAGCAGAAAGCTACTCGCGGTCAGCCACGCCACACTGATGTCATCGCTCAACACCAGGAACGCGAGCACGCCGAAGTTGATCGCGATCAGCGTCTGAGCGATGACCAGCAGCCGCCGCTTCGGCAGCCGATCCGCCAGCGCCCCGGCGATCGGCCCCACGAAGAACCATGCCACGCCGCTGCCCGCCGCCACGAACGCCACGCTCGCGTTCGAACCAGTCAGCTCATACGTGATCACGCTCTGAACCGTGAACGACATCATGAACGAGATGAACGCCGCGACCGTGCACGCCCAGTGCAACCGGAACGCCGGCACGCCGAAAGCGGCGAACGTCTGTCGTGCGCCAGCGCGTAACATGGCGGTGATCCTATGGCTTGGCCGGCTGCAGACCCGTTCTGCCGCCCGGAGGTGCGTGATGGATGTCGTTGAGGCAATCCGCGAGCGTCGCACGATCGGCGCGTTTCGCGATGATCCGGTCCCGCGCGGACTGGTCGAGGAGCTGATCGACAGCGCGGTCTGGGCGCCCAATCACAAGCACACCGAGCCGTGGCGCTTCCACGTCGTGCAGGGCGACGCCCGCGACGCCCTCGCCGACGCCGTCTGGGCCGAGCTCGAAGCAGCCGGCGCGAGCCCCGCGAAGGACCCGCGCAGCAAGCTGAAGCGCGCCCCGCTGTTCGTCGCCGTCACTCAGACCGCCTCGCCCGACGACCCGGTGCGCGACCTCGAGGACTACGCCGCCTGCTGCTGCGCGACCCAAAATCTGCTGCTCGCCGCCCACGCCCACGGCCTCGCCGCCAAGTGGAGCACCGGCGCGCTCGCGCTCTCAAGCGCCGCCAAGCGCTGGTTCGGCATCGGCCAGCAGGACCGGATCGTCGGCTATATCTACCTCGGCTACGCCCCCAAAGGCGTCCGCATCCCCCCCGCCCAACGCTCCCCCAACCACGTCGTCTGGCGCACGTAGGAATCCTCCGAACACGTCGGACCCCCTCACCACATCGAGTGGTCAGCGGGATCCAATCCCCTTCCAATATCGCCCCCCGAGGGGGAGATGCCGAAGGCAGAGGGGGAGTGCGTCGCGGTCAGCCGGCATTACGCGCGGCAGCCCCCCTCTGTCACTCCGTGACATCTCCCCCCGCAGAGCGGGGGGAGATGGTGTCCTTTGGAGCGTTCCTCGGAATCCACGGAACAACTCGAATCCCTTCTCCCCCCGCTCGGCGGGAGGAGATGCCGAAGCCTGCCCCTGCGCAGGCAGGGGGCAGAGGGGGGCTTCGGTCCCGACCCACCTGCGCAGCTGTATGTGGGCGAGCGGGCTCGCCCCCCCCCCTGTCACTCCGTGACATCTCCCCCCGCTCCGCGGGGGGAGATGGCATCCGACCTGTTCAGAGGATGCCTAGCTCAGCCCCCCGACAAACTCCGCGATCGCGTCCGCCGCGCTCACCAGGTTGCCCTGCTCGGTCACGCCCGAGCGTTTGCGCGGCGTCAGCCCGTGGTCGCCATCGGCGATCCAGTGCACCCGAATGTTCGGCGAGAGATTGTAGCCCGACACCTCCTCGCGCGAGCCGTACGGGTCCCGCTCGCCCTGCACGATCAGCGTCGGCGTCGCGATGTTGCGCAGGTGCGCCGTGCGTACCGGCCCAGCGCGGCGCGGCGGATGAAACGGATAGCTCACGCAGACCAGCCCCGCGACCTCCGCGGCGTCGGCCACGATCGAAGCAACCCGCCCGCCCAGCGAGCGGCCACCGATCACCAACCGCTTCGGCGGCAGCAGTTGCCGAATCGCCCCGATCCAGGTGCTGGTCAGAACATCCTCGTCGTCGGGCGGCCAGGCCCGGCGGCCCGCCCGCGCGGCCCGGCGCATGTAGGGAAAGTCGAACCGCGCCACCGATACCCCGCGCTCCCCAATCAGCCGCGCAAGCTCCGCCAGCGACGGATGGCTGGAGGAAGACCCCGCCCCGTGCGTGAGCACGAGCACCCGGTCGCGCACCCCGAACTCCGGCCCGTCAAACGTCAGCGGCGGTTCCATCAAATCGACCTCCGGCTCCCCGGACGCCGGACTCGTCGTCGATTGGGAGACGTTCTTCCCCTGCGAGGGTCAGGCCGTGGTCTTCGCAATCACCTCGCGCGAGAAGTCGGCGATCAGCTCGCGCGCGCCGGCGGGACTGTGCGCCGCCAGCGCGATGTGGTTGATGCCGTGGGCCTCGGCCGCCTCGACCTTCTCGATGATCTCCGGGCCGCTGCCGATATACCCGTGCCGGACCCGGTCGGGATCAACGAACTGCTCCTCGCCCTCCTTGAGGTACGAATAGTGCCCCTCGTGGACATCGAGATAGAGGCGGTCGGTCGGTCGCCCGCGCGCCTTGGCGTACTCGCTGATGTACTGGTGGTAGCGGCCCGCGGTGTCCGCGTCGCTCGCCGGCAGGTGCGAGCCCCAGCGCCCGTGCGACATCTCCCAGAGCGTATGCGCCGCGACCACCGCCCAGGGCCCGACGCGCTGGACCACGCGCGGCGAGCTGATCGTCTCGCCGTCGCGCAGCACGCAGGCGCCGTCAAGCGAGACGGTGTAGGGCTTCTCGTAGGCTCGTCCGACACTGGCCGCGCCCTGCTCGATGATCGGGAAGCCCGCGGCGACAGCCGGACCGCCGCCCGCCGTCACCCAGCCGTCGCCAAGCTCGCCCACCACCCCCATCGCCCTGGGCCCGTTGGCGGCGAGATAGAGCGGGATCGGGTCCGTGATGTTAATGAAGTCCTCGTGGTTGGGATGGATCAGACGGATCCAGCGCTCGGCGCCGGTGACATCGTCGCTGAACAGCACGTCCTCACCCGCCAGCAGCCCCTTGACCTGCTGCGAGTACTCGCGGAACTTGGCCACCGGGTAGGACGGCAGCCCCATCGTGTTACGGCCCGTGTAGCCCGTGCCCAGCGCCAGGATCACGCGCCCCGGCGCCAGCTTGTTGATCGTCGCGATCGCCGAAGCCGTCACCGGCGCGATCCGGTTGCTCGGGATCGAGACCAGCGTGCCCAGCTTGATCGTCGACGTGCGTTCGGCCGCCAGCGCCATCGCGGCGTAGGTGTCCGACCAGATCAGCTGCGAATCGGGGAACCAGGCGTGCGTGAAGCCGGCCTCCTCAGCCGCGACCACCTCGCGCCACATGTCGATATAGGTCGGGACGCAGAGCCCGTAATCCATCTCGTCCTCCGCTCGCTTCAGCCGCTCATCGGCTTGATCACTTCGCGCGCGAAATCTTCGATCAGCTCGCGCGCGCCTTCGGGGTCGTTGGCGCAGAGCGCGATGTTGTCGACGCCCTCAGCCTCAAGCGCTTCGAGTTTGCCGATGATCTCGGGGCCGCTCCCGACCAGCGTGCGCGACATCACGTTGGTGTCGATGAAGCGCTCTTCGCCGGGCTTGAGGTAGACCATGTGGCCCTCATGGACGTCGAGATAGAGGCGATCGTCAGGCGTCCCCTTCTCGCGCGAGTATTCGCGGATGTAGTTGTTGTATTCGCCCGCGAGGTCGGGATTGCTCATCCCCAGGCTGGCCCCCGGACCGTGCGCCGCCTCCCACATCGCGTGCACGCCCGGGACCATCGCGGGGCCGACGCGCTGGAGCACGCGTTCGGAGCTGACCGTCTCGCCCTCGCGCAGCACGAGACCCGACGAGAGGCCCACGGTGTACGGCTTCTCGGTGCTGCGCCCGGCCGCCTGCGCGGCCGCGGCGATCACCGGGAACCCAGCCTGCGCGTTGCCGCCCATCCCGGTCGTGACCCAGCCGTCACCCGCCTCGCCGACCACCCCGAGCGCGCGCGGGCCGTTGGCGGCGATGTAGACAGGGATGTGATCGTCGAGATTGAGGAACTCGGAGCGATGCCCGTGAATCAGTCGGATCCAGCGCTCGCGCCCGGTCACGTCGTCGGTGTAGAGGATGTCCTCACCGTCGAGCAGTCCGCGCAGCTGCTGGGCGTACTCGCGGTAGCGGCGGATCGGGTACGCGGGCAGCCCCATCGTGTTGCGCCCGGTGTAGCCGGTGCCGATGCCCAGAATCACGCGGCCCGGAGCCAGCTTGTTGATCGAGGCCGCCGCCGCCGCGGTGACCGGCGCGATCCGGTTGCTCGGAATCGCGACCAGCGTGCCCAGCTTGATCGTCGAGGTGTGATGCGCCGCCAGCGCCATCGTCGCCCAGACATCGGAGTAGATCAGCTGCGAGTCATAGAACCACGCATGCGTGAACCCCGCCTCCTCCGCCGCCACCACTTCCTTCCACGCATCGATCCATGACGGAATGCCAATGCCATAGTCCACGCTGAACCTCCTGCGCTAATCACTGGTGTCGCAGTGGAGGGTAAGCGATGGTCCGCTCCGCGCCCGAGCGCGCCCTCGCCACGACGCGAGCGCCGAGCGCGCGCGCTTAGCTCTTTGATCTGAGCCGATAGCTCGGCGCCCGGCTCCAAACCTCTGTCGGCGCGGACTCCTGGCGGGCGATTTGGCGGCGTTGCTTGTCACGCTCGAACCGCTTCGCTTTGCGGATCACCGCGTCGCGCTCGCGCTGCTTGCCGCGCTCGCGCTCGACGGTTGACGCACGCCGCGTCCTGCGCACACCGCGCGACTGGCGCACCACGCCCGACTTCACCATCGACTTCAGGTGCGCCTGCACGTTCCCGTCCGCAGCCCGACGCAGGCGCTTGTCGATCGTGTCGCCATAGATCGCCTCCATGATCTCCCAGGAGGTCTTCGGCTCGCCGCCCTCGAGCTGCTCGAGCACCTGGTTCTCGCGCATTTCCCGATGGGCCACGTACATCTCCAGGCGGTCGCGCGCCTTCAGATCGTCCGTGTCGCGGATCAGCGGGCCGTGTCCGGGGCACAACACCTTGATGTTCGGCAGCTCCAGCAGCCGCCGCAGCGAGGCCATGTAGCTGTTGATGTCGGCCACCACCGTGGTGGTGTTGCCCAGGATCGTGTCGCCGGTGAAGAGGACGCCGTCTTCCTCGATGTAGTAGCAGAGCGAATCGACCGAATGCCCGGGGGTGGCGATTACCTGGATCCGCACTCCGCCATCGAGGTTCAGGGTCTGCCCATCGACGAACGTGCGCACGCCCTCCTTGGGCAGGCGCCCGCGCAACAGCTTGACGCCGTTCGCGGGCACAGCGACCTCAGCCTTGAGATGCTCACTGACGTTCTTGAGGTTGCCCGAATGATCGAAATGGTGATGCGAGATCGCCGCCAGACCGATCTCCGACTGGTCGATCGCGGCCAGATAGCCGCGCAGCATCCACCAGAACTTGTCGATCGCCTCGCCGGAGTCGATCGTCAGCACCTGCCCGCCGGGCTGGCCCACGATGTAGATGTTCGTCTGCGTCGGTCGCATCGGTTCGTCTTCGGGAACCGGGACGATCCGCACCGTTTCGCTGACCTGCATGACCTGCTCCCTCTCGCTGGAGGCTAGAAGCCCGGGCTGCGGATACCCAACAACGCGCGCATCGTCACGACCATGCCGAGATGGGTGTTGGCGTGCGCGATGCAGGTCTGCATGATCTGCTGCGACTTCGCCTGATCGCCGAACTGCACCACTCGCACGGTCGACGCGAGCTCTGCCTCGCCGCTATCGCGCACGTAGGGGATGACATCGTCGTGCACGTCCTGCGCGTACTGCAGGAGCGCCTCGACGCCGGGCACGCGCAGCTGCAGCGCCTGCTCGTCGGGCATCCCGGTGCCCTGATCGACGCGCGGCAGACCCCACGCCTGATCCAGGCCCTGGCGCAGCCAGACGGGGCGCTTCCGGTCCTGACAGACGAAGTTGATGATGTTGTCCTTGGTCCGCACCGCGTGCCAGGTGTGGAAGGCGATCGAGACCGTGTCGTCGGAATGGCGCCAGTGGATTTGCTCGTCATCGAGTTCGCTCACGCACGTTTCAAAGCCCTGGTGCAGCGAGCCGAGGAAGTGGGTCAGCAGTTGTCCAACAAGCATCAGCTGTGGTCCCCGATCTTGATCCCGGCGACCTGCGGCGCCACCTGTTCAGCGAGGAACTGGGGCACATCGTCGCGGTCGAACATGAAGTGCTGGAACTGGATCTCGGCCAGGCCCGCCTCGGCCAGCTGGCCGATCGTGTCGACGATCTCGTCCGCGCCGCCGACCAGCGCGCCGCGCTCGCGGAAGCCGCTGAGGAAGTCCTCCAGCGGCTCGCCGGACTGACCGAACGCCTGCTGCGCCAGGCGGCCGCCCGCGTCACGCAGCTCGGGCGGCCCGACGGCGTGGAACAGCATCTCCGAGTGCACGATCTCGTTCGGATCGCGGCCGATCGCCTCACACGCGCGCGCCAGCACATCGCGCTTGTGCTTGTAGACCTCAACGGTCATCGTCACGCCGTTCCACTCATCGGCGTACTGAGCGGCGAGCGGGAGCGTGCGCTTCTCGCCGCCGCCGCCGATCAGAATCGGCGGACGTCCGGCGGCCGGCTTGGGCAGACAGTCGGCGCCGTCCAGCGTGTAGTAGTCGCCCGCGTAGGTGGCCTCGCCGGGCGCCCAGAGGGCGCGCAGCAGCTGAATCATGTCTTCGAGTCGCTCGAAGCGCTCGCGGGTCGACGGGAACTCGAGCCCATAGGTGTCGTGCTCGGCCTGGTTCCAGCCCGCCCCGAGGCCCATCACGAAGCGCCCGCCGCTCAAGACGTCGAGCTGCGCGGCCATCCGGCCGACATCAACCGGCCGGCGGAAGGTGACCGGCGTGACCATCGGGCCAAAGCGCAGGTTGGAGGTTCCGGAGGCGGCGATCACGAACGAGAGGAACGCATCGAGCGAGTTCTCCTGCACCGCGCCCGTGAAGTAGTGATCGGAACGGAACACCGAGGGGAAGCCAAGCTCCTCAGCGAGCGACAGGATGTGTCGCCAGCGCTCCCAGGTGAGTCCATTTTGCCCCTCAACCATCAACGCGACGCGCATGTCCACCTCCCCGCGCGATGGTAGTTGCACCAACCGCCGCCCGCCCGCCAAGAACGCCCTGCACAACCCGGATCCCCTCTCCCCCCGCGAAGCGGGGGCAGAGGTCGGAAATCGCTCCCCCTGAGGGGGAGCTGTCGCGCAGCGACTGAGGGGGAGGCCCACGTCGACCTCCGCTGCCCGCGGCGCTCTCCTCCTCTCCCTGCGGCATCTCTCCCCCCGCTGCGCGGGGGGAGATGTCACGAAGTGACAGAGGGGGGCCTGCCCAATCTCCCCCCCTGCTGCGGAGGTTCCCCAACGCACAGCGCCCACCGTCGCTCCCGCAACACTCTCCAATCCCGCCACAGTACTGATGTTCTGGTACCATCCCCAACATGACCAACGACCAGCTCCTCGCCTGGCTCCGGCAACGCCTCCCCCAGCTCGAACCGGGCCAGCTCCCCGATGCCGCGATCGACCTCAACGATCCCAACCTCGACCTCAAAGACCGCGACACCCTCCGCCAAGTCGTCCACGCCGGCCTCACCGTCCTCGCTGAGACATCCCCCGCCGAAGACACCCGCCGCACCGCCGCCGACCGCCTCGACCAACTCCGCGCCGCCGGCCGCCGCGCTCGCGGACGCCGCATCGAGCGCCCCCCACACCTCCAGGCCCTCCAACGGCCCCTCCGCCTCATCCAGCGCACGCCCCCGCTCGACTCCCCGCCAAACGTGCGCATCGCCAACGCCCGTGAGCACGGCCACCTCGTGCCCGGCGTCGACCTCGACGGCGACGACGTCCACCTGATCGCCCCATGAGCACCACGCCCGGTACAACCGACCGGCACGGACTCGACCTCGAATTCTCGCGTCTCTCGGACGAAGAGCAACAACAGCTCGCCGACCTGCTCCACCGCGCCCAGCGCCCCCAGTCCCAACTGCTCACCGTCGAACCCGAGCCACTCGAGCCGGCGTCCGAACTGTGCAGCGACGACCAGGCCCTCGCTCGGCTCCACGAACTCATCGAAATCCTCAGCCCCCAGCTCGTGTCCGCCGACGCGTCCGATTTCGACCTCGACAGCGACCAGCTCGTCAGTCACGCCGACGCCGTCGACTTCGCCCTCGGCACACTCACCGAAATCGCCGACCACGCCCCGTCCGACGGCCGCCGGCTGTCTGCTCTCAACGTGCTCGGTCGCATCCTCGGACCCGAGCACATCCGCAACCGGCTGATCCGCCTCGCCAACACCACCAAGTCCGACGCAACCCGTCTCAGCGCCGTCTACGTCCTCTCCCGCGGTCTCGGCATCGTCGGCCCGATCGCCCCACGCAAGCCCGAGCAGCCGCGCATCGAACGGATCAACATCTGGCGCGCCGGCGCACACGAACTCGAAGAAATCCGTCAGCGCGGCGCCCAAACCGAATTGCCAGGTGCCACCCCCACCCAACTGCCAGCCCAGCTGCAAACCGCAGCCCGCCGAAGCCCCCACCCAACCCCCCGCGACCCGCTCCCCCGCCTCCCCACGCCCCCCATCCCCCGCCTCAAGCCCTCCTTCCCGATCGACCACAACCCCCGGTTGCACCAGCCGGCACCCGACCCACACGAACCCGCCCCACCCCTCGATCCCGCCTCAAGCCCGGCATCCACATCCCCGCCGCGACGCCCCCGCCACATCGACGCACTCCCCAGCATCATCACCGCCGGCCCAGTCACCATCGTCAACGAACCTCCCTAACCTCCTCCTGCCCCGCCGAAGCGCATCTCAACAGACCTCACCCCACCCATCCTCAAGCCCCCCTCCGAGATCCCCTCTTCCCCCGCTGACCACATTGAGTGGTCAGCGGAATCCGGATCTCATCTCCCCCGCCGTGCAGAGCCTGTCTCAGAACCCCGTGTTCCGTCACTCCCGCGCCCTCTCCCGTCATTCCCGCGCGTCCTCCTCAGTGGCGCCGTGAGTCCTCCTCCGTGGTGCGGTGCGTCCTCTCGCGTCATTCCGTGCGTCCTCCTCCGTCATTCCTGCGCCCTCTCCCGTCATTCCTGCGCAGGCAGGAATCCAGGCGAGCCGACCAATGCCCGTTGGCGCCCCGAACGGCCGACGGCGCTGGATGCTCGCCATCGCGGCTCGGCCCTTCCGCAAGGCCGTCAAGACCACGCAGCCGCTCGCACATCTTGGGTGGTCGCATGGATTCCCGCCTGCGCGGGAATGACGGAACAGGGACTTCTGAGACACCCCCGCTTCGCGGGGGGAGAGTTACTCAGAGCCTTCCTAGTGGCGGCGGGGAAACGCGATCGCGGCCTCCGTCACGGTGATCGCGACGGCTTCGCCGGGGGCCCAGGCCTGGGCGCTGTGCAATCGGGCCTCCAGCTCCAGGCCCGAATTGAGCCGCACGCGGACCAGCTGGTCGTGGCCGTAATACTCGCTGCTGATGATCCGCCCGCAGTGTTGGGGCGGCGCGTCGTGCGGGGTCTGCAGCGAAATCTGTTCGGGCCGCAGCAGGATGTCGAGCGGCTCGCCCGGCTCGGCGTCTGCGCCGCTGCCGGTGATGCTCAGCGCACCGATCGGGGTCTCGGCGCCGTGACGGCTGCGGTCGCCCTGCAGCACGTTGGCGTTGCCGACGAACGACGCGACGAAGCGGTTCGCGGGATGATGGTAAATCTCGATCGGCGCGCCAACCTGCTCGACGGTCCCGGCGCGCATCACCGCGATGCGGTCGGCGAGGCTGAGCGCCTCGTCGCGATCGTGGGTCACGAAGACAGCCGCGGTATCGGCGGCGCGCAGGATCTCGCGCAGCTGCAGGCGCAGGCTGGAGCGGAGGTTCTGGTCGAGATTGGAGAACGGCTCGTCGAGCAGCACCGCGGCGGGGGCGGGGGCCAATGCGCGAGCCAGCGCGACCCGCTGCGCTTCGCCGCCGGACAGCTCGTGGGGGTAGCGATCGGCGAAGCCGGCCAGGTCGACCAGCTCAAGCATCTCCTGCGCGCGCGGCGGGAGCGAGCCGCGGCGGAACCAGCGGCGGGTCAACGACGTGACGCGCTGGTCGAGCCCGAAGGCCACGTTCTGGCCGACCGTGAGGTGCGGGAACAGCGCGAAGTCCTGCGGGACGATGCCCACACGTCGTTGTTCGGGAGCGACCCAGACGCCGGGGCCGACGACGCTGCGGCTGTCGATCTGGACGAGTCCGCGGTCGGGCCGCTCGAAGCCGGCGATGAGGCGGAGCGTGGTGGTCTTGCCGCAGCCGCTGGGACCGAGCAGGGCGAGCAGCTCGCCGCGCGGGGCGACGAAGCTGGTCGCGCGCACGGCGGTCGTCTCGCCGAATCGCTTGGTCAGGTCAACCACGGTGATCGCGGGGGTGTCAGCCACGGAGGAAGCGTTCCCGACCGAAGAGCAGCGGGAGGGGCAGCGCCGCGCAGACGAGCAGCAGCAAGCCGGCCGCGGCGGCGCGCGCGAAGAAGGCCTCTTCCTGCTCGGCCCAGACGCGGGTGGCGAGCGTGTCGAAGCCGGTGGGCGCAAGCAACAGGGTGGCGGGAAGCTCTTTCATGGTGGTCAGAAATACGAGCGCGAAGCCACTGATGACGCCGGGTGCGATCAGGGGCAGCGTAACGCTGAGCAGCGTCTGGCGCGGGCTTCGGCCGAGGCTGCGCGAGGCCTCTTCCAGACTCGGCGGGACCCGCACGAGCGCGGAGCGCAGCGCGCCGGTCGCCTGCGGGAGGAAGAGCACGGCATAGGTGAAGATCAGCACCGCGAGCGTCTGGTAGAGGCCCGGCACGACGCGCAGCGAGAAGAAGATCATCGCGAAGGCGACGACGACGCCGGGCAGCGCGTAGCCGGTGTAGGAGGCGCGGTCGATCAGCGCCGCCAGCCATCCGGGGCGACGCACCACCACGATCGCGATCGGCAACGCCGCGGCGACCGCCACTGCCCCGGCCAGCGCGGCAGCCTCGAGCGAATGCAGCACGGCGGGGGCGAGGCCGCTGAACGTTTCGCCCTGGCTGAGTCCGCGGGCGAACCAGTGCAGCAGCACGGCGAGCGGGATGATCAAGGCGACGACGGTCAGCAGCGCGAGGAAGCCCGTCGCGGTCCAGCGATGGCGGCGCAGGCGCACGATCCGCGGCGACCGCGCCGCGCCGCTGCCGAGCCGGTGGTAGCGCCCGCGGCGGCGCTGCGAGAGCTCGACGGCGAGGACCAGCGCGACCAATCCGACCAGCACGAGGCTGAGCACGGCCAGCGACGAGCGGTCGAATGTGGTGGCGAAGCGCGCGTAGATCGCGCGCGTGAAGGTGTCGTAGCGCATCATCGAGACGGCCCCGAAGTCGCTGATCACGTAGAGCGCGACCAAGAGCGCGCCGGCCGCGAGCGGGACGCGGAGCTGCGGCAGGGTGACGCGCAGGAAGGTGTGCCAGCTGCTCTTGCCGAGCGAGCGGCTTGCTTCCTCAAGCGCCGGGTCGAGGTCGCGCAAGCCGGCGCGGAGGACGAGCAGGATGTAGGGGTAGGTGAAGAGTGTGAGGACCAGCCAGGCGCCGGCGAAGCCGTAGAGCTCGGGCAGCGAATCGACGCCGAGCGGCGCGAGCAGCCGCTGCAATGATCCCGAGGGGCCGAGCGCGGCGATCACCGCCAGCGCGGCGACGTAGGAGGGGACAGCGAGCGGGACGACGGTGATCGTGCGCCACCAGCGCGCGCCGGGCAGGTCGGTGCGCTCAGTCAGCCAGGCGCAGGGGATCGCGATCGCGGTCGCCGCGGCGGTGACCGCGGCGGCGAGCGCGACGGTGTTGAGCAGCAGGCGCACAGTGTCGCCGCGCAGCACGCTGCTCCAGGTATCGGCGTCGGCTTGCGCGGCGCGGACGATCAGGTAGATGAGCGGGACGCAGGCGGCGGCGGCGGCGATCAGGGCCGTGGTCCAGAGAATCGAGAGCCGGGGCCGCGCGAGCAGCGTGAGGACCGGCAAGCGGGACTGCGGGTTGCTGAGGCTCAATGCTCGGTGGCCTGCCGTCCCTCAGTGGCCGAGTCGCTTGCGTGAAGTTCAGCGTAGTTGTGGATCGGGCCGGACGGGAGGGGAGGGCGGCGGATGGAGCGGTGCAGGCCTTCAAGGATGACCATCAGGCTTCACCACTGCGTCGCCGCGTCCCTCCCCCTCAGTCGCTGCGCGACAGCTCCCCCTCGGGAGACCTGCGCGTAAATCGGGGATCGGCGATCATGGCGGGGAACGAATGCATCAGGTAGGAGGCAGGCCATGCATCGCGAGTCCGGCGGCGAGACGTTCATTGAGGCGCTGGCGCCGCAGCGCTTGGGCCGCAACGCTCAGCTGGAGCGGATTACGGCGCTGGTCGACTGGGCGCCGTTGGCCGCGATCGTCTCGGTGGTCTACGACGCGCCGCGCGGCCGGCCGGCCTATCCGCCGTTGCTGATGGTCAAGGCGTTGCTGCTGCGCGAGTGGTACGCGCTGTCGGACGAGCAGTTGGAAGCGGCGCTCTGGGACCGGGTCTCATTCCGCCGCTTCGTCGGGCTCGGTCTGGACGCGGACGCGCCGGACCGCTCGACGGTGAGCCGCTTCCGCCTCCAGCTGGTGCGGCGCGGCTTGGCCCGGCCGCTGTTCGACGAGCTCAACGGTCAGTTGGAGGCGCAGGCGCTGGTGCTCAAGCAGGGCACGCTGCTGGACGCCACGCTGGTCGAGGCGCAGGTCCGCCGGCCCGCGCACGGTGCGGGCGCGGGCGCGCGCAGCGAGCGCGACCGGGACGCCAGCTGGACGCGCAAGGGCGGGCGCTCGTACTTCGGCTATCAGGGCCATCTCGGCGTCGACCAGGGTTCGGGCCTGGTCCGCCGGGCCGAGCTGCAGCCGGCCCACGTGAACGAGACCGAAGTGGCGGACGGCTTGATCGTGGGCGACGAGCAGGCCGTCTACGCCGACCGCGCCTACGAGGACAAAGCGCGTCGCCGGCGCCTGCGCGCGGCCGGGGTCAAGGACCGGATCAAACACCGCCGACACAAGTACTTGCCCCAGCTGCCGCATTGGCAGCGGCGCCGCAACGAGCTGATCGAACGCCGCCGCGCAGCCGTGGAACGCGTCTTCGCCACCCTCAAGCAGCACTACGGCTACCGCCGCGTGCGCTATCTCGGACTCGAACGCAACACGCTCGAACTGCTCTTCAAGTGCATGGCCTACAACCTCCGACGCGCCGATACGCTGCTCAGCCGCGCGCTCGCCTGAACAGCCGCTGACTCAGCCCACGCCGCCCCGAACGCGCCGCTCGAGCCCACCGCCGGCGCACACCGCACCCCGCTCCGCGCGCTGCCCGACGATCCAACCGAGCCACACCACAATCACGCCCCCGACAACGGGCCGCTCCCCGTCAAACCAGCACCAACACGACTTACGCGCAGGTCTCCTCGGGGGGAGCGATTTCGGATTCCGCTGACCACTCAGTGTGGTCAAGAGACCCTCGGATTGGATTCCGCTGACCACGCAGTGTGGTCAGCGGGGGGGGGGCAGATCCGGCTTGTTCACCGCTTTCCTAGGGGAGCGCGCCAACCTCCTGCAGCAGCGCAAGCGTGCCCTCGAGGTCAGCGAGTGAGGTCAGGGCTAGCGACGGCGGGTTGAGCTGATCGAGCGGCGCGAGTTCGGGCCGTGCGGCGATACCCGCGGCCAGCGGATACTCGCTGGTCTGATCGCGGAAGTACTCCTGCGCCTCATCACTCAGGAGGTACTCGATGAAGCGCAGCGCGGCGTCACGGTTCTCCGAAGCGCCCAGGATCGCGACGCCGGCGACGTTGATCAGGGCGCCCGCCGCGCCGGCATCGGTGAAGTGATTCGCTGCGGGGAAGTCGGGGTCGGCGGCGAGGAAGCGGTAGAGGTAGTAGTGGTTGACGAGTCCGACATCGATCTCGCCATCACCGACGGCCTGGACCTGGGGCGAGTTGCCGGGGTACTCGCGGACATCGTTGGCGAGCATGTCGCGCAGCCACTGCTCGGTGACATCCTCGCCATGAATCTGGCGCATCGCGGTCACAAACGCCTGAAACGAGCCGTTGGTGGGCGCCCAGCCGATGCGGCCGCGCCACTCGGGCTCGGTCAGATCGAAGACCGAGGCGGGCGGGTCGGTGACGCGCTCGGTGGAGATGACCAGCACGCGGGCGCGGCCGGAAGTTCCGACCCAGCGGCCCCCGGCGTCGCGAAAGTCGGCGCCGACGCGGTCGAGCAGCGCACTCGGCAGGGCGACGAGCGCGCCGGCATCGGCGAGTGCGCCGAGCGCGCCGGCGTCCTGCGCGAAGTAGACATCGGCCGGGCTGCGCGCGCCCTCTTCGAGAATCGCGACGGCGAGCTGCGCGGTGGCGGCGTAGCGGACCTTGACGCGGATGCCCGTGTCGGCCTCGAATTGCTCCAGCAGCGCACCGATCAGGCTTTCGCTGCGGCCCGAGTAGACGGTGATTTCGCCTGGGTCCTCGTCGGATGGTTGCTCGTCTGCGCTTGACTCGGCGGCGCGGTCGGCGGCTTGCGCGGCCCGCTCAGCGGCGGCGGCAGCGGCGGATTCGGTGTCGGCCTCGCCGGCGCAGGCGGCCAGCGCGAGCGCGGCCACGAGTGCGAGCAGGGCGAGCAGCGCGACTGGGCTGATACGCCGGATGGTGTGGATCATGCGGGTCTCCTGAATCGCCGCTCTCGTCCATTGCGAGGATTATGACCCTTGCTCGCATTTTGTGCAAGTAATGGAAGAAACTGGGTCGAGGAGTGAGCAGCGACACGGCGCGCAGCTTGGGAGGACGGCGTCAGGCGTCGGCTACCAGGAAGACTTACGGACGCCGGGCAGCAGCCCGAGCGAGGCCTGCTCGCGGAAGGTGATGCGCGAGAGACCGAACTTGCGCATGTAGCCGCGCGAGCGGCCGGTGACCTGGCAGCGGTTCTTGAGCCGCGAGGGGCTGCTGTTGCGCGGGAGCTGCTGGAGCTGCCAGTGGAGGCGCTGCTTCTCGGCCGGGTCGGGCGCCTCTTTGATCTGCTGCTTGAGCTGCGCGCGGCGATCCTTGTACTTCGCGTGCAGTTTCCGGCGTTTCAGATCACGGTTGATGTTGCTCGTTCGTGCCACTCGGCGCTCCGTCGATGTTGCGGGAATCCGATCGAGCGTAGCTCAGTCGCTGGTTTAGCGCTTCTCGATCTTGCGGCCTTTGCGTTCTTCGAGGCGTGCGAGGGCGCGGCCCTTGTCGGGCGTTGGGTCGGGGCGGACGCCATAGGCCGTGCGGCCTTCGTGGTCGAGCGGGAGGTATTCGGTGATGGGAAGACCTTCCTCATCGCAGAAGAGCAGTCAATGGCAGTATTTCCAGCGCTGCATTTCCTCGCAGGGGCAGATCCATTCGGATGACTTGGCCTCCTCGGCCTTGTCCTCGTAGAAGTTGCAGGGGCAGAGCGGGCGGCCGACCTCGTCGATGTGCTTGGCCAGGCCGATCACGAGGAACTCGGTGATCTCCTCCTGGGGGTGCAGCCAGGTGCCGCTCTTGTTCGCGAAGGTGCGAACGAACTTCCACATCTTGTCGAGGTTTTTCTGTGAGGCCTGCTCGCGATCGGCGTCGCTGGGCTGCTCAACCTGGACCATGTCGATCCTCCCGCCCGGTTCTGTTGGAACTAGTTGTCGGGGTCCTGGCGCCGGCGCAGGAAGTTCTCGAGGCCTTCGATCAGCTCGTCGGCGGAGGGCAGCTCGGATTCGTGTTGTTCGGCGGCCTGCGACGGCGGCGCGACCTGTTCGAGCCGTGCGACGTAGCGGCGCAGGTCGTCGTTCTCGCGCAGCGCCTCTTCGAGCTGTTGGTGAAATCGGGCGATTGCGCCGTCGAGCGGATCGAGGTCGAGGGAGAGGTCGGTCATCTCGGAGAGGACACGCAAGAGGGCTCGGGCGCCGACGGGGTTGGCGATGCCGGGCAGATAGTGCGGCACGGCGGCCCAGAGCGAGACACCACCGACGTTCTGACGTCGGCAGTGGTCGTGGAACACGCCGACGATCCCTGAGGGGCCTTCGAAGCGCGATGGGCGCATGTTGTAGCGGGCGGCGAGGTCGGCGTTGTTGGCGGAGCCGGTGACCGGCACGGGCTGGGTGTGGGGGGTGCCGGAGGCGACGGCGCCGAGGCTGATCACCAGTTTGGCGTCGATCGCCTCGACGAGCTCGGTCATCGCGGCGAGGTAGCGCTTCCAGCGGTGATGCGGCTCGATGCCGAAGCCGACGACGACATCGCGGCCACCGATCCGCCCCGCTGCGCGGAGGCGGACGAAGTCGGTGCCGGGCCAGACGATGACGCGTTCGCCGTTCTGGTAGCGGGCCATTGGGCGAGCGTCGGTGAAGTCGTAGAATTCCTCCGGGTCGATCGTCGCGAAGGGCGTCCCGCCAAGCTGTCGCGTGAGGAACTGCGCGGCCGTCGAGGCGGACTCGCCGGCGTCGTTCCAACCCTCCCAGGCCACGATCAGGATCGAGTCGTGGAGGTCGGGGAGGGACTCGAAGGTCAGATCGGACTGGTCAGCCATGCCATCAGTCTACCGGACGCCCGAATCGGCCAGGCGATGAGTGCGGCGGCGGCAACGCTCGCTGACGCCTGGGCGGCGGCGGTGCGGGGCAACCGCGAGCAGGCCGAGCGGCTGCGCGAGGAGCCCGACGAGGGCGACCACTACGCGCCGATCGCGGCCGCGTTTCGCGGTGATCCGCGCCGCACGGACGACCCCACGCTGGCGGCGCTGCAGCAGATCGCCGAGGCTTACGATGTCTGGGTCGATGTGGGAGCGGGGGCGGGGCGGTTTGCGCTGGCGCTGGCGCTCTGCGTGCGGGAGGTGATCGCGATCGAGCCGAGCGCGGGGATGCGCGCCGAATTCGAAGAGATTCGCGCAGAGCACGGGATCGAGAACGCGCGAGTGTTCGACCAGCGCTGGCCCACGGCGGATCCGCCGCGCGGTGATGTCGCGCTGATCTCTCATGTGGGCTACGACATCGAGCCGATCGGTGAGTTGCTCGACACGATGGAACGCTCGGCCGCCCGCGAGTGCGTGGCGGTGATGTACGAGCAGGCGCCGGGCGGCCTGTTCCACGAGCTCTGGCCAGCGATTCACGGTGAGCGGCAGGTCCGACTGCCGGCGCTCGCCGAGCTGCTCGAGCTGTTGGAGGCGCGAGGCGCGGATGTGCGCGTGAACCGCTCGCAGCGGCGCCGTTGGAGGTACCGTTCCCGCGAAGAGGTGGAGTCGTTCGCGCGCCGACGGCTCTGGCTGAAACCCGACTCAGCCAAGCTCAGCAGACTGCGCGAGGCGCTCGACGACTTGCTTGTGACCAACGACGACGGAACGCTAGCAACGCCGGCGACGATGACCCAAGGCATCGTGCGCTGGCGAGGAAGGAACGAACGATGAACCGAGTGGACCCGCTGACCCCAGAGGCGCTGCTTGAAGCGGCGCCATTCCTGAAGCCGGTGGCGGAGGCCGGAGCGACGATCCCGACGTGCTTTCACGTGATGGGCTATCGCCCGCGCGTGTTGGAGCAGTTCCAGGGCTTCTTCGGCTCGATCATGCGCGAGGGCGACGTGGACCCGGGGCTCAAGCAACTGATCGCCAACGTGGTCTCGCGCAGCGCCGGATGCAGGTACTGCGAGGCGCACACGGGGCACTTCGCGCACATCACGACCGGCGTTGCGCTATCGAAGATCGAGGCGGTCTGGGAGTTCGAGACATCGCCGCTGTACAGCGACGCGGAGCGGGCGGCGCTGCGGCTGGCGCTGGCTGCGGGCTACATCCCGAACGGCGCGACCGACGAGCACTTCGACGAGCTGCGGAAGCACTACAGCAACAGCGAGATGGTCGAGATCGTCTCGGTGATTTCGATGTTCGGCTGGCTCAACCGCTTCAACGACACGCTCGCGAACGAGCTGGAGGACGACGCGGTCGCGTTCGCCGGCGAGCACCTGGAGCAGGCCGGCTGGGAGGTCGGCAAGCACGCCATTGCGGCGGATTAGCAGGGTGTTGCGAAGGTCGGCGAGCCCGTCGGGCGTGGCTCCCGCGGGGGTGTGGGGCTCACTGCGACCGGATATGGGACCGGATGGGCAGCCACAAGGGCTGCCCCTACAGGAGGTGGTTGAGCGCACGCTCAGGCGGTCGACGCAGGAGGGCCGGGAATCCGATTCCGCTGACCACTCAGTGTGGTCAGCGGGGACGGATGCCGCTGGCAGAGCGGGAGGCCTAGCGGCGGACCAGGCTGGCAGGGTTGGGAGTCTCCCCCTCAGTCGCTGCGCGACAGCTCCCCCTCGGGGGGAGCAGTTCCCGATCCCAATATCGCCCCCTGAGGGGGAGATGCCGGCGGTCGGCAGGGATCGGCGCGAGGCCCGGGAAGCGGATTCCGCAGGCAGAACGGGAGGCCGGGCGGCGGGCCAGGCTGGCGGGGCTGGGAATCTCCCCCTCAGTCGCTGCGCGACAGCTCCCCCTCGGGGGGAGCAGTTCCCGATCCAATATCGCCCCCTGAGCGGGAGAGCCGGCGGTCGGCAGGGATCGGCGCGAGGCCCGGGAAGCGGATTCCGCTGACCACTCAATGTGGTCAGCGGGAGAGAGCAGTTCCCGATCCCAATATCGCCCCCTGAGGGGGAGATGCCGGCGTAAGCAGGGATCGGCGCGAGGCCCGGGAAGAGCATTCCTAGCGGATCACGCCATTGACGATCAGCTTGGTGAGCTCGGCTTCGTCGAGCTGCAGTTCATTGCGAAAGACTTCGTCGTTGTGCTCGCCGAAGAATGGGGCGCGGCGGATTGGGAGGCGTTCGCCGTTCCAGAGGAACGGCTGGTTCTGGGCCATGAAGGTGATTCCCGCGGGATGATCGAATTCGTGGAAGAAGCCGTGCATCGCGGGGTCGGTCTCGACCAGGTCCTCGATGTCCTCATTTGGTCCGGCAGGGATGCCGGCATGCTCTAGCAACTCAGCCGCCTGCCAGACATCGTGCTCGGAGGTCCAGGCCGTGACGGCCGCCTCGATCTCGTCTTCGGCCGCTTTGCGGCCCGCCAGCGTGCGCAAGTCGTCTCTGGCTGCGAGGTCATCGCGGCCGATCACGCGGCAGAGTTCGAGCCAGTCGACGGTGTCGCGGACCGCGAGCGCGAGCCAGCGATCGTCGCCGGCACAGGGGAACAGGCCGTGCGGCGCCAGCTCCGGCGAACGGTTGCCGCGCCGTTGGGGCGTCACGCCGTTGGCCAGCTGTTCCATGAGCTCGGTGTCGAGCAGTTGGATGCCGGCCTCGTATTGGGGGATCTCGATCTCCTGGCCGAGACCGGTCCGCTCGCGCTGTAGCAACGCGGCGACGATCGCCGTGACGCCCAGCGGCGCGAGGGTGAAGTCGGTGTGCAGCAGCACGCCGGTGGGCTTGTTCTGCGGCGCGCCGCTGTGGGCGGCCAGGCCCGACAACCCCACGACGCTGTTGCCGATCCCGCGCCACGACGCCTTGGGACCCCAGGTCCCCATGACTGGGAAACTCGCGACCACGATCCGCGGGTTGACGAGCTTCAAGTCGTCGAAGCCGAGCCCCAGCCGGCGCATCACCCCTGCGGTGAAGTTGTCGGTGACCACATCGGCCAGCCGGACCAGGTCCCTGGCGACGCGGATCCCGTCCGGCGAGCCGAGGTTGAGCGTGATGCTGCGCTTGTCGGTGTTGCAGTCCTGGAAGAACACCCCGGTCTCGATCGTGGGCGGATCGACCGGCTGCACGGCGATGCGCAAGGTGTCGATTCGCGCTTCGGACTCGACCTTGACTACATCGGCGCCGAGATTGGCCATGAGCTCGGTGGTCAGCGGTCCGGCAGCCTGCCAGCAGAAATCGAGCACCCGGACCCCGGCGAGCGGCAGCTCGTCGCGCCGCGGCGGCCCGTCGCTGGGCGGGCTCACGGGGGCCGGCGGCGCTGCGCGTCGCCTGGGTGCGGCTGGCGGGGCGTCAGGGCCAGCGACGATCCCGCTCGCGCGGAGCCGCGCGAACTCTCCCGCGTCGACCGCGGCGAGCTCTGCGAGCACGGCGGCGGAGTGGGCGCCCAGCGCCGGCGCGGGACGTGCGACCGGTTCGTACGCCGTCGAGCGGATGGGCAGGCGCGGGAACTCAAGGCTGCGGCCCAGCTGCTCGTGCTCGACCGAGACGAAGCAGCCGCGTTCGCGCAGGTGCGGGTCCTCGACGATGTCGGCGACCGTGTTCACGGGCACGGCGAGGAAGCCTCGCGCTTGACCTTCCGCGCACAGCTCAGCCCTTGGCAGCGACGCGCAGGCTCGGACGAACGCGTCGTGCGTCTCGCTGCCGTACGCGGCGGCCCAGACATCGCCGGGGTATTCGGCGCCAATCAGCCCATCGTAGCCGGCGCGCTCGTGCAGCCACTGGGCGAACGCCTCGAACCGCGCGGGGGTGTTTGGCGTGATCCCGAACGTCAGCCAACGGCCGTCCTGGGCCTGCAGCAGGGTCGAGATCTCGCCGCCGCGGCGTCGCGGCTTTTCGCCCAGGAGGCGCCACATGTTCTGGTTGGCGAAGTGAATCGTGGTCGAGAGGATGGCCTCCTGCAGCGAGACGCAGACGTGGCTCGCGGGGGCTCCGTGGCGAGCGGCGTGGAGCATTGCGGTCGCGGTCGCGGCCCCGACCAGACTGGCCTGCTTGTAGGCCAGCCGGCCGGCGGGGTAGTCGGGCGCCGCATCGGGATAGCCGAGGCCTTGCATGATCCCGCCGGCGGCCACGCCGACCAGGTCGGAGGCGGGCAGATCTTCGCCGCCGCGCTTCATCACTGCGTCGATCAGCCCGAGATGGGGATGGACCCGGCGCAACCGCTCGGTGGCCAGGGCGCGTCGCGCCTCGGCCGACTTCTGCAGCGGCGCGATCACGATGTCGGCGCGGGCCAGCAGGCGGTCGACCAGGTCCCACGCTGCCGGCGCGCCGATGTTGAGCGCCACGCTGCGCTTGCCGGCGTTGTGCAGCAGGTGCCGCAAGCCGCTCTCGGGATCGAGTCGATCAGCGAGGTGCGGCCCGGCGATCCTCAGTGCGTCGCCGGCCGCGGACTCGACGCGGATCACCTCCGCGCCGAGGTCCGCCAGGAAGCGTCCGGTGAGACTCAGGCACTCGTCGCTGAGGTCGATGATGATCGCCCCGGTGAGCGGGAGCGCGGATGTGTCCATCAAGAGTCGTTGGGCTCGTACGGGTGGTGGCGGTAGAGGTCGGACATGCGGTGGCCGATCAGCTGCATCCGCAGGTCATCGTCGAGGCCCGGCCAGAGTGAGCGGTTGAGCGATTCTTTGAGCACGCCAAAGTAGCCGTGGCGCTGTTGGCCCATTGCCGCGAGCCGCTCGGCCAGCTCGGTGACCTCGTCGGCGAGCGCTCCGGGCGCCGCGACGCTGGTGATCAGGCCCAGCTCGGCGGCCTCCTGGGCGGAGGTGAAGCGGTCGTCGAGGATCAGCCGCGTGGCTTGCTTGAGGCCCACGTATTTGGGCAGGAACGCGGTCGCGCCGATCACCATGCGGAGCTGCGCATCGGGGTCGGCGATCGCGTAGTCGGCCGCCAGCATCAGGTCGAAGCCGGAGCCCATGCAGTAGCCCTGGACCTGGGCGATCACGATCTGCGGGATGCGCCGTAGTAGCGGCTGGAGGGCGAAGTAGGGGTGCCGCTCCAAATTGAACGCCGCGATGTGCGGTGCGTGGTAGGGGTTGGGCCAGGGGTAGTCGGAGATGCCGCCGTCGCTGCCCTCCTTGACATCGTCGCCGGAGCAGAAGGAGCGGCCCTTGCCCGCGAGGACCAGCACCTGGACCCCCGGATCGCGTCCGACCTTCGTCACCACGTCGATCATGGCGTCACCGACCTCGGTGTTGATCGCGTTGTGGCGTTCGGGGCGGTTGATCGTGAGCCGCGTGATCGGCCCATCTTCCACAATCAGTTCGTCGTGCATGGGGGGCCTCCCGGCGCGGTCGCGCAGCAGCTAGCTGTGCAAGGGTACGTGCGGCGCAACGTAGATCAGCGCGATCGAGGTCGCAACCGCGAACGACCGCGAGTGGGCGGCGCTGGTACCTTCGCGCAAGGCGTCTGAGCGCGAGGAGGATTGCGATGCCGAAATACGTCATGCTGCCGCCGATCGACGACGACATCCGCGCCTGGGCGCGGCGGATCGAGGAGGCGCTGCCGGAGCTTGAGGTCGTGATCGCAGAGGACGAGGCGGCGGCGGAGCGCGAGTTGGTCGACGCCGATGCGGCCTACGGCGGGGTCTCAGCCGATGTGCTGCCAAACGTCGAGCGGCTGCGCCTGCTGCAGAACCCGTTCGCGGGACCGCCGCCGGGCTACTACCACGAGGAGCTGGCCGAGCACCCGGTCACGGTCAGCAATCCGCGGGGGATTTACTCGGACCACATCTCGCAGCACATCATGATGTTCATGCTCGCGCTCGCGCGCGGCCTGCCCTACTGGAGCGCCGCCCAGGCGGAGGGTCGCTGGGACCCGAAGGCGCGCAAGCGTGGCTATGTGAATCTGGCCCGCTCGACGGTGCTGATCAACGGGCTTGGCGGGATCGGCGCGGAGACCGCTCGGGTCTGCGCCGCCTTTGGCGCGCGCGTGATTGGCGTCGACCCACGTCCTGAGCACGACGCGCCCTGTGAGGTCGTCGCGCCGAGCGCACTGGACAGCCGCCTGCCGGAGGCCGACTTCGTCGTGACCACCGTGCCGCACACGCCGGAGACAGAGGGGATGTGGAACGCCGAGCGCTTCGGCCTGATGAAGAACTCGGCGTACTTCATCAACATCGGGCGCGGGATGACGGCGAGCCTCGATGATCTGGTCGCGGCGCTGGAGAGCGGTGAGATCGCGGGCGCGGGCCTCGATGTGTTCGAGATCGAGCCGCTGCCGGAGGGGCATCCGCTGTGGCAGATGGAGAACGTGATGATCACGCCGCACATCGCGGTGGCCGACGCGGTTGACATCCCGGAGCGTCGGTTCGAGCTGATCCTCGAGAATGCGCGACGGCTGATCGATGGCCGCGAGTTCGTCAACGTGGTCGACAAATCGAAGTGGTACTGAACCCAACGAACTGGAGCTGTCATGCCGGAACGACTGAACAAAGCGATTGAGCTGATCGAATCGGGCAAGCCTGCATTCGGACCATTCATGCAGCCGGGGTCGATTCCCGATGCGACCTGGATCGCGTCGTCGAACTACGACTTCGTCGTCTACGAGCTGGAGCACGCCGCCTTCAGCCTGACCGACCTGCGGCTCTCGCTGCAGTTCATGCTCGACCGGCGCGAGATCGCTGAATCGGGGAGTGTTGCTCCGCGCGTCACGCCGTTCGTGCGGATCCCCGTCAACGGACGCGAGCAGAGCCAGTGGATCGTGAAGCAGGTGCTCGACATCGGGGTGTACGGGATCGTCTTCCCGATGATCAACACGCCCGAGGACGCGGTCGCCGCGATTCAGGCGGCGCGCTACATCCAGGCGGCGGACGCGCCCGATCAGGAGCCGGTGGGTCGTCGGGGGCACGCGCCGGGCACGGCGTTGCGCTATTGGGGGCTCGACCAACCGGAGTACTTCGACCGCGCGGATGTCTGGCCGCTCGATCCCCACGGCGAAATCTTGCCGATCCTGCAGTGTGAGACGATCCAGGGCGTCGAGAATCTCCCGGCGATTCTTGACGCCGTGCCAGCGCCCGGCCTGATCCTGATCAGCGAAAGCGATCTTTCGGTCTCGATGGGGCTCAAGGGGCAGCCGGGGCCGCTGGTGGATGAGGCGGTCCAGCGGGCGCGGCTCGTCTGCCAGGAGCGCGGGGTGCCCTACGGCTCGCCGCAGGTCAGCCTGGCGAACGTGGAGCAGCGCATCGCGGAGGGGTTCAGCTTCCTGATGCCGGGGCCGACGCGGGAGTCGGCTGCGCTGAATCGCGGGCGCGAGCTCGCGGGGCGGTAGGAGGATGTTGGAGTGCGCGGGATGGGCAGCCACAACGGCTGCCCCTACGGGGAGGGGTCGGTCGGGGGTTGCGCGGGGGACCTTGCGATGGCACTACCAGATGTGAAATCTCACCGAGATGGTCGTGGCAGGCCCCCCTCTGTCCCTACGGGACATCTCCCCCCGCAAAGCGGGGGGAGAGAAAGAACGGACGCGATGACGCTCTCAGCACTCTGTTAGCGGGATTGACCGCGGGTGGGCAGGCCGGCGGCGCGGTAGACGTTGTCGATGACTCGCATGCTGATCACGCCGTCATCGGCGTCGGTTGGCATTGGGTCGCCGGCGGCGACTGCGTTGGCGTACGCGCGGAGCTGGAAGGTGAAGGTTGGGGTGAGGGTGAGGGTCTCGACGACGCGGCCGAACTCGGTTTGGAGCTCGATCAGGTGGCCGCGCTGGGGGGTGAGGGGGTCGACTACGCGCATCGTGCCGGCGTCGCCGACGACGCTGATCTCGACTGAGCGCGGCGTGCCGGGCTTCATGCCTGAGGCGGAGCGAGCGATCACGCCGCCGGGGAAGCGGAGCTCGGCGACCATCGTCAGGTCGATCACGTCATGCACGGTCTCCGCGGTGGCCGACACGACCTCGGGCTCGGCCTGGAAGATGTGGCGCAGCATGTGCAGCGGGTAGCAGCCGAGGTCCATGGTCGAACCGCCGCCCAGCTCGATCCGGTAGCGGATCTGCTGCGGCGTGTCGTCGACGCCGCTGCGGAAGTGCCCGGCGGCCGAACGCACGCGGCCGAGCCGGCCGCTCTGGACGATGTCGCGCATCCTGTGCGCCACCGGGTGGTACCAGTAGTGAAACGCCTCGACGCAGACGAGGCCGGTCGCGCGGGCGGTGTCGGCGATCTCCTGCGCTTCGGCCTCGTTGAGCGCCAACGGCTTCTCGCAGAGCACGTGCTTGCCGGCCTGGAGCGCGCGCAGCGTCCACTCCCGGTGCCCGCTGATCTGGAGCGGGTTGTAGACGGCGTCGATCTCGGGGTCGGTGACCACGTCCGCGTAGCTGTCGTGCACCACGCCGATCCCGTGCCGCGCGGCGAACTGCTCGGCGCGCGAACGGTCGCGAGCGGCGACGCAGCTCAGCTCGATGTCGTCCATCGCCGCGGCGGGTGCGATCAGCGCGCGGGGTGTGATCCCGGCCGCTCCGAGGACGCCGATTCTCAGTGTCATCTTGCCTGCGCTCCTGCCTCTGCCGCCTCTAATGCGATGTTCGCCTGGTCGCTTACCAGAAGGGCGCGCCGGCGCCGAGGCCGAGCAGCACGCGTCCGGCGACCGCGTAGTTCGCGACGCCGATCACGACGTGCTGGTTCATCGCGTGCATGTCACGCAGCCGCCGGTCCAGCGTCGAGCGCTCGGTGTAGAGCGCGGCTGAGCCGGCGATCGCGTAGAGCTGCTCGACCACAGCGAGGCATTCCTGGTGCGTGTAGGTAATCGCGAGCCGCAGTCCGGCGCGGTTGCGGTCGGACATCTGGCCCGTGGCGCAGACCTCGCGCCAGGCCATATCCGTGGCGCTCAGCGCGTAGGCGCGGGCGGCCCCGATCCGGGCCTCCGTTTCGCCGAGCGTGGCCTGGGTGAGGGGATCGTCGCGCAGCACGCCGCGCACGGCGACGCGGTCCTGGGTCAGCGCCAGCACCTCATCGTGGGCCGCGCGAGCGACGCCCAGCGGCACGCCCATGTGTTTGGGCAGCAGCCAGGCGGGGTGGCGCAGCGGGTCGTCGACCGCAGGCCCGCCGCTGGCGCGGCGGGGAATGCAGCGCTCGTTCGGCACGAACAGATCGGTCAGCTCGATGTCGTAGCTGCCGGTGCCGCGCATCCCGGTCGTGTGCCAGGTGTCGAGCACCGTCACCTGGTGGCGCGGGACGACCAACCGCACGTAGGAGGGCGGCGCCTCGCCGGCGCCGGTCGCTTCATCCACGACCTCGAAGATCAGCTGGGCCCAGGCCGCATGGGTGATCCCGCTGAGGTAGGGCCAGCGGCCGGTGGCGCGGTAGCCACCCTCGACCGGCACGGCCTTGCCGGGCGGAAAGGCCGCGCCGCAGGTGGCCGCGTCGAGATCGGCGTACATCTCGCGGGCCACGTGTTGATCCAGCTCGCGGGAGAGCAGGCCCCCGTCGCAGCCGATCATCACGCACCAGGCGGCCGATGCGTCGGCTTTGGCGATCTCCTCGATGAACAGGATCTGCGTCACCGGGTCGGCGTCGTGGCCGCCCCAGGCCCTGGGCTGGATCATCCGGAAGGCGCCCGCCTCCCTGAGCAGCTGAACGACGTGGTCGGGCAGCTGCCGGGCGGCCTCGATCTCGTCGGCCGCGTCGCGAATCTGCGGCGCGATTCGCCGCGCGCCCTCCAGCAGCGCCTCGCGCTCCTGCTGCGTCGGACCGAACGCCGTGACCATCAGCGGATCCTGTCTGGCGCGGGCGCCGGGGTGTTCAGCCGGAGATGACCGGATTGCGCAGCACCCCGATCCCGTCGGCCTCGATCTCCACCACGTCGCCGGCCGAGAGGCTCGCGGTCGTGCCGGGCGTGCCGGTGTAGACGAGATCGCCCGGCTCGAGCGTCATCGCCTGCGAGATGAAGGAGATGCACTCGCGAATGCTGAAGACCAGCTCGCTGGTGTGCGCGTCCTGCACCGTCTCGCCGTTGACCCGCGCACGAAAGGCGATCGCTTCCGGGTCGAGCTCGGTCTCGATCCAGGGCCCGACGGCGGCGAACGTGTCAGACGACTTGCCGCGCCACCACTGGACATCGCCGCTCTGCCAAACACGGGCGGAGACGTCGTTGCCGCAGGTGTAACCGAGGAGGTGTGCGTCGACCTGATCGACGCTGATCTGCTTGGCGCGACGGCCGATCACCGCGACCACCTCCCCCTCCTCGTCGACGCGCCCGGCGTCGGCGGGCAGCACGATCGGCTGGTTGGGCGCGAGCAACGCCGAGGGCGCCTTGAGGAACGGCTGCGGCACGGCGACGGGCTCGCCGTGGCTGCGGTAGTTCACGGCCATCGCCAGGATCTTGGTCGGCTCGGAGGGGCAGAGCAGAGTGGCGCCCTCGAGGGAGACGCGGACGCCGGTGGCGGAGTGCTCGCCGAACGCGTCGCCCTCGATCAGTGCGAGCTCGTCGCCCTCGACGATCGCGTAGACGGGGCTGCCTTGATGCTGGATTCGCGCCAGGCGCATCGCAATCCTCCTCGAAACTGCTCGATGTTGGGGATTCGTTGCGAGCGATTCTAGGGAAGCTCTGAATAACTCTCCCCCCCGCCGTGCGGGGGGAGATGTCACGGAGTGACAGAGGGGGCCGGCTCCGCACTGGCAGAGGTGAATTCTCACCGAGATGGTCGCGGCAGGCCCCCCTCTGCCTTCGGCATCTCCCCCCGCTTCGCGGGGGGAGAGGGGATCGGGGTTGGGCAGATGATTCCTATGCGCGCCGCGGGCGGCGGCGGCTGGCGAGCGGGGAGGGCTACCATCCGGGGGTGAAAGTGAGGCGACGCGATGGAACTCGGAGCCGTGTTTCCCCAGACCGAGATCGGCGATGACCCGGCCGCCGTGCGCGATTTCGCGCAGGCCGTTGAGGGCATGGGGCTGACCCACCTGTTGATCTACGACCACGTCGTCGGCGCGGCTGCGGACCGCTTCGAGCGCCAGGTCCCGTACACCAAGGACTCGATGTTCCATGAGCCGTTCGTGACGCTCGGTTACCTCGCCGCGTGCACCACGACGATCGAGCTGGTCACCGGCGTGATCATCCTGCCGCAGCGCCAGACGGTGCTCGTCGCGAAACAGGCCGCGGAGGTCGACGTGCTCTCGGGCGGTCGTCTGCGGCTCGGCGTCGGCACCGGCTGGAACCACGTCGAGTTCGAGGCGCTGAACGAGAACTTCCACAATCGCGGCAAGCGGCAGGAAGAGCAGGTCGCGCTGATGCGCGCGCTGTGGGCCGACGAGATCATCGATTTCGAAGGCAACTGGCACTCAGTGCGGCAGGCGGGGATCAATCCGCGCCCGAAGCGCGCGATCCCGATCTGGTTCGGCGGGCGCGACGACCGGCTGGTCACTCGCGCGGCGCGAATGGGCGACGGCTGGATGCCGCAGGTCTCGGCCGACGAAGCCGGGGCCGCCGTGGCGGACATCCTCGACCGCCGCGAGGCGGCCGGCCATCCGCGCGAGGGCTTCGGCATCCAGGTCCAGGCGCGGCTGCTCGAAGGCGACGCCGACGGCTGGGCCGCGACCGCCGAGACCTGGCGCGCCGCCGGGGCCACGCACATGTCGGCCACCTCAATGAACGCCGGCTTCACGAGCCTCGACGCACACCTCAGCGCGATCGAGACCTGGCAGCAGGCCGTCGGCGGGTGAGACCCGGAAGGATGGCAATCGCCTCATGACTGAACGCAGCACCGCCGATCTGCTGGCCCGCCGCGAGCGCCTGCTAGGCGTCGGGATGGCCACCTTCTACGAGGATCCCGTGCACATCGTGCGGGGCGAGGGCGTCTGGCTGTACGACGCCGACGGACGCCGCTACCTCGACCTGTACAACAACGTGCCCTGCGTGGGCCACGGCCACCCACATGTCGTGGAGGCGATGCAGCGCCAGACCGAGACGCTGAACGTGCACTCGCGCTACCTGCACGAGGGCATTCTCGACTACGCGGAGCGCCTGACCGAGCTGCACGCCGAGCCGATCAGCACGGCGGTCTTCACCTGCAGCGGCACCGAGGCCAACGAGGTGGCTGTGATGATGGCGCGAGCGGCCAGCGGCGGCCGCGGACTGATCTGCACGACCGGCGCCTATCACGGCAACTCGACGGAGGTGCGCAAGCTCTCGCGGCTGCGCGGCGACGGAGACCGGGAGTTCCGCTCGATCCCGGTGCCGCAGCGCTACCGCCCGATCGAAGACGGGCTCGGCGAGGACGCGCTGGCCGACGCGTACATCAACAGACTGCAGGGCGAGATTGACGGCTTCGCGGCCGACGGTGTGTCGTTCGCGGGCGTCATGTTCTGCCCGATCCTCGCCAACGAGGGCCTGCCGGAGATCCCGTCCGGGTTCATGGCCCGCGCGGCCGAGCTCGTGCACGAGGCCGGCGGACTGTTCATCTGCGACGAGGTGCAGGCCGGCTTCGCGCGGACCGGCCGCTGGTGGGGCTACGAGACCTCGGATTTCGTGCCGGACATCGTGAGCATGGGCAAGCCGATGGGCAACGGCCTGCCGCTGGCCGGGGTGGTCGCGCCGGCCGAGCTGGTCAACGCCTTCCGCAGCAAGACGCGCTACTTCAACACCTTCGCCTCCAGCCCGCTGCAGGCCGCGGTGGGACAGGCCGTGATCGACGTGATCGAGCAAGAAGGCCTGCTCAGCAGCGTGGCCGCCGTCGGCTCGCACCTGCGC
Organism: Dehalococcoidia bacterium; assembly: GCA_965237475.1. Classification (GTDB taxonomy): domain Bacteria; phylum Chloroflexota; class Dehalococcoidia; order Bin125; family Bin125; genus CATQGW01. The sequence continues at coordinate 2,573,439 of OZ250140.1, read as the reverse complement.
GACAACCTGCGCGCGATCCAGGAGAGCTGCGAGGCGATCGCCGATGTGCGCGGGGAGGGCCTGTTCATCGGCCTGGAGTGGGTCAAGGACCGCCACAGCAAGGAGCCCGACCCGGCCGGCGCGGACGTGATCGTGAACCGGCTGCGCCAGGCCGGCTTCCTGATGGGGCGGGCCGGCGAGCACGGCAATGTGCTGAAGCTCCGGCCGCCGCTCGTCTTCCAGCAGGAGCACGCCGACAGCTTCCTCGAAGCCTTTGAAGCGGCTGTCGCGGAGCCTGTCTGAGCCGATGCCGGAGCCGACCAATCTGAGCGACGACGATCTGCGCGCGATCGCCGAGCGTGCGCTGCCGCACTGGGGCCTCGAACCTGAGCGGCTGGCACTGTTTTCACGCAGCGAGAACACGGTCTTCCGGCTGGACATGCCGGACGGGCGGGCCTATGCCCTGCGCGTTCATCGGCCCGGCTATCACACGTTCCGGGAGCTGGAGTCTGAGCTGCTCTGGACCCAGGCGCTGAACGACGCGGGCCTCCACGTGCCGGTCGGCCGCCGCACGCTCGACGGGCCCGGCTACGCCACGATCCCGACTCCCGATGGGGCGTCCAGCCGGATCGTCGGGCTGGTCGACTGGATCGAGGGCGCGCAACTCGCGAGCGAGATCGAGGCGGAGTCCGACCCCTCGCGGATCGCGGCCCACTTTGAGTTGATTGGACGCGTCTGCGCGGCGATCCACAATCAGTCGATCGACTGGGCGCCTCCGGCCGGGTTTGCGCGTCACGCGTTCGACGTGCCCGGGTACGTCGGCGAGGCGCCGTTCTGGGGTCGCTTCTGGGAGGTGCCGTGTCTTGAGCCTGCGCAGCGGGAGATTCTGACTCGCGCGCGCGGCCGGATCGAGTCCATTCTCAGCGACTACGGCTACGACGGGGGGACCTACTCGCTGATTCACGCGGACTTGCATCCGCACAACATTCTGGTCGGCGAGGCGGGCGCGCTGCATGTGATCGATTTCGACGATTCGGGCTTCGGCTGGCATCAATACGAGCTGGCGGTGGCGCTGTTCAGCTACATGGAGGAGCCGTGGTTCGACGCGATCACTGATGCGCTGCTGGCGGGTTACCGCTCGGTGCGCGGGTTTGACGAACGGGCGGTCGAGCTGCTGCCGCTGTTCCTGCTGATCCGCGCGCTGGTGACGATCGGCTGGATCTGGGATCGGCCGGAGCTCGGGTACCACGAGCGGCTGGCGCGGGTGATCGGGGACGCCTGCGAACGCGCGGACGCGTTCCCGTTCTGACGTGGCGAGTTCGGAGTGTGCTGAGCGCACATGACGGGCTGGGCGCGCGTCCCGATGCGGAGCGGCGGAGCCCCCCTCTGTCACTACGTGACATCTCCCCCCGCGGAGCGGGGGGAGAGATATTCAGAGCGCTCCCCCCGCTTTGCGCGGGGGAGCGATACTCAGAGGTTTCCTAGGCGCGGGGCAGTTGCACGGTTCGGCCGGTGGCGGCGGACTCGCGTAGGCCGTCGAGTGCGATCTGGGAGTGCAACCCGTCGACGAAGTTTGGCGAGGCGGAGTGCGCCCCGTCGATGCCCTGTTCGAAGGCCTGAATCAGGCGCGCTGACGCGCCGACTGCGCCGCCGGCGGCGGCCGCTGCCTGGTCGGCTGGAGTCTCGGCGGGGGTGAAGCCGTCCGCGCCGGCGCGGCCGAGGGCCAGCTCGCCCTCGGTCAACATGCCGCCGGAGGAGGTCGCGCGGATGACGCCCTCGGAGCCGGTGATGACGATGCGCAGGCCCAACGGTGGATCCGAGACCCAGGACATCGCCAGCGTGGCGATCCCGCCAGCGGCGAAGCTGAAGCTGGCGCTGATGTGATCTTCGCTGGTCAGGCCCGGGTCGAGGCCGGCGGGCGGGAATGACGCCAATCGCGCCGAGACCGTGGCGAGGTCGCCGAACCACTGCCGCAGGCGATCGATGGCGTGAGATCCGAGCTCGTTGAGCAAGCCGCCGCCGAGCGCGGGATCGAGGCGCCAGGGCCGTTCGAGCTGGATGAGCGGGTTGGTGGTCTGGATGTCCATACTCACGTGGCGCAGCCGGCCGATTGCGCCCTCGGCCACCAGGCTGCCGATCTGCAGGCAGAGCGGCGCCAAGCGGAATTCGAAGTTGATCATGGCCGTTCGTTCGCTCGCGTCGGCCGCGGCCAGGAGCGCGCGCGCGTCGGCGACGTTGGTCGCGAAGGGCTTGTCAAGGAGCACATGCTTGCCGGCGGCGAAGGCGGCGCGGCACATTTCCAGATGCAGGTGGGGCGGGGTGTGGATCGCGACCGCGTCGATCTCGGCCCGGTCGAACAGCGCCGCGGCGTCGTGCGTGGCGAAGGGAATCTCCAACCGCGCGGCCTCTGATGCGGCGCGCTCGGGGCGCCGGCTCCAGAGCGCTGCGACCTCCCAGCCGGCCTCCCGAAAGGCGTGGACCGAGACGCGCGTGCCCCAGCCCGCGCCCAGCACGCCGACGCGTCGGGGAGGTCTCGTCGTCATGGGTCGATGCTCCGGTGGATGTGCGTCACGTCGCCGCAGTGCAGCACACAGCGATTTGCGCCGGCGCGGTCGGGCTCAGGTTAGACGCGGCGGCGGCGGACTGGGTCGAGGCGCTCGGTGAGGACATCGCTGAGGAAGTTCAGCGAGGTCAGCATCAGGGCGAGGATGACCACGGGGCCGAGGACGAAGTGGGGTGCGTCGCGCATGAACGGCCGACCCTCCTGCATGATCGCGCCGAGCGTGGGGTCGGGCAGCTCGGCGCCGAGCCCGAGGAAGTTGAGCGCGGCCATGATCAGGACGGATGCGACGATCGCGAGCGGCACCTGGACGGTGAAGGCCCCGAAGGTATTCGGCGCGATGTGGCGGAAGAGAATGCGCCGCCCCGACAGGCCAAGGCAGCGGCCCGCCAGCACGTAGTCACGCTCCCGTTCTCGCAGGACCCCGGCGCGGGCCAGCCGCGCCGAGCCCGGGATGTTGAAGAACGCAATCGCGACCGCCACGCTGAAGATGCCCGAGCCCATGATCGTGATCAGCATGATCGCGAACACGATCCCGGGGAAGGCCAGCAGCACATCGACGCCGCGCATGATCAGCGTGTCAGTCCTCCCTCCTCGCCAGCCGGCCGTGTAACCCAGCGTGATGCCGACCACCCAACCCACCAGGACGGCTGCGAATCCGTGTTTGATCGTGCGGCCCAAGCCGACCGAGTTGCGCGCAAGCAGGTCTCTCGAAAGATGGTCGGTGCCCATCGGGTTGTGCCACGAAATCGGCCCGTTCTTGGGTGTGTCGCCCGGCCGGTTGGGGTCGGTCTGATCGATGACCGGGAAGATGAAGGCGAAGAAGAGCAACAGCAGCAGCACCGAGACGGCGAGCGCGCCACGCGGCTCGCGCAGCACGGCGCGCAGCTCTGTTCCCGCTACGCGCAGGAAGTGGTAGCTCTCGACATCCGGGAACTGCGGTGTCTCGACCTGCATGGCCTGGCTCATGCGCGAGCCTCCGAACTCTCGCCAATCCGAATCCGAGGATCGAGCGCCACGTAGGTGAGATCAACGATCAGGTTGACGATCACGAAGACGAAGACGAGCAGCAGAGTCGTGGCCTGAATGACTTTGTAGTCGCGGTTATTGACAGCGTTGATCAGGGCGCGCCCGAGCCCAGGCCAAGTGAAGACGGTCTCGATCACGAGCGTGCCGCTGAGGATCGAGGCCAGCTCCAGACCCATGATCGTGACCACCGGAATGAGGCTCGGACGCAGGGCGTGGCGGACGATCACGACCCTGCTGGTCAGGCCCTTGGCGCGAGCCGTGCGGATGTAATCCTCTGAGAGCGTGTCGAGCAGCGACTGGCGGGTGAAGCGGCTGATGTTGGCAGCCACGATCCCGCCCAGCGCCAAGCCCGGCAGGGCGAGGTGCTTGAGTGCTCCTAGCGGATCTTCCGTCAGCGGGACGCGGCCGGAGACCGGCGCGAGGTCTAACCAGATGGCGAAGATGATCAGATAGACCAGGCCCGCGATGAACGAGGGGACGCCGATGTTCCAGCTGGTCCAGCCGGCCGCGAACCAGTCGAGCGGGCCGCCGCGGTTGACAGCGGCGGCCACACCCAGCAGAAGACCCAACGTGAAGCCGATCACGATTGCGACAGCGGCCAGCTCGATGGACGCAGGGATGGCGTTGGTGAGAATCTCGCCGACGGGCAGTCCGCTCAGCGATTTCCCGAAGTCCAGCTGGAGGACATCGGCGAGCCAGTGCCAATATTGCACATAGACCGGATTGTTGAGGCCGAGCTCTTCACGCAGCCGCTCATAGACCTGAGGGTCCGTACCACCCGTCGCGTCGCCGATCGCACCCGCGACCGGATCGCCCGGAATCAGGCGGACGGAAACGAAGATCAGGATCGAGGCGACGAAGAGGACGGGGATCAGCTGCGTGAACAAGCGCCGAAGAACGTAGGCCATTGGCTTGCGGCGCCCCTAGCTGCGGTGCTTCACACGGGTTGGATGACGCCGGCGAAGCCGGGGGCGCGCGCGGCCCCGGCTTCGCTAGGCGTCTTGTTCGAGCCAGATGTTCTGCGGATTCGGCGTGGTCGGCCCCGGATCGGGCACATGCACCCGGCTGGTATAGAACTCCGCACCGCGCTGGCGCGCGATGACCTGGGAGAACATCACGTCGTGATAGGTCTCGTTGAACAGCTGCCAGTCATCGAACGTGCCCTCGCGGATGCCGTCGATCATGTCCAACCAGTGTGCGTAGTTGCTCATTTGCGGGCGATCACGGATCGCCCCGGGCTCGCTGGCGGTGCCGAGACGACGAGCGTTGGTCTCACCACTGAGGACGCACTGCATGATCATGCTGAGCGCCGGGCTCTCGGGTCGGATCCAGTTGCCGAAGCCGATCAGGAAGTTGCCATAGATCCCGATCTGCGTCTTCTCGATCATCACATTGTATTCGGTCGGCTCGAGCTCCAGCTCAATGTCGAGTGCGGCGAGCTCCGCCTGCAGCAGCTGCGCGAGCGCCGGCGCGTAGGGGCGGATCGGCAGGGTGCTGGCAAGCATCTTCGAGCCGGGCCCGACGCCGGCGGCGTCGAGCAGCTTGGCGCCCTCGGCAGGGTCGAAGTTGGGCACATCCAGCTCTTTGATGTAGCCCTCGGTGCCCGGATGGAAGTGCAACCGACCGGCCTGGTCGTAGGGACCGAAGAAGTCGCGCACCACGCGCTCCTGGTCGACGAGCCGCCAGACGCCCTGGCGCGCTCGCGGGTCGATCGTCGGTTCGACATCGATCGCAAAGCGGAAAATCTGGCCACCAAGACTGGTGCCGGCCCAGCCCCAGTGATCGTCACTCTCGATCATCCGGTCGATCGTCTCGGGGTTGTTGAACGGGATGCCGTTGTGCGAGTCGATATCGCCGGCTTCGAGGGCGATCCCGATCGCGTCGGCGTCGGAGAAGATCGTGAAGTTGATCTCGTCCATTTCCGGCGGCCCCATGTGGCCTTCGGCGAAGGGCAGCAATCGCCAACCAGTGTTGGGGTCGTAGCTATCAGTGTCGAAGCGCCAGGGGCCGGTGCCGATCAGCACGGCCTCTTCGTTGCGCGAGACCTCGTTGACCGTGGTCATCGAGGCGGTCGTATCGGGATCGCCCATGCGCACGTATGCGGAGAGGGCTCCAACGAAGCCTCGCGCCTCGCTGAGGTTGAGGCGGAAGGTGAGGTCGTCGATCGCCTCGGTGCCACCGATCACCTTGCCGAGGTGATGCGCCGGCGAACCGCCGCCGCTGACGCCGGTGTCGCGGATCGCCTCGTAGCTGTGGCTGGCGTGATCGGCGACGAAGCTCTTGCCGTCGTGGAACATCACGTCCGCGCGGATGTTGAAGACCCAAGTCAGGTCGTCGGGGGTTTCCCAGGACTGTGCGACATCGGGGAAGAGCGAGAAGTCGGGGTTCTGGTACTCCGAGAAGCCCTTGTCCAGCTCATTCAACTCCACCCCGCCGTATTGTGTGAGGCAGTTGTACATGTAGCCGGTCGGGTCGATCGTGCCGTTGTTGCCGGCCGAGTTCCAGGGGAAGCGGATCAGGGTGAGCTGCGAGCCGGCGGCGCGCTTGAACACGCCGCCCGTCTGAATCTGATCGCCCTGGCTGTCGTATCGCGCGTCGTCGGCGGCCTGCGCGACGGCGGCCTGTTGCTGCTGCTGCGCCGGCGCTTCCTGCTGTTGCGCCTGATCGGCCTGTTGGGCGGCCTGCTGCTGCATCTGCTGCTGCTGCGCCTGCGCCGCGGCTGGCGCCGCCTGGTCGTCGTCGTCATCGTCGCCGCAGCCGACCAGCGCCAACCCAGCGGCGCCAACACCGGCGCGGGCCGACGCCTTGAGGAGTGAGCGCCGACTCATCGATCGACTCCGCATGCGCTGCCAATAGTTCGGCTCAGACATAGCAATCTCGTTTCCGTGGGGCCAGCATTCTGGCGCCCGTGTGTTGGCGGAATTATAGCAGCCGCCGCCTGCCGAGCGGCTCGGGTCACGGTCTCAGATCGCGATCGGGATTGGTGATGGACCTGATCGCTAGCGCACGTTGCGTCAGACAGCAGCGCGCGCGCCGTGGCAGCGCTTGTATTTCTTACCCGATCCACACGGGCAGGACTCGTTGCGGCCGACCAACTGCACCGTGACATCGACCAGGCCGGCGTTGATCAAGGGGGGCAGGTCGCGCTCGATGATCCGCGTCAGCCGCTGGGCGCCGCGCAGCCGGTGCTCCGCGTTGACTGTGCCGATCACATCTCCCAGGCTGCGGCGGCCGTTCATCTTCTCGATGCAGGCGGCCATCACCGCCGTGACCGGGTAGCCGTCGGAGAGTTCGCCGGCGTCGACCACGACGAGCTGGAACGCCTGCTGGTAGCTGGCCCCGGCGAGGTTGCGCTTCTGCTCGAGCCGCACATGACCAGGCAGCGACGGGATCGCGCGGAGCAACGCGCCCGGCTCGGTGGTCAGCGCTTCGGTCGCCACGCGTCGGCGTTCGGCCCACTGATCGCGGCGCGCGACTTCGACGGCGATCTCCTCCGGCAGCTCGCCGCGCTCGATCACGGCGCGCTCGTAGCCGTGCGGTGGCTGGCCGCCGACGACCCGCACGAACGCTTCGCGCGGCGTGGCTGCGCCGTCGCCGAGCTGGTCGCCGAAGATGCGCCGCGCCTCCCAGAAGTAGGAATCGGCGGTCCGGTTGGTGCCGTAGAAGAGCTGGGCGGTGAGGTGAAAGTAGTTGTACTGCTTCTCATAGAGCGCCTGGTAGGCCTGCGCCGCCTGGACGCGAGTGGCGGGGTCGTTGAGCGCCGACGAAACGTAGGTCGCGGCGAGGCTGGCGCTACCGAGGGCGAGGTGCACGCCGGAGGAGAAGAGCGGGTCGACGAAGCAGGCCGCATCGCCGACCAGCACGTAGCCGTCGCCGGCGAATGAGGATGACGTGTAGGACCAGTCGCGCTCGACCTTCGGATCGCCGACCCGCGTCGCATCGGCGAGCAGTTCGCGCATGTGTGGGGCCAGCTCGATCTGCGCTTCGAGGAAGCCCGCCGCGCCGTGCTCGCGCAGCCCCTGCTGGCCGACCTGCTTGTCAACCACCGCGCCGACGCTTGTTACGCCGGTGTGCAGGGGAATCTTCCACAACCAGCCGTGCTCGTAGGACTCGATGAAAATGTTGCCGTCGTTGGGCGGGTCGAGATGCCTCGCGCCGCGGTAGTAGCCGTAGACGGCGAGGTTCTGGAAGAACTCATCCCACTGCTGGAGGCGCAGCTTGCGGCTGAGCAGCGCCGCCTGGCCGCTTGCGTCGACGATGAAGCGAGGGACGATCCGGCCTGCGACGCCGTCGTGCAGGAAGCGCACTGCGCTGGGGCGATCGCCCGCGAACTCGATATCGAGCACCTGGTGACCTTCGCGCACATCGACGCCGTGCGCGGCGGCGTTCGTCAGCAGGATCTGGTCGAACTCAGAGCGCACCACCTGGAAGGAGCTGGGCCGCTGTTCGGGGTCGTCGGCGAAGTACCAGCTCCAGGGCTCAGGGTCCTTGCCCCAGACGAGTGTCGCGCCACGCTTGGTGACGAAGCCGGCGGCCTCGATCTGGGGCATCACGCCGAGCTGTTCGAGCACCGGAATGCTGGCGGGCAGCAGCGACTCGCCCACGTGCTCGCGGGGAAAGCGCGTGCGTTCGAGCAGGGTGACAGCAAAGCCGCGATCGGCGAGGAGCGTGGCGCAGGCGCTGCCGCCTGGCCCGCCGCCGATCACGACCACGTCACCCGAGTCAGACATGGATCGCTCCGCGCTGGGACTGGCCAGCGCTGAGGCTTAGTCTAGGTCGGGCGCGCGGAGATCACGCACTGCAGGTGCTACGGGCCCAGCGATTGACCGCCGCCGCCGCCGCGTAGAAGTCGTCCGTCTCCAACACCTTCGCGATATCGTCGATCTTCTCGCGATTCGCCGGATTGATGAATGAGTCCGGGTTGTCGTCGAGGTCCAGCTGCGCGAGGTCCGCCGCGAACTGGCGGTAGGCCCCCGCCATCAATTGCATCTGGCTCTGAATTTCCGCCGGAGCTCGATTGGCGATTGCCTGCCAGTCCGCCGCCAGGTCCTTGTAGGTAGGCTCGTCGTGCTGTTCGGCCATCACCGTGTCCATCATCCGCGCCCGTCCGACCGCATCGAAGATGAAGCCACGCACATAGCTGCAGTCGGCCTGCTCCTGTTCGACGTTGATCGCGGCGACTGACTGATCAGCACCTGTCGACTGGTCGTCGGCGGGGGCTTCAGGTGTGGTGGCCGGCGCCGCCGGCGGCTCGGCCTGTTGCGCCACCGATTCGGCGGGGGCATCCCTGCAGCCCGCCGCGATCAGAACGAGCAGCAGCGACAGCACTGCAAGCGCCTTGAACATGATCAACACTCCTCCAGCTGCCTCGCGGGTGAACGCTACGTTGTCGGTTCACGGCAAGCCGAGGCGATCGGCGCTCCGCGTGCGGCCAGCTGCAATTCTAGATCAACTGCAGCGTCGCGCGTCGCGCACCAGCAGCGGCTAGCGTGGCGCGGGCTGGGCCGCATGAGCATCGGGGGAGAGCGCGAGATGGACCTGTACGCGCACCGCGTCAGCTGGCTCGCGCCGGGCCGATTCGCAGATTTCAGGCGGCTGTTTCTTGAACAGACATGGGGACGGCTGGAGGCGGCCGGCTACCGCCCGCTGTGCCTGCTGAACCCGGTGATCGGCGGGATGGCGGAGGAGGTGCACAGCTTCGTCGGCCATCCCTCCTGGGATGACTGGCGGCGCGGGCAGGAGCTCATCACGGGCAGCGCCGACGACAACGGCGCGTATCGGGAAGCGCGGCCCCCCTCTGTCCCTACGGGACATCTCCCCCCGCTCTGCGGGGGGAGATGGGATCTGGCTCCCCCCCGCAGAGCGGGGGGAGATGGGATCTGGCGCTGCGATTGACGCGTTCGTGGCGGTGAACGGGGAGGGCAACCACAAGGGTTGCCCCTACACGGGCGTTCGATGCGTTGGTGACGGTGAACGGGGTGGGCAAGCACGAGGGTTGCCCCTACGCGGATGCCGTGTGCGATCGCACGCCCTCGTGTGGACCTCGACTGCTCCTGTAGGGGCAGCTCTTGTGGCTGCCCATTCCGTGCTCGGCGGCTAGAGCAGCTCGGCGGTGGGGTCGTCGACGCCGACCCAGGGGCCGACGGGGCCGGCCATGACGAAGTGGCCTGGGTCGGAGCGGGCGCCGTCCTCGTTCTCGACCGTGCCCATGCCGAGGAAGATGCCGTCGGCGAGCTTGCGGATCTCGTCGACCAGCGTGGAGGGCTCGTCGCGCTTCTCCGCGCGGGCGTAGGCGCCGTAGTACATCAGCAGCGACGGCTTGCCGTCGATCACCGACGTGCCGATCTCGGTCGAGAAGCGCAGGTTGCGCTCGACCGTGCCACCGGGCCGCCGCCAGCGGTTGTAGCCGTCGCCCCGGGTGTGGCTGAGCGGGAAGTAGGCCTTGCCCAGCCAGTAGCCGTGCGGGCCGTTCTCGTTGTACATCACCTCAGCGGTGCGCTTCTGGCGCTCCTCGTCACCGGCGTTGGGGATCAGGCCCTCGAACTCGCCGACCAACTCCGCCATCTCGGCCGCGGGCGCCTCGTGCCAGAGCGCGATGACTTCGTCGCGGGTGAGTTCCATCACTGATTCGCGGGTCCACTCGCGCGGACGCGTGAGCACTGCTGTGGTTGCTGTGGTCATTTCAAACTCCTGTGACTCGGTTGATTGCCTGGAACTGCTGAGCAAGCTGCTTGGCAAGTTAACAGGTTGGCCGAGCCGACGCTGGCCGTATCCTCGCGGGGTTGAAGGAGACTCAATGCCGATCCACAAGATCCTGATTGCGAACCGCGGCGAGATCGCGATCAGAATTATCCGCGCCGCCCGCGAACTTGGGATCGGATCGGTGGCGATCCACTCCGAGGACGACGCGACGTCGCTGCACGTGCGCCGCGCCGACGAGTCCCATGCGCTCGATGCGGTCGGCAGCCGCGCCTACCTCGAGATCGATGCGGTGATCCAGGCCGCGCAGGCCACGGGCTGCGACGCGTTGCACCCGGGCTACGGCTTCCTGGCGGAGAGTCCGGAGCTTGCACGGCGCTGCGCGGCGGAGGGGATCAGCTTCGTCGGCCCGTCGGTGGAGTCGCTCGAACTGTTCGGCGACAAGGCGCGGGCGCGAAATCTCGCCGTGGAGCTCGATGTGCCCGTGTTGCTCGGCAGCGCCGGCGCGGTGACGCTCGCAGAGGCGCAAGCGTTCTTCGCGTCGCTCGGCGACCACGAGTCGATGGTGATCAAGGCGATCGCCGGCGGCGGCGGGCGCGGCATGCGCGTGGTCAGCGCGGCCGACGAGATCGAGGAGGGCTACGCGCGCTGCCAGTCGGAGGCCGCGGCGGCGTTTGGCGATGGCGCACTGCTGGTTGAGCGGCTCAGTCCGCGCGCGCGTCACATCGAGGTGCAGATCATCGGCGATGGACAGGGCGAAGTCTCGCACCTCGGCGAGCGCGAGTGCAGCCTGCAACGGCGCCATCAGAAGGTGGTCGAGTGGGCGCCCAGCCCGACGCTCGGGTCGGCCACGCGCGATCGGCTGACGGCGGCCGCGGTGCGGATGGCGGCGGCGGTGAGTTACCGCAGCCTCGGTACCTTCGAGTTCCTGGTCGATTCGGCCGACGAGAGCGACTTCGCGTTCATCGAGGCCAATCCACGCCTGCAGGTCGAGCACACGGTCACGGAGGAGGTCACCGGGGTTGACCTCGTGCGGGCGCAGCTGCGGATCGCCGCGGGCGAGCAGCTTGGCGAGATCGGACTCGCGCAGCGCGACGTGCCGGCGGCGCGCGGCTACGCGATCCAGACGCGCGTCAATATGGAGCGGATGCAGCCCGACGGGGAGGTGCGCCCTTCGGGCGGGATGCTGACCAGGTTCGAGCCTCCATCGGGCCCGGGGGTGCGGATTGACACGTACGGCTACCCCGGCTACACGACCAATCCCAACTTCGACTCGCTGCTGGCCAAGGTGATCGCGCACTCGGCGTCGGCCGATTTCGGCGACGCGGTGGGCCGCGCCCGGCGCGCGCTCGCGGAGTTCCGGATCGACGGCGTCGAGACCAACCTCACGTTCCTCGACCGCGCGCTCGTGCACGAGGACTTCGCGAGCGGCGCGATTCACACGCGCTGGGTGGACGCCCACGTCGCCGAGCTCGCGGCTCCAACGGTCGCCGAATCGACGCAGCAGAACGGAGCGCCGAGCGCAGCAGCAGGCGCAGCGGGTCTGGCCGGAGCGCAGCTCGACACGCTCGATCCGCTGGCCGGGCTCAACTACTTCCGCGAGGGCTCGGGCACGCGTTCGGCATCCGTGGCGGGTGTGGCTCCCGGTCGCCAACCCGCGCCGGAAATTGTGGGGCCGCCCAACACGGTGCCGGTTCGCTCGCCGCTGCAAGGGACGATCATCCAGATCGTGGTAGCCGAAGGCGACGCTGTCCGCGAGGGCCAGCAGATGTTCGTGATGGACTCGATGAAGATGGAGCACGTGATCAAGTCGGACGTCGCGGGCTACCTCCGCGAGCTGACCGTCGCGCAGGGCGACGTGGTCTACGAGGGGCACGCACTGGCGTTCATTGAGCAGGCCGATGTGGGCGCGGCGATCGAGGAGCGTGAGGAGGAGGTCGATCTCGACTACGTCCGGCCCGACCTTCAGGAGCTGTTCGACCTGCTGGCCGTCGGCATGGACGAGAACAGGGAACAGTGGGTCGAACTGCGTCACGCGAAGGGCAAGCGGACGCAGCGCGAGAGCCTAGCGGAGCTCGTGGACCCGGGGAGCTGGGTCGAGTTCGGCGCGCTTGTGCTGCCGGCTCGGCACCGGATCATGTCGGCCGAGGAGATGCGCGTGCGCGCGCCCGCCGACGGGATGATCACCGGGATCGGCACGGTCAACGGCGAGCTCTTCGCCGAGGACCGCGCGACGACGCTGGTCGCGATGTACGACGAGACCGTCTGGGCCGGGACGCAGGGCATGATGGGACACCAGAAGACCGACCGGATGATCAAGTTCGCCGATGAGCAGGCGACGCCGCTGATCATCTGGGCCGAGGGCGCCGGCGGGCGCTCCGGCGACACCGACTTCTCGGACATCTCGGCGGCCGGCCAATGGGTGCCGACGTACGACATGCTGGCGCGGATCAGCGGGACCGTGCCGATGATTGGGATCACCGCCGGACGCACGTTCGCGGGCAACGCCTCGATCCTCGGGATCACCGACTGCATCATCGCGACGCGCGACGCGAACATCGGGATGGGCGGCCCGGCGACGATCGAGGGCGGCGGCCTGGGGCTGTTCACGCCCGAGGAGATCGGCCCGATGTCGGACCTGGGACCGGCCGGCAGCATCGATATCCTGGTCGACGACGAGCCGCAGGCCGTCGCCGCCGCGAAACAGTACCTGTCCTACTTCCAGGGCTCGATTGGCGACTGGGAGTGCGCCGATCAGCGGCTCCTGCGGCACGCGATCCCGGAGAACCGGAAGCGTCCCTTCAGCATCCGCAAGGTGGTCGATCAACTCTGCGATAGCGGCTCGGTGTTGGAGCTGCGCGGGGAGTTCGGCGTCGGCGTGGTGACCGCGCTGGTCCGGATCGAGGGCCACCCGGTCGGGGTGATCGCGAACAACAACGAGCACCTCGGCGGCGCGGTGGACAGCGACGCGGCGGACAAGATGTGCCGCTTCGCGCAGCTCTGCGACTGCTTCAACATCCCGATCCTGGTGCTGGTCGACACGACCGGGATGATGGTCGGCCCGGACATCGAACGCACGGGCCTGGCGCGCAAGTGCAACAACGTGTTCGTGACGCTGGCCAACGTGCAGACGCCGCGCTTCACCGTGATCCTGCGCAAGTCGTACGGCCTGGCCGCGCAGGCGATGATGACCGGCAGCTCGCGCGCGCCGCTCTGGGCGCTCTCCTGGCCGACCGCTGAATTGGGCGGGATGAACCTCGAGGCGGCGGTGCGGCTCGGTCAGCGCGCCGAACTCGCGGCGATCGACGACATCGAGCAGCGAGCCGCGCGCTACGAGGCGCTGGTCGCCGAATCCTATCGGCGCGGCAAGGGCGTCAACGCCGCATCGGTGCACGAGAACGACGGCGTGATCGATCCGGCGGAGACGCGTCGCTGGATCGTGCGGGGGCTGATGGCCTGCGAGAATCCGGAGCCGATTCGGCGGGGACGGCGGCCCAACATCGACACGTGGTAGCGGGTGGTAGCGGGGTTGGGAGCCTCCCCCTCAGTCGCTGCGCGACAGCTCCCCCTCGGGAGACCTTTGCGTATATCGAATTTCGCTCTACCGAGGAATCTGTAGGGGCGACCCTTGTGGTCGCCCTGCCTGCCGGCTATCTGGGAGATCGAAACGTGAAGGGGAGGGCGACCACAAGGGTCGCCCCTACAGGGTCTCCGACGAGGATTACGCAAAGGTCTCCTCGGGGGGAGCAGTTGGGGGCAGGGGGGAAGGCCTTGCGACGTCGCAAGCTGGCGGGGTGGGAGCCTCCCCCTCAGTCGCTGCGCGACAGCTCCCCCGCGGGGGGAGCAGTTGAATCGGGCTGCTCGAGGGCGGCGTCCGGCGGTCGCTGCCTCGATCGTCAGCGGCCCTAGCTCAGTGCTGGAGCTGCGGGACGACTTCGCGGACGAAGCGCTCGCTGGCCTCGGTGTCGGGATTGGCGGGATCGAGTGGGGAGCCGCGCAGAATGAACCGATCGATGCCCAGCTCGACGAGCTCGCCGAGCCGCTCGACGCAGTAGTCGGGCGGGCCGAAGACACCGAAGCCGCGCTCGAACTCAGCGGTAATCGCGGCGGCCTGCGCGCTGCCGGGGCGGCCGTGTTCGTGCATGTCGTAGTTCTCGTGGATCGCCCCGAACACCTCGCGCTGAGCGTCGCTGGCCGGCCCGAGCACCGTGCCGTACATCGTCGAGAAGCGTGCGAACAGCGAGACCTGCCCGGCGCCGATCCGCATCGCCTGCTCGGGATCGTCGTGGACGGCCAGCGGGAGATAGGCGGCGAAGGGGATATCGGGGGTTAGGCCCGCCTCGACGCGAGCTTCCCTGGCGAGGTCCATGCCCCAACGCGTGCGTTCCACATCCGCGCCCACGTTGAAGCTGATCCGGTCGGCGTGGCGCGCGGCCGCCGCGATCACCCGCGGGCCGGTCGCCGCGACATCGACCGGCACCTTCGGCCCCATCGCCGGGATGTAGGCGATCCGGCTCGCCACGGGGGTGTCGGCCAGGCCCAGCGCCTCCACATCGCTCTGCTCGAACGGGACTTCCTCGCCGCGTAGATATGCCTGCAGGTCCTTGAGGTAGCGCTCGAACGGCGCCACCGCGTGCGGCGCGAGGCCCAGATGAGCGAGCGCCGAATCGCCGCGCCCGATGCCCAGGTAGGCGCGGCCGCGGCTCTCCGCCTGGATCGCACCGATCGCCGACGCCGTGATCGCCGCGTGGCGTGTATACGAGTTGGTCACGCCGGTGCCAAGCTTGATTCGGGTCGTCGCGTGCGCCGCCAGCGCCATCGAGACGTAGCAGTCGGCGACGAGGTTTTGGCTGTCGACGTAGACGATCCCGTCGTAGCCGAGCTGTTCGGCGCTGACCGCCTGTTTCACGCCGTCGAATACGGCCGGATCGTCGCTCGTCGGGCGGCCGCCGCCCATCGTCCAGAACTCGACTGCCATGGTCCGCGCTCCCTAGGTTGCGGCGCCGAGTATAGGAGTGGACCTGCGTGCCCCGTCGAGCTGCGGTCTCGCTCAGGCGCGACGGTATGCTCTCGCCATGGCCGACCGGATCAGGGCGATCGATTCGCTCGTCAACTCGAGCTTTCTCAGCGCGGACGACGGCGGCGGGCTGCGCCACCTCTTCAAAGACATCGACGACCGCGAGCCGATCAGCTCGCCCGAGCAGCTGCTCGAGCAGCTCGGTAAGGCCGAGATCGGCGCCTGCGTGATCTCGATCATGGAGCCCGACCACGCGGAGTGGGTGGGCGATGCGCACGCCCGCTACCCGGACAAGATTCTGCCCGCGATGATCGTCGACCCGCTGCGCGGCTACGACGAGATCCGGCGGGTCGTGGACTATCACGAGCGCTACGGGGTGCGCTGCCTGCGCATCCCGCCGTTCCGCTACAGCCTGCCGCCGACCGACCGCGTCTACTGGCCGTTCTACGTCAAAGCGCTGGAGCTGGAGATCGCCGTCTCGATGAACGCGGGGATGCCCGGCCCGCGCCGACCCGGGTGGGTGCAGAACCCGCTGCACTACGACGAGGTCGCGTTTCACTTCCCCGAACTGCGACTGATCATGACCCACTGCGGGCAGCCCTGGATCGATGAGGCGATCTCCACGATCGCCCACTGGGAGCACGTCTACATGTCGTGCACATCGGTCGCGCCCAAGTATTGGGAGCCGGACTTCGTGCGGTTCATCAACACGCGCGGCAGCAAGAAGATGATGTTCGGCACCGAGTACCCGACGATCCCCTGGCAGCGCGCCCGCGATGAGATCGACGCGCTGTCGCTGCGCGAGTCGGTGGTGCAGGATTTCCATGTCGACAATGCCCGCCGGGCGTATCGCTGGGACGCCGATCCGAGCTGAGTGCGTGTGCTGCGGCTCTTCCGTGTGTCGGTTGGGACAGTAGACTCGACCGCGAACCGCGGGCGGGAGTAGCTCAGTCGGTAGAGCATCTGCTTCCCAAGCAGAGGGTCGCGGGTTCGAGTCCCGTCTCCCGCTCCACGTTCCAGGGACCCGTCGTCCGCCGGGCATGTGCAGTGGCGGCGCTACTCTGCGCGGTGGACCGGCCGGGCGGGACGATCGCGAAGGAGGGGCGTGCATGCTTGCGGAGCTCTCGGACGAGGCGCAGGACGTTCACGGCCGGGTGCGCGAGTTCATGGCCGCTCACGTCTATCCAAACGAGTCAGCGTTCCTGGACCAGATCGCCGAGGGCGACCGCTGGCAGCCGATCCCGCTGATCGAGGAGTTGAAGACGCAAGCCCGCTCGGAGGGGCTCTGGAACCTGTTCCTGCCGGACAGCGAACACGGCGCGGGGCTGTGCAACTTCGAGTATGCGCATCTCTGTGAGGAGATGGGCCGCTCGCCGATGGCGCCCGAAATCTTCAACTGCTCGCCGCCCGACACAGGCAACATGGAGCTACTGGCCCGCTACGGCAGCGACGAGCAGAAGGCAGAGTACCTGCAGCCACTGCTGGACGGAGAGATTCGCTCGGCGTTCTGCATGACCGAGCCGGACGTGGCGTCTTCGGACGCGACGAACGTGCAGGCGCGGATCACGCGCGACGGCGACGAGTACGTGATCAACGGCCGCAAGTGGTGGTCGTCGGGCGTGGGTGACCCGCGCTGCACGTTCTTCATCTTCATGGGCAAGACGGACCCCGACGCGCCGCGGCACCAGCAACAGTCGATGATCCTGGTCCCGCGCGACGCCGACGGGGTCACGATCGAGCGGCTGCTGACCGTCTTCGGCTACGACGACGCGCCGCACGGACACGCCGAGATCAGCTTCGAGGACGTTCGCGTCCCGGCGGCGAACATGATCGCGGGCGACGGGCGCGGCTTCGAGATCGCGCAGGGGCGGCTGGGGCCCGGCCGGATCCACCACTGCATGCGCAGCGTCGGGGTGGCCGAGCGCGCGCTGCAGGTGATGTGCGAACGGGCGCTCAACCGAGTGGCGTTCGGAAAGCCGCTGGCGGAGATGGGGTCGCTGCGTGAGGACATCGCGAGGTCGCGGCTGGAGATTGACCAGGCGCGACTGCTGACACTGCACGCCGCGCACACGATGGACACGGTGGGCAACAAGGCGGCGCGCGCGGAGATCGCGGCGATCAAGGTCGTCGCGCCGAACGTGGCGCTGAACGTGCTGGATCGCGCGATCCAGGTGCACGGCGGCATGGGGGTGAGCGGCGACATCTGGCTGGCCGCCGCCTGGGCCAACCAGCGGACGTTGCGGATCGCCGACGGCCCCGACCAGGTGCACCTGGAGGCGGTCGCCAGGCTCGAGCTGCGGAAGCACCAGTGAGCGGCGACGAGCAACTGGTTGAGATTCGCGAAGCACACCGTTTCGACGAATTGGCGCTGCTGGCTTACCTGGAGTCGGAGCTGGAGGGCTTCGCCGGTGGGCCGCTGCGGGTACGCCAGTTCGAAGGCGGACAGTCGAACCCCACGTACCTGGTGGAGACGGACTCGCACCGCTATGTGCTGCGCAAGCAGCCACCCGGCGAGCTGGTGCGCGGCGCCCACCGGGTCGACCGCGAGTACCGGATTCTGACGGCGCTGCGCGATACCGAGGTGCCAGTGCCACGCACCCGGATTGCGTGCGACGACCCGTCGGTGATCGGTACGCCGTTCTTCGTGATGGACTATGTGGCCGCGCGGCTCTATCGCTCGCCGAAACTGGAACGCTGCGCGCCGGACGAACGCGCCGAGGTATACCAGGACGCCGCTCGGGTGCTGGCGGCGCTGCATGCGGTCGACTACGAGGCAGTCGGGCTGGGCGACTACGGCCGCCCGGACCGGTACTACGAACGACAGATCAGGCTCTGGACCGGCCAGTATGACGCGGCTCAGACGGACTCGATTGCGTCGATGGCGCGTCTGGCCGCCTGGCTGCCGGCCAACATCCCCGACGACGGCGCGACCTCGATCGCGCACGGCGACGTGCGGTTGGAGAACATGCTGCTGCACCCCGACGAGCCGCGGGTGGTGGCGTTACTCGATTGGGAACTGTCGACGATCGGGCATCCGCTGGCGGATCTGGCCTGGTTCTGCCTCGCCTACCACACCGACTCGCCCTGGGGGGCCTCGCTGGCGGGCGCCGACCTGCACGCCCTGGGCATCCCCAGTGAGGCGGCGTTCGTGGCCGAGTATTGTCGCCACAGCGGGCGGGACGGGGTGGACGGCTGGCCGTTCTACCTGGCCTTCGCGGCGTTCCGGATGGCGAGCATCCTGCAGGGGGTCTACCTCCGCGGGCTGCGCGGGAACGCCGCCTCGGAACGCGCGCTGGAATACGGCCCATGGGTGCGTCAGTACGCCGACTGGGGCTGGGAGATCGCAGAGCGGGGCGCCTGAACGCGCCGGATCGAGAGGGGGGGCAGCGTGACAGCCCGACGCTGGGGAATCTCGCTTCCCTTGCCTGGCATCGCGCTGGGCGAGCTGGGCCCTGTGCTGGCCGAGGCTGAACAACTCGGCTACAGCGACGCGTGGTCTGAGGAGGTGGCGGAGACCGACGGTTTCCTGCCGCTGGCCGTCGCGGCGCAGGCGACGACGATGCGACTGGGCACGGCGATCATCAACGTCTTCACCCGCGGCCCGGGCACGATTGCGCTTGGCGCTGCGGCGATGTGCGAGCTGGCGCCGGGGCGATTCTGCCTGGGCGTGGGCGCATCGTCGCCACCGATCGTGGAGGGCTGGAACAGCGGCAGGTTCGAACGACCGCTGACGCGCGTGCGGGAGTCGGTCGAGGTATTGCGCTCGGCGCTGGGCGGCGAGCGAGTGTCATTCGCGGGAGACACGCTGAAGGTTGAGGGCTTCCGGATCGGGCGGCCGCCCGCGCAGCCGCCGCCGATCTACATCGCCGCACTGCAGCAGCGCATGTTGCAGCTCGCGGGCACGGTCGGCGACGGCGTCGCGCTGACCTGGGTCGCGGCGGACGACATCGCCCAGTCGGCCGCAGTGGTGCGCGAGGCGGCGTCGGCCGCTGGGCGCGAGCCTGAATCGGTCGAACTGGTCGCGCGCATCGGGATGGTGATCGACCCGCCGTCGGACGGCACGGACGCCTACGCCCGCCGCGTGATCAGCACCTACCTCAATGTCCCGCTCTACCGCACGTTCCAGACCTGGCTGGGCCGCGCCGAAGCCTTGACGCCGATGTGGCAAGCCTGGGACGCGGGCGACCGCCGCGGCGCCGGGGCCGCGATCCCGCAGAACGTCGTTGACGACCTGATCGTGACCGGCAGCGTGGAGGATTGTCGCGCGCAGATCGAGCGCTTCTTTGATGCCGGGCTGGATACGGCGATTCTGTGGATGCTGACTGCGGAGCGAGACCCCGCACTCGCGGCGGCGCGAGTGCGCGAGCAGATCCGGGCATTGATCCCGCGCTAGGAATCGTGTGAACGAGCGGTGTCCGCTCTCCCGAGGAAGAGCGGGGGGAGATCTCCCGTAGGGACGGACACGGGTGCGACCCTGCCTGACCAGATACAGCAACGGCATTGAGCCGGAACGGCAGAGCCCCCCTCTGTCACTCCGTGACATCTCCCCCCGCAAAGCGGGGGGAGAGCGGATCCGCTTTGCGGGGGGGGGGGGAGTTATTCAGGGCGTCCCTGCGGTATCGTTCGAGGCAAGGAGTCACGGCGGCGAGTCTCGTCTCCCGCTCCAACGAACCGACGACAGCAACCGAGCCTTGGGAGGTAGCCGTGGAACTGCGATTTACTGAGACTGAGGAAGCACTGCGCGGCGATGTCCGCAGTTTCCTGCTGAACCACATCCCGGCGATGGACGGCCCGGCCGGACCGGGTGGCTCGGGCGAGGCCTCAGAGGACGACTTCCTGCGGGCCAAGGAGTTCAACGGCAAGCTGGCCGACCGCGGCTGGATCGCGCCGGCCTGGCCGACCGAGTACGGCGGTCTGGGCGCATCGATCACCGAGCAGATGGTCTTCAACGAGGAGTTCGGCTACCACGGCGCGCCCGACACGGGCACGCGCGGCTTCGGCGTGGGCATGATCGGCCCGACGCTAATCATCCACGGCAACGACGAGCAGAAGTCCAACTACCTGCCGAAGATCACCTCCGGCGAGCACATCTGGTGCCAGGGCTACTCCGAGCCGGGCTCCGGCTCGGACCTCGCCAGCCTGCAGACGCGCGCCGTGCGCGACGGCGACGACTACATCATCAACGGCCAGAAGATCTGGACCTCGGGCGGGCACCGCGCCAACCAGATGTTCTGCCTGGTGCGGACCGACCCCGACGCGCCGAAGCACCGCGGGATCTCCTTCCTGCTGATCGACGACATCAAGAGCACGCCGGGCCTCTCGGTCCGGCCGCTGATCAACATGGCCTCGCGGCACCACTTCAACGAGGTCTTCTTCGAGGATGTGCGGGTGCCCGCGCGAAACCTGATCGGCGAGGAGAACCGCGGCTGGTACGTGGGCATGACGCTGCTCGACTTCGAGCGCTCGGGGATCAGCACGACCGCCGGCCAGCGGCGCACGCTCGAGCAGCTGAGCGGGTACCTGCAGAACGGCGGCTCGGACAAGCGCGAGGACTACCGGCTCGGGCTCGCCGATTTGGTGATCTCCAACAACGTGGCCAAGTACCTCGGCTACCGGATCGGCCACATCCAGTCGATGGGCCAGGTGCCCAACTACGAGGCCTCGGTGGTCAAGATCTTCCAGTCCGAGCTGGGGCAGAAGATCTACAACTACGGGATCAAGATGCTCGGCCTGAGCGGCCAGCTAATTCCCGAGGAGCCGACGGCCCCGTGGGGCGGGGACATGCCCGAGCAGTACCTGCTGTCGGTCCCGAGCACGATCTACTCCGGGACCAACGAGATCCAGCGCAACATCATCGCGACGCGAGGGCTGGGTCTGCCGCGGGCGTAGACGGAGTCTGGCGGGAGTGCGTCATGGCAACTGAACCGGTAGCACACACCGCGCAGGATCAGGTGGACGCCCCGACGGCGTCCGGCGACGGTGAGCAGTACGACGCGCATCTCGCCGCGTTCGACGAAGCGCGCCGCACAGACCCCGAGACGGCCTATTTCTGGACCGAAGAATGGCAGGCTGGCGAGCGCGAAGCCGACGAGGACATTCGCGCCGGGCGTCTGTCGCCCATGTTCACCCCGAAAGAGGCGATGAAGTATCTGCGTGAGCTCTAGGCAGGCTCTGAACGAGTCGGATCCCATCTCCCCCCGCGCTGCGGGGGGAGATGTCACGGAGTGACAGAGGGGGGCTCCCCCGCTTGGCCAGATACAGCCACGCCGGTGAGTCGGGACGGCAGCCCCCCTCTGCCTTCGGCATCTCCCCCCGCAGAGCGGGGGGAGAGTTGTTCAGAGGTCTCCTAATCGAAGATCGGCGTCATCCGAGCCTCAACGCGCACATGGTTGATCGCAACGCGCGGGTCTGGGAGGCGTACGTCTCCCGATCGATCCGAGTGACATACGAGATCCAAGGCGATCACTTCATCTTCCGCAACAACTGCCGGCACGAGATCATTGAACGCCGACAGTGGTGAGCTGCCACTGTCGGGATATGAGCACGTGCCGTCCTCGCGTGCTACTCAGCTTGAACCACCGGTGCGTCTCCGACACCTCCCCGTTCAGATAGGTCCTCTCGACGCGCGACGAACGCGGATCGGCGCCCGGACCGGGCGGCCTCTTCAGGTAGAATCCGGGCGGATGCGCAGCGTCGGGGCGCTGCCGATTCGCAATGACGTCCATCGAATCGGCGCAGGTTCGCGGGGGAATCATCGGGGCAACGCCGGCACATGCGGGCTTGAGTACCCTGTTCACGACTCGGCGGAAGGAGCCGGCCCGATGCCTGAGACGCTGACCAAGGAAGCGCCGCCGGAGATCGAGGCCACGGCCCCGCCCGTTCCGCACGCACTGCTCTCGCTTTGCCTGCCCCACGACTGGACGCTGGACGACGCGATGCTTCAACAGCTCGACGAGCTGAATCCCGGCTGGCGAATCGAACGCGGCTTCTCCGGTGAACTGGTGATCAACATGGGCGCAGGCGGGCACGGACCGACGATCGGCTTCAAGCTGTGCATGCGTCTGGGTCTGTGGGCGGAGGAGAGTGGTGGCGGGCTCGGACAGGATGGCACCGCCGGCTACAACCTGCTCGACAACGCGGGCCGCAATCCCGAGTGGGAACCTGACGTGTCATGGATCAGTCCTGAGCAGCTCGCCGCCGTCGGCGGATCCGCGCCGCTCCGCGGCTTTTGGAATCTCTGCCCG
Source organism: Dehalococcoidia bacterium (assembly GCA_965237475.1). Lineage (GTDB taxonomy): Bacteria > Chloroflexota > Dehalococcoidia > Bin125 > Bin125 > CATQGW01. The sequence continues at coordinate 2,550,911 of OZ250140.1, read as the reverse complement.
GCATTCGTGGCGGAGATCGTCTCGCCCGATCAGTCGCTGGTCTCGCAGCAGGACAAGATGGTCGGCTGGCTGCACTTCGGCGCCCAGCTCGGCTGGCTCGTCGACCCGGAGTCGCGCACGGTCTGGATCTACCGGCCCGGCGCCGATCCCGAGCAGCGCGAGCGGCCCGACAGGATCGACGGCGAGGCGGTGCTGAGCGGCTTCGAGTTCGGCTTCGAACCGATCTGGAAGATGCTCGACGAGGCCGATGCGGCCGATGCCGCCGAGCAGGCGAATGTCGCGGCCGAGTAGCCGGGTCGCCCTCGGTACCCTGTTCACGACTCGGCGGGAGGAATCACGCGGATGCCTGAGACGCCGACCAAGGAAGCGCCGCCGGAGATCGAGGCCACGGCCCCGCCCGTTCCGCACGCACTGCTCTCGCTTTGCCTGCCCCACGACTGGACGCTGGACGACGCGACGCTAGAGCGGCTCGGCGAGCTGAATCCCGGTTGGCGAATCGAACGTGGTTTCTCCGGTGAACTGGTGATCAACATGGGCGCAGGCGGCTGGTGTTCGTGGATCTGCATCCGGCTCGGGGCGCGGCTCGAGATCTGGTCGGAGGACATCGGCGGTGGAGTCGCGGAGGACTCACAGGCCGGGTACAACCTGATCGACGATGAGGGCCGCAATCCCGAGTGGGAACCGGACGTGTCATGGATCAGCCCGGAACAGCTGGCGTCGGTCGGGGGATTTCCGCCGCGCCGCGGCTACTGGAACCTGTGCCCCGCGTTTGTCGTTGAAGTCGTCTCGCCCGATCAATCGCTGGTCTCGCAGCAGGACAAGATGGACGGCTGGCTGCACTTCGGCGCCCAGCTCGGCTGGGTGATCGACCCCGAGTCGCGCACCGTCTGGGTCTACCGCCCCGGCGCGGAGCCGGAGGAGCGCGAGCGCCCCGACAGGATCGACGGCGAATCGGTGCTGAGCGGCTTCGAGTTCAGCTTCGAACCGATCTGGACGATGCTCGACGAGGCGGACGCCGCTGATGCCGCCGAACAGCTGAATGTCGCGGCCGAGTAGCCGGGTCGCCCTCGGTACCCTGTTCACGACAGAGCGGGAGGAATCACGCAGATGCCCGAGACGCTGACCAAGCCAGTGCCGCCGGTCATCCAGCAATCGGCGCAAGGCGGCGCATAGCGGAGCAAGGCGAAGCATGACCACACTGACCTCGGAGATTGCGCAGACATACGAGCGCGACGGGTATTTCTTTCCCGTGGAGATCCTCAGCGAGGCTGAGGCTGCGGAGCTCCGCGCCGATTTCGAAGCCGGTGAAGCCGAACTCGCCGACCGACCCGGGGAGCTCGCGCTGCTGCGCGCCAGTCCCGTCCACCTGCTGCCTTCGTTCGCCGAGCTGGTTCGGCATCCGCTGCTGATTGGTGCGGTGTCGCAGATTCTGGGCCCCGACCTGCTCGTCTGGGGGAGCGGCTTCTTCATCAAGGAGCCGCAGACACCCGACTATGTCAGCTGGCACCAGGACCTCACGTACTGGGGACTCGACCAGCAGCAGGAGGTGACGGCCTGGGTCGCGCTTTCGCCCGCGACGATCGAGAGCGGCTGCATGCGCTTCGTGGCCGGCAGCCACAAGCAGCCGATCGTGCCGCATTTCGACACGCACGCGGAGCAGAACCTGCTGACCCGCGGCCAGGAGATCGAGGTCGAGGTCGACGAGGCCGATGCGACCGACGTGGTGCTTCGGCCCGGGCAGGTCTCGCTGCACCACGGACACCTCTTCCACGCGTCCAATCCGAACGGCAGCGACGACCGCCGGATGGGCGTCGCGCTGCGCTACATCACGCCTTCAATGAGCCAACGCAGCGGCATCAAGCCGCTCGTCGCGCACGTCAGCGGCACCGACGAATACGGCCACTTCACGCATGCGCCGGCGCCCCAGGGACGGCTGCTCGAAGCCGACTTCGAGCGCTGCCGGAACAGCGGCAAGCTGATGCGCGAGGTGCTGTTCGAGGGGGCGGAGCAGCGCTGAGACGGGGGGGGCCCCCTCTGTCACTCCGTGACATCTCCCCCCGCGTTGCGGGGGGAGAGGAGATCCGGCTTGTTCAGAGGTTTCCTAGGGCCTGTTCACATCGATTGCAGTGCGTCGTAGATGAGCACGAGGTAGATCAGGCTGAGGAAGATGACGTCGAGCTTGTCGTAGCGCGTAGCGATGCGGCGGAAGCGCTTGAGCCGACAGAAGAAGCGTTCGATCTCGTTGCGCTTGCGGTAGCGAACGGCGTCGTAGTCCCAGGGTTGGCGGCGATTGGACTTGGGCGGGACCACCGGGTCGTAGCCCAACTCGACGGCCAGGCGGCGGGTCCGGTTTCCCTCGTAGGCGCGATCCATGACCAACGCCGGGCAACCGCTGACCGGTCCCAGCCTGCGCAACAACGCGCGTCCGGCCGGTCCATCGCCGGCCTGACCCGGTGAGAGCGCGAACGCGAGCGGGGTGCGGTCGTCGGCCGCGACGACGTGCAGCTTGCAGGTCAGGCCGCCGCGCGAGCGGCCGATCGCCTGACGCCCCTTTTTGTGGGCGCGCCCGTCCCGTGGGCGTGAAACTTGATGATCGTGCTGTCCAGCGCGAGCGTGTCCAGGTCCACGCCGGCCAGCGCCTCGCGCTGCAACGCAGCGGCGACCCGTGCCAGCACGCCCGCTGTGGCCCAGCGGTTGAGCCGCACATAGATCGTGTGCCAGTTGCCGAACTCCGTCGGCAGCCCGCGCCAGGTGCAACCCTGATAGAGCACGTACAACCACGCGTCGAGCACCTGACGATGAGGAATCTTGAGATGGTTGCTCGGCGGCGGCAGCAACGCCGCAATCCGCGCGTACTGCGCGTCGGTCAGTCGCTTCTGGTTTGTCATCTGCTCACCAAGACCGCGCCGCCAACCCTCCTCACTCTGCCACAACCCTCAGCCGATGTGAACAGGCCCTAGCAAGTAGTTCGTCGAACCGCTTCGTTTCATGGTCGAGAAATCCTGCAATCGCTCGCTGTTCATCGGGAGGCGGGACGACAAGCTGCTTGGCGTAGGCAGCATCACGCGAAAGTCCCGGGACAGCTGAATCCATGGAAACAGCGCTGAGGTCCGCGCAAAGCAGTGCGTAGTACAGCCAACGAATGTCAGATTCCGTGCATCGTTGGTCGACGAAGTAAGTTGTGTCAATCGCGAACACCGCACCTCGGTCGTAATTCACCTGCCCGTGAGACCCTTTGCGCCCGACTACCACAACCGGAGCAAGAGTGTTGGGAAGATTGTGCACACCCACAACGCCGTTCGACCCGTATACCGCAACGTCCCCTTCCTCCCGCGTTTCTGACGGTAGTGCTTCACCGTATGCCAGGCGACAAATTCGCAGAACGCGACGTGTCTCCCAATGCTCCGGGACATCGCCCAGCCACTCCACGCCCGAGGGCTTGAGACGCGGCGACGGGTCGAGGCCGGCGGCGCGGGCGGCCTCCGGCGGGAGACCGCGCGTCACCGTGCGCGTGATCAGCGCCGTCCGGTACTCCTGCAGCCGCTCGATCAGCAGCTCCTTCTTCTCGATCAGCGTGTCGATCCACCCCGTCTCGCGGTCGAGGAACGCGGCAATGTCGCGCTGCTCGTCGAGAGGTGGGAGGGTAACGAGCAGGCGCTTCAATTCAGCGGCGTAAATGTGCATGACAGTCACGCCGCGCCCCATTCGTGCCTTTTGGTGTGCGGATGGTGGGCAATCCAACATGTAACCCATATATGTCGCATCTGTAGGCAACAACGGTCGAAAGACGATGACATCGCCGCCGCAATACGCACGACCCCTGATGAGATTGGCAGCCGATTTCCCGATCTCTGCAAGAGTTTCACCCGAACCTGCCAACAAAATGTCACCGTAGCGAAGCGGTGTGTAGGCAGCCGTGCGCTGCTCAGCGATACCCGCGCCGCTATTGCGAATTAGGAACTGATGCGTCGTGTAAAGGTCGCCATAGCGGATGCAGGGAATGCCGCCGTCAATCGCATCTTCCTTCGTCCCGCCGCTTCCTTTGAAGAAGGAGCCGATTCGACCAAGCTGCACCATTTCCCAGTGGCCGGGGACATCTCCGAGCCACTCGACGCCCGAATCCCGGTAGCGGGGATACCTTCGGCGCTTCACGCCGTGACCTCCGACAGCAGCCCGACGATTTCACGCTCCAACGTCTGCAAGTCTGACTCGATCTCTTCCAGCGGGCGCGGCGGCTCGTAGACGTAGAAGTGGCGGTTGAGCGGGATTTCGTAGCCGATCTTCGTCTTGTTCCTGTCCACCCAGGCGTCGGGCACGTGCGTCGCCACCTCACGCGCGAAGTACTCGTCCACATCCTCAAGCAGCGGCACTGTCTCCGTGTCGCGCAGCTCGGGGTCAGGCTCCGGGTTCCCGCGACGATCGCGGCAGACCCCGGCCTCAGGGTCGCGCTCGCCTAACGCCGCGAGGATGACCTTACGCTCCGGCGCGGACAGCTTCAGCCCACCCGCCTTCGCGGCATCGTGCAGCACGTTTGTAAACACCACCCGGTCGTTGAACACGTCGCCGCCGATGGTCGCGGCGAGCGTAGCCAGCAGGCTGCGAATCGCCTCTTGTCGTCCCACCCCGTCTGCGATATCGGCGTCGTGCGCTGGGCCGGGCCGCTTCTTGCTCTTGGCGAGATTCTGAAACGGCTTCTCATCCTCGATCCGCGCGATCCGTTCCGGCGTCACGGCGAAGTTCAGACGCAACGGGCGCTCGACCGTCAGCTTGCGATAGCCGAACTCCTCGTTGGCGAAGACCTTGCTCACGACCCGCGGTCGAGTGCGCGGCTGGTGCGTGATCGGGTCCTCGTCCGTGTGGTCGCGGGTCTCGCCAGGCTCGAAGTTCCCGTGGATGACTGTGAGATCCGCAATCTGCTCCAGCGACAGCTCGTTGCGTTTGTTGCCCAGACTCTTACGCATCTTGACGAAGAACTGCCGCCCGTCGATCAGCTGCACCTTGCCCTTGCGATGCGCCTCCTTGCGATTGGTCAGGACCCAGATATAGGTGGAGATGCCGGTGTTGTAGAAGAGCTGGTCGGGCAGCGCCACGATCGTCTCCAGCCAGTCGTTTTCGATGATCCAGCCACGGATCTCGCTCTCGCCGCCGCCGGCGTCGCCGGTGAACAGCGGCGAGCCGTTGAACACGATCGCCAGCCGACTCCCGCCCTTGTCCAGCGGTTGCATCTTCGACAGCATGTGCTGCAGGAACAGCAACGAGCCGTCATTGATCCGCGGCAGTCCCGCACCGAAGCGCCCGTCGTATCCGAGCGTGTCGCGCTCCCGCTCGATCTCGTGCCGCTGCTGCTTCCATTCCACTCCGAATGGCGGATTCGCGAGCATGTAATCGAATGCCTGCTTCGTGCCGTCGGGCCGCCGCTGGTATCCATCGCTGCCGAAGGAGTCGCCGAGGATGATGTTCTCTGCGTGCTCTCCCTTGAGCAGCATGTCCGACTTGCAGACCGCCCATGCTTCGTTGTTCCAGTCCTGCCCGTAGAGAATCGGATTCGACTCGCTGTTGTGCTTGCGCAGGAAGTCATCCGCCACCGAGAGCATGCCGCCGGTCCCGCAGGCCGGGTCGTAGATCGTCTTGACCACGTGGCTCTTGCCGAGGTCGGCTTCGTCCCACAGCAGCAGGCTGACCATCAGCCGGATCACCTCGCGCGGGTGAAGTGCTCGCCGGCCTCCTCATTGGCCTGCTCGGCGCCAATCCGGATCAGCTCCTCGAACACGTACCCCATCTGCACGTTGTCGACCCGTTCGGGCGAGAGGTCCACATTCGCGAATTGCTGGATGACCTCGAACAGCAGGTTCTTCTCGTCCATCCGAGCGATCTGCTCGCCGAAGGCGAACCGCTCCATGATCTCGCGGACGTTGGGCGAGAACCCGTTGATGTACGCGCCAAGATTCGGCGCCAGCTGATTCGGGTCGTCCAGCAACCGCCCGAAGTCGAGCCTCGAGGTGTTGTAAAACGACCGCCCGGACGCCTGTTCCAGCAGGCCGCGGCCAACGTTCTCGCTCTGACCGCGGTGCTTCTTATCGACCGCCAACACTGCTTCCTTGGTCCCAGAGAGCACCGAATCGAACCGCCGCAGCACGGTGAGGGGGAGGATCACCTTGCGGTACTCGTTTCGCTTGTAGGGTCCGCGCAGCAGGTTGCAGATGCTCCAGATGAACGTGGCCAGTTCAGCGTGCGTCCGGACGTTCATGCTGCCTCCCCTACCTGCCGACGTAAACTAGCCCACCGTCCCTGGTCGCACCTGACCCGGAGACGCCCTGCCCGCGATGCTGCGTGAACTGCGCTTCGACCACAGCGAGTTCTAGGGCCTGTTCACATAGCTGCGTTCCACCGTCATCCCATTGTCATACCCGCGCTTGCCGCGGGTATCTCGTGGCGGTCGGCACGGCGTCGACGTCACAGGGGCCGCTCACTGCGGAGCTCGACCGCCACACATGCTGTGTCTGAGCAGAACTCGGCGAGATTCCCACGGCAAGCGCAGGAATGACGAGTCATCGGCGACGCTTGACCCCAATGTCAACGCGCCCTGGCAGGCTGCCGAAAAAGCGGCGCGTGCGATCATGGAGGTGTGAGTCTTGGTCTAGTTGAGGGCGGCTGCGATGCGTGGTGAGTCTGAGCGGCAGGCGACGTTGTTGTTGGGCTTGACGGCCGATGGCTTCGTGCCCAGGGAGCATCCGCTGCGGCGGGTCAAGCCGCTGGTTGACTCGGCCTTGGCAGGGATGTCGCGCTTGATCGACGAGGTCTATGCCGACGACGGAGTCACCAGCGGGGGGGCATGGGGTCCGATTTGTTCAGAGGATTCCTAACGGTTGCGCAGCTGCCCTGGCAGGCTGCTCAAAAGGTCATCGCGCCCGCTCTTTCTCTCCCCCCGCTCTGCGGGGGGAGATGTCCCGTAGCGGCAGAGGGGGGCCCGGCCGTGCCGGACCAGATACGCCGCGCCGTTGCGTCGCGGCTGCAGCAACCGCCCGGGGCGACCGGCCAGCCCGCGGGCGACCGCAACGGCCGATCGCAAGAGACCGGCCTGTTGCCGCCGGAAGCTATCCCCGGCTCCTGCAAGTGACGGACGCTCCACCGTGGATTCGATCCCGGCAAGACCGTAGAGTCGTCTCGATGACTGCCCACCCTCGGCCAAGCGGAGTCGTGACCCGCTTCATCGCGGGTGCTGCTCTGCTGCTGGCTGTCGTGTGGTCCTTGATCGCCTGCGGGGGTAGCGGCGAACAGGTCCTCACGATCCTCTACTGGCAGGCGCCGTCTGTGGCGGTACTGCACCGATCAGGCCACGGGCTGCCCGGCCAGTGACCTGTTCATCGGAGTGACCGCCGTCGAGGCCGTCGACAGCCGCACGGTCAGGATCAGCTTCGACGCACCCACCCCCTATCCCTACCAGGCCTTCGTCAGCACCGGCTCTCCCGTCATCAGCCGGGCCCAGTTCGAGGACTGCGTCGGCGCCGCGGCCAAGTCGTGCCACGACCAAAACACGTCGCCACTGGGGACCGGACCCTACCGAATCGTCACGTTCACTCCCGACCTGGAGGTCGTCTACGAGCGAAACCCTCACTACCGCGGCGAACGACCATTCTTCGACCGGGTGGTGCTCAAGCGCGGCGGAGACGCCGAAGACGCCGTGCGCGCCGTACTGCGGCTCCGGCAACGTCGCGCGCGCCTGCAATCCGGACTACGACGCGGCCTACGACCAGCTTCCGCGACTGCACCTCGGCCCGCAGCGCCAAGCCCTCGTCTAGCGGCTCAACGACGTCCTGGTGCGGAGCTACATTCGGATCCCGCTCGTCAGCCGAGGCGCCGTGTCGGCGCACGCAGTCTCGCTCAAGGGCGTCCGTTTCAACGCCTGGGACAGTGAGCTTTGGAACATCGCCGAGTGGCGCCGCTGAACGATGCAGCGCCCACCACCACCCGCTCGCGGCGCCCAGCGGGGCACGAAGTCGCGACCTCTCAGCTAGCGCCCCACTGCTGATCCGCGTTCGTTCAGTCCCGGCGCTCACCCGTACATCTCTTCGTTTACATTCCAACAACACCGGCGCACGCCGACAGCGCGACAGTGCACCGACCGCAGCGCCGCTGCCTGACAGACCCGACCGCCACACGAGCCCGACCGAACACAGCCCCACACCGTGAACGCCGAACCACTCCCCGGCCGCCTCATCGTCGTCGAAGGCATCGACGGCTCCGGCAAGAGCACCCAGCTCGACCTGCTCCACAAGTGGCTCCGCAGCGAGGGCTACGCCACCGTCTTCACCGAGTGGAATTCGTCGCCGATCGTGCGCGGTACCACTCGCCGCGGCAAGCGCCGCAAGCTGCTCACACCGATGTCCTTCAGCCTCATCCACGCCGCCGACTTCGCCTCCCGCACCTACCGCGAAATCCGCCCCGCCCTCCAGGCCGGCGTGATCGTCCTCGCCGACCGCTACTTCTATACCGCCTTCGCACGCGACGCCGCACGCGGGGTCAACCGCGCCTGGCTGCGCGACCTCTACAGCTTCGCCATCCCCACCAACCTCGCCTTCTACTTCGATGTCCCGCTCGAAGAATCGATCACCCGCATCACCCGCGGGCGCGCCGCGCTCAAGTACTACGAGGCCGGCCTCGACATGGGCTTCGCCGAAGATCCGGTCGAGTCCTTCCGCAAGTTCCAGGGCCGCATCCTCAAGGAATACGACGCCCTCTGTGAGGAGTTCGACATCACCCGCATCGATGCCACCCTCCCGCTCACCGAGCAGCAGGCGCAACTCCGCGACGTCGTCGCCGCGCAGCTTGTCGGCGTCCCCCGCGCCCCGCGCAACGAAATCAACGAGCTGCTCCAGAAAACCGGCCTCGGCGGGCACTACCTCGCCAACGCCCCCCGAACCTGAGCAACCTCCCATGACCGACCTCCGCTTCTACGGGGATCCCCCCGCCGGCATCACCGACGAAGCACTCCCCGGCCGCCTGATCGTCATCGAAGGCACCGACGGCGTCGGGCGCTCCACCATGATCGCCCTGCTCAAAGAGTGGCTCGAAACCTCAGGCTTCGCCGTTGTCGACAGCGGCCTGACCCGCTCGCCGCTCGTCGGACCCGGGATCGAGCGCGCCAAGCGCGGCCACGTGCTCGACCCCATCACCCTCAACCTCTTCTACGCCACCGACTTCTGGGACCGCTTCGAGCGCATCATCCTGCCCGCCTTGCGCGCCGGCATGGTCGCCCTCGTCGACCGCTACATCTTCTCCCTCATCGCCCGCGGCACCGTCCGCGGCACCTCCCGCGAGTGGCTCGAACACGTCTACTCCTTCGCCCTCGTGCCCGACACCACCATCTACCTCGATATCGACGTCGAGCAGCTCCTGCCCCGCGTCACCGAGCGCGGCTTCGACTACTGGGAGTCCGGCGGCGACTACCTGCAAGGCCTCAGCGTCTACGACGCCTTCGTCCAGCATCAGCACGCAATGCTCGATGAGTTCCGCGCCATGGCCGACCGCTACGACTTCGAAATCGTCGACGCCCGCCGCTCCGCCGAAGCCGTCTTCGAAGACATCCGCGCCCACGTCGCCCGCGTCATGTCCGACATCGCCCGCCCCTAAGAATCCTCTGAACGAGTCGGATCCCATCTCTCCCCCCGCTGACCACATTGAGTGGTCAGCGGAATCCGGATCTCATCTCCCCCCGCTGACCACATTGAGTGGTCAGCGGAATCCGGATCTCATCTTTCCCCGCTTTGAGCCTGTCTCCCGTCATTCCCGCGCGTCCTCCTCAGTGGCGCCGTGAGTCCTCCTCAGTGGCGCGGTGCGTCCTCGCGCGTCATTCCGTGCGTCCTCCTCCGCCATTCCTGCGTCCTCCTCCGTCATTCCTGCGCAGGCAGGAATCCAGGCGAGCCGACCAATGCCCGTGGGAACCCCGGACGGCCGACGGCGCTGGATGCTCGCCATCGCGCCTCGGCCCTTCCGCAAGGCCGCCAAGACCACCGAGCCGCTCGCACATCTTGGGTGGTCGCATGGATTCCCGCCTGCGCGGGAATGACGGAAAAGGGAATTCTGAGACACCCTCGCAGAGCGGGGGGAGATGTCACGGAGTGACAGAGGGGGGGCTCGCTTGGCCAGATCCAGCGAGGCCGGTGAGTTGGGATCGTCGCCCCCTCTGCCTTCGGCAGCTCCCCCTCCCAAATCGCTCCCCCCCGAACGACACATTGAGTGTCGTTCGGAATCCCCCGCTGCCCGCCCTCCAACACATCGACCGTCCTCCGACGCCTGCCCCACCGCACCCCCCAGCCGCTCCCCGCTCCCCGATCCCCGATCCCTCTGTATGCTGTCCCAACCGTGCCAAGGTAGCTCAGTCGGTAGAGCACACGACTGAAAATCGTGGTGTCGGCAGTTCGATTCTGCCCCTTGGCACCACGTTCCCCACATTGAGTGGGGAACGTAATCCGGTCCCCTTCGAGTGGGAAACGTAATCCGGTCCCCTGAGTGGGGAACGTAATCCGGTCCCCTTCGAGTGGGAAACGTAATCCGGTCCCTTGAGTGGGGAACGTAATCCGGTCCCCCCCGAGTGGGAAACGTAATCCGGCCCCCTACCCCAACCCCTCCGCCAACCACTCCACCACATGACGCGGACGCGCCTCCGTGAAGTGTCCGATCTGCTGCCGACACGACACCCCCGTGATTGCCACCGGCGTCTCCCCAGCCGCGCGAATCGCCGGGAACAGCCGCAACTCCCCCATCGCCTGCGACATCTCATAGTGCTCAGCCTCGAACCCGAACGACCCCGCCATCCCGCAGCACCCTGAATCGATCAGCTCCGCCGCATACCCCGCCGCCCGCAACACCGCCAGCGTCTGCCCGAATCCCGCCAGCGCCTTCTGATGACAGTGCGCATGCACCAGCAGCGACCCGCGCTCAGCATCTGAAAAGATCTCCGGCGCTCCCGCCACCGCAAGCTCCCGCACCAGCCACTCATCGAACAGCAGCGCCCGGCTCGCCACCTTCCGCGACGCCTCATCCCGCAAGAGCAGCGGATACTCATCCCGCAGCGTCAGCAAGCACGACGGCTCCAGCCCCACGATCGCCACGCCGTCCCCGGCATACCCCGCCAGCGCCGCCACGTTCACCCGCGCCAGCTCCCGAGCCTCGTCGAGCAACCCTTTCGAAATCGACGGCCGCCCGCAGCAGCCCGTCCGCTCGACCAGCACCACGCCATACCCCAGCGCCTCGACAATCCGCGTCGCCGCCATCCCGACCTCCGGATGGAAGTGATTCGTGAACGTGTCAACAAACAGCACCACCGGGCCCCGCGTCGCCTGAGGCGCTCGCCGCCGCCCGAACCAGCCCTCAAACGTCCGACCCGCGAACCGCGGCAGCGGACGCTCCCGATGCACCCCCGCCCGATGCAGCAGCGGCCGCACGCCCGGCAACCGCGACGCCGCATTCGCCAGCCCCGGCGCCACGCTCCCAGCCTGCGCCAGCTTCGCGATATTCGCAAACGCCCGGTCGCGCAGCGGCGCCCCATGCTCCCGCTGACGGTGCCACAGCACCTCGTATTTCAGCTTCGCCAGATCCACGCCCGAGGGACACTCGGCCTTGCACGCCTTGCACTCCACGCACAGATCCAGCGCCTCATGCAGCCGGTCGCCTGCCAGCTCCTCAGCCGGCAGCGCCCCGTTCAGAATCTGCCGCAGCAGATTCGCCCGGCCCCGCGTCGAGTGTTCCTCATCCTGCGTCACCTGGAACGACGGGCACATTCCGCCATCAAACTTCCGGCACGCCCCCTGCCCGTTGCACAGCTCCGCAGCTCGCGCCAGTCCGCCCTCCGACCTGAAATCCAGACCCTGCGGCGGCGCCACGTTGACCGTCGCCGGACTCAACCGCAGATTGTCGGAAAAGTCCGGCGTATCCACGATCTTGCCCGGATTGAACAGCCCGTCCGGATCAAACAGCCGCTTCGTCTCCCGGAACGCCTCCACCATCCGCGCCCCGAACATCTTCTCGATGAACGCCCCCCGCACGATCCCGTCGCCGTGCTCCCCGCTCAGGCTCCCGCCGAATTCCACGACCAGCTCCGCGATCTCCTCCGCCAGCTGCGCCGTCTGCTCCAGCCCCCGCGGGTCCTTCACATTCACGATCGGCCGGATGTGCAGACACCCCGCCGCCGCGTGCCCGTAGTAGCCAGCTCGCAGCCCCCGCGCCCGAATCGCCGCGTCGAACCGCGCCACGAACTCCGGCAGACGCTCCGGTGGGACCGCCGTGTCCTCCACGAACGCCACCGGCTTCGCATCCCCGTGCACCGACATCAGCAAGCCCAGCCCCGCCTGACGCATCTGCCACATCCGCGCCTGCGCCGACGCATCAACCTCCACCACCGTCGCATAGCCCATCCCCCGCGCCGACAGGTCCGCCGTGATCGCATCGAGCTGCTCGTGCAGCTCCGCATCACTCTCCGCGAAGCACTCAATCAGCAGAATCGCCCCCGGCTCCCCAACCACGAAGTCCGCCAGCGGCGCATACCCCACGCTGCTCCGGCACCGCTCCACGATCACCGCATCGATCAGCTCGACCGCCGCCGGCGCGAACGCGTTCGCCGCCACCGTCGCCTCCGCCGCCTGCACCAGCGTGTGGAAGTGCACCGCCGCAATCCCCCGACGCCGCGGCAGCGCCGCCAGCTGCACCGTCGCCGAGGTCACCACCGCCAGCGTCCCCTCCGACCCCACCACCAGCTGCGCCAGATTCACCGCATCCGCATCCAGCAGCGCATCCAGGTTGTAGCCCGACACCCGCCGTGGGATATCGGGAAACCGCGCGGCGATCTCCCCGCGCTCCCGCTCCGCCAGCTCGCGCAGCGAGCGATACAGCGACCCCTCACGGTCCCCCCGGTCCATCAGCGCCCGCAGCTCAACCCCCTCGCGCCGCGAGAACTCCAGCGCGCTGCCATCCGCCAGCGCCACATCGACCGACTCCACCACATCGACCGTCTTGCCATACAACCCCGAATGCGTCCCGCACGAGTTGTTGCCAATCCCCCCGCCGATCGTCGCCCGGTTCGCCGTCGATGGGTCAATCGGATAGTGCAGCCCAAACTCCCGCGCCGCCCGGTTCAGCTGCGCCAGCACCACCCCCGGCTGCACCCGCGCAATCCGGCGCTCCGCATCGAGCTCCTGAATGCCCGCCATATGCCGCGTGAAGTCCAGCACCACCGCGTGGTTCACGCCCTGTCCCGCCAGACTCGTCCCGCCCCCGCGCGGCAGCACCGGCACCCCGTGCCGCGACGCCACCTCGATCGCGGCCGCCACATCCTCAGCCCGCCGCGGGAACACCACCGCAACTGGCTCCATCTCATACAGCGACGCGTCCGTCGCGTAGAGCAACCGTGACGGACGGTCGATCAGCACATCAGGCTCACCCGTCAGCGCCGCACCGAGATCGTCCGACAAGCGCCGCAGCGACGCCGGCCCGTTACGCAGCAGCTCGCGCGCCCGCTCGACGCTCGCGTAGCGCGAACGCCCCGTCCCCTCCACCACGCCGCGAATCGTCATGCCCGCAGGCTATCCCTCACGACATCCACGATGGCCCGCGCCGCCAACCCCGGCTGATCCGCGCTCAGGATCCCCGCCCGCACCGCCACCCCCCACGCCCCCGCCACGATCGCATCCCCCGCATTCTCCCGCCTGATCCCCCCAATCGCATAGCACGGGATCGGCGCCAGAGCCTCCACCATCACCCCCAGATGCTCCAGCCCATCACCCCGATGCCCCGGCTTGGAAGCTGTCGGGAAGATCGTCCCGACCACCGCGTAATCAACCCCGTCGCCCACCGCCACCCGCGCCTCATCCGCGTTATGCACCGACCGCCCCAACGGCCGCGGATCGTCACCCCGACGCACCGCGACCGCCGGCAGGTGCAAGCCCACACCCAATTCCAGAGCCACCGCCACCCGATCATTCACCGCCATCACCGCCCCCGTCCCAAGCGCCGCCAACACCTCAGTCGCCAACGCCAACAGCTCCTCATCGCCCAGATCCTTCTCCCGTAGCTGCACGAACACCGTCCCGTCGAGCGCCTCCGAGACCTCTCTCGCCACCGCCGCCAACGACCGCCCCCGCGTCACCGATCGATCCGTCACCAACATCAACCGCGGCAGACTCACGACTCCCGCCTCGCAAACCGCCACGGAATCAGCCGCCGCTCGAGCAGCACGACCGACAGAAACAGCAGATACGACAGCGCCGCCGTCACAAAGATCGCCCCGAACACCAGATCAGTGCGAAACGAGAGCCGCGACAGCTCAAGAAAAATCCCCAACCCATCCGTCGCCCCGGCCAGCTCCCCGAAGATCGCCCCCAGCACCGCATAGATCGCCGCGATCCGCAGCCCCACGAACAGGTCCGGCAACGCAGCGGGGATCTTCACGTAGCGATACAGCTGCCAACGCGACGCCCCAAACGTCCGCATCAGATGCAGCGCCGACCGGTCCGTCGCCGCCAGCCCCGCCGCGAAGCCCAGCACGATCGGCACGAACGTGAACAGCCCGATCACGATGATCTTCGGCAGGATCCCAAAGCCAAACCAGATGATCATCAGCGGCGCCACGACCGGAACCGGCACCGTCTGCGACGCCACGACCAGCGGGTACACCGCGCGCCGCAACATCGGCGACAGGTCGATCAACAGCCCCAGCGCCAGCGCGAACGTGATGCTGATCGCAAACCCCGCCCCCACCTCCGACATCGTCACCAGCGCATGCGCCCCAATCGTCTCGGCGTCCTCAATGCTCTCGCGAATGATCCGAATCGGACCTGGAAGCACCTGCGGACGGATGTCGCTGAGCCACACGAAGACCTGCCAGCCAACCAGGGCAGACGCCGTCAACAGCACCGGCGCCGCCACCGCCGCCGCAACGCTCAACGGGCGACGGCTCCAGCGCGCCCTATGGCTCCTCTGGATCATCCGGACACGCCGCCCGCCTCCCGCTCAGTCTCATGTCGCAGCACATCGATCAGCCGGTGCGCCGCCTCAGTCTCCGCAGCCGCCGCGCTGCGCGGGCGCGGCAGCCCGACCTCGAGCACGTTCGTGATCCGCCCCGGACGCTGACTCATCACAAACACCCGATCGGACAGCGCCACCGCCTCGTGGGGATCATGCGTGACCAACAGCGCCGACCCGCCGATCTCGCTCCAGGCCTCCACCAGCCAGCGCTGCAACTGCGAGCGCGTGATCGCGTCCAGCGCACCGAACGGCTCGTCCAGCAGCAGGAACGGACGCCCCAGCAGGTAGGTCCGCAGGAACGACGCCCGCTGCCGCATCCCGCCCGACAGCTCGTGCGGCTGCCGCTGCTGGAACCCGTCCAGCCCGAACTGCTCAAACAGCCCGTCCGCCCGCGACCGCGCCTCGGCGCGCGCCACACCCTGCACCTCAAGCCCCAACGAGACGTTGTCCAGCACCGACCGCCAGGGAAACAGCAGGTCCTCCTGCGGCATATAGCCGAACCGCTCCAGCCGCTGCTCCGCGCCCAACACCGCCCCGTCGACCCGAATCTCCCCCGCGTCGGCGCTGTCCAGCCCCGCGATCAGGTTCAGCAGCGTGCTCTTCCCGCATCCCGACGGCCCCACCAGCGCCGCGAACTCACCATCCCCGACAGCCAGCGAGACTCCGTCCAGCGCCCACACCACGCCCTCGCCGGTGCGGTAGCTCTTCGAGACGCCCTCAACGCTGAGCACTCACTCCTCGCGCGCGGCGTCGTAGATCACGGTGGTGAAATGCGCCCCATAGTCCGGCGCGCTCGTCAGCGGATCCCCCTCCGCGTCCAGCAACAATCCCTGCTCAAACAGCCATCCCGTGTAGCCGCTCCAGTCGTCGAGCCGCTGCGACCCCCAGCGCCCCTCCGCGTCGAGGTAATACTCGTCCGCCAGCAGCTGGGCCGACGCGAACACCAGCTCAACGCTCGGGAAGGCGTCCTCACCGGCGACATCGATCAGCAGCTGCGCCGCCTCCTCAGGATTGGAAGCCGCGAACTCGTACCCACGAATCGTCGCTCGCAGGAAACGCGTCAGCAGCTCCGGATCCTCATCGATCAGCGCCCCCCCCGCGATCAGCACCACCCCCGGGTAGTCGGGTATCCCGAACTCGGTGTACTTCCAGGTCCGCAGCTCGATCCCCCGCTGCTCGGCCTCGATCCCCTCCCACGTCACGAACGGCTCGACAGCCTGCACCCGCCCGGCGTAGAGCGCTTCATACGCCGCCGTGTCAAGGATCACGCCTTCAATGTCCCCCTCGCCGCCATCGGCCCTGATCACCCACTCCCACTGCGACTGCTCCGCCGGCGATCCGAACCCCCCATACGTCCCGCCGTCCAGATCGCGCGGACGCGTGATCTCGCCGTCCGCCAGCACCGCGATCTCCGTCGGATTGGACTGCAGCACCGCAGCGATGCTCACCACATCGATCCCCGACGCGCGGAAGTACGGCACATAGGTCGGGAATGAAAACGCCACATCGGCCACGCCCTGGTCGATCAGCACCTCGCCGGTCGCGCCGCTGTAGGGCAGGATCTCAATCTCAATCCCCTCCTCCTCATACCACCCCTGCGCCATCGCCACGTACACCCCCGTGTGATTGGTGTTCGGCGTCCAGTCCAGCTGCAGGCGCACCAGATCGAGCTCACGCGGCTCGTCGGCGCACGCTGCGGCCAGCAATAGCAACGCGCTGACCGCCGCAACCGGCAGCCACCGCAGCCGAGACGGTTTCACGCCTGCCCTCCGTGCACCCATGCCGAGTCGAAGAAGTGGTACTCCAGCTCCATCGCCGTGCGAAACTTCACCGCCACCTGCCCCCCCGCGTCGGCGTGCTCGTCCAGCATTCGCTCCACGACATCGACTTTGGCCAGATAGTCACGACTCGAGTACATCCGGATCCAGAAGCCGAACTTGTCGTCGTGCGGCGCATCGATGATCCGCTGCCCGAGCCAGCCGTACAGCCGCGAGCACGGCGCCATCGCCGCGATGTGCTCGCCGATCGTCCCCGTCGCCGCCGTCGCCAGCAGGAAGTCGGTGTACTCCCGCGCCGCCGGCAGCGGCTGCACGTCCTCCAGCGACACGCCCAGCTCCGGCGCAGTCTGCTCGTGCAGCGTCCCCTCGGTCAGAATCCCCGCCAGCAGCTGCCCAAACTTCCGCCGCGTCGCCCAGTCCGGCGCCCGCACCACCCCGAACGCATACGAGCGCGCATACGCGTCCAGATAGAAGTGGTCCTGCTGCGCAAACAGCCCGTACCGCTCGTCCGACAGCGACCCGTCCGCCAAACCCTGCACGAACGGGTGCTCGAGACACGCTTGCGCCAGGTCCTCGTTCTCCTGCCAGAGCTGTTGCGACAGTCTCATCTCACTCATCGGTTACTCCGCTGCACTGCGATCAGCGGTCTCCGCTGATCGATTCGATCATGCCCTCGACCGGCGACGAGGCCTCCGCATAGAACTTGCGCGGCATCCGCCCGGCCAATCGCGCCGCGCGACCCGCGCGCGCCGCATGATTCATCGCCGTCGCCATCCGCACCGGGTCCCGCGCCCGCGCCACCGCCGTGTTCATCAACACACCATCGACCCCCAGTTCAAACGCGATCGCCACGTCCGACGCCGTGCCCACGCCCGCATCCACGATCACCGGCACGTTCGCCCGCTCCACGATCAGCTGGATGTTGTGCGGATTGCGAATCCCCAGACCCGACCCAATCGGCGCCCCCAGCGGCATCACCGCCGAGCAGCCCACATCCTCCAGCTTCCGCGCCATCACCGGGTCGTCGTTCGTATACGGCAGCACCTGGAATCCCCGGCGCACCAGCTCCTGCGCCCCCTCCAGCAGGCCCTCCACATCCGGCAGCAGCGTCTCGTCGTCAGCGATCACCTCCAGCTTCACCAGCGACGTCCCCAGCGCCTCCCGCGCCAGCTCCGCCGTCAGAATCGCATCCGCCGCCGTGAAGCACCCCGCGGTGTTCGGCAGCAGCTGCATGCCCCGCTCGATCAGCACGCCGTAGAGATTCTCCCCGCCGCCGTTCGACAGATCGACGCGCCGCACCGCCACCGTGACCAGCTCTGTGCCCGACGCCGCCAGCGCCTCGAGCAAAACCTGGCGGCTCGGATACTGCGCCGTCCCCAGCAGCAGCCGCGAACCCAACCTGCGGCCCGCCAGCTCCCAAGTGTCTGCTGCGCCCATGATCAGCCCCCCTGTCTCGCGCCCACGATCTCAAGTCGATCGCCGACCGAAATCATCGTCGAATCCCACTCGCTGCGCGGAATCACCTCGGCGTTCAGCGCCACCGCGATCCCCCGCTGCTCCGGGTCGTACTGCAGCGAGCACAGCACCTCGGGCAGCGTCGCCGCCGCCACGCTGTGCGTCTCCCCGTTGATCACCACCTCGATCGCCGCGCTCCTGTCGGTCATTGGCCGACTCCCTCCAGCTGCCCGCCCGCGATCCGAGCGATGCTCAACTCTTTCAGGAGCGGCGGCGTGCCGCCCCCGCTGATCGCCTCTGCCAGCCACCACGCCGTCGCCGGCGCCAGCAACACCCCGCTGCGATAGTGCGCCGTTGCCACATACACCCCCGGCGTCGCCGTCGGACCCACGATCGGCATGTGATCGCGCACGGTCGGCCGAAAGCCCACCCGGATCTCCTCCAGATGCAGGTCGTAAATCCCCGGCAACACCTCCCACGCTCGCTGCAGCAGGTCCAACACCCCGCCCGCCGACGGCTTCGGATCGAACCCCTGCTCCTCCTCCGTCGCACCGATCACCAGCCGCCCGCCCCGCCGCGGCACCAGGTAGACCTCCGGGTCCGGCGTACGCACCACATGCTGCACCAACTCCGCACCACTCAAATGCAGCACCTGCCCGCGGACCGGACGCAACCCCATCGGCGGCGCCGGCGTGATGATCCCGTCCTCGCTCCACACGCCGGCCGCCAGTACCACCACCGACGCCAACAGCTCCCCGGTCTCCCCGTCTTCGGCGCCCGCCACATGCACCCGCAACCCGTCATCCTCGCGCTCCACCGCCGTCACCGACATCTGCGACCGCACCGCCACCCCTGCCCGCCGCGCCGCCGTCTCCAACGCCGGCAGCAGCTGCAGCGGGTCGATCTGATGATCGCTCGCAACGAACAACCCACCGATCAGCCGCGGCGTCAGATACGGCTCCATCACCCGCATCTCGCGACCGCTCAGCCGCTGCGCCGCCAGCCCGCGCTCCGCCTGGATCTGCGACACCCGATCCAGCTCCAGCTCGTCATCCCGATTCCGCGCCGCCCACAGCGTCCCCTCCGTGCGATACCCACACTCCATCCCGCTCAGCTCCTCGATCGCCGCCACGAACTCCGGGTACCGCCCCAGGCTGTCGATCTGGAACGCTGTCAGACCCGAGTCCGTCTTCTCCACCTCGGAGGTCGGCGCCAGCATCCCCGCCGCAACCGTGCTCGTCGCCGCGCCCGGCTCGTCCCGCTCGATCACCACCACCCCGCGCCCTCGCCGCCTCAGCTCCAGCGCGATCGACAACCCGATCACCCCGCCCCCGATCACCGCCACGTCGACCCGCTCGGTCACCGCGTTGCTCATTGCGCCGCTCATCGCAGCACCGCCGCGATCGCCGCGTGGATCTCCGCCGTAGCCGCCTCTGGATCCTCCCGGCACACCACCGCCGAGAGCACCGCCACCCCGAACGCCCCCGTCTCGATCACCGACCCCACGTTCTCCGCCGTGATGCTGCCGATCGCGATCACTGGCTTGTCGATCCCCTCAACGATCTCCCGCAGCCGCTCCAGCCCCAGCATCGGCGCCGCCCGATCACCCTTCGACGTCGTCCCAAACACCGGCCCCACCCCCAGATAGTCGACCGGCGTTGCCGCGACCCGCTGCGCCTCCTCCAGCGAGTTCGCCGTCCCCCCGATGATCGCCCGATCGCCCAGCAACCGACGCGCCAGCTCGGCCGCCAGATCGTCCCGCCCCAGATGCACCGCGCCGCCCACCGCCGCCGCCACATCGACCCGATCGTCAATCAACAGCGTCGATTCTGCATCGCCCATCGCCGCCTCCATCGCCTCGGCCGTCTCGATCAGCTCCCGCGTCGTGCGTGCCCGCTTCTCGCGAAACTGGATCGTGTCCGCCCCGCCTGCCGCCGCCAGCCCCGCCAGCTGCGCGTGCGTCCAGCGCGATTGCAGCACCTCGTCCGTGATCACGTGCAGCCGTCCCACCTCGCCGCTCATCGCGCCACCGCCTCACGCAGCAACCAGAAATGATCGGTCGGCCCGACCCCGGCGCCAATCGCGAACCCACCGCGAATCGCCTCGGTCACGTACGCCTTCGCCGACCGCACCGCGACCGGCAGCTCCTCCCCCAACGCCAGCCGCGCCGCGATCGCCGACGCATACGTGCAGCCCGTCCCGTGCGTGTGCCGCGACTCCACCCATTCGCCCGCGATCACATCGACGCCGTCTCGCGTCACCAGCACATCGGTCGCGGGCGCTGCCTCGAGGTGCCCGCCCTTGACCAACGCCGCGCCGGCGCCCGCGTCGAGCAGGCCCCGGCCCGCTGCCTCCGCCTCCGCCACCGTCCGAACCCGCAGCCCGGTCAGCGCCTCCGCTTCGTGAATATTCGGCGTCACCAGCGTCGCCAGCGGCAGCACGCGCTCCAGCAACGTCGAGATCGCAGCCCGCTCCAACAATGCAAACCCCGTCTTCGAAATCATCACCGGGTCCACCACCACGAACCCCGGCCGGCGCGCGACGAGCTCATCCGCAATCGCCGCGATCATCGTGGCGTCGCCCAGCATCCCCGTCTTTACCCCAACCACATCGAGATCATCAAACACCGAAGCGATCTGCGCCCGCACCACATCCACCGGCAGCGCATGCGCCAGCTGCACGCCCACCGTGTTCTGTGCCGTGACAGCAGTCACAACGGAAGCCGCGTAGCCGCCGTTCGCCGCGATCGCCTTGATATCCGCCTGGATCCCGGCCCCCGCCGACGAATCAGACCCCGCGATGCTCACCACGACGCGCACGAATCACCTCGGCTTGGCCAAGCTGGCGACAACGCGACGGGGGCGAGCCTGCTTGCGCTCCCTGCGCCGGCATTACCCGGATCAGGTTCAGCGGGTGTGTTCTCAGGCCCCCCCAGCCATCACGCTGGCGGACCACCCCGGCATCTCTGACGCGACGATCTTAACACACCGCGCCGCACCCGGCTTTTGCCCGCGACGCACCCGCTACGCGCCCGACCCCGGGCGCCATCCCGCCATGCCGCCGCTCGTCACCGCCGGCGCAAACGAGAGCGTGCGAACGCCCAAGATGTAGCCCCACGAGTTCAAGCCACCCCACGCCATCAAGCCCAGGCTGTTGACCCCGCCAAACGACACCAGGCCCATGCTGTTCAGCCCCCCGATCGTCACCACTCCGATCGAGTTCGCGCCGCCGATCGCGATCAGTCCAATCGCGTTCCAGCCCCCAATCGCCACCAACCCAATCGCGTTCGCCGACCCAATCGCCACCCAACCAATCTCCGACGCCGGCACGTCACCAAACAGCCCCCATTGCCCCGCCGCCACAGCGATCATCACCCCGCCCACCACCATCATCGCCCAAAAGGCGCCCAACCCCTTCAGTTGCCCCTCAGTCATCTCATGCGACATCGACTCAGCCATGATCACGCCTTCCCCCGACGATCGCCAGCTCGCCCGTCCAACCCAACGATCCTACCGCCGCCGCGTCGCAAGACGCGAGCCAACGCACCCGCGGCAACTCCCGGGGGATCCCGCAGACACAGCGAACCCAGCGGTCGAGCGTCCCTAGTGTCCTGAGTCGGGAATCCGATTGAGATATCCGGCGAGGTTGTCGAAGATTTGTTCGGCGGTTTTGTGCCAGACGAAGGGACGTGGGTGTTCGTTCCAGTCGGCGACCCAACGCTCGACGTCGCGGGTCAGGTCAGCGATGCTGCGGTGGGCGCCACGCCGCAGCCACTTGCTGGTCAGTTCCGCGAACCAGCGCTCGACCAGATTCATCCAAGAGCTGTAGGTGGGGGTGAAGTGCAAGCGGAAGCGGGGATGGCGCTGGAGCCAAGCTCGGATCTCCGCGGTGCGGTGGGTGGCGACGTTGTCCAACACGACATGCACCGCGAGTTCGTCGGGTACCTGCTCGTCAATCAGGTCGAGGAAGCGCTGGAACTCGCGGGCGCGGTGTCTCGGGGTCAGGTCGCTGATCACGTGTCCCGAGGCGACATCCAGCGCCGCGTAGAGATTGGTCGCGCCGTGACGCACCTAGCCGGGGGTCTGGCGGCGGGGCACGCCGGGCAACATCGGCAGCACCGGAGCGCTGCGGTCGAGCGCCTGGATCTGGGTCTTTTCGTCCACACAGAGGACGACCGCGGCGTCGGGTGGGTTGAGATAGAGCCCGGCTACGTCGCGCACCTTGTCAATGAACTGCGGGTCAGGCGACAGCTTGAAGTGTTCCACGAGGTGCGGTTTGAGGCCAAAGGCGCGCCAGATCCTGGAGATCGCAGTCTGCGACATGCCCAGCTCGGCAGCCATCGAGCGGGTCGACCAATGGGTCGCGTTGCGCGGTAGCTGTTCCAGCGTCCTGACGATCACCGCTTCCACCTGCTCATCGCTGATCGTGCGCGGTGCGCCGGGACGCGGCTCATCGCTCAGCCCATCCAGTCGCCGCTGGGCAAAGCGTCGTCGCCACTTGCCGACCGTGACCGGATGGCAACCAAGCGCCGCACCGATCTCAATATTCGCCTGCCCGCCCGCCGCCGCGAGCACGATCCGACAGCGCAGCGCCAGGGCCTGCGCCGTCGTCGGCCGACGCGCCCAGCGCTCCAGCGTCTCACGCTCGGCCTCGCTCAGCACGATCGTCGCCGTCGGGCGGCCCATTCGGGTACTCATGACACTCCAGCGACAGCCCCAGACAGCCAAACCAGCCTGCTTCAGCACCATATCCTCTTGCTCACCGCTTTAGCGACTCAGGACACTAGCAGGCCTGATCCGTGACCGGTGGGTCTTGGGGGCGGCGGAAGGCGTGGGATTTGGGGGTTCCGGCGAAGGCGCGCTCGACTGGTTGGGCGGTGGGGGCGAGGTTGGGGTTGACGATGGGGAGCTGGAGGTTGGCGGGATGTTCACCGCCGAGGGTGAGGGTGAGGGTGGCGTCGTCGCCGATGGTGGGGACGATCAGGTTGTCGGCGTCCGCGGCGGCGACGGTGAGTCGGATTCGGTCGCCGGCGCGGATCTTACAGGCGATTGGGTAGAGCTCGAGTCGTAGGTCCATTGGAGCGCCGGGGGTCACGGGCATGAGGTCGGCTTTGGACCAGCTGTGCCAGACCGGGCCGTCGTGGCCCAGCGGGGAGTCGGCGGTGCGGCGGTGCTCGAAGTTGAGGAAGCCCTCGCTGAGGTAGGCAACGCCGCCGTCGGCCGAGACGTGTTCGAGGGTGGCCACGATCGCGCCACGGTCGGAGGTGGTGGCGAGCTGGAGTTCGAGCGCGGGCGCACCGACGATCTCGATGTCGTCGGGCAGCGGAGCGCCGGTGAAGGTGAGGCAGCGCTCGCCGCGCGCGACGAGGTCCGGCGTGGTGATGTAGAGGTCGTCGGTGTAGAAGGTGTGGCGAGTGAGGAGACCGAGCGATACGTCGTGATCAACTGCGTAGTCGACCGACTCGATGGAGGCGGTCGGCGTGGCGGCGAGGGTTCCGTCGTGGACGGAGTCGATGGTTTCGGATGGAGCGGCGGAGAGATAGAGGGAGCGCGGCTGCGCTTCGGGCAGGGGCAGGCGCGGGGCCGCACTCCAGGTCTGTGCGCCGCTGGGCTGGCTGGTGGCGTAGTGGACGGGCGGTTCGTCGGTGACGCCGTTGTCGATGTCCTTGAGCCAATGGTCGAGCCAGCGCAGGACCTCGGGGTCGCCGGCCTGGCCGTGATTCCAGGGGCCGACGATGAGTTTTTTGGGGACGGTGAGGCGGTTGAAGGCGTCGATCAGGAAGGCGGGGAAGGTGAGGTCCCACCAGCCGGTGACGATGTAGGTGGGGACGGCGGCGGCGTTGAGGAGGTCGTGCGCGCCGATCCAGCCGGAGGCGACCGGAGGCAGGCCGATGTCGGAGCGGTCGCGTTCGCGCAGGATGCCGTCGTAGGCGGCCATGCGGGTCACGTCGCGCGGGTCCATGCGCGCGAAGGTCTCGACCCAGTCGTAGCGGCTGGGGTCGCGTTCGGCTTCGGCGTCGGCGCGGAGCTGTGGGCCGTCGGGACCGTCGACGGGGGCTGAGGGCTCGTCTTCGGAGATGCCTTTGTGGAGCGCTTCCCAGGTGCGGGCGAAGCCGGAGATGGCGAGACCGCCGTCGACGTAGCACTGGGGGAGGCCGGGATACTGCGGGACGATGCAGGCGAGTCCGGCGGGCGCGAAGGCGGCGGTGAAGAACTGCGCCATGCCCTCGTAGGAGATGCCGACCATTCCGACCTTGTCGGTCGCCCAGGGTTGATCGACGATCCAGTCGATGACCTGGGCGATGTCGAGTCCGGCGCGCCAGGAATCGATGTAGCTCGCCCCGAACGAGGCGCCCGTGCCGCGGAGGTCGAGCGAGACGAAGTTATAGCCCTGGTGGATGAGGGCCGTGGCGAGGGGGCGGGACTCGTACTGGGTGACGAGCTGGCCGGGCTCGATTCCTGCGAGCGCCTGCTCGTAGCGGGCGGCGGTGCGGCTGGTGGCGCTGCGCAGCCAGGCGCGGCGGTAGGGGGTGGCGTGAAGGACGGTGGGCCGCGGGCCCTCGAGGCGCTTGCCGGCTGCCGCGGGGTGGAGGATGTCGACGGCGATGCGGCAGCCGTCGTCGACGGTGATGTAGCGCGACTCGCGGTCGTAGCCGTCGGCGGCGTTGGGGGCGGGTGGGACGTAGCGGCCGAGCATCGAGGGGGAGTTGGGCATCGCGGGTGGCTCGCGTTTCGCTGGTGGCGGCGCGAAGCGAGGGTACCGCTGGCCAGGCGCTGTGCTCCGGATCGGCGACTGTGGCCTAGGCTGCGGTCGTGAACGGAGGAGGCGGCATGATCAGCAGCGATGACGTGATCGGCGTCGAGGTGAGCGGGGCCGTGCGGACGGTGGTGCTGAACCGCCCGGAGAAGCGGAACGCGCTGAACAGCGAGATGCTTGAGCTGCTGTATGGGGCGTTTTCAGGCGAGCCGGAGGTCGAGGAGCGGGTGGCGGTGATTCGGGCGGAGGGCCCGGTGTTCTGCGCGGGTCTGGACCTGCGGGAGCGCGAGGGCGGGTTGCCGCCCGGCGAGGTTTCGATCGAGCAGATGCTGGATGCGATCCAGCATTGGCCGCTGCCGGTCGTGGCGGTGGTGCATGGGGACGCGATCGCGGGCGGCAACGAGCTGGCGCTGCACTGCGACTTTGTGGTCGCAGCGGCGACGGCGAAGTTTGGGATGTCGCTGGCGCAGATTGGGCTGGCGCCGAGCTGGTTCCTGGCGAAGAAGCTGCTGGAGGTGGCGGGTCCGGTGGCGAGCCGGGAGATTTTGCTGCTCGGCGAGCGGGTGCCGGCGTGGCGGATGCATGAGTTGGGTGCGATTGCGCGGGTGGCGGAGGTGGAGCGTCTGGAGGAGGCCGCGGCGGAGGTGATTGATCGGCTGACGCGGAACGCTCCGCTGTCGTTGCGGGCGATGAAGGCGCTGCTGGTCCGGGAGATGGATTTCCGCGATCAGATCGAGCATGGGGATGTGGATGAGCTGGTGCAGGCGGCGCGTGGGTCGGCGGATGCGCGGGAGGGGATTCGGGCGTTGTTCGAGCGTCGGGAGGCGCGGTTCACGGGCGAGTAGCGCACGGGGAAATCCGATCCTGAAACGATTTCGGCGCGCGCTGCGGCTGAGGGCACGCCGGCGGAGCGCCCAACAGGCCGTGCAATTCACCAGTCCCGTCATCCGGCGTAGCGCACCGGACGGCGGGGATTTTCACCTTCATTGGTGCAGTGCTCATCCGTGCGGCGTGAAGGGCGCGTTGTGCGTTCCAGCTGTCCTCCGAGAGACGCGAATGAACTGTTGGACCGATCAGATCACCGAGTTCTATGTGACGACTTGACAATCGGTCAGACAGGGTGGATCATCGTGTTGCGCGCTGCGGCTGAGGGCTCGCTAGCGAATCGCCCAACAGGCCGTGCAATTCGAATAGCCCGTCGTCCGGCTTAGCGCACCGGAGGACGGGACTTTTCTTCGTCCTGGGCAACGACGGACCTGCGCCTCTCTGTTTTCGTCGACCTACAGAACGTCTACCACGGGGCGCGGCGCGCCTTTCACTCGAACATTGGCGCGAGTACGTTTGGGCAGATTTCTCCGCACCGGTTGGGCGAGTTGCTGTGCTCGAAGCAACCGCTTGGAAATCGCGACGATCGGCGTCGGTTGCAGGAGGTGCGCGTCTACCGCGGCGCACCACGGCTGCATTCTCCCCAATATCGAGCGAACCAGCGGCAGCACGCGGCATGGAAGCGTGATGGGGTGACCGTAGTGACGAGACCGCTTGGTGGGACGCGGAGAGACCCGCGCGAGAAGGGGATTGATGTTGAGCTGGCGCTTGACTTCTTCGCCGGGGCGATTGACGGGGATTTCGATGTGGGAGTGCTGTTCTCAGCGGACAGTGATTTAGTGCCAGCCATTGAGAAGGTGCTCGATCCCCGTCGCCAGCTCGGCGTCGCTGTCGAGGTCGCAAACTGGTGGAGCCCGCCTGCTGCCGCGTATCAGTTGGTGAAGAGGCCCGATGTCTGGTGTCACAGGCTTGGAGCTGCGGATTACGAGGTGGTGCGGGATTCCCGGAACTACGCGCGGCGCCGCTGACGGGACGGATCGGCGCCGGCAGCCGGTGCACTGACATCAAGAGAGGGGGGCCGTTGCTGCGCTCCACGCTTCCCCTCTACCTGCGCCATCATCCCTGCGGGCGGAGATGGTTCGGCGTCGGGATGCGTCGCGGCGCTGCGTTGGGGCTAGAGGGTGGCGCCGCCGTCGACGGTGATGGTTTGGCCGGTGACGAAGGTGTTGCGTTCGATCAGGGCGAGGATTGCGTCGGCGCAGAGTTGGGGGGTGGCGACGCCTCGGAGGGGGGCGGTGGCGGTGAGGCGGGTGCGGCCGGCTTCGTAGGTCTCTTCGCCGAGGCCGCCGAGCAGCCAGCGGCCTTCGATGAAGCCGGGGGCGATGGTGTTGATGCGGATTTCGGGGCCGAGGACCCGGGCGAGCGATTTGGTGATGACGTTGACCGCGGCTTTGGAGGCGGCGTAGGGGATGCAGGAGCCGCCGCCGCCGTCGCCGGCGACGGAGGAGACGTTGACGATCGCGCCCTCGCCGGCGGCGCGCATGTGCGGGGCGGCGGCGCGGCTACAGTTGAAGACGCCGCGCAGATTGGCGCCGAGGACGTCGTCCCAGACTTCGTCGGTGACGGCGTCGAGGTCGTCGTGAGCGATGAAGTAGGTCATGGCGCCGTTGTTGACGAGGATGTGGAGGGCGCCGAACTCGTCGACGGCGGACTGAATGAGGCGCTGGCAGTCGGCGTTGTCGCGTAGATCGGCCCGGACGGCGATGGCCCGGCCGCCGTTGGAGCGGATGCCTGCAACGATTTCATTGGCGGCGTCGGCGCCGTGGAAGTAGTTGACGACGACTGATGCGCCGAGCTGGGCGAGGAGTTCGGCGGTCGCGCGGCCGACGCCTGATGATGAGCCGGTGACGACTGCGACTTTGCCTGCGATCTCCATGAGTTGTTCGCTTTCGTTGCACGCTGGGGCGCCGTCGGGGTGGCGCTGTTGGCGCTATCGGCTGATGTTAGGGGTGGAGGGGGGAGTGGCCGCGGGGGCGGGTCTCCTGGGTCCAGAGGCGGCCCCCCTCAGTCCCTACGGGACAGCTCCCCCCGCAAAGCGGGGGGAGCGAACGGAATGTGCGGGACGGCTCACCCCCGTGGGCGGGGGGAGCGACGCGATCGCGGTTGCGCGGGCGGGCCTCCCCCTCAGTCGCTGCGCGACAGCTCCCCCTCGGGGGGAGCGATTGGACTCTATGGGACAGATTCCCCCGCTTGCGGGGGCGGCGATTAGGGCTAGGCGCCGCCTCCGCCGGCGGCGGCTAGGCCGGCGGGGAGTTCGGCGGGGGTTTCGATGTGGTAGAGGTTGGCGGAGTTCTCCCAGAGGATCTTGCGGCGGACTGTTTCGGACTGGCCTTCGAGACCGTCCTCGATTGTCTCCTGGACGTTGCCGTAGAGGCAGGTGGGGTGCGGGAAGTCGGTTTCGAAGAGGATGTTGTCCTCGCCGATGTCTTCGATCAGCTTGCGCGGGGCGACCTTCTCGAACCAGTAGCAGGCGTAGACCTGGCGGCGGAAGTAGTCGCTGGGCATCATGTCGAACTCGGGACGGGCGCTGCGCACGTCGGCGGCGAGGAAGTGGTAGTCGGCCGATTCGAGGACGAAGGGGACCCAGCCGATGCCGCTCTCGACGGAGATGAACTTGAGCGTGGGGAAGCGGGCGAGGACGCCGGAGAGGAGCAGGTCAACGAGCTGGAAGCCGTTGGTCATGAAGAGCTGGGTGGAGAGGCGCGCGTAGGTGACCTCCTGGCCGTCGACGCGCAGGCGGTCGGGGGTGAAGCCGTCGTTGAAGTCGCCGGAGCCGACATGGAAGGCGATCGGCATATCGGTGTCGACGGCGGCGTTCCAGATCGGGTCCCAGTGGTGGTCGCCGAGGAAGGGCTGGCCGTGGGACTGGGGGTCGCCGGTGAAGAGGATGCCGCCGTGGCCGATGCTCTTGGCGCGCTCGATCTCGGTGGCGGCCTCGGCGACGTCCCAGAAGGGGACGGAGGCGTTGGGCACGAAGCGCTCGGGAGCGGGGGAGATCCAGTCGACCTGGAAATCATTCCAGGCTCGGACGCACTCCATCATCAGCTCGGGTTCGCCGAGCTGGAGGAAGCGCTGGGAGGCGAAGCCGGCGACGTTGGGGTAGAGCACCTGGGCGTAGACGCCGGTCTCGTCCATGAGCTTGAGCCGCTCGTGGACATCGAAGGAGGCGGGGTGCGCGGCTTCATAGGTAGGTGGTGTGGAGGGGAACTTGCCCTTCCAGCCGGCGAAGACGCCGGAGGGAGCATTGGCGACCTTCTCGTCGGCGACGAACCAGGCGTTGACGCCTTCGTTGTCCTGCTTGACGTGGAGGACGCGGTCGCCCCACTTTTTGGAGACCCGGCTGGTCCAGAGGTCGGCGGGCTCGGTGATGTGGGTGTCGGCGTCGATAAAGGTGGTGAAGGTCATCGGATTTCCTAGCGATTGAGGTGCGCAGTGATTGGGGAGGTGGGCTGACTAGGCGCCGCCGCCACCGCCGGCGGCGGCGAGGCCGGCGGGCATTACTGCGGGGGTATCGATCTTGTAGAGCTTGGCGGAGTTCTCCCAGAGGATCTTGCGGCGGGTGGTTTCGGACTGCCCCTGGAGGCCGTCTTCGATGGTCTCCTGGACGTTGCCGTAGAGGCAGGTGGGGTGGGGGAAGTCGGTCTCGAAGAGGATGTTGTCCTCGCCGATGTCGTCGATCAGCTTGCGCGGGGCGATCTTCTCGAACCAGTAGCAGGCGTAGACCTGGCGGCGGAAGTAGTCGCTGGGCAGCATCGTGAACTCGGGCCGGGCGCTGGGCACGTCGGCGGCGAGGAAGTGGTAGTCGGCCGATTCGAGGCAGAAGGGGACCCAGCCGATGCCGCTCTCGACGGAGACGAACTTGAGCTCGGGGAAGCGCGGGAGCACGCCGGAGACCAGCAGGTCGGCCATCTGCAGGCCGTTGGCCAGGAACAGGGTGGTTGAGGTGCGTGCGTAGGTGACCTCGGGGCCGTCGACCTTGAGGCGTTCCGGGGTGAAGCCGTCGGTGAAGTCGCCGGAGCCGATGTGGAAGGAGATCGGGAGGCCGGTGTCGGTGGCGACGTTCCAGAGCGGGTCCCAGTGGTGGTCGCCGAGCAGGGGCTGGCCGTGGGACTGGGGGTCGCCGGTGAAGAGGATGCCCTTGATGCCGCGCTGAGCGACGCGCTCGATCTCCTTGACCGACTCCTCAACGTCCCAGAAGGGGATGGCGGCGTTGGCGACGAAGCGCTCGGGGGCCGGGGAGATCCAGTCGAGCTGGAAGTCGTTCCAGGCGCGGACGCATTCGAGCATGAGTTCGGGCTCGCCGAGCTGCAGGAAGCGCTGGGAAGCGAAGCCGGCGACGTTGGGGTAGAGGACCTGGGCGTAGACGCCGGTCTCGTCCATCATCTTGAGCCGCTCGTGCACGTCGAACGAGGCGGGATGGGCGGCCTCGTAGGTCGGCGGGGAGTTGGGGAACTTGCCGGTCCAGCCGGCGAAGACGCCGGACGGGGCGTTGGCGACCTTGTTGTCACCGACGAACCAGGCGTTGGTGCCTTCGTTGTCCTGCTTGACGTGCAGGACCTGGTCGGCCCACTTGCTGGAGACGCGGCTGGTCCAGAGGTCAGCGGGTTCGGTGATGTGAGTGTCGGCGTCGATAAACGTGGTGAAGGCCATGGTTCCTCCGTGGGAGCTGGCGAGAAGCGGTATGCAGTGCAGGCTACAGAGGAGGATACACGGTTGAGATCGAGCCGTGGCACTGAGCGGCAAGGGGCGGCAGGTAGCGGCTGGCGGTTGGGGGCTACTCGAGCAGGGACTCGCCGGAGATGGCCTTGACGATGTCGAAGTAGGAGATGACGGCGATGAAGAGGAGCAGGGCGACGAAGCCGGCGAGATGGACGAGGCCTTCGCGCTCGGGGGAGATGCGCTTGCCGCGGCGGGCGATTTCGACGAGGACGAAAAAGATGCGGCCGCCGTCCAACATGGGGAGCGGGAGGATGTTGATGATGGCGAGGTTGAGGCTGAGCAGGGCGGCGAGTTCAATCAGGCGGACCCAGCCGGCGCGCTCGATGACTTCGCCGGTGACGCGGGCGATGCCGACGGGTCCGGAGAGGTCGAGGGCCTCGCCGCCGGCGATCCAGGAGCGGATGCGATTGCGGACGAGCACGAAGGTGGCGACGGTTTGGTCCCAGCCCTCGGGGATCGCCTCGGCGAGGCTGGAGCCCTCGCGCACGACGCGGGAGCTGGCGTTTCCGACGGTGATGCCGGTCGCGCCCTGCCGCACCTCGATGACGGTGCCGGCGGGTGGGAAGCGTGGGTCGAGGCCGACGGCGTAGTAGAGCGCGTCGATCCGGATGCCCTGGTCGATGGCGATGCTGGCGATGGTGTCGTCGGGCTGGGCGGTGTAGGTACGCCCACCGGGCAGGTTGAGCACCGTGCCGGGTTCGAGCTCCCTGGTTTCGACGCCCCAGGCGCCGATCACGAAGAGCGCGGGCACGCCGAGGCGCTCGGCGATCTGGGGGATCGATTCACCCTCCTGCACGACGTGGGTGAGGGGCTGGGGGGCGAGCCGGGCGTGCACGTCGAGATCGAATCGCTCGGCGCTTGTCTCGCCGGTGAAGGAGTCGACGACGGTATTGCGCTCGATCGTGGTGGTGATGGTCTTGCCGAGGTTGAGCTGGATGGCGCGGGTGAGGTCCTGGGCGTTGCGGATTTCGTCGCCGTTGACGGCGACGATGTAGTCGCCGGACTCGATGCCGGCGCGCTGGGCGGGGGCGCCCTGGACGACGGTGGTGACGACTGCCGGACCGGCGGAGATGTTGTCGGGGATGATCGCGCCGAGGGCGAAGAGGAAGATTGGCAGGACGGCGTTGACAGCGGCGCCGGCGGCGAGGATGCCGATGCGGGTGAAGCGGCCCTGGACGGCGAGCGAGCGCGGGTCGCGGGCGACGGTGACGCCGAAGAAGGCGGTGCGGTTCGGGTCGTCGCGGTCGGCGGCGGGCGTCGCGACAGGCTGGCCGGCAGGGTCGGCGGCGATGTCGCGTTCGGAGATTGGCGAGTCGTCGAGCGAGGTGAGCGTGAGGACGTAGCTCTTGCGGGCGCCGTTGGGCTGGCTGCGGGAGATGTTGTATTCGAGCTTCGTGCCGCGGACGATCTCGGCCATGCGCTCGGTGAACTGCTGGGGGGAGTTGACGCGCTTGCCGTTGACGTGGGTGATGCGGTCGCCGGGATGCAGGCTGTGGTTGGCGGAGTTGCCGCGACGGACGCGTTCGACGATCACGCCGCTCGATTCTTCGCCGGTGAGGCGCACGAAGCCGCCGATCGGCAGCCAGTTGATCGAATAGAGGGTCTCGCCGAACTGTTTGCCGCCGATTCGGGGGGGTAAACCGATGCCGAACTCCTCGACGCGGACGCCGGCGAGCTTTGCAGCGACGTAGTGGCCCAGCTCGTGGAGGACAACGAGGGCGAGGAGGACGCCTACGAAGGGGAGGACGTAGGTGACTAAGACCACGAGCGCTCCGCGATGTTGGCGTGGGTGAACTCGCGGGCCCAGGCGTCGGCGGCGTCGATCGCTTCGAGTGCGGGGTTGTCGGTGTTGTCGTGGGCGTCGAGCGCTTGCTCAACGAGTTGGGGGATGTGGTCGAAGCGAATCTGGCGGTTGAGGAAGGCGTGGACGGCGACCTCGTCGGCGGCGGCCATGGCCGCGGGGTAGGTGCCGTCGGCGAGGCCGGCGCGCATGGCGAGCTTGAGGCAGGGGTAGCGGTCGAGGTTGGGGGCGGAGAAGTTGAGGCTGCCGACGGCGGCGAGGTCGAGCGGGTTGGTGGTGGGCTGGAGGCGCAGGGGCCAGGAGAGGGCGAGCTGGATGGGGAGCTTCATGTCGGGGTAGCCGAGCTGCGCCTTGACCGAGCCGTCGCCGAATTCGACCAGCGAGTGGACGATCGATTCGGCATGCTGGACGACTTCGACGCGGTCGTAGGGGACATCGAAGAGCCAGCGTGCTTCGATCGTCTCCATGCCCTTGTTCATCAGGGTGGCGCTATCGATGGTGATCTTCGCGCCCATGTTCCAGGTAGGGTGTTTGAGGGCCTGCTCGGGGGTCACGTCGGCGAGCTGATCGGGGGGGAGGTCGCGGAGTGCGCCGCCGGAGGCGGTGAGGATGATGCGGCGGACTTCGTGCTGTTCTTCGCCCCAGAGGCACTGCCAGATGGCGCTGTGCTCGGAGTCGACGGGCCGGAGCTGTGCGCCGCCGGCGTCGGCGGCGGCGCGGACCAGGGCGCCGGCCATGACGACGACCTCTTTGTTGGCGAGCGCGACATCCGCGCCGCGACTGAGGGCGGTGAGGGTTGGTTCGAGGCCGGCGCGGCCGGCGGTGCCGACGACGAGTACGTCGCCGTCGGGGTCGGCGGCCATGTCGTCCATCGGGCAGACTTCAGCGCCCAGATCACGGGCGATCGCCTGGAGTTCGGGTGGCGGTGCGCCATCGGCGTCGGGCGCGGCCCAGAGGTAGCGGGGGCGGAACTCGCGGGCCTGCGCTTCGAGCAGGGAGAGGTTGCGACCGGCGGCGAGGCCGAGGATGCGGTAGCGCTCGGGCATGGAGCGGACGACATCGAGCGTCTGGGTGCCGATGCTGCCGGTGGAGCCGAGCAGGACGAAGGTGGTGGTCGTGTGGTCGGTCGTGTGATCGGTCATGTCGTCATCATGTCGTGATCATGGGGGGTTGCGATCCACGGCTACATCCATACAAGGAAAAAGTATACGCAGGGAATGCCGAAGAGGAGGCTGTCGAGGCGATCGAGCACGCCGCCATGGCCGGGGATCAGGTTGGAGGAGTCTTTGACGTTGCGTGCGCGCTTGAAGAGCGACTCGGCGAGGTCGCCGATCTGGCCGACGACGGGCAGGACGAGGGCGAGCAGGATGAGGGGCCAGATGCCGGCGTGGAGGCCGAAGATTGCGTCGAGCGCGAGCACCGAGCCGGCGCCGCCGATCCAGCCGGCGATCGCGCCCTCGACTGTCTTGTTGGGGCTGATCGCGGGGGCGAGGCGGTGGCGTCCAAGGGTGCGGCCGCCGACGTAGGCGGCGGTGTCGGTGGCGGCGATGGCGAGGACGGCGAGCAGCAGCCACTGTGCGCCGTCGGCGTGTTGACGGATCAGGATGAAGGCGGCGGCGGGAAGGGCGAGGCAGAGCAGGGCGGCGGTCATGACGCCGGCGTCGAGCAGGTGGCG
Source organism: Dehalococcoidia bacterium (assembly GCA_965237475.1). Classification (GTDB taxonomy): domain Bacteria; phylum Chloroflexota; class Dehalococcoidia; order Bin125; family Bin125; genus CATQGW01. The sequence goes on along the minus strand of OZ250140.1, from coordinate 2,516,824 downwards.
GGTGAGCGCGACGGGATCGGGCTGTGGCTCGCGCAGCGTGGCGTGGACGGTGGTCGCGGCGAAGATGCCCAGAACCGCCGGGAGCATGGTCCAGAAGAGCGGGACGGCGGCGGTGAGGCTGACGCCGAGGGTCGCGCCGAGGCCGGCGGCGGCGAGCAGGAAGGCGGGCGAGCTGAGGCGGAGGCGGCAGATCACCGCGATTTCGCCGAGGGCGACGAGCATCGCGAGGCCGAGCAAGGCGGTGAAGAACGGCCCGCCGACGAGGATCGCGCCGATGATGATCGGCAGGCCGACGGCGGCGCTGAGCAGGCGCAGGCCGAGCTGACTGGAGGCGTGGGCGCGTGTGGTCTGCAGTGCGGTCTGGAGGGCGGTCACGGTCTGAGCCAGTCGGGCGTGGTTGGTTGGCCCTGCGAGGGGGCGGCGCGCGGGGGAGCTGTGGCGCGGCGATCGGGGCGTTTGTGAGGGTGAAGGCGGAGGGCAACCACGAGGGTTGCCCCTACGGGGAGGCGTTGTGCCCTCGGGCGGGTGGCGGCGCGTGGGTGACACGCGGCGGAGCGATTGGCGCGTTGGTGAGGGTGAAGGGGGAGGGCAACCACGAGGGTTGCCCCTACAGGGAGGCGTTGTGCCGTCGCGCGGGTGGCGGCGCGTGGGGGACGTGCGGGGCTGCGAGTGGGGGGTTTGTGAGGGTGAACGGGGCGGGGAACCACCAGGGTTGCCCCTACGGGGAGAGCGCGGGCCTGGGGTTGGGTGGTCACTGTTTCAGGCGGGCGCCGAAGTTGCGGCAGCGGCGGGCGTAGGCGTCGAGCGCGGCGTCGACATCGGCGGCGCAGAAATCGGGCCACCAGGTGGGCGAGAAGACGTACTCGGCATAGGCGGCCTGCCAGAGCAGGAAGTTGGAGAGGCGCTGGTCGCCGCCGGTGCGGATGATCAGGTCGGGATCGGGCATGCCGCCGGTGTAGAGGTAGCGGTCGATCAGGGCTTCATCGATGTCGTCGGGGGGGATGCCGTCGGCGGCGATGCGGCGCACGGCGTCGACGAGTTCGGCGCGGCCGCCGTAGTTGAAGGCGATGCAGACGGTCATCTTGGTGTTGTTGGCGGTGAGCGCGACGGCCTGGTCGATTTTGCGCCGGAGGTGGTCGGAGAGGGCGTCGATGCGGCCGATGTAGCGGAGCTGGACGCCGGCCTCGTGGAGCGGCTGGACCTCGCGGTCGATGGTGCTGGAGAGGATGCGCATGAGGCCGCGGATCTCCGGTCGGGGGCGGCGCCAGTTCTCGGTGGAGAAGGCGAAGAGGGTGAGGTAGCGGATGCCGCGTTGGCCGAAGGATTCGATCGCGGCGCGGATGTTCTCGGTGCCGGCGCGGTGACCGTCGGTGGGCCGCAGGCCGCGCTGGGCGGCCCAGCGTCCGTTGCCGTCCATGATGACGGCGACGTGACAGGGCGTGAGTGGTTTGGGCGCGTTGGGGGCGAGTGCGGGAGCGGCGGCGGGAGCGGATTCAGCGGGCGGCGGGCCGGAAAGCGGGGGAGTGTGGGGGACGGCAGCGGGCAGTCGGGCGGTGGACCATCGTGTCACGACTAGACCTCCAGGAGCTCTCGCTCCTTGTCCTCGCCCGCCTTGTCCACGATAGCGACGAATTCGGTTGTGAGTTTGTCGAGTCGGGTCTCAGCGCGATGTTCCTCGTCCTGGGAGAGGTCGCCGTCGCGCTGCATGCTACGGAGGTCGTCGTGGATGTGGCGGCGGATGTTGCGGATCGCGACGCGCGCGGTTTCGGCCTTCCCGGAGACGACTTTGACGAGGCTGCGGCGGCGCTCCTCGGTGAGTTCGGGCAGGGCGAGGCGGATGAGGATGCCGTCGCTCTGTGGGTTGATGCCGAGGTCGGAGGTCTGGATCGCTTTGGTGATGGGTCCGAAGGCGTTCTTGTCCCAGGGCTGAATGGCGATCAGGCGGGCTTCGGGGACGGAGATGGTGGCCATCTGGTTGAGGGCCATGGTGGTGCCGTAGTAGTCGACGCGGACGTGCTCGACGAGGCCGGGGTGGGCGCGGCCGGTGCGGATGGCCTGGAGTTCGCGGCCGAGCGCGGCGATCGCGCCGCGCATGCGCTCGTCGGCGTCGGAGAATTCCAGCTCGATGAGTTCGTCGTCGGCCATAGTGAGCGCTTACGCGAGACGGGTGGGTCCGGCGTGGACGCGGGTGCCCGCCACACCGTGTCGTACGGCCTGCACGATAGCGTCCGGCGAGTCGATATCAAACACGAAGATGGGTAGACCGTTGTCTTCGCAGAGGGAGAGCGCGGCGGTGTCCATGAGGACGCCGAGGTTTTGTGTGATGGCGTCGCGGAAGTTGAGCGATTCGTAGCGCCTGGCGTCGGGGTGGGTGGCGGGATCAGCGGTGTAGACGCCGTCGACGCCGCGCTTGGCCATGAGCAATTCGACGGCGCCGACGGCGACGCCGAACTGTGCGGCGGCGGTGTCGGTGGTGACGAAGGGCTGGCCGGTGCCGGCGACGAGCAGGACGATGCGGTTCTTTTCGAGGTGGCGGCGGGCGCGTCGGGGGATGTAAGGCTCGGCGACGGTGGGGACGTTGATGGCGGAGAGGGTGCGGACCTCGAGGCCTTCGGCTTCGATCGCGTCCTGGAGGGCGAGGCCGTTGATGATGGTGCCGAGCATGCCGGCGTAGTCGGCGGTCATGCGGGTCATGCCGGCGGCGGCGGCGACGCGGCCGCGGACGATGTTGCCGCCGCCGACCACGACGGCGATCTGGACGCCGGAGCTGGCGCAGGCGACGAGCTGGAGGGCGATGCGTCGGACGGCGATGGGGTCGAGGCCGGTGGTGAGGTCGCCCTGGAGGGCTTCGCCGCTGATTTTGAGCAGGATGCGGCGGGGGGGATCAGTCATGGGAGACTCACGCGGTGGCGCGCTGGACGGATCGAGTCTACTCGCCGACTTCGTAGCGGATGAAGCGGGCGACTTCGATTTTTTCGCCGACGGAGGTGATGACATCGTTGATGCGGTCGGCGATGGTCTGGTTGGCGTCGCGAATGAAGGGCTGGTCGAGCAGCGCGGTGGCGTCGGGGTCGTCGTCGTCGAGCTGTTCGGCGGAGACGGCGGCGGGCTGCATCGAGGCGATTTGCATGGCGATGTCGTGGGCGAGCTCCTTGAAGGGCTCGGTGCGGGCGACGAAGTCGGTTTCGCAGCGGAGGTCGACGAGGACGCCGATGCGTCCGCTGTGGATGTAGGACTCGATCAGGCCCTGGCCGGTGGCGCGGTTGGCGCGCTTGGCGGCGGTGGCGATGCCTTTTTCGCGGAGCAGTTCGCGGGCGGCGTCAAGGTCGCCGTTGGACTGTTCGAGGGCGCCGCGGCAGTCCATGACGCCGGCGCCGGTTTGGTCGCGCAGGGCTTTGATTTGGTCGATGCTCACGGCCACGATGGAGGCTCCTAGTGGTGTTGGGGGTGGGTTGTCTTTGGCTGGACGGCGGGCGGAGGGCCCGTTAGCGGTGACGGATCTGCGGGCGTTGGCTGGACGAGGCGTTGGCGGGCTGGGGGGATTGGGCGTCCTCGAGCTGTGCGTCGCGGCGGGCGCTCTGGCGGAGCAGGGCGCCTTCGGCGGCGGCATCGGCGATTTGGGACGCGAGCAGGCGCACGGCGCGGATCGCGTCGTCGTTGGAGGGGATGGGGAAGTCGATGCCGCGGGGGTCGCAGTTGGTGTCGCAGACGGCGACGATCGGGATGTGGAGACGCTTGGCTTCGGCGACGGCGATGTGCTCGCGGGGGACATCGACGATGAAGACGGCGCCGGGCAGGATGGTCATGTCGCGCAGGCCGATGAGGTAGCGGTGCAGCCGGGTGAGCTTGTCGCGCAGGCGCAGGGCTTCCTTCTTGGGCAGGAGGTCGAGCTGGCCAAGCTCCTCGCGGCGTTCGAGCTCGATCATGTAGTCGACGCGGCTGCGGATGGTGGCGAAGTTGGTCAGGGTGCCGCCGAGCCAGCGGGTGACGACGTGGGGCATGCCGGCGCGGTCGGCCTCGTTGCGAATGACGTCCTGGGCCTGGCGCTTGGTGCCGACGAAGAGGACGCGCTGACCGTCGGCGACGGTGTCGCGGACGAAGTCGGTGGCGTCGGTCAGGCGGCCGACGGTCTGAGCGAGGTCGAGGATGTGGACGCCGTTGCGGGCGCCGTAGATGAAGGGGGCCATTTTGGGGTTCCAGCGCCCGGTCTGGTGACCGAAGTGGACGCCGGCCTCGAGCAGGTCGCGCATGGAGAGTTGGGTCGTCATCGTGCTCCTGAGCTGGGGAGAGGGCTTGGGCAGCGTCCGCGGCGCGAGGGTCGGCTACGGGCACGCGCAGATGACGGCGCGGGACGCACTGCGTGAGAGTATAGGCACGGGTTGGCGGCGGTGCGACCGTTGTGGGAGCGCAAGGTGGGGCGAATGCCGGGGGGATGTGTGGCGCAGCTCGCGAAGCGGGCGTGGGCCGTGATACCTTGCGGACGATTCTGTGCGGCGAGGGCGCCGCATGGCCCAATTGTGGACCCGAGGGTGAGGAACGTTCGTGCCCCGTTACGCCTATGAGTGCTTCGAGTGTGGTCACGCGGAGGAAAAGCTGGAGGGCTGGGACGCGCTGGTCAAGCAGCCGTGTCCGGAGTGCGCGGAGCTGATGCAGCGGATCCCGAGCGCGCCGGCGATCGTGTTTAAGGGCAAAGGCTGGTACTCGACCGATAACCGGAAGTCGTCGTGGAAGGGTCGGGCGGACGAAGACGGCGATGGCTCCGACGGCGAGTCGGACGGCGAAGGCGGGTCGGAGCGGGATGGCGGCTCGGAGCGCGATGGCGAGTCGGAACGCAACGGCGCGTCCGAGGGCTCGCCGGAGAAGGTGGTTGCGGACGCGGCTGCCGGGGACTAGGCGCAGGGGCAGGCGAGCGGGGCGGGCGAGCGGGGCGGGCGAGCGGGGCGGGCGAGCGGGGCAGGCGAGCGGGGCGGGCGAGCGGGGCGGCCCCCCTCTGTCACTCCGTGACATCTCCCCCCGCAGAGCGGGGGGCGAGAGCGGAGGGTCCCCCCGCAGGGCGGGGGGCGAGAGCGGAGGTGGAATTTCGATGCGAGTGGTGCTGCAACGCGTGAGTCGCGCGTCGGTGCGCGTCGGCGGTGCGGTGGTCGGCGAGATTGGGGTGGGGTTGCTGGCGCTGGTCGGAGTGGCGGACGGCGACGGAGAGTCGGAGGCCGACCGGATGGCGGCGAAGGTGGCGGGGTTGCGGATCTTCGCGGATGCGGAGGGGCGGTTCAACGAGAGCGTCGCGGATGTGGGCGGCGCGGTGCTGGTGGTGAGCCAGTTCACGCTGATTTCGGACGTGCGCAAGGGCCGGCGGCCGAGCTTCACGCGGGCGGCGCGTCCAGAGGTGGCGGAACCGCTGGTGGAGCGGTTCGCGGGGCAGCTGGAGGCGAGCGGTTTGGCGGTGGCGCGAGGGGAGTTTGGGGCGGAGATGGAGGTGGAGCTGGTGAACGACGGGCCGTTCACGGTGGTGATCGATTCGGCGGAGCTGGATCGGTCGCGTCGGGGTTAGGGGCGGAGGTCGAGGGCGATGTCGAGGGCGGGGGCGGAGTGGGTGAGTGCGCCCATTGAGATGTAGTCGACGCCGGTGGCGGCGATTTCGGTGATCTGGGTGATGGCGATGCCGCCGCTGGCTTCGACGGCGGCGTCGAACCGGTGGGCGAGCTCGACGGCGCGGGGGAGGTCGGCGATGTCGAAGTTGTCGAGCAACAGGGCGGGGGCGCCGGCGTCGAGCGCTTCGCGGGCCTGATCGATGTTTGTGACTTCGACCTCGACGGCGGTGGCGGGGCCGGAGTGTTCGAGGGCGGCGTGGACGGCGTCGGTGATCGAGCCGACAGCGGCGATGTGGTTGTCTTTGAGCAGGATGCCGGCGGCGAGGGAGTCGCGATGGTTGATGCCGCCGCCGCAGCGGACGGCGTAGCGTTCGGCGGCGCGGAGGCCGGGGGTGGTTTTGCGGGTGTCGAGGATTTGGGCGTGGCCGCCGGCGGTGGCGGCGGTCACGGCGGCGGCGGTGAGGGTGGCGGTGCCGGAGAGGCGCTGGAGCCAGTTGAGGGCGGTGCGTTCGGCGCGGAGGAGGTCGAGGGCGCGGCCGCGGATTGTGGCGAGCACGTCGCCCGCGGCGACGGTGTCGCCGTCGGCGCAATGAGCGGTGATTGCCACGTCGGGATCGAGCGCCTCGAAGGCGGCGGTGGCGAAGGCGAGGCCGCAGATGACGCCGTCGGCGCGGGCGATGATCTCGGCGGTCCCGTCGCTGAGGGATGCGGCGATCGATTGGGTGGTGAGGTCGAGGTCGACGCGGTCTTCGTCGAGCGAGTCCTGGACGAGGCGTTCGACCAGGGCCTCGTCGAGCGGGATGAGATCGGGCATGGCTGGGGTTACTCGCGCACGATGCGCCAGGCGAGGCGCCGCTGCCAGGCGGGATCGGTTCGTGGGTGGTCGAGTCGGAGGTGGCTGCCGCGGGTCTCGGTGCGGGTGAGGGCGGCGTGGATGATGGCGTGTGCGGCGGTGGTGGCGAGGTGCAGCGTCGAGCCGGGCGGTGTGTCGCCGTTGGGGTCGGCGCTCCAGGATTCGAGCCGGCGCAGGGCGGCGGTCAGCTCGTGGGCGTGACGGGCGATGCCGGCGGCGTTGATGATGGTCTGCTGGAGTTGCGCCAGCGAGGGGGCTGCACTGAGGCCTGCAATGGGGAGCGGCTCGACCGGCTCGGCCGGGGTTGGGGCGTCGGCCGGGCGGCTGGTCGCGGCGTTGATGGCGCGGGCGGAGAAGACGGCGGCTTCGAGCAGGGAGTTGGAGGCGACGCGGTTTGCGCCGTGAGCGCCGGTGGTGGCGACTTCACCAGCGGCGAAGAGGCCGGGGATTGTGGTGCGGCCGTGGAGGTCGGTCCAGACGCCGCCCATGTGATAGTGCGCGGCGGGGGCGACGGGGACGGGCCCGGCGGTGAGGTCGTGGCCGCGCTCGAGGCAGCCCTGGTAGACGCCGGGGAAACGGGTGCGGAGGAAATCGGCCGGTTGGTGTGAGATATCGAGCCAGACGTTGGGGGCGTCGTCGCGGCGCATGGATTCGGAGATGGCGCGGGCGATGACGCTGCGGGGGGCGAGCTCGGCGTCGGGGTGGACGTCGGCGAGGAAGCGGTTGCCGGCGGCGTCGAGCAGGACCGCGCCCTCGCCGCGGAGGGCTTCGGAGACGAGGAAGGCGGGCCCGTCGCCGCTGACGAGCGCGGTGGGGTGGAACTGGACGAACTCGAGGTCGCGGACGACCGCGCCGGCGCGGAGGGCGAGGCCGAGGCCGTCTGCGGTGGCGACTGCGGTGTTGGTGGTGTTGGTGTAGAGCGCGCCGGCGCCGCCGGTGGCGAGGATGGTGGCGTCGGCGGTGATCGTGGTGTGCCTGGCGGTCGGGCCGGCGATGACTGCGCCGACGCAGCGGCCGGCTTCGAGTGCGAGTTCGACGGCGGCGTGGGCCTCGCGGAGGTCGATGTCGCCGCGCTCGACGCAATGTTCGAGGGCGCGCTGGATGTGCAGTCCGGTGCGGTCGCCGCCGGCGTGGAGGACGCGGGGTTGAGAGTGAGCGCCCTCCTGAGCGAGCGCGACAGCGCCGTTTGGGGCGCGGTCGAAGTCGACGCCGAGATCGATCAGGCGTCGGACGGCGGCCGGCCCCTCCGCGGTGAGGATTTCGACGGCCTGTTGGTCGCAGAGGCCGTCGCCGGCGCGGATCGTGTCGGCGGCGTGGCGCTGGGGGTGATCGGTCGCAGCGACGGCGGCGGCGATGCCGCCCTGGGCGCGGTTGGTGTTGGTCTCGCTGAGGGGGCCCTTGCTGAGCAGGCAGACTGAGCCGTGCTCACGGGCGAGCAGGGCGGCGTTGAGGCCGGCGAGACCGGTGCCGATGATCAGGAAGTCGAAGTGCTCGGTCATGGCGTCGGCGTGCGAGTCGTCGGCGCAGCTAGACGATGTCGAGCATGCGCTGGAGGGCGACGCGGGCCCAGCGGCGGGTTTCGCCTGCGACGGAGATCTGGTTGACGACGCGGCCCTGGGCGAGTTCTTCGGTGACCCAGGCGAGGTAGGCGGGGTGGACGCGGTACATGGTGGCGCAGGGGCAGATGACGGGGTCGAGGCAGAAGACGGTCTTGCCTTCGTGGGCGACCTCCTGATGGAGACGGTGGACGAGGTTGATCTCGGTGCCGACGGCGTAGGCGCCAGGCGGGCCGTTGCGGACGTAGTTGATGATGAACTCGGTGGAGCCGACGGCGTCGGCGGCGTCGACGACGGGTTCGGTGCATTCGGGGTGGACGACGACGCGACAGCCTTCATGCTGCTGGCGGGCGCGCTCGATCTGGTCGGTGCGGAAGCGGATGTGGACGGAGCAGTGGCCCTGCCAGAGCAGGACGCGGGAGTCGCGGACGCGCTGGGGGCGGAGGCCGCCGAGCGCCTTGTTGGGGTTCCAGACGGCGGTCTCGGTGCGAGGGTCGATGCCGAGCTGCTTGGCGGTGTTGCGTCCGAGGTGTTGGTCGGGGAAGAAGAGGACCTGGTCGCCCTGCTCGAAGGCCCACTCGAGCACGGCCCTGGCGTTGGAGGAGGTGCAGACGGCGCCGCCGTTTTGGCCGACGAAGGCTTTGAGCGAGGCGGCGGAGTTCATGTAGGTGATCGGGACGACGTTGGCGGTGTCGACTATCTCGGAGAGCTCGTCCCAGGAGCCGTAGACATCGTCGGGCTGGGCCATGTCGGCCATGGAGCAGCCGGCGGCGAGGTTGGGGAGCATGACGATCTGTTCGGGGGTGGTGAGGATGTCGGCGCTCTCGGCCATGAAGTGGACGCCGCAGAAGATGATGAAGTCGGCGTCGTCGCGGAAGGCGGCCTGCTGGGCGAGCTTGAAGGAGTCGCCGCGGAAATCGGCGAACTCGATGATGTCGTCGCGCTGGTAGTGGTGGCCGAGGATGACGAGACGGTCGGCGAGTTGGTCGCGGGCGATGCGGATGCGTTCGCGCAGTTCGTCGGGGCCGAGGTCGAGGTAGGCGTCGGGAATTTCGGGCTGCCAGGCGGGGAGGTGGGGTTCGGCGACGAGCGGGACGGTGGCGAGGTCGGTTTCGCAAGCATCGTTGGGCAGGTTGGGGGGGAGGCGTTCGGGCGTGTAGGCGGTGGGTACGAGTGTGGTGGTCATCTCGTCGACGCTCTCAGGTGGCGGCTTGCAGGAGCGGAGGGATCCGCGGGGGATCGGCCTAGTTAGTGTCTATCTGACACTAACGCCATGGGGAGAGTGTCGCAAAGCTGGAGGTGATCTGTCAAGTGGCTGCGCACGGATGGTGCGGCGTACGGCGCAGATTGGGCGCCGGGCGGGATGTCAGGCGCGTTGGCTGAAGCGGTAGAGGCGGGCGGGGCGGTGGGGGCCGTCGGCGCGGAACTGGTCGGTGGCGGCGATGAACTCGGTGGCCATGATGCGGCGGCGGAAGTTTCGCTTGTCGAGGCTGCGGCCGAGGATCGCTTCGTAGGAGCGCTGGAGTTCGCGCATGGTGAAGTCTTTGGGCAGGAGGCTGTAGGCGGCGTCGGTGTACTCGAGCTTGTTGATGAGGCGCTCGCGGGCGGTCGCGATGACGCGTTCGTTGTCGAAGGCGAGCTCGGGCATGTCGTCGACGGGGAACCAACCGCGGCGCCAGGCGGTGCGCGGGGCGAGCGTGACGCGCTGGTGGTCAACGAGGGCGAACCAGGCAACGGCGACGCTGCCCTGCTCGGGGGATCGGTCGAGGTCGCCGAAGGTATAGAGCTGTTCGAGGAAGATGTCGGTGACGCCGGCCTCCTCGGCGAGCTTGCGGACGGCGGCGTGGTCGAGCGATTCGTCGAGTTCGAGACGGCCGCCGGGGACGGCCCAGAGGCCTTCCTCGGGCGGCGCGGAGCGTTCGATCAGGAGTACCTGCAGGCGGTCGTCGGCGACGGTGAAGATGACGACGAGGACGGCGACATCGGGGTGGCGAACGCCGGCAGCTGCGGGTGCGGGAGGCTCGGAGGTGGTGGTCATGGGTTGGCGGGGATGCCCTGGAGCGACCAGGCGCCGGTGCGGGTGACGGTGACGGTGAGGAGGTCGCCTTGTTGGTAGCGGCCGGCGGGGGCGTCGAAGTGGACGAGTTTCATCGTGCGGGTGCGGCCGGTGAGGCGCTGGTTGGCTGGGTCGTCGGCGGGCTTGGACTTTTCGACGATCACGTCGACGTCCTGAAGGAGGTAGGTCGAGTTGATCTCGCTGGAGACCTGACGCTGAAGGTCTTCGACGGCGTGGAGACGCTCGGATTTGATCGCGGCGGGGACATCATCGGGCTGTCGGTGGTCGGCGAAGGTGCCGGGGCGAGGGCTGTAGGCGGCGACGTGGACTTTGTCGAAGCGGAGCTCGGCGAGTAGATCGTGGGAGGCCTGGAAGTCGGCGTCGGTTTCGCCGGGGAAGCCGACGATCAGGTCGGTGCTGATCCCGGTGCGGGGCCAGAGGGAGCGGACCTTTTCGATGCGCTCGCGGAACTGGTGGACGGAGTAGCCGCGTCGCATGTTGGTGAGCACATCGTCGGAGCCGGACTGGACCGGCAGCGAGAAGGCTTCGCAGACTTTGGGCAGGCTGGCCATGCCTTCGAGGATGCGGTCGGTCATGTCAGGCGGGTAGGAGGTGAGTTGGCGGATACGGAGGAGCTCTGGGAGGTCGTGGATGGCGGTCATCAGGTCGAAGAGGTCGGCGTGGTCGGTGTCGGGCGCGACAGCGGGTTGGTCTTTGCCGTAGGCCTCGACGGTCTGGCCGAGCAGGGTGACTTCGCGCACGCCGCGCTTGACGTGAGCCTCGATCTCGCGGCGGATCTCGTCGATCGGGCGGCTGCGTTCGCGTCCACGGCGGAGCGGGACGATGCAGTAGGTGCAGAATTTGTCGCAGCCTTCGACGACGGGCACGTAGGCGGTGGGGCTGCTGACGTTGGGGAAGATTTGGGGCCAGAACTCACCACCGTCGTCTTCGAGCTGGGGGAGGTCGAGCAGGTCGAGGATGGGGTCGAAGTGTTGAGGCTGGGCCCAGGCGTCGACCCAGGGAAAGCGTTTGGAGAGCGGATCATCGCGGCGGACGGTTTTGGGGCCGACCATGCAGCCCATCACGGCAACGCGCAGGTCGGGACGGTTGAGGCGCATGCGCTTGAGCGTGCCGAGCTTGGCGCTGGCCTTGTCTTCGGCGTGCTGGCGGACGGCGCAGGTGTTGAGCACGACGAGTTGGGCGTCGCGGGGCTGATCGGTCTGGTCGTAGCCGAGGCGCTGGAGGCCGGCGGCGAGCTTGGCGCTGTCGGCGGAGTTGACCTGGCAGCCGACGGTCCAGATGTGAAACTGAGGCATGGGTGGTCTCGTGGGGCGGTTTCCAGGTGCTGTCAGGGCGCTCTCGTTCAGGGCGCGTGAGGGCACGTTAGTTAATGGGGGTGGGTTCCGTGGCGGAGGGTGTGGGATTCGAACCCACGACCGAGTCTCCCCGGAACCCGCTTAGCAGGCGGGCGCACTAGGCCACTATGCGAACCCTCCAGAGCGAGCGTAGCAGCGGGTTGGCCGGCCGGCGGGGCGGTAGCCTGTGCGAATGTTGCGGCGAATCATCGTGGGGCGTGAACGGCTGAAGATGCTCAACGAGCGTCTGTTGCGGCTTGCGCGGTCGGCGCTGACGCACCGGCTGCTGGGTCCGGTGGCGGCGTTGGGGGCGCTGGTGGTGGCGCTGGCGATCGCGGTTCCGCTGGCGCTGGGGACGATCAGCGATGCGTTCTTGCTGCGCTCGCTGGACGGCGCGCGGTTTGTCGCTGAGGTGCGTGGGTCGGGCGACGACTGGGTGCTGCTCGGTCACCAGTTCCCGACGCATCGGCACACCTGGGACCGGCTGGCGGATCGGTTGCTGGAGGAGGGCTACCGGGTGATGGTCTGGGACTTCCGTTGCCACGGGGAGAGCCCGTGCGTGTACAGCAACGCGAAGAACGATGACGTTCCCGATATCTGGCGTGAGTGGGAGGCGGCGATCGACTACGCGGTTGAACAGGGGGCGCAGCGGATCGCCGGCTTCGGGGCGAGTTTCGGGGGGACGAGTTTGATGCAGGTGGCGGCCTATCGCGACGAGTTCCGCGCGGTGGGGGCGATTTCGAGTCCGAACGTCTTCCGCAATCGGGTCGAGGAGGGCTACCGGGGGTACGACGGGACCACCTGGGATCGGCTGGAGGGGCTGAAGACGGTCGGCGAGATCACGGTCCCGAAGCTGTTCATCGTGGGTGCGACGAATAAGTGCGCGTATCTGTATTCGGAGCGGTACTTCGAGCGCTCGGTGGCGCCGGCGCGGTTGGTGGTGCTGGAGACGGATCTGCACGGGACGAACATCATCGATGACGGCGAGCTGGGGCCGAAGGCGATGGGGGAGATTGTGGCGTTCCTGGCGGACCCGGCGTCGGTGGAGGGCAAGGAGGTGAGGAACGAGGCGCCGGAGGCGGATGCGTTCCTCGAGTGCTACGGCGACGAGGACGACGACGAGGACGACGATTAGTCGGGCGGGCTGACGGCGGCGGGCGTTAGGGAAGCTGTGAATGACTCTCCCCCGCAGTGCGGGGGGAGATGTCACGGAGTGACAGAGGGGGGGCTCCCGCGCTCCGCAACGCGTCGGCCCCCCTCTGCCTTCGGCATCTCCCCCCGCGAAGCGGGGGGAGAGGGGATCCGACTTGTTCGGAGGATTCTTCGCTGCCCGAACAGTGGTGATCTGGTCAGCGGCGGCGGGAGAGCAGCCAGAGGGTGAGGGGCAGGGCGATGAGGGTGGTGGCGAAGCCCACGGCGACGCCGAGCCAGACGTTGACGGTGAGGCCGAGGATGACGAGCAGGGCGATCCCGAGGAGGGGGGCGAGCAGGCCGGCGCGGGCGGCGAGGCCGGGCTGCTTGCGGAGCGCGCCGGTGACCGAGGGGTCGTGGTCGGTGGGGGGCGGCTCGGGTGAGGACATTGGGGCTAGGTGTTGATCGCGGCTTCGAGGCCGTGCTCGCGGAGGACCCGGGCCATCGTCGAGCCGATCTCGGCGGGGCTGCGGCTGATCACGGCGCCGGCTTCTTCGAGTGCGGCGAGCTTGGCTTCGGCGGTGCCATGCCTGCCCTCGATGATCGCGCCGGCGTGGCCCATGCGGCGCCCGGGAGGGGCGGTGGCGCCGGCGACGAAGGCGACGACGGGCTTGTTCATGCGGCGCTTGATGAATGCGGCGGAGGCCTGCTCGGCGGTGCCGCCGATTTCGCCGATGAGGACGACCGCGTCGGTCTCGGGGTCGCTGTTGAACATGCGCAGGGCTTCGACCTGCTGGGTGCCGATGATTGGGTCGCCGCCGACGCCGACGCAGGTGGATTGGCCGATCCCGGCGCGGGTGAGCTGGTCGACGGCTTCGTAGACGAGGGTGCCGGAGCGGGAGACGACGCCGACGCGGCCTGTGCGGAAGATGTCGGTGGGCATGATGCCGACGCGGCAGCTGGAGGCGGGGTGGATCACGCCAGGGCAGTTGGGGCCGATCAGGCGGCTCTTGGAGCTGGCGAGGGCCTGGCGGACGCGGACCATGTCGTGGATCGGGACGCCTTCGGTGATGCAGATGACGAGCGGGATTTGTGCGTCGACGGCTTCGAGGATGGCGTCGGCTGCGCCGGGCGCGGGGACGTAGATGATGGTGCAGTTGGCGTCGGTGCGTTTGATCGCGTCCTGGACGGTGGGGAAGACGGGGAAGCCCTCGAAGCTTGTGCCGCCGCGGAAGCCGGGGTGAACGCCGGCGACGACATTGGTGTTGTAGGCGAGCGAGCGACGGATCTGGTTCTGGCCCTCGTTGCCGAGGCCCTGAATCATGACGCGGGTGCGGCGGTTGAGAAGGATGCTCATGCGGGGACCTTCAACTGATTTGGGTCGGGTGGGTGGGCCAGCTGGTCGGCTTGTTGTTGCTACTTACTGCTGCCGGGAGGCGGCGGCGACGGCGAGGCGTGAGGCTTCGGCGAGCTCGTCGGCGGATTCAACGGTGATGTCGGACTCGAGCAGGATTTTTCGGCCCTCTGCGACGTTGGAGCCGTTGAGCCGGACGATGATGGGCTGGGTGATGTGGAGCTTTTTGACAGCTTCGACGACGCCTTCGGCGACGATGTCGACGCGGGCGAGGCCGCCGAAGATGTTGATCAGGATGGCCTTGACAGCGGGGTCCTTCTGGATGATGCGGAGCGCGGAGACGACGCGGTCGGAGCGGTTGACGGTGCCGATGTCGAGGAAGTTGGCGGGCTCGCCGCCGTGCAGCATGATCGAGTCCATGGTGGCCATGGCGAGGCCGGCGCCGTTGACCATGCACCCGATGTCGCCATCGAGCTTGATATAGGAGCCGATCCCGGCCTTCTCGGCCTCGATCTCCATCTTGTCCTCCTGCGAGAGGTCGCGCAGGTCTTCGAGCGGCTGGCGGAAGCTGGCGTTGTCGTCGATGTTGATTTTGGCGTCGACGGCGATGATCCCGCCAGCGGCGGTGAGGCAGAAGGGGTTGAGTTCGACGAGTGTGGCGTCGGTGTCGACGAAGGTGCGGTAGAGGCCGGCGAAGAGCTCGCCGGTGGGGCGGATGGCCGAGGAGGGCAGGCGCAGGCGGCGTGCGAGCTGGCGGCCGCGGTAGGCGGGGAAGCCGACATCGGGGTCGACGGGCTGGCGGACGATGGCGCGGGGCTTTTGGGCGGCGACCTCCTCGATCGACTGGCCGCCTTCGGTGGAGGCGACGACGACGGGCTTGCCGATGCTGCCGTCGATCAGGACGGCGGCGTAGAACTCGGAGGCGATATCGGTCTGTTCTTCGATCAGGACGCTGGAGATCTTTGCGCCGGCGGGGCCGGTCTGGTGGGTGACGAGGAAGTGATTGGCGAGGGCGCGGTATTCCTCGAGGGCGTTCTCGATGCCCTCGACGAGGCGGACGCCGCCGCGACGGGGACCGACGACCGCGCCTTCGACGTTGGCGGGGTCGGCTTCGAGGCGTTCGTACATCTCGGCGGTGTTGCCGGCGGTGGAGACGACGCGGCCCTTGCCGCGGCCACCGGCGTGGACCTGGGCTTTGACCACGACCTTGCCGCCGAGTTCGCGGATGATGCTTCGCGCGTCGCGGACGGTGGTGGTGCGTCCGCCGGCGGGGACGGGCACGCCGTGGGCGCGAAGGATTGCTTTGGCCTGGTACTCGTGGATATTCACAGGCGACGCTCATCCATTGCGTGCCGCTCGGAGCGAGTGTGCACGAGTTCGTAGGGGATTCGGTGACGATTGCGAATGTACCCGCACGTCTGCGCTGTCGCAATCGGGGCAGCGATAGGCTCGCGAGCATGGCAACGCTCACCCGGCGTCAGCTGATGGTGCGGGGCGCGAAGATCGGCTCGGGCGTGGGGGCGCTGCTGCTGGTGGGGTGTGGGGAGTCGGAGGAGGCGCCGCCGAGAGGGGCGGCGGCGGCGCCGGGTGCGGTGCGGGAACAGGCTCAGGGGGCAGACCGGGGGCAGGCCGAGCCAGACCCGGACGCGGGTGCGGCCCCGGTGGAAGCGCAGGCGGCGGAGCAGGTCGAGGTCGAGGAGGCGCAGCAGCAGGTTCGCGTTCAGGAGGCGGCCGAGCAGCAGGTCGCTCAGCAGGTCGTGCAGCAAGTCGCGGTGGCGCGGCGGAGGCTTGTGCCGGATGCGGAGTGCGGGAGCTGTTCGATGGAGGAGCCCGAGTTCGCCCCGCTCGGCGGGGCGCAGGCGGAGTGGGGGGTGATCGAGGGGGCGGGGTATCGAATCGAGGTGCCGGACGAGTGGAACGGCTCGCTGCTGCTGTGGGCGCACGGGTTTTCGGGGCTGAACGAGAGCGGGACGGGTCCGACGGAGCGGCTGAGCTTCTCGATGCCGGTGCGGGAGCTGGTGATCGGGCTGGGCTATGGCTGGGCGACGAGCACGTATCGGGCGCCGGGCTACGTGCCGGGCGTGGGGGTGGATGACCTGCTGTTGGTCAAGGACCGGGTCGGCGAGCTGTTCGGGGCGCCGCTGCGGACGTTCTGCGCGGGCGGATCGATGGGCGGCGCGACGGCGCAGCTGATGGCGCAGGAGTTTGCGGAGGAGCTGAGCGGGGCGTTGGCGTTCTGCGGGGCGTTGGGCAATGTGTGGGTTGTGGACTATCTGGCGGCGTGGCACACGCTGGCGATGTGGTTCATCGGGCAGCCGCCGGAGCGGTTAGATGCGGTTGGACTTGTTCAGTGGGGGTCGGCGCTTGGTCAGGTTGATGCGGCAGGCCGGTTAGAGCTGACGGGGGATGGTGAGCGGTTCGCGGCGGTGATCGAGGAGCTGACGGGCGGGCCGCGCTGGGCGTTCCGCGAGGGCCTGGCGGAGCAGTGGGAGCGCTCGTTTGAGGTGGGCGCGCTGACGTGGCCGACGCTGATTGGGTCTGCGCCGTTTGCGGCGGGAGAGGTGATTGAGCTCGGCGAAGCGGACATACCGTTCGACACGACGGGGTTTGAGTTCAGTGTGCCGGGTGGGGCGGATCGGGTTGAGGTTGATCTGGAGCGCTTGAACGCGGAGGTCGTGCGGGTGCGTTCGGGCGCGCGGCGGCGGAGTGATCCAGGTGTGGGCGTGCCGAGCGGCCGGCTGGAGGTTCCGCTGTTGTGCCTGAAGACGACCGGGGATTTGTATACGCCGATTCATCTGGACCGGGACTATCAGCGGTTGGTGGAGGCGGCGGGCGATGGGGAGCATCTGGCGATGCGTGCGGTGCGTCGGGCGGGGCACTGCAACTTCACCGCGTTGGAGGCGGCGGCGACCCTGTTGGCGATGGTTTCGTGGGTGGAGTTCGGGACGAAGCCGCTGGGGGAGGATTTGCGGGGGGATTTGGAGGGCGCCGGGGTGGATTTCACGCTGTCGTATGACGAGGGGGATCCGTTGAGTCCGGTGCGGGGGTAGGAGGCCTCTGAACGAGTCGGATCCCTGCCGATGCCGACAGAGCGGATCTGCGGGCTGCATGGGTGGTCGCCCCCCTCTGTCACTTCGTGACATCTCCCCCCGCGGAGCGGGGGGAGAGGGGATCGGACGGGGAGAGAGGATCCGCCTTGTGCGGAACGTTGGTAGGAGGCGACCCCGCAGGCGCGTTGCGACAGCTCCCCGCGTCGCAGGGAGCTGTCATATCTCTCAGCGCCGTTCTGAGAGCGGGGGTGTCAGGCCCAGGTGCGGAGGCTGCGGGAGCGGAAGCCTCTGGGGATGAGGACGATAACGAGGCCGGCGAGGCGGCGGTCGCCGCTCGCCTGGAAGCGGTCGGCGACCAGGCGGATGACCTCGCCGAGGGCGGTCCGGCCGAAGACCCAGGTGTTGAGGTCGACGTCGGAGGAGGGCGGCGAGCCGGGCTGGGCGCTGATCGCCTCGTGGTAGAAGGCACGGAGATCGTCGGCGATGAACTTGAGCCGGATGGGGTTGGGGTGGGCCCAGGCGGGAGCATCTTCGGCGTCGTGGCCGGGGTCGGCGCCGGCCGCATAGGCGGCGATTTCGGCGGCCATCAGTTCGATGTGATCGGCGCTGAGGCCGGTCGCGCCGACGGTGGTGCGGCTGCGGGCGCGGAAGGCTTCGTCGTACCACGGTGCGAGGACGCGGACCTCGTTGAGCAGGCCCTGGATGAGGGCGTCGGCTTCGTCGGTGATCTCAGGCTGGGGGAGCATGACGGAGCAGGCCCACTCGCCGGCGGGGTCGCCGATCGGCTGGTCGTATTCGTAGTCGACGACGGTCGATTCGGTGGCGGTGTCGAGCAGGGCGAGCGACTTGCGCAGGATGTCGCGCTGGAGGTCGGGTTGGTCGGGCAAGCCGAGTGGCCGCCCGAAGGCGAAGGGGACGGCGACGGAGCGGGGGACGGCCATGCCGACGGTGTGTTCGCGAATCAGGCTGACGCCGGTGGTGGCGACGCCCTGGCGCTCGATGAAGTGGGAGAGCGCTCCAACGGAGCGCGTGCAGAAGGGTCAAACGGGCGTGAGGAAGGCGGCGTCGACAGCGGCTTCGCGGAGCAGGCGGCCGACTTCTTCGCCGACCGCTTCGAGGCGGGCCGGTTGGGGCTGCGCGCCCATGAAGGAGTAGTGATGCGGAGCGACGGCGCCGATCTCGCCGGCGTCGGCGAGCTCGCGGAGGCGGTCGATGGGGAAGGCGATGTTGTGGTCCTGCTGCCAGGCGGAGCGGTCGAAGTTGACGCTGGCGTGGGACATGAGCAGGTCGGCGGGCCTGGTGTCGCCGGGGATCAGGCGGTACTCGAGTGCGCCGGGCGTGAAGGGCCGGTCGTCGCGCCGGCTGAGGCCGGCGGTGGTGACGATGGCGATGGTCGCCTCGTTGAGCGGCGGCGGGGTGATCCAGCCGGGGCCGGCGAGCTGAGGGAGCTCGAGGCCGAGCAGGGTCTTGGCCATGTCGGGGTGAAGGTCTGCGAGACGCACCATGATGTCCTCCGTATGCGGCGGGCTGGAGGATAGCTGCGGAGCGGCCGTGGGTACAGGGACGGGGGACCGCCTCAGTCGCGCCGCGACAGCTCCCCGGCGACGCGGGGGAGCGGGGAAGACTGGATGCGCTGTTACGATCAGTGGGCGGCCCGAGTAGTGGAGGGAATGGTGGCGATGCCCGAGGACACGATTGAGATCAGCGTGCGGATGGCGGACCGGGGCGAGGTGGGATACCGGATGGTCTCCGCGTCGATCAGCAGCCGCGAAGGCTCGGTGTCGGGAGCGCCGGTGGCGTTCACGATTGAGGTGGGCCCCGGGACGCTGGCGAGCACGGGCGGCCGCGAGCGGACGGTGGCGTCGGACGAGTGGGGCATCGCAGAGGTGAACTGGTACCCGGATCAGCACCCGCGGTCGTCGGCGGAGGCGGAGATGACGCAGACGGTGACGATCAAGGCGGTGTGCGAGTCGGATGTGGTGGGGCGGGTGGATCTGAACGTGGCCAGCCCGCTGTGGAAGCACTAGTTCGGGGTGGCGGAGCTGTCGGCGGCAGGGAAGGCCCTCCAAGAGCCTGGAGGGATTGAGCGCGAACTGGCGAAGGTTCGGGAGTACAAGGCCGAGGTCGAGCGGCTGCTGGAGGGCCGCGAGGGGTCGATCGAGCTGCAGGCGCGGGTGAAGTACCTGAGCGAGCTGGAGCAGGACCTGCTGAAGTTGCAGCGGCTGCAGCGCAAGGTCGAACGGTTGCAGCGCTGGCAGGGCCTGATTCCCAACTATGACCCGTGGGTGGGGCTGAGCATTTTGCCGGTCTTGCTGTACGTGCTGGTGCTGGAGTTGTTCGGCACGCGGGCGGCGATCGGGGCCGGGTTCGGCTCGGCGGTGGTGGTGTTCTTCGTGCAGCGGCGTGTGCAGCCGAATCGCGGGGCGATCTTCTGGCTGGCGGTGCTGGCGCTGGTGCTGCTCGCGGGCGGATCGATCGTGGGCTGGATTCTGGACAGCGACAAGGCGTTCTTCGCAGCGTCGCCGGTGGGTGACTTCATCACGGCGGCGATCTTCGCGGCGAGTCTGCTGATCGGCCGGCCGGTGATGGGGATGGTGGTGCGGGAGGTGTTCCCGGGCGTGCGGGAGAAGCTCCCGGCGGACGATCGGGCGTTCTTCAAGATCACGGCGATCTTTGCGATGGAGAACCTGATCATGGGGATCGTGCGGGTGTGGCTATTGGACGAGGTGTCGGCGTCGGTGTTCCCGTGGATCAGCCGCGGGGTGGGGATTCCGCTGCGGCTGGCGCTGGTCTGGTGGTCGTATCAGCTGATTCAGCAGTCGATTCGGCGGCGCGCGCTGGAGCAGGCGGCGGACGAAGCCGCCGAGGCGGCTGCGGCTCCCGAGGCGGAGTGAGCGCGTCCGCGCCGGGCGTGTCGGGACTGGTGGCATGTGGCGGCGGACAGCTAGGAAAGCTCTGAGCAAGTCGGATCCCCCCTGACGACCCAATGTGTTCAGGGGCATCCGATCCCTTCCCAATGTCGCCCCCTGAGGGGGAGATGCCGCAGGCAGAGGGGGAGTGCGTCGCGCTCAGCCGGCGTTACCGTGCGCGGCTTGGCGTCTAATCAGCCTTCCGCCCTCCCCCTCAGTCGCTGCGCGACAGCTCCCCCTCGGGGGGAGCCATTGAGAGCGGGATTCCGCTGACCACTCAATAGTGTCGCCCCCTGAGGGGGAGATGCCGCAGGCAGAGGGGGAGTGCGTCGCGGTCAGCCGGCGTTACCGTGCGCGGCTCGGCGTCTAATCAGCCTTCCGCCCTCCCCCTCAGTCGCTGCGCGACAGCTCCCCCTCGGGGGGAGCCATTGAGAGCGGGATTCCGCTGACCACTCAATGTGGTCAGCGGGGGGGTAGGGGATCCGACTTGTTCAGAGCATTCTTAGGCGAAGTGGTTTCGGAGGCCGAGGTCGGCGAGGCAGGACTGGAACCACTCGATGACTTCGGGATGGAAGGGGATGCCTCGTTCGCTGCGCTCGATTTCGGCTTCGTGCTCTTCGAGGCCGGCGTAGATGACGCGGTCGGCGTCGGGCGCGGTGGGGGTCTCGCGCAGAGCCTTGAGGTATTCGTCCATGTGGCCCTTGAACTCGTCGACATCGGTGAACGCGGAGATGTTGAAGACGGTGAAGTGGTGCCCGACGCCGTTGAAGCGGTGGAGGGCCGTGCCGGCATTGGCCATGATGCCGGAGAGGATGTCGATGCCCATGGCGAGGCTGTAGCCCTTGTGGGAGCCGATCTCGCGGGTGCCGCCGAGGGGGAGCATGAGGAACTCCTCGGGGACCGGCTGGCGCTCCATGATCGGGGTGCCGTCGGGCATGGCGACCCAGCCGGGCAGCAGGTCTTCGCCGAGGCGTTGGGCGAGGCGGACCTTGTTGCCGGCGACGCTGGACATGGAGGCGTCGAAGATGAAGGGCGGTTCTTCGCCGGCGGGCGCGGCGATCGAGAGCGGGTTGAGGCCGACCATCGCTTTGGCGCCGTGGGTGGGGGCGACCATGAGGCCGCCGACGGTCATCGAGATGCCGATCATGTCGTGCGGGATGGCCATGGCGGCGTGGTAGGCGGCGGCGCCGAAGTGGCGACCGTTGTTGGCGACGACGGTGGCGACGCCCATCTGTTGGGCCTTGTCGATGGCGAGCTGCATGGCCTGGGGGCCGACGGTGAGGCCGAGACCGCGGTCGCAGTCGATCGTGGCGGCGGCCGGGGCGTCGCGTTCGAGCTTCCACTCGGGGGTGGGATTGATATCGCCGCCCTGCAGGCCGGCGACGTAGGAGCGCATCATGTTGGAGACGCCGTGAGAGTCGATGCCGCGGAGGTCGGCGTAGAGCAGGGTGTCGGCTGAGCGCCGGGCGTCGTCGTCGGGCATGCCGAGGCGGCTGAAGATGTCTTCGACGGCGGAGCGCACGATGTCGCCGGGGACGCGGACTGCGATGTCGTCGGGGACTTTGAACTGCTTGAGCATTTGCGGTGGCTCCGGGGGATGGTGTTGGTTGTGGGTGTGTGCTGCGATGCTAACTCCGCGTCAACCGTGGGACGCTGGGCGGGACAGTGTGACGGGCTTCACAACGCCGGATCGGGCGTCTGGATACGTTCGGATCAGGCGCGGACTCCGGCTGTCGGAGGTGCGCCGGGACGAGCGCGAGAGGACGGCGGAGATGTCCGACATGATGATGAACGAGACGATGGTGCGCTACCAGATCAAGTTCCGCGAGGCGGAGCTGGAGCGCGCCTGGGAGCACCGGCGTGATCTGCCGCGGGAGACGCAGCGGAGCCTGCTGTCGATCAACCTGGCCAAGATTCCGTCGATCGTGAAGGGCTGGTTGGTCCCGGCGCCGGCGTTCGGGACTGGGCGGCCGCTGCAGATCGATGCGCTGCCGTACCGCTTGCGGTAGGGATGCTCTGAACAACTCTCTCCCCGC
The DNA here is from genome assembly GCA_965237475.1 of Dehalococcoidia bacterium. Lineage (GTDB taxonomy): Bacteria > Chloroflexota > Dehalococcoidia > Bin125 > Bin125 > CATQGW01. Next base: position 2,494,936 of record OZ250140.1, on the reverse strand, counting down.
TGTGCGGGGCGAGAGGCCGAAGGCGGAGGGGGGCGCGGTCCCGATCCGTCAGCGTGGCTGGATTTGGGCGAGCGGGGGAGCCCCCCTCTGTCACTACGTGACATCTCCCCCCGCGAAGCGGGGGGAGATGGGATGCGATCCGCCTGCTCTGCGGGGCGAGAGGCGATCCGATCCGCCTGCTCTGCGGGAGGAGCTGTGGATCCATCCTTCGTTGCGCGACAGGTCCGCGAAGACGTGAGAGCGGGGGATTGAGCGCGAAGTTGGGGGGTGGCTATAGACTGCGCGCGTCGCCGCGCGGAGCGGCGTGGTTGTTTTGAGAGGGCGTGGTGGTGGCCGAATACAACAAGCCGATTCCTGATCCTGAGCCTTATTCCCAGCCGTTCTGGGACGCGGCCAAAGAGGGCCGACTGGTGCTGCCGCGCTGCAGCGACTGCAACCGGGTGCACTGGTACCCGCGGATCATTTGCCCGTTCTGCCACTCGAGTGACATTGAGTGGGTCCCGGCGTCGGGACAGGGCTACATCCACACGTTCGCGGTGCAGGTGCGTCCGTGGGGGCCGGGCTGGGGCGATGAGGTGCCGTATGTGACGGCGTACATCGACCTGGTCGAGGGCGACCGGATGCTGACGGTGCTGCGCGGCGTTGACGCCAACGATCCGGACAGCATCAAGATTGGCGCGAAGGTCGAGATCGAATTCGAGCCCGCCAGCGAGGATGTGCACATTCCGTTCTGGCGCGTGGCGTCCTGACGCGCGCGCCGACGAACCGTTCCACGAACCGCTGAGCGAACCAGGAGACTGAGACATGCCAGGTCCAGCATCGCGCGCGGCCGCCATCGTTGGCGCCGCCGAAGCCAACGAAATCGGCTATCCCTCGACGCCCAAGACGTCGCTGGGGTTGCACATCGAGGCGATCAAGAACGTCTGCGACATGACGGGCATCCCGATCAGTGCGATCGACGGGATTTTCAGCGCCGGCTGGTCGCCGCAGCTCGCGGAGTATCTGGGATTGCATCCCAAATACATCGACACGACATCTGTCGGCGGGTGCTCGTTCGAGATGCACGTGCATCACGCGCTGTGTGCGATCCATGCCGGCGTGATCGACGTGGCGCTGGTCTCGCACGGGGAGATGGGTTGGAACGCGCGGCACACGCGCGGCCGGGGGACCGGCGCGCGCTTCGGGGGCGGCGGCGACCCGTGGGATCCTGCGGCGCAGCACACCAGCGCGTACGGCCTGGGCGGGGCGCCGACGAGCTACTCGCACGCGCTGAACCGGCACATGCACCGCTACGGCACGACGCAGGAAGACTTCGCGGAGATTGCGGTCGTGACGCGTGAGTGGGCGACGCTGAACCCGCGCGCGGTGATGTATCGCAAGGCGGGCGAGGGCGACGTGCCGGCGCTGCCGGGCGGCGACCCGGGCGGCGGCAAGAAGGGGCACCCGTTCGGCGGGCCGATCACGGTCGACACGGTGATGAACTCACGAATGATCTCGTGGCCGCTGAAGCTGCTCGATGTCTGCCTGGTCACGGACCATGGCGGCGCGGTGTTGATCACCGGTCCGGAGCTGGCGAGCACTTCGAAGACGCCGCCGGTCTGGATTGCGGGCGCGGGCGAGAACATCTCGCACTGGAACATGTTGGAGATGGACGATTTCACCGCGACGTCGGCGTCGCGTTCGGCGGCGTCGGCGTACAAGATGGCCGGGATGGGTCCGGAGGACATGGAAATGGCCATGATCTACGACTCGTTCACGGTCACGGCGGGGATTACAGCAGAGATGCTGGGTCTGGCGCCGGCGGGCGAGGGCTTCGCGCTCTGGAAGGACCGGCACGCGGCGCCGGGCGGCCGGCTGCCGATCAACACGAACGGCGGCGGGCTCTCGTTCAACCACTCGGGGATGTACGGGATGCAGCTGCTGGTCGAGGCGTACCGGCAGCTGTCGGGCACGGCCGAGGATGACGGCTTCAGCGGAGACCCGGGCAAGCAGACTGATGCTCGTTCCTGCGTGGTGAATGGGACCGGTGGGTCGCTGTCGACGACGGGGACGCTGGTGCTGGTTTCGGACTAGGGACGCGGGGGAGGGCCCCGCTTGGCCAGATACAGCCACGCCGGTGAGTAGGGACGGCAGCCCCCCTCTGCCTTCGGAGACCTTTGCGCATATCGAATTTCGCTCTACCGAGGAATCTGTAGGGGTCTCCTTCGGCATCTCCCCCCGCTTTGCGGGGGGAGAGTTATTCAGAGCGTTCCTAGTGTCCTGAGTCGCTAAAGCGGTGAGCAAGAGGATATGGTGCTGAAGCAGGCTGGTTTGGCTGTCTGGGGCTGTCGCTGGAGTGTCATGAGTACCCGAATGGGCCGCCCGACGGCGACGATCGTGCTGAGCGAGGCCGAGCGTGAGACGCTGGAGCGCTGGGCGCGTCGGCCGACGACGGCGCAGGCCCTGGCGCTGCGCTGTCGGATCGTGCTCGCGGCGGCGGGCGGGCAGGCGAATATTGAGATCGGTGCGGCGCTCGGTTGCCATCCGGTCACGGTCGGCAAGTGGCGACGACGCTTTGCCCAGCGGCGACTGGATGGGCTGAGCGATAAGCCGCGTCCCGGCGCACCGCGCACGATCAGCGATGAGCAGGTGGAAGCGGTGATCGTCAGGACGCTGGAACAGCTACCGCGCAACGCGACCCATTGGTCGACCCGCTCGATGGCTGCCGAGCTGGGCATGTCGCAGACTGCGATCTCCAGGATCTGGCGTGCCTTTGGCCTCAAACCGCACCTCGTGGAACACTTCAAGCTGTCGCCTGACCCGCAGTTCATTGACAAGGTGCGCGACGTAGCCGGGCTCTATCTCAACCCACCCGACGCCGCGGTCGTCCTCTGTGTGGACGAAAAGACCCAGATCCAGGCGCTCGACCGCAGCGCTCCGGTGCTGCCGATGTTGCCCGGCGTGCCCCGCCGCCAGACCCCCGGCTAGGTGCGTCACGGCGCGACCAATCTCTACGCGGCGCTGGATGTCGCCTCGGGACACGTGATCAGCGACCTGACCCCGAGACACCGCGCCCGCGAGTTCCAGCGGTTCCTCGACCTGATTGACGAGCAGGTACCCGACGAACTCGCGGTGCATGTCGTGTTGGACAACGTCGCCACCCACCGCACCGCGGAGATCCGAGCTTGGCTCCAGCGCCATCCCCGCTTCCGCTTTCACTTCACCCCCACCTACAGCTCTTGGATGAATCTGGTCGAGCGCTGGTTCGCGGAACTGACCAGCAAGTGGCTGCGGCGTGGCGCCCACCGCAGCATCGCTGACCTGACCCGCGACGTCGAGCGTTGGGTCGCCGACTGGAACGAACACCCACGTCCCTTCGTCTGGCACAAAACCGCCGACCAAATCTTCGACAACCTCGCCGGATATCTCAATCGGATTCCCGACTCAGGACACTAGCGGCCGGCCGCGCGCGTCGCGGGATGGCGGCGGCCACGCGCGCGCGCACGCACACTGGGGCCCTCGCTTGCCTACGCCCGGTCGACATGCGGCTGGCCTGCCGTGAAACGCGCTCGCGAGTAGCCTGCGCGCGTGCTCTCACACGTACGCGTCCTCGATCTCTGCGACGAACGCGGCGTGCTCGCCGGCCAGATGCTGGCGGACCTTGGCGCCGACGTGATCCAGATTGAGCCGCCAGGTGGCTCGCGAGCACGCGGAATCGCGCCGTTCTTCGGCGGCGAGGCCAGCGAACGCGAGCGCTCGATCTTCTGGTCGGCGTACACGCGCAACAAGCGCAGCGTGACGTGCGACCTGCGCAAGCCAGCGGGGCGCGAGCTGCTGCGGCGTCTGATCGCGACAGCCGACATGCTCTTCGAGTCGGGCGACCCCGGCGAGCTGGCGGCGCTGGGCCTGGGCTACGAGCAGCTCAAGGACGAGCATCCGGAGCTGATCTACGCATCGATCACGGCCTTCGGACAGACAGGGCCGAAGGCGGGTTATCAGGCGACCGACCTGGTGATCTGGGCGGCGGGCACGCCCCTGCTGATGACCGGTGACGACGACCGAGCGCCGGTCCGGGTGTCGGTCCCGCAGTCGTGGTCACACGCCGCTGGCGACGCGGCGGGCGGCGCGATGCTGGCGCTGCACGCGCGGCACGGCACGGGGCGAGGGCAGCATGTCGACGTGTCGGCGCAGGTCTCCGTCGCGCAGGCGACGCTAAGTCAAGTGCTCGCGGATCAGCTCGGAGCGGTGGAGCCGGAGCGCTACGCCGGCGGCGTCAAGGTTCGCGGGACCGGCTATCGCGGCCTCGCAGCGGCCACCGACGGCTGGATCGTCGTCATGCTCGCGCCCGGCCCCGCCGTCGGCCACTTCGTTAATCACGCGGTTGGATGGTTGATCGACGAGGGTCTGCTCGAGCCCGAGCTGGCCGACGAGAACTTCGTCACCTGGCCCGAGCGCCTGATGTCGGGCGAGGCCGATCCCGAACTGCTGCCGCGCATCCAGCAGCTGCTGCAAGCGCACGTGCGGACGAAGACGAAGCGGGAGATGCTGGAGATCGGGATCAAATTCGACCTGCTGCTGGTGCCGGTGCTGGACATCCGGGACCTCGGGGCCAGCCGCCAGCTGGCGGCTCGCGACTTCTGGCACGACCTCGAACTCAGCGACGCAAGCGGAGCATCGCGCAGCGTTCGCTTCCCGCGCGCCCCGCTGCAGATCACGATCGATGGCTCATCGCAGCGCTGGGACGACCAGCCGCCGCCGCGGCTCGGACAGCACAACGACGAGGTCTGGGGCGAGCTTGGCCTGAGCGCCGCCGAGATCGCGAGTCTGCGCGACGGGGGAGTGATCTGATGCCCGGCATCCTCGCCGACCTCAAGGTGGTCGACCTTTCGTGGATCGTCGCCGGCCCGACGGTGGGCCGCGCGCTGGCCGATTTCGGCGCGACCGTGATTCGCGTCGAGTCCTCGGCGCGTGTGGACACCGCGCGCGTCGTCGGTCCGAACCACGGCGATATCCCCGGGGTCGAAAACTCGGGGCTCTACGGCAACGTCAACGCGGGCAAGCTCGGCGTCGCGCTGGACCTGCGCGTGCCCGAGGCGCGCGATGTGCTGCGCGACCTGGTGCGCTGGGCCGACGTGATGAGCGAGTCGTTCACCTCGGGCGTGCTGCGGCGCTGGCAGCTCGATTACGAGGCGCTCCGCGAGGTCAAGCCGGACCTGATCATGCTCAGTAGCACGCTGCTTGGGCAATACGGCCCGGAGTGCACGGTCTCGGGCTTCGGCAGCCAGGGCGCCGGCATGGCGGGCGTGCTCGACATCACCGGCTGGCCGGACCGTCCGCCGGCGGGTCCGTTCGGCCCGTACACCGACTACCCAGCGCCGCGATTCGCACTGGTGGGCATCCTGGCCGCGCTCGAGCATCGGCGGCGCACCGGGGCGGGCGCGCACATCGATCAGGCGCAGGCCGAGGGGACGATGCACTTCCTCGCTCCTGCGCTGATCGACCACGTCAACGGCGGGCCGACGCTCGAGCGGCGCGGCAACGACGACCCGCAGATGTCCCCGCACGGCGTGTTCGCCTGCTGCCCCCGCGAGGGGGGCGATGAATCCTGGGTCGCGATCGCGGTGCGGGATGATGCCGATTGGCAACGACTCGCGGGCGTTGTCGGCGACCTGGACGCAACGCTCTCGCTTGAGCAGCGTCGCACTCGCGCGCAGGCCATTGCCAGCCGGGTTGAGGCCTGGACATCGGAGCGGTCCGCCCGCGAGGCCGAGCAGGCGCTGCAGGCGGTCGGGATTCCGGCGCACGAGCTGATGAATAGCGCCGACGCCGCGGCCGACGCGCAGCTGGCGCATCGCGAGCACTTCCTGCGTCTGCCGCACGCCCTGCATGGCGAGACGGTCGTTGAGGGGCCGCGCTACCGGCTATCGGACACGCCCGGCGCACCCAGCGCGCCCGCCCCAATGGTCGGCGAGCACACCGAGCAGGTGCTGCGCGAGATCCTGGGCTATGGCGAGGACCAGATCACCGCCCTGGCGGTATCGGGCGCGCTCAGCTGACGCTGACGTTGGGTACGACGGTGGTCGACGTCGCCGTCTGGGGTCGCGAGTGGCTACGGCGCAGCCATGACGAGGTCCCACCGCCGGTTGCGTTGATCACCACGCTCAACGGGCCGCTGCGCCGAGCGGACCTCGGTCGTTAGTCGCCAGACATCCAATCGGCGATGCGGGCGCCGATCACCATGCTGGTGAAGTTGGTGTTGGCGCGGATCAGGGTGGGCATGATCGAGGCGTCGGCGACGCGCAGGCCGGCGACGCCGAAGACTCGGCCCTCGGGGTCAACGACCGCGCCCTCGTCCGCGCTGGCGCCCATGGCGCACGTGCAGGTCGGGTGAGCCATGCTCGTGCAGGTGGTGTGAATCCAGGCGTCGAGCAGCTCGTCGTCGTTCGCCGTCGCCTCATCGAAGTCGATCGCGCCGTCGTGGTACTGCGACAGTGCCGGCTCGTTGGCGAGACGCCAGGCGAGACGCGCGCCCTCGCGCAGGCGGCGGCGGTCCTCCTCGTTCTCGTCGAAGCTGACGTCGATCTGCGGGTGATCGTGGTAGTCGGCGCTGGCCAGCGTGATGGCGCCGAAGGAGTTAGGCAGCTGCACCCCGGGGGCGATCGCGAAGGCGTCGTCGCCGACGCCGAACACGCCGGCCACGTGGCCCAGCAGGTAGACCTGCATGTCGTTGAACTCGCCGCCCTCGGCGGTGTAGCGGAGCAGCGCCTGGGTGAGCGGTTTGGTGGGGTCGGCCACGCCCGGCCGCGCGTGAAACGCCATCGGCGTCATCGGATGGTCCATCAGTCGCCGGCCGACGCCCGGGAGATCGACCACGACATCGATGCCGAGCGCCTCCAGCTCAGCGGCCGGTCCGATGCCGGAGCGGAGCAGGATCGCGGGGCTCTGGATCGCACCGGCCGAGACGACGATCTCGCGCGCGCCCACGGTCTGCAGCTCGCCGCCCGAATCGACGCGCACGCCGACGACATGGCCGTCCTCGAAGAGCAGTTGGTCGACGAGACAGCCCGCGCGAATCGTGAGATTGAGCCGGTGGCGGGCCTCCGAGAGGTAGCCGAGGTTGGCCGACCAGCGGACCATCCCACGCCGGTTCATCGCGATCGGCGAAATGCCGGTGCTTTCGGGATCGTTCTGGTCGTTGGTCTGTTCGAAGCCGAGCGCGACGCAGGCGTCGTAGAAGCCGCGCTGCACGGGCTCCAGCTCGTCGCGCTTCCAGCGCAGGACGGGGATCGGGCCGCCCTGGCCGTGGAAGTCTCCGCCCTCGTCCTGGTCGTCCTCGAGCGCGCGGAAGTAGGGCAGGCAGTGCTCCCAGGACCAGCGGTCGTCGCCGGTCATCTCGGCCCAGCGGTCGTAGTCACCGGGTGCGCCGCGGATCGCGACGCCGGTGTTGACCGCGGAGGAGCCGCCGACCAGCTTGCCGCGCGGCATCGGCTGCTCGCGGCCGGGCACGAAGGTGCTGCGAAAGCCCCAGTCGTGGCGGGTCGTCGATGGCTCGTGAATGCTGGCGATGTCTTCGGGCAGCGCCTCGACGGTCGCGAAGTCGGGGCCCGCTTCGAGCAGCAGCACCGATCGCTCGGGGTCCTCGCTGAGCCGTGCGGCGAGCACAGCGCCCGCTGAGCCTGCGCCAATCACGATCACGTCGTATTCCATCGTCAGCTCCAATCAGCTTTCACGTTGTGGCGCTGTCGCGCCAATCATGCTCACCCGGGCGGGCGGGCGGGTCCTCGGTAGTGTCGGTCGGCCGGCCATCAGAATCCACAGCACGCCCGTGGCGGCGCCGATGCTCAGCACGATGAACGCGATGTCGTAGCTGCCCAGCCAGTCACGCATGATGCCCGATCCGAGCATCCCGATCGTCATGAACGGCATCATCACCATTGAGGTCCAGCCCATGATGCGGCCAAACTGCGACGCTCCGAAGTAGTCGGCGCGCAGGGAGGTAATCAGCGTCCCGCGCCCGCCCCAGGCCAGGCCGTTGAGCAGCGCGAAGGCCATCAGCATCCACCAGCTCTCCGCGAGCGCCAGCGCGATCCCGCCCAGAGCGTGGCCAAGCATGCACACGATCAGCAGCGGCCGCTTCGGGTAGCGGTCGCCTCCGTAGGCGGACAACGCCTGACCAACGAGCTGCGACACCACCATCGCCAACACGACCACCTGGGCGTTCGCGGCCGTAAACCCCGGCAGTTCGGCGATGTGCAACACACCGTGTCCGAGCCACATGCCGATCACCATCAATGGCGCGCCGTGGGCGAGCGCCAGAGCCCAGAACGCGCGCGTGCGCAGCGCCTCCCGCGCGGTGAAATCGCGGTGGCGATGCGGATTCCCGGCTGCCACGACGGGGCGTGGCGATCCCGCAGCCGGAGCCTCGTCGTCCGTCCCTTCGACCGGCTCGGGACCGCCATCCACTTCCAGTCCCTTATCGGAGGGATGCCGCAGGAACAGGGAGGAGAGCGCCCAGCCGACGATCAGCATGAAGACGCCCGTACCGGCTGAGGTCTCGCGCCAACCGAACTCGAAGATCAACACGCTGGCGATGATCGCCACGATCGATCCGAACGTGAAGCCCATCGACATCAAGCCGATCGCCCGCGAGCGCTTGCGCTCGAACCAGGTGACGACCGCGACCGAGACGGTCATGAAGCCACCGATCGAGGTGCCGATTGAGAGCAGGATGTAGAACCCGACAAACGAGACTTCGTCCCACACGAGGGCGAAGAGGATCATCCCGAGCGCCGTTGTGGTCACACCCAGGCGCATCATCGCGCGCGGCCCGAAGCGATCGACCATCGCCCCCTGGATCGGGCCCAACAGGCCCGACTCCACGCGCGTCACCGCAGCCGCGATCCCGAAGACGGTCGCCGACCAGGCGAACTCATCCTTCAACGCGACGGCATAGAAGCCGAACGCGTGCATCACCAGACCGCCCATCAGCATGTTGATGGCTAGTCCCGCGCCCACGATGTACCAGCCGTAGAAGATGCTGGGGGCGCGGAATCGCAAGGCGCGTCCTCACGCTGCAGGCTGCAAGCACACGAATGGGGCAGGCAGGCGGTGGGCCTAGCGATTATACGGATGGTCCGAGCTGTGGCCCTGGCTGCGGCGCGTTGCGGGCGTCGGTCGCACGTGCTCTGGCATACTGAGCCGCAATCACAGCATCCCGGCGCTCGCGCGCCCCGAAATCTGGAGACCACACATGGCGGAATCACAAGGCACGCGCGCCGATGTCGACGCGATCGCCAAGCAGCTCTCGAACTGGGGCCGCTGGGGCGCCGAGGACGAGCGCGGAGCACTCAACTTCATCACCCCCGCGGTGACGGCGGCAGCCGCCGCGCTGGTGAGCGACGGCACGGCCGTCTCCTGCGCGCTGGAGCTGGCCAAGACGCCGGCGGCGGACAATCCCAACCCGGTGCAGCACTTCATGACCGGGGCCGGCGATGTCAGCGGCCAATCGGGCATCAGCGGGCTGCAGGCGACCGGCGACTACTTCGCGATCGCCCCGCACGGCATGGCCAACACGCACCTCGACGCGCTCTGCCACATTCTCGACGAGGGGAAGATGTACAACGGCTTCCCGGCCAGCGATGTGCTCAGCACCGGCGCGACGCGCAACGCGATCACCGCCGGCGAGGACGGGATCGTCAGCCGCGGCGTGCTGCTCGATATCGCCGCGCTGAAGGGCGTCGATTGGTTGGAGCTGGGTTACGGAATCAGCGTCGCCGATCTCGAGGCCGCCGAAGCGCGACAAGGCGTCCAGGTGCGCTCGGGCGACATCCTGCTGATCCGCACCGGCCGCGACAGCCGGCGCGAGGCGGAGGGCGCCTGGCCGCCGTTCAGCGGGCTGGCCGGACTGATGATCGAGACGCTGCCCTGGATCCGCGAGCGCGAAGTCGCGATGCTCGGCTGCGACGGCGTCTCAGACATGATCCCCTCCAACGTGGAGGATTCGCCGCTGCCAATCCACCACGTGATCATCACCTACATGGGCGTGCACCTGATCGACAACGCGCGGCTCGCGCCGCTCGCCGCCGCCTGCGCGGAGCGCAACCGCTGGGAGTTCCTGCTGACCGTCGCGCCGCTGCGGCTGATCGGCGGAACGGCGTCGCCGATCAACCCGATCGCCCTGTTCTAAGCCCGCCGCCAGGGAGACGCAGCATGACCAACCCACTGCCGCTCGACGGCGCGGTCGTGCTCGACCTGGCCGACGAGCCGATGGTCGCGACGGGCCGCTACCTCGGCGACCTCGGCGCGCGCGTGGTGCGGATCGAATCGGCCACGGGCGACCAGCTCCGCCGCGTCGGCCCGTGGGTCGATGGCGAGCCGGGCACCGAGCGGGCGCTGCGGCACCTGCTCTACAACCAGGGCAAGGAGTCGCTGGCGCTGGCGCTCGACACGGCGGAGGCGTGGGACCTGATCGACCGGCTCGCCGAGCGGGCTGACGTGGTGATCGCTCCGCTGCAGAAATCGGAGCGGGCGCGCCGGACGTTCGAGCGCCTCCAGCGCGCCGCCGAGCAGCACACAGCCGGTGCGCGCGATGCGGCCAGCGTGATCGATGTTGTGTTCCGCCGAGGTGACCCGGGAGAGGTCGCTACAGATCTGATCGCGATGGCCGCGGGCAGCCAGCTGGTCTGCAACGGGTTCCCGGAGGTCGCGCCCGACTATCCGGCCGGCAAGCTGGGCTACAAGCAGACCGCCTACTGCGCGGTCGCGGCGTCGGTCGCGTCGATCTGGCAGCGTCGACGCGGCGGCGGGGCGACCAGCAGCGTCGTGAGCATGCAGGAGGCGGTGGTCTCCACGATGATCCAGGCCGCCAACCAGAACCTCTACGTGTGGCACGGGATGGTCGCGGAGCGTGACGGCACCGGCGGGCTCAAGTACCCGGTCGTCGGATCGGGCTTCGGCTCCTACGAGCAAGGCGCGTTCGAGAGCGGCGAGATCATCTTCCTCGACGCGCCGGGCGCGACGTATCAGTGCCGCGACGGCAGCTGGGTCACCTACATGGGCAACCCGACCAGCACCGCCTGGGAGAACTTCCCCAGCTGGTACGCGGAAGTCACGGGCGACAAGTCGCTGCTCAGCGAGCCCTGGACATCGCAGGCCTACCGGATCGGTCACCGCGAGCAGATGCGGGGGTTCATGGCGCGATTCTGCGCGGCGCAGGATCGCGACGAGCTGGTGCGGCGGGCGCAATCCGAGGGCGATCTCGGCCTGCCGGTGCAGACGGCTCACGACCTCAGCAGCGACCAGCACCTGCACGCGCGTGGGTTCTTCCGCGAGATCGAGCATCCGCAGCTGGGGCGCAGTCTGAGGTTGCCGCGCTCGCCGTACCGCTCGAGCGCGTTCGAGACAGCTGATCGTCCCGCGCCGGCGCTCGGCGCCGACAGCGCCACGGTGCTGCACGAGCTCGGTGGGCTGGGCGCCGCTGAGATCGACGAGCTGATCGCGATCGGCGTCGTTCGCGGCGAACGGGCTCCGCTCAACGGAACCAACGGCGTCAGCGCCCCGCTGCCGAGCGCGCCGGCGATCCCGGCTGACCGCAGCGGGGGCGCGCTGCCGCTGGCGGGCGTCCGCGTGCTCGACTTCTGTTGGATGGCGGCCGGCCCGCTGATCACCGAGATGCTGGCCAATCTGGGCGCGGACGTGATCAAGATCGAGTCGGCCTCGGGGCTCGACACCGTGCGCGAGTTCTCGCACCCGCCGCACGGCTTCACGATCGACACGGGCGCGTTCTTCAACGACACCAACACCGACAAGCGCAGCGTCACGCTCAATCTGCACATGCCGAAGAGCCTCGAGCTGATCCGCGAGGCGCTGCCAGAGTTCGACATCGTGACGAACAACTTCGCGACCGGCGCGATGGAGAGGTTCGGTCTCAGCTACGACGAATTGCGCGAAATCAAGCCTGACCTGATCTACGCCTCCTTCCCGGTGATGGGCAGCTGGGGGCCGAACCGTTCGTGGCGAGGGATCGGCAACGGGGTCACCGGCATCTCAGGCGTCGTGGGTCAGACCGGCGAGCCCGACCGCGCGCCGATCGGCCTCGGCTCGCTGCACACCGACTTCACGCTGGCGCCGATCGCCGCCTCACAGATCATCGCCGCGCTGCTCCAGCGCGAGCGCAGCGGCGAGGGCCAGGAGATCGAAATCGCGCAGTACGAGGCCGCCGTGCATCTGCTCGACAGCGAACTGGTCGACGCGCTGGTCAACGACGTGGACACGCCGCGAATCGGCAACCGCTCGGTCGAGTACTGCCCGCACGGGCTGTTCCCGTCGACGAGCGACGACGCGTGGCTGGCGATCGCGGTGCGCGACACGCGCGAGTGGCGGGACCTGTGCCAGCTGATCGGCCGTCCCGACCTTGAGGCGCGCAGCGAGGTGCGTAGCCTCGGGGGCCGCAAGGCCGCCGAGGACGAGATCGAGGCCGCCGTCGCCGCCTGGTCAAGCCAGCTCGACGCGTGGCGCGCGACAAACCTGCTGCAGGCCCGCGGCATCCCGGCCGCGCCGGCCGAATCCGCGCGCGACCTGGTGGTGAACGACGATGGAATCCAGCCCTACTTCTTCCACTTCCAGCGCGGCGCGGTGCCGTTCATGGTCCAGCATCAGCCGTTCACCTGGAACGGCGCGCGGCTCGGCCAGCGCGGCTCGCCGGGACTCGGCGAACACAACGAAGAGGTGCTCAAGGGCGAGTGGGGCGTCGACGACGAGCGCTATGTCGACCTGCTGATCGAGCAGGTCATCTTCTAGCGCCGCGGAGAGCCGCGTCGACGCCCCGGGCTAGAGCACGTCGTCGCCGCTCTCGCCGGTGCGCACCCGGATCGCATCCTCGACATCGCTGACGAAGATCTTGCCGTCGCCGATGTTGCCCGTGCGAGCGTTGGCGATGATCGCGTCTACGGCGCGATTCATCCAGTCCTCGGTCGAAACGACGATGGTCAGCTTGACCTTGGGCAGCATGTCGACGGTGTACGGCTGACCGCCGCGACCGCTCAGCTTGATGCCGCCCTGGTGACCGTGGCCGATCACGTTTTCGGCGTGCATGCCGTTCACATCGACATCGATCAGCGCGCGTTTGACGGCCTCAAGGGCCTCCGGGCGAATAATCGCTTCGATCTTTTTCATGGCAAGATCCTTCGCAGCGCTGTCAGTCCTGAGACAGGTTCTTCGCGTGACTCCTCGCTGGCGGCCCAGCCGACCCCGATCTCGTCGAAGGTGTAGGCCGGTTCGTTGTGCGTGCCGCGGTCGAGCCCAATCAGCTCTTCGCGAGCGTCCACGCGTAGCGAGATGAAGCGACTGATCGCCCAGAGGATGCCAATCGAGAGCGCCAACGACCAGGAGAGGGCCGCGAGAATGCCCACGATCTGCTTCCAGACGAGGTCCCAACCGCCTTCGATCGCCCCGGAGACTCCGAGCGCGGCGGCGCCACCGACGGCGCCGACGGCGAACAGCCCGGTGGCGAACGCGCCCCACATTCCTCCGACGCCGTGGACGGCGAAGACATCGAGCGTGTCATCCATGTCGCGCCAGCGGTGCAGCGCGCGCACGGCGTAGAAGCCGAAGACGCTGGCCATCGATCCGATCAGGATGGCCGGCATCGCGTTGAGATATCCGTCGGTGGCGGGCCAGAGACCGACGAAGCCTGCGGCGGGCGTAATCGCGACCAGGCCCGCGACGGCGCCGGTAGCGGCGGCGACAATCGAAGGCTGGCCGGTGTAGCGCCAGCTCAGCAACATCCACACGAGCGCGCCCGCGGCGGCGGAGATCTGGGTTTGGACGAACGCGCTGATGGCGAGCTCGTTGGCCGCGAGGGCCGAGCCGGCGTTGAAGCCGAACCAGCCGAACCAGAGCAAGCCGGCGCCGAGCACCACCTTGGAAACGTCGTGCGGTCGCGTCTCCGCCACGCTGTCGCGTCGGCGTCCGACGAACAGCGCGCCTGCAAGCGCGGCTGCGCCGGCGTTGATGTGAACGACGGTGCCGCCCGCGAAGTCGGCCGCGCCGAGTGTGTACAGCCAGCCGTCCGCGTGCCAGACCCAGTGGGCCAGCGGGGCGTAGACGAAGGTCACCCAGGCGACCGTGAAGATCAGCAGCGCCTTGAAGCTGATTCGCTCCACGAAGGCGCCGGTGATCAGCGCCGGCGTGATGATCGCGAACATCAGCTGGAAGATCATGAACGCGAGGTCACTGCCCTCGAGGCCGCGCAGCCCGAAGTTGGTCAGGTTGCCAACGAAGCCGCCGATGTCGTTGCCGAATGCGAGGCTGTAGCCCCACAGCACCCAGACAACGGTCACCACTCCGATCATGATGAACGACTGCATAATCGTCGCGGCCGCGCTCTTGGTGCGCACCAGGCCGCTGTAGAAGAGTGCGAGACCCGGTGTCATCAGCAGCACCAGCGCCGCCGATGTCAAGAGCCATGCCGTGTGGCCAGAATCGACCATGTGTACCCCCCTTGAGCCGTGCACCGGTTCGCTACAGCCCTCAGCGCCGCAGGTTACAGCTATCTGCACGGGCGCATGCGTGACTGTTAGGCTCGCCCCTCAGCGCGGCGCTCAGCGCGGTGCCCAGCCCGGTACGCGGCGGGGCTGGTCGGGGCTGGGCGCCGACCGCGGAGACTATCTTGGCCGACGAAGGCGATCCCCAGCTCGACACGGAACTCGCGGGCCGCATCGCGCTCGTGACGGGCGCGTCGCGCGGGATTGGCAAGGCGATCGCGCTGGACTTGGCGCAACGCGGCGCCGATGTCGCGGTCAATTTCTCCCAGTCGCATGCCGCCGCCGCCGCTGTCGCGGCGCAGATCGAGGCGATCGGCCGGCGCAGCCTGGCCGTTCAGGCGGACGTGTCGGACGCCGATGCCGTGCGAGCAATGGCGGACACCGTCGGCGCCGAGCTGGGCCGGCCCGACATCCTGGTCAACAACGCCGGGATCACGCGCGACACGCTCGCGATGCGGATGAAGGACGAAGACTGGGCCGCGGTGCTGGCGACCGACCTGACCGGCGCATTCCTGGTCACGCGCGCGTGCATGCGTGGGATGGTGCGCAATCGCTGGGGCCGGATCATCACGATCGGCTCGGTCGTGGGCACGGTGGGCAACGCCGGCCAGGTCAACTACGCGGCTGCCAAGGCGGGGCTGGCGGGCATGACGCGCTCGCTTGCGAAGGAGCTGGGCAGCCGCAACATCACGGTCAACCTCGTCGCGCCGGGCTTTATCCGGACCGACATCACGGCCAACCTGACACAGGAGCAGATCGACGCCGTGCTCAGCCAGGTGCCGCTTGAGCGGCTGGGCGATCCGGCCGATGTCGCGCCGCTGGTGGGCTTCCTCGCCGGCGACGGGGCGCGCTACATCACGGGCCAGGTCCTGCACGTCGACGGCGGGCTTGTGATGTCTTAGCACGGCCCCGTTCACCGACGCCCCGCGAGCGATACAATCAGTAGAGGAATTTGAGGCGGCGCGCGCACACGCATGCACATGGCGCCGACCCTGAGCTGCCTCGGGAGCACCCATGGACACAGAACCGCAATCTGCGACCGATGTCGCGGAAGACGACGAATACGCAATCGTCTTCCCCGGGCAGGGCTCGCAGTCGGTTGGCATGGCCGGCAAAGTGCTGCAGGTCTACCCGGGCGCGGAGCACTGGTTCGAGCGCGCCAATCAGATCCTGGGTTACGACCTGCTCGACCTGATCGAGCGCGGCCCCGCCGCGGAACTCGACGACACGCAGCACTCACAGCCGGCGATCTTCGTCGCCAGCGTCGCGTGGCTGGAAGCGCTGCGCGAGAAGTGGGACGCGGTCGGGCGGGCGCTCACACCGACCGTGGTGTCGGGCCACAGCATGGGCCAGATCACCGCGATGCTCGCGGCGCGCGCGCTCGACTTCGATGAGGCGCTGCAGCTGGTGCGCCGGCGCGGCGAGCTGATGCGCGACGCGAATCTGCGTCGACCGGGCGGGATGGCCTCGATCATCGGCCTGCGCGACCGCGTGCTGCGCAGCCTCGTGGGCGAGGTGGGCGGCGACGGCACGATCGTGGTGGCCAACGACAATTGCCCGGGGCAGACGGTGGTGTCGGGCGACGAAGCGCCGCTGCGGCGGCTGATGCGGCTGGCGGAGGAGCACGGCGCGCGCCGCGTCGTGCGGCTACCGATCTCGATCGCCTCCCACTCGCCGCTGATGGAGGACGCGCAAACGCAGTTCCGGCACGCGGTCAACGCGGTCAACTGGCGCGACCCCGTGGTGCCGGTCGTGAGCAACATCAGCGGCGGGCTGATGCATCAGCGCGAACAGCTCATCCATGAGCTGTCCGGCGCGCTCACAGCCCCGGTGCAGTGGCAGACGGCGGTCAAGACAATGGCGGCGCAGGGTTCGACGCTGTTCGTCGAAGCCGGGCCCGGCGATGTGCTCTCGAAGCTGGTGCGGCGGATCTCGCAGTCCTCGTGGACCTTCCCACTGTCCGACGACGAAGCCGGCCTCGGGCGGCGCAACTACCCGGACAAGAGCGACGGGATCCCCAAGTGACCAGGCCGCTGCTCTGCCGCGGCTGTGGCCGGACCGCGCCGCGCGCTGGCAGTGCGCGGGGGCGCCGCTGCCTGTAATGCGACGCACCGTGATCACCGGCCTGGGCGCGGTCACGCCCGTCGGCAACGACATGAGTTCGACCTGGGAGGCGCTAATCGCCGGCAAGAGCGGCGTCGGCCGGATCGCGCGCTTCGACCCCGACTCCGTCGGCCTGAAATTCCCGCTGGCGGCTGAGGTTCAGGACTTCTCGCCGCAGGAGATGCTGCCCGACGCCAAGACGCTGCGGCACATGGACCGCAACGTGCAGTACGGCCTGGCCTCCGCGCTGGAGGCGATCGAGGATTCCGGCCTGGAGGTCGATGCGGACAATCGCCATCGCGTCGGCGTGATCTTCGGCAGCGGCGGCGGCGGGATGCAGCTGGTGATTCACTGGAACGAGGTGATGGAGACGCGCGGCGCGCGGCGCGTCTCGCCATTCGCCATGCCGAATCTGATCGCCGACGCCGCCAGCGGCCATATCTCGATCGCGTCGGGCGCGGCCGGCCCCAACTATTCGCCCACCTCGGCCTGCGCGACGGGCGCGAACGCGGTGGCCGACGGGATGCTGCATATCGGCGCCGGGCGCGCCGACGCGCTGATCGTGGGCGGCAGCGAGGCGATCATCCTGCCGCTGTTCCACGCCTGCTTCGAGCGGATGGGCGTGCTGGCGTCGCCGGCGGAGCCGTTGACGGCGTCCTGCCGGCCCTACGACCTGCACCGCAACGGCTTCGTGCCCGGCGAGGGCGCGGCGGCGATGATGATTGAGGAGCTCGAGCACGCCCGCGCGCGCGGCGCGCACATCTACGCCGAAGTCGTCGGCGGCGGCAGCGCCAACGACGCACACGACATGGCGCAGCCCGATGGCGACGGCCTCGGGCTGAAGGTCGCGGTCGAGCAGGCGCTCAACGAGTCGCAGATCGACCTGCGCGAGGTCGGCTACATTTCGACCCACGGGACCGGGACCAGACTCGGCGACCAGGTGGAGACGACGGCGATCAAGCAGATCTTCGGCGCGCACGCGTATGATCTGGCGATCTCGTCGATCAAGCCGGCCACCGGGCACATGATGGGCGCCAGCGGCGCGCTTGAGGTGGCCATCTGCGCGCTGACGCTCGACCGCGGGATCGCCCCACCGACGCTGAACTACGAGACACCTGACCCCGACTGCGATCTCGACTACATTCCTAACGAGCCACGCGACCTCGACATTGAGGCCGCGCTCTCCGTTTCCGTCGGCCTCGGCGGCCACAACGCCGCCGTGCTGCTCAAGCGTTATTGCGAGTGACTACCATCGACCCGGCACGGCGCATCGTCATCACCGGCATCGGACCTGTCACGCCGATTGGGATCGGCGTGGACGCGTTCTGGGAGTCCCTGCAAGCGGGCCGCTCGGGCGTGCGCCGCGTGCCGGACCTGGTCGAAGCCGGGCTCAAGGTCCAGATCGCGGCGGATATCCCGGAGTTCGAGCCGACCGACTTCATGCAGTCGAAGGCGGCGCGGCGAATGGCGCGCTTCTCGCAGCTCGGGGTCGCCGCCGCGCACCTCGCGATCCACGATGCCGGGCTGGACCTGGAGCAGCAGGATTCGGAGCGCGTCGCGACCGTCGTCAACACCGGCGGCGGGGGCGTGACGACAATCGCCGAACAATCGCACGTACTCAATGAGCGCGGTCCCGGGCGCGTCTCGGCGCTGTTCGTGCCGATGATGGCCGGCAACATGGCCTCCTGCCAGGTCTCGATCGAGCTGGGCCTGCGCGGCCCCACGATCACCTCGATGGCGGCATGCGCGAGCAGCGTCTACGCATTCATCGACGGGCGTCAGCTGCTGCTCGGCGGTGAGGCCGACCTTGCGCTCGTCGGGGGCACGGAATCGAACGTCTCGCCGCTGGGCATCGCCGGGCTGGCCAACATGCACGCGCTCTCACGTCGCAACGAGGAGCCGACCCGCGCGTCACGTCCCTTCGACCGCGACCGCGACGGATTCGTCTTCGGCGAGGGCGCCGTGGTCTGCATCCTCGAGACGCTCGATCAGGCGCGCGAGCGCGGCGCGCGGATCTACGCCGAAGTGCTCGGCGGCGGCCGCACGGCTGACGCATTTCACATCACCGCGCCCGATCCGCAGGGCGAGGGCGCAGCGCGCGCGATGCGCGCGGCGATCCGCAACTCCGGCCTCGCGCCGGAGGATGTCGACTACATCTGCGCGCACGGCACCGGCACCGCGATGAACGACGCGATCGAGACGCGCGCGATTCGTGAGGTCTTCGGTGAGCACGCCGACCGCCTCGCGGTCAGCTCGCCGAAGAGCATGACCGGACATCTGATGGGCGCGGCCGGCGCGCTCTCGGCTGCGGCTGCGGCGCTGGCGATCTATCACGGCGTGCTGCCGCCGACGATCAACCATGAGCATGCAGACCCGGACTGCGATCTCGACTATGTTCCGCAGCACTCGCGCGCGGCCGATGTGCGCGTGGCGCTGGTCAACGGCTTTGGCTTCGGCGGGCAGAACGGCGTGGTCGCGCTCGCGCGCCTCAGTGAGTAGCCTCGCCGCACCGGGTCGCGGCCGCGATCGCAGCTGAGATCTCTCGGGGGGAACGCTCATGAGCAGTGTGGAGGATCGCGTTCGGCAACTGATCGCCGACCAGCTCCGGCAGCCGCTGGAGAAGGTCACGAATGAAGCCCATCTGATCGACGACCTCGACGCGGACTCGCTCGACATCGTCGACCTGACGATCGCGATCGAGGAAACGTTCTCGACCGACGACCACATGCTCGAGATTCCCGAAGAGGACGCGGCCGAGATTCGGACCGTGCAGGCGCTGCTCGATTACCTGTCCGGGCACGGCATCGCATGAGTACACGCTGGACAGCGGGTGAGCACGGGGCGAGCACAGGGTGAACGTGATGCCGCTGCAGAAGATCCGCGCCGGGGCGATCCCTCACGCGGCGATCGCGCAGCGGGCCGTCGAGCTCGACGCCGAGGGCATCCGGCTGCAAGCGGGTCGCACGCTGCTGAACCGCTCGGTCGAATCACCGTCCGCTCTGATCGTGGTCGAAGGCGCGATGCGGGTGGGGATCATCGACGACGACGCGATCCTGGCGCAGGGCGAGGGCGTGCTGCTGCCGGCCGGCGCGACCTATTCGCTGCGGGCGGAGGTCGGGTCGCTGGCGTTCGTCTTCTCGACGCGCAGCGACTGAGGTTCGGCAACCAGAGGCGCGGCAACCAAGGCTCAAGCACGGCCCAGGCCCTCAGGCTCAGCTGGGGTGCAGGACCTTCTCGGGCTGCCAGCGGCCCGGCTCGAGTGGGTCATGCTTCAGCACCGCGACGACGACACCGGCGGCGTCGAGCGCGAGCGCGCGGCGCCGGCCGGGGCTGGGGCGGGCGCGAATCGATTGCCCGCGACGAATCCGCGCCAGCTGTTCGCCGGACAGGTCGAAGTGCGGCCAGTCGCCGAACAGCCGCGCCGGCGACTCGGTCAGCGACCAGAACCGCTCAGCCTCGCAGGCCGCCTCGAGCGCTGCGGGGGTGTGGGCGTCGGCGGTGGTCATGTCGCCGATCCGCGTGCGACGCATCTCGATCACGTGCGCGCCACAGCCGAGCGACGCGCCGAGGTCGCGGGCGACGGCACGGACGTAGGTGCCGGTGCTGACGCGCATCGCGATGCGCAGCCGCGGGAGATCGAGTTCGAGCAGCTCGATCTCGTGGATCGTGACGGTGCGCGGCTCGATTTCGAGGGGCGCGCCGGCGCGCGCGGCGCGGTGCGCGGCGACACCGCCGACCTTCACGGCGCTATAGCTCGGCGGCGCCTGCGAAATCTCACCCTGAAACGCGGCCAGCTCGGCCTCGATCTCTGCTCGACTGAGCGCCGGTACCGCGGCGGAGGAGATGACCTCGCCCTCGCTGTCGTCGGTGTCGGTGCTGGCACCGAGCAGCACGGTGGCCGCGTAGGACTTGGCATAGAGGGCCAGATACTCGTTGAGACGCGTGGCTGCGCCAATGAAGATCGGCAGCAGGCCGGTGGCCAGGGGGTCGAGCGTGCCGCCGTGGCCGACGCGGCGGATGCCGGTCCAGCGGCGGACGTCGCTCACGATGTCGTGCGAGGTGGGGCCGCTCGGCTTGTCGACGAGGATGACGGCGCCGGGGTGGCCTGGCTCGTCGCGGCGCCGGCCGCGCCGGCCGCGGCCGCGGCGGGCGCCGGCTGCGCGCGGCGCCGGCTGGATGGCGTCCGCGTCGCTCACGTTGCGGACGCTTCATCGTTGCCGACGAGCGCGCGGAGCCGCTCGTTGACCTCGGCGGAGAGCGCGATGCGGTCGTCGCGCTCGAACTCGACGAGCGGGATGTGCCGCATGTGCAGCCGCTTGCGCAGCATCCGGTGCACGAACGGTTCGGCGCTGCGCAGTGCGACGAGCGCGGCCTGCAGCGATTCAGCCTGCGCCTCGGGCGATTCGTTGGGCTGGGGCATCACCGAGACGAGCGCGCGCGCGTGGCGTAGGTCGCGGCTGACATGGACCTCGGTGATGCTGAGCATCGGCGCTTCGAGGCGCGGGTCCTTGAGTTCGCGTGCGACGACCTCGGCGACGCTGTCGCGCACCAGATCGTTCACGCGGGCCATGCGGTCGGGCATCGGAGCGTCCGGTTAGCGCGGCGCCGGGCGGATCTCGCCGCCCGAGGAGACGCGCGACTGGGTCTCGACGTGGAAGAACTCGAGCTGGTCGCCCGGCTCGAAATCTTCGTAGTTCGTCATCGCGACGCCGCACTCCTGGCCGGCGTCGACCTCCTGCACGTCGTCCTGGAAGCGGCGCAGACTGCGGATTTCGCCGTCCGCGACCTGCTCGCCGCGGCGGTAGACGTGCACCTGCTGGCCACGCTTGATGCTCCCGTTGAGCGCGCGGCAGCCGGCGATCTTGCCGAGGCCGCGAATCGGGAAGACCTGCAGCACCTCGGCGTGCGCGTCGACGACCTGCATCTTGACCGGCTGGAGCATCCCGGTGATCGCGGCTTCGACCTCTTCGATGACCTGATAGATGACGGTGTAGGTGCGAATTTCGACGCCCTCGATATCGGCCAGGCGCGCAGCGCCGGGCTCGACCGGGCAGTTGAACGCGATCACGATGCCTTCCGAGGCCAACGCCAGGTTGACATCGGTGCCGGTCACGGCTCCGGCGGCGGCGTGGATCACCTTGACGGCGACCTCCTCATTGCTGAGCCGCTCGAGCGAATCGCGCAGCGCTTCAACGCTGCCGACCACATCGGTCTTGACGATCAGGTTGAGCGACGAGACATCGCCGCGCGAGATCTCGCCGAATAGCGCGTCGAGGCTGGCGGAGTGCTGCAGTTGCGCCTCGCGCGCCTCGCGCTCGCGCTTGGCCTGCGCGTAGACGCGCTTGGCCTCGCGGTCGCTGGCCGCGACGCGGAAGGCATCGCCGGCGTCGGCGACATCCTGCATGCCCAGCACGACGACCGGCGTGGAGGGGCCGGCCTCCTTGATTCGCGTGCCCGCGAAGTCGCTCATCGCCTTGATCCGGCCCCAGGTGTGGCCGACGAGCACGGCAGCGCCCTGCTTGAGCGTGCCGCGCTGCACCAGCAGCGTGGTGCGCGGACCCTGACGGCGGTCGAGCTCGGCCTCGATCACGACGCCTTCGGCGGGCCGCTCGGGATTGGCCTCGAAGTTGTTGATGTCAGCCATCAAACCGAGCGTGTCGAGCAGGTCCGGGAGGCCGTCGCCGCGCGTCGCCGAGACGGGCACGAGCGGGACTTCACCGCCGTATTCCTCGATCTGGACACCGGCCTCAGCCAGCGAGGCTTTGACCCGATCGGGATTGATGTTGTCGAGGTCCATCTTGTTCAGCGCGACGACCATCGGCACGCCGGCAGCCTGGATATGGCTGATCGCCTCGCGCGTCTGCGGCATCACACCATCGTTCGCCGCGACCACCAGGACCGCGAGGTCGGTAGCGTTGGCGCCGCGAGCGCGCATCTCCGTGAAGGCCTCGTGGCCGGGCGTGTCGATGAACGTGAGCAGCCGCCCGGCTGCCTGGGCCTGGTAGGCGCCAACACGCTGGGTGATCCCGCCGGCCTCGCCCTCGGCGACGTTGGCGTCACGGATCGCGTCGAGCAGGCTGGTCTTGCCGTGGTCGACGTGGCCCAGGACGGCGATCACCGGGGGCCGCGGGCGCAACGAGGCGGCATCATCGGCGGGCTCGGTGGACTCCCCGAGCAGCTCGAGCGTCGAGGGCGCCTCCTGCTCGGCGATCACATCGCCCTGTTCCTCCGGCTCGAAGCCGTGGTCAAGCGCGACGACGGCGGCGGTGTTGTAGTCGAGCGTCTTGCTGACGTCGGCCATCACGCCGTTGACCATCAGCGTCTTGATGATCGTGACCGGCGTATCGCCGAGCAGATCGGCCAGTTCGCGAACGGTCAGCGTTCGCGGAATCTGCAACGTGCGCGAGCTGCGCTCCTGTGTGGTCATGCTGTCTCCCGGCCAGGCCCGTAGGCCCGAACAATTGCATCCAGCTGTTCAGGTTCGATGTTGGTCCTCAGCGCCCGCGCGAGCGGTCGTGGATCCGAGCGCAGCGCGACGGCGCAGGGGCCGCCGCGGCAGACATAGGCGCCGCGACCATCCACCGCGCCGAGCACGACCTGGCCGTCCGGCGTGCGTGCGATCCGTCCCAACTCGGCCTTCGCGGCGCTGCGCCGGCAGACGACGCAACGGCGCAGAGGCCGATGGGGCGCTGAGGCGGTGGGCTGGGCTGGGGACGCTGCGGTCAAATCCTGCTCCTCGATCCGGCGAGCGCCTGCCGAGGACAGTTCGCGGCGCTCCGGGGGTTAGCGCACGATTAGAACTCGTCCTCGTAATCGGCGTAGGGGTCCTCGTCGAGGCCTTCGTCGGTCTCGACGTAGCGCGGTCGGCGGCGCTGTCGGCGGCGTTGCTCCGCATCGGGCTCGCGGCGCAGGACATCTTCCGCGAAGCGAATCTGGCCAGGACGCGAGGCGGCGGGCTGGAGCTCGGTCGCGACCTGCACGGGCTCAGGTTCGGGCTCTTCCTCGGCCACGGGCAGGGGGGCCGCAACCGGCTCCGTGGTGGTCTCTTCGAGCGGGGCGGCGGGCGCTTCTTCGACCACGGCCGGCGTGAGCGCGATCGGCTGCGGCGGGGTCTCGGGCTCCGGCTCGATGGTCAGCTCGCCCTGCGGCGCAAACGCGCCGAGGCCCTCGTCACGCTGTTTCTCGGCGACCGTTTGCGGCTTGATATCAATGCGGTAGCCCGAGAGCCGCGCGGCGAGGCGCGCGTTCTGACCCTCGCGACCGATCGCGAGGCTGAGCTGCTGGTCGGGCACGGCCACCTCGGCGGTGTGCGTCTCGGGCACGATCCGCACGGCCAGCGTCTGAGCGGGGCTGAGCGCGTACTCGACAAACGTGCGCGGATCGGGGTCCCACTGGACCACATCGATGCGCTCGCCGCCGAGCTCGTTGACGACGTTCTGAATCCGAATCGCGCGCATCCCGACGCAGGCGCCGATCGGGTCGATGCCCTCCTGGCGCGAGAAGACGGCGATCTTGGTGCGGTGGCCGGCCTCGCGGGCGACGCTGCGGATCTCCACCACGCCGCGGGCGATTTCGGGCACTTCGATTTCAAAGAGGCGACGGACGAATTCGGGGCGCCGGCGCGAGACCACGATCTGCGGGCCCTTGTTGGCCTTGAGGACCTCGATCATCAGCGCCTTGACGCGCTGGCCGCCGCGGTAGTGCTCCATGCGCACCTGTTCGGCGCCGGGCAGGACCGCTTCCGCGCGGCCGAGGTCGAGAATCACCTGGTGCGAATCGACGCGCTGCACGAGGCCGGAGACGATCCCGCCCTCCTGGCCGCTGTACTCGGCGAAGATCGCCTCGCGTTCGGCTTCGCGCAGCGCCTGCAGGACGACCTGCTTGGCGGTCTGCGCCTCAATCCGGCCGCCGACATCTTCGACTTCGTGCTGCTGGCGGAGCACCGAGCCGATCGCGACGGCCTCGTCGATGGCGCGGGCGCGGTCGAGGTCGATCTGCAGGTCCTCGTCGGCGATGTCTTCTTCGATCTCGACGACTTCGAGCTCCGACCACACGTCCATCGCGCCGTCGAAGCGGTCAATCCGCACCGAGACGGCGCCGGGTAGCTCGTAGCCGCGCTTGACCGCAGCGGCCATGCCGCGCTCAACCGCCTCGAAGACGATGTCTTCGTTGAGCGCCTTTTCAGCCGTCAGCTGCTTGATCGCCAGCAGGAAGTCAGTCTTCATTCGGTTACCTGGCCAAGTGCCTGATCATGCGTCTCGCGTCGTCCGCACCGTGCGGGTCCGACACGCCGTCACCCGCGCTCCATGTGGCCACAGAGCGTGATCGCAGAGAGCGACCACAGACCCGCTTCCAAATCAGCATACACCCGCTGCTGAGCGGGTCATCAGGTTGCGCGCGCAGCCAGGGCGGTGAGTGCCTCGCGCGCGACGGAGGCGGCGCGGTCGAGCGGCGCATTACGCGCCTCCGCCTCGGAGCGCAGCTTGAGTTCGACCTCGCCATCGCGCAGGCCGCGCGGACCGAGGGTGATCCGCAGCGGCGCACCGATCAGATCGGCGTCGTTGAACTTCACCCCCGGCCGCTCGTCACGGTCGTCGCTGAGGCATGAGAGCCCCGCTTCGCCGAGCGCCGCCTCGAGACCGTCCAGCGCGCCGGAGACGTCCTCGCGGTTGGCGCCGATCGCGACGATGTGGACGTCGTACGGCGCGACGGAGGGCGGCCAGACGATCCCGTGCTCGTCGTGGTTGGCCTGCACGACGGCGGCCAGCAGCCGCTCGAGGCCGATTCCGTAGCAGCCCATCACCGGCAGCATGCGCTCGCCGTCCTGATTGAGGTAGCTGGCGTTCATCGGCTCGGCGTAGACCTCGCCGAGCCGGAAGATGTGGCCGAGCTCAACGCCGCGGTTCATCTCGATCCGTCCCTCGCCGCATTCGGCGCACCTGTCGCCAGCCTGGGCCAGCCCAATGTCGGCGACCGTCCCAGCGGTCCAGTCGCGGCCGTAGTTGAGATTGCGGATGTGGAAGCCCTCACGGTTGGCCCCGCCGACCAGATTCGGCGCGGCGACGACGCCGGGGTCGGCGACGACGTGCTCGGGGTCGAGCCCGACCGGCGAGGCGTAGCCGGCGACCCAGCCGGCGGCGGCGACCTCTTCGGCGAGCATCGGGCGGACTTCCTGGCCGCCGACCGCATTCAGCAGCTTCAGCTCGTTGACCTCAAGGTCGCCGCGGATCACGGCGAAGATCGGCCGGTCGTCGACGAGGAAGAAGGCGGCCTTGGCGGTCGCGCTCGCGGGCACGCCGAGGAACCGGCTCAGCTGCTCGATCGTCGTGACGCCCGGCGTCGCGACCGCTTCAGCCTTGCGCTGCGCCTCAGCGGGCGGCGCGCCGCGCTCGAACTCGGCGCGCTCCTGATTCGCCGCGTAGCCGCAGGCGGGGCAGAGCACGATGTTGTCCTCGCCGATCTCCGTCAGGTAGATGAACTCCTCCGACTGCTTGCCGCCGATCGCGCCGGAGTCGGCCTGGACCGCCACGACCGGGACGCCGCAGCGTCGGTAGACGTTGTGGTAGGCCTGCGCCATCGCCTGGTAGGTCGCCTGAAACGTCGCGTCATCGGCGTCGAACGAGTAGGCGTCCTTCATGATGAACTCGCGGACGCGAATCAGCCCGCCGCGCGGTCGCGGCTCGTCGCGAAACTTGGTCTGCATCTGGAAGACGCGCTGGGGCAGGTCGCGATAGGACTGCACGGTCTTGCGGAAGAGGTCGGTGACGGCCTCCTCGTGGGTCGGCGCGAGCACCATCGAGCGCTCGCGCCGGTCCTTGAGCTGGAAGAGCACGGGGCCGTAGGAGCGGTCGCGGCCGGTCTCCTGCCACAGCTCGAGGGGCTGCATCGCGGGCATCCGGATTTCCTGCGCGCCGGCCGCCTCCATCTCCTCGCGGATGATCTGCTCGATCTTGCGCAGGCTGCGCCAGGCCGGTGGCATGAAGGAATAGACCCCGGCCGCGAGCTGCACAATCAGGCCCGAGCGCACGAGCAGCTGGTGGTTGGCGCTCTCGGCCTCGGCCGGCGCCTCGCGCAGCGTGCGCCCAAACATCCCGCTCATCCGCATGGCCGCTTGGTTCGGCATGTGTGTCGCTCCGATTGCGACTCTATCGAGCCGTCGTGTTCTGCGCAGTGTGTGCGTCGGGCGAGCGGGTGAAAGAGACGGCCCAACTCCAGCAGGTCCCAGGCGGCGAAGGCGAGATGGCAGAGCAGCGCGCCGCCGAGCAGCGCCGTGATCATGCTGACGCCGATGCCGGCGCCGTCGTCGAGACCCAGCAGCGGCGTCGCAGCGCCGCCGCCCATCGCGCCGACGAGCGCGAGCGGGAGCGCGAACAGCGCGCCGACGGCGCGCCGGCGCAGGCTCAGCGCGATCCAGGCGAGCGTGCCGAGGACCGACCAGGTCAACAGGAAGAGGACAATGAAGATCGCATCGACGAGCACGAGCTCAGGCTATGCGGGTGCACGATGCAGGCACGATGCAGGCACGATGCAGCGATGACGCAGCTGGCGGGCGGGGGTGACGCGCGACGCGCGCCCTGCGACACTGGAGCGGTCGAGCTGGGCAATCGCCGAGGAGCAATCGTGGCCACGCGCAATCCCACACGGGCGGTTCGGGTCGGCAGCGTCACGATCGGCGGCGGCAGCCCGATCGTCGTGCAGTCCATGGCGGCGACGCGCACGCAGGACATCCCCGCGACGGTGCGTCAGGTGCAGTTGCTTGAGCAGGCGGGGGCGGACCTCGTGCGGGTCGCGGTCGACTCGCGTAAGGATGTGGCGGCGCTGGCCGAGGTTCGCGCGCAGACGAGCGCGCCGCTCTCGGTCGACCTGCAGGAGAACTACCGGCTGTGCGTCGAAGTCGCGCCGCACGTCGACAAGATTCGCTACAACCCCGGGCATCTGCACCACCACGAGCGCGACAAGAGCGTCGCGGAGAAGGTGGCGCTAATCGCCGCGACAGCGGCGGAGCACGACTGCGCGATTCGGGTCGGGGTCAACTGCGGCTCGATCGACCCGCGAATGCTGGAGCGATACCCCGGCGATCACGTCTCCGCGATCGTGGCGAGCGCGACCGAGCACTGCGCGCTGCTCGACGAGCTGGGCTTCGAGCGCTATGTCGTCTCGCTCAAGGATTCCGACTGGAAGCAGGTCGTCGAGGTCAACACGCGCTTTGCGGCCGAGCGTCCCGACGTGCCGCTGCACCTCGGCGTGACCGAGGCGGGGATGCCGCCGGAAGGCATCATCAAGACCCGCGTCGCGTTCGAGCAGCTCGTCTCGCAGGGCATCGGCGACACGGTGCGCGTCTCCCTGACGGTTCCCTTCGAGGAGAAGGGACTGGAGATTCAGACGGCGCGGGAGATCCTGGCCGACATCGCGGCGGGCCGCTTCCGCTCCGTCCCGCCGCGCTTCGACGAGGGGCTGAACATCATCTCCTGCCCGTCGTGCTCGCGGGTCGAGAACGAGAAGTTCGTCGACCTCGCGCAGGACGTGAAGGTGATGACGCAGTACGCGCAGAAGCACGAGATCACGATCGCCGTGATGGGCTGCCGGGTGAACGGCCCCGGCGAGACCGACGACGCCGACCTCGGCCTCTGGTGCGGTCCCGCCGCGGTCAACCTGAAGCGCGGCGAAGAATCGCTCGGGCACTACTCCTACGAGGAGATTCTGCCGCGCCTGAAGGCGGAGTTGGACGCGATCATTTCGAATCAGTAGGGGCGGCTTGGCTCGCGCGACACGGATCGATAGTGGAGCCTGGGATGCCTCGTCGACGTACAGAGCTGAAGTGGAACACGACGACGATCGAAGAGTTAGCTGAGCATGGACTCATCATCCACGACGCCTTGGATGTCTCAAACGGCGTGCACAAGCTCTTTCGCCAGAAGGCCAGCACGCGCACTTTGCCCGACGGACAGACCGTCAGGCGACGACCCCGCCGGATCATGATCGGACCCGATCTCGGCAACCGTCTGCTTACTTTTGTACTTGAATACCCTGATCGTGATGGGCGCTCGCACGTTGTCACCGGCTGACGCTCGGATGATGCGGAGATCTCAATGTACCGTCACCCCGGAGGAAGTCCGCGATGAGCCGAGAGCCAACAGGACCAACCGTCGCCGAGCGCGAAGAGTACGGCGACCCCTCCGAATGGGTCCCGATCGACGACACGTTCCCAAAGGATGTCGGCGGTGTCGCTGAGGTCGACTTCGACGTCGACGAACTCGAAATCCTCTTCGCCGGCTGCCAGGCCGCAGGTGAGACTTCGATCGACTTCATCAAGCGCGCCGCGCTCGATCGCGCCGCCAAAGTGCTCGCGGAGCCAGACCAACCCGCGGGCACCGAAGCTGCTGGCGGTGGCTTTGCCTAATCACCGCCGAATGCGTCCCCGTCGAAGCGATCGACCGTCGTGAATCCCTCGACGGGGCCGCGCTTGAGCCGGGTGAGCTGCTTGACCGGGTTGCCGATCGGCAGGAATGCGCAGACGGCGTAGTGGTCCGGCAGATTGAGCAGCTGCTTGAGCCGCGGCTCCTCGGCGATCGGAATCGTTGTCAGCGTGCCCCCGAAGCCCTCGTTGCGCGCCATCAGCAGCAGGCTCCAGGCGAACGGGTAGATCGACGCGCCTGAGATCACGCCGACGCGATCCAGCTCCTTGTCGACGGACGCCACGACGCTCAGGTCCACGCAGATGGCGAGCAGCACGGGCGCATCGACATAGGGGTTCGTGAGCATCCGCGGCACGGGGATGTCCGCGGCTGATTCATCCGTCACGGTCGACGGGAAGGCTGCGTTCCAGGGACCCTCGCCGGCGCGCTGCATGGCGACGTAGCGCCGCGCCGGGCGGCGCGCGCAGTCGGCGATCTCGGCGCGAATCTGCGGGTCGCGCACGACGATCACATGCCAGCCCTGGCGGTTGCCGCCGCTCGGAGCGAAGCGGGCGTGCTCGAGCATCCGCTCGATCACCTCGTCGGGTACCGGGTCGTCGGTAAATTCGCGTGCGGCGAACGTGGTTCGAATGACCTCGCTGATATCCATCGCGACCTCCGCTCAACGCTGGCCTGGGCGCCGACTCAGCTCTTACTTGGCCGCCTCATATGCTGGCCCAACGCTGGGCGCAGGCTGGGCGCAGGTTGGGCTGGGGCGGCTGAGAGGGATCATAGGCGGCGTGTCGCTTCTCGAAATCATCGTCCTGGCGATCATCCAGGGCGTTGCCGAATTCCTGCCGATCAGCAGCACCGGCCACCTGGCGCTCGCCCGCTGGCTATTCGGCTGGGAGGACCCGGGCCTGGACTTCGATGTGGCTGTCCACGCGGGCACGCTGGCCGCGATCAGCTGGGCGTTTCGGCGCGAGATCGTCGCAGTGCTGCGCGGGCTGCGGGTCGAGGCCGCTGTGGTCGACGGTCTGCCGCCGCGACGGCTGGTCTGGCTTGGCTTGATCGCGACCGTCCCGCTCGTGATCATCGGCGCGCCGCTCTATGAGGCGCTCGAAGGCGACCTGCGTGGGCCCACCACGGCGGCGGCGTTTCTGCTGGTCACCGGTGCGCTGATCGCGGCCGCCGAGTGGCGCGCGCGGCGCACCACGGGGGAGTCGCTCGCGACGCTGACGCCGGCGCGAGCGGCGGCGATCGGCGTGGCTCAGGCGGTCGCGGCGCTGCCTGGCGTATCGCGCGCCGGCATGTGCATCGTCGCGGGCATGTCACTGGGGCAGAGCCGCGAGGCCGCCACCCGCTTCGCATTCTGGCTGGCGCTGCCCGCGCTGGCGGGCGCGGGGGCGCTCACGATTCGCGCGCTGATCGAGGACGGGGCCACGGGCCAGCTGGAGCAGCTGTTGATCGGTGCGGTCGTCTCCTGCGCAGCGGCGCTTGTGTCGATTCGGGCGCTGCTCCGGCTGGTACGCACGCGGTCGCTGACGCCGTTCGCGGTGTGGTGCCTGCTCGCAGGCGCAGCCACGCTGATCGCGCGGGCGGCGGGGGCGTAGGGATCGGCCGATCCTGCGGCAGCTCCCCCAGCGGTACAGGGGAGCGGACGAGCGGGATGTGGAAGTAGTTGCACAGTTCGATGAAGTGCGTCTGTTCGTCGCTGCCGTCGCGGTCGAGCGCGCCGGCGTTCTTGAGCGGATTGTTGGCGATGAAGCCGATCGGCAGGCCGTCGACACGGGCGAAGGCGGTGATCACGCAGGTGCCCCAGTGCGGTTTGAGCTCGAAGAACTCGCCATCGTCCACGATCGAGGCGATCAGCTGCGGCATCGAGTAGGGCCGGCGCGTGTTTCGGGGCACGAGGTCGATCAGCGACTCCGCGGCGCCCTCAGGCGCCGGGCGGGCGGGCTCGGCCGGCGGCAGCTCGCGCACGTTGTCGGGCAGGTACGAGAGCATCGTTCGGATCTGCCCGAAGGCGTCCTCTTCGTCTTCGGCTTCATTGTCGATGTAGCCCGATTCGTGGACGTGGACGTGGGAGCCGCCGAGCTCCTCGTTCGTCACCTCGTGACCGATGCCGCGCCGGACGGCCACCGGAGCGGGAGGATGGGCTCCTGGGGCTGGTTCGGCGCCACGGCGGAGCTGGTCAGGCTGTTCAGGGATGGTTGGCAATCGGTTGGATTTGTTCGGTTGGGTCGGGCTGCGGGGGGCCGGAGAACCCCCTCAGTCGCTGCGCGACAGCTCCCCCGCGACGAGGGGGAACAGGGGAAGGGGCGGTCGGCGGCTCCTGTGGGACTGGGGGGAGCAGGGCAGGCCGGTAGCCTGCCAGATCTGAGGAGGGGCGCTATGGCATCCGGAGGCTTGCGGGCATTGTCGGGGCTGCGGATCGTCGATCTCAGCGAGGGGCTGGCGGGGCCGTTCGCGGCGAAGCTGCTGGGCGACCTTGGAGCGGATGTGATCAAGATCGAGCCGCCCGGCGGGGACGCCGCGCGGCGGCGCGGGCCGTTCCCGAGCGGCGCCAGTGTCGACCCGGAAGCGAGCGCGGCGTTTCTGTACGCCAACACGAGCAAGCGCAGCATCGTGCTGGATCTGAAGAGCGCGGACGATCGCGCCCTACGCGACCGGTTGATCGCCGGCGCGCACGCGGTCATCGCGAGCGAGCCCGAGCCGCGTCTGGCCGATCGCGGGATCGGCTACGAGCAGCTCACGGCGCTGAATCCGACGGTAATTCTGACCACCGTGACGGGCTTCGGCTCAAGTGGGCCCTACGCCGACTGGCAGTGGAACAACCTCACGGCCTGCGCGATCGGCGGCTTCTCGTTTCTGTGCGGACGCGCCGATCGCGAACCCTTGCAGCTGGGCGGCTCGGTGCCGGAGACGCTGACGGGCGCATACGCCGCAGTGGCGACGCTGATCGCTATTCGCGGCCAGCGCGAGCACGGACGCGGCGACCATGTCGATGTCTCGGTGCTGGAGGCGACGGTCAACATGGCGCTGCTGGCCGTGCAGCGCTACGAGTACTCCGGCACCGTCGGCGAGCGGCACGCTGACATCGGGCCAGCGCCCTCGTTCATTCTGCCCACGACCGATGGCTACGTCGGAGCGAACACGCTCACGCAAGCCCAGTGGGAGGTGATGTGCCAGTTCTTCGCGCGGCCCGAGCTGGTCGATGATCCGGCCTTCAGCGACGCATGGAGCCGCCTCGCGAACTCGCGTCAGCTCGCGGATGAGCTGGCGGCGCTGACCCGCGAGCGCAGCTCGGACGAGGTGTTCCACGAGGCCCAGGCCTGGCGAATCCCATTCGGCCTGATCCCGACGCTCGCCGACGCGCTCGAGCTGCTGCCGCACCGCGAGCGCGACTACATGCTCGAGTTCGACCACCCGCGAGCCGGCCATGTGCGGATGCCCGGCATCCCCTGGCTATTCGGCAACGAACGACCCGCCGGCGAGCCAACGCCGCTGCTCGGCGAGCACACCGAGTCGACCCGCAACGGAGAGGCGTGGAACGGTGAGACGCCGCCGGACGCCGAGACCGCCGGCGAGCCTGCGGAGCGGCCGCTGGAGGGCCTGCGCGTCATCGATCTTTCGATGTTCATGTCCGGTCCGATGACCACGATGATCTTCGGAGACGCCGGCGCCGACGTGATCAAGATCGAATCGGTGCAGCGGATCGATGGCTGGCGCGCCACCGGCGGCGGCGAGGGCGCGTTCTGGGAGATGTCGCCCGCCTTCAACTGGGTCAACCGCAACAAGCAGGGCATCACC
Organism: Dehalococcoidia bacterium; assembly: GCA_965237475.1. GTDB lineage: Bacteria > Chloroflexota > Dehalococcoidia > Bin125 > Bin125 > CATQGW01. The sequence goes on along the minus strand of OZ250140.1, from coordinate 2,462,103 downwards.
CTGAACCTGACCGATGAGCGCGGCGCCGACGTGGTCCGGCATCTTGTCGAAGACGCCGACGTGATCGTTGAGAACTACACCCCGCGCGTGATGGTCAACTTCGGACTCGCCTGGGAGCAGCTGCGGGCGATCAACCCCGAGCTGATCATGCTCTCGATGCCGGGCTTCGGGCTGACGGGCAGCTGGACCCACTACACCGCGTTCGCGAACACGACGGAGCAGATGTGCGGGCTGCCGCATCTGACGGGTTACGCCGACGACCAGCCGATTTTCTCCGGCACGACGGGCGGCGACCCGCTTGCCGGGGTGATGGGCGCGCTGGCGCTGCTCTCGGCGCTGGAGCGTCGGCGCCGACTCAACGCTGAAGGACGCCCGGGCGGCTGCCACATCGACCTCTCGCAGGTCGAGACGGCGACGTCGTACGTGGGCGACGCGCTGACCGCGTTCGCGATCTCCGGGCACGACCCGGGCCGCGTGGGCAACCTCCATCCGGGCATGGCGCCGCACAACACCTACCTCTGCCGCGACGACCGCTGGGTCGCCATCGCCTGCCCCGATGACACGGCGTTCGCCGCGCTGGCGGCGGCGCTGGGCCACGCCGAGTGGGGCGCAGACGGCGGACGATGGTCCACACTGCCGCTGCGCCAACGCGCGCTCGCGGAGCTCGACGCGGCGATCAGCGAGTGGACGCGAACGCGCGACGCGAACGAGATCATGCGCGAGCTACAGGCCGCCGGCGTGGCCGCGGCGACGGTCTACCACGGGCTCGACCTGTTGGAGGACGAGCATCTGCAGGCGCGAGAGTTCTTCATCAGCCAGGAGCATCGCCACGTCGGGCGCAAGCGCTACCCGCTGCAGCCCTACCGCTTCCGCAACTGGTTGGCGCCGCGCAGCGACCGGCCGTCGCCGACGCTGGGCGAGCACACCCGCGCCGTGCTGGCGCGGTTGACCGAGATTTCGCCCGAGACGATCGATCAGTGGGAGCGTGAGGACATCGTGGGGACCGTCCCGATCGCGGCGCGCTCCGATTGAGCCCGCAGCGGCGACCATCGCGCGAGTAGCCTGCAGCGAAACGAGAGGCGAGAGGAGTGTCCCATGCGCCTGGCCAGCTTTTCCTTCGAGGACCGCGAACGCGTTGGCGTGATCGTCGACGACGAGGTCGTTGACCTCTATGTCGCCGCGCCGGACGCGCCGACCGATATGTGCGAGTTCCTGGCGGCGGGCGTAGAGGCGCGGGTGATCGCCGAGATGGCCGTCGAGCGCGGCGGCAACCGTCGGCCGCTCTCGGAGGTGCAGCTGCTCGCGCCGGTGCCGAGACCGAGCAAATTCCTCGCCGTGGGCCTGAACTACGCGGACCACATCGCCGAGACGGGCGCCGAGACGCCGCGCTTCCCGACGATCTTCACCAAGCAGCGCACCTGTGTGAACAATCCGTGGGGCAGAATCGAGATCCCGCTGGTGTCGAAGGCAGTCGACTACGAGGGAGAGCTGGGCGTGGTGATCGGCGAGCGCTGCCGGCACGTCTCGGCGGCGGACGCGGCGAGTGTGATCGCCGGCTACACGATCGTCAACGATGTCTCGGTGCGCGACTGGCAGAACCGCACCCGCCAGTTCACGATGGGCAAGTCGTTCGACACGCACGGCCCGATGGGACCCGCGATCGTCACGGGCGACGAGCTGGGCGACCCGCACGTACTGGGGCTTCGCACGTTTGTGAACGGCGAGCTAAGGCAGAACTCAAACACCGAGCACCTGATCTTCGACTGCTACGACATCGTGGAGTACCTCAGCACCGCCTTCACGCTGGAGCCGGGCGACGTGATCGCCACCGGGACGCCGTCAGGCGTCGCGGCCGCGATGACCCCGCAGCCCTGGCTGGTCGCCGGGGACGTCGTGCGGATCGAGATCGACGGCATCGGCTCGCTGGAAAACACCTGCGCCCCCGAGCCCGAGCCGGCGATGGGCGGCGGGGAGCACTAATCCGTCGGCCGGGCGCGTTCGGCGGGACACGTCAGTCCAGGCCGGAGTGGTCTGATCAGTCGGTGGGCTCGGCCAGCCTGGCAGCGACTGGGGGCCACGTTTGGGCGAGGCGCGGGGTGGAGCCTGGGGGAGTCGGGCGGGCGTTGAAGAAGCGGCCGCCGGGGCGGGTGCGCAGCTCGATCAGGATTGGGCCGGGGACGGAGAGCAGGTCGTCGAACGCCGCGTCGAGCTCCTCGGCATCGGAGAAGCTGACCGCGTTGCGGTAGCCCGCGCCCGCCGCCATCGCCGCGAAGTCGACGCGCTCCTGAGCGGGCAGCGGCTGAGAGCCGGATGTCTCGTAGACACCGTTGTGAATCACGAAGTGGACGAAGTTCTCGGGATCGGCGCCGGCGATCGTACCCAGCGAGCCGAGCTGCATCATCAGCGAGCCGTCGCCGTCGATGACCCAGATTTCCCGCTCGGGCTGGGCCAGCGCGAGGCCGAGCCCAAGCGCCGAGGCGCCGCCCATGAAGCCGACGCAGGCCAGATTGATGGCCTGCGGGGTGCGCTCCACCCACGCGCCTGCGGCGGTCATCGTGCCGACTACGACCTGGTCGACCCAGTGCCGGGCGAGCACATCAAGCGCCGATTCGAGCGACATCCGACCGGCTGACTCGCGGGTGGTCATGAGGTGGTGGCTCCAACCAGCAGCGCGACGGGCCCTTCGATCTCAGCGGCCTCGTCGAAGGCTTCGGCCACGAAGTGCAGGTCCTCGACGCCGTCGAGCAGGTGGCTGGGGATCCCGAGCGTTTCGAGCAGCGGCTCCGCGAGCCGAACCATCGAGCTGCCGTCGTCGCGCGGGGCGAGCTCGGGGTCGCGCGCCAACAGGCCGATCAGCAGCACGATCGGGAAACGGCCATCGAGCCCCACGCCGCGCAGGTTGTTGACGCAGGCGTAGAGGCCGGCGTGCTGAATCTGCATCATCGGCCGGCGGCCGCCGATGATCAGGCCGGCGCTGATGGCGACGGCCTCGTCCTCGGTGGAGCAATGCACCGTCCGGATGTCCTCGGCGGCCATCAGCGCTTCCACGAGGGTCCGCTGGTGGGTGTCGGGCACGAGCACCACATCCTGCACGCCCGCGGAGCGGATCGCTTCGAGGAGATCGTCTGCCGGAATCGACTGCGCGACCATGACGTTCCTCACCTGACATCGCTTGACGACGGCCGCATGGCAGCATACCTGTGTGAGGGGAGAAACCGCCGATGGCCGGGATGCCGCCCGAGAACCCAAACCGGCCGCGCGAGTACCACGGCGGACGCACGCTGCTGGCGGGCGTCGGCGTCGTGGTGGTGATCGCGTTGGTCCTGTGGTTGGCGCTGCTGCGCGGCGGCGATCAGGCGACGGCGGAGGGGATCGTGGAGCTGCCGGCGGCGCTCAATCCCGACGGCCGCGAGGTGAGTCCGAGGATCCTCGCGATGGCGCCCGACTTCGAGCTCGAAACGCTCGACGGCGAACGCCTGCGTCTGTCCGACCTGCGCGGTCGGCCGGTCGTGATCAACTTCTGGGCCTCGTGGTGCTCTCCGTGTCGGCGCGAGATCCCCGCGCTGATTCGCGCGCAGCGGGAGAACGCCGACTCCGGCCTCGTGGTGATCGGGGTCAATATCGAGGAGCCGCGCAGCGCGGCGCAGGCGTTCGTCGACGACTTCGGTGTCGACTTCGCGATCCCGATGGACTTCGACGGCAGCGTCTTCCGGGCCTACGGCGAGGGCGGGTTGGTCGGCCCGCCGCGGACGTTCTTCGTCGACTCCGAGGGCGTCATTCGGCTGATCTACGCGGGCCAGGCGCCCGACGATCTGATCGCGCGCGACATCGCGGAGCACGCGCTCCGGGAGGCCGAGTAGCGCGCCCGACAGCACACTGTGGCGGATTTGATATCGGCTTGAAACCGGCGGGCGAGCGCGTGCAGCGGATCGCCGATCCCGATCTAGATTGGCCGTGTACGGCAAATCTGGAGGAATCAGGATGACCAGGATTGAACGAATCGCGCGACCGGGGTTCGAGGACGCGCTGGTGTGGCGCGACGAGATCACTCCGCTGACGGCGATCGTCGCCATACATTCAACCGCGCTGGGCCCGGCCGTGGGCGGGACGCGATGGCAGCCCTACCCATCCTTCGACGACGCGCTCAACGACGCGTTGCGGCTGTCGGAAGCGATGACGAAGAAGTCGGCCGCCGCGTCGCTCGCCTTCGGCGGGGGGAAGGCCGTCGTGATCGGCGACCAGAACGCGAAGTCGATCGACCAGCTGCGCTCGTACGCGCGCTTCCTGAACCAGATCGAGGGGCGATTCGTGACCACGACCGACGTGGGCACGACCACGCGCGAGCTGGATCAGCTGCGCGCCTGGACGCGGCACGTCGCGGGGCTCTCCGCGATGCTCGGCGGCGCGGGGGATACCTCAGGCCTCACGGCGACCACGGTGCTCGGCGGGATGCGCGCCACGTTTGAGGCGCTCGACGGCGAGGGCGCGGCTGGGGGCGCTGCTGGGGGCGATTTCGCGGGCCGGCGGATCGTCGTGATCGGCGTTGGCAAGGTGGGCTCGAAGGTGGCGCGTCGGCTCGCCGAGGCCGGAGCGCAGCTGACGATCGCGGACATCCGCGCGGACGCCGCAGCCGAGCTGGCCGACGAGCTCGGCGCGATCGCCGCGCCGCTCGACGAAGCGTGGACGCTGCCGTGCGACCTGCTCTCGCCCAACGCGCTGGGCGGCGTGTTCAGCGCCGAGACGATCCCGACGCTACGCTGCCGCGCGATCTGCGGGGCGGCGAACAACCAGCTCGCGCGGGAGCCGCAAGATGCGGAGCTGCTGGCCGCGCGCGGGATTCTCTTCGCACCTGATTATGTCGTGAACTCGGGCGGCCTGATCAGCGTCGCGGGTGAGCTCTCAAGCTGGTCGCCGGCGCGCTCCGAGCAGCACGCTGAGGGCGTCTACGAGGTCACCAGGCGGCTGCTCCGCGACGCCGCCGCCAGGGGCATCACGCCGATGCTTGCAGCGGAGCGGCGGGTCGCGCAGATCCTGGCCAACGCACACACGCCCGCCATCAGCGACGCCGCGGGGGCTTAGCCGCCTCGGTCACGCACCGACGGAGCGCGCTCGTCCCACGCGCCTGAGTCGGCCAGCTAACATTGGGGCGATCTCAGTCCGCCTAAGGAGCAGCAGCATGTCTCTGACCGTCCACGGCATTCCCGTCATCGACATCGACAGCCACTACACTGAGCCGCCCGACCTCTGGACCTCGCGCGCGCCGGCCAAGTACAAGGACGCGGTGCCGCACATCGTCACCAACGAGAAAGGCGAGCAGCGCTGGCAGGTGCTTGACGACATCGACTTCGGACCGCCCGGATTCACCGTGGTGCGCGCGGATGGGAAGAAGGAGTACGGCACGATCTCGCTGGGCACGTTCGAGGAGATGAGCAAGGCCGCGACCGAGCCCGGGCCGCGGCTGAAGATGCTCGACGACCTCGGTGTCGCTCAGCAGATCGTCTACCCCAACGTCGCCGGCTTCGGCAGCCAGAACTTCATCAAGATCGACGACGCCGAGCTGCGCAACATCTGCTGCACGACCTACAACGACGCGGTCGCTGAGCTGCAGCACGAGGGCAAGGGCCGCCTCTTCCCGCAGGGCCTGGTGCCGTTCTGGGACATCCCTGCGGCCGTTGAGGAGCTTGGGCGGATCCACGACATGGGCCTCAAGGGCATCACGATGTGCGACACGCCGGAGGCGTTTGGCCTGCCCTACCTGAACGACCCGGCCTGGGATCCATTCTGGGACACCTGCGCCGCGCTGGACATGCCGGTCAACTTCCACATCGGGGCGGGCGCCGGGATCACGGACAAGCTGATCTGGGACGGCTACGGCCCGCAGCGGCGGCTCGCGATGGGCTCCATCTGCCTCTTCATCACCAACTTCAAGGTGATCATCAACCTGATCTTCTCCGGACTCTGCGAGCGCTACCCGACGCTCAACTTCGTCTCCGTCGAAAGCGGGATCGGCTGGGTGCCGTTCCTGCTGGAGGCGATGGACTACCAGTTCGAAGAGACGGTCCCGACCGAGCGTGAGGGCCTCAGCATGAAGCCCTCCGAGTACTTCAAGCGCCAGATTTTCGCGTCGTTCTGGTTCGAGGACTTCGGGCCGCGCGCCGCGATCGAGGCGATCGGCGAAGACAACGTGATGTTTGAGACGGACTTCCCGCACCCCACCTGCCTCTACCCGCGAGCGCAGGAGCACGTCACGGCGGTGCTCACCGATCTCGATGAGGGCATTCGCGAGAAGGTGCTGCGAACGACGGCCGAGCGCATCTACCACATCCCGCCGGCCCCGGCCTCGATCTACGAGAGCGCTGCGGCGGGCGACTGAGTCTCCGGCGAATCGAGACGCTGAGCGAGCCGTCCCATGTGGGGCGGATCGCTTCGCCTTCGGGGCTGAGCAGGCGGGGCTGAACAGGCATTGTTTCGGCGTCTCGGCTGTTCTGCCCGCTGATGGTCAGTTCGACGCGTCGTGCTGCTCCCGCGACTACGCTCGTTTGAGTGTCTAAACTCACCATTCCAGATCGGGCCAGACATCTGGATCGAGTGCGGGCAGCGCACTCTGGGTCGGTGGCAGGATGGGGGACGTCGCGATGGCCGACCGCGACGCCGAGGGCGTGAATGATGCGGCGCGCGCGATCGGCCCGAGCGCGATGGCGGTCAGCGCCGACGTCACCAACGAAGGCGACGTGGAGGCGATGGTCGCGGCCTGCGTCGAGCGCTTCGGTCCGCTCGACGTGGCCTTCAACAACGCCGGGATCGCGGGGGTGGCGACGATTCAGGACTTTCCGCTGGCCCAGTAACGTTTGCGGCACTCGGTGGGGCTGCACATGGCGTTGTCGCGAACCGGACGAGACGGGACCGCGCTCAATCCAGGACAGGGAGACTGAGATGGCGAATCGACTCCAGGACAAAGTTGCGATCGTGACCGGCGGCGCCTCGGGCATGGGCGCCGCCGAGGCGCGGCTCTTCGCCCGCGAGGGCGCCGTGGTGATCATCGCCGATCTGACCGACGACGACGGGATCGCGCTGCAGAACAGCATTCGCGACGCCGGCGGCGAGGCGGAGTTCGTCCACAGCGATGTGACGAGCGAGGCCGACTGGGAGGCGTTGATCACGCACGTCTTCGATACGTATGGACGGCTCGATGTGCTGGTCAACAACGCCGGCCTGAGTAGCACGTCGCAGGGCGACGAGATCAGCACCGAGGGCTGGCACAACATCATGGATGTCAACGCGACCGGAGTCTTCCTCGGCGTGAAGCACGCCGCGGAGGGCATGCGTCGCGCCGGCAATGGTGGCTCGATCATCAACATCTCGTCGATCTACGGCCTGGTCGGCAGCGACGGCGGGCATCCCGCGTATCACGCCTCGAAGGCGGCGGTGCGCAACTTCAGCAAGGCGATGGCGGTACGTCTGGGGCCGGAGGGGATCCGGGTCAACTCGGTGCATCCGGGCTTCATGCCGCCGATGCGCAGCAGCACGGGGATGACGCCTGAGGCACGGGCGCGGCTCGGACGATCGCTCCCGCTGAGGCGGATCGGCGAGGTCGACGAGGTGGCGTACGGGGTGCTGTTCCTCGCCTCCGACGAAGCGAGCTACGTCACGGGTGCGGAACTCGCAATCGACGGCGGTTTTGTCGCGCGCTGAGTTCGGTTCAGACCCGGTTGACATCGGCGCAGCGGCGGACAGAATGGCAGGCGTGCATTGGAGCACACACGCCATACACTGAGTGCAACGGTTGGCCGGGCGGCGAGCAATAGGGAGTTCAGCATGCGAGAGGGACTGATCGATCGAGGCGGCAGGATCGCGGCGCTGTTGGCCGTGGCCACGGCCCTGCTGCTCGCCGTGGCGTTCGCGCCCGGCGGCGCCGCGCAGGACACTTCGGACTTCAGGGCCGTGCCGCACTGGTTTTACGGGGTGGACTCGCAGAGATTCGATGGCGCGATCGTGCGGGCGATCGGCGAGGACGACAGCCTGCTCGCCTCGGCAGTGGTCGAGGATGGCGTGTGGTCGGTGCTGATCCTTCCGGTGGACGCGGACAGCGTGACGTTCGAGCTTGAGCAGAACGGCGACGACTACGCGACCAGTGCCTTCAACGTCCTACCCGGCCGGGTCACCGAGATCGAGCCGAACCAGTTCGAGCTGGTCGCGCAGGCGACGATCGAAGCGCAGGTGCGCGCGCGGTACAACTCCGAGCGCGACCGGATCGAGTTCGGCGCGCGACGCGTCGGCGGGCAAGACATCCTGCCGCGGGCCCGCTACTTCCCGCCGAACGCCGCAGAGGGCGTCTGGCAGCGCAGTTCGCTGATCGATCTCGGCGACGGCTACATCGTGCGGATCATCGCGCGAGTCACTGCCGCCGACAGCGAGGGTGAGGGCCGCGTTGAATTCGGTCTGCGCGTCGGCGATAGCAGGGACAACCTGCTCCCAAGCGGCCGCTACTTCCCGGCGAGCCCGCCGCCCGACGTCTGGCATTCGAGCACGCCGGTCGTGGTTACGCTGCCGTAGCTTCGGCATCACGCTGACCCGCCGAGCAGAAGCGGCGCTCAGGCGGTCCGCTTCTGCTCGGCGGGGCGGGCGACAGGGCCAACCGATGCCAACGACGCGGCGATTAGCCGTCCGACGGCGCGAAGCACGCGCCGCCGTTTTGGCGGCAGCCTCAGCAGCAGGCACAGCAGGGCCGACGCGGCCCAGAGGCCGGCGCAGGTGAAGAACGCGCCATCGTAGTTTCCGACCAGGTCGGCGTAGAGCGCCACCACCGTCGGCGTGGCCGCCGAGATGCCCATGGCGAACGGAAAGCCGAGGCTGCGCACCGCGCCGAGATAGCGACGCCCGAAGTATTCGGCCCAGATCATCTCCTGGATAGGGATGTTGCCGCCGATCCCGAAGCCCATCACCGCAAACGCGCCGAGCACCAACCAGAGTGAGCCCGTGTGCGCGGCGAAGACGACCAGGACGAAGCCGGCGGCGGCGATCATGAAACTGACCGCGCCGACGAGCCGCGAATCGAAGCGGTCGAGCGCCCAGCCCCAGGGCGGTTTGGTGACCGCCGAGAAGACCGACATCATCGCGACCAGGATCGTGGCGACGCGCGCCTCGAAACCGTTTTCGCCCAGAAACAGCACGCCGTGTAGCAGGATCGCGAAGATGCCGACCACCGAGACGCCGAAGATCAGGATGATCAGGTAGAAGGCGGGCGTCCGCGTAGCCTCGGGGCGGGTCAGCGACGTGGCGAAATCGTGCTGCGAAGCGCGCTGCTGCGCGGCGGTAATCCGACTCTCGCCGCCGTCGGGCGCCATCCCGTAGTCCTCGGGCCTGCGCCGCATTAGCAGGGCGGCCGGGACCAACAGCACGAGCGCAATCCCGGCGAGCACCACCCATGATGCGCGCCAGCCGAGGGGCTCGATGAAGGCCCACTGGGTGAGCGTGGGCCAGACGATGCCGGCAGCGGAGACGCCCATCGAGGTCCAGCCGAGCGCCTGCCCGCGCTTGGTCACGAACCATTTGGAGACGGTCACGGAAGCGACGAGGAATCCAGCCATCGCGGCGCCGGTGATCACGAACACGCCGCGCAGCACGAAGTACTCCCAGTACTCGTCGACCTGGCTGAGCATTACCAGTGCGGGAATACAGATCGCTGCGCCGACCAACATGATCGGCCTCGAGCCGAACCGATCGATCCGCGGGCCGAGTAGCAGGCCGACGACCATCAGGATCAACTGGCCGGCGGTGTCCGCGAGAAAGAACTGGGTGACCGACCAGCCGAACTGCGCGATCATCTGCGGGGCGAAGACGGCGGCGACCGAGGTCTGTACGCCGACAGCGATGAACTGCGCCGTGAACGCAGCGCCAACGATCACCCAGCCATAGAAGATCGGTCGCCCGAAGATGGTCACGAGGCTCGACCCGCGCTGAGCGGCCGCGTGTCGATCGGGCCGGTAGCGCTGTCCTGCCGCTTCGTGCGCCGATCGGCGAGTGAGCTACGCGGCAAGGTCGCGCTCGAACTCGATCGCGGCTCCAGTCGTCCAGCAGTCCTCCCGGGTGTAGACCGGGGAGCGCCCCCGCCCAGCGGACAGGCAGGTCGCTTCCAGGACCCCGCTGCGGCGCCGCCGAGCGAGCCGCTGAGGCGACACGCCCGACTGGGCGGCAACGGCTCGACATCCCAGGCAGCGGACGCAGTACTGCTCACGACGGTCGCCCTCATCGATCGCATCCCTCCCGCAACGTCTCGAGCAATCGATCTCCCGATCCGCGCCCGCCGCGTTACGCGTCGGGAATATCGATGCCCAGGCCGCGGAAGACCTCCCGGTAGCTGTCGCCGAAGTCGGCCTGGCGCGGGCGACCGAGCGTGAGACCGCCATCAACGATCAGCGAGTGCCCGGTGACGAACGACGAATCGTCGCTGGAGAGCCAGAGCGCGGCGTGGGCGATGTCCGAGGGGCGGCCGGAGCGCGCGATCGGCTGCAAGGAACCCATCAGCTCCGCCATCGTCTCAACCGTCTTGTCGGCGTCCTCGGGGCTGAGCCCGAGCGACTTGCCGAAGATCGGCGTCGCGATTCCGCCCGGGCAGATGCAATTGACGCGGATGTTGTGCTCGCCGAGCTCGTAGGCCGCGACCCCGGTCAGATGAATCACCGCGCCCTTGGCGAGGCTGTAGACCGACGGCCCATTGCCCGCGTTGACCCCCGCGACCGAGGCAGTGCTGACGATCGAACCACCATCACCCTGCGCCTGCATGACGCGCGCGGCGTGCTTGATCCCGAGGAAGACGCCCTTGAGCAGCACATCCATCGTCTGGTCGTAGTCGGCCTCGTCCACCTCCATGATTGGATCCATCACGCCCGCGTAGCCGGCATTGTTGAAGATCGCGTCGAGCCGCCCGAAGCGCTCGACGGCGTGCTCGACCGCGCCGCGCACATCGGCCTCCATCGCCACGTTGGCGTGGACGTAGGAGGTCTCGCCGCCGAGCGACTCGACCAGCGCGCGGCCGCGGTCGTCCTGGATGTCGGCGACCACGACCTGCGCGCCCTCCTCGGCAAAGAGGCGCACGGAGCCCTCGCCGATACCGCTCGCGCCGCCGGTGATGATCGCGACCTTGCCGTCGAGTCGGTCCGCCATTGCGTCCTCCACGTCTGTTCGGTGCGTCTGAGTGCCGCGGCAGGCTAGTGGCGACGCGGCGCTCGGCCACACCCTAGACTGCCGCCGATTCCACTCATTCGGACGCGAGGAGGAGCACCATGGCCGGTCGACTCGATGGCAAAGTGGCCCTGATCACGGGCGCCGCGCGCGGGCAGGGCGCGGCCGAGGCCGAACTGTTCGCCGCGGAAGGAGCGCGGGTGATCCTCGCCGACGTGCTCGACGAAGACGGGGCTCGCACCGCAGCCGGGATTGGCGACGCAGCGGCGTATCGGCATCTGGATGTCACCGACGAGGCGGCCTGGAATGCGCTGGTCGCCGAGATCGTTGAGGACCACGGCCGGATCGATGCGCTGGTCAACAACGCGGGAATCTATCGCAACGGTCCGATCACCGAGATGGATCAGGCGACGTACCGGCTGGTGATCGAGATCAACCAGATCGGGGTCTGGCTGGGGATGAAGGCGGTGGGGCCGCAGATGATTGCTCAGCAATCGGGCTCGGTGATCAACATCTCGTCGACCGCCGGCTTCCGCGGCGGCGCCGGCTCGATCGCGTACACGGCGAGCAAGTTCGCGGTGCGGGGCATGACCAAGGTCGCTGCGCGTGAGTGGGGCGAGCACGGGATTCGGGTCAATTCGATTCACCCCGGCCCGATCGATACGGCGATGCTGCACCAGGTACCGGGCTTCGAGGCGGACACCGAGCGCTTCCTGCGCCGCATCCCGCTGGCGCGAGCCGCCGACGCGTCCGAGGTGGCCTACCTCGCGTTGTTCCTGGCGTCGGACGAGTCCTCATTCAGCACCGGCGCGGAGTTCGTCGTCGACGGCGGCTCATTGGCATAGGCGCCTGCAACCGCCTGGCTTCGTCAGGCGGGCTCGATGTCGGTGAGCGCGAAGTCCGCTCCCTTGAACAGGAGGGGCTCGCCTGTCGCGTCCGCCAGGCCGTACACAAAGCAGTCGCCGAAGTTGAGCCCGGCCGGATGGTTGCCTTTGCCAAATCGCCGCCAGGCCCGCCGCGCGGCCTGCGCATGTTCGGCGCTGACCGGCACAAGCTCGATCAGCGCCTGTTCTACGAACAGGTCAAGTTCCTGCCCCGCGGTGGCGCCAGCGCGGCTTTCGAGCACGATGGCTGCCTCAAGAAAGCTCGCGACCGACATGCGGCAGCGCGACGCCTCCGCGATCAGCCTCGAATAACGCTCGGCGTCCGGCTCGCCAAACAGGACCGCCAGCACCGCCGAGGTGTCGACGATCACTTGGGCAGTCCGCGCTCGTTATACAGGAGGTCGCCGTGCGCTACGGCCGAGGGTCCATCGCGCAGCAGGCCAGCGCAGCGCTGGCCGATTGCCCGCAACTCCAGGACACGCGCTTCGACGCTGCGCGCGCGTCGCTCGCGCTCCAGGCGTTCCTTGAGCGCCACCGTGATCGCGCCGGTCATGCTCTCGCCCGTCAGCTGCGCCAACTCGCTGGCCAGCTGACAGGTCTCTTCGTTTTTAATGTTGAGGCTCACCGATCTGCCTTCAGGGTAGAAGCGCTATGCACGCGTCTACCATAGCTCAGCGCGCCGAGGGAAAGTTGAGGTATTCGGCGGCGTCTTCCCAGTTGAGCGGATTGCGGCTGACCTGTTGGCAGATTCGAGAGCCTCGACGGCCAGCTCACGTCTCCAGGCTCAGGCCAGGAGCTGGGTGGCGAGGTCGGGGAAGTCGGTGGCGTTGACGGTGAACGAGGGGTCGGGGGTCATGTCGGTCTCGCGTCCGTCGCCGGACTCGGTGGCGATCGGGATGTAGGCGGTGGCCATGCCGGCGCGCTGGGAGGCTTTGAGGTCGCCCTTGTGGGCGGCGCACATCATCACCTGGTCGGGGCGCAGCCCAAGCATCCGAGCGCCGGCCTCGTAGGCCTCGCGGTCGGGCTTGTAGTGGCTGAGGAACTCGCAGGAGAGAATGCCGTCCCAGGAGATGCCGTTGTGCTTCGAGCAGTCGACGGCGATCGCCCACGACATCACGGTCAGCACGCTGACGGTGTAGCGGCTGCGCAACGCGGCGAGGGCGTCAGCGGAGCCGGGCCAGGCGTTGAGCCGATGCCAGACGCTGTTGAGCTCGTCGCGCTGTTCGAAGTTGAGCTGCAGCTGCGGGTGGGATTCCAGCACCTCGTCGAGCACTCGACGGTGCAGCTGGTCGGCGTTCAGCCAGGGCAGGTCGCCGCGGCGGACGAGCGCGAGCCGCTGGAACATCGTGAAACGCCACTGGTTGGTGAAGGCCGGCGCGTCAAGCTCGACGCCCTGGGTCTCGGCGAGCGCTGCGACCTCGTCGCGGATCGTGTGGTGCCAGTCGAACACTGTGCCGCCGATATCCCAGGCGAGGGCTTTGATCTTGGAGAGGTCGGTCATCTGGGGCTCCGTTCGGATGTGTCGGCGAGCGCAGCGCGAACGCGCGGCAGGAGCTCGCGGGCGACGCGCTCGGTGTAGGCATTGTGGCCGAGATCGGGGCTTGGCGGGTTGGGAATCGGATGCAACACGACGTGCTCGAACTCGATCCCGGCTGCGGCACTGCGGCGCAGGACGCTGAGCAGCTGCTCGGCGACGGCGTCAATGTCGCCACGGAGGGCGAAGGCGTCGGCGTGCTCCGCGCTGAGGAAGTCGACCGCGCGGCCGGCCTTGATCAGGTCTGGGTCATGGTGGAAGTCGGGCCAGACGCCGTGCTCCTGCTTGAGCGCTTCGGGATCGGGACCGCCCCAGCGGAGGCCGGGCGGGTCGAAGAGCATCGGCGAGTATTCGTAGTAGCCGGCGGCCATCGCCCTGGCCATCGTCAGCGCGTCGTCCCGATCATCGACGAGGACGGTGTGGAAGATGACGCCGAGCCGCACGTCCGCCGGCTCGCGGCCGGCGCTCGCAGCGCCGCGGCGGATGCGGGCGACCGAGTCCTCGATCATCGCCGGATGCGTGCCGACGCGGATGAAGACGCCGTCGGCGACGCGGCCGCCCATCTCCAGGGTGCGCGGGCCGCCGGCGGTGAGCCAGATCGGGACGGGCCGGTGGAACGACAGGTGGGCGGGACGCTCGGCGCCGACCTCAACCTGCTCACCGTCGAGCAGGCGGCGCATGAGCACGATGCCCGACTCCATCTCGGCGACCTTGGCGGGGCGCCGACCGATCAGGCGGACCGCGGTGTCGCCCGCGCCCCAGCCGAGCTCGACGCGGCCCGGGGCCAGCTCATCGATGGTGGCGATCGAGGAGGCCGTGACCGAGGGGTGGCGGGTAACGGGGTTGGTCAGCAGGACGCCGAGGCCGATCGACGAGGTCGCCTGGGCGGCGGCGGCGAGCAGGACGTAGGTGTCGCGGCGGCGCAACTGCGAATCGGGCAGCCAGGCGACATCCCAGCCGAGCGCCTCGATCCGCGCGACATCGGCCGCGAACGCAGCGACCGAGCCCGCGTCCTGACGGTTGAGGCCAAACTTCGGGACACGCACGAGCGCGTTGGCGACTGAGCGAGTTGGTCGCCGTTAGACGGAGTGCAGCACCTCGCCGGTGGTGACGCCGGTCGGCTCGCCGTCGCGCATCGTGACGCCGCCGTTGACGATCGAGTAGTGGTAGCCGGTCGCCTTCTGGACCAGGCGCCGCTGGTTGGCCGGCAGGTCGTAGACGACCTCGGGCCGCTTGGGGGTGACCGTCTCGGGGTCGAAGATGATCAGGTCGGCCTTGTAGCCGCGGCGGATCAGGCCGCGCTCGGGCAGCTCCCAGGCGGACGCCATGTCCCAGGTCAGGAGCTTGACGCCCTGCTCGAGGCTGAGCTCGCCGCTGTTGCGGACCCAGTGAGTGAGCACGTGGGTCTGCAGCGAGCAATCCATGATCTGCGAGACGTGGGCGCCGCCGTCGCTGAAGGTGACCAACGAGCGGGGCTCGCGGATGATCTCCAGCACGGTGTCCTGGTGCTCGTTGGCCAGCGGGACCTGGTAGATCGTCTCGAGGTCCTGCTCGATGCCGACCTGGAGCATCGTCTCGACCGGGTCTTCCTCGCGCTCGCGGGCGATCTCGCCGATCGAGCGATTGGGCGTGCCGTCGACGTGGTCGAGGATGAAGACCCAGTCCCAGTCGGCGGGCTTGCGGGCCTGCGCGGGCATGACCTTGGTGAAGTCTTCGTCCTCGTAGTTGGCGATGTGGACGAGCTTGGCGCGAGTCTCGGGGTCGCGGAACGCGGCGATCTGCTCGTCGAAGGGACGCTTGCGCAGGTCGCGCCAGATCGAGAGACGATCGAAGGGCATCTCGGTGCGGTAGGACCAGTTGGTCGCGAGCTGTCGGGAGTGGGCCTGGCCGAACATCCGGCCACCGCGGGTCGCCGCGTCGGCGGCGTTCTCGAACCAGCGCTTCCAGCCATCGGGCTCGGCGCGGCGGCTCGAGAGGGCGGGGAAGAAGATCGGCCGGCCGGAGTCGACGGCGAGGTCGCGCAGGCGGTTCTCGTAGTGGTCAGGGTCGTTGGGGTCCTGGCCCATGGTCGGCTCGCCGCTGATCTCGACCGCGCCGCGGTTGATCTTGCCGAGCTCCATGACCATCTCGCAGACCTCGTTCCAGTCGGCCAGGCGGCTGGGCACGGGGTCGCCGTCGGAGGTCTTGTGGGCGGGTGAGCGGGTCGTGGAGAAGCCCATCGCGCCGGCCTGCACGGCCTCGCTGAGGACCTGCTTCATCTGTGCGCGGTCGTCGTCGCTGGAGGCCTCGGTGAAGGCGCGCTCGCGCATGACGTACGTGCGCAGGGCGCTGTGGCCGACGTAGCCGCCGTAGTTGAGACCCTTGGGCGTCTGTTCGAGGAAGTCGAGGTATTCGGGGAACGACTCCCAGGTCCAGGCCACGCCGGCGCGCTGGGCGGCGGCGGGGATGTCCTCGACGGCCTCGAGCGTGCGCATCAGGATGTCCTGGTCGGCGGGGTGGCAGGGTGCGAGGGTGAAGCCGCAGTTGCCCATGATCACGGAGGTCACGCCGTGGTAGGAGGATGAGGTGCCGTAGGGGTCCCAGGAGATCTGGGCGTCGAAGTGGGTGTGGCCGTCGATGAAGCCGGGCGAGACGGCGAGGCCGTGGGCGTCGATCTCCTCGCGGCCGCGGTCGGAGATTCGGCCGATTGAGGCGATTCGGCCGTCCTGGATCGCGATGTCGCCCTGGAAGCGCGGGGAACCGGAGCCGTCCACGATCGTCCCGCCGCGGATCACAATGTCGTACGTCATTCGGAGCTCACTTCAGTCTGGACTCGAGTGGTCGCCGCAATGGTAGGCGAACGGGCAAGGCCTAGGCGGAGCGAAGCTGCTCGGGGTCGCCGTCGCGCAGCTGCAGCTGCTTCGCGCCGAGCCCCTCAAACAGCTGCGCGCGGCAGGTGAAGATGATCACCTGCATCTGTCGCGCGGCGTGATTGAGGATGTCGAACATGGTGTCCATGCGGCGGTCGTCCGAGAAGACGAGCGCGTCGTCGAGAATGACGGCGGCCGGCTGCCCGCGCTCGGCCAGCAGTTCCGCGAAGGCCAGGCGGATCAGGACGGCGATCTGCTCCTGGGTGCCCATGCTGAGATGCTCGAAGGACTCCGGGTACACGCCGGCTCTGGAGATCGCCGTGACGTTGAGGTCTTCATCCATCTCGATCTCGGCCTCGGGAAAGAGCCGTTGCAGGTAGGGGCGGACTCGGCTGATGACGGGGAACAGGTAGCGCTCTTTGGCCTCGCGCTCCGCCTCCTGGAGCACTTCGAGTAGCAGTTGGAGGACTTCGATCTCGTGCTTGATCCGGCCGAGCCGATCGCGGGCGCGCTCGAACTCACGCTCGCGTTGCTCGAGCCGCTCGTCGATCCCGCCGGCTTCGAGACTCTCCAGCCTGGCCTGTAGTGCACTGATCTCAACGCGCAGGTTGGTGCGGTCAGTGGCGCGCTGGCGGATCGTGTTGTCGAGACGCAGGATTCGCGCTTCCAGCTGCTCACGGGCGGTCTCGGAGCGGCTCGCCTGGAGCGCGGCGAGCGCGAGCTCGCCACTGCCGAGCGCGATCGACGCGTCGCGCTGGGCCGCAGCCAGATCGTCGTCCGCCAGCTTGGCGACCGCAGCTTCCAGCTCCGCACGGCCGCGATCGAGCTGCGCGGCGCCGAGCTCGACGGCGGCCCGCAGGTCGCTGAGCTGCTGTCGATGATCGCCGAGCGCGTGATCGTGGGAATCGGCGGCGGCGCCCGTGACGCGGGCGGCCTGCCGCGCCGCGAGCAGTTGCTCGGCGGCGACGCGCGCGTCGGCTTCGGCGTCAGCACGGGCCGGCAGCGCATCGAGTTCGAGCTCGGCCTGACGGGCCGCCAGGCGCGAGCGGAGACCTGCGAGCTCGTCGGAGAGCGCGGCGATGTCGGCGCCGGGGGCGTGCAGCTGCAACTCGGTTTGCGCGAGCTCGCGCTCGCGCTCGAAGCGCTGCCGCCGGCTGTGTTGGTCCTCAGCACCGGCGAGGTCCGTCGCGCCGGCCTGCGAGAGGACGCGGCGCAGCTCGGACGCGGCATCGGCACGCTCCCGCAGGAGCTGATCCCGGTCGCGGATGGCGGGCTCGATGGTGATCGCGCCGCGCTCAGGAATCCGAATCGTCAGCGGCTCGATCACCGGGACGCTGCGTGGTGTGTCGCTGAGCGGATCGTCACCGACCTGCACCCCGTCACGCCGCTCGGGTGGGAAGTCGAACGTGACGAGCGTCGCCGCGGCGCGGAGCTGTGCCTCGACGCGGTCGAGATGGTTGGCGGCGGTGCGGATTTCGTGCAGCGCGGCGTCGGTCACGAGGATCGCGTCGGCCTGTTGGCGCGCGCTGCGGAGGCGCGTCTGTGCATCGTCGGCCGCCGCCTCGGCGGCAGCCAGCTGTTGGATCTGCTGCGCCTCGGCGACAGCGGCGAGCACAACCTGACTGCGGCTCTCCACGGCTTCCGCAGCGTCGACCGCTTCAGCGGCGGCGCGGGCGGATTCGCGCAGCTGAGCAAGCTGCTCGCGCCGTTCCCGATCACGATCCTCGAGCTCGCCAAGCTGGCGGCCACTGGAGGCCAGCGAGGCCTGGTCCGCTGCGAGGCGCTGGCGCAGGTCGCGGCGGACCGCGAGCGTTCGGGTCGCATCGTCAAGCGCGCGGCGGCGCTGCTCGAGCCTGACCTGTTCGGTGTCGATTCGTGCGGCCAGCTCATCGTCGCGGCGGAGCTCATCGCGGGCGGTTTGTAGCGCCGCTTGATCGGCGCGGTCCTGCTCGCCGCGATCGAGGCGCTCGAGGCGTTCGGTTGTCTCGGCGAGCCGTTCGAGCGTTTCTGAGAGGTCCTCGCGCTGCGTGCGCAGCTCGTCGAGATCGGCCTCCAGCTGATCGACTTCGTCCCACGCAGCCTTGTAGTCGCCGCGCGGCCGGCTCTGCGCAGGCGTCAACCAGTCGGCGAGGCGCTGCTCAATGATCTGTGGCAGTTCGCGTCCGCGGCGGCCGCCGAGCACGTCGCCGACCTCCGATTCGAGAATCCCGCCGAGCCGCACACGGGCCGAGCCGGGCAGCTCGGGCGCGCCGAACGAGCGCCCCTGTTGCACCCAGAGGACGCCCCACATGCCCAGTGATTCGGGGCTGGCGCTGCGCCCGGCGGACTCGCTGAAGCCCAGCAGGTCGCGCAGCATCGCCTCAGCTGCGTCGCCCTCCAGCGTCCGGCCGTCGGGGCAGTCGAGGCGCGCGTAGGGGCGCTTGATGAACCGTTTCGTGATCGTGTAGCTGCCGTCGTCGAGCTCGAACGTTGCCTCAACAACGGGCGCAGCGCCGCTGCGGTCGTTCTGCAGTTCGGTGATGGCGCGCGCCCTCGAGCCGTAGCGCTCGAAGAGCACGGCGCGCAGCGCATCGAGCAGCGTCGACTTGCCCATTTCATTCGGACCGACGACCAGGTTGAGCCCGTCAGCCATGCCGTCGAGCTGGGTGGGGACGGTGAACTTCTTGAACTGGTTGACTGCGAGCGAGCGGAGCTTCATCGCGCTGCCGACTCCAGCTTCATGTACTCGACATACAGGCGATGCAGCGCTTCGCGAGCGAGTTCGCCGTCGTCGCCGGCGTCGTCGCCGAGCGCACGGAGACGGTCGGCGGCGGCGCGCACCACGCCGCCACGGTCAATCCGGTCGAGATCATCGAGCGTCGGTTGCGCGTAGAGCTGGTCGCGTTCGACGCGCAGCACCGCGAACGCGGCCGAGACGCCGTCAACGATCGAGTCATCAAAATGCTGAGTATCAGCGAACGACAGCGCGCCCTCGACCTCGAGGCGCACGAGCGTGCGGCGGAGCTCGCCTCCAAGTTTGCGCAGGCGACGATCGAGCCGAGCGATGTCGTCGCGGCTGTAGAGGCGCTCGGAGATCGTCAACCAGCGAAACCCAGCGGTCTCGAGCGGAGTGACGCGTGGGAGGTCGTCGGAGCCGTCGATTTCGACGAGCAGCGCGCGCCCGCCGTCCTGCACATCGAAGGCGTCGGTCTCTGGTGTGCCGCTGTACCAGCAGCGCTCGTTGACCTGCTGCTGGCCGTGCCAGTCGCCCAGCGCGAGATAGGCGAGATTCGCGAGCTGCGGGCGGGCGGGATCGATCCGATTCGGCGTGAGCGAATCGTCGGAGCCGAACCCCCGCACGCTGCCGTGGGCGAGGCCGATCCGTGCCGCGCCGGCCGGCGTGAGCGCATCATCCATCCAGGCGGTCGGATCGCCGAGCGCGCGGCTGTGCTCGAGCGGGGCGGGCAGAATCGCCGCGGCGCCGCCATCAAGCAGCGCGGGCTCGCGTGCCGCGTGCACCCGGACGTTGGGCGGGAGGCCGCGGGCGCTGAGGCGGTCCCAGAGACCGTTCGACTGCTGGAAGTCGTGGTTGCCAGGCAGCAGATGCCACTGAAGATCGACGAACGCGCGCATCCGCTCGAGCGGCTGGTTGAGCGTGCGGCGCGAGAGGCCAGGCTTCTCGTACACATCGCCGGCGACGAGCACATGACCGGCGCCGTGCTCGTGCGCGAGTTCGGCGAGCCGTGTGACCGCCTCCAGGCGAGCTTCCTGGAGGACGCCCATCGTGGCGTCGTCCGCGAAGCGAAAGACCTTGCCGATCTGCCAGTCGGACGTGTGGATGAAGCGGAAGGTCACGGCGATCGGCTGTGTGTCCTTACAGCCACCCTTACAGCGAGTTGTCCTCGTGTGGGGTGACCATGATTTTGCAGTGCTCTTCGGGGTCGGCGAGGGTCTGGAAGGCGCCGGCGACGCCGTCGAGGTCGACGGCGCCGGTGACCAGCGATGAGGCGTCGATGCGGCCGTCCTCGAGCGCGTGGAGGCTGTCCTCGAACTCTTCGGGCGTGTAGGCGAGCACGAACTTGAGGCTGAGTTCCTTCTCGATGCCGGCCATCGGCTGAATCTGGTCGGGCTGCATGCAGACGCCGACGACGACGATGCGGGAACCGCTGTTCGGCGCCTCTTTCATCAGTAGGTTGATCGTGCCGGGCACACCGACGGCGTCGAACATCACGGTTTCGGAGAACGAGCCGAGCCGCTCAAGCGCGGTGATCGGCGACAGCTCACGCGGGTCGACGACGCTGTCGGCGCCCATCATGCCGGCCAGCTCGCGGCGGCGCTGCGAGAAGTCGGCCGCGACGATCGGGCCGACGCCATCCAGTTTCAACGCGCCGATCGTGGCCAGGCCGACCGGGCCGCAGCCGTAGATCACGGCGGGCTCGTCGCTGAAGCCGCCGGCGCGCGCGGCGTGCAGGCCGACCGCCATCGGCTCGGTTGTCGCGGCGTGCTGCGTCGCCAGAGCATCGTCGACCGGCAGGATCATCGCGGCGTCGAGGAGCATGAATTCGCTGTAGCCGCCCGGGTACACGTTCGAGTAGGCGCCCTTGGACGGGACCGAGACGCAACGTTCGCCGACAGGCACGGTCGCGGCTGTGTTGGGGCCGTAGGCGATCACTTCGCAGCAGAACTCGTGGCCCATCACGATGTCGCGGCCGAGGTCCGGTGAGAAACGCCCGGCGCCGACCTCGTTCGATCCCCGAATCAGATCCTCGGCGAACTTGAGGAAGTGCAGGTCGGAGCCGCAGATGCCGCAGGCGAGCGTCTTGACCAGCACGTCGCCCTCGGCGGGCTCAGGTTGCGGGATATCGTCAACCACCAACTCCATGTTTCGCATCACGACTGCGCGCATCTTCGGCTCCTCTCGTGCAAGGCAGGTGGACAGGGCAGGCGGGTGAAGGCTAGGCCACAGGCCGCGAGTCCGCCTGCGGGAGGCGGTAGCCTTGGCGAGCAGCACGACTGAAGCGAAGGCGTTGACGATGGCAGCCATGACTGATCCGCTGCGGCGGGCGTATCGAGCGATCGACGGCTGGGTGCATCTGGAGGTGGAGAGCGATGCAGACTGGCAGCGTCTGCGCGATGCGCTGGGGGAGTCGGCGCTGGCCAATCATCAGTGGGACCATCACGAGCGCCACCCCGCCGACACGGGCGACTACCTGCCGGAGTTCCAGCTGGATATCACGGACGACCCGCGCTTCGCGTCGCACGAGGTGCGGCTACAGAACGCCGAGGCGCTGTCGAGCGTGCTGGCGGAGGCGTTCCGTCACCACACGCAGCGGGAGTGGGTGGCGCTGCTGAAGGCGCGCCAGGTTCCGTGTCGGGTGGAGCTCGCGGCGAGCTAGAGCGGCGCAGCGCGGTGGATTGGGCGTGGGTTAGCCGGCCCCTTCGTTGAGCCAGGCCATCATGCCGCGGAGTTCGGCGCCGACCTCTTCGCTGGGGTGAGCGGCGGCGCGGGCGCGGAGCTTGTCGAAGCCCGGGCGGCCGGTCTGGTTCTCCATAATCCACTCGCGCGCGAAGGTGCCGTCCTGGATGTCGCTGAGCAGGCCGCGCATGCGGTCCTTGACCGAGGCGTCGATCACGCGCGGGCCGCGCGTCAGGTCGCCGTACTCGGCGGTGTCGGAGATCGAGTAGCGCATGTTGGCGAAGCCGCCCTCGTAGATCAGGTCGACGATCAGCTTCACCTCGTGGATGGTCTCGAAGTAGGCGGACTCGGGCTGGTAGCCGGCCTCGACGAGCACTTCGAAGGCCGACTGCATCAGGGTCGTGATGCCGCCGCACAGCACCGACTGTTCGCCGAAGAGGTCGGTCTCGGTCTCCTCGAGGAAGGTGGTTTCGAGCACGCCGGCGCGGGTGCCGCCGATGCCCTTGGCGTAGGCCAGCGCGACGTCCTTGGCGGTTTCTGAGGCGTCCTGGTGGATGGCCAACAACGCGGGGACGCCGCCGCCCTCCTCGAAGACGCGGCGCACGAGGTGGCCGGGGCCCTTGGGCGCGATCATCGTGACGTCGACCTCGGGCGGAGCGGCGACCTGGTTGTAGTGGATCGCAAAGCCGTGCGCGAACATCAGCGTCTTGCCCTCGACCATGAAGGGGGCGATGTGCTGGTCGTAGATCTGCTTCTGGATGTGGTCGGGCGTCAGCACCATGATGATGTCGGATGCGTCGGCGACGTTGGCGACGGTGTCGACCCGCAGGCCGGCGTCGCTGACCTTGTTCCAGGAGCGCGAGCCGGGGTAGAGGCCGACGATGACCTTGACGCCGCTGTCGTGGAGGTTGAGCGCGTGAGCGTGGCCCTGAGAGCCGAAGCCGATCACGCCGATCGTCTTGTCCTTCAGCAGGTCGAGGTCGGCGTCCTGGTCGTAGTACATCTTGGCGGGCATCTCAGCTCTTTCTCGTTAGTCGCTGTTCAGGCGCTGGTTGGCAACGTTCAGGCTCCGGTCAGGAGCGTTCAGTCGCTGGCGAAGGGCAGGGCGCCTTCGGGGCGTCTGCCCAGCATCGCACGGACGGCGGCGGCGGCCTGCTGCGAGTCGCTCGCGGGCAGCGGTTTGGAGGTGTCGATGCCGCGCAGCATCGCGACGCGGCCGGTGCGGACCATCTCGAGCACGCCGAATTGCTCCAGCATTCTGACGGCGGCGTCGACTTTGCCTTCGTCGCCGAGCACCTGGACGATCAGCGATTCAGTGTGGACATCGACGACATCCGCGCGGAAGACCTCGACCACATCGAGCACCTCGCGGCGGTTGAAGTTGGTCGCGGCGACTTTGATCAAGGCGAGCTCGCGATCGACCATCGCGTCGTAGGTGATGTCGAGCACGGAGACGACATCGATCAGCTTGAAGAGCTGGCGGCAGACCTGGTCGACCTGGCGATCATCGCCGTCGACGACGATCGTCATGCGGCTGAGGCCGGGCTCTTCACAATGGCCGACGGTGAGGCTCTCGATGTTGAAGCCGCGACGGCGGAACAGCGACGCGACCCGCGCCAGCACGCCGGGGCGATCCTCGACGTGGGCGACGATGGTGTTGCGCGAGGCCATGGCGGTTGCTCCTGGTTGGCGGCTGACTGCTGAGCGGATTAGAGGTCGTCGGCTGATTCGATCGTCTCGGAGAGCGCGGCGCCCGCGGGGACCATCGGCCAGACGTTTTCTTCGGGCTCGAGGCGGAAGTCGATCAGGACCGGACCGTCGATCTCCTGGGCCTCGCGGATCACCTGGCGGGCTTCGGCGCGGGTGGTCGCGCGCAGACCGCGGATACCGTAGGCCTCGGCGAGCTTGACGAAGTCAGGCTGGCCGATCTCCACGGAGTGGTAGTTGTTCTCGTAGAACAGCTCCTGCCACTGCCGCACCATGCCGAGGAACTGGTTGTTGAAGATCGCGAAGCGGATCGGCAGTTGGTAGTCGTAGACGGTCTGGAGCTCCTGCGAGGTCATCTGGAAGCCGCCGTCGCCGCAGAGCGACCAGACCGGCGCCTCCTGCGCGAACTGGGCGCCCATCGCAGCGGGCACCTCGTAGCCCATCGTGCCGAGGCCGCCCGAGGTGACCCACTGACGAGCGCGCGTGTAGGGGTAGTACTGCGCGGCCCACATCTGGTGCTGGCCGACGCCGGTGACGATCGTCGACTTGCCCTCGGTTTCTTCGGCGAGCGTCTGGACCAGCCAGGGACCGGTGACCGTAGTGCCCTCTTCGATGTAGTCGGTGGGGTGGCCGGCCTTGATCTCGTTGATTTCGGCGCGCCAGTCGGTGTGAGTGACGTCGTCGAGGCGCGGCAGCAGGCGCAACAGCGTTTCGCGTACGTCGCCGTTGACCGGCGCGTGGGTGACGAAGTTCTTGCCGATTTCGGCAGGGTCGATGTCGATGTGGACGATTCGCGCGGTGGGGTTGAAGTCCTTGAAGCGGCCCATCGCGCGGTCGTCGAAGCGCATCCCGATCCCGATCACGACATCGGCGCGGTCAGCGGCCATGTTGGCGTAGAAGTGGCCGTGCATGCCGAGGAAGCCGAACGAGAGCGGGTGGTCGTCGGGGAAGCCGGAGATGCCGAGCAGCGTGGTCAGCACGGGCACATCGGCCTGCTCGGCGAACTGCATCAGCTCGGCGTTGGCGCCCGACTGGACGACGCCGTGGCCGGCGATGATGATCGGCTTCTTGGCGCTGTTGATCACGTCGGCGGCGACGGCGACTTCATCGTCGCGCGGGATGTCCATGCAGGGGTAGCCGCGCAGGCTGACTTGCTCGGGGTAGCCCTCCCAGTCGGCTTCCTCGATGAAGACGTCCTTGGGGATGTCGACAAGGACCGGGCCCTTGCGGCCAGTGGAGGCGATGTGGAATGCCTCCTTGATCGCCGGCGCGATCTCGCTGGCGCGCATCAACAGGTAGTTGTGCTTGGTGATCGGCAGGGTGATGCCGGTGATGTCCGCTTCCTGGAAGCCGTCGCGGCCGATCAGGTCGCGGGCGACGTTGCCGGTGATCACGACAATCGGAATCGAGTCCATGTAGGCCGTGGTGATCCCGGTGACGAGGTTAGTGGCGCCGGGGCCGGAGGTGGCGAGGCAGACGCCGGTGCGCCCGGAGACGCGCGCGTAGCCGTCGGCGGCGTGGGCGGCAGCCTGTTCGTGGCGAACCAGGACGTGCTTGACATCGGGGTATTTGCCGAGCTTGTGATAGAGCGGCAGGACAACGCCGCCGGGGTAGCCGAAGAAGACATCGACGCCCTCCGCACGGAGGCATTCCATCAAGATTTCAGCGCCGGAGAGTCGCATGCTTGCTCGTTTCGAGTTCTGCTGGCCGCGGGAGATACAGCAAACGCCGGCCTGTCTGACCGGCGTGGGGCTCCATCGCGTCGCTCAACGGCCGATCAACCGCCTGCGCGTGGCGCGGAGCCGCGGGGTACAGCGACGAGTGCGCTGATCGTGCTGATGGACGTGCTTCCACGCATGGTCAATCGATTGTAGACCAGCGATCACGCTGAATGTAGCCGTGTGATGCGGCTGTGTTAAGCAGATTTTGCGGCGGCGATCACCTGCTGGTCGTGGGCCAGACCAAGTTCGCCGCGATCGAGATAGCGCTGGCGCAGCACCTGGTTCATGTCGCGGGGGATGAAGAAGCGGCGCGCCCACTCCGAGTCCTCGGCGAGATCGTCGGGGTCGCCGCACCGCGCGGTGACGACGATTTCGTAGCGGCGTGCGCCGGGCTCGAATTGGGTCTGGTTGTCCTTGGCCGTCATCTGCGTGCGGGTGTGGATGTCCCACTCGGTGATCGGGACTTGCCAGGTGTCGTAGACGACGGACGTGATCATTTCGTCGAGACGCTCGCGGCGTTGCTCCTGGTCGGCGTCCTCGGGTCCCTGCTCGCGCCGCGGCGAGATGTCGAACTCGAGGATCGGCAGCTGCCAGGGTTGCTTGCGGTCGCCGAAGCGGACGACGAGGTGGCGGTCGCGGCGGCGAATCAGCAGGAAGATGCGCTCGACCAGGTCGGGGTCGGGGAGGATGTCGGTCGGGTCCTTGTAGGCGAGGAAGACCTCATCAACGAGCAGTTCCTCGCGCCAGATTTTGCGGCGCGGCTTGGGCAACGCCGCCAGCGCCGCCTGCGGGTCCATCATCGGGTCGCCCATCGGGTCGCCCATCGACATTGGTTCGGTCTCCTCTAAAGCGTTCTGCGCTCGGTCTGGCTGTGCGGCTCTTCCGCCGTCCAGCGGGTGCGGCCCTGCTCGGTGGTCGAGAGTCGGCCGGCGCCGGGGAACGGATTGTGTACGGCGATCAGCAAGTGCTGATGTTCAATCGCCTCGGCGACGAGCCGCTTCTTGGTTTCCAGATTGACCAGCGGGAGCACGTCGAAGGCACTCAACCAGGCGACGCGCTCGAGCTGGACTTGGTGCTGAATCATGTCACCGAGGTAGACGGCCGACTCGCCGCCGTTCGAGATGACGACTGAGGCGTGGCTGGCGGTGTGGCCGGGCGTCTCGATCACGGTGAGATCGGACGTGACCCGCGTTTCGCCGTCGATGAACTCGATCTGGCCGGCGTCCTGGACGGGCACGAGGTTTTCGGCCAGGTAGGTGGCGCGGGTGCGCTCATTGGGGTGCATCGCCTCTTCCCACTCACCGCGCTGAATCCAGTAGCGGGCGTTGGGGAAGGTGGGCTGCAGCGAATCGCCGCGGCTGACGGTGTTCCAGCCGGTGTGGTCGTTGTGCAGGTGGGTGTTGATCACGATGTCGACATCGGCGGGCTGGACGCCGTTGCGGGCGAGGTCTTCGAGCAGCCTGCCGTGGTCGGGCTCCCAGCCGCGGCGGCGCGTCTGTTCGAAGTCCTTGTCGCCCTGGCCGGTCTCGATCAGCACGGTCTTGCCGTCGGACTCGAGCAGCAGGCAATTGAGCGCAAGCGGGATCTGGTTGAGCGCGTTGGTCTCGCCGGTCACGCGGGACCACATGACTTTGGGCACGAGCCCGAAGACGGCCCCGGCGTCGAGCCAGATCACGCCGTCGCTGACGACGGTGATCGTCTTGCTGCCGATGCAGTACACAGGGCTGGTGCTGACGGACATGGTCACGAAAGTGACGGTAGCACGCGTTGATAGGCTCCCGACATGCCCCATCGCGAGCGCGAACTTGGTGACTACGAAGCGACGATGCGCGGGCTCTTCCCCGCGCTGCTGGGGCTGCGGCTGATCTCGGTGGCGCCGGAGCTGGTGGTGGGCGAGCTCGACGTGCGGCGCGAGCTGTGCACCGCGCCGGGGGTGATGCACGGCGGGGCGATCATGGCCTTCGCGGACACGCTGGGGGCGGTCGCGACGATGGCGAATGTCGACGACGACTCAGGCACCACGACGATCGAGTCGAAGACGAACTTCTTCCGCCCCGGGCGGGAAGGCTCGACGGTGCGCGGGGAGACGCGGCCGCTGCATCGCGGGCGCCGGACACAGGTCTGGCAGACCACGATCAGGGACGCCGACGGTCGGCTCGTGGCGCAGGTCACGCAGACGCAGATGGTGCTGCCCGCGCGGTAACCCAGCTGTCGCGAGCGCCGCGCGGGTCGCTCGTATACTCGGCGAAATTGACCCCGGCCGCTGCGACCGGCGGCGAGACAGGAGTCGGCGATGTCCGGGACGGAGATGGCCTACTTACGTGGCGAGCTGATGCCACTGGCGGACGCGAAGATCAGCGTCATGACTCACGCCTTCCACTACGGAACCGCCGTCTTTGAGGGCATCCGCGCGAACTGGAACGCCGACACCGAGGAGCTCTACCTGTTCCGCATGCGCGAGCACTACCAGCGGCTGCGCAAGTCGGCGCACGCGCTGATGATGGAGCTGACGCTGACGGACGACGAACTCTGCGAGATCACGATCGATCTGGTGCGGCGCAGCGGCTTCAAGCAGGATGTCTACGTGCGGCCGATGGTCTACAAGTCGGACTTGGCGCTGGGCGTGCGTCTGCACGGCATCGCGGATGATTTTCTCGCCTTCCTGATCCCCTGGGGGGCGTATCTGGACACGACGGGCGGGGTGCACGTGGTCACGTCGTCGTGGCGACGCAGCGAGGACACCTCGATCCCGGTGCGGGCCAAGGTAACGGGCGTCTACGTCAACTCGGCGCTGGCCAAGACGGAGGCAGAGACGGCGGGGTTCGACGAGGCGATCATGCTCAACGACGACGGACATGTTTCGGAGGGCACAGGCGAGAACATCTTCATGATCAACGACGGGGTGATCTACACGCCGTCGAGCTCGGACAACATCCTGGTCGGGATCACGCGCAACACGGTGATCGAGCTGGCCGCGACGGAGCTTGGCGTGCCCACCGTCGAGCGTTCGATCGATCGCTCGGAGCTGTGGCTGGCGGACGAGGTCTTCATGACGGGGACGGCGGCGCACGTCACGCCGATCTCCTCGGTCGACCGGCGCAGCGTCAACGGCGGGGCGACAGGTCCGATCACGGCGCAGCTTGAGCGGCTCTATTTTGACACAATCCTGGGGCGTCTCGACGCGTATTCAGACTGGCTGACGCCGGTCTATGGCAGCAACAGCTAGGCTCTGCGGCAAGCACCGATGGGGCCCAACGCCCGCGGAGGGCGCAATGCCTGAAGCCGCCACGCTGATTCTCGCCTACGTGATCGGCTCCACGCCGATCGCCTGGCTGATCTATCGCCATCGCACGGGTCGCGATCTACGCGACGTGGGCGACGGCAACGTAGGGGCCGCGAACGCGGCGCGCGAGGGCGCGGGGCATGTCGCCGGCCTGGTCATCATCCTCGCCGACATCGGCAGGGGCCTGCTGGCGGTCAGCATCGCGCGCTGGTGGAATCTCGAGCAGGGCTGGTGGATGGCGGCGGGCGCGCTGGTGATGGTGGGCGAGATGTTCCCGGTCTTCCTGCGCTTCAACGGCGGCCGCGCTGCGGCGACGGGGCTGGGCGCGGCCGGCGCGTTCGTCCCGTGGCAGTTTGGCGTCACGTTCGGGGTGGGCGCCCTCGGGTACCTCTCGACCCGGATCGCGGAGGTCGGGATCATCCTGGTGGCGGCGCCGCTGCCGTTTATCGCGATTGGCTTCGGCGCCTCGACCGAGGCGATCGTGTTCTGCTTCCTGGCGCCGATCGCGGCGGGTCTGAAGGCCGGGTCCGATCGCTATATGCGCGCTCGGGCGACGCGCGCGACCGCCTGATTGCATGGACTTCGACGCGATTGTCGTGGGCGCCGGTCCCGGTGGCTCTAGCGCCGCGTACGCGTTGGCGTCGGGCGGCGCGTCGGTGGCGCTGCTCGACCGCGCGCGATTCCCGCGCGACAAGCCGTGCGGGGGCGGGGTACTGGTCAGCGCGCTGAATCACATCCCGTTCGATATCTCACCCGTCGTGGAGCGGGAGATCTACGGCTTCCGGGTGCGCTACCAGCGGGATCGCGAGTTCAGCCACCGCCACGACCAGCCGCTGGCGGTGATGACGCAGCGCAGTCGTCTGGACGCCTTTCTCGCGGAGCGGGCGGCGCAGCAAGGCGCCGATCTGCGCGACGGGCTGGGCGTCCGCGCGATTGAGTCGAACGGCGGCGTCAGCGTGCGCACGACTGACGGGGACACCCTCACGGCGGGGCTGCTGATCGCGGCGGATGGGGCGAACGGGATCGTGCGGCGGTCGCTCGGCCTGCCGCGTCTGCGCGCGGCGGTGGCGCTCGAGGGCAACGCCGAGCGGACGCAGCCGGCGTCGCAGCGCTGGAGCGACGATGTGGGTCTGGAGCTCGGCTCGATGCGCGGCGGCTACGGCTGGGTGTTTCCGAAGGGCGCGCATCTCAATCTCGGCGTCGGCGGATACCCAGCCGGCGCGACGGGGCTGCGCGGCGAGCTGGCCGACTACACCCGCTCGGAGGGGTTCGACGCGGCGCAGCTCGAGAGCCTGCGGGCGCATCATCTGCCGTTGCGCGATGTGGGGCAGGCGCTGACGGTGGGCCCGATCGCGCTGGTCGGCGATGCGGCGGGGCTGATCGACCCGCTCTCGGGCGAGGGGATCGGCAACGCGATTCGATCGGGCCAGCTGGCGGCGGCGGCCGCGCTCGAGTTGCTCGACGGCGCCGCTGCGGATCTAAGCGGCTACGGCGCGGCGGTGGCGCGGGAGATCGACCCCGAGCTGGCGGTGGCGCGGCAGCTGCAGGCGCTGTTCCACCAACAGCCGTGGCCGTATGTGCAGCTGCTGCGGCGCAGCACGCGGTTCCGGTCGGCGTTGTGCCGGATCATTCGGGGCGAGTCGACCTATTCGGGCTTTCGCGCGCGCCTGGGTCCGGCGGCGGTGTTCGTGGATCTGGCCGCGGCCTACGCGACGCGGGGGCAGCGGGATCGCGCTGGTTGGCAACCGCCGCGCTGATGTCTGCGCCACGTGGGATCGAGGCGATTCTGGCTGACGCGACGAGCGCGGTCGGCGCTCAGGCATTCAGCTCGCGCGCGGCGGCCAGCGCGTCATTCCATTCGGTGTGATCGCGGATCAGGGCCTGGTAGCGGCGCAGCATTCTCGGCCACGAGACGGAGACGACGCCGGCGAGATAGCCCTGGCGGGCGTAGAGGGCGACGAAGCGCCGCTCGGCCATGCTGCCGTGCACGACGCGCACCTCGTCGTGCGGGCTGGTGATGCCCGCCGCCATCACGGTCAGGCCGTATTGGTCGGACCAGAAATAGGGCACCGGGGAGAAGGCGGTCAGCTCCTCGCCGCGGGCTTCGGCGAGCAGGTTCGACGCCGCTGCGGCGCCCTGCTCGACCGCGTTGGTCCAGTGCTCGACGCGCATCGTGGGCTGCGGTTGGGAGTAGGCGAACGGACCTAGATTCGCGTTGGGCCAGCGCGCTACGTCGCCGGCCGCGAAGACTCCGGGGGCCGCGCGCACGAACTGATCGCAGATCACGCCGTCGCCGATCGAGAGTCCCGAGTCGGCGAGCCAGTCGACGGTCGGCCGAACGCCGACGCCGACGATCACGGTCGACGCCTCGATCGTCTCACCGCTCTCGAGCCGCAGGCCCTCGACGCGCTCGCCGCCCAACCAGCCGCTGACGCGCTGCCCCGTGCGCAGGTCGACGCCCTCGTCGCGATGCAGGTCGGCCATGAAACGCGCCAGCTCGTCACCGAGCGGAGCGAGCATCGGGGCGTCCAGCGCCTCGATCAGCGAGACATCGAGGCCGCGCGCGCGGGCCGAAGCTGCGACCTCGGCCCCGATGAACCCGGCGCCGACGACGGCGACACGCCCGCCGCGTTCGAAGTCTGCGCGGATCGCCAGCGCATCGGCGTCGGTGCGCAGCGTGTGTACGCCCTCCAGCTCCGAGCCTGGCAGTGAGATGGGCGCGGCGCCGGTGGCGAGGATCAGGCCGTCGAAATCGATCGGCTCGCCGTCCTCGAGCCGCAGGCGTCGAGCGTCGAGCTCGAGCGATTGCGCGCGCCGGCCAAGACGCAGGTCGAGCTGCAGCGCGTCGAGCTCGCTCTCGGCGCGGAGCGGCAGGCGCTCCGCGCCCCACTCGCCGGTGAGCAGCTGCTTCGAGAGCGGGGGTCGATCGTACGGCAGGCTCGGCTCTGCGCCGACCATCGTCAGGTCGCCGTCGAAGCCGAGGTCGCGCAGCGTCTCCGCGGCGTTCAGGCCGGCCAGGGACGCGCCGACGATCACGATTCGCTTTCGCTCCTGGGTCATGCAGGGAGCGTAGGGGCTGACAGTGGCGCGCAGCGGGGTGCGGCTATGCTGAATCCCATTACACCGCTGATCAGACTGGATCCGGAGGATTCGCATGGGCAAGTTGGACGGCAAGATTGCGATTGTGACGGGCGCAAGCCGCGGCATCGGCGCGGCGATCGCAGAGTGCTTCGCGGCCGAGGGCGCGAAGGTGATCGCGACGGCGCGGACGCTGCAAGAGGGCACGCACCCGCTGCCCGGCTCGCTCGAGGTGACGATTAAGAAGATCGTGGACGCGGGCGGCGAAGCCACCGCGGTGGCCGGCAACGTCTCCGAGTACGAGGAGTGCGAAGCGATCGTTCAGGCCTGCAACGACACCTACGGCCCGCCCGATGTGCTGGTCAACAACGCGGCGCTGACCTACTTCATTCCGGTCAAGGACTTCCCGGTCCGCCGCTGGCTGCGCTCCACGGCCGTGAACTTTCACGGGCCCTTCTACATGAGCCAGCTCTGCCTCAACGAGGGCGGGATGGTCGAGCGCGGGACCGGCGCGATCATCAATGTCTCCAGCGCGGCGGCGATCGGCCCGGGCCGCGGCCCATACGAGGGCAACGGCGGCGGCGGGACGCTCTATGGCGCGGAAAAGGCGGCGCTCGAGCGCTTCACGCAGGGCCTCGCCTCGGAGGTCCACCAGTACGGCATCGCGGTGAGCTGCTACAGCCCGTCGCAGATCGTGCCGACGCCGGGCGTGGTCTACCACAAGCTGATGGAAGGCCGCGACCCGACCGACTCGGAGTCGGTCGAGATCATGGCGCAGGCGGCGTTGCTGCTTGCGACCGAGCCACTCGACAAGGTCTCCGGGCGCGTCACGTACTCCCAGGAGATCCTGCAGGAGTTCGGCTGGGACATGGGCGACAAGACCCCCGCGGGCACGGGCATTAACTCGCCTGGCTCCGGCTACTCGCAGATCTAGCTTCCCGGAGGCCAGATGCCAGCGTCCGACCGCGACCGCGTCGAACGCTGGCTGGCCGAAGGTCGACTGCTGCGACCGATCGAGCCCGATGGCAGCGGCCCGCCAACCACGGTTGACCTGGCCCGCGCGGTCAGTCACGTCGGCGGCGGGCGGTTGTCTGCAGACGATGATGCAGCCGCGGCGCTGGCCGAGCGGATCGGCCGCGACCGGCCGCTGCTGTTCATCCTGGTTGATGGTCTGGGCGATGTGTTCGTCGATCGGATGGACGCGAGCACATCGCTGGGGGGCGCCGAGCGCATCGACCTGCGCTCGGTCTTCCCGTCCACCACGGCGGCGGCGCTGACGGCGGTCGTGACGGGTGAGTGGCCGGCCACGCACGCCGTGCCGACGTGGTTCACGCACCTGCATCGCCACGACCTCACCGCGACGATCCTGCCGTTCGTCGAGCGGGCCTCGAACAGGGCGCTGCAGCGCTTCGGGATCACGCCGAACGATGCGTTTCCCTGCCCCTCGCGGCTGGCGGAGATGCCGGGTCCGTTGCGGACGTATCACCCGCGCGCGATCTCGAACAGCGAATTCACCACGTACGGGCGCGGCGACTGGCCGACGGACCCCTTCGATCACCTCCGCGACGCCGCGGCCGCCGTGCTGAAGCGGATCGTGACGGAGGGCGAAGGCGGCGTGCACTACCTGTACGTGCCGATGGTCGATTCCGCATCGCACCGGGTCGGTCCGACCGGTCGGGCGACCGGTCAGGCGCTGGCGGCGGTCGACCGCACGATCGGGAAGATCGCGCAGGCGCTCGACGGGCGGGTGCGGATCGCGATCAGCGCCGACCACGGGGCGATCGGGGTGGGCGCGCACGAGAAATCACTGGTGCTGCCTGACGACGCGATCCTTGAGGAGCTGCACACGCCGCCCCACGGTGAGCCGCGAGTGCCGATGTTCTGCGTGCGCGGGGGTCGCCGCGACGCGTTCGCCGGACTCTTTCGCGAGCGCTGGGGGCGAGATTGGGCGCTGCTGTCGCGGGCGGAGGCGGAGGCGCTGCAGCTGTTCGGTCCGGGACCGCTGAGTGAGCTGGCCGCCGAGCGGATCGGCGACTTCATCGCTATCTCAGCGGGCCGCGACGTGATTGTCTACGGCGAGCCAGGCAATCCCGTGGTCTCGCTGAACGGGTTCCACGCGGGCATGCTGCCCGATGAGATGTCGATCCCGCTACTGCTGATCTGAGCAGTGGCGCCCCGTGTGCGGCGGAGTTGAGGCTGCGTCGAACGACTCACGTCACGGTGAGTTCGATCAGCGCCACCGCCGGCGGGTGATAGCTGAGCAGTAGGTCGAAGTTGTGGAGGATGTCGCGGCCGAGCAGGCTCGGCAGGAGCCAGGTGCCGCGGTCGGATGGAGCGGACGGACTTGGCTCGGCGATCGCGAGGTTGAGGGTGACCGCGACTCGCGAGCCGTCGTCAGCGAAGAAGGCAAGCGGAAGCTCGCGCAGCAAAATGCGGGTGGCGCCGCCACCGACACCGCTCATCTCGAGGCTCGTGTCCGGATCAGCGAAGTCCATTGACAGGTAGGCGGGTCCAAAGACCTGCAGCGCGCTGCGCGGTCCCAGCGTCGTGTAGTCCGCACCGGTGTCGATCAGAAAGTCAACACCGATCAGTCGGCCGCCGTGCATCACTTGTGCTGACACAGCCGCAGCCGGCGTCACGGGGAGGCTCGGATGTGGCGGCAGCGTGAGGTGAGGGTAGGTCCCGCGAATTCGCCGCCTCACCCGGGGCGAACCACCTGCCTGAGGGGTCCAATCCGAATGGCCTTCGGCCACCAGTGAGTGAACGCGCCTGCAGCTTCGACCTCATCGAGGCTGTTGCGCACAGAAATGAGAGCCAGGATGTCGTCCGACGCGGCGACTCGCCCATCGCTATGGATCAGGACGATCGTGTCCTGGTACTGCTCGAACAACTCTTGCTGATGCTCGATGAAGAAGTTCCAGTTGCGCTGGAGCGCCGCGCCGGCCGCATCGGCGTACTCCGGATCCACCCCGAAATCTTCCAGGTTCACAGGCCGTGGGACGTTCGATGCCGTCATCAGCTTCGCCTCCGTCGATCTCACGGTATCGCGGCCGGCTGCGCTGCGTCGGCGGTTAGTCGTCGAACTCCATGATTGCGCGGCCGAAGATTTCGCCGTGTTCGAGGGCCGTGGTGGCTTCGTTGATCTGGCCGATCTTGAAGCGCTCAGTGACCATGGCGTCGAGGTCGAGGTCGCCATCCTCGGACCAGGCGAGGAACATCGGGAAGTCGCGATCGGGGCGGCAGGAGCCGCCGATTGAAGCGATGTAGCGCTTCTCGTTAATCAACATGCCCATCATGTCGAGTTGGTCAAACTGCAGGCCCGTCTGCGGCACGCCGACCAGCACCGCGGTACCGCCACTCTCGGCGCCCAGCACGCCCGGCCGAACGGCGCGCAGGATCTGCCCCATCGTGACTTCGCGGCCGATGCAGTCGAAGGCGAAATCGACGCCGGAGATGGGCTCACCGAAGCTCGTGGTGATGCCGGCGGGCCCGCCGGTGAGCTCCTTGATCTGCTCGATCGCGTCGCCGCTGCCGGCGTTGACGCCGTGGGTCGCGCCGAATTTCTTGGCGAACTCGAGCTTTTCGTCGTCGAGGTCGACGGCGATGATCGGGTTGGCGTTGACCACGGAGGCCGCGACGACCGCTGAGAGGCCCACGCCGCCGACGCCGAAGATCGCGACCGAGTCGCCCTCGCGGACGCCAGCCGTGTTGTAGACGGCGCCCGAGCCGGTCAGCACGGCGCAGCCGATGATCGAGGTCACGTCGCGGCGGGTGTCCTGCGGGACCTTCACGATGTACTTCTCGTCGGCAATCGTGTGGTCGGCCCAGGTGAAGACGTTGCGCGTGGTGGCCTGGCGCCCGTTGGGGCGGGTCACAACGATTTCCTCGACCGGTCGGCTGGCGACGGAGGGGTCGCGCGGCACCCAGGTCACGAAGACGATGTCGCCGACCGCGACGTTGGTGACCTCAGAGCCCACGGCGATCACTTCGCCGGTGGCCTCGTGGCCGAGTATCTGGTCGCTGGGGCGCGGGTTGTGCATCTGATGCAGCTGGGAGTGACAGATGCCGCTGGAGAACTGCCTCACGACGACCTGCAGCGGGCCGGGGTCGGGCAGCTCGACGCGCTCCACGGCGAGCGGGGCGTCCTCTTCGGGCAGAAACACGACACGGGCGGGGGTTGGCATGATGCGGTTCTTTCTAGTGTTGGGCGGACCTGCGATGCGAATCAGGCGGAGTCTAATCGCCCCTTCGCTCGAGGACTGTGAATGCTCTGCGCGGCGCGCCTAATCGTCAAACTCGAGGATGGCGCGGCCGAAGATCTCGCCGTGTTCGAGTGCGGTGGCGGCCTCGTTGATCTGGCCAATCTTGAAACGCTCGGTGACCATCGCGTCGAGGTCGAGAGCGCCGTCGTCGGCCCAGGCGAGGAACATCGGGAAGTCGCGCTCGGGGTGGCAGGAGCCGCCGACTGAGCCGAGGAAGCGTCGTTCGCCGTACAGCATGCCGCGCATGTCGTCGGTCGAGAGCTGCAGCTCCGTCTGTGGTACGCCGACGAGTACCGCGCTGCCGCCGCTGTGCGAGCCCCACATGCCCGGCCGCACCGCGCGCAGAATCTGGCCCATCGTGGCTTGGCGACCAATGCAGTCGAACGCGAAGTCGACGCCCGAAACCGGCTCGCCGATCGGCGTCGTGAGCCCGGCCGGATCCGCGGTCAGCGCGCGCACCTGTTCAACCGCGTCGCCGGCGCTGGCGTTGATGCAGTGGGTCGCGCCGAACTTCCTGGCGAACTCCAGTTTCTCGTCGTCGAGGTCGACGGCGATGATCGGGTCGGCCTTCACCACTGAGGCGGCCACGACGGCCGAGAGGCCGACGCCGCCGGCGCCGAAGATGGCGACCGAGTCGCCCTCGCGCACGGCAGCGGTGTTGTAGACCGCGCCGGAGCCGGTCAGCACGGCGCAGCCGATGATCGAGGTCACGTCGCGCCGGGTATCGGGCGGCACCTTCACGACGTACTTGTTGTCGACGACTGTGTGGTCAGCCCAGGTGAAGACATCCCGCGAGGTGGCCTGGCGGCCGTTGGGGCGCTCGACGATCACCTTCTGAGCGGCGCGCGTAACCTCCGACGGGTTGCGCGGCAGCCAGGTCACGAACACGATGTCGCCGACCGCCACGTTGGTCACTTCCGAGCCGAGGGCGGTCACCTCGCCGGTCGCCTCGTGGCCCAGCACCAGGTCGCTGGCCCGCGGGTTGTGCATCAGGTGCAGCTGCGAGTGGCAGATGCCGCTGGAAAACAGGCGCACGACGACCTGTAGGGGGCCGGGGTCGGCCAGCTGGACCTGTTCGATGGCGAGGGAGGCGTCTTGCTGGGGCAGAATCACGACGCGCGCCGGGGTGGGCATGATGCGGCTCTTTCTTCCAGTCGACGGACGTTGCGGGGATGCTAGTCGTCGGGCCGCGGGTAGGCTGCGCCGAGTGGAAGTGATGACGCGCTCAGGCTCGCGCGAATGCCAGCGCGCCGATTGGGAGGCGCTGCGCTCGGGTTACGAGCGGATCCTGCTCGACCTCGGCTGCGGCGACGGCTCGCACGTCCGTCGCTTCGCGATCGAGCACCCCGACTGGCTGGTGATCGGCCTGGACACGGATCGCCACGCACTGCGAGGCGCGGCGCAGCGTTGCGCCAGACGGCCGGAGCGCGGCGGCGCGCCCAACACGCTGTTCGTCGCCGCCGATGCAGCGCAGCCGCCGCCCGAGCTGGACGGCGTGGCGGCCCGGCTGACGGCGCACTTTCCCTGGGCGGCGCTGCTGCGGCTGATCTTGGAAGACGCTGGGTCGTTTGTGGGGCTGCTCTCACAGCTGGCGGCGAATCGTTGCGAGCTCGAGCTGGTGCTCAACGCCACGGCCGCGCCGGAGGGGCTTGAGCGTCCAACTCCTGAGTCGGTCGGCGACGCGCTGCGCCTGCCGCTCGGCGCGGCGGGCTTCGAAATTCGCTCGTGCGATTGGCTGGACGCGGCGGATGCGCCGCGGACGCGCTGGGCGGGACGGCTGGTCAAGGGCAGCGGACGGGCCATGGTCGGGCTGCGCGCCGCGCGCTCAGGCTGAGGGCTTGCGGCCCGTGTGCAGCGCGACGGCGCCGCCGGCCAGGCGGCGGTAGCTCACATCCGTCGCGCTGGCGGCGCGCATGATCGAGGCCAGCTCGTCGGCCGGGGGGTAGCCGGTCAGCGAACTCGGCAGGTAGCGGTACGCGTTCCGGTCGCCGCTCAGCAGCCCGGCGACCGGGGTGACGAAACGCTCGAAGCCGAGCCGCAGGACGCGCCCGCGCAGGCCGGCGGGAGGATGAGTGATGTCGAGCGCGACCAGGCGGCCGCCGGGCCGGAGGACGCGCAGCATCTCCTCGAACGAGCGCGGGAGGTCGACCAGATTGCGCAGCACGAATGCGCTGGCCACGGCGTCGAAGCTGCCGTCGGCGAACGGCAGCTGCAGGCCGTCGGCGCGGACCCAGCTGGTCGTCTCGTCGCCAAACTTCGCGCGGGCGCGGAGCAGCATCTCCCCGGCGAAGTCGGCGCCGACGACTCCGGCGGCGCCCGCGCGCTGGAATTCGTGGGCGAGGTCGCCCGTACCCGCGCCGAGATCGAGCACATCGCCCCCGTGCGCCTCGGCGGCGTGGACGGCGAGGCGCCGCCAGCGACCGTCGAGACCAGCGGTCATGACTCGATTCATGCGGTCGTATTGCGGCACGAGCCGGCCGAACATCGCCTGGATCGTGCGCGCGCGTTCGTCGTCAGACGGCATCAGGCCTGCATTCGTTCGCTACGAAGCCGGCTGGTAGCGTAGGGAAACCGACCAAAGCGTCGGTTTCCGGCGGAGTGTGATGCCGACCGTCATCCAGCCCAGCCCGCCGCGTCAGGTGCGCGCCGTCGAGCGGCGCGAGCTGCTGTTGCGCGCGGCCACCCGGGTGTTGGCGCAGCGCGGCTACGCGGCGTCGGGCATGGACCAGATCGCGCGCGCCGCTGAGACGTCCAAGGGCGGGCTCTACTTTCACTTCCCGACCAAACAGGCGCTGCTTGCCGCCGTCGTTTCGCGCGCCGGCGGGCTGCTGCTGCAGCGTGTGCGCGCGCGAATGGATGCGGCCGGCGACGATCCGCTCGAGCGCGCCGACGCCTCGCTTTCGGCGCTGTTTGAGGCACTCGCAGGCCGCCGGGCGCTCGCCCGGGTGCTCAGCGAGGCGACCGCGGCGGGCCCCGAAATCCGCGCGCAGGTCGCGGAGATCGAGGACAGCTTCGTCGGCGTCCTGCGGGCGGAGCTGGAGCGCGCGCTGCGGCTCGGCTGCGTCGCGACGCTCGACCCCGAGCTGACGGCACGCGCCTGGGTGGCAATGGCGCAGGGGCTGATCGCAGCCTGGGCCTCGGGGCGGGTCTCCGCCTCACCGGAACGCATCCATGCAGAGCTGCGGCGGCTGACGCTGCGCAGCGCTGGGATCGAGACAACGATGGACATGAAGTTGAGCCCGAAGGAGGCGACCTGATGTCACGTCCCACAGTCACCGTCAGCGCGACGGGGATTCCCGATTGGGAACGCCGCGGCGACTACGGCGACATCCATTACGACGTCGCCGAGGGCATCGCGAAGCTCACGATCGCGCGGCCGGAGGTGCGCAACGCGTTCCGCCCGCAGACGCTGTTCGAGCTACAGCACGCCTTCCACGCGGCGCATGAGGACATGACCGTCGGGGTGATCATCCTGACCGGCGAGGGCCGCGAGGCGTTCTGCTCGGGCGGAGACCAGCGGATCCGCGGCGACGGCGGCTATGTCGGCGACGACGGCGTGCCGCGGCTCAACGTGCTCGACCTGCATCGCCAGATCCGCTCGATCCCGAAGCCGGTGATCGCGATGGTGGCGGGCTACGCGATCGGCGGCGGCAACGTGCTGGCGACGGTCTGCGACATGACGATCGCCGGCGACAACGCGTGGTTCGGGCAGACCGGTCCGAAGGTCGGCTCGTTCGACGCGGGCTACGGCACGATGCTGCTGGCGCGGATCGTGGGCCACAAGAAGGCCGGCGAAATCTGGTTCATGTGCCGCCAGTACGACGCTGAGGAAGCGCGCGAGATGGGCCTCGCCAACGCGGTCTTCCCGGTCGAGCGGCTGGAGGAGGAGACGGTCAACTACTGCCGCGAGATTCTCTGCATGTCGCCCACCGCGCTGCGCTTCATCAAGCGCGCGCTGGTTGCGGACACCGACGGACTGGCCGGAATGCAGATGTTCGCCGGCGACTCGACGCTGCTCTACTACCTGTCCGAGGAGGCCAAGGAGGGAAAGAACGCGTTCCTCGAGAAGCGCCAACCGGACTTCTCGAAGTACGAGCGATTCCCCTAGGCCGCGCGTGAGCACGCAGATTGCTGCGCCGCCGACCTGGCGCGTGTGGCTGCTGGCCGCACGCCCGCCGACGCTGCCCGCCGCGGTGGCGCCGGTGTTGGTCGGCACGGCGGTCGCGACGATCGACGGGCCGTTCTCCGTTGGCTTGTTCTTTCAGGTGCTGGTCGCCGCGATCCTGATTCAGATCGGGGTCAACTTTGCCAACGACCTCTCGGACTTCCGGCGCGGCGCCGACACGGCCGAGCGGCTGGGGCCGCCGCGCGCGGTGGCGCAGGGCTGGCTTTCGGAGCGCCAGATGCTTGGCGGCGCGGTCGTGGTGTTCGGCGGGGCGATCGCGATCGGGATCTCGCTGACGATCGCAGTAGGCTGGCCGATTCTGGCCGCCGGCGCGGCCTCGTGCATCGCCGCGGTGGCCTACACCGGCGGACCTTGGCCGTACGGCTATCACGGGCTCGGCGACGTGATCTGCTTCGCCTTCTTTGGCGTCGTCGCCGTGATGGGCTCGGGATACGTGCAGGGCGGCGAACTGACCTGGGAGCTGGCGGCGGCCTCGATCCCCGTGGGCTGCCTGGTGACGGCGATCCTGGTCGCCAACAACCTCCGCGACATCGACACCGACCGCAGCGCGGGCAAGCGGACGCTCGCCGTCGCGCTCGGCGAGCGCGCCACCCGGCTGGAGTATGTGCTGCTGGTCGTGATCGCGTTTGGCGCGATCCTGGTCTTCGCGGCGACGGGCGTGTTGCCGCGCTGGACGGCGATCGCGCTCGCGGCGGCCGCGCTGGCCGCGCCGCTCTGCCGTGTCGTGCTCGCGGGCACGAGCGGCGTGGCGCTGATCGCGGTGCTGAAGCGGACGGCGATGCTGCACCTGGCGGTCGGCGTGCTGCTCGCGATCGGCGCGCTGATCGGAGCAGTCTGACTGCCATGGTCTTCCGCCTCGAAGCCTGCCAGACGCTCACAACCGACCTGGACAGCGCGTGGGCCTTCTTCTCGGATCCCCGCAACCTGGCCGAGATCACGCCGCCAGACATGCATTTCCGACTGACTAGCCGACTGACTAGCCGACTGACCAGCAGAGTGACCAGCCAGCCCGCGGCCGAGGTCTACCCCGGGATGATGATCAGCTATCGCCTCAGTCCGCTGCTCGGAATCGAGCTGGGCTGGCTCACCGAGATCACGCAGGTTGATGCGCCGTTCTACTTCGCCGATGAGCAGCGCGCCGGCCCCTACGCCCTCTGGCACCATCAGCACCACTTCCGCGCCGTCGACGCTGGCGCGACGGGCGGCGTGGAAGCGGTCGACGTCGTGCACGGGGCGCTGCCGCTCGATCTGCTCAGCTGGCCGGTCGCGATGTACGTGGTGTGGCCGAGGCTGCGCGAGATCTTTGGCTACCGGGCGGAACGGCTGGCCGGGCGTTTCGGCGCGATCGGAGAGGCCGCGCTGACGATCACGCGCCTCTGACGAGCGTATGTCTGTCTTGCGGAGTACGCTTCGGGGTCAACACCCACTACGCGGCGACGCGTCGTTCACGGAGGCGACCATGACCGAGCGAGCGAACTACTGGCAGCGGATGCGATCCGCAAGAGTGAGCAGGCGAACGCTCTTGCGCGCATCGGGCCGCGCCGGCGTGGGCGCAGCGGGGCTCGCGCTGGTCGGCTGCGGAGACGACGACGACGACGACGAGCAGCAGGCCGCGCCGGCGGCCGCAGAGGTCGTCGAGCAGCAGGCTGAGGTGCAGGCGCAGCAGGTGGTGCAGCAGCAGCAGGAGCAGGAGCAGGACGAGCCGGCGGCCGTGGCCGACACCTCCCCGATCAAGCGCGGCGGCACGCTGCGCTTCTCCAGCCCGGCGGCGACGCACGACTACTTCGACCCCCACCGCGGCGTGTTCGGTCCCACCCAGTTCTGGATGGGGCTGTACATGAACTACCTGATCCGCTGGCAGAACAAAGAGCGCGGGATGATGCAGCCGGACATCGCGTCGCTGCCCGAGATTCCCGACGGGACCAGCTACATCTTCAGCGTCGATCAGGGCGCAACCTACTGGGACCGGTTCCCGACCGAGGGTGGAC
Source organism: Dehalococcoidia bacterium (assembly GCA_965237475.1). Lineage (GTDB taxonomy): Bacteria > Chloroflexota > Dehalococcoidia > Bin125 > Bin125 > CATQGW01. The sequence continues at coordinate 2,420,035 of OZ250140.1, read as the reverse complement.
GCGCGGTCACGGCGGAGGACATTCGCTACAACGCGCAGCGGCAGATTGACTCGGTCGACGCCACCGGCACTGAGGACACCTCGTTCCTCTCGTCGACCAAATACCGCCAGACCAACTCGATCGAAGTGCTCGACGAGCAGACCATCAAGTTCACGACCGAAGCGCCCGACTCAACGTATCTGGGCGTGCATCTGGGACCGTTCTCGTGGATCACCTCGCCGGAGGCGATCGAGGAGTTCGGCGACCGCTGGCGCGACGAGCAGACCAACGTCGGGCTCTCCTCGGGCACGGGTCCGTACATCCCGGAGAGCTACGACCCCGACGAAGGCATCGATCTGAACGCGAACCCCGACTATTGGAAGATGGGCTTCGACGGCCAGCCGCTGCCCTATCTCGACCGGATGGAGTTCGACAGCATCACCGACGCGACGACGGTCGACACGGCCTATCGCGGCAAGAGCATCGATATCGGCGGGTTCCCGCTCTCGAGCCTGCAGGTCGAGGGCATCCTGAATGACTTCCCCGACCACAAGTCGTTCGACGTGGCCTTCGGCTTCACGATTCAGATTCGCTACGTCTTCAACGACGAGTGGGAGGGTGAAGACGGGCTCGGCTCGCCCTGGAAGGACCGGCGGCTGGCCTACGCCTTCCACGTTGCGACCGACCGCTACCAGCTGATCGACGCGGTCTATCTCGGCTCGGCGAAGGTTTCCGCGATCGCTCAGGCGCCATGGTTCAACCAAGCCTGGACGGTCCCGCAGGACGAGCTGGCCACGTTCCCCGGCTACCGAGCGGACCGTGATCTCGACATCAAGATGGCGCGAGATCTGATGAGCGCGGCGGGCGTCGAGCCGGGCAGCCGCACCTTCTACTGGATCACGCCCGATGTCTGGGAGCAGACCTACCCGGGGATCACCGAGACGGTGCGCGCGATGTACGAGCAGGCGCTGGGCGTCGAGCTTTCGATGGACATCCAGCCCTACACCGTGATCCTGCAGCGACTGCTCGACGGCACGCATCCGGGCCAGACGCCGGCCTGGACAAACCCGCCGCAGGACCTCGACCCGACGGGCGAGTGGAACCTCACGCACGTGGCGGGCGCGAGCTCAAACTTCTCGCAGTACAACTACCCACCCGCCGAAGAGATGATCCTGGGGATGAAGGGCGAGCTCGACGTCGACAATCGCAAGGCCACCGCCGCCGAGTTGCTCAAGATCTTCCTCGGCGTGCACCCCGATCACGGGGTCGACGGGATGACCGGCCAGCCCGCGGTGATGAACTCGATCGCGCCGCAGGTCGAGTGGCCCTACGTGAATAACTCTGAGGATGTCTACCAGTTCGCCCACGCGTCGCACCGCTACGACGACTCGTGGATGGACACCGACCACCCGGACTTCCCGGCCTAGGAGAGCGAACGGACAGGAGACGACCAGATTCCCGCGATTGACACGAGCCGCGGCGAGCAGATAGCTTGCCTCGGAAACCCGGCCGCGCATTGCGCTGCGGCAAGCACCACCGGAGGATGCCGTGAAGTTTGAGTTCTTCCACCTGATGCCCTATCGGGACCTGCCGCCTGACTTCGCCGAGCAGTACAACTCGGTCTGGGTGGATGTCCCGTCGGACCTGTTCGACCCGGCCAAGGCGCACGTGATGTACAACGACGGGCTCGACGAGCTCGAGGCCGCCGCCGAGGCGGGCTACGACGGCATCTGCGTCAACGAGCACCACCAGAACGCCTACGGCCTGATGCCGTCGCCGAACCTGATGGCCGCGAACCTGTGCCGCCGCACCAAGGACGTCGCGATCGTCGTGCTGGGCAACTCGATCGCGCTCTACAACCCGCCGACGCGCGTCGCTGAAGAGTTCGCGATGCTCGACTGCATCTCGGGCGGTCGGCTGGTGGCCGGCTTCCCGGTCGGCACGCCGATGGACGACTGCTTCTGCTACGGCGCGAACCCCTCGCACCTGCGCGAGAAGTACTACGAGGCGGCCGACCTGATCACGCAGGCCTGGACGCGGCCGGAGATGTTCTCCTACAACGGCCGCTACAACCAGCTGCGCTACGTCAACATCTGGCCGCGCCCGATTCAGCAGCCGCACCCGCCCGTCTGGATCCCCGGCGGCGGCTCGGTCGAGACCTGGGAGTGGTGCGCGGACCACAACTACGTCTACTGCTACCTGTCCTACGGCGGCTACAAGGCCGGGCAGAAGAACGTGGACGGGTTCTGGCGCACGATGCAGCAGCGCGAGAAGCCGCTGAACCCCTATCAGGCGGGCTTCCTGCAGCTGGTCGCGACCGGCGAGAGCGAGCAGGAAGTGGCCGACAAGTTCGGCCCGCACGCGGAGTACTTCTACAACAAGATGCTGCACATCGACCCGCGCTACGCGGACCCGCCCGGGTACCGCACGGTGCGGACGATCGAGCAGGGCTTCACGCGCAGCCAGAGCCTCAAACCGATCTTCGGCGACACGGACAAGTTCAAGGGTGAGAAGACCCAGGAGAAGATGCTGGCCTCGAAGGCGAACAGCGACATCACCTGGAACGACCTGATTCGTGAAGGCAACATCGTCGCCGGCACGCCGAGCCAGGTCACCGAGCAGCTTGAGGAAGTCGTCAAGACCCTCCACGTGGGGCACCTGATGATCCTCAACCAGTTCGGCTCGATTCCCAAGGAGCTGGCGATTCCAAACATCGAGCTCACGGCCCGCGAAGTGCTGCCCAACCTGAAGCACATCTGGGACGAAGAGGGCTGGGAAGACCACTGGTGGCCGCAGGGTCTGCCCGGCGGTCAGGCCGAGCCGGCCGCGCTGGCCTTCTAGCCGACCAGTTAGCCGACCAGCTAACCGACCAGCTAGCCGGGCCGACTCGTTCGAGTCAACACGACGGGGCGGGGCGCATGCTCCGTCCCGTTTGCTGTCTGCACACGGAGGGGTCCTCGTGAAGGCTAACGTCAGCATCATCACGCTCGGCGTCGCCGATCTGCAGGCGTCGCTGCGGTTCTACCGAGACGGCCTCGGCCTGCCCACGCACGACTATGAAGACGGCGCCGGGATCGTCTTCTTCGCGCTCGAGGGGACCTGGCTCGCGCTCTTCCCGCGGGAGCGATTCGCGCAAGAGGCGGACGTTACGTACAGCGAATCGGGCACGCCCACGATCACGCTGGCGCACAACGTCGGTTCGCCCGCCGAGGTCGACGCGGTGCTGGCCGAGGCGGTCGGCGCCGGCGCGAAGCTCGTGACGCCCGCCGCGAAGACCTTCTGGGGCGGGTACTCCGGGTACTTCAGCGATCCCGACGGCTATCTGTGGGAAGTGGCCCACAACCCGTTCATGGATCTCACGTGAGCCGGGTCACGGCGCTCAGCGCGATCACGCTGGCGACGGCTGATATGGCGCGCAGTTCGGCGTTCTACGAGGCGCTCGGGTTCGAGCGCATCTACGGCGGGCCGCAGGCGGGCTTCAGCTCGTATCGGGCCGGCCAGAGCTACCTCAATCTGATCGCCGTGACGCCGTCGGAGGGGTTCTGGGGCCGCGCGATCTTCTACGTGGACGATGTGGACGAGTTCCACGCCGCGGCGATCGCGGCCGGACTCGAGCCGCAGTTCGAGCCGCGCGATGCAAGCTGGGGCGAACGCTACTTCCACATCACCGATCCCGACGGCCACGAAATCTCGTTCGCGAAGCCTCTGCGAAGCAACTAGCAGAGCACTGAAAGAGCCTTTCGCCGATCTTCATCGTCGGTCCGGCGCACGCCGGAATAGGGCCTGTTCACATAGCTCCGCCCGCGCGGAGCGCGCACCGCGGACGCGATGATCGAGTCGCTTGGGACGGCCTGCGGGGGAGCTACGATCGGGTTCGCGGCGGACGTCCGGTATACGGGCGTGCCCGAGCAGCGACGGGAGCAGCGGATGAAGGTCACTGGGCTCAAGACGATGGTCGTCGAGGCGGAAGCGCCGTTCATCGGCGGCAAGTATTTCCTCTTCCTCGAACTCCAGACCGACGAGGGCATCAGCGGGATCGGCGAGCGGATCGCCGGCAGCTCCTACTCCGACCACCTCGGCGACCTGAAGTCGCAGGTCAGCCTGATCGAGGAGTTCGTGGGTCAGTTCGTGCTCGGTGAGAATCCGCTCAACATCGAGCGGATCTGGGATCGCATGTACGGCGCGCGCCACGATCTACGCCACCCCAGCCTCTATGCGACGCCCGTGATCAGCGCCATCGACATGGCGCTCTGGGACATCGCCGGCAAGGCCGCCAATCAGCCCATCTACAACCTGCTCGGCGGCCGTTATCACGAGGAGCTGCGGGCCTACGCCTACATGCCCAGCGCGGGCCTCGACGAGCATCCCGAAAAGGCGGGCGACGTCGCCGCGCAGCTCCTGGCCGAGGGCAACTCCGCCTGCAAGATCGATCCCTTCATGCCCCTGCACCCGATTCGCGACATCCAACTCTGGGAGATTGAGCGAGCGGGCAAGATCTTCGAGAGCATCCGCAAGGCTGTCGGCAATCAGTTGGAGGTTGGGATCGGGACCCACGGCCAGATGCCGACCTACAGCGCGATCCGGGTCGCCCACTACCTGGAGCCCTACCACCCCTTCTGGTTCGAGGAGCCCGTGATGCCGGAGAACGTCGCGGAGATGGCCCGCGTCGCCGCCCACACCAGCATCCCGATCGCGACCGGCGAGCGCCTCGTCACCAAGTACGAATTCGCCCGTGTGCTGGAGCAGCAGGCCGCGCAGATCATCCAGCTCGACGTCGGTCAGTGCGGGGGCATCACCGAGGCCAAGAAGATCGCCGCCATGGCCGAGGCGCACTACGCCATGATCGCGCCGCACATGTACTGCGGGCCCGTGGCCGCGATGGCCGCGATCCAGATCGACACCTGCTCACCGAACTTCTTGATTCAGGAGGCCAACCTGGGACCGCTGCACCAGAAGATCTTCAAGCAGCCGCTCGTCGTCGAGAACGGCGTCATCATCCCGCCCACCGGCCCCGGCCTGGGCGTCGAGTTCGACGAGGACGTGCTTCGGGCCCACCTCGTGTCGTAGGCGGCCCGGGTCGCGCGACGCTACGCCACGACCGGCGCGATCAGCAGCTCCGCCGTCAGTCCACGCGCGCAGGAGGCGTCCCTACTCCCCCTCTGAGGGAGCTGTCGCACAGCAGCCTGCCCCTCGGAGGCGAGGGACTGAGGGGCCGACCGGCTTCAGCCGTATGCCGCAGCGCGGAGCACCCCCCAGCCTGCGGCAGCTCCCCGTAGGGGGAGCAGCAAAGCCCTGTTGTCGCAAGCTCCCGCTTGGGTAGCTCCGTAATCTGAACAGGCCTTGGCGCAGGCGCTGAGAAGGCGATGCGTCCGCTCTCTTGCTCTCCCCCGCAGCGCGGGGGAGAGTCGTTCAGCGGATTCCTGGGCGTGCCTAGTCGCCGACCTGGATCGCCCGTCCTGCTGTCAGGCCGCCGTCGATCACGAATTCGGCGCCCGTGCTGTAAGTCGCGTCGGCGGCAATGAAGAGCATCATCTTTGCCACCTCATCGACTCGACCAAAACGTGGGATCGATGTCCGAATCGGCACATCGCCGTCCGGCCGGCGGGGCGTGTTCTCATTCACGGTCATCTTCGTATCAATCGGACCAGGATGGACCGAGTTGACGCGGATGTTGTACGCCGCAAGTTCCAGAGCGGCCACCTTGGTCAGCCCTCGCACCGCGAATTTCGACGCGACATAGGCGCTGGAATCGGGGTAGCCTTCCAGGCCAGCTGTCGACGACGTATTGATGATGCAGCCGCCGCCGGCCTCGCGCATCGGCTTGATCGCCGCGCGGATGCCCAGCCAGACGCCCACCTGATTGATCTTGATCACTTCCAGGTATTCCTGCACGGTCGTGTCCTCGATCGACCCGTTGCGCAGGATGCCGGCGTTGTTGAGCAAGATGTTCAGTTTGCCGAACTGTTCAGTAGTCGCATCGACCATCTCGGCCCAGCTCGACTGGTCGGAGACATCCAGCTTGCGGAACATCGCCTGGCCGCCAGTGTCGTTGATGCTCTCGGCCACGCGGTTGCCGTCGTCCTCCAGCACATCGCCGATCGCGATCGCTGCGCCTTCGCGCGCAAACAGACGCGCCTGCTGTTCACCCTGACCTCTCGCGCCGCCCGAAATCAGCGCGACCTGTCCATCGAGCTTGCCCATGTCGTTCCTCCAGATCGAGATTCGTCGTACCGGCTGAATCTCGTCATTCCCGCGAAAGCGGGAATCTCGCTGTTGTTCCTCAGCCGTCTCAGTCCTCTTGCCGTGCGATCATCGAACCTGCCGTGACACCGCCGTCAATCACGAATTCCGATCCTGTGCTGTATGTCGCATCCGCGGCGATGAAGAGCATCATCTTCGCCACTTCGTCGACGTGGCCCACTCGCGGAATCGGACCGTTGAACGACACGTCGCCCGGCTCTCGCCTGGCGACCTGCGGGTCGCGGATCATCGGCGTATCGATCGGTCCTGGATGGACCGAGTTCACTCGAATGTTGTGCTCGCCCAACTCAAGCGCCGCGACCTTCGTCATGCCGCGCACTGCAAACTTCGACGACACGTACGCGCCGAGCCCCGGATAGCCCTCCAGCCCCGCGGTGGACGACGTGTTGATCATGCAGCCGCCGCCGGCCTCTTTCATGGCCGGAATCGCGGCCTGCATCCCGAGCCATACGCCGACCTGATTGACCATGATCACTTCGAGGTAGTCCTGCAGCGACGAATCCTCGATGAACCTGACGCGGGCGATGCCGGCGTTGTTGATCAGGATGTCGAGCCGTCCGTATTGCTCGACGACCGCATCGACCGTGGCCTTCCACTGGCTCTGCTCAGTCACGTCGAGGTGGTGGTAGACCGCATCGCCGCCGGTGTCGTTGATGCTGGCGGCGACGAGTTCACCTTCGGCGTCGAGCACGTCGGCGAGCACGACCGCAGCGCCCTCCTGCGCGAACAGCCGCGCCTGTGCCTCACCCTGCCCGCGCGATCCGCCCGAAATCAGAGCGACCTTACCGTCGAGCTTGCCCATGTTCAGAGTCCTCCTGATGTGTGGTCAGGTCGTGCGCGTCGAGCGTCGCTCAGGCGCGGCTACGCATGCCGAACGGCGTGACCTTGCCGGTTTCGAGGTCGAAGCGGTAGCGCCACTGCGTGTAGAGGTCGAGCCCGTAGACGTGAATCGCGACGGTCTTGCCGTGCAGGATCTCGACCGCGTGGATGTCGGAGGGCGGCTCGGGCAGGAAGGTGGTCTCACCCGGCTGCACGCGAGTGGGGTCGCGCTCCTCGAGCGTCGCGTACCAGGGGACCGTGCCGTCGTCGGTGCGGTCGAAGTTGCGATTCAGTTCGATGCCCGAAATCACGCCTTCCATCGCCCAGCCGTTGTGGTTGTGGATCGGCGCGCCGCTGTCGGGCGCCCAGACCACCGCATTGATCGTCAGGTTGTCGCTGCGGTGGATCGAGAACCCCTCATCGGGGTCGGGATCGTCGCGGCCGGGCAGGTCGGTGAGGCAGTCGGGTCGGCTGATGATCCGCTCGAGCCCGCCCGAGATCGCCGCGATCGTGCGCTCGGCGCCATCCCCCCGATCAACGATTCGCTGCGCCTCGCGCACGAAATCCTGAAGTGTGTAGGTGGCGGTGGTCATGGGGGCCTCCCTGCTGATCTGCATGACGAGTATACGGCGAGCACGCGCGGCGGCGGCGCCGAGCGATACCATGTCGAAAGCGCAGTGGGGGAGGCAGCGATGACGACCGAGACGACCGATGCTGGGGCAGGGGAGAGCGCGAAGAGCATGCCGCAGCCGCTGACGGGGGCAAAGCTGGCGATTCACCGCGAGTCGCAGGCGAACCGGGAGTACTGGAAGGCGCAGGCCATCGAGATCATGGCCGCGCATCCGGGCAAGGACTATCTGATCGTCCGGGGTGGCGAGCTACTCGTCTTTGACGGCCTCAGAGAGCTATTTGAAGCCTACGACCAGCTTGAGCAACCGACCCGTGCTGCCTCGTTCCACGTCACTCTCATGCGTAGGCCGCTGGGCAGCGGCTTCCTGAGAGTCAAACGGTGACACGACGGTTCGCCGGGTTCTTCCGCACCTTCGAAGCGCACTTCGGTTCTGCGCCGCCGGAACAATACGCACCGGGAATCGAAATCCACGTTTCCAACGCTGCGGGGTTCGACACGGGGATTGACTTCCTCATCGACACCGGCGCGGAGACGACGACGCTGTACCCCCCGGATGCTCGCAAAGTGCTCGGCCATGCGCTTGAAGAGATCGATTTCGACGATGATCCGGATCGCGTGGTCGTGCTTGGGGCCGGCGGAGAAGAGATCGTCGCGGTCCGAAAAGACCTGTCCCTCACGCTGCACGACGATGTGGACACGCCCGAACGGATTGCGGATTCCATCCTCGTCGCCAGGCCAAACCCTCACGACCTCTACGATCCCGACGCCGGCCGAGGGAATTGGGACACGCCCTCCCTCCTCGGACGCGATCAGCTGCTCAATTTCGACCTGTTCATGTCGGCCCGCTCCGACACGGTCTTTCTCTCGCTGCCCGATTCCTAGGAATCCTCTGAACAAGCCGGAGCCTTTCTCCCCCCGCGGTGCGGGGGGAGATGTCACGAAGTGACAGAGGGGGGCCTGCGCAATCTGGCCGGACCCCCCCCCCCTCTGCTGCTCCGCAGCATCTCCCCCCCGCCGTGCGGGGGGAGAGTGATTCAGAGGTTCCCGGGGAATCACAAAGTGTCTGCTGCGGTAGCCTGCCTTGCCATGACGGGAGCCTCGCATGGCTGACACCGCGCCGTTGGAGTTTGGGCTCTTCTTCCAGCTGCCGCAGGCGGACGGGCAGGATGTGCCTTCGCGCTACCGCGACACGATCGCCCAGATCGTGGAGGCCGACCGGTTGGGCTACGACCTCGCCTGGCTGGCCGAGATGCACTTCGTGCGCGAGTTCTCCGTGCTGCCGTCGCCGCTGGTCTTGGCCGCCGCGGCTGCGGCGCAGACGACTCGGATTCGGCTGGGTACGGGCGTGGCCCTGATCCCGCTCGTGCAGCCGATTCGGGCGGCGGAGGACGCGGCGACGTTGGACATCGTCTCCGGCGGGCGGCTCGAATACGGCATCGGCCGCGGCTCGATCGCCGAGCACTTCAACGGCTTCGGCGTGCCGATCGGTGAGCGTGCGGCGCGGTTCGACGAAGCGATCGAGGTCATGCTGCAGGCCTGGTCCGACGAGCCGGTCAACTTCCACGGCCGCTTCTTCGACTACGACAACGTCAAGGTCGTACCCAAGCCCGTGCAGCGCCCGCATCCGCCGATCCGGCTGGCGGCCAACAGCGACGAGTCGTTCGAACGCGCGATCGCTGAGGGCTGGCCCGTGTTCGCGTCGCCGATCACGGCGTTTCACGAAGATCTGGACCGCCGCTACGCACAGTATTGGGAGGCCCGCACGGAGCGCGAAGGCGTGCGTCCGCCCGCGACCGATGTCGGCCTGGCGCTGCCCGTGCACGTGGCGGAGACCAGCGAGCAGGCGCGCGACGAGGCGCGGGCCAGCGTGGCGAGCTACATGAACGTGATCGCCGGCACAGGTCGGCGTACGCTCCTCAGCCGCGGCGGCGACCCGGACAACCTGCCGCCACTGATGCAGCGCAATCGGCCATCGAACCTCGAGCAGCTGTTGGACGAAGTGTGCGCGATCGGCAGCGTCCAGGAGGTCACCGAGAAGCTGGCCGCGCTGCGTGAGCGCTACGGCGTGGGGCACTTCCTGACCTGGTGCAACACCGGCGGGATGATCCCACACGACCAGGTCGTGCGCTCAATGACGCTGATCATGGAGCGGGTGGCGCCGGCGCTGCGGGGCTAATCGACGACGGCGTCGGGCAGACGCGCGCGCATCACGTTGATCGCGTCGGGGTTCTCATCGATCAGCAGGTAGCGGCGCCCGAGGCGCTCGGCGACGGCGCCGACCGTGCCGCTGCCCGCGAACGGGTCGAGCACCAGGCCGTCGCGATCGCTGGCGGCGCGCAGGATCCGCTCAGCCAACGCTTCGGGTTTTTGGGTCGGGTAGCCGCTGCGCTCGCGGGCGTTGGTGCCGACGATCGTGTGCCACCAGACATCGGTGGGCAGCTTGCCGCGCGCCGCCTTCTCGGGGCCCACCAAGCCAGGGGCCATGTAGGGGATGCGATCGATCTCGTCGGTGTTGAAGGTGTAGCGCTGCGGGTCGCAGACGTACACAAGGATGTTGTCGTGCTTGGCCGGCCAGCGCCGCTTCGGGCGGCCGCCAAAGTCGTAGGCCCAGATGATCTCGTTGAGAAAGCGGTCACGCCCGAAGATCTCGTCGAGCAGCACCTTCACGTAGTGCACCTCGCGCGCGTCCAGATGCAGATAGAGCGCGCCCGTCGGCGCGAGCACGCGGCGAATCTCGCGCAGACGCGGTTCGAGGAACTCGAGGTAGTCGTCGAACCGGTCCGCCCAGGCCAGGGTCGAGCGGTCGGTCGTGCGGTAGCGGCGACCGCCGAAGCCGGCGCGGTCGCCGGCTTCGTCGGCGACGACGGAGATCGCGGTATGGGCGCGGCTGCCACCGGTGTTGAACGGGGGGTCGGTGTAGACCAGATCGACCGCCGCGCCGGGCAGGGAGCGCAGAATCGGCAGGTTGTCGCCGTGGACGATGCGGCCAAGCGGCGCCGGCGTCACCCCGCAGCGCTTCCGGTCGTCACGGCGCCGGGCTGCTGCAGCGCGTCGGGCACATCAGTCTGGCCGGTGACCGAGGCGCCCCAGCAGACGATCTCGCCCGCGTCATTCAGCGCGCAGCTGTGCTCGATTCCAGCGACCAACGATGTGTGGGGTCCCGTCGGCGCGTCTGCTTGACCCCAGACATTCTGGCCCCAACATGTCACCTTGCCGGACTCGTTCAGCGCGCAGGCGTGGTGATTGCCGGCGCTGACCGACGCATACTGGCCCCCCACGAGCTCCAGCTGACCGTCGGCGCCGTAGCCCCAGCAGTGCAGCTCATCCGAATCGGTCAGCGCGCAGGAGTGCGCGGCGGCGGCGAGCCGATGTCTCATGCCTCGGGGAGGGCGCGGGGCTCGCTTGAGGTATCGGGCTCGAACTCGCCGCGGCGCTCCTCTTCGTCGCGTCGTTCGGCCTCCTCTTCGCGCTTGATTCGCCGCTCCTCCTCGGCCGACTCCAGCTCGATGCCGAGGCCTTCTTCCTGCATCTGCTCGACGCTGCGCTGCTCGACGGTGGCGTTGAAGGCCTCGCCGAGCACGCTGTAGGCGCGGCCGCCGAGGTACATGAGCGGCTTGTACTCGTCGTCGTCGAGCGTCCACATGCCCGTGTTGAAGTCGAAGCCGTCGGTGTCGGCCTGGGCGGAGACGACCTTGCCGATGAAGAGGGTGTGATCGCCCAGCGTGTAGAAGTCGAACATCGTGCACTCGATCCAGCCGACGCAGCCCTCGAGCAGGGGCGAATCGACTTCGCGTCCGCGGAACGAAGGGACACGCGAGGCTTCCAGCTTGTCGCCGATCGAGTTGCTGACCATGCCCATCCACTGGGTGTGATTGAGCAGTACTCGCGAGGGGATGTTGATCACAAACTCCTCGCCGAACTTGATCATGTCGTGGGTCCGGCGCGAGGGATGCACCGCGATCGCGATCAGCGGCGGGTTGACGCTGACGGGCATCGCCCAGGCGATTGGGGCGGCGTTGGCGACGGCCCGCCAACGCGTCGTGACGATCAGCACAGGCGCGCCGCCCAGCAGGCGGCGCGCATCGTCCTCAACCAGCGATCGACGAACCATTCAGCCCCCTCCTTCACGCGACGCTCGCGAATTCATGGTAACTGTGCGATACCCTGAGGACATCCGACGGGCCTACAGCAACACGCGAGCGGAGAGCGGCGACATGGTTGACTTCAAAGACAACGGCGAGGAAGCGACGTTCCGCACGGTCGTGCGCGATTTCATCAGCTCGGAGTACGAGCCGCGCCGTGAGCAGATTCGCAGCGAGGGGCGTCAGGCTGCGATGTTCGACCGCACCCCCTCGATGCGCGCCTGGGAGGGCGAGCTGGCGCAGCGCGGCTGGATCGCGCCGGCCTGGCCCGAGCAGTACGGCGGGGCCGGCCTGAGCGTGATGAAGCAGTTCATCTTCAACGAAGAGATGGCCGAAGCGCGCGCCCCGCGACCGGGCGGCATCGCGATCGGCATGGCCGGGCCAACGCTGATCACGATCGGCACCGAGGAACAACAGGCCGAGCATCTGCCGCCGATCCTCAGCGGCGAGGCGATCTGGTGTCAGGGCTATTCGGAACCGGGCAGCGGCTCCGACCTGGCCTCGCTGCAGACGCGCGCCGTCAAGGACGGCGACGACTGGGTCGTCAACGGGCAGAAGATCTGGACCTCCGGCGCGCACCGCGCCGACTGGATGATCATGCTTGCCCGCACCGACCCCGACGCGCCCAAGCACAAGGGCATCACCTACTTCATGCTCGACATGCACTCGCCAGGCGTGGCGGTGCGGCCGCTGGTCAACATGACCAATACCCACGAGTTCAACGAGGTCTTCTTCGAGGACGTGCGGATTCCCAGCCGGCACATTCTCGGCGAGGTCGACCGCGGCTGGTACGGCGCGGTGACGACGCTCGACTTCGAGCGCAGCAGCATCGGCTCGGCGGTCGGCATGCGTCAGGGCGTTGAGCGCATCATCGACTTCGCGAAGGAGCACCGCGGCAGCGGGATCTCCTCGCTGGGCGAGAACGAGGAGACGCGTTTCGCGCTGGCCGACCGCTACATCGAGTCGCAGACGGCGATGATGATCTCGTATCGGATCGTCTCGATGCAGAGCCAGGGGCTGATCCCCAACTACGAGGCGTCCATGGCGAAGCTCTACGCGATGGAGCTGAACCAGCGAATCCAGGCGACCGCGATGAAGGTGATGGGCCTCTACGGCCAGCTCGGCAGCGGCGACCCCATGCGCCGCGCCGCGGGCGCTACCAGTACAGCTTCCTCCGCTCGGTCGCGAACACGATCGAAGGAGGCACGAGCGAGATCCAGCGCAACATCATCGCCACCCGCGGCCTCGGCCTGCCGAGGGGCTAGTCAGGGCAGCGGCTGCGCTGCCGGTGGCAGCTTTCATCCGTTCCGTCAGTCCTGCGCCGCCCTCCGTCATTCCTGCGCCCCCTCCGTCATTCCTGCGCCCCCCTCCGTCATTCCTGCGCCCCCCTCCGTCATTCCTGCGCAGGCAGGAATCCAGGCGATCTGTGGGGGTCAAGGGCACTCCCAATGTTCGACGGCGCCCGATCGCGCTCGGCGCGGTGGGGGCTCTGGTGGGCCGTCGGATGGATGGAGGCACGTCGCGCGGTTGGGTGGTCGCATGGATTCCTGCCTGCGCAGGAATGACGGACAGGGCGGGTGTGACGGACGGGGCGGGTGTGACGGAAGGGGCAAGCGTGACGGAGGGGGGCGGGTGTGACGGAAGGAGGCGGGACTGACGGAGAGGGGCGGCGCTGCTAATCGGGCGTCAGGATCACATCGGCGTTGAGGTCGGCCTGCGGGTCGAGTGACTCGCGCGGGACGAACCAGGCGGCCAGGCCGGCCAGGACCTGAGCGGGGTCACCGACGGCGATGCGGACGCCGGCGCCCATCCAGGCGCGGCTGAGAAATATGCCCCCGCGCACCACACCCGGCGGACGACGCTGGAACCAGAGCGCGTCGGCGTCATCGGGATCGTGCAGCATCAGCGTGGCGGGATCGACGATCGGTTCGAGCGCGGCCAGCAGCAGCGCGACGCTGGTGTCGCCGAAGCCCGCTCCGCTGCCGACGATGTAGCAACGTCGCGCGACGCTCACGGCCTCGCGGTCGAGATGCGCTCCGATGCGTTGAGCGAGTGCCACGGCCGCCGTCGGATCGAGGTCGGCCGCGAAGGCGACCGCGACGCGCTGATGCGCCTCGACGTGCAGCTCGTGGAGCACAGGGTCGGTCACGACTCGGCCGGGCCGCGGGCGTCGTTGAGCAGCCAGGCGAGGACGCGCTCCGCGAAGACGGCGGGCGTGAGGCGTGGCACGTGGCCGACGCCTTCCATCGTCCAGAGTTCGACGGTGATGCCGTCGACGCAGCCCTCACGGATGCGCTGCACAGTCGTCTCCGCACCACTAACCAGACCGTCGAGGTCGATCGGATCGAGCTCGACGACGGCGTCAGTGTCGCAGCCGGCACGCTCGGCCCAACGCGTGACGAGCTCGACGGCGCCCGGCGGCCGCGAGACTCCGCTCGCATAGGGCACCAACATGTCGGCGTCTCCGTGGATCTGTAGCACCGAGATCGGGGACCCGTAGAGGCACTGCTCGGCATCGATGAACGAACTGCCGGCCAGGCTGACGATCGCCGTCAGTCCCGTGAGCCCCTCGCAGGCGAGGCGATACGACATGTAGCCGCCGTTCGAGTAGCCGATCAGATACAGGCGGTCGAACTCTGCGTGATTGCGCGCCTCCGCGACCAGCATGGACAGGTATGCGACATCATCGATCTGCTGTCGGGCGAAGTCGCAGCACTGCGGCGTCGCGTTCCAGAACCGGTCGCCAACGGCGTTCTCGGTCCCGTCGGGCACGATCAGGGCGAAGCGATCGGTCTCGATGCGGGCAGAGATGCCGAAGAAGCGATCGATGCTGTCGGCGCTCATCGTGTAGCCGTGCAGCAGCATCACGAGCGGAAGCGGCGCGTCCGCCTCTCTCGGCAGCAGCAGGGTGGCCGGCCGATCGTCGCCGATCTCGATGCGATTCGGCTCGGCTTCGGACTCGGGCTGCGGTTCAGCGCTGGCCAGGTTCGCAGTCGGCGGCTCGGCCGCTTCCTGTTCGGCCGGCTCCGGTTCCGGTGGCTCTTCCTGCTGGGCGGGCGTCTGCGCTTGAGCGGTTTCGGCCGCCTCATCAGCCGCTCTGTCTGCTGCCTTGTCTGCCGCGTTGTCTGGCGCCTCCTCTTGCGCCTGCGGCTCGTCGGGCTCTTCAGCCTGTTCGGGCTGCGCCGGCTCGGCCTGTGCTGGCTCGGCTTGCGGCTCAGACGATTGCGGCGCGTCATCGCCACAGGCCGCTGCGATCAGCGCGGCGAGGACTACCAGCGTCAGCAGCGCACTGATCGGCGTGAACACGCGGGAAGGCTACACGCGAACCAACTCACGGACGCTCACGACGCGTTCGGCACGGTCTCCAGCCAGGCGAAGATCTGCGCAGCGAGCGTCTCCGCGACATCGGGATCGTGGCCGCCGCCCTCAATTGTCCACAGCTCAACCACGCGACCGTCTGCGCAGCCCTCAGTCCACCGGATCACCGTCGTCTCTTCGCCGTCGATCCCCGTATCGAGATCGAGTGAGTCAGCGGTCCTCACTGCGTCAAGGTCGCAACCAGCGCGCTCCGCCCAGCGCCGAACGACCGCTTCGGCGCCCGGGTAGTTGTCCTCGCCCGACGCCCCGTCGTAGCGCACGATCTCATCGGCGTCGCCGTGAATCTGGAGCACCGCGACGGGCTCGGCCTCGTCGCAGCGCTCGGCGTCGACGAACGACGTGCCGGCCAGGCTTACGATCGCCCGCAGCATCGGCAGATCCTCGCAGGCCAGCCGATAGGCCATGAACCCGCCGTTGGAGTGACCGACGACCGCCACCCGGTCGATTGCGATGATCGTTTCAGCCTCTTCAATCAACGCTCTCAGATAGGCCACGTCGTCGACCCCGGTCTGGTCGAAGTCGCAGCACCAGTCGGTGGCGTTCCAATAGCGCTCGCCGTCACGATCCTTCAGACCCTGAGGCAACAAAATCGCGGCGCCCTCAAGGCTGGTTGCCTGGCTCAGGCGCAGGTACTGATCGTGCTTCCAGGCATTGCTCCCGTACGCGTGCAGCGACACGACGAGCAGGATCGGCCTGGCCGCGTCGTAGCGGAACGGCAGCGCGAGCGTGGCCGGCCGATCTCCGCCGATCAGCCGCACTTCGTGCGTGTCGCTGAGTCGCGCAGCCACCTTCTGCGACGAGGGATCATCGCGAATGCCGAAGAACAGAACAATGATCGCCAGCAGCGCGATCAGCGGCGCGGCCAGCAGGATCGGTCGCATGGCGCGCAGCATGCCGCCAGCCTACAAGCGCCCAACCGCGCCCCAACCGAGCGTGGCCGCTCTGCTCGGGTGGTAGCCTTGCCGCCCGCGAGCCTCGCAGGGATACGGAAGAGAGGGCGTGGCAAATGCGCCGAGCCGCCTGGAACGCAGACAGCACACTGACCGTGCTCGACGGATCGGATCGCACGCCTGACGACAACGATGTGCTGGTGGAGGTCATTAACGCCGGCATCTGCGGCTCGGACCTGCACTGGTACCGCGGTGACTTCCTGCCGCAGGCTTCGCGCACCCCTGGCCACGAGATTGGCGGGATTGTCGCGGCGACCGGCGCCGGCGTCACCGGCTTACGCGAGGGCGACATCGTGGGCGTCGAGCCGCTGCTGCGCTGCGGCTCTTGCAAGCACTGCGCCGCCGGCCGCTACAACCAGTGCCAGGTCGCGGGCGGCCTGATCGGCATCGCGGTCGACGGCGGCATGGCGCAGCAGGTGATCGCGCCCCAGCAGGCGGTCTTCGCGGCGCCGCAGGGGATCGACGGCGAGCTGGCGGCGATCGCAGAGCCGCTCGCCTGCTCCGTGCACGGCTTCGAGGAAGCCAAGCTCGCGGCCGGCGAAACGGTCCTCGTGATCGGCGCGGGCAGCATCGGTCTGACCGCGCAAATCGCAGCGCAGGCGTACGGCGCGCAGACGATCGTGCTGGCCCGTTACCCACACCAGCAACAGCTCGCGCGCGACCTCGGCGCGGCGGAGGTGATCGGCGATGACGACGCGGGCAAGCAGCGGCTGGCCGAGCTGGCGGCCGACGACGCGATCGATGTGGTCGCCGAGTGCGTGGGCGGGCACGCCGACACGATCCGCACCTCGGTCGACGCGGTGCGCCGGTTGGGCCGCGTGGTGGTCCTCGGCGTCTTCGCGATCGACAGCGCGGGACTCAACCCGCTGACGCTGCTCGGGCGCGAACTCACGATCATCGGCGCGGTCACCTACGCCGCGCCGGGCGGGCGCGTCCCCGACTATCAGAAGGCGCTGGAGATGCTGACCGGCTGCCGCGACGAGGCGCGCTCGCTAATCACGCACCGCTACGGCCTTGACGCCGTCAACGAGGCGTTCGACGCGGCGCTGAACAAGAGCAGCCTCTCGATCAAGGTGCACCTGACGCCGAACGCCTGACGGCTAGCGGCTAGAAGATCGCCAGTGGATTGGCCGGGCTGCCGGTGCCGCCGATGATCCGCAGCGGGCTGAGGATGAACTGGAAGGCGTGGCGGTTGTAGCGGTTGCACGCCTCGGCCAGGTCCTCCAGCTGCATGTTGTCCATCAGCCACAGCCCCATCGCCACGATCCCGACCGCGTGCAGCGGGATCTGGAAGCCGCTGTAGCCGGAGGGGTTGACGTCGGTCGCCGTGTCGGCGCCGATCACCGAGACGCCGCGCTCGCGGATCCACGGCGCGCAGGCGACGTGCCAGCCCGGGAAGCCGGTCTCAAGCAGCGCCTCGCGGCCGACCTCGCGCTTGCGCTTGCCGTAGCCGGTGCGCAGCAGCACCGCGTCGCCCGACTGCACCTTGACGCCCTGCCGCTCCTCAGCGGCCTCGAGGTCCTCGGGGAAGACGCCCTCGCCCGGATCCAGCCAGTCGACGCCCTTCAGCGCCGCGATGTCGAGCATCACGCCGCGCGTCACGATCCCGTCCTTGAGCTCGGTGATCGCGTGGTGCGTCGCGCCGGCCATCGAGTTGACCAGGTGCGCGGGCTTGCCGTTGTACATCTGGCCGTCCCAGAAGATGTGGCAGAGGCTGTCGAGGTGGGTGATCGCGTAGCCGTGGTAGACGAGGCCGAAGAACTCGAGCGCGCCGGCCATCCGCGCGCCGCGCTCGGCCTGCGCGGCGGCGCTCTCGCCGGTCATCACCATGAAGCGCTGCGGGGTGCCCATCGCGTGGTCCGGCTCGTGGGTGTTCTCGATGTCCCAGGCGCAGGACACTGAGACGCCCTCGGAGACCAGCGCCGCGGCGGCGCGGCGCACCTCGGGCGTGACCTGATTGAGCGTGCCGAGCTGGTCGTCGTCGCCCCAGCGCCCCCAGTTCGAGAGCTCGTCCATCCACTGCAGAACCTGCGCTTCAGTCGGGATGTTGGGCATCGGTATCGCCTTTCGCGGCCTGTCTCGATATGAGCAGTGGGCCTATCCTAGCCGCGTCGGCCGACCGCGCCGGCATCCTGGAACCGGGGAAACAGATGACCGACACGCCGATTGGTGGATGGGCTGAGCCGCAGTTTGATGCAGTGCGGACGGCGTTTGAGGCGAACTTCACCGAGCACGGCGACGTGGGCGCGGCCGTCTGTGTGTATCTGAACGGTGAGTCGGTGGTTGACCTGTGGGGCGGCTGGTACTCCGACGACCACGAGCGCGAATGGGACCGCAACACGCTGGTCAACGTCTTCTCGACCACGAAGGGTCTGGCGGCGTTCTGCGCGCATCGGCTGATCGAGCAGGGATTGCTCGATGTCGACCAGCCCGTCGCCGAGTACTGGCCCGAGTTCGCGGCCGCGGGCAAAGAGTCGATCCCGGTCCGGATGCTGCTCAATCACCAGGCCGGCATGGCCGCCGTCCGGCGTCCGCTGGCAGTGGAGGACATGTACAGCTGGGAGACGATGACGGAGGCGCTGGCCGAGCAAGAGCCCTGGTGGACGCCCGGCGAGCGGCACGGCTACCACGCGCTGACCTACGGCTGGCTGGTGGGCGAAGTGGTGCGGCGAATCGACGGCCGCTCGCTGGGAACCTACTGGCGCGAGGAGTTCGCGGCCCCGCTCGGCCTCGACGCGCACATCGGCACCGGGCCCGAGTACGACGCCCGGATTTCGACCTTGCTGAACGCGCCGGTCGACCCCGACGCGCCGGACCTGATCGAGGCGTTCGGCGGGCCCGACAGCGTCGGCGCGGCAGCCTTCTCCAATCCGCCGATCGCCGGCCCCGACGAACTGAACATCACCGCCAGTCGCGCCTGGCGCGGCGCCGAAATCCCCGCGGCCAACGGCCACGCGACGGCGCGGGCGCTGGCCCGGGTGTACGGCGGCGCGGCCAACGGCGGCGCGATCGACGGCATCCACGTGCTCAATCCGGACACGATGGCGAACGCCATCATCGAACAGTCGAACGGCCCCGACGCCTGCCTGCAGATCGAGACGCGCTTCGGCCTGGGCTGGATGCTGACAGCGGACTTCATGCCGCTCGGCCCCAACCCGCGCGCGTTCGGTCACCCCGGAGCCGGCGGCTCGCTGGGCTACGCCGACCTCGACGCCGGGATCGGCTTCGGCTACACGATGAACCAGATGCAGGCCAACCTCAGCGGCGACCCTCGGGTCGCCGGCCTGATCGAGGCGGTCTACGCGTCGCTCTAGGACGGCTCCGAATAACTCTCCCCCCGCTTTGCGGGGGGAGATGCCGAAGCCTGCCCCTGCGCAGGCAGGGGGCAGAGGGGGGCTGCGGTCCCGACTCACAGTCGTGGCTGTATCTGGCCAAGCGGGAACGCCCCCCTCTGTCACTCCGTGACATCTCCCCCCGCAGAGCGGGGGGAGAGCGAATCCGGCTTGTTCAGAGGATCTTTAACCGCCCGTCCCCAGGAGGCTGACAATGACCGCCCCGATCCACGGCTGGAACGACCCCCAATTCGACGCTGTCCGGGACGCATTCGCCACCAACTTCGCCGAACACGGCGACGTCGGCGCGGCGGTCGCCGTCTACCTGCACGGCGCGCCGGTCGTGGACCTCTGGGGCGGCTGGTACACCCCCGAGCGTGAGCGCGAGTGGGACCGCAACACGCTGGTCAATGTCTTCTCGACGACCAAGGGTCTGACCGCGTTCTGCGCCCACCGCCTGGTCGAGCAGGGCCTGCTCGATGTCGACGCGCCGGTCGCCGAGTACTGGCCGGAGTTCGCCGCAGGCGGCAAGGCGGAGCTGCCGGTTCGCTACCTGCTCAACCACGCAGCCGGGCTGGCCGCGGTCCGCGAGCCGATCGTCGAGCAGGACTGGTACGACTGGGACAAGATGACGTCCCTGCTGGCCGCCCAGGAGCCGTTCTGGGAGCCCGGCGCAATCCACGGCTACCACGCGATCACCTTCGGCTGGCTCGTTGGCGAGGTCGTCCGCCGGATCGACGGCCGCAGCCTCGGCACGTACTTCCGCGAAGAGTTCGCAGCGCCGCTCGGGCTCGATGCGCACATCGGCACCGGACCCGAGTTCGATGCCCGGATCGCGCCGGTCCTGGCCGCGCCGCCCGGCGAAGGCATCGAGGACGCACTCGCGGGCGCGCCCGACCTGTCGGAGCTCGAAGAGGGAAGCCTGCTCTGGGCGTCGATGGCGAACCCGCCGCTGATGGACCGGCTACCGGCGATCAACAACGAACGGGCCTGGCGGGCGGCAGAGTTGCCCGCCGCGAACGGGCACGCCACTGCGCGCTCGCTGGCGCGCATCTACGGGGCGCTCGCGAACGGCGGCGAGATCGACGGCATCCACGTGTTGAATCCCGAGACGGTCGAGGCCGCCACCATCGAGCAGTGGGCCGGCCCCGAGCACGTCTCACTGCAGATGGGCCTCGAGTTCCCGATGCGATTCGCGCTCGGCTGGATCCTCAACACCGAGCAGACGATGCCGCTCGGCCCCAATCCGCAAGCATTCGGCCACGCCGGCGCCGGCGGCTCGATCGGCTGCGCCGACCCCGAGTCCGGCATCGCCTTCGGCTACACGATGAACCAGATGAAGAACGAGTTCACCGAGGACTACCGCTACTGGCGTCTGCTCAAGGCCGTCTACGCGGCGCCGTGAGCGGGCTCTGCATCGCCGATTGCCTTCCTGTGCGAACATCTGTATCATAGCGTCCAGCGACGAAGGGGCTGAATTCGATGCCTACCTGTGGGCGAATCACTTCGTGGGAGGAGGCGCACTGGAAGTTCCCGCACGCCTTCTGGGTCAAGGTCACACCAACGTCCATGGCGGACCACTTCCGCTCCGCGATTCGATCTGCGTTCCCTAACGGGCGTGTACTCCCTCCACCAGCTCAAGGCTCTCTGTATGACTTTGGAGTGATTCTACTAGAAGACGCGCCGGTTGATTCCTTTCGGAGATACTTGACGCTGCTTGAACACCACGTAACGATCGTTGACGGCGCAGACGAATCGCACGCGCTTGGAATCTACGCTTTTCCCGACATCGATCGACCCAGTTTATTCGGGCGCCTCGTGTCTTCGGCCAAGTATGGGCGAAATCGTGGCGAACACTTTGATTCATTATTTGAAGAATACCTGGCTTTCATCATGGCCCACCCGCGCTACCTGAGCGCAACACATATCGCTGCTCCTCCCCCGAATAGGCCATCAGGTAGCTCGTCCCTTGCCAGGACACTAGCGAAGGAACTTGGAAGCGAGCTGGGTATGGCATTGATAACCATTCACGGGCCAGAACGCCAGCCTCGAAAGGCTAACGCGAGCGAAACCGATTGTAGCGACGTAGCGAACAAGTTTGCTGTCCACGACGATCTTGGCGAATCCTCATTACTTATTGTCGATGACCTATATGGCTTTGGATGCACCGTTTCGGAGGCCTGCCGAGCAACGAGAGCAGCCGGCGCCGATTCAGTCCTAGCTCTGACCGCGACAAAGAACGCACGGGGCTGCCAAGGACTCTGGCCGGATGCCGCGAATTGGCCTGGCAGCGATGTCCCCACGTTCTCGAAACTACCGACCGCAGGCGAGCGCCCGCTTGAGTGAGGAGAGATGTCATGGCTCGGCCGCTATTCACTCGAATTGGAGAGGCTGGACACAGCTCGTTGTTGGAACCAACGACTCCTGGATATCCTGCCCAGCTACATAAGCGCGCAGGACATCCAGCGTTGCACGTGTTAGGTCGGATCCAGCCGCTCAACCACCCTGGTATTGGTCTTTGTGGCTCAAGAAACGGCAATGATGTGGCGTTGGATTACGCGCGTGCAGCCGCCATCCTGGCAGCTGCATTTGGCGTGCCGATGGTGAGCGGTTATGCGAGGGGATCCGACACAGCCGCACATGTTAGATGCATAGAAGCTGGTGGTCACACCACCGCAGTTTTGGCCGAAGGCATCAGCCGATTTCGCCTGCGCAGGGAATACGACACTGTCCTGGAAGACTGGGACGCGTTCACCGAATCGATGACGGTGATCTCTCAGTTCAGACTCGACGCTCCTTGGTCGCCCATTAACGCGATGCAGCGCAACAAAACGGTTTGTGGCCTCTCCGGCATGCTTGTCGCAATCGACCCCGGCGAGAGGGGCGGAACTCTGAACGCCGCCCAGGAAGCACTTCGCCAACAGATACCTGTCGTGATTGCACTATCCAGTTCAGACCAGATGCACCACCAGATCGAACGACTTGTTGGTCGAGGTGGGCTCTTAGTCTCATCCGAACGAGAACTCTGCGACACAATCAAAGAGTGCTTCAAGTCTGAGTGTTCATCTGAGCCGAATGTCCAGGCCACACTTTTCGATTGATACATCCGTTCAAAGCAGTCTACGCACTGAAGGGAGTCACTGCCTCTGGGCTAGACGCTCACCAGACCCTCTGCGATCACCCCCTCCTCCGCCAGCCGCGCAATCTCCGCGGAGCTCATCCCCAACAGCTCGCCGAGGACGTAGTGGTTGTCCTCGCCGTAGCAGGGGGCGCCGCGGTCGATTTGGCCGCCCATGAAGGGGGGCGTCTCGCTCCACTTGACGGGGACCTCGCGGACTGGCCAGGCGCCCATCTCGCTGTGCTCGACCTCCGTCAGCCAGCGGATGTGGCGCAGCTGCGGGTCGCGCTCGTAGCGGTCCTGCGCGTCCTGGCAGACGCCCGCCGCGACGCCCGCCGCCTGCAGACGCTCCATTAGCTCCCAGCGGTCCTGCTGCCGCGTCCACTCCTCGAGCTGCGCGTCGAGCGCGTCCTGATTGGCGAGGCGGTCGGCGAGGCTGGAGAAGCCGGGCTGCGCTGCCCACTCGGGATCGCCCATCAGCTCGCGCAAGGCCTCCCACTCCTGCTCCGTGAAGCAGGCGATGGCGAGCCAGCGGTCGCTCGAATCGGCGTCGTCGCGGCAGCGGTAGGCGCCGTGCGGGGCCGCCGGCTTGTAGGGCGAGCGGTTGCCGTAGCGCTGCCAGACCCGCCCGTTGGCCGACCAGTCGAGCACCGCCGTGCCGTTCAGGTAGATGCCGGTGTCGACCTGCGAGGAGTCGATCCACTGGCCCTTGCCGGTGCGCTCGCGGTACCAGAGCGCGCCGATCATCGCGGTGGCGAGGTTGTACGCGCCGAACCAGTCGAGGTAGGAGTAGCCCCAGCCGGCCGGCGCGTAGGGCTCGGGCAGGCCGGACATCTCCGAGACGCCGGCCATCGAGGCGGCGATCGGGCCGACCGTGCGATAGCGGCCGTAGACACCGACCTGGCCCATGCCCGACTGCGAGAGGTAGATGATGTCCGGCTTGATTTCGCGCATCACTTCGTAGCCGAGGCCCCAGCGATCCATCACACCGGGCGAGAAGCCCTCGGCGACGATGTCCGACGTCGCGACCAGCCGCTTGGCGATCTCCAGCCCCTGCGGGTGGCGCAGATTGAGCGAGAGCCCGCGATGCCCGGCGTGAAAATCGTTGAACTGCCCGGAGCGGTTGATCGTGCTGACGTCCCCCGGCACCGGCCCCGTCGCGTTGGCGCGGGCCTCGTGCCCGCCGATCCCGAACTGCGCCATGCCGACGCGCAGGTCGAGATTCTGATGCCACTCGACCTTGATGTCCTCCGCACCGAGCGCCGAGAGGTAGCGCGGCGCGCCGCCGGAGGCGAGCCACCAGGTGAAATCGAGAATCCGCACCCCATCCAGTGGGAACGGCGTCCCCCAGCGAGATAGCGAGCCATCCCCCATTCCCACCTCTCCCCCCGCAAAGCGGGGGGAGATGCCGAAGGCAGAGGGGGGCTCCCCGTCATCCAACTCCGCCAGAATCTCGTCGGTGTGCTCGCCGAGCAGCGGCGCCCGCGGGCCGACCCGCCAGGCGGTCTCGGAGGAGACCCACTTGCTCGTCGTGTAGACGAACTCGGCATCGTGCTCGGGGTGGGCGACCCGCGCGAAGCTGCCACGCTCCCACCAGTGCGGGTCCTCGGCGTTCTCGTGCGGCTTGCGCAGCGGCGCCCACAGCTGGCCCTGCTCCTGCGCCTCCCGCCACGGGACATCGGCGAAACGGAACTTACGCACCAGTCGTTGCGCGACCTCGTTGAGGTGCGCGGCGGCCTCGCCGCGAGTGCGCCGACTGACGCCGCCCGGCTCGGGCGGCGTGTCATCCAGGTCGGCCTCCATGTCGTAGCGCTTGAGCAAGTCGATCAGCTGCGGCGAGCGCCCGCGCGCCAGCGCCATCACCCAGCGGCCGTCCTTGGTCGCGCCGATCGATGGCAGCGGCGTGACGACCTCCGCCGCGTGGCGGCAGGTCTGGCGATAGAAGGTCGCCGCGCGGTAGACCCACGACATCAGGTCGAGCTCGGTGTTCTTGGACACCGCGTCGTGCACGGCGCAGGTCAGCATCTGTGCGCGGCCGGAGCGCTGGCGGTCGATCAGCGCGCCGATCGTGTTCATGCAAAGCTGCTCGCCGGCGATGTGGTACGCGTGCCACATCTGCGGGGCGATCGGCGGCAGGTCATACGTCCCGTCGGGCTGCGGGTCGTAGCCGCAGTTCATCATCGGCCCGCCGAGCGCGAGATGGATCAGGTCGGACGCCTTGTAGCCGGCCCACGGTCCGTCGTCGCCGAACGGCGTCATGCGCGCGACGATCAGCCGCGGCAGCCGCCCGCGCAGCTCATCGAGCGGCAGCCCGATCTCCTCCCACATGCCCCTGGCTGTCCCATCGAGCAGGACATCGGCGCTGGCGAGCAGTCGCTCAAGGTCGCGGACGCCCTCGGCAGACGTCAGATCCAACACGACCGAGCGCTTGCCGAGCCCGTAATGCCACCAGAACAGCGAGCGCTCAAGCCCGGGCTCGTCCTCATAGAACGGCCCAATCCCGCGCGTCGAGCACCCTTCGACCGGCTCAACCTTGATCACCTCAGCCCCAAGCCCAGCCATCAGCCTCCCGCAGTAAGCAGTCTGCTCGTCGCCAATCTCAACAACGCGCGTGCCGTCGAGCAGCGTGTCGGTGGGGGTGGATTCGTTCTCAGGCACGGCGAACTCCTTCTGCGTCGATCATCGCGTGGCCGCAGGGAAGCCCAGACTAAACGCCAGCGGGCGCGTCGCCGATCAGCGCGCGTGCGGAGTTCGTCAGGTCGTAACGCGTGGCCTTGCCGCGGCCGAGCCGATCGACGAAATCCGCGCCGACGAGCGTCGCGAGGTCACTCCTGGCGGTCTGAACGGAACACTCGGTCAGGTCGGCGTACGTCGAAGCCGAGAGCGGGCTGAACTCCAGCATCGCGAGCAAGCCGAGGATCCGACGTTCGCTCAGGTCGCCCGTCTGTGATCGCAGCGTGGCGCGCTGCTCGTTCAGCTGTGCGACGTAGCACTGTAACCCGGTCACCGCTTCAAGCAGCGCCGATGTGTGAAAACGGACGAACGGCGCGACATTCACAACGCCCTGAAACTCGCCGCCCTGCACCGCCGCCAACGTGTCGTAGTACTCGGCGCGGCGGCTCAGGATCACCATGCTCAGCGACGCCATGCCGTCAACCGTCACCCCGGCTCGATGCAAGATCGCGTCCGCCAGCAGGCGCGCGGTGCGGCCGTTGCCGTCCTCGAATGGGTGAACCGAGACGAGACCGAAATGCGCCTTGGCGGCGGCGATTTCTGGCGGGTCGTCGCGCAGCCAATGCTCGATCTGCGATTGCAGCTCTGTCATCAGCTCCGGCACCCAGACCGGCGGTGGAGTCGTGTAGACGATGCTGCGCGTCGCCACGTTCATCACCACGCTGCCGCCGAGTCGGTAGCGACCTCGGTTCTCCGCCGCGCGACCTGGCAGGCCGCGCAGCAGCACCGAGTTGAACGCGCGCATGGCGCCCTCGTCGAGCCGAAACGCCGGGTCCTGCGCCCAGTCGGACGCCAGAGCGCAGGCCTCGACGGAGTTGCGCATGTCGATGTGCGCCGGCAAGTCGCCCTCGCCGTCAAAGGTCGCTAACCGCGAAGCCAGCTCGTCCAGCGGATTCCCCTCGATCACGGTCGATGTGCGCCCGCTCAGAAATCGTCCGCGCGTGCGCAGGAAGTGCTCATATCCGTCCGGCACCGAGGCCTGAGCGGCGTTCGCCGCCCGCTGGCCCAGCTCGATCTGCGACCGGAGCTCGTCATCGATATCGCAGTTGAGAACGATCGCGCGCGGCATGACCGACGTCCTTGCAGCGTATTTCCCACTGACACGATCGTATATCCGATCGATCTGTCCATCAATGCGGAAATACGCACAACGTGCAGCGAATCAGCGGCAGAAGGCGCGCCACTAGCCCCGCGGGAGGCCCAGGCCGCGCGTGGCGATGACGTTGCGCTGGACCTCGCTGGTGCCACCGCGGATCGTGGCCGGGACCATTGCGATGTAGTTGCGCGTGAACGTCGAGGCGGGGGCCGCGTCGGCCCAACGGTTCGCATGCAGCCCGAAGACGCGGGTGGCCGTGAGCGCCAGGCGCTGGTTCAGCTCGCTGGCGAACAGCTTGGCCGTGGACGCCTCGTAGTTGGGCAACAGCCCCGAGGTCTGCATCGAGATGATCCGGAACGAGAACTGGAACAGCGTCTCGGTCTCAATCCAGCGGTCGGCGATCTCGTGGCGCAGGGGGCCGCGCACGCGCTCCGACGCGCCCTGCGCGTTCGCCTGGATGTGCGCGATCAGCTGGCGCAGCTGGCGCCGCGCTGCAACCGCCCCGGCGATGTTGGAACGCTCGAAATCGAGCAGCGTCATGCCCACGTACCAGCCGCGATTGAGCTCGCCGACCAGGTTGCGGGCTGGGATTCGCACGTCCTCGAAGAAGACCTCGTTGAAGTAGTGGTCGCCGTTCATGTTGATCAACGGGCGCACCTGGATGCCCGGCGTGTGGATGTCGTCGATCATCACGAACGAGATGCCGCGGTGCTTGGGCGCGTCAGGGTCGGTGCGGACCAGCGCGAACATCGCGTCGGCGGTGTGTGCGGCCGAGGTCCAGATTTTCTGGCCGTTGATCACGAATTCGTCGCCGTCGCGTACCGCGCGGGTCGAGAGCGAGGCGAGGTCGGAGCCCGAGCCGGGTTCGGAGTAGCCCTGCGCCCAGGTCACGTCGCCGTCGAGGATCGGCGGCAGGTACTGCGCCTTCTGCTCATCGCTGCCGTGCATGATCAGTGTCGGGCCGAGCATGTGGACGCCTGAGCCGCCGACCGCCGGCGCGCCCGATTCGGCCAGCTCCTGATTGAGGATGAACTGCTCCATCGGCCCCAGCCCGGCGCCGCCGTACTCGGACGGCCAGTGCGGCGCGACCCAGCGACGCTCGGAGAGCGCAGCGTGCCAGTCGCCGGCCGCGGCGCGCTCGGCGGGGATGTCCGATTTGCGGTCGGTCTCCCAGGCGCGCTCCGGCATAGAGCCACTGCGTGCCATCGCGACGTATCGCTCGGGCAGCCGCTCGTCGATGAGCGTGCGGACCTGCGAGCGGAAGCTCTGCTGATCGTCGCTGTCGTGCCAGTCCATCGCTGCCTCCCGTCGCAGAGCGTTCGGCCCTGTTCGATTCTGTTCGGTCGCGTTTGTTCGGCTCTGTTCGGATGAGTTCGGGTGGTTTCGGTCAGAGGTGGGGAACGGCGAGGGCGACAGCGAGGGCGACGGCGGCCTGAATCTCGTCCAGCGTGCGGTTGACGCTCATGCCGATCAGGTCCATGCGCGCGAGTTGTTCGAGTCGGGGCTCAACGCGGTCGAGGTGCTCGTGCGGCAGCAGCAGCTCGATCAGGCGGCTGGCCCTCGCCAGACCGATCAGCGCGACGGTGTCCGGCTCCGGGATTTCGTCGGAGAGCAGCGTTTCGATCAGCTTGCGCTGCACGTCGCGAACGACCTGCGGGTCGGTAGGTGGGAACTTCTCGGACTTCAGCACGATCAGCCGCCGACCGGCCTCGCGCTGGATGATGTTGCGATCGACCAGGTCCTCAATGATCTGCTGCCTGAGTACGAGCGCGTAGCGGGCGATCTCCGAGATCCAGTACGAGATTGGTTGGTTGGGCTGACCCGAATCGATCTGGTGCAGGACGCTATCGAGCAGCGGATTCCCGGTCGGGTCGGCCGAGATGATGAAGAGCCGATTGGGGTCGGTGTCGATTCGATTGTGAAACGACAGGTCAAGCAGCGCGGCACCGGCGATCGCGTAGTCAAGCCGACTGTCGTAGGGTCGATCAAGCACACCGTCTTCGCCGAGACCCAACAGCACAATCTGGTCGCTGATAGAGAGTTCGGGCATCACTGTCCCCTTCATGTAGTGGCTCTATCGATGCCACAACACCGCCTCGGACGGCATCACACATCGCGCAATCCTAACCCACCAACGACAGCGCTCAGGACTGGCAATGCTCGCTAACTCTCCAACCACGGCTCGATCGTCACATTGATCGCAGCCTCAGCGGTCGCGCCGGCGAGCGTGTCGATCGCCAGCGCCGCGTCCTCCAGCGCAAAGGCGTGCGTGTGCAGCCGGTCGAGCGGGACGGCGCCGCTGACAATCACGTCGATCGCGCGGCGGAACGATGTGTAGTCGACGCCGAGCACGCCCTCGACCGTGACTTGTCGCAGGATGATGTCGTCGGGATTGAAGTCGGGCAGGCGGTGCGAGCCCTTGAGCCCCGCGAGCACGACCGTGCCGCCGCGGCGCACCATCTTCAGCGCGTCGGCGACGGGCTGCGTGGCGTAAGCGGTGACATCGATCACGACATCGACGCCGCGGCCGCCGGTGGCTTCGAGCACCGTCTCGACGGTCGGCTGCGCATCGACATCGATCGTCAGATCTGCACCGAGCTCGCGAGCCAGCGCCATCTTGTGCTCGTCGCGCCCCAGCCCGGTAACGATGATCTGCGAGGCGCCCGCCGCGCGCGCGGCGACCACCGAGCAGAGGCCGCGCTGGCCCGGGCCCAGGATCGCGATCGTCTGGCCCACCTCGAGCCGCGGCGTCGCCACCGCCCAGGCGAAACCCGCGCCGAGCGGGTTGTACAGCGCCGCCAGCCGAGGCGACATGTCGTTGGGCATCTTGTGCATCGTGGTCGTGGGCGCCAGGTACATGTACTCGGCGTAGCCGCCCCACAACGCAGGCGCGCGGTCGGTCAGCGTGTAGCCGTAGCCCGCGGCGCGATCGATGCAGCGCTCGCCCGCACGGCAGCCGTGGCAGACCCCGCAGCGCACGCCCGGCTCGACGACGACCAGGTCCCCCAGCTCAACGCCCCAGCGTTCGCGCGCGCGGGCGCCGAGCGCCGCTATCCGCCCGACCGGCTCGTGGCCTGGGATGACCGGGTAGCGGGCAGCGAACTCACCGTTGAACTGCTCATAGTCGGAGCCGCAGATGCCGCAGACCTCGATCCGCAGGATGCCGTCGTCGTCGCCGTACTCAGGCATTGGGAAGTCGGTCATTTCGAGCCGGCGGACGCCTGTCTGGACCATCGCTCGCACGGAATCGGGAAGTGGGTCGGCCATCTTCAATCGCTCCTCAGCGCTGGTCGATCAGCGGTTGCATGCGCGCATTGCGCGCCTCGCTGGCCGCCGCGTGTTGCATCCGCTCGGCGGTGGCCGGATCCGTCGGATCGTCCCCCGGGATTCTCCCGGCGTCGCGGATGCCGCCGTCCATCACCAGGTATGAGCCGGTCATGAAATCGGCGTCCGGGCCGACGAGGAACGAGATCAGGCCTGCGATGTCCGATGGCGCGCCGGGCCGGCCGAGCGGCGTGCGGGATTCGAGTTGCTCGCGGATCGGCCCGCCCTCATCGCCGGCCAGAGCGTGCGCCAGGGGCGTGTCAATCACGCCCGGACCGATCGCATTGATGTTGATCCCGTGGCGGCCGAGCTCTTGCGCCCAGCCCCGGACCATCATCGCGACGCCGGCCTTGGTCGCCGAGTAGGCCCACATCCATTCGCTCGTGGACAAGGCCGCCAACGAGGAGATGCAGACAATCCGCCCGCCCTCGCCCTGCGCGACCATCCGCTGCGCCGCAGCCTGCACGGTCAGAAACACACCGGTCAGGTTGATGTCGACCTGGTCCTGCCAGTCCTTGAGCGCGAGCTCCAACACGGACCCACCGCGGCCGATCCCGGCGTTTGCGACCGCGATGTCGAGCCGGCCGAGCCCTTCGACGCACTCGTCCGCGGCGCTCTGCACCTGATCGATCGAGGCCACGTTGCAACGCACGACGAGCGCCTCACGCCCGAATTCGCGCACCATCGATGCGGTCTCTTCAGCTCCCTCGGTGTCGATGTCCGCGATGCAGATGTTCACGCCATCGCGCGCCAGCCGCACGGCGGTGCCTCGGCCGATCCCCGACCCTGACCCCGTGATCAACGCCACCCTCGCGTCAGCATCCGCCATCGCCAGCTCCTCTCGCGCTGCCAGAGGCTAACCGAGCCGCGATTCGACCGCGGAAGGAGAAGCTAGACGGGCCCGTAGACACGCGCGGGGTCGGCGCCGCTGCGTCGCAGGCGCCCTTCCTCGACCAGCGCCTCGAGGTGCGCGACAGTCTCGGACATCGCCATCGCGAGCTGCATCCGGTCGGCGGCGCGCTTGGGGAAGACGGCCATCGCGACATCGTGAATGCTGCGGTCGCCGCCGTCAACGGCGTCGAGGATGTGCTGCCGGCGATCCTGATGATGCTCGAGAATCTCGCCGGCCCGCTCGGCGGGGTGATCGATGATCCGCTCGTGGGCCGGCAGCGCCAGCGTCGGGTTGAGCCTGGCGACGAGCCCCAGCGACTCCTCGAACTGCGGCAGCGGGCTGCGCGTTTCGTCGGGCCACATCCCGATGTGCGGCGTAATTCTGGCCAGCAGATGGTCGCCGGTGAACAGCGCATCCGTGCCGCGGTCGAGCACGCAGAGGTGGCCCTCGGTGTGGCCGGGCGTCCAGATCAGCTCAAATTCACGGCCTCCGACCTCGACCACCTCGCCGCCGTCGAGCAGCGTGGGCTCGGGCAGCGGCAGGTCCATCGAGTCCCGCGCGGCGCGCATCCTCGCGAACATCGAGTCGGGCTTGTCCTCCTCCTCGCGCATCCCGCCCTCGAGCTGCGAGGCCCAGCCGGAGGAGAAGCGCGACCGCGCGACCTCCGGGTCCATCTGCGACATCATCTCCATCCGCTCCCAGTCGGCCCGGTGCACGTAGACATCGCAGCCGAACGTCTGCTGCAGCTGCCCGGCGAAGGCGGTGTGGTCGGGGTGGTAGTGCGAGATGAAGGCCGCTTCGAGCCGCCGCCCGTCGGTCAACAGCGGGCCGATCTCCTGCTCGAGCAGGGCCGCGCCCTCGGGCGAGGGGAAGCCGGTGTCGAACATCGCCCAGCCCCCGCCGGTCTCAATCAACCACACATGCACATGTCCCAACGGCGGAGGCATCGGCATCGTAAATCGCCGAATCCCCGCCGGCAGCTCGGGCTGGTCGATCGCAGGCTCGGTCATACGGCAGGCTCATCCCTGTTGCGGAATCGGTCGTCGGCGAGTTGGTGGAGGCCGCGCCCAAGCGCGGAACGCCACTGAGATTAGCGCCAGCCCCGCGAAGAGGCTCGTCCACCCGGAATGGACGACCTACCCACGGCCCTCGACCACCGATATCCGCAGCCGCTCGCGGCGGTGCTGACTCCAGCGAAGCTGACCACGGCGCGCGATCTGCCGCCCGCTGGCCGGGCCTTCGGTCGGCCTGTCGCCGCCTAACGAGCGCCGCGGAGGCGCGGGTCGAAGACATCGCGCAGCGCGTCGCCGAGGATGTTGAAGCCGAACACCAGCGAGGTCAGCGCGAGCCCGGCGAACAGGCTGGTCCACGGCGACTGCACGATGAACTGGCGACCATCGGCGATCATCTTGCCCCACGACACGTCCAGCGTGCCCAGGCCGAGGAAGCTCAACGAGGCCTCGGCGAGGATGAACGCGCCGATCGTGATGCTGAAGATCACGATCAGCGGCGCGACGATATTGGGCAGGATGTGGACGCCCATGACGCGTGCATTGGTGGCGCCGATCGAGCGCGCGGCCTCGACGAACGGCGTCTCGCGCAATGCGATCACGGCGCCGCGCACGATCCGTTGAGTGGGCGCGATCGCGAGCGCCGAGAGCGCGAGCGTGACCCACAGCGCCGACGGCTCGGTGACCGAGCGCAGCAACAGCAGGAACACAATCGGCGGGAACGACTGGATTGCGTCCATGAACCGGTTGATGCTGAGGTCGACGTTGCCGCCAAGCCCACCACTCAGCAGACCCACGACCGTCCCGACGCCGACGCCGATCAGCGTCGCGAAGAACCCGATGTAGAGCGACAGACGCGCGCCTTCGGTGACGCGCGCGTACAGGTCGTGCCCGGCCCGGTCGGTGCCGAACCAGTGAGCGCCCGATGGACCCTGCAGCGACGCGGTGGTCAGCGGCGTGTTGGTGCCGGTGGCGAGCAGGTGGTCCACGTCGTAGATCACGCCGTCGGTGATTTCGATCTGCGCCGGGTCGAGGTCCGCGAGGTGATCCACCAGAGTGCCGGTATCGATCAGGCCCCGGACGTAGATGATCATGTCCTCGGCCACACCGCTCTGGCTGGCGAGATCGCCGTAGACGGCCGGATCGGTGAGCAGCCTGGTCAGTTCGGCGGCCGAGATGTCGGCCGAACGGCCGTCGAGCACGTTCGCGACCTTGTCGTCGGCGAAGTTCGCGTTGGCGACCTTGAAGACCTCCTGCGAGTCGTAGCGGCCGAGGCCCAGCCAGCCGCCGCCCGAACCGACCGTGCCCACGGCGATCGTGGACCAGACGACGACCAGCACGAGGCCCGCCGCGCCCAGCGGCTTGTAGCGGAAGAAGCTGCGCAGCGCGCCCACGAGCGTCCGCGCAGCGCCCCGTTCCTCAACGCGCAGACCCTGCGCTGCGGCGAAATCTTCGAGTTCTGCGGCGGCCTGCGGGGGGCGGTCACTCATGGCGTGTTCAGCCTACGTGTAACGAATTCGCGGGTCTATGAGGGCGTAGGTCATGTCGACCAGGATGTTGACGATGATGATGAACAGCGCGAAGAAGAACACCATCGTCTGGACGACGGGGATGTCAGCCTGGTTGATTCGCTGAATCAGCAGCAGGCCGATCCCGGGGATGTTGAACAGCAGCTCAAGGATGATGTTGCCGCCGATCAGCGCGGCGAGCGAGAGGCCCAGCACGCTGAGCACGTTGACCATCGCGTTGCGCATCACGTGGCGGCGAATCACCGTCCGCTCGCGCAGGCCCTTCGACCACGCCGTGCGGACATAGTCCTGTCGTAACACCTCCAGCAGCTCCGAACGGGTGATTCTCATCAGACCCGCTCCGGCGGCGATCCCGCCCGCCACGGCGGGGATGGTGTACAGCGCGAAGAACCCGGGCACGGAGGTGAAGATGCTGCGCGCATCCTCACTGGTCAACGGGATTGACCACAAGCCTCCTTCCAGGACGCCGCCCGGCGTGACGACGAAGATCATCATCGTGGCGATCCAGAACGATGGCGCCGCGAGCGCGAGGATCGAAAAGCCGCGCAGTACATAGTCGATCGGCTTGTCCTGGCGCATCGCCGACAAAATCCCGACCGGGAAGGCGATCGCCAGCCCCACGATCAGCGAATAGACCATCAGATGCAGCGAACGCGGCAGCGCGCGCATGAAGATGTCGAGCGAATCCTCCTGGGTCTGGAACGAGGGCCTGAATTGCAGCCGGATCGTCTCCCAGATGAACTCGTAGTACTGCACCCCCATTGGCTTATCGATGCCCAGCCGATGGCGGATGTTCGCCTCGGTGATCTTTGTCGTGGGTAAGACGAGCTTCTCGCCCGGATACAGCAGGGTGTCGGCCGCCATCGTGCCATCGGGGTTGGCGGCAGAGCCACTCGGGTTGGCGTTCAGGATGTCCTGCGGTTTGATCCGTCGCGCCAGAGCCAGATCGGTGATCGTGACGCTCTCACGCAGCGTCAGTGTCGTCCCCGCCGCCGCGAACGGTTTACCGTCGAACAGCTCAAAATCGATGCCCGGATTGCGCTCGATCAGTAGCTGCTCGCCGACGACGGCGTCTTCCGGTAAGACGATCAGCTGCCCCACAGCGACCTTCTGGAGTAGCTGCCCCGGAATGATCACCACGCGCGTGCCCGGCTTCAGCGAGGCCGCGGTCAGGTCGGGATTGACGGCGAGCACCGCGCTCACCGTCACGCCGTTGTCGAGCGCGATGCTCTCCAGCGTGTCGCCAACGAGTACGCGGTGCGTGGTCGGCTCCACCTCAAGGTCGCCCACGATCGTAGTGTCGCGCTGCTCGGCGCCCTGATTCTCGAGGTTCGAGAGCTTGCGCGTGACAAAGTCACCGGGAAGCGCGCGGAGCGCCAGGAACAACAGCGAGATCACCAACCAGATCGTGGGGATAACCAGAATCATTCGGCGGATGATGTACTTCTGCATGCCTGCTCGCGTCGGCTAGGTGGCGCCGGGGTGTTCGGCGGGCCTAGGCCGGGTAATCCGGGTGCGGGACGGCGATCCGGGTGTCGTCGGGTCGTTCCGGGGCGTGCGCGAAATGGGTCGTGTCGTCGGCTCGCCGGCGGGGCTGCTGGGCGATCGTTGCGGCGCTCATGTCGTCATCGCGGCCACGATCGCGCAGACCGGAGGCCCGCGGCGCCGACGTGTCCGCAGGCGCGCAGCAGCGACGGCTGGCTGATCCGCGATAGGTGGATTGGCTGCCAAGCGTGCTGCTGACTACGCATGTCGCTCTCCACCGCTCGCTCGGTCGAGTTCGCCGAAGTCTACCTGAGAGTGTCGCTCGCGCAACACGCTCAGCGAGATTCCGGCGGTGCAGCCCGCGATCAGGTCAGGCTCGGTAATCCGGGTGGTTGAGATCGATCCAGGTGTCGTCATGTCGGTGCGTGGCGTACGCGAACTGCAGCGTGTCCTCGCCGCGCTGGACGTAGGGCCACCAGACTTCAGGGGAGATGCCATTCATCACCCCCGGCTCAGCGGCGAGGCCCTCGATGCCGTGCACAGGGTGAGTGCCGAGCAGGATTCGTTGGGCCTCCCAGGCCATCTCGCGGCGCTGACCCTGATCGAGCGTGATCTGCATCTTCTCCGCGAGCTCGGTCACCGGTGCGAAGTCGTAGTGAAGCTTGTTGGAGCTGCCGCCGGGCCGCAGAAACTCGCTGTACGACGCCGTGGGGTCGAGGTCGGAGGGTGGCAGGGTCCACTGCGGGCCACCGCCCGGGTAGCTTCCTTCCATCCAGCGCTGCAACAGCAAGGTGTAGGGCTGGACGCTGAGGCTGACTTCGACGCCGAGCGCGCGCTCATACATCGCGCGTTCAGTCTCGAGGATGCCCGGGTAGGTCTGTTCCCAGACGTGCGGCGCGTAGAGCTGGATGGTTCGATTCTTGTCGTACCCGGAGGCCTCGAGGTACTTGCGGGCGTCGGCGATATCGGCCTCGCGGTCGGGGCGGTAGCCGGGCGTGGCGAGCAGTTCCTCCTCGGGGATCGCCCAATACGAGTTGAACCAGGGCGTCAGCGCGTGGCCACTCAGCTTGCCGGCCCCGAGGTAGACGGCGTCGATCATGAGGTGGCGGTCAACGGCGAGGTGCAGTGCGTAGGCAAAGCGGCGATCGAGGTAGGGGTTGCCCAGGCCGTCCTCGCCGGCCCAGTCGGGATTGAAGTTGAACATGCCCGTGGTGACGGTGAAGCCGAAGGCGATCTGTCCCCGCGGGTGGTCGGGGAAGTCCTCGCCGATCCCCTCCATCTGGAGCGTGGAGAGCGGCGAGCCGCCGATATCGATCGCGCGGCTGCGGTACGCGGCCTCCACGGATGTGGGGTCGGTGAGGTTCTCCATGCCCACGGCGTCGAGGTAGGGCAGCGGTTGCCCGTCGATCCCCGTCTTCCAGTAGTCGGGGTTGCGGGTCAGCTCGATCCCGAGGTCGGGGTTATATGACTGCGGAATGAACATCCCGGTGCCGGACGAGAGCTCGATGTTGCTGGCCTCGTCGCGCCAGCGGTCACCGAATTCGCTGATCGCCTCGGGCGAGGTGATCCAGGAGAAGGGTCGCAGCGGGACACCGATCCACGTGGCGTCGATGCCGTCGGACTTCGCGATGAAGGTGAGTTCGTCGGGCGTGCTCATCGAGGCCGTCTTGCGGAACGACGACGAGCTGGTGAAGGTGCTGTCTTCCGCGCCGCTGGAGTCGGCGGCGGCGATCTGGCGCTCGAAGTTGACCTCGATGTCCTGGGCGGTGACTGCGCGTCCACCCTCAGTGGGATATCGATCCCAGAAGCGTGCTCCCTGGTCGAGCGTGAACACGTAGGTCTCTTCGTCCGGGGTCTCGGGCAGCGAGGCCACGTCAGCCTCCATGATCCCCTGTTCCTTGTTGCGCCAGCGGATCAGGTAGTTCATATAGAAGGCCATCCAGGATTGGGTGGTCCCGAAGATGGAGCGGTGCGGATCGAAGTAGTCGTGGGCGGGTGCGGTCGTGGTGAGGCGCAACTTGCCGCCGCGGGTGATCGCCGGGCCCTCGGCGACGGTCTGCGGCTCCGCCGCTCGCGCCTGTTGGGTCGACTGCGCCTGACGCGCCTGCGTGTCGGCCTGTTGAACGGCCTGCTGCGCCTGTTGTCGCGCCTGACGTGGCGTCTGCTCTTGCGCCTGCTGCTCCTGCGCCTGCTGCTGCTGGACCGGCTGTTGCTGCTGCGCCTGCGTCACGGCCGCAATGGCGAGGTCATCGTCATCGTCGCCGCAACCGACCAGCGCCAGACCGGCCGCGCCGACCCCCGCGCGCCCCGACGCGCTCAGCAGCGTGCGCCGACTCAGCTTCGACGCTCGCATGTGCTGCCAGTGGCTCCGCTCGGTCATCTCGGTGCCTCGCTGCCGAACTCCATTCGAGTCGGGCTAGGTTAACAAGTTCAGCAGCGCGCAGATCGCCGGCGCGATCACAGCCAGAGCGGCACGCGAGGAAAGCTCTGAATAACTCTCCCCCCGCTCTGCGGGGGGAGATGGGGTCCGACTTGTTCAGAGGATTCCTCACGCCTCATGCGATCGCTCGCTGAGGCGCTGGCGCTTCTGACGATTCCAGCGGCGCGCTGCGCCGCTCGGAGCTCGCCAGTTCGGCTACGACTCGCCGATCACGACGGGTAGTCGGGGTGGTCCGTGTCCAGCCAGGTGCTGAAGTGGTTGTGCCCGGCGTGCGCGAACTGGTAGGCGTCCTCGTTCGGGTGGAACCACGGCCACGCAGCATCGTGGTTGATCGGGTTCATCACCCCAACCGAGGGCGAAATACCGTCCCAGCCCGTGTCGGGGTGCACGCCCATCATGATCTCGACCACCTCGTCGGCCATTACCTTCTTTTCTTCGAGGTCCAGGTTGATCTTCATCTCGGCGGCCAGCTCGGTCACGCGCGGATGCTCGTAGTTGTAGAGGTTCGAAGACCCGCCGGGCACGCGCCCGTTGATCCAGGACGAGGTCGGGTCGAGGTCCGATGGCGGGTTGGTCCAGGACGGACCGTCGCCCGGGTATGTGCCCTCAACGAGCCGCTGGAGGATGACCGTGTAGGGCTGAATGTCGATACTTACCTCGATGCCCATCGCCGATTCATACATCCCCTTGATCGTCTCGGTGATGCCCGGGTAGCGCAGCTCCCACACGTCCGGCAGGATGATGTTGAGCACGCGGCCGCTGTCGCGGAAGCCGGTCGCGTCCATCAGCTCGTTGACCAGTTTGAGGTCCTCAGCACGGTCCGGTCGGTAGCCAGGCCAGGTCGTCAACTGGTCGTCGGTCGGCGCCCAGAACTGACTGAACCAGGGCGTCTCGGGCAACGCGCTGATCTTCGCGCTGCCCAGGTAGACCGTGTCGATCATCAGGTAGCGGTCGGTTGCCGCGTGGAACGCGGCCCACATCCGGCGGTCGATCCAGGGGTTACCGAGGCCGTCCTCGCCCGGCCAGTCGGGGTTGAAGTTGCTTCGGCACTGGATCGTGAAGCCACCCGCGGTGATCCGCCGATCCATGTCCGGAAAGTCGTTCACGATTCCGTCGATCCGGCTGATGTTCAGACCCGCGGCATCGAGCCCCTTGCCGCGCAGCGCGGCTTCGATCGCCGTCTCCTCGAACAGGTTGATGTACTGGAACTCGTCCAGATAGGGCAGCTGATTGCCCCATTGGTCGTACTTCCAGTAGTCGGGGTTGCGCCGCACGACCAGCCGATCGTCCGGATCGAAGCTCTCGGCGATGAACGGCCCCGAGCCCGCGACCCGCAGCACCGTGTTCTCGTCGCGCCACACGTCCGAGTCGTAGCCCCATTCCTGGATGCCTTCCGGCGACGCGATCCAGCCGAAGGGATTGAGCACGCTGGCCGACAGGAAGGTCGAGTCGATCCCGTCCGAATTGAGCACGAGCGTCTGATCATCGACCGCCTCTCGGGCCGCGATCTTGCGCCAGCTTGAGGCGGAGAGGAACGTCCCGTCCTCCACGCCGGTCGAGTCGAACGCATTCGTCTGGCGTTCGATGTTGAACACGATGTCCTGCGCCGTGACCGCGCGGCCGCCCTCGGTCGGGAACTGGTCGTGCCAGCGCGCGCCATCGGTCACGGTGAACACATACGTCGTGCCATCCGGAATCTCGGGCAAACTCGCGAGATCCGAATCCATGATCGCTTTCTCTTTGTTCGCCCAGCGAATCAGGTAGTTGTAGACCCAGCCGTGCATGAACTGGGTCGGCCCGAACACCCCGCGGTGCGGGTCCCAGTAGTCGTGTGTGCTGACCGGCCCGGCGATCCGCAGCGTGCCGCCATACGTCGGCTGGTCGGTCGCCACGGCGACCGACTGCTGCTGGTCATCATCCGCGTCGGCGGCCTCGTCGGCGGCCTGATCCTGCTGATCGGCCTGCTGAGCGGCGGTGGCCGCGGCCTGCTGCTGCTGATCCTGCTGCTGATCCTGCTGCTGCGCGGCGCTCGGCGCCTGCTGATCTTGCTGCTGTTGGCGCGCCTGCGTGGTCGTGGGCGCAGCCTCGCCGTCGTCGTCATCGTCGCCGCAGCCGACCAGCGCCAGACCGGCTGCGCCGACCCCGGCGCGACCCGACGCGCGCAACAACGACCGCCGACTCATCCGCGACCGTCGCATCCTCGACCAGTAATTCCGCTCGCTCATGTCAGGTCCTCCTGTAGACCACTAGATGACTCAGCATAGCTCAGGTTGCGGTTTGGGGAACGCAGGGACGCCGCCGCGATCAGCGGGCGCCGCGCAGGCGTGGGTCGAGCACGTCGCGCAGCGCGTCGCCGAGGACGTTGAAGCCGAACACCAGCGAGGTCAGCGCGAGCCCCGCCCACAACGATGTCCATGGTGAGTAGACGATGAACTGGCGGCCGTCGGCGATCATCTTGCCCCACGACACGTCCAGCGTACCGAGCCCCAGGAAGCTCAACGCGGCCTCGGCCAGAATGAACGCGCCGATCGTGATCGTGAAGACCACGATCAGCGGCGCGACGATGTTGGGCAGAATGTGGAAGCCCATGATCCGCGGGGCTGTGGCGCCGATCGTGCGCGCCGCCTCGACGTACGGCATCTCACGAATTTGGATCACGCTGCCGCGCACAATCCGGTTGGTGGGGGCGATCCCGAGCACCGAGAGCGTGAGCGTGACCCAGAGCGCCGAGGCGTCGGTGACCGACGCGATCAGCAGCAGGAAGACGATCGGTGGAAAGGCCTGAATGGCGTCCATGATGCGGTTGATGATGAGATCAACGGCGCCGCCGAGTGAGCCGGCGAGTAGCCCAATCACGGTGCCGATGCCGACGCCAACCAGGGTGGCGAAGAAGCCGATGTAGAGCGACAGCCGCGCGCCCTCAGTGACGCGGGAGAAGAGGTCGTGGCCGGCGCGGTCGGTACCGAACCAATGTTTGGCCGAGGGGCCCTGGAGCGACGCCGTGATCAGCGGGTTGTCGGTGCCGGTCGCCAGCAGCCTGTCGACATCCTTGATCCGCCCGTCCTCGATTTCGATCTGCTCAGCCTCGAGCAGTGTGTCGAGCAGGGCGCCTTGCTCGACCAGGTCGACGGCGTACGTAACCATTTCCTGAGCCACGCCGAAGTCAGTAGCGGCGGAGCCGTAGATCCCGGGGTCGGAAGCAAGTTCGCGCAGCTCGGCAGCGGAGATGCTCTCGTCGACGCCGTCCAGCGCGTTGGCGAGCTTGTCGTCGGCGTAGGGCGCCGAGGCGATCTCGAAGACGGCGCGGGAGTCGTAACGGCCGATCCCAAGCCAGCCGCCGCCGTCGCCGACCGTGCCGACCGCGATCACGCTCCAGAAGACGACCAGGATGAGTCCGGCGGCGCCGAGCCGCTTGGTGCGCATGAAGCGGCCGAATGCGCGCAGCCCGCGACGCAGCCGGCCGGCGTCGTCAACACGGAGGCCCTGCTGTGCGGCGACATCAGCAAGCTCCGTGGGTGCGGCTGATCGTTCGCTCACGGCTGGCGCTCCTGGATCACGGTTAGCTGTAGCGGATGCGCGGATCGATCAGCGCATAGCTGATGTCGATCACGATGTTGACGCCGATCACGAAGAGGGCGAGGAAGAAAAACATGGTCTGAATGACGGGGATATCGGCCTGGTAGATGCGCTGGAGCAGCAGCACGCCGATACCTGGGATGTTGAACAGGATCTCGAGGATGATATTGCCGCCGACCAGCGCCGCCACCAGCAAACCGAAGACGCTCAGCACGGGCACCATTGCATTGAGCAGCGCGTGGCGTCGGATCACCACGCGCTCACGCAGGCCCTTGGCCAGTGCGGTGCGCACATAGTCCTGGCGCAGCACCTCAAGCAGCTCGGAGCGCGTAATCCGCATCAAGCCCGCGCCGGCCGCCAAGCCGCCGGCAACCGCGGGAATCGTGTAGAGCGCGAAGAAGCCCTCAACCGACGTGAAGATGCTGCGGGCGCTCTCCTCGGTCAACGGAATCGACCATAACCCGCCGCTGAAGACGCCGCCCGGCGACACGACGAAGATCATCATGGTGGCGATCCAGAACGATGGCGCCGCCAACGCCAAGATCGCGAATCCGCGCAGCCCGTAGTCGATCGCCTGGTCTTGGCGGATCGCCGACAGGATGCCGACCGGCAGCGCGACCACGATCGCCACAATCAGCGCGTAGGCGTTGAGGTGCAGCGTGCGCGGCAGGGCGCGCAGGAAGATGTCCATCGAGGCTTCGCCCGTCTGGAAGGAGGGCCGGAACTGGAGCCGGATGGTATCCCAGAGAAATTCGATGTACTGCACGCCCAGCGGCTTGTCGATCCCGAGTTGGTGCTGGACATAGGCCTCAGTGATCTCGCGCGTCGGCGCGATGATCGTGGCGCCAGGCAGCAACGGGGTCGCGGCGGTCAGCGCGCCGTCGGGGTTGGACGGCGTGCCGACGCTGTTGACGTTGAGATAGTCTTCCGCGGTCACACGGTTCACCGCGGCGAGCTCATTGATGGTGGTGCTGCTACGCAGCGTCAGCACGACTCCCGTCGGTGCGTAGGGTTCGCCGGCGAAGGTCGGGAAGTCGATGCCGGGATTGCGCTCGATCAGCAGCGCCACACCCTGCTCGACGTCTTCCGGGAGGGTCAGCCGTTGGCGCCTCGAAATCACCGACAGCAGCTGCCCGTCGATGACAATCAGGCTCGATCCCGGACGCAGCTCGGAGTCGGCGTCCAGGCGCGGATTGTTGGCCAGCACATCGTCAACGCCCACCCCGTGCTGCAGCGCGATCGATTCGAGCGTGTTGCCGCCGATCACGCGATGCATGGTGCGCTCGACCTCCACCTCGCCGAGGATCTCGGCCGGCTGGGCGGTTGCGCCGGAGGCTTCGAGATTGGAGAGCTTGATCGTGACGTAGTCGCCGGGCAGAGCGTTGAGCGCGAGAAACAGAATCGAGATGACCAGCCACAGCGTGGGAATCACGAGTAGGAAGCGGTTGATCAGGTACTTCTGCATCTCGCGCTCCGACCAGGCTGAGCAGTAGGCCGAGTGGCGGGGGCGGTGCGCCGTGCGGGTTCGCGCAGCGCGGCGCCAATGCTGGCGCCGCGCTGCGGACGGACAGCCCTAGGCCGGGAATTCCGGGTGGCTGGTGTCGATCCAGGTTTCGTCGTGGTTGTGCGAGTCGTGCGCGAACTGCCAGGTGTCCTCGTCACGGTCCACGTACGGCCACCAGATCGTCGGCACGACGCCGTTCATCACACCGAACCAACCAAAGATCCCTTCGAGCCCGTGCGCCTCGTCGACGCCGAGACCGATTCGCTGCACCTGGCGCGCCATGTCGCGGCGTACTTCGGTGTCCAGCGTGGTCGTCATCGTGTCGACGATCTCCTCGACCGGCGCATAGTCGTACTGGCTGATGTTCGAGGCCGCGCCGCGCTTCAGCGTCAGGCCGAACTGGGCCGTGGGGTCGAGGTCGGCGGGCGGGTTGGTCCAGGTCGGCGCCCGGCCGGGGAATGTCTTGTTGTCGAAGCGGTCCTGCATCACGGTGTAGGGCTGCAGGTCGAGCTCGACGTTGAAGCCGAGCGCGTCGCGGTACATGTTGCGGGTTGTCTCGGAGATGCCCGGGTAGGTCGTCTCCCAGAGATCGGGGATGTAGATCGTGACCGAACGGTCAGTGTCGAAGCCGGACGCCGCGATCAGCTCGCGCGCGAGCTGAATGTCGGCGTCGCGATCGATCCGGAAGCCGGGGAAGGTGCGCAGCTCCTCCGGGGGAATCGTCCAGTAGTCGCTGAACCAGGGGCAGTAGTGCGTGCCGGAGGGCTTCGCCGCGCCCAAGTAGACGGCGTCGATCAGCAGGTCGCGATCCACCGCCACGTGCATCGCGTAGGCGAACCGACGGTCGAGGTACGGGTTGCCGAGCCCGTCGGAGCCCTCCCAGCCGGGCTCGTAGGTGCCCATGACCGTGACGATCGTGAAGCCGAACGCACCTTCCGCCGTGGGGTGGTCGGGGAAGTCGCTGGTCAGTTCCTCTACCTGCACCGACGAGAGCGGGAAGCCGCCGATGTCGATCCCTTTACCGCGATAAGCGGCGTCAACCGCGGTCGCGTCGGTCAGGTTGATGAAGTCCACCGCGTCGAGGTATGGCAGCTGCTGCCCATCCGCGCCGCTCTTCCAGTAGTTGGGGTTGCGCTCCAGATAGATGCCGATGTCAGGGTCGTAGGTCTGGGGAATGAAGGGTCCGCTACCCGAGGACAGCTCGACGTTGGCGGTTTCGTCGCGCCAGCGGGAGCCGAACTCCTGGATCGCTTCCGGCGAGGTGAACCAGGAGAAGGGGCGCAGGATCGTGCCGCCGAGGTATGTCGAGTCGGGACCCGCCGTTTTGGCGATGAATGTGGTTTCATCCGGCACCTCGGTCAAGACGGTCTTGCGGAATGCTTCCTGGCCGCGGAAGCGGGCGTCCGGGTTGCCATCGGCGTCGAGCGCGGCAATCTGACGCTCGAAGTTGATGTCGATGTCCTGCGCCGTGATCTCGCGCCCGCCCTCTGTCGGGTACCGATCCCACCAGCGCGCGCCGCGGTCGACGCTGAAGATGTACGTCTCTTGATCGGGAAGCTCCGGCAGCGACGCAATGTCCGACTCCATGATCCCCTGTTCCTTGTTCCCCCAGCGGATCAGGTAGTTCATGTAGAACCCCATCCAGTACTGGGTGGGGCCAAAGAGGCCGCGGTGGGGGTCGAAAAAGTCGTGGGTGGCGGCGGGGGTGGAGAACTTGAGGGTGCCGCCGTAACCGCGGGCAGCGGCATCAGACGCGACCTGCTGCTGTTGCTGCTGCGCCTGCTGATCGGCGGCGGTCGCCTGCTGCTGATCGGCCTGCTGAGCCTGCTGGTCGGCGGCGGTCTGCTGCTGATCGGCGCTGGTCTGCTGCTGCGCGGCGCTCGGCGCCTGCTGATCTTGCTGCTGTTGGCGCGCCTGCGTGGTCGCGGGTGCAGCCTCGCCGTCGTCGTCATCATCGTCGCCGCAGCCGACCAGCGCCAAGCCGGCTGCGCCGACCCCGGCGCGACCCGACGCGCGCAGCAACGACCGCCGACTCATCCGCGACCGTCGCATCCGCTGCCAGTAATTTCGCTCGCTGCTCATTTGGTGGCCTCCATTTACGCTCTTGACGCAGAATTATACCCCTACACCACCCAATGCGCGTGCGACTAGCATCTGACCGTGACCCAGGACGTTCCCACCCCCGCCGGCGCCGGGCCGCAGCTCGAAGAGCTCAAGCAGCAAATCCTGCGCGGCTGGGAGCGCGGCGCCGACTTCTTCGACCAGCGCTGGGGAGACCAGGGCGACGAATTCCACCACGGCGTCTTCGCGCCCGCCGCCGAACGAATGCTGGGTCTCGAACGTGGCGCCTCGGTGGTCGAGTTCGCCTGCGGAAACGGCGCCTTCGCGCGGCGTCTGGGGCGGGCCGGGATGCGTGTGCTGGCGACGGACCTGTCACCCACCTTGATCGAGCACGCGAAACGACGCACGGAGACAATCTCCGATCAGCGCGTCGACGCCTGTTACGAAGTCCTGGACGCGACCGACGAAGGCGCCATCGTCTCGTTGGACGGCCAGCCCTTCGACGCAGCCGTCTGCATCATGGGCGTGATGTCGATGGCGGCCTTGCGCCCGATGTTCGGGGGGACGGCGCGCATCCTGAAGCCGCGCGGGACATTCGTGGTGGTGACGCTGCACCCCGCCTACGCGACTGCCGGACAT
The DNA here is from genome assembly GCA_965237475.1 of Dehalococcoidia bacterium. Lineage (GTDB taxonomy): Bacteria > Chloroflexota > Dehalococcoidia > Bin125 > Bin125 > CATQGW01. Next base: position 2,375,136 of record OZ250140.1, on the reverse strand, counting down.
CGATTCCTGAAGCCCGAACACGAGGGGCAGGCGCACGCACTCGGCATCGACCGATACCTCTCGCGTTTCGTCACCCACGGCGTCACCAACGTGCAACAGAAAGAGCGGCAGGTCTACTTCCATCGCCCGCTCGGTGAGCTGTTGCAGGACGCCTTCGCGTCGGGCCTGGTGCTCGACGGGATCGAGGAACTTCCTGCGCCCGAGCAACCGTTCGAGGAGTCCAAACTAATGTGGAACGTGCTGCCCGAGCTGCCGATGGCCGTCGCGCTGCGCTTCCGACCAAGCAGGTGACCAAACAGGTGACCAATCAGCGGAGTCTGACCAGACCATGACCTTCTCCTGGGACCTCTGGCGATTCACCGACGGCGTGCGGCTACGGATCGCGCTGGCCGTGCTGCTCGGCCTGCTCGCCGTCACCGCAGGCGTGGCCCGTCTGGCCCTGTTGGGCTGGATGGCCGCGCGCATCTTCGAGGGCGAATCGTTCAGCTCGCTCGCGCCGCTGATCATCGCCGCCGCCGTGATCACGCTCGCGCGCTCGGGCTTTCTCTACGCCAAGGAAGAGCTGGCCAACGGCACCGCGGTGCAGGTCCAGTTCCGCCTGCGCCAGCGGCTCTTCAATCGCGTCATGGCGCTCGGCCCGGCGCACTTCGACCGCCAGCGCACCGGCGATGTCACGGTCGGCGTCGTCGAGGGCGTCGAGCAGCTCGAGACCTTCTTCGGCCAATACCTGCCGCAGCTGATCGTCGCCGCGATCGCGCCGGTCGGCATCTTCGCCTTCATGGTCTTCCTCGACCTGCCCGTCGCCGGCATTTACCTCGCGGTCGCGCTCTTCACGCTCGCGCTGCCGTCGCTCCTGCAACGCCGAAACGCGGCCGCCAGCCTGCGCCGCCGCGACGCCTACGGCTCGTTCGCCGCAGATTTCCTCGATTCGCTGCAGGGGCTCGCCACGCTCAAGGCGTTCGGCCAAAGTCGCCGCCGCGGCCAAGCGCTGGCCGAGCGCGCCCAGGAGGTCTTCCGCACCACGATGGGCGTGCTGATGCACAACGCCCTGGCGCAGGGGCTCACGATCCTCGCGATCACCGTCGGCGCAGCCGTCGCCCTGAGCGTCGGCGCCCTCCGGGTCGAGAGCGGCGCGATGGGGATCGCCGAGCTGCTCGTCGTCCTGATGCTCGGCGTGGAGGTCTTCCGCCCGCTCCGCGAGCTGAGCCAACTCTTCCACCAGGGTCTGCTCGGCGTCGCCGCCGCGCAAAGCGTGCTTGATGTCGCCAACGCCGAGCCGATGGTCCCGGACATCCGCAGCGAGCCGCCGTCCGAGCCGCTGAGCGCGCGGATCGACTTTGACGAAGTCACATTCGCCTACCCCACGGGCCGCCGCGACGCGCTGAGCAACGTCAGCTTCTCGGTCGAAGCCGGTCGCCGTGTGGGCGTCGTGGGACGCTCAGGCTCGGGCAAATCGACGCTGCTCTGGCTGCTCCAGCGGATGTACACGCCGCAGCAGGGCCGGATCCGGCTCGGCGGCCGGGACCTCAACACGCTCAGATTCGCCGACATCCGCCAGCAGATGGCCGTCGTGATGCAGGACACCTACCTGTTCCACGGCACCGTCCTACACAACCTGCGCTTCGGCCGCCCCGACGCCAGCGACGAGCAGGTCATCGCCGCCGCGCAGGCCGCCAACGCCCACGAGTTCATCAGCAACCTGCCCGAGGGCTACCAGACGACGATCGGCGAGCGCGGCCACCGCCTCTCCGGCGGCGAGCGCCAGCGCATCGCGATCGCCCGCGCGCTGCTGCGCGATGCGCCAATCCTGATCCTCGACGAGGCGCTCTCCAGCGTCGACGCTGAAAACGAGGCCACGATTCAGGAGGCGCTCGACCGCCTGATGGCCGGCCGCACGACGCTGATCATGGCCCACCGGCTCTCCAGCGTGATGGCCTGCGATGACATCCTCGTGCTCGACGACGGACGGCTGGTCGAGCGCGGCGACCACTCGACGCTGCTCGCGGCCGGCGGCGCATACGCCCAGCTGATGTCCGCGCAGACCGCCGACGACCCCGCCTTCGGCGGCACGGTCGCCACGGCAGATTTCGACGCACTCGCGCCGGCCGCGGCTGCCAGCACCGCCGACCTCGGCGTCAGCGGCGCCCCGGCCGACGCGATCGTGCGCGCCGAAGGCATGGGCTGGGCCGAGACGATCACCCGGCTGCTCTCGATGGCGGCGCCCTACTGGGCCAAAACCTCGCTCTCGTTCGTCAGCGGTGTGGCGCACTTCTTCGGCGCGATCGCCGTCGGCGTGATCGGCGCGCTGATGGTCGGCAACGTCCGCGACGGCGAGAGCATCACGCTGCTCACCATCCTGTTGATCGTCGTCGCCGTGCTCACGGGCGTCTGCCGCTTCCTCGAGAACTGGATCTCGCATGACATGGCCTTCCGGCTACTGGCCGACCTGCGCGTTCAGCTGTTCCGCAAGCTCGACGATCTCGCGCCGGCCTATCTGCTGCGCCGCCGCAGCGGCGACCTCGTCTCGATGGCCACGCAGGACGTCGAGACGGTCGAGTACTTCTTCGCCCACACCATCGCCAACGTCGTCGTCACCGTCGTCGTGCCCGGCGCGGCTCTGATCACCGTGTTTCTCGTCGATTGGCGGCTCGGCCTCGGGCTCGCGCCGCTGCTCCTGCTCGCCGCGCTGAGTCCGCTGTTCACCCGGCGGATCGTCGACGGGCTGGGCTCCCGCTCGCGCGACCACCTCGGCAATCTCAACGCCCACATGGTCGACACGCTGCAGGGGCTGCGCGAGATCGTCGCCTTCCAGCGCGAAGCCCCGCGCGCCGAGGAGTTCGACACCCGGATGCGCGAATACGCCCCTGTCCGCCGCGGCTTCAACCGCCAGATCACCGTCCAGCGCGTCATGCTCGATGGCCTCACCGGCCTCGGAGGCCTCGCCGTGCTGGGGATCGGCGGCGCGCTCGCCGTGCGCGGCGACCTCGATCCCACCCTCGCTCCGCTGCTGACCCTGCTGGCGATGGGCGCCTTCCTGCCCGTCGCCGAGCTCGCGCAGGTCGGACGCCGCCTCGGCGACACGCTCGGCGCGACCCGCCGGCTCACTTCGGTACACAACGAACAGCCCTCCGTCGTCGACGGTCCGAGCGCCCTCCCGTCGATCGCGGCGCAGCCCAGCGCCGCCTCGCTGGCCAGCGTCCGCTTCAGCTACGAAGACACGCCCCGCACCGCGCTCAACGGCGTCTCGTTCGAGCTCAAGCCCGGAGGCACCGTCGCGCTGGTCGGCCCTTCCGGCGCCGGCAAAACCACCGCCGCGCATCTGCTGCTGCGTTTCTGGGACCCGCAGGAGGGGGTCATCTCGCTCGACGACACCGACCTGCGCACCTTCCGTCTCGACGAGCTACGCGGGCAGGTCGCGCTGGTCGCGCAGGACACCTACCTGTTCAACACCTCGATTCGCGACAACCTGCTTGTCGCCAGGCCCGACGCCGGCGAGGCCGAGCTTGAGCTCGCGGTCAGCCGCGCAGGCCTGGCCGACTTCGTCGAATCGCTGCCCGACGGCCTCGACACGCGCGTCGGCGAGCGCGGCGCGCAGCTCTCCGGCGGCCAGCGCCAGCGCGTCGCCATCGGCCGCGCCCTGCTGAAGGACGCTCCGGTGCTCGTGCTCGACGAGGCGACCTCCCATCTCGACGGCTACAACGAGCGACTCGTCCGCGACGCGCTCGACGAACTCATGGCCGACCGCACCACGCTCGTCATCGCGCACCGCCTCTCGACGGTCCGCGACGCCGACATGATCGTCGTACTCGAGGACGGTCGCGTCGCTGAGGTCGGCCCGCACGAAGAGCTCGCCGCCCGCGACGGCCTCTACAACCGGCTCGTCCGCCGGCAACTCGCCAGCACGCGCGAATAGCTACGCTGGCGCCTGCAGAGCGGAGTCGATCGCGATGAAATCCCTGCTGATGGAAATCGTCACCCTGGTGGTCTTCTGGCCGCTGCGAATCGTCTCGGTCCTCTTCGGACGCCGCGCCAACCGGACGGTGCGCAACTGGCAGGACAGCATGTGGACCTGGGGGCTGGGCGGCGCGGCGATCGGCTACATGGTCGGCACTGAGCACTTCAGCGGACCGGGCGCCGACGGCGGCGCGGGCTTCGATGCCGGACAACATCACGGCGGACCGCACGATGGCGGCGGACTCGACGGCGGCGGTTTCGGCGGCGACATCGGCTCCTTCTAGCCAACCCACGGAGCACCCAAGATGGCCTCAGTCTTCTTCGAGATCCTGATCATCATTATCTTTCCGCCACTCAAACTGATCGCGCGCATCTTCGGCAAGGGCGCCCACGCACGCGTCAAGCGGGTCGAGGATGCCGTGATCCGCCAGGTCCACGCGATGGGTGCGGAGGCCCGCACGATTCATGAGATCGAGATGAGCGCCAGCAGCAAGGCCTACCTCGCCGGCGGCGCGATCGACCACTCCCGCCACATGCCCAAAGACGCGCTCGATCCGACCGAACGCGCCCGCCGCACGATCGGCGCCGACCTCTCACTCGAACAAAAGTCGACGCCCGGGCAGGAGGTCCTGCAGCGCGGCCCCAAGCGCGTCGAAGCGATCAACTCCGACGCCCCCCGGTCCGACCAGATGAAGGAGGCGATGCTCGAAGCCCAGCGCCTCCGTCAGGCCCGCCAGCAGCGCAACACCCGCAACCGCCGCCGCCGCTAGGAACGCTCTGAACAAGGCCTGAAGGTGGGCTGCTGACGACCGACGCAGCGACCGCCGAAGGGATCGCGCCGACCCAGCGCTCGAGCAGTCCGATCCAACAGCTCCCCCCGAGGGGGAGCTGTCGCGCAGCGACTGAGGGGGAGGCTCCCAACCCCGCCAGCTTGGGCCGCCGCAAGGCCTCCGCCTCTGCGTTTGGAGACCTTTGCGTATATCGAATTTCGCTATACCGAGGAATCTGTGGGGGCGACCCTTGTGGTCGCCCTGCCTGCCGGCTATCTGAGAGATCGAAGCGTGACGGGGAGGGCGACCACAAGGGTCGCCCCTACAGGGTCTCGGACGAGGATTACGCAAAGGTCTCCTTTGGCAGCTCCCCCTCCGGGGGAGCTATTTCCGAGTGAGCGCTTGCTGAGCCCTCCTGTATCGACCGCCTGAGCGCGCGCTCCACCGCACCGCCACCGGGGCGCTGATCAAACCCCTGTCACCCGCCGGTATTCAGAGCCTCCCTAGCTGCCGTGGTACTCCGGGGTGCGGCGCTCGCTGAACGCTGAGACGCCCTCTTTCATGTCGTCCGTGTAGGCGAGCCGCTCGAAGAGCAGCTGCTCGATTCGCAGCCCGTCCTCCAACGAGGTCTGGCCGCCGCGCACGGCCGCTTCCTTGCAGGCCCGTACCGCCAGCGGGGCGTTCTGACAGATGCGCTCGGCCAGCTCGCGCGCCGCGCCGATCAGCTCGTCGGCCTCGACGACGCGATGCACGAGGCCGATCTCGTAGGCGCGATCCGCGTCGACCGGAGCGCCGGTCAGGAGGATCTCCATCGCTCGACTTTCGCCGAGCAGACGCGGCAGCCGCTGCGTCCCGCCCCAGCCGGGCAGCAGGCCGAGCCCGACCTCAGGCTGCCCCAGCCGCGCGCCGCGCGCGGCGATCCGAATGTCACAGGCCAGCGCCACCTCGAGCCCGCCGCCCAGCGCGAGTCCGTTGATCGCCGCGATCATCGGCTTGGCGATGAACTGCCCGCGCATGATCGTCGGCGGCAGCGTCAGCCGCTCTTTGGCCGGCTCATCCATCAGCGCCGGGATCATGTCGCGCAGGTCCGCGCCCGCCGAAAACGCGCGGTTGCCGGCGCCCGTCACGATCGCCACCCACGCGTCCGCGTCGTCCGCGAACCGGCCGCAGGCCTCGCTGAAGGCCGCGTAGTGTTCGCGGTCGAGCGAGTTCAGCGCCCGTTCGCGGTCGATCGTGATCGTGCAGATGTGGTCCGAGAGTTCGTAGTTCACTGCCATCGATCAGCCTCCGTATTCATAGATGCCACGGCCCGTCTTGCGGCCCAGGCGGCCGGCGGAAACGAGGCGGCGCAGGATTGTGGGCGGCGCGAGTGACGGATCGCCGATCTCGCGCTGCATGCTTTCGGCCACATCGAGCAGCACGTCGAGGCCGACCAGGTCGCTGGTCGCCAGCGGGCCCATCGCGTGGCCGACGCCGAGCTGGCAAGCCTGATCGATGTCCTCCGCCGTGGCCACGCCCGACTCCCAGAGCCGCAGCGCGCTCAGGCAGAGCGGCACGAGCAGACGATTGACGATGAACGCCGGCGTGTCCTTGACCCTGACCGGCGTCTTGCCCGTCGCCTGGGCGAACGCCCAGGCCGCGTCGACCGCCTCAGCCGACGCCGTCAGCGGTGTGACCACCTCCACGAGCGGCAGAATCTGGGCCGGATTGAAGTAGTGCAGCCCCACGACGCGCGAGGCGTCGCTCATCCGCTCGGCGATCTCCTGCAGCGAGAGCGACGAGGTGTTGCTTGCCAGGAAGACGGCCCGCGGGCAGGTCGTCTCAAGTTCGGCGAAGATCGCCTGCTTCAGCTCGATCCGCTCCGAAACCGCCTCGATCACCGCGTCCGCGTCGCCCAGCGCGCTGAGCTCAGTGGCTGTGGTCAGCGCCCGCTGCGACGCGTCGCGCTGCGTCCGGTCGATCCGTTCGCGCGAGAGCAGCCGGTCGAGCCCGCCCGCGATCGTCGCCTCCGCCGCCGTGAGCTGCCCTGCATCGACATCCACCAACGTCACCGAGATCCCTGCCAACAGGGCGGTCTGAGCGATCCCCGCGCCCATCGTGCCCGCGCCAATCACTCCCAGCCGTTCGATTGCCATCGCGCGCTGCTCCCCCTCCGGCATCCCGAGCTTGCTCCAGAGACGGAGCATAGTCGCGACCTCCTTCCGCTCCATCGCGGAGATCGCGCACCCCGACTAGGCTGAATTGCGAGCCGGCGCCCCGGGCGGCATCGTGGCCGCCCGTTTTCGCGTCCGGCGATCGCTGGCATCACCGACCATCGCCGCAGAGAGAGAACTCGCATGACACGACGCATTGGCATGGGCTTCGACTGGCAGGGTTCGATGGACCGCGAGCGGGCGCTGAAGCGCGCGCAGATCGCCGACGAAGTGGGGATCGACTCGATCTGGGTCGCAGAGGCTTGGGGCCAGGACGCATTCACGACGATGGTTCAGCTCGTCGAGCGCACCGAGAACGTGCAGGTCGGGACCGGGATCGTCAACATCTATTCGCGCACGCCGGCCGCCCTCGCACAGCACTTCGCCACGATCGACGAACTCTCCGAGGGCCGCGTGATCGTCGGCCTCGGCAACTCGGGTCCGCAGGTCATTGAGCACTTCCACGGGGTCCCCTTCCAACCAGCGTTCAAGCGCATGCGCGAGACCGTCGAGATCATGAAGATCCTGTTCGCCGGCGAGCGGCTCAACTACGACGGCGACATCTTCAAGCTGCAGCGCGGCTTCACGCTGCGCTTCGAGACCTACCGCAAGCAGCTGCCGATCTACCTCGCCACGCTCAACCCCAAATCGGTCCGGATGACCGCCGAAATCTCCGACGGCTGGCTGCCGATCATGATCCCGATGGACCGGCTCAAGCAAGAGATCGACCAGATCCACGATTGGGTACGCGAGGCGGGCAAGGACCCGGCCGACTTCACCGTCCGCGCTCCGGGCGGCGTCACCGTGGCCAACACCGCTGAGGCGAAGGCCCGCGCCCGTGCCGGCCAGGCCGGGACGCTTGCCTTCTATTGCGCTCGCATGGGCGAGTTCTACTACCGACAGCTCTCACGGATGGGCTACGAGGACGAAGCAAACGCCGCCCGCGTTGCCTGGAAAGAGGGCGGTGGCGGCGCCGCCGCACAGTCCCTCCCTGAGGACATGCTGGAACAGTTCGGATTCGTCGGGACGACCGAAGAGTGTGTCGAGCGCCTCGAGCAGCAGCAGGCCGCCGGCGCGCTGCTGCACTCCGTCAACGTGCTGGAAGACGACCCCAACAAGTTCGCCAACATCCTCGAGACGCTCAAGGGCTAGCCCGAGTGCGGCTGGCCGCCAGCAGGGTGGTGCAAAAGTCCGCCTGATGGCGTTCGCCTCTCTCCCCCCGCATTGCGAGGGGAGATGCCGCAGGCAGAGGGGGGCCTGCAGCCCCGACGCAACGGCGTGGCGGATCTCGTCCGGCACGGCCGGACCCCCCTCTGTCACTTCGTGACATCTCCCCCCGCGGTGCGGGGGGAGAGAAAGAGCGGACGCGTTGACGTTTTCAGCAGCCTGCTAGGCCGCCTGCCACTCGATCCACCAACCGTGCGGTGAGGTGCGCGCGAGCAGCTCGCTCTGCGCCGCGCCGCCGCGATAGCGAGACAGTCGCAGCTCGATCTCGACGCCCTCGAGCGTCACGAACCACACATCGCGCGTCTCGCCGGCCGCCGCCAGCGCCTCCTCGACCTTGTCCCGTGCCTCACGGCTGAACTGGTAGAGCGCCAACGTCGCATAGACGACCAGCGCGGCATCGCCCGGAACATCCGCGATCAACCGCGGCAGCAGCTCCGCCCCGTCGCCGCGCCACAGCTCGATCGGCTGGCGCTCCAGCTCGGCCGCCGCCTCGATCAACCGCTGGTGCCGCTCGACATGCTCCGGCCAGATCAACGCCCGCAGCCAGATCAGCTGGTCGTGATCGCGAAGATCGATCGGATTCGTGTCAACCCCCACCCGCCTGGCCACATCGATCGATCGCGCCAGATCCGGCGTGCCCATGCCCAATAGCTCCGCCTCCAGCCCCACCCGAGCGTCAGCCTCGCCCCAGCGCAGCACCTCCGCGCCGCCCCGCTGATAGCGGTAGCCGTAGCGGTCGAAGTTCAGATTCAGCCCCGCGCTGGCGCCCAGATCGATCAGCGCGAGCGGCGCGCCGTCGGCCTCGCACGAGACGATCGAAAACGCCGGCAGCAGACAGGTGCAGCGACGCACCACATTCGTCTGCGTCGCGCGGTTCCCGATCAGCTCCAGAATCTCCTCGCGATGCTCCAGACAGAAGTCCCTAAACAGCGGGAACGCCGGCTGCATCGGACGCTCGACCCCCGAGATGACCGGGTAGTGCGCGGTCAGCGGGTGTTCAGCGCCGTTCAGCAGCAGGTACTGCACCGCCGCGAAGAGCATGTTCGGCGCGGGCTGCCGCCTGCGCTTCCGGCTTGCCAGCGCCACGAGCTCCGCGTCGCCGGAGACCCCGTAGGCAAGCTCGGCGTACATCGGCGAGGCGAGATCGGGCGCTTCAACCCGCGCGAAGCGATGAAAGACGTCGCGGTAGTACTGCAGCCGCTCGGTCTGAGCAGCATCTGAAGCGCGGGCGGCCACCTGGACCGGCTAGCCGCCGAGGAACGCGCCGACTTCCTGCAGCAACGCCTCGGCCTCCTCGACCTGCGGCATGTGACCGGAGGCCGCAAAGCGCGCGACCTGGCTGCCCGCGATCGCCTTGTTGAAATCGTCCGCGTAGTCGATCGGCACCAGCCCGTCCGACTCGCCCCAGCAGATCAGCGTCGGCGAGGAGATCCGGTGGATGCGCTCCGAGAGCCGCTTGTCGGGAATCGGCCACATGAACCGCGCCGCGGTCTGCAGCATCTTGGCCCGCTCAACGGTCGCAGCGCGTAGCTCGTCCGGATCCTCCGGCGGCGGCGCGATCATCATCTTCGCGCCCGGGTGCTCCTGGTCGTGGAACAGGTCCGCGACCAGCTCCTGCGGCATCATCGCGAAGAAGTCCTTGACTGGGTAGTCGTCGTTCCAGAGCCCGACCGGCGCGATCAGCACCAGCTTCGACACGCGGTTCGGCTGCATCGCGGCCACCTCGGCGGCGAACCAGCCGCCCATCGAGTGGCCGACCACGATCACGTCCTCAACGCCCAGCGAGTCGAGGAAGTCCCAGTAGAAGTAGAAGACATCGTGGTGGTCCATCAGCCACTCGATGCCGGTCGACCCGGCAGTGCCGGGGATTTTCGGCGCGATCACGTGGTAGTGCTGCGAGAGCTGCTCGAGGAACGGGTCCCACATCAGCCCGCCGGCGCCGTGGATGAACAGCAGATCGGGACCCGAGCCGGCCTCCAGCATCTCGACGCTAAAGCGGCCGTTGACGACCGAGACTGTCTTCTCTTCCATGACCTCGCCTCACACAAAGCAGACACAGCATGACCGCCGACTGACATCGGCGGCTAGACAGAGGCTATGAGCGCGTTCGCGTCAGTGTCAATCGGGGACGGCTCGGGGAAGGGATGTCGCGAAGGCTGAATGCGGCGATCTGCTGCCGCCAGACGATCATGGCGGCGATCACGGTGACGCCGAACAACAGCGTGCCAAACCCGGTGCCGACGGTGGCGCCGAGCATCTCGATGACGGTCACCATCAGCGCGATGAAGAGTGCCAGTCCGCCCACCACCATCGCCAGCGGGCGACCCCGCAGCACGCCCAGCACGACCATCCCCCCGGCCCAAGCCCATTCCACGACCGGCCAGGCGCCCAACTCAAAGGCAAATGCACAGGCGATCGCGAGCCCATTGAGCCAGATCATCGCTTCCCAGAGCAGCACGCTCCAGTGACTCGGCAGCCGTTTCCTGAGCGGTGTGAATGGGAAGAAGGTCAGGCCCAACAGGACCAATGCCAACGCCATGCTGCTGCCCTCGTTGATGTGGAACAGCGTGGTCACTGCAGCACCAGAAAACAGCCTCCCGGCCAACGACAGCCAGGTCCGTTCCCGGCGCCAGACGGATAGCCCGGTCAAAGCGATGGCGGCGGCGATCAGGAAGAAATAAAACCAGGACGCACCCTGCGTCCTGCTCGCCGTGACCAGCGCGATGCCCAGCACCGTCGTGGAGATGATCACGGCCCCCACGGTGGCGTCACGATCGGCCCAACCGCGCCGGTCGGCGAGCCTGGAGCCCAGTTCGACCGCGATCACGGCCATCACCATCAGCGCCAGGGCGCCCCAGACCAGCAGTGGCGAAATCGGCTGGGTAAACGGCAAATGAAAGACTTCAGCCTCAGGCGTGCTGGTCGAGGCCAACACGGCGGGCAGCGCAACCCAGGCGGCCACCGCCAGCGCTCCGGCCATTCGCGAACGAAGCCACCAGCAAGCAGCTCCGCACACCGCCATCTGGAACACACAGCTCAGGATCCAGCCCTCCGCATTCAAGGTGAAGGCATAGCCAGCCAGCGTCGCCGCAGGCACGAGGCAGAAGGACAGCAACAATGCGCCGACGCCCGCAAGCCAGTCGGACGCGGCCGGCGGATGGAGTCCGCGCGACGCCCGAGCGACCGCCAGCGCGACGCCGCCGGCGACACTCAAGGCGGCGAGCTGCGCCGTGGCGTCAGCCGCAAAGTGGACGAACGCGAGCGCGAACGCCCCGACCAACACAAGCACTGCGCCGAGGGCCGCGCCGATATTCGCTGCGAGCGCGGCACGGGCGTCGTCCGCCGCGGGCGCCTCGGGCTCCGCTGCCAACGAGGGCGGCTCCGTCGCTTGCTCTTCCGCGAGCCCCGCGCCGGCGGCTGGCGCTTCCTGCGCGTGCGCCTCGGCCTCCGCTGCCAACGACGGCGGCTCCGTCGCCTGCTCTTCCGCGACGCGTCCGTCGGCCGCTGGCGCTTCCTGCGCGGGCGCCTCGGACTCCGCTGCCAACGACGGCGGCTCCGTCGCTTGCTCCTCCGCGAGCCCCGCGCCGGCGGCTAGCGCTTCCCGCGCGGGCGCCTCGGACTCCGCTGCCAACGACGGCGGCTCCGTCGCTTGCTCTTCCGCGAGGCGTCCGTCGGCCGCTGGCGCTTCCTCGGTCGCTTCCGCTGCCATACGCCGCTCCATACCCGCACGCTGACGAGGCCCTACAGCGCCTGCGTCGGTACAGATTAACGACCTGACCGCGCCACCGAAACCTGTGAGTGGCCCGCGCGGAGTGTCAATCAGCGGAGAGTGGCGACGCGCGACGCCGACGCCAGATGATCACTGCCGCGAGCACCAGCGCGCCGAACGCCAGCGTCCCGAATCCCGCCGCGATGCTCGCCTCGAACGCGTCGATCACCACGGCCAGCAGGATGATGTACGCCCCCAGCACGCCGATCCCCAGCGCCAGCCAGCGTCGCAGCACGGCCGCCACAACGATCATCGCGAGCGCCCACGCCCCGCCCACCGCCGGCCAGCCGTCGCGCTCAAACGCGAACGCGACCGCCGTCCCCATCCCCACCAACCAGACCGCCGCCTCCCACGCCAGGGCCACCCAGTGGCGCGGCACGCGCCGCACGAGCGGCAGGAACGGCAACCCGCTCAGCGCAAGGACAACCAACGCGAGCGCCAGGCTCGCGTCGTGATCCGCGGGACCGTGGAACGCACTCGATCCGGCGCCCAGCAACGCCACGACCGCCGCCGGCAGCCAGACGCGGTCGCGCCGCCACAACGCCGGTCCGGTGGCCAGCAGCGCGCCGGCCAGCAGCACGAAGTCGAACCCACCCTCGTCCCTCGCCGCGGCGATCAACCACATCGCCAGCCCCAGCGCGACCGACGCGACCAGCGTCATCCACGTGGCGACTTCGCGCGTCAGCCAGCCGCGCCGCGCCCACCGCTCCGCGCCGACCACGGTCACACCCGCCGCAACGGCCATCAGCGCAATGGCAGCCCACACCCAGCCGGCCGACACCGAATCGCCCAATACGTCATCGAACACCGCGCGCTCGTCGTTTCCGCTCATCACGAGCGCGAGCGGCATCGCCACCAACCCGATCACCGCAACAACCGCCGCCAGTCGCGAGCCGACCAGCAACCCCGTCAGGCCGCCGATCAGCACCGCGCCGCCGCTGATCAGCAGCCAGCCCAGCCGCTGATCACCCCCCTCGCCCAGCTCCGACAGCACCACAGCCCAGCAGATCGGCAGCAACAACACACTCGCGCCCGCGAGCGCGTCCGACGCCACCGCCAAGCCCGATCGGCGAGAAACCACCGCGGCGGCGCTCGCCGCGGCGCCGACGATCCCGAGCACCAAGATCTGCGCGGCGCTCTGGTCCGCGAATCGCGCGAACGCGATCACCAGCGCGGCGGTCACCACCAGCGCCGCCCCGAGGTAGGCCCCCACATCCGCGACGCGCGAGGCGCCGCCCACGGCGGGCAGCGCAGCGGCCGCGCGCTCTGCCTCGAACGCCCGCAGGTCAGCCGCCGTCTCCTCGGACACGACGTCGGCCGCCAACCAGCGCTCAAGCAACTCCTCGATCGGTTCCGCTGTCATGCGTTCTCCGCAGCGAGCCTAGCCATAGAGTGACGCCATGACCGCGCCCCACGCGCCGCTGCCGCCGCACACGATCCGCGCCTACGACATCCGCGGCCTCGCGCCGCAGGAGATCGACGCTGCGGTCGCGGCGCACGTGGGGCGCGGCTTTGCGTCATGGCTGCGCCGCCAAGGTGGCGAGTCCGTCGCAATCGGACACGACGCGCGCCCCACGTCGAGCGAGCTCTACACGGCGGCGATCGACGGCCTCAGCAGCGCCGGCGTGGCCGTGACCGCGCTCGGGCTCTGCCCCACGCCGGTGGTCGGCTGGGCCGTCGACCAGCTGACCCTGGGCGGTGGGATGATCGTCACCGCCAGCCACAACCCACCGACCTTCAACGGCTTCAAGCTGCTGGGACCGCGCGCCGTGCCGCTGCTCTCCGACGACATCGCGACCGTCGCCAGCGGCGGCGCGTCTTCGCCTGGGACGCCTGGCGCACACCTCGAGCGCGATTTCGTTCCCGACTATCTGGAGATGCTGGACGCCCGCTTCGGAAGCGCTTCGGGTCTGCGCGTCGGCGTCGACCCCGGCAACGGCGTGGTCAGCCGTACCGGTCCCGCAGCCGTGACAGCTACGGGCGCGCGAACGCACGCAATTCACCACATCGTGATGACCGACAGTGGGCGCATCGCCGACCCCCAGGAGCCGTCGACGATGCTCGATCTGGCCCGCTCCGTGACCACGCTCGGGCTCGATCTGGGCGTCGCCTGGGACGCCGACGGCGACCGGATCGGCGTGGTTGACCACCGCGGTTATCGCTACGAGGCCGACTGGCTGGTCGCGCTGCTCGCGCGCCCGCTGCTCGAGCGAAAGCCGGGGGCGCCCATCCTGCTCGACGCGAAAGCCTCACGTAGCGCCATCGAGGATGTCGCCGCCCACGCCGGCGAGCCGCGAATCGCACCAACCGGCTACCCCCGCTTTCGTCGCCGAATGCGCGAGCAGGGCATCGCCTTCGGCGGCGAGACCAGCGGCCACATCATGTTCGGCGCCGATTACCTCGGGGCCGAGCACTACCCCTGGCTCGACGACGGCGTCTACGCCGCCTGCGCGCTGCTGACCTGGCTCGACCGCTCCGGGCAGTCGCTCGCGGAGGCTGCGTCAAGCATTCGCCCGCGCCCCGCCTCGCCGGAGCTGAGGTTGCCCTGCCCCGACGCCAACAAGGCCGGCGTGGCCGCCGCGATCGGCGACCACTTTGCCGCGCGTCTGGCGGTCGACCGCGGCGACGGCGCGCGGATCGACTTCCGCGACGGCTGGGCGCATGCGCGCCCCTCCAACACCGCCCCCGTGCTGAGCCTCCGCTTCGAAGCCGACTCGGAGGCTGCCTACGCGCGAATCTCCGAGCAGCTGCTCGCGGCGCTCGAAGCGCATCCAGAGGTCGGGGAGCGCGAGCGCATCGCCGACCCACCATCGATCGGCCCCCAGCCGCTCGCCTAGCTCGGACCGTCCCGAACGATCCGCACATTCAGCGCCAGCGCCAACTCAGCGACCCCCGTTGATACGTCCGCAGGCGTGACCAGCACTGCCGACACGTCCCGCGACACCCCCGCAACGGCGTCCTCGGCCTGCATCACGGCGCGCAACTTGACCAGCGCAAACACGGCGCGGCGCAGGTCGTGCTCCGCAGCTTCGGACGGTCGGACCTCAACGATCGTCGCGGCCTCCGACCCCTCAAACGTCACGTCCGATTCGTCGCCCGACGCAAACCAGCGCTCGGTCACGGCAGTCATCCCGGCTGCCGCCCCAACCCTCGCAGGCTGAGCCGCGGCCCACTCCTTCAGCGCTCGGTGCGCCGAACTCTCCGCGCTGCCTGAGCGCGTCTTGGTCGGCGGCAGGCCGAAGGCGTAGATCCCGACCGTGACCCAGTCGTACTCGGCGACATCGTCGAGCGTCTCGACGCCGACCGGCCCGAGCAGGTCCGCGAGCGGCGGCGCAAACTCGTAGGCGGCCACGATTCGCTGTTGCATCGCGGTCGCGATCGCGTCCAACGCCTCGACACTGACGCCCACACGGGCAGCCGCAGCGCCGACTTCGGCCGGCTCGCCCTTGCGCGCCGACTTGCTCAGGAAGCGAAACAGTGCGCGCTCACGGTCCACCGATTGATCGCTCATGAATCCCTCCGCGGGCGTAGCGTAGGCTCCGTCGCGCTCGTTGGGGTCTGGACGCCGATGCACCTGCCCTGGGAGATCTTCCGCGCCTACGACATCCGCGGCCGAGCGCGCGGCGCTGACGCGCCGCTGACCACACAGCTCGCGGAAGCGATCGGGCGCGCCTACGGCACGATGCTGCGCCGCGAGTGGCCTGCGCCGCAGTGTCTGGTCGGGCGCGATCAACGAAGCACGACGCCCGCGCTGAGCGCGGCGTTGATCGAGGGCCTGCGCGGCGCGGGGATTGACGTGCTCAACGTCGGCCTCGCCGCATCGCCGCTCGCCTACTGGGCCGCCGCGCAACGCTGCGAGGCGGAGCGCCCAACCGCCGCCGCCGTCGTCACCGCATCCCACAACCCACCCGACCAGAACGGGATCAAGCTCGTCTGGCCCTCAACGCTGCCGCTGCTTCCCGATCAAATCCGGGCAGTCGCGGAGCTGATCGAGCGCGGCGACTTCGAGCGCGGCCTCGGCGCGATTCGCGACTGGAACCCGATCCCCGAATACCTCGCCAACCTCGCAGGCAATCGCGAGGGCGAGTCGTCGCTGACGCTCGTCGCGGATCCGGGCAACGGGGTTGCGGCGCTCAGCGGTCCCGCAGCGCTGGGGGCCGGCGGCGCGACGGTTCACGTGATCAACGCCGAACTCAGTTCCGCTCCGCAGCACACCGCCGACCCGCAGCACGCCGCGAACATGCAGCAGCTCCAGCGAGCCGTGATTGAGCGGTCAGCCGATCTCGGGATCGCCTGGGACGGCGATGGCGACCGGCTCGGCGTCGTTGATGCCCGCGGCCGACGCGCGACCCCCGACCGCATCCTTGCGTTGCTCGCCCGAGCACACCTCGAACGTCACCCGGGAGCGCCAATCCACGTCGATGTGAAGGTCTCGCAGGCCGTCATCGACGACATCCGCAGCCGCGGCGGTAGGCCCGTGCTCGGACCCGTCGGCCATTCGCTCGGCAAGCACGCGATGCAGGCGGCAGGCATCGACTTTGGCGGCGAGGCGAGCAGCCACTACTTCCAGCGCGTCGCCGCCCCGGCGCACATCACCGACGACGCCGTCCGGGCAGCGTGCCAGGTCGTTCAGATCTGCAGCCGCGGCCGCGCCGGCGACACCGCGACGCTGGAGCAGCAGCTCGACGAGATTCCCACCTGGCGCACCTCGCCCGAGGTCCAGCTGCCCTGCCCCGATGCAACGAAGTTCAGCGTCGCAGCCGAAGTCGCCGAGGCATTGGGCCGCGACTACCCGACCGTCACGATCGACGGCGCCCGCGCCGACTGCTCGCGGATCGAGCCCGGCGCCTGGGCGCTCGTCCGCGCCTCCAACACCACGCCGAACCTGACGGTGCGCGCGGAAGCCCGAACCGATGCGGGCTACGAGCGAGTCCGCGCAATGCTCTGCCAAACGCTCCGTGCAGCCGGCGTCGATCCCGCCCCGCTCGACGCGCAAGCGCCGCTCGACTAATCGGCCAGCGCCGGCTCCGCGGACAGCTCAAACACCTCCGAGAGCAACTCATACGAGTGCACCCGCGCCGCGAAGCTGTGCGTGATCGTCAGCGCGATGATCTCGTCCACGTCGTAGACGCGCCCCAGCTCTTCAAGCTTCCCGCGCACCCGCTCCGGCGAACCGTGAATGCTGCGCGCCTGCATGTAGCCGAGATAGTCGAGCTCGGGCTGCGTGTAGGGGAAGCTCAAGGCTTCATCGACGGACGGGATCCCGCCGCGCACGCCGCGATTGCCCTGGATCCGCCAGCACCAGCGGCTCCAGCAGAGCCGCTCGGCCTCTTCATCCGTCTCGGCGACCGTGACCGACACGCCCAAACTCGCGCACGCCTCCGATGAAACGGGCGAGGCCTGAAAGCGCTCGCGATACTTGTGCACCACCTGCTCGCCGCCCTCCGGCGAGATGAAGTGCGCAAAGCAGAACGACCAGCCCAGCTCAGCAGCGACATGCCCCCCGTAGTGCGACGAGCCAAGCATCCACAGCTCGGGCATCGGCGCGTTCGGCGGCGCCGCATGGACGCCGCGAAACTCGTGCTCAGGCGGCAGGTCGTCGGCCAACCAGCCGTAGAGGTCGAGCAGCTGCTCGGGGAAATGGTCGATGCCCAACGCGCCGGGTCCGTGGACGAGCGCGCGCGCCGTGCGACCGTCGCTGCCCGGCGCGCGCCCCACGCCGAGGTCGATCCGGCCCGGGAACTGCGTCGTGATCGTCCGGAAGTTCTCCGCAACTTTGAGGCTGCTGTAATGCGGCAGCATGATCCCGCCGGAGCCGACGCGAATCCGCTCCGTACGGGCGGCCACCTGCGGGATCAGAATCTCGGGCGACGAGCAGGCCAGCGAGCCTGCGTTGTGATGCTCCGCCAGCCAGTAGCGCGTGTATCCGAGTCGATCGCACGCCTCCGCCAGCTGGAACGTCTCCGCGATCGCCTGTCGCGCGGTGTCGCCTGAGCGAATCGGGATCTGATCCAGAACGCCGAGCTGCATCGGTCCGCCTCCATCTCGCAGCGTACATCCGAGCCGCGAGATCCTCGCGTAGGCTTGGTCCGACCATGGATGATCAAGCGACCAACGATCTCGCGCGGATCGCCGAGCGCAGCCGCGCGGCCTGGGCCGAGCGAACGGCCGACGATTACATCAACGCGGTCGTCCGCCGGATGACCTCGGGCACCGCGACCGACTGGGGCACGCAGGGCGTCCCGCCGCCCAGCGACCTCTTCCCAATCTCGCTCGGCGCCGGCATCCCCGACGCCGACACCGTGCCGCGGGCGCAGCTCAGCGACGCCGTGCGGCTCGTGCTGGAACCCGCCAACGACGCGCCGCTGGTCTACGGCGGCCCGCGCGGCTACAAACCGCTGCGTGAAGCGGTCGCCAGCTTCTTCGCCCACAACCACCCTGCGCAGCCCACTGCCGACTGGTACCTCATGACCAACGGCGCGGCGGGCGCGATCGAGGCAGTCTGCTCAGCCCTGCTCGACCCCGGAGATGTGGCGATCGCCGAAGTCCCAACCTTCGCCGGATCGCTGCGCACGCTGGTCGGTAAGCAGGCGCGCGTGGTCGGGGTCGAGATGGACGACGACGGCATCCGCATCGACCGCCTCGAGGCCGCGCTCGATCGGATTGAGGCCGACGGCGACACGGCGAAGCTGATCTACACCCAGCCCACCTTCCACAACCCGACCGGCCTGACCATGTCGCTGCAGCGGCGCATCGACCTGCTCGATCTCGCTGCCCGGCGCGGCGTCTTCATCATCGAGGACCACGCCTATTCGGAGCTCTACTTCGATGGGCCGCCTCCGCCGACGCTCTCGGAACTCAGCCACGGCTACGGCGTCTTCACCGTCGGCACCTTCTCAAAGGTGATCGCGACGGGCCTGCGGATCGGCTGGGTACAGGCCCGCCCCGAGTGGATCAACACGCTGCTGCCGGCCCGCTTCGACATGGGCAACAGCCCGCTGTTGCATCGGATGCTGCACGAATACATGGTGCACGGTGACTTCCGGGCGCACGTCGACGAGATGCGGCGGCTGTATGCGCGGAAGGCGGGAATGCTCGGCGCTGCGCTGCGCGAGTTCGGCGAGCCCTATTTCGAGCTCGCTCAACCAGCCGGCGGGTTCTTCCTCTGGCTGCGCCTGCACGATGGTGTCGCCGCCGCCGAGGTGAGCAACGCCGCCGCCCGACAGGGCATCTTCTTCGCCACCGGCGACCGCTTCTACCCACGCGGCTATCGCGGCGACAACGGCGACGCGATTCGCCTCGCCTACTCCTGGCCGGCGTTGCCCCTCCTGGAGCAGGCCGGCGAGCGGCTCAACCACGCCTTTGCGGGCGTCGGCGGCTGACTCGTGATGGCGCGGCGGACGGCACACGGAACCGTCGAGACGCGCACGATCCGGCTGGGCGCCCGAGAACTCAGCTACGAACTACGCCGCAGCGCCCAACGACGCAAGACGATCGCGCTCAACTGCCGCGATCACGAGCTGCGCGTCGCCGCACCGCTGAAGACCCCGCTCGCGGAGGTCGAAACCCTGCTGCTCCAGCGCGCCGAGTGGATCTTGCAGCAGCTTGAGCGACCCGCGATCCCAGCGCTGCGCGAGCAGCTCGTCAACGACGGCCAGCTGCCGCTGCTCGGCTCGACGCTGCGTGTGCTGGTGTCGCTCGGTCGCGAGCCGAGCGCCGAGTGCTCCGACGAGACGCTGGCGCTGAGCGCCAGGAACGCTGAGCAGCTCGCCGTGGTGGCCGAGAACTGGTTTCGCGAGCGCGCGGCCGAGCAGCTCGTGCGTCTGGTCAACGAGTGGGCCCCGCGGATCGGCGTGCAGCCGACGCGGCTGCAGCTGCGCAATCAGAAGCGCCGCTGGGGCAGCGCCTCGCCCGACGGCTCAGTGCGCTTCTGCTGGCGCCTCGTCTTCGCGCCGCCTGAGCTGTTCGAGTACGTCGTCGTCCACGAACTGTGCCATCTGCACGTCGCCGACCACAGCGCGCGCTACCACGCCCTGCAGGAGCATCACCTGCCCGACGCGCGTCAACGCAGGCGGCGACTCAACGCCCTCGCCGAACGTCTGGTCTGGTAGCCGCGCTCAGTCGGCGGCGGGGGCCGGCTCCTGGAGGAAGTCCGGCACTTCCTGGCCGGCGTCCCGGAAGGCCTTGGCGAGCACATCGTTACGGCTGAACGAGACCGCCCCGCCGCCGCCCGCGACCCACTGCTGCGTGCCCTGCACCGAGCCGAGCTGCCCCTGGAAGTGCGGCGCCACGTAGCGCGCAAACAGCTCGAACGAGCGCAGCACCTGCTCGCGGTCGGCCCACTCGTGCGCCAGCATCATCAGCCCGCCGAAGCCGTTGGCGTTCTCGTAGAGCTGCTCAATCGCCTCAATCGCGTCGTCCGGCGTGCCGACGATCGCCGCGCCATTCTCGACCGCCCCCTCGGGCGTCTCGGCCACGCCGGGAATCACGGCCTGCAACGTGTCGCGGAAGTAATCGATCTGCCAGGCGCGGTAGCCCTCGCGGCATTCGTCGAACGCCCGCTGGCGGTCTTCCGCGATGTAGGTCGGCATCACCAGCCGCCACTTGTTGCGGTCGACGGTCTGTCCGTGCTGCTCGGCGAACTGCTCCACTTCGGTCCACTGGCCGGCCAGGTTGCTGCGGCCGTCGGGCAGATAGACGCCGATGCTCAGCAGCCCGATCCCATACTTGCCGGCGATCATCCGCCCGGCCGGCGAGACGGTGCTCGCCACCGCCATCTCGAAGTGCGGCTTCGTATACGGCGAGACCTGAATGCGGGCGTCGGTCAGCTCAAACCAGTCGGTCTCCAGGTTCACCGGGCCGTCCTGCTACAGCAGCGCCATGATCGCGCCCAGCGACTGGTCCATCCGCTCGCGCTGCGTCAGCGGGTCGATCCCCATCATTGTCGCGTCCGACGAGAGCGCGCCCGGTCCCACGCCCATCATCGCCCGGCCGCGCGTCATGTGATCCAGCTGAATCATCCGGTCCACGACCATCAGCGGATGGTGGTAGGGCAGGCTGACGACACCGGTGCCGAGACGGATGTTGCGGGTGCGCTCGGCGGCGGCGGCGATAAACACCTCGGGCGAGGCGATCAACTCCCAGCCGGCGCTGTGGTGCTCGCCGATCCAGGCCTCGTCGTAGCCCAGTTGGTCAAGCCACTCGACCAGTTCGAGGTCCCGGTGGATCGCCAGCGAGGGGTTCTCACCCACCCGGTGGAACGGCGCCATGAAGATTCCGAAGTCCATTCGTCCGTCGCTGGCCATCTCGCCACTCCTCCCGCAGGGCCGGCGCTGCGCCACCCCTGCCTATACTCCCGCGGATGCCGCAAGTGTAGCCACGAGTAGCCTCGGGGAAGCTTCAGGGGAACCGAAATGGGCCGATTCGACCCGACCATCGACTGGCGATCCGAATATGCGCGCAGGCTCTGCGCGCCCGAGCAGGCCGCCCTCCAGTTCAAGTCCGGCGACCATCTCTGGATGCCGCCGGGCCACGCCTCGCTGCCGATCCTCGAGGCCTTGGCGGCCCGCAAAGACGAGCTGCGCGGCGTCGAGGTCCGCGCCGTGATCATCCCCGACGCCGGCTGGTTCACCGAAGACCACATGGCCGCGTTCCATCTGGCCCCGCAGTTCGGCACGATCCTGGACCGCTCGGCGATCGACGCGCGCATCGCCGACTACCACCCCTACTGGCTGGTCGGCATCCACAAGGCCTGGGACGCCGGACGCGAGGATGAGGCCTGGCCGATCGACGTGCTGCAGATCCGCTGCTCGCCACCCAACGACGCCGGCTTCGTCTCGCTCGGCGGCAGCGTCTGGGATGGCGTGAGCTCGGCCAAGCGCGCGAAAAAGGTGATCGCCGAGGTCAACCCCAACACAATCGAGACCTTCGGCGACTCCTGGCTGCACGTCTCCGAGATCGACCACTTCGTGCCCGGCGATTCGCCGGTGGTGATCGACCTTCAGCATCCTCCGCCCAACGAGGTCGACCTGGGCATCACGCACCACGTCGCCGAACTGGTGAAGGACGGCGACACGATTCAGGTCGGCGTCGGCTCGCACACCGGCGCGCTACCGCGGCTCGGCGCGTTCGACGAGCGCGAGAACCTCTCCTACTTCGCCGAGCTGACCGTGGGCGGCCTCGTGCCGCTCGTTGAACGCGGTGTGATCACCGGCAAGTACTCCGACACCCACCCCGACAAGTTCGTCGCCACCCTGATCGGCAACACGCCCGACGAGCACGCCGTCGTCCACCAGAACCCGGCCTTCGAGACGTACGGCATCGAGTACCTGCTCGACCCCCGCCAGATCTCGCGCAACGAGCGCATCGTCGCGATCAACGGCGCGCTTACCGCCGACCTCTCCGGCCAGATGGGCGTACACACGATCGGTCCGCGCGTCTACGCCGGCGTCGGCGGCCACCTCGCCTTCGCCCTGGGCGCCTACCTCGCGCCCAAAGGCCGCTACGTCTCGGTCATCCCCTCAACCTCGCGCGACGGCACGATCTCCACGATCATGCCGCAGTTCGACCCGGGCCAGATCGTCACCGTCCCGCGCGACATCGCCGACACGGTCGTCACCGAATACGGCATCGCACGGCTGCTGGGCAAAACAGTCCGCCAGCGCGCCGACGAGCTCATCTCCGTCGCCCACCCCGACTTCCGCGCCGAACTCCGCAAAGCCGCCCAGCGGCTCTTCTACCCCTGAACGCGCGCATCCTCGCGCACGCCTAGCGAGCGTATCGCGTCCGGTCTCGCACCGACTCATAGTCGTCGCGCATGAGCCGGTGACACCAGATGCGCTGCCGAGAAGCCAGCACGCGATTGTTCGCGCGCTCCGGGTTCCACCACGCGGCAACTTCAATCACTGTGCCCGTCTCAACGACCGCTTCAATCGCCGGCTCGAAGTCGGTGTCGGTCGAGAACAGCACGGCAACGTCAAAGTCGCCGCGAAACGCTCCGCGCACGAGGTCAACAGCGAGGCTGACATCCACGCCTTTCTCGCGCAACGGGACGCCGAACCCGCCCTTAAGCGGATGCGTGATCACCGCGACGCGCGGGTCCCGCTCCCATGCCTCGTGCTGCAGACTGGCGGCGTTGAAGCCCTTGGCGCTCTGCGGAGGCGTCGGCACGCCGCGATAGACACGTATCTCGTCGAGGATTCGCGGTCCCGTTGGACGCGCGCGCGAGCTGATCAGATCACCAAGCAGAGCGGGCCAGAACTGCCCGAATGCGTTCGGTGCGCCCAAGCTTCCCAACACCTCACGTGCGCCCATGTAAGCATTCTGGTAGTCGACAAACACCACTACGCGATCAACCATGTAAAGTCCCCGCCTGCCGCACCGACGGCGAACTTCGAACCACCGCGATCAACAGCCGAAACAAAAACCCCCGCCAGAACGGCGACGAGCGCCGAACGACGGGGAACATTGGGTGAGCATGACGCTCACACACCCATCATGCGCCCGCGCCGCGCCGATGTCAAGTCGCTCCATTCGACTTTCGACGGCCCCTTGTCGATTGTGAGTCAAGATCGACCGTTCGCGAGAATCCACCAGACGCGGTCGACCCCACTCCGGCCGCGGACCGGGACAGCGCGCCGCCATGGCCACGACCAAACGCGTCATCTGCCTCGCCAACTCACGCAAGGGCGGGCAGCGCTGCGTGGCGGGGCGCGAGTTGATTGAGGAGGGCGTCGGCGACTGGCTGCGTCCCGTCAGCGGAGCGGCTGGCTCGATCGGCCTCTGGGAGCGGCAATACGCGGACGCCGTCGAGCACGGCATCGCACGGCTGCTGGGCAAAACAGTCCGCCAGCGCGCCGACGAGCTCATCTCCGTCGCCCACCCCGACTTCCGCGCCGAACTCCGCAAAGCCGCCCAGCGGCTCTTCTACCCCTAAGAATCCTCCGAATGACTCGGATCCTCTCTCCCCCCGCTTTGCGGGGGGAGAGTTATTCAGAGCTTCCCTAACGCCGCCGGCCAACAGGCCGCGTTCCGAGCCTACGGACCCCGACCCGATGGCTCTACCTTCGACGCCAGCTCCCCGGATCGAGCGGCGTCGGGGCAGCAGGAGCGCGCATGAGGATCTACACCGTCGGCTTCACCAGGAAATCGGCCGCTCATTTCTTCGAGGAGCTGCTGGAGCCGAGCGGCGCCACGCGCCTCCTCGACGTGCGCATCCGCAATGCCTCGCAGCTCTCCGGGTTCGCCAAGGTCGGCAAGAGCGGCGGCGACCTTGCCTTCTTCCTGCGCCGCATCTGTGCGATGGACTACGCGCACCTGCCCGAACTCGCCCCCACGGCTGAACTGCTCGACGACTATCGCAGGGGGCGCAAGGGCTGGTCGGACTAC
The DNA here is from genome assembly GCA_965237475.1 of Dehalococcoidia bacterium. GTDB lineage: Bacteria > Chloroflexota > Dehalococcoidia > Bin125 > Bin125 > CATQGW01. The sequence goes on along the minus strand of OZ250140.1, from coordinate 2,350,837 downwards.
GCCCGCGATTACATCTCACTGCTCGACGAACGTCGCGTGGCCGATTCGCTGGACCCCGACCTGATCGCCGACTCAGTGCTGCTCTGCAGCGAGCACGACCCTGACCAGTGCCACCGCCGCCTCGCCGCCGATTACCTCCAACGGCACTGGGGCGGCATCGAGATCGTCCACCTGCGCTAGCACGCCACCCGGTCGGGACCGTGCCGCTCCGGCGACGCCATCGCGATCGGCTCAGTCGCCCGCGACAGGCGCGGGCACGTGCGCGCGCACCCACGCGCCGATCCGCTCGATCGCCTCCTGACCCTCGGGCAGGATCGGGGCGAAGAGGTGCCAGACGTGCGGCATGTCGGGCCAGATTTCCGATGTCGCGTCGACGCCGGCGGCCGTGGCGCGCGCCGTGACTATCTCGGTGTCGGGCACGAGCGGCTCGGGCTCGCCGACCTGCAGCAGCAGCGGCGGGATTCCCGCGTAGTCGGCGAGCGCCGGAGAGATCAGCGGGTCGGCGGCGTCGCCGTCGCCCACGTAGGCCTCGGCCATCGAGCGCGCCAGCACGTCTTCCGGCTGCGGCGGGTCGTTGCCGGCGATCGTGCGCACCAGGTCGGTCCAGGGCGAGAGGCAGACGCCGCCGGCCGGCATCTCGAGGCCGCGATCGCGAGCAGCGAGCAGCGTGGCCAACGTCAGCCCGCCGCCCGCCGAGTCGCCGGCCACGAAGACGACCTCCGCGCCGCCCGGTCCGGCGGGACCGTTGGCCTGCACGAACTGCAGGCCCGAAATGGCGTCGTCGACGGCCGCCGGGTAGGGATGCTCGGGCCCCATGCGGTAGTCGAGGTTGAGTATTTCGCACTCGCTGGCGCGGGCGAGGTTCTCACACAGGCGCCGATGCGACGCGGGTGAGCCGGCGACGTAGCCGCCGCCGTGCACGTAGAGGATGCGATGTCCGGGACGCGACTCGGCGACCGTGACCCACTCGCCGGGCACGCCATTGGCGCTGACGTCAGTGACGGTCGCCGCCTCGGTGACCTCGAAGGGAATGACCGTGTCCATAGCGTGGCGCAGCCCGGCGATAAAATCGCCCTCATCCGCGGCCATCGTGGCCTGAGCCAGCTGGGCCATGATCTCATTGGCTTGCTCGAGTTCGGGGGACGCCATGTTCGGTTCCTTTCGCCGCGAGCCTCAGCTCGCGCTGTGTGCCTTGATCCACTCGCCGACCCGGTCGATCGCCTGCTGCCCCTCGGGCAGCATCGGCGCGGACGCCTGAAAGACGTGCCACATGTCGTCCCAGAGCTCCGCGACGACCTCGACTCCCGCTTCCCGAGCCCGCGCGGCGACTCGTTTCGTGTTGTGGGAGCCGATCTCCACCGCACCGCCTTGCAGGAGCAAGGGGCAGATCCCGTCGTAGTCGCCGAAGACGGGCGACAGCAGCGGATCCTTCCGATCCGCATCGCCCGCGTACAACGCCACCCATGCCTGTGAAGCGTTGATTGCGACCGTGTTGTCCGGGATCGTCGGATCGTCAAGCCCGAACCCCTTCAGTTCCTCGAGACCGGCGGCCAGATCAGCCCAAGGCGAGAGACCGATCCCGCCACTGGGCATGCGGACGCCCCGCTCCCGAGCGGCGAGCAGCGTGGCGAGCGCCAGCCCCCCGCCTGCGGAGTCGCCGCCAACAAACACGGCACTTGCCTCGCTCGGCCCATCCGGCCCGTTGGCCCAGACGTATTCGAGTCCCACGATCGCGTCATCGACCGCGGCAGGGAACACGTGCTCGGGAGCCAGGCGATAGTCCAGGCTCAACGCCACGCATCCTGCCGCACGGCAGATGTCCGCCACCAACCGACGGTGCGTCTTGATTGACCCCATCATGTAGCCGCCGCCGTGCAGGTAGAGCAGGCGCCGATTGGGATCAGAGTCGGGCAACACCGTCCATTCGCCGGGCACCCCGTTGGCGTCGACGGTGGTCAGCGTGACGTCGTCCTGCAACGGGAAGCTGAACCTGCTGCGCTCCATCGCTTCGCGCTGCTGCTCGATGGTCAGCTCAGCTTCGATCATGCTTGCCGCCGCCGAGCGCCTCGCCTCGACTACCTGGTAATACTCCTCGGAAGGCATGATGTCCTCCTTCTATCGGCCACCGAGCGCGACATCTCTACGCGTGCTGACGCACCCACTCGCCGATCCGGTCGATCGCCTGCTGACCCTCGGGCAGCATGGGCGCAAACATGTGCCAGACGTGCGGCATCTCGGGCCAGATTTCGGCCGTCGCGTCCACGCCGGCCGCCCGTGCGCGCTCGGCGACCCTCTCGGTGTCGGGACGGCCGGGTTCGGGCTCGCCGACCTGCAGCAGCAGCGGCGGCAGGCCCGCGTAGGCTGCGTAGAGCGGCGAGATCAGCGGGTCGGCGGGGTCGGCGTCGCCGATATAGGCCTGGGCCATAGCGCGGGTGATTGGATCGGAGCGATCGGGCGGGTCGCTGCCCTCGATGGCCCGCAGCAGGCTGTTCCAGGGCGAGAGGCCGACGCCCCCGGCGGGCATCGGCAGGCCGCGCTCGCGGGCCGCCAACAGCGTGGCCAACGTCAGCCCGCCGCCCGCCGAGTCGCCGGCCACGAACACGACATCGGCAGCGCTCGCGCCGCTTGGTCCGTTGGCCTGCACGAACTCCAGCCCAATGATGGCATCGTCGACGGCCGCTGGGTACTGGTGCTCGGGGCCGAGGCGATAGTCGAGGTTGAGCAGCTCGCACTCGGTGGCGCGCGCGAGATTCTCGCAGAGACGCCGATGCGTAGCCGGCGAGCCGGCTATGTAGCCGCCGCCGTGCAGGTAGAGCATCCGCCGGCCCGGTCGCGACTCTGCGACGGTCAGCCACTCAGCGGGCACGCCGTTGGCGCTGACCGGCGTGACCGTGGCCGCGTCGCTGACTCCGAATCGGAACGCCGAGTCCATGCCCTCGCGCAGTGCCGCGACGATGTTGCCGTCGGCGGCGGCCGACGCCATCTGGGCGAGCATCGCCTCGACATGCTCGATGGCCTGTTTGAGTTCAGCGGAGGCCATCATTCGGTCCCTTCATCGATCGCGCACCCGGCCAATCTGCGGCTCAGACGGGCACGGCCGCGTGTTGGCGCACCCACTCGCCGATCCGGTCGATCGCCTGCTGACCCTCGGGCAGCATCGGTGCGAACGCGTGCCAGACGTGGAACATCTCGTCCCATACCTCTTCGGTGACCTCGACGCCCGCCTCGCGCGCCCGTTCGGCGACCCGCGTCGTGTCGGAAAGTAGCACTTCGTGATCGCCAACCTGCAGCAGCAGCGGCGGCAGCCCGGCGTAGTCGGCGTAGAGCGGCGACGCCAGCGGCGTCTCCGCGTCGGCCCCGCCCAGGTACATCGCCGCCATGTTCGTCACCATCGACGCGTCGGTGATCAGCGGGTCCACACCGGAACGCGTCTGGATCGACTCGCCCGAGATCGCCAGGTCGCTCCAGACCGAGATCCCGACGCCCCCGTCAGGCATCGCGACGCCGCGCTCGCGAGCCGCCAGCAGCGTCGCGAGCATCAGACCGCCGCCCGCCGAGTCCCCGCCGACGAACACCGAGTCGGCCGCACCGGGACCGTCGGGCCCGTTCTCCTGCACGAACTGCAGAGCCGCCATCGCATCATCGACCGCCGCGGGGAATACGTGCTCCGGAGCCATGCGGTAATCGAGATTGAGCACAGCGCACTCCGCCGCCCGCGCGATCCCCTCGCACAGCCGCCGATGCGTCACCGGCGAGCCCATCACGTAGCCGCCGCCGTGGACGTACAGCAGCCGACGATTCGGGTCCGACTCCGGCACGGTCACCCACTCACCCGGCACGCCGTTTGCGTCCACGCTCGTCACCGTCGCCGCTTCGGTCGCCGGGAACGATCCGGTCTCCATCCCTGCGCGCATCTCCTCGAGCGTCGCGTTCGGGTTCAGCGGTCGCTGCCCCATCAGCTCCAGGACCTTGGTCAGTTCTGCGGATGCCATCGAAATCCCTGCTTTCCGGATGCTCCCTGAATCATCGTCGTATGCCCCGGCAGGCTAGTCGAATCACCGTCCGCCGGCGGCCGTGATCGCGTTAGCCTGCGCCGCATGCGAATCCTCACCATGCCCACCGGCACAACACTCAGCGAAAAACTCAGCTCGATCGAACAATTGGAGGCCGACGGCTACGCCGGCGCCTGGCTGCCCAGCATGGGCCACGACGCCATGACCGTGCTCGCCCTCGCCGGGCCGCGCACCGCCGAGATCGAGCTCGGCACCTACATCGTGCCGACCTACTCGCGACATCCCGTCACCATGGCACAACAGGCGCTCGCCACCCAGATCGCCAGCGGCGGACGCTTCGTGCTCGGCCTCGGCCTCTCCCACCAGATCGTGATCGAAGACTCCTGGGGCCTCGACTTTTCCAGGCCCGTCGGCCACATGCGCGAGTACCTCGAGGTGCTGCAGCCGCTGCTGCGCGGCGAGCAGGTCGATTTTGAGGGCGACCACTTCACCATCCATTCGAAGCTGGAGTTCGCCGACGCCGAACCGATCAGCGTGATCGTCGCCGCCCTCGGCCCGCAGATGCTGCGCGTCACCGGACGCCTCGCCGACGGCACCGCGCTCTGGCTGGCCGGGCCCAAGTGGATTGAAGAGGTCGTGATCCCCGAGATGGGCGCCGCCGCCCGCGACGCCGGCCGGCCTGATCCGCGCCTGATCGCCGGCGTGCCCGTCGTCATCACCTCCGATGTCGAGCGCGCCCGCACGCGCATCGGACGCGCCTTCGCGATGTACAACACCCTGCCCTCCTACCAGCGCGTGATTCAGGGCTCCGGCGGCGACGGCCCCGCCGACCTCGCGATCATCGGCTCCGAGGAAGAAGTCGAGCGCGAGCTGCGCCGCTGGCGAGATGTCGGCGTGACCGACTTCTACGCCGCGCCCGACGGCGCCAACGAAGCCGAGCGCCAGCAGACCCGCGAGTTCATCACCGCACTCGCGCCCGAGCTCTAGCCGCACGCTCTACCCTGCGCCGCAACATCTGAAACCAGACTGGGAGATCCGCATGGCCCTGTTCATGGAAGTTCGTCACCGCATCAAGCCGATCACGAACACCGCCTTCGACCTGTTCGTCGACTTCTACTCGGAGACCGTCGTGCCCGCCATGGAGCGCCACGGCATCGACCTGATCGGCGGCTGGAAGGTCTCCGGCGGCGAGATGGGCTGGGACCTCTCGATCCATCGCTACGAGAACATGGCTCACGCTGAGGAATGCCTCGGGTCGATGGGGCAGGACAAGGCGCTGTGGTCCGCCGTCGCGAAGCTGCGCGACGAACTCCAGATCGAAGAGATCACCAAGTTCGCCAACCAGGTCTCCTACGGCACCGAGGCACGGCTCGACGCGGCGCTCAACGCGACGCCCGACACGCCCCGCCAATACATGCTGGCCGTGCTGCAGACGAACACCGGCGGTCTGCCCCCTGCCATCGACCAGATCGGCGGCCTCGTCGACGCGCTGGAACCGAGCGGCGCTCTACAGCTCGTCACCGCCTACGCCTCGCGGATCGGCCGCACCGGCGAGCTCACCGACCTCTGGATCATGCCCGGCGGCGTGGACCCGATGATGCCGTACCGAGCCGGCGATCCCCTCGCCGACGTGATCGGCCCGCTCCGTGAGCACGCCCCCGAGGAAGCGCTCTACTACCTCAACCCGCTGCCCTACTCGAAGCTCCAGTAACGCTGCTGCTTCATCTTCCGGCATTCCCGCCTACTCCCACTTCTCCCCCTGCGGGGGAGATGCCGCAGGCAGAGGGGGAGGGCGCCGCCGTTGTGCGACACTCCAGATTCAGGGCGCAGCCCGGGCCTCCCCCTCAGTCGCTGCGCGACAGCTCCCCCTCGGGGGGAGCAGTGGATCCCTCAGCGCCGCACGAACAATGCAACGGTCTCCCTACGTCACCATCCGACGCACGATCTCGTACGTCAGCTCCACCCCCATATTCAGATTCTCGATCGACATGTGTTCGTCATTCCCGTGGAAGCCCGCCGCCTCCCCCCTTCCGTCATTCCTGCGCAGGCAGGAATCCATGCGAGCACCCCAGCCCCATTCGCGCTCCGAACGCCCGACGGCCCTCCAACCCCCCTGAGCCGGGACGCCGCGGGCCTGCGCAGACGCCCGACGCTACGTCACCATCCGACGCACGATCTCGTACGTCAGCTCCACCCCCATATTCAAATTCTCGATCGACATGTGTTCGTCGTTCCCGTGGAAGCCCGCCGCCTCCCCCCTTCCGTCATTCCTGCGCAGGCAGGAATCCATGCGAGCACCCCAGCCCCATTCGCGCTCCGAATGCCCGACGGCGCTCCAACCCCCCTGAGCCGGGACGCCGCGGGCCTGCACAAACGCCCGACGCTACGTCACCATCCGACGCACGATCTCGTACGTCAGCTCCACCCCCATATTCAGATTCTCGATCGACATGTGCTCGTCATTCCCGTGGAAGCCCGCCGCCTCCGCCGGCGTCAGCAGCACCGGAATGAACCCATAGGCCGGAATCCCCTGCTGCCGCAGGAAGCGGTTGTCGGTCCCGCCGACGCACGTGCTCGGCACCACCGTCGCGTCCTCGACCGCCTCCGTCACGACCGCCTCGATCGTCCGATACAGCTCCGTGTCCCAGTCCACCGCGACCGGCTGATCCTGCCCCCAGTCCGAGAATTCCACTGAAATCCGGTCGTCGTCGATGATCCCGATCACCTGCTGACGCCAGTCATCCCGGTCCTGACCGGGCAGCAATCGACAGTCGATCGTCGCCTCGCTCTTGGCCGGGATCACGTTCGCCTTGATCCCCGCGTTGATCATCGTCACGTTCAGCGTGTTCAGGAACATCGCGTGGGCGCCCGGATGCGCCGTGACCAGCGCCTCCACCTCGCTCTCGTCCGTGACCGGCGCGATGCGCCCCTCCGCCGCCAGGCGATCCAGCCAGATCCGCGTCTCCGGCGTGATCGTCACCGGACGTTCCCAGTCCGCCAGACGGCTCAGCGCGTTGACCAGATGCACCGCCGAGTTGTCGTAGTGCGGCCGGCTGCCGTGCCCCGGCGTGCCGACCGACTCCAGCCGCATCCAGCAGATGTCCTTCTCGTTCGTCGCGACCGAGAAGATATTCGCCTCCTCGCCCAGCAGCTGGGTCGAGCCCGTGCCGCCCTCCGACAGCTCGAACTCCACATCAACCAGCTCGGGGCGGTTCTTGCACAGCCAGTCCATCCCCCAGACCGACCCCGCCTCTTCATCGGGCACGCCGCAGAACACCAGGTCGCGCGTCAGCGGGACTTCCTCGCGCTTGAGCAGCAGCATCGTCAGCAGATGCATGATCCCGCAGCCCTTCATATCGACCGCGCCGCGCCCGTAGACCTTGCCGTCTTCGATGTGGCCCTCGAAGGCCGGCTTGGTCCAGTATTCCTCCTCCACCGGCACCACATCGGTGTGGTTGCAGAGCATCATCGGCCGCTTCGAGCCATCCCCGCGCAGCCAGGCGAAGACCGCCTCGCGGTTGGGCTGAATCTCGACGTACTCGGTCTCAAGCCCCTCCGCCTCAAGCAGCGAGCCCAACCAGCGAGCCGCCGGCGCCTCATTCCCCGGCGGGTTCGTCGTATCAATCTGCAGATACTGCACAAACCGCTCCAACGCCTCATCAAACACCCCAGCCCAAGCAATCGCCATCAGAAGCCCCCTCTCTCCCGCGCCGAGTCTACCGACTGTGATCGCCTCTACCCTGACGAAGAAGCAAGCCCTACACTGCGGAACATATGAGCCAGACCGCGGCCGCTCCCGATGTCCTCGCCGACTTCCACCCGCTGGTGGCGGAGTGGTTCCGCTCGCGCTTTGACGCGCCCACCGACGCACAGCTGGCCGGCTGGCCGGCGATTCGCACGCGCCGCGATGTGCTGCTCGCGGCGCCGACCGGCTCCGGCAAGACGCTGACGGCGTTTCTGGCCGGGATCGACGAGCTCGTTCGCCTCGGCCAGGAACAGGGCGAGCTGCCCGACGAGACGCGCATCCTCTACGTCTCCCCGCTCAAGGCGCTATCGAACGACATCCAGCGCAACCTCGAGGAACCCCTGCGGGAGATCACCGAGCTCGCGCGGGCGCGGGCGGAGCGCGGCGCTGACACAGGGGGGGCGCCGATGCCCCGCATCCGGACCGTCGTGCGCACCGGCGACACCCCGCAGTCGGAGCGCCGGATGATCGTCAAGCGCCCGCCGCACATCCTGATCACCACGCCCGAATCGCTCTACCTGATGCTCACCGCCGAGCAAAGCCGCGAGGTCCTGCGCACCGTCCGCACCGTCATCGTCGACGAAATCCACGCGCTCGTGCGCGACAAGCGCGGCTCGCACCTCTCGCTCTCACTCGCCCGCCTCGACCACGTCGCCGAGCAGCGGCCCGTGCGGATCGGACTCTCCGCCACCCAGAAGCCGATGGACCAGATCGCCGCCTTTCTCACCGGGCTCGACGACCAGGGCCAGCCGCTCGACTGCCAGGTGCTCGACCTCGGCCACCAGCGGCAGCTGGAGCTGTGGATCGAAACGACCGACGTCCCGCTCACCGCGATCCCCACTCACGACCTGTGGGACAGCATCTATGACCGCCTCGGCGAGCTGGTCGCGCAGCACCGCACCACGCTGATCTTCGTCAACACCCGCGCGCTGGCCGAGCGCGTCGCACACCGGCTGACCGAGCGCGTCGGCAAGGAGCACGTCGCCAGCCATCACGGCAGCCTCGCCAAGGAGCGACGCCACCAGATGGAGCAGCGGCTCAAGTCGGGCGACCTCAAGGCGGTCGTCGCCACCGCCTCGCTCGAGCTCGGAATCGACATCGGCGCGATCGACCTGGTCTGCCAGATCGGCTCGCCGCGACGGATCGGCACCTTCCTGCAGCGCGTCGGCCGCTCCGGCCACGCGCTCGGACGCGTCCCCCACGGCGCGCTGTTCCCCACGGCGCTCGATGAGCTGATCGAGTGCGCCGCCATGATCCGCGCCGTCGCCGCCGGCGCGCTCGACCGCATCTGCCAGCCCGTCGCCCCGATCGAGGTGCTCGCCCAGCAGATCGTTGCCGAGATCGCCGCCGAGCCCACCGCTGAAGGCGACCTCTACGAGCAGTTCAAGCACGCCGCGCCCTACCGCGAGCTCGACCGTCAGACCTACGAAGAGACCGTCGAGATGCTCGCGACGGGCGTCGGCGAGGGCGGCGGACGCTCACGCCCGCTGATCCATCGCGACCGCATCAACCACATGCTGCGCCCGCGGCGCTCGGCGCGGCTGACCGCCCTGATGAACGGCGGCGTGATCCCCGAAACCGGCGACTTCCGCGTCGTCAAGGAGCCCGACGGCGCCTTCATCGGCACGGTCAACGAGGACTTCGCGATCGAGAGCCAGGCCGGCGACATCTTCCTGCTGGGCACGACCTCCTGGCGCATCCGCCGCGTCGAAGGCAAAGGCGTCGTACGCGTCGAGGACGCCCACGGCGCGCCGCCCACCATCCCCTTCTGGCTCGGCGAGGCGCCCGGCCGCAGCATTGAGCTCTCCACCGCGATCGGCGAGCTGCGACGCGACGTGACGCGGCAGCTCGATGATCTCGAATCAGCCAGCCTCAATCTGCAGCGCGAATGTCACATCAGCTCGACCGCCGCTGAGCAGCTGCTCGAGTACCTCGGCGCGACTCACGACGCACTCGGAACCGTGCCCTCCGACACCGATGTCGTCTTCGAGCGCTTCTTCGACGAGGCCGGCGGGCAGCAACTCGTCGTCCACGCGCCCTTCGGCTCGGGCATCAACCGCGCCTGGGGCCTCGCGCTGCGCAAGCGCTTCTGCGTGCGCTTCGATTTCGAATTACAGGCCGCCGCCAACGAAGAGGGCATCATCCTCTCACTCGGTCCCTCGCAGTCGTTCCCACTCGAAGAAGCCTTCGACTACCTCAAATCGAGCAACGCCGAGGAGGCGATGCGCCAGGCGGTCCTCTATGCGCCGTTCTGGAACACGCGCTGGCGCTGGGCCGCAACCCGCGCCCTCGCCGTCCCCCGCATGCGCAGCGGCAAGAAGGTCCCGCCCAACTTGCAGCGGATGATTGCCGACGATCTGCTCGCCGCCGTCTTCCCCGCGCAGGTCGGCTGCCAGGAAAACATGGCCGGCTCGCTGGTGCCGCCCGACCATCCGCTGATCACCCAGACGATCGACGACTGTCTGCACGAAGCCGTCGATACGGACGGCCTGATCGAGGTCCTGCAGCGCGTCGAGGCCGGCGAGATCCGCCTGCACGCGCGCGACACGGTGACACCCTCGCCGATGGCCCAGAGCATCCTCAACATCAACCCGTTCGGCTTCCTCGACAACGCCCCGCTCGAAGAGCGTCGCGCCCGCGCGGTGATGACCCGCCGCAGCCTGCCCGAGCAGCAGCGCGACCTCGGCCGGCTCGACATCGACGCGATCGAGCGCGTCCGCGAGGAAGCCACGCCGCCCGTCCGCGACGCCGAAGAGCTGCACGACCTGCTGCTCAGCCTCGTGAGCCTCGATCTCACCATGCTCCCCGTCGACCGAACGCTGCTCGAGGAGCTGATCGCGGAGGGGCGCGCAGGAACCGCGACGAACGGCGACCTCACAGCCTGTTTCGCCGCTGAGCAGCTCCCGGCGATCCAGCTGCTCTTCCCTGAATCGACGATCGAGCCGCAGCTCGACCTGCCGCCCGGCGCCGCGATTCGCGTCGCCGACCGCGAGGACGCTCGCGTCAAGCTCGCCCGCGGACACATGGAGATCGTCGGGCCGATCACCTCCGAGCAACTCGGCGAGCGCTGCGGGCTGCGCGCCGAAGACCTCGAATACGGCCTGCGCCAGCTCGAGGCGCTGGGCGAGATCATGCGCGGACAGTTCACCCCGGTCGCCCCCGGCGCCCCAGACGCCCCTCACACCAAACCAGCCGAGGAGTTCTGCGACCGCCGCCTGCTGGCTCGCATCCACCGTTACACGATCGTCCGCCTGCGCGCCGAAATCGAGCCGGTCTCGGCGCAGCACTACCTCCGCTTCCTGCTGCGCTGGCAACATCTCACCCCCGACACACAGCTCCAGGGCAAGGCCGGCGTTCGCGCTGTGATTCACCGCCTGCAGGGCTTCGAAGCGCCCGCCGGCGGCTGGGAGCGCGACCTGCTCGCGCGCCGCGTCTCCGACTACCGCGCAGCCTGGCTCGACGAACTCTGCCTCTCCGGCGACGTGACCTGGGCCCGCCTCACCCCCCGTCCGCCCGCGCCGGCCAACGGCCGCAACAGCAACGGCGCGACCCCGCCCCGGCCGAGCCGCCCCTCCCCCTCCCGAGCCACCCCCATCACCGTCGCCCTGCGCCGCGACTTCGCCACGCTGCTCGCCGCCACCCGTCGTGCGCCTCCGCCCGCGCCTGCCCGCGGTCGCTCCGCGCCTCCACCCACGTCCAGCGTGACCGACGAGCTCGACGGCGCCGCGGGCCAGATCCACCGCCTGCTCCGCGAACGCGGCGCGCTCTTCTTCGACGAACTCGTCGACGGCACGCGCCGCATCGCCACCGACGTCGAGAACGGCCTGCGCGAGTTGATCGCCGCCGGGCTCGCTCATGCCGACGGCTTCCAGGGCCTGCGCCAGCTCTCGCGCCCCGCCAGCAGCCGACGCCGACGCCCGCGTCGCCCCCGCTACGGCGGCGGCGGCGTCTTCATCGGCGAGGGACCTGCGGGTCGCTGGGCGCCGCTCCCCGCGACCGTCGCCGACGAACCTGACCCAACCCTCGCCGACGAGCACGCCGAAGCCATCGCCCGCATCCTGCTCGACCGCTACGGCGTCGTCTCGCGCGAGCTGATGACGCGCGAGAGCGTCTCGATGCCCTGGCGCGAGATCCTGCGCGCCCTGCGCCGACTCGAAGCCCGCGGCGAAATCCGCGGCGGACGCTTCATTCAGGGCCTGATCGGCGAGCAGTTCGCGCTCCCCGAGGCGATCGATCAGATGCGCTCCCTGCGCCGCACCGCCGCCAGCGAAGACCCGCCGCTCGAGATCGCCGCCGCCGACCCCTGCAATCTTCAGGGCATCCTGCTCCCCGGCCCCAAAGTCCCTGCCCGCCTGCACCACAGAATCAGAATCATCAACGGCGCACCCGCCGACGCCTGACCAACCCTGACCAACGCCTGACCAGCCCGCATACGCGACCCTGTAGCTCACCTCAACAGCCACTCACTACGTGGAGGATGCACCGTGGACAAACAGACACGCGCTCGCTGGGCAGCCAAGGTCGACCGCGTCACCGAAATCCCGATGTTGCTGCTCGCGATCGCGATGATCCCGCTGATCCTGATCCCGCTCGTCATGAGCCTCTCAGCGACGCTCGACACCGCGCTCTTCGCGCTGAACTGGTTCATCTGGGCGGCCTTCGCGATCGAGCTGGTGGTCAAGACCTACCTCGCCCCCAACCGCCGCGAGTATCTCGTCAAGCACTGGTACGACGTCCTCATCGTGGTCGTGCCGTTCCTACGCCCGTTGCGGATCCTCGCCGTCGCCATGCGCCTCGGCTCCTCCTGGGGCCGCGTCTTCGGCCGCACCGGGCTGGCCTACGCGCTCGTCATCACGCTGGTGGCGATTCTGGCGATCGCCGCCGCGGTCACGCTGCTCGAACACGGCCAGGCGCAGAGCTCCTCGAAGATCGACGGCTTCGGCACCGCCCTCTGGTGGGCCATCGTCACCGTCACGACGGTCGGCTACGGCGACGTCGCGCCGGTCACCCTCGGCGGCCGCGCCCTCGGCGTCGCGCTGATGGTTGTCGGGATCGGCGTATTCGGACTGTTCACCGCCAGCGTCGCCGCCCGGTTCGTGGAAAGCGATCACGACGCGGACCCCGGCGTCGCCACAATCGGCGAGGAGCTGCGCGCACTCCGCCTCCAAATCGCCGCCCTCGAGCAGCGCCTCGCGGATCCCGACGATCAAGCCGAGCTCGGTCCTGCTCCGTAGGCGCACGGCAACCCGCTAAGAATGCTCTGAAGAAGCCGGATCCTCTCTCCCCCCGCTATGTGAGCCTGTCTCAGGAGGGCGGTTGGCGGTGTGGGCGGCGTCTGGGGGCGAGCTGGCGGGGGCGGGGCTGATGTCTGGAGCAGCGACCGGTGCGGGCAGCGGCGGTGCGTGGCCGGTGGCGGCGGCCGGGCTGAGCTGCGCTGCGGCGGCAGGGCTGCTGCGGGCCGGCGGCGCGGCCAGCGCCGGCTCAGCATCCGCAGGTTGAACGCGACCGCCAGCAACGACCACTCGGCGCTGACCGCGGCCAACCCGCGCAGCAGGAAGCGGCGCCCGGCCTGTTGCTCCTTGATGATCCCGAAGACCGGTTCGATCAGCCCCTGGCGGCTTCGCAAGGCCTGCCGGGCCGCCTCGCTCTGCATCCAGCCGCGGTGCGCCTGCAGCGCCCGGGCGTGGATCGAGACCTTGATCTGGCGACCCCGCGGGCTGCTCGTGCAGCGTCCGAACGCGGGGCAGGCGCGGCAGACCGCAGGCTTGGCGGCGTAGACCCGGGCGGGCGTGCGGCGGCGCCGCCGCTGCAGGCCGCGGAACTGCAGCTGCTGGCCTTCGGGACAGCGGTAGCAGTCCGCTGCGGGCTCGTAATGGAACTGGCTGTAGTGGTAGTCGGGGTTGCTCGGCGCGCGTGGTTCGGGGATCACCACGGCTGCCCCGCGGGCCGCGCAGGCGCTCAGGTTGGCGGCCGAGAAGGAGCCGGCGTCGGCCACGGTCAGCGCGGCGCGCCGGCCGCCGCCGCTCGCCTCAGCCGCTTCGATCAGTGGCAACAGCTGCGCCGTGTCGGCCGGATCCTGGCTGACCTCCGCGGCCAGCAGCAGCATGCCCCCGCTCGACCCGCTCGCGCCGCCCGGCTCCAGCGCGTCGCCCGGCTGACCGTGATCTGGGTCAGACGCGCCGTTCGGCCGCTCGTCCGGCGCGCCGCCCCCGCCCGCAGCGGCCCCGTCACTATCTGGTGTATCGCTGCCCCGCAGCGGCGCCGCCATCGCCTGCGCGTTGTAGCCGGTCAGCCAGCCGTCGCGGCCGCGCAGCAGGCGCGCTTGCGGATCGGTCAGGTTGGCATGCCGGCGGTCCGACTCGACGAGCTCCCGACGCGCCGCCGCGACCTGCTCGCGGAGCCGCTGCGCTGCCTGCAGCTGCGCCGGCAGACGCGGCGCCGCCGCGCCGTGCGGACCGTCAGCTGCAGCAAGCCGCGCATCCGCTCGCGGTGCTGCTTGTAGAAGCGCCAGAGCGTGTTGTGATCGGGCTGTTGCGAGCCGCTCAGCCAGAGCATCGGCAGTTGCTCGCGGCAGGCCGCCTCCAGCCGCCGCGCGCAGCGCGTGCCGCTCATGAAGCCGTAGAGCCAGATGCTCAGCAGCGCGCGGGGGTGATAGGCCGGCCCGCCCAGCGCCTGACCGTGCAGGTCGACGCCCAGCTCCGCCCAATCCGCCGCCGACAGCCCGTCCACGAAGGCCGCCACCACCCGCGCGGGATGGTCGTCCGCCAGCAGCTCCCGAGCCAGCGCGAACATACACGGGGGGCCTACGCAATCTGGCCGGACCCCCTCTGCTGCTCCGCAGCATCTCCCCCCGCGGTTCGGGGGGAGAGTTGTTCAGAGGCTTCCTGGCAGATACGAGGATCAGCCTCAGGGACAGGATCGTCGCCGTCTAGCCGCGTTCGAATTCGTTCAGGATTCGTTCAGCTTCGTTCATGCTCAAGCAGACCGTCGCGCACCGCTCGTTTGAGGCGGACGCCCATCTTGTGGCTGCCAGTTCCGTGTGTGGCGGAGCCTCGCCCGCTCAGTCGCCGGAGAGGGCGGCCTCCAGGGCGCGGGCCGGGGCGTGGCTCACATCGCCCTCGTGGAGCTCCCGCGTCCAGGCCGCGAACTCGAGCATGATCCCGTCCGGGTCGTAGAAGTAGACGCTGCGCACGAACGTGGTGTCGTTCACGCCGCGGCTGATCCCGCGCGGCGAGTCGTCGTGGTTCATGATCGGCGTGCAACGCACACCGTGGTCGAGCAGCTTGTCGCGGTAGGCCTCGATCTTGTCGGCCGCCACGTCGAAGGCGATGTGGTTCATCGAGGCGATCGCAGTGGTCAGCTCCGCGCTGGGATCGAAGAAGGTGTTCGGGTCGGGCGACGAGATGCCCGGGTGCGGCGCCGGTGCTCCGGGGAACCAGAAGAACGCGAGGCTCGCGCCGTTGCCCATGTCGAAGAAGAAGTGCTGGCCCATGTCGTTCGGCAGCTCGATTGTCTTGATCAGCGGGAAGCCCAGGACCTGCGTGTAGAAGTCGACCGTGCGCTGCATATCGCTGCAGACCAGCGCCAGGTGGTTGACGCCGGTGATCTCGAAGTCACCGGTGGTTTTACTGTTCTTGAGCGGCATTCGACACCTCCGTCATGTGCTGGGCGCCGGTCGCGGCGCGTGCACCCAGTTTACCGAACGGCGCGCTGCGGATGTCGGCGCTGACCCTCCATCGCGCTGGTGCGTGTATGTATTGAACTTGTCGATAGGGAGGCCCACGAGTCATTGACGCGAACGAGCGGCGGACTAGCTTAATCTGACGTTCACATCCGCGCCGATCACCCGGGCCGTCGGGCCCGAATCGCGGATCATTCCTGAGAGCAGAGCACGGAGAGCTGGAACGATGATGACGGAGCTAACGCTGCCACGGGGCGTGGACGTACGGGGCGAGCTGAGTGAGGGATTCGAAGCGGTGCTGACGGAGGACGCGCTGGCGTTCCTCGCCGCGCTGCACCGACGCTTCAACGCACGACGACGCGAGCTGCTGGCCCGCCGCGACGTGCGGCAGGTTGAGTTCGATGCCGGCGTGATGCCCGACTTTCTCTCCGACACCGAAGAGATTCGCTTCGGGGCCTGGAAGGTCGCGCCGACTCCCGAAGACCTGCAGCAGCGCTGGGCCGAGATCACCGGGCCGGTCGACCGCAAGATGATGATCGGCGCGCTGAACTCCGGCGCCGACGCTTTCATGGCCGACTTCGAGGACTCGCTCTCACCGACCTGGCCGAATGTCGTGAATGGCCAGATCAACGCGCGCGACGCGGTCCGCCGCGAGATCACCTTCGAGAACCCCGACGGCAGCGTCCGCACGCTGAACGACACGATCGCGACGCTGTTGATCCGTCCGCGCGGCTGGCACCTCGACGAAAAGCACGTGACGGTCGACGCTGAGCCGATCTCGGCCAGCCTGTTCGACTTTGGTCTCTACATGTTCCACAACGCGGCCGAGCGGGTCGCCCGCGAGACCGGCCCCTACTTCTACCTGCCGAAGCTGGAGAGCCACCTCGAGGCGCGGCTCTGGAACGACGTGTTCGTCGCCGCCCAGGATGAGCTGGGCGTGCCCCAGGGCAGCGTCCGCGCCACGGTGCTGATCGAAACGCTGCCGGCCGCGTTCGAGATGGAAGAAATTCTCTACGAACTGCGCGACCACTCGGCCGGCCTCAACGCGGGCCGCTGGGACTACATCTTCAGCGCGGTCAAGCGCTTCAAGTCGCAGCCCACGTTCGCCCTGCCCGACCGCGTCCAGGTCACGATGACCACGCCGTTCATGCGCTCCTACACCGAGCTGCTGGTCAAGACCTGCCACAAGCGCGGGGCCCACGCGATGGGTGGGATGGCCGCCTTCATTCCCTCCCGACGCGACCCCGCGATCAACCAGATCGCGCTCTCCGGCGTCCGCGCCGACAAGGAGCGCGAATCGAGCGACGGCTTCGACGGCACCTGGGTCGCTCACCCCGACCTCGTGTCGATCGCGCGCGAGATCTTCGCCGAGGCGCTCGGCGGCGAGCCCAATCAGCGCGAGCGGATGCGCGACGATGTTGAAATCGAGGCGCCGCAGCTGCTCTCGCTCGACCAGAGCGGCGGCACGATCACCGAGGCCGGCTTGCGGCTCAACATCAGCGTGGCGCTGCAGTACCTGAACTCCTGGCTCAACGGCAACGGCGCGGCGGCGATCAACAACCTCATGGAGGACGCCGCGACGGCGGAGATTTCGCGCGGCCAGATCTGGCAGTGGCTGCGTCACGGCGCCACGCTCGACGACGGCCGGGTGATCACCGCTGAGCTCTACGAGCAGATTCGCGACGAGGAGCTCGAGGCGCTCGGCGGCGACGAGGAGTCGCGCTACGGCGTCGCCCGCGAGATCCTCGACGGTCTGATCCTCAACGAGGAGTTCACCGAGTTTCTGACGCAGCCGGCTTACGCGTATCTCGACTGAGGATGCGCGATCAGGACGGAACCAACCGGTCACCGACGACCGGCCGGGCACACAGAGGGGACCCCGAATGACGCAGAACGGGACGGACCAGGCAACTGACGCATCGGCGCTGGAGCGCGCCTGGCAGCACGACGCGCGTTGGCGCGGCGTGGAGCGCAACTATGGCGCCGCCGACGCGCTGAAGCTGCGCCCTTCGATCCTGCCCGAGTCGACGCTCGCCCGCGCAGGCGCGGAGCGGCTCTGGAACTCGCTGCAGGACCGCCCGTTTGTACGCACCTTCGGCGCCGTGACCGGCGCCCAGGCCGTGCAGATGGCCAAGGCCGGCCTCGAGGCGATCTATGTCAGCGGCTGGCAGGTCGCGGCCGACGCCAACCTCGCGCAGCACACCTATCCCGACCAGAGCCTGTATCCGTCCAACAGCGTCCCCTCGCTGGTCAAGCGGCTCAACAACGCACTGATGCGCGCCGACCAAGTGGACCGCCTGGAAGGCCGCACCCACTTCGACTACTACCTGCCGATCGTGGCCGACGCCGAGGCCGGCTTCGGCGGGCCGATCCACGCCTTCGAGCTGATGCGCAACATGATCGAAGCGGGCGCCGCCGGCGTCCACTTCGAGGACCAGCTCGCGGCCGAGAAGAAGTGCGGCCACATGGGCGGCAAGGTGCTCGTGCCCACCTCCGCGCACGTGCGCACGCTACAGGCCGCTCGCCTCGCCGCCGACATGATGGACGTGCCGGCGATCGTGATGGCCCGTACCGACGCGCTGTCGGCGACGCTGCTGACGACCGATATCGACGAGCGCGACCGTGAGTTCATCACCGGCGAGCGCACCGCCGAGGGCTACTTCTCGGTCACCGGCGGCATCGAGTCCGCGATCTCACGCGGCCTCGCCTACGCGCCCTACGCCGACCTGATCTGGTGCGAGACCTCCACGCCGGACATCGAAGAGGCGCGGCAGTTCGCCGACGCGATCCACGCCCAGTTCCCGGAGAAAATGCTCTCCTACAACTGCTCCCCGTCGTTCAACTGGAAGCGTCACCTCGACGAGGCCACGATCGCGACGTTCCAGGAGCAGCTGGCGGACATGGGCTACCGCTTCCAGTTCATCACCCTGGCCGGCTGGCACGGGATCAACTACCACACGTTCAACCTCGCGAACGGCTATCGCGAGCGCGGCATGTCCGCCTACGTGGAGCTGCAGGAGGGCGAGTTCGCCGCCGAGGCCCAGGGCTACACGGCGACCAAGCACCAGCGCGAGGCGGGCACGTCCTACTTCGACGAGGTGCTGCTCACGGTCACCGAGGGCCAAGCGTCAACCGCGGCGCTGCGCGGCTCGACCGAGGCCGCGCAGTTCACCGAGGAAGCGGTCGCGGCGCACTAGGACCGATCGACCACGGAGTCGACAAGAAGCCGCGCTCCGGCGGGGCTTCTGCGCGCCTGCGCAGTTTGAATCGAAATGCCTGAGATCCCATACGGCGGTGTGACCGGAAACGATGCGAGCGATGAAGAGCTATGGGCGCATGGGCTGTCGCTCGATGACGCTGATGACGTCTGGGAGGGACCGGCGAAGTACTTTCCTCAACCAGCGAGGCAACGGCAGGACGAGCTGGGCAATGCTCGCTTTCAGCCGGAGCGAATGAAAATGATCGGGCCCGACAGAACCGGCCTCGTGTTGACCTTCGTCCTGGAGCTCTCCGACCAGCATCGGATGTCTCATGTGGTGACCGGTTGGATTTCTGACGATGAGGAACGAACGCGATACTATCGACCTGGAGGTAGGATGCGCAGGCGATGACCAAGCAACGCAGCAAGCTGCACATTGAGACCCCAGTCGCAGATGCGGAAGAGATTCCCTACGACCCTGCTAAGAAGGGTCCCGGTGCGATGCGGTTGCAGATCGAGTTCGATCGGGAAGAGCTGGTTCGCTTGAAGGCCCGAGGCTCAAGAGGCGACGAGCCGCTGATTCGGTTTATCAAGCGAGCCGCCCTTGAGACGGCAGACCGCGAAGCCAAGGCCAAGTCGGGAGATGGTCTGCACGCTGCGGACTGACTGCAGCGTCGTTGCACGCCTCGCTGCTACCCTGCCCCAGACACTTGGACTTGAAACTCACCGCACCAGCGGAGAGAGGAATTCCCGATGAGCGACGGCGTGCATTTCGGCGTGATGGTGCCGCAGATCAAGCGCAGCTGGGCGGAGACCAAGCGAGCCTCGGAGGCCTTCGAGGAGATGGGCTTCGACTCGCTGTGGGTCAACGATCACCTCTATGGCCCGCAGTCACCGGCGATCCCGATGCTGGAAGCCTGGACGCTCGCGGCGGGCATCGCCGCCATCACCGAGCGGGCCGAGATCGGCACGCTGGTCACCCCGGTGGGGATGCGCAACCCGGCCCACACCGGCAAGATGATCGCCACGGTCGACAACATCGCCGGCGGCCGGATCATCCCGGGCTTCGGCTCCGGCTGGATGCCGCGCGAGTTCACCGACTTCGGGATGCCCTTCCCGGAGACGCGCGAACGGCTGCGCCAGCTTGAAGAGGGCCTGCAGATCTTCAAGGCGATGTGGGACGCCGATCAGGACGAAGTCTCGTTCGAGGGCGAGCACTTCCACACCGAAAACCTCGTCACTCAGCCGAAGCCCCCGCGCGATGTGCCGATTCTGGTCGGCGGCGGCGGCGAAAAGGTCACCATGCGGATCGCCGCACAGTACGCCGACATCTGGAACAACTCAGCCGGTAGCCAGGACGACATCGAGCACAAGGTCGCCGTGCTGCACGGCCACGCCGAGCGACTCGGCCGCGACCCCGCTGAGCTGCGCGTCTCGCAGCAGTGCCTGGTCACGATCGTCGAGAACGAAGAGCAGCTCGGCCCGATGGTCGACCGTGCCCAGCGCATCTTCGGCGGCCACATGGGCAACCCCGCCGGCGAGATGGCGCTGACCGGCACGCCCGACATGATCAAGCAACGCGTCCAGAAGCACGTCGACCTGGGCTGCGACATGTTCATGATCGAGTTCTTCGGCCGCGACACCATCGAGCCCGCCCAAGCCTTCGCCGAGACCGTCATCCCCGAGTTCCGCTAGGCCGCCGAGTAGGACACATGGCGGCGCTACCAGGCGCACTCTCCGCAGCCCAATTCGCCGCCAAGTGGCGCGACAACGCCCGCCGCGAGCGTGCCTCCTCGCAGGAGCACTTCATCGACCTCTGCCGCATGCTCGGCGTCCAGACCCCGAACGAGGCCGACCCGACCGGCGAGTGGTACACCTTCGAGGCCGGCGCCGAACGACTGAGCACCGGGAATCAGGGTTGGGCTGACGTCTGGAAGCGCGGCCACTTCCGCTGGGAGTACAAGGGCGACCACGCCGATCTTGCCGCGGCTTATCGGCAACTGCTCGACTACCGCGAGGACCTGGAGAACCCGCCTGCGCTCGTCGTCAGCAACATGGACCGGATCGAGGTCCATACCAACTTCACCTACACGCGTCCGACCGTCCACTCGCTGACGCTCGACGACCTTGCTGCCGGCGGGGACAAGACCGCCGAAGCGTTGCGCATCCTGCGCGCGGTGATGAGCGAGCCGCAGGCGCTGCGTCCGCGACAGACGCCCGATGAGGTAACGCAGGCTGCGGCCTCGCGGTTCGCCGAGCTCGCCCGTTCCATGCAGCAACGCGGGCACGAGCCTGAACCGGTCGCGCACTTCCTCAATCGTGTGCTGTTCTGCCTCTTCGCCGAGGACGTTGGTCTGCTGCCAAAACAACTAGTGACCAACATGATCACCGCTCGCGCCGATGACCCCCAGGCGTTTACGGAAGGGCTCACCGAAGTGTTTCGGCGGATGTCCGACCGCGAAGCCAGCCGCTTCTTCGGCAATGACCGGATCGAGTGGTTCAACGGCGGCTTGTTCGACGACGATTCTGCGCTGAAGTTCACACGCGCTGAGCTGCGCACCGTTGCCGAGGCATCGACGCTGGACTGGTCGCAGGTTGAGCCCGCGATCCTGGGCACGCTGTTCGAGCGCGGTCTCGATCCGGACAAACGCGGACAGTTGGGGGCGCACTACACCGACCGCGAGAAGATCCTGATGGTCGTCGAGCCGGTCGTGATGACGCCGCTGAAGCGCGAATTTGAGGCGATGCAGGAGCGCGTCGATGGGTTGATTAAGGGTCGCCAGCCGAGCCCGCTCACCCGCGAGGGTCAGCGCCGCAGGCAGTTGCCTAAGTGGGAGCGAGACGCGGAGGCTGAGTGGCGTGGATTCCTCGAGCGGTTGCGGGCGGTGCGAGTGCTCGACCCGGCCTGTGGCTCGGGCAACTTCCTCTACGTCACGCTGCGGCTGCTCAAGGACCTGGAGCAGGAGGCGATCCGCTGGGGCGCGGAAAGGCTGCGGATCACGGGCGAATTCCCGCGCGTCGGCCCGCACAACGTGCGCGGCATCGAGATCAATCCCTACGCCAGGGAACTGGCCGGCGTCGCGATCTGGATCGGCCACATCCAGTGGATGCACGACCACGGCTACGGCTTCCCGCGCGACCCCGTCCTCCAGCCGCTCGACCAGATCGAGCTGCGCGACGCCATCCTCACCTACGACGAGGCCGGAAACCCGGTACCGGCGACCTGGCCGAAGGCGGAGTTCATCGTCGGTAATCCGCCGTTTCTGGGTGACCGTCGAATGCGAGGTCGATTGGGAGATCAGTATGTGGATGCGTTGAGGAACGCATGGCGTGGAGTAGTCCCGGGCGGTGCCGATCTGGTCTGTTACTGGCACGAACTGGCTCGTCGTCAGATTTCTGAAGGCGATGCCACGCGTGCGGGATTGCTTGCGACAAACAGCATCCGCGGCGGTGGGAATCGACGGGTACTTGATCGAGTCAAGCTGACCGGCGATATCTTCCTCGCTTGGGCGGACGAGCCCTGGATCGTCGAAGGCGCGGCCGTCCGCGTCTCCATCGTGGGTCAGGACGACGGGTCAGAAGAAGACCGGCAGTTCAACGGGAAGACCGCGAAAGTGATCAACCCTGACCTCACTGCGGATCGACCTGACCTTACGGTCGCCCGACGGCTAGACGAAAACGCTTGTACTTCCTTCGTAGGCATTCAGAAGAGCGGACCCTTTGAACTGTCCCCTAACCGCGCGCAAACGATGTTGAACGCGCCTTTAAGTCCTTTCGGAAGCAGCAATTCGGATGTGATTCGACGTTGGGTCAATGCAAAGGACCTTACCGATAGACCACGAGACACCTTCATTGTTGACTATGGGACGGGAATGTCGAAAGTTGATGCAGCGAAGTATGAGCTGCCGTACGAACATATACGCGAGCACGTGTTGCCCGTTCGCGCGAATGTCCGACGAAAGTCGCACCGCAAGCGGTGGTGGATTCACGGCGATGCACGTCCAGGACTTCGCACGCAGTTAGCTGACTGCCACCGTTACATCTGTACTCCAATGACGGCCAAGCACCGCGTGTTCATCTGGCTCTCTGCTTCAATCCTCCCCTCAAACGCAACTGTCGCGATCGCACGAGACGACAACTACACGTTCGGAGTCCTTCACTCGCGAGCGCACGAATTGTGGTCACTGGGGATGTGCACATGGATGGGCGTTGGCAACGACCCGCGCTACACTCCAACAACCACCTTCGAGACCTTCCCCTTCCCCTGGCCGCTCAATACTCCCGACGACGCGCTGACCCCGGAACAATGCGCCCACCGCGACGCCATCGGCGAGGCGGCGCGGGAGCTGGATGCGAAGCGTCGCCTCTGGCTCAACCCGCCCGAGTGGGTGCGCGAGGAGCCCGACGTGCTGGCCTCGCTGCCGCCTCGGCTGCTGCCTGTCGACGAAGAGGCGGCCAAGCAGCTGCGCAAGCGCACGCTGACCATTCTCTACAACGCCCGCCCGGCCTGGCTCGCCAACCTCCACGCAATACTCGACGCCGCCGTCTTCGCCGCCTACGGTTGGCCGCCCGAGATCGGCGATGACGAGATGCTGGAGCTGTTGCTCAAACTCAATCTTGAGCGGGCGGCGGCGTCAGCTTCCTAGCTTCGTTCCGCGCCGCGTCCGCGCCTGCACTCGACAGAGGCAGTCCGCGTTGAGGATGCCGGTGATTGCCGAGACGACGAATTAAGTCCGAGCAGACTCGGCGTCGAACCTGGCCAGCATCGCACGCATTGGCTCCAGCGTGCGGCTGAAGGGATGCAGCACCAGGCCGAAGATCTCCAATGTGACCGCCCCGAGTAAGGCTTCATCGCCTGCTTCGCCCAGGATGACGGGCGTGTGAAATGCGCCATGCGGCAGCGACAGGCTGCACTCGCCGATACGCCGCCGCAGCGCCGTTCCATCCGCCAGCGTGAACGTCATCTCCCGCAGCGGCTCAAGCCCAATGTCCTCCCAGACCCGCGTCGGCAGCAACGAATACGTTGCGCCACTATCCACCAGGAAGCGCACCGCTGCTTCCCGACCGCTGGGTCCGCGGACGACGCCGTCAACGAAGGTGAGCCCCATCGTTGTGCCTTTAGATCCTGTCCCGCCCAGCGGGCGTGGGCAAGTCTAATCTCCGCGGCGGCCGCCGCGCAGGCGTCGACCATCTGGATGTGGCCGCTGTCTCCAAAGGCGATATCTTGTCAGTGAAGGCGTGGTGTGCGCTGCGGAGAAACAGATGCCTCAGTTCTACAAGTTGCCGTACACCCTCAGCGAGCCGAGCGAAGCGACGGAGGACATGTTCCTTGCCGAAGTCCCCAGCTTGCCCGGTTGCCGCGCGTGGGGTGAAACGGCTGTCGAAGCACTCGCCAACCTGGAGAGTGTCGCGGCTGGATTTATCGCCTCCTACCAGGAGCACGGCGACCCGCTGCCACCTGTGATCGCGGAGGCTGGCGAGTTCGTTGTGTCGGTTTGACCTACCGGGAGCTGACTCGCAGAGCGCTCATTCAGACATTCGCGTCCGCGCCTGCACGATGTAGAGCGGGTCCGCGCCGGGCGTCTTGCGCTCGAACCATTCGGCGGCCTCGAAGCCGCCGGCATGCTGGAAGTAAGCGCTCACCGCCTGGACGTGGCCTGAATCGTTGAGGCCCTGCCAGAGCGCCACCGCCTTGGTCGGGAAGCAGCGGTTCGAGAACGAGACGACACAGCGGCCGCCCGGCTCGAGCACCCGAGCGATCTCCGCGAAGACCTCCAAAGGACGCTGCAGGTATTGGACCGAAACCGCGACCAGCACCGCGTCGAAACTGGCGTCGTCGAACGGCAGCGTCGGCTCGCGATTGAGGTCGTGCACCACGCATTCGTCGAGCGCCGGGTTGCGCGACAGCTCATCGGCGTTCATCCCCAGGCCGACGGCGCGCGCCGGCTGATAGCCCGCCGGGAGGTGCGAGATCCACGACGACATCAGGTCGAGCACCCGGTCTTCGGGCTTCAGGACCTGCGCGTAGTACTCGGAGAGCGCCGCGATCGCGGTGTCGTCGATGTGCGCGACGAAGCGCGGCTCGACATAGAACCGCGCGTCGTCGGATTCGTCGTACTTGCGGAAGTGTTCGGGCCGAAAGGGCGACTCGTCGCTCACCGCTTGGGCGGCTTGGGCAGGATGTAGCCCAACGAACCGCCGATCAGCAGCACCGCAAGCGTGATCGAGATCACGATGCCGATGATCGGCCCGGCGCCCAGCCCGCCGCCGCCCTCGGCGGCGAGCGCAACGCCACTGCCGAGCAGCAGCCCGATCAGCCCGAACGCAACCGCGGCCAGCTTGCGCCGCATGCCTAGACCATCGGGGTGATCATCTGGGCGGCGTGGTCAGCCAGGTGCCAGGTGTTCATGGTCAACAGGCCAGCGACCGGCACGGCGGCCATGCCCTCGCCGCCGGCAGCCTTGCCGAGCTCTTCGTCCTGCACGTAGTTGACCTTCGAGTTGACGGCCGCCGTCACGGCCTCCAGCGCGGCGATCGCATCCTCGGCGCTGGCGAACTCGGTGCTCGTGAGCGGGTTCTCGGGGCCGTCGTAGCCGCATGCGGTGCAAATCCCGGTCGCGAACATGATCTCGGACGGGATCACATGCTCCGCAACCTGGCGCGGCGACCAACCCGCCTCGCCGTCGTCTGCCGTGCCCTTCGCTGTCTCCCAGTTGTCCGCCGAGGCCGCGATCGCCGCTTTCAGCGCCGCTCGCGCACCCGCCACACCCTCGCGCAGTTCAGCTGCAGTTGCCATGATGCTCTCCTTGAATCGTTCGGTGATTCGGCTGTATTTCGCTATCGCCAGCAGCATACGACAGGTCGCGTCTAGTCTGACCGCGACGCAGCGCGCGATTGGCGCGATTGTCAGGAGTAGACATGGCCTTCGGAATCGGCTTGATCGGGGCAGGCGGCAATCAGCGGCTGCGACACATTCCCGGCTTTCGCGAGATTGAGGACATCGAGATCGTCAACGTCGTGAACCGCTCGCGCGCGAGCGGCGAGGCCGTGGCCACTGAATACGGCATCCCGCGCGTCTCGGACAGCGTCGCAGAGCTGCTCGACGACCCTGATGTGGACGCCGTCTGCATCGGCACCTGGCCCTACCGCCACCTCGAGTTCAGCTCGGCCGCGCTCGTGGCGGGCAAGCACGTGCTCTGCGAGGCGCGGATGGCGAACGACGCTGCGGAGGCTGAACAGATGCTGGCGGCCGACCGCGCGCATCCCGACCTCGTCGCTCAGCTCGTACCGGCGCCGTTCGACTTCCGGCTGGGCAAGACGATCAAGCGGATGTGCGCCGACGGCTCGTTGGGCTCGATCCTCGAGGTTCATCTGACCCTGCTCAACGGCGGCGGGCTCGATCCGGACGCTCCGCTGCACTGGCGCCACCGCACCGACTACTCGGGCAAGAACATGATGCAGCTGGGCATCTTCAACGAGACGATCCAGCGCTGGCTGGGCGATACGACGCGCGTCACCGCGCACGCGCGGACCTTCGTCACATCGCGGCTCGACGGCGAGAGCGGCGAGCGGATGTCAATCGAGATTCCCGACAGCCTCGGCATCTTCGCCGACATGGCCAACGGCGCGCGCTGCACCTACCGGGTGAGCGCCGTGACCGAGGGCGCGCCCGGGCCGCCTTCGATTGAGATCTACGGGACCGCGGGCCGGATCCAGTGGCGCTTCGGCGACACCGGCGAGTGGCAACGCCACGGCGAGCAGCTGGCCGCCATCGAGCCGGACCCCGGCACCGCCCACGGCTGGCAGGTCGAGCGCGACTTCATCGACTCCGTGCGCGATGGCGCCCCAGTGACGCTGACAAACTTCGAGGACGGCGTCCGCTACATGCGCTTCACCGACGCCGTCTGGGAGTCGTGGACCGAGGGCCGAGCGATGGAAGTCGCCGCGCTGGAGTAAGTTGAGATCCAGTGGCCGCGCTTGGTTGGCGCGGCGGGTGATGCGATGACTGTGCCGCCAACAATCGAGTCCCTGCACATCCGAGGCTTCCGCTCGCTCGCGGATGTCGAGATCGAGTCATTGCCGCGGGTCGCGCTGCTGATCGGCGCCAATGGCTCAGGCAAATCGAACCTGATCTGCTTCTTCGAGCTGCTCAGCTGGATGCTGAAGTCTCGCAGGCTCGCCGAGTTCGTCGGTCGGCAGGGCGGCGCCGATGATCAGCTGTTTCGAGGCAGCAAAGTCACGCCGCGCATCGAAGCCGAGATCAGCATGCGCTCCGAGGGGGGGCGGCATGAGTACCGGTTCGCGCTCGACTACGCCGACCCCGATCGATTCATCTTCTCGAGCGAAGCGTTTCGGCGCCTGGCCGATTCCGACGCCGGCGCGGATGAGGGTTGGACGGAGCTGGGCAGCGGGCACAGCGAGGCGCGGTTGGTCGAGGTTGCGCAGGGCCGGGAGTTCGACGAGCCGGAGCGGACGGCGGCGCAGACGATCTTGCATGTATTGCGCGGCTGCGCGACGTATCACTTTCACGACACGTCGGGCAGTTCCAGAATGAAGCAGTCGTGGGATGTGGAGGATGCCGTGCAACTCCGCCCGGATGGCGGCAACCTCGGGCCGGTGCTGCTGCGCCTGGAACGCCATGAAATACGTCGCTATGAGTGGATCTGCCGCCAGATCGGTCGGATCCTGCCGGGCTTTGATCGGTTCGACGTGACTCAGCAGTTCGGAAAGGCGCTTTTGGGCTGGAAGGCCAAGGGCAGCGATAAGCGAATTGGCGCGCATCTCACATCGGACGGGTCGTTGCGCTTCTTCGCGCTGGTGACGCTGCTCAATCTGCCGCCCGAGATGCTCCCCGATCTGCTGCTGCTTGACGAGCCTGAGCTGGGATTGCACCCGGCCGCGGTCGAGTTGATCGGGCACATGATTTCGAGCGTTGGTGTGGAACGCCAGATCATGCTGGCGACGCAGTCGGAAGGGCTGGTGGACGTCTTCGGCCTGGACGCGCTGCTCGTGTTGGAGCTGAAGGATGGGCGGACGACGTGCTGCAAGATCGATGCGTCTCAGCATGAGGGCTGGTTCGAGGATGGCTACACGCCGAGCGGTTTGTGGAACACGAACCTGCTCGGGGGGCGTCCTTGATCCGCCTGATGATCGTGGTTGAGGGCGCGACCGAGGAAGACTTCGTCAACCAGCTGATCGCCGCTCACCTGCGAGACCACGGTCTTGCGGTCACGCCGAAGATCCTGGGGCCACCGGGGCGCCAGGGCGGAGACGTCACCATCGAACGTATCGTCGCGGATGTGACGCGACTCTCACGCAGTTTCGACGCGGTGACGACGCTCGTGGACTTCTACGGCTTTCGCGCCCGCCCGACGGACGACATTGGCGAGCTGGAGCGGCGTATCGATCGGGCCTGCCAGGACGCGGCGGGCGGGCGGCTGCGCCCGGATCGGGTGTTCGCCTACGTGCAGCGCCACGAGTTTGAGGCGTTGTTGTTTGCAGATGTGAGCGCCTTCCAAGCGGCCCCGATCACGGCCGCCGAGGCACTGCGTGAGCTGGAGACGGTGCGCCAGGCGTTTCGCAGCCCCGAGGACATTGATGACGGTCGGGACACGGCGCCAAGTAAACGAATTGCCGCGGCAATTCCCGGCTATCGCAAGGTCGTGCACGGCCGTTTGTTCGCGCTCACCGTTGGGCTCGAGGCGATGCGGCGGGAGTGCCCGCGCTTTGGCGCGTGGTTGTCACGTCTCGAAGCGCTTGGCGCCGGCGCCGCGAATGATTGACCTGGGTTGACGCCGTCCGCGCGGCTAGGGCAGTCCCGCCAGCCAATCGATCAGGATGCGGTTGAGCGCTTCCGGCTCCTCCTGCTGCGTCCAGTGGCCGCACTCTTCGATGTGGCCGCGGCTGAGGTTGGGGATCCAGTCCTCCATGCCGTGCGACATCGCGGGCAGCAGCACCGGGTCGCGGCCGGCGGTGACCATCAGCGCGGGCTGGCTGATGCTCTGATCGGTCAGCGTGCCGCTCCAGTCCCAGTTGCGCCCGTGATTGCGATACCAGTTGAGACCACCGCGGAAGCCGGTGCGCTCGAAGGTCTCGACGAACATGTCGAGGTCCTGCTCGGTCAGCATGATGCTGCGCGGGGCCGTTTCCGGCGCGCCGACGAACAGCCCGCCGCGCTCGCGCACGCCGGCCGTGCCCGCCAGCGCGTCCATCCCGTCCTCGGGCTTGGAGGTGCGCAGCAGCAGCGTGAAGACGCGACGTACATTCGCGCTCAGCTCCGCCTCGGCCACGCCTGGCTCCTGGAAGTAGAGCTGGTAGTCGAAACGCCCGGGGTCCATCTTCATTGCATCGAGTGGGTTGATCGGGGCGCGCTGCGAGGCCGGGGTGTTGATTCCGGCGACCGCGCGCACGCGATCGGGATGGTGTTGGGCCATGTTCCAGACCACCGCGCCACCCCAGTCGTGACCGACGAACACAGCCGTCGCTTCGCCCAGCGCATCGAGCAGCGCGACCATGTCGGAGCAGATCGCCTCGAGCGTGTAATCCTCGATCGCTTCCGGTGCGTCGGTCCCGCCGTACCCGCGCATGTCGGGAGCGATCGCCCGGAGGCCCGCCTCCGCAAGCGCGGGGATCTGATGCCGCCACGAGTACCACAGCTCCGGGAAACCGTGGCACATCACGACCGCCGGGCCGCTGCCAGCTTCGGCGACGTGCATGTTGATGCCCGTCGCGAGGGGGAGGCTGGAGTGGGTGATTTCAGTCATGAGATGGGGTGGGAGCTGGGCGCTGTGGCTCCGCCGGCTGGGCAGCGATAGAGGCAGCGACGGCTTGTCTAATGAACTGAGTCACGCGGCCGTCGCACTGCTCGGCCGCATCGAAGAGTGCTTCCAGCTCTACGCCCTCGAAGCGCATCTCGATAATGGCCGCGACAGGCTTGATCACCTCAACCTCGATCTCCTCCCACTCGTCCATGTCGGGAGCCTGCTCGCGCAGGTCAGCCAGGCGAGCGAACACCGCTTGTTTGATGAATTCGTCCGTTCCCTCGCAAGCAAGTCGCTCGCCTTCAAGCAGGGCGCGCATTTCGTCCGGGCTGAATTCGACCTGGACGAGTCCACCGATTGGCTCCGGCACTCGATATCCAGCTTGTTCAATCTGTTCGCGCGTGTATCGCTGTGTCGTCATTGGCTTGCGCTAGAACGCCGATATCGGGTGCGATCTGCGTTCTGAGCAAACCATCCCGTCACGACATGTGATCGACCGTCTTGGTCAGGATACTCCAGCACGAAGGTGAGCAGGCGACCGCTGCGATCGGGGCCGATCAATTTGAGCCGCGGCGGTTGTTCGTAGAGCGAGCCGTCAGGGCGAAACTTCAGCCGCCGCTTCTGGCGGCGCACGATGCATTGACCGCTCCTGACCTCCTCGGCGTGCCGCATTGTCAGCCCATGACGCGCTAGCTTGTCGTCCGTCACCTCGTTCGCCGTCAGGTGGCGGATTCGTGGTCGCATCTCGCTCCGTCCGCACAGATTGTATCCCGACCACTCGTTCTAGGATGTGTGCAGGAGGTGAACGAGTAGCTGAGTTTCGAGCTGCTCTCACCGCGGCCGAGCGCGACTCGTCCTTGTGTCGCGCTGTGGGGCGATCCGATCCGTGCCGGAAGAGATAGGAGCCCAGCACATGCGTGACATTGACTCCCCAAACTGGTCCGAAATCGACGCCGACGCCATCCGCAGCGGGGTCGCAGCCGCGATCGACGAGGCCGAGCGCCACGTCGACGCGATCGCCTCGGTACCCGACGGCCAACGCGACTTCGAAAACACAGTGCTCGCGCTCGACGGCATCTCGGACCTGATCGGACAGGCCAGCGGACAGTTCGGATTCCTCTCGCAGGTTGCGGCCGATCCCGCCCTGCGCAGCGTGGCCCACGAGCAGGAGCAGCGCCTCGATGTGTTCGCCAGCGGCCTCGGCTTTCGCGCGGAGATCGACCGCGCGCTCAAGGCCTACGCGACCCGCGCCGAGACTCAGGCCCTGCCCGACGATGCGGCTCGGCTGCTCGAGTTCGCCCTGCGCGACTACCGCCGCAACGGCTTCGACCTGCCGGCCAAGGAACGCGACGCCGTGCAGGAGCTGCACGAGCGACTGGTCCGGCTCGGCATCCAGTTCCGCCGCAACATCGACGACTACGAGGACCACATCACGGTCTCGCGCAGTCAGCTGGGTGGACTGCCCGATTCGTACATCGAGCGGCTCCAGCACAGCGAGCAGAACGGCGCGACCAGCTACCGCGTCTCGCTCGACTACCCCGAGCTGCACCCCTTCCTCGACTCCGCCGACGACGGCGAGCTGCGACGCGAGATCTTTCTCAAGAACCACAACAAGGCAGCCGGCGACAACATCGCGCTGCTAGAGGAAGCGATCGGCGTGCGAGACGAGATCGCGCGGCGGCTCGGCTATCCCTCCTGGGCCGCCTACGTGCTCGAACTGCGGATGGCCAAGTCACCCGACAGCGTGATCGAATTCCTCACCGATCTGGAAGGCCGGCTCGGCGCGAAGCTCGCAGCCGACCTCGACCTGCTCAAGCGCGAACAGGAGCGGCGCACCGGCGTGTCGGGCGACATCAGCATCTGGGACTGGCGCTACTACACCAATCGCGTCCTGCTCGAGGAGCACCAGGTCGACCCCTTCGAGGTCGCCGCCTACTTCCCGCTCGATGCCGTGCTGGAGGGCATGTTCGATGTCTACCAGCGGCTTGTCGGCGTGACGTTCGTTCCGCGCGACGACACCACGGCTGACGCCTGGCATCCCGACGCTCGGCCCTTCGACATCGTCGACAACGCCAGCGGCGAGACGTTGGCGCGCTTCTACATGGACCTGCACCCGCGGCCGGGCAAGTTCGGCCACGCCGCCGCATTCACGCTGCGCAGCGGGCGCGACCTCGCCGGCGGCGGCTACCAGCGCCCCGTCTCGGCGATCGTCGCCAACTTCACCAAGCCGACCGAAAGCTCGCCCTCGCTGCTGCGCCACACCGAGGTGGTCACGCTCTTCCACGAGTTCGGCCACATCCTGCACCAGACGCTGACCCGCGCGCGCTTCACCCGCTTTTCCGGCACCCGCGTCGAACGCGACTTCGTCGAGGCGCCCTCGCAGATGCTCGAGCACTGGTGCTGGGAGCGCGGCGTGCTGGCCCGCTTCAGCCGCCACTGGCAGACCGGCGACCCGCTGCCCGCCGACCTGATCGACCGGCTGATCGCGGCCAAGTACGTGAGCAGCGGGATCGCCACGCTGCGGCAGGTCTACTTCGCACGTCTCGACCTCGCCTACCATGGCCCCGGCGCGAGCAAGGACACCGACGCGATCGCGCGCGCGCTGCACCCCATCACCGGCTTCGCCTTCCCGCCGGACACGCACTTCCAGGCCGGGTTCGGCCACCTCTTCGGCTACGACGCGGGCTACTACGGCTACCTCTGGTCACGCGTCTACGGCGACGACATGTTCACCCGGTTCGAGGGCTCGGCGGCATCGCCGGAGTCGGTCGGTCGCGAATACCGCTCCGCAATCCTCGAGCGCGGCGGCGCCCAGGATGGCGAGCAGCTAGTCCGCAGCTTCCTCGGCCGCGACCCCTCCCCCGAAGCCTTCCTCCGCGACCTGGGCCTGGGCACCTGACGAGAGGAAATACCGATATCGGGCCGTTGCGCCAGCGAGGGGAAACGATCTGCGTCGTGTCTGCTGTGAACCATTGGCTCTTGTGTTACGTGCTCTCTCTACTCGGCGTTGGACTGCTGCCTGGCTGCGGCGCGAACGCGCTCCAGGGCATCGGCCAGCCTGTCGAGCTCTACGGCGCGCACGCCCATCTGCGCTTCGTGACTGTGTTCACCGAAAGCGGCGAACGGACCGCGACGTGGCGGACGAACGAGCGCGGCGCGCTGTGGTGGCTCGCTGAGCCGGAACGTCTCGCATTCGTCGCGCCGCTACGTGGCTCGCCTGCCTACGTCGGGGGTAATCCCGCTACTGGACAGCTGACACGCTCGCGCCGTCCCGGTCAGCGGCTCAAAGACCCGCTCGCAGTCCTCGCCCGACCGGTCCAGTCGGCGGGTGACTGGCAGGTGGCCGACGACGGGATTCGGTTCCGCGACCAGCTGGTGGTCGCAGACCGGGGCTTCGAGCTCGAGCTCTGGCCGTCTCCTTCCGGCCGCTGGATCGTCGTCACCGAGCGTCAGCCGAATTTGTCGGCTGCGCGCTATCTGATCGGCCCTGATGGCGCCGAACTGGAGCTGTTGGAGCTGGTCATCAATGCGCCCATTCCCGGGGCGCCGAGGGAGTGGCGCTCGCCCGACGGGCGCTGGCTCGCAGAGCGCGGCCCCGACGGCCTCGTGTTGCGAGGCGCCGACGATAAACGAATCACGCTGCCCGTCGGTACTCTGCCGCCGGCGTGGGCGCCGGACAGCTCGGCGCTGGCGGCGATCAACGAACGCGGCATCGTGGTGGCGCGGCCGGATCGCACCATCCGGCAGCTCGTGTGGGGATGCTGCTCGGTCCGTATCGACGAGTGGACCGATCAGGGCATCGTCTACATCGTGGGGAAATACATCGACACGAACGAGTAGCGCGGGGCTCGCTGCATCCGGGCGCTTCTGTCGAGGGCGGGTATCATCGTGGATAGCCCCGTGACTGTGGCACGCTGGACTGACCAACTGCGCGACGTGATCGCGATCATTCAAGGAGGAGCCGAGATGCCTGAACTGACTTCGATTGAGCAGGCCAAGCAACACTTCGGCGCGCTGCTCGAGGCTCAGCAGGCGCGAGTCGACGGAATTAAATCCCAGGGCCCCCCGACCGACTACACCAAGCTCGACACGATCACCATCGGCGTGCTCGGCGGCGACGGCATCGGTCCCTCCATCGCCCGTGAATCCCAGCGCGTGCTCGAAGAGCTGCTGGCCGAGCCGGTCGCCTCCGGCCGAGTCATCTTCCGCACCATCGACGGCCTCACCATCGAGCGCCGCGCCGAAGAACTCGCCGCCATCCCCGAGGCCGTGCTCGCCGAAATCAACGAGTGCGACGTGACCTTCAAGGGCCCCACCACGACCCCCGAGCAGGGCGACGGCTGGCCCAACATCGAGAGCGCCAACGTCGCGATGCGCAAGGTCCTCGACCTGTTCGCCAACGTGCGACCGGTCCGCGTCCCAGCCGAGGGGATCGACTGGACCTTCTTCCGCGAGAACACCGAAGACCTCTACGCCGTCGGCAGCGAGGGCCTCAGCCTCGGCGACCTTAACGTCGACTTCAAGATCCTCTCCAACCCCGGCAGCGAGCGGATCATCCGCGCCGCGTTCGAGTTCGCCCGCCAGAACGGCAAGACCAGCGTCACTGTGGTGACCAAGGCCAACGTGATCAAGACCACCGACGGCGCGTTCCTCGAAGCGGCCCGCCGCGTCGCCGAGGACTACCCCGAGATCGAGTGGGAGGGCTGGTACATCGACATCATGACCGCGAAGCTGGTCGACCCCAAGCGTCGCGCCAACTTCCAGGTCTTCGCCCTGCCCAACCTCTACGGCGACATCCTGACCGACGAGGCGGCCGAGTTCCAGGGCGGCGTCGGCACCGCCGGCGCGGCCAACATCGGAACCAGGACCGCGATGTTCGAGGCGATCCACGGCTCCGCGCCGCGGATGGTCCGCGAAGGCCGCGACATCTACGCCGACCCCTCCTCGATGCTGCGCGCCGGCGCGATGCTGCTCAGCCACATTGGCTACGTCGAGCTCGGTCAGCGCCTCGAAAAGGCGATGGACCTCTGCGGGCAGTACGAAAAGAAACTGGTCATGACGGGCCGCGACACCGGCTCCACGACCGCCGACTATGGCGCCTACGTCGTCGATACGGTGCGCGATTCGCAGCTCGAGGCCCGCTGGGATGAGGCGATCGCCCAGGTCCGAACGGGCGGCTGAGCCGCCACGCCATGCCGACCACCATCGACCAACGCTGACCAAATCCGACCAACACTGAACGCCACCACACAGCGACGGAGTGCGCCGTGAGCCGCAGTCTGCGTGATCAACTGCGAGATGCCGGGCACGTCGCCGAGCGCGCCGAACAGGGCCGCCGCGTGGCCGTCGAACGGGCCAACGTCTACGACCGGCGCGAACGCGCCACCGCGGCGCGCGCGGCCGAAGCACAGGCGCGCGCCGAAAAGCTGGCCGATCGGCTCGCGACGGCCGGCCAGGATGTCGAGCCGCTGCGCGCGCAGGTCGTCGAGCTCAGCGCGGCGCTGGAGCACGCGACATCGGAGCTGACCGTGCAGACCGCCGCCGCCGAAGGCAAGGCCCAGACCGAGGCCGCGCTGGCCATCGCGCAGGAATCGCTGAACACGGCCGAAGCCGAGCGGACGCGGCTGGCCGCGCAGGTCGAAGATCTGCAAACGCGGCTGACGGACGCGGAAGCAACGGCGGAAGAAGCCACCACCAGGGCCGCCGCCGCCGAGGCTCACGCCGCCACGGTGGTAGAGGAACATGAGAGCGCGTTCGACGAGCGGCGCCGCGAGATGAATCGCCTACGCCGCGAGCACGAGAAGGCGACGCAGGCCGCGAGCGCTGCAGAGGCCGAACTCGAACAGCTGCGCAGCGGCGGCCTGCGCGGGCTGCTGCGCGGGAAGCGGTCATCCTAGGAAAGCTCTGAACAAGCCAGATCCGCTCTCCCCCCGCAGAGCGGGGGGAGATGTCCCGTAGGGACAGAGGGGGGCCCCGATCCTGTCCGACCAGATACAGCGACGGCAGTGAGTCGGCACCGCAGCCCCCCTCTGCCTTCGGCATCTCCCCCCGCAGAGCGGGGGGAGAGTTGTTCGGAGCTTTCCTAGCAGGCCGATCAGCCCGTTCCCCGCGCGTCGCGCGCGTGACAGAGTGCTGAGACGAGCGTCCGCCGAACGTAGCTACGCTGAATCGGTAGCCCGGAGGGCCGAAGGTGCGACCCAAGCTGCTTGATCTCGCCGCCCGCCGCGCCGTCGTGCTTGATGGCGCCACGGGCACCGGCATCCAGGCGATGGACCTCCCACTGTCGGACTTCGAGGGTCTCGAGGGCTGCAACGAGGTCCTCAACCTGAGCTGCCCGCAGGCCATCGAGGCGCTGCATATCTCCTACCTTGAGGCGGGCGCGGACGCGGTCCTGACCAACACCTTCGGCGCATCCTCGATCACGCTTGGCGAATACGACCTCGCGGCGCGCACACGCGAGATCAACGCCGCCGCCGCCCGTCACGCCCGCGCCGCCGCCGATCGCTTCGCGACCGCCGAGGCGCCGCGCTTCACGATCGGCTCGATCGGCCCCGGCACCAAGCTGCCCAGCCTCGGGCACGTCGACTTCGACGAACTGCACGCCGCCTACCTCGAACAGGTCCGCGGGCTGCTCGACGGCGACGTCGATGCACTGCTGGTCGAGACGGTCTACGACCTCCTGCAGGGCAAGGCCGCGATCCTCGCCTGCCGCGACGCCGTGGCCGAGCGCGGTCTCGACACCCCCGTCTTCGCTACCGTCACGATCGAAACGACCGGTCAGATGCTGGTCGGCAGCGAGATCGGCGCGGCGCTGACGGCGCTCGCCCCGCTCGGGCTCGCCGGGATCGGGCTCAACTGCGCCACCGGTCCCGACCTGATGCACGAACCGCTGCGCTTCCTCGCCGAGAGCGCCCCGCTGCCGTTGCTCTGCTCGCCCAACGCGGGGCTGCCCCACGTCGAGGACGGCCGGACCGTCTACGACCTCACGCCCGGCGCGCTCGCCGACGCGCACACCAGCTTCATTCGCGACTACGGCGTCAGCATCGTCGGGGGCTGCTGCGGCACCACGGCCGAGCACGTCCGCGCGGTCAAGGATGCCGTCCAGGGCGTCGAACGGGCGCGACGCGAGCCCCGTCTGCCAGCGGCCGCCGCGTCGCTGTTCAGCGCCGTGCCCTACCGCCAGGACGCTTCGTTCCTGATCGTCGGCGAGCGCGCCAACGCGAACGGCTCGCGACGCTTCAAGCGCTTGCTCGATGAAGAGCAGTGGGAGCAGATGGCAAACGTCGTGCGCGATCAGGCCGGCGAGGGCGCGCACGTCGCCGATATCTGCGTCGACTTCGTCGGCCGCGACGGGGTGCCCGACATGGACGAGCTGGTGCGCAAGGCGCGCGGGCTCTCGACGCTGCCGCTGATGCTCGACTCGACCGAGCCGCCGGTGATCGAGGCCGGCCTCAAGCTGCTCGGCGGCAAGGCGATCGTCAACTCGATCAACCTCGAAGACGGCGGCAAGCGGCTCGATCAGACGCTCTCCGCGGCCGTGCGCTTCGGCGCCAGCGTCGTCGCGCTCTCGATCGACGAGGTCGGCCAGGCCCGCACCTGCGAGCGCAAGGTCGCGATCGCCGAGCGGCTCTACGAGATCGCCACCAACGATTACGGCCTGCCGCCCGAGGACCTGTTCTTCGACGCGCTGACGATGCCGCTGGGCAGCGGGCAGCAAGACCTGCGCCGCGACGCGATCGAGACGCTCGACGCGATCCACGAGATCACTCGCCGCTTCCCGCGCTCACAGACGATCCTCGGCGTCAGCAACGTCTCGTTCGGCCTCAGCCCGGCCGCGCGACAGGTACTCAACAGCGTCTTCCTGCAGGAGGCGGTCGAGAGCGGCCTCTCGGCCGCGATCGTGCATGCTGCCCAGATTCTGCCGGCGCACCAGATCGACGAGCAGCATCGCCGAGCCGCCCTGCGGCTGATCCACGACGAATGGGTCGATGGGGCTGACCCGCTGACCGAGTTCATGGCCCTCTTCGAGGGCGTCTCGCTGCGCCGCGACGAGAGCGACATCGCCGAGCTGACGGTTGAAGAACGCCTCCACCGCCGCATCGTCGACGGCCTGCGCGAGGGCCTGCACGACGACCTCGACGAGGCGCTCGAGGCGCGCTCGGCGATCGAGATCATCAACGGCCTGCTGCTGCCCGCGATGCAGGAGGTCGGCGATCTCTTCGGCGCGGGCAAGATGCAGCTGCCCTTCGTGCTGCAATCGGCCGAGACGATGAAGTCCTCGGTCGCCTGGCTCGAGCCGCACATGGAGAAGGCAGACGCGGCGGGCAAGGGCACGATCGTGCTCGCGACCGTGCGCGGGGATGTGCACGACATCGGCAAGAATCTCGTCGACATCATTCTCAGCAACAACGGCTTCAGCACCGTCAATCTCGGCATCAAGCAGCCGATCGGCCCGATCATCGAGGCCGCGATCGAGCACGATGCGGACGCCATCGGCCTCTCGGGGCTGCTGGTCAAGTCGACGCTCGTGATGAAGGAAGACCTCGAGGAGCTCAACCGCCGCGGCCTCGCCGAGCGCTGGCCGATTCTGCTGGGCGGCGCGGCGCTGACCCGTAGCTACGTCGAATCCGACCTGCGCGAGCGCTTCGAGGGCCGTGTCTGGTACGGCCAGGACGCCTTCGAGGGCCTGCGAATCATGAACGCCCTGGCCGACGGCGATCCACCCGACCACGCGCCGATCGCGCGCCGTGCGAAGCCCAAACGGGCCGCGAGCGCCCCCGCCCAGCGCCGCCCAGTCGCCACGGTCGCCGAAATTCCCGTCCCTCCGTTCTGGGGCACGCGCGTCGTGCGCGGGCTGGCGCTCGCCGAGCTCTTCCCCTACATCAACGAGACCACCCTCTTCCGCGGGCAGTGGGGCTTCCGCAGCCGCGACGGACAGGACGCCTGGGCCGAGCTGGTGGACCAGGAGGCGCGGCCCGCGCTGCGCCGCCTCCAGGCCGAAGCGACCGGCTCGGGCATCCTCGAACCCGCGGTCGTCTACGGCTATTTCCCCGCCCAGTCATCCGGCGACGACCTGATCGTCTACCGACCAGGCGCTGAGGATGAACTCGCCCGCTTCAGCTTCCCGCGCCAGGACGGCAAGCAGGGGCTCTGCCTCTCCGACTACTTCAGCTCCGTCGAATCGGGCCGGATCGACGCGGTCGGCTTCCACGTTGTCACGATGGGCCGGCGCGTGTCCGAGCACACCGCCGAGCTGTTCGCCGCCGACCGCTATCAGGACTATCTCTACTGGCACGGCTTCGGCGTCGAGCTGGCTGAGGCGCTGGCCGAGTTTTGGCACCGCCGGATGCGCGCCGAGCTGGGCATCGCCGGCGCCGATGGCCCGACCCCGCGGGACCTCTTCAAGACCACCTACCGCGGTGCGCGCTACTCATTCGGCTACCCGGCCTGCCCGAATCTCGAGGACCAGGTGCAGCTCTGGCGCATCCTCGAGCCCGAGCGGATCGGCGCGACGCTCTCCGAGCAGTGGCAGATCGAGCCCGAGCAATCGACCTCCGCGCTGATCGTCCACCACCCCGATGCGCACTACTTCACGATCTGAACCAAGTGCCTTCAGAACCAAGTGCCCACGACGACCGTCTCGCGTTGCGCCGAACTCCCGTCTGTCCCCGGGAGCATGACCCGGCGGCCACGCTTGGCTAACGTTCGCTTGCGCGGAGGAGCGTGATGGCCGACCTCTATCGACCACCGTGGATGCAGGGCTCCGGGCCGATCCGTCGGCTCGTCGTCGAGCCCACCCTGCGCTTCATGCAGGTCGAGGCCGCCGGCGGGATCGTGCTCGTCATCGCCGCCGTCATCGCAATGATCTGGGCCAACGCCGCACACGACCTCTACGAGGACTTCTGGCACGCCCACATCACGATCGACCTCGCGATCTGGTCCTTCGACCAGAGCCTCCAGCACGTCGTCAACGACGTGCTGATGGTCGTCTTCTTCCTCGTCGTGGGCGCCGAGATCAAGCGCGAGGTCGTGCATGGCGAGCTACAGCACATGCGCCAGGCTGCGTTCCCCATCGTCGCGGCGCTGGGCGGAATGATCGTCCCCGCCGCGATCTACGCCGCGCTCAACGCGGGCGGCCCGGGCGGATCCGGCTGGGGCATTCCCGTCGCGACCGACATCGCCTTCGCGCTCGGTGTGCTGGCCCTGGTCGGGCCGCGCGTGCCCGTGCAGCTCAAGATCTTTCTGCTCACGCTCGCGGTCGCCGACGATGTCGGCGGCATCCTGATCATCGCGATCTTCTACACCGAATCGATCCGGATCGAGTGGTTGTTCGGCATGGTCGGCGCGGTCGCGTTCCTGCTCGCGGCCAAGCGCGTCGGCGTGCGCCATTTCGGGGTGCACGCGATCGGCGGCGTCTTCCTCTGGCTGACGCTCTGGGAGGCGGGCATCCACTCCACGCTCGCCGGCGTCATCCTCGGTCTGATCGTCCCCGCCCACTCGCTCTACAACTACGACGGCACAGCGCGGCGGATCGATTACTTCCTCCAACGCCTGCGTCACGCCGTCGGTGACGAGGATCCAGGCGTCGCCGAAGCCGACTCTCAGGAGGCGTTGCGCGGCGTGCGCCACGTCGCGCACGAGGGTCTCAGCCCGCTCGAACGCCTCGAAGAGGCGATGGCCCCGATCTCGGCGTTCTTCGTTGTACCCGTCTTCGCGCTGGCCAATGCGGGCATCCTGATCACTGGCGACAGCATCTCCGACGCCGTCAGCTCAAACGTCGCCTGGGGCATCTTCCTCGGCCTGTTGCTGGGCAAATTCGGCGGGATTCTGCTCGTCTCGGCGCTCGCGATTCGCTTCAGGATCGCGAGCAAGCCTCCCTCGCTGACCTGGACGCACGTCGCTGGCGCCGCCCTGCTCGCTGGGATCGGCTTCACCGTCGCCATCTTCATCGCCAATCTCTCATTCGATCTCGACGACCCGTCAGGTGCGACCTCGCTCGAAGCGGCCAAGATGGGCATCTTCGCCGCCTCGATCATCGCGGCCCTGCTGGGCTATGCGGTGCTGCGGACCACGACGCGCGGGCGCCTCGCGCCCTCCGAGGCGATCGTCGAAACCGAGGCGCCCCCGGTCGCCGCGAGCGCCGACTGAGCCCCACCGACCGACAGCCCGCCCACCACGATGCGCTATCCTCCGAACGCACGCCGGCGTCCCGGCGTGTGCGTTGTGTGCGCGCAAGATGCAGCGCCACGCGCCAAATTTCACGGTAGGAGGCGGGACACGTGCAAGCCGTCAAGTACGCACGCGCCGCCAGTGTCGAAGAGGCTTCCCGATTGCTCGCCGAAGGCGGCGTCGGAGCCCGCGTGCTGGCCGGCGGAACCGACGTGATCGTCCAGGCGCGTGAACGCACGCGCGACATCGATCTGTTCGTCGACATCAAGCACATCCCCGAAGTCATGGCGCTCTCATACGACGCTGACTCCGGCCTGACCATCGGCGCGGCCACGCCCTGCTACGACATCTACGCGAGCGAGACCGTCCGCGATCTCTACCCGTCGATCGTCGACTCGACCTCACTGATCGGCGGCACGGCGATCCAGGGCCGCGCCAGCCTCGGCGGAAACCTGTGCAACTCGTCGCCCGCCGCCGACGGCATCCCCACGCTGATTGTGCTGGAGGCGACCGTCGAGATCGCCGGCCCCAACGGCCGCCGCAGCGTCGCCGTTGAGGACTTCTGCACCGGTCCCGGGCGCAACGTGCTGGAGACGGGCGAATTCGTCATCTCGCTCAACTTGCCGACGCCGGCCGCCGGTAGCGGCGCCCGCTTCCTGCGCTTCATCCCGCGCAACGAGATGGACATCGCCGTGACCAACGCGGCGACCCAGGTGCGGATTGAAAACGGCGTCGTCAGCTGGGCGCGCGTCTCGATCGGCGCGGTCGCCCCGATCCCGCTGCTCGTCGATGACGCCGCCGCCGCGCTGGTCGGCCAGCCGCTCAGCGACGAGACGATCGAAGCCGCAGCGGCCGCATCGCGCGCCGCCGCTGTCCCGATCAGCGACATGCGCGGATCGATCCGCCAGCGCCGACACCTGGCCGGCGTGTTGACCGAACGAACCATTCGCCAAGCCGCCGAGCGCGCGGCGTAGACATTCAGCACAGCTTTTCGTAGGGAGTCGCCACTGTGACCCAGACCTCGCCCGCAACGACCCACATCGTCGTCAACACCACCATCAACGGTGAGCCGACGGTCTTCCTCGCCAACGAGCGCGACAGCCTGCTCGAAGCGCTGCGCGACCGGATCGGCCTGACCGGGGCCAAGGAAGGCTGCAACAACGGCAACTGCGGCGCCTGCTGCGTGAATCTCGACGGCCGGATCGTCAACGCCTGCCTCGTGATGGCGGCGGAAGTCGAAGGTTCCGACGTGCTCACCGTCGAGGGCCTCGCCGACGGCGACCAGCTCACGCCGCTGCAGAACGCGTTCCTCGAAGAGGCCGCGCTGCAGTGCGGCATCTGCACGCCGGGCTTCCTCGTCGCCGCGGAGGCGCTGCTCGAGCAGAACCCGGACCCGACGGAGTACGAAATCCGCTACTGGCTGGCCGGCAACCTCTGCCGCTGCACCGGCTACGACAAGATCATCCGCGCCGTGCAGCTCGCCGCCAGCCGCACCTAACGCAACGAGCCGCGCAAGAAGTAGCTCAACCAGTCGCTCAACCAGCCTGAACAGCGCCGCACAGACTGAACACCGAAGGGACACCCGCAATGGTTACCGCCGACCGCGAATACAAAGTCATCGGCACCCGACCGATCCGTCACGACGGCGTCGACAAGGTCACCGGCGCCGCGCAGTACGGGGCCGACCTGACGCTGCCGGGCATGCTCTACGGCCGCGTCCTGCGCAGCCCCCACGCACACGCCAGGGTCCTCAGCATCGACACCAGCAAGGCCAAGGCGCTGGCCGGCGTCAAGGCCGTGATCACCAACGCAGACTTCCCCCGCGCGTCCGATCAGGTGATCGACACCGGCGAAGGCTCCGCGCAGCTCAACTGGCTGCTCGACAACGTGATCGCCTCCGACAAGGTGCTCTACAAGGGTCACGCCGTCGCCGCTGTCGCCGCGACCGACCACCACATCGCCGAGGACGCCCTCGAGCTGATCACGGTTGAATACGAAGTGCTCACGCCCGTCCTTGACGTGCGCGACGCGATGCTCGACACCGCGCCCAAGCTGCACGCCGGCATGAAGACCGGCGAGATGGACGGCTCGACGAGCGACAACGACAGCAACACCGCCTCGCACCTGCGCTTCGCCAAGGGCGACATGGACGCCGGCTTCGCCGCGGCCGATGTCGTGATCGAGCGCGAATACGAAACCTCGATGGCCCACCAGGGCTACATCGAGCCGCAGAACGGCACCGCCTACTGGCGCGCCGACGGCACGCTCGACGTCTGGACCAGCACGCAGGGCTCGTTCGTGGTGCGCGACTCCGTCGCCCCGCTCGTGCAGCTCTCACCCTCCCAGGTCAAGGTCACGCCGATGGAGATCGGCGGCGGCTTCGGCGGAAAGATTCCGGTCTATCTCGAGCCGCTGGCCGCGATTCTCTCGCGTGAGACCGGCCGCCCCGTCCAGCTGACCATGAACCGCGAAGAGGTCCTGCTGGCCACCGGCCCGACCTCCGGCACCTACATGCGGGTCAAGATCGGCGCAATGCGCGACGGCACGCTGACCGCCGGCGAGGTCTACCTGGCCTTCGAGGCCGGCGCCTATCCCGGCTCGCCGGTCGGCGCCGGCGCCATGTGCGCCCTCGCCCCCTACGACATCCCCAATCAGGTCATCGACGGCTACGACGTAGTCGTCAACAAGCCGAAGACCGCCGCCTACCGCGCGCCCGGCGCGCCCCAGGCGGAGTTCGCGACAGAGGCCGTGATCAACGAGCTGGCCGAGCAGCTGCAGCTCGACCCGCTCGAGCTACGGCTCAAGAACGCCTCCGTTGAGGGCGCATCGCGCGCCGACGGCTTCACCTACGGGATCATCGGCAACGTCGATTGCATGCAGGCCGCGCAGAGCAGCTCGCACTGGAACTCTGAGCTGTCCGGACCCAACCAGGGCCGCGGCGTTGCGCAGGGCTTCTGGTTCAACATCGGCTTCGAATCGAGCGCCTACGCGCAGGTCAACGGCGACGGCAAGGTTCCGCTGGTGCTCGGCTCGACCGACATCGGCGGCACCCGCGCCTCGATCGCGATGCAGCTCGCCGAGACGCTCGGCATCGCCGCCGAGGAAGTCCACCCGCACGTCGTCGACACCAACAGCGTCGGCTACACGATGGTCACTGGCGGCAGCCGCACGACCTTCGCCGGCGGCTGGGCCGCCTACGAGTGCGCGATGGACATCCGCCGCCAGATGGAGCAGCGGGCCGCGCAGATTTGGGAGGTCGACGCCGCCGATGTCAGCTACGGCGACGACGCGATGATTCGCGGCCCCGCGGATGACGACGGCAATGAGCGCACGTTCAGCTTCAAGGAGCTGGCCGGCCAGCTCGCCGCCAGCGGCGGCCACATCGTGGGCCGCGCCGACGTGAACAAGACCTCCTCGGGTCCCGCCTTCGCGACCCACATCGTCGATGTCGAGGTTGACACCGACACGGGCAAGGTCGAGATTCTTCGCTACACCGCCGTCCAGGACGC
The DNA here is from genome assembly GCA_965237475.1 of Dehalococcoidia bacterium. Classification (GTDB taxonomy): domain Bacteria; phylum Chloroflexota; class Dehalococcoidia; order Bin125; family Bin125; genus CATQGW01. Next base: position 2,306,761 of record OZ250140.1, on the reverse strand, counting down.
CGGCACGGCGATCCATCCGGCCTACGTTGAGGGCCAGATGCAGGGCGGCGCGTCGCAGGGTATCGGCATGGCGCTGAACGAGGAGTACTACTACGACGAGACCGGCGACCTCAAGAACGCCAGCCTGCTCGACTACCGCATGCCGACGGCTCTGGACGTGCCGATGATCGAGCCGATCATCGTGGAGGTTCCCAACCCGGGTCACCCCTACGGCGTGCGCGGAGTCGGCGAGGTGCCGATCATTCCGCCGGCGCCGGCCATCCAGGCCGCGATCGCCGACGCGATCGGGCTGCGGATGAGCGCGCTGCCGATGTCGCCGCGTGCGATCCTCGAGGCAACGCTGCCGGCGGAGGACTAAGCAAGCCGCTCATACACCGCAGAGCGGCGGAGCATCACCGTGGTCAAGGTCTTGATCCCGGTGATGCTCCGCACGCTCAGCGACGGCGACGCCGAGATTCTGGCCACGGGCCATAACCTGCGCAGCGTGATCGCCGATGTCGGCGAGCGCTATCCCAAGCTCTCCGCCCGCCTGGTCGAAAACGGCCGCATCGGCCGCGGCATCAGCCTCGCGATCAATGGCGACATCGTCAGCACCGGCCTGATCACCCGCGTCCCCGAAGACGCCGAAATCGCCATCGTCCCCCAAATCAGCGGCGGCTAGAACCAGCGCGCCTGGCGTTCGATGTCGAGCGCATGGGTCGGCGCGACATAGTCGTCGAAGATGATCGATGACCACGGATCAAGCCGGCGGCGCAGCGTCGACAATTCGAACGCGCTGCACAGGCGTCCCGCGTCCTGAGACCCAAGCGAGAATTCCTCCGCCGCGACCGGCCGCACGGGACCGTTGGCGAAGACTTCATGCACAAGGCCGATATGACGTGAAGATTCGCGCGTGCGGTGATCGACCACAATGCCGAGAGGCCTGACGACCGAGGCACGTTCCGCTCGTAGCTCCTCTGCGATCTCCCGCGTCAGTGTCGACGATACGAGCTGCAGGAATTGGAGTGAGCCGGCTTCCCAATCGATATGGCCGCCGATGACCAAGCTCAGGCGTGACCGCAGGTCGTCACGGCCTTCCCTGTTCCGACGGAATACGTAGTAGCTATCTTGCTCGCCAAGTATCAATGCGCAGGGAATCGGTTGGACGTAATCGTCCGATGCTTCGGCTTCGCTGCGCGGCAACCATTTCATCCTCGATTCCGCGGCCCGCAACAGCGAGTCCGCGGAGTTCCAAGGCGTGAATCGCCGCCAATCTTCAACGCAGCGGCGCGACACGCAGAGCACTACCTGTTCATGCACGGTTTTCACTCCGCACGGCCGCAAGATCGCCCTCGAGGACATCAAGGATCACGTGCGCGACATGCAGCGCTGTAGTTTCGGCTTCCGTGTCCTCTGACTTGCTAGTGTCGATGATCTCGAATCGTGAAAACTGGCCGGCGTACTTCGCTTTCACGACATCATATGCGTCATTCAGTTTCGGCAGTATGTCATCGTTCATAGCGCTACCGGGCTCGTCGATGAGCTTGTCCCGCGCTTCGCGCTCCATGGAAGTGCTGGCATCGGTCTTGAACAACAGAACTGCGTCGATTTGAGAGCGCCAGTATTTAATCTGCAGGAAGCTCTGCACCTGATCGCGCTCTTCAGGTGCGATCTCGCCTTGCGTGGCAAGCAGCTCGAACCACGCCAGCGCGTCAAACAGGCCGCGATCCAAGATCGCTAGATCGTATCGATCGGAGCCGTGCAATCCTTCAAGCACATGCATCAGCGCGTATGATGCCGACCAGGTGTTGAAGGCCGTCCAGTTTTCCTTGAGGTAGTAGGGCGTCCGTCGCGAGGCACCCTCTGCCGGAGCGAGCACCTTGAAGCCAAGACGCCGATCGGGCTCAACACGCCGAAAGAAGTGCGCCACGATCTCGATGCACGTGCTCTTGCCGCTCTTCGGCGTTCCGGAGAATTCGATGAATACGGGGCGCTCACGCTCATTCTCCCGCAGCTCGGTGAGGATGCGCTTCGCCCGATCTGAGAGGTCTTCAGCTGGTGGCATTCGCTCTTTCTACGAGAAGGCTAGTGCGACCCGGTCCCATGCGAACAAGTGTACATAGGTGAGGCAGATGTGCAGGCGTCACTTGGGCCGCGCCTCCCGCGACGGTCCAAATCTCGCCCCGCTTCAATCGTCAAGCCACTCTGCGAGCGAGTCCATGAATGCGATGTCGTCAGGTTCTTGGGCGCTGGCGGCGAGTTCCAGGGTTTGCCGCTCAACCTCTGCTGCGCGAGCCTCATCGCGTTCCGGTACCCAAACGACGACCGGCCGCATCCCACGCTTTCGTTGTGCGAGGATTTCTTCTTCCGATGGCCAAGTTGTTTGCAGCTCGGACATTGGACGGCCTCCTCCGCTCGTTGCTGATCCTATCTTGGCTCCGCCGACCCCGTCGTCAACAGGGCGATTGAGGCGGTGAAGCCGTGGAGGTAGTTGGAGCCGCCGACGGGACCGATTTCGCCGTTGCAGAAGAAGCCGGCGGTCGGCACCGGGCCGAACGCCTCGGCCAGCGCGGCGGCGTCGTGATCCGGCTCGCCGAACAGGCCGCGGCCGCGACCGTTGCACGAGCAGAGCAGCGCGCCCAGCACCTCTTCGTCCTCGCCCAGCGCGTCGCGCGTCGCCGCCAGCCGGGTCCGCAGGTCGTCGTCGGCTGCGCCGGCGTCGCGGAACTGGAATTGGAAGGTCTGGCCCACGCGCGGGACCTCATTGATCGCCAGCGCGCCCGACTCCCGGTCGGCGCCCATCACGTTGCGAATCAGAAAGTCGCCGCGTTCGTGCGTCATTTTGTACTCGTCCATCGCGAGGCCGATCAGCAGGTTGCGGGCTGCGCGGTCGCGCGTCACCTCGTCGAGCTCCGAGAGCGTTTCGGTCAGCACGTCCAGCGCCGGCCGCGAGCCCAGCGTCTGCACCATGTTGGCCGTGCACTCGGTCACGATCCACGGCTGGCCGAGCGGCTCGGCGCCCTGCGCGACGATCGGCCGCACCTGCACGCCGGAGAGCCCGAGCATCGCCGCGCCGCCGGGCAGGACCTGATCGTCGATGAACACCGCCGCGCCCTCGGCCTGGCGCGCCGATGATGCCATGCCACCCAGCAGCACCAGGCCGGGCTTGGTCTCCTGCAGGTGCGCGACCAGCTTGTCGGTCATGACCGTGAACGGGTTGGTGAACATCAGCCATACGTCGGGCCCGTCCTCGAGCGCCGCGAAGGTGTCGTCGTCGATCTTGCGCGGGTCGATCGGCAGCGGCGTCAAGCTGGCGCCGGGGATCTGCATCGCCAGCACCGCGATCGCGTGGCCGTCCTCCGCCTCGATCGACGAGCCGATCACGCTCTGCCCGCTGGCGCCGATCAGATGCGCCGTGCCCGTCTCCTCACGCAGCCGGTCGTTGATCTCCTGGTAATTGGCGGCGAACGCGGAATCGATGAACACGAGCAGCAGGTCGGGCGACTCGACCGAAGCGAGCTCGGGCAGGATTCGCTCGACGGCCGCCTCCCAGCTCACCTCGGTCACGATGCTCGCGGTCGCTGCGGCTGCGCCTGATCGCACCCGCGCGACCCCGGGCCCGCCGGTCTCTCGAAGCGTCTGCGGTTGGCTGGTCATCTCCCGCTCCTCCCCCATGCTTCGAGTGTAGGCGGCGCGGCCTCGCCATCGGGCTACCATCGTCGCATGACATCACTCGACCCCGATCAGCTCAGCGAGCTCGACCAGACCGCCTACGAGTTGGCTGCGCGCGCCGGAGAGACGCTGCTCGACCGCTTTCAGTCGGTGCTCAAAGTGCAGTACAAGGATGAGTACGCGCACGATCCGGTGACAGAGGTCGACCGCGCGATCGAGGACATGGTCCGCGCCGAGGTCGGCAAGCGCTTCCCCGAGCACGGCGTGATCGGCGAGGAGCGCGCGGACGCCGGGCCGAAGCAGGCCGATGTCGTCTGGGTGATCGACCCGCTCGACGGAACTTCCAACTTCATCAATGGGCTCGGCATGTTTGCCTGCTCGATCGGCGTGCTCGAGCGCGGCGCGCCGGTGGCCGGCGCGCTCTTCCTGCCGACCAACCGCTACATGCGCCCGGGGGTGTACCACGCCCACAGCGGCTCGGGTCTGCACTTCGATGGCGAGCGCGTAGACCTCTCGTCGCCCGGATTCCCCGCCTCGAGCCGGCTCAGCACAGTGCCCAGTGGCACCGGCGGGGTGACCGGACCGGCCGGCCGGCGCTTCGGCGTGGTCCGCACGCTCGGCAGCATTGCCGTCGAGCTGGCGCTCGCCGCGGAGGGCAGCGTGCAGATGGCGCTGTTCGAGGGCTCGCGCGTGTGGGATGTGGCCGGTGGTGTCGCGCTGTGCATGGAGGCCGGCCGGGCAGTCTTCATGCGCCCGGCGCGCGGGACGCACTGGCGCCGATTCACCCGCTTCGGCCAGGACCTCAGAGGTCCCGTCACCAATCGGACGCTGCAGGGCTGGTCGGACGCGATCGTCGCCGGCGACCCGGCGCTGCTGCCCGAGGCGGCGGCCGACCTGAACCGCGAGCAGGGTGTGCGCGCGACCGTTAAGCGGGCGACATCGCGGCAGATTCGGCGCGCGCTTCGCCGCTAGCCCCGCCCAGCGACTGCGCGACAGGCCCCCCGCGCCCTGCGGCTCCCTCAGTCGCTACTTGACGGGTGCCTCGCGGGCGCGGGGCTCAGGCGGCATCGGTGTGGACGACGGGCAGCACCTCATCAAGCAGCTGCTGCGTCTGCCGCATGATCGCGTCGTCGCCGCGGGCCACCGGACGCATGATGAACTTGCTCACGCCTGCGGCGCGGTATTCGTTGACGCGCTGCAGGATGTCCGAAGCGTCGCCGATGGCGAAGAACTTGTTCGGGTCGATCTCCGGAATCCGGCGCTTCAGCCCGGCGATCTGGGCCTGCACATCCGCGTCGTCCCAGCTGCCGAAGTGGTAGGCGAAGCCGGCGCCGAAGTGGTCGGGCTCGTAGTCGGTCCGCCCGGCTTCCGAGAGCGCGGCCTTGATCTTCTGGATCACCGGCCCTACCTCGTCGGCGCCCTGGATGCCGGCGACCCAACCCGTTCCGAGCTGCGCCGTGCGCCGAATCGCAGCCTTGCTCGCCCCGCCGATCCAGAGCGGCAGCGGCTGCTGCACCGGCTTCGGTTCCATCACGGCGTCGGTGTAGTGGAAGTGCTGGCCGTGGAAGGTGACGGATTCTTCGCTCCACAGCCGCGACATGAGCGTCAGCGCCTCGTCCGCGATCGGTCCGCGGCCCCGCAGCGAGCGGTCGGTGACGCGCCACTCCGGCGCGATCGGCCCGCCGACGCCGAATGCGGGGAGCAGGCGCCCGTTGCTGAGGAAGTCGATCGTGGCGCACTGCTTGGCCAGCACCAGCGGGTCGCGGAAGCCCACGACGACCACATTCATGCCGAACTTGAGCTTCTCGGTACCCGCCGCGAGCGCGGCCATGAAGGTCATCGACTCGAGCATCGGTTGCGGGGAGATCAGGCGGTCGGTCTGCCAGATCGAGTCGACGCCGGCGTCCTCGCAGAGGTCGATCCAGCGCCAGAGGGTCTTGACATCGGAGAACGGGAAGTTCGCGATGCCCATGCCGATGCGGTCGCTCATGTCTTGGTCCTTCAAGCGTCCTGCAGGCGGTCGCGCGTGGCTTGAGGCTAGCAGCCGTCTCCGACGCAGCTACGGGTCGAGCCGGAACGGAGGGTAGCGGTCGGTGATCAGTAGGAAGCCGTAGGCGCCGACTCGCAGCCAGTAGCGCGTCACGCCGACTATGAAGTCAAAGAGCGGTCGCGGGTACCGGTTGGTGAACAGGATCGCGTACCAGGCGATCGCCAACGCGCCGAGCGAGAGCACAAAGAGCAAGAGGATCACGATGTAGTGGGGAATCAACAGGATCCACTTGACCAGTGGCAAGAAGCGGTTGAGCTGCTCGGCGTCGGGGTAGTCAAGCTCCAGGTGAACGGACTGTTCCTCATCGGTGGAGGGATACTTGTCGGTCAACAGTGAGATGTAGGCGGACATCCTCGCCTGGAAACGGGTCAGTTCGAGCAGGAAGTCAAACCACCAGCGCGGGTACTTGCGTCGGAAGAGCAGCACCAGGACGAGCGGCAAGAAAAACGCTGCCCCGAAGATGCTGTTCGCTGCGTCGCCGTCGATCAATCCCTCAGCGGCGAGCGACAAGAACAGCGCTGGAGCGACCGGCAGCAGGCCGGCCAAGATCCAAATCGGAATGATCAGTGGGAGGCGAAAGAATGTGCTCAGCCCACCCAGTCGCTCGGGATAGTCCACTTCGAGTCGCGCGGGATACTCGTCGGGTGGGTGTTCCATGATGGCTCCGTGGTCACTCAGCCGCTCAGTCAGGGGCCGCTGCCGACGGATGCTAGCGATCTACGAAACGGCTGTCCGCCCAGCTGGAGAGACGGTTCGCCGCCGCCTATGCTCCGGGATGACCGCGTTGAGGCCCAGCAGGAGCATCCCGCATGACCACCGAAACGACCGCCGAGCAGGTAGCTGCAGAATCCACCGCGTTTACGCTCGCCCGCGAGCGCTACGGCGCCGAGCTCGAAGAGGCGCTGTCGCCCGCCCAGGCGGTGATCTCGGCCGACTCGCACATCATCGAGCCCGCCGACCTGTGGACCAGCAGGATCGATGCCGCCTATCGCGAGCGCGGACCGCACATCGAGATGCAGGCCGAGATGCCAACGGGCGAGGTCGAGGAGGGCCAGTTCATGGTCGTCGACGGCGGCACGCCGCAACGCGTCGCCGGCTTCGCGGTTGCCAACGTCGACCCGAAGGACCGCGCCGAAGCGAACAAGCGCGGCTACGAACAGATCCGCCCGGGCGCCTGGGATCCCGTCGAGCGGCTCAAGGACCAGGACATCGATGGGATCGTCTGCGAGGTCATCTACCCCTCAATGGCGATGCCCTACTTCTCGCTGCCCGACACGGGGCTGCAGCAGGCCGTCTTCAGCGCCTACAACGACTGGATGGCCGAGTTCTGTGCGCACGACCCGAAGCGCCTGGTCGGGCTCGCGATGATCTCGCTCGATGACGTGGAGCACGCGGTCAGCGAGCTGCAGCGGGCCCGTTCGCTGGGCCTGCGCGGCGCGCTGATCCCGAATTCGCTCGCGCCCGAAGCGACCTACGGCGACCCCGCGTTCGACCCGGTCTGGGCCGCCGCCGCCGAGCTCGAGATGCCGCTCAGCATGCACATCCTGACCGGCCGCTACCGCACTGCGGGAGCGGTCGCCGACCCCTGGCTGGTCTGGTACATGGACCTGCCCGCGCCGGCGATGAAGTCGCTCACGGCGATGCTCTGCAGCGGCGTGTTCACGCGTCACCCCAATCTGAAGCTGGTCTCGGTCGAGAACGACATCGGCTGGCTCGGCCACTACCTCTACCGCCTGCAGCACGGCTGGGACGAGTTCCGTTACATGCTCAATCTCGAGCAGGAGCTCTCGCCCAACGAGTACTTCAGCCGCAATATCTGGGCCACCTTCCAGAGCGACCCGGTCGGCGTGCAGACGCGCCAGCACATCGGCGTCGACCGGCTGATGTGGGGCTCCGACTACCCGCACGGCGACTCGACGTGGCCGGAGTCGCGCCCCACGATCAACTTCAACTTCCAGGGCGTCGGGAACGACGACATCGCCGCGATCTGCAACGACACCGTCAAGGAGCTCTACGACATCGATCGCTAACCGTCGGCGCGACCGCGGCTCGGGGGCAGCCGGTAGAAACCGCTAGGAAAGCTCTGAACAAGCCGGATCCGCTCTCCCCCCGCTCTGCGGGGGGAGATGTCACGGAGTGACAGAGGGGGGCTCCCGCGCTGGCCCGATCGCTCGCTGCCAGATGGCGACGTCCCAGAATTGGCCGAACTTGCGGCCCGCTTCGGGCAGGATGCCGACGAGGCTGAAGCCCATCCGCTCGATCAACCGCTCCGACGGCTCGTTGGGCAGCGTGATCAGGGCGAACGCGCGGTGGACGCGCTCCTGTGCCAACGCCTCCAGCAGCGCGCCGACCAGCGCGCGGCCGAGCCCGTGGCCCGTCTCGCCGTCGAGGCAGTAGACGCTCGTCTCCACGCTCGTGTCGTAGGCCGCCTTGGGATTCCACGGCCCCGAGTAGGACATGCCCACAATCCGCTCGCCCTGCTGAGCCACAAACAGGCGATAGGGACCCGTTTCGGCGTAGCGCGAGAACCACTCGTCGCGGCGCCGCTCGATCGTCCACGGCTTGAGGTCGAACGTGGCCGGCGTCGTCTCGATGTAGTGGTTGTACAGCGCCGTCAGCGCCGGGACATCGTCAACCCTGGCTGGCCGGATCGTGACCTCGGCATGGCCTGCCTCAGCCAACGCGCCGCTCACCCAGGATGGCGGGCTTGAAGACGCGCTCCATCTCGGCGGCGGCGCGCTCAACGTCCCAGCGCTCCGTCCCGGCGAGCTGCCGCGTCACCTCGTACTGCGAGTAGAGCGAGATGTCGTAGCCCATCGCGCCGATCACCTGGCCGTTGAGCCAGTCGGACTGGTCGGAGGCCATGTAGGCGATCGGCACGGCGACGTTGGCCGGCGACATGCGCGGGTCGGCCTCCGTGCTCTGAGTGATGCCGCTGCCGCGCCGCTCGTCGGGCACGGTGTCGGTCATCCGCGTGGCCGCGCCGGGGCCGATCGCGTTGGAGGTGACGCCGTAGCGACCCAGGGCGTTCGCGCAGGAGTAGGTGAAGCCCACGATCCCGAGCTTGGCCGCGGCGTAGTTGGGCTGACCGGGCGCTCCGAAGAGGCCGGAGCCGGAGGTGAAGTTGATCAGCCGGTAGTGCCCCTCGCGCTGCTGGCGCCAGTGGATCGAGGCGTACTTGGTGGTGTTGAACGTGCCCTTCATGTGCACGTCGACCACCGCGTCCCACTCCTGCTCCGTCATGTTGAAGACCATCCGGTCGCGCAGGATGCCGGCGACGTTGACGAGGATGTCGAGCCGTCCGTAGGCGTCGAGCGCCTGCTGGATGATGCCTTCAGCGGCGTCGTAGTCGGCCACCGAGGCGTAGTTGGCCTGCGCCTCGCCGCCGGTGTCGTTGATCAGCGCGACGACGCCATCGGCCGGTCCCGCGGCCGCGCCGTCGCCGTCGACGGAGCCGCCCAGGTCGTTGACGATGACCTTGGCGCCCTGCGCGGCGAAGAGCTTCGCGATCTCCGCGCCGATGCCCCGGCCTGCGCCGGTCACGATCGCCACTCGGTTGTCAAGCATTCCCATCTGAATCGTCCTTCCCGCCGCCCGCTGTCGGGTCAGCTGCTAGCCGTAGAACCCGCCGCCCTCGACGACCGGCTTGAAGATCTGTTCGAACTGCTCGGCAGCGCCCTCAACGGTCCAGCGCTCGCTGCCGCGCATCTGGCGGATCACGGCCGGCTTGTTGAACAGCTGGAGGTCGTAGCCGGAGGCGCCAATGATCTGGCCGTTCAGCCAGTCGGACTGTTCGGAGGCAATGTAGACGAGCGGAATCGACACGTTGGCCGGCGAGCGGCGCGGGTCTTGGGCGCTCGAATCGATCGAGCCGGCTTGGCGGCGCTCCTCGGGGACCGTGTCGGTCATGCGGGTCGAGGCGCCGGGCGAGATCGCGTTGGCCGTCGCGCCGTAACGCGGCAACGCGTTGGCGCAGGAGTAGGTGAAGCCGACGATGCCCATCTTGGCGGCCGCGTAGTTGGGCTGGCCGGGCGCGCCGAAGATGCCTGAGACGGATGAGAAGTTGATCAGCCGGTAGTGCCCCTTGCGGTTGGCGCGCCAGTGAATCGAGGCGTATTTGGTCAGGTTGAAGTGGCCCTTGAGGTGCACATCGAGCACCGCGTCCCATTCGGCCTCGGTCATGTTGAAGACCATCCGGTCGCGCAGGATGCCGGCCGTATTGACGACGATGTCGAGGTCGCCGAAGTTGTCGAGCGCGTCCTTGACGATGCTCTCGGCGGCGTTGTAGTCGGCGACCGACGAGTAATTGGCCACGGCCTGGCCGCCCATGTCGTTGATGTAGGCCACGACCTCGTCGGCCGGCGTGCTGGCCGAGCCGCTGCCGTCGACGGCGCCGCCGAGGTCGTTGACGACGATCTTTGCGCCTTCGGCGGCGAACAGCTTCGCGGTTTCGGCGCCGATCCCCCGCCCCGCGCCGGTAATCACCGCCACTCGATTGTCAAGCATGCCCATAGTGAGTTGTCCTTCCGCTCGCAGCCGTGTCGAATTTGGTCTCAGTTCGAGGCGCATCGCTCGCGGGACGCGCCACACTGAGGCTATCACCGACACCTCGTTGCCCACATTGATTGGGCAACGGAGTCGCGGTCGGTGGCGTCGCGCCACACCGCCGCCGGTTCCTGCGGCAACCCTACAATCGCCGTACGCACGCAGGAACGGAGTCTCGGATGGTGGCCGAAGCGGAGCTGACCCGAGAAGTGCGTCGCGCACTCACCCGAGAGCGCCTGGTCGCCCGCGCGCTCGCGCGCGGCGATCACGAGATGGCCGATGTCTACCGGCAGATGGAATTCGACGACGAATCGACGCCCGAAGAGGACGCTGACGCGGCACTCTTCTCAGGGCGGCACGCGGCGAACCTGACGGCAGCCGCTAGGAATGCGCCGAACAACTCTCCCCCCGCACAGCGGGGGGAGATGCCGAAGGCAGAGGGGGGCTGCGGTCCCGACTCACCGACGTGGCTGTATCTGGCCAAGCGGGAACGGCCCCCCTCTGTCACTCCGTGACATCTCCCCCCGCGCAGCGGGGGGAGAGGGGATCCGACGTGTGTAGAGCATTCCTAGTGGCGCGGACCCTGGCGGCCGGGCACCGGAGAGGTCTTGGCGATCTCGCGGCTGGTCGGGGTCTCGGTGATGACCGGCTCGAAGAGTCCGAGCACCGGCGGACCGGCGAGGACCTCGCCGATCGAGCCCTGCGCGTGTGCAAGCCGGAACGACTCGCTGCGCGTCCAGGCGTGGAACGCCGACTCATCCTGCCAGGCCGAGAAGGAGATGTAGTCACCCGCCTCGGCGCCGCGCAGCAGCATGAACTGCTGGAAGCCCGGCACGCTGGCCAGATACGATTCGCGTTGCTTCCAGATCTGTTCCCACTGCTCTTCGCAGTCGAGCTTGACGCGGAAGCGGTTCATCGCGAGGTACATCGGCGGCTCCATCCAGTGCGCGGCCACTACGGGAGGATCAGTTTACGCTCGATTCGCTGCTCGGCGCGCTGAGGGCCAACGACGCAGCCGCGGCGGCTGAACCATCGCGGATCGTGCATGCGCTGGCGCACACGTTCGAGGCCAATATGGAGGCGTGGCTCAATGGCTCGTCGGTCCCGCCGCCGCCGGCGCTGGCCGGGCTCGAGCCGCCGGTTCACCAGCACGAGCTGGACAGCGATGATGGAGGCAGCGATCACGAAGGCATGAGCATGGACGACGAAGAGAGCGATGACTCCCAGCAGGACTCGCACGGCGACGAGTAGCGCCCGCGCCCTGACGGCCATCGCGGTCATCGCGATGGCGGCGCTCATCGCGGCGCTTGCGCTGATCGAACCCGCTGCGGCGCACGCGGCATACGCCTCGTCCACGCCTGCGTTCGCCGAGGTGCTCGACGACGGTCCGCAGAGCCTCGAGCTGCGCTTCTCGCAGGAGCTGTTTCGCCGCGCCGGCGCGAACACGATGCGGCTCGAGCGGGCCGCCGACGGCGCGTCGATCGTGCTGGGCCCGATCAGGATCGATAACGCCGACCGCGCCGCGATGCGCGCCGATGTGCTGGAGACGCTCGAGCCGGGTCGGTACCTCGTGCGCTGGCAGAATCTCTCAGCCGACGACGGCGACGATGACAGCGGCACGTATCCCTTCTACGTCGGCCGCGGCCCCACCGAAGCGGAGGAAGCAGCCGACCGCGAGATCGCGCGCGACCTGCTGATCGCCTATCCCGGCGATGAAGCCGACGCGGCGGAGGGCGACGCCGTCGAAGCACGCGCGCCGACCGTGCTGCGCAGCGAGGCTGAGCCGACGGGCGGTCTCGCGACCGGCGCGGCGGTGTGGCTCGCCGTCGGCGCGGTCGCGTTCGTCGGGATCGGCGCGGCCTGGGTCCTACGCCGCCGGGCGACGTGATGCGCCGCGCGGCCCTCGCACTGCTGCTGACCGCGATCGTGGCCGTCGCGTGCGGCAGCGACCCGGATCGCCCCGCGCTGATGCCTGTGCCCGGGACCGTGGCGTTCACGATCGGCGTCGACCTGTGGCTGCGTGAGGATGGCGAGGAGCGGCTGCTCGTCGAGCCGGGCGAGGGGCGGCAGGTGCTCGCGCCGGCGCTCTCGCCCGACGGCGAGCGGATCGCCTTCGTGCGCTTCCAGCTGACCGGCGGAGTCGACCTCAGCGTCGGGGCCGACCTGATGATCGTCGACGCGAACGGTGAGCTGAGCACGGTGATCGAACATGACCAGCAGGCTGAGTACTTCTGGTACCCCCGCTGGAGCTCAGACGGCCGCTCGATCGTCTACACGCACGAGGCGCCCGATATTGAGATCTCCATCGAGCGTGTTGATCTCGCGACGGGCGCCGTCACGGTGCTGCGCACGCTCGCGCGCGACGGCGATATCTCGCCCGATGGCGCTCGGCTGGTGTTCGTCGACGACCCATACGGAGGCGCCGCGCGGCTCATCGTGCGCGACCTCGCGACGGGCGATGAGTACCCGCTGGATCCCGACGGCGTCTGGCCGGTCCAGTTCGTGCGCGTGCCCCGATGGTCGCCCGACGGGCAGTCGATCGTGTTTGCCGGCTCGGTCGAGCTGAGCACCATCTCGAGCCGGCTGATCCTGCGCGAGAACGGGCCCGAAGACATCTGGCGCGTCGACGCGGCCGGGGGCGCACCGAGGCTGATCGCGGCGCTGACCGAGGACCAGCCGGACTTCGCCTTCTCCAGCGACGGGCGCCACGTGCTGGCTCGCGGCTCGTTCGGCGTCTACCTGGTTGAGGTCGACGGTGATGGCGCAGCGTTCGCCGTCGCGCCGGGCGAGTTCCATGGCTGGCACGACTGGCGCGGCCGCCTGACCGACGAAGAGTGGGGTGAGCTGATCGAGCGCGCCGCTGTCGGCTCGCAGTCGGGCGCGCAGTGAGGCGCTGGCTGCTCGCGGCGGTCGTGCTGTTCGCGGCGGCCATTGCCTTGTTGCAGGACGCGCCGCCGGTGGCGGCTCACGCGTTGCTGGCTCGCGCCGACCCGCCGATCAACGCGGCGCTGCGCGAATCGCCCTCGGCGGTGAGCGTCTTCATGACCGAGCCGCTGCAGCGCGACTACAGCAGCGTGCGGGTGCTCGACAGCAGCGGCGAGCGGCGCGACATCGGCGACACCGAATTCTCAGAGGCAAACGCGACGCAGATGCGCGTCAACGTGTTGCGGCTGCCGCCGGGCGTCTACACGGTCGTCTGGCGGACGCTCTCGCAGGTCGATGGGCACACCTGGAACGGCTCGTACGTCTTCTCGGTGCTCAACCCTGATGGCAGCGCGCCGGCCGGCGCTGGGCTGGTCGTGGACCTTCGGCGTTCGGGGCCGCCGACCGCTGCCGACGCTGCGGCGAAGGCGGTCTCGTTTGCGGCGCTCGTGCTGTTCGTGGGCGCGGTCGCGTTCTGGCTCGCGGCGGGCTCGCTGCCGACTCCGCGGCCTCGCCTGGTCGCGGCGACGGTCGCGCCGGCGTTGGCGATCGCCGTCGGCCTGGGCCTGCTGACGACCGGCTACGAGGCGATCTCGGCGGCGCTCGAACTCGGCGGGATCGGGCTGCTGGACGAGGTGTTGTTCGATACCCGGCTCGGGCTGTGGCTCAATACCCGCTGGGCGGCGCTGCTGCTCGCGGCGGCCTTCGTCGCTCGGCTTGCGCGGGGGCCGGCGCCCGCCTGGGCGTCGCGCTCGCTCGCGATGCTTGCGGTCGCCTGGCTGGCTTCGACGGCGGGCGTCTCGCACGGGGCCGCGCTGGCCTCCGGTGGGATTTGGGGAGCGCTGTTCGACGCGCTCCACCTGGCGGCGGCGGCGGTCTGGATGGGGATGCTGGCGCTGCTGATCGCGGTGCTCTGGCGGGGGCGCCCCCATGCTGATACGGATGGCGATGCCGGGTGGCGCGTCGCGCTGGTGCAGCGCTTCTCGATGGTCGCGGCGGCGAGCGTGCCGATTCTGCTCGCCGCCGGCCTGCTCAACGCGCTGATTCAGGTGCCCAGCGCTCGCGGCCTCATCGAGACCGACTGGGGCGCGGCCTTCATCGCCAAGCTGGTGGTGTTGCTGATCCTGTTCGGCGTCGCGGGGCTCAACGCGATGGTCTTGCGGCCGCGCGTGGCGGGCGGCACGGAGCGTCTGGAGCGCTGGTTCCGGACAATGATGCGGGTCGAGCTGGCGCTCGGCGTGGCGGTGCTGGTGGTGACCGGCGTGCTGACGCAGCTGCCCTCACCGGCGAGCGCGCTGCCCCAGACCGAGCAGCGCGACAACACGATCGTGCGCACGGTCGCGCGGGCCGATGTCGTCGCCGAGCTGACGATCACTCCGAACCTGGTCGGCTTCAACCGCTGGGAGGTGCAGGTCTCCGACGCGAACGGGCAGCCGCTGGCCAACGCGGTCGAGCAGCTGCGGCTGCGGTTCCGCTATGTGGATCCGGCGGTCGGTCCGGTCACGGTCGCGACTGTCGCTGAGGGCGACGGGAGATTTTCGCTTGAAGGGGCCTACTTCGGGCTGGCGGGACGCTGGACGGTCGAGGCCGAGATGCGGCGGGCGAGCGGCGATGATCTGGTGGCGGCGGTCGAAAGCGATGTCGTCTCCGGGTACCAGACCGTGCTGCCCTTCGACACGGGCATCCCCGGTCCGCTGGCGCTGCCGCTGACGCAGATGGACTGGAACGGCGTCGGTGCGCTGTGGGCGTTCGTGCTCGGCGGGCTGGTGTTGGTCAACCGCCGGCATCTGCGCGGCCGTTTCGGGCTGAGGGCCGGCGACGCGAGCCTGGTTGGCGGCGTGCTTGGGATCATCGCGGCGGTCGTGCTGCTGACCGGCTTGCATGTCGATCCCGGCCGGACGCTGCAGAATCCCGTCGAGCGGACTGTCGAGTCGATCGAGCGCGGCGAGCCGCTGTTCGCGCGACACTGCGCCAGCTGTCACGGCGTGACGGGCGCGGGCGACGGCCCGTTGGCCGAGACGCTGCCCGCGCCCCCGGCCAACTTCACCGTGCACGTGCCGTTCCACCCCGACGGTGTGCTGTTCGCGTGGATTCGCGACGGCATTCGCGGGACCGGGATGCCGGCCTGGCAGGACCAGCTGAGCGAGCAGGAGCGCTGGGATCTGGTCAACTATCTGCGCGCTCGCTTCGACCCGATCGCCTCCGCTGCGCCCTGAAATTGCGACGCGCAGCGAGTGTCGAGTGAGCGTCGAGTGAGTAGTGCGCCTGATATGGTCGAAGGGACCGGATCGTGCGGTGAAGTAGAGCGGAGCCTCGTGATGGTGACCTCGATCGAGAATCCCGGACTGTACCTCGACTGGTTGAACCTGGAGACGGATGAGGAGTTTGAGATCGTGGCGGGTCGCAAGGGCGTCACGCTGGCGGCGATCAACCAGCGGATGGTCTCGGCCGATGGACATGACGAGGCCGACTCGCGCTCGTTCGCGCCGCGGGGAATCACCGCCGACCCGCGCTCCGTGGCGCACGCTCGCCAATATCGCGACAAGGGCGATGTCTGGTCGGAGAGCGCGATGCTGCTCTACGAAGAGGCGTTGCAGCGCCAGTGGTCAAGCGCGCGCGACATCCCCTGGGACACGATCGGCGATCAGCCCGACGACATTGAGCGGGCGATGTGCACGCTGTGCACGTTCCTGACGCAGGTCGAATTCATCGCCGGCGATGTGCCGGGCCGCTTCCTGGAGACGGTGCATCCCGACTTTTTCGAATCGCAGCTCTTCCTCGGCACCCAGCTGATGGACGAGGCGCGTCACCTCGACGTGTTCCGCAAGCGCGCGCTGGTCAATGGCGGCGGCTTCTCGCTCTCAGGGTTTGGCGCGGCCGGCCTGCTGGCGATCGACGACTTCACCGAGATGACCGCGATCCTCCACTTGTTCGCCGAGGGTCTGGTCCAGTCGCTGTTCCGGATGGGCGAGCTGATTGGCCAGAACGAGGCCGAGAAGCGGATGTTCCGGCTGTCCGCGCAGGACGAGAGCCGGCACCTCGCGTTTGGCGTCACGCACACCAAGTACACCGTCGAGACGCAGCCCTGGCGCAAGGAGGAGCTGCACCACTACCTCGACATCAACGAGCGGATCCAGACCACGCAGGCCGGGCTGACGACCAACCCGATCACCGGCGAGGCGCTGGCCCTGCTGGCGGGCGGCGGGCTTGAGCACCTCGACGAGGGCTACAAGCTGCTGCTGCTGATGCGCAAGAAGCAGATCAACGAGTACTACCACCGGCTGAAGGTGGTCGGGCTCGGTGACCGACTCGAGCGGATGGCGCCCGGGATGCGAGAACTGGTCGACGTGTAGCGCAGGCCCAGCCGGGCTGTTCGGCCCAATTCAATGGCAGCAGGGCAATCGCAGCAGGGAGGCGGAGCATGGAGCTCAGCCAGACAGTCAAGATGCGCGCGAGCGCGCGTGGTTGGTCGAACGAGCTGATCGCTCGGATCGAAGAGTCGGTTGCGCCATCGGGGCAGATCGAAGCGTTGCTGAACATCACGATCGATCCGGAGCGGATCGGCAAGTGGCTCGATTGGGTCGAGGCCGATCCCGATCATCCGTACGCCACCGGCGCGCGGTTCGTGATGTTTCAGCCGGGCGGCGAACGAGGACTCAGGCCCACGCCGTCGCCCGACGGGATGCGGCTCAGCGATGTCGACATCGGCTCCTACGGCAATGTGCCGGAGGTCTGGGACCTGGGGAATGACACGCCGCGCGGGACGCGACCGGTGCCGGGCCTGCACATGCCCGGGCTCTACACGATCTTCGACCGCACCGAGGTCTGGGCCGAAGGTGTCAGCGACCTGTACGAGGATGCGATTCGCGACCGCTGGATTCCCGCCACCGACCTTGACTGGGCGGGCCTGCCGGAGCTGTCACCGGACGTGGAGCGGGCGACGGGTCAGATCTGCGCGGTCTATTCGACCTACGGGATCGCCGAGCAAAAGATCATCAGCCGCTGGCTGGAGTCGATCTCCTACGGCTTCCACGAGGTCAAGCTGTTCCTGGCGACGCAGGTCTACGACGCGGGCCGCAAGGTCGAGGCGCTGCGCAAGCGCGCGCTGATCGGTAGCGGGGTGATCGGCAAGGCGCCGCTCGGCGACATCACCACGGCTTGGTACTCGGCGCTCACCTTCACCGACATGATGGTCGCGCTGAACGTGGTCTACAAGTCGTATGAGGTGACAGCGTTCGACATGGCCGGGGAGTGGGCGCGGACTGATTTCGACCGCGACCTGTTCAGCCGCCTGGCGGCCGACTCGCATCGGCACCTCCAGTACGGCCTGAAGCACCTCGAGTGGTACCTGCGCTATTCGAACCGCGGTCACGAGCACGTCAACATCTTCCTCGCGAAGGCCGAAGGCGGGCTGGCCGCCGAGCTGCTGCAATCGACCGTCGAGCGCGAGGCGCTGGCGGTGCTCTTCGCAGACGGCGTGGAGCGGATCGACGCGGGCGTTGAGGCGCTGGGCAAGCTGCGCGCGCAGCAGTACCGCGACTATGTGACGCGGCTGCACGAGGCCGGGTTCGAGCGCCACGGGGAGGCGGTCGGGATTCTGCCGCTGGCCGGTCAGGACCCGCTGCTCAAGGCGTTCAATCCCGAGCTGATCGCCAAGGAGGCTGCCGACAACGCCTAGCGCGGCTACCGTATGGCCGTGCGCATCGACATCAGCTACGACGTTCAGGGCCCGCCAGGCGCGCCGGCGGTGCTGTTCGTCCACGGGATTCTGACCTGCCGCTCGCACTGGTTGCTCAACCTGCCGGCGTTTCAGCGGCGCTACCGCACCGTGGTGGTCGAGCTGCTCGGCCACGGTCGTTCGCCGGCGCCGGAAGACCCCGAGGATTACCACCCCGACCGCTACGCGGAGCGCTTCGACGCGATCCGCGAGTCGATCGGCGCCGAGCGCTGGTTTGTCGTCGGGCAGTCGCTGGGGGCGGCGCTGTCGCTGAACTATGTGATGTCCCATCCCGACGACGTGATCGCCCACGTGGTGACCAACTCGCACTCGGCCTTCTCGGACGCGATCCGGGTTCGCGATCCGGAGGCGGCGCGGGCGCGGGCGATGCAGATCGCGGACGGTGGGATCGAAGCGGTGATGTCTCACCCGCTGTACCCGAGTCGCGCGCGGGCGCTGTCGGCCGGGCTCAAGGCGCAGTTCGACGCCGACATGCGGCACAGTACGCCGATCGGGATCTCGCGCACGATGCTGCACACCTCGCCGCACACCTCGATGCGCGAGCGGCTGCCGGGCAACCCGGTGCCGACGCTGCTGGTCGCCGGGGATCGTGAGGAGGCGTTTCGGCCGGCGCGCGAATGGGTGGAGCAGCATGCGGCAAACATGCGGGTGGTGCGGGTGCAGGCGCCGCATGCGGTGAACATCGGCGCCGCTGAAGAATTCAACGCCGCCGCGCTGGGCTTCTTCAGCGAGTTCGATGCGCATGCGGCAGCGGCGGCGGGCGCGTAGGCGTTGGCATCTGAGTGATGGAAGGCGCGGTCGACTTCACTCCGCTGCTGCTGGTCTCGGCCCTGGCGGTCGCTATCCCGTTCGTGACCTGGCGGCTGACCGGTGGGCTGCTGCCGGCGGTTGTCGGCGAGGTCGTGCTGGGCATGGTCTTCGGCAACTCGGTGCTGGGGCTGATCGACGAGAACGAGTGGCTCACGTTCCTGGCCTTATTCGGCTTCGCGTATCTGATGTTCCTCTCGGGGCTGGAGATCAATCTGGGCGTGATCGCGCGCCGGCCGGGCGATCAGTGGTGGGTTCCCGCGGTGGCGCTGCGCCACCCGCTGATCTCGGCGGTGTTGACGCTGGGGCTGGTGATGGCGGCGACCTGGGGCTGTCTGATGGGGCTCGAGCGGATCGGGCTGATCGAGGGCGCGCAGCTGCCGATGCTGCTGTTCATTCTGATGGCGACCGCGGTTGGCGTGGTGGTGCCGGTGCTGAAGGATCGCCCCGACCTGGGTGGGATCGGTCAGCCGCTGCTGGTCGCTGGCTTCCTGCTGGAGTTCGTCGCGATCATCGGCGTAGGGGTCGTGGCGGCGCTGGAGCGCGGCGGGATCGGCTGGCGTTTCGCGTTGCTGCTCGCGATTCCCGGGGCGCTGGGGCTGCTGGTGTGGTTGGTCAACTACGGCAGCGAGCGCTTCCCGACGTTGCCGAAGACGCTGCACGAGCTGGCGCAGACGTCGTCGCAGCTGAAGATCCGCGCGGCGCTTGCGCTGCTGGTGATGTTCGTGGCGCTCTCTCAGACGGTGGGGACCGAGCTCGTGCTGGGCGCGTTCATGGCGGGGCTGGCGGCGACCATCATTTCGCCGCGGCACGGCTCGATCGTGCGGGTCAAGCTCGACGCGCTGGGCTATGGGTTCTTCGTCCCGATCTTTTTCATCCACGCGGGGGCGACGCTCGATTTGGGCGCGGTGTTCGATTCGTGGGACGCGTTCCTGCTCGCGCCGCTGCTGCTGGTGGTCGCGTTTGCGACCAAGATGGCGGCGGCATTGCTGGGCTTCGCGCCGGTATTCGGCGTGCGGCGCGGGCTGGCCGGCGGCGCGTTGCTGGCCGCGAACCTGAGCCTGGTGCTGGCGGCGGGGGCGATCGCCGAGGAGGTGGGGATCATCGACGCGGGCCAGCACGGTGCGCTGCTGCTGACTGGGTTGCTTTCGACGATCATCGCGCCGCCGCTGTTCGCCTGGTTGGCGGGTCGGCGCAGCGCGCGGAGCGGTGGTCACGCGCTGCTGATCGGCGGCGGGCAACTGGCCGCGATCCTCGCGGAGCGGTTGAGTGTGGCGGGCCGTTCGGTGGTGGTGATCCACGGAGCCCATGAGGCCTTGCCGCGCTCTGCGGCGACGGTCGGGGTGACGGTGGTGATCGGCGATCCGACGGATGTCGCGACGCTGGAAGCGGCGAACGCGGCGGGCGCGGATGTCGCGGTGATCACCGAGTTGGCGGCGCCGGCCGACGCCGCGGCGATCGCGCGATCGCTGCGGGCGGTCGATGCGGAGCTGCGGGTTGTGACGTGGGTCACGGAGCTCAACCATCAGCTGGAGCTGATGGAGGTCGAGACCTACCACGCGTCGGAGGCGACGGCGCTGGCGCTGGAGAGCGCCGTGCTGCGGCCGGGCCTCTACGGAGCGCTTTCGGATCGGGACTCAGGGCTGGTCGAGGTAGTGATGCGCAACCCGCGTTTGCATGGGCAGGCGCTCAGCGAGGTGGCCTGGCCCGGGGACACGCGGGTGCTGGTGATGCTGCGCGGCGGTGAAGCGGTGATCCCCGCCGGCGATACGCCGCTCTATCTGCATGACCGGGTGACGCTGGGCGGCGATCCAGAGAATGTGGCCGACGCCAGCGCGCTGCTGAGCGACGCCAGCCCCGATGGGCCGCTGGACTTTCTGCGGGAGATGCGGCGTTAGCCGGCGGCGACGATCGGTTGGGGGGCGTGGACCCGCTCGGCGCCGATGCCGGCGAGATGGCCGAGGTAGATGGGCACGAGCGGCAGCACGCAGGGCGAGATGAACGAGACGAAGCCGCCGACGAAGGCGATCAGGGCAGAACCGAGGTTGAGGTCGAGCATTTTGCTGCCGTCGTTGGTGACGATCTCGAGGCCGAGTGAGCCGAGGGCGTCGTTGAGCACGACGACTCGGTCGAGGGCGATCAGCATGCCGACGAAGATCAGCAGGACGCCGGAGATGACGCCGACGAGGGGCATCCAGCGGTTCATCTTGCGCAGGAAGTTGGTCGATGCGCCGAGGGCGAGGCCGACGAGCAGGAAGGGGATGCCGAGGCCGGCGGCGTAGCAGATCAGCAGGATGGTGGCCTGGAAGAGTGAGGCGGAGTCGAGCGCGAGGACGAGGATGCCGGCGAGGATGGGGCCGACGCAGGGGGTCCAGCCGATTGAGAAGGCGACGCCGACGACGAGCGAACGGGCGTAGTCGGCGCTGGCGCGGATGCCGGTGGCGCGGGCGGTGGCGCGCGGCGAGGGCGAGGAGCCGCCGACCTGGAAGCTGCGGTAGAGGAAGCCGATGCGAATGACTTCGGCGAGGTGCAAGCCGAGGATCACGAGCAGTGCGCCGGCGATGCGCTGGAACCAGATCAGCTCGTCGCTGAAGGCCGAGCCGAGCGCTCCGAGCAGGGCGCCGAGGGCGACGAAGACGACGCTGAAGCCGAGGACAAACGCGGCGGCGTGGAAGAAGACCACGCGCCGGGCGGTGGTTAGGCCAGCGGGGGGGATGGCTGCGGCGATGGCCATGGGGAGATTGTACCGCTCGGTTGGGGGGAGGGGGTGGTTGGGGTGGGGGGTGGGGGGCCTCCCCCCTCAGCCCCCTGCCTGCGCAGGGGCAGGCTGCGGCAGCTCCCCCCCGCGGGGGGGAGCGAGGGAATTGGGTTGGGCAGCTCGCCGCGGGGGGGGCGAGGGAATTGCAGGGGGGGAGTGGGGGGAGCGGTCTCCCCCCTCAGCCTTCGGCAGCTCCCCCCGCGGGGGGGAGCAAGGGAATTGGGTTGGGCAGCTCGCCGCGGGGGGGGGAGCGAGGGAACCAACCGGGCGAGAGGCGCGCTAGTCGAGGCCGGCGTCCTGTTCGGCGACCTGGAGGGTGGCGGTGACGGCGGAGAGGCCGAGGCCGCGGTTCTGGGCGCGGAGGAGGTAGTCGGCGGCGGCGCTGGCGAGGGGCAGGGCGATGCCTTCCTCGCCGGCGATCTGGACGGCGAGGGAGACGTCCTTGGCGGCCCACTGGAGGAAGAAGGTGGGGTCGTCATAGTTGCGCTCGAGCAGCTGGGGCATGGCGCGCAGATGTGTGCGGGCGGAGGCGACGCTCATGACCTCGTAGGCGCGCTGCGGGTCGAGGCCGGCTTTGCGGGCCAGCACGGTGGCCTCCATCAGCACCTGCGAACAGGTGATCCCGACCATGTTGTTGACGACCTTGGTCAGCGCGCCCATGCCCAGTTCGCCCATGTAGAAGACGTTGTTGCCGATGCAGTCGAGGACGGGCTTGTACTTGTCGAAGGCGGCGCGATCGCCGCCGACCATGACGGCGAGTTCGGCGCGCTCCGCGCCGTCAACGCCGTTGGAGACCGGGGAGTCGAGCAGGGTGACGCCCTGCTCGGCCGCCCTGGCGGCGAGGCGCCGGATCGCGGAGGGGAGGTTGGTGGAGAGGTCGAAGCAGACGGTGCCGGCGGCGGCGCCGGAGAGGATGCCGTTGTCGCCGAGCAGGACGGTTTCGAATTCGGGCGGGCCGGGGAGCGAGGTGAGGACCATCTCGCTCTGGGCGGCGACGGCGGCGGGGGACTCGGCCCAGGTAGCGCCGAGCTCGATCAGGTTGGCGGTGTGTTCCTCGACGAGGTCGTTGACGACGACGCGGTGTCCGCCCTTGATGACGTTGGCGCACATTGGGTTGCCAATATTGCCGGTGCCGATGAAGCCGATGTCCATGGGGGATCCCTCTCCTGGCGCGTTGCATCAGCGCCAGAGCCGCAGGGTACCCGTGCGCGGATCTCAGCGGTGACGATTGCGGTAGTGGCGGTCGTCGGGCATGGGCAGGTCGGGCGCGAGGGTTTGGTGGGCGTCATCGAGCAGTGCGAGCAGCTCGGTGACCGCCGCCAGCATGTCCGCCAACATTTCGAGCGAGTAGCGGTCCTCGTAGAAGTTCTGGTGTGCATCGCTGGCTGTACCGAACAGATCCGAGATCCGCCTGTCACCCGTCTGCCGCCGGATGTGGTGGATGATCGCCGCCCCGTCGGCGTGGCTGTCGTTGGGCCACTCGCGCTCGGCGGCGATCTCCTTCAGGCGGTGCGCTGCGGCGCCCCAGATCTTCTCTGAGGCTTGCAGGCGGTCGCCCTGCGCAAGCATCTCGGCTGCGTGGTCGAGCATCCGCCGACTGTGGACGGAGTGGCTCTCGATCGGCTCGGTGGTCATTCGTTCGCTCCGTCGTCTGGTCGCTGCTCGCGCAAATCTCAGCGGTGGCGATTGCGGTAGTGGCGGTCGTCGGGCATGGGGAGGTCGGGCGGGAGGGCTTGGTGGGCGTCATCGAGCAGGGCGAGCAGGTCTCGGATGGCATCGAGCCGATCCTCCAGCGTGGGCAGTGAGAGGCGGTCCTCGTAGAAGTTCTGGTGCGTGTCGCTCGCGACTCCGAACAGATCCGAGATCCGCCTGTCGCCAAACTGGTCCGAGATGTACTGGATGATCGCAAAGCCGTCGGCGTGGCTGTCGTTGGGCCATTGGCGCTCGGCGGCGATCTCCTTCAGGCGGTGCGCTGCGGCGCCCCAGATCTTCTCTGAGGCTTGCAGGCGGTCGCCCTGGGCGATCATTTCGGCGGCGTGGTCGAGCATGCGGCGGCTGTGGACGGCGTGGCTCTCGATCGGCTCGGTGGTCATTCGCTCGCTCCGCCCTCTGGTCGTTATTCGTGTAGATACTAGCGGTGGCGATTGCGGTAGTGGCGGTCGTCGGGCATGGTGAGGTCGGTGGGGAGGGTTTGGTGAGCCTCATCGAGCAGGTCGAACAGCTCGGTGACCGCCTCAAGCATGTCCGCCAAGTGCTCCAGCGAGTAGCGGTCCTCGTAGAAGTTCTGGTGCGCGTCGCTGGCGATGTGGAATCGATCCGAGATCCGCCTGTCGCCGGTCTGCCGCCGGACGTAGTTGGCGATTGACGCGCCGTCGGCGTGGCTGTCGTTGGGCCATTGGCGCTCGGCGGCGATCTCCTTCAGGCGGTGCGCTGCGGCGCCCCAGATTTTTTCGGATGCTTGCAGGCGTTCGCCCTGGGCGATCATTTCGGCGGCGTGGTCGAGCATGCAGCGGCTGTGGACGGCGTGGCTCTCGATTGGCTCGGTGGTCATTCGCTTGCTCCGCCGTCTGCTCATTATTCGCGTACATACTAGCGCTACCGGTTGCGGTAGTGGCGGTCGTCCGGCAGGACGAGCGCAGCTCGGGCGGGGGCGGGCCCCCCTCTGTCACTTCGTGACATCTCCCCCCCCCGCGGAGCGGGGGGAGAGGGGGAAGGCAGAAGGAGGCTATTGAGGGGTTGGGACTGGGATTGCGGGGAGGTGGCCGAGTTCGACGAGTTGGGCTTCCAGGTCTTTGAGGAATTCCTGGTGTTCTTCGGGGGCGCCGGGGAAGTCGGTGATCAGCTGGCTGAGGAATTGGGCTTCCTCGCTGAGCGGCGCGGGCTCTGTATCTGGTGGGATGGGCGCGAGGTGATCGGATCCGTTCAGCGAGGTTTGGTGTGGATCGGTTGGGGTGATCGATGGGGCTGCGGCTGGAGCGGGGTCGGGAAGCGTCTGGGGGGTGGCGACGGGTTGTTCCGGGATGGGAGTGTGCTGCTCGCCAGGTTCGGGGAAGGCTTCGTGGGCGGCCTCGGCGGCCTCGGTGGCCTCGGTGGGATCGATGTCGGCGATGTCGGCATTCTCGGCCCGAGCGGGGGTGAGGATTCGGTCGGCGGTGAGGCGGAGCTCGCGGGCGACGGCGGCGATGGCGTGGTAGTGGATGCGATGGAGGTCGGTGATGAGCTGGGGATGTTCGGTGACGAAGCGGTCGAGCAGGGTGACGTGGCGGCCGTTGTCGTCATAGCCCAGGCGGGTTAGGGGTGCCAGCGGACCGTCGGTCGTGAGCTCGTCGGCGAGGGTGCGAAGGCGTGTGAGCTGTTCAAGCAGCGCGTCCTGCGCGGTGGGGGACGCGATGTCGGGCCAGTTGGATTCGAGCAACTGGAGGTCGGCGTGGATGGTGGCGGGCGAGACATCGAGTTGCTCGGCGATTTTGCGGAGTGACCGACCACGTCGGCGGAGGCGATGGGCTTCGAGGATGCGGGTGCGGCGCTGGGGAGGGATGTGCATGGGAGAACGTCCGTACTAATCTGTTGCAGGCATTAGACCGAGTGGCGGGAGAGTTGTCAAGTGGGAGGGATCGTGGCGCTCCGGTAGAGGGGGAACTCCCCCCTCAGCCTTCGGCAGCTCCCCCCGCGGGGGGGAGCAGGGGATGAGGGTCGGCAGCTCCCCCGGTCGGGGGGAGCAGGGGATGACGGTCGGCGGGTCCCCCCGTCGAGGGGAGCAGGGGATGAGGGTCGGCGGGTCCCACGGCAACGGGGAGGAGGCGCGGCGATTGAGGGATCGGAGGGCCGCCGGAAGGTGCGGGCGTGGTTGATGCGATGGTGGTCGCATGGATTCCTGCCTGCGCAGGAATGACGGAGGGGGTGGCGGTATTCTCGGCGGGTCCCACGGCAACGGGGAGGAAGCGCGGCGATTGAGGGATCGGAGGGCCGTCGCAAGGTGCGGGCGTGGTTGATGCGATGGTGGTCGCATGGATTCCTGCCTGCGCAGGAATGACGGAGGGGGGCGCAGGAATGACGGAGGGGGGCGCAGGAATGACGGATCGGGGTGGCGGTATTCTCGGCGGGTTTCGCTGCAACGGGGAGGATGCGCGGCGATTGAGGGATCGGAGGGCCGTCGGAAGGTGCGGGCGTGGTTGATGCGATGGTGGTCGCATGGATTCCTGCCTGCGCAGGAATGACGGAAGGGGGCGCAGGAATGACGGAGGGGGGTGGCGGTATTCTCGGCGGGTCCCACGGCAACGGGGAGGATGCGCGGCGATTGAGGGACCGGAGGGCCGCCGGAAGGTGCGGGTGTGGTTGATGCGATGGTGGTCGGATGGATTCCTGCCTGCGCAGGAATGACGGAGGGGGGCGCAGGAATGACGGACCGGGGGGCGCAGGAATGACGGAGGGGGCGCAGGAATGACGGAGGGGGGCGCAGGAATGACGGAGGGGGGTGGCGGTATTCTCGGCGACGTGTCTGCACCTGCGCTGGATGGCCTTTGTGTGATCGAGATCTCCGAGTCGGCGGCGGGGGCGTATGCGGGTCGGCTGTTGGCGGGTATGGGGGCTGAGGTGTTGATGGTGGAGCCGCCGGGCGGGACGGCGCTACGGAAGTGGGGCGGGTTTCGCGGCGACGTTCCCGACCGCGAGGGGTCGGCGATGCACGTGCACCTGAACCGACGCAAGCGGTCGGTGCGGCTGGAGCTGCGGTCGACGGGGGGACGGCGGTTGCTGGGGGAGTTGTTGGAAGACGTGGACGTGCTGGTGAGCGACCTGGATCGATCGGCGTGCGGGGAGCGTGGGATTGAACCTGCGGAGCTTCGCGCGAGGCATCCGAGCTTGCAGGTCTGCACGATCACGCCGTATGGCTGGACGGGTCCGAAGGCGGACTGGCGGGCGACGGAGCTCACCTCGTATGCGGCGGGCGGGTATCTGCGGATCGGTGGAGAGCCGGAGCGGGAGCCGGTCAAGGCGTGGGGCGAGCAGGCGCATTTGCAAGCGGGGGTGCATGCGACGCTGGGGATTCTCGCGGCGCTGCACGCGCGATCTGGTGGTCTGGCTGGCGGGCAGCATGTCGATGTGGCGATTCACGAGTCCGTCGCGTTTCTGCTGGGCGGCGGCTACCAGCATGCGTGGTTCCATGACCGCGAGCCGATCCGGAACGGGGCGAGACTGGTGGGGTTCGGTCCGGGGCATCTGTATCCGAGTACGATCCGGCCGTGCGCCGATGGGTGGGTTCACGCGCACTGCAACAACCGGTATCCCGAGCAGATGGCGGTGCTGTTCGACGAGCCGCGGCTGGCTGAGCCGGAGATGATCGCGTCGCTGATGGGTCGGGCGGACGAGGTGGATGCGCTGATGGCGCCGCTGCTGGAGACGCTGCCGCGGCGAGAGGTGGTGCGGCGGGCGCAAGAGCTGCGGCTGCCGTTCACGGAGGTGCTGCAGCCGTCGGAGGTGCTTGCGGACGTGGATGGCCAGCACGAGGCTCGTGATTTCTTTCAGCGGGTAGCGGTGGGCGACGAGAGGACCGTGCTGGCGCCGGGCCCGGCGATGCGGTTTGGTGAGACGGCGTGGGTTGATGGCGCGGCGCCGCGGTTGGACGACGCGGCGGAGGTGCTGGGTGGGGCGGCCGAGCGGGTGAGGTGGAGGCGCGCGGGTGTTAGCTGAGGCGAAGCTCGTGCCGTATCCGACGGTGTCGAGGAGGCCGCTGGCGGGTACCCGGGTGCTGGATATGACGGTCGCCGTGGCGGGGCCGGTGGCCACGCTGTTGTTGGGGGCGCTGGGCGCGGAGGTGGTGCGGATCGAGACGCCGTGGGGGCGACCGCGGAACCCGACATCGGCGCTCGCGGCGCCGGCTGGTGGTCCCGACGAGCCGTGGAATCGGGAGCCGCGGCTGAACGAGCTGGCGAACAGCAAGCGGTCGGTGGCGCTGAACCTGGCGACGGCGGTGGGACGGGACGTGTTTCTCGATCTGGTGGATGTGAGCGATGTGGTCGTGGAGAACTACTCGCCGCGGGTGATGGGGAACTTCGACCTGGGCTGGGAGGTGCTGCATGCGCGGAATCGGCGGCTGATTCATGTGCGGATGCCCGCGTTCGGGATGAGCGGGCCGTGGCGGGACCGGATTTCATACGGGCCGGGGATCGACGCGATGAGCGGGCTGTCGTGGCTGACGGGTTATCGGGACGGGTCGCCGTTGAAGCCGGGGAACTTCTACTGTGACCAGAACGCGGGGCTGCACGCGGCGGCGGCGACGATCGCGGCGCTGCGAGCGCGCGCGCGGGATGGCGTGGGCCAGACGGTTGAGCTGGCGATGCTGGAAGGTGAGCTGCAGCTGGTCGGCGATGCGCTGGTGGCGGCGCAGCTGACGGGTCGGGAGCCTGCGCGGATTGGGAACGAGCACACGTCGTGGGCGCCGCATGGGGTGTATCGGGCGAGGGCGAGTGAGGATGATCCGGATGCGTGGATCGCGGTGGCGTGTCGGAACGACGCGGAGTGGGATGGGCTGCTGAGCGAGTGGGGCGATG
This sequence comes from Dehalococcoidia bacterium, assembly GCA_965237475.1. GTDB lineage: Bacteria > Chloroflexota > Dehalococcoidia > Bin125 > Bin125 > CATQGW01. The sequence continues at coordinate 2,278,742 of OZ250140.1, read as the reverse complement.
CGGATGTGGCGTCTGACTCGCGGTTTTCGACGGCACTGCGGCGCTGGCGGCATCGGGAGGCGCTAGACGAGATGCTCGGCGGGTGGACGGCGAGGTGGGACGCGATCGAGCTGGCCGAGCGGTTGCAGCGGGCGGGCGTTCCTGCGTCGGCGGTGATGGGGGCCAGGACGTTGTTGCGGGACGCGCAGATTGTGGCGCGTCAGGCCGTGGGGGCGCTGGAGCATCCGCAGGTTGGGGCGTCGCCCGCGCCGCAGGCGGCGTATCGGCTGTCGGAGACGCCGGCGCCGCCGAAGTCGGCGGGGCCGCTGTTTGCGGCGGATACGCGGTCGGTGTTGGGGGAGATGTTGGGGTACTCGGCGGAGCGGATTGGGGGGTTGGTGGCGGCGGGGGTGGTTGCGGAGACGCTGGTCTGAGGCGTCCCCCGGCCGCGCGGCGTCAGGTGGGTGGCGACAGGTCGCGCGCGACGTGAGGGAGCGATCGGGCGGTAGCATCTGGGGAGCTGAGGAGGGCTTGTGGGGATTCGTAAGCCGTGGATTGTCGCTTCGGAGGAGGCGATTGGTGCTGTTCCCGCGGTGGTGGGGGTGTACGAAATCGCGGACGCTGAGGGGGCGCTGCTGTTTATCGGGCAGGCTGGGGGACGGGAGCCGTTTGGGCTGCGATCGCGGCTGGCGCTGCACTTTGGGGGGACGGATGCGAATCCGGTGCTGCGGGAGCGGGCGCACAGTTTTCGCTGGGAATCGAATCAGCAGTACACGTCGAAGCGGCTGGAGATGCTGATGCAGTACCAGCGGGATGAGCGGGTCGACTGGCCGCCGGGCAACGCGGCGGGCGACTGGCGGGATCAGCCGCAGCTGGGGCGGCTGCGCAGATCGGACGACCGGCGAGCGAGAGCGGAGGGGGACTGATGGATTTCCACATGACGGAAGAGCAGCGGATGATCACGGCTGCGGTGCGCCGGTTTGTGCGGGAGGAGGTCGCGCCGCTGGAGCGGGAGCTGGATCCGGACGCGGTGGAGCTGCCGCCGGGGGAGCTGGATCGGCTGAAGGAGATCGTGCGGGGGATGGGGCTGTATCACATCGATGTGCCGGAGGATCACGGCGGGCCGGGGCTGCCGCTGACGACGCGTGGGCTGGTGGCGGAGGAGATGTCGCAGCATCGGGCGGGGCTGTATCTGCCCTGCTACGGGGCGTTTGGGTCGGCGGGGCTGGCGCAGCTGTATTCGGCGAGCGAGGAGCAGAAGGAGCGCTATCTGTATCCGATGCTGCGGGGCGAGAAGCGGTCGTTCTTTGGGCTGACGGAGCCGAGCGGGGGATCGGACCCTGCGCGGGCGATTCAGACGCGGGCGGTGAAGGATGGGGACGATTGGGTGTTGAACGGGTCGAAGCTGTTCAGCTCGGGTGCGGACCGTGCGGATTTTGGGCTGGTGTTTGCGCGCTCGGACCCTTCGAAGGGCCGGCGCGGGATTTCGGCGTTTCTGGTGGACACGGATACGCCGGGGTTCGAGGTGCGGCGGGTGGTGCATACGCTGCGGTCGGCGAACTATGGGACCGAGCTTTCGTTTGACGACGTGCGGGTGCCGGCGGCGAATCTGCTGGGCGAGGAAGGGGGCGGGTTTTCGCTGGCGAACGCGGCGCTGACGCGTCAGCGGATTCCGTACTCGGCGACGTGCGTGGGGATCGCGGTGGCCGCGCAGGCGATGGCGATCTCGTACAGCAAGCAGCGGGAGACGTTTGGTGCGCCGCTGTCGTCGCGGCAGGCGATCCAGTGGATGGTGGTCGACAATGAGATTGACATTCGGACGAGCCGATTCATGTATCTGGCGGCGGCGGAGAAGGCGGAGCTGGGCGAGCCGTTCCGGTTTGAGGCGGCGATGGCGAAGCTGACGTCGACGGAGGGCGCGAGCCGGGTGGTGGACCGGGCGATCCAGATTCACGGGGGGATCGGGGTGACGAAGGACCTGCCGCTGGAGCGCTGGTATCGGGAGATGCGGATTCGGCGGATCGGCGAGGGTCCGAGCGAGGTGCAGCGGATCATCATGGCGCGTGATCTGCTGAGCACCGGGAGTGGCTGACGCGGAAGCAGTGTATGCGGGAATACAGCGTGGCTCCGGGGTCGATGGGCTGTCGGGTGGGTTGACGGGTAGGTTGGCTGCACCGGACGGGTCGGCTCGCGGCTGCCGCGAAACCTGGAGCCATCGATGACTAGCAGCGCTGTATCGCTCGATCGGATCGATCTGCTGAACGCGGGAGCCTATGCCGAGCGCGGCTACCCGTGGGAGGAGTGGGCGCTGTTGCGGCGTGAGGCGCCGGTCCATCGCTTTGAACGGCGAGGGGCCGAGCCGTTCTGGGCGATCACGAGGTATCGCGACATTCAGCGCATCTCGCGCGATCCGCAAACGTTCTCGAGCGACGTGCAGCTCTTCGTCGCGGAGAGCGAGAGGGAGGCCGAAGACGAGGGCGGGCGCGACGGCGCGCAGGAGGATGAACAGGACGACGGCCCGGATACGCAGCTGATGATCAACATGGATCCGCCCGAGCACGGGCGGTATCGGGGCTACGTCAACCGACGCTTCAGTCCACGCGGGATGCGCATCGTTGAAGAGCGGATCGAAGCGATCGCGGCGGAGGTGGTCGAGCGGGTGGCGGAGCGGCTGGTTGACGATGTGGCGCGACGAGGGCGGATTGACTTTGTGACCGAGGTGGCTGCGCAGCTGCCGCTCGCGGCGATCGGCGAGATGCTCGGTGCGCCGCGAGAGCGGTGGGGTGACATGTTGCTGTGGACGAACCAGTTCGTGGGGGCGGCCGATCCCGAGTATCAGGAGGGCCGCACGTCGAGCGAAACGGCGAGCGAGGCGAATCGGAAGCTGATGGAGTACGTTGCGTCGCTCGCTGACGAGAAGCGGCTGCGTCCGGCTGACGACCTGATGACGACGATTGTGCAGGCTGAGTTCGAAGGCCAGCCGCTGCCGGTGGAGGATGCGATCGGCTATGGGTTTCTGCTGATCATCGCGGGGAATGAGACGACGCGGAACGCGACATCGGGTGGGATGCTTGCGTTGCTGGAGCACCCCGAACAGCTTCGGCGGCTGCGGGCCGACCCGGGGCTGCTGGAGAGCGCCGTTGAAGAGATCCTGCGCTGGACATCGCCGGTGACGCACATGGCGCGGCGGGTGATGCGCGACACGGAGATCGGCGGGCAGGCGATCGGTGCGGGGGAGATGGTGGTGATGTGGTACCCGTCGGCGAACCGCGACGAGGAAGTATTCGAGCGGCCTGAAGTCTTCGACATCGCGCGCGAGCCCAACGAGCATCTCGCCTTCGGCGGCTTCGGCGAGCACTTCTGTCTGGGCGCGAATCTGGCGCGGCTGGAGCTGCGGGCGATCTTCCGGCAGCTGCTGAGGCGGATGGACGAGATCGAGCTGGATGGCGAGGTGGAGCGCCTGCGCTCTGGAATCGTCGGCGGGATCAAGCACCTGCCGATCAGCTTCACGGCGCGTCCAAGTGCTGTTGCCGCGCTGGAGCGAATCGAGACCGGGGGCTGAGTTCGGTACGCTGGGGGCATCAGGCGGTGGAGTGCGCCGGAGGCGGGGAGGACGGCGATGACGAGTTTGGCCTCGCGACTGGACGAGATCGACCTGACGAGCGTGGAGCTGTACCAGGAGCGTGGGTATCCGTGGGCGGAGTGGGCGCTGCTGCGTCGTGAGGCGCCGGTGTACCGGTATGAGCGGGCTGGGGTGGCGCCGTTCTGGTGCATCACGAAGTATGAGGACATCCAGCAGATCTCGCGGGATCCGGAGACGTTCATCAGCAGCGAGCGGCTGGTGATCCGCGCGGCGGGGTCGGGCGACGGCGGCGCGAGCGATCCCTCGCTGGCGATCCCGAATCTGATCGCGATGGATCCTCCGGAGCACGGCAAGTATCGGGCGACGACGAATCGTCGCTTTTCGCCGCGGGGGATGCGGATGCTGGAGGAACGGATCGACGAGATCGCGGAACGGGCGATCGAGGATGCCGCCGCGCACATCGTTGATGAGGTGAGCGGGCGTCGCGAAGCCGAGTTTGTCGCGGATGTGGCGGCGAAGATGCCGATGGCGGCGATCTGCGAGATGTTGGGAGTGGAGCGGGCGGCGTGGGCGGATGTGTTCCACTGGACCAACGAGTTTCTGGGGGCGGAAGACCCGGAGTATCAGCAGGGCCGCACGCGGCGCGAGACGTGGCAGTCGGGGATGCGGGGGATGATGGGCGCGTTTCGGGAGTTGATCGAGCAGCGGCGTGTCGAGCCGGCGGACGATGTGATGACGACGCTGGTGGAAGCTGAGATCGATGGGGAACCGCTGTCGGAGATGGACATTCTGTCGTACGCGATCCTGCTGATTCTGGCCGGGAATGAGACGACGCGGAACGCGACCTCGGGCGGACTGTTGGCGTTGATCGAGCATCCGGAACAGCTTGAGCGGTTGCGGGGGGAGCCGGCGCTGCTGGACAGCGCGATCGAGGAGATCCTGCGCTGGACCTCGCCGGTGATTCACTTTGCGCGGACGGTGACTCGGGATGTGGAGATCCGCGGGACGCTGCTTCGAGAGGGGGACACGCTGGCGCTGTGGTATCCGTCGGCGAATCGGGATGAGGATGTGTTCGAGGAGCCGGATGTGTTTGATATCGGTCGGGAGCCGAACGAGCATCTGGCGTTCGGGGGCTACGGGGAGCATTTCTGTCTGGGGGCGACGCTGGCGCGTCTGGAGTTGCGGGGGATCTACGGGCATCTGCTGGGGCGGCTTGAGGAGATTCGGGTGGATGGGGAGGTGGAGCGTCTGGGGTCGGGCTTGATCGGGGGGATTAAGCGGTTGCCGATCAGTTACGGGGTTCGTGGGGGGTAGGGGGTGCGGGGACGCCGGTCGGTTGCGTGGCTGGCCGCTAGTGTCCTGAGTCGGGAATCCGATTGAGATATCCGGCGAGGTTGTCGAAGATTTGTTCGGCGGTTTTGTGCCAGACGAAGGGACGTGGGTGTTCGTTCCAGTCGGCGACCCAGCGCTCGACGTCGCGGGTCAGGTCAGCGATGCTGCGGTGGGCGCCACGCCGCAGCCACTTGCTGGTCAGTTCCGCGAACCAGCGCTCGACCAGATTCATCCAAGAGCTGTAGGTGGGGGTGAAGTGAAAGCGGAAGCGGGGATGGCGCTGGAGCCAAGCTCGGATCTCCGCGGTGCGGTGGGTGGCGACGTTGTCCAACACGACATGCACCGCGAGTTCGTCGGGTACCTGCTCGTCAATCAGGTCGAGGAAGCGCTGGAACTCGCGGGCGCGGTGTCTCGGGGTCAGGTCGCTGATCACGTGTCCCGAGGCGACATCCAGCGCCGCGTAGAGATTGGTCGCGCCGTGACGCACCTAGCCGGGGGTCTGGCGGCGGGGCACGCCGGGCAACATCGGCAGCACCGGAGCGCTGCGGTCGAGCGCCTGGATCTGGGTCTTTTCGTCCACACAGAGGACGACCGCGGCGTCGGGTGGGTTGAGATAGAGCCCGGCTACGTCGCGCACCTTGTCAATGAACTGCGGGTCAGGCGACAGCTTGAAGTGTTCCACGAGGTGCGGTTTGAGGCCAAAGGCACGCCAGATCCTGGAGATCGCAGTCTGCGACATGCCCAGCTCGGCAGCCATCGAGCGGGTCGACCAATGGGTCGCGTTGCGCGGTAGCTGTTCCAGCGTCCTGACGATCACCGCTTCCACCTGCGCATCGCTGATCGTGCGCGGTGCGCCGGGACGCGGCTCATCGCTCAGCCCATCCAGTCGCCGCTGGGCAAAGCGTCGTCGCCACTTGCCGACCGTGACCGGATGGCAACCGAGCGCCGCACCGATCTCAATATTCGCCTGCCCGCCCGCCGCCGCGAGCACGATCCGACAGCGCAGCGCCAGGGCCTGCGCCGTCGTCGGCCGACGCGCCCAGCGCTCCAGCGTCTCACGCTCGGCCTCGCTCAGCACGATCGTCGCCGTCGGGCGGCCCATTCGGGTACTCATCACGCTCCAGCAAAAGCCCCGGACAGCCAAACCAGCCTGCTTCAGCACCATATCCTCTTGCTCACCGCTTTAGCGACTCAGGACACTAGAAATCCTCTGAACAAGTCGGATCCCCTCTCCCCCCGCTCTGCGGGGGGAGATGTCACGGAGTGACAGAGGGGGGCTCCGCCGCTTGGCCAGATACAGCCACGCCGGTGAGTCGCGACCGCAGTCTCCCTCTGCCCCCTGCCTGCGCAGGGGCAGGCTTCGGCCTCTCCCCCCGCAAAGCGGGGGGAGAGTGATTCAGAGCTTCCCTAGCTGAGTGCGCCTGATACCGCCAGGGCGGTGATCTGGTCCTCGCCATAGCCCAGGATCTCGCGCAGCACCTGCTCGGTGTGCTCGCCGACCATCGGCGCGGGCGCGCTGGGTGCGCCGGGCGTGTCCGACAGCCGGTAGCGCGGCCCCTCAACGACCGTCTCGCCATGCAGCTCGTGCGGCAGGCGCAGGAAGTGCTCGCGATGCGCGAGCTGCGCGTCGGCCGCAGCGTCGGCGCTATTCATCAGCTCGTGCGCCGGAACCGCGACCGCCTGCAGCGCCTCTTCGGCCTCGTGGGCCGACCGCTCCGATGTCCAGGCCTCAATCCGGGTGGCAATGGCCTGCGCGCGAGTGCGACGATGCTCAAGCGAGAGCGTTGCGTCCAGCTCGCCGACAACGCTCGTGAGTCGTTGCCAATCGGCCTGATCCCGCACCGCGATCGCGATCCAGGATTCATCGCCCCCCTCGCGGGGGCGGCAGGCGAACACGCCGTGCGGGGACATCTGCGGGTCGTCGTTGCCGCGCCGCTCGAGCGTCGGCCCGCCGTTGACGTGGTCGATCAGCGCAGGAGCGAGGAAGTGCATCGTCCCCTCGGCCTGCGCCTGATCGATGTGCGCGCCCGCCCCGGTGCGCCGCCGATGCTCGAGCGCGGCCAGGATGCCCACCAGTGCGAATCGCGGCGCTGGGTAGTCGGTGTACGGGCCGAACGGACCCGCCGGCGGACGGTCCGGCCAGCCGGTGATGTCGAGCACGCCCGCCATGCCGGCGCCCTGGCTGCCGAAGCCCGAGACCGTGCACTCCGGGCCGTATTGCCCAAGCAGCGTGCTACTGAGCATGATCAGGTCCGGCTTGACCTCGCGGAGCGCCTCGTAATCGAGCTGCCAGCGCCGCAGCACGCCCGAGGTGAACGACTCGCTCATCACGTCGGCCCAGCGCACCAGGTCGCGCAGCACATCGCGCGCCTCGGGCACGCGCAGGTCCAGCGCGACGCCGAGCTTGCCCGCGTTGACGTTGCCGTAGAGCCCCGAGTTTTCGACCCCGGGGATATCGCCGTGGTTCGGACCGACGACGCGCGCGGTGTCCACACGCGCCGAGGACTCGACGCGAATCACGGTCGCGCCGAAATCGGCCAGCGCGCGGCCCACCGTCGGGCCGGCGACGATCCACGAAAGGTCGACCACCTTGAGGTCGGCGAGGATGCCGGGCATCAGATCACTCCCCCGTCGCGCAGACTCGCGATCTCGGCGGCGCGCAGGCCAAGCTCGCCCCAGACCTCGTCGTTGTGCTGTCCGAGCCGCGGCGGCGGCTGGTCGTCCCAGCGCTGCGATGAGCCATCGATCGTGATCTGCAGCGGGGCGCGCGGGAAGCGAACGCTGCGCGATGCTCCGCTTGCGTCGCTGAGTTCGAGGTCGTGCCAGAAGTCGCGAGCCGCCAGCTGGCGGCTGGCCCCGAGGTCCCGGATGTCCAGCACCGGCACCAGCAGCAGGTCGAATTTGATCCCGATATCCAGCATCTCCCGCTTCGTCTTCGTCCGCACGTGCGCCTGCAGCAGCTGCTGGATGCGCGGCAGCAGTTCGGGGTCGGCCTCGCCCGACATCAGGCGCTCGGGCCAGGTGACGAAGTTCTCCTCGGCCAGCTCGGGTTCGAGCAGACCCTCGTCGATCAACCATCCAACCGCGTGATTAACGAAGTGGCCGACGGCGGGGCCGGGCGCGAGCATGACGACGATCCAGCCGTCGGTGGCCGCTGCGAGGCCGCGATAGCCGGTCCCGCGATCCTTGACGCCGCCGGCGTAGCGCTCCGGCTCCACCGCTCCGAGCTGATCCGCGAGCACTTGACTTAGCGTCGCCTGCGCGACGGAGACCTGCGCCGACACGTCGACATGCTGCCCTCGCCCCGCGCCGTGCCGCGCGTGCAGCGCCAGCATCGCGCCGCCCGCCGCGTCGGCGGCGGCGTGTGACCACGACTGCGGGACCGACACCCGCACCGGCGCTCGGTCGTCGTCACCGGTCATCAGCAGCGGCGTGCCGGCCGCCCAGATCACCAGGTCGGTCGCCTGGTAGCCCGCCTTCGGCCCGGTCTGTCCGAAGGCCGTGATCGATGCGTAGATCAGCTCCGGATGCTCGTCCTTGAGCTGCTCGTAGCCCAGGCCCAGCGCCGCCAGCTCGCCGGGGTCGCCCGACTCGAAGAGGATGTCGGCCGTCGCGATCAGCCGCCGAAGCAGCTCGCGCCCCGCTGGCTTGCGCAGGTCGCACGTCACGCTGCGCTTGTTGCGCGTGTACGCCGACCAGAAGATCGAGCGCTCGCGTTCGCTAGCCTCGCCGCCGAAGAACGGCGCAATTCCGCGTGCTCGCGAGCCACCTGGGGGCTCAATCTGGATCACGTCGGCGCCAAGGTCCGCCAGCATCTGGCCGGCGAGCACGCCGCGTTCGTCGCAGAGATCGAGGACGCGCAGGTGTGAGAGCACGCGCGCAGGCTACTCGCGAGCGCGTTTCGCGGCTGTCATGCGAGCGGCGTGAGCCGGGTCCGCTCTCCCCCCGCAGAGCGGGGGGAGAGTTGAGCACAGGATTCCTAGCTCGCCGCCGGGGCCGCGCGCTAGGCCGAGCGCTGCGGGCGGCCGGGGCCGGGTGGGCCGGCGAAGGCCTGGGCGACCTGCAGGAACTCCTCGGCGGCTGCGCCCTGCCAGCTGAGGCCCGTGTCGCGGTAGTGAATCCGCTGCGTCACGACGCGGCAGAAGCCGCCAGCGTCACCGCGCACCACGTTCGGCGCGTCATCGGGGCCGCGCGACCACGCCGCGCCCGAGGGCAGGCGTAGCTCCACGCGCAGCGGTTCCGTGTTCGGTTCAAGCCCGCGCGTTTGGTACGCGAACCCGCGCGTGATCAAGCCGAGGTGCGCGATGTGCCTCAGCCGGTCGCTGTCGACCGGGGCGATGCCCGCGCCGTCCAGCGCGTCGAGCCCGTGGCTCCAGCACTCCATCAGCCGCGCCGTCGCGAATGAGCGGGCGCTCATCGGCGGGCCCGCCCAGGGCAGGCGCGCCTTCGCGTCGACCGGTCGCAGCGCCGCGTCCAGCCGGTCACGCGCGGCGCGCCACCAGTCGACCAGCTGGACCCGCGACATGTAGCGCGCCCGGTCCTGACCGCTCGAGCGCATGCCGTCGGCCGAGCGCTCGCGGCTGCCGGCGTACTGCGGCGTGCCCGCGGCGACGGCGCTCGCGCCGTCGTCGACCTCCGCCAGGTGCGAGATCACGTCGCGCACCAGCCAGCCGTCGCACGGGGTCGGCCGCTCCCAGACATCTTCCGTCGTCGCCGCGAGCGCCGCATCGAGATAACGCTGCTCGGCGACCAGATCGTCGAGCAGCTCGTCCATTCCGGCCATCGCAGCCGCTCCGCCCCAGTTGCCCTGTCTGGCCGCCGTGCCTAGAGCGCCTTCAGCTCGTCCATCAGCCAGCTCAGCCGCTCTTCCGAGAGGCCCGGGGCCCGCGTGTCGTTGCGACCGTCGCCCGGGTAGGCGAAGTCGCCCTTCTTGCCGCGCTCGGAGGCGCGCACGTACTGCCCGAGGCTGAACCGGCCGGCGTAGCTCAGATGCTCGCGCGCGTACTTGGGCAGGTCATCCCACGTGGTCGCGTGGGCCATCTCGGCCGCCACCTCGAAGTTGACGGCGTCGGCCATCTTGTCCCACTCGCCGCGCAGCGACAGCTCGTGCAGTTGCATCCCCAGCGAATCGAAGCCGTGCGCCTCGAAGACGCGGTGGTAGGTCCGCGTCGAGCCGTAGAACGAGATCGGCCGCCGCAGCGCGTCGATCGCCTGCTCCACCTCGGACTCGGTTTCGCCGAAGGCGGTGAAGCCGCCGACGGAGATCTCGATGTCGTCGATGCTCCGCCCGGCGCGCTCCGCGCCCTTCTTCACGTTCGGCAGCACCGTATCCATCATGTACCTGTGCGTCATGAAGCCGTGCGGACGCAGCCCGTCCGCGCAGGCCCCGGCGACCCGGGCCATCAGCGGGCCGACGTTGGCGAGCGAGATCTTGGGCTGCGGGTAGTCGATCGGGCCGGGGTCGAACATCGGCGTCATCAGCGTGTACGTGTAGTTGTCGCTGATGTAGGCGGGGCGCTCGCCGGTCTGCCAGGAGTGCCAGGCGGCGCGCATCATCCCGATGTAGTCCTCCATGCGCTTGGCCGGCGGCGTCCAGGTGCCGCCGAAGCGGCGCACGTTGTGGCCCTTGACCTGGCTGCCCAGGCCGATGTTGATCCGCCCGCCGGAGAGTTGCTGCATGTCCCAGGCCGACTGCGCGAGGATCATCGGCGTGCGCGGGAAGGCGATCGTGACGCTGGAGCAGATTTCGACGCGCTCGGTGTGCTCGGCCGCCATCGCCATCTGCAGGACCGAATCGTGCTTGGTCTCGGGCGTCACGATCGCGTCGAAGCCGCGCGCCTCCGCCGCACGTACCTGAGCGGGGATCCCGCCGAGCCAACCGCCCCCGAAGCCGGTTTCGATCTTCATCAGATGTCCCCTTCCGTCAGCCGCTGCGTGAGAGTGGAATTGGAGCGCGTTCGAGTGTAGACCGTTCCTGCTCAAGATCAGCCCAGAACACGCGCTCGGGCTCGCCCGGGGCGTAGTCGATCGTCGGCTCCAGGCCGAGCGACATCACGGCCCGCTCGTCGGCGTTGTAGGTCGGCCAGTCGGGCAGGCCCTCCCAGTTCGGGTTGCCGCTCTTGGCGAACGCCAACCAGGTGTTCATCATCGTCTGGCTCAGCTCGGCGACTTGCGGCCCCTCGCCGCAGAAGCGACGCATGTTGCCCGCTTCGTACGTCCCCCAGATGAACGGAATGTCGAGCGAGTGGCAGGCGCCCAGCTTGCCGTCGTACGCCGGCGACGGGTAGTCGAAGCGGTACGACCAGACCTCCGGCGTGTGCCGCCCCTGCGCCTCGGCCGTCTTGATCGCCGGGATGCGGAACATCGAGTCGGTCATGATCGCCGTGTAGACGCTCGCCGCGTCGGTCGGCTCAGCGCGCGCGTCGCGCGCCGCCCGGTAGCGATCGATGCCTTCCGCGCTGCGCCCGCCGAACTGCGGCGCGGCCGCCACGAGCAGGGCGTCGTCGTCGAAGTGCTCGAACGCCTCGTTGGTCAGCGTGAACAGGGCGAACTCGTCGCGCGTGTGGCCGATCAGCAGCGGAATGCCACGCGTCTGGATGCCGGCGCCGATCCGCACCTCGGCGTCGAGCCCGAGCGAATAGCCGTCGGCCGTGGGACCGAAACGCGCGCCGCCCAGCCCCCCGCCCGTCAGTTCCACCTGATAGTCGAGCAGGTCATCGGCCGACACGCCGCGCAGCCGCTCCGGATCATCAACCGCGCGGAACTGCAGCAAGAACTTCTCCGTCACCCCGCGCGCTTCTTCCTTGCGGATCGTCTGGATCAGCGACCCGCTCATCGGGATCGCCTTGTCGAACGCGCCGGCCGCCGAGGGCATCGCCATCAGGTGCGCGATGTCGAAGCCGCCGGCCGACTGCCCGAAGACGGTCACGTCGGCCGGGTTGCCGCCGAACGAGCCGATCTCCTGGCGCACCCAGAACAGCGCCGCGATCTGGTCGAGCAGCCCCTCGTTGCCATAGGCCCCGAGCACGGGCGCGTGCAGGAAACCGAACGCGCCCATCCGATAGTTCAGCGTCACCACGACCACGTCGCCGCTGAGCGCCAGCTGCCGCCCGTCGATCCGCGGCTGCGTGCCCGAGCCGACCACGTTGCCGCCGCCGTGGATCCAGACCATCACGGGGCGCTTCGCATCGTCCAGCGCCGGTGTCCAGATGTTCAGGTAGAGGCAGTCCTCGCTGATCGTCTGCGCGGGGATGCCAATCAGGTCGCCCACATCGCCGGGCAGCGCGCGCTGCACCGCGGAGGCCCCGAATTCGCTGGCGTCGCGGGTCCCGACCCACGGATCCATCGGCTCCGGCTGACGCCAGCGCCGCGGCCCCACGGGCGGCTTCGCGAACGGCACCCCGCGGAAGACGATCGCGCCGTCGTCCTCGGTCCCGGCAAGCTGCCCCAGCGTCGTATCAGCGGTGATCGCCATCGCGTTCCCTCAATCTCCGTCACGTCTCCGTCAAGTCTCAGACAGGTCTGCGCATGCCTGCGAATCACTCGCGATGCTAGCGAGCCCCCGAGTGGATCGACCATTCTGGGCTAGCCTTGCGGGCGCAGCGAGAGGGGCCCAGCCATGCCCGAATATGAGACATACGACCCCGCGGTGCACAACCGCGCCACGCCGCAGGAGATCTTCGGGCCCGTGGTCAAGGTCGACATCCTTGAGGACGGCGCGATCTACCTGATCACGCTCAATCGCCCGCATCGCCTGAACGCGATCGGCGACGGCCTCCCGGAGGCCCTCTACGACGCGTTCGTGCAATACCGCGACGACCCGCGAGCGCGCTGCGCGGTGCTCACCGGAGCCGGCCGCGCCTTCTGCGCGGGCGCCGACCTGATCAACGAAGCCGAGACCCGCGAGGCCGCGCGCGACGGGCGCGACTCGGGCGTTGCGCCGATCGCCTTTCGACGCAAGAGCGCGGTCCCGCTCTCCGAGTCGCTGAACCTCTGGAAGCCCACGATCGCCGCGATCAACGGCTGGGCCGTCGCCGGCGGCTTCATGTACGCGATGCAGTGCGACATTCGGATCATGTCCGAGGAGGCCAGGGTCGGCATCGCCGAAGCGCGCTGGAACATGGGCGGGGCCGGCTGGATGGCCCCGCTCACGCGCCAGATCGGCCTCGGCTCCGCGCTTGAACTGACCCTCTGGGGCGACACCCAATACGACGCGAAGCGCTGCTACGAGATCGGCTGGGTGCAGCGCGTCGTGCCCCACGAGCTGCTCCAGGAAACCGCGCTCGAATACGCCCGGCGAATGCTCTACCTCGCCCCCACGGCCGTGCGCAACATGAAGCAGGCGCTCTACCGCGGCTACTACATGGAGCCGCTGGTGGGCCAGCAGTACGGCCAGGCCCTCGAGCAAAATCTGCTCGGCACCGACGACTCAATCGAGGGTCCCAAGGCGTTCTCCGAGAAACGCCGGCCCAGGTTTACCGACACGTAGGCGAGCGCGGAAATGAAACTGCGGGTCCGCTGGCACGCGGCGACCTCCGACTTCGGGCTGCAGATGCCCTGGTTCGGCTCGTGGCTGATCGGCGCCGAGGGGCTGGAGGGCGAGTGGTTCCACTCCGGTCGGGGCGCGGCCCTGACCGAGCATCAGGCCCCGGCTGATGCGTCGGGGGTGCGCTTGCGCTTCTGGCCCTCCGAGGGGCTCGATCCCGAGTACATCGACATCGATCTGCCCCGCAATCTGCCCGGCGACGCGGAGACGCACCTGATCGACACAGCCAGCCTGGACTTCGACCGCCCCGGACCCCATTCGCGCCTCGTCTCCGGGGCCGGCTGATGTCGTCCCATCGGCTAGCCTGAGCGGAACTCGCCGCCCCGTCGAGATGGGCGCGGCCCGGAAGGACGCATCAATGGTCACGACCCAACGACCGATCGTCGACTACGAGATTCCCGCGCACCGCACCGCCACACCCGGCGCCGCCGGCTGGACGCGCACCGCGCGCCCCGACGACCCCGCCAAGTACTTCATGGTCTCGGCCGACTGCCACGTACACGAACCGATCGACCTCTGGGAGAAGCGCGTCGACGCGGGCTACCGCCACCGCTTGCCGCGCATCGAAGTCGATGACGACGGCGTGCGCTGGCAGGTGACAGAAGGTCACCGTCCGACCAAGATCCGCGACCTCAAGCTGGCCGGCGAGGACCTCGTGCGCGACAAGCACGGCAACGCCGACCCCGCCGAGCGCAGCCGCGACATGGAGCTTGACGGCGTCGACTGCGAGATCATCTTCCCCAACAAGGGCCTCTCGATGTGGGCCACGGCCGACCCGGTCTTCAGTAACGCCATGTGCCGCGCCTGGAACGACTGGGCCTGGGAGGTCTTCGGGCCGACCTACCACCGCTCCTCGCCGCTGGCCTGCGTCGCCACCGGCGACATCCCCGGCGCCGTCGCCGAGATCTACCGCTCCGCCGACCGCGGCTTCCGCGGCTTCTCCTTCCCCGCCAAGCCGGTCTGGGGCCCGACCGGTGAGGATTCGCGCAACTACAACCTGCCCGAGTTCGACGAGCTCTGGGCCGCCGTCGAAGAGACCAGCCTGCCGATCACGTTCCACGTCTCGACCGGCCGCGACCCGCGCGGCGCGCGCGGCAACGGCGGAGCGGTGACCAACTATGTCTTCCACTCGCTGGCGATGACGATGGAACCGGTCATCAATATGTGCGCCTCGGGCGTCTTCCAGCGCTTTCCCGGCCTCCACGCCGGCACGATCGAGGCCGGAATCGGCTGGATCCCCTGGGCCCTGACCGCGATGGACGAGGCCTACAACAAGCACCACATGTGGACCTTCCCCAAGCTCGAGATGATGCCCTCCGACTTCTACCGCGCGCACTGCTTCGGCTCCTTCCAGGAGGACGCGCCGGGCATCGACCTGGCGCGCAAGCACGATCTCGTCGACAACCTGCTGTGGGCCAACGACTACCCCCACCACGAAGGCTCCTGGCCGCACTCCGCGGCCGCGATCGAGCGCGCGATGGGCGAACTCGACGACCGCGAGCGGGCCAACATTCTCGGCCTCAACGCCGCGCGGCTGTTCGGCTTCGACGTGCCCGCGGAGCAGCAATAGCGATACGCCCCTTTTGACATCGTGTTGAGGCCGTTAGGCTGCACCACAATCGATACAGGAGCGCGGACCGCGACCCGCCCGTCCGTGGCGCGCGCGGCCAAGTCAGGAGAGCTGGATGCTTGATCTCATCAGACGAGGGCGCGATCTGCCACGGCGGTCGATCGTCCTGCTGGCACTGGTGGTCGCCCTTACGGCGGCCGCAGTTGGCGCCTGTGGCGGCGACGGCGGCGCCGATCAAGCCGCCGATTCCGGTGGGCGCGGCGACACGCTCGCGACCGTGATCGACCGCGGCGAACTGCTCTGCGGCGTCAAGCAGACCCAGCCGCTGTTCGGCTTCAAAGAGGCCGACGGCAGCGTCTCCGGCTTCGACATCGAGTTCTGCAAGGCGATCGCCGCGGCGGTGCTCGGTGACGCGACAGCCGTCCAGTTCATTGACGCCTCCGACGCCTCCACCCGTTTCGAGCTGCTCAACGACGAGCAGATCGACGTGCTGATTCGCACGACCACGATCACTGCCTCGCGTGACCGCGAACTCGGCGTCGACTTCGCCCAGACCACCTTCTACACCGGTCAGGCTTTCGCCGTCCGCAAGGACTCGGGCATCACCACGACGTCTGACATGGGCGACGCCTCGATCTGCGTGCAGTCCGGTACGACCACCGAGCAGAACGTGGCCGACCACTTCACCGACATCGGCCTCACCTACGAACCGCTGGGCGGGCTCAGCCAGGATGTCGCCGAGGCCTTCTTCTCGGGTCGCTGCGACGTGCTCACTGCCGACTCGTCCGACCTCGCCTCGCGGATCGCCGTCCGCGATGACAGCGCCGACTACATCATCCTCGGTCAGGTCATCTCCAAGGAGCCGCTGGCGCCCGGCGTGCGCGACTACGACAGCGAGTGGAAGGACGTGGTCAACTGGGTCGTCCACGGCCTGATCGCGGCTGAAGAGCTCGGCATCACCAAGGGCAACGTGGCAGCCAACGCCGCCAACCCGCCCAACACCACCGTCGCACGTCTGCTCGGCGTCTCCTACGAGGGTGGCGAAGTGGCCACGCTCGGCTTCGAAGGCGTCAACGCGCAGTTCATTCAGCGGGCGATCGCCGCAGTCGGTAACTACGGCGAGATTTACGCCAACACCATTGGCGACAACATCCCGCGCGCCTGCACGCTCAACGCACTGGCGATCGATAAGTCCGTCGACTGCCCGCCCGGCGCCGGCGGCATCCAGTACGCGCTGCCCTACCGCTAGGCCCACACCGGCTCAGCCACAGGTCAGCCGCCAGACGGGGTCGCTCTCACCAGAGCGACCCCGTTCGCGTAGCTGCGCTAGTCTTCCGCGCACCAGTTGGGCGCCCGGCGCGCGCACCGCGCCACACAGCGAGTCGTTGGCCAAGCACCCACCATGTCGTCCAGCGCCCCTCCCGCCAGCGCCCCGCCCGGCAGTCCTCCTCCCGGCGGCGTGCATGTGCCGATCATCCATCGCCGGCGCTTCCGCGACCTGCTCACGCAGGGCGCGTATGTCGCCGTTACGGCGCTGGTCTTCGCCTACGTGCTCTCGGCGCTCGAGCTGCGCGACTTCGGCTTCGGATTCCTCAGCGAGCCGGCCGGCTTCGCGGTCGGCAGCCAGTGGCTGACCGATGTCGACGGCGTCACCAACTCGCGCCTCACGATGTACCTCGTCGGCGTCTGGTCGACGATTCGCGCCGTCATGGTTGCGATCATGCTGGCCTCGATCGTCGGCGTCCTCGTCGGCGTCGCGCGGCTCTCTTCGAACTGGCTCGTGGCCCGCATCGCGATGCTGTTTGTCGAGGGCTTCCGCAACACCCCGCTGCTCGTCCAGGTCGTGCTCTGGTACGCGATCATCCTGATCGGCGCGCCGCGGATCGAGAACGCCCTCAACGTTGGCGACTTTTTCTTCCTCTCCGGCCGCGGCATCGCGATTCCCTGGCCCGTGCCCAGCGCCGGCCTCTGGGGTGCGCCCGACTGGTTCGTCGGCGTCTGGGTCGCCGTGCTGCTGGGCCTCGCATACGCCGCGATGCGCCTGCGCCGCCACCGACAGCAGCGCGAGCGGGAGACCGGCCTGCCGCTCTATCCCAACCGCTACGCGTTCGCGCTCTTCGCGGCCGGCGCCCTGATCTCGTTCCTGCTGCTCGGCGCGCCGGTCAGCATTGACCGACCGATCGTCGACGCCACGGGCATCTCGCTGGCCTACCGCGAGGGCATGATCATCAAGCCCGAGTTCGCCTCTCTGGTGCTCGGATTGACGATGTACACCGGCGCATTCATCGCCGAGATCGTGCGCGGCAGCATCCAGGCGCTGCCGCGCGGCCAGTCCGAAGCGGCCAACGCCGTCGGGCTCACGGGCTATCAGCGGCTCACCCTGGTGATCCTGCCGCAGGCGCTGCGTCAGATGCTGCCCTCGGTTACGAACCAGTACCTCAACATCAACAAAAACTCATCGCTGGCCTATGCCGTGCTCTATGACGATCTGTTCCGGATCGCCACGATCGTCCAGAACAAGGCCGGCCACGCGCTCGAGATGTTCTTCGTGATCATCGTCACCTACATGATCATCTCGTTCACCCTCTCGGTGGTGATGGGCTTCTTCAACGCGCGGGTCACCGCGCACGATGTGTAGGGAGCGGCGCTGATGGCCAATGTGCCCGTCCCGCCGCCGCGGCGGATCGTTCTACCGCCCCACCGCCAGCGCCAGCGCCGGCCTCGCTCCGAGCGCATCCGCGACTGGACCCGCCGCAACCTCTTCGCGTCGCGCGCCGGCACGCTGCTGACGGTCATCACCGCTTCGGTCCTCGCCGTGATCCTCTTCGGCATCATCTATTTCATCTTCGTCGGCGCAAACTGGGAAGTGATCACCGCCAACCGCTGGCTGCTCTTCGCCGGCAACTTCCCGCACGATCAGGCCTGGCGGCTCTGGGTCAGCATCAGTGTGGTGATGATGGCGATCGGTGCGGCCTATGGCACCTGGTCGGGCCTCGGCCGCCGCGACCACATGTTCATCGCGGTGGTCGGCGCGTTCGTGCTGTTCCTGATGGCGCACGGCGGCGCGGCGATCTGGTCCTCGATCTGGTTCCTGGTCGCCATCGGCATGCTCTACGTGGGCTACGCGATCACCGTGCAGCTGCCGCGTGAGTCCGGCCCGGGCCGCACGCTGCAGAACCGCGCCGTCGCTGCGCTGCTCGCACTCTTGCTGCCGATCGTGCTGGTCGTCCTGCTCGCGGGCGAGGGCGTCGGCACACGCAATCTCGACGGATTCGTGCTCAACCTCGTCCTCGCCCCCGTGGGGATCGTCGGCGGGCTCATCATCGCCATCCCGCTGGCGCTGGGCCGCGCCTCCAGCCTGCGCGCGATCTCCTGGACCTGCACCACCTACATCGAGGTGGTTCGTGGCGCCCCGCTGCTCGGCTGGCTGTTCGTCGCCCTGTTCATCCTCGACGACGTGATCGGCGGCGACCTGATCGTCCGCGCCATGGTCGTGCTCGCTGTGTTCACCGCCGCCTACATGGCCGAATACATCCGCGGCGGCCTGCAGTCGCTGTCGCGCGGTCAGTACGAAGCGGCCCACTCCGTGGGTCTGAACCGCGTTCAGTCGATGCGGCTGATCATCATGCCCCAGGCGCTGCGCAACTCGATCCCGCCGATCGTTGGTCAGGCCATCTCGATCTGGAAAGACACCACGTTGGTCACGGTCATCCTGCCCCTGCGCGAACTCAAGGGCAACGCCGACTCCGCGATCGCGCAGTACGAGTTCACGCCCGACCGCATTGAGGCCTACATCTTCGTCGCGATCATCTTCTGGATCGTCGCGTTCATGATGTCGCGCATCTCGCAGCGCGTCGAACGCGCCCAGGGCGTCGGCGAACGCTAGCTGCCGCCAGGCACCGGCGTCGCGGGTTCCAGCTCCGTCTCGCCGTACTTGCGGATCAGCTCGATGTGCTCCTGCACCGCCTGCTCAAGGGTCGTGGTCGGCGGCGGGATGGGTTCGCCATATTCCCGCATCACATCCAGGTGAAACTCGATCGCCTCGCGAATCATGGCCACCATTTCGTCGTACGTGTCCCCAACGGAGACGCAGCCCGGCAGATCCGGCACATACGCCCCATAGTTCTCGGGAGCCGCCTCAATCACCACGACGTATTCCATCAGCCCCGCCGTTCCGTCAGCCCTGCCTGCCTAAGGATACTGCGCCAGAGACCGACCTGGATCTGCTTGCTCGGCCGGCCCGGAATCGTCACCGTTCCCGGCTTCGTTGCGTGCCTGAAATGACGATGGCTGCCGCGGATCCGGACCAGCTCCCAGCCATCTCGTTCGACCAGCCGGATTGTGTGTCTGACCGTGGGCATCGCGACGCGAGCCTATCGCGTGTGGACTTCGCCCCCTGGACTCGCGGCGCCGCGTCCGCGAACGGTATTATGGGAGCGTCCGAACTTCCAGGGAGGCGCGCGATGACAAGCCATGCGGATCAAGTGGAAGTGGCGGCGGCAGCCCCACCGATAGAACCAGAACGCAACGGACGCCTCGCCGACTCGCCCGTCATGATCAGCGCCGAGGGCGTCTCCAAATGGTTCGGCGACTTCCAGGCCCTCGATGAGGTCTCGCTCTCCGTCAAAGAGCATGAGATCGTCGTGATCCTCGGCCCCTCCGGCTCCGGCAAGTCGACATTCATCCGCTGCCTCAACCGGCTCGAAGAGCACGACGCCGGGCGAATCGTGATCGACGGCATCGAGCTCAACGAAGATGTCCGCAACATGCAGACCATTCGCTCTGAGGTCGGCATGGTCTTCCAGCAGTTCAACTTGTTCCCCCACCTGACGGTGCTGAGCAACATCACGCTCGGCCCGCAGAAGGTCCGCCACATGCCCAAGCACGAGGCCGACCAGCTGGCCATGGACCTGCTCGAGCGCGTCGGCATTCCCGAACAGGCCGACAAGCATCCGGCGCAGCTCTCGGGCGGTCAGCAGCAGCGCGTCGCGATCGCCCGCGCCCTCGCGATGCAGCCGAAGATCATGCTGTTCGACGAGCCCACGTCCGCGCTTGACCCCGAGATGATCAAGGAAGTCCTCGATGTCATGCGTGAACTCGCCGAGTCGGGCATGACGATGCTGGTGGTCAGCCACGAGATGGGCTTCGCTCGCGAGGTCGCCGACCGGCTCGTCTTCTTCGATGAGGGCATGCTGATCGAGCAGGGCACGCCGCAGCATTTCTTCGAAAACCCCCGCGAGGACCGCACCAAACTCTTCCTCAGCCAAATCCTGTAGCAAGCGAGATGACCGACTTGAGCGGCGTCCGCGCCCTGACCTTCGACGTGTTCGGCACCGTGGTCGACTGGCGATCGTCGGTGATCGGCGAGCTCGAATCGTTCGGCGCGCGCCATGCCGTCGAGACCGACTGGGGCGTCTTCGCCGACCGCTGGCGACGTGAGGGCTACGCCGGCGGCATGCAGATGGTCCGCGACGGGCAGTTGCCCTTCCAGTCCGCCGACTCGTTGCACCGCCGCATGCTCGACATCCTCTTCGCCGAGCTCGGCGTTGAGGCCGGCGAGGACGAGATCGCCGACCTCAACCGCGTCTGGCATCGGCTCGCGCCCTGGCCCGACTCGGCGGCTGGGCTCGCGCGCCTGCGCGCCCGCTTCGTCGTCTCCACGCTCTCCAACGGCAACGTCGCGCTGCTCGTCAACATGGCGAAGTTCGGCGGTCTGCCCTGGGACTGCGTGCTCTCGGCGGAGATCACCGGCGCGTTTAAACCCGACCCGCAGTGCTACCAACGCGCTGCCGAACTGCTCGGCTGCGAATCGTCGCAGGTGATGATGGTCGCCGCGCACCAGGGCGACCTGCTCGCCGCCGCGCAGACGGGCATGCGCACCGCCTTCGTGCCACGCCCCGACGAGTCCGGCCCGCACCATCCCGCCGACCTCACACCCGACCCCTCGTTCGACATCGTCGCCAGCGACTTCCACGATCTGGCCGCCCAGCTCGGGCTCTAGCCGCAAGCTGCCGGCCCTCGGCGCACGACTCGGTATCTTCGGGTCACGCTCACGATTCCGCCATGCGCCTGTGGGCCCACCGAGGAGGCCGAGATGCTGGACCCCAACAACTACACCACGATCGACATCGAAAAGCGCGCCGACGGCGTCACGATCGCCACTCTGAACCGCCCCGAGAAACTCAACGCGGTCAACGCCGCGATGCACCGCGAGCTATCCACGCTGCCTGTCGATGCCAATCGCGACCCCGATGTGCGCGTGCTCGTGCTGACCGGCGCCGGCCGCGCCTTCTGCGCCGGCGGCGACTTCAGCGCCGACCGCGACGCGCCGATGGGCGGCCGCTATCTCAACTCGCTCAACGAGGCGCGCCTGATCGTCGACAACTGGCTTGACATGGAAAAGCCGGTGATCTGCGCCGTCAACGGCTACGCCCTCGGCCTCGGCGCGACCGTCGCGCTGCTCGCCGATGTCGTCTACATCGGCAAGAGCGGCGTGCTCGGCGACACCCACGTCAACATGGGCATCGGCGCGGGCGACGGCGGCGGGGTGCTGTGGCCGATGCTGGTCGGCCCCTCGCGAGCCAAATACTTCCTGATGACCGGCGAGCACATCCGCGCCGAGCAGGCCGCGGCGATGGGCCTGGTCCACGCCGTCGTCGAAGACGACGAACTGATGACCACTGCGATCGCGCTGGCCGAACGCCTCACCAACGGCCCGCTGCGCGCCATCTCCGCCTCGAAAGTGCCAATCAACAAGTGGATCAAGTTCGTGTCCAACCTCGTGCTGCCCGCCTCGCTCGCGATGGAGGGCCTCACGATGACGGGCGACGAGGCGAGTGAGGCCCAGGCCGCCTTCCGTGAGAAGCGCCAGCCCAACTTCACGCGCTGAAGCGGGAGTTGCTGGCGTCGCGCCGGCGCACGACGGTCGCTCGCATCACCCAGATTGGCTGGCGCTGATTGCTTCTGTGGGCGCTGGCGTCCTCGACGAGCTCAGCTTCGGGCGGGCGCTGGGGCGCGAGGCCCCGCTGAACGGCAGCGCGCGGTACCATTTCCGCGGGGCAGGGTGCGTAGTGGCAGTGTGTCGTGCTCGATCATGCTCCGTGGGTTGCGTGCGTAGTCAGGGTGCGGGATAGGCTCGATTGCATGAGACGGCGCGCCTCGCTGGCCCTGTTGGTGTGCGCCGTTTCAGCGATCGCGCTGGCCTGCTCCAACGATTCCCAGGCCGAGCCGCAGTCACAGCCACAACAAGCTGCCGCTCAGACCGCTGAGCGGCCGCAGGACGACGCTGCGGCCGCACCGGCGCGCGACAACGCATCGCAGCAGCAAGCAGCGCCGACCGCAGCAGCCGACGACCAGCAGCAGAGCCGTCCGGCCATGCGGTCCCAACAGGACGCCCCGCAGCAGCCGGCACAGCAACAGCAGGACGCCTACGGCGGCGCCGCCGGGCCGCCCGCCCAGATCGCCGATCCCCGCCAGGTGATCGCCAAAGGCTTCCCACTCCTCCCCAGCGTGGCCGCCGAGTCCGACGAGTTCGGCTGGTCGGCGGTGATCGACGGTGACACGATCGCAGTCGGCGCCCCCTACCACGACGAGGTCGCCGAGGACGCCGGCGCCGTCTTCATCTTCGAGCGACAGGGCGATGGTTGGGTCGAGACCGCCCGGCTGCTGCCGCCCTTCGGAGAGGCGGCCGGCTGGTTCGGACGCTGGCTCGCTCTCGACGACGGGCGACTCGTGATCGGCGCCCCCTACGAGGACGTCACGCCAGCCACCGGCGGCGACGCGATCCACGACGTCGGCAGCGCCTACGTCTACGAGCGGATCAACGGCGAATGGCGGCGCACCGCCACGCTGCTGCCCGAGCGCATGGTGCCTGGGGCGTCCTTCGGTTGGTCGGTCGCGATCGACGGCGACCGCCTCGCGGTCAGCGCCTGGAACGACACGGTCGACAACGAGAAGGCCGGCTCGGTCTACATCTACCGCGAGGCGAAGGGCAGCTGGCGCCTCGAGGCCCGCGTCGTCCCGCCCGATCCCCAGCCCGTTCACCAGTTCGGTCGCGACATTGCGCTCGACGACAACGTGCTCGTCGTCGGCGCGCCCGGCGACGACAGCGAATACGACGACAGCGGCGCGATCTACGTCTACCACCAGTTCGAGTTCGCCTGGAACTTCACCGGGAAATTCATCCCGCCCGACCTGAGCGCCGGAGACGCCCTCGGCACGCAGGTCAGCGTCAGCCTTCCCTGGTTCGCTGCCGGCGCCCATGCGCACGACGCTGACGGTTGGGAGGCCGGCGCGGTCTACCTCTGGCGGCTCGGTGACGTCTGGGAGTTCGACACGCGCCTCGTCCCCTCCGACATCGCCGTCGGCGACTGGTTCGGCTACGCCCCGGCGCTGCAGGACGACCGGCTGGTCGTCGGCGCGCCGCACCGCGCCGACCCCGACACCGGGCTCTACCGCACAGGCGCCGCCTATGTGTTCGAACTCGTCGATGGTGAGTGGGTCGAGCTCGGCGTGATCGGTCCCGTCGACTCCCTCACGGCGGGCGAAAAGGCCGAGTTCGGCTGGGCGATCGACCTCAGCGGCGACGAGATCATCGTCGGCTCCTGGCTGGCCGATGCCCCCGCCGGCGTCGACGCCGGCGCCGCCTCCGCCTTCGTCCTCGAATCCCCGACCCCCTAGCAGGCTGCTGAAAACGTCATCGCGTCCGCTCCTTCTCTCCCCCCCGCTGACCACATTGAGTGGTCAGCGGAATCCGGATCTCATCTCCCCCCTGCGAGCCTGTCTCAGAACCCCGTGTTCCGTCACTACCGCGCCCTCTCCCGTCATCCCCGCGCGTCCTCCTCAGTGGCGCCGTGCGTCCTCCTCAGTGGCGCCGTGAGTCCTGCTCCGTGGTGCGGTGCGTCCTCTCGCGTCATTCGGTGCGTCCCCTCCCGTCATTCCCGTGCGTCCTCTCCCGTCATTCCCGTGCGTCCTCTCGCGTCATTCCCTGCGCCCTCCTCCGTCATTCGTGCGCAGGCAGGAATCCAGGCGAGCCGACCAATGCCCGTTGGCGGCCCGAACGGCCGACGGCGCTGGATGCTCGCCCTCGCGCCTCGGCCCTTCCGCAAGGCCGTCAAGACCACGGAGCCGCTCGCACATCTTGGGTGGTCGCATGGATTCCCGCCTGCGCGGGAATGACGGAACAGGGAATTCTGAGACACCCTCGCCGAGCCGGGGGGGTGAGAGGCGAGCGCCAACAGGCGGACTTTTTCAGCAGCCTCCAGGAAAGCTCTGAAAAACTCTCCCCCCGCTCTGCGG
Source organism: Dehalococcoidia bacterium (assembly GCA_965237475.1). Classification (GTDB taxonomy): domain Bacteria; phylum Chloroflexota; class Dehalococcoidia; order Bin125; family Bin125; genus CATQGW01. Next base: position 2,254,436 of record OZ250140.1, on the reverse strand, counting down.
GGGGAGATGCGGGCCGAATCATTCAGAGGATTCCTGGCCCCCGTCCCTCCCCCTACCGATCAGGCCCCCGCACGGTCACCCCGCCATCGACCGGCAGAATCACACCCGTCACGTATCGGGCTTCGTCCGAAGCCAGGAACACCGCCGCCCAGCCGATGTCCCAGCCCTCGCCCTCGATCTTCAGCAGCGATGCGTTGCGACGCCGCTCGCGCAGCTCATCCGTCATCCCCGCGGCGTAGACCATCGGCGTGTAGACCGGCCCCGGCATGATGCAGTTCGCGCGAATCCCATCCGCGCCGTGATCCACCGCCAGCGCCTGCGTCAGCGTCGCCACCGCCGCCTTGCTCACGCTGTACGCCGTCAAGCCCCGCGGCCGCAGCGCCGCAATCGACGAGACGTTCGTGATCGCGCCCCCGCCCGACGCTCGCATCGCCGGCACCGCGTACTTCGCCATCAGCATCATGCTCGTCACGTTGACGCGCTGCACCAGCTCCCACTCCTCCTCCGACACCTGTTCCACGGTCCCGCGCCCGCCGATCCCCACGTTGTTGTGCAGCACGTCGAGCCGCCCCCAGCGGTCGACCGCCGCGCGCACCGCGCCCCCGCAGTCCTCGCTATTCGTCACGTCGGCCGTGTGAATCAGCGCGTCGTTGCCCTCCGCGCGGATCAGCTCCAGCGTCGCCTGCGCCGCGCCCTCGTCGCGGTCCACGAGCAGCAGCTTCGCGCCCTCGCGCGCGAACAGGATCGCCGTCGCGCGACCGTTCCCGATGCCCTCCGCGCGCGAGCCCGCGCCGGTGATGATCGCCACCTTGTCCTGCAGTCGGTTGGGCATGGGCTGGTTCCTTTCGGCTGTGAGCTGGTCGGTTAGTCGAACTGGGTTGGCCGCCGGACTGACGCCGGACGGCGTTGAGGCTTCCAGAGGACCTCGCGGAGCAGCGCCGGAATCGCTGGCGGGAGCTTGATCTGGAGGCGCTCCTTGTGGTCGGCGCGGACCCACAGCAGGGTAGTGATGAGCAGCAGCGGACCGAAGAAGCCGGCCAGGCCGAGGAAGACCGTAGCGAGCGGGTAGGCGTCAACCACCTGCCCGAAGATCGGCAGGAAGGGCAGCATGATCAGCGCCCAGCCCATGTGGTTGAGCGAGAGTGCAGTGGCCCGCAGGTGCGAGGGGATGCGGCGATTCAGGTAGCCCTCCATCAGCGGCATCTGCGCGCCGCGGGCAAGTCCGAGGATCAGGAAGAGGGCGATCGCGCCGATGTGATCAATCAGGGCGACGCCGACATAGACCAGGACGATCCAGAACGGCATCGAGGCGATCGTGCGTACGATCCCGAATCGGACGGCGAGCCAGAAGGCAAGGATCGCGGCGAAGACGGTCGCGATCCGGGCCGGCGCCTGGAGCGCGGTGAAGAGCCAGCCGACCTCCAGGCCCTGTTCGCGCAGGAACGGTTGGAGCAGATAGAACTCCGGCACCATTGAGGCGACCAGCAGGGCGCTGAAGATTAGCGAGTAGCGGATCGTGGGAGTGCGGCCGGCGAGGCGGAGCGTCTGCTTCATCAAGTTCAGATACGAAGGCGCATCTTCCTGGCCGCCATGTGCATGTCGCGGGGGCTCGCGGAAGCCAAAGGTGATGAGCAGCGCCAGCCCGGTGCCGATCGCGCCGCTGAGCACTGTGAGGGGCGTGCCGACGACGCCGGCGATGATGCCGCCGCCGAACGTGGCCACCACCATCGCGACCGCGCGAACGGCGAAGGCGCGACCAGCTTGACGCTCGAAATCGCGCGCGCGTCCGAGCGCCTGCAGCGAGTCGTGCAGGAAGGCGCTATCAGCGCCGGTGATCATCACCATCGCGAGGCCCCACAGCGACCAGGCCACGGCGGCCTGCCAGAACGACCCTGAGAAGGTGAACCAGACGATGAAGATGATGTAGATGACCAACGAGGCGCGCATCACGCGGACACGGCCGAAGCGGTCGGCCAGCGCCCCGGCGGGGGCCTGGCCAAACGAGGTGATCACGTAGAAGGCGGGGCCGATTGCGGTCAGTTCGGCGAAGCTGAGCCCGACGTCGTCAAGTGCGAACACGATCCAGATAGGCAACCAGAACTGGAGATCGTGGAAGAAGTAGAACCACGGATAGAGGCGCAGGTTGCGCCGCCAGCGTGCGGCGCTGTGTGCGGCAGGGTCGGCGTTGGCCATGTGCGCTTCGCGCCGGGTAGGAAGGCGCGCTCATGTGCATTGTCGCGGACGGCGGCGTGTGGCGCAGCGGGGGCCCTGCCCACTGCTCCCGCCGCGGGGCAGCTGCCGCAGGCTGAGGGCGCTCAAGTCGCCGGGATTCCGCACCACCCTCAATGGGTGGTGCGGGAACATCGGGGTGTGGCGCAGGGGGGACCGCGCCTGGCGCGGCTGGCCTATCGGAACGCGGAAGGCTGTTCGGGCCGGACCGGCTCGATCGGGGCCGCGCTGTGCTGGGGCTTGGCGATCGCGTCGCGGCTGGGGGCTTCGTTGCGCTGGCGGCGCGCTTCGGCGCGGTGCGCGAGCATCCAGAGCAGCGCTGGCAGCGTGACACAGATCGCCAGGCCCGCGGCGAGGCCCAGCAGGACTGTCCGGAGCGGCTCGCGGTCCACTGCGGGACCGAACAGCAGCGGCAGCGCGAAGAGCAGGATCAGCGCCCAGCCCATCTGATTGAGCGAGAGCGCGGTCGCGCGCAACCGCGAGGGCACGCGCCGGTTGACGTAGCCCTCGATCAGCGGGCGGGTGACCGCCCCGGTGAAGCCGATCAACGCGAAGGGAAGCAGCGCTGCGACGTGATCGACCAGTCCCACGGCGAGGAACGCGACCACCATCAGGGCGGCCATCAGCAGCATGCTGCGCAGCTGGCCGAAGTGCGTGGCCCACCAGAACGCCGTGACGGCGCCGACGATGGCCAGCAGGCGGCTGGGCGCCTGCAGGAACGAGAATTGCCAGCCGATGTCGATCCCGAAGCTGACGATCAGCGGCTGGAAGAGGTACTCGGCGGGGACCGTCGCGGCGACCGTCAGCGCGAAGAAAATCATCCCATAGCGCAGCGTCTTGCGGCGCCAGACGAGCAGCAGCGACTCGCGGATCAGCGTGAGGTAGCCGGTGTCGGCTGCGCCGTTGGCGCTGCGATGCGCGCCGCGCGGCGGCTCGCGGAAGCGCGTGGCGATCAGCAGCGCGATGGTGGTGACGATCACGCCCAGCAGGACGGTGTTCTGGAGGCCGACCCGCGCGGCGATTTCGCCGCCGATCAAGGTGGCGGTGAGCATCGCCAGCGAGCGGGCGCCGAAGGCCAGGCCGGCACGGCGCTCGAACTCGCGCTCGCGGCGCATCGCCTGCAGCGAGTCGTGCAGGAAGGCGCTGTCCGCGCCAACGACCAACGTCAGCGCGGTGCCCCACAGCGCCCAGGCGACCGCGGCGCTCCAGATGTCGGTCGAGAAGGCGAACACGAACATGAAGGCGATGTAGATGAAGACGCCGGCGCGGATCGCGTTGACGCGTCCGTAGCGATCGGCGAGCGCGCCTGCCGGGGCCTGTCCGAAGGACAGGATCACGTAGAAAAAGGGACCGATGACGCCGAGCTCGGTGAAGCTGAGCCCGATGTGATCGGTGCTGAAGAGAATCCAGATCGGCAGCCAGACCTGCAGGTCGTGGAAGAAGTAGAACCAAGGATAGAGTCGCAGGTTGCGCCGCCAGGGCGCGTGGCTGGGGTTGGTGGCGCGGCGGTGGGCCATAGAGAGTTCACGCGCGGGTGGCTTGATGTGGCGCGGGCCGCTGTACATCATCCCCTATCGCGGGGTGTTGCGTCCTGGCTGGTCGGCGGCAGGCCTTGAGCGGGAAGGGCTTCGGCGAGCTCTCGAGCGCGCGGTAGACTCCCCGCATGGAGGGGAGTTTGTGATGTCTTACGAGCAAATCCTGACCGAGACGCGCGGACGCGTCGGCGTCTTGCGGCTCAACCGGCCGGAGAAACTGAACGCCTGGACCAACGTGATGGCCAACGAGCTGTCGACCCAGATCCAGGCCTGGAACGAAGACGACAGCATCGGCGCCATCCTGATCGCCGCCGAGGGCCGCGCCTTCTGCGCCGGCGCCGACCTCCAGGGCTTCAACCAGCGCCTGGTGGACGACCCGGAGGCGGCTGGCCGCGGCGCCGGGATGCGCGTCAACTGGACCAACCTGATTCGCGACTCCAAGCCGGTGATCGCTGCGATCCAGGGCTACGCCGTCGGCGTCGGCCTGACCCTGGCGCTGCCCTGCGACGTGCGCTACGCCGCGACGGGCGCCCGGCTCTCGATCCGCTTCGTCAAAGTCGGCCTCGTCCCCGAGCTCGGCTCAACCCGGCTGCTCTCCCAGCTCGTCGGCCTCGGCCACGCCACCGACATCTGCCTCTCCGGTCGGATGGTTGAGGCCGAGGAGGCCTACCGCATCGGCCTCGTCTCGGCAGTCGTCGAGCCCGATCAGCTATTCGACACCGCCCTCGCGAAGGCAGAGGAGCTAGCCAACAATCCCACCGCGGTCGTGCGCAAGATCAAGACGCTGCTCAACGACAACACCGCTGAGCCCGACCTCAACCGCGTGATGGAGCGCGAAGGCGCCCGCGACCGCGAGTCGCGCCGCCTCCCCTCCCACAGCGAAGCCGTCACCGCCTTCCTCGAGAAGCGCCAGCCCGCCTTCAACGAGTAGCGCGCCAACGTCCCCTCGCCCTTCCGGTGTTGGCCGGGGTGAAAGACTTCGAGGGTGGTAGCGATTCGGCTTGGCGCGTCGCGGCATCGGCGGAGCCGCCCGCGCGACCATTACGGCGCGGGGTGGCCGATCAACGCTTGCCCCACTTCGCCAAGGTCCACCGCCGTCTCCGTCGCGCCGTGCTCGCGCAGGAACGCTGCTGAGCGCACGCCGACGATCCCGATCACGCCCGCCAGACCGGCCGCGGCGCCCGCGCCCATGTCCGACTCGGTGTCGCCGACGATCGCCGCCTTATCCGCCCCGACCCCCAGCGCCTCCAGCGCATAGACAATCGGCGCCGCGTCCGGCTTCGGCGCGACCGCCGTGTCCGCCCCGATGATCGTCACGAACCGCTCCGACCAGCCCAGCACCTCGACCGACTGACGCCCCGCGTCCTCGCGCTTGTTGGTCACCACCGCCAGCGGAATCTCCAGCTCAGCGAGGCGGTCGAGCAGCTCCAGCGCCCCCGGCAGCGGCGCCGTGCGCCGCATATACGTTGTGCGGTAACGCTCCAGGTAGTCGAAGTAGAGCGGCTGCGCCGCGTCCAGCTCCATGCCCAGCATGTTCTTCAGCATCACCGGCAGCGGCGGGCCGATGTAGTGCAGCAGCTGCTCCTCGGTAACCACATAGCCGGCCGCGCGGATCGTCTCCAGCATGCAGGCGATCACCAGCGGCTCGGTGTCGGCGAGCGTTCCGTCGAGATCGAAGAGCACGGCTCGGTAGCGGCAGCCCCCGCTCAGGGGCGCGCCGCCGACCGAGGTTGAAGCCTCGCTAGAGGAGCGAGACACGCCAGCCGGCGCCCTGGTCATCGCGCTCGGCGACGACGTACTTGCCGGCGACGAAGGCGCTCACCCTGAGCGCCGGACCGGGCATCGTTCAATCCTTGGCGCTGGGACGCTCCGCCTCCACGACGGCTGCGGCCACTGCCTCAGCAAGCGCGCTCGGATCAACGCCGAGCTGCTCGGCGGCTTCATCGAGTGTCTGCGGGGCTGCGTGTGTAGTCATGCCCGCAGGCTAGCGTAAGCAGGGGAGTCGGAGGACCCACCGGTGGAGGTCTACGTCGTCGTCCTGGTGGTGCTGCTCGTCTTCTCGGGCGTCTTTTCGAGCGCCGAGACGGCGTTTCTCTCAGTCGATCGGGTACGGCTGGAACACGCGCGCCGCGCCGGCCTGTCCGGTGCGAGCCGCGCCGCCGCCCTGCTCGAGGAACCCCGACGCCTGCTCGCCGCCATCCTGCTCGGCAACAACCTCGTCAACACCGGCGCGGCGGCGGTCGGTACGGCGATCGCGGCCGAGCTGATCGCCGGCGGTTCGGCGCTGCTCGCGGCCACCGTGGTCGTCACCGCGCTACTCGTCATCTTCGGCGAAATCGGCCCCAAGTCGGTCGCGCTGCACCACAACATCATGATGGTGCGTCTGCTCGCGCATCCGTTGCGCTGGTGGGTGCGGCTGACCCTGCCGATCGTGGCGGCGCTGGACACCGTGACGCGCGTATGGCTTCGGCTCGTCGGCGGCCCGGGCGAGGCGCAGGCCGCGCTCTCGCTCGGCGAGCTGCGCACCGCCATCGACCTCGGCCGCGAACGCGGCGAGCTCGAAACCAGCGAGACCAACGTGCTGCTCGGCGCGCTCCGCCTCACCGACACCCAGGTCCGACGGATCATGACGCCGCGCGTGCAGATCGAGAGCATCGATTCCGGCGCGACGCTCGCTCAGGCCGCCGCCCGCTTCGGCGTCGCCGGCTTCCTCCGCCTGCCCGTCACCGCCGACGCCGCCGACCACTTCGTCGGCTATCTGCACGGCTCCGATGTGCTCGCGCAGCTCGGCGCCGGCCATCCCGAACGCGCCGTGCGCGACGTGATGCGCGAGGCCCCCTTCGAGTCCGAGCGCGCCTCCGTCCAGCGCGTGCTCGACGAGATGCGCACCACCGGACACCACTTGATGCTGCTGGTCGACGAGTTCGGCGACACCTCCGGCCTGGTCACGCTGGAGGACATCCTGGAGCTGGTCGTGGGCAACATCCGCAGCGAGATGGGCACCAGCGGCGAGCCGGTCCAGGTGCGCATCTTGGGCCGGCAGTTCGTCGAGGGCCATCGCGGCCTGACCGAGCTGGGCGCCGAGCTCGGCCTCGACCTCAGCGCCGAGGACGCTGAAACCGTCGCCGGGATGCTCACCCACCACTTCCACCGCATCCCCCGCCCCAACGAAGAGGCCACCCTGCACGGCTACCGTTGGACCGTCGTCGACGCCGACGAACGGCGGATCAAGCTGGTCTCGTTCAGTAAACGGCCCAACCCGGGCGGCATCGAGACGCCGCCGCGCTGATAAACTGGGCGGGAATGCCGAGGTGGCGGAATGGTAGACGCGATGGTCTCAAACACCATTGGGTGTAATGCCCGTGCCGGTTCGAGTCCGGCCCTCGGTACCACTGCCGCGTAGTGTAACGGTAGCACCAGGGACTTTGGATCCCTTAGTTCAGGTTCAAATCCTGGCGCGGCAGCCAACGCTCCTAGTCAAAATATGTCGATGTGGTGTGCGTCAGCCATCACGGCCGGTTGCCGCGACGCCATTCCTATGACAAATACCGACACAGCACAGCTGAGATGCCGACGATCAGTTCAGCGTCTCTATACGACGGGAGATTTCCTTCCTCAATGTGGCGACCTCGGTTCGATGCATATCCCCATGCCTTCTCCACAGCGGTGTCGAGCGGCTTCGGAATGAGCTGCGGATGGCGCTTGAGGATTGCACCCAGCGTGGAATTCGGGTCGCCTGTGACATCACGTTCGGTGCACTCGAGGGCGTTCATCGCGTGATGCACAGCTCCGCTCAGGTCGGGTTCCGGGCGTCGTGAAAGGTCACGAATTGCCTCTCGAAGTTCACTGGCTGCCGTGTCTCGGCCGGTGTCACCTAGCTGCTCGATCGTGCCCCGGACATCATGCTCGAAGGATTCGCTCCCGCGTGCTTCGACTTTCCCATCGACCAACTGCCAGCCGATTCCCTGCGCGCGGAAGAATTGATTGAGCTCGCGCGAGAATAGATCCTGGGCGATCGCAGGCCGGGAACGGGCGCCTCGTCGGCGATTGCCCCACGGATCTTCATGCCAGACGACCGCGTCTGCAGGCGCGTACAGCTCTTCAATGACGTCATATACATGGAACCAAGCCGCGTCACCCAGGCGGTAACGGACGTCATTGATAACCCAGTCGTACGAGCTCGCGTCGGGATCTGCCGGTACATGCAGCACCAGGAAGATGATGGACCGCATTGCCTGTGCCGTATAGCCAGCGCGTTGCGCAATCTCGATGATGAAGTCTCGCAGCTCTTGCGGAGCATCGTCGCGCACGGTGATGTCCGGGTCGGGCACAGTCAAGCCGTGACGCCCTGAGAACGAGGAAGGCATGTCGGTATCTCTGCGTCTCTTGAACTCGATCCGATGTCGCCAGCGCGCGGGATCGGCCGATCGACGGACGACCGTGATCCCACGATAGATCAGCACAAATGCGCGATCAATCGCAAACGATCAGAGGAGTGGTCCCCTAGGAAAGCTCTGAACAAGCCGGATCCGCTCTCCCCCCGCTCTGCGGGGGGAGATGTCCCGTAGGGACAGAGGGGGGCTCGATCCTGTCCGACCAGATACTGCGACGACAGTGAGTCGGCACCGCAGGCCCCCCTCTGCCTTCCGCATCTCCCCCCGCAGAGCGGGGGGAGAGTAGTTCAGAGGCCTCCTAGCGGTTGAGAGCCGCCTGCTACACCAATTGAGCTACCGGGCAGGGCGTCCTCATCCGCAGCGCGCGCACACCACACGCGCGCCGCCCCATCGCCGCCCCATCGCCGCCCCTGCGTCTCGCTGATGAAGAGATCGTCGGCGCTGCTTCAGTAGATGTCAACGCCGTGCCTGCGCATCCGCCGCCCTCCAACGATCCGCAGACCGCCCACGCCGGGAGATTGGACACGACACCTGAGCAATCGCCCCGATGCGTCAGTCAATCACCCGCCCCGCCTAGAATCGGCGTCGGAGTGGAGCGCTCCCAATGCCCCAATCATTCTCGGCTACCGAATCGATCAACCGCTCCCCTGCCGATGTCTGGGCCACCCTCACCGACTGGCCGGGCGCGACACGATGGATGAACGGGATCGACTCCATGTCCCCCGACGGCGACACCGCCGAGGGCACACACATCCGCTTCCGCACCCGCGACGCCGAGCGCGACTCCCTGATCGCCAGCTGTGAACCGGGCCGCTCGCTCGTGCTGCGCTCGCAGCAGGGCGGCGTCACCGCCGACTACGTCTACAGCCTCGAGCCCGTCGGCGAGACCGCCACCCGCGTCACCCTGGTCGCCGAATGCAACTTCAGCGGGCTGCACTACCGCCTGCTGGCGCCGCTGATCCGCTTCGCGATCCGCCGCACCGACGGCGGGCAGATCGCAGACCTGAAGCGTCTCATGGAGCGGGATGGGTCGTGAAACGTGGCTGCCCGGGCAGGACTTGAACCCGCAACCTAGCGGTTAACAGCCGCCCGCTCTACCAATTGAGCTACCGGGCAAGGCGTCCTCAATCGTAGCGCGGCCACCCCACACGCGCGACGCTCCAGCGCCGTCCCAGCGCCGCCCCAGCGCCGCCCCAGCGCCGCGCTGTGTCACCCAACGCGCAGGTCGAAGCGCCGCGACTCCCGGTTGAACTGCAGCGCGTGGTGCGAGAAGAGGGCGTCGAACGCTCCCTGCTCCGCCAGGTCCTCGGGACTCCCGCTGACCAGCACCCCATCCCGACGGATCAGCCACAGCTCATCCGCCATCTGCACTGCCAGGTCGAAATCATGCGTCGTGATCACGATCGCTCGCCGCTGCGCCTCGTCGCCGTGCGCGAGCTCACGCAGCAGCTGCGCGATGTCCGCCCGAGCCTCCAGGTCGAGGAACGCCGTCGGCTCATCGAGCAGAATCAGCCGCGGCTCCTGCGCCAGCGCCCGCGCGATCAGCACCCGCTGACGCTCCCCGTCGCTCAAATCCTGCAACGGCCGCGCCGCCAGATGCGCCGACGCCGTCGCCACGAACGCCCTCCGCACCACCTCCCGATCCGCCGCCGCCAGCCGCCCCGTGAAGCCCGCGTGCGGCGCTCGCCCAAGCGCCACCACATCCCACGCGCTCAGCTGCGCCGCGTCGATCGCGTCGGTCAACACCACGCTCAGGACCCGCGCGACCTCGCCCGCGCTCAGCCGTGCGATGTCCGCCCCATCCAGCAACACTTCGCCGGCCAACGGGCGTTGTAGCCCCGCCAGCGTCCTCAGCAGCGTCGATTTGCCCGACCCGTTCGGCCCCAGCAGCGCCACGCAGCGCCCGCCCTGCAACTCAACGTTCACGTCGCTCAGCACCACCGTCGGGTGACGTCCGCCATAGCCCACGCTCAGCCCGCGCGCTGCCAGCACCGCGTCGCTGCGGCCCGCCGCGCTCATCGCCGCTCCGCGACCAGCGGCTGCTGACCCGTCGCGTCGCCCACCCGCAGGCTCACCCGACCCTCCAGCGCCGCCAGGATCGTCTCTCCCGCCAGCTCTCGGCGCCAGCCGCGCAGCAGCCGCGGCGGCTCGCCATCGCGCCGCGGCCGCCGCGCCCAGTTGATCAGCTCGCGCACATCCGCGTGCGACGCCAGCAGCTGGCTATCGATCTCGTGATCGTCGCAGAGCGACTCCAGCAGCGCCGCCACGAACGACATCAGCGTGCGCGGTGGCGACGGCGTGTTGGTCAGCCGCTCCGGCAGCTCCGAGTCTGGCAGCTCCAGCGAGCGCACCACGGCCTCAACGATCTCAGCCCGATGCCGCCGCGCCACCTCGCCGCCGCCGCGGACGCGCGCGAGGTCGTCCAGCGAGCGCGGCAGCGTCGACGCGATCGCGACCAGCGACTCGTCGCGCGCGATCCGCTTCAGCGGCGAGTCGGTGGTTGCGGCGACGCGGTCGCGCCAGCCGTGCAGCTCGCGCAGCGCCGCCAGCCCGCGCCGACTGAGCCGCCGCCGGCCCGAGAGCTTGCGCCAGCGCGGGACCTCCGCCTGCGCGTCCGGCTCCAGCGCCGCCGCGCGAGTCTCCGTCTCCTCGCGCAGCCAGCGCTCCCGCGCGTCGCTCCCAAGCCGCTCGCGAAACCGCTCGTAGAGCGGCAGCAGCCACGCCACATCGTCGGCCGCGTAGCGCAGCTGCGACTCGCTCAGCGGCCGCAGCGTCCAGTCGGTGCGCGACTGCGACGCGGCCACCTCGCGGTCCAGCTCGCCGCGCACGAGCGCGCCGTGGGCGATCGGGAAGTGATACCCGCAGAACCCCGCCGCCAGCTGCACATCGAACAGGTTCTCCGGCGGCCGCCCACAGCGCTGCACGCAGAAGCGCGACTCCTGCTCGTGCGCGTGCACCACGGTCACGATCCCCGCGTCCGCCACCGCGTCCCAGATCGGCTGGTCAACCGCCTGCCCGGCCAGCGGGTCAAGCACGGCGACGACATCCGGCGTGGCCACCTGCACCAGCGCCAGCTGCGGCCGATACGTGCGCTCGGTGATGAACTCGGTATCCAGCGCGAAGATGCGGTGCTCGTGGATCGATTCGACCAGCTCCGCGACCTGCTCAGGGCGGGTCAGCGGCTCGGGTGTCGGATCGCGCGGCGTCTGTGTCATATCGTCGCGCTGAAGTCTATCGGGCGTGTGATAGCGTCACTCCAGGCGACGTGGAAGCGACGGAGGTTGTTGGCGTGAAGGTTCGTGCATCAGTCAAGAAGCGCTCTCGTGGCGACCAGATCGTTCGCCGCAAGGGCCGCGTGTACATCATCAACAAGCGTAATCCGCGCAACAAACAGCGGCAGGGCTAAGGCGGTGTTCGCGCTGCGGCGCGACACACTGGAGACATGCTGCGGTCGGCGCTCATTCGGATCTCGCGGGAAGCCTGGCTCGGCGACGCGCTCGAGCGTTCCCATCTTGGCCGCACCCTGATTCGGCGGTTCATCGCCGGCCCCACCCACACCGATGCAGTCACGGTCGCGCAGCGCCTCGGCGCCGCGGGCTGCCGCGCCTCCCTCGCGTTGCTCGGTGAGGACACCACCGACCCGGCGGCCGCCGCGGCCGCTACCGAGCAATACCTCGAGCTGATCAGCGGCATCGCAGTGCTGGACGGCGAGCCCGACACCCGCGTCGCCGTCAAGCCCAGCCTGCTCGGCCTGCCCATCTCGTTCGCGACCGCGCGCGAGCACCTGCTCACGCTCGTCGACGCCGCCACGACCGCCGGCCTGATCCTCGAGCTCGACATGGAAGCCTCGCCGACCGTCGATGACACGCTCGCCCTCTATCGAGCCGCCGCCGCCCGCTCGGAGCTCACCGGCGTCGCGATTCAGGCCTACCTGCGCCGCACGCCCGAGGACCTCGCCGGCCTCGTGGAGCAAGAGATCGCCCGCGTTCGCCTCGTCAAGGGCGCCTACTCCGAGCCGCGCCAGATCGCCTGGCAGCGCGCCGATCGGATTCGCCGCGCCTACCGCGGCGCGCTCGAGCAGCTCACCTCGATCCCGGCGCTGGCGGGCGGGGGCAGCGTCGGCGTCGCCACCCACGACCCGCAGCTGCACCGCGCCACCCGCCGGCTGATCGGCGAGCGCGAGGTGCCGGACGACGCGTGGGAGTTTCAGGTGCTCTACGGCGTGCGCCCGCAGCTACGCCGCGAGCTGATCGAACGCGGCGAGCGCGTGCGCGTCTCAGTCCCCTACGGCGAGAGTTGGTACCCCTACTTCGTCCGCCGCATCGCCGAGCGCCCCAGCAACGCCCTCTTCGCCCTCCGCGCCATCGCAGGGTTCTGAGCTCTGATCTGCTTACGAGCTCTCGGCGCCGCTCGCGCTACGTGCCCTCCGCGAGCCACTGACTGACAACTGCGCGGGTGGTTTCACGAATCCGCGCCCCTTGCTGGGTGATGGTGAGCAGGCCCACGGCTGGTTCATGTTGCACGAGCCGCTGGATCTGCGACCAGTGCGAAATCAACGCTCGGACCTCGGCCATAACGTCGTTGGCCTCCGCCGGCTTGAAACGGATGCGAATCAAGTTCCCGCCACTCACGATCGCCTCGTTCATCGCTCGGCGTTCGCGCGGCTGACGGTGCAGGTCCAGCGTGACCAGTGCGTCGTATGTGGTCATGCGCTCCGCCAGGACGTCATCGCGCGTGCCCGGACCATCAACATCTACGACATGCTCCGAGGGATGTCCCAGAATGGTCAGAATGACTGCGGCGTCCGGCGACATGTTCTCATCGAATAGGAGGCGCATGGGGGTGGATCTATGCCGCAATCGCTCGCTCGAATTCGAGCGCGGCGTCGACCTGTTCGTTCGTCAGGCGGAAGCGATCCGTCAGCTCATCCGCGGTAGCGCCCCACTCGTGCAGCTTCTGCAGCAGGCCAGTCTCGATGCGCCGCCCCACAATCACAGGCTGGCCATCCTGCACTCGCGGGTCCATTGTGACCTGATCCCGGAACTTCGAGAGGCGTCCAAGTGGCCCTTCATCACGAAGGGCCAGGATCACTTCGCGCGCCAGCGCGGCCTCATTCGGCGAGATGTCCCTCGCATCAAACGGCGCCGCGCGGATGAAGTCGTCCGCTGCCCCCTGCTTCTCGACGATCGTGTAGCCAAGCGAATCCGCTCGCGGCACGATCGCGAAGTTCTGATAGGCCAGCAGGGGGAGTTTCCACCACTCCTCAACCTCGGCGTCGAGCGCCGCGATCTGTTTTGCGAGTCGACGGTTGGAGATGCCCTGCTCGAGCAGCGCGACGAGCGCGCGGGCCTTCTGGTAATCGATCCACGAATACAGCCGAGGCACGCCTCGCCGTCCGGCGACGAATGACGCTCGCAGAATCTCCCTGCGGCTCCAGCCCGAGAGGCGGCCTGGCGTCGTTCCCGCGAGCGGCGCGATCAGCCTGGCTCGCAGCGATCCGCGATGAAAATCATCGTTCAGGGTGGAGGTGGTAATTCCCATGTGTCTCCCCGTATCTCGATTCTACGCGGCTGTGTCCGCGAGGCCACCGGCACACAGACTGGCTCCTTGAGGTCGCCCGATATGCTTCGCAGCCATGCCTGATGACGTGCGCTGGCTTGTGCCGCTGGGACAGATCGAGGCCACCTATCGCGGCGGGACGCTCTTCGGCGCTCAGCTCGTCGAGATCGGCCGCGGCCACACCGTCTTCGAGATGCCCATCACGCGACACACCGCCGGCGGCGCCAACGGCGGCGTGCATGGCGGGATTCTTGCCTCCCTGGCCGACATCGGCGTCGTCGCCGCCGTCCTCAGCACCTGCCGCGAGGGCGAGCAGATGCGCGGCACGGCCGAGCTCAACATCTCCTACCTGCGGCCCGCCACCGGCAAGCTGATTCGAGTCGACAGCAACGTGATCAAGAAGGGTCGCAGCCTCGCCGTCGGCGATGTCGACCTCACCAACGAGCTCGGCTCGCTGATCGCGAAAGCCCGCGTCACCTACTCGATCGGCGCCAGTCGAGGCGGGCCCCGCTAGTGCCTCCGGCAATCAATGCGGCGATCACTGCGGCGCTCGCGACGGCCGCGCTCGAAGATTGCGGCATCAAGGCGCAGGTCAGCTCGCTGCACCGACTCGAGGGCGGCGTCTCCAATCTCACCTGGCGCCTCGCGCTCCAAGATCGCGATCCGGTCGTGCTGCGCGTCGAGCGCGAGCGCGGCATCTTTCAGCCCTACGACGTGCTCCGCGAAGGCCGCGTGCTGAGCGCGCTCGCCGGCAGCGCCGTGCCCGTCCCGGCGATGCTCGGCGCAGCCGCCCACTCGCCCGCACTCGACGCCGCCTGCATCGTGATGGAGTGGATCGACGCCCCGCACATGGGTCAGGTCGGGATCAGCCCAGGGCTGTTCGACGCCTGGCGAGCCGCCGTCGACGCGATCCACGCTGTCGACTGGCGGGCCGCCGGCCTCGACTTTCTCGATCCCCCCGCACCCGGTCCGTACGCCGCCGAGCGCGACCTTGACGCCGTGCACGCCCGCGCGATCTCGTTCGCCTGCGACGCCGACCCGTACATCACCGAACTCGCCAGAGCCGCCCGCGGTGCGATGCCCGACAGTCCGCCGCCGCGGCTCTGCCACGGCGATATCAACGTCTTCAACTATCTCGTCGGCGACGACGGCGCGATCGTGGGAGTGGTCGATTGGGAGCAGGCCAATCTCGGCGACCCGCTCTCCGACTGGGGTCTGATCTGCGCCCTTGCCGCCCTGCGCGGCTCGCCCGAAGCGCCCGAGCAGATGCCGCTCGCGCGGCCCTCACTGCTCGCCGCCGGTCGCCCTGCAGCCGACCTGCGCTACTGGATGCTGCACCAGCTCTACAAGCTCGCCGTCATCCACCACATCTGGTCCGAAATCGGCGACATCCCGCCCTGGTACTCGTGGGCCGATGTCCAGCGCGTCGGCGACGCCTGCCTCCACCGCCTCGACCGCCTCAGTTGCTGAGCTCGTGCAGCAGCTCGATCGTGCGCAGCATCCCCGGCTCCTGCCGCGACATCAGCGAGACCAACCGATGCACGCCGGCCTCGGCGTAGTCCTCGACCGCTTCCGCGGTCAGCCGCGCCGGCGGCGTGATCGTGATCTCCAGCTCGCCGAGCTCCGCCGGTCGTTCGACGCTCGATGAGATCTCCTCAACCTTCGCAAGCAGATCGCGCGTCTGCTCCGGCGTCTGCGCCCACCCGTACCATCCGTGGCCCCGCTCCACGGCGCGCCGCAGCGCGGCGCGGCTGTGGCCGCCGATCACGATCGGCACGCCGCCGGCCTGTATCGGTCGCGGATGCGCGTCGATCCCTGAAAACTCGTTGAACTCCCCGTCGAAGCTCGGGTCTTCCTGACTCCAGAGCGCCCGCAGCACGTCGATCGCCTCGTCGGTGCGCGCACCGCGCGTGTGGAAGTCAGCCCCGATCGCTTCGAACTCCGACTCCAGATAGCCCGCGCCCACGCCCAGGATCGCCCGCCCGCCGCTCAGCACATCCGCGCTCGCGATCTCCTTCGCCAGCACCACCGGGTTGCGCTGCGCGATCAGCACGACGCCGGTCCCGAGCATCACCGTCTCGGTGACCGCCGCCAGATAGCTGAGCACCGCGGACGGGTGCAGGAACGGCAGGTCGGGCTCGGCCGGCGACGGCGCGACCCGCGGCTTGGGCAAGACCACATGCTCGCCCGTCCACAACGACTCCAGGCCGGCCGCCTCGGCCGCCTGCGCGACCCTGGTGATCGTCTGCGGGTCCGCGACGCCCGAGCCCAGGCCGAAGATGCCGAACTTCATCCGCTCATCCCTTCAGCAAGCCGTCGGTCAGCGCCACCGTGTAGTCGCCCCGCTGAAACTCCGGCGTCTCGATCACGCGCTGGAGGAAGGGCACATTGTGCTTGATCCCCTCGATCCGCGTGCCGGCCAGCGCGGTCTCGAGCCGCTCCAGCGCCTCCGTGCGCGAGTCCCCGTGCACGATCAGCTTCGCCATCAGCGGGTCGTAGTAGTGCGGCACATCGTCGCCGCTCGCGACGCCCGTATCCAGCCGCAGCCATGGTTCGTCGGGCACTTCGAGCACGTCGATCGAGCCCGGCGAGGGCAGCAGCGTCACCGGGTCCTCGGCGTAGATGCGCGTCTCGATCGCGTGCCCGTTGATGCTGTCCGGCACGGGCAGCTCCGAGAGTGGCTCGCCCGACGCGATCCGCAGCTGCCACTCAACGAGGTCCTGCCCCGTGACCATCTCCGTGACTGGATGCTCCACCTGCAGCCGAGTGTTCATCTCGAGGAAGAACATCTCGCCCGACGTGTCAAGCAGGCACTCGATCGTCCCTGCGTTGCGGTAGCGGAGCTGCGAAACCGCCGCCTGCACCTGCGCGTAGAGCCGCTCTCGCAGCGCATCGGTAAAGCCCGGCGCCGGGGCCGGGGCTTCTTCGATCACCTTCTGATGCCGCCGCTGCACCGAGCACTCGCGGTCGCCCAGAATCAGCGCGCCGCCGCGGCCGTCGCCGAACACCTGTAGCTCGATGTGATGCGGCTCGACCAGTTCGCGCTCCAGATAGACATCGCCCGAGCCGAACGCCCGCGACGCCGACGATCGCGCCCGCCGCAGTGATCGCTCAAACTGCTGCTCCCGCTTGACGCTGGCCATCCCAATCCCACCGCCGCCGAACGAGGCCTTGATCAACAGCGGGTAGCCCACCGCCTCCGCGGCCGCGAGGGCCTCTTCGTCCGAAACCGCCCCCTCGCTGCCGGGGATCACGGGCAGGCCCAGGTCGCGCATCGTGCGCCGCGCCTGGTCCTTGTTGCCCATCAGGTCCATGTGCTCGGCGGCGGGACCGATGAACGTGATCCCGCGATCCTCGCAGGCCTGAGCAAAGTGCGCGTTCTCCGAGAGCAGCCCGTAGCCGGGATGCACCGCGTCGCAACCGGCACGCACCGCCGCCTCGGTCACCGCCTCAACGTTGATGTAGGACTCGGCCACCGGCGACGCGCCGATGTGCGTCGCGCCATCCGCCTCACGCACGTGCAGCGCGTCGGCATCGGCCACCGAGTAGATGGCGTGCGACTCGATCCCCAGCCGACGGCAGGTGCGCGAGACGCGCGCCGCGATCTCGCCGCGATTGGCGATCAAGACTCGCTTGAACATGGCGGCCCGCTAACCGTCGATCGTGACGAGCGGATCGCCCTCCTGCACCTGGTCGCCCTGACCAATGTGCACCTGCGAGACCGAGCCGGAGATCGGCGCTTCGACCGGAATCTCCATCTTCATCGATTCGAGGATGACCAGCTCATCGCCCTCATCAACGCTGTCGCCCTGGGCGACGAGTAATTCGAAAATCGTGCCGGCCATCGGCGACTTGACGTCTTCTGCCACAGGTCACACCCCTCGATTCCTAGATGCTTCGTCTCGCGCGCGTACAGTATGGCGCGGACGGAGGTTAGCCGCTCGCGCAGCGTGCGCGGCGCCTGGGGCTCACGGGCGAAGAGTAGGCTGCCGAAATGCGCAAGGAACTCGTCGAGATCCTCGTCTGCCCCGTCACCCACGAGCCACTCGAGCTCGTCGTTGAGCAGGAGGCCGCCGACGGCGAGGTGATCCGCGGCCACCTCTACTCACGCTCGCTCGATTTCCGCTACCCAATCGAGGACGGCATCCCCAACCTGCTCCCGCCCGAGATGCAGAACGCTCCCGACGCCCGCCGCCGCTAGGAACGCTCTGGGTGACTCTCCCCCCGCTTTGCGGGGGGAGATGCCGAAGGCAGAGGGGGGCTGCGGTCCCGACTCATCGGCGTGGCTGTATCTGGCCGAACGTGGGCGCCCCCCTCTGTCACTCCGTGACATCTCCCCCCCGCAGAGCGGGGGGAGATGAGGTCCGACTTGTTCAGAGCGCTCCTGGGGCGACTCCGGTGCCTCGCGCGAGTAGCGGTGGTGACAGAAGCGCGCCGGGTTCCGGCCGCGTCCGCTGGTAGGCTCAAATCACTGCGACGGTTGGACTTTAATCCGGTCCGGTGAGGCCGGCAAGGACACCGCATGGCCCGACGCCGACCCTGCGTACTCCCCGCTCAGACCCTCCTTCAGGCTCGACTTTCCCGCCTCGTCGTCGGGAGGTCCCAATGAGTTCGTCGCCTGTTCACGGCATCGGACCGCAGAGCGGTAGACCCGCCGCCGCGCTCGATCGGGCCGGCATGCGACGCGCGCTCACGCGCATCGCGCATGAGATCGTCGAGCATCATCCCGGCCCCGAGCCGCTCGTGCTGATGGGCATGCAGACCCGCGGCGTTCCGCTCGCGCAACGCCTCTCTCTGCAGATCGAAGCGATCGACGGCCGCCGCATTCCAGCCGGCGCGATCGACAACAGCCTCTACCGTGACGACCTCGCTCGCCGCAGCACCGCCCGGATCCAGCCCAGCCGCATCCCCGGCGACATCGACGGCTCAGTGATCGTGCTGGTCGATGACGTGCTCTACACCGGCCGCTCGATCCGCGCCGCGCTCGACGCGCTGATCGACTACGGCCGGCCCGCCGTGATCGAGCTGGCCGTGCTGATCGACCGCGGCCACCGCGAACTGCCGATCCGCCCCGACTACGTCGGCAAGAACATCCCCACGCGTCGCGGCGACGACGTGCGCGTGCGCCTCCACGAGGTTGACGGGCTCGACGACGTGATCGTTCACCCGGCCCCCGTCGGCCTGCCCCCGACTGAGCGGAGCTGACCGTGGTCGCTGAACGCACTCCTGCGTCTCCCGTGTTCGAAACGCCGCCGACCGTCGCCGTCGACGTCCAGCCCTGGCGGCACCGCAACCTGCTCGATGTCGACCATCTCGAACGCGGCGAGATCGAGCGTGTGCTCGAGACCGCCCGTACGATGCGCGAGGTGCTCGATCGCCCGGTCCCCCGCACCCCCGCGCTGCGCGGCGTGACCGTCTGCAACCTCTTCTACGAAGCCAGCACCCGCACCCGGGCCTCCTTCGAGCTGGCCGGCAAGGTGCTCGGCGCCGATGTGATCAACGTCAGCGCCGACAGCTCCAGCGTCGAGAAGGGCGAGTCGCTCGTCGATACCGTCAAGACGATCGCCGCGATCGGCGCCGATGTCGTGGTCGTGCGCCATCCCGCCTCCGGCGCGCCCTATCTGGTCGCGCAGACGATCGACGCGCACGTGATCAACGCCGGCGACGGCCAGCATGCGCACCCCACGCAGGCGCTGCTCGACGCCTACATCCTGCAGGACGCCTTCGGCACGCTCGACGGCCGCCGCGTCGTGATCGTCGGCGACGTGCTGCACTCGCGCGTCGTCCGCTCCAACATCTGGGCCTTGACCCGACTCGGCGCCGACGTGACGCTGGTCGCCCCGCGCCCGCTGCTTCCTTCCTGGCTGGCTCGCGGCGCAGACGAGCGCGAGCACCCGCTGGCGCTGCCCAACGTCCAATGCGAATCGGACCTCGACCGCGCGATCGTCGGCGCCGACGCCGTCATGGCTCTGCGCATCCAGCGTGAGCGGATGCGCGGCGCACTGCTGCCCTCGGCCGCCGAGTACGCGCGCCGCTACCAGCTCACCGCCGAGCGCATCGCCACTGCCGCGCCGCACGCCGTCGTCATGCACCCCGGCCCGATGAACGAGGGCGTCGAAATCGCCTCCGAGGTCGCGCATGGCGAGCAGAGCCGGATCGAGGCTCAGGTCGCCGCCGGCCTCGCGATCCGCATGGCCGTGCTCTTCTTGCTGGTTCGGGGCGTGTCATGAGCGGCGACGCACTGATCCGCGGCGGGCGCCTGATCGATCCGTCGGTCGGGCTCGACGCCGCGCTCGACATCCGCATCCTCAACGGCCGCGTTGCGGAGCTGGGCGTCGATCTCGCCCCCGGCGACCGCGACCGCGAAATCGACGCCTCCGGCCTCGTGGTCGCACCCGGCTTCGTCGACCTCCACACCCACCTCCGTGTCCCCGGCGAGGAGCACAAAGAAACGATGGCGACCGGCACGGCCGCCGCCAGCCGCGGCGGCTTCACGACCGTCTGCGCGATGCCCAACACCGTGCCAGCCGTCGACGCCCCGCCGATGGTCGCCAGCGTGCTTGACGCCGCGCGCGGCAGCGCCGCGCGCGTCCTGCCGATCGGCGCCGTAACGCTCGGCCGTCAGGGCCGCGAGCTCGCTGAGCTGGCCGCCCTGCGCGATGCCGGCGCGGTCGCCGTCTCCGACGATGGTGACGCGGTCGCCGACGCAGGCGTTGCGCGCCGCGCCTTCGAATACCTGGCCGACCTCGACATCCCGCTCGCCGAGCACTGCGAGGACCCGCGTCTCTCGGGCGAAGGCGTCATGCACGATGGCGTGATCTCGGCCCGCCTGGGCCTGCGCGGACAGCCGAGCCTCGCGGAACTGAGCATCGTCGAGCGCGACATCGCGCTGGCCGATGCCGCCGGCGCCGCGCTGCACTGCTGCCATCTCTCGACCGCCGCGGCGCTCGACGCCGTCGACCGCGCCCGCAGCCGCGGAGTGCGAGTCACCGCCGAGGTCACGCCGCACCACCTCTGGCTCGACCACGCCGCCGTGGCCGGCTGCGGCGAGCTGCTCGCCTACGACACCTCCGCCAAAGTCAACCCGCCGCTGCGCACCCGCGCCGATGTCGACGCCTGCATTGATGCACTCGCGGCCGGCGTCGTCGACGCCGTGGCGACCGACCACGCACCGCACGCCGCGCCGGACAAACACTGCGAGTTCGACGCAGCCGCCTTCGGAATCTCCGGCCTCGAAAGCGCCTGGAGCGTCGTCGCCTCGCTCGTCGCGGCCCGCCGCCTCACGCTGATCCAGGCCCTCGAGCGCCTCACGATCGGCCCGGTCGCTGCCTGGGCGCTCGACCGCCGCACGATGCCCTCCGCTGAGTCCCTGCGCGGCCTCGGCACGCTGCAGCTTGGCGCGCCCGGCGACGTCGTGCTGCTCGCGCCCAACGTCGAGACGATCGTCGACCCGCAGCAGTGGGCCTCGCGCGGCAAGAACACGCCGCTCGCGGGCCAGCGCCTGACCGGCGTCGTCGCCGCCACGCTGCTGCGCGGCGAGCTCGTCTGGGACGGGCGCGCCCCAAACGCTGCGCACGACGCCGCGCAAGGCGGATGCTCATGAGCGATGCTGCGCTGGTCCTCGCCGATGGCGGAATCTTTCGCGGGCAGGCGCTCGGCGCCGCCACCGACACCTGGGGCGAGGTCGTCTTCAACACCTCGATGACCGGCTACCAGGAGATGCTCACCGACCCCTCCTACGCCGGCCAGATTCTCGTGCTCACCTATCCGCTGATCGGCAACTACGGGATCGACCCGCCGATCGACGAGAGCGCCCAGATTCAGGTGCGCGGCCTCGTCGTGCGCAGCGAATGCGACTCGCCCAGCCACCCGCGCGGCGGCATGCGGCTCGATTCCTACCTCAAGGCCGCCGGCATCCCCGGCGTCGCCGGCGTCGACACCCGCGCGATCACCCGCCGCATCCGTCACGAAGGCGTGATGCCCGGCCTGATCGTCCCCGCCGCCGACGCCGGCCTGGCGCTGCAACGCATCGCCGAGTTGCCCGACTACGACAGCGTCGACTTCATCGCTGTCGGCGCGCAGACGGCCTACGCCTGGGACCGCGCGCCCGTCTCGCTCGACGCTGCCCCGGTCGGCGATGGGCCGCACATCGTCGTGCTCGACCAGGGCCTGAAGTACAACATCCTGCGTAACCTGCGCCGCCGCGGCTGCCGCGTCACCGCGACGCCGCCCGAGAGCGGCGTCGAAGACATCCTCTCGCTCGCGCCCGACGGCGTGCTGCTCGCGCCCGGCCCCGGCGACCCGGCCCTGCGCGAGCTGCAGGTCCAGACCGCCGCCGCGCTGATCGGCCGCACGCCGCTGATGGGCATCTGCCTCGGCCACCAGGTCATCGCCCGCGCGCTCGGCGCCGACACCTTCAAGCTCAAGTTCGGCCATCGCGGCGGCAATCACCCGGTGCGCGAACTCTCCACCGGCCAGATCGCGATCACCGCCCAGAACCACGGCTACGCCGTCGACCCCGACGGCCTCTCAGCCGACGCCGAGGTCACCCACATCAACGTCCACGACGACACGGTCGAGGGCCTGCGCCACCGCAGCGAGCCCGTCTTCTGCATCCAGTACCACGCCGAGGCATCGCCCGGGCCGCTCGACAATGGGCATCTGTTCGACCGATTTCTCAAGCTGATCGCGGAGGTCGGCTGATGACTGGAGCATCCTGAAGTGGCAGATTCCGAACCCATCTACCGGCGCGCGGTTGAGACCGACGCCGAGGCCGTGGCCGCGGTGATTCGCGAGGTCGTTGAGGGCCCCAACCCCGTCGTCTTCGACCGTCCGCTGAGCCCCGGGCAGGTCTCCGCCTGGATGTCGCGGCTCGGTCAGAGCGGCGCGATCTGGGTCGCCGAGCAGGACGGCGAGGTGATCGGCTTCGGCTCGCTCGATTTCAACACCCAACAGCCCGAAACCGCCACGCTCGGCGTCTGGCTGCGTTCCCAGTGGCGCCGCCGCGGGATCGGCACGGTGCTCGCCGAATACCTGCTCGATCACGGACGCGAGCAGGGCTTCCGCCGAATCGTCGGCAGCCTGCCCGACAACAACGAGGCCGCGCTCTCGTTCCTCAGCGCGATCGGCGCGCTCGCGCCGTTGATCAACCCCGAATCACGCTTCGAGCTGCCGCTGTGAGCGCGCTCAGCCCGGAGGCCGATGCCGAGCTGAACCCCGGCGGCCGTGGAGCGCGGCAGTGACCAAGCCTGAATCGGTGCTGATCATCGGCAGCGGGCCGATCGTGATCGGCCAGGCCGCCGAGTTCGACTACGCCGGTACGCAGGCCTGCAAGGCGATGCGCGAGGAAGGCGTCCGCTCGATCCTCGTCAACTCCAACCCCGCCACGATCATGACCGACGAGGGCGTCGCCGATGTCACCTACATCGAACCGCTGACCGTCGAAGTCTTGCGCCGCGTGATCGAGCGCGAGCGGCCCGACGGCCTGCTGCCCACGCTGGGCGGCCAGGTCGGGCTCAATCTCGCCGTCGAACTGCACGACGCGGGCATCCTCGACGAGTTCAACGTGCGCCTGCTCGGCACGCCGCTCGACGCGATCCGCCGCGCTGAAGACCGTCAGCTGTTCCGCCAGGCGATGCGCGACATCGGCGAACCGGTCCCGCCCAGCGCGGTCGTCACGAGCCTCGAACAGGCGCGCGAGGCGCGCGACGAGATCGGCCTGCCCCTCGCCATTCGACCCGCCTACACGCTCGGCGGCACCGGCGGCGGCTTCGCGCGCAACATCGACGAATTCGAGCGGATCGTGAAGTCCGGCCTCGCCGCCAGCCCGATCACGCAGGTCCTGATCGAGCGCTCGCTGCAGGGCTGGAAAGAGGTCGAGTACGAGGTGATGCGCGACGCCGCCGACACCTGCATCACGATCTGCAACATGGAGAACATCGACCCGATGGGCGTCCACACGGGCGACTCGATCGTGGTCGCGCCGAGCCAGACGCTCTCCGACAAGGACTATCAGCTGCTCCGCACGGCTTCGCTGAACATCATCCGCTCGCTCGGCATCGAGGGCGGCTGCAACGTGCAGCTCGCGCTCGCGCCGCGCCCCGATGTCGTGCCCTGGCGCGACGAGGTCGTGCCCGACCCGTCGCTCGGCCCGCACGACGCCCCGCTGCCCTACTACGTGATCGAGGTCAATCCGCGCGTCAGCCGCTCCTCGGCGCTGGCCAGCAAGGCGACCGGCTACCCGATCGCCCGGGTCGCGGCCAAGATCGCCGCCGGCAAGCGGCTCGACGAGATCGCCAACCAGGTCACCGGCCGCACACAGGCCGCGTTCGAGCCCGCGCTCGACTACGTCGTCGTCAAAATCCCCCGTTGGCCGTTCGACAAATTCAGCGCCGGCGACCGCGTGCTCGGCACCCAGATGAAGGCCACCGGCGAGGTGATGGCGATCGACCGCACCTTCGAGGCCGCGCTCCAGAAGGCCGTGCGTTCGCTCGAGGTCGGCAGCCGCTCGGTGCTCTGGGAGGACCGCGACGCCGAAGCCGACCCGGTCGCCGCTGCCGCGATCCCGACCGACAACCGGCTCTGGCACGTGCTGCAGGCGATTCGCAGCGGCGCCAGCCTGACCGAGCTGGCCGAACGCTCTGCGATCGACCCGTGGTTCCTCGACCGCTTCCAGGCGCTGATCGATATGGAGCAGCGGCTGCTCTCGGAGCCGCTCGCGCCCGCCCTGATGCGCGCCGCCAAGCGCATGGGCTTCGCCGATGAGCAGATCGCAAACCTCGCCGGCTCCGTCACCGAGCGCATCCGCGAGCAGCGCCATGCCTGGGGCATCCTGCCCGTCTACAAGATGGTCGATACCTGCGCCGCCGAGTTCGACGCCGTCACGCCTTACTTCTACTCGACCTATGAAGACGAAAACGAGGCCACCCCCCAGCCGGGCAAGCGGGCGCTCGTGATCGGCAGCGGGCCGATCCGGATCGGCCAGGGGATCGAGTTCGACTACGCCTCCGTCAAGGCCGCGCAGGCGCTGCACGCCGCCGGCTGGTCGGCGATCATGGCCAACAGCAACCCCGAGACCGTCTCGACCGACTTCGACACCTCCGACCGGCTCTACTTCGAGCCGCTCGACGAGGAGTCGGTGCGCGACATCATCGAGAACGAGGAGATCGAGGACGGCCCGCAGGACGAGGTCGCCACGATCCTGCAGTTCGGCGGCCAGACCGCGATCAATCTGGCCGGTCCGCTGACCTCCGCGGCCCACCCGATCCTCGGCTCGGCCGCCGAAGCGATCGACCTCGCCGAAGACCGCCGCCGCTTCGAGCGCTTCCTCGCCGACCTCGGCATCCCCCAGCCGCCCGGCACCGGCGTCAACAGCGTTGATGAAGCGATCCTCGCGGCCGACACGATCGGCTACCCGGTGCTCGTGCGGCCCTCCTACGTGCTCGGCGGTCGCGCGATGGAGATCGTCCAGGGCAGCGGCGATCTCGCCCGCTTCGTCACCCAGGCCCAGGAAGCGGCCCCCGGCAAGCCCGTGCTGATCGACAAGTATCTCGCCGGCATCGAGGTCGAGGTCGACGCGATCTGCAGCGGCGAGGAGGTGCTGATCCCCGGCATCATGGAGCACATCGAGCGCGCCGGCGTGCACTCCGGCGACTCGATGGCGATCTACCCCGCGCCCAACCTCTTCCCCGCCGAAGTCGGCGCGATCATCGAATACACGCGCCAGATCGGCGTCAGCCTGGGCGTGCGCGGGTTGATGAACATCCAGTACGTCGTGATGCGCAACGGCGCCGGTCGCGACGGCGATGTCTTCGTGATCGAGGTCAACCCCCGCGCCAGCCGCACGGTCCCGTTCCTCAGCAAGGTCACCGGCGTGCCGATGGTCGAGGTCGCGGTCCGCGCCATGCTCGGCGAGGGCCTGCGCGAGCAGGGCTATCCCAGCGGCCTCTGGCCGTCGCCGCCGCTGGTCGCCGTCAAGGCGCCCGTCTTCAGCATGTCCAAGCTGGGCGGTGTCGACACCCACCTCGGCCCCGAGATGAAGTCCACCGGCGAAGTGATGGGCGTCGATGTCGACTACGACCGCGCGCTCACCAAGGCCCTGCAGGCCGCCGGCATGAGCCTGCCCGAATGCGGCAGCGCGTTGCTCAGCATCGCCGACAAGGACAAGGCGCAGGCCATCCCGCTGATCCGCGACCTCGGCGAGGCCGGCTACCAGCTCCACGCCACCGCCGGCACCGCCAGCCTGATCCGCGGTCTCGGCTATCCCGTGCAGGAACAGCCCAAGCGCGAGCTCGGCGGGGACCCCGACGTGATCGATCTGATCCGCGCGGGCCGCGTCGATCTGGTGATCAACACGCCCGAGCAGACCAGCGTCACGATCCGCGACGGCTTCCACATCCGCCGCGCCGCCACCGAGCAGCGCATCCCCTGCTTCACCAGCATCGAGACCGCCGTCCACGCCGTCCGCGCGACCGTCGCGCGCCAGCACGATTACAACGTCGCGCCGCTGCCCGCCTACATCAGCGGGCAGGTCTGAGCGCGCGCGATGCAGCGCGATCCGGCGCTGGTGCTCGAAACCACCGAGATCACCCCGGGTGTGTTCGTCACGTGGTACGACGCGCCCTCGCTCGCCGCCGGCGCCACCCCGGGGCAGTTCGTGATGGTCGATCCCGGCTGGGAGGCCGGATCGTTCGACCCGCTGCTGCCGCGCGCATTTTCCTATCACCGCTTTCGCCGGACCGACGGGCTTGAGGGCGAGCGCCAGTTCGCGCTGCTCTACGCGGTCGTCGGGCGCGTCACCGAGGCGATGGCGCGGCAGCAGCCCGGCGACCAGCTCTGGATCACCGGGCCGCTGGGTCGCGGCTTCGAGGTCAATCGCAACGCCCGCAGCCTGCTGCTGGTCGGCGGAGGGGTCGGCATCGCGCCGCTCGTGGCGCTGGCCGACCAGCAGGTCGAGCGCGGACGCTCGATCGTGCTCTGCTTCGGCGCCCGCGCTGCGGCCGGCGTCTTCCCCGCCGCCCTGCTGCCGCCCCAGGTCGAGTACTACGTCAGCACCGAAGACGGCTCGCTCGGCCGCCAGGGCCTGGTCACCGAGTTGTTCGCCGAGCACCTCGCCTGGGCCGACCAGTCGTTCGCCTGCGGTCCCGTGCCGATGTTCCGCAGCATGGGTTCGGTCGTGCGCGCCGACGGCATGCGCCGCGCCGTGCAGATCCTGATGGAGACCGAGATGGCCTGCGGCACGGGCATCTGCTACGGCTGCGCCGTCTTCACCCGTCGCGGCGTCAAGCTCTGCTGCCGCGACGGCCCCCGCTTCGACCTGCTCGATGTCTACGGGCGCGGGTAGACGCCTCGCGACATCGCGGACGCACAGCTGCTGCAACGGGGGGTGGGCTCGGAGTGTATGGATATTCCCTACGGCGGACTCGAATGGAACGATGTCACCGACGACGAACTCTGGGCGCATCGTCTCGATGTGGCCGACGCTCTAGACGTCTGGGATGGTCCGGCGAAGTACTTCAGGCAGCGGGCGCGAACTAGGGCTGGCCGAGGCCTACGCCGAACGCCGCGGCGCATCCTGATGATCGGCCCGGATCGCGGCGCGCGACTGCTGAGCTTCATACTTGAACTCCCTGGAGCAGACGGCGTGTCTCATGTCGTCACTGGATGGGAGTCCGACGAAGACGAGCGAACGAGATATGCTCGCCCCGGAGGAAGGATGCGAACCAGATGAGCGAACGCCTGCAGCCTGCCCACATCGTGGACCCGCCGATCGCGGAGGCTGAGGAGATCGAGGTTGATCGCTCGAAGTTCGGTCCGGGCGTCGTGCGGTTTGAGATCGATTTCGAGCGCGAAGAGTTTGAGCGCCTGCGAGCCGGCTACACACGCGGGCCCGAGGGCTACACACGCTTCATCAAGCGCGCCGCCCTTGAGCTGGCCGACCGCGAGGCCGAGCGCAAGGCAGAGGAACGGCTGCGCGAGTCCGCCTGAGCCGCAACGCCGTTGGCTATCGTTTGCGGCGAGCTGAACGGAGGCGGTCATGGCGCGCGAGGGACGGGTGTTGCTGAACGGGTTGGTCTTTCCGGAGGGGCCGCGCTGGCATGAGGGGCGGCTGTGGTTCTCCGACATGCACGCGTATGAGGTCGTGGCCGTCGACCTGGACGGCAATCGCGAAACGATCGTCGAGGTCCCGCAGCAACCGTCGGGGCTGGGCTGGCTGCCCGACGGCCGCTTGCTCGTGGTTTCGATGGTCGACCGCAAGCTGCTGCGGCTCGACCCGGACGGGCTCTACGAAGTCGCCGACATCAGCCAGTACGCGTCGTACCACTGCAACGACATGGTGGTTGACGCCGAGGGCAATGCCTACATCGGCAACTTCGGATTCAACTTCCAGGAGGGCGAATCGCCGCGCGCCACGACGATCGTGCTGGTCACGCCCGATGGTGACGCGCGCGTCGTGGCCGATGGCATCGAGTTCCCCAACGGCACCGTGATCACACCCGACGGCAAGACGCTGGTGATTGGCGAGAGCTTTGGTCAACGCTTGACGGCGTTCGACGTTGAAGATGACAGCTCGCTGAGCAACCGGCGCGTCTGGGCCGATCTCGGGTTCCCGCCCGACGGCATCTGCCTCGACGCTGAGGGCTGCATCTGGGTTGCGGTTCCGACGATGCCGGGCGCCGTCGCGCGCGTGGCCGAGGGCGGCGAGGTGCTGGAGCGAATCGATGTCGAGGACTTCGGCGTCTACGCCTGCATGCTCGGCGGACCGGAGCGCAAGACGCTCTTCACGCTCGAAGCGGTGACCGCCGCGCCGCAGCCGGGCGACCCACGCACGGGTCGGATCCGCGCGTTCGATGTCGAGGTCGGCGGAGCCGGCCTGCCCTAGCGCCGAATGGATGATCTGAGCGGAGCAAAGGCGGAACTGCGCGCGCCGCTGCGGCGCTCGCGCGCCGCGCTGCCGGGCGATCTGCGGCGCGCCTGGTCATCGGCGATCGCGGCGCGACTCCCATCATTTGGGCCGTGGCAGGCCGCCACGACCGTCCAGCTCTTCATCGGCGCGTTGCCCGGAGAGGTTGAGACACTCGAGCTGGCCCGGATCTGCCTCGCAGCAGCCAAGACGCTCGTCTGCCCGCGCGTGAGGGGACCCGATCTCGAGCTGCGACGCGTCAGCGATCTCGACCAGTTGGTCCCCGGTTCGTTCGGCCTGCTCGAGCCCGACCCAGCGCGAACCGAGGTCCTCGAGCCGGCGGAGCTCGATCTGGTCCTGCTGCCCGGTCTGGCGTTCGATACCGCCGGCGGACGCCTGGGCAACGGGCGCGGCTACTACGACCGCCTGATGGCCGAAGCGACGGCGATTCGCGTGGGGCTGGGATATGACATGCAAGTGTTGGACGCCGTCCCGATGACTGACAGCGACCGCCGCGTTGATGCGATCGTGACCGAATTGCGGGTAATATGGTGCTCGCGCGGCCCGATTGGCAGTGAACGGTTGAAGGAGCGATCGATGACGCTGGATGTTCAGGTGGTGCAGCTACCCACTCAGTTCCTGGCCGCGTTCCGCGAGCAGGTCGCCACGGCCGACCTCGCGCAGGCGTTCGCGCGCATGTTCCCCGGCGCGTACGAGCAGATGCAGCGCGAGGGTGCGCCCGAGATGGGCGTGCCGACGGCCGTCTACCACTTCATGGACAGCGAGCGCGCCGACATGTCGGCCGGGCTCGAAGTGGGCGCGGGCTACTCCCCGGAGCCGCCGCTGGCGGTGCTCGAGCTGCCCGCCGGCGAAGCGGCGAAGGTCGACTACTACGGACCCTACGAAGCCCTCTCCACCGCCTACGAGGCGATTATGGCCTGGAGCGCGGAGAGCGGCCGCGAATTGAGCGGCGAGCCGCGCGAACGCTACCTCACCGACCCCGGCGCCGAGCCCGACCCCTCCAAGTGGCTCACCCAGGTCATCTGGCCCCTGAAGTAGGCCCCCGTCGGCCACATTGAGTGGCCGACGGAATCCGGCGTTCAGCCGAGGGATTCCGCGTCGCGCAAGCATTGGTGGCTGTCCTCCCCGTGCACCGACACGAGCGCGTCAATCGCAGCGCCGGAGGGCGCCCACAAGAGGCGCCCCTACAAGGAAGGCATGCGCTGTCAACCGCGCGGCGGTGGAGCGGTCGGGTGCCTTGGTGATGTTGCAGGGCAGCGATTCGGGGAGCGGGGGACGGGATTCGAACCCGCGGCCACCTGCTTGGAAGGCAGGAGCTCTACCCCTGAGCTACCCCCGCGTGGTCTGCAGCCTAGCCGCCGCAGGGCCGGAGGCCCCGCGGCGGCGCGCTGCGTCATCGATGACTAGGCCGACAGGTACTCGCGCAGCGCGCTGAGCTGCTCCGGGCGGCGCAGCTTGCGGAACGCGTTGGCCTGAATCTGGCGAATCCGCTCGCGTGTCAGGTCGAACTCCTTGCCGACCTGTTCGAGCGTGCGGCTCTCGCCGTCGACCAGCCCGAAGCGCAGCGAGATGACCGCCCGCTCGCGCTCGTCGAGCATGTCCAGGGCGTCCTCGAGCGCCGCCGACCCGGCCCGCTGGGTGGCGACCTCCTCGGGCGACGGCGTCTGCTCGTCGGCGATGAAGTCCTCCAGCGCGGTGTCGTCGTCCTCGGCCAGGCTCTTGTCGAGCGAGGTCGGGGTGCGGCTGATCATGCGCAGCTCGCGCACGCGCTCGATCGGCAGTTCGAGCAGCTCGGACAGCTCGGTCTCGTTCGGATCGCGCTGGTACTCCTGCGTGAACCGCCGCTCCGCGCGCTGCAGCTTGTTGAGCAGCTCGCTGGTGTGGACTGGGATGCGGATCACCCGCCCCGCGTCCGCCATCGAGCGAGTCACCGCCTGGCGAATCCACCACGTGGCGTAGGTCGAAAACTTGTTGCCGCGGCGGTAGTCGAACTTCTCGACGGCGCGAATCAGGCCGACGTTGCCCTCCTGCACGAGGTCGAGCAGGCCAAGGTCGGTGTTGCGGTACTTCTTGGCCACGGCCACCACGAGCCGCAGGTTCGACTCCAGCATCCGCTGTTCGGCCTCGTAGCCCGCCGTCTTGACCCGCCGCAGGTGGCGGCGGATGCGTCCGTCGAGCTGCGTCAGTCGCTCGGCGCTGGCTTTGCCGATCGGCGCCTGCAGCTGTCGGTCGCCGCCGAGCATCCGGCTGGTCGCCGCGATCAGCCGCGGCGTGAGCAGGTCGGTGACGACCGACAGGCCGATCAGCTGGTCCTCGGCGTCGGACTGCTCGATTCCGCGCTCTGCCGCGATCTTGATCGCGAGCGTCTGGTTGGTCGCGCCGTCGATCATCTCGCGGAAGTCAGGGTCGGCCGTCAGCTCGTGCAGGTGCCGGTAGGAGATGCCGAGTTCGCCGGCGACGATCCGCAGGACGGGCATCAGCTCGGACAGCTGGCGGAGCAGCTCGATCCAGGTCTGGCGCGCGGTCGGGCGCACGCCGAGTGTGGCCTCAAGCGACTCCTCGACGCCGTACAGCCAGTGCGCCGCCTCGATGTCGCGACCGAGCTGCTGCTCGTCCTCGCGGGTCAGCAGCGCGTGCTGGCCGATGTCGGTGAAGTACTGCCGCACCAGGTCGTCGGTGTCGGGCAGTTCGGTTCGCCGCGAGCGTGCGCGCGGGGACGCCGTTTCGGCGTCCTCGGCGAAGCTCCAGTCGATCTTCCCCAGTCCCGTCTCGTCCGGCATCGAAGCGCGCCCGCGTGCGCGGCGATCAGCCGCGCGGTGGCGGTTCGGGCCGCGCACCTCGGAGACAGCCACCTCATCAAAGAGGGCAGCGGATTCCGTCCGGTTCTCGTTCGTCATCATTCGCCTCCCTTCGTGCCGCATGCCCCTGTTCAGCTCGGGATCAGGGGCTCCTGGAGCACAGTTACCGTACGCTCGCGGGCGCCGATTTGTTCCCGCGTCTGAGTCAGGCTCTACGCCGCGTGTGTGGCGACTGCTACGTGGGCGTAAGCAGTTGGCCAAATTCGCGCGGAACCCGGAGTGAGCCGGTCTGCGCGTAGCGCGAGCGACACTGAATCACGGGCCGGTCGCTCGTCTCGCGGGCTGGTCGCGCGCTGCGGGCCTGACGGTCGGGGCACTAGGAGAGCTCCGATCAACCCGGATCCGCTCTCCCCCCGCTCTGCGGGGGGAGATGAGTGACAGAGCAACTGTGTTGAGGATCAACTCAGTGGGCGCTGTTGGGGCTCAAGTCGCGCCAGGGCGTGTGGTGCTTGAGCATCGCGTTGAGGATCACGAGCAGCTTGCGCATGCAGGCGGTGAGGGCCACCTTTTTGGGCTTGCCAGCCGCGAGCAGGCGCTGGTAGCAGTCGCGGATCACGGGATTATGGCGGCTGGCGCTGAGCGTGCCCATGTAGAGCATGGCGCGCACCCGGGCCCGCCCGCCCCAGATGCGTCGGGTGCCGCGCAGCCGGCCGCTATCGCGGTTGAACGGCGCGAGTCCAACCAGCGCGGCGATCGCGCGGCGGCGCAGCCGGCCCAGCTCCGGCAGCTCGGCCGGCAGTGTCAGCGAGAGTTGCTCGCCCACGCCCGGCGCGCTGCGCAGCAGCTGGTCACGCTCACGCCAGACGGGACTGCGCTGCAGCGTCTGGCGGAGCTCCTCCTCCAGCTCGCTGCGCTCTTGCTCCAGCCAGGCGATGTGGGCCTCGATCCGCGGACCAACAGCGGCGCCGGCGGCGGCGCGACGGTTGCGCTCCGCCACCAACATCGTGACCAGCTGACGACGCCGCGCGAGCAGCTGGCGCAGGGTCTGGGTCTGGGCGTCGCCGAGCGGCCGCAGCGGCGGCCGCACGGCCTCGCCGAAGTGGGCCAGCGCCGCCCCGTCGAGGGCGTCGGTCTTGGCCAGCGTGCCGGTCGCGCGGGCGAAGTCGCGCAGCTGGCGCGGGTTGACCACCACGACCGGCAGCGCCGCCGCGGCCAGCGCCTGCAGCCGCGCGAGCAGCTGCTCCAGCCCGGCCGCGTCGTGCGCCACCCGCCAGCGCTCGCCGGTCGGACGCAGCGCCACGTCGAGCATGTCCTTGGCCACATCGATCCCCACGTAGGTCGGTTCCCGCTGCATCGCACGCTCCTATCCTTGACTGGCCCGTCCTTGCAAGATGCGGGCTTGGTTGGCCCCGGCAACTGTTCGGGCTCAACTCGTGGACGGGGTGCGGCGACCCAAGCTCTGTCACGGCCTTCGCGGCCCAGGGGGCATCGGTCTGCCGCACCCCGGTTCGACTCAGAAACCAGCAGCTCCCGAGCCAGCGCGAACATACAAGGGGGCCTGCGCAATCTGGTCGGACCCCGCCTCTGCTGCTCCGCAGCATCTCTCCCCGCGGTGCGGGGGGAGAGTTGTTCAGAGGTTGCCTGGTCCTCAGTCACCTCGAGTGGCTCAGGTTCTACGCTGCGATGTCAGCCGCGAGCTCAGCCAGCGGCCCCCTTCCCCGAATTCTCCAGATAGACGTGCACCAGCCGCACTTCCAGCATCGAGAATCTCGCACCCAGCTGCTCGTGCGCCGCGCTGACCGTGGCCGCCTGCTCCAGCGCCGCCGCAATCTCGTCGAAGCGCTCGGGCGCGGGCAGCTCCGGATCCAGATCGACGGCCTCGCCCTCGCTCATCGCGGTGACCAGATGCGTCAGCACGCT
Source organism: Dehalococcoidia bacterium (assembly GCA_965237475.1). GTDB lineage: Bacteria > Chloroflexota > Dehalococcoidia > Bin125 > Bin125 > CATQGW01. The sequence continues at coordinate 2,221,078 of OZ250140.1, read as the reverse complement.
TCCCGGCGAGAGCATCCGCCGCTCCGCGATCGACAGCAGCGTGCAGCCCTCGCGCCAGAGCTGCAGCGTCAGCTCCCAACTCTTGGCCGCCGGCTGATCGGTCGCGCCTCCATGGAGCGCTGGTTCGCCCGGCGGCTCGCTCGCTGGCGGGCCTGGCGGCTGATCCTCGATCGGCCCGCCGAACACGGCCAGCAGCTCCGTTCCATAACGCTCAACCTTCGCCGGCCCGAAGCCGTGCACCGCGAGCAGTTCGGCTCGCGTCCGCGGCCTTGCCTCCGCCATCGCCCGCAGCGAACGATCCGAGGCCACGATGTAGGGCGGCTGGCCCGCCGCGCGCGCCAGCTCCCGGCGCAGCTCCCGAAGCCGCTCAAACAGCGCGGAGGCGTCCTCGCCGCCATCGTTCGCACTCGTTGGCCGCGAGCCGAACAGCGCCGAATCGGCGGACGCAGCATCGAGCCGACCCTGCGTGTCGAAGTTCGGCTCTACCACCCGTCGCGGATCCGCCACTCGCCGATCCCCATCCTGCGGCTCCGTCGGATCCCCGTCGCGTAGACAGTTGTCGCAGCCCCCACAGCCGCCATCGGGCGCCGCATCGCCGAAATAACGCAGCAGCACGCTGCGCCGACACGACGAGAGCGCGCAGTAGTTCATCATCTGCCGCAGCCGCCCAAACGCCCGCTCCCGCTCGTCCTCATCCTCCAGCTGGTCGAGGAAGAACTTGCGCTGGTGCCACACCCCCGGCGTGTAGAACAACACGCACTCCGCCGGGTCGCCGTCGCGTCCCGCCCGCCCGGTCTCCTGGTAGTAGGTCTCGATCGACTCCGGCATGTCCAGATGAATCACGCGCCGCACGTCGGGCTTGTCGACGCCCATCCCGAACGCGACCGTCGCACAGATCACCGCGACTTCGTCGCGCGTGAACTCGTCCTGCACCTGCTGGCGCAGCGCGCCCGGCAAACCCGCGTGATACGCCTTCGCCGCGATCCCCGCATCGCGCAGACGCTCCGCCGTGGTCTCCGTGTCCGCCCGCCTCAGCGTGTAGACGATCGTCGACGCCTCAGGGTCGCGCGCCAGCAGCCGCACCAGCCGCTCGGCCGACTGCTTCTTCGGCACCACGCGATACGTCAGATTGGGCCGGTTATAGCCCGACCGGAAACTGCGCATGCCCGGCCGCCCGAGCTGCTGCACGATGTCCGCCGCCACCCGATCCGTCGCCGTTGCCGTCAGCGCCGCCACCGGCGTCTCCGCGAATCGACTCGTCAGCTGCGCCAGCTGCCGGTAGTCGGGCCGAAACTGGTGCCCCCATTGCGAGATGCAGTGCGCTTCATCAATCGCGATCAGCGCCGGCGGCGTCGCGTCCAGCAGGTTCGCAAAGCCCTCCGTGTTGACCCGCTCGGGAGCGACGTAGAGCAGCCGGGTCTGCCCCCGCCGCACCCGCGCCTCAACCTGAAACGCCTCCTGAGACGTCAGCGTGCTGTTCAGAAAATCCGCCGCCGCCCCGTTCGCCCGCAGCGCCCGCACCTGGTCCTGCATCAACGCGATCAGCGGCGACACCACCAACGTCAGCCCCTCGCCCAACAGTCCGGGGAGTTGGTAGCAGAGCGACTTCCCCCCGCCCGTCGGCATCAGCACCAGCGCATCCTCGCCGCCGCGAAGATGCTCGATCACCTCCCGCTGCAGCGGCCGAAACTCGCCGAAGCCGAAGTGCGTCTGGAGTCCGTCAAGCAGCGGGTCAGTCATGAAGTCGAATCTGGCCAGCGCGGGGTGCGCACAGCGTCACACTATATCGGGGGCGGGCGTTCAGTCGGAGGGGATCTTCAGATCGTCCGCGTTGTGGCCGAAGTGCTGGAGCAACTCGGTGGCTCGCTTCACGCAGTCGTTGGCGCTGAAGTGCGTCTCCACGTAGTAGCCCGACTGGCCGATGGGACGCGGACTCGTCATCTGTTCGAGCACCTCGGCGGATCTGCTGTAATAGCGGCGCTTCGAACCTCTCAACTCAAGCGCCCGGTCGAAGTCAAATCCGTGCCGGTCGTAGACCGCCTCGGCAACATCCAGCAACATCCGGTTCCAACTCACGAACGAATGGTCCGCCTCGAACACCCGATAGGCTTCAGGCTTCCCGCCCGGTGTCTTGGCTCGCGGCGATGGCTTCTTCTCACTCCCACGCTTGGGCGTTGTTGGTCGGGGCGGGTCGGCTATTGGTCGAGTCGGACGGTCGCCGCCTGCCGCCATCCCCTTAACGGCCGAGCTGCGCAGCACGTCGGCTATGAGCTCCGCACTCGGTCGCAACCGCACTTTGCTGAACACTCGCCGCTCTATCAGTTCAATGAGTTCGTGGTCCGGCTCCGACAGCATCTGATCCCAAACGCGCGGGATCTCGGTCGCCAGACGCCCCTGATTGAGCAGCGCTTCGAGCGCCTGCTTCGCGCGTTGCTCGGCGCTGCGGTCGAGCAGTGAGTCTCGACTCAGATACGTCTCAAACCCGTCGACGAGTTCGTCGATGGCGTCGGTCTGCAGATCCAGTACTGCGAAGCGACGTTCAGTTGGCTGTCCCTTCTCGCGCGGCAGGTACAGCCACCACACGAGCCCCGTCGTGAGCACACAGATGTCGACGCCGTCGTGGAACGCATACTCCAGCACCTGCGCCACGAAGTCGTCGAGCTTCCTCCCGGGCGCCTTTACTTCGACCAGCGCGACATTGCCTCTACGCGGTGCGCGCAGCGCGATGTCGACCCGACCCCCGCCGCGTGCGGCGACGGAGTGCTCAAAGGCCACCTGGTTGAAATCAGTGTCATCCCAGCCGATCTCGCGCAGAATCGGCAAGACGGCCTGAAGCTTGGCCGCTTCCTCGCCGCCGCCCTCGGGATACGATCGAAGCCGCTCAAGGACGCCCCGCAGCAGCATCGTGGATCTCCCTCCGCACGGATGTTAGGGCCGCGATCTATCGACTGTGCACAGTCAACGGCTAGAGCCTACGCCTCCACCCCCGCCAGGTCGGGCTGCGCGCGAATGAGGGGAAGGGGCGGGAGTTCGGAGGCGCCCAAGCGGATTGCGCCACCCCGGGTCGCGCAACGGTCGCCGTCGTGCCGGTGATGCCGTGAGCAGACGGATTACGGCGCCTCCTCGATCGTCGCCGACAACGAGCCCTTGCAGTGCGGAATCCGCGGGTCCGGACCGTAGCCGTGAATCTGATCCTGATGGTCCTTGACCGTCGTGTAGTCCGCCGTCTCCACGATGCCCTGGCCCTGACCATCGATCATCGACGCGATCGCGAACGCCTTCTCGCGCGAGTAGCCGAAGACCGACCCCAACAGCTCGATCACGTACTGGTACGTGTGATCGTCCGAGTCGTGCAGAATCAGATGAAAGCGCTTCTCCAGCTCGACGTTCGGCGCGTCCGCGGGGTCGTCCTCGACCAGAATGTCCGGCCGCGGCAGCGCCGGCTGCGGACCGCGCGACATCAGTTCAGCGATTCATCCAGCGCGCCGTTCAGCCGCTGCACCTCGCTGCCGCCGGGGTCGGCCTGCGACCACAGCTCGCGCGCGCCGTGCAACGCAGCCTGCGCCTCCTTCATCGCGCCGCGCGCCGTCTGCACCCGTCCCCAGCGGAACAGGTCGCGCGGCGTCGGCCCGCGATCGAGCCGCTCCTGCAGCAGCTCCATCGCCTCCTCGGTGTGCCCGGCCCGCAGTCGCGCCTCGACCAGCGTTTCCTCAAACACGTCGCGCTGCGCGTTCGAGCCACCCAGGCAGACGATCTGGTCACGCACCGCCGAAAGCTGCTCGGCCGCCGTCGCGTAGTCGCCCGCGCCGAACGCCCACAGCGCCTCCACGACGGGGCGCGCGACGCTGTCGGCGACGGGATGCCCGCGCTCGCCGGCGGCGCGCAGGCCATCGAGCAACGATCCGATCGCGGTTTCGTCGCCCAGCGCGGCGAGGGCCATGGCGCGGTGCACATCGACCCAGACCGTGCCGGCGCGTGGGAAGGCCTTCTCGGCGAACTCGGCGATGTCGCGCCAGTCGAACGAGGCCTCGCCGTCGTGCAGGCGGCAGCGCCAGAGCAGCGAGGCGCCATCGGCGACGGCGCCCAGCGCCTCGCCCGCCGCGTCGACATCGGGCCTGATCGCGTCGTCGTGCAACGCGAGCGCGTCCTGCGCCCGGCCGTTGGCGAGCAGGAACAGCGCCTGATGCCAGGACAGATGTCGATGGAAGCCGGCTCGGTGCGGGAATTCGTCGAGCCACGAGCCGAGCCAATCAGCTCCGCCGGGGGTGTCGTGGCGCTCGAAGAACACGTGGGATTGCGCGTGCGCGGCCTGGCCGTTGGAGCGCCGCAGATCGAGGCTGCGCATCACGAGCGACTCGGCCTGATCGAGCTGATCCATCTCGTGATTGGCGAACGCGTGCCAGGCCAGGAACCACCAGTCGTCGCCGTAGGCGGGCGCCAGTCGGTCGAACTGTTCGAGCATCCGCTCGCGCTTCTCGACGCCGCCGCTGTAGAAGTTCTGGCCGAACCATTGCATCAGAATCGGCGCGTCGCGCGGGGTTTCGTCGAGGTGATCGGCGATCCATGCCGGGGCCTCGGAGCCGCGCCCGACGATCGGCGCGGCCAGAATCGCGGCATGCCGACGCTCCCGTTCGGTTGCGGACTCGGCGAGGCGCAGCGCTTCGTCGGCGTGCACACGGGCGGCCTTCATGTCACCGCGGAACAGCCACCAGAGTCCGAGTTGACTGTGCGGCAGAGCGAAGTTGGGATCGGCGTCAATCGCGCTCTGCAGGTTCTCGACGACGTCGGGCAGGTATCCAAGCATGCGCTCGACGGCGTCGCGGTAGTGCGCGGCGGCCGGCTCGGATGTGGTCAGCGGCAGGCCCCAGCTGTCGATCGGCAGTCCCATGTCAGCCCCCTGCGATTCCACCGGCGAGCGACGCCGGCGACGGTTTCAGGGTAGCTGCCGTTCGGTGCTGGTTGGGAGCGCGGGCTCAGCGGCCGGTGGGATGCATCCCGTCAGACGCGCGCCGTGGCAGCCGCGTCGACGGCGATCGTCTCGCCCGTGATGAAGCCCGAATCGGCGGCCAGCGCGACCACCGCCGCGCCGATATCGGCCGGCTTGACCAGCCCCCGCGCCGGCAGCATCCGCGCGATCGCGGCGGCGCGATCCGGGTCGTCGCCAAAGCCCGCCTGGCCCTCGTAGAAGCCGACCTGAACCGCGTTGACCGTGATCCCGAAGCGCGCCCATTCCTGCGCCAGCGCTCGGGTCAGCCCCAGCACGCCTGAGTGCGCCGACGCGTATGCCGACGTGTTCGCCATCCCGCGCGCGCCCAGCACCGAGACGAGATTGATGATCCGTCCGTACTCGCGCAGCTGCATCCGCGCTCCTGCGGCCCCCGAGCACAACGTGGGAGCGAGCAGATTGGCGTCGATCACGGCCCGCCAGGTCCCCAGATCGACGCCGCCGATCGGCCCGGCCATCACCGCGTCGCCGGCGTTGACCAGAATGTCGAGCTGGCCCAGCTCGTTGACGACCCGCGTCATCGCCGATTCAACGCTGTTGGGGTCCGTCGCGTCGAGCGTGATCGCCAGGTTGCGGCGCCCCAGCGACCAGACTTCGTTGTTGACCGAGTTGACCCGCATCACCTCGGTCGTGCCCGCCCGCAGCGTCGCGACGGCCACGTCCGCCCCCGCTTCGGCCAGCGCCACCGCGACCGCGCGACCCAGCACGCCGCCGGCGCCGACGACGAGCGCCGTCCGATCCGTCAGCCCGAACGCCGGATCTCGTGGCTCGGGATTCGGCCTCGGTGTGAACTCGTCGGCCATCAGTCGGGCTCCTCAAGCCGCACGACCGGCGCCCAGCCCGTCGGCCCGATCGCCGAGAGCCCGCCGCCGTCCTGCGCGATCGTCTCCCCGTTCAGCGCCGCCGCGCCGTCCGACGCCAGCCAGACCGCCAGCGGGCCCATCTCCCAGGCCAGACCGACCCGCCCGACGGGGATGTATTTGCCGCCCCGCCAGCGCGCCAGCGCCTGCTCGGTGTGCGGGAAGATGCCCGGCGCGATGCAGTTGGTACGCACGCCATCGGGCCCGTAGGACACCGCCAGCGAGCGTGTGAAGTTGACCACGCCCGCCTTTGAGGAGACATACATCCAGTTGTGCCGACCGCCGCGTAGCCCGAAGCCGGAGGCGACGTTGATGATCACGCCGCTGCCGCGTGCGCACATGTGCGGCAGCACGGTGCGCGCGCAGAGCATCTGCGACGTGAGATTGAGGTCGATCCCGCTCCGCCATTGCTCGTCCGAGAGCTGCTCAAGCGGCGCGCCGTCGCCCTCCGCGCCGCCACCGGCGTTGTTGACCAGCACATCGACGCGCCCGAACTCATCGAGCGTGGCCTGCACCATCGCGGCGACCGCGTCGGCGTCGGTGACGTCGGTCGGCAGCACCGACGCGCGACCGCCGTGCTCGCGCACCAGTCCGGCGGTCTCTTCGAGCTGCGCCGCCGTCCGCGCCGCGCCCGCGACAGTGGCGCCCGCGTCAGCGAAGGCCAGCGCCATCGCCCGCCCGAGGCCGCGTCCCGCGCCGGTCAGCAGCACCACCTGACCATCCAGTCGAAAGCGATCGAGCACCGCCACGACGTCCTCCTTGCCTGGGCCCCCGGGCCGGACCGGCTACGCGGTCGTCGCGGCCTTGCGCTGCTGCGCGGCGCTGCTGCCACGTCCGTCGCCGAACTTGTTGTCGCGCCACTCGAGCGCCGCCTTGAGCCCCAGCTCACGCGACATCTTGCCAAACTCGTGCACGCTCGGCGCGAGGTGTGCGCGGGCGTCATTCTCGGTGGCGATCCGCTGCAGCGTGCGCGCGCCCATGATCTCCAGGCCGAGGTTGACGATCCGCTTGTTGGCGGAGAGCAGTTCGGGATCGATCATCGTCATTTTGTTGGCGAGGTCTTCGACCGCTCCGTCGAGCTGATCGGCCGGGACCGCGTCGAGCACCAGCCCGCGCGCTGCCGCTTCCGCGCCCGACACGCTGTCGCCCGTCAGCAGCATCCGCTTGGCGAACTGCGGACCCGCGTGGTAGAGCCACATGTGAGCCGGCGGCGCGCCCATCGCGCGCACCGGCGGGAAGCCGATCACGGCGTCTTCGGCGGCGATGATGATGTCACACAGCAACACCAGGTCGGTGCCGCCGGCCAGGCAGTAGCCGTGCACCTTGCCGATCACCGGCTTGTGCATGTCGAAGATCGCCATCCGCGCGCGCTGCGCCTTTTCCATGCCCCAGGTGTCGTCGTCGAAGCTCACGCGGCTGCGGTAGACCTTGTCGTAGGTCTCCGTCGCGTCCCGTTGCCCGCCGGTCAGGTCGTAGCCCGCGGAGAACGCGCGTCCGGCGCCGCTCAGGACCACACAGTGCACGGCCGTGTCGTTGTCCGCCTCCCACATCGCGTCCGACAGCTCGTCCTGCAGCGCGATCGAGAGCGCGTTCAGCTTCTCGGGCCGATTCAGCGTCACGTAGCCCTTGCCATCGCGCACCTCGTAGATGATGTTCTCGTAGTCAGTCATCGCAGCTCCTCGGCTTTCCCAGTCAATTTCCCCCAAGTCTAAGCCATCGACCGCACCCTCCTGTCGAACACTGGTCGGCGGCGAACGGCGTATCGTTGGCGGGTAAGCGGAGGTTGGCGATGGAGTTCGTCTTCAACGAACGCAAGGCTGCACAGGCGGCGGCGCGGCTGCTGCGTCGCCATGGCGAGGCGATGTGGGACATCAAGCTCGCCAAGCTGCTCTACCTTGCCGACCGCAGTGCATTGTGCCAAAACGGCTACTCGATCACCGGAGATCGTTTCGTCGCCATGTCGTTCGGTCCGATCCTGGACCGTGTGTTCAAGCGGTTCAGAACCGCTGACCATGCGCCGGGCTCTCCGTGGATCGAGCTTCTGATCTGCGGAGATAGCGGCGACGTCCGCGCCCACGGGGAGCCGGACTATGACCATCTCTCTGACTACGACGTGGAGGTGCTTGACTGCACCTACGACGAGTTCGGAGCGATGGATGTCCACGAGCTAGCCAAGCACATGTTCGAACTGCCCGAATGGACGGACCCGGAGGGTGGGACCGTCACGATCGACCCCAAGGTGATCCTGCGGACGGCCGGCTTTACCGAAGACGACCTCGCCGCGATCGCCGAGCAGCTCAACGCCGAGCGTGCGTTCGCCGCCGCATTGGGAGAGTGAGTTCGCCCGGCCAGGTCGTCCGGGGCCTCGACGAGCAGGATCATCTCTGGATCGTTCTGAGTGATCCGACCTCGAGCGGCACGATCGCACTGGCCAACCTCACCACACACCGGCCGCCGTTGAAAGACCACGGCGCAGCCTGCGTCCTGATCCGACCCGGAGAGCATCCATTCGTCGAACGCGATTCGTGCATCGCGTACCACCGAGCCGCGATGAGACCATCGCGGCCATTCGACTCACGCGTACGGCGCGGCGACCTCGCGGAGCAAGCAGTGCTGACGCCGCCCGTGCTGCGCCGCGTTCAGCTTGGCGCGCTCGCGAGCGCGCGTGTCCCCACCCGAGTGCGTGAGGCGATCCGTGCGACACTGGCGCACGGCGGGTAGTCGCTTCCGCGCAGGGTCCGTCACACCTCCCCGGCTTCCAGCGCGACGACCAGGTCAATCAGGCCTTCGGGCTCCCAGGCGCGGTGGCGCCGACCTGATCCCAGGGCGATCAGCACGCCGGCCCGCTCAAGCTGGGCGACGCCGCCATTCACGGCCGGCGCGCTCTTACCCGTCGACGCCGTCGCCGCCGCGACAGTGACCACGGGATGCGCGGGCAGCGCATCAATGACGGCCCAGGCCGCGGCGTCGGCGCGTGGGTTGACGGTTTCGCGCAGCCGCGTTCGCCAGTGCTGCTGTAGATCGGCGACGAGCTCGGCGTAGTGCCGAGCCAGCTGCGCCGCCGAGGCGGTCGCTTCCGCGAAGATTGTGACCCACTCCGCGACGCGTCCCTCGCGAAACGCCACCAATCCGGCGATGTAGCGCTCGCGTCGCTGCGAGAGGACCACGCTAACCGGCGGCACGAAGGCCGGCGCCAGCCCGCGCCGGCGCAGCACCACCTGCACCAGCGCCCGACCCGTGCGACCGTTGCCGTCGTCAAACGCGTGAATCGTCTCGAACTGTGCGTGCGCGATCGCCGCCTGCAGCAGCGGCGGGAGTGTCTCCTCGTTGGCGAACCGGCACAGATCGTCGATTAGAGGCCTCAGCTCCTCGGCTGGCGGCGGTACGTAGTCGGCGCCGCATGGGTTGTAGTCGTTGCCGCCGATCCAGTTTTGCGCGTCACGCAGCCGACCAGCGCGCTGTCCGCCGATCTGTCGACCGAGCAGCGCGCGATGGATGGCGCACAGGTCCGCGGCCGCGAGCGTTTGCGATCGAGCCGCCTGCTCGACCGCGAACTGCATCGCGTCGATGTTGTTCAGAATCTCCGCGGCCTGGCTGCCAACGCTGCGACCGGCCAGCCGCCGCGCCTCCGCGCGGGCCAGCTGCCGCGCGTCGGCCTGCATCCCTTCGACCTTCGATGATGCGATCGACTCCGTGCGCAGCAGCAGCCGCGCTAACGATTGGAGCTCGGGGCCGGCGCTGCGATTGATCTCCGCGACCAGCATCTCCGCGTCGGAGACCCGCCCGGCCACCTCCGCCGGCAGCTCGAACGCATCGCCCCCGAGCGGAGCCGGGATGAAGGGCTCATAGGAGCACGCACGGCGATAGCGCGGCGGCGCATACAGCGTCGGGTCGTGCTTCCAGCTGCGGGAAATCGTGCGGCCTCGCATGTGATCCTTTCCAAACTTGCGTCACATGATGAAGCTTAGGGGCGATCCTTTGTCATGTGATCGAGAAGCACAAGGCTGTCCCGAGTGCCTGTCACCTGAGCTTCTCTTACTTCCTCGACCGATGCTTCACAAGTCTGCGTCACATGATGAAGCTTAGGAGCGATCCTTTGTCATGTGATCAGGAAGTGCAAGGTTACTTCGAGTGCTGGATGCACCATCCCCCGCGCTGCTTCGCGTTGATCCTCTTGAACCAACATGGAAGCCCTACAGGTGCTTCAGCACCCCGCCGTCCACCTGGAACACCTGACCCGTGACGTAGCCCGCCGCCGGCGAGGCCAGATACACCGCCAGCGGCGCGACGTCCTCCGGCGTCCCGAATCGCCGCATCGGAATGAACCGCAGCAGCAGATTGTCCTCCGGATTCGATGACCCACGCCCGACCGAGTGGTCCGTCCAGCCCTGCACGATCGCATTCACGGTGATCCCCCGCGGCGCGAGCTCCTGACTCAGCGCCCGCACCAGACCGATCACCCCCGCCTGCGCCGCCGCGAACGCCGAAACGTTCGAGATCCCGCGCACCGCCGGCGCCTCCAGCAGCACGATCAGCCGTCCTGGCCCGGCGCGAAACTCCCGCGCCGCGCTACGGAACGCCGAGTAGGTCCCGCCCAGATTCGCAGCCAGAATCCGCTGCACATCAGCGTCGAGCGTCTTGCCCAGCGGCGCCGCGAACCACGCGCCCGGCGCCACGATCGCGATCTCCACGCCGCCCAGCTGCTTCGCCAGCTTGCGCGTCGCCACCTGCACATTCGTGCCGTTCGACAGGTCCACCGCCTCCGCCGGACCGCCCGCCGCCGTCTTCTTCATCCGAAACGCCGAACTGCCGCCCGTCTCGGCGCTGGTCACGCCGACAGTCGCCCCAGCCTCTCGCAGCGCCGCCACCACCGCCGTCGCCGTCGGGCGCTCGGCCCCGTAGACGATCGCGCGCTGGCCCGACAGGTCCCAACCCTGCAGCGCCCCCGCGTCGACATCCGGCTCCGGGAACGGATTCTGCTGCGTCACGACGACACCGCGCCGATCCCCACCGACACGTTCCAGCCGGTCGGCGCGAGCCCGCCTGCGAGTCCGCCGCCATCGATCACGAACGCCTCGCCCGTCACATACGACGACGCGTCCGAGGCCAGGTACAGCGCCAACGGCCCCAGCTCCCACGCCTCGCCCACCCGCCCGGCCGGAATCCGCGCGCCCTGAGCCCGCGCCCGTTCGATCTCAGCCGGTTCTTCCAGCGCCCGCTGCAATACGAAGCCCGGCACAATGCAGTTGACCCGGATGCTCTCGCGCGCCAGCTGCGTCGCCAGCGCCTGCGTCAGCGTGATCACCCCCGCCTTCGCTGCCCCGTAGACGATCAGCCGCGCGTCGCCGCGCAACGCCGTGCCCGACGCCACCGTGATGATGTTGCCGCTCCCGCGCTCCCGAAAGTGCCGCGCCGCAGCCCGCGCCGAAAAGAACACGCTCGAGAAGTTCACGTCGATCGTGTCGTACCAGTCGGCGTCGCTGATCTCCGTCACCGTCTTGCCGGCCGACGACCCGCCACCGCCGGCGTTGGCGATAAACACGTCGAAGTCGCCCCACGTCGCGAGCGTCTCCGCCACCAGGGCGTCGACTTGCGCTGAGTCCGAGACGTCGGTGGGCACGACCAGCGCCTCACGACCGCGGCTGCGAATCTCCTCCGCGGTCGCCTCGATCTGCTCGCGCGTGCGCGCCGCGCAGACGATGTCAGCCCCCGCGGCGGCCAGATGCAGCGCCATCTCGCGGCCCAGGCCGCGCCCGGCCCCCGTCACGATCACCCGTCGTCCGTCCATCCGCAGCGCTTCCAGCATCGCCGACCGCTTTCCACCCGTTCTCCACCGAGTTCCCCAGCGTGTGGATGGTAGAGCGTCCCAGGCGCAACTCGTCCCTAATCTGGTCGAACCCCGATCGAGCGCCGCTGGGAGGTTGCGTTGAAGAGTCTGCTGTTCCGCGCGACCTCGCTGCTCGTCGCCCTCGCGTCCGCCTCGCTGCTCGTCGCCTGCACGGTCAACGCAGACGATCAAGCGCCCCCGGGCGACGACCCTCAACCCGCGGCCGCGGTCGAGACCACGGCGCAACCGGCCGCGGTCGCCGCCAAGCCCGAGCCCGCCAGCGAATCCCCCGCGACGACGGAGAGCGAGCAGCCGACCCAGGCAACCCAGCCGGCCACCGTTGAGGCCGTCCCCGAGCCACCCAACCGGCCCGCTGCCGAACTCCAGATCCGCGCCAACACGCCGCGCAAGGACACGGCCCAACCGATGGCGTCTGCGACACTCCAACGCGCGCTCGCCAAGGCCTTCTACACCTTCGGCGAATTCGCGACGCTCGACCTCCCGCCCAACCTGATCGTCGCCTGGGGCATCGGCGCACCGCGCGGCGCATATGTGATCACCGCCAGCATCTGGACCGCCACGTCGCAGGGAGCCCAGGCGCTCGACGACACCGAACTGCTCTCCGGCGGCACGCTGCGCAGCGACGAAGCGATCCGCCTCGTCCAAGGCGCAACCGCCGATCGCGCCTGGCTCGAAGCGATCGGCGTGGCCGGCGCGCACGGCGTCACCTACGACCTGCTGCTCTGGAACGGCCGCCAACTCCTCCCCGTCGTCGGCCACTTCAGCTCCGCGCCCGGGAACGTCGTCGCCCCCGGCGCGGCCGCTGAACTGCGCGACCTCAACGGTGACGGCGACCCCGAACTCGTGATCGACCGCACCGACGCCTACCTCTTCTTCTACACCTCGCAGATCTGGCACGCCGACGCCGCCGTCCTGCGACGCGTCGGCGACGAATTCCACGAGGTTGTGCTCAGCCTGCCTCCAGCGACCGTCGGCGACGAGGCGCTCGCCGGCGCCCGCTCATCGCTCGCATTCGCCGCCGCCGGCTGGTGGCCCTACGCGCTCGAGCACGCTGAGGCTGCGCTGGAACTGGCGCCCGACAACGAACAGCTGGCCTGGAACCTGATCGTGATCCGCGAGCGTGCCGGCGCCGCGCTCCGCGAGGCCGAGCGCAACCCGATCCCCTGGCTCGGCCAACTGCTCGCCGGCGACTGGGGCCACACCGTCGAGGAACTGCGCGCGGTCCCCCACCTGCGCTGGCTGGAGCTCGACTTCATCTTGCGCGACACCCCGCTCGAGGGGCTCGAATCCTCCGTCGGCCTGCTCGTCGAGCAACGCACCGCCGCCGCCCTGACCGCCGCCGACCACCTGCCCGTCCAGCACACCGCGCCGGCCTACCTGATGCGTGGACTGGCGCGCTGGTGGCTCGGCGAGGGGATGATGCCCACCGCCATCGAGCTCGTCGAAGCGATCCCCGGCTACTGGAACGAGACCACCGTCTTCGATCTGCTCTTCCTCATCGGCTACCGCGGCGGCTGAGCCCCGCCGACGCCCGCCAACCTCAGCCCCCCAATCGCTATCATTCGCGCTGGCCCCGCCTCGCGCTGATGCGCTGCGGGCGCCTGCCGCATGTACAGACGTGCCGCCACCCGGCGCTGCGTACCAGAAGGAGTGGTCACATGGCGATTGGGCTGACTGTCGAGTTCACCATCGGCGAGGGCCAGGCCGAGGCGTTTGAAGCGTTCATGGCCGGCGCCACCGGCACGGTCAAGGCCGAAGACTCCGGCTGCAACAACTACGACCTGTTCCGCAGCGTCGACGACGACACCCGCTATATCCTCTTCGAGAACTGGGCCACCGAGGCAGACCTCACGGCGCACGGCAGCTCCACAGCGATGGCTGGGATGGCCGGAATCCGCGAATTCACCACCGGGCGGCCCGTCCTTCACCGCTACGACGTGCCCGACTAGACACCGCACACCGCACTTCACCGCACCCCACTTTCCCAGGAAGGGAACCACCGATGCCAGAGCAAATGGGCGCCGAGCTCCTCGCCCGACAGATGGTCAACGAGGGCGTCGAAGACCTCTTCTACATCATGGGCGGACCGATCATTGAAGCCGCCGGCTTCGCCGCCGAACACGGCATCCGTACGATCGACTGCCGTCACGAGCAGGGCGCGGCGATGGCCGCGCACGGCTACGCACGCGTCAAGGGCGTGCCCGGCGTCTGCATGGCCGCCTCCGGACCGGCCACCACGAACCTGCTGACCGGCGTCGCCAACGCCTATCTCGATGGCGTGCCGATGGTCGCGCTGGGCGGCGCGGCGGCCTTCTCCTCGTTCGAACGCGACGACTTCCAGGAGTACGACCAGCTCGCGATGGCGGTGCCGGTGACCCGCTGGGCGAGCCGCGTGACGCACTCGGCGCGGATGCCCGAGTTCTTCAACCTGGCCTACCGCGAGGCGCAGAGCGTCAAGCCCGGGCCCACATATCTCGACCTGCCTGGTGACACGCTCTACATGCAAAGCGACGACGAAACGGTCTGGTTCCCCGAAACCGGGCTGGCGAAGTCGCGCCCCGGAGCTGACCCGGACGAAGTCAAGCAGGCGATTGAACTGCTGGCCAACGCAGAGCGCCCGATCGTCCTCACCGGCAGCGGGATCGTCTGGTCCGGCGCGGCAGCCGAGCTGCAGGAGTTCGTGGAGGCGACGAACATCCCGTTCTGGACCACGCCGCAGGGCCGCGGAGTGATCCCCGAAGACCACGATCTCTGCTACCTGGCCGCGCGCAGCATGGCCTTCCGCGAGGCCGATGTTGCGCTCGTCGTTGGGGCCCGTCTCAACTTCGTGATCGGTTCGGCATCACCGCCGCGCTGGTCGCCTGATCTCAAGGTCATCCACGTCGATACCGACCCGACCGAGATCAACCACAACCGCGAAGCGACGGTGGGCATGGTGGCGGACGCCAAGCGGGCGCTGGTCGCGCTCACGGCGGCCGCCAGGGAGGCCGGCCTCAACGGCCCTACCGACTGGCTGGCGCAGCTGCGCGAGTCGGACGACAGCCGCCGCGCGCAGTATCTCGACATCGTGCACTCCTCGACTGTTCCGATTCACCCGCTGCGCCTCGCTGATGAGGTCGTGCAGCGGATGGACCGCGATGCGATCGTCTGCGTCGATGGCAACGCGACGCTCGCCTGGGCGCGCCAATACATCCCTTCCTACGTGCCGGCCGCGCGCCTCAATCCCGGACCCAACGGCTGCATGGGCGTGGGTCTGCCGTACGTGCTGGGAGCCAAAGCGGCGGCCCCCGAACGCCAGGTGATCGGCTTCGTCGGCGACGGCTCGTTCCTGATGAACGTGCAGGAGATCGACACCATGGTGCGGCACAACCTGCCCGCCACGATCGTGATCTCGAACAACGCCGGCTGGACGGCCGGATCGAACGAGACGCCCGGCCGCTCGCTCGGCTACAGCCAGCGCTACGAAGACATCGCGGTTGCGCTCGGCGGGCACGGCGAGCACGTGACGAAGCCCGAAGACATCGGGCCGGCGATCGAGCGCGCGATGGCCTCCGGCAAGGCCGCTGTCGTCAATGTGGAGGTTGAGCAGCATGCGATGCCCGGCCAGGCGCGCTTCGGCGGCTACTCCGCCACGCTGAGCCGTTAGCCGATGGCCGCCGTACCCCCGCAGCTCGCCGACCTGGTCGGCGCGCCGCACTTCGCCCATCTCGTCACCGTCAACCGCGACGGCTCGCCGCAGTCGTCGCCGATCTGGATTCGACCCGACCGAGTCGCCGCCGACGGCTCGGTCGAGTCGATCTTGTTCGTCACCGGCCTGCGCTACCGCAAGGTGCTGAACATGCAGCGCGAGCCGCGCGTGGCGCTCTCGATTCACGACGCCGCGAACCCCTATCGCACGCTTGAGATCGTGGGCCGCGCCTCGATGGTCGAGCGCAGCTCCTGGGACGAGCTCGACGCCATCTCCAACCAGTACCTCGGGACCGACTACCCCTTCAAGGGCGACGACCCGGCCGGCTGGCACGTGAGCGTCGAGGTTGAGCGCAGCTCAACGTTCAGCGACTTCGAGATCCCGGAGATGGTCGAGACGCCGCCGAAGGGCTCCGACCTGCTCAGCCCGCCGCACTTCGCTCACATCGCCACCGTCAGCTCGACCGGCCAGCCGCGCTCCTCGGTCGTCTGGCATCGCCGCGTTGACGGCGGCGGCGAGAACGATGTCGAGTTCTGGACCTTCCCCTACACGCTCAAGGCGCTGCACCTGCGGCGCAGTCCGGCGATCGCGGTCAGCATCCACGACGAGGCGGACCCCTATCGCTACACGGAGGTGCGCGGAACCGCGACGCTGACGCCGGATACGGGGCCACAGATGCTCGACGAGCTGACGCCGCTGTACTGGCAGGCGGATCGATATCCGGAGTCGGAGCAGTATCCGATCGACGACGACACGGAGGGTGTGATCGTCCGCGTCAGCGCCAGCCACCGGGTCGGCTAGGGCGTCAGGGCGAGGCGCCGACCTCGGTTAACACGCCCAGCGGCGGGTGGAAGCCCAGGCGCAGATCGAATCGCTGCAACACATCGCGGCCCAACACACTCGGCGCGACCCAGTTGCCATGCCAACCTGGTACCGCAGGGATCGGCTCGGCAACCCCGATCGCCGCCGTGATCACCATCTGATTACCCGCCTCGTCCGCGAAAACGAGCTCGACTTCAGAGGTCGTTGATTCGACGGCGACATCAGCTTTCACGTAGGGCGCGAACGCAGATAACAGCTACGAGGGCTCTGAATAACTCTCCCCCCGCTTTGCGGGGGGAGATGCCGAAGGCAGAGGGGGGCTACGGTCCCGACTCACCGGCGTGGCTGTATCTGGCCAAGCGGGGGCAGCCCCCCTCTGTCACTCCGTGACATCTCCCCCCGCTTTGCGGGGGGAGATGGGTCCGACTTCTTCAGAGGATTCCTGGGGATGATCCGCTGCGGGGTGGAGCCGAAAGAAGCACGGAACCGAACGGCCTAGAGGCGCCACGGTCGACCATGCCTCTGCGTCTCGATCAGCGCGCCACGCCGCATCACTTCATCGGCGATCTGGTCACGGAGCTCGAAAAGTTTGACCAGGTCGGCAGACGCGACGACAACAGCGCCGCCGGAGTGGATAAGCAGCCACTGCTTCGGATAGCGCTCGCTTAGCTCCAGCTCGCGTGGCAGATAGAAGTCCCAGTTGCGATCGCGTTCCGCTCGAACGGCACGCCACAGCTCCAGATCCGGCACCGCCTTAGCCGCCCGCTGAACCGTCGCCGTCGTCGTTTCGCTCATCTCGCACCCCCGTCTTCTGCAATGGTACCCAATTCCCGTTCCACTGTCAGTCTCGTGGCACGGGATCCGCCACGTGCTCGTGGAAGCTCCAGCGGTAGCCCTCGGGGTCGCGTGCGACGTAGCGCCGGTCGCCGTATGGCATCAGCGTCCGCTCCTGCACCACCTCCGCGCCCGCTGCGATCGCTCGCTCGTAGTGCGCGTCGACATCCGCCACGTAGATGGTCACATGGGCGTGGAAGCCGCCCAGCTTGTTGGGCGTTGAGAGGTCGGCGTCCGCATACGCGCCCGCCAGCATCAGCGTCTCCCCATACATGCGCAGCTCGGCGTGGTCGATGTCCCCGTCCTCACCCTCCAGCACGAGCCCCCGCTCGAACCCGAAGGCCTTGCAGAGGAACACGATCGCGGCGTGCGCGTCCTCATAGTGCAGACAGGGAATGATGTGCTGATTGCCCGCCGGCGGATTCAACGGCATCCGACATCCCCACTCCCGGAACGACTCAGCCGTCAACCCAGCCGAGCTACTCCGACATCTGCTCCATCGCCGCCATCATCTCTTCCGGCGACAAATCGCGGACATGCTGCGTGAACACCCACAGGTGCCCCTCCGGATCGAGCGCGCGGTAGTCGCGGTCACCGTAGAACTCATCCTGCGGCTCCTGCGTGATCGTCGCACCCGCCGCCTTGGCATGCGCGCAATGCGCATCGACATCGTCGACGTAGACCATCACCTGCCCGTGCAGCGCCGGCAGGTTCTGTGGGCTGGCCTGGCCCATCTCCTCGAACACGGACGCCAGCATCAGCACGTTGTCCTCGAGGTGCAGCTCGGCGTGTCCCAGCACGCCGTCGCCCATCGGAATCTGCAGCCCCGCGGTGAAGCCGAACGCCGAGCAGAGAAACTCAACCGCGGCCGGCGCGTCCGCGTAGGTCAGATACGGAATGATCCGCTGGTTGCCTTCAGGTGGATTCTGAACCATGATTCGCTCCTGCCGCACTATTGTCGTGTGCTGTTCGTGGGCTAGCCCTGCGCAGCCGGCTGCTCGCCGGCCGCCGCCAGCTCCTCAGGGCGCACGTCGCGCACGTGCTGCTGGAACATCCAGCGGTGACCCTCCGGGTCCACCGCGCGGTAGATCCGGTCGCCCCAGAACATATCCGTCGGGGGCTCCATGATCTCCGCGCCTGCGGCCGCCGCCCGCTCGTGGTGCGCGTCGATGTCGTCCACATAGATCGACACCATCGAGTGCAGGTGCGCCAAGCCCTGGGGGCCGCCGAGGCCGGATTCCTCGAATGCCGAGGCCAGCATCAGCGTGTTGCCGTGCAGCAGCAGCTCCGCGTGGCCCAGCCGGCCATCGGGCATCTCCATCCTCATCGCCTCCTCGAAGCCGAACGCGGCGCAGAGGAACTCGATCGCCGCCGGCGCGTCCTGATAGCAGAGGTTCGGCACGATTCGCTGAACGTTGGGCGGTGGATTCTGGACCATGCGCTGCGCTCGCTTCCCAACTCCCATATTCAGATTTCGAACGAAGTCTAGGAGGATGGAACGGATCCCCTCGTAGCGCGCGACACATTCGCCGCACGCAGCTTCGATCGTTCTCGTCGCCCAGGGGACCTGCGCGGAGCGCACCCAGATCACCGACTGGCCGCCGCAGCGAGCACGCCCTCCGCACATCCCTGACCACAGCCAACCAAACCCAACCGCCCCTGACCACCCCCGCCAGATACGAACCGCCCCGCACCGCGGACGCAAACGCAAGTCCGGCTAAACAGCCAACTACTACGCCGGCGGCAGCTGCCCCCAGCGCCGCAGCCACGTGAGAATCCCGTCCGCCACGCCCTGCGCGATCGCCCGCCGGCCGCTTTCGCTGCGCAACACCGCCGCGTCCACCGGGTGGCTGATGAACAACAGCTCCAGCAGCATCGCCGGCATCATCGTCCCCCGCACCACCGACGCCGGCCCCGTCTGCCGCTCTGGATCCACCAGGTCGATCGGCCCCACGCCCTTCGTCAGACGCGGCCCCGTCGGATAGCGCGTCGCCGGCGCCGCCGCCCAGGGGTCCGCGCTCAGCCCGATCGCGACCGGGTCGCAGCCCCAGTCCACCGCCGCCTGATGGTCGACCAGCAGGAAGGGAGCGAGCACGTAGATCGGATCGCAATACCCGTCCACGACCTCCCAGCACGAAGTGTTGAGCAGTTCCGTCCGGGACACGTAGCCCCAGTCCACCAACTCGCTCGACACCGCATCGAGCATCCAGCGCGCCAGCTCCGCATTGATCCCGTCGCCCGGCGGGCTGGGGTAGTACCAGGCCTGCAGGCCCTGCTGCCAATCGTCCATCGCGGTGTTGGAGTGCAGCGAGATGAACAGGTCGGCATCGGCGAGATGCGCCAGCTCGGGCCGCGCGTGCAGGTCCACGCGACCCGGCTGGTCCGTGAAATTCAGGCCGGCCCACTCATCGCCCTGGCGCGTCAACACCACGTGCACGCCCTCCTCCTCCAGCAACGCCGCCACCGCGCGCGCGAACGCCAGGTTCGAGTGCGACTCCACCACTCCGTTGAGCCACGGCCCCGTCTGCAACGACCCATGGCCTGGATCCAGCACCACCACCGGTTGTCCCGCCGCCTGCGCACCAACCCCCGCGGCAACCAACGCCGCCTCCCGTTGCTCCGCTGTGCCCGACGGTCGCGCGTGCGGCCACAACGCCGGGCGCTGCGGCGTCGGCGCCAGCGTCGCGATCGTGCCTCCCAGGCCGGCCGTCGCCCGCCAGCCATTGACCGTGTGTCGCGCTGCCGCTCGCCAGCGCACCTGCTCGCCAAACCCGCGCGTCGACACGCTCAGGACGATCGAGTCGAAGCCCCGTGAACCCACCGCCGTGCGACCCGCCAGCCAGCGCCGCTCGCCGATCGACCACCGCCGCGTCCACCACCCGTCGCGCGTCTGCGCGATGTAGTCCCACGCGCCATCCGCGTCCACATCGAACCACACCCCCACCCGCCGATCGACGTCGAACCCCGCCCAGTCGCCGTTCAACTCGATCTCCAGCGCCCCGCGCAGCGCCGCTGCCTCCGCACCGCGCAGCCGGTGCTCCCCGCGGCTGCGGCCCGCGCCGACCTTGGGATGCTCGCCGTCGCCAACCGAGCTGACCCCCACGGCGTACGAACCGAACTGCCACGCCGGGCTCGAGATGCGAATCAGCGCCACACCGTCCTCGGTCGGCAAGACCCGGTCGTACAGCGTCCGGCCGTTCCCGTGCACGAGCAGCGGCTGCGCCGTATCCGCGCCCGGCAGCAACACGTCGCCCAGCGTCCCGCCGATGCTGCCCAGCACCGTGTAGATCGTGTACGTGTTGCCGGCGCTCATGCCCACGGCGAAGTAGTCGCTGTCGCCCTGCCAGTCGATCGAGCCCTGGCCAATCGCGGATTCGTTCCTGTCAAAGGCCAGCGCGACCGGCTGCAGCGCGTTCCCGCCCCGATCCTCCGCCAGCCTCGAGAACAACGTGAACCGCTGACCCTGCAGCCGCGTCACGGCCGACACCCGCACCCGCCAGACGCCGCTCTCGGGCGCCGTCCAGTTCAGCCAGCGCGCGCCTTGCGACGACGGACGAGCCACGACGGCCCCGCTGCGCGGATCGACGATCGCGAGCTCGATCGGATCGATCAGCCCGACCACACTCAGCAGCCACGTCTCACCCGCGGACGCCACAAGCGGGAACTCGGCCGGCCCCGTCGCGCTGCTCAGCTCGCCCGCGCGAGCATGCACGACCAGATCGGCGGCCCGCGCCGGTCGCGCGCCCAATGAGATCGCCGCCACGGCGATCAGAGCGAGAATGATGATCAGTGTGCGCACGAGGCCTGAGCATATCGCCACACACCCCGGCCTCCTTCCTGCTTCTGGCACGCAACGAGGGCATGAAGTATCTTCCCTGACAGGCGCTGGGCGTCTCGCCTTGAGTGGTGCGTCGCCCTGCCGCGTGTCCAAATCGTCACAATCCCCGCGAAGCGCAAATCACGCGGGCAGGAGGAACGCATGGATCTCGGCTTGACCGAAGAACAGGAACTGCTGAAGAACTTCGCTCGTGACTTCCTCACCAACGAGTGCACCGAGCAACTCGTGCGCGAGATGGAAGAGGACGACCGCGGCTACACCGACGACCTCTGGCGCGGCATGGCCGAACAGGGCTGGATGGGCCTCATCACCTCCGAGGAACTCGGCGGCGCCGGCCTCACCTTCCTCGACTTCTGCGTGCTGCTCGAAGAATTCGGCCGCGCGCTCGTGCCCGGTCCCTACATCGGCACCGTGCTGACCTCCGGCTTCGTCGCGGCCATCGGCAGCGACGCGCAGCAGCAGGAAATCTGCACCAAGGTCGCCGCCGGCGACCTCGTCATGACCTTCGCCCTGACCGAGCCCAGCGCTCGCTTCGACTCCATAGGCATCGCCACGACCGCCGAGGCCGACGGCGACGGCTACGTGCTCAACGGCACCAAGCTCTTCATTCCCGACGCACACGTCGCCGACACCATCCTCGTCGCCGCGCGCGCGCCCGGCTCCGAGGGCGATGAAGGCATCAGCCTCTTCCTCGTGCCCGGCAACGCCGAGGGCCTCACCAGCACCGTGCTCAAGACCATCGCCGCCGACAAGCAGTGCGAGGTCAAGCTCGAGGGCGTCAAGGTCGGCGCCGACGCGCTGCTCGGCCCAGCGGGCGACGCCTGGCCGATCATCGAGGTCGCCAAGCAGTACTTCACCGTGGCCTACTGCGCCTATCTCGTCGGTCTTGCGCAGCGCGACTTCGAGATCAGCGTCGACTACGCCAAGGAGCGCATCCAGTTCGGTCGCCCGATCGGCTCCTTCCAGGCGATCCAGCACAAGGCCGCCGACATGGTCACCGATGTCGATGGCTCGCGCTTCATCATGTACCGCGCCGCCTGGGCCGTCACCGAGGAAGAGCCCGACGCGGCCCTCCAGGTCTCGATGGCCAAGGCCTGGTGCTCCGACGCCACCCGTCGAGTCGTTGCCCACGGGCAGCAGATTCACGGCGGCATCGGCTTCACCAAGGAGTACATCATCCAGCTCTACTTCCGCCGTCAGAAGATGGCCGAGCTGATGTGGGGCGACGCCGACCACCACCGCGAGAAGGTGGCGGAGCTGCTCAACATCTAGTCAACGGCCAGCGCGAATCACACGAGGGCGCGCCGTTGGGCGCGCCCTTGTCGTGCCCCTCGCCCAGGCCAGCCAAACACGGAATGGGCAGCCACAAGAGCTGCCCCTACAGGAAGCGATCGAGGTCCAAACGAAGGGCCGTGCGTGAGAACACGTGCTTCGTGTAGGGGCAACCCTTGTGGTTGCCCTCCACGTTTCACCGTCACAAACGCGTCGAGCGCAGCGCCGCAGGTCGCCGACGCACCGCCTATCTGGTGGGGGGCCGGGCATCCCGCCGAATCGGTACTCCTGAGACAGATTCCAAGGGCCGCCCCTGCGGAAGCGCCGCGGGGCAGCCCGTGAACGCCCCGCCTCAGTCCTCCTCGAGCCGGGCATGCCGAGCGTGGAACCAGCGACCGATCAACAAGCCCGCCAGCGACAGACCAACCGCCACCACCGCCACCACAATCCAGACCCAGAGCGGTGCGTCGTAGCGGCTGCCTCCGTCGGATTGCAGCACCAGCCACGCCAGCAGTGCGACGATCGCATCCATCGGATAGCCTCAGCTCATGGCTCGCAGACGTCGCCGCCGCACTCCTGAGCCTGACGAGGCCACGCCGGGCCAGCCGCGTACGTCGATAGCGCGAGTCGATTACCCCGACCAAGATACGTTGCGCCTGCGCACCTTCTGGTCGCCTGCGCCCACCTGGGTCTACGGCGCCGTTCCCGGCATCATCTGCGCCCTCCTCGCGGTCGTGCTGATCGGCGGCGACACCAGCGTCGTCCGCCTGCTCCTGCTCGGCGGCGCCGTCGGCTACTTCGGCGGCGGCATCGTCTGGGCGATCCTCGGCGCGATGGGCGGCGACGTGCTGATCGTCGAGTTCGACCTCAAAGACGACCGCGCCAGCGTCCACCAATCGATGCTCTGGGTCTACGAGCGCGACTGGGATTTCGAGCTCGACACCGTCGAGCAGATCAGCATTTCGGTCCGGCGCTCGCGGCCGATCTTGTTGAACTTCACCAGCTCGTTCACGAACGTGCTCAAGCTCGAAGGCGGCACGCACCTCAAGATCGGCCGCTTCCCGACCGACCGTGAGGCTCTCTCCGTCGCCGTCGAGCTGAGCGAATTCCTCGGCTGCGAGCTCGACCGCACCGAGCTGGACAAGTGAGCAGCCTGGCCGCGGCCCGCGCCCGTTTCGAGGCCGAGCTGGCCGATCGGCCGGCCTGGCTCACGAAGCACACCCAACGCGTGATCGACGGCGCCGTCCAGCTGGCCCGCATCCACGAACTCGACCCCGAGCGCTGCGCCACCGCCGCAGCCGGCCACGACATCTTCCGCCACCTCAGGGGCGAGGAGCTGCTGCAGCGCTCGCGGGCGGCGCAGATCACCATCGACGACGCCGAGCTCGACGCGCCGATCATCCTCCACGGCCCCCTCGCCGCCGTCTACGCCGAGCGCGAGCTCGCCATCAACGACCCCGAACTGCTTGACAACATCCGTCACCACACGACCGCCCACCCCGACATGTCCGCCGAGGGCCTGGCGGTGTTCCTGGCCGACAAGATCGACCCGCACAAGATCGCGCGTGATCCCGGCCTGGCGGCTGTCGCGGCCGCCGCCCGCCACGACCTCGTCGCTGCCGCGGCGCTCTTCCTCGAGCGCCGGCTCACCGAACAGCTCGCCGGCGGGGCGCTGCTCCATCCGCTCGCCGTCGCCTCACGCAACGCATTCCTCGCGCGCCGCGACGAGCGTCTTAAGCGCCCTGTCTCGTGACCGACGCTCAGACACCCGACAGCGCTGAAGGCGAAGCCAGCGGCCGAATCCTCGGCACGCGCTACCAGCCGCCCAGCGACGCCGCCGAGACCTCCCTGCGGCCGACCCGGCTCGTTGACTTCGTCGGGCAGGGAGCGGCCCAGGACGCGCTCAAGATCGCCATCACCGCCGCTCAGGCGCGCAACGAACAGCTCGACCACGTCCTGCTCTACGGTCCGCCCGGCCTCGGCAAAACCACCCTCGCCCGGATCATCGCCGCCGAGATGGGCGTCAGCCTGCGCCTCACCTCCGGCCCGGCCATCCATCGCATGGGCGACCTCGCCAGCGTCCTCACCACGCTGGAAGAGCACGATGTGCTCTTCGTCGACGAGATCCACCGCCTGCCGCGCGGCGTCGAAGAGGTGCTCTACTCGGCCATGGAGGACTTCGCGCTCGACGTGATGATCGGCAGCGGCCCCTCGGCGCGCAGCGTGCGCCTGCCGCTCAGCCGCTTCACCCTGGTCGGCGCAACCACGCGCCTGGCGCTGCTCTCTCCGCCGCTGCGCGATCGCTTCGGGATGATCCAGCGGCTCGACTTCTACAGTGCCGGCGAACTCGAACAGGTTCTCGAGCGCAGCGCCCGCGCGCTCGACGTGCCGCTCGAACCCCCCGGCAGGGAGATGCTTGCGCGTCGTGCCCGCGGCACCCCGCGCGTGGCCAACCGCCTGCTCAGGCGCGTGCGCGACTACGCCCAGGTGCGCGCCGACGGCGTGATCACCGAAGCGATCGCCGATGAGGCGCTCGCGCTCCTGCGCATCGACCAGCTCGGCCTCGACGAGCGCGACCACGACCTGCTCAGGACGCTGATCGAATACTTCGACGGGGGACCGGTCGGCCTCGACACGCTCTCAGTCGCGATCGCCGAGGAGCCCGACACCGTGATGGATGTCTACGAGCCGTTTCTGATCCAGCTCGGCTTCATCATGCGCACGCCCCGCGGCCGCGTCGCGCGGCCGCTCGCCTGGGAGCACCTTGGGATCACCCCGCCGCGCGCCGCGACGACATCGGCCGAGGCCCATCCCAGCCTGTTCGATCCGCCTGGGGCCAACAAAACCGAGTGAGCCCAACAGCTGGCCAGGTGGCTGGCCAGATGGCTGACCAGCTGGCTGGCTAGTCGCTGGCGCCGACCGCCGCCGGCTGCGCCACCTGCGTTCCCGCGCCATTGCCGGCACCGTTCGACAACCGCACCCGCATTTGGTCCAGCACCGCCAGCGCCGACGCTTCGTCGAAGTCCGACGTGTCTTCCTGCTCGGCGTACATCATTCGGAACAGCTCGGCGTAGTGCCCGTCGCGCTCCAGCAGCTCGTCGTGCGAGCCCTGCTCGATGATCCGCCCGTACTCCAGCACGATGATCCGGTCGACCGAGCGGATCGTGCTCAGCCGGTGGGCGATCACGAACGCGGTGCGCCCGCGCAGCAGCTTCGAAATCGCTGCCTGAATCAGCGCCTCGGTGTGTGAGTCGACGTTCGCCGTCGCCTCGTCGAGCACCAGAATCCGTGGGTCGGAGAGCACGGCGCGCGCAAACGCGATCAGCTGCCGCTGACCGATCGAGATGTTCTGCGCCCGCTCTGCCAGCCGCGTGTCGTAGCCCTGCGGCATTTGGATGATCCAGTCGTGCGCGCCGACCACTTTGGCGGCTGCCTCGACCTCCTCACGGGTCGCATCCAGGTCGCCGTACATGATGTTCTCAGCCACCGTGCCCGTGAACAGGAACGGATCCTGCAGCACCACGCCAACACGCTTGACCAGCGACGCGCGCGTCGTGCTGCGGACATCGTGCCCGTCGATCAGCACCGCTCCCTCGGTCACCTCGTAGTTACGTGTCAGCAACGACGTGATCGTCGTCTTGCCCGCGCCCGTCTCGCCGACCAGCGCGATCGTCTCGCCCGGCTGCACCTCGAGGTCGAAGTCGAACAGCACCCGCACGCCCTCGACGTACTCCAGCGAGACGTTCTCGAACTGCACGTGCCCGGCGACGTCGGGTAGATCGATGGCGTCGTCGCTGTCCTCGATCGCGGGCCGCGTGTCGAGCACTTCAAAGACGCGCTCCGCGCCGGCCATCGCGCGCTGGAACATCGTGTACTGCAGCACCAGGTCGCGGACCGGGTCGAAGAAGCGCTGGATGCCGATCGCGAAGGCGATGATCGCAGCGATACCGAGCTCCGGCGCAATCCCACCGGCGTTGAGCCGAATCGCCGCCACCACGATGATCAGCGCCGTCGCAGCGGCGATCAGAATCTCGACCAGCGGCATGATCGCCGCCGAGAGCAGCCCCGCGCGCCGTGTGGCGCGCAGGTTCCAGTCATTGACCCGGTCGAAGCGGCGCGCGTTCTCGCGCTCGCGGTTCAGGCTCTGCACCACCCGCACGCCGTTCAGGTCTTCGTTCAGCGTGCTGTTGACCGCTGCGATCGCCACCCGCGTCTCGAGGAACGCCTTGCGCGCCCGCCTGCTCCAGAACACCATCGCGACGACCAGAATCGGCAGCACCGACATCGCGACCAGCGCCAGCTGCCAGTCGATCACCATCATCACCGCGACGATGATGGCCAACCCGAAGATGTCGCCGATCACCGTCAACACGCCCGACGTCAGCATCTCCTGCAACACCTGTACGTCGGACGTCACGCGCGACATGATCGCGCCCACTTCACCACGGTCATAGAACTTATGGTCCAGGCGCATCAGGTGGTCGAAGACATCCTGGCGCATCTTTCTGAGGATCGGATGGCCCACATTGGCCATCAGCCACTGACGCAAGAACTCGGTCATCCACGAGAGCAGCACGATCGCCAGGAACGCGCCCGCGATCAGATTTAGCCGGCCGAGGTCGCCGGTCTCGAATACGTCGACCAGCGCCTTGTAGACGACCCAGACCTGCACGTTGAACGCGACCGCAAACAGGGCATTGGCGACGATCGCCGCGATCAGCCGCTTGCGATGCGGCCGCAGGTAGCGACCGAAGCGACGCACCAGCTGCGGGTTGTAGAGCGTCCCATACTCCTGGTCCCAGCCGTCCGCCGAGGACGCCCAGGAGCTGCGGTGCCCGTGCCCGCCGCCGCCCAGATTGCTGCTCCAGCCGCCCGCCATGCCGCCGCCGCCCATCATCCCCATCAGTCGCCCCCTCCGCTGCCCGGGCCCGCCGCAGCGAAGATCGGCGTCGCGGCCGACTCCTGGTCGCGCAACTCCAGGTCGTGAATCTCGCCGTAGAGGCCGCCCTCGGCGAGCAGCTCGTGGTGCCGCCCGCGCTGCACGATCCGCCCCTCGTCGAGCACCAGAATCTGGTCAGCCTCGCGCACCGAACGCAGCCGGTGGGCGATCACGAACGTCGTGCGCCCGCGCATCAGCGCCGCCATCGCCTGCTGAATCTCAAACTCGGTCGCTGCGTCCACGGAAGAGGTCGAGTCATCGAAGATCAGCACCCGTGGGTCCATCAAGAGCGCCCGCGCGATCGCGATCCGCTGCTTCTGCCCGCCCGAGAAGTTGGCTCCGCGCTCGCCCACCCACGTGTCGTAGCCATCCGGCAGCCGCGAGATGAAGGGGTGGATGCGCGCCAGCATCGCCGCCGCTTCGATCTCCTCCTGCGTCGCGTCGGGCCGCCCGTAGGCGATGTTCTCTTTCAGCGTCGCGGCGAACAGGAAGACCTCCTGCTGCACGATCGCCACCTGCCGACGCAGCCCCTGCAGCGGCCAGTCGCGCACGTCTCGGCCGTCGAACTCAACCGTCCCCGCGGTCACGTCGTAGAAGCGCGGGACCAGGTTGACGATCGTCGACTTGCCCGAACCGGTGCGCCCGAGCAGCGCGATCAGCTCGCCCGGCTGCGCCTCGATCTCGATGTCGTTCAGCACCGGCGATCGCGGGTCGTAGGCGAATGAGACGTTGCGGAAGCGCAAGTGTCCCTGCGGATTCTGAGCCGCGACGGCGCCGGGGCGATCCTGCACGTCAGACTCCTGGTCGAGAATCTCGAAAATCCGCACCCCGGCCGTCGCCGCGCGCGGCACCATCATCACCATCCAGCCGAGACCGCGAATCGGCATCTGCAGGATCGTCAGATACATCAGGAACATCGTCACTTCGCCGATCGACATGTCGCCGTTGAGCACCTTCTGCCCGCCGACCCAGATGATCGCCACGATCGCCAGCGCGCCGAGCATCGTCATCAGCGGCATGTTGACCGCCTGCACCATCGACGCGTCGTAGGAGCGCCGCTCGAGGAAGTCGGCGGGGACGCCGAACTTATCGCCCTCGTGCTCGTGGCGCCCGAAGGCTTTGACCACGCGGATACCCGAGAGCGACTCCTGCAGCACGGTCCCAAGCTGCGCCTGCGATTCCTGCACATCGTTCCAGATTGGCCGCAGCCGGCTCGCGACAAAGCCCGAGCGAATGCAAATCAGAATCAGGAAACCGAACACGATCACCGTCAGCAGCCAGTCGGCCGTGAGCATCAGCGCGACTGTGGCGATCGCCAGCACCAGCGTGAACGCCAGCTGCACACCGCCGAAGTTGATGAACATCCGCACGACTTCGACATCCTGCGTCGCGCGCACCATGATCTGGCCCGTTTCGGCCGAATCGTGGAAGCGGAATGAGAGCGTCTGCAGCCGTTCGTAGATGCGGTTGCGCAGGTCGTAGGCGACCGTCTGACCGACCCACTCCGCGAGGTAGCGCTGGAAGAACATCGAGACGCCGCGCATCACCGCCGCGCCGACCAGCGCCATCGCGGCGACCGCGACCAGCCAGGCCGAAACCTCGACGATCGTGACATCGTTGATGATCTGGGTGCCGATCGCCCGGTCAACGGCCCAGCGCAGCAGCAGCGGGCTCGCGACCGCAAACGCCGAGGCGCCCAGAATCGCGACCGCCGTGACCAGCAGCCCACGCCAGTATGGCAGCGCGAACGCCATGACCCGCGCCATAATCGCCAGCGACGGAGGGATCGAAAATCGGCGCTGCGCGCGCGCTGGGGAAACCGCCTCAGGCTCGGTCAAGGTCGCATGCCAAGTGTGGTGTCTGTCAAGCGGCGCACCATTGCGCGACTCGCTCGCGATCGGATCATGATTTGGGCGAGTATAGCCGCAGCGCGCCGGCTCTCTGTAACGTCCCCAACGTTCAAGCGAGGACTCAAACCATGTCCCAGCCCGCGCGCCCGCCCGCGTTGCTGCTTCGACCGGCCGAGCCCGCTGACGTCGAGCGGCTGTCGGACCTGCACGCGCGCGCCTTCGGCGTCGACTCCTGGAGCGCCAAGTCGATGCGCGACGAAGTCGAGCACAGCCGCATCAGCATCCTCTACTTGCTCGAACACGGCGAGCGGCTGCTCAGCATGTTCGGCTGCTGGCACGTGCTGGAGGACCTCTACCTGGCCACGATCGCGGTCGAGCCGCGGCTGCAGCGGCGCGGTCTCGGCGAGCTGACCCTGCTCACGGTGCTCCGGCTTGCGCAGCGCTTGCCCGTCGAGATCGTGCGCCTCGACCTGCGCGCCTCGAACCGCGCCGCGCTCGAGCTCTACCGCAAGCACGGCTTCCAGCGCGATGGCATCCGCCCGCGGCTCTACGCGCAACCGGTCGAGGACGGCGTGCAGATGATCCGCCAGGTCAACAACAACCCGGCCGATCCTGTCGGCCCCGACCGCCCGGACCGCGTCGTGCCGGCCCGCGTCGCGGCCGTCTGGCCCGGCGAGCTGACCCTGCGCTGGCGCGACGCCGCCCCTGAAGTCTGGCCCCAGCAGCGCGATCGCGGCCCTGCGATATGATCCGCGCGTGACCTCGATCTCACCCATCACCGAAGCACTCAACCGCGCGCGCTACATCCGTGCGATCGGCCCCATGACCGACGATTTCATGCGCTGGCGTGACGAGACGGAGGAGCTGCTGATCGGCCTCGTCGGCGCGGACCATCCCGCCGTGGCTCGCTACCGAGAAGCCGTCGGCGCCCCCCAAGAACTCGACGCCGAGGGTCTGCAGATCCACGGTCCGTTCGGGATGGCCCCGCGGATTCAGCGCGCCGAGGCGATCCTGCGCGGCCTGCTCGGCAGCGACTGACCGCGATTCGAGCGGATTCAGGCCCGCGCGCCGGCCTTCGCTTCGACCACAAGCGCGATCATGTCGCACGCCTGCGCGTAGCTCAGCTGCGTCGTGTTGATCACCACGTCGTAGAGCACCGGCGACCACACATCGACGTGCCAGAACTTGCGGTGGAAGTCGGCGCGGCCCTTGTTGAATTCCGCGATCCGGCGCTCCGCCGTCTCCGCATCGACCGATTCCCATTCGCTCACGCGGCGCACGGCGATGTCGTGCTCGGCGACCAGCTGCACATTCGTCACGCCGGGCAGATCGCGGAGGATCATCTGACTGCCGCGGCCCATCACGACCACATCCCCGCGGCGCGCGATGCTCTCGATGATGTGGCTCGTCGTCTCCAGCACCGCGCGGTCGTCAACCACGCCCGACCCGCCGTCCGAGAGCTCCTGATAGCTCTGCGAGAGCATCAGCTCGAGGTTGCCGGCGCCCAGCATCGGGTCGATCGCACCGCCCGCGGCTGAACGCTCAAGCGCGCGCTGCAGGAAGTGGCCCAGCCGCGTGCGCAGCGAGTCGGTGCGTTCGTCGCGCTCAGCCACCTCGGTGACCGTGCGACCGAGTTCGCGCGAGGCGTCCACGAGCACCGTCTGATCCACGTATTCAAGGCCAAGCTGACGACTCAGCATCCGCGACACATCGCGAGCGCCGCCGCCGTATTGGCTGGAGATGGTGATCACAGGCATGGCGACTCCTCTGCGGCCGGTTGCAGCGACCGTCGGCGTCCGCGACGGCCCTCAACCGGCCCTGAGATTACCCCACCGGCGAGCCGCACGCAGATTGCGGGGCGGCGCTCACTCGCCCACGATCATCCCGCCCAGCGGCAGCGCCCGACGCAGCCGCCATCCGCCCGCTGCGCCCTCCGAGTCGAAGATCCCGGCGTGCGTGACAACCAGAAAGTAGCGCTGGTCCGACAGCGACATCGCCGCGCCCTGCGCCTCCGCCGCTCCCGTGAAGCGGCCCAGCGTCAGCGCCGTGCGCTCCAGCGGCGAACGCGAGCGGAACGGCGGCTTCGGCTCGTGATCGGGGAACAGGTCGCGATAGAGCATGCCCGAGAGCCGCTGCGCCTCGCCGTCGCCCTGCTCCGCCACGACCTGCAGCAGGTGCTCCTCACCGTCGAACCAGGACGTGGGATGCGCCAGCTCGAGCATGAACGGCTGGAACAGCGAGAGGATGATCTCCGTCATCTGCGCCAGGTCATCGAGCGGGTAGCCGACATCGACCTCCGCGGTCAGGGGGATGTGCGGCGGCGTGCCCTCGACGTGCTCGCGGTCGTAGAGCGCGCGCAGCAGATCGATCTGCTCGCGCGATGTCTCATCGGGAACCAGGGCCAGCATTCGCGTCGGCATGCCCACAGCTTCCCCGCGGGCGTCGGAAGCGTCAAGCGCCCCGCCGCCGGCCTTCTGCTAAAGGGTCGGCGACGGGGCGCTGAGTCCAGCCCGAGCGGGTGCGTCCGCTGCTCTAGTTGCTGTTGATCGGAATGCTGCGCGCCACGGCGCCGGCCGCACGGGCCAGCTCGAGGTGCAGCACGCCGTTGTGCAGGTCGGCGCGAATCGCGTCGGCGTCGAACTGCTCGCCGATCTTGAAGCTGCGCTCGACGCGGCTGCGGTAGACCTCACGGTGGCGGTAGCGCCGATCCGTGTGATCATGCCGCTCGTCCTTGCACGACTCGACGTTGTGCTCGGCGCGGATCGTCAGCCGGCCCTGTTCGTAGCTGACGTTGATGTCGTCACTCTCGAAGCCGGGCAGCGTGGCGTCGATCGCGATGCCGCTGTCCGTCTCGTAGACGTTCACGGGCATCCGGGCCGGGCCTCCGACCGGGCGGGCGAGCGGGCGGGCGCCGAAGGCGTTCTCAACGAACGAGCCAAAGTCGGCGAACGGGTCACGAACAACGAGCTTTGCCATGAGTGGTTCCTCTCCTGCGCCGAGGAATATGGCTTCGGCGCTGATGCAGCGAACGTATCTCGACCACACAGATTAGTCAATAAACCTGAGTGTATAACAGGCAACTATTGACGAACTACGCATAGTTGCTACACTTGCACTCAAGTCTGGAAGCACAGATGGCCACCAACTTCTACGACATCCTCGAAGTCCCCCGCAACGCCTCCGACAAGGAGATTCAGTCTGCCTTCCGTCGCCTCGCGCGCCGCTACCACCCCGATGTGACCGGCGGCGACAACGACGCCGAGCAGCGCTTCAAGCAAGTCAACGCCGCCCACGACGTGCTCGGCGACCGCAGCAAACGCGCCGCCTACGACAAGTGGGGCGATCGCTGGGAGCACGCCGAGCAGCTCGAAGAGATGCAACACGGCGGCGGCTTCCCATTCGCTGGGCGCGGACGAGCCGGCGGCGGCGCGTTCAACGAGCCCGGCGGCATCCGCTTCGACTTCTCATCCGGCGGACCCGACCTCAGTGGATTCGGACAGCCGGCCCAGGGCGACCTCGGCGATCTCTTCGGCGGCCTGTTCGGCGGACGCGGCCCGGCGCCGCCGGCCCCGGGACGCGACATTGAGCACCCCGTCGCGATCAGCCTGCGCGAAGCCTTCAGCGGCTCCACGCGCACCATCCGGGCTCCCCAGGCGTCAGGCGCCTCCGGCGCCGCCGACGGGCCGCGCTTCTCCCGCCTCGAGGTGAAGATCCCCGCCGGCGTGCAGACCGGCAGCCGCGTCAAGGTCAGCGGCAAGGGCGCCGCGGCCCGCGGCGGACCCGCCGGCGACCTCTACCTCGTCATCACCGTTGAAGACGACCCGCGCTTCGAGCGCAAGGGCGACGACCTCTACACCGACGCCTCGATCCCTGTCAGCGTCGCCGCGCTGGGCGGCGAGATCACCGTCCCCACCCTCACCGGCCGTCTCGCGCTGCGCATCCCGCAGGGCACCCAGAGCGGCCGCGTCTTCCGCCTCAGCGGCCAGGGCATGCCGCGTCTCCAGGGCGGCAAGGCGGCCAAACGCGGCACACGGGGCGACCTGCTGGCCCGCGCGCGGCTCGAACTGCCCGATCCGCTCAGCCCCCAACAGCTCGACCTCTTCCGCCAGTTGCGCGAGCTCGAGCAGGCCGAAGCGGACGATCGGAGCGACCAGTGACGCCCGACGAACAGCGGCCCATCTTCACCATCCGTATCGCCGCGCAGCTGGTCGGCGTCCACCAGCAGACCCTGCGCGGCTACGAGCGCGAAGGCCTGATCCAGCCGGCCCGCTCAAGCGGACGCCAGCGCCTCTTCTCGGAGGCCGACATCGCCCGCCTGCGGCTGATCCGCCGGTTGATCGGCCAACTCGGCGTCAACGTCGCCGGGGCCGACATCATCCTGCGCCTGCGCGACCAAATTTCCGGGCTGGAGGCCGAGAACGCCGCTCTGCGCGAGGAGCTGCAACGCCAGCGCGACCAACATCTCCCGGCGATTCGCCAGCTCGACGCCGGCCCGTCCACACGATCATCGCAACCACGGTCCCAGCGAACGGAGCGATTCGAATGATGCGAAACGACCGATTCACCGAACAGGCCCAGCGGCTGCTCGGCCAGAGCCAGCAACTCGTGCGCGAGAAGCGTCACGCGCAGTGGGATGTCGAGCACCTGTTGGCCGTGATCGCCGACGTCCGCGACGGCCTCGCCGCTCAGCTGCTCGACGCGCTCGAAATCGATCGCCCGAGCTTCAGCCGCGACGCGCAGGCGGCGCTCAACACCACGCCCAAGCTCTCCTACGACGTGGTCCAGCTGACGATCACTCCGCGCATCGCGCAGTTGCTCGAACGCGCCAATGTCGAGGCCCAACGCCTCAACGACGAGTACGTCGGCGTTGAGCATCTGCTGATCGCCACCGCCGGCACGACCGAGGGCGATGCGGCGCGCATCCTCCGCACCCACCGCATCACCACCGAGCGCCTCTACGCCGCCCTCCAGCAGATTCGCGGCAACCGCCGCGTTGACGCGCCCAACGCCGAGTCGAAGTACAACGCGCTGGCCCGCTACGCGACCGATGTCACCCGGCTCGCCGCCGAGGGCAAGCTCGACCCCGTGATCGGCCGCGAGACCGAAATCCGCCGCGTCCTCCAGATCCTCAATCGCCGCACCAAGAACAACCCCGTGATCATCGGTGAAGCCGGCGTCGGCAAGACCGCCATCGCCGAGGGCCTCGCCCAACGGATCGCCAGCGGCGATGTGCCCGAGAACCTGCGCGACAAGCGCGTCATGGCGCTCGACATGGGCATGCTGCTGGCCGGCGCAAAGTTCCGCGGCGAGTTCGAGGAGCGCCTGCAATCGGTCATCGATGAGGTCCGCGACGCCGACGGCGACGTGATCGTCTTCATCGACGAGCTGCACACGGTGGTCGGCGCGGGCGCGGCCGAGGGCGCGATCGACGCCGCCAACATGCTCAAGCCGCCGCTCGCGCGCGGCGAGCTGCGCGTCGTCGGCGCGACCACGCTCGACGAATACCGCAAGCACATCGAAAAGGACTCCGCGCTCGAGCGTCGCTTCGCACCGGTCTACCTCGAGGAGCCCTCGCTCGACGAGACGATCGAGATCCTCCGCGCGATCCGCCCCCGCTACGAGGCCCACCACAAGGTCTCGATCACCGATCAGGCGCTCGACGCCGCCGCGCGGCTCAGCCAGCGCTACCTGACCGAGCGCCGCCTGCCCGACAAGGCGATCGACCTCATGGACGAAGCCGCCTCGCGACTCGTGATCGATAACCAGGCTCCGCCCGTCGGCGTCGCAGACCTGCAGCGCCGGGTCGACGAGCTGCGCGACGAGCAGGAAGCCGCGGCGCAGCGCCAGGACTACGAGGCCGCCGCGCGGATCAAGCAGGAGCTGCTACAGATCCTGCAGACCTACCGCGAGGCGCGCGAATCGTGGGACGCCGATCACGCCCCGCGCGACGAGGTCGTCGAGGCCGACATCGCGCAGCTCGTCGGCGAGATGACCGGCATCCCGGTCTCGCGGATGCTCGCCAACGACGAGAGCCGCATGCTCCAGATCGAAGACGACCTGCACACCCGCGTGATCGGCCAGCACGCGGCCGTCACGGTCGTGGCCGACGCGATCCGCCGCGCCCACGCCGGGCTCAAGGACCCGACCCGCCCGATGGGCTCGTTCATCTTCGTCGGCCCCACCGGGGTCGGTAAAACCGAGCTCGCCAAGGCCCTCGCCGAGCTGCTCTTCGACACCGAGGACGCGCTCGTGCGGCTGGACATGTCCGAGTACCAGGAGCGCCACACCATCAGCCGAATCGTCGGCGCCCCGCCCGGCTACATCGGCTACGACGACGGCGGCGGCCTCACCGAGCTCGTCCGCCGCCGGCCCTTCCGCGTCGTCCTGCTCGACGAAATCGAGAAGGCCCACCCCGATGTCTTCAACCTGCTCTTGCAGGTGCTCGACGACGGTCGCATCACCGACGGCCAGGGCCGCACGATCGACTTCCGCAACACCGTCGTGATCATGACCAGCAACCTCGGCACCAGCAGCCAGGCCCACAACAATCTGGGCTTCAATCGGAACCACGACGAGCAGACCCGCACGGCCGAACGAGCGCTGCGCGACTTCTTCCGGCCCGAGTTCATCAACCGCGTCGACGAGATCGTCGTCTTCGACGCCCTCAGCGAAGCCGACCTGTTGCAGATCGTCGACCTGATCGCGGCTGAGGAGTCGCAGCGCCTGGCCGACATCGGGCGCAGCCTCGAACTGACCGACGCCGCCCGGCGCGCGCTGGCCAGCGAAGGCCACGACCCCGCCTTCGGCGCCCGCCCACTGCGGCGGCTCGTCCAGCGGCGGATCGAGAACCCGCTCAGCAAGCTCCTGATCGCCGGCGACTTCCCCGAAGGCGCAACCATCCGCGTCGACTTCAGCGACGGCGAGTTCAGCTTCGCCGCCGCGCAGGAAGTAGGCGCCGTCGCTGACTAGACTGATTGGCGCACGCCAGTCGTTTCCAAACCGGAGCCTGCATTGACGACACTCACCCAACCAACCACCGACGAACTGCTCGTTGAGCAGCGCGGCCACATCGCGCTCATCACCCTCAATCGTCCTGAGCGACTCAACGCGATCACGGTCAAAATGCTCGCGGCGCTGTCCCGCCAGCTGATCGCCTGCCAGCGCGACCCCGAGATTCGCGTGATTGTGCTCACCGGCGCCGGGCGTGGCTTCTGCTCCGGGCTCGACCTGGTTGACCAGCAGGCGCGCCTGAGCGGCGCTGGCGGCGAAGCTGCCGCACCCGCCGGCTACTCGCTCTTCGACCTGCGCGACGCCCCGCCTGTCGTGCTGCAGAAGATGGACAAGCCCGTCCTCTGCGCGCTCAACGGTCCGGCCGCCGGCTACGGCATGGACATGGCGCTGCTCTGCGACATCCGCGTCGCCAGCGAGCGGGCCAAGATGGGTGCGGTGTTCGCGCGTCGCGGTGTGCTGCCGGAGAGCGGCGGCACCTGGATTCTGCCCCGCCTGCTGGGCTGGGCCAAGGCCGCCGAAGTCGCCTTCCGCGGCCGCGTGCTCAACGCCCAGGAGTCGCTCGACATCGGCCTCGTCAACGAAGTCGTCCCGCACGACGAGCTGATCCAGCGCACGATGGAGCTCGCCGAGGAGATCGCCGCCAACGCGCCGCTCTCGATCCAGGCCACGAAGCGCATGATGCGCCTCGGCATGGACGAGCCCTTCGAGGCCGCCGTCGACCACATCTACCTGCAGCTGCTGCCGCTCTTCCAGAGCGACGACTTCAAGGAAGGCGTGCGCGCCTTCATGGAGAAGCGCGAGCCTGAGTTCCAGGGCCGATAGCCTGCAATCAACGGCCGCCTCGGCCGCGAACCAGCACAGGGAACGCCCCCATGGCCCAGCGCCCCATCCCCGACGAAGAGCGCGAACGCGTTCGTTCTTACATGATCGCCCAGGCCGAGAAATACACCTGGCTTGAACTCTGGCCGCGCGTGGTCGCCGGCCGTCTCGAGTTCCTCAACGCCATCTCACGCGTGACCCCCGAGCAGGCCGCCTTCAAGCCCGCCGCGGACGACTGGAGCATCGCCGAGGTCGCCCAGCACGTCCTCGACGGCTCACGGCGCACCTTCGAGCTCGTTGAGGCGCTCTCGCAGGGCCGCGCGCCCGCCGCGGGGGCGCAGGCGCTCGGCGCGGTCGACCCCGAGCGTCGCGAAGCGGAGCTCGAATGGGACGCCCTGCGACAGCTGGTCGTGCTCGACTCGATCGAGTTCGCCACCGTCATTCGCAACGTGCCCGAGCCGCCCAACCTTGAGCGCACCGTCGCGCACAGCTTCTTCGGACCCCTGCACGGCCGCGCCTGGTACATCTTCCAACGCGTCCACGACCAGGACCATGCGCGGCAGGTCGCCGCCATCCAGGCGCTCGACGGCTACCCCTCGTGAAGGTCTCGATCGGTCTGCACCGCGACCACATCGACGACTGGGACAGCGCCGCGCTCTACGCCAGCGAGGCAGAGAAGCTTGGTGTCGACTCCGTCTGGTCCGCCGAAGCCTGGGGCTACGACGGCATCACCCCGCTCGCCTACCTGGCCGGCAAGACCGAGACGATCGGCCTCGGCACCGGGATCATCCAGGGCGGCACCCGCACCCCCGCGCTGATCGGCATGACCGCGCTGAGCCTGCAATCGATGTCCGCGGGACGCTTCCGCCTCGGCCTCGGCACCAGCGGCCCGCAGGTGATCGAGGGCTTCCACGGCGTGCCCTTCGCCGGCGCCGTCAGCCGCCTTGCCGAGACCGCCGAAATCGTCCGCAAGGTCTGCAACGGCGAGCGCGTGGTGCACGAAGGCCGCCACTACACCCTGCCGCTGCCCGGCGGCGAGGGCAAAGCGCTCCGCTCCGGCTCCCCGCCCTGCAAACCGCCGCCGATCTACCTCGCTTCGCTCGGCCGCCGCTCGCTCGAAGTCTGCGGCGAAGTCGCTGACGGCTGGCTGGCCAGCTCCTTCATCCCCGAAACCGCCGATGTCTTCTTCAACGACATCCGCAAGGGCGCCGAGCGCGCCGGTCGCTCGCTCGACGACATCAACCTGCAGGCCGGCGGCGCGGTCGTCTTCACCGACGATCCCGAGGCGGTCGCCACGCAGCACGCGCGAGGGATCGCCTTCACGCTCGGCGCGATGGGCTCAGCCAAGACCAACTTCTACAACGACGCGTTCTGCCGCCAGGGCTGGGCCGACGCCGCCAAGGAGGTCCAGCGCCTCTGGATCTCCGGCGAGCGTGACACCGCCCGCGACCGCGTGCCTGTCGAGCTGGCGATGAAGATCAACTGCATCGGCAACGACGCCGAGGTCAAAGAGCGGCTGCGCGTCTATCGCGACGCCGGCGTGGACACCTTCAGCGCCAACGTCGAGGGCGCAACCGTCCGCGAGCGCCTGACCAACCTCGAACGCCTCATGGCCCTCGTCGCCGAGCTCAACGCCGAGCAGGCGAACTAGCCCCCGAGCACCTCAACCTCGTCGTCACCCTCGCGGACCAGAATCCAGCTGTTCGCCGGCACATCGTCGTAGCGCGTCGAGATCCCCGACGCCGGCCAGTAGACCTCCAGCGAGACGCGCTCTGCGCCGGCCAGACCGAAGTGCAGGCGCTCGTCGCTCTGGCCGAGGAAATGGGTTGACGCGCCCACCTGCCGCACCATCGGCAGCATCCCCGCGGCATGCACCGTGACCCGCGCGCCGGAGCCGTCGCGGTTGCTCTGCACGCCCTCGGTTGAGACGCGCAGCCAGTTGCCGACCTGCACGCTGTCGTTGCGGAAGAGCAGCGGCGGCGCGCCGTTATTCAGCACCAGAATGTCGAGATCGCCGTCGTTATCGATATCGAGCACCAGCAACCCTTTGCCGTCGCCCCGGTCATCGAGGCCCACGACCGTGCTACGGCTACGGAAGCCGCCCGCGCCGTCGTTCTCCCAATAGCGCATCGGGTCGGCGTCGTGACCCGGCATCACCTCCATGCCGTTGGTCATCACGAGGTCGAGGTCGCCGTCGTTCTCAGCGTCGAAGAAGGCCGCGCCCCAGCCCCAGCCACCGTTGCGCACATTGGCCGCATCGGTGCGGTCGGAGAAGCGGCGGCCGCCCTCGTTGCGATACAGCCGGTTCCCGTCACGCGGCCCCGGCCCCTCCGTGCCCGGGCTGCCTGAGCTTGTCTGATAGACCGAAGTCACAAACCAATCGAGATCGCCGTCCAGGTCGTAGTCGCCGAACGTCAGCCCCATCGCGTTCTGCGCCGTGCCGACCCAGGCCATCACCGTGCCGTCGGTGAACGTCCCGTCACCATCGTTCCAGAACAGCCGCGTCGTGCCGAAGTCGGAGGCGACGGTCAGGTCGAGCAGCCCGTCGCCGTCCAGATCAACGAACCCGGACGCGAACGCGAACGTCCCCTCCGTCAGCACATCCTGCGTCTGCGAGACCACGCCGACCATGTTCACCCCGGCCTGCATCGTGACGTCCTCGAAGTAGCCCGGCGCCTCAGCCCCGCGGTTGCGCAGCAGCCGCACACCCGTCGAGCCCTCGCCAACCAGCTGCGACGGGCGCCACTCGGTCACGTGCAGATCAATCCAGCCGTCGCCGTCGTAATCCCCGAACGAGGCGCTGAAACCAACCCGTTGGTCGCCCGTATCCAGGGCCGCGCCGCGCTCCATCCCTTGTTCGACGAAGCCGTCCCGACCCTCGTTGACGAACAGCCAGTGCCGCGTCCCACCGACTGAGGTAATGAACAGGTCGAGGTCGCCGTCGTTGTCGATATCCCCCCAGACCGCGCCGTTGGTCGCCTCGCGGAAGTCATCGAGGCCCCAGCGGCGCGTGACATCTTCAAATGTCCCGTCGCCGCGATTGCGCAGCAGCAAGTCGTAGTCGTCCAGTCGCGTAATCACGAGATCCACGTAGCCGTCGCCGTCGAAGTCGCCCGCCGCCGCGCCGCCGGTCATCCGCTCCGCCATGCAGAACGTCCCCGTCTCTTCGATTTGGATGTCGTCAAACAGGCACTCGTCCGGCGGACTCACGTCATGTTGCACGAAGTTCAACCCGGCCT
Organism: Dehalococcoidia bacterium; assembly: GCA_965237475.1. GTDB lineage: Bacteria > Chloroflexota > Dehalococcoidia > Bin125 > Bin125 > CATQGW01. The sequence goes on along the minus strand of OZ250140.1, from coordinate 2,181,053 downwards.
GTTCCGCGACCTCGACGAAGCGCGTGGCGTGCTGAACTGGCGGGTCGTCGCGGTCGAGCGTGATCACCAGGCCGATCACGATGATCAGCGCTAGCGCGGCGGCGGTGACGGGGAGGAATCGCACGGGCTTATCCGAATCAAAGGCTGCATACTGCCGACGGTCGCACCTCTGGAGGCTACATCGTGCCCAACCATCCCGGTCCGCTCGCAGGTATCCGCGTCCTCGAGTTCTCTCAAATCATCGCCGGTCCCTTCGGCTGCCAGAACCTCGCCGACATGGGCGCCGAGGTGATCAAAGTCGAGCCGCCCGAAGGTGAAGCCTGGCGCCAGTTCGCGCAGTTCATCCCCGGCGAGTCGAAGTGGTTCCAGTCGCTCAACCGCGGCAAGCGCTCGCTCGTGCTCGCCATGCGCGACCCCGCCGCGCAGCAGATCGTCCACCGCCTCGTCGCTGAAATGGACGTGGTCGTGATCAACTACCGCCCCGACGTCGCCGCCCGCCTCGGGATCGACTACGACACGCTCCGCGCGATCAAGCCGGAGCTGATCTACGTCGACAACACGGCCTTCGGGCGCCGCGGCCCCTGGGCCGCACGACCGGGCTATGACATCGTCGCCCAGGCCGTCTCCGGCCTGATGGCGCTCGATGGCAAGTTCGACCCTGCCAACGGCGCCCCGCAGCCGATCTCCGCGCCCGTCGCCGACTACGCAACCGGCATCGCCGTCGCCTGGGGCGTCTGCGCCGCGCTCTTCCACCGCGAGCGCACCGGCGAGGGCCAGATGGTCGAAACCACCCTGCTCAGCGCGGCGCTCGCCCTGCAGGGCAGCCAGGTCATGGAGCTGCCGCTCGCCGACGAGCCCGTCGCTGCTCGGATGGCCAGCGTCGCCGGCCTGCGCGAGCAGGGCGCGAGCTACGCCGACTTGCAGGAGGCCTACCAGCAGCGCGGCGTGCTGGGCGCGGTCAACATCTACTACCGCTGCTGGGAAACCAGCGATGGAGCCGTCGCGATCGGCGCGCTCTCACCATCGCTCTGGGCCAAGGTGCGCGACGCGCTGGAGACCGACTTCCTCGGCTTCGCCGACCCGGCGCTGGACATGACCGATCCTCAAAGCGTCGCCGGCGGCGTTGCCCGCGTGCGCGAGCTGGAGGCGCAGGTCCGCGCCGGCACGACCGCCGATTGGCTGCAGCGCTTCGAGCAGTGCGGCGTGCCCTGTGGCCCGATCCGCTTCGCCGAGGAGCTGATCGACGATGAGCAGCTCAGCGCCAATCAGATGATCGTCGAGCTCGACCACGACCTCTCCGGCCCGCAGCGCCAGGTCGGCCCGCTCCTCCAGATGAGCGTCACCCCGCTCGAAGCCCAGACCTCCTCCCCGCCGCTGGGCCGCGACACGGAAGCGATCCTCCGCAGCGCCGGCTACAGCGACGCCGAAATCTCCGACCTGCGCGCCAACGGCATCATCAACTAGGGCCTGTTCACATCGGCTGAGGGTTGTGGCAGAGTGAGGAGGGTTGGCGGCGCGGTCTTGGTGAGCAGATGACAAACCAGAAGCGACTGACCGACGCGCAGTACGCGCGGATTGCGCCGTTGCTGCCGCCGCCGAGCAACCATCTCAAGATTCCTCATCGTCAGGTGCTCGACGCGTGGTTGTACGTGCTCTATCAGGGTTGCACCTGGCGCGGGCTGCCGACGGAGTTCGGCAACTGGCACACGATCTATGTGCGGCTCAATCGCTGGGCCACAGCGGGCGTGCTGGCACGGGTCGCCGCTGCGTTGCAGCGCGAGGCGCTGGCCGGCGTGGACCTGGACACGCTCGCGCTGGACAGCACGATCATCAAGTTTCACGCCCACGGGACGGGCGCGCCCACAAAAAGGGGCGTCAGGCGATCGGCCGCTCGCGCGGCGGCCTGACCTGCAAGCTGCACGTCGTCGCGGCCGACGACCGCACCCCGCTCGCGTTCGCGCTCTCACCGGGTCAGGCCGGCGATGGACCGGCCGGACGCGCGTTGTTGCGCAGGCTGGGACCGGTCAGCGGTTGCCCGGCGTTGGTCATGGATCGCGCCTACGAGGGAAACCGGACCCGCCGCCTGGCCGTCGAGTTGGGCTACGACCCGGTGGTCCCGCCCAAGTCCAATCGCCGCCAACCCTGGGACTACGACGCCGTTCGCTACCGCAAGCGCAACGAGATCGAACGCTTCTTCTGTCGGCCCAAGCGCTTCCGCCGCATCGCTACGCGCTACGACAAGCTCGACGTCATCTTCCTCAGCCTGATCTACCTCGTGCTCATCTACGACGCACTGCAATCGATGTGAACAGGCCCTAGAACACCCCAACCTGGACGGCGCGCCCGGCGCCGCGCCCGCGCCGTTCGGCGGGCGCTGCCGCCGGAGCGACACTAACGGGCTGCTGAAAAAGTCCGCCTGTTGGCGCTCGCCTCTCTCCCCCCGCTCTGCGGGGGGAGATGCCGAAGGCAGAGGGGGGCTGCGGCCCCGACGCAACGGCGTGGCTGTAGCTGGCCAAGCGGGGCGGCCCCCCTCTGTCACTCCGTGACATCTCCCCCCGCAGAGCGGGGGGAGAGAAGGAGCGGACGCGATGACTTTGTCAGCACCCTGCTGAGGCTGGCGCACAAACCCTTGATCGCCCCGTCTTCGTCGTTCCTGCGCAGGCAGGAATCCAGGGCCGACCAGATACGGAGGGCGGATTCCCGGTCAGGCCGGGAATGACGGAAGTGGGGTTTGTGCAACAGCCTCTGCTAGTTGTCGCGTAGCGCCGCGACGCTGAACACGACCCGGAAGGGTTTGCAATAGATCACCACCGACTGGAACGCGTCGGGCGTGAGGCCCTCGGGGAAGAGGTAGTTTTGGGGGCCGATGTTGCCCTTGAGCTTGCCGAGTTCGACATAGCCTTCTGCGGTCGCCTCGCCGCTGCCCCGAGGGTTGGGATGGGGGCTGACCAGCACCCGCAGATCGGGTCCGTTGGTCACCTCGAAATCCTCAAAGCGCAGGACGTACGCGCCGTCCGCGAGACGGTAAATCGTCACCGAACCTGTTCCTTGGTGGAACCTGTCGCCGCCAACAAATTCGCCCCGCTTGATCGCCTCAGCGCCGGCCATCAAAGCCGACGGCATCGCCTCCTCGACCGTCGCTTCGAGCTTCGCCGCCGTCGACATCATCACCCGCGCCTCATCGTGCGTTATTCCCTCCGGCACGAAGGCATCGGCGCTCAGCGGAAACGCCTCATCGACCACCGTGTCCACAAACAGCGGGCGGATCAGCCAGCCGACCACCAGGAGCGCCGGAATCGCCAGCGCGATCAGGCCCCCCAACACCACGCGCCCGCGCCGCGTCGATACCAGCCAGCGCAGTAGTCGCCGCAGATGCTCCACGAGTCCACGCCCCCCTCGCCCGCGCCTGACGCGCCCAAGCTCGGGCCATCCTACTCGCGCGCGGCGCCGCACTCCGACTCCGATGCCCAACCGAGTTTCCGCCAGGAACGCTCTGCACAACTCTCCCCCCGCTTTGCGGGGGGAGATGGGATCGGACTTGTGCAGAGGATTCCTAGAAGACGCCGTCCCAGACGGCGCGCTCGTCGGCCCGCCAGCGGTGCTCGACCCGCACATGTTCGCCGAGGACCAGCTGGGGGCGGGTCTCCGCGTCGTACGGCGGGAACTCGGTCGCCTCGGTCGAGGGGTCGCCCTTCCGCGCGAACGCCGGCCACGCGTCCATCACCGTCTCCGCCAGCGCATCGGCCGCCGGGCCCGAGCCGGCGAAGTCGGCCGCCGCCGTGAATCCAGACCATCACGGGGCGCGCGGCATCATCGAGTCCCGGCGTCCAGACGTTGAGGAAGAGGCAGTCCTCGCTCTGCGCCTGCGGCGCACCGCCCATGATCTGGTCGAAGGCCGCGTTTGGCTGCTGCCGCGCGATCGGCCCGAACTCCTTCGCCTCGCGTACGCCCTCCCACGGCTCCACGGGCTGCGGCGCGCGAAAGCGCAGCTCGGCCACGGGAGCAGCGGCAAACGGAATGCCGCGAAACACCTCCAGCCCACCGTCCGTCGTGCCCTCAATCCGGCCCGCGGTGGTCTCGACGATGCTGATGCTCGACCTCCCCTCGGCCTGTGGCACTTCAGGCGCGCATTACGAAATCACGCCGTCCCAGGCGCCGATCTCGGCGCCGCGCCAGTCCTGCTCGACGCGCACGTTCGCGCCCAGCACCAGGATCGGCTTCGTCTCCGCGTCCCACGCCGGCGCCTCCACCGACTCGCCCGCGGGATTCCCGGTACGTGCGAACGCCAGCCAGGTGTCCATCGTGACCTCCGCCAGCGCGTCCGCCGCCGGACCGCTGCCCGCGAAATCCGGCGCGAACCCGTGCGTGCCGAACACAAACGGCAGCTCGAGCGCGTGGCAGGAGCCCAGCGCCCCATCCAGGTGTGGCGACTTCCAGTCGAACAGGTAGGCATACGTCGGCGCCTGCGAGGTCTGCGCGTCGGCCAGCCGCAGCCCCGGGATGCGCAGCATCACGTCGCCGATCACCGCGGTCATGATCTCGCCCGGCGAATCGTCCTCGCCGCGCTCGCGGCGCGCCGCGCGGTACTTCGCGTAAGCGCTCGCGCCATCGGGATGCATCATCCCCAGCCACGCGATCACGGCCTCGTCGTCGGGCGGCTCCGGCATCCCCATCGCGGACAGCAGCTTCATCTCCTCATCGAGCGAGCCGACCAGCGTCGCGACGCCCGCCGCCGAACCCTCGCGCACGTGCTCAATCGGCAGCTTGGCCAGGAACTCGCCATCGATCACGGGTTGGAAGGGCATCTGTGGGGTGGGCGACTCTTCGCCCCCCATCTCACCCGAGGCGAGTGGATCAACCGCAACCGAAGCGGCGAGCACGTCTGCGGCCGGCGCTGCGCGCAGCGCCTCCACATCGTCGGGATCGACGCCCAGCCGCTCGGCGAACTTGCGCCCGGTCGCCTCGGTTTCCGCCATCGTCAGGGCGTTGTGGCACGCCCCACTCTGCGGGATCGCCTTCTGGAACAGGCCGACGGCTTCCGGTGATGCCATCTGCGAGCCCACGCTCATTCCGCCGGCCGATTCACCGAAGATCGTCACGTTGCCGGGGTCGCCGCCGAAGCTGGCGATGTTCTGCTGCACCCACTGCAGCGCCGCGACCTGGTCGCGCATGCCGAAGTTGGTCTCGCCCAGCGCAGGCAGGTTGAGGAAGCCGAGCGCGCCGAGGCGGTAGTTGATCGTGACCACGACGACATCGCCGCGGGACGCCAGGTTGACGCCGCTGTAGTACTCCTCGCTGCCGGAGCCGATCGTGAATGCGCCGCCGTGGATCCAGACCATCACGGGGCGGGCGGCGGCGGCCAGACCGGGTGTCCAGATGTTGAGGTAGAGGCAGTCCTCGCTCTGCGGCTGCGGGGTTTCAGGCGGCGGCAGCAGCGCTTCGAGCGCCTCGTTGGGCGCCTGCAGTGAGATCGGGCCGAACTCCTTTGCCTCGCGTACGCCCTCCCACGGCTCCAGGGGCTGGGGCGCGCGGAAGCGCAAGTCTCCGACGGGCGGCGCGGCAAACGGCACGCCGCGGAACACGCACAGGCCGTCCTCCTCAGTCCCCTCGATCTTCCCCGTGGTCGTCTCTGCGATAGCACTCATGGCAGTTTCTCCTCGATAGAGTCCGGTTCGTCCGGCAAATCACGGCGCAAGGCTAGCCCCGCAACCGCCAACGCGTCAGAGCCGCCCATCCCAGACCGCCCGCACGGCCGGGCTAGCCTACGCACCACGCACTCGCCGAACCGCACATCGCACTGTCATCAACGCGAGCAGGAAGACGAGGTTGGACGCATGAACTCTGATCCAACAGGCGAAATCACCGTCGGCGGCACGGGCATCTCGATCGAGGCCCTGCAACGGCTCGATCAACACCTCTTGGGTCGCTACATCGAGGCCGAAAAGATCGCCGGCTGCCTGACGCTCGTCGCCCGCCGCGGCGAACTCGCCCACCTGTCCGCGCTCGGCATGATGGACCGCGAACTCGACCAGCCGATGGCCGAAGACGCCATCTTCCGCATCTACTCGATGTCCAAGCCGATCACCTCCACCGCTCTCATGCAGCTGCACGAACGCGGGATGTTTCAGCTCAGCGACCCCGTCTCTCGCTTCATTCCCCAGTGGCGCGATCTCCAGGTGCTGACCGGCGGCGAATACCCCGACTACACCACCCGTGCACCCGACCGCCCGATGACGATCCGCGACCTGCTCTCGCACCAATCCGGCCTCACCTATGGGTTCATGGGAGGCCCGCTCGAAGCCGGCTACTTCGAGCACCAGGTCTACCGCGCCGGCACGATGCGCGGACGCGAGCTCCAGTCGATGATCGACCGCCTCGCAGACCTGCCGCTCAAATTCTCTCCGGGCGACTACTGGAACTACGGGATCTCGACCGATGTCTGCGGCTATCTCGTGCAGACGATCAGCGGCCAGCGTTTCGACGAGTATCTGCAGGAACACATCTTCGATCCGCTCGGCATGCCCGACACCGGCTTTCACGTGCCCCCCGAGAAGCACCACCGCCTCGCCGCCAACTACGAACTTGGCCCCGACCAGCAGCTGCGTCAGAGCGACATTTTCGGCGTCGGCGAGTTCCTGGAGCAGCCGACCTTCCTCTCCGGCGGCGGCGGCCTCGTCTCGACCGTGCAGGATTACTGGCGTTTCTGCCAGATGATGCTCAACGGCGGTCAGCTCGACGGCGCACGCATCCTCGGCCCCAAGACCATCGAGCTGATGACGATGAATCATCTCCCCAACAACGACGAGCTGACCGCTCGCGCCCTCGGCATTTGGAGCGAAACCGCCAACGACGGCATCGGCTTCGGTCTCGGCTTCGCGGTGCTGATGAACCTGCCGCGTACGCAGAACGTCGGCTCGGTCGGCGAGTACTACTGGTCCGGCACGGCCAGCACGGTCTTCTGGATCGACCCCGCCGAGGAGCTGATCGCGATCTTCATGCTCCAGTTCATGCCCAGCGACACATTCAACTTCCGCGGCGAACTCAAGCAGCTCCTCTACCCCGGCCTGCTCGACTGACGGGCCTCACCGTCGCTGCCGTTTCGTCCGTCATTCCCGCCTCCACGAGCGTGATAGGAACAACGGCGGGATCGCCGCGTGCACGCGTTGGGCACACAGTGCTACATTCCCTGCATGAGCACATCATTTTCGGAGGACTGGCAGTCTTCCGCAGCCGTCTCGCTGAATGAAGCGCACGCCAGCGCGCTGCTCAACACGCTTGACCTTGAACAGAACGCGATCTCTTTCGACCCTACGGCGGCGGCGATTCTGGGACGCATCCATGACCGCGGTCACGCTACGTGCAAAGATCTGGCCGAATGGCTGGAATCGCCCGAAGAGTGGATCGCGTTCTCGCGACTACAACGTGCGCGGCTGCTGTATGACGCGGGGACGGAGTTCACCGTGTCGCGCGAGGGACGGGCGCTGATCCACAAGCTGCTGAGCCCGGGCGACGAGGAGTGAGGGGCGAGTTCTCGCGGATCGATCAAGACCTTCGAAAGCGGGTCAGTGATCGGCGGGGTGCGGAAGCGGCTGTGCTGCTGGAGGTGACGCTGCTCGGAGATGGGAGGGAGACGGCGGAGTATGCGAAGCGGCTTGAGCTGCGCGAGCGCCTGGCTGGACATCGGTTCGTCGCCACCGCCACGATCCCGGAGATGCTGTACGACGCGCACCCCGACGCGACTCCCGACGAGGTGGAGCAGAGTGCGATTGAGGTTGCGGACGTGGTGTTGTGCCTCGGTGGTGTTGTGCCTCGAAGGTCCAGCCAGCGCGCCCCTGGGCATGTATACGGAGGTGCGCACGTACTTCGATCCCGCGAATCCGGACAAATGGTACCGCTTGCGTCCGTCGAACAGGCCCGACACAGCGGACGAAGCGGCGTTGATCGCGGGTCTCGCGCGCGACCCCCTGCGACGCATTGAAGCGCACGACTACGAACCGGTCGAGTGGGAGGCCTGTGACCGAATCACACGGTTGTGCCAGGAGCGCATCGAACTGATGGCGTACCGAGAGCTGGATCGGCGAGCGGCCGACTGAGGGGTCCGCGGCGCGCGTAGAGCCGCCAGGGGTGGGCATCCGCACTTCAACAATGCGCCGCGTGGGAACGGTGGATCGGACGGGCTAGACTGCCGCTGATCCCCCGAGATGCCCCACGGAGGCCGACGTGCCAGATATCCCCGACACTCTCCCGACCTATGACCAGCTCCCGTACAAGGCGGAACACCCCGCCAAAACCGCCTGGGGACTCTTCGGCGACGATGACCAGGTCGGCATGTTCAACCTCCAGACGCCGGACCGGATCGTCTCCGCCGCCCAACTCGTCCGCAAGGGCAAGATGTTCCCCATGAACTGGGACCAGTCGCAGCCCAGCCCGCCGCTCTACAACCGCGGCTCCGTCCGCCACACCGTGATCCGCCGTGCCGGCTTCGGCAACCACGGCGACGACGTGCTCGACAACCTCTACACCCAACAGTCCAGCCAGTGGGACGCCCTCACTCACGTCGGCGACTTCGAGCACGGCTTCTGGGGCGGCGTCGACAACGAGTGGCTGATCGCCAACCGCGACAACCCCAAGCTCGGCATTGAGCACTGGGCCGAGCGCGGCATCGCCGGCCGCGCCGTGCTGCTCGACCTCGGCCGCTGGTACGAATCGCAGGGCAATCCCCTGGCCATGGGTGAGACGGTGCGGATCCCGGTCGACGACATCGAAGCCTGCCGCGCCGCGCAGGGCGTTGAGTTCCAGACCGGCGACGTCGTGCTGCTTCGGCTCGGCTGGATCTCCTGGTACGAGTCGCAGAGCGACGGCGTCAAGCAGTCGCTCGCGCAGATGACCAACCTCGCCTTCCCCGGGCTCGCCTGCGCCGAGGAGATGGCCGCCTACTGGTTCGACCACCACGTCTCGGCCCTCTGCTCCGACAACCCCGCGCTCGAAGCCTGGCCGCCGCCCAACTTCGCCGACCCCGACGGCTTCCTGCACCACTGGATCATCGGCCGCTTCGGCATGGCGATCGGCGAGATGTTCGTGCTCGACCACCTCGCCGACGACTGCGCCGAAGACGGCGTCTACGAGAGCTTCTTCGCCTCGGCGCCGCTCAACGTGCAGGGCGGCACCGGCAGCCCGCCGAACGCACTGGCGATCAAGTAGAAGCAGGACGGCGCGCATGCCTGACACCCAGATCGAGGTCGTCCAGGGCGACATCACCTCCCAGGACACCGACGCGATCGTCAACGCCGCCAACAACCATCTCTGGATGGGCGCCGGCTCGGCCGGCGCGATCGTGCGCGCCGGTGGCCGTGAGATCGAGGACGAGGCGATCAGCCAGGGCCCGATTCAGGTCGGCGAATCCGTCGTCACCGGCGGCGGCCGCCTGGCTGCCCGCCACGTCATTCACGCCGCCGCGATGGGCCAGGACCTCGCCACCTCCGCGCAGCACATTCGCGCCGCCACCGACAGCGCCCTGCAGCGCGCCGAAGAGCTACAGCTCAGCTCGATCGCGTTCACCGCGCTCGGCACGGGCGTCGGCGGCTTCTCGCTCGACCAGGCCGGCCAGATCATGATCGATGTCGCCATCGAGCGCTCGGGAGAGCAACGCTCGATGCGCACGGTGCGCTTCGTGCTCTTCGACGAAGTCGCCTTCGCGGCGTTCCGCGCAGCGGCCGACGCCGCCGGCGTCGCCAGTCCCCAGAGGAGTTCCGCCTGATGAGCCGAACAATCGCTTCCTGCACCCTTGAGGTCCGCGACGGCGCAGACTGGAGCGTCGTCACGACCATGACCAACGCCGAGTGGACCGGCTTCGCCCCGGCCGGCTGCGGCGTCGACCAGGGCCGCGTCATCGCCGTGCCGGCCGACCCGAAACACCCGATCCTCGACCCCGACGCGCCGGACCGTACGTTCCGGCTGCTCAGCCCCGCGGGCGAGCCGCTCTTCGAGTTCCTCGGCTACGTCGACGACCGCCGGCCCCGACCGAAGGGCGCGATCATCCTCGGGATCAGCGCGACCCCCGAACTGCTCGGCGAGTGGGCCCAGGAACTCACCAGCCCGGTCCAGCGCTAACCGCTCGGTACACTCGCTGCATGCCCCACTACACCCGTTCGGGGGACGACGGCTCCACTACTCTGTGGGGCGGCGGGCGCATCCCCAAATCGCATCCCCAGCCGGAAGCCTTCGGCGCCATCGACGAGGCCACCAGCGCGATCGGCCTCGGCCGCGCGCTCGCCTGTGCGCCGCGCACCAACGACATCGCGATCGGCCTCCAGCGCCGCCTCTACCTGATCATGGCCGAGCTCGCCGTCGCCCCCGGCAAGCCGATCCCCGACGACTTCAGCACCCAGGCCGAGCACGTCGAGCAACTCGAGACCTGGGCCGCCGAGCTCGAATCGCTCGCTCCCCCGCCGCGTGAGTTCGTGATCCCCGGCGAGGCCGCCGGCGCCGCCGCGCTCGACCTCGCCCGCACCACCGTGCGTCGCGCCGAGCGCGAAACCGTGCGTCTGCGCGACGCCGACCATCCCGTCAATCCCGAGACACTGCGCTGGCTCAACCGCGCATCCTCGGTTCTGTTCGACCTCGCCCGCTACGAGGAGTCCGTCGCCGTCGGCGGTAGTCGCCCCGCCGCGGCGGGCCACGGCGAAGCCTGACGCATGGCCACCACCCACCTCGCCTTCATCTCCGAGGATTCCAGCCTGCAGCTCGCCCCCGTCTCCGACGACGGGCCGGGCCAGCCTGAAACGCGCCTCGCCATGGAGCGCGAGGGCTTGCTCTTCATGTGGCCCACCTGGGCGCCCGACTCCGCCTCGCTCGCCGTCAGCGCCAGCTCCCACCAGCGTCAGGACCCGCGTCTCGAGCTGTGGCGCATCCCGCTCGGCGAGGGCGCCAGCACCACGCTCTACGCCAACCCCCCCGACGCGCGGCAGATCTTCGCCCCCGGCCTCGCCCACTACGTCAACTGGTCGCCGACCGGACGGGTCCTCGCCGTCGTCAGCAACGTCGGCAACGGCCTCGCCGCCAGCCTCGTGGCCGGGAGCGGCCGCGTCGAACCCCGCCGCCTCGTCGACGGCGCACCGCTCTACTTCGCCTGGGCGCCCGACGGTCGCGCGATGCTCGTCCACCGCGGCGCCCAGCTCCAGCTCCTCGATCTCGCCTCCGACCGGGGCGAGCGACAGCTGCTCCGCGCCCGCCCCTCCTTCCGCACCCCCGCCTGGTCCGTCGACGGTCAGCGATTCTTCTACGCCGCCCCGCGCGCCGGCGGCGGCTGCACGCTGATGCTCGGCCACCGCTCCGACGACGACCGCGAAGCGCTCCTCGATGTCGGCGGCTCCAGCGCGGGCGGCGACGCCAACGGCGTCGCCTTCGTCCGCGCCCCGCGCCACGACCGCCTCGCCATCCTGCCCATCCCCGATGGCGACAGCGACTCCAGCGGCATCCTGATCCACGACCTCGACACTCGCGTCGAGCGCCAACTCTCGGCCCGTCCCGCCAACGCCGTCGTCTGGGCGCCCAACGGCGAGTCGCTCTTCGCCTTCGAGCCGATGCCCGGCACCACGATGATCGCGCTGACACGCTACGACCTGCAGACCGACCGCTCCGAGCGTCTCAGCCGCTTCCAGCCCAGCGCCGAGTTCGCTTCGATGCTCGCCTTCTTCGACCAGTTCGCGCAGTCCCATCAACTCGTCTCGCCCGACGGTCGCTGGATCACCTTCTCCGGCCTCGCGCTGAACAACGGCGGCTCCGGTCGTCGCGGCTTCGGACCGCAGAACGGTTGCTACGTCGTCCCCACCGACGCCTCAGCCCCGGCCCAGCGAATCGCCGCCGGCAGCATCGGCTTCTTCGCCAACCAACTCGCCAACCAACTCGCCAATCAACTTGCCAACGCCGTCGACCCTGATGACGCCCCAGCCGGCTCAGACGCCGACAGCGAATGATCGCCGGATCACCGCCCCAAGCGGGGGAGCTGTGATGGCCTGCCGCACCGATTCCACCCAACTGCTCCGACGCCACCATCTGCGCGTCACGCAGCAGCGCCTCGCGCTGCTCGAAGCGCTGCGCCACGGCGGCGATCACGCCACCGCCGTCGACCTCCTCGACCTCGCGCGCGACGATGTCTCCGAACTCGACCCCAGCACCGTCTACCGCACGCTCAGCCAGCTGCGCGACCTCGGGCTCGTCTCCCAGACCGACCTCGGGACCGGCGAACGCACCTACCACTGGCGCGGCGACACGCCCCACCACCATCTCGTCTGCACCGAGTGCGGCCGCATCGAGCAACTCCCCCACGACCTCCTGCGCACCGTCGCCGACCGCGTCCACCACGACTTCGGCTTCGAGGCCGAAATCGACCACTGGGCCGTCTACGGACGCTGCCGCGACTGCGCCCCGAATCGGGAGCGCACATGAGCGTCCTCCCCGACGCCCTGATCCGCCACGCCGCCGCCGTTGACGCGGAGATGCGCGCCACCGTCGACGCCGCGGCCGAGACCGGCGGCCTGCAGCTGCCGATCCACGACATGGTTCGCTACGCGCTCGGCTGGATCGACCAGCACGGCGCGCCCGCTGCGGCCGCCGGCAAGCGCGCCCGCCCCGCCCTCTGCATGCTCGGCGCAGCCGCGATCACTCCCGACCCCGATCTGCAGGCCCCCGCCCTCTGCGGCGCCGCCGCCGTCGAATTCGTGCACAACTTCTCGCTCGTCCACGACGACATCCAGGACCAGGACAAGCTGCGCCGCGGCCGGCCGACCGTCTGGAAGGTCTGGGGCGTCAGCCAGGCGATCAACGCCGGCGACGCGCTCCGCGAGTTCGCCGACCTCGCGATGCTCCGCGCCGCCGACGCCGGCGCCCCACCGCAGGCCATCCTCGACGCCGCCGCGCGACTCAACGCCGCGACGCTGCGCATGATCGAAGGCCAGTACCTCGACCTCACCTTCGAAGAGCGCCTCGATGTCGAGCTCGACGAATACATGCGGATGGTCGAGCGCAAGACCGGCGCGATGATGGGCGTCAGCCTCGCAATCGGCGCAACCCTCGCCGGGGCGTCCGCCAACCAGGCCGACGCGCTCCAGCTCGCCGGCCGGCGCCTCGGCCGCTGCTTCCAGATTCGCGACGACTGGCTCGGCATCTGGGCCGACGCCGCCGCCCTCGGCAAATCGACCGACAGCGACATCCGCCGCAAAAAGAAGTCCTACCCCATCCTCTGGACCCTGCGAAACGGCACATCGACGGTCCGCGACACCCTGCTCGACGCCTGGCGAAAACCCCAACTCGACGACGCCGACGTGAGCGCCGTCCACGCGCTGCTCGACGAGAGCGGCGCCGCCGACGCCGCGAGCAGCGCCGCCCAGCACGAATACGACGCCTTCCGCTCCGCCCTGCTCGGCTGCGACCCACGCCCCGAGGCCGTCGCCGAACTCGAGCAGGTGGCCGCCTTCACCCTCCAACGGGACCGCTGACCATGGTCACGACCGCTGCAAACGCCAGGCCCACCGACGCCGAGCTGCGCCGCGCGATCACACTCGCGCAAGGCTGGCTGCTCAATGATCAGGACCCGGCCGGCTTCTGGTGGGGCGAGCTCGAATCCAACGCCTCGATCACCGCCGAATACCTGCTGCTCACCCACCACCTCGGGATCGGCAATCGCGAGCAGTGGGACGGGATCGCCCGCTACCTCCGCGCCCAACAGCGCGAGCAGGGCTTCTGGGCCCAATCCCTCGGCGGGCCCGGCGACATCAGCACCTCTGTCGAGGCCTACTTCGCGCTCAAGCTGGCCGGCGACGATCCCGACGCGCCACACATGAGCCGTGCGCGCGAGTGGATCCTCGAACACGGCGGAATCGCCGCCGCGCGCGTCTTCACCAAAATCTGGCTCGCGCTCTTCGGCCAATACCGCTGGGACCGCCTCCCCGCGATGCCCGCCTGGCTCAATCTGCTGCCCAACTGGTTCCCCGTCAACCTCTACGAATTCGCCTCTTGGGCCCGCGCGACCGTGGTCGGCATCACCGTGATCATGACCCTGCGCCCGACCGCCTCACTACCCGCCGGCGCCGGCGTGCCTGAGCTCTGGGTCCGCCCCTCCGACCGCAGCCGCTTCGCCGTCGCGCCGCCCCACAACTGGCTCAGCTGGGAGGGCGCGTTCACCGTCATCGACAGCGCGCTGCGGCTGCTCGACCGCAACCACATCCGACCGTTCGAGGGTCGCGCGCTCGCCCAGGCCGAGCGTTGGCTGCTCGACCGCCAGGAAGCCGACGGCTGCTGGGGCGGCATCCAGCCGCCCTGGGTCTACGCGATCCTTGCCCTGCGCGCGATGGGCTACTCGCTCGACCATCCCGTCCTGCAACGCGCCCTGCGCGGCTTCGAGCGCTTCACCCACCACAGCACCGACAACGACCACTCCAACGACCCCAACGGCGCGCGGATGACCTGGACCGAGTCCTGCCAGTCGCCCGTCTGGGACACCTGCCTGGCCGCGATCGGCCTGCTCGACTCCGGCCTCGATCCCGCCCACGAGTCGCTGCAGCGCGCCGCGCGCTGGATGCTCGCCGAACAGGTCCTTAGCGGCGGCGATTGGCAGGTCAAGAATCCCGACACCCCGCCCGGCGGCTGGTCCTTCGAGTTCGACAACGACATCTATCCCGATGTCGACGACGCCGCCGTCGTGATGACCGCACTCCAGCGCATTCCCCTGCCCGACGCCGAGCGCGAGCGTCAGCTCGCCCTCGACCGCGGCCTTCTCTGGATGCTCTCGATGCAGAGCCGCAGCGGCGGCTGGGGCGCATTCGACGTCGACAACGACCGCGAATTCCTCAAGGCGATCCCCTTCGCCGACTTCGGCGAACTGCTCGACCCACCGACGGCCGATGTCACCGCGCACGCGCTCGAGCTGCTCGGCCTGCTCGGCTACAGCGGCGAATACCCGCCCGCCCAGCGCGGCCTGGGCTTCCTCTACGACCTGCAGGAGCCCGACGGCGCATGGTGGGGCCGTTGGGGCGTCAACTACATCTACGGCCTCGGCGCGGCACTGCCCGCCCTCGCCGCGCTCGGACAGCCGCTGACCGCGCCGGCCGTCCGCCGCGCCGTGGAGTGGTTGATCCGCCACCAACTGCCCGACGGCGGCTGGGGCGAGAGCTGCGACACCTACGCCGACCCCAGCCTGCGCGGTACCGGACCTTCAACGCCGTCACAGACCGCCTGGGCCCTGATGGCGCTGCTGGCCGCCGGTGAAGCCGGGCACGACGCCGTCACCCGCGGCGTCCGCTACCTCGTCACCCACCAGCGCAGCGACGGCACATGGGACGAAGACCTCTTCACCGGCACCGGCTTCCCCTCCGATTTCATGATCAACTACCACCTCTATCGGCACTATTTTCCGCTCATGGCGCTGGGACGCTACGAACACGCCGGCGCCGCGCGTTAGACTGAGACTCTCCCCCGCGGCACTGAAAGGCGACCGGAGAATGACGACTGAGAGCCGCGACATTGAACCCCGCGAGCTGCCCGTCGACCTCAACATGGGTGGACGCAGCATTAGCCTCCGCACCCTCGAGGCTGGCGACGAATCGGCGCTGCTCGAATTCGGTCGCCGCCAACCCGACGACGACCTGCTCTTCCTCGAACGCGACATCACCGACTACGACGAGGTCGCCGCCTGGGCCGAAGACACCCTCGCCGGCCGCGTCTCCTCGTTCGTCGCCTTCGAAGGCGACCAGGTCCTGGGCTACGCCACGATCGAGCGCGGCCATCTGCGTTGGACCCGCCACGTCGCCGAAATCCGGGTCATGGTCGATGTCGGCGTCCGCCGCCTCGGCCTCGGCCACGTCCTGCTCGGCATCGCCTTCGAGGGCGCGCACGCCGACGAAGTCGCCAAGATCGTCGCCCAGATGACCCCGATCCAGGCCGGCGCCCGCAAGCTCTTCGAAGGCCTCGGCTTCGTCGAGGACGCCATCCTCTCCAACCACGTCGAATCCAAGGACGGCGAGCGGCACGACCTCGTCGTGATGCGCTTCGACACCGCCCAGCGCCAGGTCTGCCAGTCCTGCGGGCAGGCCGTCCTCACCCTGATCCCGCTCGCCGGCCGCCAGCTCTGCTGGTCCTGCTACGAGATGGAAGACGTTGAGTACGGCGCCGGCTAGCATGCCCGTTCGCCGGCGCAGCAGCCACCACATCGCTCGGCGCCTCAGTCGGAAGGAACATGATCATGGCCGAACATCGAGACCACACCTACAAGATCATCGAACTCGTCGGCTCCTCGCCCGACGGCGTTGACCAGGCGATCCGCAACGCGGTCGGCCGCGCCGGCGAGACGATCAGCAACATCGACTGGTTCGAGGTCCGCGAAATCCGCGGCGCGATGAGCGAGGGCGAGATCGGCTGGTTCCAGGTCAAGGTCGGCATCGGCTTCCGCGTGCTCGACCCCGTCGACCTACAGGACGACTAGCGACGCCGGCGCGCGATGGTCAGCGAAGATCGCGCACGGCTCGCTCTCCCGCACGGCGACCAGACGCCTGCATCGCTGCGCGACGCCCACGCGTGGTGCGAGCGCTACTCGCGCCGTCACCAGGAGAACTTCACGGTCGTCTCGTGGTTCCTGCCGCGTGACCTGCGCGCGCCGATGTTCGCCGTCTACGCGTTCTGCCGCTTCACCGACGACCTCGGCGATAAGGCCGAGGGCGACCGGCTCGCCCTGCTCGCCGAGTGGGAGCGCGAGCTGCGCAGCGTCTTCGCCCCCCCCCAACCTACGCCCGAACCGACGCCATCGCACCCGATCACCGTCGCGCTCGCCGACGTCGCGACCCGCAAGCCGCTCGATGCCGGCCCCTTCCTGCGCCTGATCGAAGCCAATCGCCTCGACCAGACCAAGTCGCGCTACGAGACGTTCCAGGACCTGCTCGCCTACTGCGAGCTCTCCGCCAACCCCGTCGGCGAGATGGTGCTCGCGCTCTGGGACATCACCGACGCCGAGCGCCGCGAACTCTCCAACGCGACCTGCACCGCCCTCCAGCTCGCCAACCACTGGCAGGATCTGCGCCGCGACTGGGACGCAGGCCGCCTCTACCTGCCGCTTGAAGACCTGCGCCACTTCGGCGTCACCGAGCAGCAGATCGCCGACCGCCGCTGCGACCGCGCCTTCCGCCGGATGATGCAGTATCAGGTTGACCGCGCCGAGGCCTACTTCCGCCACGGCGACGCGCTGGTCCGCCAGGTCCCGCGCGATCTCGCCGTCGACCTCCGCCTCTTCTCCGACGGCGGCCGCGCCGTGCTGCGGGCGATCGAGCAGCAGCGCTACGACGTGCTCTCCAGCCGCCCGCGCGTCAGCAGCGGTCGCCGCGCCTGGCTGGCCCTGCGCGCCGCCCTCGAACTCAAGCTGGCCTGACCCATGACCCCCGCGACCCGCGCCGCCTACGAACGCTGCCGTGCATTCACCCGCCGCCGCGCGACCAACTTCTATCTCGCATTCGCTGTCCTGCCCGACCACAAACGCCAGGCGATCTACGCCGCCTACGCCTTCTCCGGCACCGCCGACGACGCCGTTGACGACGCCGGCAGCGAAGCCGAGCGCCGCGCCGCACTCGACGCCGCCCACGCCACGCTGGCCGCCGCCTACGGCGAGCAGCCGGCCAAGCCCGACGACTGGCTCGCTCTCGCCCTCGCCGACGCCGTCCAGCGCTTCCCGATCCCCCGCGACTACTTCGAAGAGCTGCTCACCGGCATGGAGCAGGACCTCGTCCAGACCCGCTACGAGACCTTCGCCGACCTCGAGCAGTACTGCTATCGCGCCGCCTCGGTGATCGGCCTCGTCTGCATCCGCATCTTCGGCTTCGACGACCGCGACGCCGAGCAGGCCACCGAGCGCGCCATCGCGATGGGCAAGGCCCTGCAGCTGACCAACATCATGCGCGACATCGCCGAAGACGCCGAGCGCGATCGCATCTACATCGCCCGCGAAGACCTCGCCCGCCACGGCTACAGCGAGCAGGACCTGCTCAAGCAGGTCCGCAACCCCGCCTTCCGCGCGCTCATGGCCGACTACGCGCAGCGTGCCTACGCCTGCTACGAGCAGGGCCAGCCGCTCCTCGAGCTGCTCCACGGCCCTCGCAGCCGCATGTGCTGCAATGGCCTCCAGGGCGTCTACCGCGGCATCCTCGACGCGATCGTCGCAGCCGACTACGACGTCTACAGCCGACGCGTCGGCGCATCCAAAGCGCAGCGCGTCGCACAGCTGCTCAGCCTCTGGGCGCTCGGCGCGCTCCCCGGATCGGTCCGCCCCCGCTAGCGTCAGATCATGACCACCAGCTCCGACACCGCGCCGATCGCCGTGATCGGCGGAGGCCTCGCCGGCCTGACCGCCGCGCTCGACCTGGCCGAGCGGCAGCAGCCCACGATCCTCTTCGAGCGCCGCCCCTTCGTCGGCGGCAAGGCCTTCTCCTTCACCGACCCCGATCACGATGTCGTGCTCGACAACGGCCAGCACATCACGATGCGCTGCTGCACCGAGTTCGACGCCCTGCTCCGGCGCATCGGCCTGCGCGACATCGTGCGCTACCAGCGCGCGCTGAACGTCCGCGTGATCGACCCCGAGCCACGAGCCCGCAGCAACCTCTACTCGCTCGGCCTGCCGCTGCCCGCGCCGCTGCACCTCGTCTGGTCGATCCTCAACTACCAGCACCTCAGCCTCAGCGAGCGCGGTCGCATCGGCGTCGCGGTCTGGGCAATGCGCGACCTCGGTGAGCCCGAGCGGCGCGAACTCGACCGCCAGACCTTTGCCGCCTGGCTGCGCAAGCACGGCCAGACGCGCGGCGTCATCGAGCGCTTCTGGGACCTGATCATCCTGCCCACCTGCAACGACAGCTCCGAGGTCGTTAGCGCCGCGCAGGCCATCCAGGTCATCCAGACCGGCTTCCTGCGCAATACGCGCGCCGCCGACATCGGCCTCTTCCGCCGCGGCCTCGGCGAGGTCGCCGACACCGTGCTCGCGCGCGCCCGCGAAGCCGGCGCAGAGGCGCGCCTGGGCGAGCGCATCGCCGCGATCGAAGTCGCCGACGGACGGGCCGTCGCCGTCACCACCTCGGCGGGCGAGCGCGTCGCCGTCGGCGGCGTCGTGCTCGCGCTGCCGCCCCACCACGCGCTCGAAACCCTGCCCACCGCGCTGCGCATGCGTGAACCCTTCTGGCGCCTCGACCAGTTCACCACCAGCCCCATCGTCAACGTCCACCTCAAGTGGAGCGCCCCGGTCATGACTCACGACTTCGCCGTCGTGCTCGACCCCTTCGTCCAGTACATCTTCAACCGCACCCGCCTGCACGGCTGGAGCGGCGACGCGCAATGGGTCACCTGCTCGCTCAGCGGCGCCCACGAAATTGTCGGACTCCCCCAGCAGCAGATCGTCGACCGCACCGTCGCCGGCATGCGCCGCGCGCTGCGCCGCGCCGCCGATCCCGAAGTGCTGGCCGCCCGCGTGGTCAAAGAGACCGAAGCGACCTTCCGCCCAGCCCCCGGCATCCTCGCTCACCGCGTCGGCGCGCGCACCCCAATCGCCAACCTCACCCTCGCCGGCGCCTGGACCGACACCCACTGGCCCGCCACGATGGAATCCGCCGTCCGCAGCGGCCACGCCGCCGCCGCCGCGCTACTGGAACCCAGATGAGCGAACGCTGCCGTGCCCGCCGCCATGCCCGCCGCGGCGTCCCTACGAGGACTGCTAGTTCACAGCCACAATGATGCCGGTGGCGATGCCCACGAGGATGATCAGGAAGACCATCAGCCTGACTTCCATGTCTTTGAGGTCTTCGCGGGTGACACCCTGTTGCAGTTCGGCGTCGAGCTGACCGGAGACCTCCTCGGCGGACGCGCGGGGAAGTCCAGCGCGGACCAGCATGTTCACCCAGATGACAATGTTGATCCGCGGTCGGTGGGACGCCATGAGCACATGGTACGTCAGAAACGCATCACTCGCCGATTACTCTGCTTCAGATCACATCCCCGGCCACCACAGCTACGTCCGCACAGATCCAAGACCGCGCTGTTCCCGCATCTGATTGACTCTGCGCAGCAGCTGCGGCTCACTCGAGACCAACCGCGCCAGCTGATTCGTCGAGCAACCCAGCGCCGCCGCCGTGTCCGCCAGCCTCGCCTCCAGCGCCTCGAAGAGGTCCAGCAGATGCTGCGCCCCGTTCCAGAACTCCCGATGCTTCGGGCCGATCCGGTCCCGCGCGCGCACCTCGGCCGTCTGCACGACGCGCGGCAGAATCCGCTGCAGGCTGAGCGGCGGCTCGTACGAATCGAGCGCCACCGGCCGCCGCAGCTCCAGCGCGATCGTCCGACGCAACCGCCGCAGCGCCTCCGCCCGATTCTGTAGCTGCGACCGACGCTCGCTGGCCTGCCCGACCATCCCCGTCGGCTCGTGCACCAGCCGCACCGCCGTATCCCGACGATTGCGATGCTGCCCGCCCGGCCCCGACACGCGGAAACGGTCGAAGCGGCACTGCGCCTGCAGCTCCGCATCCGCCAACGCCAGCCAGTCGTCCTGCGCCACACCTGCCACGACGGCGCCACCCACTTCCGCTCCACGACAGCGGCTACAACGTAGCGTCAGCGAGCGCCATCTATGATCGACCTAACCATCCGGGGGACCCAGCCCATGAGCACCGCAGCACCGAGCGACGCGACCGCGCGAGTCAACGATCTCAACCTGCACTACATCGACTGGGGCGGCGACGCGGCCGTACCGGCCGTCGCCCTGCACGGCTTCGCGCTCAACTGCCACTCCTGGGACGAAGTCGCTCCCGCGCTCTCCGATCGGCTCCACTGGCACGCCCTCGACCAGCGCGGCCACGGCATCTCCGACCGCGCCCCCGAGCTCGCCGAATACTCCCGCGACCACATGGCCGACGACATCCGCGGCTTTATCGAATCGACCGGCCTCGATCGACCGGTCGTCGTCGGCCACAGCATGGGCGGGATGAACGCGATGACCTTCGCCAGCCGACACCCCGACGCCCTGCGCGCGCTCGTGCTCGTTGATGTCGGCCCCGAGGTCACCGTCGATGGCGCACAGCAGGTCCGTCAGTTCGTCGCCGGTCCCTACGAGCTGGAGTCGCTCGACGCCTGGGTCGACCACACCCACAAGTACTACCCCTTCCGCTCGAAGGAGGGCATCCGCCGGCGCCTCGCCGTCTCGCTGCGTGAAACCGCCGACGGCAAGCTCGCCAAGCAGTTCGACGAGCGCTTCCGCCAGACCGAGTTCCGCGGAGTCGACGACAGCCGCGGCGACATCTGGGAGACGGCCCGCGGCCTGCGCTGCCCCACCCTGCTGTTGCACGGCGAGAAGAGCCCGGTGCTGAAGCGCGAGCAGGCCGAGCGCTTCGCCGACGCCGTCGATGTCGTCGAGCTGGTCAGCATCCCCGAGGCCGGCCACTCGGTCGCCGGCGACCAGCCTGAAGCCTTCGCCAACGCCGTCCGCGATTTCCTCGAGCGGCGCGTTGGCCTCGCTTGAGCCCATGTCCGACCCGCCGCAGGGCCGACGCCGCCGTCGCTGGCCGACCTTGCTCTTCCCGATCGTCGGCACGATCATCGGCTTCTCCGCCGCCCTCGCCATCCTCTCCGCGCTGAACCTCGGCGGCGACGGCTCGGGCTACCCCGAGGGCTACTTCGGCGATGTGATCCGCCTCTCCGTCGAGTCCGATCAAGAGCTCGCGGAAATCATGCCCGTCGAGGTCGGCGCAGCCTGTCGCGACGGCGACGAGCTCGCCTGCCGCGCCCGCCGCGAGCACCTGCGCCGCGGCGTCCCGCGCTGGCTGCAGCTGCGCGACGATCTGTTCGCGCTCGAACCGCCCGAAAACGCCGCCGCCTGGCACCGCCGCTACCTCGTCGCCGTCGCCAAACTCGCCGGCGGCTTCAACGCACAGCTCCAGGCCCTGCTCGAGAACGACCACCCCGCCTATCTCAAAGCTCTTGAGCGCACCCGCGACGCCAGCGATCAGGAACGAGCCCTCACCGACGAGTTCAACCGCCGCTTCGCCCACGAATTCGGCGGCTAGCTGCACCGATCGCGCACCAACGACACGGCTGAGTCCTCGCCCTACGCCCCGCCCTCCAGAATCGCCTTCAGCTGCCCCAGCTCCTTGCGCAGCTGCTTCGCCATCATCGGACGCACGATGAACGGCAAGAGCCTGAACATCACCGTCGTTACGATGTGATCACTCCCCGCGCTGAGCGTGTTCGTCACCTCAGTCCCCCCGCCGCGACGCACCAGCTCCAGCTCGCCGACGAACGGGAACGGCCCCTCCTGCGCGTCGGTGACCATCCGCCGCGGCGGTCGAAACTCCATCACCCTCATCAACACCGGCGCGCTGCCACCGCCATACGTGTAGACCCCGCGAATCTCCGACCCACGCCCCACCTCGCCACCGCCGATCAGCTCCGTCTCAGACATCCCGTCGACCCACTGCTCCATGTTCGGCACATGGCTCGCGAACGCCCAGACCGCCTCGATCGGACGCTCAATCTGCACCCGCGCGCTGGCAGTCAGGCTGACCATGCTGCGACGCCCATCGCTATCCGGCGGCTGCAGCGTCAAGCGCGGCGCGCAGGTCGGTCACTTCCTCGCGCAACATCCGGTTCGCGATCAGCCCCATCACGGGGCGCAGCGGGCCGATCATCAGCGCCAACGCCATGCTGTTGCTGATCGTGGTGACGTCGTAGGCGAACCGGGTCGCGTGCTCGCCTTGCGCGGTCAGCACGATCTGGGTGATGAACGGGAACTCGCCGCCGGATGTCGATCTCCAGGAGACGCGGCGCTGTGGCTCGAGCTCGCTGACCTCGACGGTCAGCGTGTCGTCACGGCCGCGGAACCGGCTGCTGCCCGTGACTTCAGAGCCGACCCCGATCGCTCCACCGCCAACCACCGCCGAGCCCGACATCCCGGCGACCCAGTGGCCCTGATTCGTCACATCGCTGACGAAGGCCCAGACATCCTCGATCGGCCTGTCCAGTACCGCGCTGATCTTGAACGTCGCTTGAACCATGCGGTCGTCCAATCCCCGTGATGCCCGGCGGGCTGCGAGCTAGCGGAACAAATCCTGCTCGGGCGGGCGCACCAGCGACGTGTGGTCGGCCTCCACGATCGGGATGTCGAGCCCCCGCACCACCGCGACCGGTACCCGGTCGAGCTTGTTCATCACCGGCTCCGCCGCCGAGGCCAGCTCGTCCGCCCAGCACATCTCCGTCACCCGCAGGTCGTAGCCCTGATCGTCGTATTCGCCCACATACGAGTGAATCGGCTCCATCCCCGAAACGCCGATCGCCACGTTCGTCAGCCCCTGCCGCCACGGGCGACCGAAGGTGTCCGTCACGATCACCGGCACATCGGGATTGCCCCGCTCGCGCAGACCCGCGCGAATCCGCCCCGCCGACGCTGAAGAGTCCAGCGGCAGCAACGCCACCGCCGCCCCGCCGCCCACGTTCGACTGGTCCACTCCCGCGTTGGCACAGACCCAGCCGTGCTTCGTCTCCGCAACGATCAACCCGCGCGACATCCGCACGATCCGCGCCGATTCGCGCAGCACCAGCTCGACCGAGCGCGCGTCCTTCTCCCACGCCTCGGCCCACTCGCGCGCGAACGCGCCCGCCTCCACATCGTCCAGCAGGATCACCCGGCCCTCCGCCTTGGAAACGATCTTCTGCGTCACCACCAGCACATCGCCCGCCTCGAGCGGCGTCTCCTGCGCCCTCAGCGCGACATCGATGATCTCCGCCAGATCGTCGCCTTCGCCGATCTCGGGAATCCCGCCGACCGCAAACACCCGGTACTCAGACGGCGGGCCCGTCACTCGATCCCCACCATCTGCACCGCCGCGTTCGACTTGTAGCGCCGATTGATACTCAGGATCAGCGCCGTGATGCCCTCAACGAAGCTCGACATCGCCAGCGCCCCCGCGTCGACCGGCCGCAACCGCGGCATCCGCCCGACCATCGCGATCACGGTCCGCTTGGCCTCGGCGTCGTCGCCCGTGATCAGCACATCGCCTTCCATCTCGTCGTCCAGCGCCTGTAGCTTGCGCGCGCTCAGGTTGTGAAACGCGCCCACCACCCGCGCAGCGGGCAGCAACGCCTGCGCCTGCTCCGTCGCGCTGCCCTGCTCGACCGCCACGACGCCCGGCTGCCCGTTCACGAACTCCAGTGGCACCGCCGCGTCCACCACGATCTTCGAGCCGATATCGTCGCGCAGGTCGATCAGCGTCGCCTCGTGTCCGTCGAACGGCACGACCACGATGATCACATCCGCCTCGCGCACCACCTCGCGGTTGACCCCGCCGCCCGCGTCTGCGGTCCGGCCGACCGCCGCGAGCGCGTCGCGCACCTGCTGCGCCGCCGCTTCGGCGCGCTCCGGGCGCCGCGAGCCGATCAGCACGCGATCGTCCGCCAGCGCCAGACGCATCGCCAGGCCAAGTCCCTCCGGGCCGGTTCCACCGATGAATCCGATCGTCGCCATTCAAACTCCCATCAGGGGCGCCGCGTATCATGCGGCCTGCACGGCCCGTCACGTCTGACGTGCGGGCTGAAATGCCGAACTTGCGGGCCACCGTGCCGCGCCCCGAACACGCCCAGCGCGACCAGCACGCCTCGCACGATATCAGAGGAACCGACGATGGCCGCGACCGGCGACGCGGTCGAACTCAGCGACATCTCGCTCACCTACGTCGCCGCCGACGGCCAACCGCTAGAGGCCGTCGCATCCACCACGCTCACGATCCCCGCCGGCCAGTTCGTCTCCCTCGTCGGCCCCAGCGGCTGCGGCAAGACCTCGCTGCTGCGCCTCATCGCAGGCCTCCAGCAGCCCACCTCCGGCTCGATCTCCATCTTCGGCGACGACCCGATCGCCGCCCAGCGGCTCAAGGAACTCGGCCTCGTCTTCCAGCAGCCGGCCCTCCTGCCCTGGCGCGACGTCGAGTCGAACATCCGCCTCGGACGCGAGCTCAACTCCCGCCAGACACGCGACGGCGTCTCCGTCGACCAGCTGATCGAGCTGGTCGGTCTCGAGGAATTCCGCCACTACCGACCGGACGCGCTCTCCGGCGGGATGCAGCAGCGCGTCGCGATCGCCCGCGCGCTCGCGATCGACCCGCCCCTGCTCCTCATGGACGAGCCCTTCGCCGCGCTCGACGAGATGACCCGCGAGCAGATGCGCTACGAGCTGCTGCACCTCTGGGCCGTCGCGCCTCACCACGCCGCCCGACCGCGCTCGGCCGTCTTCGTCACCCACAGCGTCAACGAAGCCGTCGCCGTCGCCGACCGCGTGCTCGTGATGTCCCCGCGCCCCGGCGCGATCATCGCCGACATCCCCATCCACAGCCCCCGACCGCGCGATCCCGACCACGAGCTCTCAGAGCGCTTCATCAGCGACGCCACAGCCGTTCGCGCCGCCCTCCGCGCCGACCCAAGCGCCGACCTCAGCGCCGACCCGATCGGCGTTGGCGCATGACCGCGCCCGCCCTGCCCCAGCCTGCCCCACGCCGAGTCCCGCTCTCGCTGCCCGGCCTCAGCTCGAGCGTGCCATACCTGATCCCGCCCCTGATCGCCCTGATCATCGCCGCCGTCTCGGTCGAGGTCTGGGTGCGCCTCGCCGATATCAGCATCTTCGTCATGCCGCGGCCCACCGCCGTAATCGAGGAGTTCTTCGTCAACTTCCCGCGCTACTTCTCCGAGGGCATGCGCACCCTCTTCGTTTCCGTCGTCGGGCTCACCCTCGGCACCGTGATCGCGACCCTGCTCGCCGGCGGCGTCGCCCACTCCCACATGCTCGAACGCGCCGTCCTGCCGATCGCGATCATGGTCAAGGTCACTCCCGTCGTCTCCGTCATCCCGCTGCTGATCGTGTGGCTGGGCTACGGCTGGGAGCCCAAAGTCACCATCGCCGCCCTGATCACGTACTTCCCCGTCCTGGTCAACGCAATCGCAGGCTTCCGCGACATCGACCCGCGCATGCACGACTTCTTCCGCAGCGTGCACGCCTCGCGCTGGGAGATCTTCTGGCGGCTGCGCATGCCCGCCGCGATCCCGTTCCTCTTCGCCGCGCTCAAAATCTCCGTCACCCTCAGCCTGATCGGCGCTGTCGTGGCCGAGTTCTTCACCGCCGGCCAGGGCGGGCTCGGCTCCGTGATCTGGATCGAGCAGAGCGAGCTGCGCCTCCACAAGGTCTTCGCCGCCGTGCTGATGCTCACCGTACTCGGCGTCGCCCTCTCGACTGCCGTGATCCTCCTCGAACGCCTGTGGTCCTGGCGTATTGACCAGTCTTCCGCCAATATCTGACCTGCCGGTAGCTCACCAGGAGACGAACATGACCGACGACGCACCGCCGCAGGGCGACGCCCACGACGACGACTTCAGGACCGTCGCCGCGGCCGAAGCCGAACGACGCCTGCCACGACGCCAGGCGCCGCTCGAGACCGACATCGTGGTCGTCAAGTTCAGCGGCGACGGCCTCGTACTCGAGCTCCACGGCGACGATGTCGACCTCGGCACCGACCTCAAGGTCCGCCACGAGCACCGCCTCATCGCCGAGTTCCGCCGCGACGCCGTTGATGGCTGGTGGTTCAAGTCCGCCGTCTCGCGCGACCTCCAGCCCGGCGACCCACGCCGCCCCGGATCCCGCCCTGACACGCCCTGACGCATACTGACAGCCCACTGACAGCCCACTGATGCCGCGTTGATGGCGCGATGCGCGCAACGCTCCTACGCTGAGCCACGGTCGCTATCGCCGTGGCAACCCCGCGGAAGCGGCCCCGGATCGCCGGCCGGCCACAGAGATCTCCGGACACTTCACTCTCTGGAGCATCGCCATGCCCCTGGCCGTCCTCGCCGCACTCGTTCGACATCCCCGACGCCTGCTGTTCCTCACCCTCACCGCGCTCGCACTGGTCGCCGCCGCGCTCGTCGCCTGCGGCGATGACGAGCCCGAGCAGCTCACCATGCGCTACATGGGCGGCTTCCGCCCCCAGGCCAACCTGCCCTTCGTCGCCGTCTACGTCGCCCAAGATCAGGGATTCTTCGCCGCTGAGGGCCTGACCGTCGAAATCTCCCACGCCGCCACCGGCGAGCACAAGAGCCTGCTCCTCTCCGGCGAAATCGACATCACCACCCTGCCCGCTTCCGAGATGATGCAGCTCCGCGCCGACTCCGACGCCCCGCTTGTCGCCGTCATGCTCTTCGGCCAACGCGGCGATTTCGGCTACGTCGTCCTCGAAGCGAGCGGCATCGAATCGCCCGCCGACTTCGCCGGCAAGCTGGTCGGCTTCAAGGGTCAGGTCCAGGCCGAGTTCCTCGCCATGATCCACGCCCACGGCCTAACTACCGACGACCTCGAACTCGTCTCCACCGGCTACAACCCGGTGGTCGTCGCCGAGGGCCAGATCGACGTCTACCCCGTCTTCCTCTCCAACGAGCCCGATACCCTCACGCGCGTCATCGGCATCCCGATTCGCGTCTTCGAGGCCGCCGACTACGGCGTCCCCACGCTCGGCGTCGTCTACGTCGCCACCGAGGAGTTTCTCGAGGACGACGGCAACCGCGAGCGCATCGAGCGCTTCCTGCGCGCCACCCTGCGCGCCTTCCAGTTCGCCCTCGATGATCCCGCCGCCGCGATCGAGTCAACCCGTAAGTTCATCCCCGAAGAGGCCGACCTCGAGCACGAGCGCTTCATCCTCGACACCGAACTCGCCAACGCCGTCTCGCCGCTCACCGACCAAAACGGCCTCGGCTGGTTCACCACCGAACAGTTCGATGCCCTCCAGGAGGTCCTGCTCGAATACGAGGCGATGCTCAACCCGATCGACCTCGACATCGCCCTCGACCGCTCGTTCCTCGAACGAATCCACTCCGAGTAGGCCGCTACGGCCAGATCCCCTCGAAATTCACCACGAGCCCCGGCAGCTCCGGATCGCCGTGCGCCTCGCTCGGCCGCTCCAGCACCTCCGGCTCACGACCGGGGCGGTACACCCACAGCCGGCTCTGAATCTGGTCCACCAGCCAGCCCAGCTGCACACCGCAGGCGATCCACTCATCCATCCGCCGCTGCTGCTGGGCGAGTGTCTGGCTTGGCGACCGCACCTCCACCGCGAACACGGGGCAGAGCCGCATCACGCCGTGCTCAGGCCCTCCCACTGCGCCTGCGTGATCCACGAAGCATCGGCTCTCCGAATCTCATTCGCACTCCGGCGGTACTCCGCCGAAGGCCCAAACCCGCGGCCCCCGAAGCCTTCGGACCAGGCATGCACCTGCGATCCGACGCCCATCTCCGCGTCAGCGCTCCACGTCCCCGGCAGTGGCGCGATGACCAACGCTCCTTCCGGCGAGCGCTCGAAACGCACTGCTTCGTTCAGAGTCTGGATCGCAGTGAACAACTCATCGGTCAGCGGTTGCTCGGCTGGAAAGCGGATCTACAGCTCGTCATCCACCACTGGCTTCGATGGGGCCGTGACCATCGTGATGCCCTCTCCGAACCCGGCTGCGCGGACCCAAGGTATCGAGCACCCAACGAGCCGGGCTGAGTCCTAAGCCGCCGAGCCGGTCTTGCCGCGCAGGAACTTCTCCTGCCCCGGGGTCGGCTTGTCGCCCGGGTAGTGCAGCTTCTTCAGCAGGTCGCGATCCGGATAGATGTGCACCGCGTCCCAGCCGCACGACTGCTCACAGAGCCGGCAGCCCGTGCAGTTCTTCTCGATCACCACCGCCTGGCCGAAGAAGTCCGATGCCGCCGTCGTGAAGTCCAGCTCCAGCGCGTCGAACGGGCACACGTTGATGCACAACTCGCAGCCCGAACCGATGCATTTGTCCGGGTCCACGACCGCCTTCGGCCATTCCTTGCGCGCGAACTTGCGACAGATGTCGCCGTCGTCATCGAGAATGCACTCGACCGGGCACACCGCCCCGCACGCCCCGCAGTCGATGCACAGTGCCGGGTCGATGTAGTGGATCGTATTGCGCTCGCCCCAGATCGCATTGGTGGGGCAGCGGTTCACGCACGCCGTGCAACCGATACAGGTCTCGACAATCTCGTAGGGCACTGCACAGCCTCCACTCGGTCTCAACCGCGAGCTGTCACCAGTATATCGGCGCGGCTCCGCCCCACACAATCCGCCCCCACCCGCCACTCCACCGTCTCGCTGATATGTTTGACGCAGCGGGCAGGCGACGGATCACCCATGTCCACAAGCAAGCTCATTCTCACGCCGCTGATCGGCCTTGCCGCCGGCGCGGCGCTGGTGCTCGCGGCCTGCGGCGACGACGCACCCCAGACTGCCCCCCAGCAGGCTCAGCAACAGCAGGCTCAGCAGGCCGTGGAGCCCGAGCCGCAGCAGCAGGCCGAGCCCGTCGCACAGGCCCAATCCGCCCAACCGCAGGCCGCGCCGACGCCCCAGGATGAGGCGACCACCGAGCCCGCCGAGCAACAGCAACAGCAACAGCCCGCCGACACCCCTGACGACGGCATCGTCTACGACCCCGATCGCGACACCCTCATCGAAGGCGAACGCCTCGGCTCCAGCATCCTCGCCGCCGACGAGGTCAAGCAGTACCGCTTCGCCGCCGAAGCCGGCGAATGGTTGCGCATCAGCGTCGACGGCCGCGACGGCATGGACCCCGTCCTCACCCTGCTCGAGCCCGATCGCACCGACATCGCACGCAACGACGACCGCTCCGCCACCAACCGCGACTCGCTGCTCGTTGTTCGGGTGCCCACCACCGGCGACCAGGTCATCCGCGTCGGCGCCTTCGACGGCGCATCGCTCGGCGAGTTCGTCATCCAGGTCGAACGCATCACGATCGGCGCCGACGCCGACAGCGCAATCATCGGCATCGGATCGCGCGTCACTGCCCGCCTCGACTTCCCCACCGATGTCGACGCCTTTGAATTCAACGGCCAGATCGGCCAGACCGTCACCATCCGCGTCGACGGCGACCTCGGCGTCGATGTCTACGCGCAGCTGATCGACCCCGTCGGCGACCTGATCGCCAGCGACGACGACGGCGGCCACGGCCTTGACGCCGAGATCAGCCTCACGCTCACCGCCGCAGGCTCGCACCGCGTCGAAGTCTGGGGCGCGCTCAACCTCGAAGGCCAGCGCCAGCTGATCGGCGCCTACTCCGTCCTCGTCCAGGCTGGCCCGCCCACCGAGCCGCTCGAGGGTGACACCGCCGCCGACACCGCAGGCGTCGCGCTGACCTTCCTCGACGCCCTGCGCCAGGGCGACAGCGCCACCCTTCTCGCGCTCGCCGGCCCCGAGGCCCTCACCACCTGGGGCTGGGAAACCACCGCCGATGTCGAGCGCGACCTGCTCAAAATGCAGTCGATCGGCCTCGGATCGGGCGCCCTCCAGACCATCTCCCGAGCCGACGTGCTCAGCGATCGACGCAGCCGCGTCTTCATCCAGCTCGCCGAAGCAGACTGGCTGCGCTTCGAACTCGTCTTGATCGGCGGCCTCTGGACCGTCGATTTCTGGTCTCATCAGGCCAGCGCGCCCGGCCTGACAGATCAGCCCGCGGATGTCCCGACCGACGACACGGAAGCTGAACAGCAGGAGTCCAGCGAATGACCACTGAGATCACCAGCGGGCTCGACGGACGAATCGAGCTGACCGACGGCCAGACGGCCGAGTGGTCCAACCACCGCTCCGGCATGGAAATCCAGTTCGGCGTCTCTGGCGCCCTCTCCGGCTCCGAGCACGTCTTCATGACCCGCCAGAAGATTCCCGCCGGCATGGCCAGCACCCCGCACTACCACGTCAACTGCGAAACCGCGATCTACATCCTGCAGGGCCCCATCACAATGCGCTACGGCCCCAACCTCGAGCACCGCCACGACGTCGAAACCGGCGACTTCCTCTACGTCCCGCCCCGAGCCGTCCACCAGATCAGCAACCCCTCCGCGGACAGCGACGCCGAAGTAGTCCTCTGCCGCAACGCCGACGAAGAAATCGTCCAGGAACTCGACATCCCCACCGCCTAGCTCACCTGGCGTGGCGTCGCCGCGAGCTCCATCGCACGCCGCATCCGTCAGCAGTTCACCGAAAACCAGAACAACGGCTTCCGCTAACCCGCCGCCATCCCCGCCGCGCGCTCGGCCTTGCGCTCCGCGAGCCACCCGTTGATGTTGGGAATCGCCTGGTGGGCCCCGTTGAGGGCCGTCACCACCAGATCCGCGCCCTGCACATTGTCGCCGCCCGCGAACACGCCGGGACGCGACGTGCGGCCTTGCTCGTCAACCAGCACCTCGCCCCAGTCGTTCACATCGATGCCCGAATCCGCGTAGATCTCGCGGCCCACGTCGTAGCCCACCGCCACCACGACCGTGTCAGCGTCGATCACCACTTCCGACCCCGCAATCGGCGTCGGACGACGGCGTCCGCTCTCGTCCGGCTCGCCCAACCGCATCCGCACACACTCCATGCCCGACACACGGCCCTGCTCGCCGAGCAGCTGAACCGGCGTCGTCAGGTACTCGAATGTCACGCCCTCTTCGCGCGCGTGCTGTCGCTCCTCCAGCCTGCCCTGCATCTCGTGCTCAGAACGCCGATAGAGCAGCGTCACCTCCGCCGCGCCCAGCCGCACCGCCGTCCGCACGCAGTCCATCGAAGTGTCGCCGCCACCCACCACCACCACCCGCTGGCCTTCCGCCGCCGGCTGCGCCTGCATCCCCTCCGGCAGCTCCGCCGCATGCAGATTCGCCCGCACCAGGAACTCCGTGGCGCTGTAGACCCGGTCCAGCTCCTCGCCATCGAGCCGCAGCCGCTTGCCGAAGCCCGCTCCGTGACCCAGGAACACCGCATCCCACGCCTTCAGCTCGTCCCACGTCACATCCGTGCCGACGCGCGTGTTGAACTGAAACTCCACCCCACCCGCCTGCAGCGCTTCAATCTTCTCGTCGACGATGTTCTTGGCCGATTTGAAGTTGGGAATGCCGTAGCGCAGCACGCCGCCCCCGGCCGGCCATGCCTCAAACACCGCCACCGCGTGGCCCGCGTTGCGCATCGCCTCCGCCACTGCCAGGCCGGCCGGTCCGGCGCCCACCACCGCCACCCGCTGGCCGCTCTCGCGGCGCGGATTCGGCACCGGGAAGCCGCCCCGCTGCCCACGGTCCCAATCGCCGAGAAACGCCTCCAGCTTGCCGATCGCGACCGGCTTGGCATTCTTGCCGATCACGCAGGAGCCCTCGCAGAGCGCCTCCTGCGGACACAATCGCCCGCACAGCTCCGGCATCTCGCTGGTCTCGCGGAACACTGCCGCCGCCTCGGCCAGCTGTCCGACCTCCAGGAACGCCAGCGCCCCGGGGATGTCGTTGTCGATCGGGCAGGCCTTGATGCACGGCGCCGCGGGACACTGAATGCAGCGCTGCGCCTCGAACATCGCCGGACCGGCGGTGTACCCGTAGTACACCTCGTTCCAGTTGTGGACGCGCTCGTGCGGGGTCTGCTTGGTGACATGGTGCGGCGGGATGCGGAGGCGCGCCTTGCGGTCAAGCGGCAGACCTGTGCGGGTGGTCTGGTTCTTCGCCACTTGCTGTGCGCGCCTCCTGTCCGAGCCGAGCTAATTCACCATACCGCCGCGCCCCCCACGCGGCTGCTAGCCTCCACCCCAGCACCTGGGGAATCGCAACGTGTATGTAAACCCCGCCCAGATGCGCGCCCGTCAGTTCGGAGCCATCACCCATGGCGGCGACCCCGCGCTCCGGCTCGACCTCGCCTGCCTGCAGATTGGCCGCATCCTCGAACCTCGGCTCGACGCACTGACCGCCCTCACCCGGCTCGATCAGCTCGCCGCCGAGGTCGCCGCGCAGTGGGACGACCGCGCTTCGCTGCTGCGCGGCGTCAACGCCCTCTGCATCGTCCTCTTCCGCCACCACCACTTCCGCGGCGACACCGAGACCTACTACGAGCCCAACAACTGCTGCCTGCACCGCGCGCTCGACACCGAGCAGGGCATGCCGATCACGCTCGCCGTGATCATGCTCGAAGTCGGCCGCCGCGTCGGCCTCCCGCTGCACGGCGTCGGCGCGCCCTTCCACTTCCTCGTCAAGTACGAGGACGAACTCGGCGAGCACTACCTCGACCCCTTTCACGCCGGACGCGCGATCGACCGCGAGCAGCTCGCCAGCCGCATGCGTCAGACCAACCCCGGCGCCGGCCCCAGCGCCGAAGCCTTCCTCTCCAGCGTCACCAAACGCCAAATCCTTCAGCGCATCCTGACCAACCTCAAGGGCGCCTGCGTCCGCAAACGACAGTTCCCCGCAGCGCTCGAAACCAGTGAGTTCCTCCTCGCGCTGACCCCCTGGTCGCTCGACGAGCGCCGCGACCGCGGCCTCCTGCACTACGAGGTCGGCGCTTTCGAACAAGCCCTCGAAGACCTCGAGCTCTATCAGCAGCACGTCCACAACGCGCCCGACGCCAATCGCGTCGCCGCAATTCTCGAACGCGTCCGCACCCGCCTCAGCGACAACTAGCCGCCGCTCTCGCTGCGGTATAGTGTGCGCCACGCCCGCAGGAATGCTGCAACCGCGCGGACGCTCCGATCTCATCTATCTCATCATCTTGCAGCCTCGGAAATCTGAGGAAAGGAATGGCGAGAGCTTCAACCATCCGGGCCTTGCCTGTGGCTGCGCCCGATCCTGACCAGCACGCCTTCCGTCAGGCGTTCGAAGAACTGCGCTACCGCACCGAGTGCGGCCCGTCGTTCCTCGACATCACGGAGGATGTCCGCGCGGTGCTTCGCGCCACCGCGGTCACGTTCGGTCAGATCTCGGTCTTCTCGCAGCACACCACCGCGTCGATCATCCTGCAGGAGCACGAACCACTGCTGCTCGACGACCTGCGTGATCGGCTCAAGGCGTTTGCGCCCGCGAACGACTACTACCGCCACAACGACTTCGACATCCGCACCGTCAACATGCACGAGGACGAACCCGAGAACGGTCACTCACACTGCCAGCACATCCTGCTCGGCACCAGCGAGACCATCCCCGTCGTCAACGGCGAACTGCACCTGGGCGAATACCAGAGCATCTTCCTCGTCGAACTCGATGAGCCGCGCGACCGCACGGTCTGCGTCTCGGTGTTGGGAATGAGCGCCGGCGACTAGCCGCGACATCGAAGTTGAACCACCGCAACGGCCGCCCATCGGGCGGCCGTTGTTGGTTCCAGACCATCGGCACCGCCTGCCTATACTCGCGCCATGCCATCCGGCAGCCTCACTCGCGGCGCCTCTGCGACCTCCACCCCGCTCGCCGACCTGCTCGCGCAGCGCATCCGCGCGCATGGCCCGATCACCTACGCCGAGTGGATGGCCGCCGCGCTCTACCACCCCCGCCACGGCTACTACCGCCGCGGCAAACCAACCGTCGGCCGCGCGGGAGACTTCCTGACCAGCCCCGAAGTCCACCCGATCTTCGGCGCAGCGATCGCCGAGCTCGTCTCGAACGTCGCGGCCGAGCTCGGCGGCCCACTGCCGCTTCGAGTCATCGAGGTCGGCCCTGGCACGGGCGCCCTCGCAGAATCGCTGCTCTCGGCGCTCGACACGCCGATCGAACTCACGCTGATCGAATCCGATCCCGTCGCCGCCGCCGCCCAGCGACAGCGCCTCGACCGCTTCACCACGAAACTCGAGTGGTGCGACGACATCGCGTCAGCCGCCTCGGGCGCCCAGATCGTGATCGCCAACGAACTGCTCGACGCCCAGCCCGTCCACCGCCTTCGCTACGACGACGAGTGGGTCGAGCTCATGGTCGATTGGTCGTCCGACTCCGGCTTCGTGGACCACCCGGCCCCGCTGAGTGACCCCGCGCTGGCAGTGCCGCTCCGGGCGATCAACCCACGCTCCGGTCAGATCGCCGAAGTCTCCCCCGCCCGCGCCTCGTTGGTCGCACAGCTCGCGGACCTGATCGCCGACGGGCTCCTGCTGCTCTTCGACTACGGCTACCCGCGCCACGAGCTGTACAACCCCCGCCGTCATCAGGGCACCCTGATGACCTTCCGCCGCCACGTCCCCGGCGAACGCCCCTACGCCTACCCCGGCGAGCAGGACATCACCTGCCACATCGACCTCGACCAGGTCACCGATGCGGCCCGCTGCGCCGGCCTGGCGCCCCGGGCGCCCGTCAGTCAGGCCGACTGGCTGCAAGCCCTGCGACCCCGGATCCTGCCAGCCGGCGACCTCAGCGCCCGCCGCGCCCTCGAAGCACTGAGCGACCCCGAAGGCCTCGGCCGCATCGCCGTCATCGCCGCCACGCGCGGCTCCATCGACCAACTCCCCGGCCTCGGTCGACGCGCGCCACTGTGACAGTCCTCGCCGGCCAGCCGCTGCCCAACCCCACCCTGAGCGGCCCCGACGGCCCTGCTCGCCTGCACGACTTCCTCGCCGACGGCCCCCTGCTCGTGCTCTTCTACCAGGAAGACGCCACACCCACCTGCACCACACAGCTCTGCGCCTTCCGCGACGAGTTCGAGATTCTCGGCGAGCTCGGCGCATCGGTGGTCGCGATCAGCGCCGACGATCCCGCCTCCCACGAGCGCTTCCGCGACGCCCAACAGCTCCCCTACCCGCTGCTGAGCGACCCCGACCTCAGCGCGGCCACAGCATTCGGCGTCGCCGATCCCGCCACCAGACGCAGCCGGCGCGCTGCCTTCGTCGCCCAATCCGACGGCCGAATCGCCCTCGCCATTCCCTTCTACCAGCCGACCAACCTCAATCATTTCGAGGCGGTCTTCGCCGCCCTCGGCCTCGACCTGTCCGCGCTGTGAGCAACTTCGCTGACGCATTCGACAATGCAGCCGCGTGGCTCGCCGACCACGAGGCCGACATCCTGGCCGAACAGATCGCCATCTGCGAAACCGCCGCGCCCACTGGCGACGAAGCCGCCCGCGCCGATCTGATCGCCGCCGCGATGCTCAAGATCGGCCTGAGCGTCGAGCGCGACGAAATCGGCAACCTCAGCGGCGCTCGACCCGGCCGCTCCGTCGCCGCGCCGATTGTGATCTCATCCCACCTCGACACCGTCTTCGCCGCCGACCAACCGGTCGCCGTCGCGCGTCCCGGGCAGCCCAATCGCTACCGCGACAACCAGACCGTCGCCGCCAACGAGTTCCACGCGCCCGGCATCTCCGACGCCGCCGCCGGGCTCGCCGGCATCCTGGCCATCGCCCGCGCACTGCAGACGGGCTCGATTCAAACTGGACGTCCAATTCTCTTCCTCGCCACGGTCGGCGAGGAGGGCCACGGCGACCTGCGCGGCGCGCGCCATTTCTTCGCCAGCGAGCGCGGCAAATCGACCGCCGCCTTCGTCACCGTCGACCACGCCGAACCCGGCATGGTCGTCCATCGCGGCGTCGGCTCGCGACGCTACGGCGTCGAATTCCGCGGACCCGGCGGACACTCCTGGGCTCATTTCGGCCGCTACAATCCCGTCTTCGCGCTCAGCGCCGCGACCGACGCGCTCGCCCAGCGCCGGCTCCCCAGCGATCCCCGCACCACCTACAACATCGGCGTCATCCGCGCCGGCGGCAGCGTCAACGCCATCCCCGCCAGCGCCACGATGCAGGCCGACCTACGCAGCGAGGCGTCCACCGAGCTGGCCACGCTCGACGCCGCCTTCCACCAGGCGATCCAGCGCGGTCACGAGCGCGAGCTGCTCCGCCGACCCGACGGCGCGCAGGCCCCGATCATCGAGCGCATCGGCGAGCGGCCCGCCGGCTTCATCCCCGCCGACGCGCCGCTCGTGCAAAGCGCCCGCGCCGCCCTCGAGGCCGAAGGCTTCACGACGCACCTGACCAGCGCCTCAACCGACGCCAACGCCGCCTACGCCGCGCGCGTCCCCGCCATCGCGATGAGCTGGGGCGGTCGCTCCGACAACCAGCACAGCACCCGCGAGTGGTTCTCGCCGCTCGACCGCACGCGCTCGCTCCGCGCGCTGCTGCGTCTCGTCTGCGACCTCGCTCAAGCCGAATAGCATGGGCAGCAGGGAGCCCATCATGGCAGACACCACGCGCGACGGCCCGCAGGCCTACAACGACACCGTGCTCGACCACTTCCGCAACCCGCGCAACGCCGGCGACCTGCCCAACGCCAACGCCGTCGGCGAGGAGCGCAACCCCGTCTGCGGCGACCACATGCGCCTGATGCTGCGGATCGACGACGACACCATCGCCGAGGCCCGCTTCCTCACCCGCGGCTGCGTCGCCGCGATCGCCACCAGCTCGATCGCCACCGAGGTCCTGATCGGGATGCCGATCGGCGAGGCCGCGAAGCTCAAGCGTGCCGACTTCGTCGAGGCCGTCGGCGGCCTGCCGAAGAGCAAGATCCACTGCTCGGTGCTCGCCGCCGCCGCGCTCAAGAACGCCCTCACCGCCTACCAGGCCACGGCCTGACCCCGACGAGCGTGACTCCAATCCGGCTGCCGCTCGACCAGCCGCTGAACCGCGCCGCCCTCCCCCCCGCCGCCGTCCTGAGCGATGTCTGCGCGCTCCTCGAGCCCGACACAAGCCCGCGAACTCTGCTCGCAGGCGACCGCCCCGGCCCGCTGATCGCCGCGTTGATCGTCTCCTCGGCAGAGCTCGAACTCGCCGGCGGCGGCTTGGTGACCATCGAGCAGCGCGCCCTCGACGACGGATCGATCGACCTCTCCCAGGCCAGCGCGATCCTCGTCGAGCCGACCGACCAGCCCAGCGCCTGGGTCGGTGACACTACAGGCCTCGCTCTCCGCCTCAGCATCAGCGGCGTCCGCATCGCCGACGCCTCCGCCGCCATCGCCGGCATCGCTCCCTACGCCGTCCGCGCCCGCCAGATCGAAGGGGCGTTGCGCGGCCGCAGCGTCTCGCCGCAGCTGCTCGATATCGCCGCCCAGACCGCGCGGATCGAGGCCCAACCCTTCGGCGTCGGCGACGTGATCGACGAAGCAAGCCTCGACCAGCTCGTCCAGGCCACCCGCTCTGCGATCGAGCTCGCCCTCTCGCGCCGCGCGAGCGACCCATGAGCACCGCCGCCATCCTGCTCGCCGCCGGCGCATCGAGCCGCATGGGCCAGCCCAAAGCGCTGCTCGAATGGCGCGGCCAACCGCTCGTCGCCGCACAGGTCGCCGCCCTCCGAGCCGCCGGCTGCGACCCGCTGATCGTCGTCCTCGGCAGCCAAGCCCACCAAATCCGCGCCGTGCTCCCGCACGCTGCCCAGCCCGTCACCAACCACGCCTGGCGACAGGGCCGCGCCGGATCGATCCGCGCCGGCGCGCGCGCCATCCCCGCCCACATCGACCGGATCGTCATCGCCAGCGTCGACCAACCCTGCTCCGCCGCGAGCATCCGCCGCTCGATCGACGCGCTCAGCGCCGAGCGCGACGCCCGGATCGCCGTCCCTCGACACGCCGGCCGCAACGGCCACCCGCCCATCTTCGACGCCGCACTGTTGCCCACGCTGCGCCGCGTGACCGAGCGAAACGAGGGTCTGCGCGAACTCCGCCGTATCTGGGCCGACGCCACCATCTTCGTCGATGTCGACGATCCCGCCGTCCTACTCAACCTCAACACCCAGCCCGACTACGAAGCTGCCCGCCGCACCGCCGGATAATGTAACGTGCGGCGGAATCGATCGGACTTCCACCTATGGCGATTCCACTCCGCCAATCCTTTGAAGTCGGCAAGTACGTGCTCGGCCAGCGTCTGCGCGGCGTTGAGCGCTACCCGCTCGTGCTGATGCTCGAACCGCTGCTGCAGTGCAATCTCGAATGCGCCGGCTGTGGAAAAATCCAGCACCCCACCGAAATCCTCCGTCAGCGCCTCACGCCCCAGCAGTGCTGGGACGCGATCGAGGAATGCGGCGCACCCGTCGTCTCGATCGCCGGCGGCGAGCCCCTGATTCACAACGACATCGGCGAAATCGTGCGCGGCTACGTCGACCGCCGCAAGTTCGTCTATCTCTGCACCAACGCGATTCTGATGGAGCGCAAGCTCGATCAGTTCGAGCCCAGCCCCTACCTCACCTTCTCCGTCCACATCGACGGCCTCGAGGCCGACCACGACATCTCCGTCTGCCGCGACGGCGTCTGGGACGTCGCGATCCGCGCCATCAGCGCCGCCAAGCAGCGCGGCTTCCGCGTCACGACCAACAGCACCTTCTTCCTCGGCGCCAAGCCCCAGCGCATCCGCGCCATGTTCGACCGGCTCATGGAGCTCGACGTCGACGGTCTGATGATCTCGCCCGGCTACCCCTACGAGAAGGCGCCCGACCAGGAGCATTTCCTGGCCCGCAACCAGACCAAGGAACTCTTCCGCGAAATCCTCGACGATCCGCCCGAGCACTGGACCTTCAACCACTCGCAGCTCTTCCTCGATTTTCTCAAGGGCGAGATCGACTACGACTGCACCCCCTGGGGCAACCCCACCCGCACCGTCTTCGGCTGGCAGCGCCCCTGCTACCTGATGGACGAGGGCTACACCCAGACGTTCAGGGAGCTCATCGAAGAAACCGAGTGGGCAAACTACGGCGTCAAGAGCGGCAACCCCAAGTGCGTCGACTGCATGGTCCACTCCGGCTACGAAGCCAGCGCCGTGATCGACGCCAGCAGCAACATCAAGCGCGGCCTCCGCACTCTGGTCGCCACCATCCGCTAGTCCCTCCCCCACCCAGGTCCGAACTGCTCCCCCCGAGGAGACCCCTACAGATTCCTCGGTAGAGCGAAATTCGATATACGCAAAGGTCTCCCGAGGGGGAGCTGCCGAAGGCTGAGGGGGGGCACTCGATCCTCCGCAGCCGCCCCCGTTACACCAACCGGAACCGCACCCCGCAGAGCGTCACCACGCTCTCATCCTCCGAGATCGCGAGCTCATGCTCATGCGCCGCGTGCAGCACATGCGCCTTGTCCACCGTCCGCACATCGAGCCCGCCCAACCCGTCGCCACGACCATCGGTCGCCTCGACAAACCGCAGGTCCGCGTCGTCCAGCGCGATCGTCGGATTGCCCGCCGCATCCTCGCCCAGCGGAATCCGCAGCACCTCCGACCACCGCGCCGCCATCGCCTGCGGGTCCTCGGCCTGCAGCTCCGCCGCGACCATCTGACTGACCACATTGCTCCGCTGCGCCGGCAACCAGCTCGGTCCCGCCGGCGACCACGGCCCCGCGACATCCTCGTCGCCCACGTTCCAGCGCAGCTCCGCGATCGCACCCGGCACATCCCGCGGATGCAGCTGAATCCCGTCCGACTGCTCGTTCGACGAGTCCGTGATCAGCCGGATCCCGAGCTCGCCGACGTGCGCCCGCCGCGCCGCCATGTCGTCGCACTGCATGATCACCATGTAGCCGCCGTCGCCCCCGCGACGATGCAGAAAGCGCCCGCCGGCCGTTCCCGGCCGCGTCGGCGACACCACCTCCAGGAACGAACTCCCAATCGGCATCAAAAAGTTGTGCAGCCCGAACACCGCCACGCCCTCGTCGCGGTAGCAGATCTCCAGCCCGAAGACGCCGCGCAGATGCGCCTCAATCGTGTCCAGGTCCTCCGCGACCAGGCAAATCTGTCGCATCCGCAGCATGATCGGCTCCCTCCCCTGCGGCCGCCCTGCTAGCGACCCTTGAACACCGGCTTGCGCTTCTCGATGAACGCGTTGCGCGCCTCCGCCGAGTCCTCGCTCTGACCCAAGCGACGCATCCGGTCCGCCTCGCGCCGCAAGGCCTCCGAGAACGGAATCGAGAACGCATCGTTCAGATTCGCCTTGATCTGGCCCACCGCCAGCGGATGCGAATCACGCAGCTGCTCTGCGATCGAACGCACCCCCGACATCAGCTCGTCCGCCGGGAACACCCCGTTCGCGAGACCCATGCCGAGCGCCTGCTCCGCACCGATCCGGTCCGGCAGCAGGTACATCTCCCGCGCCCGACCCAGACCGACCAGCCGCGGCAACGTCCATGTCCCCCCGAAATCGCCCGACACGCCGACCTTCAGGAACGCCGTGTACAGATACGCCGACTCCGACATGTAGCGCAGGTCCGCCGCGAGCGCGATCGAGCAGCCAGCCCCCGCTGCGCCTCCGTTCAGCGCGCAGATCGTCGGCTTCGCCATCTCATGCAGCAGCAGCGCCGTCCGCTCGAAGTACCACAGGCTCCCGATGCTGGCCTCGAGGTTCGTCGCCGAGCCCGTCCCGTCCTTCAGGTCGCCGCCCGCGCTGAACAGCCGCCCGGCGCCCGTGAGGATCACGACCCGCACATCGGTATCCGCCGCAGCCGCCTCCGTCGCCTCGCGCATCTCCCGCAACAGCGTCCCGTTCAAGGCGTTCAGCCGTTCCGGACGGTTCAGCGTGATCGTTGCAATCTGGTCATCCACGTCGTACAGCAGCGTCTCGTACACCGAGCCCCCCATCCAGACAGGTCGCTTCCTGATCGTTCCGAACATGCTACCCGCGCGCAGCGCTTCGACATGCGACACTCACACCTACGCGCGCACCCACGCCCACCGGCTCGCGCGCCAGCCGACCCACGGAACCCATGACCACACCCGCAACCGCCCAGCCCAACGCGACCCCCGTCGCATCCCCCAGCGCACGGCTTGCGATCGTCGCCGCGCTCCCCTCCGAGGGCGCAGCCGCCCAGGCCGGGCGTTGCCTGCTCACCTCCGACCGCACCGTCAGCGTCGTCAGCGGGCCCGGGCTGGCCGCCGCCCGCATCACTGCTGGAGAATTGCTGGAGACTCAGGACGTGCAGGCCGTCCTCAGCGTCGGCATCGCCGGCGGCCTCCGCGCCGACCTGCGCTGCGCCGACATCGTCGTCACCGAACGCGTCCTGCGAGCCGGCAGCGACGCTGCCTGGACCACCGATCAGCGCCTCCGCCGCATCATCGAGCGCGCCCTCCACAGCGCCAACATCCACGCCGACTTCGGCGACTCCCTCACCTCCGCACGCGTCCTCGCCACCGCCGACGAAAAGTCCGCCGCCGCCGACACCGGCGCCGCGATCGTGCAGATGGAAGACTCCGAGTGGGCCGAGGCATGCGCCTCCGCCGGTATCCCCTTCTGCGCCGTCCGCGTCGTGATCGACGCGATCGACGAGGACGTGCCCGCCGAGCCGACCGCCTGGACGAGCCGACCGAACCCCCTCGTCATCGCCACCGCGATCGCCCGCCGACCCGGCCTCGCCCGCGAGCTCCTGCGCCTGCGCCTGAACCTCGGACGCTCGCTCCGCGCGCTCGAAGAGACCCTCCTGCACGTCATCCCCGCGGTCGCTGCCGACGGCCGGTGAAGCTCGCCCTGGTCACCGGCGCCACCGGCTTCATCGGCGCTCATGTCCTGCGCGCCGTCCTCGACGCCGGCGCCGAAGCCCGCGCCATCGCCCGATCCGGCAGCGACCGGGCGAACCTCGACGGGCTCGATCTCGAAGTGGTGGACGCCGACCTGACCGACCCCGACTCGCTCGATCGCGCGCTCGCAGGCGTCGACACGCTCTTCCACGTCGCCGCCCGCTACGACCTCTCCCGCCGCGCACGTCGCGACACCTGGCGAGCCAACGTGCTCGGCGTCGACCACCTGATGCGCGCCGCGCTGCGACACCAGGTCGACCGGATCGTCCATACCTCCTCCGTCGCCGCGATCGGCAGCGTCGGGAGCATCAGCTCTCTGGCCGACGAACAGCAGTGGGCCGACGCCGGCCGCGCGCCCGGCCCCTACGAGCGCACCAAGATCGTCAGCGAGCGACTCGTCCACCGGATGGTCGCCGCCGAGGGCCTGCCCGCGGTCGTCGTCAACCCCACCGCCCCGATCGGCCCGCTCGACCGCAAGCCCACGCCCACCGGCCGACTGATCGCCGACGCCGCCGGCGGCCGCATGCCTGCCTACATCGACAGCGCCGGCCTCAACATCGTCCACGTCGCCGATGTAGCGCGCGGCCACATCCTCGCCGCCGAGCGCGGCCGAATCGGCCAGCGCTACATCCTCGGCCATGCCGAAGGCAATCTCACCCTGCGCGAAATCATCACCCGCGCGGCCGTAGCCGCCGGAGCCAACCCACCGAACCTCGCCATCCCCTGGCAAGCCGCCTACGCCTGGGCCGCGATCGATGAGGCCGCCGCGGTCCTCGCCCACCGCACCCCCCGCGCCACCATCGCCGGCGTCCGCATCTCGCGCCGCCGCCAGTGGTACGACGTCAGCAAGGCGATCAACGAGCTGGGCCTCCCCCAAACCCCGCTCGAGCAGGCCTTCGCCGACGCCGCAGCGTGGTTCAGCGGCGTATCCTCAGGGGCACAGCCACTGTGAAGGAGATTCGAGCCACAGATGTCTACCGTCGCTGGCGCACCAGGCTCCGCGATCAGCAGACACGAGATCTCATCGATCGGCGCATCCGTCGGTTGCGGCGTGGCCTTCTGGGCGATGTCAGGCCCGTTGGTCAAGGAGTTTCGGAAT
Organism: Dehalococcoidia bacterium; assembly: GCA_965237475.1. Taxonomy (GTDB): domain Bacteria; phylum Chloroflexota; class Dehalococcoidia; order Bin125; family Bin125; genus CATQGW01. The sequence continues at coordinate 2,137,604 of OZ250140.1, read as the reverse complement.
TGCGCATCCATACCGGGCCCGGTTACCGCATTTATTTCACGCAGCATGGCGACTCTGTGATCATCTTGCTCGCCGCAGGCGAAAAACGCAGTCAGTCGCGCGACATCCGGCGGGCGATCGAGCTTGCGCAGGACATCTGAAACGAAAGAGCATCGATATGGCCAAGATCAAGACGCACCTCTGGGATCCTGCTGAGCACCTCCGCGACCATCGAGATTGCATCGGCGCCTTGGATGTGGCGTTGCAATATGACGACCCTCTAGGCGTCATCGAGACGATCGGAGACATTGCTCGTTCGAAGGATTTGACTGACCTGGTCATGGCGATCGGCCGATATGTTGGCCCGAATCACACACTGGTCGCCAATGGCGAACCGACCCTTGCTGCAGTCATTGAGGCACTGAGGGGACTTGAGATCAGCCTCTATGCCGGGCCGAGACGCGGGGGGCCCGACGACGAGGCTCCGGTGGATGACGACTCGGTCGACATCGAGGTCGATGTCCAAGCCGTTGGGGACTGACAGCCGAGTGCCCACCGCCCTGATCACCGGCGCGAACAGCGGCATTGGCCTCGCCGCCGCCATCGAACTCGGCCGCCGCGGCTGGAACGTCGCCTTCACCGCCCGCGATCCAGGCCGCGGTGAGGATGCGCTCCGCAACCTCCGCAACGCCGGCGTCGAAGCGAAGCTGCTCCAACTCGACCTCGCCAGCTTCGCCTCGGTCCGCCAATGCGCCGCCGACGCGCTCGAGCAGCTCCCGCAGATCGACGCCCTGATCAACAACGCCGGCATCAACGTCTCAGAGCGCGTCATCACCGAAGACGGCATCGAGCGCACGCTCCAGGTCAACCACTTCGGCCACTTCCTGCTCACCGGGCTGCTGCTCGAACGCATCCTCGTATCCGCTGACCCGCGCGTCGTCAACGTCACCTCGCTGCTGCACCAGCGCGCCGACCGCCTCGACCTCGCCGACCTGCAACTCCAGCAGCGCTGGGGCGGGTGGTATGCGTACTCCGCCTCGAAGCTCGCCAACATCCTCTTCACCCGCGAGCTACAGCGCCGCTACGGCGAGCGCGGCCTCACCAGCCTCGCGGTCCACCCCGGCGGCGTGCGAACGAAGCTCGGCGCCGACGGCGACCTGCGCGGCCTCGTGGGCCTCGGCTGGCGCGCCCTCCAGATCTTCCTGCTCTCGGCCAGGAAGGGCGCAGCGCCAGTCGTCGACGCTGCCGCCGAGGCCGGGATGCGCGAGCACGGCGGCGCGTATTTCAACCGCCACAAGCTTGCCCAGCCCAGCGCCGCCGCTCGCGACGCCGATGCCGCTGAGGCGCTCTGGCGCCGCAGCGCCGAACTCACCAACGATCCCTTCCCCAACCCCAAAGAGGCGCCAGCATGACCGACTTGCAGACCCGCAACGACCTCCTCGCCGCGCTCCGCGATGACGCCGCGCGCCTGCCCCAAGTCGTCGCCGCCATCGGCGCCGACCACCTCGAACGCGGTGTTTACGAAAACGGCTGGTCGGCCCGCCAGCTGCTCGCCCACCTTGCCGCGATCGAGTGGACCTACCCACGCCTGATCGAGCAGGCCCGCAGCCCCGCCGAGCCGCGCCCAACCAGCTCAGCCAGCGCCAGCTTCAACATGGACGCCTACAACCACCGCCAGGTCGCGAATCGCGAGACGGCCAGCGTCGTTGAGCTGTTGGAAGAGTTCGCCGAAAACCGCCGCGCCACAATCGCAGCGGTCGCGAACGCGGAGGAGGAGCTGCTTGCCAAGCCAACCCGCTCCGCCGGCGGCGCCCAGGGCACGCTGTTGGACGTGCTCATGAACGTGACGGTTGAGCACGTCCGCACACACCTCAGCGATCTACTCAATGGCGCGCGTTCAGACTGAACCGATTCTTGAAGTGCCTAGAGGTCCTGGACCGCGGCTCCGGCCTTGAAAATCTGCGACGCGCGATCACCTTCATAGATACTCACCGACCCCATATTGAAGTATCGAATCCACAGTTGCCAGGCCATCTTCCACTGGTCGCTCTGCGGAGACAATTTCTCAACTGGAAGACGCATGGCGATCGCGCGATCAGCGGAGACTGTTGCGCCATGGCTTTGAGGCTCTCCAATGAGCGGATCAATCAGCTCCTGTGCGAGCCGCTCGACTTCGGAGTCTGAACGGTCTGGGTTGCATGCGAGCGCCTCACGAAGTTGTGCGTCCGCATGCTTCAACGCATTGTGAGCCTCTTGAACGTCGATTGCTGTGGTGTCTGCGAGCAACGTGGCGTGCAACATGAGGGTCTCGGGACGCTCGGCTACTTCGTCCAAGGCACCATTGACTGCTGCAATGATCGTCTTGGCGGCAACCAGTCTTCCATCCGATCCTTGAAATTGAGGATCGATCGGGCCGAGGTCACTCGTTGGGCCCATCAGGATCTGATGAGCTCCAAGCGCGAACAGCGTTCCAGCACTCTTCGCTGCGTCAGGAACGATGACAGTGAGCTCTCGACACCTGGCTTGGGCCTGTCGCGCGAGTCGCAATGCAGTCTCCCCATCACCCCCGAGAGTCCATAGCAACACATGCAGCTCCTGATTCGAGTCAGCGTCGAACAGCGTCTCCTCGAACAGCGGGACGCTGTATGGCATCAGCTGGTCGATGAGCACAACGAGGCGGCACTTGAATCGATCCTGATATGCCCTGATCAGTTGTTGTCTGAAGTAGCGGCCTGAATGCTGAGCTTCAAACAAAGGGGTCCGCAATGGGACCCCTTCGAAGGATGAACCGGTTGTGGCTCCACTCATCGGTCTACGCGCTCCGCCGGAATCGTGTGGCGGAATGGCACGATCAAGCGCCGCCCGGCGCGGACTTTCGACGCTTGCTCCCGAGCGACCCGAGCTTTCTCGACTTGCTCGAAAAACGTCTCTACGATCTCCGCCCCCGTAGCTGAGCCGGCTTGGTTCTCGTCGGCCATTGGGTTCCTCCCGATCTCTCAGTTCTTCTCTTCATCATGCCACTGTGGATGGCAAACGGAGGAACGGAGCGGCCGCGCCTACTGCCGCGGCAGGCCCAGACCCCGCGTCGCAATGATGTTGCGCTGGATCTCGCTGGTGCCCGCTGCGATCGTGCTGGGCACGCTCGACATGTAGCTGCGGCCCAGGCGCGCCCCAAGCGGCGCCGCCGGGTCATCGGGGTCGATCCGCTGCGCGGCCAGACCGATCATGTTCACCCCGAAGCGCGCCACCCGCTGGCCCAGCTCGCTGCCGAACATCTTCGACATCGACGCCTCGTGGTTCGGCACCAGGCCCTTGCTCTGCATGTCCACCACGCGATACGAAATCAACCGCGCGATCTCCGACTCGATCGCCAGGTTGGCCAGACCGTTGCGGATGCCGGGGTCGTCGATCAGGTTCGCGCCGCCGCGGCGCCCGCCCTGCTCAGACGCGTATTCCGACATCAGCTCGACGGTCTTGCGCGACGTCGCCGACCAGGCCACGCCGGAGCGCTCAAAGTCGAGCAGCGTCGCTGCCACATACCAGCCACGGTTGTACTCGCCCATCATGTTGCTGGCCGGGACCCGCACATCGCTGAAGTAGACCTCGTTGAAGCCGTGCTCGCCGAGCATGTTGATCAGCGGCCGCACCTCGATGCCCGGCGTGTGCATGTCGAGCAGGAAGTAGGAGATGCCGCGGTGCTTCGGCGCTTCGGTATCGGTCCGCGTCAGCACGTGAATCCAGTCCGCGTAGTGCGCGCCTGAGGTCCAGATCTTCTGCCCGTTGATCACGAAGTCGTCGCCGTCGCGCACCGCGCGCGTCTGTAGACCGGCCAGGTCCGAGCCGTTGCCCGGCTCCGAGAAACCCTGCGCCCAATACGACTCGGCACTGGCGATCCGCGGCAGGTGTTCCTGCCGCTGCGCCTCGTTGCCGTGCAGCATCAGACACGGGCCGACCATCGAGATGCCCTGCCCGCCCGCGCCCGGCGCGCCGCGGTAGGCCGCTTCCTCGCGGTAGATCGTCTGCTGGATGTGGCTTGCGCCGCGCCCGCCGTACTCCGTCGGCCAGGCCATCGTCAGCCAGCCCTTGCTCGCCGCGCGCTTCTCGAACGCTCGCTCAGCCTCGAAGGAGGAATCGTCGCCCGGCTCGTTCGTGCCCTCCGGCGGCACCCAGTTGTCATCGATGAATCCGACCACCTCCCCGCGGAAGTTGTCGTCGGCGGCGCTGAACTTGTAGTCCATCTTGGTCTCCTCGGGGATCCTGCAACTCATGCGGCCCGCAGCCGCTCTTCGCGCCGATTATAGCCACTTCGACGGCCGGAGCCGCGACGCGCTTCTACCCTACCCGCGTGACCAATTCACTCAACACCCGGGAAGCCATCGTGGTCGGCCCCGGACCAGCCGGCGCGCCCGCCCAACGCACACTCAGCGGACACCTCTGATGCCCCGCCGACGCAAGGTCCCCAAGCCGCTCCGACCCACCGCGATCATCAACCGCCTCGTCAGGGAGGCCCCGCTCACCCCCTGGCGTCTGACCCACGACCCCGTCACCGAACTCGTCCTCACGCTGCTCTCGCAAAACACCTCCGACACCAACTCCGGCCGCGCCTTCCAACAACTCGTCGCCCGCTACGAGGACTGGGATGCCGTGCTCAACAGTGACCCCGACGAGCTCGAGGACACGATCCGCCCCGGCGGGCTCGCCCCGACCAAAGCTGGGCGCATGCGCGAGCTGCTGACCCAACTCCGCAAGCGCCTCGGCCCCGGCTGGGACGCCGGCATCCTCACCACCATGCCGATCCCCGAAGCCAAGCAGTGGCTGATCTCACTGCCCGGCGTGGGACCCAAGACCGCCGCCTGCGTGCTGCTCTTCTCGCTCGGGCGACCCGCCCTGCCCGTCGACACCCACGTCCACCGCGTCTCGCAGCGGCTCGGCCTGATCGGCTCGAAGGTCAACGCCGTCAAGGCCCACGATGCGCTCGAGGCGCAGCTCCCCCCCGACCGCTACTACGACTTCCACGTCTCGCTGATCCGCCACGGCCGCCGAGTCTGCCACGCCCGCCGGCCCAAATGCCAGGTCTGCGTCCTCCGCGACCGCTGTCCCAGCGCAGCTGATCTGCTGGCGCAGCTACCATCCAGTCCCGACACCTAGCACGACTAGCACGGCTAGCACGGCTAGCACGACATGTAGAAGGCTCCCCACATGCCACTCACTCCCATCTCCCTCGACCAGCTCAGCAAAGTCGGCCTCGGCGTCCAGCGCCCTGAAGATGTCGTGGTCTCCAGCGACAACCGCGTCTGGCTCTCCGATCAGGCCAGCGCCGCCGCCGAAGTCCTTGCCGACGGCTCGCTGAACCGCGTTGGCGACGCCGGCGGTTCGCCCAACGGCATCAACATGGACCGCGAAGGCCGGATCATCATCGCCAACGTCGGCGGGCTCGATGGCGACAGCGGCACCGGCCCAGTCCAGCGCCTCGACACCGAGACGGGCGAGGTCGAAGTGCTCGTCGACACCGTCGACGGCATCCCGCTGGTTGCCTCGAACTATCCCCACGTCGACTCGCAGGGCCGCATCTGGGTCACCCACTCGACCTCGCGGAGCGGCCCCGACGCCTTCTCCGGCGGCCCCGACGGCTTCCTCTTCCGGATCGAGACCGACGGTTCGACGACGATGCTCGCGACCGAGATCCTCTTCGCCAACGGAATCACGCTCGACCCCCAGGAGCAGAACGCCTACGTCTGCTCGACGACCGGCTGCAACGTGCTGCGCTTCCCGATCAACGCCGACGGCACGCTCGGCGAACCCCAGCAATACGGCCCGCTGCTGGGCAAAACCGTCGCGGACCTCGCCGCCATGCGCCCGCTCAACGCCGAACAGCGCGGCGAACTCGGCCTCACCGACGGCTGCGGCTTCGACCAGGAGGGCAACCTCTGGGTCACCCTGCCGATGTCCAACAAGGTCGTCGCCATCACCCCCGCCGGAGAATCGGTCACGATCATCGAAGACCTCGAAGGCACGATCATGCAGGCCCCCACCAACGTCTCCTGGGGCGGCCCCGACATGCAGGACCTCTACATCGGCAGCATCCGCAGCGACTACGTAGTGCACGCCCGCAGCCCAATCCCCGGCGAGCCCCTGATCCACCAGCGCTAGGACAGCTCTGAGTGACTCTCCCGCCGCTTTGCGGGTGAAGATGCCGCCCGGATCCCCTCTCCCGCCGCTTTGCGGGTGAAGATGCCGCCCGGATCCCCTCTCCCCCCGCTCGGCGGGGGGAGATGCCGCAGGCAGAGGGGAGCCTGCTACCGACCGAGCCAGCCACCGCCGAACGCAGCGCGCCGATCCGCGAGCCGAAGTCTGCCAGCCTACAGTCCCCCCCGAGCAGCCCGATCCAATCGCTCTCCCCCGTCGGCCACAAGGAGTGGCCGACGGAATCCGGCGATCGCCCGCCCCAATCCGTCCACCCCCCCACTCCCGTGCTACCCTCACAGTAGAACAGGAGTACTATCCACCATGCCCACATCCCCACAACGCCGCCGACGCATCCTCCACGCCCACGAACTTCGCCAGGCCGGCCAGTCCCTCCGCCAGATCGCGACGGCCCTGGGCGTCTCCCACGCCACCATCCACGCCGATCTCAAGCTCCTGGAAACCGACTGGTCGGACATCGCCGAACAAACCGCCGACGACTTCCTCTTCGAGCACGTCACCCTGCTCCGCCGCCGCGTCCACCGCCTGCTGCAGGAAGACCCCACCAAGCCCCTCGAGGCGTTCTCCTTCCTCACCGACGGCGGCAAAGTCACGCCGCTCCTGCCCCACACCGCTCCCGCGCAGATCGCCCGCCTCCACGAGGTCCACCACCGCGCCCTCGCCACCGCCCTGCGCGAATACCGCCTGATCCTCCGCGAGCTCCGCCCTGCCGCCAAAGCCCGCGCGCTCGCCGACGCCGAGGCCGAAGCCTTCGACTTCCCCGACGACCAACTGGTCGACGCCCCGCGACCCAAAGCTCTCCCCGATCCCGCCAAGACCCAACCAAAGCTGAACGAACCCGACCATCTCCGACCAGCCGGCCCCCCAACATTCGAGCCAGCTCAAACCCCCGAACAGCGCGAACGCACCACCCTCTCGATCCTCGGCGACTACGAACGCAGCAAGACAAGATCAACCAATCCTGACCAACCCCAACCACCCCGACCAGATACGCAGGTAGCCGAAGCGGCGGCCTCCAAAACTCCCCCGGACACCCCAACCGCCGAACCCACCGAGACCCCTGAAACCGACGCCGAACTCGAGGCCCGAATGCACGCCCAGCTCGACATCCTCGAACAAGCCGCCCTCCAACGCTTCCCCCAACTCGCCCAAACCGACTGAGGGGTCCCTCCCGCCCCGACGAGCCGTCCCCCGATCGGCGATACTGTGCTGCAATTCGCGGGGCCGTGCCCCGTCACTGAAGGGGACCTCCATGCATGACCTGGTAATCCGCAACGGACTCGTCGTCGACGGCACCGGCGCGCCGGCCCGACACGCTGATGTGGCGATTGATGACGGGCTCGTCTCGATCGTCGGCGAAGTGACCGACAGCGGCCGTGAAGAGATCGACGCCGACGGCCTGCTCGTCACCCCCGGCTTCGTCGACATCCACACCCACTTCGACGGGCAGATCACCTGGGACCCGCTGCTCACGCCGTCGTTCTGGCACGGTGTCACCACCGTCGTCATGGGCAACTGCGGGGTCGGTTTCGCGCCCGCCGCGCCGAACAAGCGCGACTGGCTGATCGGCCTCATGGAGGGCGTCGAGGACATCCCCGGCAGCGCCCTCGCCGAGGGCATGCAGTGGGGCTGGGAGACCTTCCCCGAATACCTCGACTTCCTCGAGACCCTGCCGATGGCCATCGACATCGGCACGCAGGTCCCGCACGGCGCGGTCCGCGCCTATGTGATGGGCGACCGCGGCGCGCAGAACGAGGCCGCCAACCCCGAGGACATCCAGGAGATGGCGGCGATCGTCAAGGAGGGCATGGAGGCCGGCGCGCTCGGCTTCTCGACCTCGCGCACCCTCGCCCACCGCGCCATCGACGGCGAGCCCGTGCCTGGAACCTTCGCCGCCGAGGATGAGCTCTTCGGCATCGGCCGCGTGCTCGGCGAACTCGGCACCGGCATCTACGAGGTCGCCCCAGCCGGCGTGACCGGCGACGACGCCAACGCCCCCGCGCTCGAAATCGCCTGGATGCGCAAGCTCTCCAGCGAGATCGGCCGACCCGTCACCTTTGCGATGGTGCAATACGACAACGAGCCCGACGCCTGGCGCCATGCCTTCGACGCCTCGCTCGAGGCGCTCGAAGAGGGCGCCCAGATCTACCCGCAGGTCGCGGCGCGAGGCATTTCGCTGCTGCTGACCCTGCGCGGACGGCACCCCTTCATCCACTCGCCCTCCTACCGCGAGCTCGACAGCCTTGACTGGGCCGAGCGCGCCGAGCGAATGCGCAACCCGCAGCTGCGAGCCAAAATTCTCGCCGAGGTCACCTCGCCCGACGCGGCGCTCGGCTTCCTCATGTGGCACAAGCTCTACCCGATGAGCGACCCGCCCAACTACGAGCCCGAGCCGCACCAGAACGTGCAGGCCCGCGCCGACGCCGAGGGCGTCACACCGCTGGAGTTCGCCTACGACTTCATCGCCGAGGGCGAAGGCGCCAACGTGCTCTTCGCGCCGATGTTCAACTACGCCAACGGCGACCTCGAGCCGACCCGCGAGATGTTGCTGCACCCGCGCAGCGCGATCGGGCTGTCCGATGGCGGCGCGCACGTCGGCGTGATCTGCGACGCCAGCATGCCGACCTTCCTGCTCACGCACTGGACGCGCGACCGCGATCGCGGCGAGCGCCTGCCGCTCGAGTGGGTCGTCAAGCGCATGACCCACGACACCGCCGAGCTCTACGGACTCGGAGACCGCGGCGTGCTCCAGCCCGGCATGAAGGGCGATCTCAACGTCATCGACTACGACGCGCTGCAGCTGGCTCTGCCCGAGGCCCGGCACGACCTGCCGACCGGCGCGATGCGGCTGGTCCAGAAGTCGTCCGGCTACGTCGCCACCGTCGTCTCCGGCGAGGTGATCAGTCGCCACGGCGAAGAGACCGGCGCCCGCCCCGGCCAACTCATCCGCGGCGCGCGCTAGGAAAGCTCTGAATAACTCTCTCTCCCCCCCCCCCCCCCCGCTGACCACATTGAGTGGTCAGCGGAATCCGGATCCCCTCTCCCCCCGCTGTGCGGGGGGAGATGCCGAAGGCAGTGGGGGGCTGCGGTCCCGACTCACCGGCGTGGCTGTACGGGGCCAAGCGAGGCTCCCCGCTCTGGTCGGTAACGGACACGTGGGCAGCGTGGGACCTGACGCAGCAGAACACCGGCGCGCGCATCGAGGTCAAGCAGTCGGCGGCGCGCCAAACCTGGGCATCCAACATGAACGCGGCAAGGCAGGCGCCCACGTTCGACATCGCGCCGCGATCCGGCTACTACGCCGACGGCGAAAGCGAATGGGTCGAAACGGACCTCCGGCGCCACGCCGATGTCTACATCATGGTCTGGCACGGCGAGGGCGACCCACAGCTCGCCGGCCACCGCCAACCGGGTCAGTGGCGGTTCTCTCCCGAACACCCTCTCCCGCCCGGCCAGAAGACGATCAGCCTGAATCCGCTCGCCTCGCTGGGCCACGCCCATAGCTACGCAGAGCTGGCCGAGGCCGTCCGGACGGCAGTGGACGAGCTACCGGGGCTGAAGGCTGAGCGGCCTGTTCGTGCAGAATAGAACATGTGACCATGCCGCAACACCGCTATCGTTGCTGCGTGTCGCCGGAATGGAGCGGATGCAATGGTCCTGGCGCCCGCCAAGCCGCTGACGGCTGAGCTGCTCGAGATCCAATTCCCGCCGGAACAGCCGCTGACCGACGAGCTGCTGCTGCAGATCGAGGCGGTCAACGGAGGGGTCAGGTTCGAGCGGTCTGCGGAAGGAGCGCTGGTCGTTGTGTCGTTTCCCGGAACCGACAGCGTGCTTGCCGAGTCTGAGATTCTCGTGCAGCTGTTCGCTTGGTCTCGCGTGGTCGGCGGCCAAGCGCTCAGCTCCGGCGCAATGTATCGATGTCCCGACGGCGCGGTGCGGATGCCCGACGCCTCATGGCTGACCCAGGGACAGTGGGACGGGCTGAGCGAGGCGGAGCACCGCGGGATCATGCGCCTCTGCCCCGCCTTCGTCCTTGAGGTGCTCTCACCCGGCCAGAGTCTCAAGAGTCAGCAGCAGAAGATGGTCCGCTGGATCGACTGCGGCGCGCGGCTCGGCTGGCTCGTGGACCAGCAGCAGAGCCGGCTGTGGGTGTACCGACCGGGCCGAGAACCGCAGGAGCTCGAACGGCCGGCGGCGATCAGCGGCGACCCCGAGCTGCCGGGACTGACTGTGGACCTCTCGCGGGTCTGGCGCTAGCTGGGGCGCTCCTGACCGCCAACCGGCTCGGCCCAGCGCTGGAAGCTGGCGTCGACCGATCTGCCTGCTTGCACCCGTGGTAGAACTCATGTACTATTCGTGAATGCCACAACTCTCACTGTTCGACCCGAACCCCGCCCCGATTCAGCCTGAGCGATTTGGGCTCGCAGATGTGAGCTACGCCGATGCCACGGCGATTCTCACCCGGCCGACCGGCCGGTTGGCCGACCTGGATTTCGCACTCAACCCCTACCAGGGCTGCACCTTCGCCTGCACCTACTGCTACGCGGCGTTCTTCACCGCCGACGAGGCGCGCCGCGAGTCGTGGGGGCGATGGGTGCGCGTCAAGACGAATGCACAGGAGAAGCTGCGCAACTGCAGGCAGGACCTGCGCCGCAAGTCGGTCCTGATGAGTTCGGCGACCGACCCCTACCAGCCAATCGAGCGGCGGCTGGAGCTGACTCGCTCGCTGCTGCCCATCCTCGCCCGGCGCGGCGCCCACCTGACGGTGCAGACGCGCAGTCCGCTCGTGACGCGCGACATCGATCTGTTCCACGGATTCGAGCGGCTGCGGGTGAATCTCAGCATCACGACCGATTCGGAGGACGTGCGCCGCCGGTTCGAGCCGCAGTGCGCGACTATCGACCAGCGCCTCAACGCCGCTGCCGAGCTCGTCGAAGCGGGGCTCCGCGTCGGCATCCGCGTTGGGCCGCTGCTGCCGCTCGACAATCCGGCCGAGTTCGCGCGCCGGATCGTCGAGACCGGCGCGGACCTCGTCGGGATCGGCGCATTCCACAAGTCCGGTGGCCCATTCGCCGCCAACACTCGCCAACCCGCCCTCGAGATCGCCCGTGAACTCGGCTGGACCCCCGAACGCCGCAAGACGGTGGAGGCTGAACTCCGCCATCACCTCGATCGTCTCAAGCAAGAGCAGGCCGCCTAGGAATCCTCTGACCAACCCTGATCCCCTCTCCCCCCGCTCCGCGGGGGGAGATGAGTGACAGAGGGGGGCGACCAGGTATGGAGCCCGCAGATCCGCTCTTTCGGCACCTGCAGTGAGCCGACTTGTTCAGAGGCTGGCGTAGAGGGCGTTGAGCATTGGGGCCCAGCGGGGATCGGCGCCGAGCCCGGCGGACATCTGGTTCATCACATAGCCGAAGCCGATCCCCCTGTCGGGGTCGGCGAAGGCCAGCGAGCCGCCGGCGCCGGAGTGGCCGAAGGTGCGCGGGTTGGGGCCCCACTCGTAGCGGCCGCCGGGCGTGCTGAGGATGAATCCCAGCGCGCGGCGGACCTCGAAACCCAACACCAGATCCTCAGCGGTGACCAGATGAGCCGCGACTCGCTCAACGGAATCGGCTGACATCAGCGGCGCGCCGCCCGCGGCCATCACGCCATAGATGGTCGCGAGTGAGCGTGCGTTGCCGTGGCCGTTCGCCGCGGGGAACTCAGCCGCTCGCCACTCGCGCGTGTTGACCCCGCTGGCCAACCGCGGTGAGGCGAGACCGAGCGCCTTTGCGGCAAGCCCCTCGGGCGGGATGTTGAGGCCGGGCGTACCGGGCGCCGGGATCAGCTCGGCGGTCCGCGCGTCCTCCGATTCGGGCAGGCCGATGTAGAAATCGACGCCCAGTGGGGCGGAAATCTCATCGCGCACGAATTCACCGCAGCTGCGGCCGTCGATCCGCCGAATCACTTCACCGACCAGCCAGCCGTAGGTGATCGCGTGATAGCCGAGGCCCTCGCCGGGGGGCCACATCGGCGCCTGACGCTCCAGAGCGCCAATCATGTGATCCCAGTCGAGCGCTGCGCCGTCGGGCAGCTCCTCGTCGACGCCGACCAGCCCGGCCTCGTGGGTCAGGAGCTGGTGAACCGTGATCGATTCCTTGCCGGCCTGACCGAACTCGGGCCAGTAGTCGACGACCGGGCGCTCGACATCGAGCGATCCGCGGTCGACGAGCATCGCCGCGGCGACCGCGGCGATGCCTTTGGTGGTGGAGTAGACGTTGGCGATCGTGTCGCGCTGCCAGGGTCGCGACCCGGCCGCGTCGGCCGAGCCAGCCCAGAGGTCGACGACGATCTCGCCGTTCTCGACGACGCAGAGGGAAGCGCCGACCTCATCGCGCGAGGCGAAGTTCTCGGCGAACGCTGCGCGCAGCGGCTCGAAGCGCTCCGGGCACTCGCCGTGCAGCTCGACCGACACCGCCGCCCGCTCGCTGCTAGTCCGCAGGAACCGGTTCGGCGACCCGGCCGGAGAGTTCCACGGGCATCGTGCCCTCCATCTCGTGAATTGCCGGGAGCACCTCGGAGGCGAAGAGGCGCATGCTGCGCTCGGCCGCCTCGGCGGGCATGCCTCCGCTGATCCGGAAGTTCATGATCAGTTCTTCGGCGGCTGTCATCTGCTGGATGTGGCGCAGCTTCTCGATCACCATGTCGGGCGTTCCCCAGGCCTGCGGCATCGCCCCGTACTGGGCTCGCTGCAGCGGGGTGGTCTTTTCGTTGGTCTTGCCGAACTCGGCGTAGTACTTGTAGCCCTTGGTCGCCTCGAACCGCGCCGACTCCGAGAAGCGGTAGTGCCGCTCGACGCTCTCCTGGAACTGGCCGACATGCTTGAGCATCACGTCCCAAGCTTCTTCTTCGGTGTCGAAGCAGGCGATGTTGGCCACGACGGTGGGCTGGCGCGGAGCCCAGCCCTGGCCGACGCGAATCTCGTTGAAGCGCTTCACGTCGGCCTGGTACTCATCCCACTTCTTGGAGTTGGTGAAGAGCATGCCCAGCCCGGCGTTGGCAGCGATCTCCAGCGTCTCCGGGGAGATCCAGGCGACGCGCATTGAGTCGAGCAGCCGTTGTGGGTTGCGCGGGCGGGGCCGGATCGTGGTTTCAGGGATGCTGTAGAAGTCGCCCTCGTGCGAGAAGAACTCCTGGGTCAGGGCCTTGCGCACGATCTCCAGCGACTCCATGAAGCGGTCGCGCGATTCGCCCATCGGCGAGCGGAAGGCCTCGAACTCGCGCTTGGCGGCGCCACGGCCGAGACCGAGGGTGAGCTGGCGGCCTTGAAGCATGTTGTCGAGCACCGCGATCTGCTCGGAGATCATGACGGGGTCGTACCAGGGCAGCACGATCACCATCGTGCCGAAGTCGATTCGCTCGGTCTTGCCGGCGAAGTAGGTGAGGTTCTGCATCGCCCCGGCGGTCATGATGTAGGGCGAGAAGTGGTGGTCGATGCACCAGTAGGAGTCGAACCCGAGCGGCTCGACGAGGCCGCCGAGGTGCAGTTCTTCCTCGTACAGCTTGGCGTCGGAGATGATCGGCTCCTCGGCGATCTGCTGCGCCTCGAAGCGCTCCCAATCGGTGTAGTTCTGGAAGTTAAAGTGGACGCCGACCTTCATGCTCAACCCCTTGTCTGTCAGAGAGCCCACCGCGCGTCACAATGCACGGCCATGCCGACGCATGCTAGCGGCAGAGGGCCGTGCATGCGCTCGTGGATGCGATCGTCAATGCGCTGAGGGATGCACTCGCCATGCGGTTGACGGGCGCGGACAGCACGACGAACGCGGCGCGGCGCGTTCGTTGAGCGTCGGGAAACGGGATCGTGCTAGACGAGCGCCTCGTCGAGCCGCTTGGCGAGGTCGCCCTTGGGCCGGAAGCCGACGATTTGGCCGGAGACTTCGCCATCCTTGAAGACGAGCAGCGTGGGGATGCTGCGAATCCCGTAGGTGGTCGCGATGCCGGGGTTCTCATCGGTGTTCAACTTGAAGAAGGCGACCTTGCCGTCGTATTCCTCGGCCAGCTCGTCCACGACCGGGGCGACCATGCGGCAGGGGCCGCACCAGGGGGCCCAGAAATCGACCAGCACAGGGAGATCGTTGTCCAGGACATCGACCTGGAAACTGCCATCGGTCACTTCGGTTGGCTTGGACATGTCAGTGCTCCTCCATCGGCTCGCGCACCTGAGACGGGCGACACACCCAGCGTAAACGCGGCAGCCCACCCGAGCTGTGTCGGCGGCAACTATACCCGATGCCGGCGTTCGTCGCGCAGCTGCGAATCGCCGCCGACGGACTGGGAATCGTCCTCGGCGGCGGTACCTGCGACGGCCTCGCGGATCGAATCGACGACGTTGGATTCGACGACGCCGCGCGCGGATCGAATGCCGCTGGCGACTGCTTCGGCGTTGGCGCGGCCGTGGCCGACGAGCACCGCGCCGTTGATCCCGAAGAGCGGCGCGCTGCCGACGCGGGCGTAGTCCCACTGGTCGCGCAGCGACTCGAAGGCGCCGCGCATCAGCCAGGCGCCGGCCATGTAGAGCAGCCGCTGGCTGATGCTCTTCTTCAGCTCACCCATGACCCGCTCGGCGACACCCTCCGAGACCTTGACGGCGACGTTGCCGGTGAAGCCGTCGGTCACGACCACATCGGCCGCGCCGCGGATCAGCGCGTTGCCCTCGATGTTGCCGACGAAGTTGGGCTCCTGGTGGGTCAGCAGTTCGTAGGCCTCTTGCGCGACCGACGTGCCCTTGCTGCTCTCCTCGCCGACGTTGAGCAAGCCAACGCTGGGGTTGCGATGGCGGAGCACGCGCTCGAAGTAGGCCTTGCCCATGGTGGCGAACTGGCCGAGGTATTGGGGCCGGACCTCGGCGTTTGCGCCGACATCGAGGATCAGCGAGGTGGTGCCGCGCGCATTGTGGAAGAGCGCGCCGAGCGCGGGCCGGGCCACGCCGGGGATGCGGCCCAGCCGCAGCAACGAGGCGGCCATCACGGCGCCGGTGTTGCCGAAGGAGAGGAAGGCATCGGCTTCGCCATCGGCGACGAGGCCGAGCCCGACCATGATCGAGGAGTCGCGGGCCTGGCGGATGTGGGTGGGCTGTTCGTCCATGCCAAACGCCTCGGAGGCCTCCGCGAGGCGAAGGTTGGCCTGGGGGGCGGGCAGGATGCTGCGAATCTCGGCGGCGCGGCCGACGAGGATGATGTCGAGGTCGGGATCGCGCCCTGCCGCGAGCAGTGCGCCGCGGACGATCGCAGCGGGGGCGTTGTCGCCGCCCATCGCGTCGAGCGCGACGGTGGTTCGTCGGCGGGGAGTGGTCATGATCAGCCCTCCGATTCGCAACTGAACCCGGCCAGCAGCGGGACGGCCGCGGCTTCCGGGTCATCGCTATCGATCACGTGGAGCGAGAATTCGCGGCCGGCGGCGCTGCAGTACCAGGAATACGAGGCGATCTGCACGAGGCCCTCCCCCATCGCCGTTTCGCTCAGGGCCATCCGCGCGGGCTGGCCGTCGACCGGCGCGGCGTCGCGGAAGTTGGAGCTGGTCTGCGCGCCGAGCGTGTCGGCGAGGGTGCGCTCGATCGCCACATCGGCGTTGAAGAAGGCCTCACCGATGACCTCCCAGACCAGCACCGCATCCAGCGCCTGCTCACTCTGGAGCACCACGATGCCGGCGTCAAAGTTGGGCGGGTTGGACGACGGGACGCCGAACTCCTGCGCGATGTAGGACGTGCCGTAGACGAACGAGAAGTCGAAACGCTGATACTCGCCGGGCGTCGCCTGGGATTCGAGCGGGGCGATGAATGAGTCGAAGGCCTGCTCGAGCGCGGGCAGCGTCGCTTCGTAGTCGTCTTCGACGGCGCCGCCGCGGACGATGTAGAGCAGCCCGTCGATCAGTGTGAGGGTGGCCTCCCAGCGAACCAGGAAGCCGCCGGTGGCGCGGCGGTCCTCCTCCCAGACGTAGCGCCAGCCTTCGACGCCGACCAGCGGCAAGATGACCGACTGGCGCTCGGGGGCGTCGACGAAGTCGGGCACGTTGAGCGCCTCGCGCCAGGCTGCGTCGAGCTGATCGTCGGGCACCGCGGCGACGATCGTGACATCAAGCAGCGCGCGGCCGGATTCGGCGAGAAAAGCCGCGCGGTCGATGCCGTTGGAGCTGGGGTCGCAGAAGGGCGGGCAGATCAGTTCGAGGCTGTAGCCGTAGGAGGGATTGATGTAGCGGCGGAGCAGGTCGTCGGCGCGCGGCGGGGGGGCCGCGGCTTGCTGCTGGTCGGCGTCATCGTCGGATTCCTGCGCCTGGCCGCCGGACTGCGGCGGCGACGCGGATTGTTGCTGGTCGGCCTGCTGGCCCTGCTGCGCTTGCTGTCCAGCCTGGGCCTGCGCGTCGGATGCTTGCTGTTGCGACCCGGCGTCAGCCGCGGTTGCGCTCTGCGCGGCCGCGCCGGCGGCTGCCGGGCGGAAGAGCTCGTTGGCCTCGATGTGCTCGTTGGGGTTGCCGCCGCAGGCGCTGGTCAGCAGCGCTGCGAGCGCGAGGAGCATGGCCGCGACGACGGCGAGCTTCGTCACGCCGCGGCCGCGCTGCTCAGCACGATGGTGCGATCGCCGTGGCCAAGCGGGTCGAGCGCCCAGGAGCCATACCAGTCGCGGGGCCGGAGGCGCGCCTCGCACAGCAGACCTTCGAGTTCGCCCGGCGTGATCGCGACGCGCAGGGGAAAGCGGGCCACGCTGCGGCGCACGGCGTGCTCAAGGGCGCACTCGTAGATGTAGGTGACCCAGGCGATCGGGGCGACGCCGTCGGGCGGGTGGGCTGCGTCGCGCGGCTCGGCCAGTTCCTGGCTGGAGAGCTTGGCAACCGTGCCGAGGCGCTCGTCTTCGCGGACCCACTCGAGCCGCAGCGGCTGAGCGCCCGCCTCGAGGTCATCGGAGCGCGGCGCGGTGATGTCGAGCGCCAGCTGACCGCCCGGCGCCAGCCGTTGGGCGGCGGAGCAGAGGGTGGCAACCTGGTCGGCGCGGCGCAGCAGATGCTGGAAGGTCCCCAGCGCGCAGATGACGAGGTCGAACGAGCCGAGCATTGCGGGCGGGGCGCGCATGTCGGCCTGGACGACGCTGACGCCGGCGTCGCGCATCGGCGTGCCGCCGTGCTTGAGCATCACCGTCGATGCGTCGAGGGCGGTGACGTCGTGGCCGTCCTCGGCGAGCGGGATCGCGACGCGTCCGAGGCCCGCGCCGAGTTCGAGGATGCGGGCGCGACCGAAGCCGCTGGCCAGCTGTCGATAGAGATCGAGATCAGCTCTGATCGCGCCGAAATCGAGCTGGTAGAAGGGCGCGATCGCTTCGAGTGAGCGCTCGACTTGCTCGGGTGACATCGCCAGGGGGTCCAGGGGGTCGTGGCCCACGCTCCGCCTCCAGAGACGCCAGCGTATCAGCGGCTGGCGCGTTGACCACGCCGCGTGGCCATCCGTAGCCTTAGACGACGCGCCGGCGAATGCCGGCCCGACGCATGGGAGACGGACGCACCATGAGCGAGTGGGCTGAAGCCAGTCGTGCCGTCCGTGCCGGGGTGCGATCGATCGCCGATTTTCCCGAGCCCGGCATCCTGTTTCGCGACATCACCCCCTTGCTGGCGCAGCCGGATGTGTTCAAGGCGGCGATCGACTGGTACGCGGTGTGTTGCGAGGGCGCGGATGCGATCGCGGGCATCGAGGCGCGAGGATTCATCTTTGGAGCGGTCGTCGCCCAGCGGCTCGGGCTTCCGTTCATCCCGGTGCGCAAGCTGGGCAAGCTGCCGGGGGCGACGATCGAGCGGAGCTATGAGCTCGAGTACGGTCAGGACGGGGTGGCAATCCAGGCGGACGCAGTGAGCGCAAGGCAGCGAATTGCGCTGGTCGACGACCTGCTCGCGACCGGCGGGACGCTGGAGGCGGCGGCGGGGCTGCTCGCTGACGCGGGCGCGGAGGTGACGACGATCGCGGTGCTGATCGAGCTCGTCGAACTGGGTGGGCGCGGGCGACTCGACGAGGCGGCGTTGCACACCTTGGTCAGGTACTAGCGACATGGCCGGACCCAGCGCGACGCTCGCGGTGATCGGTGGCTCCGGCTTCTACGACATGCGGGGGCTTGAGGACGTGGAGACGTGGGCGCCGGAGACGCCGTTCGGCGCGACCAGCGACGCGATCGTGATCGGCACGCTGGAGCGCAAGCGGGTAGCGTTTCTGCCGCGGCACGGCAGAGGACATGTGTGGCTGCCGCACGAGATTCCGGTGCGGGCGAACATCTGGTCGCTCAAGGCGTTGGGCGTGCAGGGGATCATCGCGGTCTCGGCGGTGGGCTCGCTGCGTGAGGAGATCGCGCGGGGCGACATGGTCGTGCCCGACCAGATCATCGACCGCACCAAGGGCGATCGCGTGCGGTCGTTCTTCGAGGGCGGGATCGCTGCGCACGTGGGCTTCGCCGACCCGTTCTGCGCGGACCTCGGCGCGCGGCTCGGGGCTGCGGCGGACGAGGTGGGCAAGAGAGTGCATCGCGGCGGGACCTACGTGTGCATGGAGGGGCCGGCGTTCAGCACCCGCGCGGAGTCGGCGCTGCACCGCTCGTGGGGGGCGGCGATCGTCGGGATGACCGCGATTCCCGAGGCGAAGCTGGCGCGCGAGGCGGAAATCGCGTACGCGATGCTCGCCACGGCGACCGACTACGACGTGTGGCGGGAGGGTGAGGAGGATGTGACGGCCGACGCGGTGGCGGCGGTGGTGCGGGAGAACGTCGCGGCGGCTCAGGCGATCGTCGCGGCGGTGGCACGGGGCCTGCCGGACGGCTGGGTATCAACAGCGGCGGGGGCGTTGCGGGGCGCGATCATGACGGACCCGAGGCGCATTCCGGCGGCGGCTCGCGAGCGCTACGCGCTGCTCGTGGGCGAGTATCTGGCGTGAGCGCCGAGGTCGTGATCGTGGGGGCCGTGACATACGACGAAATTCATAGTCCAGCGGGGGATGTCGACGAGCTGCTGGGGGGTTCGGCGGTGCATGCGGCGCTGGGGGCTCGGTTCGCGGCTCAGGCGGCGCCGGTGTCGGTGGTTGGGGATGACTTCGACTTCGCGCTGCTGCAGCCGCTGCGCGACGCGGGGGTGTCGCTTGACGGCGTGCAGCAGGCGCCTGGGCAGACGTTTCGCTGGGCCTGCCGCTATGACCCGAGCGGCGACCAACGCGAGACGCTGTACACGCGGCCCGGCGTGTATGAGTCGCACCCGGTGACGATTCAGCCGGACCTGCTTGGTGCGCCGTATGTGTTTCTGACGGCGGGCAATCCGCAGCAGAACGAGACGGCGCTGGACCAGCTGCGCGACCCGCAGCTGATCGCGGTTGACACGATCGAGCGAGAGATCGTGACGCATCGAGCGGGGCTGATGCGAGTCGTTCGGCGCTCGCAGCTCGTGTCGATCAACGCGCACGAGGCGGCGCTGCTGATCGGCTGGAGGGGCAGCGAGGAGGACGAGGCGCTGCCGCCGACAGCGGCCGAGTGTCTGCGCGCGCTGGGGCCGGAGACGATCATCATCAAGCAGGCGTCGCAGGGGGCGGAGATCTTCGAGGCGGCGCGGCGGGTGCACGTCTCGGCGGTGCCGGGCCTGACGGTGGTGGACCCGACGGGAGCGGGCGATGCGTTCACGGGGGCGCTGTTGAGCGCGCTGGCGCGGGGCGATGAGCTGGTTGAGGCGGCCCGCTGGGGCTGCGCGGTTGCGTCGTTCTCGATTGAGGGGTTTGGCATCGCCGGACTGCTGGGGGCGAGCGCTGCGGGGGCGCGCGAGCGGCTGTCGTCGGTCGTGGCGGAGCAGCGGCCGATCTCATGACACTCTCACTGCGACTCGGTCTGGCGCGCGAACGGCTGGTGATCACCCGTCGAGTCGACCCGGAGGATCTGGCGGCTGAGCTGCAGGCGCAGCGCTACGTCGCGGCGTACGCGCTGGCCCAGCTGGAGCCGGAGGCCTGGGACCGCTGCGAATGGTGGTCGTGCCGGCTGGCCGCGGGGGATGCGCTGGTCTGTCACTCGCATGCCGGGCTGGGCGAGGCGACGACGCTGCTCGGTCCCGCGGCGGGCGTTGAGCAGATCCTCACGCTGCATCCGGGGCCGATGCGGACGTTTGCGATCTGCGAGCCGCAGCATCTCGAGGCGCTGCAGCGCGGTCATACGCTCTCGACGCTGCGGCGGATGGTGCGGATGCTGGTCACGGCGGAGAGCTTCCGGCCGGTCGGCGGGGAGACGCTGCCGCTGATCGCGCAGCACACCCAGACGATCAATCGGCTGTACAGCGCGGAGGGCGGACCGACGCGCTATTCGCGCGAGCACATCGCGGACGGCTGCTACCGGGGCGTGGTGAGCGAGGGACGGCTGGTGGCGATCGCGGGAACGCACTCGATCAGCCCGACTCACGGGATCGCAGTGCTGGGCAACGTGTTCACCCATCCCGATCACCGCGGGCATGGCCACGCGACGAGCGCGACGAGCGCGGTGACGGCGGAGCTGCTGCGGACGACCGACGAGGTGGTACTGTCGGTTGACCCGCAGAACACGCCCGCCGTTCGCGCGTACCTCAAGCTCGGCTATCAGGAGGTCGGCCCGATCGTGGAAGCCAGCGCCAGCCGTCGCTCGGGGAGCATCTCGACGTCGCTCCGGCGCTGGGTGGCGCGTCGGCGCGCGGCCGGCCGAGGCGAGGTCGTGCTGCAGTGAGCGGCGCGCGGGCCGCCGACATTTTCGACCCTCGCCTGGCCGACGCAGGAGAGCAGCGGATCGCCTGGGCGTCGCGCGAGATGCCGGTGATCGCGCAGATTCATGAGCGGTTTGCGCGTGAGCGTCCGCTGGATGGCGTGCGGATCGGCGCGTGCCTGCACGTGACCTCGGAGACGGCCAACCTGGCGCTGGCGCTCCAGGCGGCTGGGGCGGAGCTGACGATCTGCGCGAGCAACCCGCTCTCCACGCAGGACGAGGTGGCGGCGGCGCTGGTGGAGCGGGCGGGGATGCGGGTCTACGCGATCAAGGGCGAGAGCAACGAGCGCTACTACGACCACATCGGGGCGGTGCTCGACGCGCATCCGCAGGTGACCGTCGACGACGGGGCAGACCTGGTCTCGAAGCTGCACAGCGACCGGCAGGAGCTGCTCGACGAGGTGATCGGCGGCTGCGAGGAGACGACGACGGGGGTCATCCGGCTGCGCGCGATGGCAGCTGAGGGGGCGCTGCGCTACCCGATCATCGCGGTCAACGACGCGGCGACGAAGCACATGTTCGACAACCGCTACGGGACGGGGCAGAGCGCGCTCGACGGCATCATCCGGGCGACCAATCTGCTGCTGGCGGGCAAGGTGGTGGTGGTGGCGGGCTACGGCTGGTGTGGGCGTGGGGTCGCGTCGCGGGCGCGGGGGATGGGCGCGCAGGTGATCGTGACGGAGGTGGCGCCGCTGCGGGCGCTGGAGGCGGTGATGGACGGATTCCGCGTGAGCACGATGCTGGAGGCGGCCGAGGAGGGCGACCTGTTCATTACGGTGACGGGTGATATCCATGTGATCGACGGGCCGCATCTGGAGCGGATGCGCTCGGGCGCGATCCTTGCGAACGCGGGGCACTTCAATCATGAAGTCAATCTCGATGCGCTTGAGGCGATGACGGAGCAGCAACGCGAGGTTCGGCCCTTCGTAAGCGCGCACCGCACGAGCGATGGCCGGGAGCTGCTGCTGCTGGCTGAGGGACGGCTGGTGAATCTCTCGGCGGCCGAAGGGCACCCGGCCAGCGTGATGGACATGAGTTTCGCCAACCAGGCGCTGGCGGTGGAGTATCTGGTGCGGGCCGAACCGCGGCCGGCGCCGGGGGTGTGGGATGTGCCGCGGGAGATCGACGATCAGGTCGCGGAGCTGAAGCTGGCGGCGATGGGGGTGGAGATCGACGAGCTGACGCCGGAGCAGGAGCGGTATCTGCACTCGTGGGACGCCGGGACATGAGCTTGGCGGCGCCCGAGGCGGGCGGATTCCCCGGGGAGCTGTGGACATCGGAGTCGGTCACCGAGGGGCACCCGGACAAGGTCTGCGACCAGATCTCGGACGCGGTGCTGGACGCTTGCCTGAGGCAGGATGTGAACTCGCGGGTGGCGTGCGAGGTGGCGGTTTCGTCGGAGTTCGTGCTGGTGTTCGGGGAGATCACGACGCAGGCGACGCTCGACTTTGACGCGATCGTGCGGGGCGTGCTGCGACGGATCGGTTACGTCGAGCCGGGCTTCGGGTTCGACGCGGATTCGTGCGAGGTGATGGTGCGGGTGAAGCAGCAGTCGCCGGACATCGCGGGGGGTCTGCTGCGGGCGGGCGAGACGGGCGACTCGGACGATCCGTATGACCTGCAGGGGGCGGGCGACCAGGGGATGATGATCGGCTTTGCGTGCGACGAGACGGAGTCGCTGATGCCGATGCCCTTGTGGCTGGCGGACGGACTGACGCGCCGGCTGGCGCAGGTTCGGCGGGCCGGGAGCCTTGCCTGGCTGCGGCCGGACGGCAAGGCGCAGGTGACCGTGGAATACGCCGAGGGGCGGCCGCACCGGGTGGCGACGGTCGTGGTTTCGACGCAGCACACCGCCGACGCGAGCCACGAGGAGATCGAGCGGGGGATCCTGGAGCAGGTGATCGCGCCGACGATCCCCCGGGAGCTGCTCGATGAGGCGACGCAGTACTACATCAACCCGGCGGGGAACTTCATCGTGGGCGGGCCTGCCGCCGATGCGGGGCTGACGGGGCGGAAGATCATCGTTGACACGTACGGCGGCATCGCGCGCCACGGCGGGGGCGCATTCTCGGGCAAGGACCCGTCGAAGGTCGACCGCTCTGCGGCGTACGCGGCACGTTGGGTGGCGAAAAACGTCGTGGCGGCGGAGCTGGCAGAGCGCGCTGAGGTGCAGGTGTCGTATGCGATCGGTCGGCCGGAGCCGACGTCGCTGACGCTGCTGACGTTTGGGACGGCGAGAATCCCGGAACGGGCGCTGGGCGAGCTGGTGCGTGAGCATTTCGATCTGCGGCCGTTGGCCGTGATCGATCGTCTGGACCTACTGCGGCCGATCTATGAGCCGACGGCGGCGTACGGCCATTTCGGCCGGACGGACCTGGTGCTGCCGTGGGAGCAGACGGATGAGGCGGCGGCGTTGCGGGAGCGTGCAGGGTTGTAGGGAGCGGGATTAGCGCTTGGTGTACTGGGGGGCTTTTCGGGCTCGCTTGAGGCCGGGCTTCTTGCGTTCCTTGGCGCGGGGGTCGCGGGTGAGCATGCCGGCCTGGCGGAGTTGGCGGCGCAGGCCTTCGTCGGAGGCGAGCAGGGCACGGGCGATGCCGAGGCGGATCGCGCCGGCCCAACCGGTGCGGCCGCCGCCATTGCACTTGACCTGGGCGCTGAAGCTGTTCTGCATGCCGGTGGCGAAGAGCGGCTCCTTGATCAGGCGGCGCTGCTCGTCGCGCGAGAACCACTCCTCGGCGGGCTTGCCGTTGACCTGGATCGAGCCGTCGCCGGGGTAGAGGCGGACGCGGGCGATGGAGTTCTTGCGGCGGCCGAGGCCGTAGTAGTAGTGACTGCCTGTGGTCATTCGCTCGCTCCGCTCTCGGCCATGTCTTCACCGGCGGCGATTTGGCCTGCGTGGGGATGGTCGGGTCCGGCGTAGACGCGCAGGTGTCGGTACTGCGTGCGACCGAGCCTGGATTTGGGCAGCATGCCGCGGACGGCGTGCTCGACGACTCGTTCGGGTCGCTTTTGCAGCATTTCCCGGATCGGGACCTCGCGAAGGCCGCCGGGGAAGCCCGAGTGACGGTAGTAGACCTTCTGGTCCAGCTTGCGGCCGGAGACGGAGACCTGCGCAGCGTTGACGACGATGACGTAGTCGCCGATGTCCTGCGAGGGGTGGAAAGCGGGCTTGTGCTTGCCGCGGAGGAGCGTGGCGACTTCGGTCGCGACACGGCCGAGTGGTCGCTGCGCGGCGTCGATCACGTGCCAGTTGCGGGCCACATCACGTGGGTTAAGAACAGTCGTGGACATACTCAGTGTTCCAATCGGGGAGTGTCGCTCGATCGTAGCGAACGATGGCTAACGTCAAAGCCTTTGCCGGGGCGGTTGGCCCAGCGGAGCCCGGCAGGGCGGATTCGAGTGTGCTGCGCAGCGCATCGGAGCTGGCGCGTCCGCGCGCGACTTCGACGACCGCGCCGACCATGCGGCGCACTTGATGCTGCAGGAAGGCGTCGGCGCGAAAGCGCAGCGTGAAGCGATCCTGCGTCGCCGTGTTGGTCGTGATGATCGACGCCTCGTGTAGTCGCCGGTTGGTTGGTCGGCCCTGATCGGTGGTGGTGAAGGCTGCAAAGTCGTGCTGGCCCTCGAGTTGTGCCAGGGCGTGGCGCGCGGCCTCGATTGAGAAGGTCGGCTGCACGCGCCAGGCGCGGACTTCGTGGAGCGGGCGTCGCTGCGCGGCGACGAGGATGTCGTAGTGATACTCGCGCTCGATGGCGTTGCGGCGCGGATCGAAGTCGAGGCTGACCGGCTGGAGCGCCTGGACGGCCAGCGCTTCGGGGAGGAAGTGATTGAGCCCGCGGATCCAGCGGTGGGGCGGGAGCCGGCGGGTGGCGAGAAACGAGGCAACCTGGCCGGTGGCGTGGACGCCCGCATCGGTGCGGCCGGCGAGCGAGACGCGACGATGCTCGCCGGTCAGCTCGCTGACGGCCTGCTCGAGCGCGCCCTGGACGGTGGGAAGCTGGGGTTGCGACTGCGAACCCGCGAAGGCGGCGCCGTCGTATTGCAGCAGCAGGGCGAGTCGCTGCTCCGGCGGCGGTGGCGTCGGCACGCGCGGGCGGCTCGCTATTCGGAGGAATCGGCGGCGTCCGCTTCGTCGTCGTCGACGGCGGCCTCAACGGGAGCGCGTTCGACCAGCTCGATGTGGGCCATCGCGGCGCCGTCGCCGCGGCGCGGGCCGAGCTTGATGATCCGGGTGTAGCCGCCCTGGCGCTCTTCGAAGCGGGGGCCGACCTCGTCGAAGAGGCGGCGCACGACCTTCTTGTCGGTCAGCACGGCGGCGGCCTGGCGGCGCGCGTGCAGCGTGCCGCGCTTGCCGAGCGTGATCATTTTTTCAGCGACGGGTCGAATCGACTTGGCTTTGGCTTCGGTGGTGACGATCGCCTCGTGGCGGAGGAGTTCGGTGACCTGGTTGCGGACCAACGCGGCGCGATGCGAGCGGCTGCGGCTCAGCGCGCGTCCAGCTTTGCGGTGGCGCATGGTCAGTCCTCCTGATAGCTCGCCTGGCTGTGGCGGCTCTGTTGGCGGCTGGCGCCGCTACAGCTCGTCGGGCTCGCGGCCCGCTTCACGCAGGGCTTCGAGCAACGCTGTGCCGAGCGTGCTGATCTGTTCGTCTTCGTCCTCGGCCTCTCTGGCGCCGACGGCGAGCGCGGGCTCGACATCTTCGCCCTCGGGGAGCGGCGGGAGTTCGGTGATGACCTCGTCGTCGGGTCGGCTGAAGACGCCCTCGCGGGCGCGGCGGAGTCGCGAGTCGTTGACGTCGAGGAAGCCCAGCTCGTGCAGGCGCTCGACCAGCTCGACGTAGGACTTTTCGCCGAAGTTGCGCAGGGTGAGCAGCTCGTCCTCGGACTTGTCGAGGATTTGGCCGACGACCATGAGGCCGCTGCGCTTGAGGCAGTTGTGGGCGCGGACCGAGAGGCTGAGCTCGTCGATCGAGCGGTTGTACTGCTCGACGCTGATGCCGAGCCGCTCGTTGGGCTCGAGCTGACGGGGACTGGGCGGCTCGCCGAGGGTCGCGAAGAGGACGAGTTCGTCCTGCAGCAGCTGGGCGGCCTGCTTGATGGCGTCCTTGCCGGCGATGCTGCCGTCGGTCCAGACTTCGAGCATGAGGCGCTCGAGGCCGGCGCCCTGCCCGCCGCGGGCGGCGTGCACCTCGTAGGAGACGCGCCGGACGGGGGTGAAGACGGCATCGAGCGGGATGACGCCGAGGATGGTCTCGCCGTTGGCGCTGACCTCGGAAGGCTGGAAGCCGTAGCCGGTCTGGACGCTCATCCAGACGGAGAGCTTGGCCTCGGAGTTGTCGAGGGTGGCGAGGTAGAGGTCGGGGTTGACGATTTCGTAGTCGCCGGGGGCTTCGATATCGGCGGCGGTGATGCGTCGCTGGCCGGCGACGTCGAGGACGAGCTCGGCGGGCCGATCGGCGAGGGCGCGCAGGCGGATGCCGCGCAGGTTCAGCAGGAACTCGGTGGTGTCCTCCTTCATCAACGGGATGGTCGAGAATTCGTGCTGGACCTGTTCGATCCGCACAGAGGTGACGGCCGCGCCGCGAATTGCGGAGAGCAGGACGCGCCGGATCGCGTTGCCGAGCGTGTGGGCGAACCCGCGCGCGAGCGGCTCGGCGGTGATCCGCGCGTAGTCGTCGGTGGCCTGTTCGATCTCGAGCTTGGGAGCTTCTTGCTGCAAAACCACTGTGGCGTGTGCCTCCTGAGGCTGTCCGGCCGGGTGAGCGGCAGGGTGTGTCCCGCGCGTCAGCGCGAGTAGTACTCCACGATCGCGTTCTCATCGACACGCATGTCGATGTCTTCGCGACTGGGGATCGCGGTCAGCTCGCCTTCGAGCTGCACGGGGTCGATGCGCAGCCAGCCGGGCACTTCACGGCTGCCCTGCCAAGTGCGGGAGAGTTCGTAGAACTTGGATTTGCGACCGCGCGGGGTCCAGCCGATTTTGTCTCCGACCTTGGTTTCGATCGACGGCACGTCGGCGCGGCTGCCGTTGAGGGTGATGTGGCCGTGGCGCACGAGCTGGCGGGCCTGAGCGCGCGACTCGGCGATGCCGAGGCGGTAGACGACGTTGTCGAAGCGCAGCTCGAGCATGCGCAGGAGGTTGTCGCCGGTGGCGCCGGGACGCCGGTTGGCCTCCTGGAACATCTTCCGGAACTGGCGCTCGAGCACGCCGTAGGTCTTGCGGACCTTCTGCTTTTCCTTGACCTGGATGCCGTAGTCGGAGACTTTGCGGCGGCGCGGGGAGCGCTGGCCGGGGGGCTGGTTGCGGCGTTCGATGGCGCACTTGGGGCCAACGCAGCGTTCGCCCTTGAGCATCAGCTTTTCGCCGGCGCGCCGACAGATTCGGCAGACGGGACCGGTGTATCGGGCCATACGGTCGTCTCCTGGGTTCTCTGGGCGTTTCCTGGTCGTCGTCTCGGGGTGGGGGGTTAGCCGCGGCGTCGCTTGCGGGGACGGCAGCCGTTGTGTGGGATGGGGGTGACGTCGCGGATTGACAGCAGGGTGAGGCCGGCGGCCTGGAGGGCGCGGACGGCGGATTCGCGGCCGCTGCCGGGACCCTTGACGAAGACATCAACCTCGCGCATGCCGTGGTTCATGGCTTTCTGGGCGGCGTCTTCGGCGGCGATCTGGGCGGCGAAGGGGGTGCCCTTGCGGGAACCGCGGGTGCCACCGGTTGAGCCGGAGCTGCTCCAGGCGACGGTGTCGCCGTTGAGGTCGGTCATGGTGATGATGGTGTTGTTGAAGGTGGACTGGATGTAGGCGCGGCCGTGCGGCACGTTCTTGCGCTCGCGCCGGCGCCCACGTGCTCCACCGCGCCGCTGGGTGACCATGATTCGGCGTCCCTTCGATTAGCGCTTGACCGCGCGGCGGCGGCCGGCGACGGTCTTCTTGGAGCCGCGGCGGGTGCGCGCGTTGGTGCGGGTGCGCTGGCCGCGGAGCGGCAGATTGCGCCGATGGCGCTGGCCGCGATAGCAGTTGATATCGATCAGGCGTTGGACGTTCTGGCGGACGATGCGGCGCAGGTCGCCCTCAACGATGTAGTCGCGGTCGATCACTTCGCGGAGGAGGGAGAGTTCGCCGTCGGTGAGTTCGCGCATCCGGCGTTCGGGGTCGAGCTGGGCCTTGTGGATGATTTCGTTGGCGCGGGTGGCGCCGATGCCGAAGATGTAGCGCAGCGCGTAGGGCAGCCGCTTGTCATCGGGAACGTCAACGCCTGAAATCCGTGCCATCTCGTGCTCCGTCGCTCAGTTCTTGAATCGGTAAACGACACGCCCGCGCGTGAGGTCGTATTCGGACAGCTCCACGAGCACGCGGTCGCCGCGCAGCACTCGGATGTGGTTCTGACGCATTTTGCCGGCGAGGTGGGCGAGCACCTCGTGGCCGTTGGGCAGTTCGACGCGGAAGGTGGCGTTGGGCAGCGGTTCGCGGACGACGCCCTCGACTTCGATTTTGTCCTGCTTGGGGGCAGGCGCGGGTCTTGGGGCACGTTGACCGCGAGGTCCACCACTGCGTTTTCTCGCCACCGCTTCTCCTTCGTTGCCGACCAGCGTCAGTTCGCCAGTGTCAGGATTTCGGCTGGTCCCTGCACACGCAGGGCGATGGTGTGCTCGAAGTGTGCAGCGAGGCTGCCGTCCTCCGTGCAGACGGTCCAATCGTCAGCCAGCACCGTGGTTGCGGGGCGGCCGATGGTGGCCATCGGTTCCAGCGCCAGGACCATGCCGGGGCGCATTCGCATGCCGGAGCCACGGCGACCGTAGTTCGGCATATTTGGCGCTTCGTGCATTTCTCGGCCCACGCCGTGGCCCACGTAGCCGCGAACGACTCCGTAGCCCGCAGATTCTAACACCTCCTGGATTGCTGCGCCTATGTCACCTTTGCGAACTGGGACACGCGAGGCCGCGATCCCGGCCAGGAGGGACTCTTCGGTGACCTGCAGCAGGCGCGCGGCCTCGGCGCTGATCGTGCCGACGCCGTAGGTGATGGCCGCGTCGCCGACCCAGCCATCGATGGTTGCGCCGAGGTCAACGGAGAGGATGTCACCATCTTCGAGGCGTCGATCGGTGGCAAAGCCGTGGACGATCTGTTCGTTGACGGAGGCGCAGATGGTGTGGGGGAAGCCTTGGTAGCCGAGGAAGGTGGGGGTGACGCCGAGACGCTCGAACTTGTCGAGCACGTAGCGGTCGAGTTCGGCGAGCGCCATGCCAACGCGGGTCATGTCGCGCAGCTCTGCGAGCGTCTCGCCGACCATCCGGCCGGCTGGGCGCATGGCGTCGATCTGTTCGGGAGTTTTGAGCACGACCTGGCGGGCGCGGCTGTCGGTGACCATGATCAGCCAGCCTCGTTGAGCGCGGGGCTGAGGGCGGCGAGCAGGTCGGCGCCGACGGCGGCGGGGTCGCGTTCGCCATCAACCTTGCGCAGCTTGCCGGTGCGATCGTAATAGTCGATCAGCGGGGCGGTCTGGTCGGAGTAGACGTCGAGCCGGCGCTGGATCGCTTCGGGCTGGTCGTCGTCGCGCTGGATGAGGGTGGCGGAGCAGCGGTCGCAGACGCCGTCGACGCTGGGTGGCGAGAAGACCTCGTGGAAGACAGCGCCGCAATCGGGGCAGCTCCAGCGACCGCTGAGGCGGCGCAGGACTTCGTCGCTGCTGACGTCGATCAGCAGTGTGGCTGCGATTTCGGCGCCCTGGTCGGAGAGGGCGGCGTCGAGCGCGGCGGCCTGCTCGAGCGTGCGCGGGAAGCCGTCGAGCAGGCTGCCCAGTTGGGCGTCGTCGCGGCCGAGGCGGTCGAGCAGCATGGAGATGGTCAGCTCATCGGGGACGAGTTCGCCGCGCTCCATGTAGCGCTGCGCCTGCTGGCCCAGTTCGGTCTGATTGCGGACGTTATCGCGGAACATGTCGCCGGTGGCGAGGTGCAGCAGATTGGTGTGGTCGGCGATCGTGGCGGCCTGGGTGCCTTTGCCGGCGCCGGGCGGGCCAAGCAGGATGACGTATGTGCTCATCGGATGAAGCCTTCGTAGTTGCGCATGAGCAGCTGAGCTTCGATCTGGCGCATGGTGTCGAGCGCGACGCCGACGACGATCAGGAGGCCGGTGCTCGAGATGGTGAGCGCGGTGCTATCGGGGATGAACTCGGTCGCGAGGAAGGGCACGACGGCGACGAAGCCGAGGAACAGCGCCCCGGCCCAGGTGATACGGCCGAGCACGCGGTTGATGTAGTCCTGCGTGGGCCGACCGGGACGGATGCCGGGGATGAAACCGCCCTGCTTCTGGAGGTTTTCGGCGAGGTTCTGCTGCTGGAAGGTGACGAACGTGTAGAAGAAGGTGAAGGCGACGACGAGCACGAACGAGAGCGCCCAGTAGAGCGGGCGTCCGGGCGAGAAGTTGGTCTGGACCCAGTCGGCGGCGCGGACGATGCCGGGCGGGCGCTCGCCGAGCGTCTGGCCTTCGGCGAAGTCGGGCGTGAGCGGATCATCGGGCGGTTCGAGGTGGGTGGGGATGCCCGTGGTCCTGATCAGATTGCCCTCGATGTCGGCGAGGGTGATTGTCTCTCTGCCGATCTTGTTGTTGTCGATCCGCCAGGTGGTGAGGAGGTCGCCGGAGATCGGATCGGTGCGGCTTTCGACGCGGGTGAGGACGTTGGCGTCGCTGGCGCGATTGATCCGGTCGAGCAGGTCGTCGAAGGTGTCTTCGCTGGCGTCCCACTCGATCTCGGCGGCGTTGACGACGAACAGGCCGGTCGAGCCGAGGGCGGGGTAGAGCGTGTTGAGCAGCTCGTCGGAGTCGAGCGGGTCGAAGGGGACCTGGACGGAGACACGGGACTGGCTCTCTTCGCCGGCGGCGCCGGTGACCCAGCCGGCGAGGACGGAGGGGAAGATGATGATTGAGAAGGCGAAGATCAGGGGGATCATGCCGGCGCTGTTGACGCGCAGGGGGATGTAGCTCTGGCCGCTCTGGCGGTACATCCTCCCGCCTCTGAAGACGCTGCGGGCATATTGAACGGGGATGCGCCGCTGGGCCTCCTGGAAGAAGACGATCAGGGCGACAAGGACGATGGCGATGGCGATGACGACGGCGATCCCGGACCAGCCGATGTCGCTCTGACCGACGGAGTTGAAGAGGGTGGGGAAGCTGGCGAGGATGCCGGCGAAGATGAGCAGGGAGATGCCGTTGCCGACGCCCTTTTCGGTGATGAGCTCGCCGAGCCAGATGAGGAACATGGTGCCGGCGGTCATCGTGATGATGGCGGAGATGGTGGGCAGCCACTCTTCGGCGCCGAAGCCGATACCGGTGATGGCGCGGGCGTTTTCGAGCAGGATCAGCTGGCCGTAGCCCTGCACGATCGACATCGGGATGGCGAGCCAGTAGGTGTAGAGCTGGATTTTGTTGCGGCCCGACTCGCCCTCCTGGGCGAGCGCCTGCAGCCGCGGGATCATCGGCTGGAGCAGGTTCATGACGATCGAGGCGGTGATGTAGGGGTAGACGCCGAGGGCGACGATGGAGAGGTTGTCGAGGCCGCCGCCGGAGAAGAGGTTGAGGAAGCCGAGGACGGGGTTGTTGTCGAGGGCGTTTTCGAGCTGAGTTTTGTTGATATCGGGAATCGGCACGTGCGCGACGAGCCGAAAGATGACCAACATGGCGAGGGTGAAGGCGAGCTTCTGGCGGACGTCGGGCTGTCGCCAGGCGTCGACCAGCGCCTGCAGCAGCTTAGGCCGAGTCGGCCCCGCTGCTGTCTGCGCTCGTTGCATCAATCACCTCGACGCTGCCGCCGGCGGCTTCGATTTTGGCGCGCGCGGCGTCGGTGACGCGCTCGGCGCGCACGTGGACCGCATGCTCGATTGGCCCGCCGGCCAGGATCTTGAACGGCTGGCTTTCGCGCCGCAGCAGCCGCGCCTCGACGAGCGCCGCTGCATCCACCGCTGCGCCGGCTTCGAAGCGTCGGCCCAGCTCGACCACATTGATCGCCTGATAGACGACGCGATTCCGGCTTTTGAAGCCGCGCCGCCGCGGCAGGGTGCGGAACATTGACATGCCGCCGCCCTGGAAGACGGCGTTGTAGTCGCGACCGGATCGGGAGCGCTGCCCCTTGAGGCCGCGGCCCGAGTAGGTGCCCTTGCCGGAGGCGTTGCCGCGCCCGACTCGCTTGCGACGCTTGCGCGACCCGGGATTGGGCCGCAGATCGTGCAGCTGTAGCGGCATCACTCGCCCTCCAGCTCAACCACGCTGACCAGATGTGACACCTTGTGGATCATACCACGCACATCGCGCGTATCGGGCTTTCGGACGGTTTGCCCGAGGCGGCGCAGGCCGAGCGATTTGATCGTTTGGCCCTGGTCGCTGCGATAGCCGATCGCGCTCTTGACCCAGGTGACTTCGAGCTCTGCCATGCGTGGTTATTCGCTTCCTGCGGCGGCCACGGCGGGCTGCGGCTCGGTCGCCGGCGGCGGGTCCGGCTGACGGGGTTCGTCGGGAATGCGCCCGGCGAGGCGTAGCCGTTCGCGGCGGGCCTCAACGGGGTCGCGCAGCTGGGTCAGGCCGCGCACGGTGGCCTGGACGACGTTGATCACGTTGTTGGAGCCGAGCGACTTGCTGAGCACGTTGCGCAGCCCGGCGGCCTCGAGCACGGCGCGGGCGCCGCCGCCGGCGATCACACCGGTACCGGGCGCGGCGGGCTTGAGCAGCACGCGCGACGCGCAGAAGCGGGCGGTGATGGGATGGGGGATCGTGCCGTTCTTGATCGGCACGCGGACCATCTCGCGGCGGGCGATTGTGGCGCCCTTGCGGATTGCGTCGGGCACCTCGTTGGCGCGGCCGATGCCGATGCCAACCTGGCCATCGCCATCGCCGACGACGACGACGGCGGTGAAGCTGAAGCGCCGGCCGCCCTTGACGACCTTGGCGACGCGGTTGACCGCAACGACCTTTTCAATGAAGTCATCCTGCGGCTGGTCGCGGCGGAAGCGGCCGCGGGACTCGCGTTGCTGCGTGGTCATGCTGTGTGCCGATCTTGCATCAGAAGTCCAGACCGCCTTCACGGGCGGCTTCGGCGAGGGCGCGAACGCGTCCGTGGTAGCGGTAGCCGCCGCGGTCGAAGACGACCCTCGAAACGCCGGCGGCCTGTGCGACCGCGGCGAGCTGTGCGCCGACGAGCTTGGCGCGGGCGGTCTTGTCGCCGTCTGCGCCGCTGATGTCGGAGGCGGCAGCCAGGGTGCTGCCGGCATCGTCGTCGATGATCTGCCCGTAGATGTGATTGAGCGAGCGGAAGACGGAAAGTCGCGGCCGCTCGGAGGTGCCGCGAACTCGCTTGCGCACGCGAATGTGGCGGCGTTTGCGGGCCGCACGGGTGGTGCGGCGTTTGCGTCGTGTTGGCATCAGGTTTGCTCCATGAGGGCGATCGGCGCTAGCCGATGGCTCCCTTGCCCTGCTTGCGCCGGACCCACTCGCCGCGGTAGCGGATGCCTTTGCCCTTGTAGGGCTCGGGCGGGCGGACGGCGCGGATCTCGGCGGCCTGCTGGCCGACCGCTTGCTTGTCGTGGCCACGGACGTGGACCAGCTGGCCCTCGACCTGGAACTCGATGCCCTCGGGCGGGTCGACCCGGACGAGGTGAGAGAAGCCGACGCGCAGGACCAGCGTGGCGCCATCGAGTTCGGCGCGGTAGCCGGTGCCCTGGATCTCGAGTGTCTTGTGGAAGCCGTCGGAGACGCCGACGACCATGTTGTTGATCAGCGAGCGGACGAGCCCATGTTGGGCACGGTGCACGCGGCGGTCGGAGGGGCGGGTAACGATGACTTGGTTTTCCTGAACCACGACGTGTAGATCGGGATGGATGGCCTGTTCGAGCGCGCCGCGGGGGCCGGAGACGCGGACGTGGCCGGGCTCGATTTCAACCGCGACACCCTGCGGCACGGGAACGGGCTGGCGTCCGATGCGGCTCATTGCGGGGCCAGTTCTGTTGGTTTCGCGGCGATCACAGTGATCGCAGCGGTGATCGCACACGTGGTGCTCTGGTTTACCAGATGAAGCACAAGACTTCTCCGCCGAGGTTCTGCTGGCGCGCGCGGCTGCCGGTCATCACACCACGGGGTGTGGTGAGGACGGCGACGCCGAGCCCGCCGTAGGGGCGAGGGATCTCGCGCTGCTGGACGTAGACGCGGAGGCCGGGACGGCTGACGCGCTTCAGACCGCTGAGGACGGAGGTGCCGTCGTCGCGGTAGAGCAGCTCGACGTGCAGGTCGCGGCCGGTGACGCCGACGCGCTGGCGGACATCGAACTCCTTGATGAAGCCTTCCTCGGCGAGGACCTGGGCGATCGAGACCTTCAAGCGGGATGAAGGGATCGAGACGCGCGGGTGACCCGCGTGGATGGCGTTGCGGATCCGCGTCAGCATGTCTGCGATGGGGTCGGTGACGGGCATCGGTCGCCTGTTCTCCTGAGGACTAGAGGACGCGCTCGAAGGGCATGCCGAGCAGCTCGAGGAGCCGGCGACCCTCCGCGTCGTTGCGCGCAGTGGTGATGATGTTGACTTGCAGGCCGCGGACCTTGTCGACGGCGCCGTAGTCGATCTCGGGGTAGACGATCTGCTCGCGAATCCCGAGGCTGTAGTTGCCGCGGCCGTCGAAGGCGGTGCGCGAGACACCCTGGAAGTCGCGGATGCGCGGCAGCGCCGCGTTGATGGTGCGGTCGAGGAACTCCCACATCCGGCGCCCGCGCATGGTGCAGGTAACGCCGACGGAGTTGCCTTCGCGGAGTTTGAAGTTGGCGATCGACTTGCGGGACTTGGTGATGACCGGCCGCTGGCCGCAGATGGCGGTGATGTCGGCGGTGGCGGCGTCGAGCGCGGTGGAGCTGGAGAGCGCTTCGCCCATGCCGGCGTTGACGACGATTTTGGTCAGGCGCGGGACCTGCATGGGGTTCCCAAACGAGAACTCTTCGAGCATGCGGGGCGCGATCTCATCGAGATAGCGCTGCTTGAGGCGGGGGTTGCCGTTCTCTGATGCCATTAGTCGATATCCGCTTCGCAGCGCTTGCAGACGCGCACTTTGACGCCATCGGCGCGGAGCTTGAAGCCGACCCGGGCGGGTCGGTCGCAGGTGGGGCAGACGACGGCGACGTTGCTCTCGTGCAACGCCGCCTCGCGCTCGATGATCCCGGCCGGCGTGCCCGTCTGGGTGGCTCGCATGTGGCGCTTGACCATGTTGACGCCCTGGACGACGACCCGGCCGCGCTTGGGCAGGACCTCGCGGACCTGGCCGCGGGAGCCTTTGTTCTTGCCGGTTCGGACTTCGACCAGATCGTCGCGCTGGATTCTGTTCATCAGACCACCTCCGGTGCGAGCGAGACGATCCGCATGAAGTTCTTTTCGCGCAGCTCGCGGGCGACAGGGCCGAAGATGCGGGTGCCGGTGGGATTCAGTTCGTCGCCGGAGAGGATGACGGCGGCGTTGTCGTCGAAGCGGATGTAGGAGCCATCGGGCCGGCGGTATTGCTTGGCGACGCGCACGACGACGGCTTTGACGACCTGGCCGGAGCGGATCTCGCGTCCGGGGTCGGCCTGCTTGACGGTCGCGACGATGGTGTCGCCGACGCTGGCATAGCGGCGTTTGGTTCCGCCGAGCACGCGGATGCACTTGATCACGCGGGCGCCGGAGTTGTCGGCGACGCGGAGTGACGATTCCTGCTGGATCACGCCTCGCCCTCACTATCGTCCGGCGTGGCTGCCGGCGTGGCTGCCGGCGTGGGCTCCGGCGCGGCTTCCACGTCGAGCGTGGGGGCCTGGATTTCGCCTGGCTGAATCTCGGCCACCTCGTGCCGTTCGAGGATTTCGACGACGCGCCAGGTCTTGCGGCGTGAGAGCGGGCGGCACTCTTCAATCAGCACGCGGTCGCCGTTGCGGCAGTCGTTGGCTTCGTCGTGGGCGAGGAAGCGCTTGCGCCGGCGCATCGTCTTTTTGTAGAGCGGGTGGCGCACGGTGCGCTCGACGCGCACGACCACGGTCTTGTGGTTGGCGTCGGCCACAGCGAAACCGACTCGTTGTTTGCGTGCCATTGGTTAGTCGTCCTCGCTCGTGGGGGCGC
Organism: Dehalococcoidia bacterium; assembly: GCA_965237475.1. GTDB lineage: Bacteria > Chloroflexota > Dehalococcoidia > Bin125 > Bin125 > CATQGW01. Next base: position 2,101,547 of record OZ250140.1, on the reverse strand, counting down.
CAGCGGCGTCTTCGCCGACCGCCGCCAGCTCCGGCTCGGCGTCGTCTGCGTCGGTTTGGGTGGTTTCGGTGGTTTCGGTGGGGGCTGCTTCAGGCTCCTGGGCCGCGTCGCGCTGCGAGGCGCGCTGGGCGGCGGCAGTCTGGGCGAGCGGCGCGAAGGCCGCAGCGCCGGCCTGCTGGCGTTCGCGCAGGATGGTGCGCAGGCGGGCGATCTGTCGCCGGGCGACCTTGATCGCCATGGGATTCTGTAGCTGGCGGGTGCCGCGCTGGAACTGCAGGTTGAACATCTCGCGGTAGGCCTCGTTGATCGCCTCGGCGAGTTCGGCGTCGGAGAGCGTGCGCGCTTCGTCGGCGAGTGGGTTGGCCATGGTTAGATGACGTCCATTTCGCGCACGACGATGCGGGTCTTGACGGGCAGCTTGTGGCTGGCGCGGCGCAGGGCTTCGCGCGCGTCGGCCTCCTCGACGCCGCCGATCTCGAAGATCACGCGGCCGGGCTTGATCACCGCGACCCACTTCTCGGGCGCGCCCTTGCCCTTGCCCATGCGAGTTTCGGCCGGCTTCTGGGTGACCGACTTGTCGGGGAAGACGCGAATCCAGACCTTGCCGCCGCGGCGCACGTAGTGGGTGATGGCGCGGCGAGCGGCTTCGATCTGACGTCCATCGAGCCAGGCGGCGTCGAGCGACTGGAGTCCGATTTCGCCGAAGGCGACGGTGCTGCCGGCCTGCGAGAGGCCGCGACGCCGGCCGCGATGGTGCTTGCGCCATTTGACGCGACGTGGCTGCAGCATTAGCTCGGCCTTCCACGCTGGCCGCCGTCGCGACCGGCCAGCGGCGAGGAGGCGGGCGGGGGCATCGCCTGGGCGGGCCCGCCGGAGTCGCCGGGGCCGTCGTCGGCCTGGTACGGCAGAATCTCGCCTTTGTAGATCCAACTCTTGACGCCGATGCGACCGAAGACGGTCCTGGCCTCGGCGAAGCCGTAATCGATATCGGCGCGGATGGTGTGGAGCGGCACGCGGCCGGACATCTCCTGCGCCTGGCGTGACATCTCAGCCCCGCCGAGGCGGCCGCTGATCTTGATCTTTGCACCCTCGGCGCCGCGCTGCATGGTGCGCTGCACGGCCTGCTTGATGGCGCGGCGGAAGGCGATGCGACGCTCGAGCTGCTCGGCGACGTTGCGCGCGACGAGCGTGGCATCGAGCTCGGGGACGCGGATCTCGGAGACGTCGACGCGCAGGCGCATGCGCTTGGCGGTGAGGTTTTCGAGGTCGCGGCGCAGCTCTTCGACGTTCTGGCCGCCGCGGCCGATCACGATGCCGGGCTTGGCGGTGTGGAGGGTGACGCCAAGCTGGTTGGCGCTGCGTTCAATGTCGATGCGTGAGATCGAGGCCTCACTCATGTGGGTGTTGATGTGGTCGCGGAGACGGCGGTCTTCGGCGAGCAGGTCGGCGTAGCCCTTGTCGGCGTACCACTGGCTGCGCCACTCGTAGATGGTGCCGATGCGGAAGCTGGTGGGGTGAACCTTCTGGCCCATCGTCAGTTCTCCTCGTCGGAGACGACGACCGTGATGTGGCTCGTGCGCCTCAGGATGCGGCCGACGCGACCGCGCGCTTTGGCGCGGAAGCGACGCAGCGTGCGGCCGTCGCCCGCGTAGATCGAATGGACTTTGAGCTCGTCGCGGTCGAGCGAGTAGTTGTTCTCGGCATTGGCGACGGCCGATGCGAGCACTTTGGCGACCTCACGCGCGATCGGCTTGGGGGTGAAGCGAAGTTGCAGCAGCGCTTCGTCGACGGGCAGGCCGCGGATGCCCTGCATGACGATGCGGACCTTGCGGGGCGAGCTGCGGACGAACTTGGCGGAGGCCTGAGCTTGCATGTCAGCTCACCCGTGTTGCGCGGTCGGAGCGACCGATATGCCCGCGGAAGGTGCGGGTGGGGGCGAATTCGCCGAGCTTGTGGCCGACCATATTCTCGGTGACGAAGACGGGAACGTGCCGCCGACCGTCGTGCACGGCGATGGTCAGGCCGACCATTTCGGGAACGATCGTGGAGGCACGGGACCAGGTCTGGATGACCGTGCGGGCGCCGGCGGCGCGGACCCGCTGCACCTTACGAAGCAGCTTGAAGTCCACGAACGGGCCCTTTTTGGTTGATCGCGACATCGCTCGACCTGCTCCCTAACGCCGTCGTCCGCGGCGTCGGCGCCGGACGATGAATTTGTCGGACGGCTTCTTGCCGCGGGTGCGGCGACCCAGCGTATACCAACCCCAGGGCGACTTCGGTCCGGGCAGGCCGATCGGGGCCTTGCCCTCGCCGCCGCCGTGCGGGTGATCGACGGGGTTCATCACTGAGCCACGCACGGTGGGTCGCTTGCGGCGATGGCGGTTGCGGCCAGCCTTGCCCAGCTTGATGTTGTTGTGCACGACGTTGCCGACCTGGCCGATGGTGGCGTAGCAGGCTGAACGCACGCGGCGCATCTCGCTGGAGGGCAGGCGCAGCAAGACGTAGTCGCCTTCCTTGGCCATGATCTGAGCGCTGGCGCCGGCTGAGCGCACGATCTGCGCGCCGCGGCCTTCGGTCAGCTCGACGTTGTGGACCTGTGTGCCGTTGGGCATATCGCTCATCGGCAGTGCGCTGCCGGTGCGAATCGGGGCGCCGGGGCCGGTCGCAATGAGGTCGTCGACGGAGAGGCCGACCGGCGCGAGGATGTAGCGCTTGACGCCATCGCTGTAGACGACCAGGGCGATCCGGGCGCTGCGGTTGGGGTCGTATTCGATCGCGGCGACGCGCCCTTCGATGCCGATTCGGTCGCGGCGCTTCCAGTCGATCACGCGGTAGCGGCGTTTGTGGCCGCCGCCGCGGTGGCGGACGGTGATGCGCCCCTTGTGGTTGCGGCCGGACTTTTTCTTGAGCGGCTCGAGCAGGCTCTTCTCGGGCTTCTTCTTGGTCAGTTCTTCGAACGTGTGGCCGGACGCGTTGCGGCGGCCCGGCGAGGTTGGCTTGAAGTTTCGCAGCGGCAACCTAGACCCCCTCAAACAGGCGAATCTCGTAGCCTTCGGCGAGCGAGATGATTGCCTTTTTCCAGTCGCGCTCGCGTCCCGGGCGTGCGCGCCCGATGCGTCGTTGGACGCCGCGCACGTTGATCACGTTGACCTTGCGGACGCGCACGCTGAATGCGATCTCGACGGCTTCCTTGATCTGCAGCTTGTTGGCGCGCGGGTCGACTTCGAAGACGTACTTGCGCAGTTCGGCGAGCTCGGAGCTCTTCTCGGTGATGATCGGTCGGCGCAGGACGGCGTAGGGGTGGATTTCCTTGGGCATTTAGTCAGCCCGGCCGTTGGCCGCGGGCAGGGCCCACAGCGCTTCGACGCGGCGGACTGCCGCCTCGGTCATGATCAGCTGATCGTGCGTGAGCAGGATGTAGGTGTTGAGCGTTTCGGCAAGGGTGGCCTGCACGTGCTTGAGGTTTCGTGCGCCGAGCACGAGGTCGGGGTCGAGCCCGTCGCTGACGAGCAGCGCGTTGCGCTGGACGCCGAGGGCGCTACAGAGTTTGGCGATCTGGGCAGTGCGGGGCTCGAACTTGACATCGGGGGCGGTCACGATGATGCCGCCCTCGGCGGCGCGCTGGGAGAGCATTGAGCGGATCGCGAGGCGGCGCATGCGCTTGGGCAGGCGCTGGCGGTAGGAGCGGGGGTGCGGGCCGTGCGCGACTGCGCCGCCGATCCGCGTGGGCGAGGAGGGGCCGCCGAGGCGGGCGGTGCCGCCGCCCTTCTGGCGCCGCGTCTTCGCGTTGGCCTGACGGATTTCGGAGCGGTTGAGGGTGTCGTGGGTGCCGGCGCGTTGATTGGCGCGGAAGGCGAGCATCGCCTGGTGGACGACGCCGAGATTCGGCTCGATGCCGAAGACGCTGTCGTCGGCTTCGATCTCGCCGACGTTCTGGCCGGCTGCGTCGATGACTGGGAGCTTCATCGCTTCTTGCCTCCCCGCCGTTTCGTCTGCCGGATTTTGACCATGCCGCTGGTCGCGCCGGGAACGGAACCTTCGACGTAGACGAGGTTTCGCTCCGGGTTGATCTCGATGACCTGCAGATTCATTGAGGTCCGGGTCACGCCGCCCATGCGACCGCCCATTTTGGTGCCCTTGAGGACGCGTCCGGGGGTCGTGCCGGCGCCGACCGAGCCGGGCGCGCGGTGTCGGTCGCTCTGACCGTGGGTGGCGGGGCCGCCGCGGAAGCCGTGGCGCTTGACCACGCCGGCGAAGCCCTTGCCCTTGGAGACGGCCTGGACATCGACGCGGTCGCCGACGCTGAAGATCTCGCCGACGTTGAGTACGGCGCCGACTGCGACATCGGCGAGCTCGGCCGGTTCGGCGCGGAACTCCCCGATCCGCTTGAGGGCGCCGTTGCTGCCGGTGTGACCGCGCTCGGCCCTGTTGACGCGCCAGTCGGGCCGCGGACCGAAGCCGATCTGGACGGCCGAGTAACCGTCGCGGGAGGGGGTCTTGAGCTGGGTGATCGGGCAGGGACCGACTTCGAGCACGCTGCAGCCTACGACGCGGCCGTCGTCGCGGATGACCTGCACCATGCCGAGCTTCTTGCCGAGGAGGCCAGGTATTGACATGGCGGCCCTACAACTTGATCTCGACGTCGACGCCGCTCGAAAGCTGCAGCCGCATCAGTGTGTCGACGGTGCGGCCGGTCGGTTCGAGGATGTCGATGATGCGCTTGTGGGTGCGGATTTCGAACTGCTCGCGACCGTCCTTGTGCACGAATGGCGAGCGAATCACGGTGTATTTGCGGATTTCGGTGGGTAGCGGAATCGGACCCGCCACGCTCGCGCCCGTCTTTTCGGCGGCATCGAGAATCTGCATCGCGCTCTCGTCGAGAATGCGATGGTCGTAGGCCTTCAGGCGGATGCGAATCCTTTGGCGAGCCATGCTGCGTTCGTCCGTCTACTCGAGGATCCGGGTGACGGCCCCGGCGCCGACGGTGCGACCGCCTTCGCGAATCGCGAAGCGCAGTCCCTCCTCCATCGCAATCGGATGAATCAGCTTCACGTTCATCTGCACGTTGTCGCCCGGCAGCGCCATCTCGATCCCCTCCGGCAGACCAATCTCGCCGGTCACGTCGGTCGTGCGGATGTAGAACTGTGGCCGATAGCCCTGGAAGAACGGCGTGTGCCGCCCGCCCTCCTCTTTGCCCAGGATGTAGACCTCCGCCTCAAAGGTCGTGTGCGGGGTGATCGAACCCGGCGCCGCCAAGACCTGCCCGCGCTCAATCTCCTCGCGGTTCAGGCCGCGCAGCAGACAGCCCACGTTGTCGCCCGCCTCGCCCGTCGGCAGCGTCTTCTTGAACATCTCCACGCCCGTGACCACCGTCTTGCGCGTGTCTTTGACCCCCACAATCTCAATCTCCTCGCCACTCACCACCACCCCTCGCTCGATCCGCCCGGTCGCCACCGTGCCCCGCCCTTTGATCCCGAAGACGTCCTCAATCGGCATCAGGAACGGCTGGTCGACCGGCCGTAGCGGGGTCGGCACGTACTCGTCGACCGCCGCCATCAGCGCTTTGATCGAGGCGTACTCGGCCGCCTCCGGGTCAGTCGAGTCGCTCTCCAGCGCCTGCAGCGCCGAACCGCGAATCACCGGGACGTCGTCGCCCGGGAACTCCTGCGCGCTGAGCAGCTCGCGGACTTCCAGCTCGACCAGCTCCAACAGCTCCTCGTCGTCCATCTGGTCGACTTTGTTCAGATAGACCACCATCCGCGGCACCCCCACCTGGCGCGCCAGCAGGATGTGCTCGCGGGTCTGCGGCATCGGTCCGTCCGGCGCCGCCACGACCAGAATCGCGCCGTCCATCTGCGCCGCCCCGGTGATCATGTTCTTGATGTAGTCCGCGTGGCCCGGCGCGTCGATGTGCGCGTAGTGGCGCTGCTCGGTCTCGTACTCCACGTGCGCAATCGCAATCGTGATGCCCCGCGCTTTCTCCTCCGGCGCGTTGTCGATCGAGTCGAAACTCGAAAACGAGACCAAGGGGTTGCTGAGCGCCAGATACTTCGTGATCGCCGCCGTCAGGGTCGTCTTGCCGTGGTCCACGTGGCCAATCGTGCCCACGTTCACGTGCGGCTTGGTCCGCTCGTATAGCCTCCGCGCCATCTGTCTACTCCTTCGCTCCGCTCGTGGTGGCCGCTAACGCGCCGCCGCGAGCACACTCTGCGGTACGACCGCGTAGTGGTCGAACTCGATGCTTGCCGTGGCACGACCCTGCGTCATGGAACGCAGGGTCGTGGTGTAACCGAACAATTCAGCCAGCGGGATCTGTGCGCGGATGACCTGCATGGTGCCGCGGACCTCGGTGCCGAGCACCTGGCCGCGACGGCCGCTGACGTCGCCGAGCACATCGCCGAAGAACTCATCGGGGGAGGAGATCTCGGCCCGCATGACGGGCTCGAGCTGGACCGGGTCGGCCTTGCGCATCGCTTCGCGGAAGGCCATGCTGCCGGCCGTCGCGAAGGCGATCTCGTTGGAGTCAACCTGGTGGTAACTGCCGTCGATCAGGGCGACCTTGACATCGACGACGGGGAAGCCGCCGACGACGCCGTTGCGCATCGCGTCGATCACGCCACGCCGCACTGAGGGAACGAACTGTTGGGGCACGGCACCGCCGGATGTGTCGTCGACGAACTCGAAGCCGTCGCCGGGGCGGGCGGGCTCGACGCGGAGCACGACATGGCCGTATTGGCCGCGGCCGCCGCTCTGGCGGACGAAGCGGCCTTCGGCTTCGGTGCGGCGGCGGATCGTTTCGCGGTAGGCGACCTGGGGGCGGCCGATGTTGCAGACGACGTTGAATTCGCGGCGGAGGCGATCGGCGATCACTTCGAGATGCAGCTCGCCCATGCCGGAGATCAGCGTCTGGCCGGTCTCGTCGTTGAATTCGACGTGGAATGTGGGGTCTTCCTCGACCAGCTTGCGCAGCGAGGCGCCGAGCCGGTCCTGATCGTCCTTGCTCTTGGCCTCGATGGCGACGGAGACGACGGGATCCGGGAAGCGAATCTGGTCGAGCAGGAGCGGAGCGTCGCGGGTGCAGAGGGTGTCGCCGGTGAAGGTGCCCTTGGGCCCAACAAAGGCGGCGATATCGCCGGCGGTGACGCGTTGGATGTCTTCGCGCGAGTCGGCGTGCATGCGCAGCAGGCGTCCGGCGCGCTCGACCTTGTCGCGGCTGGAGTTGTAGACGCTCGCACCGGCTTCGAGGGTGCCGGAGTAGATGCGCACGTAGGCGATCCGGCCGACGTAGGGGTCGGTGACGATTTTGAAGGCGAGCGCGGTGAGCGGTTCGTTGGGATCGGCGCGGCGCTCGATTTCGATGCCGCCGGGGCCGACGCCGTGCACCGGCGGGACCTCATCGGGGGCGGGCAGGTAGTCGACGATCGCGTCGAGCAGGCGCTGGACTCCGACGTTCTTGAGCGCGCTACCGCAGAGGACGGGGGTGAACAGGTTGTTGACGGCGCCGCGGCGCACGGCTTTGCGGATCTCGTCCTCGGTGAGCGCGCGGCCCTCGACGTAGGAGATCATGGTCTGTTCGTCGTTCTCGGCGATCCGCTCGATCATGGTTTCGCGCCAGCGGCCGGCGTCGTCGACGTACTGCTCGGGGATCGGGCCCTCACGGGGCGGGTCGTCGCGGTCGGCGCTGAAGAACCAGGCGCGCTGGCGAATCAGATCGATGACGCCCTCGAAGCGGTCCTCGCTGCCGATCGGAATCTGGATCGGGACCGGGACGGCGCCGAGGCGGTCGCGAATCATCTCCATCGTCCGCCAATAGTCGGCGCCGATGCGATCCATCTTGTTGACGAAGCAGATGCGGGGGACGGAGTAGCGGTCGGCCTGGCGCCAAACGGTTTCAGACTGCGGCTCGACGCCGGCGACGGCGTCGAACACGACCACGCCGCCATCAAGCACACGCAGGCTGCGCTCGACCTCGACGGTGAAATCGACGTGCCCGGGGGTGTCGATGATGTTGATCAGGTGGTCGTTCCACTGAGCGCTGGTGGCGGCGGCGGTGATCGTGATGCCGCGCTCGCGCTCCTGGTCCATGTAGTCCATGACGGTGGTGCCGTCGTGGACCTCGCCGATTTTGTAGGTGCGCCCGGTGAAGTAGAGGATCCGCTCAGTGACAGTCGTCTTGCCCGCGTCGATATGCGCGATCACGCCAATGTTGCGGACGTACTGAATCGGCTTGTCGGCGGCCATGGTGGCGTTCCTCGGGCCCGTCTGCTACCAGCGGTAGTGGGCGAACGCGCGGTTCGCCTCGGCCATGCGGTGGACCTCTTCACGGCGGCGGACCGCGGTGCCGGTGTGGTTGTAGGCGTCGAGCAGCTCGTCGGCAAGGGAGAGGTAGGCGGCGCGGCCCTTGCGGGCGCGCATCGCGGTGACGAGCCAGCGAATCCCGAGCGAGGCCCGGCGGTCGTGGCGGATTTCGACGGGCACCTGGTAGGTGGCGCCGCCGACGCGGCGGGGGCGGACTTCCATTTCGGGGGTGATGTTGGTGAGCGCCTGATCGAAGACGTCGAGCGGGTCCTGGCGGACGCGGTCGCGGATCACGTCGAGCGCCTGATACATGATTTTTTCGGCGATGCTCTTTTTGCCGTTGAGCATGATCCGATTGATCACCATCTGGACGGGGACGCTGTCGTAGCGGGCATCGGGGCGGATTTGATGGCGGTCGGGACGGCGGCGACGCGGCATTGCTGTGCTCTCTCAGAGCTGGCCGCCTCCAACTGGCGGCAAAGTGAAAGCCACCCGTTAATGGGTGGCCGCGGTGGTCAATCCTGCTGTCTTGCGCGCTCCGTACTTGGAACGCCCTCGCTTCCGCTCGGCGACGCCGAGCGCGTCAAGCGCGCCACGGACGACCTGATAGCGGACGCCCGGGAGGTCGCGAACGCGGCCGCCACGGATGAGTACGATCGAGTGTTCCTGCAGCGTGTGGCCCTCGCCGGGGATGTAGGCGGTGACCTCGATGCCATTGGTGAGGCGGACGCGGCAGACTTTGCGGAGGGCGGAGTTGGGCTTCTTGGGGGTGACGGTACGGACGGCGGTGCAGACGCCGCGCTTCTGCGGCGAACCGGAGTCCTGGGTGGTGCGATTGGTGAGCGCGTTGTAGCGGAAGCGGAGCGCGGGGGCCTTGGCCTTTTTGCGGCCCTTCTTGCGCCCGTGGCGCGCGAGCTGGTTGATCGTCGGCACTGGGCTGCCTGTCCATCCCCCGCCTGCGCAGTTTGGCGCACGGTGGGCGGAGTGAGTTGTGCGCTTCCACAATAGAAGGGCCAAAGCCGGCGGTTGATCCGCGTCGAGCGGGGCCCGCTGGGCAACCTGCTCGGTGGTCATCGCCCGTGGACGGCTTCAGCCCCTGCGCACCCTGGAGCGCGCGTAGAACCGCAATCATACTGACTTGCTGTGCCCCGTGGCAACCCCAACGGCTCGACCTGGTGCGACTGTCGCGCGTCTGTCGCGCAGCTGTCAGACACCGGCGTAGGAGTGCAGGCCGCTGATCCAGAGGTTGACGCCGAGATAGGTGAAGAGCACGGCGGCGAAACCGGCGACGACGATCCAGGCGCTGCGGCTGCCGCGTAGGCCGCGCAAGCCGCGCGCGTGGATGTAGACAGCGAAGATCAGCCAGGTGACAAGCGCGGCCGTTTCCTTGGGGTCCCAACCCCAGTAGCGGCCCCAGGCGTCGTTCGCCCAGAACGCTCCGAGCGCGACGCCGACGGCGAGCAAGGGGAAGCCGATGAGGACGGCACGGTAGGTGAGCAGGTCGCAGCGCTCGGGCGTGGGCAGGAAGGCGAAGCGTCCGGCGCGCCCGGCGAAGCGCCAGCCCTGGGCGAGGTGCATCACGGCGGCGCCGAACGCGACGGCGAGCACCGCGTAGGAGAGGATCATCAAGGCGACGTGAATCGTGAGCAGGGTGGGACTCTGGAGGGCGGGGACGAGGACTTCCTGGCCTTCGCTGGGGAATGCGAGGGCGCTGGCGTAGAGACCGCAGGCGACCGGGAGCACGAACGCGCCGGCGAGACGGGTGCCCGAGCGGTATTCGAAGATGGCGTAGATGAGCACGATCGCGATGCCGAAAGACATCGAGAACTCGAACAGATTGCTGTAGGGCGCGTGCTGCAGGGCGATGCTGCGGATCACGAGCCCGGCGAGGCCGACCAGCGCGGCGACCCAGGCGCTGAGCGTTGCGATGCCGCCGAGCGTGGCTGATCGCTGGATGCGGGCGGGCGGGGCGGCGACGCCGGGCTCGGTCGCGACGACGCGCTGGCTGTTGAGGACGGCGGCGAACCAGGGTTGCGCGGCGTAGAGGATCGAGGTCGAGGCGGCGCAGATGGCCGCGACGAAGCTGGCCCAGAGCAGGAACAGCGCGCTATCGGCCACGCGGTCGCCCTCTTCCCTGATCGATTCTACGCTGAGGCTCTACGAGGGGGCTGCCGCTGGGGCCGCGAGCGCCGGCTCAAGCGGTTCGGCCGCTCCGGTATTCGCCGCGTTGGCTGCCTCGGCCTCGTCGGCCGCCTTCTCGCGCTCCTTCTTGAGGGCGGCGAGGGCGCTTGCGCGGCGCGGCGTGCTGGCGTCGCCGAAGGTGAGGCGCCGGAAGGCCTCGGCCCAGGGGACGCGCCCTTCGGCGGCCGCCATGCGCTGGCGCTGCGTCATGCGCTTGGCCATGTCCTCGCGGTTGGAGGCCTGGACCTGGGTGGCGTGGTGGAAGAGCGCGTCGACGCGGCGCTCGAGCTGGCCGCTGACGTCGACCCAGTGGTCGGGCTCGCGCGTGCCGGCGAGGAAGACGGTGTTGACGCGGTGGGGCTCGAGGCCGGCGGTGATCTGCTCGGCGTAGGTGTGGGGGTTGCGCGAGAGCGGGAAGACGGCGTCGAGGGCGGCGATGCCGACGGTGCGGTGATCGCGGTGATTGAAGCCGCGGTAGCCGTCCCAGGTGATCATCAGCTCGGGACGGACCTCGCGCACGACGCGGACCAGGGCGCCGCGCAGTTCGGGGCCGTCCTCGACGAAGCCGTCGGGCCAGCGCAGGAAGATGCAGCGGCGGACGCCGAGCTCGGCGGCTGCGGCCTCCTGCTCGGCCTCGCGCAGCGCGGCGAGGTCGGCGGGGGCGAGGTCGGGGTCCTTGCTGCCCTTGTCGCCGCTGGTGACGAGGCAGAAGGTGACATGCCATCCGTCGTCAGCGAGCGCTGCGACGGTCCCGCCGCAGGTGAACTCGATGTCGTCAGGGTGCGCCATCACGACGAGGGCGCGGCGCGGTTCCTGCTGGGTCGAATCGGTCATGAGCGGCTCCTCGACCGAATCTTACGCGCCCTGCTGCGCGCCGAGTGGGCGAGGCTAGCGCGCGGCGGTCGCCATGAGCGCTTCGGCGGCCTCGGCGCAGGGGGAGGGATCACGCTCCGGCTCGTCGAGCAGGGACTCGTAGAGCTCGAGCATGCGCTCGGCGACGACGGGCCAGGCGTAGCGGCGCACCGACATGACGGCGCGCTCGCCCATGCGCTTGCCGCGATCGGGCGCGTCGAGCACCCTGGCGAGCGAGTGGGCGAAGGCAGCGGGCGAGCGTTCGCGTGCGAGGTAGCCGGTGCGGCCGTCGGCGATCGTGGTGATCAGGCCGCCGACGCGGGAGCCGACGACGGGGGTGCCGCAGGCCATCGCCTCGACGGCGACGAGACCGAAGCTCTCGTAGGCGGAGGGCATGGCGCAGACATCGGCGGCGCGGTGCAGGTCGGGCAGCAGGTCGCGCGGGGCGGCGTCCTGCATGAACACGCGGTCGCCGACCCCGGCCGCGTCGGCGATGGCGCGGAGGCGGCAGCGTTCGGCGGCGTCGCGCTCGTCGCCGCCGACGATCCAGAGGACGGGCTTCGGGTTGCGATTGAGGCGCGCGAGCGCTTCGATCAGCAGGTCGACGCCCTTGAGCGGTTCGAGGCGGCCGACGAACAGGATCGCCGGCTCGTCGGCGACGCGTAGGTTGGGCAGCTCGCGGCGGACTGCGGCCCGGGCGGCCTCGCGGTCGCCGGGATAGAAGCGCTGGAGATCGACGCCGCCGGGGGCGGTGCGGATGCGGCCGGGGTCGGCCTGGTAGAAGTCGACCAGGAAGTCGCGCTCGTGCGCTGTCCAGGGGATCAACAGGTCGGAGCAGGAGGCGACGTGATGTTCGCCGGCGATGCGGATGGCCGGTTCGGCGCGGTCGCCGTCAAGTCCGGGGGCGCGATAGTGGCGGTTCTTGATCTCGCCGAGGGTGTGAAAGGTGGCGGCGTGGGGACAGCCCCAGCGCTGGGCCAGCGAGATGCCGCTGAGGCCGGAGACCCAGTAGTGCGAGTGGAGGACTTCGTAGGTCCAGCGGTGGCGGCGCGCGATCTCGTCGGCGCGCGAGGTGAAGGCGTCGATGTGCGCGGCGACTTCGATCGGGGAGAGCGGGGTTGGCGGGCCGACATCGACGTGGACCACCTGGGCGCGGGGGGCGATCGGCACGATATCGGGGAGGTCGGGACGGTCGCGGCGCGTGTAGATGTCGACGATGCAGTCGCGCGCGGCGAGCTGTTGGGCGAGCTCGGCGACGTACACGTTCATCCCACCGGCCTTGGTGGTGCCGGGGCGAGCCAGCGGCGATGTGTGGGTGGAGATCACCGCCAGGCGTCGAAGTTGGTGTGACATCGTCAGTCAGCCCGTTGCAGCTGGAGGCGCTGCACCGCGGTCGGGCGGCCGCCCAGCTCGAACTTATAGGGCTCGTCGCCGCGCAGGAAGTTCACACGACGCAGACCGCGCTCGGCGGCGTCGCGCAGGCACAGCACTTTGGAGGCGAGGCCAACGTTGAGATCGCGGAAGCGAGCGTCGAAGCCGCTGTTGTAGAGCATCAACTCGTCGTGCGTCTCCCAGCACAGGATCATCGCGGCGGGTTCGTGCGAGATGCTGAGGCAATAGAGGCGCAGCCAGCCGTGCTGCGACATGGCAGCGCCGAGGGCGACGAAGAAGCGCTCCATCTGGGGGGTGAGGAAGACGGCCTTGTCGCCGCGCGAGCCGCTCATCATCTCCATGAAGCGCGGCAGCTCTGCGGCGATCTCGTCCGGCTGTTGCAGCACATCGAGCGCGACGGCGGAGCGGAGCGTGCGGAGCGGTCGGAGCTTGCGGCGGACCTCCCGGCGATCGCGCGGGCGCAGGCGCTCGAGATAGGCGTCCCAACCGCCTTCCAGATCGACGACGGGACAGATGGCTTCTTCGCTCAACTCGGCGCGCCAGCTGCGGCGTCGCGCCGTCGCGCCGAGCAGATCGACGAGCACTGCATTTGAATCGAGGCCGCGCAGGTCGACGCTGGTGGCGCCGCTCTGCTCGAGGTGGTCGAACAGGGCCTCGACCACCTGGTGCTCGTGGCCGGTCGCGGCGACGGGGCCCATGTAGTCGGCGACTTCGTGGTCGCCGAGCCAGGCGGCCGAACCGCCGTTGCGGGCGAGTGGGAGCACGCCGACGAGCTCGCCGTTGGCGGCTTCGACGGGCAGAATGTTGAACTCGATCGTTGCGGGCTGGGGGCGGCCCTCGCCGACTTGGCCGCCTTGGCCGCCAGCGTCACTGCCGGGTTCGTTGCCGCCCTCGGCGACATTCTGACTGCCACTTTCAGCGCCACTCTCACTGCCGAACACGGACCACCAGGCGCGGGCGAACTCGGGTGCGACGAACGGCGCGACGGTGGGTTTCGCGGAGGCGACGAGTGCGCGCCAGCGCGGGGCCAGCTCATCCCAAGCCTCGACGCTGGAGACGACGTGCATCAGTCGGGCCGGACCAGCGCGAGGAACTCGGCGCGGGTTTCATTCTGGGTTTGGAAGGTGCCGCGCATCGCGGAGGTGACCATGCGCGAGCCGGGCTTCTTGATCCCGCGCATGGTCATGCAGAGGTGCTCGGCCTCGACCGCGACGGCCACGCCGTCGGGCTCGAGGCATTCCATCATGATGTCGGCGATCTGGGCGGTGAGCCGCTCCTGCAGCTGCGGGCGCCGCGCGACGGCGTCAACGAGCCGCGCGAGCTTGGAGATGCCGACAACCCGACCGCGCGGCACGTAAGCGACGTGCGCGGTGCCGCGGAAGGGGAAGAGGTGGTGTTCGCAGATTGAGAAGAAGGGGATGTCGCGCAGGATCACCATTTCGTCGTGACCCTCGTCGAAGCCGACCCGAAGCAGCGTGCGGGGATCGATATCGCGCCCGCCGAGCACTTCGTGATAGGCGGCGGCGACGCGGCGGGGCGTTGCCTTGAGTCCTTCGCGATCGGGGTCTTCGCCGAGCGCCAAGAGCAGCTCGCGGACCGCGGCTTCGGCGCGCCTGAGGTCGACTTGATCGTTGTTCACGACATGCCCTCCATGATCGCGGCGGCGACATCGGCGTACTGCGCGGGCAGGCGGACGAGGTCGGCGTCGAGCCGATCAACGAGGTCGGCGTCTTTGAGTCCGTGCCCGGTGATGGTGCAGGCGACGCGTCGGCCGGAGAGCTCGCGCGGATCGGCGGCGAGCAGACCGGCCACGGAGGCGGCGGAGGCGGGCTCGCAGAAGACGCCCTCCTGCTGTGCGAGGAGCTGCCAGGCGTCGAGAATCTGTTCGTCGGTCACCGCGGTGATTGAGCCGCCGGAGTGGTCACGGGCTTCGATCGCGCCGTCCCAGGAGGCGGGGTTGCCGATCCGGATCGCGGTCGCCAGCGTTTCGGGGCGGTCGACGCGACAGCCGCTGACGAGCGGGGCTGCACCGGCGGCCTGCACGCCCATCATGCGCGGCAGCGTGGCGGCGCGCTCGGCCTGGAAGTACTCGCGGTAGCCCTGCCAGTAGGCGGTGATGTTGCCGGCGTTGCCGACAGGCAGCCAGTGCTGCTCGGGAGCGTCGCCGAGGCTGTCGACGACCTCCATGGCGGCCGTCTTCTGGCCGGCGATGCGGTAGGGATTGACGGAGTTGACGAGCGCGACGGGGAGCTCATCGGTGGCTTCGCGGGCGAGCCGCAGCGCATCGTCGAAGCTGCCGTCGATCGCGAGGACGCGGGCGCCGTGGGCGATCGCCTGGGCGAGTTTGCCCTGTGCGATTCGGGCGCCGGGGACGAGCACGAAGGCCTTCAGGCCGCAGCGGGCGGCGTAGGCGGCGGCGGAGGCGCTGGTGTTGCCGGTCGAGGCGCAGAGCACGGCGGTGGCGCCCTCTTCGAGGGCTTTTGCGACCGCGACGACCATGCCGCGATCCTTGAATGACGCGGTGGGGTTGCACATCTCGAGCTTCAGCCAGACCTCCGCGGCGCCGGTGCGGCGTTCGAGGCTCGCGGCGCGGACGAGCGGGGTGCTGCCTTCGCCAAGGCTGATGCGCGGGGTGGAGTCGGTGATCGGGAGCCACTCGGCGAAGCGCTCGAGTACGCCGGCTGAGCCGCGGGCGGAGGGAGCGGTCAGCCCGGTTGCCATGCCTGTTGCTGTGTTGGGCGTGTCAGTCATCTGACTGCACCCGGGCGTATGACTTGAGTTCGCGGATTTCCTGTTCGAGGTCGTTGATCTGGCGGCGGCGGATCTGCTCCTGCAGGGCGACGAAGCGATGTTGTTCGCGGGAGGCTTCGTCGCGGATCTGCTCGACCTCGTCGCCCAGCGCTGCGAGCGCGCGCTCGCGGTGGCCGTCGCGCGAGCGCAGCTGTTCGGCGCCTCGCTCGATGTCGCCCATGCGCTCCTCGAAGGCCTCGAAGCTGCGACGCACGCTGGCGGCCATGGCGGAGGCTTCATCGAGCATTCGCCGCGAGTCCTCGGCGCGCCCGCGCATCGCTTCGATAGTGGCAGCCAGGTCGTCCCACTGGTCTGAAGTCTCTGTGACGCGGCGGAGCGACTGCAGCGCGGCGTTGACCCGCTCGGAGAGCTCGTCGACGTTGCGTTCGCCGGCGTCGGCGCGGGCTTCCATCGCACGCTGCTCGGCGTGGGCGCGGCGGACGGCTTCGGTGTTTGCGGCGATCCGCGCGTCGTTCGCCTCGCGGTGTGAGTCGGCCAGGGCGGCGCGCTGGGTGAGCTCGCCGGCGTCGTCGCTCACACGGTCGACGGCGACGTCGATCGCCGAGAGACGCTCGACGATCTCGTTCGATGCATGTTCGGCAGCGTCGAGGCGGCGCGTGACGTGCGCGAGCGATTCGCGCTCCACGCCGACTTCATGGCGCAGCTGTCGGAGCCCGACATCGAACCGTTCGTCGCGCTCATCGAGGGACGACTGGAAGCGGCCAAGCCGCTCGCGCATGGTCTGAATCTCGTCGATCCGCACAGACATCGCGGATGACTGGGAGATGGCGCGGAGGGCCAGCGCCTCGGTTTCGCGCACGCGGTCCTGGAGGGCGGAGGCTTCGCGACGGTCTCGGTCGGCGCCGAGCGAGAGTTCGGCGAGGCGTTCGCGGATGCCGGCCAGGTCCTCCTCGAGCATCAGCATCCAGCCGTCGTGCTGCTCGGTGGGGCGGAACGCGCTCATTAGGTCACGTTGGCTTCCCGGTCCTCGATCCGTAGCCGGACGCCAACTTCGAGGACGCTCTCGGACTGTTCGAGCGCGGCGAGGACGCGGTCGATCGCGCCGTCGGGACCGGCGTGGGTGGTGATGATCAGCTCGGCGGCGGGTGCGCCGGTGGGCGCCGGGTCGGGCCGGGGCGCCTGGAGGACGGAGGCGATGCTGACGCCCTGTTCAGCGAAGGCCTGGCCGAGTTCGGCGAGCACGCCGGCGCGGTCGGGGACGGCGAGGCGCAGGTAGGTGGGCAGGCAGACTTCGGAGAGCGGCAGGAGACGCGGCGGCCCGTCAGACGGGCGCTGCGCGCGCGGCGCCTGCCCGGCGGCGATGCCGCGGACCACATCGAGCAGGTCGCCGAGCACAGCGCTGGCGGTGGCGCCGGCGCCGGCGCCCGGACCCTCCAGGACCACAGCTCCGAGCGGATCGCCCTCGACGGCGACGGCATTGAGGACACCGTCGACGCGGGCCATGGGGTCGTGCGTGGGGATCAGGGTGGGGTGGACGCGCAGGTCGATGCCGCCGTCAGTGCGACGCGCCGTGGCGAGCATCCGGATCGTGTAGCCGAGGCGGGCGGCGTGCTCGAAGTCGCGCGCGCTGAGCGCGCGGATGCCTTCGCGATGGACGTGGGCGGGCTCGATCCGGGCGTGGAACGCGAGCGAGGCCAGAATCGCGAGCTTGTAGGCGGCGTCGATCCCCTCGACATCGTTGGTTGGGTCGGCCTCGGCATAGCCGAGCTGCTGTGCGTGCGCCAGGGCTGTTTCGTAGGACGCACCGTGCTGCGACATCTCGGTGATCATGTAGTTGGTGGTGCCGTTGATGATGGCGCGGACGCAGCTCACCTCGTTGGCCTGGAGTTCGCGCTGGAGCACGCCGATGATCGGGATGCCGCCGCCGACGCTGGCTTCGTAGCGCAGCTCGACGCCGTGCTCAGCGGCCAGCTCGAGCAGCTGCGGGCCGTGCTTGGCCATGACCTCTTTGTTGGCGGTGACGACGGATTTGCCCGCCCGCAGCGCGGCCGAGATGCACTCGAGGGCGGGGGATTCGCCGCCCATCAGCTCGATCACGACATCGAGATCGGCACGCGTACAGACCTGGAGTGGGTCGTCGCTCAGCTCAGCGTGGTCGCCGACATGCGCACGGCGCCGTTCGAGGTCGCGCACGGCGACGGCGCGCACCGACAGGTTGCGGCCCACGCGGCGCGCGAACGCATCGTGGTGCTCGCGCAGCGCGTCGAACACGCGCCCGCCGACGACTCCGAGGCCCAGCAGGCCGACGCCGACCTCGCGGCCATCGCTCATGCGGGCGCGCTGCCCTCCTCAGCGGCCGCGGGGGTCGGCGGCTGGGAGACGGGCGCTGGCTCGACCGGGGCCGGCTCGGCCGCGGGCGCTACGGCAACCGGGGTTGGCTCGGGGGCGGGCGCAGCGGCGACCGGGGTCGCCTCGGGGGCCGGCGCTACGGCAGCCGGGGTTGGCTCGGGGGCGGGCGCGGCGGCGGCCGGGGTTGGCTCGAGGGCGGGCGCGGCGGCGGCCGGGGTTGGCTCGAGGGCGGGCGCGGCGGCGGCCGGGGTCGGCTCGGGGGCGGGCACGGCGGCAACCGGGGTTGGCTCGGAGACGGGCGCGGCGGCGGCCGGGGTCGGCTCGGGGGCGGGCGCGGCGGCCTCCGTATCCGGGGCCGCAGCGTCATCGTCGAACGGCGTCGGCTCGGCAGCGCGGGCGGCGCGCTCGGCCATGCGGGTGACCATGCGGTAGCGACTGGTCAGGCGCATGTGGTCGGCGGTGTAGGGCAGCAGCGCGACGTGGCGCGCGCGCTTGATTTCGCGCGCGAGCTTGGTCTGATCCTTGGCGATGAGCCCGGTCTTGCGGCGCGGCTCGATCTTGCCTCGATCGGAGAGCAGCTTCTTCAGCTTGTCCACATCCTTGTAGTCGATCAGTTCGACTTCCTGGGGGGTGAAGACGGGGGCGCGGCGGCGGCGCGAGGAGCGGCGGCGGGTGCGCTCGAGCATCTGGGGGACGCGCTCGCCGCTGGTGGTGGTTGGCCCCGGGGTGACTCGCTGCGGCTCGGGCTCGGGGATCGGCGCTGGAGCGGCCGCGGCGATCGGCGCCGCCGCTTCGAGGCTCGGAGCGGCGACCGTCTCAGCGACGGGCGGCGGGGCGGCCGGCGTCTCGGTTGGCGGCATCAGCGGCGTCAGCGCCCCTGCGGCTTCTGGTTCGGTGGTCATGTCGTTACTCCTCGCGCTCGTTCGCTCGTCCTGCCCGACCGCTCGACTCCCCGACTACTCGAAGGGAAGATCATCTGCGTCCACGCCGCCCGGCGCACCGCCGCCGGAGCCTCCGCTGTCCCAGTCGCCGTCGCCGCCACGGCTGCCGAGCATCTGCATTTCGCGCGCTATGACCTCGGTCATGTATCGCGTGTTGCCGTCACGGTCTTCCCATTGTCGCGTCTGCAAC
Organism: Dehalococcoidia bacterium; assembly: GCA_965237475.1. GTDB lineage: Bacteria > Chloroflexota > Dehalococcoidia > Bin125 > Bin125 > CATQGW01. The sequence goes on along the minus strand of OZ250140.1, from coordinate 2,082,593 downwards.
CGACCTTCGACGTAGACTTGGCGTCCCTTGCTGAGATATTGCCCGGCGATCTCGGCGAGTCTGGCCCAGCAGACCACGCGCACCCACTCCGTGTCGTCGCGTTGCTCGCCGTCGCGCGTCGTGTAGCGGCGATTGCAGGCGACGTTGAAATTCGCGACCGCCTGGCCGTTTGCCGTGAAGCGCATCTCGGGATCCGCGCCCAGATTTCCGATGATTTGGACCTTGTTGAGGCTAGCCATTCCCGTTTCTCCCTCGCGATGCCCGACGATGGGCCGAATCTGAACTCAGACTAACCGTCGCGGCGGACGATTAGGTGACGCAGCACCTGGTCGTCGATGTGCAGCGCACGCTCCAGCTCGACGCTCTGGGCGTCGTCCTGGGCCGAGAAGTGGGCGATCAGATAGTGGCCCTCGAAGGCCTGCTGGATCGGGTAGGCGAGCCGCCGCCGACCCCAGTCGATCACATCGGTGACCGTGTTGCCGTGCTCGCTGAGCAGCGTGCGGAGGTCGAGGATTCGCTGATCCAGCTGCTCGCCAGCGACATCCGGGTGCAGCACCAACATCATTTCGTAATCGCGCGTCACAACTGCCTCCTGCTGAATCTGTTCAGGTTGACCGGCTGGCGGCCGCGGCGATCCCGGGGATCGGGAATGCCGACGCCAGATCGTGTACATCGGAGCGGACCGCGGCGCGGACCGATTCGTCATCCAGCGCGTCGAGCACGCGACCGATCAGTCGCGCCACGGCGGCCATTTCGGCCTCGCGCATGCCACGCGTGGTGAGGGCGGGCGTGCCGATCCGCACGCCGCTGGTGACGGTGGGGCGCTGCTCGTCGTAGGGGATGGTGTTCTTGTTGGCGGTGATCCCGGCGGCGTCGAGCGCGGTCTCGGCGGCTTTGCCGGTGAGACCCTTCACACCGACATCGACGAGTACGAGATGGTTGTCGGTGCCGCCGGAGACGAGCCGCAGGCCCTCGCTCTGAAGACCCTGAGCCAGGGCCTTGGTGTTGGCCACGATCTGCGCGGCGTAGGCGGCGAACTCGGGCGTCGCGGCTTCTTTGAGCGCGATCGCCTTGGCGGCGATGGTGTGCATGTGCGGGCCGCCGGAGGTGCCGGGGAAGACGGCGCGGTCGATCGGCCGGGCCATCGCGTCGTTGGTCAAGATCAGTGCCGAGCGCGGGCCGCGCAGCGTTTTGTGGGTCGTGGTAGTCACGACCGGCGCGTAGGGGACGGGCGAGGGGTGGACGCCGCCGGCGACGAGGCCGGCGAAGTGGGCCATGTCGACCATGAGCGTGGCGTCGACATCCTCGGCGATCTCGGCGGCGCGGGCGAAGTCGTAGTGGCGGGGGTAGGCGGTCGCGCCAACGACGATGACCTTGGGCCGGTGCTCGCGAGCGACGGCCAGCATCGCGTCGTAGTCGATGCGCTCGGTTTCGCGGTCGACACCGTAGGAGACGAAATGGAACCAACGTCCGGAGATGTTGACGGGCAGGCCGTGGGAGAGGTGGCCGCCGTGATTGAGCTCGAGGCCCATCGCGGTGTCTCCGGGTTCGAGCAGCGCGTAGTAGGCGGCGAGGTTGGCCTGCGAGCCGGAGTGTGACTGCACGTTGGCGTGGTCGGCTCCGAAGAGCGATTTGGCCCGCTCGATCGCGATCGTCTCGATAACATCGACGAACTCGCAGCCGCCGTAGTAGCGGCGGCCGGGGTAACCCTCGGCGTATTTGTTGGTGAGGATTGAGCCCATCGCGGCGAGGACGGGCTCGCTGGGATAGTTTTCGGAGGCGATCAGCTCGAGACCATCGTGCTGGCGGCGCGCTTCGCGCTCGATCGCGCCGGCGATGTCGGGATCGAACGGCTCGATGGCGCCGGCGGCGATGGTCAGGGGCATACGGGGGCGTCCTTCGCGTCGTGGAGGCTCGCGGTCGGGCCGCGAGCCGCTGCCGCCCTGGGCAGCGCGCGAACGGTGGGTGGGCGTCGCCAGCTTATGCGTGAGAGTTGGGGCGGTCAACGGCCGCGCGTTCCCAGCGGGTCCAGGCGATATCGATTCCGGCGAGCAAGCCGCCGGCGACCAGCGAGTGGCCGCCGAGCGCGATCGGGGTGCGCGCGGCGAGCACGGCCTCGACGAGTTCGCGCAAGGCGGGCTCGCGGATCGCCTGTGGATCGCTGAGGTCGGCGGCGAAGCGGTCAGCGCGGGATGCGCCCCAGCCGAGGTGGGCGAGCAGCGGGCGGGTATCGAAGATCACGGCGTCGGCCAGCTCGACGAGGCTGTGGACCAGGGCGGCGGCGCCGACGGCCTCGCTGTGCAGGCCGACCAGCGAGCGGGCGGGTTGACCCGTGTTGGCGCGCGCGCGCATGCCGCGCTCTTCGGAGATGACACGCACGCGGACGGCGGTGTCGCGCTCGAGCGCGGCCCAGACGGCGCTGCCGACGCGGCCGATCACCATGAATTGCTGGCCGCGCTCGGTGAGCACGTCGAACGCGCGCGCTAACCGCTCGCGCGCAGGAGCGAGCTCGTCGGCATGGCGATCGAGCAGCTCGACGAGGCGGGGGCCGAGTTCGAGCACGCCCGTCTCGCGGGCGAGGCTGAGCACCGCCAGATCGGCGGGGGTGTCGAGGTCGAGCAGCGTCTGCGCCGATCGCTCGAGCAGGGCGATGTCGAGGCCGCCGTCGTCGCGCAGGCGGCGGGCGAAGCCATTGTCCAGGGGGTCGCAGCCGACGGCCGCCAGCGACGAGGCGTGGGGGACGCCGAGGAGGTCGGACGAGTGGACGTTGTTTGCGACCGCCTGGCCGGCGGCGATCCGCTCGCGCACGGCCTGCCAGTCGGCGGCTGTCATCGCGGGCATCCCGGCGCCGGCGTAGCAGACCGGGCCGGCGGCGTGGAGCGCGGCAGCCGCGACGACTGAGCCGATCGTGGCCTGCGGGTCCGTGCGATGCAGGTTCAGGCCGCCGACGTGCTCGAAGAGTTCGGGCGCGGTGGTATGGACGACGATCGTGGCGAAACCGGCGTCGTGGGCGCGCTCGGCGGTGTCGAGCAGGCAGGCGACGCGCGCGGCTTCGACCATCCGCTCGCCGACCGACCCGGCGCCGGGGTCGGGTCGCAGGCAGAGCCAGAATGAGGAGCTAGTCACGGAGCTCCTCGCGGGTCGCGGTCCAGGCGTCGACGGCGGTGGCGCCGGCAGCGAGGAGGGCCGTGGCTGCGGCGTCGAGCGTCGCCATCGTGGTTGAAACGTCGTCGACGAGCAGCACGGTGCGGCCTTCGACCGGCTCGCGGACGCGGAAGGCGTCGTGCATGTTGGCGCGACGCTCGGCGAGGCTGGCGCTGCGAGCTTGCTGTTTGGTGCGCCAGCCGCGCCGCTCAAGCAGGCGCGGGGCGACGGGCGCGCCGATCTGCGCGGCGATCGCGCGGGCGAGATGCTCGGCGTGGTTGCCGCCGCGGACGCGGCGGCGCCATGAGGTCATGGGGATTGGGGCGACGAGCTCGATGTCGGGGCGAGCGGCGCGGGTCGATGATCGCTCGACCAGCGGCTGCGCAGCGCGACCGACGCCGCCGTACTTGAGGGCCAGAATCAGTTCGCGCGCGACGCCGGTGTAGCTGAAGCCCGAGCGCAGCTGGCGGAAGGCCGGCGGCGCGTCCATGCAGGCGCGGCAGAGGCCCTCGGCGCGCAGCCAGCAACGCGGGCAGCGCAGGCCATCGGCGTGTTGCAGTCTTGCGGCACAGCGATCGCAGAGGACTTCGCCGATGACCCCGCATGAGGCGCACATCGAGGGGAAGACGAGGTCGAGCGCGGCGGCGGCGAGCGGCGCCACTCGCTGGGCGAGCTGGGCCGCGCGACTGTGTGGGGCAAGTGGGGACACTCGATAGACTGGCAGCATGCAGATCAGAGTACGGCTCTTCGCGTCGCTGGCCGAGGGCGTCGGAACCCGCGAGCTGACGCTCTCGGACCTGCCGGAGCCGCTGACGGCGGCTGCGATCGGGGAGGAGATCTTCTGCCGCTACCCGCAGGTGGCGGGGATGCGCGACTCGGTGATGTACGCGGTCAACGCGGAGTACGTGCCGCCCGACTTTCCGGTGAGCAGTGAGGACAGCCTGGCGCTGATCCCGCCGGTGAGCGGCGGCGGTGGTGCAGACGGCGATGCGTATTTCCGGATCACTGAGGAGCCGCTGAATGCCGAGGCGCTGAACACACTGGTGCTTCGACCGGAGGCCGGCGCCGTTTCGCTGTTCCTCGGCGTGGTGCGCGACAACAACCTGGGGCGGTCGGTGGACTACCTCGAGTACGACGCCTACCCGGAGATGGCGACGCGGGTGATGCGGCAGATCGCCGCGGAGATGCGGGAGCGCTGGGATGTGGTGGAGATCGCAATGCATCACCGGATCGGCCGGCTGGAGATCGGCGAGGCGAGCGTGGCGGTGGCGGTCTCCTCAGCGCACCGCGAGGATGGGATTGAGGCCTGCCACTACGGGATCGACCGGCTCAAGGCGATCGTGCCGATCTGGAAGAAGGAAGTCTGGGCCGACGGGGAAGCGTGGATCGAGGGATCGCTGACGCCGGCCACTGAGGCTGGGCGGGAACTCGACTAGGAATCCTCTGAACGAGTCGGCCCACAGCCGCTGCCGAAAGCGCGGATCTGCGGGCTGCATACCTGGTCGCCCCCCTCTGTCACTCCGTGACATCTCCCCCCGCTCCGCGGGGGGAGAGGGGATCACGACTGTTCAGAGATTTCCTAGCGCAGGCTTGGCCTCGCGGGGAGCGGGGCGATCTGCGCTTCGCTCAGCGGGTAGGCCTCCTTGCGGTAGACCTGCACACGGTTGTAGCCAAAGTCGGCGATCAACAGCCGGTCGCCGTCGATTCGCACCGAGGCGGGCGCGCGGAGGCGCTTTTGTACCTCAAGGACAGTCAGATCGCGCTGGCGCAGCAAGATTGGCTGATCGAGCAGCATCTTCAGCGCCGACGGGGAGAGTGTGGCGTCGCCGATGAACTTCTCGACGTAGCGCCCCTCGCGGTCGAAGAGCAGGACGCGGTTGTTGCCGCGGTCGGCGACATAGATGTCGCCGTGCTGGTCGACTGCGACGCCCGCCGGGCGGTTCAGCTGCCCGTCACCGTCGCCGCTGGACCCGATCGTCATGAGCGGCTCGCCGGCGGGACTGAACTTCTGCACGCGGTCGTTGCGCCAGTCGCCGACGTAGATGCAGTCCTCCGCGTCGAGGGCGATGCCCCAGGGCATGTCGAGCTCACCGAAACCGCTGCCGTGCGTGCCGAAACCGTCGATGTACTTGCCCTCGATCGTGAAGCGCTGCACGCGATGGTTCATCGTGTCGACCACGAGCAGGCGCCCCTCGCTGTCGATCGCCATGTGCGAGGGACGGTCGAGCTGGCCCGGCGCGCTGCCCTGTTCGCCCCAACGCGCCACCTGCTCATTTTCGCGCGAGACGATAGTGATGGTGTGGTCGGCCTCGTCGGAGACGATCACGCGCTCGTCGGGATCGCAGACGATCCCGGCGGGCCAGACCCAACCACAGTCGGCTTCGGCGGGCCGATCGGTCGGCTCTGCCGGCCGGCGGCGGACCACGCCGAGGTCTTGGTCGTCCCAGTTCGTGATGCGCAGCGGGCCGCCTGTGTCGAAGGGTCCGCGCCCGAGCGAGTAGATCCGCCCCTCCTTGCCGATCGCGAGGTCGATCGGGTTGAAGGTCACGAGGCGCCGCCCGAGCGTCTGCTCGTAGGGGAAGCCAGCGCGCAGCAGCACGGCGAACGCGCCGTTGGCGCTCGCCCCGCCGACGCCGTTCGTTTGGGTCGTCATCGACCTGCTCCGATCGCGACCGGCGACCGGTAGGCGTTGATCTGCTCAAATGCGCCGCCCACGATCGGGGTCGGGTCAACGCCCAGTCCCTGCTCGAGCACCGTGCTGTAGATGCTGCGGAAGTCGACCGTGTGGGAGAGGTCCTCGCCGTAGAGCCAGTCAGACGGGTCGAGCGAGGGGTATTCGGCGTAGAGACCGCCGCGGACGCCGTCGCCGATGATGTAAGCGCCGCCGCCGGAGCCGTGGTCGGTTCCCGAGCCGTTGTCGCGGATGCGCCGCCCGAACTCGGTGAAGACGAGGATCGAGACCTCCTCCGACGCATTGTGGTTGCGCAGGTCCTGAATGAAGTCGCGGATCGCCTCGGAGAGCTGGGTCAGGAGCTGGGGCAGCTGGTCATTCTGGCCCGAGTGGGTGTCGTAGCCGCGCTGCAGGGTGTAGAAGATGCGTGACCCGAGCCCCGCGGTGTGCACGCGCACGACATCGCGCAGCGCCTGCGCGATTGGGTTGCTCGCGTACTCCACCTCAGAGGCGTACTGGGTCGGCGCGTCGGCCAGGATCTCGGCGCTCTGCAGCACGCTGAGACCGGTCTGCGCCAGGTAGTCGTTCACCATCGCGGCGCCGACGACCGGCGTGTACATCCGCTGGAAGCTGCCGAGGTCCTTGACCCGCTCCTGCTCCAACTCGATCTCGGTCATCAGACCGAACCGGTCGAGCGAGTCGATCGAGGTGACGGTGACTCCCGGCGCGGCCAGCGCGCGGGGCAATCCGAGGCCGAAGTTGATGGCCGTGACGGGGTTCTCCCCAGCGGGATCGAACTCGCGCGTCAGCCGCGCCAGCCAGCCCTCGGTGGAGATCTTCGCGGGCGTGCAGGTGTGCCAGATGTCCATCGCGCGGAAGTGCGACCGATCCGAGCCGGGACCGCCCTGGTGCTCCCAGCCGACGCCCTGCACGACTGCGACGTTGCCGGCGTCGTAGAGCTCCTTGAGCGGCCCGAGCGCCGGGTTCCAGGCGAGCTGGTCGTTGAGCGGCAGGGTGTCTTCGGCGGGCACACTTACGGTCGGCCGGGCATCGCGGATGATGCCGTTCTGGTAGGGGATCACAGTGTTGAGGAAGTCCAGTCCGCCGGTCAGCTGGATCACCACGAGCACCGGGGGCTTGGCTGCGGTTGTCGTCATCGTTGGTCCCTCCTTTGAGACTTAGGCAAACTGGTATTCGGGCGCAGCCACGATTAGCTGCACCATGCGTCCGATTCGGCCCTCGGCCTCGGCGCCGGCGCCGTTGGCGAAGACGAGCGTCCCGCCCTCTTGAGCACGCTCGATCAGCTCGGCGCGCGTCTGCGGGTCGACCTTGAGCGGTCCGCAGAGGTCGAGGCAGCGGTCCACGAGCTGCTCGGGGCTCGCGTCGCCGGCGGCGGCGACGCGCTTGATGATCGCGGCGATGCCGGGCTTGGAAGTGTCCGTCACCTGTTCGACCGCGAAGTTGACCCGCTGGGTGAGCGTGCCGGAGTCGAACCACTCCTGGCCCGTGTGCCAGCCCTCGACCGAAGGTGGGTCGTACAGCTTCTGGCCCATCAGCTCCGCCGCGCGCGAAAGTTCCGACATCGAGAGGTCGGGGAACTGCGGCGCGCCGGCGAGCTTGATCACGCCGCCGACGAACTCCACCGGGCCCTTGACCCGTTGGAACCGCGCCGCCTTGAAGAAGTCGGAATTGAGCAGCGTGCGCATGACCTCGCGGATGTCGCCATCGGAGTCGAGGAATGCCGTGGCGAGCGTGTCGATCGCAGCCGGGTCGAGTGGGGGCGACTGGCTCCACGAGGGGACCGGCAGCTCGTCGGCGACAAAGAAGTTGTAGAGATGGCGGGCGATGAAGCGTGCGCAGGCCTCCTGCTTGACGATCACCTCGATCACGTCCTCGCCGTCGACGACGGTCTGACCCAGGAACGTCTTCTCCTCGCGGTCGTGGTCGGCTGGGTCGAAGCGGAACAGCGGGTCGTTTTGTTCCCAGGGGTTGATCGGCGGGCCCGGGACGATTGTCCAACCGGTAAACGCCCGCGCCGCCGCCTTGACGTCGTCCTCGGTGTAGTTGCCGATGCCCAGCGAGAACAGTTCGAGCAGTTCGCGCCCGTAGTTCTCATTAACCGAGTTGGCGTGGTTCTCCGAGTTGTCGAGCCAGTCGATCATCGCCGGATCGCGCGAGAGGTCGAGCAGGATCTGGCGCATGCTGCTGAGCCCGTTCTCGCGGAAGCGGGCGACCTGTGCGACCATCGCGCGGGCGTGGACGGCCTTGAAGAACGCGGTCGCGAAGACCTGGTGCCAGAACAGCGCCATCTTCTCGCGCAGCGGGCGCGGACCGTTGGCCATGTTGTAGATCCAGCGCGACGCCAGAGACGAGACCAGTTCGGGCGAGGTTGACGTCGGCAGGTACCGATCCATCACGTCCTGGTCAGGATCGGTGAACGCCTCCGGGTGCAGCAGCTCTTCGACCACTTCTTCGTAGGGTCGAGCGGCCAGCGCCTCGAGTTCGTCTCGCCTCGCTCCCACTCCGACGCGGCGCATCAGGTGCGCCATCAACTCCAGGGGGTCCCCGGACATCTCGGCCTCCGCTCTGTAGCATCCCGGCCGTTCGTGCGGATCGTCGCGAAGCCTCGACAGCACCGGCCGCGATCACGGCACAACGTAGCAGAATCGCGGCGTCTCGAGTGGGAGGAGGTCCGCTTCGAGTCGGCCCGCGCGCCCGACCCCAGAACGCGATGCGTTTGCGCGGCCGCCGCCTGCTCGGGCGAGGACTGCATCCCCCAGTGGCGCGGCGCCAGATCGCATTCGGCCTCGCGGAACGACAGCGCGGGCGAATCCGAGACCGGCCCAGACGGGCCGTTGCTGGCGGACTTGCCGAAGGACTAGCCTCTGCCATGCCGGAACAAAGGAGCGCGCCATGACGGATCAAGACCAACCTCAGCACGAAGCGATCATCATTGGCGCCGGCGTCGCCGGCATCTACCAGATGTACCGGTTGCAAGAGCTGGGCATCGAGGCGACCGTGCTCGAAGCCGCGGACGGACCGGGCGGGACCTGGTACTGGAATCGCTACCCCGGCGCCCGCTTCGACTCGGAGAGCTACACCTATGGCTACTCCTTCTCCAAGGAACTGCTCGAGGAGTGGGAGTGGAGCGAGCACTTCGCCGGCCAGCCGGAGACGCTGCGCTACCTCAATCACGTCATTGAAAAGTTCGATCTGCGCCGCCACATGCAGTTCGGCTGCAAGGTCGCAGGCGCGTCGTTCGACGAGGACGGTTGCTTCTGGACGGTGCGCCTGGAGGACGGCCGCGAGATCACGAGCCGGTTCCTGCTGACCGCAATGGGGATGCTCTCGGCCGCCACCTTGCCGCGGATCGAAGGCGTCGAGAGCTTCGAGGGCGAGGCCTGGCACACGTACTACTGGCCGCACGAGCCCGTCGAGCTGACGGGCAAGCGGGTCGCGGTGATCGGCACGGGCGCGACCGGCGTTCAGGTGATCGCGGAGATCGCCGACAAGGTGGGCGAGCTGACCGTGTTCCAGCGCCGCCCCAACTGGTGCGCTCCGCTGCACAACGCCCTGATCGACGAGGCCACCCAGGCCGAGATCAAAGCCTCCTATGACGAGATCTTCGAGCTCTGCCGCCGGACTCCGGGCGGATTCATCCACGGCCCCGATGAGCGCAAGTTCGACGATGTGCCCGAGGAGGAGCGGCTGGAGCTGTGGGAGCGGCTCTACGCCTCGCCCGGCTTCGGCGTCTGGTTCGGCAACTTCGCCGAGGTCGGAATCAGTGAGGAAGCGAACGCCGAGTATTGCGAGTTCATCGCGAACAAGATTCGCGGGCGGGTCGACGACCCGCTCACGGCCGAGAAGCTGATCCCCAAGGACCACGGTTTCGGCACCCGCCGGGTACCGCTCGAAACGCACTACTACGAGGCCTACAACCATCAGAACGTGCACCTGATCGACATCAACGAGACGCCGATCGAACGGATCACGCCGAGGGGCATCCAGACCTCGTATCAGGAGTTCGAGTTCGACCTGCTCATCTACGCGACCGGCTTCGATGCGATCACCGGCGCCTTCGACCGGGTCAACTTCACCGGCGTCGGCGGTGCCGCGCTGCGCGACAAGTGGGCCGATGGCCCCGAGACCTTCCTCGGCATGCAGGCCGCGGGCTTCCCCAACCTGCTGATGCTGACCGGGCCGCAGGGCGGATCCGTCGCGACCAATTTCCCGCGCGGGATTGAGACATCGGTCGACTGGATCACGGACCTGCTCAGCTACATGCGCGAGCACGGCTACCGCCGGGTCGAATCACGCGAGGCGGCCGAGTTGGAATGGCTGCAGCACGTCCAGGAGATGTACCAGTTCCAGCTGATGAGCAAGGTCAAGAGCTGGTTCACCGGCTACAACTCGAACGTCGACGGCCACGACACAATTCGCTACCAGATCTACCCCGGCGGAGCGCCGCGCTATCGCGAGCGCCTGGCGGAGGTCGCCGCGAACGGCTACGAAGGGTTCCGCCTGGCCTAGCCGTCGTGGGGCTTGCAGCCCTGAGCCGTCACGGGCGATACACGCAGCGGAGCCCCACCCATGGCAACCTCCGACTTGCTGGCCCGCCAGGAAAGCTCTGAATGACTCTCCCCCCGCAGAGCGGCTGTCTCAGAAGTCCCCTTTCCGTCATTCCCGCGCAGGCGGGAATCCATGCGACCGCCCAACAGGCGCGAGCAGCGCGGTGGTCTTGACGGCCTTGCGGAAGGGCCGAGGCGCGATGGCGAGCATCCAGCGCCGTCGGCCGTTGGGGGCGCCAACGGGCATCGGTCGGCTCGCCTGGATTCCTGCCTGCGCAGGAATGGCCGAGGAGGGCGCAGGAATGACGGAGAGGACGCACGGAATGACGGGAGAGAGGGTTCTGAGACAGGCTCAAAGCGGGGGGAGAGGGGATCCGGATTCCGCTGACCACTCAATGTGGTCAGCGGGGGCCAGATGAGATCCGGATTCCGCTGACCACTCAATGTGGTCCGCGGCGGCGAGATGAGATCCGGATTCCGCTGACCACTCAATGTGGTCCGCGGCGGCGAGATGAGATCCGGATTCCGCTGACCACTCAATGTGGTCCGCGGCGGCGAGATGAGATCCGGATTCCGCTGACCACTCAATGTGGTCCGCGGCGGCGAGATGAGATCCGGATTCCGCTGACCACTCAATGTGGTCCGCGGCGGCGAGATGAGATCCGGATTCCGCTGACCACTCAATGTGGTCAGCGGGGGCGAGATGAGATCCGGATTCCGCTGACCACTCAATGTGGTCAGCGGGGGCCAGAGGGGATCCGGATTCCGCTGACCACTCAATGTGGTCCGCGGGGGCGAGAGGGGATCCGGATTCCGCTGACCACTCAATGTGGTCCGCGGGGGCGAGAGGGGATCCGGATTCCGCTGACCACTCAATGTGGTCCGCGGGGGCGAGAGGGGATCCGGATTCCGCTGACCACTCAATGTGGTCCGCGGGGGCGAGAGGGGCTCCGACTTGTTCTGAGGATTCCTAGCGGAAGCCGCCGTTGGGGGGCCGGCGGCCGCGGCGGCGCTGCGGCGGTGGCTGCGAGGGCGCCGTCATCTCGGTGCGATAGTCGGGCGCGACGATTTCGAACACCTTGCCGACGCGCTGGTCGAGCAGCCGTGAGGCGACGCGCGGGTCGAGGTTGTCGGGCATCAGGTTGGTGGTGAACATCGTCGGGCGCTCGGCGACGTAGCGGCCGGCGCAGAGCTGATAGAGCTTCTCTTCGGCCCACGGGGTCGGCGAGTGGGCCCCGAAGTCGTCGAGAATCAGCAGCGGGGCGTCGCGCAGCGAGGCGAACAGCTCATCGTAGGTCTGCTCTACATCGGTCCGATAGGTGCGGCGCAGGACATCGAGCAGGTCGGGTACGACGGCGAAGCAGACTTCCTCGCCGCGATCGAGGGCGGCGTTGGCGACCGCGGCGGCGAGGTGCGTTTTGCCCGTGCCGGTGCCGCCGATCAGCGTCAGCGAGCCGCGCGGGGCGGCGGCCCAGTCGGCAACGGCGCTCTTGATCAGCTTGAGGTTGCAGGCGTCGGAGGGCAGGTCCTCGCCGTTGCGGGCGCGGAAGCGATCGAACGTGTAGCGCGCGAGGACATCCTCGCGCAGCCCGCCGATCTGGTGATAGCGCGAGGTCGCCCGCACCGAATGGAGCGTGATGTTGAGCGTGCGGTCGCCGGTCGCGAGCCAGCGTGCGAGGCCGAGGCCGTCGGAAGCGGATTCGCCGACGATGATCACGGTGCGCAGCCCGGCGTTCCAGCGGTGGTTGAGCAGCTGGAAGAGCTTCTCGCGGGCCCAGTCGGTGGGGTTGGTGAGGTCGGCGTCGTCGATGATCAGGAACTCGGCATCGCGGGCGTGTTCGAAGAGCACGGGGTAGGGCATCTGCGCGTCGCGGCGATAGGCGGCACGGAGGCGGTCGAGCAGATCGGCGGCGACGAAGTAAAGCGCGCGCGAGGCGCGTTCGAGGCGTCGGTTGGCCAGCTCGGCGGCGAGTCGCGTGCGGCCCGAGCCCGCGCGCCCGGAGAGGACCAGCCAGCGCTGCGGGGTCAGCTCGTCGGCGAACTGGCAGGCGGTCCGCAGGTCGGCGTTTGCGTGCAGCGCCTCGTCGGAGAGGCGCTGTCCGGTGAGCGGGCCGAGGTTGCTCATCCGCTGGAGCTGCTCGGCGAGCTGTTCGGCGGCGTCGCGCTCGGCGCATTCGCAGGGGACGGCGCGACCGAAGGCCTCGTGACCGACGGGCACGTTGCGGCGCAGGTAGCCCGTCCCGCCGCAGCGCGGGCAGGGCGGCGCCGAGCCGGGCGGTCGCCAGAAGCGCGACCCGTCGCCGTGGTCAGCGCTGGATGAGCCGGTTGAACCGGGACTCGCCAGATTGCCCACGAGGTGCTCGAGTCGACGCACTATCACGCCCCTCTCGTTCCCAGCGTTCGAGAATGCGGCGCACGTAGCGCCAGGATCGTTTGTTCAGCTGCACGGCCTCGGCGAAGGCCTCGGCGACCCACGGTTCGGGGTAGCTGGCGGCGGCGGAGTGCAGCTCCTCGGCCAGCGACGGCGGCAACGGGCCGATCGCGTCTTCATAGAGCTCGATCACGCCGACGCCGCGGGGAGTGGGTTGGGGGGTGGGGCGGCTGACGAGCTGCGCGCGGTGCGCGATCGCGCGGCGACCGTCGGCGCTGTTGAGCGCGACCCAGGCCTGCGCGTCTGAGGAGCGCAGCAGGGTCCCGCGCGCGGCCGCGGCGGCGAGCCCGTCCTCGAGCGCAGCACCGACTGTGCGGTCGGGCGCCATTGAAGCGAGGGCCTCGACGAGGGCGCGCTCGGAACGCAGGTCGGCGGCCGAGATCAGGCGGGGGAAGCGGCGCACTCGCTGCAGCGCGGCCACGGCGTAGAGCGTGACCAGCAGCTCCGCGGGGTCGGTCATGCGCGGGACAAGCTCGTGCAGCAGCACAGCCGGGATCGGCGCGACCACGGCGGCAGCCGCGAAGCCCTCGAAGCGCGGTTCAGCCATGACCATTGCCGCTCGTTGGCGCGCCCCAGCCGACGAAGTCGTCGGGTGGCTCGTCGTGGACTAAGAAGTCCTCGAAGCGGGCGATCTGCGGCACGAAGCGCACGTCAACGGCGCCGACGGCGCCGTTGCGGTGCTTGGCGATCAGCAGCTGGGCGACCTGGTTCTGCCCGGCGTGGCGGTGCGAGGGGTCGATCACAAGGTCGTCCTCGAACTCGCTCTGGTCGTACATATCGGGGCGGTAGATGAAGACGACGACGTCGGCGTCCTGCTCGATCGAGCCGCTCTCACGCAGGTCGCTGAGCTGCGGGACGGGCGGTCGTCGGCGCTCAACGGCGCGGGAGAGCTGAGAGACCGCGAGGACAGGCACGTGCAGGTCGCGGGCGAGCTCTTTGAGCGTGCGCGAGATGACGCTGAGCTCGGCGACGCGGTTGGTCTCGATCGGGGTGCGCGACCAGGCATGTACGAGCTGGATGTGGTCGACGATGATCAGGCCGAGGCCCTGCGCTGCGGCGCCCTCGGCGGCGCGGCGCTCGCGCTGGTCGAGCAGGCGCTTGTGCAGGTTGCGCGACTTGGAGCGGATTTCGGCGAGGGTTTGGCCGGCGGTGTCGTCGATGTACATCTCGGCGCGGCTGAGCGCACCGATCGCGCGGGAAATCTCGGCCTCCTGCTCGTCGGTGTGCTGGCCGACGCGGAGGCGGCTGTTCTCCACGCCCGACTCGGCCGAGACGAGTCTCCCGGCGACCTGTTCGGCGGACATTTCGAGGCTGAACATCGCGACGGTCGCGCTCTGGCCGAGCGTGGCGTTGCGTGCGATGGTGAGCGCCAGGGCGGACTTGCCGACGGAGGGTCGGGCCGCCAGCACCACGAGGTCGGAGGCGTGCATGCCGCCGTTGAGCAGCCGATCGAGATCGCCGAACCCGGTGCGCATGGGGGCGACGCCGCCGCCATCGACGTCGAGCGGGTCCTGCAGCACGTCGCCGAGCAGGTCCTGCAGGATGGTGAAGTCCTGGCGCTGCTCTGCGCCGCGGACCGAGTAGAGCTTCTCCATCGCCTCGGAGAGCGAGGTGTCGACGTTGGGGTCGGCGCGGTAGGCGAGTTCGCCGATCTCGGCGGCCGCGCGGAGCATGTCGCGATAGGTGGCGGCGCGCTGCACCACGCGGGCGTAGTGCTCGGCGCCAACGGTCGTGGGCAGCTCGGTGACGAGGTTGGTGATGTAGGGCTGGCCGCCGACCTCGTCGATCCAGCCGCGGCGGGCCAGCTCGGCGGCGACGGTGACGGAATCGACGGCCTCACCGCGGTCCCAGAGGTCGAGCGAGGCGACGAAGAGCAGGCGGTGGCGCGGGTCAATGAAGTCGGGCGGGACGAGGATCGGGGCGACGCGTTCGAGCACGCCGGCTTCGGCGAGGATCGCGCCGATCACGGCGCGTTCGGCGGCGACATCCTGCGGAACGGCGCCGGCGCGCGCGCCGGCGGCAAATTGCGGCTCGGTGGCGACCACGACTGCCCCCTTCTCGGGGGCGGCGGTCGCCCCCGGCTTAGGCCTCTACGGCCTCGCTGGCTGCCTCTGCAGCGGCGGCTTCTGCTGCTGCGGCTTCCGCCGCTTCCTCCTCGTCGGCCTCGGCGACGACTTCATCGATCGAGAGATCGACGGAGTGTTCGTCGGGCTCGACGATGACGCTGACATGGGCGAAGACGTTGCGGGTGAAGCGCACCCGGACCGCTTCGGCGCCGAGCTGGCGGAGCGCCTGAGCGAGCTGCACCTGGCGGTGCTCGACTGGGGCGCCGGCGAGCTCGGTGAGGCGGTCGGCGATGTCGCGCGCGGTGACCGAGCCGAAAAGGCGGCCCTGCTCGCCGACGCGCGCGCGGAAGAGCAGCTCGTGGCCCTCGATCGCAGCTGCCAGCGGCGCGGCGTCGCCGTCGAGCCGGGACTGCTGGATTGCATCGGCCTTGGCGAGGCGCTCAGCGCGGGCGACGTTGTTGGCCGTGGGCGGGCCGGCCAGGCCGCGAGGCAACAGATAATTGCGGGCGAAGCCATTCTTCACATCCCTGACGTCACCGACTTGCGCGGTGCCCTCGACCTCTTCGAAAAAGACGACCTTCATGGCGAATCACTCTCCAGAGCGCCGCCGGAACACAGCGTGCACCAGCCGCGGGGTAAGGCGAAATGACGACGCGAGATAAGGTGTTACCCATCCACGTCATGCTTGCTCTCCACACGATAGTCACCCATGTAACAAAGCAATAGGTGTTCTGTCATCGCGGCCACGCGCGGATTCGTCGCTGGAGTGTCGTGATCGGCCTGGGCCTGCAGTGGCGATGCTCCCGCTAAACCAACGGTAGCACGCCGGTTCCGAACAAGTGGAGTGGGTATCGCGATCAGCCGCCCGCGGCGGCGCTGGCGGCGGCGGCGGAGGGCGGTCCGAGTTCGGCGTCGCCGTGCTCGCCGAGCAGGGCCTTCATTGCCGCGACCGCGGCGTATTTGGCGGTGGTTTGCCAGGGCTTGGGCAGCGCGAGCAGGGTTGGGCCGGAGCTCTCTTCGATGCGCAGGAAGACCGCGTCGTCGCCGGGCATGCCCTGAAGCAGGTCGCCCATGCGCTGGAGTAGATCCTGCGCGACGTCGCGGTCGCCGGGGTCGCGCAGGGTGACCCAGAGCGCGGCCGCAGCGCCAACGGGGGTAGGGGCGGTGGGAGCCGGCATGGGCGCCACTGTAGGTCGTGCGGCGCGCGGCGGTTCGGTCTGCGGCGGCCGAGCAGGGCGGGCCTGAGCCGCAGCGGGCGGCGTGGCGTCGCCCAGGGGGCCCCGCTCGGCGCTGCTACGGTCGTCGGTCCACGCCTCGACGTGTTCAACCGACAGGGTGAGCCGATCGCCGCCGCGGGATTTGACCGAGACCTCGGCGAGCACGATCTGGTTGGTGGTCCAGATCGCCTTGGTCGCGCGCCACTGCTCGGGCCAGACGGTCAGCTCCTGGACGCCGGAGAGGTCCTCGATCTCGACGGCACAGAACTGGTCGCCCTTGCGGGTGGTCAGCTGGCGGACGTTGTTGACGAGGCCGGCGACGGTGACGGTTTGGCCGATCAGGTCTTCCTGCAGCTCGGAGAGCGAGTTGGTGACGTGCGGCTGGAGCGCCTGAGCGGCGGCCTGGAGCGGGTGCTGCGAGACGTAGGCGCCGAGCAATTCGCGTTCCCAGTGCAGCTGTTCGGCGGGCGTGACATCGATCGATTCTTCGTCGTGCTCTTCGATCATGGGCGTGGGCGTGGCGACTTCGTTGCCGAACAGGTCGAACATCGAAGTCTGGCCGCTCTCGCGCAGCTCCTGGGCGCGGCGTGCGCGGCGCAGGACATCGGCCGCGCTGGCGACCATCGCGCCGCGCGGCATGAGATCGTCGAACGCGCCGGCCTTCGCGAGCGACTCGAGGGCGCGACGGTTAAGTGATTTGGCATCGATCCGCTCGCAGAGATCGCCGATGTCCGCGATCCGGCCGTTGGCGTCGCGCTCGGCGATCAGCGGTTCGACGGCGGCGCGTCCGACGTTCTTTACGGTCGCGAGGCCGAAGCGGATCGCCGCGCGGCCGTCGGCGAAGCGCTCGAGGTCGAAGCTGGCGCCCGAGAGGTTGACGTTGGGGGGGAGCAGCTTGATCTTGAGCCGCGCGCACTCAGCGGCGGCCTCACGGACGCGGTCGGAGTTGCCGGCGGCGGATCGCAGCACGGCGGCCATGTAGGGCGCGGGGTGATTCGCCTTGAACCACGCGGTCTGGTAGGCGATGTCGGCGTAGCAGACGGCGTGGGCCTTGTTAAACGCGTAGCCGGCGAAGGGCTCAATCAGGTCGAAGATCGTTTCGGCGTCGCGCTGCGAATAGCCGAGCGCTTGAGCGCCGCTGAGGAACCTGCCGCGTTCGGCCTGCATGATCTCGGGGACCTTCTTGCCCATCGCCTTACGCATGACATCGGCTTCGCCGAGCGTGTAGCCGGCAAACTTGCGAGCGATGTGGAGGACCTGGTCCTGGTAGACAATCACTCCGTAGGTGTCGTCGAGGATCTCTGCGAGGTCGGGGTGGGGATAGGTGACCCGTTCGCGACCGTGCTTGCTGTCGATGAAGCGGCGGATGTGCTCCATCGGACCCGGTCGGTAGAGGGCGAGCAGGGCGGCGAGATCGTTGACCGACTCGGGCTTGAGGTCGGCGACGGTGCGGCGCATGCCGCCGGATTCGAGCTGGAAGACGCCGAACGTCTCGCCGCGGGCGAGCATGTCGTAGGCCCTGGCGTCGCCGTCGGGCAGCGTCAGCGGGTCGATTTCGACGCCTTCGTGCTTGCGGACCAGCTCGACCGCCGCGTTCAGAATGGTCAGGTTTGTCAGACCGAGGAAGTCCATCTTGAGCAGGCCGACGGCCGCGCACTGGTCCATCGCCCACTGCGTCATGGGGATCGACTCGGATTCGTCGCTCTCGTTGACGGGGCGGCGGAGCGGCACGTTTTCGCTGAGCGGGTCGCGAGAGATCACGACGGCGGCGGCGTGAGTGCTGGCGTGGCGGACGACGCCGTTGAGGCGTTGGGCCTGATCGAGCAGCTCCTGGACATCGGGGTCGCTGCGGCCCGCGTCGCGCAGCTCGGACGTCTGCGCGACTGCTTGCTTGAGGGTGATGTTCAGCTGGCTCGGGATCAGCCGGGCGATGCGGTCGACCTCGGAGAGGCCCATGCCGAGCGCGCGGCCGGTGTCGCGAATGGCGGCCTTTGCGCCGAGCGTGCCGAAGGTGATGATCTGGGCGACGCGCTCGCGGCCGTACTTCTCGGCGACGTAGCGGATCACCTCGTCGCGACGGTTGTCGGCGAAGTCCATGTCGATGTCGGGCATCTCGCGGCGCTCGGGATTGAGGAAGCGCTCGAAGACGAGCTTGTACTCGAGCGGGTCGATGTCGGTGATGCCGAGGCAGAAGAGGATCAGGCTGCCGGCGGCGCTGCCGCGGACGGTCTTGGCGATGCCCTCGCGGGCGGCGAACTGCGAGAAGTCCATGACGATCAGGAAGTATTCGGCGAAGCCGGTCTCACGCACGACGGAGAGCTCGTAGTCGAGTCGGTCCCGGTAGGACGGCGGCGCGTTCGGCTTGCGTTGGTCCAAGCCGGCGAAGGCGAGCTCCGCGAGGCGTTCGTCGGCGGTTTCGCCTTCGCGGAGATCGGTCTCGGGCAGCTGGAGGCGGTCGAACTCGAGCGTCACGTCGCAGCGCTCGGCGACCAGCTGGGTGTTGGTGACGGCCTCGGGGAGATCGGCGTAGATGTCGAGCATGTACTGCTCGTCGGTCAGATAGAAGTCCTGGCCCTCGAAGCGGAAGCGTTTCTGCTCGTCGCGCGTGGCGTTGGTGCCGATGCAGAGGAGCAGGTCGTGAGCGTCGTGGTCGCCGGGGTCGCAATAGTGCGCGTCCTGGGTCGCGACGAGCGAGATCCCGGTCTCGTGCCCGAGCTGGACGGTCTGTTGGAGCACGGGTTCGAAGCGCTGGAGCTGCTGATGGCGCTGGATTTCGAGGTAGTAGCGGTCGTCGAACGTCTCGCGGTACCAGGCGGCGATCCGGTGAGCTTCCCGCTTGTCGTCGGCTTCCAGCGCCTTGTGCAGTTCGCCGGAGGGGCAGCCGGAGAGGGCGATGAGGCCGGCGCTGTGTTTGGCGAGCAGCTCGCGGTCGACGCGCGGCTTGTAGTAGAAGCCCTCGAGATGGGCCTTGGTGGCGAGCTGGATCAGGTTGCGCCAGCCCTCAGCGTTCTGGGCCAGCAGCACGAGGTGGTGGTAGGCGGTGGCCGCGGAGCGCGGCTCGCCGCGTTCGATGCGGCTGCCGGGGGCGACGTAGGCCTCCATGCCGAGGAGAGGGCGGATGTCGGCCTTGCGCGCGGCCTGGTAGAAGTCGATGGCGCCGTAGAGGTTGCCGTGGTCGGTGATCGCGAGGGCTTGCTGGCCCATCGTTCGAGCGCGTTCGACGAGGGGCTCGATCTTGGCGAGTCCGTCGAGTTCGCTGTATTCAGTGTGGGTGTGGAGATGAGCGAACATACGTGCGCCTGCGGGGTTGTCGTGAAGATAGAACATGCGCGCGCGAGTGGGATCGGCCCGCGTGCAGCCTCAGGGTGCGGGCTGCATGCGAGCTGCACACGGAGTTATCGGCCGCCGTCTTCTGTTGAGTGGAAGAGGTGGGTCGCGAAAGACGGGGACACGAGAGAGGTTCGGATGGTCGACGGCGCTGCGGGGCTACTTGGCGACAGGTTGGTCGAGGGCGAAGGCGCGGTGGAGCAGACGGACGGCTTCTTCGCCGCGGTCGGCGCGGACGAGGACGGTGATGCGGATTTCGCTGGTCGTGATCAGCTCGATGTTGATGCCGGCGTTGGAGAGGGTGCGGAACATGAGGGCGGCGAAGCCGGGGGCTGACTGCATCCCGGTGCCGATCAGGCTGACCTTGACGAGGTCGGTGTCGAGCAGCACCTCGGCCGCGCCGAGCTCGCGGGCGAGGGGCTCGGCCAGCTCCTTCGCGCGATCCCAATCGTCGTGGGTGACTGTGAAGGTGAGGTCGGTCAGCCGAGCCTCGCTGGCATTCTGGACGATCGTGTCGACCGAGATGCCGGCGTCCGCGAGGGGGCCAAAGAGGTGGGCGGCGACGCCGGGGCGATCGGGGATGTGGCGCATCGTGACAGACGCGACGTCGCGGTCGAGCGCGATCGTGCGGACGCGATCTTCGGGCTCCATCTGGACCTCCTTACGGATCACGGTTCCTGCCGCGCCGTCGGGGGCGAAGGCGGACGCGACCATGATCGGAATTTCGTACAGCAGGCCGAGCTCGACGGCGCGTGGGTGCATGACGTCCGCGCCCTGCGAGGCTGCTTCAAGCATCTCTTCCGCGGCGATGTCCATCAGCCGGCGGGCGTCGGGCTCGATGCGCGGGTCGGTGGTGAAGATGCCCTCGACATCGGTGTAGATCTCGACCTGCTCGGCGCCGAGGGCGGCGCCGAGGGCGACGGCCGAGGTGTCGGAGCCGCCGCGCCCGAGCGTGGTGAAATCGTCGGCGTCGCTGGCGCCCTGGAAGCCGGCGATGATCACGACATTGCCGGATGCGAACTCGCGCTCGATTCGCTTGGTGTCGATGCCCGTGATCCGGGCGCGTCCGAACGTGTCGTCGGTGTAGACGCCGGCCTGCGCCCCGGTCAGCGCGACTGCGCCGTGGCCGAGTTCCTGGACAGCCATGGCGAGCAGGGCGCTGCTGACGATCTCGCCGGTGGCGAGCAACATGTCGGTTTCGCGGCGCGGGGGCCGGGCGCTGATGGCGCGGGAGAGCGCGACCAGTTCGTCGGTGGTTTTTCCCATCGCCGAGACGACGACTGCGATCGGCACGCCGCGGTCGGCACGGGCGGCGACGCGCGCGGCGACGGCCTGTAGCCGCTCGACGGAGCCGACGCTGCTGCCGCCGTATTTCTGGACGACGGTCACGCTGGGCCGTTCCCGTGGGTCTCGACGACCTGACCGCCGCGCTCATCCATCGCTGTGATGAAGCCCCAGCCTTCGATCTCGTGGTCCGCGGCGCATTGCTCGAGCGCGGCGCGGACGCTCTCGGCGGCTTCCGCGCTGGACAGGGCCATCACCGTGGAACCGCCGCCGGAGAGATAGGCGGCCCATGCGCCGCCCCGTTCGGCGGCCGCGATGAAATCGAAGAGGGTGGGGAAGAGCTGGCTGCGAGGTCGTTGATGGAGGCGGTCGTCGACGGCCGTGCGCAGCGCATCCCAGCGTCCGGTTGTGAGGGCCGCGGTGAGGAGCGCCGAGCGCGAGCTGTTGTGGACCGAATCGGTGCGGCTCAGCGAGCGAGGCAGGAGTGCGCGGCTCGCCTGGGTGGGCATCGTGAAGGCTGGGACGAAGCCGACGAATTTGAGCCCGGCTGCGACCGGCAGCGGGACACGCTCCACGGAGGCCGCCGTTGTCGCGGCCACCTGGCAGCCGCCGAAGAGCGCGGGGGCGATGTTGTCGGCGTGGCCCTCGAGCTCGGTGCCGAGATCGAGCAGTTGTTGGTCGGTCAGCACGCCGTGCAGCATCTCGTTGCCGGCGATCAGGCCGGCCGCGCGGGCGGACGCACTGGCGCCGAGGCCGCGGGCAAGCGGGATATCGGTGTCGACCTCAACCGCCAGCTCGCGGGGCTGGGGGGCGTCGGCCGCGTCGAACGCGGCGCGTACGCCGGAGCGGACCATGCGTCGCACGGCAGCGTTGGCCGAATCGCTGACACCTTCGGGTTGGCGGCCCAGCTCAACCACGAAGCGGGCGTAGATCTGCACGGCGACGCCGATCGCGTCGAAGCCTGTGCCGAGGTTGGCGCTCGTGGCCGGCACCCGCACGAGGACCCGATCTGGACCGTGCACGACACACTCTCGATCTGCGCGACATCCGCTGAAAAATCAGTCTATGACGAGCCCGCGCGACCGCAAACGTGGTTCGGCTGCCAGGACTGCTCGCTCGAACACAGTCGTCGCCGGCAGCGACGCATCGAGCTCGACGACGCGGGTGGGCGCCGCGGCGGCGATCGCGCGGAAGCCGTCGTTGACGCGGCGATGGAAGGCGAGCGCGGCGTCGGCGATACGATCGCCGCCATCCGCGCGTCCGCGCGCGACGCCGAGCTCGGCCGGGATGTCGAGGAGGAGCGTGAGGTCGGGTTCGAGCCCGCCGGTCGCCGCGGCGTTGAGTCGGCGCAGCAGATCGAGATCGAGGCCGCGTCCGTAACCCTGGTAGGCGAGGGTCGAGTCGGCGAAGCGGTCGCAGAGGACGATCTCGCCGCGCTCCAGGGCGGGACGGATGATCTCGGCGACATCAGCGGCGCGGTCGGCGAGGAAGAGGAAGGTCTCGGCCCAGGCGGAGAGCTCGGATTCTGAGCGCAGCACGAGTTCGCGCAGACCGCGACCGAGCTCGGTGCCGCCGGGCTCGAGCGTGGTGCGGACGGGCAGGCCGGCGGCCGACCAGCGGTCGGCGAGCGCGCGCACGAGCGTCGTCTTGCCGGCCCCGTCCCCGCCTTCGACGGTGATCAGCATCGCGGGAGCGGCCTCAGTTCGCGTGGATTCGGACGCGACGGTTGGGCTCGGCGCCGAGGCTGTTCGAGATCAATGCCTGACGAGTGGCGAGCTCGTGCTGGAGCTTGCGGATGTAGGCGCCGCGCGGGGCGAGCTCGACGCCGTCGCGGGCGCCGGAGTGAATCGACGCGATCGCGTCCTCGGCTTCGGAGAGCGCTGCGGTGAGCTCGTCGCCGGGCGTGGCGCCCTGCGAGAGCGCGCGCAGGCTCTGCTGCATCTGCATGACCGTGTTGTGCTTCAGCACGACGATGGGCAGGCGCTGGGCCTCGGCGGTGCGCAGCGCGGAGGGGCGGCGCCGGAACGAGGAGCGCAAGGTCATCACTACGTCGGCGTCTTCGACGCCGTCCACGACCGAGGCGTTGGCGCCACTCTCGCGGATCGCTTCGCGCAGCCGCGCGCCGGAGACGCCGAGGGCGAAGATGCGCCGATGGGGCGTCGAGACGGTCTCGATGGGACGTCGCTGCATGCGTCGGCGCAGCTGCTCCTCGCGTCCGCCGTTACGCTCGCTGCCGAGGACCGAGGCCGGGAAGAACGCAGTGGGCGGCGGCTCGCCGCGCTGCCAGGGCAGCGCCGACTGCGTGCCGGCGCGCATGTGCACCTGGTTCTCGTCGTCGATCTCGCGGATCTCGGGCTCGACGGTCTCGCCGTGGAGCAGCGCGTCGACCGTTGAGCCGACATCGCCCTGGACCGCGACCCGATCGAACGACTGGATTTCGACGAGCGCGTTGAAAGTGGGCGGGGCCTTGCGTTCGAGCACCGACTTGCGCGTGCCGCGTCGGCGTGCCTCATCGTCGGACAGCGTGACGGTCTGGATGCCGCCGATCAGGTCGGCGAGCGTGGGGTTGAGCATGAGGTTGGCGAGCGTGTTGCCGTGCGCGGTGGCGACGAGTTGGACGCCGCGTTCGGCGATGGTGCGGGCGGCGAGCGCCTCGAGCTCGGTGCCGATCTCGTCGATCACGATCACCTCCGGCATGTGGTTCTCGACGGCCTCGACCATGACGGCGTGCTGGCGCTCGGGGGTTTCGACCTGCATGCGGCGCGCCCGGCCGATGCCGTCGTGCGGGATGTCGCCATCGCCGGCGATCTCGTTGGAGGTATCGACGATCACGACGCGCTTGCCCTGCTCGGCGAGCACCCGGGCGACCTCGCGGAGCAGCGTGGTCTTGCCGACGCCAGGGCGACCGAGCAGCAGGATGCTGGCGCCGGCGCTGACGAAGTCGTCGATCAGCGCGACCGAGCCGGTCACGGCGCGGCCGACGCGCATGGTCAGGCCGACGATCTTGCGCTGGCGATTGCGCAGGCAGGAGATGCGGTGCAGGGTGCGGGCGATGCCGGCGCGATTGTCGTCGCCGAATTCGCCGAGCTGGCGGACCACGCCCTCAAGCTCTTCAGTGGTGATCTCCGACTCGGTCAGCTCGACTTCGCGGTCCTGGTAGCGGGCGCTGGGACGGCGGCCGAGATCGAGCACAATCTCGAGCAGCGAGCCGAAATCGTCCTCCGCCTCGATGGCGTGACGGATGGTGGCCGGCAGCGTCGCGAGCAGCTCATCGATGTCGCCCGGAGCGGCTCCTTGCTGGGGCGCCAAGGCGGTCTGCTCAACCATCGTGGACTCAGCTTCCAGCTGCGGCGGAGCCGGCGGCACGGGTACGCCAGCGTCGGCAGCGCTCCGCGAACCGGCGGTGCAGGCGCAGGTCGTCGGTCAGTTCCGGGTGGAACGTGCTCGCCATCATGGCGCCGTATTCGACGGCTACTGCCTCATCTTCGAGTTGCAGGAGCACGGCGACCTCAGGTTCCACGGAGCGGATGCGCGGCGCGCGGATGAAGATCGCGTGCAGCGGCGGTCCGCCGATCGCGCCCGGATCGAGATCGGCCTCGAACGAGTCGATCTGTCGTCCGTAGGCGTTGCGCTCGACCGTCATCGGGATCAGCGACAGCCCGGGGCGGTCGAGCCACTCGATTTCGGTGGCCATAAGGATCGCACCGGCGCAGGTACCCCAGATCGGCAGGCCGCAGCGGCCCGCCGCGGCGATCGGCTCGTGGAGGTCGTAGTGGAGCAGCAGGCGCGAGATGGTGGTGCTCTCGCCGCCGGGGATGATCAGGCCGTCGACATCGGCGAGTTGCACGCGGGTGCGAACCTCACGGGGCTCCGCGCCTGCGCGTGCAAGACTATTCGCGTGCTCGGCGAAGTCGCCCTGCAGCGCCAGCACACCGACGATCGCGTCGCCAGCAGCACTCATGCGGCGGTTGTTACCAACCTCTCTGGGCCAGGCGCTCCGCTTCGGGGATCTCCGACATCTCGATCCCCGGCATGGCCTGGGGCAGGTTGGTCGAGACCTCGGCGAGCACCTCGTCGTCGTCGTAGTGGGTCACAGCGCGGACGATCGCTTCGGCCATGCGGGCGGGTTCCTGCGACTTGAAGATGCCGCTGCCGACGAACACGCCGTCGGCGCCGAGGCGCATCATGAGCGCGGCGTCGGCGGGGGTTGCGACGCCGCCGGCGGCGAAGTTGACAACGGGCAGGCGACCGCGCTCGCGGGTCTCGCGGACGAGCTCGACCGGCGCGCCGATGTCGCGGGAGAAGGAGACGAGCTCCTCA
Organism: Dehalococcoidia bacterium; assembly: GCA_965237475.1. Lineage (GTDB taxonomy): Bacteria > Chloroflexota > Dehalococcoidia > Bin125 > Bin125 > CATQGW01. The sequence goes on along the minus strand of OZ250140.1, from coordinate 2,057,565 downwards.
TCGCCGATGCCGCGCAGGCGCTGGATTTCACCCTGCACGGCGCGCATGTGGCGGACGGCTTCGACGATGTTGCCGGTGCCGGCTTCGCCCTTGGTTCGGATCATCGCGGCGCCCTCGGCGATTCGGCGCAGCGCCTCGCCGAGGTCGCGGCAGCCGCAGACGAAGGGCACGGCGAAGTCGTGCTTGTTGATGTGGTAGCGCTCGTCGGCCGGGGTGAGGACCTCCGACTCGTCAACGTAGTCGACGCCCAGGGCCTCGAGGATCGAGGCCTCGACGAAGTGGCCGATGCGGACCTTGGCCATGACCGGAATGCTGACGGCGGCGATGATCCCGCGGATCAGCGACGGGTCGCTCATGCGCGCCACGCCGCCCATCTGGCGGATATCGGAGGGGACGCGTTCGAGCGCCATGACCGAACAGGCCCCGGCCTCCTGAGCGATCAATGCGTGCTCGGGCGTGACCACGTCCATGATCACGCCGCCCTTGAGCATCTGCGCCAGCCCCGCCTTGACCGTCTGGGTTGCCATCTCGACGACCATGCAGTCTCCTCCCTGCCACGACTCCGCGGATAGCGCCAGTCTACCGCGACTCTAGCGCGACCTATTCGTCGCCGACCGTCAACTCCAGCTCCTGCACGTCGCGCCCGCCGGCCATCGCGTGGGTGAGCTCATCGAGCGACAGATCGCCGCGCTGCAGGTCGGCTCGGAGACCGCCCTTTTGCAGGATGCTGAAGCGGTCGCCGATCAGGTAGGCGTGTCGCGGCTGCGGGGTGCCGAAGACCACGGCCGTGCCGCGGTCGGCGACGCGGCGGATCAGCTGGAGCACGGCGGCGGACTGACGCACACCGAGTGCCGAGGTGGGCTCATCGAGGATCAGCAGGAGGGCGCCGAACTCGCGGCCGCGCTCCTCGCCCGAGTTGATCGAGAACACCGTGATCCCAGCAGCGACGGCGCCGCGGATCGAATCTTCCATCGCGTCGGGGTCTGCCAGCGACACGACGATCACATCAAAGCCCTGGGAGACGGCGTTGTCAACGAGGCGAATCTGTTCCTGCACATCGCCGCTGCCGTCGAAGCGGACCTCAAGGCCGAACTCGCGCTGGGCGGCGTAGGCCCCGGCCGCGACCTGGTTCCAGAAGAGATCGCCGACGCCGCCGTGGGTGACCAGCGCGACGCGAATATCCGTCGGCGGCAACCCGGTGGTCCCGGCGCTGAGCTGCGTGACCGAGTCGATGCGGCAGACGAACGCGGCCACCATCGCCACTGCGATCACGGCGACCATGATCAGGAGCACCGGGTCGATGCGCCGGCGCGCCCGCTGGAGCAAGTCGCCGCCCTCTCGCAGCTGTTCAGACTCGCGCGCTCTGGCGCAGCTGGCGCAGACCTGGCGCACCCGGCACGCATCGGTATGCTGGTTGGCAATGCGAATCGGTTTGATCTCCGACACCCACGTGCCCGAGGCCGGCAATGAGCTCTGGCCGCAGGTCTACGAGCGCCTCGCCGGCGTCGATCTGCTGCTGCACGGCGGCGACATTCACGATGTGCGACTGATCGATCTGTTGGAGCAGGTCGCGCCGATCTACGTCGCGCGCGGCAACGGCGACGACGGCAGCGGCGGCCGGGCGGTGCAGCCCGAAGACCCACGCCTGCGCGAGGCCTGGACGCTGGAGCTGGAGGGCTTCCGGGTCGGCCTGACGCATGACATGGCGCTGCCCGAGTGGCCGCCCTACCGCACCGTCGAGAGCATGATGGAGCGCTACTTCGGCGGGCCACAGCATGTGGTCGTGCATGGCGACACGCACGTGGCCTCGGTCGAGACGATCCGCGGGGTGCTGCTGATCAATCCGGGCAGTCCGATGTATCCGCGCAACCTCGACACGCGGATGGGCACGCTGGGATTCATCGACATCGAAGACGGCCGGCTGCACGCCTGGCTGGAGCAGATCGACGAAGACGGCACGCATCTGATCCGGGAACAGCCCAAGTACTCCTACTAGAAGTACTGCTACTGATCGCTGGTTCCACGCTGGCGGGCCGCCCGCGAGTACGCTGTTGGCTGCGCCGGCCTCGCCAGCATCGCGCCGGCGCTGAGGATCAGTGTGGCTGGAATCCACGTGCTCGTGCCGTTCGACCGCTCGCCGGCGAGCCGCCGTGGGCTTGACGTGGCGCTAAAGCTCGCCGGCGTCGATCGGCGGAGGTCGATCGTGCATCCGGTCTACGTGGTAGAGGTGGACCGCGGCCTGGCGATCGATGCCTATGTGCCCAAGCTCGCGGCGGAGGGCGAAGCGGCGTTGTCGGCGGCCGAGGCCGAGGCCAAACGCGCGAAGGTCAAGTGCGACAGCTGGCTGCTGCAGGCGCGCGACGCCGGGCCGGGGATCGTCGAGGAGGCCGCCAACGCCAACATCGATGTGGTAGTGATCGGCGTCGGGCGGGCAACGACGATCGGTGATCGCGGCGACATGCAGACGGCGCACGCGAGGCGTAGCGGGATCGCGATCGACCTCGGCACCACCGCGGACTATGTGCTCAGCCACGCCCCGTGCGAGGTGATCGTGGTGCGCGAATCCACCGAACCGGCGCGGGACTGACCATGCGGGTCGTGATCATGGGCTGCGGGCGACTTGGCTCAACACTCGCGTCCGAACTCGACGCCGAGGGGCACACCGTGGTGGTGATCGATCAGGACGCGTCGGCGTTCAACTGGCTGCCCGCCTCGTTCCACGGCAGCACGGTGCTGGGCAGCGGCGAAGATGTCGCCGTGCAGGCCCGCGCAGGGGTCCAGCAGGCGGACATCTTCCTGGCCCTGGCCAACGGAGACAATCGCAACGCGATGGCTGCGCAGGTCGCGCTGCACATCCACGGCGCGCGTCGCGTGGTGGCGCGGATCTACGATCCTGAGCGGGCCGAGATCTACCGCGAACTGGGCATCCGCGTCGTCAATCCCACAACCGTGCTGGACTCGTTGGTGCGCGAAGCGGCCTTCGAGGCCTGAACAGCGGAGGCCCGGTGTACATCATCGTCGTTGGCGGGGGCAAAGTTGGCTGGGGCGCGGCGCGGGACCTGATGGGGAACGACCACGAGGTCTGTTTGATCGAGCGCGACCCGCAGACCGCGTGGGCTGTCAACGACGAGCTTGGCGAGGTCGCGGTGGTGGGCGACGGCACGGAAGTGCGCGTGCAGCGCGTGGCCGGGATGAACCGCGCCGATGTGGTGGTCGCGGCGACCGGCCGCGACCAGGTCAACCTGGCGGTTTGCCAGATCGCCCAGCAGTGCTTCGGGATCGCCCGGGTGATCGCGCGGATCAATGACCCGCGCAACGAGGCGATCTTTCGCGCGGTGGGGATCTCGGCGACGATCTCCGCGACCCGCGCGATCCTCTCGAGCATCGAGCACCAGGTCGACTCGAGCATGATCCGGCTGCTCGAGCTGGGCAGCAGCGAGTTTGAGCTGATGGAGATCGTGATTCCCGCCGACGCGCGGGTGATCGGGTTGCCAGTGCGGCACCTGGGGCTGCCGCCGCGGACCCTGCTGACGTTGATCCTGCGGCCGGGCGGGCGCCCGGAGGTGCCGGGCCCCGACACGATGATCGAGGCGAAGGCGGTCGTGTTGGCGGTGACCGAGCCGGCGCAGGAGGAGCGACTGCGTAGACTGCTGACCGACACGGCAACATGACCACCGACAGCAGACCACAGCGCGTCGCTTACCTGGGCCCGCCCGGCACGTTCTCGGAGCAGGCGGCCGTGCTCTATGACGCCCACGCCGAGCTGATCGACTGCGCCACGATCACGACTGCCGCGGAGGCGCCCGTGCGCGGCGACGCGGACTGCGCGATCATCCCGTTCGAGAATTCGATCGCCGGCTCGATCGGCGAGACGCACGACCTGATCATTCACCACCTCGATTTGCGGATTCGCGACGAGCTGGTGCTGCCGATCGAACACTGCCTGATCCTGCCGCAGGACGCGCCGACGGCTGAGATCGAGCTGATCATCTCGCACCCGCAGCCGCTGGCGCAGTGCCATCAGTATCTACAACGGCGGTTCCCGAACGTGCGCACCGAGGCGACGCTCTCGACCGCGGATGGCGTGGCGCGTGCGATCGCGCACGGCCCCGGCGCGGCGGCGATCGGCCCGCGACGCGCGGCTGAGATTCACAACGCGCACATCGCCGAAACCGGGATTGAGGACGACCAGCGCAACGCGACCCGCTTCGTCGTGCTCGCGCACGAGGATCACGCGCCGACCGGCAACGACAAGACGACGCTGGTGTTCAGCACGGCCAACCGCCCGGGCGCGCTGCTGAGCGCGCTGCAGCGCTTCGCCGAGCGCGAGATCAACCTCACGCGGATCGAATCGCGGCCGGCGCGTGAGCGTCTCGGCGTCTACCTGTTCATCGTCGACTGCGACGGTCACCGCGAGGATGCTGCGTTGGCCGGGGCGCTCGGCCACCTTGAGCAGGACCTCGAGCGGCTGCGGGTCGTCGGCTCGTACCCACGCGCCGAGCCGTCAACGGCGTAACGCCGATGCCCGAGATACCGGAGCTGGAACATGTCAGCGGCGTACTCCGCCAGCGACTGGTCGGTCGGGCCATCAGCGCGGTCGAGGTCTCGCGGCCGATCGTGATCCGTCTGCCGCGCGAGCAGTTCGTGGCTGGCTTGACCGGGGCCACGCTCCTGGACGTGCGCCGGCTGGGGAAGTTTCTGCTGCTGGAGTTCGACCGTGATCAGACGCTCGTGGTCGCGCCGATGCTGACCGGGCGGTTCCAGTGGACGGGCGACGCCAAGCCACACGCGCGCACCTGCTTCACGTTGCACTTCGCAGCCGGGGGCGAGGGCGTCGGCGAGGCGGGCGACGGGCTCGCGATTCGCTACATCGACGAGCGGTTTCTCGGCAAGGTCTATCTGGTCCCGCGCGACGAGCTTGACGGGGTTCCGGTGCTCGGGGAGCAGGGGCCCGACGCGCTCGACCCCGAGCTGACGGAGGATGTGTTCCTCGCGCGGCTGCGCCGTTATCGCGGGCAGGTCAAGAACGTGTTGGTGAACGCCAAATTCATCGCCGGGATCGGCAACGCCTACGTCGACGAGATCCTGTTCGAGGCTGGGATCCACCCGTTCACTCCGGTCAAGGACCTCACGCCGGAGCGCCGCGCCGACCTGTACGGCGCGGTCGGCAGCGTGCTGAGCTGGGCCAGCGAACGGGCCGCGGAAGGGATCGGAGAACGGATCGACAAGAAGCCGCGCGATTTTCTGCGCGTGCACCGCAAGGGCGGCGAACCCTGTCCCAACTGCGGCGCGAGGATCTCCGAGGTCACGCCGAACCGCCGGATCACGTCGTTCTGTCGCTCCTGCCAGCCGCGCTAGTCGCCGGTCGCGGACAGCTGCCCGAGGCCAGGAATGAACTGGCCCCAGCCGGGCTGCCGATCGAGATAGCGGGCGAAGAGGTGCGCGAAGGTGGTTTTGGGCCGCACGGGCGATGTGCGCAGCGCCATCCGCGCCTCATGGGGCGTGCGGCCCGCCTTGCGGTGGTTGCAGGAGCGGCAGGCGGAGACCAGGTTTTCCCAGGAGTGCCCGCCGCCGCGGGCGCGCGGGACCACGTGATCGAGCGTCAGGTCCGCCTTGCGCGAGCCGCAGTATTGGCAGGTGTGGCGGTCGCGCGCGAAGACTTCGCGGCGCGAGAGCCGCATGACCGGCCGCGGCCGGCGGATGAAGTAGACCATCCGAATGACGCTGGGGACGGCGAACTCAGCCGTGACGGTGCGCAGCAGCGCGACCGCCCGATCGAGCTGATCGATGACTTCGGCCTTGCCGCGCGCGACGAGCACGACCGCACGCCGCACGTTGCAGACGTGCAGCGGTTCGTAGTTCTGATTGAGCACCAGAACCGACTGATTGAGGAGCATCATCGTCGAGCCTCGCCCAGCGAGATCCCCCGCGCGACGGCCCGGCAGCCCCAGCGCGTGAGCTGAATCGCTGGGGCAAGCTTATCAAATCGGCGCAGAATTGGGCGCTCAGAGGCCGAGCGAGATCGGCCGGTCCTCGAGCCCGGCGAGGAACTCGTGGAGCGCGATGTCGAACGAGTCGGGCAGTAGGGCGCGCACGACCGGGACGTTGTTGAGCATCACGGCGCCCAGCTGCGACTGGCCGACCTCTGCCGGGGCGCCGGGCAGCGGTGCGTAGACGGCAACGGCGATCAAGGCTTGCACGAGTACCACGCCGATCATCAACCCGAAGACCAGGCCGGCAGCGCGGTCGGCCCAGCCGAGCATCAGGACATCGGCGGTGCCGCGCAGCAGCGCGCCGGCGACGCCGCCCAACACGACGATCACGGCGGCGATCGCCACGAAGCTGGCGAAGCGCATGACTGCGGTCGGCTCGTCGGCGATGGCGAGGTCGACGATCACCCGCTCGTGATATGCGCCGGCGACCAGCACGGCGACGAGCGATGCGCCGAGCAGCACGGCCTTGCGCACGAAGCCGAGGCGCCAGCCCGCGACAGCGAGCACGACAACCAAGACCAGGATGGCGATATCGATCCAGTGCACCACGCTCCCAGCACCCCGCCGACCCTCACTCTACCAATGGCGGGCGGCGCGGCTCCCGATCCCCACTCGATCGCTGTTGTTTGCATTCCTCACAGATTTTGCTCTAAGAGTCGTCTGAGCAAGTCGGATCCCATCTCCCCCCGCTTTGCGGGGGGAGAGTTATTCAGAGCTTCCCTAACGGACTGAAGCGCTGCACCACCACCGCGACCAGAGTGTCGACTGTGACCATGCCCCACGCGCTCCGACCCAGCGGACGCAACCGTCGCGGTGAGGCCTGCTGGTTAGGCGTGTTGGGGGCCGCGGACGAGTTGGCCGGGCAGCGCGCCGGTCAGCTCGTCGTTTTCGAGGACGATCTCACCGTGGCTGATCGTGGCGACGTAGCCGGTGGGGCGCTGCATGAAGCGCTTCGCGCCTTCGGGTAGGTCGTAGACCATGTGTGGCGCAGGCGAGTCGAGCCGCTCGAAGTCGATTACGTTCAGATCGGCGCGCATGCCCGGCTTCAAGACGCCACGGTCGCGCAGGCCGTAGAGATCGGCGTTGGCGCCGGTCTGCTTGTGCACGATCGTTTCGACCGGGACTCGGTCGCCGCGGGTGCGGTCGCGGCCCCAGTAGGCGAGGTTCCAGCTGACCATGTGCGCGTCGGAGACAGCGCCCACGTGTGCGCCCGCGTCGGAAAGTCCGTTGCGGGTCAGCGGGTGTTGCATCAGCTCGCGCTGATAGTCGAAGTTGCCCTGCGCGTAGCCCTCGAGGTAGACCAGCAGCAGGGAGTCGCCGTCGCCGCGGGTCATCAGGTCGTAGAAGGCTTGCTTGGTCGAGAGCCCCTCGCGCTCGGCGTGGGCCGCCACCGAATGCTCGTACTCGGGCTCGTAGACCGGCGGATCGCCGAGAACGTAGACGGCCTCGGGCGAGTTCAGGACCATCTCGAGCAGCCCCGGCAGCAGGTTGCCCGGCGTCGTGTCGACGAGGAAGGGGTGATCCTGGGCGTTTTCCGCCTTCTTGCGCACGTCGTTGGTCAGGTCCCAGTCGCTGGCGAGGATCTTGGCCTGGATCTCGGGGTCGCGCATCTTTTCCAGGCGCTCGGCCATCGGCAGCTGCTCGACCAGCTCGCGGTAGGCGTAGTTGAGCATGTAGGGGTGCATCGAGCCTTCGAGGTTCATCAGCAGGGTCGTGCCGCGACCGCGAATCTGGGGGAAGATGCGAACCCCGCGCTCGGTCGCTTCCTCGACGCTCGCGAGGCCTTCTTTCCAGCCTGCGCCCTTCGTGACCGAGCCCTCACCGGAGAGGTAGGTAATCGTCAGGTCATGTTCGAGCGCCAGGTTCTCAACCCACTCGCGCTCGAACGACCCGACCAGCTGGAACACGCCGCCACCGCCTTGCTCGATGCCTTCGGCGACCGCCTCAAGCTCGGGGTACTGGGCCAGCGTGCCCGGAATCAGCTCACCTTCCTTGGTCCGGTGCGCGAGCAAGCGGTTGGAAGAGAAGCCGACCGCGCCGGCCTCGATCCCCTCGCGCACGAGCAGGCGCATGTGGGCCAGTTCCTCGTCGGTGGGTTGCACGTCGTCGGCGCCGCGCGGTCCCATCACGTAGGTGCGCAGGGCGCAGTGCGGGAACTGAGCGGCGATATCCATCACGCGGGGCTTGCCGTCGATGGCGTCGAGGTACTCGGGGAATGACTCCCACTCCCAGGTGATGCCGGCGGACATGGCGGTGGCGGGGATGTCCTCGACGGCGTCCATCAGGTCCATGATCCACTCGCGGTCGGCGGGGCGGACGGGTGCGAAGCCGACGCCGCAGTTGCCCATCACGACGGTGGTGACGCCGTTGTAGCAGGAGGGCGTGAGGTAGGGGTCCCAGGAGACCTGGGCGTCCATGTGGGTGTGGATATCGATCCAGCCGGGGGTGACGAGCATGCCTTCGGCGTCGATCTCGCGCTTGCCGGGGCCGATTTCGCCGCCGACGGCGGTGATGCGGTCGCCGTCGATGGCGATATCGCCGAGGAATTCGGGCGCGCCCGTGCCGTCGATGATGCGTCCGTTGCGGATGGTGATGTCGTGCATGTCGTCCGGGTGTGCTCTCACGTTGTGCGCCGCCGCGAGGGGGCGCGCTGAACCGATGTGGGCAGTCTAAGCAGTGGCGGCGGCCCTTCCGGCGGTGAGGGCGGCGGCGAGGTCGGCCTGTAGTGTCCGTACGTTGACGACGCCGTGCTCGAGGAAGTCGGAGAGCACGCGTGCGAAGGCGGAGGGCACCTCGCGGGGCACGCCGTGACCGACGCGGCTGAAGACGTGCAGGGTGGCGTTGCCGAGGCGCGCGAAGTCGCGGAGATTCTCGCCGAGCAGGCCGTCCGCAGCGCCGGACATGACGATCGTCGGCGTCATGATTTCAACCAGGCGGTCGCCCTTGCGGTAGCCGGCCAGCGCGCTCCAACAATCGTCGTAGTGGCCGACGGAGACCGACAGCATACGGTCGATCTGCTGAGCGATCATCGCTCGTCCCGCCGCGCGGGGCACCATCGGGGTCATCGTGCGAATCATCGACTCGCGGTCCTTGGCCGCCCAGACGGCGCGGCCCTGCGCGCGTGCCGCGGCGTCCATCTTGACGCCGTCGGCCGGTCCCGGCGCCGAAAGCGTCAGCGAGCGCAGGCGCTCGGCGTGCGACAGTCCCAACTCGAAGCCGATCGTGCCGCCCATGCTCTGGCCGACGTAGTTGAAGCGCTCGATGCCCAGCGCATCGGCCGTGCCGACGACATCGGCGGCCATCTGCTCGATCGTGTACCCATCCTCCGGGTGCGAGCTGTCGCCGGCGCCGCGCGCATCCATCGCGATACAGCGGTAGCGATCGCGCATCCGCTCGATCACGCCGTCCCACGATTCGTGGGCGCCGGTGTAGCCGTGCTGGAAGATGATCGGCTCGCCGCTGCCCGATTCTTCGTAGAACAGGTCGACGCCGTTGACGTTGGCGATGGGCATAGCGGTCTCCGGTGCTTGTGGCGTGCTGAGTGTTGCGTGTGGGCGGAGTCTAGGCGTCCGCGCGCCTCAGCGGACGTTGCGCAGGCGCGGATCGAAGGCGTCGCGCAGGCCATCGCCGAGGAAGTTGAAGGAGATCACCATCAACACGATCGCGGCGGCGGGGCCGACGAATTGGTGGAAGTGCTGCTCCCAGATGTCGGCGTAGGCGTCCGTGACCATCCGGCCCCAGGTCGGCGTGGGCGGCGGGGTGCCGGCGCCGAGGAAGGAGAGACCGGCCTCGACGAGGATGATGCCAGCCGCGGAGAGCGATGCAAGCACCACGTTCGGCGGGATCACGTTGGGCAGCATGTGCCGCCACATGACGCGCCAGGAGCTCGCGCCGAGCGCGCGCGCGGCCTCGACATAGACATCGTTCTTGATCGATAAGACCACGCCGCGGGTGATCCGCGCGTAGCCCGGCGACCAGATAAATCCGATCGAGACCGCGATGATCCACGGCTCACGGCCGGCCACCGCGACGATCGCCAGAATCAGCACGAGTCCCGGCATTGCGGCGATGATGTCGACGAAGCGCATGATGATCAGCTCATCGAGGCGCCCACCGACGTAGCCGGCCACCAGGCCCGCTGTCATCCCCAGCCCGGCCGCGACGCCGGTCGCTGAGAGCACGATGATCCACATCTGGCGCGCGCCGTAGAGCACGCGGCTGAGAATGTCGCGCCCGAGCGAGTCGGTCCCAAACACCGCGTCCATGTTCGGCGAGTTGTTCAACGTTTCGCGGTTGAAGGAGATCTCCAGGGGATCGGCTGGCGCGATCAGCGGCGCCGCGGCGGCCACGATTGCCAGACCGGCCACGATGAACAGCCCGAACACGGCGGGGCGATTGCGCGCGAAGACCCGCGCAATGCCGCGGAACTCACGCAGCGCCGTCTCGCCCGCTGAGAGCGCACGCGGCGCCTGTGCCGGCTGCGTACTCATGGCCGCTCCAGTCCGGCGCGGATGCGCGGGTCGATGATCATGTAGGAGATATCGACGAGCAGGTAGATCACCACGGTCACGAATGCGAAGAGGGTGACCATCACCTGCACGATCCGGAAGTCGGGCCGCTGAATCGTCGCTTCGACCAGCCAGCGGCCGATGCCGGGAATGGCGAAGACTTGCTCGGTCACGACGGCGCCGCCGACGATGATGCCGATCTGAAAGCTGAACACGGTGATCACCGGAATGAGCGCGTTGCGCAGCGCATGGCGGAAGATCACGACCCGCTCGGTGAGCCCCTTGGCGCGAGCCGTGCGGATGTACTCGTCGTTGACGACGTTGATCATCGCCGACCGGGTCGAGCGCATCAAGAGTGTGGTCTGAGTCGCGGCGATGGCGATCGCGGGCATCGCCATATGCCGCAGGTTCTGGACTGGATCCTCCAGGAAGGGGACATAGCCGGAGACCGGTAGCCACTTGAGCGTGACGCCGAAGACGATGATCAGGGAGATGGCAAGGAGGAACTCGGGGATCGAGTTGCCGGCGATCAGCGCGCTCGAGGCGAGCGTGTCACTGCGCGAGCCGGGTCGCAGCGCGGAGTAGATCCCGATCGGGATCGCCAGCACGACGACCAAGGTGAGCGAGATGATTCCGAGCTCCATGGTGGGCGGCAGCTTGGCCTTGACGAGATCGGCGATCGACGAGCTCTGGCGCTGGAACTGGAGCGAGAGCGTGTTGCCCCAGTCGCCCTGCACGAACGCCGTGACCCAGTCGCCGTAGCGCTTGAACAGGTTGACTGACTGCGACTCGAAGACGCTCCACTCGCCGTCGCCGTTGGCGTCGATCCACTCGCTGAAGCCCAGATGCTCTTCGCAGCGCGCGCGTGTCTCGGGGGTCGCTTCGACGCCCAACAGCGCTGTGCAGGCATCGCCCGGGGCGAGCTCGAGCAGAAAGAAAGTCGCCAGGCTGACCACGAGCATCACGAGGACCGAGAACATCAATCTCGTGAGCACGTAGCGAATCATCGGAGATCCGATCTCGTCCCGAACCAGTGCCGTCCGGGCAGCCGCGCGCTTGCGCGGCTGCTCGGGAGATGATTACGACTAGGCGTCCGTTTCCCAAATCTTGGCCTCGTAGCCGATCCGGCCGTCGACCGGTCGGCGATGCATCCCGCGCATCCACGGCTGCGCCAACAGGAAGCCCCCGAACTGAACGGAGCCGTAGTCCCAGCCGTAGTCGGTGATCAGCTGGTTGGCCTTGTCGTAGAGCCGCTCGCGCTCAGTCTGGTCGGTCTTGCGGGCCGCGTCGCCGTAGGCGGTGATCATCTCCTGGGAGGCCGGCTCGGCGGTCAGGTACTCGCCGTGGATCAGCGTGCCCGGGAAGTCGTCGGTCGGCTGCGGGAAGTGCGCGCCGTAGTACGACGAGGGATCGTAGGGCGATTCGTACGAGTAGTTCGAGAGGTCGTAGTTGCCCTGCAGGATCTTGTCGACGGAGGCCGGAATCTTCTCGATCTGGATTTCCAGCCGCTGGCCGATCCGCCCGACCATCGCCTGGATCGTCTCGGCGATCTGCGGCATCGGGGTGAAGTCGAAGCCGTTATAGACCGCGTCGAAGCCGTCGGAGAAGCCGGCGGCGTCCATCAACTTCTGCGCCTCTTCGAGGTTCGGACTGTCGGCGTAGTAGTCCTTGTCGGGGGGAATCGCCCAAGAGGCGTTGGAGTGCGGGCCGCGGCAGATGCCGCCCACGCCGGACAGCGCGATGTCGAAGATCGCGGAGCGGTCGATCGCCAGGTTCCAGGCCAGCCGCGTCCGCGTGTCGCGGTAGACGCCCATCCCGTTGGGGCCGTCGCGGTCGCCGCGGAAGTTGAAGAAGTGGTGCACCCAGGTCTGGCCGAGGCCCTGCCAGATCTGGAAGCCATCGTCGGCCAGGGGGTAGACGTTCTCCGGGTCGGTGCCCTGGGGCGGGCCACCGTAGTCGACGCTGCCGGCGAGCAGTTCGGCGTAGCGGGTGTTGGCGTCGGGAATGATCGGCGCCACTACTCGATCCAGATAGGGCAGCTGGGTGCCGAACTCGTCGGAGTTCCAGTACTTGTCGAAGCGGTCCACCTCGAACACGTTGTCGTGCTCGTAGCGGGAGAACTTCCAGGGGCCGGAGCCGCCGATCGGTTCGTCGGTCACGATGTCGAACGTGTCGGGCGACATCAGCATGCTGGCGGCGGGCAGGGCGAAGAGGCCGGCCAGGGTGGGCGCGTAGGGCGCCGCGTTGCCGAGGTGGAAGGTGAACTCGTCGATCGCCTCCATCGTCTCTGCCTCGCGGATCCAGTCAGTGATGCGCGACGTGCCGGAGACTTCCTCCTCAACGACCTTCATCCGCTGGTAGTTGAGCGCGACCGCTTCAGCGTTGATCGGCGTGTCGTCGTGGAAGAAGGCGTTCTCGCGGATCTTCAGGATGTAGGTGACGTCATCCGGCGTCTCCCATGACTCGGCGATCATCGGGATGGCGCGCCCGCGGTCGTCGTAGTCGAGCAGCCGGTCGTACAGGAACGGGAAGAAGGTGAACCAGTCGCCGCCGTTGGGGTTGGCGTGCGGGTCGAAGTTGGAGACGGAGGCGAAGAACGCCACGTCCAGCTGGCCGCCCTGCCTGGGCTGTTCGCCGGTGTCTTCAGCCTCGCTGATCGTGGCCTGCTCGACGGTGCTATCGGTGCGCGATTGCTGCTGCTGCTGCTGGGCCTGCTGCTCCTGCTGCGCGACCTGCTCCACCTGTTGCTGAGCCGCCGCCTGTTGCTGCTGGTCCTGCATGGCTTGCTGCTGGGCCGGCGCCTGTTGCTGCTGTTGCTCCTGCTGCTGCTGGACGGCCGTGGCGGCGGGCTGGTCGTCGTCGTCGTCGCCGCAGCCGACCAGCGCCAGACCCGCGGCGCCGACGCCGACGCGGGCACTCGCCCGCAGCAGCGACCGCCGCGACATTCGATTCCGCTTGATCCGCGTCCAGTAGTTTCGCTCGTTCATTTCTCGCTCCGTCTGTGATCCACGGGCATCGTCCGGATGCCGATGGTCATTCTCGTAGCCCGAAGTATCGCGGTTTCGAAACAGGTTGTCCACGCTGGGGGGAGGCGAACCGGTCAGGCCCAGGAGTGGCCTTCGGGCATTCGGGTGGGGGTGCTGGGGCTGAAGCTCTGCACCTTGTTGGCGATCAGGGTGCGGAACTGGCCGGCGCGGCGCTCCAGCCGGCCCTCGACGACGACGTAGGAGGCGGTGCGCACGATCGCGGGGTGGGCTGCGTCGAGCGCTTTGCTGATCAGCACGTTGACCAGGCCGAACTCGTCCTCGAGCAGCAGGAAGACGATTCCGCGGGCGGTCTGCGGGCGCTGGCGGCAGACGACGAGGCCGGCGAAGCTGACCGGCTCGCCCTGGGGCAGATGCCGGAGGTGGCGCGAGGAGGCGACGCCTTCGCCGAGCGCGGGGCGGAAGAACTGCATCGGGTGTGCGTCGGGCGAGAGGCTGAGCAGCTCGTAGTCGGCGGTCATGCGCTCGACCGGGCTGAACTCCTGTAGCGACACTTGATCCTGCGCGGTGGGCAGCGGCAGGCGCAGCTGACGCTGCTGCGCGCCGCGCAGGCGGCCGCGGGCCATGCCGTCGTGAAAGAGGCCGAGCTGCCAGATCAATTCGCGACGGTTGAGGCCGAACACGTCGAAGGCGCCGACGCGAATCAGATTTTCGCTGGCCTGCCGCGAGAGGCCGGTGCGCTGGACGAAGTCGAACATGGAGCGGAAGTCGCCGCCCTGCCGGCGGGCCTGCTCGATCGTTTCGGCTCCGGCGGCGCCGACGGCCTGGACGTAGGCGAGCCCGATGCCGACAGCGCCGAGCTGATCGCCTTCGCCGCGCAGCACGCTGCAGCGCGCCTCGCTGCGGTTGATCGCGGGGCGGCGGATGCCGACGCGGTGGCGCTGCGCGTCGTTGGTCAGCACGTGGGGCGGATAGAAGCCCATCGGCTGGCTATTGAAGAGCCCGCAGTAGAACTCGACCGCGAAATAGCGCTTGAGCCAGGAGGTCTGGTAGGCGAGCAGCGCGAAGGCGACGGAGTGGCTGTGGGGGAAGCCGAACTCGGCGAAGCCGATCAGGTTGTGGAAGACGCGTTCGGCCACCTCGGCGGCGACGCCGCGCTCGGCGGCGCCCTGCATGAAGGAGGCGCGGTAGCGCTCGACCAGCGCGGTCGCGTTCTTGCGGCTCATGGCGCGACGGAAGCGGTCGGCCTTGCCGGGGCTGAAGCCGCCCATCGCCTGGGCGACCTGCAGGACCTGCTCCTGAAAGAGCACGACGCCGAGCGTGTCGCCGAGCGCCTCGCGGACGCACTCGTGCGGTATGCGCGGGCGGTAGTTGGGGATGGTGCGCTGGCGCTCACGCTCGCGGACGTAGGGGTTGACCGCGCCGCCGACGATCGGGCCGGGACGCACGATGGCGACCTGCACGGCCAGGTCTTCGATGTTGCGCGGTTGGGTGCGCGGCAACATCGCGATCTGCGCGCGCGATTCGATCTGGAAGACACCGACGGTGTCGCCGCGGCAGATGTCTTCGTAGAGCGCCTGGTCGGCGAAGTTGATCCGTGACAGATCAACGACGCGGCCGTGCTGCTCGGCGATCAGCGAGATCGAGTCCTCGACCGCCGAGAGCATGCCGAGGGCGAGGAAGTCGATTTTGACCATGCGCGCGTCTTCGACGGAGTCTTTGTCCCACTGGCAGAGGTAGCGGCCTTCCCAGGCGGCGGGCTGGCAGGGCACGCAGTCGATCAGTTGGTCGGAAGCGATCACGATCCCGCCGACGTGCTCGGAGATGTGGCGCGGCAGCCCGGCCAGCTGCGGGGCGAGCTGCATGAGTTCGCGCCAGCCCGGCGCATCGACGCGCGAGGCGAACTCGGGGTAGCGCTGGGCCTCCTGGTGCAGCTCGGAGGCGGAGCTGTAGGGCCCGGCGAGCTGCGAGAGTCGGCCGAGTTCGGCCTGCGGCAGGCCGAGCGCTTTGCCGATATCGCGCACGGCGCTGCGCAGGCGGTAGGTGGGGAAGGTGGCGACCAGCGCGGCGTGGTCGCGGCCCCAGTGCTGGTAGACGCGCTCGATCAGCCGCTCGCGGATGTCGCGCGGGAAATCGAGGTCGATATCGGGCAGCGAGTGCAGCTCTTCGTTGAGAAAGCGGCCGAGATAGAGCTTGTTGGCGATCGGATCGATGTGCGAGAGGCCGATCAGATAGCAGACGATCGAGGCGACGGAGGAGCCGCGGCCGCGGCCGACGGGCAGGTTGGCGCGCCCGCGCGCGGTCTGCTCGCCGCGGATCTCGTGGGCAACCTCCTTGGCCAGCTCAAACACCTGGTGGTAGATGAGGAAGAAGCCGGCCAGGTCGTGGCGCTCGATCAGCCGCAGCTCCTCCTGCAGGCGGGCGTTGGCCAGCTCTTGATCGCCGGGCCGCGAGTAGCGCTCGAGCAGCCGCTCGCGGCAGAGCTGTTCGAGGCGCTCGATCGGGGTCTGGCCGCCGGCCAGCTCGGGGCTGGGCAATCGATAGCCGAGGTCTGCGGTGATGTCGAACTGGCAGCGCCGGGCGATGCGCACGCTGTTGGCGGCGGCCTGCGGGTGGTAGGCGGCGTAGCGCGCGGCCTGTTCGGTGGGTGAGCGGAGGAAGAACTCGTCGTTAGCGCGGCGCTCGCGGTGCGACTGTTCGAGCGTTTTGCGGTGCTGCACCGCCGTCAGCACATCGTGCAGCCGGTGCCGCGCTCGCTCGTGGTAATGCACGTTGCCGGTGCCCACGACGCCGACGCCGACCCGCTCGGCCAGCGCCGCCAGGCGACGGTTGCGCTCTGCATCGCCGTAGACCAGATGGTCCTGCAGCTCAACGAAGACTTCGTCAGGGCCGAAGGCGTCCAGCCAATCGCGCAGCTCGCGCTCCGCGGCGGCCAGCTCGCCGGCCGCTGCGAGATCGGCCAGCTCGCTGCGCCGCCCGCCAATCAGCAGGATCAATCCGGCCGCTCGGGCGCGCAGGTCGGAGGCGTGCAGCCAGGGCTCGCGACGGCGCTGATCCTTGGCTTTGGCGTCGTTGAGGAAGAGTCCGCGCGCGCTGCTGAGCAGCTGGCAGAGGTTGCGGTAGCCCTCGCGGGTCTCGGCCAGCACGGTCACGTGCGAGCGCGGTCCTTCCTGCCCGTCGCTGATGGTCAGCTCGGCGCCGGTGATGGGGCGGATGCCGCGCTCTTTGAGCGCCTGGGCGAACTCCAGCGCGCCGTGCAGGCCGTCGTGGTCGGTCAGCGCGAGCGCCGGGTAGCCCAGTTCCGCGGCGCGCTCGGCCAGCTCGTCGATGCTCGAAGCGCCATCAAGGAACGAGTAGCAGCTATGCAGGTGGAGCTCGATGTAGGGGCTATCGCCCCACTCGCGCAGCTCAGGCGGCGGCGCTTCGGGATCGGGCTGGCCGCGCGAGCGCGGCGAGTCGCTGTCGAGCATCGCGACCTGCTCGGCACGGCTGCCCCAGCGCGACGAATCTTGTTTCATCGGCGGCGCCTGTTTGGTCACCATGAGCTTGCTCAGCATTAGTAGGTCTGCCGATACCAGCGGTCGCTGCGCACGTCGTGGAAGACGGTCAGCCCGCGTCCGTCGGCCAGCGAGAGGCGGAAGTAATCGCGCTCGACCGGTTGGGCGCGCCACCATTCATCGACGACTCGCCAGCGCTGCACGACCGAGTCCACCTGGTGGGGGCCGCTCAGGCTGTGCCCAGCCCGCCAGCGCAGGCAGCGCGGGAGTCCCTCGTGATCGGCTTGCACCTCGGTCGGGCGGGGCTGGTTCAGGGGTCGTAGTCCAGCAGCGCGTAGCGTCGTTCCGGAAGTCGATGCCATGGTTCCAGCTCCACAAGTTGTTTGATCGGGGTTGTGCGGTAGCGGGCGTGCAGTTCGCGGACCATCTCTTCGAGCCGGCGGCGCTCGCGCACGCGCTCGGCGAAGAGCGGGCTCTGGCGTCCGCTTTCAAACGCCAGGTCGAGCAGCGTCAGGTGAATCTCCAGCACCGGCGCCGACCAGCGGGCGGCGTCGAGCAGCGGGCGCACGATCTGCCAGAGCCGCTCAGCGTTGGCCGTCGGCTCGCGGCAGATCTGGGTCCGCTCCCAGAGCTGCTCGTTTTCCTGCACGACGCGCAGTCCCAGGGCCCGTACCGGCCGGCCGCGCGCGTCGGGATGGCGCACGATCCGGGCCAGCAGCTGACGCACGCCGTGCTCGATCGCCGGGCGGCTGACCAGCGGCGGCTCGGCTCGCAGCGCCTCGACGATCTGCGGGGTTGAGGCGAGGGGATCAATCGGGCGCGGGTCGAGCCCGCCGGCCGCGTCCCACAGCCAGGCGCCCTCGGGGCCAAACTGGGCGGCGAGCGCCGAACGCGGCAGCGCGGCGATCTGTCCCAGGCTGCGCAGCCCCAGGAGCATCAGGCGGCGGCGCAGCTCTTCGTCCAGCGCGGCTCGCTCGAGCGGCTGCGCGGCCAGGAACTCGGCGTCGCCGGCGCTCGGGACGATCGTGTAGGCCCGGCGCTCGGCCAGCTCCGCCGCGACCTGCGCGGTGAACCGCCGCGCCGCGATCCCGATCTGCGCGCCGACCTGGCGAGGCACACGCGCCAGCACCGCCCGGGCCAGCTCGGCCGGGTGGCGGTAGTGCCGCTCCAGCCCTCGCATGTCGCCGAACAGCGTGCCCGGCTCCGCGACTTCGACGAGCGGGGTGAAGGCCTGGAGCGTTTCGAGCAGCTGCCTGGCGAGCTCCGCCTGACGGGTGGGATGGACCTCCAGCGTGGCCAGGGTGGGGCAGTAGCTCAGCGCCTGGCGCAGCGGCATCTCGCGCTGCACGCCGTGCGCTTCGGCCTCGGCCGAGGCCTCCACGACGTAGGCTCCGGCGGCGTCGGCCACGACCACCGGAGCGCAGCGCAGCGCAGACGACGCGGTCTGCTCATGGGCCAGCTCGCAGGCCAGGGCGAACCGCGGCAAGCGTAGACAGAGCACCGACATGCGCGCCTCCAGGGACGCGCAAGCATATAGAACTCACGTTCGTAAATCAAACCGAGCGGCGCCCACTCAACACCCACTCAACGCCCAACCAACGCCTTGTCAGCGCAGGGCGCCGAGCCGGGCTCAGCTGCGCGGGGCGAAGCCGGGTCCGCGGCCTGGCTCCCAGACCTTCTGGCGCGCGAGATCCTCGTCGAGATCCACACCCCAGCCGGGGGCCGTGGGGAGCTTCAGGCGGCCGTTCGTGATCTCCAGCGGGCCGCCGCCGAGGTCGTCCTTCCAGGGCACGTCGTCGATGTCGATCTCCATGATGCGGATGTTGGGGACGGTGGCGCAGAAGTGCAGCGCGTGCATCGTGGCGAGGTGCGAGTAGTAGTTGTGCGGGGCGCAGTTGAGTTCGTAGCTCTCGGCCGCCATCGCCACATCGCGTGAGCGCGCGAAGCCCTGCCAGGACACGTCGATCATCACGGTGTCCATGGAGCGTTGCTCGAAGTAGGGGCGGTAATCGCGCAGGGTGTAGAGGTTCTCGCCCGACGTAATCGGCACGGTCGTGGAGCGCTTGATCTCCGCCAGGCCGGCCGGCTCGTACATGTCGATCTCGACCCACATCATCTCGAGATCCTCGAGCACCGCGCAGATCTGGCGGGTGGCGAGCGGCTTGAAGTTGAAGTTGATGTCCAGCGCGATCTGGACGTCGGGGCCCGCTCCGGCCTTGAACGCGGAGATGTACTCGCGGACGTGGCGCAGCAGCGCGGGCGTCACGTTCTGGTCGGTGGTGCCGGGCGGGCCGCCGAAGCCCGGGCCGTAGGTGCTGGCCGGATCGCCGGGGAAGACGATGTTGGTCTTGAGCGCGTTGTAGCCCTTGCTGCGCACTTCATCGCCCAGCGCGGTGACATCGTCCATCGTGCGCAGCGGCGGAGCGCCGAGCAATTCATGGTGGCGCGCCCGCGAGCTGCCGCAGTGCGACCAGTAGATCTGCTGGTCATCGCGCGTCGGCCCGCCGAAGAGCGAGTAGACCGGCACGCCCAGCGCCTTGCCCTTGATGTCCCAGAGCGCCAGCTCGACGCCCGCGATCGCCTTGGGCCCGATCCCGCCCGGAGACTGCCGCACCATCCGATACATGTCCCAGTAGCGAGCCTCGACCGCGAGCGGATCGCGACCGATCAGGATCGGCTCCATGTCGGTGATCGTTCCCACGATTCCATACGGGGTGCGCCCGTCCGAGACTTCGCCATAGCCGGTGATGCCCTCGTCGGTCCGCACTGCCACAAACTGCCAGGGCCGCCAGCCGGCGTCGACGACGAAGGTCTCGATTTCGGTGATCTTCATGAAGTGCTCCTGTTTGCCCGCCGATCATGGCGATGTGCTGGCAGGCTACCGCGCGGTGCAGGTTGACAAGTCGGGTTGGCAAGTCGGGTTGGAGGCGCGCCGGCGGATGATCAGCGCTGATTCGCGAGTCGCTCCGGTGCTAGATTCGTCGCGGAGGACGGGACGTGGACGACCAGCCGGGCTTGCTTCACCCCTACCGCGTGCTCGATCTGACGGGCGAACAGGGCCAGGCCTGCGGCAAGCTGCTCGCCGACCTCGGCGCCGACGTGATCAAGGTCGAGCCGCCCGGGGGTGATCCGGCCCGGCGGCGCGGCCCGTTCGTCGATGACGAATCCGGTCCGGACCGGAGCCTCCGTTGGCTCGCCTGGAACGCGAATAAGCGCAGCGTCTCGCTCGACCTCAACGACGCAGCCGGACGTGACCGGTTCCTGCGGTTGGTGCAATCCGCGGACTTCGTGCTGGAGTCCTTCGCACCTGGACACCTCGATCAACTCCGTCTCGGCTACGACAAGCTGGCTCAGATCAACCCGAGGCTGATCCTGGTCTCGATCTCGCCGTTTGGCCAGAGCGGACCCTACCGCGACTACAAGGCGACCGACATCGTCTGCTGGGCGATGAGCGGTTTCATGTCGATCGCCGGCGAGGCCGAGCGCGCCCCGGCCCAGATCAGCGACAACGCCCAGTCGTTCCTCAACGCCTGCGGCGATGCCGCGATCGGCGCGCTGATCGCCCTCGAACAGCGACGCCAGACCGGACGCGGCCAGCACGTCGATGTCTCGGCGCAGGAGGCAACGGCCCGCGCGACCTTCCAGATCAGCGCGAGTTGGGACCTGAACCGCCGCAACCTCGCACGGGGCGAACTCGCGACGCCCGCACGTCTGCCCTGGATGTGGCGCTGTCGCGATGGGCACGTGGCCTGGATCTGCTCCGTGGGGCCGGGTTCGAGTCGCCGCTTGGCCGGGTTCTTCCGCTGGCTCGACGAGATCAGTGAGGGGCAGGAGTTGCGCGCGGTCGATTGGGACCACCTACCGCTCGCCGAGATGTCCGACGACGACTGGGAACGTTTGCGAATACCGATGGCCGCCCTGTTCGTCGATCGAACCAAGCAGCAGCTCTACGATGCGGCGATCAGGTACGATTTCGGGCTCTTCCCGTCCGCGACGACGGCCGACACACTCGCCAGTGAACAACTCAGAGCCCGGGACTTCTGGCGCGAAGTGGATCATCCCCGGCTGGGACGCAGCATTCGCTTGCCCGGCGCGATTGCGCGAGGCGCACAAGCCGTCCCGGCCGAGACTCGTCCCGCGCCCCGAATCGGCGAGCACAACGATGAGGTCTTCAGGGAACTTCCCGAGACCGCTTCCGTGGAGGCCGTCCCCGACCCTGCCGCGTCGCGCTCGAAGCCGTTGGCCGGCATCAAGATCGCCGACTTCGGCTGGTTCATGGTTGGACCGATGACCGTCAAACCGTTCGCCGATTACGGCGCGGATGTCATCCACGTGGAGAGCAGTATCCGGATCGACGGCCAGCGCCTGTCCGGTCCCTTCCAGGACGATGTCCCCGATCCCGAACGTTGCGCCGACTACGCCCAGGTGCGCACCGGCAACCGATCGATCGCCATCGCGCTCAACACCGCAGAGGGCCTGGCGATCGCCAAGCGGCTCGTCGCCTGGGCCGATATCGCCTTCGACAACTTCGCGGCCGGCGCGATGGAGCGGTTCGGCCTAGGCCACGAGACCCTGCGCGAACTGAACCCCGGCCTGATCGTGCTCAGTTGCAACGGTCAGGGACAGGATGGCCCGCACGCCGCCAGCAAGGGCGGCGGCGGACACTACGCTGCGCTCGCCGGATTCAATGAGATCACTGGTTGGACCGAGGGCGAGCCCGGCTACCTCAGCGCCTACACGGACTTCATCGCGCCGCGCTTCAACGTCCCGCTGTTGTTGGCCGCGCTCGACCACCGTCGCCGCACGGGGGAGGGTCAGTACTTCGATGTCTCGCAGTACGAGGCCGCCGCCCATTGGCTGACGCCGTCGCTGCTCGATTGCGCCGTCAACGGCCGTGTCGCGGAGCGAACGGGCAACCGCCAGCCCGATGCCGCACCGCACGGAGCGTATCGCTGCGCCGCTGGCCGGTGGTGCGTGATCGCGGTGACGAACGATACCGAGTGGCGCGCCCTCTGCGGCGCAATGCAGTCAGCCGCGCTCGCCGATGATCCGCGCTTCGCCACACTCGAGCGTCGCAAGGCCAACGAGGACGACCTCGATCGGATCGTGGTGGATTGGACGCAGGAGCGGGAGGCCCGCGACGTGATGGATCTGCTGCAACGGCTTGGTGTGCCGGCCGGGGTCGTGCAGACGGGTGAGGACGTGCTCGAGCACGACCCACAGCTGCGCCATCGCGGCTTCTTTCAGCGCCTCGAGCACCCGGCGCTGGGCACGTACCGCGCTCCCCAACACTCATTCCGGCTCTCGGACGCTCCCTGCGAGCTGCAACGGGCCCGGCTGATCGGCGAGGACACCTATGAGATCCTCAGCGAGGTGCTCGGCTACAGGGACGCGGAGATTGAGCAGCTCGCGCTCGCGGGGGCGCTGCAGTAGCTGCAGCGCGCAGCGGCCCAAATTCTCGCCCTGCGTTGCGGGGGGAGAACGGGGACCGCGACTGATAGCTTTCGCCCATCGAGCAACGCTTAGAAAGACTGCGCCATGAAAATCACCAATATCAGCGCCATCCCGACATCGCCAGGCGTCACTGTCCACCCGATGTTCAACTTTCCGCCCTGGAACTTCGTCTTCGTCAAGGTCGAGACCGACGAAGGAATCACCGGCTGGGGCGACGCGACCTGCGGCCCGATGGCCGTCGTCTCGATGGTCGAGGAGTTCGGCCAACTGATCATCGGCGAGGACCCCTTCCGGATCGAAGAGCTCTGGCAGACGATGCACCACCACTACTTCACACGGGGCGGTCCGATCCAGAACAGCGCCGCCGCCGGGATCGAGATGGCCCTCTACGACATCAAGGGCAAGGCGCTGGGCGTGCCTGTCTACGAACTGCTGGGCGGCAAGATGCGCGACCAGATCTGGTGCTACGGCCGCTGGGACGGACCCTCACCGGAGAGCGCCGCCGAGTTCGCGCTCAGCCAGGTCGCCACCGGTCTGACAGCGCTCAAGGGCGATCCCTTCGACCATCGCGGCCTGTTCATCAGCTACGAAGCAGAGCGCAAGGCGATTGACACGCTCGCCGCCGTGCGCGACGCCGTCGGCTTCGAGATTGAGCTGCTGGTCGAGGTCCACGGCCGCTTGACCCCGGCCGAGGCGATCCGGATCGGCAACGCGATCGAGCAGTACCGCCCCTTCGTCTACGAGGAGCCGGTGCCGTTCGAGAACATCGACGCCATGGAGCAGGTCGCACGCGGGATCAACATCCCGATCGCGACCGGCGAGCGGATCTACAGCCCCTTCACCTACTTCGATCTGCTCCAGCGCCAGATCGTCGCGATGATTCAGCCCGACGTGATCCAGTGCGGCGGGATCGGGCAGATGAAGCGCATCGCCGCGCTGGCCGAGGCGCAGTACGTGGGCGTCCAACCGCACGCAATCCACGGACCGATGGAGGTGCTCGCCGCGCTTCACGTCGACGCCTCGATCCCCAACTTCAAGATCCACGAGGGCGGCACGCGCGCCTGGTTCCAGGACGCCTGCATCGGCGAGTTCCCGGTCCAGAACGACGGCTTCCTGTCGGTCCCCGAGGCCCCCGGCCTGGGAGTCGCCATCGACGAAGAATGGTTGGCCGCCCACCCACCGTACCCGGAGCCAGGCTGGTCGCCCGCGCTCGGCACGCTCCCGTCGAAGCAGTTCAGCAAAGTCGCCTCGCCGTAGACGCTTGGTTTCGGACCGCTCCCCGCTGCGGCATCGCTCAGCGCAGACGATCAGCCCCACGCCTGCGCCACGTGCGCTGGCGCACACTCCGTCAGTGCCGCGCTCAGTCGAGGACCTCGCTCAGCCGGCTCGTGATCTCCTCGACATCCTTGAGAGCGTCGGCGACGCCCGCCTCGGTCATCCAGCCCTCATAGAAGTTTTGGTGCAACGCGCTGGCCGAGCGGAACAAATTCTGGAGCCGTTGGTCGGACGTTTCGTCTGCCAGGTCGTCGATGGCGCGGTACAGGTCGCCGTGTGCGCTGTGCCGCCAACCGCGAGTTTCGGCGACGGCTTTCACCATTCGAGCGGTTGCGCCCCAGCCCTTCTCCGAGGCCTGCAGCAGGTCCCCGTCGGCAAGGTAGATGTGAGCCTTGCTGAGGAACTCGCTCGCGGTTTCGGTGTGGTAGTCGGCGCGGGTGGTCATGGCTCAATCATATCCTGAGTTTGGCAGTCGCACCGAGCAGGGCCTGCTCGAGCGAGGTGCGGACGTGTCGGCCGCGGCCGCTGTGCTCGCGTCGCTGATCGACGCAATCGGACAGCGCACTATCCTCGGCATAGCGAGCACGGTTCAGGAGTTGCGATGACGAGCACAGACCCATTCGATGGCAGGATCGGACGCACGTTTCGCGAGTCGGAACCCTGGTGGCCGGCGCGCCGCACAGCCCCGCAGGACCGCCCCAACGTGCTGGTGATCCTCTTCGATGACCTCGGTTTCGCACACCTGAACTGCTACGGCTCCTCGATCCAGACACCCAACATCAACCGCCTGGCCGCGAACGGTCTGCGGTTCTCCAATTTCCACGTCACGGCGCTCTGCTCGCCGACCCGCGCCTCGCTGCTGACCGGGCGCAACCACCACACCGTGGGGATGCGCTCGATCGCCGCCACGAACTTCGGCTACCCGAACGTGCGCGGTGCGATCAGCCAGAACGCGGCGACGATGGCGGAGATGCTGCGCGACGAGAACTACGCGACGTTCTGCGTCGGCAAGTGGCACCTCACTCCGGCCGGGGAATGCTCCTCAGCCGGCCCGTTCACCGACTGGCCGCTGCAACGCGGCTTCGACCGCTTCTACGGCTTCCTTTCGGGCGCGACGGACCAGTTCCACCCGGACCTCGTCTACGACAACCATCAGGTCGACCAGCCCAAGACTCCGGAGGAGGGCTACCACTTCACCGAGGACATGGTCGACATGTCGACCGCCTTCGTGCGCGAGCACCAGTCGATGTTCCCCAGGCAGCCCTTCTTCCTTTACTTCACGCCGGGCGCCACGCACACGCCGCACCATGCGCCGCGCGAGTACATCGACCGTTACCGCGGCAAGTTCGACGTCGGCTGGGACGAAATCCGCCGCGAGTGGTACGCGCGCCAGCTCGAACTGGGGATTATCCCCGAGGGCACCGAGCTGGCGGCGCGCAACCCCGGTGTGCTCCCCTGGGACGACCTCTCGCCCAACACCCAGCGCTTCATGGCCACACTGCAGGAGGCCTTCGCCGGCTTCCTCGAGCACACCGACGCGCAGATTGGCCGCCTGATCGCCTATCTCGAGCAGTCGGGCCAGATCGACAACACGATCATCCTGCTGACAGCCGACAACGGGGCCAGTCAGGAGGGCGGCGCGGAGGGCATCTCGGTCACCGCTCGGTACGGGTCGCCAATACTCGACGATGTCGACGAGATCCAATCTCGCCTCGACCAGATCGGCGGTCCGCGCAGCGCACCCAACTATCCCTGGGGCTGGGCCCAGGCGGGCAACACGCCGCTCAAGTGGTACAAGCAGAACACCCACGGCGGCGGCGTGCGGGTTCCGCTGATCGTCCACTGGCCGGATGGCGTCAGCGACCGTGGCGCGATCCGCAACCAATTCCACCACGTCAGCGACATGCTTCCGACGGTGCTTGAGACGCTCGGCACGGCCCCGCCCGAGACCTACAAGGGCAATAACCAGATGCCGGTCAGTGGCACGAGCTTCGCCTACGCCTTCAACGAGGCCGATACGCCGACCCGCAAGTCGGTGCAGTACTTCGAGATGCTCGGCCACCGCGGAATCTGGGCCGACGGTTGGAAAGCCGTCGCGCGACACGAGCGAAACGACCCCTGGAGCGACGATGAGTGGGAACTGTACCACGTCGCCGAGGACTTCTCGGAAACGAATAATCTCGCCGAGGTCGAACCCGAGCGACTGCGCGAGCTGATCGACCGCTGGTGGGTGGAGGCGGGCCAATTCGGCGTGCTGCCGCTCGACGACCGCAACCCGATGCAGGGCGTGCGGGGCATGCCTGCGCATCTTCCGGGTGGGCTGCACGAAGGCTTGATCTACCACTACAGCCCGCCGATCCCTCACATGCTGACGGAGGTCTCGCCGCTGCTCGACATGGGCCGGTGGACGCTCGATGCGCAGATCGAGCGCAGCGATTCCGCCGCTGAGGGCGTGATTTTCGCCGGCGGCGCGCTAACCGGCGGGATCTCGTTCTACCTCAAAGGCAACACGCTGCACTTCGACTACAACGCGTTCGGTGAGATCTCCGTGCTCGACTCTGCCGTGGAGATACCGACCGGCGCGTGCACTGTCGGCGTGCGGATGGACAGCGACGCGCCCGGGGGGGACGGCCACGTCACGTTGCTGATCAACGGCGAGACGGTCGCTGAGGGAGACGTTCCGCTGGCGATCCGCGGTTACGGAGGCTGCGGCTCGGATATCGGGCGCGACAGCCTCTCGCCCGTGACCGACAGCTACGTGGCTCCCTTCGCTTTCAGCGGGACGATCCACACGGTTGACGTCGTCGTGACGCCGTGGTCGAGTCAGAGCGCGGTCGACGAACTGGCGCGTCGCCGCGACAGCGAGATCATGGCTCGACAGTGAGCGCTCGCTGGGGCTGACGACCTACGGCAGCTGCTCGGCTACCGCGCCATCTGCGATCAGCTCGTCAATTTCGGCGTCATCGTAGCCAAGCTCGGTCAGGAGTTCGCGGAGATGCTGGCCGAAAGCGGGCGTGTGCTCGGCCGCCGAATAATGATCGGCGCTGAAGCTGAGCGGTGCCTGGGCGATCGTGACGGGCCCGACCGTGGAGTGGTCCCAGCTGTGCACGAAACCGTTGGCGCGGGCGTGCTCGCCGAGCATGGCTTCTTCGAGCGACTCAAGCAGAGAGCAGGGCACGCCCGCTTGCTGTAGGCGCCGGCGCAGGTCCTCGCCGTCGAACTGAATCACCACTTCGCGGATCCTCCGACGCAGCGCCGCGAAGTGCTCGTGGGGATCGTCGGGCATCACCCACTCGGGGTCGGACACGCTCGGATCGTCCAGCCCGAGAATCTGCAGCAGCCGCTCGAACGCGCGCTGTGAGGAGCCCAACGTGATCCAGCGATCGTCTTTGGTCTGATAGAGCCCGCCGACCATCACGGCCGACTGTCGTCGTCGTCGCGCGGCCGCGTCGCGCGGGTGCGGACGCTCGTCCTGCATCCACTGCGCAAACTCGCGCTTCCACCCGTCGACGGCGTCGAAGACATTCGCGGTTGCGTGCTGGACGGCGAGTCCGGCCTGATAGAGCGACGTGCGCACGTGCTGGCCGCGGCCACTGCGCTCGCGCCGATAGAGCGCACTCGCGATGCCGAACGCCAGCAGCGCTCCGGCCATGAAGTCGGACGGGAAGGCGTCGAGGAAACGCGCCTCCTCGCCCTCGAACGATGCCGAGGCGAGCATCAACCCGGACGCCGCCGAGGCCTGGAAGTCTGCGCCGGCGTGGTTGCCGTACGGACCTTCGGGGCCCATCGCCGAAATTTCGCCGACGATGATCCGCGGGTTCTCGGCGCTGAGTGACTCGTAATCGAGCCCCAGCCGCTTGAGCAGTCCCGGCCGCATGTTGGAGATCAGCACATCGCTCTGGAGCGCCAGCCGGCGCGCGATCGCGCGCCCCTGTTCGTGGCGTAGGTTTAGCGGCAGGCCGCGCTTGCCGCGCGCCTTGATGATGTAGGCGCGCCCCTCGCCGGGCACGATGGTGCTGTTGAAGCGCGTCGCGTCACCGCTGACCGGCTCGACTTTGATCACGTCGGCGCCGCCGTGCGCGAACAACTCGCTGGCGTAGGGGCCCGCCACGAACATCCCGAACTCGATGATCCGCACGCCCGAGAACACACCGTCCATCACGCCCTCGCAATCGAGCCGAAGTCTACCGGCGCACAGGACCCGTCGCGCCTATCCTCAGCCCGCTGAGCCGCGGGCAGCTGAAGGAGCGACGATGACCACGAGCGACCCATTCGAAGGCACTATCGGACGCACCTTTCGAGACTCCGAACCGTGGTGGCCGGCGCTGCGCACTGCGCCGCAGGACCGACCCAACGTCGTAGTCATCCTCTTTGACGACCTCGGCTTCTCGCACCTCAACTGTTACGGATCGACGATTGAGACGCCGAACATCAACCGACTGGCCGCGAACGGGCTGCGCTTCTCGAACTTTCACGTGACCGCGCTGTGCTCGCCGACACGAGCCTCACTGTTGACCGGCCGCAACCATCACACGGTCGGGATGCGCTCGATCGCCAGCTACAACCCCGGCTACCCGAACATGCGCGGCGCGATCAGCAAGAACGCCGCGACGATGGCGGAGATGCTGCGCGGCGAGCACTACGCCACGTTCGCGGTCGGCAAGTGGCACCTCAATCCCTCCGAGGAGTGCTCCGCCGCCGGGCCCTTCACCGACTGGCCGCTACAGCGCGGCTTTGACCGCTTCTACGGCTTCCTCTCCGGCGAGACCGATCAGTTCTACCCCGATCTCGTTTACGACAACCACCTGATTGAGCCGCCCAACACGCCGGAAGACGGCTATCACTTCAGCGAAGACATCGTCGATCACGCGGTGGGCTTTCTGCGCGACCACCAATCCATCTATCCCGATCAGCCGTTCTTCCTCTATTTCGCGCTGGGCGCGACCCACTCGCCCCATCAAGCCCCGCGGGAGTACATCGATCGTTACCGCGGCCAGTTCGACCAGGGCTGGGATGAGGTGCGCAGAGAGTGGTTCGCGCGACAGCTCGAACTCGGCGTTATTCCCGAGGGCACGGAACTGGCGCCGCGCAATGCCGGCGTCAAGCCCTGGGACGACTTCTCGCCGAATGCGAAACGGTTCCTCGCGACCTTCCAGGAGGCGTTCGCCGGATTCCTCAGCCACACCGACGAACAGATTGGGCGGCTGATCGCCTATCTCGAAGCCTCGGGCCAGCTCGACAACACCATCCTGCTGCTGATGTCCGACAACGGCGCCAGCCAGGAAGGCGGCCCACAAGGCGTCTCCGACACCGCCCGCTATGGTCAGCCCCTGCTCGACGACATCGACGAGGCGCAGTCGCGGCTACACGAGATCGGCGGGCCGCGCAGCTCGCCCAACTATCCGTGGGGCTGGGCGCAGGCTGGCAACACGCCGCTCAAGTGGTACAAGCAGAACACCCACGGCGGCGGCGTGCGTGTGCCCCTGATCGTCCATTGGCCCGAGCGAATTAGCGACCGGGGCGGATTCCGCCGCCAGTTCCATCACGTCAGCGATGTGCTGCCGACGGTGTTGGAATCAGTCAAGGCGACCGCCCCCGAATATTACGCCGGCCTACGGCAGCTGCCGGTGAGCGGAACCAGCTTCGCCTACGCGCTCGACAACCCCGACGCCGAGACAACCAAAGAGGCACAGTATTTCGAGATGCTCGGCCACCGCGGGATCTGGGTCGACGGCTGGAAGGCGGTCACTCGCCACGAGAAGAACGACCCCTGGAGCGACGACGAGTGGGAGCTCTACCACGTCGCCGAGGACTTCTCGGAATCCCACAATCTCGCCGCCGAGCAGCCGGAGCGGCTACGCCAGCTGATCGACCGCTGGTGGGTCGAGGCGGGACGCTATGGGGTGCTGCCGCTCGACGACCGCAGCTTCCAGCTCGGCGGTCCGGTCCAACAGCCCGGAGGACCGCACAACGGACTGACGTACCGCTACACGCCGCCGGTCTCGCATCTACCGGGCGAGATCGCACCGGCGATCGGGCTGGGGTCATGGACGTTGGAGGCGGAGATCGAGCGCGACGGTCTCGGCGACGGCGTGATCTTCTCGCGAGGCTCGGTGATGGGCGGGTTGAGCCTGTACATCCAGAACAACCACCTGCGCTTCGACTACAACGCCTTCACAAAGGTCACCAGGATCGGCTCCGCCGCCGAGCTGCCCGACGGACGCTGCACGATCGGTCTGCGCATGGACGGCGAAGCCCCGTCCGCTCCAGGCCAGGTCACGCTTTCACTCAACGGCGAAACGATCGGGGCGGGCGAGGCGCCCTATCTCGTCCGCGGTGGATTCGGCGGTCGCGGCGGAGCCGACATCGGCTCTGATCGCAAATCGCCCGTGACGGACGCCTACGAAGCACCGTTCGAGTTCGAGGGCACCATCCACGCTGTCGAAGTCGCAGTCACGCCCTACCCAAAATCGGGAGCAGCCTACGAGGCAGCGAGGAACGCCTTCCGCGAGCTGATGGCGCAGCAATGAGCGGCTGCTGCGCACCAAAGGATGCCTCTGGCCGGGCGGCCGACGGAGCCGATCGCGCCGGCGGCAGCCGGCCTGGGGGCGACCACAAGGATCGCTCCTCCACGGGAGGCGCGACCGCGGAGATGGCGCCGATCCCGGGCGGCGTGTTCCTGATGGGGGCCGACGATGAGATGTCGTATCCCAACGACGGCGAGCGGCCTGTGCATCAGGTCAGCGTCTCGCCGTACTTGATCGACACGCTGACGGTGACCAACGCAGACTTCGCGGCGTTCGTTGAGGCGACGAAGTTCCAGACTGACGCCGAGCGGTTTGAATGGTCGTTCGTGTTCGCGGGTCTGCTGCCCGACGACTTCCCAGCGACGCGGGGGGCTGCCGATTCGCCCTGGTGGCGGCAGGTGATGGACGCTGACTGGCGACATCCCGAGGGGCCGCATTCGCACATCGACGACCGTCTGGACCATCCGGTGGTACACGTCAGCTGGTCCGACGCTGCAGCCTACGCCACGTGGGTGGGCAAATCGCTGCCGACGGAAGCGCAGTGGGAGCGAGCCTGCCGCGGCGAACGCGAGCGCGCCCGGTTCCCTTGGGGCGACGAGCTGACGCCCGGCGGCGAGCACCGGATGAACGTCTGGCAGGGGACCTTTCCCTCACACAACACCCGCGACGACGGCTGGTATGGGACCTGCCCGGCCGACGGGTACCCGGCCAACGACTGGGGCATGCACAACATGACGGGCAATGTCTGGGAGTGGCAGCTCGACTGGTTCGACGTCTTCGCCCACCAGACCAACCCGCGGGTCGACCCGGTCGGTCCGCCCGACGGCGATCTGAAGCTGCTCAAGGGTGGCTCGTTCCTCTGCCACGAGAGCTATTGCGCGCGCTACCGTCCCGCCGCCCGGATGGGCCTGCCGCCGGACACGAGCACCAGCAATGCCGGCTTCCGCTGCGCGCGACCCGCGTAGGCCTACGGATGCCGGCGGTGCGGGTCGCTCGCCTCGACCACCGCGCCGCCGGCGGCAAGGGCTCAGAGTCTTCTCTTGGCGCCTGGGTTCCTTGAGAGCGCAATGAGCGGCAAGTATGATCCAGGCCGATCCCTGTTGGAGACAGGCTTCCGCGGGAGTCACAGATCGGCGATTCAGGAGATTCCCCGTGCGTGAGATCAGGGCCCTCTCAGCGACCGGAATGCTGGGATCCGGCTACCTGGAGCAGTCGCTGAAGCGGGCGATGGAGTGGGAGCCACACTTCATCGCAGCCGACGCGGGCTCCACCGACGGTGGTCCGGACGCGCTCGCCACCGGGAGATGCCACTTCTCCCGCCCCGCCGTCAAACGGGACATCCGGCTGATGCTCCAGGCTGGTCGACACGCGGAAGTTCCGGTGATCATCGGCTCAGCCGGTTCCGCCGGCGGAGACCTGAATGTCCAGTGGACCGTGGACATCGTCGAAGAGATCGCCAGAGAAGAGGAATTGCATTTCAACCTGGCGGTGATCCGATCAGAACAGGACCGTGAGTACCTGAAGTCCAAGCTCAACGAGGGTAAGATCACGCCCCTCCACCCAGCTCCTCACCTGGACGAAGCGGTCATCGACCGGAGCATTCATATCGTCGGCATGATGGGAGCCGAGCCGATCGCTCAGGCGCTGGACGACGGGGCCGAGGTCATCATCGGAGGCAGGGCCAGCGACACCACCCTCTTTGCGGCCGTGCCGCTGGCGCAGGGATTCCCCGAAGCGCCCGTGTGGCACGCAGCAAA
Organism: Dehalococcoidia bacterium; assembly: GCA_965237475.1. Taxonomy (GTDB): domain Bacteria; phylum Chloroflexota; class Dehalococcoidia; order Bin125; family Bin125; genus CATQGW01. Next base: position 2,025,570 of record OZ250140.1, on the reverse strand, counting down.
GATCCTGGAGTGCGGCGCCGCTTCCGTAGCGCTCAGAAAGTCGCCCGATTGCATGTTTGCAACCATACGAGACGACCACTTCATCGTTGAGCCGCCGTCCGACGAACTCTGGTGTACGCCGCAAAGCGTCGCATCTCATACGCTGTATGAGAACGCCGATCCGTTCCACCTGTACGAGTCAGCCGGGATGCTGGACACTACCGATTCGGTATATGAAGCAGTCTCGGACCGGGCCGTCAAGGTCAGTAATAGTCGATGGGTCCCGGCGGAACGCTATACCGTGAAGCTTGAAGGGGCCGAGCTGGCCGGGTACCAGAGCATCGTGATCGGGGCGATCAGAGACCCAATCATCATCGGCCAACTCGACGACTGGCTCGGCCGCATGAAGGAGCGCATGGCGCTTCGCATCCGGGACGCATTCGGCGGCCTGGAGATGGGCCAGGACTACTCGGTCTTCTTCCGTGTCTACGGTCGCAACGGAGCCATGGGAGCGCTGGAGCCGGTGACGACTCCCGCACACGAAGTCTGCCTCATCATCGAGGTCACCGCTCCCGATCCTGACCTGGCCGGTCAACTGGCAGAGAGCGCCCACCATCTGGCTCTCCATTTCCCGGTGCCCGAGTGGCACGGGTTGATCAGCGTCCTCGCCTTTCCCTACAGCCCCGCAGTCCTGCACCGCGGGCCCACGCACAGGTTCAACATGAATCACGTCGTCGAACCCGCCGACCCCTTCGAGATGTTCCCGATCCAAATGGCGAGGGTATAGAGGCGCGTCATGGCGAAACTCTGGGAGGTCACCAAGCTGGTGCGCAGCAAGAACGCCGGGCCCTTTATGCTGACGTTCGACATCATGTTCGATGACCCCGGCGTGTACGAGACGGTGCGAGACTCCGGGGCGCTGAACAAGAAGCTGGTGGCCGAGATCTACCGGCAGAACGAGGCGGATGTCCTCTTCTTCAACTGCGACAATGCTCTGGCGATAAAGTTCTCGATCCCCAGGCCCATACCTTCCGGCGACCTCGAGGACGGTGACTGCTACGGCGGACAGCAATACGCTCCACTGCTGGACATCGATGTCCCCGTGCCTGCTCCGCATCGGGCGAGCCATAGCTGAAAGGTCGCGCCGCCGAATCCACGGGTGGTCGCGCGTTTGCATGGAGCCGGTCCAGCAGGCTGCGAACAGAGGCAGTGCATCCGTTCCCTTTCTCTGCTCCCGCGGCGCGGGGGGAGCTGCCGAAGGCTGAGGGAGTCCCGCCCCCGTATGCGGAACCACGGGCGTCGCTACCAGCATCTATATCCCATATGTGAACAGACCCTAGCGGTGCCGGCGGTGCGGGTCGATCGCTTCGACCACCGCATCCGCGAGGAAGTTGAGCGAGAGCAGAATCAGCGCGAGGCCGAGGGTGGGGAAGAACACGAACCACCAGGCGCCGACGCTCAATAGCCAGGACCGGCCGGTGGCGAGAATGTTGCCCAGGGTCGGCGTCGGCGGGGATGCGCCCAGACCGAGGAAGCTCAGGGTCGACTCGGCGATCACGGCGAAGGCCATCGCCAGGGCAGCCTGGACCAGCAGCGGCGGCAGCGCGTTGGTTGCGATGTGCCGCGTGATAATCCGAGCCGGTGTCGCCCCCAGCGCGCGCGCCGCGAGGACGTAGTCGCGTTCCTTCTCCGTCAGCAGCTGGGCCCGCGCGATCCGCGCGAAGACGGGCACATTGGCGATGCCAAGCGCCAGCGCGACCTGCGACGTACCAGTGCCAAGAATCGCCAACACGGCGATGCCGAGCAGCAGGAACGGAAATGCGAGCAAGGTATCGACCAGCCGCATCAAGACCGTCTCGAGCCAGCCGCCCGCGTAACCCGCAACAAAGCCGATGATTGTACCGATGAAGCCGCCACCCAACACCGCCACCATCGATACGAAGAGCGAGATGCGCAGCCCGAACAGGATGCGGCTGAACATGTCGCGCCCGAGCTCGTCGGTGCCGAATAGATGCGTGCCGCTTGGACTGAGCAGGCGCGCGCCGCGGATTTGTTCGATCTCTCCGAACGGCGAGATCAGGTTCGCGAAGATTGCCAGCAGGATCAGCCCGCCGAAAACGGCCAGGCCGATCGCGCCCTGCGGATTCGTCGCCGTGCGGTACAGCGCATCGACCGTCAGCGATTGGTCGCGCATCTCGCGCAGGCGTGAGCGGGCGACGGGCGGGGCGTACTGCGTCATGCTCAAGCGCCCAGTCCCGAGACCCGGATGCGTGGGTCGAGATAACCATAGGTGATGTCGGCCAGCGTGTTCGCCGCCACGAACACGAATACGAGGATCGCCAGCATCCCCTGGATCAGCAGATAGTCGCGCCCGTTAATTCCATCGATCACGAGGAATCCGAAGCCTGGGCGGGTGAAGACGATCTCGACCACGATCGCGCCTGCGAGCAGATTGCCAATCTGTAGCGCCGCCACGGTCACGATCGGGATCAGCGCATTGCGCAGGGCATGGGAGAGTACAACATTGCGCTGCCGCAGTCCCTTCGCGCGTGCGGTGCGCACGTAGTCCTGGGCCAGCGCCTCCGCGACCGATGTGCGTACGAACCGAGCCAGTACTGCCGCGATCAGCGACCCAGCCGCGATGGTCGGCAGCACCAACCGGTGCAGGCCAGCGATGGGATCTTCGAACACGCTGACCCGCCCCGAGACCGGGAACCAGTCGAGTTCGACCGCGAAAATCCAAAGCAGGAGGATGCCGAGCACGAAGTTGGGAATGCCGAGCGTAAAGATGTTGAACACGCTCGCGCCGTAGTCGGGCGCTTTCTTGGCCCAGAGCGCGGCGGCCACGCCCAAGGGCACACCGATCGCCAGGGCCCAGATATAGGCCGCGACGGCCAACTCGATCGTGGCTGGAAAGGACTGCTCGATCAGCTCGCGCACCGGCACCCGCTTGGTGTAGGAGCGTCCGAAGTCGAGCTGCACGACGCCCGAGATCCAATTCGCGTACTGGGCGACCAAGGGCTCATTGAGGCCGATCTGTTCGCGGACGCGCTCAACGTCTTCGGGGCTGGCGTCTTCACCGGCGAGCTGCTGAGCCGGGTCGCCCGGAATCAGGCGGATGATCAGGAAGATCGCGATGCTGGCCAGGAAGACGACCAGCAGGCCCTCGAAGAAGCGGCGCAACAGGTATCTGCCCACCTTGGGCCGCCTCCGCTCAGGGCTCGCGCCCTACGCGTCCTCCTGCCGCCGGCTTGCGGCGGCGTGATTCCTCGCGGCGCGCGCCGCCAGTCTACCCCGTTACGCCTCGTCGAAGTACACGTGGTGCATTCGCGGCATGCCCTGCGCGCCGAACCAGACTCCCTTAACACTGTTCTTGTAGGCCCATATCTGGACCGTGTCGGAGATCGGCGCGACCCACGGCTCTTCAGAGAGCAGTCGGTTGAATTCGTCGATCAGCGCCTGCCGCTTCGCCTCCGTGTCGGCGGTCTGCCAGCCGTCGATCATCGCTTGATACTCGGGCGTCTCGTAGGCGCAGGAGTTAGGAATTCGCATCTGGTAGTTCATCACCGGCAGCGACTGCGGGTGCATCGCGTAGAAGCCGTAGAAGGCCAGGTAGAGCCCGGGGAAGGTGCCGGTCAGGAACTGGTCGATCCAGGAGGCCGTCTCGACGACCTCGGGCTCGATGTTGATTCCTGCGACAGCGGCGTCCTTCTGGATGATCTGCGCAATCTGGATGGCCTCTTCCCAGAAGCTCGCGGCCGCGATCTTCAGGGTCGGCGTGCCGTCGGGGTAGCCGGCTTCGGTGATCAGCTGCTTGGCCTCGTCGAGGTCGAAGTAATCGCGGTCGAGCGATTCGTCGTAGGCCGGCGAGGAGGGCAGCCAGACGAAGTTCCTGGGGCCGGCGAGGCCCTCGAACAGCTCGTCGGCGATGCGTTCGCGGTCGATGACGCGGTAGAGCGCGCGCCGCACCGTGGGGTCGTCCAGCATCGGGTGGCCGCCACCGCGGCCGGTGCCGACCATGCCCATGACCCAGATCGAGCCGGCCGGCGGCGCCAGCAGCAGCTCGAAGTCGACATCCTCATCAAAGCTCGGGTACCAGGCCTTCGGCAAGTGGTGGGTGAGATCGACCTCGTCATTGCGCAGCGCCAGAGTCATCGACTCGGCATCCTGGAAGGTGCGGTACTCGATCGAGTCGAGCGCTGCCGGGGCGTAGAAGTTCTCGAAGCGCTCGGCGCGGGCGAACACGTCCGGTTCGTAGGAATCGGTGTCGAACTTGAACGGTCCGCTGGCGTTGACGCGGACGTAGCCGTCGAGCTCGGCGATGTTGTCGGCGTCGTGGATCTGAGCGTACTCCAGGACATCGAAGATGGCCGTGCCGGGCCAGTCGAGGTCGAACCGCAGCGTGGTCTTGTCGATCGCGGTGACTCGGTTGACGTACTTGGCGTAGATGCTGTTCACCTGGCTGGGTTGGACATCCTCGTCGTCCATCCGCTCGAGGCTCTTGGCCACTTCCTCGGCGGTCATCGGCTTGCCATCGTGGAACTCGAGGCCCGGCCGCAGCTTCAGCTGAAGCATCGTCTGGTCATCGTTGAACTCCCAGCTCTCCGCGAGGTGCGGCTGAGGATCGAGTCCGTCGGGGCCGTACTTGGTCAGCGTGTCCCAGATCGCGGAGTAGAACGGGGTGTCGGGTGTGGCGCCGTAGGGCGCCTGGTGATTCGCGGGCGAGCCGCCCGCCCAGCCGATCCTGAGCACGCCGCCTTGCTTGCGCTCGCTCGAGTCCGCCGCCGCCGCGACCTGTTGCTGCTGGGCCTGCTGTTGGGCGACCGCCTGCGCCTGCTGTTGCTGCATCGCCTGCTGCTGGGCCTGCTGCTGCGCCTGCTGCTCGGCGACCGCCTGCGGCTGCGCGTCATCGTCGCCGCAGCCGACGAGTGCAATGCCGGCCGCTCCGACACCGGCCCGAGCGGCCGCTCCCAGTATCGACCGCCGACTCGCTCGCCGTCTTCGAATCTGATCCCAGTAGTTTCGCTCGGCCATGGTCGGCCCTTTCCTGTAGGCCGCAGTTGTGGTATAAAACTGCGTTTGTCGGGCAGTATGGGCTGGGAGGGAGGGGTTGTCAAGCGACGCGAGTCACGGTCTCAATGTGGACCAGGGCCAGTTCACACTCCGTAAAGACGACCGCACGACCCTGATCCCTCCGCTGCCCCCGGAGAGCGGGGGCAGCGAAGATTCTGTGGGCGCGCGTGAATCTTTACTTGTGTGAACAGGCGCTAGCCCCGATCAGCGCGCCTGCGCGCCTCGCCGCGGCTGCAGGGTCTGCCCCGCAGCCTTTCGCATGGGATGCTCGGTAGGCGTCCCAACGCTCTCGTCGCCGGGGCATCCGGCGGCGCGCTACGTCTCGTCGAGATAGACGTCCTGCAGCCGCGGGCGGCCCGTCACGTCGTCCCAGAACCCCTTCACACTCGAGTGCGACGCCCAGATCGTGACCGTGGTGCAGATCGGGGCCACCCAGGGCTCTTGATCGAGGATTCTGTTGAATTCGTCGAGCAACGCTTGCCGCTTGGCCTCACTGTCGGCGGTTGGCCAGCCGTCAATCATCGCCTGGTACTCCGGCGTCTCGTAGGCGCAGGAGTTGGGGATCCGCATCTGGAAGTTCATGACGGGCAGCGACTGCGGATGCATCGCGTAGAACGAGTAGAGCGCCATGTAGAGCCCCTCGTGGGTGCCTGACAGGAAGCGGTCCAGCCAGGTTGAGAACTCCATCGCCTCCGGCTCGACGTTGATTCCCGCCTGCGCCGCGTCCTGCTGGACGATCTGCGCCATACCAAGCGCTTCCTGCTGGAAGCCAATGCAGGCGATCTTGAAGGTGGGCGTACCGTCCGGGTAGCCGGCTTCGGTGATCAGTTGTCTGGCCTCATCGAGGTCGAAGTAGTCACGGTCCAGCGACTCGTCGTAGGCGGGCGAGAACTTCGGCCAGATCACGTTCTTCTCCTCGGACAGGCCCTCGAACAGCTCGGCCGTGATCCGCTTGCGGTCGATCACCCGGTACAGCGCGCGGCGCACCTTCGGGTCGTCCATCGCCGCGTGTCCGCCGCCGCGGCCCGTCCCAACCATTCCCATGACCCAGAGCAAGCTGGTCGGCGGCGCCGGCGCGACGTCGAAGTCGTCGTCCTCGGCAAAGCTCGCGTACCACGATTTGGGCAGGTCGTACACCATATCGAGCTCGCCGCCGCGCAGCGCCAGCGTCATCGACTCCGCGTCCTGGAAGGAGTACCACTCGATCTCGTCCAGCGCCGCCGGGTCGTAGTAGTTCTCGAAGCGCTCGCCGCGAGCGTAGACGCCGGCCTGGTACGAGTCGGTGTCGAACTTGAAGGCGCCGCTGGCGTTGACTTGGGTGTAGCCCTCGAGCCCGGGGATCGCGTCCGCATCGTGGATATTCGCGAAGTGCAGCGCGTCGAAGATCGCGTCGCCCGGCCAGGCCAGATCGAACTGCAGCGTCGTCGTGTCGATCGCCGTGACTTCGTTCACGTACTTGTTATAGATGCTCTTGACCTGGCTGTTGGCCACATCCTCGTCGTCCATCCGCTCCAGGCTCTTCTTGACCTCCTCCGCCGTCATCGGCTTGCCGTCGTGAAACTCTAGCCCCGGCCGCAGCTTCATCTGCAGCATCGTCTGGTCGTCGTTGAACTCCCAGCTTTCGGCCAGGTGCGGCTCCGGGGTCAAGCCGTCGGCGCCGTACTTCGTCAAGCTGTCCCAAATCGCCGGGCCGAAGGCGATGTCGCCCGCGTAGGGAGCGCCGTAGTTCGCCGGCGAGAACGCGATGCCGAGCCGCAGGGTGCCGCCGCGCGGGGGCTCGCTCGATTCGGTCGCCGCGACGGCCTCCTGCTGCTGTTGCTGCTGGACCTGCTGTTGGGCGGCCGCCTGCTGCTGTTGTTGCTGCTGGACCTGCTGTTGGGCAACCGCCTGCTGCTGCTGTTGCTGCTGCGCCTGCTGCTGCATCGCCTGTTGTTGCTGCTGCTGCTGGGCCTGCTGCTGCATCGCCTGCTGTTGTTGCTGCTGCTGCGCCTGCTGCGCGGCGACCGCCTGCTGCTGCTGCTGATCGTCATCGTCATCGCCGCAGCCCACCAGGGCGAGGCCGGCCGCGCCGACGCCGGCGCGCGCGCTTGCGTTGAGCAGTCCTCGGCGGCTCAGCCGCCGCTTGCGGATTTGGTCCCAGTATTTGTTGGTCATGGCAAGCCTCGCTCCTCAGTTGCGAATCTTCGATGCACGGTCGCGGGGAGGCTAGCAGGACCCAGCGCGCCTAGCGGACGTTTCTGAGCCTGGGATCGAGGGTGTCGCGCAGCCAGTCGCCCATCAGGTTGCCGGTCAGTGAGACCAACAGGATTGCGATCCCCGGGATCCAGATCGGCCACCAGGCGATCGTCATGAAGTTGCGGCCCTCGGAGATCATTGCGCCCCACGAGGGGGTGCCCGGCGCCACGCCGATGTTCAGGAAGCTGAGGCTTGCCTCGATCAGAATCACCGAAGGCACCTCAAGGGTGGCCATGATCACGATCGTGTTGAGCAGGTTCGGGACGATGTGGCGGAAGAGCAGCCGCCCGTCGCTGGCGCCGCTCGATTGCGCCGCGATGATGAACTCCTGCTCACGCAGCGAGAGCACATCGGCCCGCACGAGCCGCGCGTAACTGGACCAGGTGAAGACAATGATGATGATGATCACATTGCGCAGACTGGCTCCGAAGACCACCGCGATCAGCAGCGCGAACAGGATCGCGGGCATCGCCAGCTGAATGTCGACCAGGCGCATCAGCACCTTGTCCCACCAGCCCGAGCGCCAGCCGGCGATCAGGCCGGTGAGCGTGCCGATCAGCGCCGAGGCGGGGATGCAGATCGCGACCACCAGGAGCGAGACGCGCGCGCCGTACATCACGCGGCTGAGGATGTCGCGGCCGAGGTTGTCGGTGCCGAACGGATGCGCCCAGCTGCCGCCCTCCTGCACGACGGGCGGCATCAGCCGCTCAACCAGCACGATCTTCTCGGGGTCGTAGGCGGAGAGCAGGCTGGCGAAGGCGCCGCTGATCAAGAACAGGATGAGAATGATCGCCGACGGGGTGAGCAGCAGCGCGCGCTGCCAGGACACGCCCCCACCCGTACCGCGCTCGGCGAAGATCGGCTCCTGGGCGACATCCTGCGCTGACATCAGCTCCCTCCAGCCCGGATGCGCGGATCGATGATCGGGTAGGAAAGATCGACCAGGATGTTGGCGATCACGATCGAGCCGGAGATCACGAGGATGCCGGCCAGCATGACGGGGAAGTCGCCGACCGTGATCGAGTGCAACATCAGCCGACCGATTCCCGGCCAGGCGAAGACCTGCTCGACGATCACCGAGCCGGCGATCACTCGGCCGACCTGGATGCCGAGGATCGTGGCGACCGGCAGGAGCGCGTGGCGCAGCGCGTGACGGGTGATGACCGTGCCTTCACGCAAGCCCTTCGCCCGCGCCGTGCGCACGAAGTCGGTGCCCATCACATCGATCATCCCCGAGCGCGTCAAGCGCATCGCCGCCGCCGAGGTGAGCAGCCCGAGCGTGACGGTGGGCAGGATGATGTGCTTGAACTGCCCGCTACCGCCGGTGGGCAGCCAGCCGAGCTGCACGGCGAAGAAGAAGATGAAGATCAAGCCCAACCAGAAGTTCGGCGTGGCCTGGCCCAGCACCGCCAGGAGGCGCGCGAACCAGTCGGTCGGCGAGGCGCGGCGGAGCGCCGCGACGACCCCCAGCGGCAGACCCAGCACGAGCGAGAAGAGCATTGCCGCGACGCCCAGCTCGAGCGTCTTCACGGCTCGCTTGCCGACCTCGCCCAGTGCCGGGCGGTCGCTGATGAACGAGTTGCCGAGGTTGAGCTGGACCGCGTCAATCAGGAACTTGCCGTACTGCTGGGCCAGCGGCCCGGTCAGCCCTAGCTGCTCGCGCAGAAGCTGTTTCTCTGCCGCGGTGGTTTCATCGGTCGTGAGATATTCGACCGGGTCGCGCGCGCCGCGCGAGACGAGGAACACGATCGAGACGACGAGGAAGACGACGAGCAGCCCCTGGAGGACGCGCGAGACGAGGATCGTCCATAAGTTGGAGCCGCCCATGGTCAGCCGTTCTGCGGCGCGCCGTCGACGCTAGGTGACGAGCGGACGGATGCCCCAGAGGCCGCCGTAGTCGCGCGAGTTGCCCTTCATGTCCCACTCAAGGTCGTCGCGCATCAGGCCGGTGGCGACGGTCTCGAACAGGAACAGCCAGGAAGCGTTGGTGTAGATCCGTTCCGCGAGCTTGTTGATCGCCACCACGCGCTTGACCGGATCGAATTCGGTGGCCTGCGCGTCGACCAGATCCTGAATATCCGTGTCGGGGTACTCGGCAACCGAGAGTGTGCCGCCGAGCGCGACCTCCGCGGCGATCACCTGGAACGGGTCCGGCGACTGGTTGGTGAAGTAGTAGTGCAGCCCGGGCACATCGCGCTGGGCCATCCGCGCGCGGAAGTCGGGCAGCGGATCGAGCTGCAGGTTGGTGCGGATGCCGACCACTTCGAGGTACTGCTGGACCGACAGCGCGACCTGGTCGGTGAGCGCGAAGAATCCGGCGGTGCCGTAGAAGTCCGACTCGAACCCGTCGGCGTAGCCGGCCGCGTCCATCAGCGCCATCGACTTCTCGACGTCGTACTCCATCGTCAGCGGACCGGACTGTTCGGGCTGCATGCCGCCGAGCTGGCGGGTGCCGATCCCGTAGGCGCGCTGCTCGCGACCGGTACCCAGCGCGGTGTAGATCGTCGGCACGTCGACGGCGTGGTTCATGGCCTGCCGCACGCGCAGGTCGCGGTAGGGGTTACTGCCGTCCTCGAACATCGGCACGATCGTGTTGGGGAAGATCGTATGCGGGCAGCAGCCCGGGTCGAAGAGCACCTCGAAGCCGGGCTCGTCGATGAACTCCTGCACGAGCTCCCACTCCAGCGAGGGGACGACATCGGCCTCACCGGCCTGGATCGCCGCCAGGCGCGCGACCGGCTCGGGCCGCACGGACTGCACGACCTCCTTGACCCATGGGCGGTGCTTGCGGGTGAGGTTCTCATAGCCGACCGGGTACTCGTCGTTGCGGAGGCTGCGGACCTCGATATCGGGCTCGAACGAGGTCAGCTTGAACGGTCCGCTGGCCAGACCTTCACGGTTGTAGGCTTCGTCACCAATCTCTTCGATCAAGTGCTTCGGCACGAGCGGCATCGTGGTGCCGATGCTGTTCGGCGCGGTGACCTCGGATTTCACCGGAATCCGCGCGGTCACGTCGTCGATCACGCTGACCTCACCGTTGACCGATGCGACGATGTATGCGATCCCGCTCTCGTAGGTGCCGCTCTCGTTGTAGGCGGCGTTGCCAGCCGCCCGGTCGATTGAGAACTTGACATCCTCCGCTGTCAGCGGCGTGCCATCGTGCCAGGCGTGGCCGGGGTTGAGGTGCATCAGCACGGACGTGAAGTCCTCGATCCACTCGTAGTAGCCCACCTGCGGCACGATCTCGCGCGTGACCAGGTCGTACTGCAGCAGCTGATCGAAGTGCAGTGGTCCGTTCCACTTGATGGTGTAGTTGCCCGGCCCCTGGATATCGAGGCCGCCAACGGCGTTGGGCACCGCAATCGTCACGGTGCGCTCCCAATCGGTGTCGCCCTCGCGCGCCGCGGGGGCCGACTGCACGGCCTGTTGCTGCTCATCTTGCTGCTGCTGAGCTTGCGCCTGCTGCTGGTCGGCCTGCTCGGCCTGCTGCTCAGCGGTCTGCTGCTGTTGCTGCTGGTCGGCCTGTTGCGCCGCCGCCGGCTGGTCCTGCTGCTGCTGTTGCTGCTGCGCCCGGCTGACCGTCACCGGCGCGTCCTGGTCATCGTCATCACCACAGCCGACCAACGCCAGGCCGGCCGCGCCGACCCCCGCTCGACTCGACGCGCGCAGGAGCGCTCGCCGACTCATTCGCGAACGTCGCATTCGCTGCCAATAGTTCTTCTCGCTCATTCGATCGTCCTCTCCCACGTGGAATCGTGATCGCCACGACCCACGGTGCTGCCTGCGGATTGCCCGACGAACCTGACTCGCTCGGTTCGCAGTCCGCCAAGTATGGCGATCTGAAATCGAATTTTCAACGACACCGCAGCCAGCGGCGGCTAGGACAGGCCACGGGCCGCGATCGCCATCGCCGGCCGGGGACGATGCTTAAGTTGGAGCCGCCCATGATCAGCCGTCCGGCAGCGCCCGCTCGGCGCTAGGTGACGAGCGGACGGATGCCCCAGAGGCCGCTGTAGTCTCTCGCGTTGCCCTTCATGTCCCACTCCAGATCGTCGCGCATCAGGCCGGTGCCAATGGTCTCGTACAGGAACAGCCACGAGGCATTGGTGTAGATTCGTTCGGCGAGCTTGTTGAGCGCCACCGCGCGCTTGGCTGGATCGAACTCCGTCGCCTGCGCGTCCACGAGATCCTGAATATCCGTTTCGGGGTACTCCGCTACCGCGAGCGTGCCGCCGATCGAGACCTCTGCCGCGATCACACTGAGCGGGTCCGGCGTCTGGTTGGTGAAGTAGTAGTGCAAGCCTGGAACGTCAAGCTGAGCCATCCGCGCGCGGAAGTCGGGCAGCGGATCGAGCTGTAGGTTGGTGCGGATTCCGACCACTTCAAGGTATTGCTGGACCGACAGCGCGATCTGGTCCGTCGCCGAGAAGAAACCGACAGTGCCGTAGAAGTCCGACTCGAATCCGTCCGCGTAGCCGGCGGCGTCCATCAACTGGATCGCCTTGGCGACGTCGTACGTCATCGTCAGCGGGCCCGATTGCTCGGGCTGCATCCCACCGAGTTGGCGGGTACCAAGGCCATACGCGCGCTGCTCGCGACCCGTCCCCAGCGCCGTGTAAATCGTCTCAACGTCGACAGCGTGGTTCATCGCCTGACGCACGCGGATGTCGCGGTACGGGTTCGAGCCGTCTTCGAGCAGCGGCACCCGAGTGTTGGGGAAGATCGTGTGTGGGCAACAGCCGGGGTCGAAGAGCACCTCGAAACCGGGCTCGTCGACGAACTCCTGCACGAGCTCCCACTCCAGCGACGGAGCGATATCGGCCTCGCCAGCCTGCATAGCCGCCAGGCGCGAGACCGGCTCGGGTCGCACCGACTGGACGATTTCCTTGACCCATGGGCGGTGAATGCGGTTGAGGTCCTCGTAGCCGATCGGGTAGGCGTCGTTGCGGGCGCTGCGGACCTCGATATCGGGCTCGTACGAGGTCAGCTTGAACGGTCCGCTGGCCAGACCTTCACGGTTGTAGGCATCGTCACCAATCTCTTCGATCAAGTGCTTCGGCACGAGCGGCATCGAGGTGCCGATGCTGGTCGGCCCGGTGACCTCGGACTTGACCGGGATCCGCGCGGTCAGGTCGTCGATCACGTTCACCTCGCCGTTTATCGCTGCGACGACGTACCCGGCCCCGGTTTCGTAGGTACCACTCTCGTTGTACGCGGCGATGCCAGCCGCCCGTTCAGCCGAGAATTTGATGTCCTCCGCCGTCAACGGCGTGCCATCGTGCCACGCGTGGCCCTGGTTGAGGTGCATCAGCACCGCCGTGAAATCCTCGATCCACTCGTAGGACCCCACGTGCGGCACGATCTGGCGCGTGACCAGGTCGAACTGCAGCAGCCGGTCGAAGTGCACTGGTCCGTTCCACTTGAGCGTGAGGTTGCCCGGCCCCATCACATCGAGACCACCGACGGCATTCGGGACCGCCACGGTGACGGTGCGTTCCCAGTCGGTATCGCCCTCGCGCGACAGGGGCGCTGCCTGCACGGCCTGCTGCTGCTCAGCTTGCTGCTGCTGAGCTTGCGCCTGCTGCTGGTCGGCCTGCTGGGCCTGTTGCTCGGCAGCCTGCTGCTGCTGTTGCTGCTGGTCGGCCTGTTGCGCTGCCGCCGGCTGGTCCTGCTGCTGTTGCTGCTGCTGCGCCCGGGTGACCGCCACCGGCGCGTCCTGGTCATCGTCGTCACCGCAGCCGACCAACGCCAGGCCGGCCGCGCCGACCCCCGCTCGACTCGAGGCGCGCAGGAGCGCTCGCCGACTCATTCGCGAACGTCGCATTCGCTGCCAGTAGTTCTGCTCGCTCATTCGATCGTCCTCTCACATATGGAGTCGCGGTTGCCACGACCCACAGTGCGATCTGCGGAATCTCCCGCGAACCTGACTCGCTCAGTTCGCGATTGGCCAAGTATGGCGATCTGAAATCGAATTTTCAACGACGCTGCGCCCGACAGCGGCTAGCTCAAGCCGCGCAGCCTCGGATCGAGGATGTCGCGTACCGAATCGCCGACTAGGTTGAAGCCGACGACCGCGAGCGTCATCGCGAGGCCGGGGAAGATGCTCAGGTGCGGTTCGTTCCAGAGCACGCGCGCCTCGGTCAGCAATCGACCCCACGACGGCTCGGCGGCGCGATGCCCAGGCCCAGGAAGGAGAGCGCGCCCTCGGCCAGAATCGCGCCGCCGATCAGCGCCGAGACGTAGATCAGCAGCGGCGGCGCCATATTCGGCAGCACCTGGCAGAACAGGATTCGCTGCGGCGTGGCGCCCCGTGATCAGCCGTCCTGCGGCGCCCGCGCGGCGCTAGGTGACGAGCGGACGGATGCCCCAGAGGCCGCTGTAGTCTCTCGCGTTGCCCTTCATGTCCCACTCCAGATCGTCGCGCATCAGGCCGGTGCCAATGGTCTCGTACAGGAACAGCCACGAGGCATTGGTGTAGATTCGTTCGGCGAGCTTGTTGAGCGCCACCACGCGCTTGGCTGGATCGAACTCCGTCGCCTGCGCGTCCACGAGATCCTGAATATCCGTTTCGGGGTACTCCGCTACCGCGAGCGTGCCGTCGATCGCGACCGCTGCCGCGATCACACTGAGCGGGTCCGGCGTCTGGTTGGTGAAGTAGTAGTGCAAGCCTGGAACGTCGAGCTGAGCCATCCGCGCGCGGAAGTCGGGCAGCGGATCGAGCTGTAGGTTGGTGCGGATTCCGACCACTTCAAGGTATTGCTGGACCGACAGCGCGATCTGGTCCGTCGCCGAGAAGAAACCGACAGTGCCGTAGAAGTCCGACTCGAATCCGTCCGCGTAGCCGGCGGCGTCCATCAACTGGATCGCCTTGGCGACGTCGTACGTCATCGTCAGCGGGCCCGATTGCTCGGGCTGCATCCCACCGAGTTGGCGGGTATTAATGCCATACGCGCGCTGCTCGCGACCCGTCCCCAGCGCCGTGTAAATCGTCTCAACGTCGACAGCATGGTTCATCGCCTGACGCACGCGGATGTCGCGGTACGGGTTCGAGCCGTCTTCGAGCAGCGGCACCCGAGTGTTGGGGAAGATCGTGTGTGGGCAACAGCCGGGGTCGAAGAGCACCTCGAAACCGGGCTCGTCGACGAACTCCTGCACGAGCTCCCACTCCAGCGACGGAGCGATATCGGCCTCGCCAGCCTGCATAGCCGCCAGGCGCGAGACCGGCTCGGGTCGCACCGACTGGACGATTTCCTTGACCCATGGGCGGTGAATGCGGTTGAGGTCCTCGTAGCCGATCGGGTAGGCGTCGTTGCGGGCGCTGCGGACCTCGATATCGGGCTCGTACGAGGTCAGCTTGAACGGTCCGCTGGCCAGACCTTCACGGTTGTAGGCATCGTCACCAATCTCTTCGATCAAGTGCTTCGGCACGAGCGGCATCGTGGTGCCGATGCTGGTCGGCCCGGTGACCTCGGACTTGACCGGGATCCGCGCGGTCAGGTCGTCGATCACGTTCACCTCGCCGTTTATCGCTGCGACGACGTACCCGGCCCCGGTTTCGTAGGTACCACTCTCGTTGTACGCGGCGATGCCAGCCGCCCGTTCAGCCGAGAATTTGATGTCCTCCGCTGTCAACGGCGTGCCATCGTGCCACGCGTGGCCCTGGTTGAGGTGCATCAGCACCGCCGTGAAATCCTCGATCCACTCGTAGGACCCCACGTGCGGCACGATCTGGCGCGTGACCAGGTCGAACTGCAGCAGCCGGTCGAAGTGCACTGGTCCGTTCCACTTGAGCGTGAGGTTGCCCGGCCCCATCACATCGAGACCACCGACGGCATTCGGGACCGCCACGGTGACGGTGCGTTCCCAGTCGGTATCGCCCTCGCGCGCCAAGGACTCTGTCTCCACGGCCTGCTGCTGCTCAGCTTGCTGCTGCTGAGCTTGCGCCTGCTGCTGGTCGGCCTGCTGGGCCTGTTGCTCGGCAGCCTGCTGCTGCTGTTGCTGCTGGTCGGCCTGTTGCGCTGCCGCCGGCTGGTCCTGCTGCTGTTGCTGCTGCTGCGCCCGGGTGACCGCCACCGGCGCGTCCTGGTCATCGTCGTCACCGCAGCCGACCAACGCCAGGCCGGCCGCGCCGACCCCCGCTCGACTCGAGGCGCGCAGGAGCGCTCGCCGACTCATTCGCGAACGTCGCATTCGCTGCCAGTAGTTCTGCTCGCTCATTCGATCGTCCTTTGAAACGTGGCATCGCGTTTGCCACAACCCACTCCGCGATCTGCGGGTTTGCCGGCGAAGCTGACTCGCTCAGTTCGCCGTGTGTAGAGTGTGGCGATCTGAAATCGAATTTTCAACGACGCTGCGGCCGCCCGCGACTAGGTCGAGCCGCGCAGGCGTGGATCGAGGATGTCGCGCACCGAATCGCCGACGAGGTTGAAGCCGAGCACGGCGAGCGTCATCGCCACGCCGGGGAAGATGCTCAGGTGCGGCTCCTTCCACAACACCCGCGCCTCGGTCAGCATTCGACCCCACGACGGCTCGGGCGGCGCGATGCCCAGGCCCAGGAAGGAGAGCGCGCCCTCGGCCAGAATCGCGCCGCCGATCAGCGCCGAGACGTAGATCAGCAGTGGCGGCCCCATGTTCGGCAGCACGTGGCGGAACAGGATCCGAAACGGCGCGGCGCCGACCACGCGCGCCGCCTCGACATAGCTCTCCGCGAGCGTGGTGAGCGTGTTGGCGCGGATGATCCGCACCATCCCCACGGCGTAGAGCACCCCCAACCCGAGCGCAACTGACTCCCAGCCCCTGCCGATCACCTGCGCCAGGAGCAACAAGAGGACCAAGCCAGGGAAGGCCAGCAGCATGTCGACGACTCGCTGCCCGAGCAGGTCGACCAGGCCGCCGGCATAGGCCGAGACCATGCCCACGACCAGGGCGATGCCCGCGCCGAGGATCATCGCACCGAGCGCCAGGCTCATCGTCAAGCGCGCGCCAGCGATGACGCGCGCGAAGTAGTCGCGGCCGAGTCGATCGGTGCCAAACCAATGCTCGGCTGAGGGGGTGAACAGAATGTCCGGCGACACCTTGTCCGGATCCGCCGTGAGAAACGGCCCGAATGCGGCGAAGAAGACGATGACCAGCACCAGGAAGAGCCCAAAGAGTCCCAGCGGATGGTGTTTGGCCGTGCGCCAGATCCGCTCACGCCGCGATCGCACGATCGCCGCATGTGGGTCCAGCTCGGCTGCGATGTCCGGCGTCAATGCGCTCATGCGAACCGGATCCTCGGGTCAAAGAAGGCGTAGCTGAGGTCCACCGCGAGATTGATCGCGATGAACGCAGCGCCGAAGATCAGCATCCAGACCTGCACCACGGGCAGGTCGTTGGTCTGCAGCGCCGAGACGATGTAGCGCCCCATGCCGGGAATCGCGAAGATCTGCTCGGTGATCACCGCTCCTGCGACGCCGCCGGCCAGGACCAGCCCGATGATCGTGATCAGCGGGATCATCGTGTTGCGCATCGCGTGGCGCAGCACCACGACGCGACCTTCAAGGCCCTTTGCGTAGGCGGTGCGCACGTAGTCCTGGCGCAGCACCTCCAGCATCTCCGAACGCGCCACCCGCGCGAGGATGGCGGCGCCGCCCAACGCCGAGATGATTGCAGGCACGATCATCTGGTGCAGATTGGTGATCGGGTTGACCCAGAGCTGCACGTAGGGCACCGGCGGCGCGTAGCCCCACAGGATCAACGGAACCACGATCACCAGTGTCGCGAGCCAGAAGCTGGGAACCGCCAGAAACAGGATCGCTGTGAGCCGCACGGTGTAGTCGTCCGGCTTGTTCTGGCGCACAGCTGACCACACCCCCGTTCCCAGCCCGATTGGGATGTACAACAGCAGCGTCAGGCCCAGCAGCTCCAGGGTGACGGGCATGCGCCGCTCGAAGTTGTCGAGGATCGACTCCTTGGTCAGCCACGACGTGCCGAGATCGCCCTTGAAGACCTGAACGATCCAGTTCCCGTACTGGATGTAGACCGGCTTGTCGAGGCCGAAGTGCGCCTCGAGCTTTTCCCGGTCGTCGGCATTCGCGGTGCCGGGGAAGCCGGCCGAGAGGCGCGCGTCGATCACGCTGCCGGGAATCAGCCGAATCAGGCCGAAGACGAAGATCGACAACAAGAGCACCGTGACCGGCAGCAGCAGCAGCCGGCGGAAGATGTAGGCGCGCACAGCCGCTCCCTGCTGGCTAGACAGCCGGCCCGATCAGGCCGGCTTGCCGTCGAACCACATGCCCCACAGGACCGCGTTGCTGGCGATCGGGCCCGGCGTCGGCCGGAAACCCTTGCAGTAGGAGCGGAATGCAACCGTCGTCAGGCTCCAGTGCCACCAGATGCGTGGGTTGTGAACGCTGAGCAGCTTGTCCTGCGCCTCGTCATAGATGGCCTTCCGCTCCTCGACGCCGAACACGGAGCGGCCCTTTTCGAACAGCGCATCCATCTCGGGGTCCGAGAAGTTGCCGTAGTTCTGTCCGCCCGTGGTGTGCAGATCGTTGAAGAGCAGGTCCGGGTCGGAAGCGCCCTGCTGCCCGAGCATCATGATCGAGAAGCCCTCGCGCGCCTGGCGAGCGGCGAGCGCGTCGGCGGTCGCCAGCTCCTGGATCTCGATGTCGAAGCCGATCTCGGCGAAGTTCTGCTGCTGCACCTGCCCGTAGTCGGAGACTGAGGTCCAGACTTGCATCGCGGGCAGGTTGTCCAGGTCGATGCCGCTGGCGTCCAGCAACAGGCGCGCCTCGGCGAGGTCTTCCTGGCGCAGGTCGCCGGAGCGGTAGCCCGGAATCTCGCGCAGCTCGTCGATTGTCTTGCCGTAAGGCGCGATCGCGGCCGCGACCGGGCCGCCGATCGTGCCGCCGCCCAAGGTGATCGCATTCAGTTGCTCGCGGTCGGTGGCGAGATGCAAGGCCGTCCGCACCCGCGCGTCCGTGTAGGGCTCGACCTCGGTGTGGACGTGCTGCGCGATTCCGTAGGTCACCGGGTTGGGGATGCCGGTCACCTCGTCCTCGCCGAGCTCGGCGACGGCCGCCTCGAAGTCCGTCAGGCTGCCCGACCACTGACTGTTGAGGAAGTCGAGCTGACCATCCACGAAGGCCGACACGCGGAGGGCCGCGTCGGGGATCGAGATCTGCCGATACTCGTCGAAATAGGGCTGCCCTGGCTTGTAGTAGTTGGGGTGCCGCTCGAGCACCAGCTCGATCTCCGGCTCGCGCGAGACGCCCATCATCGCGCCCGTGCCGATCTGCGCTTCGAAGTCGCTGCTGATCGCCGCATCACCGAACGCCTCAACCACGTCACGCGCGACCATCAGCGCGTTGTCCTCGCCGATCGCCGCGAGGATCGGTGCGAACACTTCGCCGGCTTCGACATGCATGGTCAGCGTGTCGATCGCGTCAAACCGCTCGATCAATCCGTAGCGGTCGCTGAAGACGAACTCCGGGTTGTCGAAGCCGAAGCGCTCGAGGCCGTACGCCGCATCCTCGGCGGTGAACTGCCGTCCGTCGACCGGCGGTTTCGGATGCCAGAACACGTTCGGCTTGATCGTGTAGATGTAGTTCAGCTCGTCGACGACTTCCGGCAGGCCGGCCATACCCTCGGTCAGCACGAAGCCTTCGTCGAGATAGTTGAGCCAGTCGTAGATCTGGAATACGCCGGCGTAGGTGCCGCCGTGGATCGCGATGGCGGGGTCGAAGAGGCCGCCGTCCTGGCCCGGAATCCGCACGGTGCCGCCGGCGATCCCCGGGCCCGCGGCGGCTTGCGCGACCGCCGCCTGCGCCTCCTGCTGCTGCCCGGCCTCCTGCTGCTGCGCAGCCCGCGCCTGCTGCTCGGCCTGTTGTGCGGCCTGTTGCGCCGTCTGCTGTTCGGCCTGTTGGGCCGGCGCGGCCTGGGCGGCCGCCTGCTGCTGGGCGTCGTCGTCATCGTCGCCGCAGCCGACCAGCGCGAGACCCGCGGCGCCAACTCCCGCGCGCGCGCTCGCGCTCAACAGGGTGCGGCGGCTCATCCGCCCGCTGCGCATGCGTTGCCAGTAATTTCGCTCGCTCATCCGTACTCCTCCAGACTTGGCCATGCCGATGGCGACTCGAACGCGGCGAGTCTAGCCGCGCAACACACGCGACCGCAACGAGTCAGCGCGCGCCAGGCGCGGTAGGCGCGCCTGGCGGCGTGACCAGGCGGGCCGGGCAGGCGGCTGATCAGGCGGGCTTGCCTTCGAACCAGCAGCCGTTCATGACCTGGTGGGTGTGAGTGATCCCGGGCGTGGGCCGGTAGCCCTTCAGCCAGGGACGGTGTCCGATGGTGGGCAGGCTCCAGTGCCACCAGAGGCGCGGGTTGTGCGTCTCCAGCAGTTTGGTCTGCGCGTCGTCGTAGACCGCCTTGCGCTCTTCGACGCCGAAGACTGAGCGGCCCTTCTCGAACAGCGCGTCCATCTCCGGATCCGAGAACTCGCCGTAGTTCTGACCACCGGTGGTGTGGAGATCGTTGTAGAGCAGGTCCGGGTCCGCGGCGGCCTGCTGGCCGAGCGTGATCATCGAGAACTCGTGGTTCTGCCGCGCGGCCAGCGAGTCGGCCGTGTTCAGCTCGCGGATGTCGACGTGGAAGTCGATCTCCGCGAAATTCTGCTGCAGCAGCTGGCCGAAGTCGGAGGCGAAATCGCCCCAGATCTCCAT
The DNA here is from genome assembly GCA_965237475.1 of Dehalococcoidia bacterium. Lineage (GTDB taxonomy): Bacteria > Chloroflexota > Dehalococcoidia > Bin125 > Bin125 > CATQGW01. The sequence continues at coordinate 2,005,585 of OZ250140.1, read as the reverse complement.
CGGGGGCACGTTGTCCTTGTCGTAGGCGCTGGCGTCGAGCAGCGCGCGGCCTTCGGCCAGGTCTTCTTCGCGCAGGTCGTCGGAGCGGTAGCCGGGCAGCTGTTCGAGCTGCGAGAGGCCCCACCCGTAGGGCGCGATGGTTTCGGCGATCGGTCCGCCGATCACGCCCGCGCCGAGCGTAGTCGCATTCAGCGCCGGGCGGTTCGTAGCCAAGTGCAGCGCCATGCGCACGCGCGCGTCGGTGTAGGGCTCCTTCTTGGTGTGAATGTGTGTCGCCAGACCAAAGGCGACGGGGTTCGGCACGGCCACAATCGAGTCCTCGCCGGCTTGCTCACGGACGGTTTCAATCTCCTGCAGTTCGCCATACCACTGCACCTGCAGAAAATCGAGCTCGCCCGCCACGTACTGCGCCACCCGCAGCGCCGCATCGGGAATCCAGAGAAGATTGTAGCCGTCGAAGTAGGGCAGGTTGCCGCCGCCCGGGGCCTTGCGGTAGTAGTTCGGGTTGCGCACCAGCGTCGTTTGCACGTCCGTCTCGCGGGCGGTCAGCATCATCGAGCCGGTCCCGATCGCGATCTCCCAATTGGTGGAGACTTCAGCGTCGCCGAACTGATCGACGACATCGCGCGAGACCATCAGCGCCCCGGCCTCGGACATGGCGGTCAGCAACGGTGAGAACGGCTCCGAGGCCTCGACGTGCATCGTGAGTTCGTCAACCGCCTCGAAGCTTTTGACCCGCGCGTAGCGGTCCTTGTAGACGAACTCGGGATTGTCCTGGCCGAAGCGGGTGTAGCCGAACGCGGCGTCCTCGGCCGTGAACTGACGGCCGTTCAGCGGCTGCTTGTCCTGCCAGTGCACGTCCGGCTTGATGGTGTAGATGAAGTTGAGCTCGTCGACGATCTCGGGCAGGTCGGCCATCGCGTCGGTCAACACGTTGCCTTCGTCGAGGTAGGTGATGAAGTCGTAGACCTGGAAAATCGAAGCGTCGGTACCGCCGTGAATCGACACGGCGGGATCGAACAGGCCGCCATCGCTGCCGGCGAGATCGACGAAGCCGCCGTACTTTGACGCGTCCGATGCCTGCTGCGCCTCGGCGACCGCCTGCTGCTGCTCGGCCGGGGCCTCCTGCTGTTCCTGGACGGCTGCCTGCTGTTCGGCCTGCTGTTGCTCCGGCTCGGCCCGCGCGGCCGCCTGCTGCTGTTGGGCGTCATCGTCGTCGCCGCAGCCGACCAGCGCCAGACCCGCGGCGCCAACTCCCGCGCGCGCGCTGGCGCGCAAGAGACTGCGCCGGCTCATCCGGCTGCTGCGCATCCGCTGCCAATAGTTTCGCTCGCTCATGATCGACCCTCTCCTGGACCATGTCTGTCGCATCTGCGACGCGGTAACCAGAGGGTAGGCGATTCAGATGCGTCTTCTCAATAAACGGTCCGCCGAATCGGCTCGGAGACTGATCCCTCGCGACGACGGTCTACCGGCGCTTGAGCGACTCTTCGGCCTCATTGAACAATCCCTCCGCGCGCATCGACAGGAATGGTCGCTCGCCGCCGCCAATGACGATGTGATCCAAGAGGTCGATGTCCATCAGGTCCGCCGCCCGGACCAGGTCCACGGTGGTCGAGCGGTCGGCGGCCGACGGCGTCGGATCGCCCGAGGGATGGTTGTGCAGCATGATCATTCCCACGCCCTGCCGCACGATCACCTCGCGGAAGAGCTCCGCGATGCGCATGTTGGCGCCGTGCACCGTGCCCTTGTAGACCGTCGGCGCCGCCATGACCCGATGTTGGCGGTCGAGCACCAGCACGCGCACCTCCTCGTGGGGCAGGTTCGCCAGCTCGACGCCGTAGCGCTCCCAGACATCGCGCGCCCCGCCGATTCTGCCACCGCGTTCGCGGTCCTCGCGCGCCGCCCGCCAGCCCAGCGCCACCGCGGCCAGGATCCTCGTGACCGTGGCCGGCCCGAGCCCCTTCTGGCCCAGCAGGTCCTCGGGATGGGCGCGCAGCAGGCCCGCGAGGCCGTACTTGCGCAGCAGCGAACGGGACATCTCGATCACATCGTGCCCCTGCACGCCGGAGCCGATCAGAATCTGCAGCAGCTCTTCGTTCTGTAGCGCCTCGTGGCCCAGCCGCAGCAGACGCTCGCGCGGACGCTCGTCCTCGGGCAGCTCCTGAACGCGGCGCCGGCCGCGCTCCTCGCCATCCGATCTCGGATACGGGTCAGCCGTCATCCGTTCTCGCCACGCTCGAAGCGCGGCAGGTCCACCGCTTCGACCGCACGACGCTCCGGCTGCTCGACCCGCTCCAGCTTGCGCCGCAGCTCCCGCGGATCCTCCTCCTCCTCTGTCGCCTCGACCGGACGCTCGTCCTCGCCCAGCGGACGCCAGGCGACCAGCGCGTTGGTGTGCGGGTAGTGCTCGATCCAGACCCAGCCGCCGGGCTCGGGCATCTCCGTATAGATGTCAGGCCGCACGCGCAGCACCCGCTTCTGACCGATCGTGTCGATCAGCACGTAGTGGGCGCGGAAGAAGAAGAGCAGATCGGACTTGCGCCACTTGCGCACTACCTGTCCGGTCGATTCCATTGCCTCGCTGAACTGATCGCGCCAGGCGCTCAGCGCCGAGTAGCCCGAGAGCACGCCGATCAAGGCCAGCAATGAAAACCCGAACCAGGCGCCGCCCTGGCCGCCCAGCGCGCTGATCAGCAGCAGCACAGCCAGCCCCGTGCAGACGCCGAACACAGGCGTCCAGACGGCGATCCCGCGCAACACGCCCTGTCGTGCCCGGCCTGGGTCGGGCGCTTGCGATCCGCGCAACTGATCACGGTGCGTCATCGTCGGCCGCCTCCCAAATCGGAATCCAGATCGACGCTCCGGCCGCGAGCACGGAGCCGTCGCCAAGCGCAGAGTTAAACAGTCGCAGGTCCGCAAGGGTCACACCGCGCACGTTGGCGATCAATGCGAACGACTCTCCTGACTGCACAACGTACCGCTCGAACCGCGCCGGCTGCCGTGGCGAGACCGGATCGGGCCGTCCGGGGATGATCCCGCTCTGTTGCGGCCAGACCGCCGGCGCAGCCACCGCAGCGGGTCGCGCATCAGACTCGGTCGGCGCGGGGACCGCTTGGGCGATCGATTCGGCGACGACAGCGGTCTCGTTCGCGGGCTGATCGACCGGCTCGGCCTCAACGACCGCGACGGGCGTCTGCTCCAGCACCGGCGCCTCGCTCATAATCGACACTACGGGCGGAGCGTCGGCCGGCCCGAGCAACGCCCAGGCCATGACCACGGCTGCGGTGACGCCGCCGACCAGGCCGACGCGCCAGAGCCCGCGCAGTCCCAGACCGGCCGCCCACGGCGACGGTGAGTCGGCTCGAGCTGCCATCATGCCCCCTCGCGACCCCAGCCCGCAGGCCTACCGAGCCACGATAGCCGAGCCACGCGCGGCCTGACGCACAGCGCGCTTCTTGCGGGCGTCTGGTCGGCGCATACAGGACGCCCGATCGGGGGAGCGCCTGGGCTAGACCAGATCGACCGTGGCGCCGGCCGCTTCGAGCGTCGCCTTGAGCGCTTCTGCGTCCTCTTTCGAGAGCGCGTCGCGAACCGTCTGCGGCGCGCTCTCGACGAAGTCCTTGGCCTCCTTGAGGCCCAGGTCCGTCACGGTGCGCACGGCCTTGATCACGTTGATCTTGTTCGCGCCGAAGTCCTTGAGCACGACATCGAACTCGGTCTGCTCTTCTTCGGCTGCGGCGTCGCCCAGATCGGCTGCGACCGCGGCGACAGCGACCGGCGCGGCCGCGGTGACGCCAAATTCGTCCTCGATCTTCTTGACCAGATCGCGCGCTTCCAGGATCGTCATCGCGCTGATCAGCTCAAATGCTTCGTCGACTTTCGACATCTCAGGCCTCCTTTGGCTCGCGATGCGAGCGATCTACCAGGTTGTTGCAGCGGACGGGCTCAGGCGCCCTCCGCCTGCTCAAGTTGCTCGGCGCGCGCCTCGATCAGCGCGGCCACGTCGCGGAAAACCGCGTTGAGGGCGCCGGCGATGCCGGACACGGGGCCGTTCAGGCCGCCGGCGACCCGCGCCATCAGCTCCGTGCGCGGCGGAATCAAGGCCAGCTCGGTGACGGTCTCGCCGCCCGAGAACATGCCCTCGAAGAACACACCGTGCACGGGAACGTCGCGGTTGCGCCCGCGCAGATAGAGTCGCAGCGCCCGCGGCGCTTCGGTCAGCTCGCCGTAGCCCAGCAGTAGCGCCGTCGATTCCTGAGCGACCTGCGCCGCGTCGGCCATGCCGACGTTCGCCGCGGCCCGCGCGAACAACGAGTTCTTGATCACGCGCAGCTCGGACTCGGGCGCTTCCGCCTGGATCGCGCGCCTCAGCGTCTGCATCTCGCCGACGCTCAGCCCGCGGTAATCCAACCCGATCGTGATCGTCGCGCGCTGGAGCCGCTCTTCGAGCAGCGCCACCTGTTGGACCTTGCGATCTGTCGCCATCTGCCGCCTCCCGTCACGTTGCCCGCCCGAGCTGTGCGGACCGCGCTGCGCGACGACACTCGAATGGAGCATCGGCGGCGAACGGGGGCCAGCCTGCGCCGGAATTTAAGGCGTCGGTGCGCCTCCGGCGGTCTCGGGCGGCTAATCGGCTTTCAAATCCAGCGTACTCTGCTGCTCCAGCTTCACGCCAGGTCCCATCGACGAGGCGAGGTTGAAGCTGCGAATGTAGGTGCCCTTCGATCCCGCGGGCTTCGCCTTGACGATTTCGTTCACGATCGTCGAGAGATTGTCGAGCAGCTGCGCTTCGGCGAAGCTCGCCTTGCCGACCGGCACGTGCACGCAGGCCTCGCGGTCGGTGCGGAACTCAACCCGGCCGGCCTTGGCCTCCCCAATCGCCCGGTCGATGTCCACGCCGTCGACGACCGTGCCCGAGCGCGGATTGGGCATCAGCCCGCGAGGGCCGAGGATCCGGCCCAGGCGACCGACTTTGCCCATCATCTCGCGCTGCGCGATCGCCACGTCGAAGTCGGTGAAGCCATCCTGCACTCGGCCGATCAGGTCGTCGCCGCCGACCACATCGGCGCCGGCCTCCAGTGCGTTGCGCGCGACGTCGCCCTCGGCGAAGACTGCCACGCGGACCTCCTTGCCGAGGCCGTGCGGCAGTCGCGCAGTGCCGCGCAGCTGCTGGTCGGCGTGCCGCGTGTCCAACCCCGTGCGAATGTGCAGCTCGACGGTCTCGTCGAACTTGGCTGTCGCCAGTCGCTTCACCAGCGAGATCGCCTCCACGGGCGCGTAGTGCGACCCGCCGTCGTAGGAGCTCTCGAGCTCGCGATAGCGCTTGCCCCGTTTGACCATGTCAGTCGCTCACTTCCACGCCCATGCTGCGCGCTGTGCCGGCGATCATCAGCATCGCCGCATCGATGTCGTTTGCGTTCAGATCGGGCATTTTCTTTTCCGCGATCTCGCGCACCTGCGCCGAGCTGATCGAGCCGACCATCTCGCGCAGCGGCTCGGCCGAGCCTTTGGTCAGGCCCGCCGCGCGGCGAATCAGGTCCGAGGCCGGCGGCGTCTTCAGCTCGAACGTGAACGAACGGTCCTCGTAGATCGTGATCTGCGCCGGCGTGATCTCGCCGGCGTTGTTCGAGGTGCGCTCGTTGTAGCTTTTCACGAAGTCCATGATGCTGACGCCGTGCTGGCCCAGCGCCGGGCCGACCGGCGGCGCCGGACTCGCCTTCGCGCCCTCCAGCTGTAGCGTCAGGACCGCTCGTACCCGCTTCGCCATGCCGCCCGCTCCCCGTTAGCCGGCCGTGTTGGTGGCCGTCTTGCCGGCCATCTTGCTGGCCGTGATGTTGATTCTGACCGCTGCTCTACTGCTTCTCGACCTGGTCGAAGTCCAGCTCGACAGGCGTCTCACGCCCGAACATCGAGATCAGGACCCGAACCTTGCCTTTTTCAATGTTGATCTGGTCGACCTGCGCGATGAAGTCCTGGAATGGACCATCGGTGACCCGCACACTGTCATCGATCGCGAAACCCACGCGTACGCGCGGCTCCTCGACCTGTGTCTGCCCGATAATCGCGGCGACTTCTTCGGGCGGCAACGCGCGGGCCTGATCCTCGCCGCCGACGAATCCCGTCACGCCCGCGGTGCCCGTGACCACGTGCCAGCTGCTGTCGCCGAGCTTGCGCGTGTCGCGGTCGACCCGGATCTGCACCAGCACGTAGCCGGGCAGCAGCTTGCGTTCCACCTCGCGGCGCTTACCGCCGCGAATCTCCACCTCTTGCTGCGTTGGCACGAGCACATACTGCCGCTCGTCGTCGCGCTCGGCATCCGGGTTCAGCGCGACGAACTCGTGCTCGATATCCATGTTGCGAATGCGCAGGTCGAGCGAGTGGCGCACGCGGTTCTCATGTCCGGTGTACGTGTTCACTGCGAACCACGCGGCATCCTCGCGCTGCACCGACTCCGCGCTCGGCGGCCTCGGCCTCGTGGCGTCGACGGCGTCCTCGGTCAGGAATGCGGGGACCGTCGGCTCCTCGACCTCGACCGGCTGGTCGAGCCCCAGCTCGGCGGCGGCCTGGACGACCGTGGCGTCGGGGTCAGCGGGCGCCTCGTGCTCCTCACGCTCGAGGCCCAGCGCGCGTGCGAACGCGAGCACTTCCTGCAGCTCACGCTCGGCGCTGGTCAGCGGACGCGCCGCCGCAGCGCCCGTGCCTACTCCTCCGGGAATGTGGTCAGCTTGGGTCATCTCAGGGCAACAGTACGTTTTCGACGACGCGGTTGAGGCCGAAGTCGATCGCTCCGAGGAAAATCCCCACGGCGATCGAAACCACCAGCACCACCACAGTCAGGTTGCCTGTCTCCTGCCGCGATGGCCACACGACCTTGCGCAGCTCGTCGATGATGCCCAGCACCCAGCGCGGGTGGGTGAGTCGATAGATGATGCCCTGGACGCGTGGGGCATCCTCGGTGGTCGGGGTCTGCGCCTGGATTCGGCGGCGCGGTCGCGCGGGCAGCCCGGCCGCGCCAGCGGTTGAGGCCCGCACCACGGCTTCGGCCGGTTCGGTGGCCGCGTCGGCCTGCGGGCCTGCGGGCGCCGGGCCGCGCGTTGGTCGCGGCGTGATCGGTGCGGCAGTGCGGGGCGCTGCACCGCGCTGTCGGCGGCGTCCCCCACGTCGTCGCGAATTGCTGCCTCGCGCCAAGCTGCACCGGCCCTCTCTGCGCCCTAGCGCGTCTCGCGGAACGCCTGCCGACAACGGCAGCGCGGACAATATTTGTTCAGCTCCAGCCGATCTGTATCGTTGCGACGGTTCTTCGTCGTGTGATACGTGTGCGACTGACACTCGCGGCAACGCAGCGAGATGAAGATTCGGTCGCCCTTCGCCATCGTCGCCCCTTCAATCGCCCGCGCTGCGCGCGAGCCGGACACCCATTATCGCAGATTGTGGCGTTGGGCGCTGTTGCGCAAGCCGCGCTACTCGAGGATCCGGGTGACGGCCCCGGCGCCGACGGTGCGACCGCCTTCGCGAATCGCGAAGCGCAGCCCCTCCTCCATCGCAATCGGATGAATCAGCTTCACGTTCATCTGCACGTTGTCGCCCGGCAGCGCCATCTCGATCCCCTCCGGCAGACCAATCTCGCCGGTCACGTCGGTCGTGCGGATGTAGAACTGTGGCCGATAGCCCTGGAAGAACGGCGTGTGCCGCCCGCCCTCCTCTTTGCCCAGGATGTAGACCTCCGCCTCAAAGGTCGTGTGCGGGGTGATCGAACCCGGCGCCGCCAAGACCTGCCCGCGCTCAATCTCCTCGCGGTTCAGGCCGCGCAGCAGACAGCCCACGTTGTCGCCCGCCTCGCCCGTCGGCAGCGTCTTCTTGAACATCTCCACGCCCGTGACCACCGTCTTGCGCGTGTCTTTGACCCCCACAATCTCAATCTCCTCGCCACTCACCACCACCCCTCGCTCGATCCGCCCGGTCGCCACCGTGCCCCGCCCCTTGATCCCGAAGACGTCCTCAATCGGCATCAGGAACGGCTGGTCGACCGGCCGCAGCGGGGTCGGCACGTAGCCGTCGACCGCCGCCATCAGCGCTTTGATCGAGGCGTACTCGGCCGCCTCCGGGTCAACCGAGTCGCTCTCCAGCGCCTGCAGCGCCGAACCGCGAATCACCGGGACGTCGTCGCCCGGGAACTCCTGCGCGCTGAGCAGCTCGCGGACTTCCAGCTCGACCAGCTCCAACAGCTCCTCGTCGTCCATCTGGTCGACTTTGTTCAGATAGACCACCATCCGCGGCACCCCCACCTGGCGCGCCAGCAGAATGTGCTCGCGGGTCTGCGGCATCGGTCCGTCCGGCGCCGCCACGACCAGAATCGCGCCGTCCATCTGCGCCGCCCCGGTGATCATGTTCTTGATGTAGTCCGCGTGGCCCGGCGCGTCGATGTGCGCGTAGTGGCGCTGCTCGGTCTCGTACTCCACGTGCGCAATCGCAATCGTGATGCCCCGCGCTTTCTCCTCCGGCGCGTTGTCGATCGAGTCGAAACTCGAAAACGAGACCAAGGGGTTGCTGAGCGCCAGATACTTCGTGATCGCCGCCGTCAGAGTCGTCTTGCCGTGGTCCACGTGGCCAATCGTGCCCACGTTCACGTGCGGCTTGGTCCGCTCGTATAGCCTCCGCGCCATCTGTCTGCTCCTTCGCTCCGCTCGCCTGTTGGCGGGCGTCCTGTCTGATCGTGTCGCGACGTGGAGCCCGCATTCAGATTTGAACTGAAGACCTCGTTCTTACCAAGAACGCGCTCTACCGACTGAGCTATGCGGGCCAGGATCCTCTCGGCGCTTGCGGCGCAGCTGCGCCTTGCGACGCTGCTGCGTGTGGTGCTGGGGGCAGGATTCGAACCTGCGTAGCCTTTCGGCGCCGGTTTTACAGACCGGTGGTATTAGCCACTCACCCACCCCAGCATGAACGCTCCCTGACGTCCCTTGACGCGCCATGGGGCCGGTGAGCGACCGCGAGATCGCTGCGCCGCATGGTGGAGCCGAAGGGGGGACTCGAACCCCCAACCTGTCGATTACAAATCGACTGCGCTGCCAGTTGCGCTACTTCGGCCCGCAGTGGCGAATCGCGCGGGCCGCGGCGGGGATTCAGCGAGTTTCCGTCAGCTCTTGACGCAAACTCACCACTTTCAATATCGTACGCCCCGCTGCGCGCAATGATCAATCAACTCAATCCATCCGCGCGCGGCAGGACTCGCCAAGCGAGTCCGACGACACACCGAGGATCCCCATGCATCGAATTGTGCATCTGATCGTCGCCGCTGCGCTGACCGTGGCGATGATCGGACTTGTTGAACTGGTCGCAGCATCGCCGGTGCACGCGCAGGCGCCATCGATCTGTCTGTCGCTGGAACCGGGCGAATACGAGATCGAGGTACCTGAGCTGGGTGGCAACCCGGCTGGCACGCTGATCGCCACGATCGGCGAGGGCGGCGAGCTGCTCACACTGGTTGAGCCGGGCGGCGTTGATCTCGTCGCGATCGGAGCGGTCCACGGCCTGCTGCCGATCTACAGCGACTTCCTGCCGGAAGGTGTGAGCATCGTTGACTGCGACGGCGACGCGGCGGGCCTGCCCAGCACCGGCAGCGGCGGCATCGTGACGGCCAACGGGATCGACGGCCTCACCGTCAGCCTGGTGCTGGCGATCAGCCTCGGCGGCTCAACCCTCGCGCTGCTCACTCTGCTCGCGCGACGGCGCCGCAGTCTGAAACGCTAACCTCGCGCTGGCGACTCCATCACAGACTCGAAGAACGAACCCAAATCAGGGAGACCAATGTGAACCAACTCAGAATCCTGCTCGCCGCCGCGATCTTCGTTACCGGCCTGCTCACCATCGGCCTGTTCGCCGGCGCGACCGCCAGCGCCGAGGAACCAGTCTGCGTCGATCAGGCGCAAGGCCGACACATGTTCACCGTCAGCGTGGGCGGCGCCGCCCAGGAGGTCAAAGTCGATGTCGGCGAGCACGGCGTGATCACGCAGCTCTACTACCCCGGCGACACGCCGCTGGGCGTTCAGGAGGGCCTCGCCTTGCTGGCGCAGTTCAACGTCACCCTCCCGGCGGCGTGGACCCCCGTCCCCTGCCCACCAGAGGCAGCTGCCGCGATGAGTCTGCCGACGACCGGCACCGGTGGCCTGGCCGCGACCAACAGCGGGGTTGACGGCATGATCGTGGGGCTGGCGCTGGCTACCTCGCTGGGCGGCGCAGCCCTCGCGCTGACGATGCTGCTGGCCCGCCGACGCAGTCGGCTGAGCTAATCGCGCTGGTCAGCGTGCTGCTCCACACGTTGGGCAGCACGCTGATTAGAAGCGCAGCGCGCTTTCGACCAACGACTCTGGCGGCGGAGCCTCGTCGGACTCTTCGATGATCGGCTCGGCGCGGCGCCAGCGGGTGCCGTCACGGCCGTCCTCGAGGGTGATGCCCAGAGCGGTCAGCCGCTCGCGGACCTGATCGGCCAGCTCGAACTGGCGCGCCTCGCGCAGCGAGGCACGCACCTCGATCAACAGCTCCACGAAAGGCGCGACATCCTCGGCGCCCGCTGAGGCTGCGGCGAAGCCCAGGCCCAGCACACCGCCGAGCTCCAGCAACGCCTCGCGGGCCGCGCCGGCCGGCGCGCCGTCGGCGCGCGCGCGGTTGACGACGCGGGCCAGATCGAACAGCACCGCCAGCGCCTGGGGCGTGTTCAGATCGTCCTCGAGCGCCGCCACGAACATCTCGCGAGCCGGTCCCGGGTCATAGTCGCCGTCGCCCTCGGCGAGCGGCAGCGTGGCGGCGAGGCGCAGACGCTCCGCGCCGCGCGCGGAGCCGGCCAGCGATTCTTCGGAATACGTCAGCGGCGAGCGGTAGTGGCCACCGAGCACAAACATCCGTAGGCCATCGGCTCCGAAGCGGTCGAGCCCCTCGCGCAGCGGCACGATCCGGCCCGTCGACTTGGACATCTTCTCGCCGCCGACTTGCATCATCGCGTTGTGCACCCAGTGGCGAACGAACGGCTCTTTGGCGCTGTAGGCCTCGGACTGCGCGATCTCGTTCTCGTGGTGCGGGAAGATCAGGTCCATGCCGCCGCCGTGCAGGTCGATCTGTTCGCCCAGATAGCGGATCGACATCGCCGAGCACTCGATGTGCCAGCCTGGTCGACCGGGGCCCCAAGGACTCTCCCACTGTGGCTCGCCAGGCTTCGCACCCTTCCACAGCGTGAAATCCATCGGGTGCTCTTTCGCGACCCCGATATCCGTCGGCTCGGCCGAGATCATGTCGTCCAGCGTGCGGCCGGAGAGCTTGCCGTAGCCCGCCATCCGGTGCACCCGGAAGTACACGTCGCCGCCGGCCGGGTAGGCCATTTCGGCGTCGATCAGGCCCGAGATCAGGTCCAGCATCTGCGGGATCTCTTCAGTCGCGCGCGGATGCACATCGGCGGGCTGGATCTGCAGCTCCCGCCACTCGCCCATGAACGAGGCGATCTGCCGCTCGGCGAGCTCCGGCACGCTGATGCTCAGCTCCGCGGCGCGCGCGATCAGCTTGTCGTCGACGTCGGTGAAGTTATAGACGAGCCGGACCCGACGCCCGCGCCACTCCAGATAGCGCCGCAGCGTGTCAAAGATGATGATGCTCATCGCGTGGCCGAGATGGGCGTCGTCATAGGGCGTGATGCCGCAGACGTACATCGTGATCGGGTCGTCCTGAGGCTCGAATTCGGCCTTGCGACGAGTCAGCGTGTTATAGAGCTGCACAGTTCGGCCCTCTTCAGCGCGTGATTGTGGGGATTATCCGCCGCCCGGGACCGGCGCCCCGGTCCCCGCGCCCTCGGTCAGCTGCTCCAGCCGCCGCACCTCGGCGCGGAGTTCGTCGACCCGCTGCTCGAGATGCTCGATTCGGTCGTGCTCGGGGTCGGGCAGACGCAGGATGGTGTCGTCGCCCGGGTCGTAGTAGGCCACCACGTGGCCGGGCACGCCCACGACGGTGGCGTAGGGCGGCACATTGGCCACCACGACGGCGCCGGCGCCGATCTTCGCGCCGTCGCCGACGGTGACCGCGCCGATGATGCTGGCGCTCGCGCCGACCAGCACATCCTCGCCGAGCATCGGGTGGCGCTGCGTGCGCTTGCGGCTCGCGCCGCCCAGCGACACGCCCTGGTGAAGGTGGCAACGCTTGCCGATCTTCGCGGTCTCGCCGATCACCACGCCCATCCCGTGGTCGATCAGACAGGGCGACACGATCGTGGCGCCGGGGTGAATTTCGATGCCTGTGATCCAGCGGCTGAAGTGGGCCAGCATCCGCGGCAGCAGCGGCACGCCCGCGGCGTGCATGCGCGCGGAGATGCGATGCAGGAACAGCGCGTGAATGCCCGGGTAGACCAGCAGCACCTCAAGTGGGTTCGTCGCCGCTGGGTCGCGCTCGAGGGTGAACTGCACGTCCGCCCACACGCTGCGGGCGAGCGACTCCGCAAATTTCAGCAATTCCATCACGGTTGCGTTCCTAGCCATCAGCGCCCGACGAACCGCCAGACGCGGCGATCGGCCCGTGTCGCAGCGTAACGCGAACGGTGGCCACCGCATGCGCCTGAATGCCTTCCGCGCGACCCAGCGCGCCCATCCGCTCGGCTGTCGTGGCCTTCACGTTCACCTGCGCAACGGTCAGCCCCAGGGCCTCCGCCAGTCGTTCGCGCATCGCGTCGATGTGCGGTCGCAACCGCGGACGCTCCGCGATCACCGTCGCGTCTACCCCGTGGGGCCGTGCGCCGACCTCCGACATCATGGCCAGCACGCGTCCGAGCAGGCCCACGCTATCGGCTCCGGCCCACTCGGGATCCTGCGGAGAGAAGTGTTGCCCGATATCGCCCAGGCCCGCCGCGCCGAGCAGCGCGTCGATGATCGCGTGCGTCAGCGCGTCGGCATCCGAGTGTCCGTCGAGCCCGTCGCACGCGGGAATCTCCACCCCGCCCAGCACCAGCCGCCGGCCCACCGCGAAGCGATGCGAGTCGATCCCGATCCCGGTCCGCAGCGTTTCCGTCGCGCCGCCGAGCAGACTCTCAGCGATCAGCAGATCATCCGCGGTCGTGATCTTCAGATTTCGGAGCCGGGTCGGGAAGACGACGACCGGCTCGCCGAGCCGCTCCACCAGCGCGCCATCGTCGGTGGCCGAGACACCGGCTGCTGCCGCCGCCGCGTGCGCGCGCGCCAGCAGCTCGCGCCGAAAGACCTGTGGTGTTGCGATCGCGCGCAGCTCCGAGCGCGTCGGCGTCTCGACGACCCGCTCGTTCGCATCCACGCGCTTGACCGTGTCGACCATCGGCGCACCGGCCACGGCCGCCCCAGTCGATCGAGCCGCCTGCACGCCGGCCGCAAAGTCCGCTGCGACGACCAGCGGGCGCGCGCCGTCGTGGATCGCGACGATCTCCACGTTCGGCAGCGCCGCGAGGCCGGCCGCGACCGAATCCTGGCGTTCCGCGCCGCCGCTGACCAGCGCCCGGATCTTGCCGCCGCCGCATCCCCTTGCGACCCGCGCCACCGCCGCCCGATTCGACGCGCTCGTGACCACGACCACATCCGTCAGCTCAGCGCAGGCGGCGATCGCTGCCAGCGAATGACCGAGCACCGGCCGGCCATCGAGCGGCGCCAGCAACTTGTCGTCGCCGCCCATCCTCGCGCTGCGACCTGCCGCCAACACGACGCAGCCCACCCTCACGGCGAGGGCTCGACCAGCATGGCGAAGACCATCCGGCCCGCGTGCGTCTGAATCACTCGCTTAACCAGCACGTCGCGCGTCGCGCCAAGTTCTCCCGCTGCGTCCTCGACCACCACCATCGTCCCGTCCGACAGATAGCCGACCGCCTGGTTCGGCTCGCGACCGAGTTCGCCCAGCTGCACTTGCACGCGCTCGCCGGGGAGCACGACGGTCTTGATCGCGCTGGCGAGCCGGTGCACGTTGAGCGTGCGCACACCCTCCAGCTCGGCCACCCGAGCCAGATTCGCGTCGGTCAGCACGAGCGCCGCGCCGCGCGCGCGCGCCACCTGCACGAGTCGCGAGTCGATGTCGCTCTCGATCTGCTGATCCTCGGACTCGGCCTCGCCGGTGTCGTCGACGATCAGCGTCTGGACGCGGTCGCTGGCCTGCAGCCGGGTGAGCAGCTCGAGGCCGGCGCGGCCGCGTTGGCGCTTGAGCGGATCGCTGCTGTCGGCGACGCGGCGCAGCTCGTCGAGCACGAAGCGCGGCACGATCAGGTCGGCCAGCAGGAACCCGCTCGCGACGATGTCGCCGATCCGTCCGTCCATGATCGCGCTGGTATCGAGCAGCGCCTCACTGGGCGGTGGGCTCGAGCCGAGCGCCAGCGGCGACCGCCCGCGGATCGAATCGAGCGCGCGCTCGACCTCGGGGCGTCGGCTGAGCGCCACGCCGATCCCGATCGGTGCGAGCAGAATCGCGACGCCAACCGGCGCGACATCGCCCGCCAGGCCCGGCAGATTGTTGAGGATGCTCGCCAGCAGCAGCGCGACCACCAGCGAAGCCAGCAGCCCAAAGCTGCCTAGCAATATCTCCAGCGTGCTGACGGAATGCAGAATACCGTGACGAAAACGATGAAACGGTGCGAAGGTGCGTGCGACCAGCACCCGCCACCAGCGTCGCCCGGCGGTTCCCTCAACGTCCTCGATGTGCGTTTGCCCGCTCACAACCCTGCCCACCCCCAGAACGTCAAATGGCGGCCATGAGGCCGCCAATAAGACCGGGGCGGTCACCCGCCGGATAAGACCAGGCGCATGCTGCGATGCGCTCTGTGATTGTACCGCGTCGCGCGCCCGTCCGCCAGCCTCCAATGCGCGTCTCCGCCGACGACAGAGCGGCCAGTGCGCCGCGGTCTGATACCGTGGGCCCCACACCTGTGTGCGCCGGCAGGATCGATAACGCATATTGGGAGTGAGAGCGATGCCGCCGATCGAGCTCGACCCGCTGCTCGATGGCGTGTCCAAGCCAGCCCGTTACGCGGGCGGCGAGTGGAACGTGATCGAGCGCCCCTGGGACGACGCCGACACCCGCTGGGCCCTGATCTACCCCGACCTCTACGACATCGGCCAGTCCAACGGCGGCCTGGCGATCCTCTACGACATCCTCAATCACCAGCCACGCACGCTCGCGGAGCGCTGCTACACGCCC
Source organism: Dehalococcoidia bacterium (assembly GCA_965237475.1). GTDB lineage: Bacteria > Chloroflexota > Dehalococcoidia > Bin125 > Bin125 > CATQGW01. Next base: position 1,990,402 of record OZ250140.1, on the reverse strand, counting down.
TGGCCGGACATGGCCGATTCCCTGCGGCGCCACGGCGCGCCGCTGTTCAGCCTCGAGCAGCGCCGCCCGCTGGGCGAATTCGACGCGCTCGGCTTCTCGCTCTCCTACGAGTTGACCTACACCAACATCCTCGAGATGCTCGACCTCGCCGGCATCCCGATTCGCTCCGAGGCGCGCCGCGAGCACGACCCGATCGTGTTCGCCGGCGGCTCCGGGGCGCTTGTCCCCGAGCCGCTCGCGCCGTTCATCGACGCCTTCGTGCTTGGTGAGGCCGAGGACGTGATTCTCGAGCTCAATCAGCTCCTGCGCGAAGCGAAGGCCAACGGCGCCAGCCGGCTCGAGCGGCTCGAAGCGCTGGCGCGCATCCCCGGCATCTACGTGCCCCGGTTCTACGAGTGGACCTACGCGCAGGACGGCACGCCGGCCGAGATCACGGCCACCAACGAGGCCGCCTCAATTCCGATCATCAAGCGGTTCATCCAGGGCCTGCCACCGATTCTGACCAAGCCGATCGTGCCCTACCTCCAGACCGTCCACGACCGGGCGGGGATCGAGATCCAGCGCGGTTGCACGCAGGGCTGCCGCTTCTGCCAGGCCGGGATGATCTACCGCCCGCTGCGCGAGCGCACGCCCGAAGAGGTCGTCGCCGGGGCCCGCGAACTCTTCGCCAACACCGGCTTCGACGAGCTTTCGCTCGTGTCGCTGAGCAGCACCGACCACAGCCAGATCGCCGACATCGTGCGCGCCCTGCGCTCCGAGTTCGGGGATGGAATCGGCATCTCGCTGCCCAGTACGCGGGTCGACTCGTTCAGCGTCGATGTGGCGCTGCTCTGCTCGCCGCGCAAGAAATCAAGCATGACCTTCGCGCCCGAGGCCGGCAGCCAGCGCCTGCGCAACGCGGTCAGCAAGGTCGTCGCCGATGAGGACCTGCTGCACGCCGCGCGCAACGCCTTCGAAAACGGCTGGAGCAGCATTAAGCTCTACTTCATGGTCGGACTGCCGACCGAAACGATGGCCGATGTCGAGGGGATCGTCGACTGGGCCTCGCAGGTCAAATCGATCGGCCGCGAGATCGTTGGCAAGCGCGCGCGCGTCCGCGTCTCGAGCTCCAACCACGTGCCCAAGGCCCACGCGCCGTTCCAGTGGGCCCGTCAGGAGACGCCGGCCGAGCTCGCGCCGAAGCACGAGCTGCTGCGCCGACGCTGCCGCACGGCCCGGCTCGACTTCACCTGGAACGACCCGGCGGAATCGCTGCTCGAAGGCGCCATCAGCCGCGGCGACCGGCGCCTCGCGCCGGTGATCGAGACCGCCTGGCGCAACGGCGCGCGCTTTGACGCCTGGAGCGAGCACTTCGACGAATCGATCTGGACGGCGGCCTTCGCTGAGCACGGGATCGATCCCGCCTTCTACTGCCACCGCGAGCGCGACCTCTGGGAGCGCTTCCCCTGGATGCACATCGCGTCGGGCGTCTCCGAGGCGTTCCTGCGCAAGGAATGGCAGCGCACGCAGCGCGAGCTGACCACCGCCGACTGCCGCGACGGCTGCAACGTCTGTGGCATGGAACACGCCGCGCAGCTCTGCGAACTGAAGCTCGGCGACCTGATCGCGACGCGACGCGCGCCGCCGGGCGAGCGAGTGGTTGTGCTCTGATGACGATGAACAACTCCGCCACCGCCCGAGTCGTGCTCGAATACCTGCTCTGGCAGCTCGATCAGTCGTTCGACGGCAAGCCCGAGCACTCGCTGATGGCAAACCTCTCTTCCGTCACGGGGGCCGACCTCGACAAGCTGCCGCCGGGCGGCGGCCGCACGATGCGCGACCTGATCGCGCACTGTGGCTCGGTGAAGGCGATGTATGTCAACCACGCCTTCGGCGACCGCAGCCGCACCTTCTGGAGCGCCTGGGACCGCGACGGTCTGATCAGCGAGGCCACGTTCGAGCAGCTGATGGACTGGCTGACGCGCACGCACGGCGACCTGATCAATCAGGTCCACCTGCTGCGCACCGACGACGAACTCGGGTCAATGCGACCCACCTATTGGGGCGCGCAGTGGGAGACTCGCGCCATTCTCGACGCGATCAGTATCCACGACGTCTACCACGCCGGCGAGATCAACCACCTGCGCGCCCTGCTCCACCAATACGCCCAGGGCCGCCTCTAGCGCTCAGCCAGCGCTCAGCCGTCCAGCCGCAGCGCCTCGCCAAACCGGCCGCCGTCCTCGTGTGGGCCGACGGCGGAGAGGCGCAAGCGGTCCTCGTTGATGTACTCGTTGGCGACGCGGGCCAGATCGTCGGCGCTGACCGCCTGGTAGAGCGCAGAGACCTCGTCAACCGTCTTGACCTCGCCGCGCAACAGCTCCTGGCCGCCGTTCCAACCCGAGACGGCGCGTGTGTCCTCGAGCTGGAGCAGCATGCGGCCGTTGACATACTGGCGGGCCCGCTCAAGCTCCTCTGAGTCCACCCCCTCGCGCATCCGCGCCAACTCCGTGAGCGTCGCCCGCAGCGCCTCCAGCGCGCGGTCCGGGTCGACGGCGAGATACACGTTCAACGCCCCCGAGTCCTGCATGGCCGTGCCGTAGGCGTGCACGTCGTAGACCAGTCCGAGCTCCTCGCGCACCCGCAGGAACAGCCGGCTGCTCATCCCATCGCCCAGGATCCCAATCAGCAGGGCCAGCGCGTAGCGGTCGGGATGCTCCGCCGAGACCGTGGGCAGGCCCACCACCAGATGCGTCTGCTCGGTGTCCTTGCGGCGCGACGCGACGCGTTCGCCGTTGATCGAGAGCGGCGCTGGCGCCAGGCCGGTGGGCACGCCGAAGTCCCACTTCGCCGTCCGCTCGGCGACCCGCTCGGCGACATAGGACGGGTCCAGTGCGCCGGCCAATGAGACCACCGCGTTCCCCGGCGAGTACTGGTTGCGCCAGTAGTTCACCGTGTCGGCGTGCGGGATCGCGGAGACGCTTTCCGGAGTGCCGGCGATGTCGCGGCCGATCGGCGTGTTCGCCCACATCAGCGCGTCCATCGCCAGCCCGGCGAGCTGACCCGGTGAATCCTCGACGGCCGCCAGCTCCTCGAGGATGACCTGCCGTTCCTTCTCCAACTCGCGCTGGTCGAACAGCGGCCGGCAGGCCAGATCCAGCACCACGTCAAGCGCCACATCGAGCTGTGGCGCGGGGACCTTGGCGTAGTAGACAGTGAGTTCGCGGTCGGTCGCCGCGTTGATCGCGCCGCCCACGCCTTCGATCGCGATCGAGATGTCGGCCGCCGCCGGCCACTCGGCGGTGCCCTTGAACACGCAGTGCTCGACCAGATGGGAGATGCCGGCGAGCTCCTCGGACTCGTAGCGCGCGCCCGCGCCGACATAAAACGACATCGTGACCGAGCGCGTGTGCGGCATTGGCGTGCAGAGCACGCGCAGGCCGTTGTCCAAGACCCGTGAGTCGGGTGTCAGGTCGGCGGTAGGAGTGGGGCCCGTTGCGAGTTGGGTGGCCACCTATCCGCGCTGCCAGCTGGTGTTGCCTGCGCCGTCGCGGGTCAGGCTGCCGTCCATCAACGACGCCACGACTTCATCGATGCTGTCGCGAATCGTGGTGTCGTCGCCGTGTCCGTTGAACGTCATCGTCTCCCCGGGCAGCGCGTAGAGATCGCGCAGAATCGACTCGATCACGGTGCGTAGATTCTGCTCCGAGGTCGTATAGCCGGGCCCGCCGGGAAACAGTGTGTCGCCCACGACGCAGTAGGGCGCGGCGTAGAAACAGATGCTGCCGTTGGTGTGGCCCGGCGTGTGCAGCACGCGCAGGTCGGTCTCGCCGAGCAGGATGCTGTCGCCGGCGTCCACGTGCACGTCGACCTCGACATCCTGCTGCAGCCAGCGGTGCTCGTCGTCGGCCTTGATGTCGTTGGGGTGCATGTAGAACGGCACCGCGAGCAGCTCGCGCAGCTCGTCGAACGACTCCATGTGGTCGGGGTGTGAATGCGTGAACAGCACCATCTTGGGCGTCGCGCCGGCGGCCTGCACGCCCGCCAGCACCGCTTCGTAGTTGGCCACGGCGTCGATGATCGCCGCGTCGCCGGTCGCCTTGTCGACGAGGAAGAACGCATTGTTCGACGACGAGCCAAAGGGCCCCAGTTTGTAAATCCTCAGCTGTTCCGATTCCTGGTGAACGTCCATCTTCGCCTCCGTGACGCATGCCTCACGCACGAGGCGCACTGCGCCAGTCTACGCGAGCGACCGGTTCACCCGTAGACTCTGTGCATGCAGCTACCCGGCGCCGATATTCTGCCGCTGAGCGCCCAGGCCGACGGCGAGGGCCGGCTCTCGATCGGTGGCTGCGATCTACGCGAGCTGGCCGACCGCTTCGGCACGCCGCTCTACATCTACGACGAACAAACGATCCGCGAGGCGTGCCGCAGCTACCGGCGCGCCTTCGAGGCCGTGCTGCCCAGCGTGCGCGTGCTTTACGCCGCCAAAGCCTGGCTCTCGTCCGCGCTGACTTGCATCCTGGTCGATGAGGGCCTTGGCATGGACGTGGTCTCCGGCGGCGAACTCTATGCCGCTCGGGCTGGCGGCATGCCCGCCGAGCGGATCGGCTTCCACGGCAATGCCAAGGGCTCCGACGAGCTGGCCGAGGCGATCGACGCCGGGGTCGGCCGGATCATCATCGACAACGACGAGGAGCTCAAGACGCTCGACCGGCTCACGCGCGAACGCAACCGCACGCAGGCCGTGATGCTGAGGATCACGCCCGGCGTCAACGCCCGCACGCACGTCAAGACGACCACCGGCCTGCGCGACAGCAAGTTCGGTCTCCCGCTGCCCAGCGGCCAGGCCGCTGCCGCCGTCGAACGGGCGCTCGCTGCCCCGCAGCTCGACCTGACCGGCTTCCACATCCATCTCGGCTCGCCGATCTACGACCTTCAGCCGTATCGCGACGGGATCGCCGTCGCGGCCGGCTTCGCCGCCGAGATGCAGCAGCTGCACGGCTACCGCTGGCGCGAGTTCAGCCCCGGAGGCGGCTTCGCGATCGGCTACACCGACGATCGCTTGCCTCCGACCCATGAGGCGTACGCGGGCGCGGTCTCGGAGGCGTTGCGCAGCGCCTGCGAGGACCACGCCCTGCCGCTGCCGGAGGTGCACATCGAACCGGGGCGCTCCGTGGTCGGACGGGCCGGCGTCGCGCTCTACTCGGTCGTCAGCCGCAAGCAGATTCCCGGCACGCGCACCTACGTCGCCGTCGACGGCGGGATGGCCGACAACATTCGCCCCGCGATGTACGACTCGAAGTACCAGGCGTTGACGGCGGAACGCATGTTCGCTGACTGTGCCCAGACCATGACGATCGCCGGCAAGTTCTGCGAGAGCGGCGATGTGCTCGTTCGCGACGCCGCGATGCCCGATCTGCAGACCGGCGAGCTGATCGCGATCCCGGCCGCCGGCGCCTACCAGATTGCGATGGAGAGCAACTACAACCTCGCCCTGCGACCCGCGATCGTGATGGTCCGCGACGGCGAGGCCCGCCTGGTCCGACGCCGGCAGACCTACGCCGACCTACTGGCCCACGAAGTCCTGGACGCCTGAGCGATGCCAACCGACGACGACCCCGCGCCAGCGCAGCGCTTCGGCGCGCACGGTGACACGATCGCGCTCCGCTCGCTCGAGGCGATGCTCGTTGCTGAGCGCCTGCCTCACGCGCTGCTCGTCAGCGGGCCGGAGGGCATCGGGAAGCACGAGCTGGCGCTCAAAATCGCCCAGGCGGTCGTCTGTGAGAGCAGCCCGCCGCCCTGCGGCCGCTGCCGGCCCTGCCGACGCATCCACGATCCCGAGCATCCCCGCGAGCCGATCCATCACACCGACGTTTCGGTGATTCAGCCGGGCGGCATCTGCGCGGAGAACGACCACGATCACAGCAACTCCCGCACGATCGGCATCTGCCAGATTCGATGGCTCGAACACACGACCTCGATCAAGCCCTTCGAGGGTCCGAGTCGGGTAGTGATCGTCGACCCGGCTGACGCGCTCACCGCCGATGCCGCCGACGCGTTCCTCAAGACGCTTGAGGAGCCGCCGCTAGGCGTCTACTTCCTGCTGCTAACCGCGCGCGAATCGGTGCTCTCGGAGACCATCCGCTCGCGCTGCCGCGCCCTGCGCCTTGCGCCGCTCAACCAGCGCCGCACCGAGGCCTGGCTCGGCGCACGGCTGCCCGATCATGAGCCCGACGCGCTGGCCCAGTTGACGCGGCTCTCGCGCGGGCGCGTCGGCTGGCTCGACGCCGAACTTGAGGCGGGCGACCCGATCGCGATGCGCAGCGCACAGATCGAGGAGCTGCTGCGGCTCTCCGCGGCCTCACGCGCAGACCGTCTCAACGCCGCCGAGCAGCTCGCCGGACGCCGCGGCCAGAGCGCGCCGCAAGCACTCGATGATCTGCTGGTCCTGCTCGGCGTCTGGATCGAGTGGTGGCGCGATCTGTGGCTCGTGCGAGTCGGACAGGACGCGCAGCTCGTCCACGCGACGCTGCGCGAACAGGTGCGCGCGCACGCGGCGCGGTACGCTCCTGAACAGATTCACCAATTCCTCAACACGCTGCAGCGCACCCGCACGCATCTGCGCAACGGGGTCAATGCGCGGCTGGCGCTCGAAGCGATGCTGCTGCGCATCCCCGCCGCCGCGCCGGCGTCCAGCAACGGAGCCTGATATGACCAGCGCCGACGCCGCGCCGACCGCCGAACAACCGACCGAGGTCGTGATCGGCGTCCGCTTCCGCGAAGCCTCGCGGATCTTCCACTACAGCGCCGAAGCCAGGCAGGTCTTCGCCGGCGACTACGTGGTCGTCGAGACCGCTCGGGGTGAGGAGATGGCCCGGGTCGTCACTGTGCCCGACGCCGAGCAGGCGGCGCCGGCCGCGCTGCCTCGCGGCGTCCGCCCGATCTCACGCCACGCGACCCGCGAAGACCGCGACCAGGCCGCCGCCTGCCAGCAGCGCGGCGACCAGATGCTCGAGCAGATGCGCCAGATCTCGGTGCGCGACGGGCTCGGCCTCTATCCGGTCGCGATGCAGCTCAACCTCGCCGGGGATGAAGCCACCGGCTTCTTCCAGGCGCCCGAACACGTCGACTTTCGCTCGGTCGTCACCGAGATCGAGCGCGACCACAACATCCGCCTGCACATGCGGCTGGCCGGGCAGCGTGACCGCGCCAAGCTGATCGATGGCTACGACATCTGCGGACTGCGGCTCTGCTGCTCTTCGTGGATGACCGAGTTCCCCAAGGTCGGGATCCGCACCGCCAAGGACCAGGACCTCTCGCTGAACCCCGACAGCATCTCCGGCGTCTGCGGGCGGCTGCTCTGCTGCCTGACGTTCGAGCACGAGGTCTACCGCGACATGCGAGGCACGCTGCCCAAGGTCGGCAAGAGCGTCAGCACGCCCGCCGGCATGGGCCGCGTGATCAAGCTGAACGTGCTTCAGCAGTACGTGACCATCTCGCTCGATGACCACCACCAGCGGGTTGATGTGCCGGTTGCCGAGATCGGTATGGCGGTGCGCACCGAGGACAGCCCCAATCAGGCGATCATCGACGCCGAGCGGGAGCGCGAACGCAGTGAACGGATGCGCATCGCCGCCGCGCCGACGAAGGCCGAGCAGGCGATCGTGACCGAAGCGCCTGAGACATCGGAGGACGCAGCTCCGATCGAACCGGCGCCCGCGCGCCCTGGACGGCGGCGCCGCCGCCGCCGCGCCGTCAACGTCGACTCAGCGCCCTCACCGCCACGCCCGCGCACGGAGCAGCCGAGCGCGGGCGGCCCAGGCGCCCCACAGCCGCCGCCGCGCCGTCGTCGCAACCGCCGTCGCCGACCACGCGGCTCGGCAGGTCAGTCGGGCAGCAGCTCCCGGTAGTTCGCTACCGGTCATCGATTTGACCGCTCTGTTTCACGTGAAACAGCCGCTTGCATCGCCGGTCGGCGTGTTCAGCCGCGGTCAGGATTCGGTCAGCATCGTTCAGGCGGGAGGCTGACTGGAAGCGGTCAGACGGTGATGCGACCGGCGCCTCCGGACGTCCCATCGGCATCTTGAGTGGTTGCCGCAGCGAGGCGCTTGACCAGATACTCGAGCTGCTCGAACGAGTACCAGCGCAGCGAGATCCGCCCGCCGGTCGAGCTATCGTGCGAGACGCTCACGCGCGTCCCGAACGCCCGCTGCAGCTGCTCCGCCGCATCCTGACGCCATCGATCCCACGCCTCCGTGTCGGGCTGCGGCGGCGCCGACGCCGCTTCGTCGTCAGACTCGGGCGCGTCGCTCAGCCGAATCGAGGCCTGTAGCCGCCGCACCGCCTGCTCGATCTCGCGCACCGTCAGCTGCTGCGCCATTGCGTCGCCGGCGAGCTGCACACGCAGCTCCGGCGGCGCGCCGAGCAGCGCCCGCGCGTGGCCCTCGCCCAACCGACCCACCGCCACTTCCGCGCGCAGGTCCTCGGGCAGCTGCAACAGCCGCACCGAGTTGGCTACCGACGAACGGCTCTTGCCGATCCGCTCCGCGACCTGGGCCTGGGTCAAGCCAGCGTCGATCAGGTACTGGAAGGCCACCGCCTGCTCGATCGGGTTGAGGTCCTCGCGCTGCAGGTTCTCGACCAGCGCCAACGTCAGCATGTCGCGGTCGGGCACGTCGACCACGACGACCGGTACCCGCTCGAGGCTGGCCAGCTCTGCCGCCCGCCAGCGCCGCTCGCCGGCGACCAGCTGATACCGACCGCCGGACAGCTGCCGCACCAGCAGCGGTTGGAGGATTCCGTGCTCGCGAATGCTCTGGGCCAGCTCGGCGCTCTGATCGGCGCCGAACGACTTGCGCGGCTGCTGTGGGTTCGGTTCGATCGCGTCGAGCGGCAGCTCACGCGCGCGCTGGGCCTCGCTGCTGGCCGGAATCAGCGCGTCCAATCCCCGACCGAGCGCCGCGCGGCTCACGCTCGCGCCCCCGAAGCGGCCGGCGCGGACGCGCCGAGCCGGGCCAGCACCTCCTTCGCGAGCTGACGGTAGGCCTCTGCTCCGCGCGAGTCGGGCGCGTGCTCCAGCACGGTCAGCTGGTGGCTGGGCGCTTCGCCGAGCCGCACCGAGCGCGGGATGATCGTCTCGAAGAGCGTGTCAATGTGGCTGCGCAGCTCCGCCGCCACGTCGCGCGCGAGCCGCGTGCGGCCGTCGTACATCGTCGCCACCACGCCGAGCAGCGTCAGCGAGGGATTGAGATGCGCGCGCACCCGTGCGATCGTCTCGATCAGCGCCGCCAGGCCCTCGAGGGCCAGATACTCGCATTGCACCGGGATCAGCGCCTGGTCGGCCGCGGTGAGCGCGTTCAGCGTGATCAGCCCCAGCGAGGGCCCACAGTCGACCAGGACGATGTCGTAGCGACCACGTGTGTCGGCGAGCGCGGCGGCGAGTCGCCGCTCGCGATCGGTCGCCGCGGCGAGCTCGATCTCGGCCCCCGCCAGGTCCATCGAGGCGGGCACGAGGTCCAGCCGCTCGACCTTGGTGGGGACGATGCAGTCGACCAGCGCGCGGTCGCCCAGCATCGCGTCATAGGCGTTCGGGCGAAGGTTGCGCGGCGCGCCGAGCGCGCTGGTCGCGTTGCTCTGGGCGTCGATGTCGACCAACAGCACGCGCTGGCCGAGTTCAGCCAACGCGGCGCCCAGATTCACAGCGGTCGTCGTCTTACCAACGCCGCCCTTTTGGTTTGTGATTGCCACGATGGTCACCGTGGGACGCCCCCCACACGATGCACACCGCGGATCGGGCGCGCATTAGCTGCGAAATCGCTTAGGCGCCTTCACGATATAGGATGCGGACCCGCCGCGTTGGCCCGTCACCGACGGACTCGGTGGTCAGCTCCGGGTCTTCCTGCACCGCGAGGTGGATGATGCGACGCTCGGCGGCCGGCATCGGGCTCAGTTCGACCGCGTCGCCGTACTCCCGCACCTCCGCGGTCGTGCGCTGCGCGATCTCCTCCAGCGCCTCTTCACGGCGGCGCTTGTAGCCGTCGATATCGACCGTGATCGGGTTGTTGCCGTCGAGCGCGTGGCTGAGGATCACGTTCACGATGTACTGCAGCGCGGCGATGTGGGAGCCGTGCCGACCGATCAGCAGGCCCAGCTCGTCGCCCGCCTTGGGTTTCACGTCGAGCACGGCGATCGAATGGTTCAGGCCGTCCATCGGCGTCTCGGGGTCGCGCGCCTCGACGAGCGTGTCGAAGCCGAGCAGGTGGATGATGTCGGTGAGCAGCTCCGACGCGAACTCGCGCGGGTCGGAGGCGGGCTCGAAATCGGGATCCGCCATCAGCTCGAATGGGGCGATCGGCGGTCGCGGCTCCGGTCGCTCGCCTGGGTCATCGAAGTCCCCGCCGCGGTCCCGATCCCGGTCGCGCTCACGGTCGCGCTCAGCGTCGCGAGCACGGCTGCGACCACGGCCGCGATCACCGTCGTCGCGTGAGCGCACTCGGCCGGGCCCGCTGGGAGCGCTGCGTGCGCCGACGTCCGGCGCCTCGCGACGTTCTGGCGGCCTGTTCATGATTTCGCGGCCGTGGCTGCGGCCGCGACGGCGGTGGTCCGGCTGCGGCGCGGCGTCGCCCTGAGCCTCCCGAGGCGCGGCGCGCCCGCCTGAGTCACGGCGGTCTGAGTCGCGCCGTGCTGCGTCACGCCGCTGCGAATCATGCTGCCCACTTCGCTGCCCAGCGCGTTGCCCACTTCGTTGCCCGCCGCGCCGGTCACTGCGCTGGCCGGGCTCCAGCTCCTGTGGGTCCTCGTAGTCGTCGATCCGCGGCAGCGGCGCGCGCTCGCGCGTCTGCTGCGGTCTCGGGGTGGCGCCCTCGCGCGGCCAGACCCGCACCGCAGCGTTCGCATTGCCGATTCCGAAAATCCCGCTGCGGCCCTCCGAAATCACCTCAACCTCAACCTGCGCGCGCGCGAGGCCGAGCCGCTTCAGCGCGCGTTGCACCGCGTCGTCAACGGTTCTACCGGATGCGTGGACTTCGTCGTTGGCCATGGTTCACCCTCTTCTGTGCGGATCTGGAACGGAGTGTGGTGTGGGTCATCGTGTGGGCCGGTTGGCTCGCCGCCGGCGGCGTCGGCGGCGTCGCGCCGCGCTGCCGGCCCTGCGCGACTGCGGCTGGGTCGGCTGCGCCGGCTCGCCGTCCTCGCTCGGCTCGGCGCTCGCCTCGGTGTCGCCGTTCGACCGATCAGACCGCGCGTTGGAAGCCACCACGGCCGACGCCTTGCCTGCGACGCGCACCGACGGCAGCGGCTCGAGCGAGGCCAGCCAGCGCCACGAGAACGGCTCCCGGGTGCGGTAGAAGTAGTAGTAGTAGGACGTGACGATCGTGAACACGCTGGTCGCCACCCAGTAGAGGCCCAGGCCCGCGGGCACCTGGAACGTAAACCAGCCGAACATGATCGGGAACAGCCAAAGCATCATCTTTGTCGTCGACTGCTGACGCTGGTCGCCCGCGGTCGTTCGGGCCGTCGAGAGCTTCTGCTGCACGAAGGCTGTGACCGCCACGATGAGCGCGAGCGGCAGGTTCTGCTCGAACGACCGCGCCCCGAGGTCGAGAAACAGAAAGTCGCGATCGAGCGGGATCGCCTGCGTGATGTAGTCCCAGTCGTACAGCCGCGAGGACAACGAGAGCAGTTGCTCGGGCGTGTCACCCAGCGTCCGTCGGATGACCTGGTAGAGCGCGATCCAGATCGGAATCTGGACCAGCATCGGCCAGAGACAGCCGAGCGGATTGAAGCCCGCCTCGCGGTAGAGCTTCATCGTCTCTTCCTGGCGACGCTTTGGGTCTTTGTACTTTTTCTGGATCTCCTGCATCTGCGGCTGCATCACCTGCATCGCGCGGGTCGCACGCAGCTGCCGCAGCGTCAGCGGGTAGGTGACCGCTCGCACGATCACGGTGAACGCGATGATCGCCAGGCCGAAGTTGTCATCCAACGCGTTCGCGATCACGATCAACCCGTTCATGATCGGGTTGAGCATGATGTCGTTCCAGATGAAGTCGATCATGCCGGCTAGCCGTCCTGCCGCGGGTAGACCTGGATCGCGGCGTTGATTCCCAGCGTGACTTTGAACAGTCGACCGCTCTCATTGCTGATGAAGAGTTCGCCGCCGCGATAGAGCGCGTCGGCCAGCACGTCGTCGTCGATCACGTCCGCGCTGCGCCACAGGCTCACGCCGGTCGCTGCGTCGATCCGGTGGACGACCCCGTCACGGGTAACGGCGACGATCGACACCCCGGTGTTGTCGCGCACGATCAGCGCCTGGCTGCGGATCCGTTCGCCGGCCGCGTAGGGGCGGTCCCAGCGGTTGGCGCCGGTCCGCGCGTCCCAGGCGTAGAGATTCCCGTCCAGGTCCGCCGCGTAGACCACACCCTCATCGGTTGTCGGCGTCGACCAGAACCAGTTCTGGCCCGTTGCGGTCCAGAGCGTGGCGCCGGTCGCCGGGTCGAGCGCGTAGAAGCGGCGATCGAACGCGCCGAAGTAGAGCACGCCCTCATAGCTCACGACCGCCGATGCGACGCCCGCGTCGAGCTGCCGTGACCAAGCCGGCGTGCCCGCCTCGGCGCCGTCGAGCTGCAGGGCCGTCACCCGACCGTCGAGCCCGGCCACGACCAGCAGCCGCTGCTCGTCCGTCTCGATCAGCGTCGGCGAGCCCCAGACGGGCTGGTCCGAATCGCCGCTCCAGGTCCAGACCAGCTCATCGACCGTGGTCGGCGGGCGTTCCAGATTGAAGGCGTGTACGTGATAGTCCGTCGTGACCACGTAGATACGCTCGGGATGCTCGGGGTCAATCAGCAGATTCGACACGATCCGCGCGTCTTCGAACAGCTCACCCACGTCGAACACGACCCGCGCGCTGTGGCCGAGCGGGTGGAGCGCGAAGATCACGGCCTCCTTGTATTCCGCGACGAGCCACTCCCTGGTGAACGCCGACCACACCGGGTCGGCGTAGAACGCGGTCGGTTCGAGCTCGCCGTCGAGACCGGTGAACGTCTTGTCTTCGCGCGGGAACACCCAGATCGCGTTGCTCGTCTCCAGGTCGAGCGCGACGACGCGATCCTCACCGGTCGCCAGCAGCATCGTGCCGGCGTCCTCAGGGTCCGACGTCGGTGCGGCCCAGCCATCGGGCTGATCGGCGACTTCACACGCCACCAGTAGCGGCACGAGCAGCAGCAGCACAAGGAGGAGCCAGATTCGCGGCCGGAGGCGGTGTTTCACGTGGAACATCGCATTCGTTTGTCGACCGGCTGATCGGGCGCGTCAGCAATGCGAGCTGACTTCACGACGGGGTCGAAGCCACCGGCGTTGAACGGATTGCAGCGCAACAGTCGCCAGCTCGCCAGGGCCAGACCGCGCAGCGATCCATGCGCCTGCGCTGCATCGAGCGCGTACTGAGAACACGAGGGCTCGAAACAGCAGCGTGCGCCGAATGCGCCAAACAGCGGGGAGACCCACGCCTGATAGCCGTGCAGCGCGCTCAGGACGAGCCGCACACCAGGCCGTGCATTGGGGCGCCGGCCCCGCGACCGCCCGCCCGTGACGCGCTGCTTGCCGGTGTTGCTCATGCCTGACGACCGTCCGCCGCGCCGCGCCGCCGGATCGCCTCCCGCATCGCCTCGATTAGTGAACCGTCCAGCACAGCAAAGCTCGCGAGTTCAGCACCGTTGCGGGCGATCACCACGATGTCGAGACCTGCAGCGTCGATTCGCCGCGCCGACTCACGCAGTCGCCGCTTGATTCGATTGCGCACGACGGCGCCGCCCAGCCGCGAGCTGACTGCAAAGCCGAATCGTCCCGGCTGGTGGTCATGTCGATCCCGTACACGGACCGCGAGCACGCCCCGGACAAGTCCAATGCCGTCGCGAAAGACGGCATCAAACTCGCGCCGCCGGCGCAGGCGCTGATCTCGTTGCACCGAGCGCTGAGGCGCAGCTCAGACGACAGTGAGACGCTTGCGCTCGCGCAGTCGCCGCCGCTTGAGCACGGCGCGACCGCCGCGTGTCGCCATCCGCTTGCGGAAGCCATGTTCACGTTTACGCGGAATCCGTTTGGGTTGATACGTGCGTTTGGGCATCAGCTCACCTCCACCCGAACCAGGCCGCACTTCCTGCTGGTGGATCAGGATGTAATTTGAGAAGCTCAGTATAGGTTGCGCCGCCCAACTGGCAACTGCGGGCCGCCGGCAGCGCAACGCACGACTCACCGCAGCCCTCCGGATTCAACGCACCGCCTCCGCCGCGGCCAGCGCGCGGTAGGCCGCCCAGGACTCCATCACGCTGCGCACATACGCGTTGGTCGAGCTGAAGTCGATCATCGCGACGAACACGTCCACCGCCACATCCGGGGGCAATCCCGATCCGGCCGCGGCCGCCGTCTCGAGCCAGCGCGCAGCGTTGCCGGGCCCCGCGTTGTAGGCCGCCAGCGCCTCCGGCACGACGCCGTGGAAGCCGCGCAGCTGCGCGCCCAGATACCACGCGCCGTAGCGGATCGCCGTCTCGGGCCGCGCCAGCCGCTCGTGGTCGTGTGCTTCGCCCAGCGCCGCGGCGATGTCGCCTGAGGTGGGCGGAATCACCTGCGTGAGCCCGACCTCGCCCGCAAATCCGCGCGCATCGGGGTCGTAGAGGCTTTCGCGACGGATCAGGCTGTAGAGCAGCTGCGGATCGACGCCGTCGGTCGCTTCGACCGCACCCACGAGCTGCGGCCACGGCGCCGGATACGCGATCCGGACGATCTCGACCGGCGCCTCCCACCAGCCCACGCCGGCCGCGTTGAGCAACGCAGCGGCGGCCGCGGCGGCGGCGCTGAACTCACCCGCCTCATCAAGCTCCGTCGCGATCTCCCACAGCGCCCACGCATCTCCTTCGTGATCGGCCACCCATTGGCGCAGCTGCGCATCGGCCGCGTCGTCCCAGCCGCCCAGCCGCAGCTGCCCTGCAGCGAGGAGGTGCACGCGGTCGAGCGCAGCGCCCTGCGGCTCGGGAATGACCGTGTCTGCGAGCCAGTCGCGCGCCTCCAGCCGTGGGTCGAGCTCAGGCCGGGGTGCGCGCAGCAGCTCGGCGGCGCGCAGCGCGTACCAGTCGCCCGGCAGCAGATTGATCGTCCGCTCCCAGGTCAGCGCTGCGTTGGCCGCATCGCGGGCCTCGCGGTAGGCGATCCCGCTCCAGAGCAAGAGCCGCTGCCGCTCGATCAGCGGCCAGAAATCCGCGCCCAGGTTGGCGGCGTCGCGGAAGCGTTGCGCCGCGCTGCCCCAGTCGCGGCGCTCGATTGCATACCAGGCGTGCCGCGTCGCGGCCTGCGGGGCAAACTCCGAGCCCGGCCGTGTCTCGACCAGCGCCCGATACAGCTCCTCTGCCGACTCGCCGCGCGCTTCGATCAACTGCGCGGCCCACCAGCGAGCGTTGGCCGCTAGCTCGTGCTGCGGATCCCGCTCGATCGCCGCCAGATAGCCCAGCACCGCGCTGTCGGGCGCGTCCAGGTCCTCGTTGATCGCCGCGATGTAGTACTCGGCCGCCACCGCATCGGAGACGCTCGCCGGATTGCTCAGCACGACGATGAACTGCTCTCGGGCCAGTCCATACTGGGCGTGCCGGTAGCGCACGATCCCCGCGACCAGCGGATCCACGCCCGCCCCGCGGGAGAGCAGCTGTTCGAGCGCGGTCAGCGCCTCAGCGCGCGCCGGGTAGTCGTTGATCAATGTTCGCCAAGCCGCTTCTGCCTCCGCTGCCGCTTCGGGATCGTCGATCTCAGCGCTGAGACTGGCGATCCGCCCCGTGGCGGCGGGAAGGTCGGGGTGCCCGGGCCAGGGGGCGGACTCGATCACCTCGCGGTAGCGCGCGATCGCCGCCTCCGCCTCATCCGAGCGATCGAGAATTGTCGCCACAAACCACGTCGCGCTGCGGCGCAGATCGTCGGGCAGATTGGGGTCGGCGATCGCACGGTCCGCGGCGTGACGCGCGTCATCGAGCCGACCCAGGCGCTCGAGCTGGTAGGCGCGCTCGAGCCGCACCACGGCGCGCGCCGGACCATCCAGGTCCAGATAACGATCCAACGCGTCCAGCGCCGGCCCCGGTTCATCGAGCGCCAACGCCGTGCGCGCGGTCAGCAGCGCGTGTCGTTGGCTGGCCTCGACGGAGAAGCGATCAGCGGCGTCTGCCAGCGCTCGCAACAGCTGCTCCGCGTCCAGCTCACGGTCCAGCTTGAGCAGGAGCCGAATCTGGTCGAGCTGCGCCGCGACACGCTCGTCCTCGCTCCACTGGTCGCCGTCCAGAGCGCGGTCGCGGGCCGCCAGCGCGCCCTCCCAGAAGCCGTTCCGCTCCAGCGCGTCGGCCTCGGCCATGAGCAGCGCCGCGGGGCTGCGGCCTCGGCGGCTGCGCGGCATCGGCGGAGCGGGCGCCGCCGGCTCAGGCGACGGCGCTGCCGGCTCAACCTGTTGCTGGGGCGTCGGCGCCGCCGGCTCGAGCGGCTCGGGCTCGTCGTCGCCGCATGCGCCGAGGGCCGACAGCGCGATCAGGCATGCGCAGACGAGGCCGGACAACGCGACCGAAAGGCGACGTTGATGGAAGGTGGAAGACAGAGCGCCAAGCCATCGATCAGGCTGCCGACCAGACAGTCGGAGCGGCGGTCGGGCAGGCAGTCGCATATGCAGTCGGGTAGCGATGAGGATCAGCCGCTCACACAGGTTCCGCCCACCGAGATCATACTCCGCCGACGCCAAATTGGCCGTGCTAGCGTGATTGACGGACGAGTTGCGGCGCGGTGAGCCAGCGGAGCAGGCGTGGACTCGGCGGCGGCATACAGCTGGGTTGAGGTTGATCTGGGCGCGCTACGCCGAAACGTCGGCGTGTTGCGTCGCGTCGCGGGCGACGCGCAGCTGGCTGCGGTGGTCAAGGCCGACGCCTACGGCCACGGCGCCGCGCCGATCGCGCGCGCCGCGATCGACGCCGGCGCCACTCGGCTCTGCGTCTTCGCGCTCTCCGAGGCCGCCACGCTGCGTGAGGCGGGCCTGTCCGCGCCGATCCTGGTGTTCGGTCCACTCCCGCGCGAGCGGATCGAGCAAGCGGTCAGCCTCGACCTCACCGTCTCGCTGAGCGGCCCCGAGGAAGCGCGCGAGCTCGCCCGCGTCGCTCGCGCGGCGGGTCGTCGCGCTGCCGTTCACATCAACGTCGATGGCGGCATGCAGCGCCTCGGGCTCTCGGGCGATGCGGCCATTCGGCTCGCCGCCGCCGTGCGCGAGCACGACTCGCTGTGGCTCGAGGGCGCCTACACGCACTTTCCCGATGCCTACGCCGACGACGAGGCGTCAACCCGCTCCGCGTTCGAGCGATTTCTGCAGACCGCGAACGCGGTCGGCGCGCCGCTCCGCCACGCCGCCGCCAGCGCCGCGTTGCTGCGGTTTCCCGAGATGGCGCTGGAGATGGTGCGGCCGGGCATCGCGCTCTATGGCGCAGGGCCGTTGCCTGGCAAGGCGGCCGCGGACCTCCGCCCGGTCCTCTCGTGGCGCGCCAGCTTGTTGCTGGTTCGCGATGTTCCCACCGGCGAGTCGGTCTCGTATGGCGGGCGCTGGACGGCGCGGCGCGATTCGCGGATCGGCGTGATCGGCGTCGGCTACGCCGACGGCCTACGACGCGCGCTGTGGGACCGGGCCGAGGTGCTGATTTGCGGTCGGCGGGCTCCGATCGCCGGGACGATCTGCATGGACCTCACCATGATCGACCTCACCGATGTGCCCGCCGCGCGCGCCGGCGACCGCGTCACGCTGATCGGGCGCGACGGGGCCGAACGGGTCCTCGCCGAGGAGCTGGCAGAGCGCTCCGGCACGATCTCCTACGAGACGCTCACGAGCATCGCTGCGTGCGTTCCACGGATCTACTCGTGAGGCGCCACGTCTTGTCTGGGCTGGCGAGTGTTCGTAGCATCGCGTGGGAGGCAGGGCCATGGTTCGGCGGCTGATTCTGCGCGTCTCAATGCTCCTCGGGCTGCTGTTCGCTGCGTCGTTGATGGCGATGTCGAGCGTCGCGGCCGACGAGCTCGTGCAAGCGGAGCCGGCGCCGGACGGCGTCACCGCCGAAACGCCGCACAACCTGTTGCTCACGTTCGATCGCGGGCTCGCGCTGCTGCGCAATGCGCACAGCGTTGAGGTGCTCGATGAGAGCGGCGAGCGGCTCGATACCGGCCACGCCAGCGTTTCGACCTACAGCACCCGCACGCTGGTTGTGCCGCTCTCGGGCGAGTCGGAGGGCGAGATTGAGGTCCGCTACTCGGTGCTGTTCGAGCAGGACGACGGCAATCTTCGCCAGGTGCGCGGTAGCTACAGCTTCGCCGTCAACCCGCTCGCGCCCGGCGAGGCAGGCGTCGCCCAACTGGCGACGGCCACCAAGTCGAGCCAAGGGCTGGTGCTCTGGACGATCGCGGTCCTGATCGGCGTCGCGCTGGTCGGCTCGATGCTCTACTTCCTGCGTCTCGCGACCGGCAACGCCCGCAGCAGCCTCGAACCGCGGAACCGCACCCCGTTCGAAGACTGAGCGCGCTCAACCGTCGCTCCGCCGCCGTACCTGCTCGATCGCCGGGTCTCCCTGGTCAGCCTGGCCCGACCGACAGACCCGCTGGCCTACCAGCCCTCCTCTACTCCGTCGTCGAACGACGACGGAGTCGGCAGCGACGCCTGCACATCCGCCGACAGATTGCCGCGCTCGCGTCTCGGCAGCGCGAGAATCCGCTCGCGCAGCTCGCCGACCGATTCCTCCGTGGCGGGGTGCAGCAGCACGGCTGCGAGCCCCGAGTCGCGCAACGCCTCGAGGTCCCCGCTTGAAATATCCGCGGGGACGTGCAGCCCGAACGGAGCGTTGAGCAGCACGGCTGCGCGCCGCAGCTGGAGTAGATCCCCTATCGACAGCGGGACCGGCGGCATCGGGAGCGCGACCAACATCGGGTGGAGCGTCGCCAATGCGCGCGCCTCGGCGGGATCAGGGATCCGATCTGAGAGGTTGAGGCAGTAGTCGACGCCCGTCTCCAGGATCGCGTCGGCGCGCGACATCGACGGTCGGTAGGTGACGAACGCCAGTCCGGAATCTCGCGCGGCTTGCGTCAGCTCGGGGGTGAGTTCGTCGACCGAGAGGCAGCAAATCGGACGATCGACGGTGATCGCCCGCGTCGGCGCCTTGGTGAAGACACAGATGTCATGTCCTTCAACGGGGCCATAGGTCGCGATCAGGATGGACGGAGGTGCTGGTTCGCTCGGCTTGCGGAATCCCAGCGGCCGAGTCGGCCGGCCTCGCTGCGGGCGTCGCCGACCTGGCGGGAAGCCCTCATTGATCGATTCAGATCGTGGCATGTTGCCTTCCGCGTCTCCCAGTGCATCGGTCGCGGGGCTAGGGGCAAATGTACCCGACGATCCTGGTTCGATCGGTCGCGTTGGCGCTGCCATGCACACTGGAATACGTTCCGCCACACGCGGGCATTAGCCTGTCCACGAACCCACCGTGTGCTCCGGCGAAGGGATGCCGCCCATGGACGCAGCTGAGTGGCTCACACAACCATGGGGCGAAGGCGCGCTCGAATGGGCCTCCGTCGTCCTCCGGATCGCGCTCGGAATCATCTTCATCGACGCCGGGATCGGAAAGTTCCGCCGCGGCATTGGCGGCTTCAGCGGCTGGCTCGCCGACCTCGGCGTGCCGATGGCCCGCGTCGCCGGCCCCGGCGTTGCAACGCTTGAACTCGTCGGCGGGCTGATGCTCCTCGCCGGGCTGCTGACCAGCTGGATCGCGATCCCGCTCGCCGCCAACATGGTCGTCGCGACCCTGGTGCAGAAGTTCAAGAACGGCGCGCCCTTCCAGGGCGGCGACGTGCAGGGCTACGAGCTCGACGTGCTGATGGTCTTCGCCTGCGTCGCGCTGATCCTGCTCGGCGCCGGCCCGCTTTCGCTCGACTCGGTGATCCGCTAGCGCGACCGGCCGCGATCGCAGCCGGCAAGTCACGTGCGATCCATTCCCTTAACGGTCATCGCGCGTACGCTTTGATCGGCTTGGCAGCGCGCGCGAGTCTGGGGGACCGGCGATGGAACGATGGGCCGGTATCGTCGCGCGCCACCCGCGGCGGATCATTCTGGCCTGGGTCGTGTTCACCGGCTTTCTGCTCCTGTTTGCGCGCTCGTTCGGGGGCGAGCTGACCGATGCCTTCACCCTGCCCGGCGCCGAGTCGCAGCGGGCCCAGGACCTGCTCGGTGAGGTATTCCCATCAGAGGCCGGAATCGGCGTCCACGCCGTCTTCCGGGCGCCCAGCGGCTCGATCGACCAACCCCGTTATCGCCAAGCGATCGAAGCCTTCCAGCGACGCGCGGCCCGCGTCGGCGAAGTCGTCGCCGTCGAAAACGCCTGGGAGACCCCGGGCAGCATCGCGCCCGACGGACGCACCGCGCTGGTCAACGTGCGCTACGGCGCATTCGGCCGCGAGCTCGATGCGGTGCACGTCCAGGAACTGCTCGATCTGGCCGAAGCTCCTCGCGCACAGGGCCTGATCGTCGAGTTCGTCGGCGAGCCCGTTCGCGAACTCGAGACCCAGGAGGCGCACGTCGCCGAGATCGTCGGCATCGGCGTCGCTCTGATCGTGCTGCTGCTGGCCTTCGGCTCGGTCCTTGCGGCCGGCATGCCGATCATCACCGCGCTCGTCGCCCTCGCACTCGGCACGGTGCTGATCGTGCTCGCGGCGACCCAGCTCGACATCGTGACGATCGCCCCGATGTTTGGGGCGATGCTCGGGATCGGCGTCGGCATCGACTACGCGCTCTTTGTGATCTCGCGGTTCCGCGAGCAGCTCGGCGCTGGGCAACCTGTGGCTGAGGCCGTGCGCATCTCGGTAAGCACCGCGGGCCGCGCCGTCGCCTTTGCGGGCATCATCGTCGTCGTCGCGTTGCTCGGACTGTTCTTCATCGGCATCCCGCTCGTCGCCAATCTCGGCCTCTCGGCGGCGTTCGTCGTGCTCATGGAGATGCTGGTCGCCATCTCCCTGCTGCCCGCCATGCTGCGGCTCGTCGGGCATCGGATCGACAAGTTCTCGATCCCCGGCCTGCGCTACACCGCCGGTGGCGAGCGCGGGCGCTGGTATCGCTTCAGCCGCCGCATCGAGCGCCGGCCGCTGCTCTGGCTGGGCGCCGCCACCGCCATCCTGATCGCGCTCGCCGTGCCTGTCGTGGACATGCAGATCGGCGTGGCCGACGACGGCAACCTGCCTGATCGCTACACCTCGCGACGCGGCTACGACCTGATCGCGGACGCCTATGGGCCGGGCGTCAACGCCACGCTAATCGCCGTCACCCAACAAGCCCCAGGCGCATCGCCCGAGAGGCTCGAACGCGTTCGCCGCTCGCTCGCCAGGATCGATGGGGTCGCCAGCGTGCTGCCCGCACGCACCAACGAGGACAGCTCGATCGCCGTCTTCACGATCTTCCCCACATCTGCGCCGCAGGCGCCGGAGACGCGCGGACTCGTGGAGCGCTTACGCGATCAGGGCGCGCCCGGCGCCACGCAGGCCTTCGGCGAGGAGATGGTGCTCTACGTCTCCGGCCGAACCGCGGTGCATGAGGACGTCACCGCGCGCATGCTCCAGCGGCTACCGATCTTCTTCGGCGTCGTGATCGGCCTCAGCATCCTGCTGTTGATGATGGCATTCCGGTCGATCCTCGTGCCGCTCAAGGCGGCGCTGATGAACATGCTCGCCATCTCCGCTTCGCTCGGCGTGATCGTGATGATTTTTCAGTGGGGCTGGGGGCTCTCGCTGCTGGGGCTCGACCGCACCGGGCCGGTCGAGAGCTTCCTGCCGATGTTCATGTTCGCCGTACTGTTCGGGCTCTCGATGGACTACGAGGTGTTCCTGCTCAGCCGCGTCCGTGAGCGCTGGGTTGAAACGGGCGACTCCGCCGAATCGGTCGCCCACGGGATCGGCGCCAGCGCCCGCGTGATCACCGCGGCGGCTGCGATCCTCGCGGCTGTCTTCCTCTCCTTCGCCATCTTCGGCCAGGAGCGCACGATCAAGGAGTTCGGCATCGGCATGGCCTTCGCGATCATCGTTGACGCGACCGTGGTGCGGCTGGTGCTCGTGCCGGCCTTCATGCAGCTCGCCGGCAACGCCAACTGGTGGATGCCCGCCTGGCTTGACCGGATCCTGCCCAATATCAGCATCGATCCGCCGCTCAAGCCGATCGGTGCTCTTCCGGGACCCGTCGCGATCCCAGCCCCCCCACCGATCATGGAGCCCGCGCCCGCGCCGTGGACGGCAGCGGCGGATCAGCGAGATCGCTCGCCGGCGCCCGTCTGGGGCGGCCAGCGGGACCGCCCACCCGCGACGGTTGAGCAAGTGTCATCCGAATTGATCGACGAGCCAGCCGCGGCACAGCCCCAATTTGCAGCAGCACCTGAGCCGGAACGGACACAACGGCAGGCCGATCAGCCCGAGGGCGAGGAGCCCGAGGGCGAGGCGCTCACAGTCCGCGGTTTGGTCACCTGGGCGGCATTCGCCGCGCTGACCGCCTGCGCGTTCATCGTCGGCCTGCTGCTGGGCTCGACCTGGACCACCCAGCGGCGCTGAACGAACCCGACCCGCCGCCTGCGCTGCGTGCTCCGCCTAGTCGTCGGTCGAGACCTCGACCTGCCACTGCTCGATTGAGCCGCCGCCGCCGTGCTCGATTGTCACGATCCACTCGCCCTCGCCAGCCTCGCGTGGGTTCGCGCTGGAACTGGCGATGCAGGACCCGGCGGCTGAGCACGTGGTCGAGACGGAGCTCTCGAGCACGATCGAGCCGCTGGCCGCGTCGCTCACCAGGATGCGCGCTGTCGCGCCGGTCTCGCCCAGAATCGTGACCGTCACCACGAACGAACCATCGGCGTCAGCGACAGCGAGCATGTTATCGCCCGCGTCGCGACCGCGACTGATCGCGTCGGTGGTCAAGCCCCTCGCGCCACCTGAGCCACGCATCGCGATCGCGGGCGGGTCGGGGAACGCCGGGAAGCTCGGCCCCATCATCATCGCCGCGTCCGCCTCTTGGTCCTCGGCCGCCGCAGCCTCGGGCGCCATCGCAATCTGCTCAATGCTGATCACGTAGCCGCCTACGCCGCTGCCCTCGATCGCGCCCACCACGAGCGCCACCGCGCCCGACTCAGTCGGCTCGATTCGCAGCCCCGCGTCCGTGCCGCTCAGGCCGCCGACGCCGTCATCGTCCGTCGCGTCAACGCCTGCGCCACTCGCGAACAGGTACACATCGACGGTCAGGCTCTCGACCCGCACCTCGTAGACATCGCCGCGCCGCACATCGAGCATGATCGTGTCGCGATCCGCGGCTGGGTCGATCACGCCAGCGCTGCTCGCATCACCCGCCTCCCAGCGCCGGTCGTCCAGATCCGGTCCGACCAACCCCGTCGGCCTCGACTCGATGGTGTAGCGCGCGGACGCGTCGGCCTCCGTGGTGACCCACACGGAGTAGGGCCCGCGGGTCGTCAGCTCGGCGAGCAGCACGGTTTCCACCCCGGCCGCAATCGCGCGCGTGGCCACAATTTGACTGCTCAAATCGGTGACCGTCACCGCGCCCGGCTGATCGCCATTGATCGTCAGCGTCAGACCGCTCTCAGGGTCCGGCTCCGTGACAAGCACGAGCGATCGTTCCCCCGGGAACGCGCTGATCGTCAGCAACAACACGTCGTCGTCGGGCCGCATGACCGTCATCGCGCGCTCCTCGGCCGACGCGAACGGCAGCTTGCGCGCGATATCCGCGGCCGACACGAAGAGGCCGCGAGCGGCCAGCGAGGGCGACGCGATCCCGATCACCGAGCCGAGCTGGTCGACCAACACGAGCCCCACCTGGTCATCCGCGATCGACGCGTCCGAGGAGATCAGCGTCAGCTCCGGCGCCGCCCACTCGGCGCGACGTGAGAGCAGGCCGGCGCTGAGCGATGCGTCGGCGGCGAGGCCGGCCCGACTGAATCCCACGATGTAGACCGGGCTGCCAATCGGCAGCGCCTCGCCGTCGCCCAGGTTCACGAGTGGCAGACCGCTCGTCGCGCCGCCACCGATCGGGCCCAGCACCGCCAGGTCGGCCACATAGTCAATCTGGGTGACGGAAACATCCTCGGCGACCCGACCGTTCGAGAAGGTCACCGAGATCGTCGTCGCGCCTGCGATCGCCGACGCTCCCACGAAGACCTCGCCGGTTCGCGTGGCCAGCCCCGTCGCGACGCCCCGATCGGTCTGGACCAGCGCGAGGCTCGGGCGAACGATCGAGAAGATCGTCGCTGCGTCGAAGCTGGTCGGCTCGGGCGGCAGCGGCGCGCGCACACGCGCCGGCTCTTCGTCCGCTTCGGCTTCCGGCGCCGCCTGTTGTTCGACGGCCTGCTGCTCCGCCGCATCGCCTTCGTCGTCCGCGTTGCCAACCAGGTCGCAGGCCGAGAGCAGCGCCGCCAACGCGACCAGACCCAGCACCAGCACAACGCCGCAGCGCCGAATTGCAGACAGGCGAACGAAACGATTCATGCGGTCCCCCCGAGCGCGGGGTGACTCGCTCAGCCCCGGTCGCTCGGGCGAGTGTATCCCACACCATTAATCAGGCGCGATACTGCGAGATGCAGACCGTGGCCGGCAAAGGAGCGTCGGATGCAGTACATCCTCTTGATCAACGTCGCGCCCGAGGGCATGCGGGCGATCGAAGACGACCCCATACTCCCGCTCAAAGTCGACCGGGGCGTCGTGATGCCGGGCGTCACCGCGCTCGGCATCTACGGTGTGCTCGGGCCCTACGACTACGTCGCGATCCTCGAAGCGCCCGACAACGATTCGGCGGCCCGCTGGTCGGTCGCCTTCGGCAGCCGGATGCAGGCCAAGGTGACCACGATGCCGGCCGTGCCGATCTCGCATTTCACCGAGCCCGGCGGCAGCGGCGGCCGCGAGTCGGCCGAGCAGACGATCGGCGAAAGCGGCGCTATGGGGTAGTGCGGTAGTGGAGCCGGCGGGGGGATTCGAACCCTCGGCCTGCTGTTTACGAAACAGCTGCTCTGCCTCTGAGCTACGCCGGCGCGGGCGCCGCGCGCGGGGTCGACCCGCGCGGCTGGCTCGGTCAAGTATCTCATAAGATGCTCGGGATGTTCCGCGTAACGATCTGGTCGATCGACGACGAGTTTGCACTTCCGCTTGAGGAACCGCTGCAACGCGGCGGCCTCCAGGTGCATCGCGTCGCGCCCTACGAAGGCTGGAAGCCCGACCCGGCCGCCGCGCCCGATGTGCTGCTGATCGACTGGCGCGAGATGGTGCCGCGGGCGCGCGTCGAGGCTTTCGAAGCCTGGCCCGCCAGCCTCCGGCTCGCCGTCGTCCGACCGCGCGGCATGGACGAACTCGAGCCCTCGCACCAGCTGGACGACTTCGCCGTCGCGCCACTGCGCGAGGCCGAGCTGGTCGCGCGGGTACAGTTGCTGCTCTGGCGGCACGGCCGCGCCGTCGGCCGCAACACGCTCTCCGCCGGGGAGCTCGTCCTCGATGTCAGCAACTATCAGGTCTTCGAGGGCGGCCGCGCGCTCACCCTCACCTTCAAGGAATTCGAGCTGCTGCGCTTCCTGATGACGCACACCCAGCAGGTCTTCACGCGCGAGACGCTGCTCAACCGCGTCTGGGGCTACAACTACTACGGCGGCTCGCGAACCGTCGATGTCCACATCCGCCGGCTGCGCTCCAAGCTCGAAGCCCGCGGGCGCGTCTACCTCGAAACCGTGCGCAACGTGGGCTACCGCTTCGCGCTGCCGCTGCGCTGAGGCGCCGCCGGGCCGGCCATGCCGCCGGGCTGACAGCGGCGCAGAATTCATCGATTCGT
Source organism: Dehalococcoidia bacterium (assembly GCA_965237475.1). Taxonomy (GTDB): domain Bacteria; phylum Chloroflexota; class Dehalococcoidia; order Bin125; family Bin125; genus CATQGW01. The sequence goes on along the minus strand of OZ250140.1, from coordinate 1,964,538 downwards.
AACTCACTGTCTTGGCCCCCAGCGGGGCCCAGACATACGCTGGCGGCGACGCCGTAGCTGCCTGGGAATCGTCATGCGCGTCATGCGCTCCCAGGGCTGAGGCCTCACAACCGGCAACCGAGGACACGCAGCCCCCACGCCAATTCCACGGGGCGCCACCGAGAGGGACCGACCGATGACCACGCTGGCCGACATCCAGGCGCTGATCGCAGACCAGGGCATCACCCGGGTCGACCTGCTCGTGACCGACCTGATCGGCCGCTGGCAGCACTTCTCGATTCCCGCCTCGCGGCTCGATGAGGACCTCGTCGAGCGCGGCCAGGGCTTCGACGGCTCCAGCCTGCGCGGCTTCCAGGCGATCGACGAGTCGGACATGCTGCTGCGGCCCGACCTCGACAGCGCGCGGATCGACCCGACCGAGAGCACGCCGACGCTGAAGATCATCTGCGACGTGCACGACCCGCTGACCGGCGACCGCTACACCCGCGACCCTCGCTACGTCGCCACCAAGGCAGAGGCGCACCTCGCCTCGACCGGAATCGCGGACCAGGCCTTCTTCGGGCCCGAGCTTGAGTTCTTCATCTTCGACAACGTTCAGTTCAGCCTCGCGGGCAACTCCTCGTTCCACCTCGTCGATTCCGATGAGGCCGACTGGAACTCGGGCCGCGACGAGGACGACCGCAACCTCGGCTACAAAATCCCGCCCAAGCAGGGCTACTCGCCCACCTCGCCTTTCGACACGCTGGGCGACATGCGCTGGGAGATGGCCGAGGCGATGGGCGCCGTGGGGATCGACTTCGAGGTCCACCACCACGAGGTCGCGACGGGCGGCCAGGGCGAAATCGCGACACGCTTCAACACGCTGCGCAGCAAGGCCGACGAGACGCAGTGGTACAAGCACATCGTGCGCAACGTCGCCAACCAGCACGGCAAGACGGCCAGCTTCATGCCCAAACCGCTCTTCGGCGACAACGGCACCGGCATGCACGTGCACCAGTCGCTGTGGATGGGCGACGAACCGCTCTTCTACGACGCCGACGGCTACGCGCAGCTCTCCGACCTGGCCAAGCACTACATCGGCGGGCTGCTCAGGCACAGCCCCTCGCTGCTCGCGTTCTGCGCGCCCACGACCAACTCCTACAAGCGCCTCGTGCCGGGCTTCGAAGCGCCGATCTATCTCGCCTACTCGCAGCGCAACCGCTCCGCAGCGGTCCGCATCCCGACCTACGAGAGCTCGCCCAAGAGCAAGCGCCTGGAGTTCCGCCCGCCCGACGCCGCCGCCAACACCTACCTCGCCTTCTCGGCGATGATGATGGCCGGGCTTGACGGGATCATCAACAAGATCGACCCCGGCGACCCGGTCGACACGGACATCTACGAGCTCTCGGCCGAGGAGGCCGCCGGGATTCCGGCCGTGCCCACCTCGATCGAGGAAGCCATCCAGATACTCGCCGACGACCACGACTACCTGCTGGCGGGTGGCGTATTCACCCCCGACGTGATCTCGCACTACATCGAATTCAAGCAGCAGGAGGCGAAGGACGTGTTCCTGCACCCCGTGCCGGCCGAGTTCTTCCACTACTTCCACATCTAGCTCGACCCGGGCCTCGAGCAGGAGGCGTCATCATGCCGGCCGAAACCGGTCCCGAACGTGTCGAATATCAGCACGTCCTGCACGCCTGTCGCGAGCACGATGTCAAGTTCGTGCGGCTCTGGTTCACCGACATCCTCGGCTCGCTCAAGTCTGTCGCGATCACGATCGACGAGCTGCCCAAAGCGCTCGAGGAAGGCCTCGAATTCGACGGCGCGTCGATCGCCGCCTTCGCCCGCCGCGACGAGTCGGACATGGTCGCCCGCCCCGATCCCGAAACCTTCGTGCTGCTGCCCTGGCGGCCCGAACAACAGCGCGTCGCGCGGATGATCTGCGACATCCACCTGCGCAGCGGTGAAGCCTTCGATGGCGACCCGCGCGGGGTGCTGCGCAAGCAGCTCGAGCAGGCCGGCGAGCGCGGCCTCACGTTCTACGTCGGTCCCCAGATCGAGTACTTCTACTTCAAGGGCCCCAACGACCCGACGCCACTCGACGCCGGCGGCTATTTCGACCTCACGCCGCTCGATGTCGCCAGCGACCTGCGCCGCGAGACCGTCCTCACGCTCGAGGAGATGGGCATCGCGGTTGAGTACTCGCACCACGAGGCGGCGCCCAGCCAGCACGAGATCGACCTCCGCTACACCGATGCCCTGACCATGGCCGACGCCGTGATGACCTGCCGACTGGTCGTCAAGGAGGTCGCGCTGAAGCACGGCGTCCACGCCTCGTTCATGCCCAAGCCGCTCACCGACGAGAATGGCAGCGGCATGCACGTCTACCTCTCACTCTTCCAGGGCGAGGAGAACCTGTTCTTCAACCTCGGCGCCCCCGCGCACCTCTCCGACACCGCGCGCTCGTTCGTCGCCGGCCTGCTCGCCTACACCCCGCAGTTCACGCTGATCACCAACCAGTGGGCCAACTCCTACAAGCGCCTCGCACGCGGCACCGAGGCGCCTGTCTACCTGACCTGGTCGCGCGCCAACCAGAGCGACCTGGTGCGCATCCCCGAGTACCACCCCGGTCGGCCCGAGGCCACGCGCGTCGAGTACCGCGGCGCCGACAGCGCCACCAATCCCTACCTCGCCTTCGGCGTGATGCTCGCGGCCGGACTGAAGGGCGTTGAGCAGGGCCTCGAGCCGCCCGCGCCGGCCGAAGACGATGTCTTCGAGCTCACCGACGCTGCCCGCGCCGCGCGCGGCATCGCCGCCCTGCCCCGCTCGCTCGGCGACGCGATCGACGAGTTCGCCGCCAGCGAGCTGATGCGCGACGTGCTCGGCGAGCACGTCTGGTCCACGGTGCTGGAAAACAAGCGCCTCGAGTTCGAGGCCTTCCGCTCCCACGTCACCGACTACGAACTGCGCCGCTACCTGCCGGTCCTCTGAGCCCCCGCCCAACCGCCGCCGGCTACTTCAGCGCCGTCGCGCTTGTCTCGATTGCCTGCTCGAACAGGCCTGCCATCGAGTCGTTGATCACCTCGAACAGCGGCGTCGGGTAGAGCCCGAGGAAGATCACGCCGGCCACCAGCACGGCGATCGCAAGCGCCATCGGCCGCGGCACTGCGAACCGCGCGCGGTCCGCGCCTTCCGGCTCGTAGAGGTACATCTGTTTGATCACCATCAGGTAGTAGTAAAGCGAGACGAACGAGACCGTGACCCCGATCGCGCTCAGCCACAGGAACCCATTCGAGAATGCGACCTGGAATATGATGAACTTGGTCGCGAAACCCGCGAACAGCGGCATCCCCGCCAGCGAGAACAGGCCCACCGCAAGCACGAAGGCGAGGAACGGCTGACGCGTCGCCAGGCCCCGCACATCCACGATGTCGTCGCGCCCGGTGCGGTTGTAGAACGCGATGATCGCCGTGAAGACCGCGAGGTTGGTCGCCACGTAGCCGATCAGGTGCAGCACCAGCGCCGCCGCCGCGTCCTGCGACTGACCGATCGTCGTCGCGTTGAGCGCCACGATCCCGATCAGCAGATAGCCCACCTGCGAGATCGACGAGTAGGCCATCAGCCGCTTGAGGTTGGTTTGCTGCAGCGCCATCAGGTTGCCGGTGATCATCGTCGCCGCGGCGATGATCGCCACGAACCACGACCACTCCGCCGCCGCCGGCAGGAAGGCCTCGCTGTACAGCCGCAGGAAGACGGCGAACGCCGCGGCCTTGCCGCCGGCGCTCAGGAACGCGGTAATCGGCAGCGGCGCGCCCTGATACGCATCCGGGGTCCACTGGTGGAACGGCACCGCCGAGATTTTGAAGCCCAGCCCCGCCGTGATCATGATCAGCCCGATCAGCAGGCCGGGGCGCGTCGCATCGGGATCGGGCAGGCTCGGGTCGTTGCCGAGCCCCGAGAAGTTCGCCAGCTGCCCGGCGATTGAGCGCACGCCAGCGCCATCCGGGTCGATCGCGCTGTACGTCGTCGTGCCCGTCACGCCGTAGATCAGGCTGATTCCGTAGAGCATCAGCGCCGACGAGAACGCTCCCAGCAGCATGTATTTGAGCGACGCTTCGTTGGAGAACGGGTTCAGCTTGTTGAAGCCGACCAGGATGTAGAAGGAGAACGACAGCAGCTCGAGCGCCAGGTAGGCCGTGAGCAGTTCACGCGCCGCCGCCAGCAGCATCATGCCCAGCGTCGCGAACAGGATCAGCCCGTAGAACTCACCGTGATTCTTCAACCGCTCGCCGGCGAACTGGATCGAGGCCAGCACCGTGAACAGCGCGATGGCCAGGAAGAAGACCCGGAACAGCACGGTGAAATGGTCGATCGCCAGCACGTTGGCGAAGTCGTCGTACGTGTCCCAGTAGAAGACCGCCGTCAGGATCGCCATGACCAACAGCGCGCCGGCGGTCGCGTAGCCCCAGACCTCCTGGCGCACCTGCTTGAATACGAGCGCTCCGGCCACGACCAGCGTCGCCAGGATCGCCAGCACAAACTCCGGAACGATCAGGCCGTATTCGAGGTCCATCAGCGCATCTCGTGATTCATCGCGAATGGCACCTCAGTTGCCGATCGAGCTGAGCGTGAACAGCCCGCCGATCTGCTCGACGTTGGGCAGCTCGGCGACCGTCTGCGCGATTCGGTCGATAAACGGGTCGGGCCAGACGCCCATCGCGATGATCGGAGCGATCAGCACGAGCCCGGCCAGCACTTCCTTGCGTGACAGGTCTTTCAGGTTCTCCCAGCGCGGGTTGAATGGTCCCAGCGCCGCGCGACCCATCAGCCGCAGGATGTAGACGGCGGTCAGCGCCGCGGAAAGGATGCCCAGCGCCGCGAACAGGGGGAACGCGTCGATCGTGCCGACGAAGATGTGGAACTCGGCGATGAACCCGCTCAGGCCCGGCAGCCCCAGCGAGGTCAACCCGGCGATCCCGAAGAAGATCACGAACAGCGGCATCTTGCGGATGATCCCGCCGAACACGCGAATATCGCGCGTGTGCGCCTGGTCATAGAGCGCTCCGACCATGGCGAAGAAGAGGGCCGTCATCACCCCGTGGCTGAACATCTGCAGCACGGCGCCGTTGACGCCGATGTTGTTCATCGTGCCCAGACCCATCAGCACAAAGCCCATGTGCGAGACCGACGAGTAGCCGACCACGAACTTCAGATCGGTCTGGTGAATCGCCGAGATCGCGCCGTACACCGCGGCCACCCCGCCCAGTACCAACAGCACCGGCATCCAGAAGTCGGTGCCGGCCGGCAGAATCTCAATCCCCAGCCTGATGATGCCGAACGCCCCGAGCTTCATCAGCACGCCCGCGTGCAGCATCGAGACGGCCGTCGGGGCCGCCACGTGGCCATCGGGCGACCACGTGTGGAACGGGAACAGGCCGGCCAGGATCCCGCAGCCAATCATGAAGAACGGGAAGAAGGTGTTCGCAAAGCTGCGATCGAAGTTGATCTCCCGCAGCACTGCCATGTCGAAGGTGCCGGCCCCCGCCTCGGCGAAGACCGCGAAGATTCCGACGAAAATCAGCACCGATCCGCCGACCAGGACCATGGTCAGCTTCATCGCGCCGTATTCCTTGTTGGTGCTGCCCCAGACCACGATCAGCAGGTACATCGGCAGCACGGCCAGCTCGTAGGAGAAGAACCAGAAGAACAGGTCCTGCCCGATGTAGACGCCGTAGACGCCCGTGAACAGCGCCATGAACAGAATGAAGAAGTCCTTCGGCCGATGCGTGATCTTCCACGAGACCAGCACCCCCGCGAAGCCGACCAGCCCGTTCAGCAGCACCATCGGCGCCGCGATGCCATCGACCGCGAGATGCAGCGAGACGCCGTTCTCGCCGAGGAACGCGATGTTCTCGATCCAGGGGTACTGGAGGTTGAACTGGAAGCCGCCCTGCGTGAAGTCGTAGACCGCGAAGACCCAGATGGAGTCGACGAGCGTGGCGATCGTCGTCACCAACGCGATCCAGCGAATCATGGTCGCGTGCCGCGAGGGCACGAAGATCATGAGCAGCGCGGCGCCAGCTGGGATCAGCAGCAGCAGCAGCAGGGCTTCGCCAGCGTCCACGTCTACGTCCTCTCGCCGCTATCCGCCGCGCACCAGGAAGGCGATGCCGCCCGCGAGGGCGACCCCGACGACCATCAGCAGCGCATAATCGGGAATTCGTCCGGTCACGTGGTAGCGCAGCCAATACGCCACGTAGCGCGTCGCATCGGCTGGTCCATTGATCCCGGTGTCGTTCACAATCAGCCGGTCAAACCCGGCCACCATTCGCGCCAGCGGCAACACTGCGCGATCGATCGCCCACTGGTAGGCCTCGTCGAAGTAGAACTTGTTCTCCACGATCGCCACCAGCCGCGGCTGGAAGCGTCGCAGCGCCTCCGCACGGCGACTGTTGCGACCCCAGAAGAACCACCACGCCGTCCCAATGCCCATCAGCGAAACCGTGCCCGTGACGGCCGCGATGTCGTTGTGGAAGTGGAACGTCTCCGGCTCGGGGAAGTAGATGTAGGAGTTGATCCCGCCCGGGAATCCGAATGCGCGACCCACCTGGTCGAACGCGAAGAATCCCACGACCAGCGTCAGGACCGTCAGGAACACCAGCGGAATCAGGATGATCGGGTCCGCCTCGCGCGCCCGTCGAATCACCGCCAGCACCTTGGGCGGCCCGAAGAATGTGATGATCACCAGCCTCGCCATATACAGCGCCGAGAGGAACGCCGCGACTCCCAGGAGGATCACCACGACCGTGTTCGCGCCGCCCAGCGTGGCCGTGAAAATCTCGTCTTTCGAGAAGAATCCTGAAAAGGGTGGGATCCCCGCCAGCGCCACCGCCGAAACGATGAACGTCGTCGCCGTGACAGGCATCCGCCACCACAGACCGCCCAGCCGCCGCGCGTCCTGCTCATCGGTCATGTGGATCACCGAACCGGAGGCGAGGAACAGGCAGGCCTTGAAGAAGGCGTGCGTGAGCAGATGGAACATCGCTACACCGACCGCCCCGACGCCCAGGGCGACGAACATGAAGCCGAGCTGTGAGATCGTCGAGTAAGCCAGCACCCGCTTGATGTCGTTCTGGCCCAGCGCCATGATCCCGGCCAGTAGCGCCGTGATCAGGCCAACCACCAACACCACGTTCGCCGCGCCCGGCGCGACCTCGAAGACCGGCAGCATCCGCGCCACCAGATAGACACCCGCCACGACCATCGTGGCCGCGTGGATCAGCGCGCTGACCGGCGTCGGGCCCTCCATCGCGTCGGGCAGCCACACGTGGAACGGGACCTGCGCGCTCTTGCCCGCCGCGCCGAGGAACAGCAGCAGCGTCGAAAGGGTCAGGTAGCCGTCGCCCATCACCTGCGGCAGGTCGTTGACGCGGCCCGCCTCGGCCGCCTGAATGATCTCCGAAATCTGGAACGTGCCCGTCGCCCGCCAGAACAGAATCACGCCGATGAACAGCCCCACATCACCCAGCCGCGTCGTCACGAACGCCTTCTTGGCCGCCTCGACCGCGCTGCGGCGCTCGTGGTAGAAGCCGATCAGCAGGAATGAGCAGAGTCCCACGCCCTCCCAGGCGACGAACATCAGCAGCAGGTTGTCGGCCAGCACCAGCGTCAACATGGCCGCGACGAACAGCGAGAGCACCGCGAAGTACCACCAGTAGCGCGGCTCCGGCTTGCCGTGGTGCCGCAGGTAGCCCGTCGAGTAGAGGTTGACCATCAGCGCGACCGTCGCGACGACGAACAGCATCACGATCGCGATGCTGTCGACGGTGAAGCCCAGCCGCACGGTGAAGTCGTCAAAGCGCACCCAGTCGGTCCCGGCGTTGGCGATCCCGCCGAGGCCCGCCGAGAGCGAATCGAGGTGCGACTCGATCACGAAGAAGAAGAGCACGAACACGGCCAGCGCCGCGCCGACCGAGATGAAGTCGCCGCCGCGCGGCAGGTAGCGCCCGAACGCGAACAGCACGAGGAACGCGAGCGCCGGGATCGCCGGCAACACCCACGCGTGTTCGGCCCAGAACACCTAGCGGCCCTCTCGCTGGTGGCGGCGCGCGGCTACCACTTGAGCAGGTTCACTTCGTCGACATTGGCGGTCGCGCGGTTGCGGAAGGTCCGCACCACGATGCCCAGCGCCAGGGCGACCTCGGCGGCCGCGATCACGATGATGAAGAAGGCGAAGACGACACCCGTGAGGTTGCCGAACTCGATCCGCCCGTAGACCGCGAAGGCGACCATGTTGAGGCTGACCGCATTCAGCATCAGCTCCACGGAAAGCAGAATCAGCACCGCGTTGCGACGCGTCAGCACACCCATCGCGCCGATCGCAAAGAGGATCGCGTTGACCACGAGGACCTGTTCGAGCGGTGGCATCGCTCAGCCCTCCTCGTCCGGCGAGGCGAGCATGATCGCGCCATCCAGCGCGATCGAGAGCAGTACCCCGACGATGATGAACGGCACGATCCAGACCGTGAAAATCACGTCGCCAATCTGCTGCAACGCGACCGGCTGAATCTCGCCGCCGGGGCCCGGCGTCACCCAGTGGGTCGCCACGATCCCGCCGATCAGCGCGGCCAACAGGCCCGCCGCGGCGGCGATCCCGAGCGGTCGCGTACGACCGAACAGCGCCTGCGGGCGCTCCCGCGCCCGTGTCAGCATCAGCGCGAAGAGAATCAGAATCACGACCGCCGCGCCATAGATCAACAGCTGCACGAGCGCGAGGAATTCGACGGCCAGCATCAGGTAGATGCCGGCCACCCCGGCCAACGCGGCGATGAAGAACAGCGCCGCGTAGACGATGTTGCCAGCCGTCACCACGCCGAGCGCGCTGATCAGCATCACGATCGCGAGGACCCAGAAGACAACCTGCGTCACGGTGAAGCCGTCGGCCACGTATCTCTGCCCTTCGCTACGCAGCTAGTCGCCGCCGCCGGCTTCGACGGGGGTCACTTCGGGGCTGGTCAGCACGCGCGGTCGCGCGGGTCGCATGTGAATCGTTCGCTTGGTGTCGCCCTGCTTCTTTCGCACCACGTAGAAGACCAGCCCGAACAGCGCCGCCATCAGCCCGAACGAGACCAGTCCCACCACCCAGTCGGGGCCGCCGTAGGCCATGATGATTCCGTTCGCCAGCACCTGGGCGATCGCGAACGGCAGCAGCACCTTCCACGAGAACGACATCAGCTGGTCGATCCGCAGGCGCGGGAACAACGCGCGCGAGCCGATCACCAGCACGATCATCACCGATGTCTTGGCCAGCGTCAGCACAATCTGCAGGCCCAGACCCACATCCGCCCCGAACGGGAAGTTCCAGCCGCCGAGGAAAATCGACGAGGCCAGCAGCACGATCAGGAACAGCGCCGTGTATTCGGCCAGGAAGAACATCCCCCAGCGCATCCCGGAGTACTCCACGAAGTAACCGCCCACCACCTCGGTTTCCGCGATCGGCGTGTCGAACGGTGGGCGGTGCAGCTCGGCCAGCGCCCCAACCAGGAAGATCACGAAGCCCAACGGCTGCAGCAGGATGTAGGGCGTCGTCGTCTGGTTGCCCACGATCGCGTTGATGCTCACCGCCGAGCCCGCGTCGCCGTCGGCCGCCAACCGCCCTGCGGCCACCATCACCACGCTGACCACGATCAGCAGCATCGGAATCTCGTAGGAGATCGCCTGCGCGGCAGCGCGGACGCCGCCCAGCAGCGCGTACTTGTTGTCCGACCCCCAGCCGGCCATTACCACGCCCACAATGTTCAGCCCGAGCACTCCGAACACATACAGCAGCCCCAGATTGAGGTCGCGGATGAACCAGGTCTCGGTGAAGGGCATCGGCACGAAAATCAGGAAGACCGGCACAAACGCGATGTAGGGCGCGAGCTCGAACGCCCAGCGGTCGGCCGTCGCCGGCCGCACATCTTCCTTCGTGACCAGCTTCAGCGCGTCGGCGATCGACTGCAGCATCCCAATCGGCCCGGTCCGCGTCGGTCCAACCCGCGCCTGCAGGCGGGCCAGAATCTTCCGCTCGAGATAGATCAGCGCAAACGCGTTGATGGTCATCAGCGCGACGATGAACATCACCCGCAGCAACGCGTCGAGGAAGTTGGGCATGTCGATGCCCGCGAACTGTCCCAACACGAGTCCGGGCACGAGATCAGGCATCACGCATCGTCCCTGCTGCGCTGACTGTGATACCGCCTGGCACGCCTATGCGCCATGCCAAGCCAGATGCCACGCACCCCGCGCCAGGCCAGGCCCCGCGCGCGGCCAAGCCACTCCGGGCCCCGCATTGCCGGTCCGCCTGCAGCGCGGGATTAACGGTCCACCTCGCAGAGCACGATGTCGATCGAGCCCAAAGCGACCACCGCGTCGGCCAGGTAGGAGTTCAGCACCTGCGGCTTCAGCGACGACAGGTTGTGGAAGCAGGGGCTGCGCATCTTCACCCGCCACGGCTTGTCGGTGCCGTCCGAGACCATGTAGATCCCGTATTCGCCGCGCGGATTCTCCTGCCTCATGTAGATCTCGCCCGGCGCCGGGCGCAGCCGCGCCGGCAGCCGATCCGTGACGATCGGCCCCGAGGTCGGCATCTGGTCCAGCGCCTGTCGCACGATGCTGACCGACTGCCGCATCTCCTCCAGCCGGACCAGGTAGCGGTCGTAGACGTCGCCGCGTTCGCCGATCGGAATCTCCCAGTAGAAGCGGTCGTAAATCGAATAGGGCTCGTCGACGCGCAGGTCGAACGACACGCCCGCGGCGCGCAGCATCGGGCCCGTCACCCCGAACGAAATTGCATCCTCCGCCGAGATGATCCCGACATCGCGGCAGCGCGCCACGAAGACCTCGTTGTCGGTCATCAGGCTGTCGACGTCCGCGATCCCAATCTCCACCTGGTCCAGCACCCAGTGCGAATCCTCCACGAAGGTCTCGTGCGGCTGCCAGGCCAGACCGCCGACGCGGAAATAGTTGTACATGATCCGGTCGCCGCAGACGGCTTCGAACAGGTCCTGGATCCGCTCGCGTTCCTTGAATGCCCAGGTGAACGCCGTCCCGAAGTAGCCCACATCAGTGCCGAACGCGCCCATGAACATGAAGTGCGACATCAGCCGGTTCAGCTCCGACAGAATCAGCCGCACGTACTCGGCGCGCTCCGGAATCTCGATCCCGGCCAGCCGCTCCACCGCGTTGCAGTAGACCCACTCGGAGTTGAACGCCGCCAGGTAATCGGTGCGGTCCTGGTAGCCCAGCGCCCCGCGGTAGTCGAGGTTCTCCGACAGCTTTTCGCCGCCGCGGTGCATATAGCCGATGTAGGAGATCGCGTCCTTCACGATCTCGCCGTCCACCGTCAGCACCATCCGGAACACGCCGTGCGTCGCGGGGTGCTGCGGCCCGATGTTGATGTTCATGTCGACCGTCTCGAACTCGCGCTCAACGACGACCGGCTCGGTCAGAATTTCGCCTTCAAACGTGCGCTGCGTCATCTGTTCAGCCCCTCACTCACCACGCAACTGGGCGCGCCGTGCGGCGGCGAGCTCACGACCGATTCGCATCCGTTCGGCCTGCGCCGCTGCGCGACCCTCCGGATCTTGATCGGCGTCGGGAATCGTCGGCAGCTCCGGCGGCGGTGGCGCCTCCGGGCGATCCGCATCCCTCGTCGCCGGCGCAGCGGCCGGCGCAGCAGCAGCCGGAGCGGTCGCTGCCGGGCTGGGTGCAGGCGGCGGCGCGGTGCCCTCGGGCCGAGGCCCGCCGGCCGCGGGCGCCCCCGCTGCGCGCTCAAGGCGACGCGCAGCGGCCAGCTCGCGGGCTCGAGCCACGCGTTCGGCCTGCTCGGCGCGCTTCGCCACGCGCTCCTCCTCGGTCAGCTCGGAGTCGGGTCGGCGCGCCGGACGCGCTTCGGCCGCGGCCGCCGCCGCTTCCTGCGCCTGCGGGCGCACCGGCGCCTCGGGCGGGAACTGCTTCGTGAAGTACTCAACGTCAACGCCCTGCTCGATCTCGATCGAAGCGAGCGGGTGAGACTTGCGCAGCGGGTGAATATCGAGGTCCTCGTCGAGCAGCAGATTGCGCGGGTCGGGGTGCCCCAGGAACTCGATCCCGAACATCTCGCGGCACTCGCGCTCCGCCCAGTCCGCCATCCGATACAGGTCGGTCACGGTGAGCATGACCGCGCCCTCGCCGGGCAACCATGTCTTGATCGTCGCCGCGTGCCGGTGATCGATCGAATACAGGTGGTAGACCAGCTCCAGCCCGCGCTCGACCCAGTCGACGGCGGTCAGGTTTCTGAGCAGATTCATCTTCAGCCGCGCGTCATCGCGACCGCGCTCGAGCACCTCGTGCAGCACCGTCGGCGCGACCGTCAGCGCCACATCGCCGCCCTTGGTCAGCACCGCGTCGAAGTCGACCAGCGGCATCACCGCGCGGTAGATGTCGGCGATTGAGCCGGCTGGCGGCTCGATCATTACTGGGGCCTCGTCGCGGTCGCGGCTACGAGTGGTCATGGTCGGGCGTCAGTACCCGCGGCTGCGTTCTTCGACGATCTTCTCCTGCAGAGCGAGCAGGCCGTCGATCAACGCTTCCGGTCGAGGTGGGCAGCCGGGCACATATACGTCAACCGGAATGATGTTGTCGACGCCCTGCACCACCCGGTCGTACTGCGTGTAGGGGCCGCCGTTCGTGGCGCAGGCCCCCATCGAAATCACCCACTTGGGATGCGGCATCTGCTCGTAGAGCAGCTTGACCGCCGGGGCCATCTTCTTGGTCACCGTCCCCGCCACGATCATCACATCGCTCTGCCGCGGCGACGGCCAGGGCACGATCCCGAAGCGGTCGAGGTCGTGATTGGCCATGTAGGTCGCGATCATCTCGATCGCGCAGCAGGCCAGACCGAACGTCATCGGCCACAGCGACGATTTGCGCGCGGCCGAAATCAGCGCCTCCGCCGGCGCCTGCATCACGCCCGGCAGCACCATCTTGTAGGGCACCGTTGGCGGCGTGTTGTCCACCGCGGTCAGCCGCAGCGATTCGGGCGAAATGATCATCGGACTGGGATCAGCCATGTGCGGTGTGTCGGGCATCAGTTGCTCTTCCAGTCGAACACGCCTTTTCGCCAGGCGTAGGCGAGGCCCACCAACAGGGTCCCGATGAACAAAACCATCTGCCACATCACCGTGCGGCCAATGTCCGACGTGTCAACCAGCCCGATGAAGCTCACCGCCCAGGGGAACAGGAACACCACCTCAACATCGAACACCAGGAAGAGCAGCGCATAGGTGTAGTAGCGCACGTGGACCTGCGCCCAGTTGCGGCCAATCGGCAGCATCCCGCACTCGTAGACCTGCGCCTTGAGCGCCGTGCGACGCTGTGGCGCGAGCAATTTCGAGGCCAGCAGCGCGGTCAACACGAGCATTGCCCCAACCGGGATCGCAATCAGCACTGCGCCGTAGTTGTCGAACAGTTCTGACACGGCATCCTCTGCAAACTTGCTGGCACGCGGTCGAGCGGGCGCGCTCCGATGGGCGCTCAGTTGCGCGCATCGTCGGACGCCTGCTGGATCGTAGTCGTGTGCCTCTCACACGGTCAATGTCACGCGCGGTGTCACGGTCAATGTCACGCGCAGTGTCACGTGGTCAATCGCCCGAACGGTCCGCCTCGCCGATCGGACGCTCGTAGCGATTCTCCGTGGTCTCGTTCACGTCCGCCAGCTTCCGCTCGCCCGCGCGCCGAAAGCCCAGCCGCTCATAGAGCCGATGCGCCTGGTCGAAACGCGTGTCCGACCACAGCTCGACCCGCTCGCAGCCCAACGCGCGCGCCCAATCCACGGCGTGCAGCAGCAATCGGCGCCCGTGTCCCGCTCCGCGCAGTCCCGCATCGAGGTAGAGCCGGTGCAGCTCGACCGTCTGGGCGTCGAGCAGCTCCGCGGCGATCGAGCCCACCACGCGCCCCGCCGCATCCCGCGACACCCACATCGCCCCGCGTGGCGCGAGATAGGGAAACTCGTCCGCCAGCAGGTCCCAGAACTCGTCCTCGGGGTCCCAGATGAACCCGTACTCGTCGAACACACGGTGGATCAGCTCGATCACCTCCCCTGCATCGTCGGCGCCGGCAGGCTCGATCCTGAGCTCGCACGCAGTCATCGCGGTATCTTGCCAGCACAGAGACCTGCGCCAATTCGCAGCGTGCGTGCGCCAAGCACAGAGGGAGCGTTCATCATGGGGCCACTTGAGGGCATTCGGATCATTGAATTTCAGGGTATCGGGCCGGGACCGTTCTGCGGCATGATCCTCTCCGACATGGGCGCCGACGTCATCCGCATCGATCGCGCCTCCAACGCGCCCGACGAAGCCCCGGCGCAGCCGCCCGGCGATCTGCTCGCCCGCGGCCGGCGCTCGATCGCGCTCGACCTCAAGCATCCCGACGGCGTCGAGGTCGCGCTTCAGCTGATCGAAGGCGCCGATGCGCTCTTCGAGGGCTTTCGGCCGGGCGTCATGGAACGCCTCGGGCTCGGCCCCGATGTCTGCCTGGCGCGCAACGAGCGGCTCGTCTTCGGCCGCATGACCGGCTGGGGTCAGGAGGGGCCCTATGCGCAGATGGCCGGCCACGACATCAACTACATCGCGCTGGCCGGCGCGCTGGCGCCGATCGCGCGCAAGGGCCAGGCGCCCGTGCCGCCGCTCAACCTCGTCGGCGACTTCGGCGGCGGCGGCATGTACCTCGCGGTCGGCATGCTCGGCGCACTGATCGAAGCGCAGCGCACCGGCAAGGGACAGGTCGTCGACGCCGCGATGGTCGACGGCGCCAGCTCGTTGATCACCTCGCTGCACGCCGGCCTCGCGTCCGGCTTCTGGAATCGCGGCCGCGCCTCCAACGTGCTCGACACCGGCGCCCACTACTACGACGCCTACGAAACACTCGACGGCAAGTACATCGCGCTCGGTTCGATCGAGCCGCAGTTCTACGCCGAGCTGCTGCACCTCACCGGCCTCGAGCAGGAGGCGTTGCCCGAGCAGAACGACCGCACCCGCTGGCCCGAGATGAAGGACCGCGTCGCCGCGATCGTCCGCACCAAGTCGCGTGCCGAGTGGGAAGAGGTCTTCGAGGGCAGCGACGTCTGCTTCGGCCCCGTGCTCGAGCCCTGGGAAGCGCCCGATCACCCGCACGCTCGCGCCCGCCACGCCTTCGAGGAGGTCGCCGGCGTCGTGCAGCCCGCCCCGGCCCCAAGATTCAGCCGCACGAAGAGCGAAATCCAGGGCCCGCCCGCCTATCCCGGCCAGCACACCACCGAAATCCTCAACGAAATCGGAGTCAACGGCACGAAAGCCGACACCCTGAAGTCCAGCGGCGCCGTCCGTTGACCCACGCTCCCCCGCAGCACGGGGGAGCCGCTGAAGCGCTGGGGGGTGCTCCCCTACTGCACCGGCAGCGCCGCCAGCCGCTCACGCAGCAGAACCCGCTGCCGCGACAGATCAGCCGCCCGCGCCTGCTCGGCCTCAACGACCTGCGCCGGCGCCTTGGTCCGGAATCCCTCGTTCGCCAACTTCGCCTCGGCGCCACGCAGACGCCCCTCGATTCCGTTCAGCTCCTTCTCCAGTCGCGCCCGCTCCTGTGCGAGATCGACCAGCTCCCCGAGCGGAATCACGACCTCTGCGTTGGTCAGGACCATCGAGGCCGTTTGCTCGACCGGCGCTTCCGCGCGACTCGCGACCACGTGCAGCGGCCGACAGCGCGCCAACGCCTCGATCACTCCGGTCGCCGCGTCCACCGCCGACCGCAGCGGCGCGCGCGGCGCAACCCACGTCTCGACCCAGCGCCCCGCCGTCACCGCGTAGTCCGCCCGCGTCTGCCGCACCGCGCGCACGATCTCCTGAACCGCGCCAAACTCCGCCTCCGCGTTGCGGTCGCGCGCGCCGTCGCCCGGCTGCGGATACCGCGCGACGATCAGCGCCTCACCGTCCCGGCTGGGCAGCCGCTGCCAGAGCGCCTCCGTGATGAACGGCATCCACGGGTGCAGCAGCCGCAGCCCGCGGTCGAGCACGTGCGCCAGCACCGCGATCGGCGACGTGTCGCCCGCCCGCAGCCGCACTTTGCTCGCCTCCACGTACCAGTCGAAGAACTCGTTCCGGAGGAAATCGTGAATCTGCCGCCCGGCCTCGCCGAGCTGGAACTGGGTCAGCAGTTCGTCCACGTTTGCGACCGTCGCCTCCAGCCGCGACAGAATCCAGCGGTCCTCGAGCGGCGCGGTCGACAGATCGTCAGGCAGCGCGCCCACCGCAACGCCCGACCCGGCGATCTCGCCGAGCACGAACCGCGCACCGTTCCACAGCTTGTTGGCGAAGTTGCGCGAACCCTCCAGGCGCTCATCCGTCAGCCGCATGTCATTGCCCGGCGTGGAGCCGGTCGCCAGCGTGAAGCGCAGCGCGTCCATCCCGTACTGCGCCGCCTTGTCGAGCGGATCGATCACGTTGTCAAGGCTCTTGCTCATCTTGCGGCCCTCGGCGTCGCGCACCAGGCCATGCAGATAGACCGTCTTGAACGGCGCCGGGCCGATGTTGTAGCAGCCCAGCATGATCATCCGCGCCACCCAGAAGAACAGGATGTCGTAGCCCGTCTCCATCACGCTCGACGGGTAGAAGCGCGCCAGGTCGTCGGCATCTGCGTCCGGCCAGCCGAGCGTCGAGTGCGTCCAGAGGCCACTCGAGAACCACGTGTCGAGCACATCCGGGTCCTGGATCAGATCCGACGCCCCACACGTTGGACAGCCGGTTGGGTCCTGATGCGCCACGATCGGGTGCGCCCCCTCGCCGATCGTGATCTCGCCGTCGTCGCCGACGATCAGCGCGGCCGCGTCGCACGCGCGGCAGTACCAGGCCGGAATCCGGTGCCCCCACCAGAGCTGCCGCGAGATGCACCAGGGGCGGATGTTCTCCATCCATTGCAGGTACACGCCCTTCGAGCGCTCCGGCACGATCTGCACCTCGCCCTCGCGCACCACGCGCGCCGCCTCCGCCGCCAGCTCCGTCGTGTCCACGAACCACTGATTCGAGACGAGCGGCTCGACCGCCACGCCGCTGCGCTGCGAGTGGCCCACGTTGTGCTCGTGCCGCTCCGTGCGCACCAGATAGCCATCCTGCTCCAGATGCTCAACGACTCGCGCGCGCGCCTCATCGCGATCCATGCCGACGTAGATCCCGCCCTGGACGGTGATCGAGCCGTCCCAGTCCACCACCCGGATCGGCTCCAGCCCGTGTCGCTCGCCGATCTCGAAGTCGAGCTGATCGTGGCCCGGGGTGATCTTCAGCGCGCCGGTGCCGAACTCCGGATCGACGGCGGCGTCGGGCACGATCGGCAGCAGCCGATCGAACCCGCGGAGCGGCAGCCGCACGTGCCGCCCGTGATGCGGCTGCCAGCGCTTGTCGCTCGGGTGCACCGCGATCGCCACGTCCGCCGGGATCGTCTCCGGCCGCGTCGTCGCAATCGTCACGCCCTCCTCGAGCTCGAGGCCATGCTCATCAACGAACGGGTAGCGCACGTGCCAGAGATGCCCCTCCGTCTCCCGATACTCGACCTCCACGTCCGACAGCGCCGTCATCATCTGTGGGTCCCAGTTGATGATCCGGTCGCCGCGGTAGATCTTCCCGTCCTCGAACAGGTCGACGAACGTCTTGCGCACCGCCCGCCGCGGCGTCTCGTCCAGCGTGAAGATCACCCGGCTCCAGTCGCAGGAGGCGCCCATCCGCCGCGCCTGATCCTCGATCCGCGAGCGATAGCGCCCGACCCACGCCCAAATCCGCTCGACGAACTCCTCACGCCCGAGGTCGTGCCGGCTCTGACCCTCCCGCGCCAGCTGCTGCTCAACGACGCTCTGCGTCGCAATCCCCGCGTGGTCGATGCCCGGCAACCACAGCGTGGGGTCGCCGAGCATCCGGTGCCAGCGGGTCAGCGCGTCCTCGATCGTCAGCGTGATCGCGTGGCCCAGATGCAGCGCCCCCGTCACGTTCGGGGGCGGCATGATGATCGTGAACGGCTCGCGACCGTTCGCCTCCGCGGTGGGCGACGGCGCAAACCAGCCGCCCTCCTCCCAGAACCGGTAGACCGACTCCTCGTAGGCCTGCGCGTCATACGTCGGCGGCAGGCTGGCCGTCGGGGCGATGCTTGCGTCTGGGTCGGTGCTGGCTGCGGTCACGATGCGACTCCGGTCTGGCGCTGTCCGGGGCAATCCGGCGGAAGTGGGAGAGAATTCGGGCCCGACCGGCGCGCGAGATCCGCGCCCGCCGGACCTAGCCTACGGCGACCACGACGGAATCAATCACGTCTCGCTCGCGTTCGGCGCTGCGCCCGTTGCGGTCCACGTCGGCGGCTCCAGTCGCGCCGGTCACTGCGGGCGTCTGGCCGGCCCGCCGGCGCTGCGCCGCCATCTCCAGCTCTCGCAGCATGTCCAAGCCCCGACGCGTATCGCTCGCGACCCGCGCCGGGTCCTGACGCTCCACGCGGCTGCGGAACAGCCAGTACGTGAACGCCTGCCACTCCTGCTGCCCGAGCCGATCAGTGTGCAGCCGCTCCGTCTGATCGCGGAAGTCGCTCAGCAGCTCTTCCTGCGTGTGCCCGTAGATGCGCATGTGTGCGTCACGCTCCAGGTCGCGCCGCGCGTGTGAGAACGTGACCGCGCCATTTTCCTTCTGCAGCACCCGTTCCGTCGCCAGCTGGAGGGCCTGTTCCACGCGCACGCCGTAGAGGAAGTTGAGGTGCGCCCAGTACTTTGCCGGCCCGATTCGCTCTTGAAATTCGTTCTCGGTCAGCGTCTGCGGCGGCGTCTCGTGCGTCAGCAGCGCGTCGACCTCCGCCGCCGGCAGCAGCCCAGCCGGCATCGCGTCGCAGAGCCGCTCGCAAAGCAACAGCCAGTCGAACGCCTCGCGTTCGATCAGATACGCGTACTCGCGCCCGTCAACGAACTCATGCGGGATGTCCCAGCGCTGGATCGCCTCCAGCAGCGCCTCGAACCACGGCCGCCCGGCGCGCAGCGCCAGTTCAAATGCGATCAGGTGAGCGCCCGGGTCGATCGGGACCGGATGCAGCGGATGCTCATCCTCGGCGAAGCCCGCGCCGTGCAGCTCCTCCGCATCCTCCAGGTTGGGCAGTTCTATGCCGCTCGACCGTGGCATCGCTTGTATTTCTTCCCGCTGCCACACGGGCAGGGTTGGTTGCGTCCCACTTTGGACGCGCTTGCGGGCGCCGTGGCCACGGCGCCCCCGGCAGCGGCGGCCCCGACGGCCTGGCCGCCCGTCTCACGCACGTTGCGTGCGCCCACCGCATCGGCCGCGCTGCGGCCCCGGACAGCCGGCGCGAGGTTAGCGCGGCCCACCCGTCGGGACGCTGCCCGACTCGTGTCACCGTTGGCAGAAGCCGGCGCCGCAGCACCCGGCAGCGCGTGCACGGCCTGCGCGTGCATGGCCGCCGCCGCGACCCCACGCCGCACCGCAGCGACCAGCTGGTCGAACATGTCGAATGCTTCGCGCTTGTAGGTGACCAGCGGGTCCTGCTGCCCGTAGGCCTGCAGGCCGACGCCCTGGCGCAGCGAATCGACCTCCGTCAGGTGCCGAATCCAGAGCCGGTCCAGCGACGACAGCACCAGCGCGCGCAGCGACTCGCGCCACGACACCGCCTGGAGCTGCGCGCGCAGCAGCTCGAGACGCCCCTCGGCGTGCTCGCGCAGCGCCGCGACGCACTCGTCCAGTTCCTCGCCGTCGAGCTCATGCAGATCGAGGCCCTCCAGCGGCATCAGCTGCGCCGCCTCCTGCCAGAACTCGTCGGCCACCGTGCGATCCCAATACGTGCCGCGGAACGACTCGCTCAGGTCGCCGATCGTCGCGCTCATCATGTCCGCCACGATCTCGTGCAGGTCCTCGCCCGCCACCAGAATCTTGTCCCGCTCGCGATAGATCACATCGCGCTGCCGGTTGATCACATCGTCGTAGTCGACCAGGTGCTTGCGGATGTCGAAGTGATACGACTCGACCTTCTGCTGCGCCTGCTCGAGCGCCTTGCCGACCATGCCCGACTCCAGCGGGGTGCCGTCCTCCATGCCCACCTTCTCGAGCATCCCGGGCAGCCAGTCGGGCGTGAACCGCTTCATCACCCCGTCTTCGAACGACACGTAAAATCGCGACGACCCAGGGTCGCCCTGGCGACCCGACCGACCACGGAGCTGATTATCGATCCGCCGCGATTCGTGCCGCTCCGTCCCGATCACCGCCAACCCGCCGGCCTTCGCCACGCCCTCGCCCAGCTTGATGTCCGTGCCGCGGCCCGCCATGTTTGTCGCGATCGTCACTGCCTGCGGTTCGCCGGCCCGCGAGATGATCAGCGCCTCGCGCTCGTGCTGCTTCGCGTTCAGCACCTCGTGCCCCACGCCACGACGCTTCAGCATCTTCGCGAGCTGCTCGGAGGTCTCAACCGACGCGGTACCGACGAGCACCGGGCGCCCCGACTTGGTGAGATCAGCAATCTCTTCGATCACCGCGTCGAACTTCGCCCGCTCCGTGCGGAACACGAAGTCCGCCTGGTCGTCGCGCACCATCTCCTGATGGGTCGGGACCACCACCACCTCGACCGAATAGATCTTGTGCAGCTCCTCCGCCTCGGTCTCCGCTGTACCCGTCATCCCCGAGAGCTTGTCGTACATCCGGAAGAAGTTCTGGTAGGTGATCGTCGCGAGCGTGACCGATTCGCGCTCGACACTGACTCCCTCCTTCGCCTCGATCGCCTGGTGCAGCCCCTCCGAATAGCGCCGCCCCTCCATCATCCGGCCGGTGAACTCGTCGACGATCACCACCTTGCCCTGCCGCACCACGTAATCGCGATCGCGCTGGTAGATGAACTGCGCCTTGAGCGCGGAGTCGAGGAAGCGTGTCAGCCGCGCGTTCTCGCCCTCGAACAGGTTGTCGATGCTGAGCAGGTCTTCGATCTTGCTGATCCCCGATTCGGTCAGCGCCACCGTCCGCGACTTCAGGTCGGGCGTAAAATGTTCGCCCGGCTGTAGGCTGCGCACCAGATTCGCGAACACACGGTAAGTGTCCAGCGATTCCTCCGCCTGGCCGCTGATGATCAGCGGCGTTCGCGCCTCGTCGATCAGAATGTTGTCGACCTCGTCAACGATCGCGTAACTCAGCTGCCGCTGCACCTTCTGCACCCGCTCCAGCACCATGTTGTCGCGCAGATAGTCGAAGCCGAACTCGTTGTTCGTGCCGTAGGTGATGTCCGCCCGGTACGCCTCCTGGCGCGTGCACGGTCGCAGCATCTTCAGGTCGCCCAGCTCGCGCCTGCGCTGCCGCTCCTCCGGATCCAGGTCCGCATCCTCTTCCTCGTCGTGCAGATGCTCCGCGTTGGGGTCGAACAGGAACGCCGCGCGGTGCTGCAGCACCCCCAGCGAGAGCCCCAGCGCGTGATAGATCGGCCCCATCCACTGCGCGTCGCGCTTGGCCAGGTAGTCGTTGACCGTGACCAGATGCGCCCCGTCGCCCTCCAGCGCGTTCAGATAGAGCGCCAGCGTCGCCACCAGCGTCTTGCCCTCACCCGTCCGCATCTCCGCGATCTTCCCCTGGTGGAGGACGAGACCACCGAGCATCTGAACGTCGTAGTGGCGCATGTCGACATGGCGGATGGCGGCCTCGCGGACGACCGCGAACGCCTCGGGCAGAATGTCGTCGAGCGAGGCCCCGTCCTCGAGCCGCTGGATGAACTCCGTCGTCTTCTCGCGCAGCGCCAGATCATCGAGCCGCTGGCTCTTCGGCTCCCACTCGTTCACCGCCGCTACGGCCGGCCGCAGCTTCTTAATCTCCCGCGAATGGGAGTCGCCAAACAGCACCTTCGCCTTGCCCGTCACCCGACTCAGCAATGCCATCCGCGCCACGACCCTCCCAGATTCAGCCAAACACAATCCACCCCATCATACGCCGACCTGCGGTGGAGAATGCGCTCAGGCGCCTCCGCAACCGCGGTGCGCGCGGAGCGAGCTGTCTCCGAGTGCCAGCCAGCGCAGGTTCGGCGACCAGACGACTCCACGCTCGCCGGCGTCCACCGTCTCGACCTGCAACCACGCTCCGCCCGCACAAGCCGCCCGACACCGCCCGGTTCCGCCGCCCCCCGCGAACGCCTACTCGAACGCCTACGTAAACAGCGCCCCGACCGACTCGCCCTCGTGGATTCGACGAATCGCCTCGCCCAGCAGCGGCGCCACCGACACCTTCTTGAACATGCCGTCCGGTGAACCCTCCGGCGTCGGCAGCGTGTCCGTCGTCACCACCGAGACGATCGGGCTGCGGCTCAGCCGCTCCAGCGCCGGCGGCGAGAACAGCCCGTGCGTCGCCGCCACATAGATGGTCTGCGCGCCCTCGTCGCGCAGCATCTGCGCCACCTCGCAGACCGTGCCCGCCGTGTCGATCTCGTCATCCATGATCAACACGTCGCGACCCGCCACACTGCCGATCAGCTGCAGCATCTCGGCGCAGTCGTCGTTGCCCGCGCGGCGCTTCTCGGCGACCGCCAGCGGCAGATCGAGCATCGCCGCCGCCGTGCGCGCCCGCTTCGCGCTGCCCAGGTCGGGCGACACCACCACGCCATCGAACTCCTGCTCGGCGAAGTGTTCAATCAACAGTCGCTGACCTGTCAGCTCGTCAGTCGGAATATGGAAGAATCCCTGGATCTGCCCGGCGTGCAGGTCCATCGTCAGCATCCGGTCGGCGCCCGCCGTCTGGATCAGGTCCGCAAACAGGCGCGCGGTGATCGGCACTCGCGGCTGGTCTTTCTTGTCCGAGCGCCCGTAGGCGTAATACGGCGCCACCGCCGTGACCCGGCCGGCCGACGCTCGACGCGCCGCATCGATCATGATCAGCAGCTCGACCAGGTGCTGATTGACCGGCGCGCTGCCCGGTTGGATCAGGAACACGTCGCGCTCGCGGATGTTCTGCAACAGCTGCACGAACGTGTTCCCGTTCGCGAAATCGAACACGTTCGCCTCGCCCAGCTCGATCCCCAGAGACGCGCACACATCGCGCGCGAGCTGCGGGTGCGCATTGCCGCTAAAGATCACCGGCGGTCCAATGAAGCGACTCACGTGTACCCCTCCGCGCGAACCTATCGCACTCCCCCGCCTGCGGCCACTGGCTCGCCCACACGCGGTGCAGCGCGTGGACAAGTCGGCCCCGCCCATCGCCCAGCGCGCCGCCCAGCCCGCCATCCCCGCGATCGATTGCCGTCAACGCGTCAGCCCAACGTTGCCCAGCTAACGGAGAACGGTTCGGGTCTTGCACGCTGCCGCGCGCGTGGGTACGATTCGGCTTGTTAGCACTCGCGGGGCAGGAGTGCCAGCCCAACGGCATCAGGGCGCCAGCCGAGTGGCGAGCGCCAGCCGGGACGCCTCATCCCCCGCGATGCTCAACCCACGAATCGCGGCGCCAAGCGCCGGCACGCAGAAGGAATCAGAGGAAACGCGCCAATGGCAGAGGGAACACGTCTGGAGCCGCTGAACGACCGCCTGGTCATCACCCCGCTCCACCAGGAACAGGTCCTGTCGAGCGGGATCGTCATCCCCGACTCGGCCAAAGAGAAGCCGCAGCAGGGCGAAGTCATCGCAATCGGCCCCGGTAAGCGCGACGACGACGGCAAGCGGATCCCGCTCGACATCATGGTCGGTGACCGGATTCTCTACAAGAAGTACACCGGCCAGGAAATCCAGATCGACAACGAGGATCTGATCGTCCTCGAAGAGCGCGAAGTGCTCGCCAAGGTGGTCGTCTAGACCACCCCGCAGCCGCGACACAGTCTGGGCCAGCCCACTCACGCCCCTGAACGGCGCGGCTGGCCGAAGGAGAAACGATGGCAGCTAAGCAAATCGCCTTCGATATGGAGGCGCGCAAAGCCCTGCGCGAGGGCGTCGACGCCCTCGCCAACACCGTCAAGGTCACGCTCGGCCCCCGCGGCCGCAACGTCGTCCTCGACAAGAAGTTCGGCGCCCCGCTGATCATCAACGATGGCGTCACGATCGCACGCGAAATCGAACTCGATGACCCCTTCCGCAACATGGGCGCTCAGCTCGCCAAGGAAGTTTCGATTCGCACCAACGATGTCGCCGGCGATGGCACCACCACCGCCACCGTCCTCGCTCAGGCGATCGTCACTGAGGGCCTCCGCAACGTCGCCGCCGGCGCCGACCCCATGGCGCTCAAGCGCGGCCTCGACGTCGGCCTCCGCGTGATCGTCGACGAACTCCGCGAGATGGCCAGCCCGGTCGAACTCAAGAACGAGATCGCCGCGGTCGCAACCATCTCCGGTGACAACGAAGAAATCGGCGAAATCATCGCCGATGTCATGGAGAAGGTTGGCAAAGACGGCGTCATCACCGTCGAAGAGGGCCAGGGCATCCGCATGGAGACCGAGTTCACCGACGGCATGCAGCTCGACCGTGGCTACGTCTCGCCCTACTTCGTCTCCAACCCGGAGCGCATGGAAGCCGGCATCGACGACCCCTACATCCTGATCACTGACCGCAAGATCAGCGCCATTCAGGATGTCGTCCCGCTGATGGAGAAGCTGCTCCAGATCAGCAAGAACTTCGTGATCATCGCCGACGATGTCGATGGCGAAGCACTCGCCACCCTCGTCGTCAACAAGCTGCGCGGCACGATCAACGTGCTCGCCGTCAAGGCCCCCGGCTTTGGCGACCGCCGCAAGCAGCAGCTTGAGGACATCGCCGTGCTGACCGGCGGCACGCTGATCACCGAGGAACTCGGCCGCACCCTCGATCAGACGCAGGTTGCCGACCTGGGCCGCGCCCGACGGATCGTGTCCTCCAAGGACGACACGACGATCGTCGAGGGCAACGGCGCCGACGAAGCGATCCAGAACCGGATCAAGGAAATCAAGGCCCAGATCGACGGCACCGCCTCCGACTTCGACCGCGAAAAGCTCCAGGAGCGCATGGCCAAGCTTGCCGGCGGGGTCGCCGTCATCAAGGTCGGCGCGCCGACCGAGGTCGAGCTCAAGGAGAAGAAGGCCAAGCTCGAAGATGCCCTCTCCGCGACCCGCGCGGCCGTTGAAGAGGGAGTCGTCGTTGGCGGCGGCTGCGCGCTGCTCCGCGCCGACCGAGCCCTTGAGGACCTGGACGACAGCTCCAGCGGCGACGAGCGAACCGCGATCCGGCTCCTGCGCACCGCGCTTGAGTCCCCGATTCGCCAGATCTCGCTCAACGCCGGCCAGGAAGGCTCCGTCGTGATCGGCAGGATTCGCAAGGAATCCGCCGACAGCTACGGCTACGACGCCAAGCTCGACGTCTACGGCGACATGCTTGAGTTCGGAATCGTCGACCCCGTCAAGGTCGTCCGCTCCGCGCTCGAGAACGCCGTCTCAATCGCCGGCATGGTGCTCACCACCGAGTCCCTCGTCGCCGAGATCCCCCAGGCCCCGATGATGCCGGCCGGCGCCGGCATGCCCGACATGGGGATGGACTACTAACCAGCCCAGCTCCCTCAAGGGACCCAATCACGAAGCCCGAGCGCGACGCGCTCGGGCTTCGTCGTTCTCCGCTTCCTCGTACCGCGCACAAGCTCTCGTACGGCTACCACCCCGCTCCTCCGCGACGCCGGGGGAGCGGTCGCGACGCAAGTCGAGTGAGGAGCCGCCCTACGGCCGCATCCCGTACCGCACCCGCACCCCCAGCTGCGCCGGCAGCTGTTGCGCGTACGCGATCTCCAGCCACTCCGCCAGCATCCAGCGGGTGTCGCGCGGATCGATGATGTCCTCCACCGCGAACGCCTCAGCCGCGCTGAACGGGCTGCGCAGCGCGATCAGCCGCTCCTCAATCTCCGCCCGGTGCGCCGCCGGATCGTCGGCCGCCTCGATCTCCCGGCGGTAGGCCGCCGCAACCCCGCCTTCGATCGGGATCGAGCCCCACTCCGCCGATGGCCAGGCCACGCGGAAGCAGAAGCGGCTGAAGTCCTGGTGCGCGCCGCCGGCCACGCCGTACAGCCGACGCACCACCACTGTCGCCCAGGGGACCTGCGAGTCATCGATCGCGCACGCCGCGCGCACGCCCGCCCGCAGCGCCCCGCCGCCCTCGCCCGGACGACCGATCAGGAAACCCGGCTGGTCGGCGAAGTTCACGATCGGCAGATGGAACACGTCGCACATGTCCACGAAGCGCTCAAACTTGCGCGCCTCGGGCGCGCCCATCGCCCCGCCGTAGTGCATCGGGTCGTTGCCCAGCACGCCCACCGGCATCCCCGCGATCCGCGCGAATCCCGTCACCTGCGAGCGCCCGTAGTAGCGGTTCAGCTCGAAGAACGAGCCGCGGTCCACCACCAGCTCGATCAGCTTGCGCGGGCTGTAGCCGCGGTTGCGGTGCCGCGGAACGATCGAAACCAGGCCTTCCTCGCGCCGGTCAATGGGGTCGTCCGTCGCCACGATCGGCGGCAGCTGATGCACATTCGTCGGCAGATACGACAGAAACGCCCGGATCTGGCCCATCAGGTCTTGCTCATCCTCCGCGTCGTTGTCCACCACCCCGCTGCTCCGCGCGTGCACCTGATAGCCGCCCAGTTCCTCCTTGCTGATGTCCTCACCGAGCGAGCGCTTCACCAGCGGCGGTCCGCCCGCGAACACCTGCGTCGTGCCCCGCACCATCACGGCGAAGTGACTGGCCGGCACCTCGGCCGCCGGCAGACCGGCCACTGAGCCCATCGCCGCCGAGACCACCGGCACCTCGGCCAACAGCTTCGCCCAGCGCTGCGGCCAGAAGAGCTCGGGCAGATACGTGCGACCCATCTGCGCCGTCGCCCGGATGTCCGCCCCAAACCCGTCGATCAGCCGGATCAGCGGAATCTTCAACTCCAGCGCCATGCTCTCCGCATTGCCCGTCTTGTCGCCGCCGCCCCCGTGCACCCGCATCTTGCCGCGCTCGACATCCGAGCCACCCTTCAGACGCGCCGTGAAGTCAGCGCCCCGCACCACCACCGGCCGACCATCGATCTTCGCCGTCCCGATCACGGAGCCCGCGGGCAGGAAACCCACCAGCTCGCCCTCGTCATACATCCCCGCCCCAGCCAGAATGCCCCGCTCGCGAAACGACCCTTCGTCGGTCAGCAGGTCAAGCCGCTCGCGGATCGTCAGCCGCCCCTGGGCGTGCTGCTCCGCGATCCGCTCCGGTCCGCCCATCCGCTTCGCCAGCTTCCGGCGCAGCGCAATCTCTTCGATCTCCGCTTCCCACGACATACAAACTCCCCTTCGCTCGCAGGCACGCGAGTACGGCACCAGTATGGCGCAGTCTCGCGCGCCTCAACGAGGCGCTGACTCGGGCAGCGGGCCGGCTAGCTGGTCCAGCTCACATCCGCCTGGCCGAAGTGCGGCTTGCCGTCGCCGAAGTGCTCGAACTGCAGGTTCGGGTCGTGCGCCATCACCGACGCGCTGAAGTACAGCTTGACGTGATACACCCGCGACTCGAGGACGCGGTTCAGCTCGCGCATCGCGACGACGCGTTCCTCCGGGTCGAAGACCTCGGTGACCTTCGTGAATGCAGCCTGCAGCTCCGCGTCCTTGTCGGCCTCCGGCAGCGCGAAGTCGAACGGCCCGTCCTGCCGCGCCACGAACGCCATCTGCTGCCAGACATCGGCTCGCACCGACATCCCAGCCATCATCACCGCGGTCTGCTTCTGGACCCACTCGACGTAGTAGTCCGGGCTCGGCCGGACCACGATGTTCATCATGATCCCAAACTGCGCGAGGCTCGCCTGAATGAACTCAGCCTGCGCGATCGCCACGCTGCTGTCGCTGATGTTCATGTCATATTCGATGCCGTCGGGGTAACCCGCCAGCGCGAGCTCCTCGCGCACCTTGTCCGGGTCGTAGGTCACGAGCACTTCGTCGGGGTCGTGGAACTCGCCCGTCGCCGGGCCAAGCCAGCCCCACCTGTTCGGCGTGTGCAGCCCGTCGTACAGCACGTCGACCAGCTTGTCGCGGTCGATCGCGAAGTTCACCGCGCGTCGCAGGTGCACGTTGTCCCACGGCGGCAGGTTCGGGTTGATATAGAAGAACGAGTTCCCGTTCGTCGCCTTGATGCTGAGGCTCTTGCCCGCGTCCTCAATCCGGCTCAGGTCCTCCGTCGGCGGCCCGACCACCAGGTCGAACTCGCTCGTCAGCAGGCCGTTCGTCACCTGCGAGGCGGTCACGCCCTGCAGCAGCGTCAGCCGCTCAACCTTCGGCGCGTTCGGCTTCCAGTAGTCGCGGAACCACTCCTGCACATACGGACCATCGAGGTCCTCGTCGACGTAGGTGAACGCGCCCGTGCCCGACGGCACCTCGCGGCTGTTGGTCACGTTGATCCGCTCGTGCGAACTCGGCGCCGTGATCATCCCCGCGCGGTCGCCCAGCACCCGCAAGAGCGGCGAGAACGGCGCGTTCATCTCGAAGTTGGTCGTCACTTCGTCAACCGCCACCGCCGTCTCGACCGCCGCGAGGTCGGCCTTCACGTTCGAGCCCTCAAGGTTCTTGCCGCGCTCAATGTGCAGGCGCACCGCCTCCGAGGTCAGCATCGTCCCGTCGTGGAACGGCACCTCCGGCCGCAGCGTGAAGATGATCTTCAGCGGATCCGGAATCTCCCACACCTCGGCCAGGCTGCGGCTCGCCGTCGGCGTCAACGCCGCGTCGTAGCCCACCAGATTGTCGAACACCGGCCACAGCACCTGATGGTCGCCGCCGCCTGTGCCCGTCGAGCCCTCCGTGCCGCTGATGTTGCCCACAATCGGCCAGGTCACCTCGCCGGTCGGCACGTGCGCGACGGTTTCTTCCTGGGCCGCCTGCTGCGTCACTGCCTGCTGCTGCTGGTCGTCGGCCTGCTCTGCCGCCTGCTGCTGATCGTCGGCCTGCTGCGCCTGCTGCGCGGCCGCCTGCTGCTGCGCCTGCTGCGCGGCGGGCTGCTGCTGCTGAGCTGCCTGCTGCTGTTGCTCCTGCTGCTGAACGACCTGCGCGGCCGCCTGCTCATCATCGTCGTCGCCACAGCCGACCAACGCGAGGCCCGCCGCCCCGACACCCGCCCGCGCACTGCTGCGCAGCAACGCACGCCGCGACACACGCTTGCGCGCCAATCGGGTCCAATCGGTTCGTTCGCTCATGATGCCTCCCTGTAGAGCGTGGTGCGGCGCACGGTCTCACTCGAACCGCGCCCGCCGAAGCTCCATGCCGCTTTGCTTGCGTAAGACTAAGGTATGGCTCGCGTGCGCAGAAGACCCGCGTCCGCAGTCGGTAGACTGCGCCGCCAGAACACCGGTGGGCTGCGTCCCCGCCCGACTGACGGAGTCAAACCCGATGGCGACCTACGTTCTGCGCCGACTCTTCGCCACCATTCCGGTCCTCTTCCTGATCTCCGCGATCACGTTCTTCACCATCCGCCTGCTGCCCGGCGACCCCGCGCTGGCGATCCTCGGCCCCGAGGCCGACTTCAACCTCGTCGCTGCGCTGCGCGAAGAACTCGGACTCAATCGCCCCGTCCTCGTGCAGTACGCGGACTGGATGTACCACGCCTTCCAGGGCGAGTTCGGGGAGAGTCGGCGTTCCGGCGACACGGTTGCCGCGCTCGTCTCCGACCGGCTGGAGGTCACGATCCAGCTGGGCATTCTCTCGCTGATCGTGGCGGTGGCGCTGGCCTTACCGATCGGTCTGCTGGCTGGCTCACGGCCCAACACGCCGTTCGACTACCTCGGCACCGTCTTCGCCGTCGTCGGCGCGGCGATCCCCAACTTCTGGCTTGCACTGTTGTTAATTCTTGTCTTCGCTGTCGATTTCGGCTGGTTCCCCGCCCTCGGCTTCACCAGCTTCCGCGAGGACCCGCTCGAGAACATGCGCGGCATGCTCCTGCCCGCCGTCGCGATCGGCATCGCGCAGGCGGCCGTCCTCGCCCGCCAGACCCGCGCCTCACTGGTCGAGGTGATGCAACAGGATTACGTGCGCACAGCGCGCAGCAAAGGCCTCCGTGAGCGCAACGTGATCGTGCGCCACGGCTTTCGCAACGCGATGATTCCGGTCGTCACGGTCCTCGGCCTGCAAATTTCGAACATCGTGAGCGGCGCGATCATCATTGAATCGGTGTTCTCGCTGCCCGGGATCGGCAAACTACTGATCGACTCGATCTTCAATCGCGAACTGGTCACCGTGCAGGCACTGGGGCTGATGCTGGCCGTTGCTGTCGCCATGTCCAACTTGGTCGTCGACGTCTCCTATGCCTATCTGGACCCGAGGATCCGCTATGAGTAGCGCCGCCGTCCCCTGGACCGACACCAGCCGGCGCTTCGCCCGCGAGCGCGAGTTCGGCCGCCGCTTCTCGCGCCGGCCGGCTGGCATGGCCAGCCTCTTCATCATCCTGATCGTCCTGTTCGCCGCCATCTTCACCGGCGTCGCCGCCACCCACGACCCGATCGCCACCGACTTCGACGCCCTCTTCTCCGACCCCTCCGGCGCCCACTGGCTGGGTACCGACAATCTGGGCCGCGACACCTACTCCCGGATCGTCCACGGCGCCCGCACCGCCCTGCTCGTCGGCGTCATCTCCGTCGGTATCGGCGTCAGCATCGGCATGCCCTACGGCATGCTCGCCGGCTACCTCGGCGGCCGCAAAGACGAAGTCATGATGCGCGTGATGGACGCCCTCTACGCCTTCCCCGCCCTGCTGCTCGCCCTGATCATCATCGCCGTGCTCGGCACCGGAGTGTTCAACGTGATGATCGCGATCGGAGTCGTCTTCATCCCCGGACTGGCGCGGCTCGTGCGCGGCAGCACGCTGTCCGTCAAGGCGATGGAGTACGTGCTCGCCGCCGAGTCCAGTGGGGCGAGCACCCCGCGCATCATCTTCCAGCACATCGCGCCCAACATCCTTGCTCCCGTGATCGTGCAGGCCTCGCTCGCGATCGGTTTTGCGATCATCGCAGAGGCCGGTCTCAGCTTCCTCGGGCTCGGCACTCAGCCGCCCGACCCCTCCTGGGGCTCGATGCTCAGCGGCGCGCAGCGCTTCCTCACCAGCAAGGGCATCCTGGCGGTCTTCCCCGGCCTCGCGATCGTGCTCACCGTGCTCGCCTTCAACCTGCTCGGCGACACCCTCCGCGACCTGCTCGACCCCCGCCTGCGCGGCGCCGACTGAGCACTCCCGCCCGATCGGCGAGCCGCTTATCTCCGCCCCTGTCGGCATCGCTATCCGGTCGACTGAGTCGTCGCGCGGCCGCCCACGAGCGACCCCCTACAGCCAGGTGGCGATGCCGTGGACATGGTGACGCGAAGCTCGCCCTCAGCAGGAACGACCGCACGGAATCCCGGGAGCGGCAGAGGCGTATGGGGGCGTCGGCGGGCGCACCGTTGCGACGGCGGGCTGGCGGCTCGCACGGAGCCGCCAGCTGCAGTTGCTTAGCTCTCCGTCGGCAGCGCCACGTAGCCGCCGTCCTCGTCGAATCCGCTGATCCCCGCAGGCAGCAGCAGGTCGACTTCGGTGTCGGCATCGTCGTCGAAGCCGTAGCCCAGCTCCCCCAGGTCGTCCTCGTCGGCGCTATAAAACGGGTCCGCCTCGACACCCGACAGGTCCGCCGAGAGCGGCAGCGGCTTGGGCTCCGGCAGCGGCGGCAGCTCGATCACTGCGCGCGCCGGAATCATCTTGCCGATGATCACGTTCTCCTTCAGGCCGACCAGATTGTCCACGGCGCCGTTGATCGCGGCCTCCGTCAGCACCCGCGTCGTTTCCTGGAACGACGCGGCCGACAGCCACGACTCCTGCGAGAGCGACGCCTTCGTCACCCCCAACAGCACCGGCTGCGCCGTCGCCGACGCCTCGCCCTCGCTGATCAGCCGCGTGTTGACCTCCTGGTAGGTGTAGCGGTCGACCAACTCGCCGGGCAGCCAGTCGGAGTCGCCCGACTCGTCGATCTGCACCTTGCGCAGCATCTGACGCACGATCACTTCGATGTGCTTGTCGTGAATCGTCACGCCCTGCGCCCGGTAGACCTCCTGCACCTCGGTCACCAGATAGCGATGCACCGCGTCCACGCCGAGGATCCGCATCATGTCCTGCGGGTTGATCGAGCCCTCGGTCAGCGCATCCCCGGCCTCGATCCGCTGACCCTCGGCAATCCGCAGCCGCGCCGCGGCGGGGATGTCGTACTCGCGCGTCTCCGTCGTGAAGTAGGTGATCGCCAGCCGGCGCGTGCCGCGCTTGCGCTCGACCACGCCATCGACGCGCGCCCGCAGGCGCCGTACCTCGGGATCGTCGGTCTCCTCTTCCGGCTTCGGCAGCCGCGCGATCTGGTCGCCCGCCTCCACCGCCGCGCCGTCCTGCACCAGCACCCGCGTGCCCGGCGGCAGCTCGTACTCGTCGCGGTTGATGTCCTCCGCGATCACCCGAACCTTGCGCAGCTCGCCCTCTCGCAGCACCTCGGCGCTGCCGTCGATCTCGGCGATCACGGCCTGGCCCTTCGGCGAACGAGCCTCGAACAGCTCCTCCACGCGCGGCAGACCGGTCGTGATGTCGCTCACACCCGCGACGCCGCCCGTGTGGAACGTCCGCATCGTCAGCTGCGTACCCGGCTCGCCGATGCTCTGCGCCGCGATGATCCCCACCGCAGCGCCCATCTCGACCAGCGCGCCCGTCGCCAACGACTGGCCGTAGCACAGCTGGCAGAGGCCCTTGCGCGTCCGGCAGATCATCGGCGAGCGCACATGGAAGCTGCGCACCCCGGCTTCGATCAGCCGGCTCACCAGCAGCCCGTCGAGCAGCGAGTTCGTCGCGGCCAGAATCTCGCCCGTCTGCGGGTCCACGATCGGCGACGCCGTGTAGCGCCCTGTGACCCGCTCGTCGAGCGTCTCCAGAATCCCGTCGTCGTCGATCTCGCCGATCCGGATGCCCGGCACCGCGATCCCGCTCGGCACGCAGTCCTCCTCGCGGATGATCACATCCTGCGAGACGTCGATCAGCCTCCGGGTCAGGTAGCCGCTGTCGGCCGTGCGCAGTGCGGTGTCGGCCAGACCCTTACGCGCGCCGTG
Organism: Dehalococcoidia bacterium; assembly: GCA_965237475.1. Classification (GTDB taxonomy): domain Bacteria; phylum Chloroflexota; class Dehalococcoidia; order Bin125; family Bin125; genus CATQGW01. The sequence goes on along the minus strand of OZ250140.1, from coordinate 1,931,466 downwards.
CGTCGAAATGAAGTACTCCAGCACCGACAGCCCCTCGCGGAACGACGAGCGGATCGGCAGCTCGATAATCCGCCCCGAGGGGTCCGACATCAGGCCGCGCATGCCGGCCATCTGCCGCACCTGCGCGATGTTGCCCTTGGCCCCGCTCGAAACCATCAGATTGATCGAGCCGTACTCGCTCATGTGCTCCGAGATCGAGTCGGTGATCTGTTGCGTCGCCTCGGTCCAGACATTCACGGTCGCCTGGTAGCGCTCGCTGTCCGTCATCAGCCCGCGGCCGTAATCCTCGCGGATCATCTCCACGCGCTTCTCAGCGTCGCGCAGCAGACGCGCCTTCTCGACCGGCGCGCGCAGCTCATCGACCGCGATCGTGGTGCCCGAGCGGGTCGCGAAGCGGAACCCGATCGACTTGATCCGGTCCGCCATCAGCGCCGTCTCGTCGCCGCCCAGCAGGCGGTAGCAGGTGCTGATCAGCCGCTTCAGTTCCTTCTTGTCCAGCTCCGTATTGACCTCGCTGAACGGCACGCCGTCGGGCACGACCTCGTCGAAGATCACGCGACCGACCGTCGTGGTCACGATCTCGCCGTCGGTCCGGGCCGCGTCGCGGACGCGGATCTCGTCGTGCAGGGTGACCGCCTGCAGCTCGTAGCTCAGCCGCACGTCCTCGAACGACGGGAACGTGCGCACCACCGCGGCGGCGTTGCCGTTGGCCGGCTCCTTGATCGCGGCCTGCGGGCCCGCCGACGAGCCGGTCCGCGGGTCCAGCGTCAGGTAGTAGCAGCCCATCACCATGTCCAGGGTCGGCGCCACCACCGGCTCGCCGTTCGAGGGCAGCAACAGGTTCGTCGTGCTCAGCATCACCTGCCGCGCTTCGGCCACCGCCGCGCGGCTCAGCGGCACGTGGACCGCCATCTGGTCGCCATCGAAGTCGGCGTTGAAGGCCGAGCAGACCAGCGGGTGAATCTGAATCGCGCTGCCATCAACCAGCACCGGCTCAAACGCCTGGATGCCCAGGCGGTGCAGCGTCGGTGCGCGGTTGAGCAGCACCGGGCGCGTCTTGACGACGTCCTCGAGCACGTCCCAGACCTCGGGCCGGGCACGCTCCACGATCCGCTTGGCGCTCTTGATGTTCGGCGCCAGCCCACGCGTGACCAGCTCGTACATCAGGAACGGCTTGAACAGCTCCAGCGCCATCCGCCGCGGCAGACCGCACTGATGCAGCTTCAGCTCCGGACCCACCACGATCACCGAGCGGCCCGCGTAGTCCACGCGCTTGCCCAGCAAATTCTGGCGGAACCGACCCTGCTTGCCCTTCAGCATGTCCGAGAGGCTCTTCAGCCGGTGATTGCCGCTGCCCGTCACCGCGCGGCCGCGGCGACCGTTGTCGATCAGCGAGTCGACCGCCTCCTGCAGCATCCGCTTCTCGTTGCGAATGATGATCTCCGGCGCGCCCAGCTCGAGCAGACGCTTCAGCCGGTTGTTGCGGTTGATCACCCGCCGGTAGAGGTCGTTCAGGTCCGACGTCGCGAAGCGACCGCCGTCGAGCTGCACCATCGGGCGCAGGTCGGGCGGCAGCACCGGCAGCGCGCGGAAGAACATCCAGCCCGGGCTGTTCGTCGACTTATCCAGACCGTCGACCACGCGCAGCCGCTTCATCGCCTTCTTGCGCCGCTGCCCGGCCGTCGTCGCCACCTCTTCCTTGAGCCGCTCCGCCGTCGCGGCCAGGTCCATCCGGCTGATCAGCGACAGGATCGCCTCGGCGCCCATCTCGCAGCGCACCACGCCGGGGTATTGCTCCATCAGATCCTCGGCGCGCTGCTCCGTCAGGATCGCCTTGTCGAAGTCGCCCGTCGCGACCGGGTCGGCGAGTGTGGCGAGGTCCTGATCGATCCGCTCCTGGAGCTCTCGCTCGGCCCGCTGCTCGAGCGTGTCGATCTGCTCGCGCAGCCGCTCTTCCTGCTCGGCCACGTTCTCGCGCGCCAGGTCGGCGCTGTCCGCCGCAGCCTGGCGCAGCTGCGCCTCGGCCGCTGCGCGGCTCGCCTCGCGCTCCACCAGCAAACGCTCAAGCACCGTCTCCAGCGCCGCCAGCGTCAGCTCCGCCTCGATCGGATCGCCGCGGTCGGCGATCTTCTCGCCCGCGAGACGCAGATTGCGCCGCGCCTTCTTGCCGTCGAAGTCCGCGATCATCGCGCGTGTCGCCACGGCCTGCTCGTGCAGCTCGGCGGTCTGCGCCGTGTGCTCAGTCGCCTGCGTCGCCAGATCGGCCTCGAGCCGCGATTCGACGTCGGCCAGCAGCTTCTCGCGCGCCGTGGCCAGCTTCTCGCGCGTCTCTTCCAGGCGCTGACGCTGATCGTCGATCGCGTCCTCGGCGTCCATCCGCAGGTACTCGATCGCCTTCGCCTTCGCCTCTTCGTCGACATAGGTCACGATGTACTGCGCGAAGTAGATCACCCGCTCCAGCTTGCGCGGCGAGAGGTCGAGCAGCAGCGCGATCCGCGCCGGCGTACCCTTCACGAACCAGATGTGCGAAACCGGCGCCGCCAGCTCCACGTGACCCATCCGCTCGCGACGCACCTTGCTGCGCGTCACCTCGACCCCGCACTTGTCGCAGATGATGCCCTTGTAGCGCACCCGCTTGTACTTCCCGCAGGCGCACTCGAAGTCCTTCTGCGGACCGAAGATCTTCTCGCAGAACAGCCCGTCCTTCTCCGGCTTCAGGGTCCGGTAGTTGATCGTCTCCGGCTTCAATACTTCGCCGAACGACCAGTTGCGGACCTGCTCCGGCGAGGCCAGGGAAATCCGCATCGCATCGAAATCGCGAACCTCAAGCACGGATCACTTCCTCTCCTTCGAAGCCGGACAGATTCACGCCCAGCTGCGGCAGTTCGTCGCGGCTCGGCGCCTCAAACTCGACACGCTCTTCAGCCTGATTCAGCACATCGACCGCAAGGCCGAGGCTCTGCAGCTCCTTGAGCAGCACCCGGAACGATTCCGGCACGCCGGGCTCCAGCACCGTGTCGCCCTTCACGATCGCCTCGTAGGCCTTGACCCGGCCCACGATGTCGTCGCTCTTGACCGTCAACAGTTCCTGCAGGATGTTCGCCGCGCCGTAGGCCTCCAAGGCCCAGACCTCCATCTCGCCGAAGCGCTGCCCGCCGAACTGCGCCTTGCCGCCCAGCGGCTGCTGGGTGATCAGCGAGTAGGGGCCCGTCGAGCGCGCGTGGATCTTGTCCTCCACCATGTGGCTCAGCTTCATCAGGTAGATGTAGCCAACCGTGACCGGCTGGTCGAAGGCCTGGCCGGTCCGCCCGTCGATCAGGCTCTGCTTGCCGAAAATCGGCGGCGAGCCGCGATTCTCGCGCGCCACCTGGGTCGCCTTGTCGAACAGCGTCTGCGTCGCGTAGCCGCGCGCCGAGCGCGGCTCGCCGAGATCGATCAGCCACTCCGCCAGCGCCACCCGGCTGGCCGCGCCGGGGTGCCGATCGTTGAACACCTCAGCGATCCGCTGCTCCGCGTAGCCGCGCGCGCGCAGCCACGCCGCCGTGCGCTCGTCGACCGTCCCGTCGCCGGCCAGCGACTCCAGCGTCGGCCCGTCGTGCGAGCCCCCGCCGGTGTTGCTCGACCCATTCGCGCCCGTCGCGCCGTTGGTCGGCGCGCCGCCGCGCGCCCGCGCCGCGCGCACGATCCAGGCCCGCGCCAGCGCGTCCTGCAACTCCTCCTCGCTGGCCCCGTCGAACACCGGCGTGATCGCGCGGAAGCCCAGCATGCTCGCGGCCCAGCCCAGATGCGTCTCCAGAATCTGGCCCAGGTTCATCCGGCTCGGCACGCCGATCGGCGAGAGCACCACATCGATCGGGGTCCCGTCCTCCAGGTGCGGCATGTCCTCAACCGGCAGGATCGTCGAAATCACACCCTTGTTGCCGTGCCGTCCGGCCATCTTGTCACCGACCTGCAGCTTGCGCCGCTCGGCGATCGTGACCCGCACGAGCTGTTCCACGCCGGCCGGCAGCTCGTCCGCCTCGTCGCGCTTGAACACCCGGACGTCGACCACCGTCCCGTGGACGCCGTGCGGCACCCGCAGCGAGGTGTCCTTCACCTCGCGCGCCTTCTCACCGAAGATCGCGCGCAGCAGCTTCTCCTCGGCGGTCAGCTCGGTCTCGCCCTTGGGCGTGATCTTGCCGACCAAGATGTCCTGCGGCGACACCTCCGCGCCGATCCGCACGATCCCCTCGGCGTCCAGCTGGGCCAGCGACTCCTCGGCCACGTTGGGAATGTCGCGCGTGATCTCTTCGTTGCCGAGCTTCGTCTCGCGCGCGCTGGCCTCGTGCTTCGACATGTGGATCGAGGTGAACTTGTCGTCCTGCACGAGCCGCTCGGAGACGATCACCGCGTCCTCGAAGTTGTAGCCCTCCCAGGCCATGAACGCGGCCAGCACGTTCTGGCCGAGCGCCAGCTCGCCGTGATCCGTCGAAGCCGAATCAGCGATCGGCTGCCCGCGCTTGACCCGGTCGCCGCGGCTCACGATCGCCCGCTGGTTGATGCAGGTCCCCTGGTTCGAGCGCAGGAACTTGATCAGCCGGTGTGATGTGACCGACGAACGCCCGTCGTAGCGCAGCTGAATCTCCGTGGAGTGTTTGCTCGAGCCACCCACGCTCGGCGCTTCCACCGTCGTCACGCCGACGACCACGCCGTCGTCCTCGGCCAGCAGCACCTGGCCCGAGTCGCGCGCCGCCGGCTGCTCCATGCCGGTGCCCACCAGCGGCGCTTCGGGGCGCACCAACGGCACCGCCTGGCGCTGCATGTTCGCGCCCATCAGCGCGCGGTTCGCGTCGTCGTGCTCGAGGAACGGGATCAGGCTGGCCGCCACCGACACGATCTGCCGCGGCGACACGTCCATGTAGTTGATCTCGTTCGGCGGCACCTCGTCGAAGTGTTCGCCAACCCGCGCCTCCACGCGGTCCTGAAGGAAGTAGCCGTCGGCGTCAAGCCGCGCGTTGGCCTGTGCGATCACCGTGTCGCGCTCATCGTCCGCCGTCAGCTCCACCACCTCGTCCGAGACGTAGCCGCGAATCGCCACCGGCGCGTCGTTGACCGCCGCGATCCGGGCCGCCAGCTCGCGCGTCACCGGCTCACCGGCCGCCGCCAGCCGCTCGCCCGCGGCGTCCTCGATCGGCTCCGCCAGCTCCCGGCCGATCAGGTCCGGATCGTCCGGCGCCAGCCGATCGATCACGCGCCGATAGGGCGTCTTGATGAAGCCGTGGTTGTTCAACACGCCGAACGTCGCGAGGCTGCCGATCAGGCCGATGTTCGGCCCCTCGGGCGTCTCGATCGGGCAGATCCGTCCGTAGTGGCTGTAGTGCACATCGCGCACGTCGAAGCCCGCCCGGTCGCGGCTCAAGCCGCCCGGGCCCAGCGCCGAAAGCCGCCGCTTGTGGGTCAGCTCCGCCAGCGGGTTGGTCTGATCCATGAACTGGCTCAGCTGGTGTCCGCCGAAGAACTCTTTGATCGCCGCCTGCACCGGCCGGATGTTGACCAGCGCGCTGGACGCCGCCTGATCCGGATCGATGATCGTCATCCGCTCGCGGACCACCCGCTCCATCCGCACCATGCCGATCCGGAACTGGTTCTGCAGCTGCTCGCCGACCGCCCGAATCCGCCGATTGCCCAGGTGGTCGATGTCGTCCGGCTGTTCGCGACCGTTGTTGATCGCCACCTGCGTGTGCACCACGCCGAGCAGGTCGCGCAGCCAGAGCGCGCGCTGCCGCGGCCCGTCCGCCTCGTCGCGCTCCGGGTCGAGGCCCAATCCCTCTGCGCGCTCGAGCAGCAGCGAGTCGATCTCGCCCAGGCGCTTGCCCACCTTGTAGCGCCCCACGCTGCCCAGGTCGTAGCGCCGCGGGTTGAAGAACTGGCCCTCAAGCAGCGCCCGCGCCGTCTCGATCGTCGGCGGGTCGCCCGGCCGCAGCCGCTTGTAGACCTCCAGCATGGCCCACTCTTTGTTGCGCTGCTCGGGCGCCACGCCCGGCGCTTCCTTGGCCAGCGTGGTCTCCACGAATTGGTGCAGCGAGTCGCCGTCGGCGCCCGCCAGCATCCGCATGATCCGCTCGTCGGTACCCAGCCGCGACTCGATCTTGCGCGGCCCGCCGCGCCGCTCCTCGGCGCTGTAGTACTCGTCCAGATCCGAGTCGTCGAGCGCCCGCAGCAGCGTCGTGACCGGAATCTTGCGCTTGCGGTCGACCTTGACGGTCAGAATGTCGCGGCTGCTGGTCTCGAACTCCAGCCATGCACCGCGGCTCGGGATCAGCTTCGCGGTGCACAGCGTGCGACCAGTCGCCGCGTCCGTGTTGGCGCCGAAGTAGACGCCCGGCGAGCGCACCAGCTGCGACACCACGACGCGCTCGGCGCCGTTGATGATGAACGTGCCGGTCTCGGTCATGTGCGGCAGGTCGCCGAAGTAGAGCTCCTGCTCCTTGGTCTCGTTGGTCTTCTTGCTCAGCAGCCCGACCGTCACACGCAGCTGGCCGGCGTAGGTCGCGTCGCGCTGGCGGCACTCGTGCGCCGTCTCCTGCGGCGGGATGTAGCGGTAATCCTTGAAGTACAGCTCCATCCGGTTGCCCGTGAAATCGCTGATCGGCGACATCTCCGTGAACAGCTCGCGCAGGCCCTGCTCAAGGAACCACTCGTAGGAGTCGCGCAGCAGTTGGATCAGATTCGGCAGCTCGTGCGCCTCGGGCAATCGCGAGTAATCCACGATCTGCGGGGTCGACAGAACCTGCGCTGCTTCCGGCGTCGCCAGGACCATCTCAACTCCTCCTGATGCTGCTCGGACTCACTGGCTCCGACTGAACCGCTCTCGCGCGCGGGACCGCGATCCTGCGCACGCGACGGCGCAGCCGCCGCGAACGGCTGGAAACGCATTGGAAAACAGCTCAGGCAGAGTGGTCCTCGCCGATAGCTGCACGCCGACACAGTTGGGCGCGGCGCAGAGAGACGTTCGCCGAAGGCTGACATGTTCCGGGCATGGTTGGTCAACTAGGAGTCTACAGATCGGCCAGTCCGGTCGTCAAGCCGCCGATCAGGCTGGCGACCCGGCCGAGCGTGAACCGCTTCACCCGCCGCGCCTACACGGTACCGTGTATCCTGACCGCAGTCACCCAGCCACGGCGCAGCCGGCACGCAGCCGGCACGCCAGCAGGCCGAACGAGCGATGCCCGACCGCCGATCAACCGACCGCACACGCCGCGACGAGGCCTGGAACGCCGCGGCGATCCGGCGCCTGCGCGCCCACCTCGGCCTCACCCAGGCCGAGCTCGCCGACGAGCTCAACACCCGCCAGCAGACGATCTCGGAGTGGGAGCGCGGAGCCTACCGCCCGCGCGGGCCGTCCGCCCGGCTGCTCACCCGCGTCGCCGAGGACGTGTCGTTCGCCTATGAGGCCGGCGCCCCGAGCGCCGCGCGGGGCAGCGACGAGGGCGACGACCAGCTCGAACACAACCACGACGGCGAAGCGGGCGACGAAGCGGACGAGCATGCCGACTCCGGACGCTAACCCGGCGGCTCGGCCGGCCGCCCCTGAGCCGGGCGGCGAACTGGCCCTGCAGCGGCGCTGGGCCGAGGGCCGCTGGCCGAGCCCCTGGTTGCGCCTCGAACCGCGCGAGTCGCCGGCCGGCGAGCAGCGCCCCGCGCCGGCCGTCGATCAGCTCGGCCGGCCGCTGCGCGTCTGCTTCGCCGGGCGATGGAACCGCGCCGCCGGGCCCGACTTCCGCGACGCGATCCTGCTCGACGCCGACGGCCGCGCGCGGCGCGGCGACATCGAGCTGCACCGCCGCGCCGCCGGCTGGCGTCAGCACGGCCACCACACCGACCCCGCCTACGCGCGTGTGTTTCTGCACGTGCTCGGCGCCGGCCCCGACACGGCGCAGCACGGCGCGCCGCCCGCGGCCCTGCTGCCGCCCGGCGGCGGCGCGGCGGCGGCGCCGCCCTGCGCCGACGTGCTCCAACGCGCCGGTCCGGCGGCCGTCTCGGCCCGACTGCGGCGCCTCGCCTGCCGCCGCCTGCGACGCAAGGCCGAGTTGCTGCGCCGGCGCCTCCGACCCGAGGGCGAGTCCAACCCCGACGAGCTGGCCGCCTGGGCCCTGGCCCGCGCGCTCGCGATGCCGCACAACGCGGAGCTGCTCGGCGCCGCGCTCGAACAGGCCTGGCCCGCGACCCGCAGCGCCGATCCCACCGCATGGTCCGCGACCCTGCGCGAGCAGCTGCACAGCGCCGCTGCTCAACCGCCCGGCTGGCGAGCCGGTCGCGGCGCGCTCGGCCGCCGCGCTGGCGCTGTCGAGATCCTGATCACGCTGCTGGAGCGCTGGGGCCGCGATTGCGCCGCCGGCGCGGTCCGCCGGCTCGCCGGCCTCAAGCCCGGCGCAGCCGTCGAGCTGCTGCGCATCCCCCAGCGGCTCGGCCCCGCCCGCAGCCGTCAGCTGCTCGCCGACGCCGTCTATCCCGCAGCGCTCGCGCTCGGCGAGCCGCCCGGACCGATCGCCCAACGCTGGCTCAGCCTGCCCGCGGCGCGCTACCTGCGCACCGAGCCACTGCGCGATCGGCTCAGCTCGCACGAGGCGCCCGGGGCGCCCGCGGCGCTGCGCTGGCGTCACGGCGAAGCCCAGGCGCTGCTCGAACTCGAACACAGCTGGTGCCGCCAGGGCGCCTGCGCGGTCTGCCCGCTCGGCCGCCTCAATCGCGCCCGCCGACCAGCCCCGGGCGCGCTGATCCCCAGCCTCAACCTGCCCAGCGACGTGTGAGCCGGCCGGCTAGCGCGCGCCCGCCGAGAAGACCGCCGGCCCCGACGTGCTGAACACGTCGAAATCGAGCGCCGCGGCGGCGCGGTCGCGGCGATAGCTGGCGGCCGCGCCGATCATCGCCGCGTTGTCCGTGCACAGCGCGATCGGCGGCACCCGCACCGGCACGGCGCAGCGCTCGCGCAAGGCCTCGCGCAGCGCCCCGTTGGCCGCCACCCCGCCGGCCACGATCACGCAGGCCGCGCCCAGCTGCTCGGCCGCCGCCGCCGTCTTCGTCGCGAGCACATCGACCACCGACTCCTGAAATCGCGCCGCCAGCGCCGGCCCGTCGAACTCGCCGGCGCGCGTGCGATGCAGCACCGCCGTCTTCAGCCCGCTAAACGAAAAGTCATAGCTGCCGCGCAGCCACGCGCGGGGCAGCGGCTCGGTCGCGGCCAACCGCTCGGGATCGGCCGTGCGCGCCACCCGTTCGATCGCCGGGCCACCCGGAAACGGCAGCCCCAACAGCCGCCCCACCTTGTCGAACGCCTCGCCCGCGGCGTCGTCGCGGGTCTGCCCCAGCCTGCTGACATCGCCGTGGTCGCGAATGAAGAACAGCTCCGTGTGTCCGCCGGAGACGACCAGCGCGACCAATGGGAACGGCGGCGGCGTGTCGTCCCACAGCTCGCGCGCCGGCCGCAGCCAGTTCGCGTACAGATGCCCCTCGATGTGATGGATCGGAATCAGCGGCAGTCCGCGCGCCCAGGCCGCCGCCTTCGCGGCGTTGACCCCGACCAGCAGCGATCCGCCCAGGCCCGGGCCCTGCGTCACCGCGATCGCGTCCAGCTCGTCCCAGCCGCAGCCGGCCGCGTCGAGCGTGCCCTGCAGCACCGCCGCCAGATTGCGCAGGTGCTCACGACCCGCCAGCTCCGGCACCACCCCGCCGTAGCGGCTGTGAATCTCGACCTGCGACGCCACCACCGAGGCGAGCACTTCCACGCCGTCCTCGATCACCGCGCCGGCGAACTCATCGCACGACGACTCCAACGCCAGCACCCGAAAATGATCGTTCATTGCGCTCGATCCCTGTTCCTCCACCAGCCGCCTGCCCGCTGGATTGTGGCCTGCCGACGTCGACGCTGAGCGTACCGTGGCCGCACCAGCCCGCCTACGACCCTGCCTGGTCGTCCGCGTTCGGCAGCGGCGAGGTCAGCAGCACGCTCTCGAAGGCGTAGATCACCCGACCGCTCGCCTCGTCCACCGCGACCCCCCGCAGCCCGCGCAGCTGCTCGGACGCAATCTGGCGGCTCAGCGCCCCGTCGGGGCCCAGAATCAGCACCCGGTCGTTGCCCCGGTCGGCCAGATAGATCAGCCCCGACGGTTGACCCACGCTGATCGAGGCCGGGGCCAGCGGCTCGCGGTCCAGACCCTCCAGCGTCAACGGCCGCTCCTCCTGATCGACGAAGCGCCGCAGCCGTCCGTCGCTCAGCGTGATCAGGATCGCCACGCTGCCGTCCGACTGCGCCGCGATCGCGATCTCCGTGCCCGCCGCCAGATCGGTCCGCGGCGTCATCCGCGACGGCGCGCCGAGCTGCAGCCGCTCGGCGGGCGCCGTCCGGGGGAACAGCCAGACCGCCCCACCTCGCGCGTCGAGCACCCACAGCCCGCTGTCGCTGACCGCGATCGCGTCCAGCGAGCCTAGGCGCTCCAGCTCCGGCAGGCCGACCAGGAGCGCCCCGGCCGGGTCCAGCCGGAACAGCTGCCCGGCGCTGTCCAGCACCCACAGCGCCTCACCGTCCGGCGCCAGCGAAATCGGCCGCGCCGCGTGCCGCTCGCCCGCTGCATCCAGCGCCGCGCCCTCCGTGAACACCACGCTCGCCAGTCCCTCGGGGCTGATCGAGAACACCCGCCCGCCCGCGTCGTCCAGCACATACAGCCGCTCGCCGGCCCGCCGCACGGTCCCCAGCGCGATGCTCGGCCCGAAGCGCCCCAGGTCGACCAGCGTCGAAAGCTCGGTCGGCACCACCACCAGCGCCAGCTCGCCCAGCGCCGCCTCGATCTCGGCGCGCAGATCCAGCGCCTGCTGATCGAGCGGCTTGTGTTCCAGGGCCAGATTTACGTCGCCGCGCGCCTGCCGCAGCGCCGCCCGCGAGCTCTCCAGATCGACCCCCAGCGCGGCCGCCGCCAGACCCTGGCGCGCCTGCTCGATCTGCTGGCTGAACTGCTCATCCCCGCGCGACAGCAGCGTCGGCAGCAGCAGCGCCGCCGCCACGCCCGCGAGCACGATCGCCATCAGGCCCAACGCCAACAGCGTCGTCCGCAGCGGCGGCGCCCGACGCTTCCGCTTGCGCTCCAGCTCCGGACGCTGCGCCGACGGCGCCGGGATCTCGTCGCCCAGATTCATCAGCGGCCGCTCCCAGCTCGGCGGCGGCGCCGCCGGTCCCGCCGCCACCGCCAGGACGGGCAGATCCAGCGCCGCGAACGGGTTGCTCGGCCAACCCCCGCGGAGCGCCGGCGGGCTGCTGAACGACGCCGCAACGCCCGCCCCCCAGTCGGCCATCCGGTCATCGCGGCCCGACTCCTGCGCGTCCGGATCCGCCGCCGCCTCGACGGCCTCGCCGCGCCGCAAGAGCCGCCGCAGGCCGTCCGGCCGCGCATCCGCCTCAACCTGCTCCGCCGACTCGCGCTCCGTCCTCGCGACATCCGGCTCCCCATCCCGCACGAGGTCCGACGCGATGTCGCGCGCAGCGTCCGAACGCGGCGCCACGCTCGAACCGCTCGACGCCGACTCGCCGGCGGTCGATTGACCGCCCAACGCGCCCCGGACCTCCGGCGCCGACCGCCGACCGACCGACGGCGAGCCCTCGCCCGGCGGCAGCGCGATCACCAACGCCGCCGAGGGGCTGAACTCGCGCAGCCCCGGATACAGATTGCGCAGCACGTCATCCACCGCCAGCCGGCCCAAGCCCACCCGCCCCGCCGCATCGACCAGCCGCTCCGCGTTGCTGGTCAGCAGCAGCGCCCAGCCGTCCGCCGCCGTCGGCATCGGGAAGAACTGCACCGCCAGCGCGCCCGACCCGCCGATCGGCTGCGCGACCGGATCGTCGCCCCGATGCGCGCGCACCTGCAGCGCCCGCAAGCCCGACAACGGATCGCCCGCCAGCACCGCCAGCGAGGGCCCCGCCTGGGCCAGAATGCCTGCATCGCCCTCGCGCAGAATTGCACACGACAGCCCATACGACACCTGCTGAGCGGGCAGATGCTCGCGATTCCAGTGCCGCAGCTCCTCGTGGCGGTCCTCCAGCGCCTCCGTCAGCGCGCCCGTCAGCGAACGCCGGGTCGGGTCGAACGCCTCCCCGACGCGCGCCACGAACGTCTCGATGAAGTTGTCGCCGGCCGAGCTCGCCGACTCCGCCAACAGAAAGATCCGCACCAGCCGGCCACGCCGGTCGCGCCGCTCGCTGAACGCGATCTGCGGCGCATCCTCCACGGCATTGCCGCCCGCGATCCGCAAGTGCGAGGTCCACACCTGATCAGTCATGGTCAGCCCTGGTCAGCCATGGTGCGTCATGAATGCCGGGCGCGCCCTAGCTGCCGACGCCCGTCCGGCTCATCGTAGCGCGCATTACAGTTGCCGCCGCGCCTGATCATTACGACGATCCGTATAATCTGCCGATGACTGGCGTCGTGCGCGCGTCGTGCGCAGGCCGCGTGCGACCGGGCCCGACGGCCCGAGGAGCGGGGATCACATGCCGGACGCCTCAGCGGCGCATCAGCCGACCCAGCAGGCGAGCCAACAAGCCGCCCAGGATTCCGCCTTGCGCGCGGAACTGCGCGTGCGCCTCGCCGACGAAGCGCTCAGCGCCGCCGCTGCGCGCCTCGAAGCGCTGCTGCGTGAAGCCGCCCACGAACTCCGACCCTTCCCGCCCTTCCCCGGCGCCTTCTTCACGATCGGCATCGAGGTCGAGCCCGATGGCGTGCTCGACCGCAACATCGGCTGCGTCGTCGTCACCGAGCAGGGCGACCTGCGCGAACTGCAAATCTCGTTCGACGACGAAGGCCCGGCCGCGCTGCTCGGCGCCGGCGACCCCGTCTCGATGCGCGATGAAACCCTGATCGAGCTCGAACACATCTCGCCGCACGACCGCCTCGCCCTCGCCTACAACGGCCTCCAGGCCGTCACGGCGATCCTGCGCGATCGCGCAACGGAGGAGTAGACCGTGCAAATCCTGACCTTCCTCCTGCGGCTCGCCCCCTGGCTCGCCGGGCTCTGGCTCTACCGCACCCTGCAGCAACAGCAGCAGCTCGAACGCGACCTCACTCAGGAGCGACTCGACCACCTCCAACTTCAGCTCACCTCCGAACGGGCCCGCCGCGAGCAGGCCGAACTGATGGCCCGCGAAGCCGTCCAGGCCCACACCCCGGCCGCCGCCGAGACAGCCGCGGCGCCTGCCGCGCCTGCTACGCCTACTCCGCCTGTCGCCCCCGTCGCTCCTGTCGCGCCGGCCGCTCCCGCCGCTCCTGCCGCGCCAACCTGGCAGCCGAGCGCGCCGCCAACCGCGCAACCAGCCCGGGCGGTCGCGCCGGCCGCGCCGCCCACGCCGCCCGCTGCGCAACCTCCGAGCGCCCCGCCGCCGCCGCCCCGCCCCGCCGCGGTCGCCCCCGCCCCGCCGCCAACGCCGGTAGCCGCGCCCGCTCCAGCGCCGGCCGCGGCGCCCATGCAGACCCCGGCGGAACGACCCGCGGCCTCGCTCGCTGCCGTGCCCGCCGCGGCGCCCGCCGCCGTGCCCGCTGCCGTGCCGACCGCGATGCCCAGCGCGGACGGCGCAGCCCCGGCCCAGATCCCCGCGGCGCGCAGCGCCGCCTCCTACCTCGACGAAGGCAACGCCCACTTCGGCGCCGGCGCCTACGAACAGGCCGGTATGCAGTACGGCCGCGCGATCGACATCGATCCCAACTCCGCCGCCGCCTACTACAACCGCGCCAACGCGCTCGTCCGCATGGACCGCACCGAAGACGCCGCGCGCGACTACGAACGCGCCATCGAGCTCGCCCCCGACGATCCGGATATCTATGTCAACCGCGGACTGCTGCGGCTCTTCGGGCGCGACTTCGACTCCGCCGAGCAGGACTTCCGCCACGCGCTCGACCTGCGGCCCGACGACGGCGCCGCCCACACCAACCTCGGCCTGACCCTGCTCTATGAAGAGCGCCCCCAGGAGGCGCTCGACTCCTTCACCACCGCCGTCGCCCTTGAGCCGGGCCAGCCCGGCGCCCACTACGGCCTCGCCAGCGCCGCCGCTACCCTCGGGCAGGCTGAGACCGCCGTCTCCGCCCTGCTGCAGGCCACCAGCCTCAACCCTCGCTATGCCGAAGCCGCCCGCACCGACGACCACTTCGAGTCGCTGCGCGGCAACTCCGGCTTCCAGTCGCTCGTCGGCGACGCCGCCACCGCCTGACCCCCGTCCCTCGGAGAACGCCCGCGTGACTGAAATCCGCGAGTACCGCAAGGCCACCCGCTGCCAACGCGGTGGACGCCTGTTGCGCTGCCGACGCCCACTCGCCGGCCAGTGCCAGTACTGCGCGCTCGGCTTCTGCAACAGGCATGGCGTGCTACATGACGACGGTCAGCAGATCTGCAGGGCCTCCACCTGCCAGCTCAAAATTCGCGATGTCGAAGCCCACCTCATCTTCAAGACCACCGCCGCCCAACACAACGCCGAAGGTCGCTGCGGGATGCCCGACTGCGACGCTCCGCACCACCACGACTGCGAGCGCTGCCAGCGCCGCTTCTGCCTCGCCCACCTCGTGCAGGCCGTCGTGACCGTCGTCCGCGGCACCGAGCGCGCCATCGAGGCCGTCCGCATGTGCCACCACTGCCACCAACGCCTGGCACTCTGGACCGACAACTAAGAATCCTCTGAACGACTCGGATCCCCTCTCCCCCCGCTTCGCGGGGGAAGATGTCACGGAGTGACAAAGGGGGCGCCCACGCTTGGCCAGATACAGCCACGCCGGTGAGTCGGGACGGGAGCCCCCCTCTGCCTTCGGCATCTCCCCCCGCCGTGCGGGTGGAGAGTTATTCACAGCATTCCTAACTCCCTGCCCTGCTGCCCCGCAACTTGGGCGCAGCTGTGGTGCAGCGTCGGACGGGGCCGCACCGGCCTTCCGTTCGCGTGCTACGCTCCGACCAGAACAGGAGTCCTACCGGTGGACATCTCACCCAGGCGGCGCAGCCGGATCCTCAAGGCCCACCAACTCCGCCAGAACGGTGGCTCGCTGCGCAGCATCGCGACCGCACTCAACATCTCCCCCGCCACCCTTCTGGCCGACCTCCGCCTGCTCGAAACCAACTGGTCCGAAGTCGCCGATGCCCTCGCCGACGATCTGCTGCTCGAGCTGCTCACGCTCCTCCAGGCTCGCCTCCACCGACTTACCAGCACAGGACCGCCCCTGCCGCTCGAGCACATCGCCGTCGTCAGCGATCGGGGCGAGCGGGCCCCCATTGTCGAAGCGTGCCCGGCCGCCCGAGCTGTCGCCCAGCTCGTCGCCAGCCACGACCACGCCATCGCCGCCACGCTGCACGAAATCCGCCAGACCATCCGCGAAATCGAACGCCCCCCACGCGGGCCGGTCGCGCGCACGAATGCCCACACCGACTCCGGCGACGATCAACTCAGCGACGCGCCACCGCCCGGAGCCTTCCGTTAGCCGAACACGGTCGAACAAACTCAACCAACTCTGAACAGCCCGTCAGGCGCCGCCCTCACCGCTCCCGTCGCCCAGCTCCCGCCAGCGCCGCAAGATTCCCTCATCATGCGCGAAGCTGCCCTCAACCTCCTCGGGACGCCGCCAGCCCACATCGATCGCCTCCGGACCCGCCACCAGGCTCCCGCCCACCACCCGCGCGCGCCAAACCAGCAGCACCACCGGGTCCCCGCCGCCCGACCACACCCCTAGCAGCTCACCCAGCTCGACCCTCAGCCCCGTCTCCTCCCACACCTCCCGACGCGCCGCGTCGCGCACGTCCTCGCCCGCATCGACAAACCCGCTCGGCCACGCCCAGCGGCCGATCTGCGGCTCATGATCGCGCTGCACATAGAGCAGCCGGCCCGCCCCGTCCTCGACCAGCACCACCGCCGCCAACTTCGGATCCAGGTAGTGCACGAACTCGCACGAGCCGCACCAGCGCCGTCCGTCGTCGCGGCCTTGCAGACGCAGCTCCGCTCCGCAGCTTGGACAGAATCGCGGCGGACCAGGCACAGCGAGGCGGATTCGCGCGCTAGAAGGGCATCGAGACCCGCTCGAACCGTTCGTAGAACCGGCCGTCGGGCGAGCGCCACCGATCGCGCACGTTCTCGATGAAGTCCTCGCCGCGCTCGCCGAACTGCGACACATGTCGCGTGAGCGCGCGAATCTTCGTGTCCAGCACGTCCGTCACATCGACCTCATAGTTCACCTCGCCGCTGCCCCAGATGAACATCTCCGCCACGTTGTGCGTCTCCAGCCCCTCCGCCAGATGTTCCGGGAAGTTCAGCCGGTCGCGCGCCGTCGGGTAGACCGAGTCGATCGCCATCTCACCCGTGCGCCGATGATCGCGATGGTTCACAAACCCACGGAACTCCGCCAGCGGATCCTCCGGGTCCGGCTCAATCAGCCGGCGGTGAATGATGTCCGGCGAATGCGTGAAGATCGCATGCGGCTTGACCAGCCGGATCGTCCGCACGATTCCGCCCAGATACTCCCGCGTGTACTCCAGCTCGCCGTCCTCGCCGCCCAGGAAGGTGCAGGTCAGCACGCCCAGCTCAGTCGCTGCGTTGCGCTGCTCCTGCTTACGCATCGGCACCAGCCGCTCGCTCGTCATCTCCGGGTCGGCGGTGCCCTTCGCGCCGTTCGTGACCACCAGGTAGTGCATCTGCCAGCCCGCGAGCGTCCAGGCCGCAGCGGTCCCGCCCGCGCCGAAGTCCGGATCGTCCGGATGCGCGGCGATCACAAGACCAACCTTGTTCTCGGTCTCGGGCGGCTGGTGTCCGGTGCTCATGGCGGCGCGCTCCTCAATCAGATCAACTCTCGCAGAATCGCAAGAAAGTGTGCAACGCGCAGCATCGCGGTTGACAGGAACGCGACGAGTCTTCATAGTGAGGTCAGCGGTAGAACCCCCGTTCCGCGCACGCGTGCGACGCCTTTCGAACGGTCAGCACCGCTGCTGGGAGTCACACGATGGCCGACACCGAAACCACCGCCGCCGCGCAGCCCCGCGCCCGATCCGACAAGCCCGCCCGCATCCTCACCTTCCTGCGTCACTACGTGAAGGAGCATGGCTACCCGCCCTCCGTCCGCGACGTCGTCTCCGGCTGCAAGCTCTCCTCCACCTCCGTGGCCGATTACAACCTGCGCATCCTCGAACGCCAGGGCCACATCACCCGCGATTCCGAGCGCGCCCGCACGATCGTCCTGACCCAGCCGGTCAGCCCGCCCGCTCCCGTGCTCGAGGTCGAGCCGCTGCAGATCCCCCTGCTCGGCGCCATCGCCGCCGGTACCCGCGTGGTCGCGCCTGACGGCGCCGACGCCGCGCATGCCGATGACCACCTGCAGGTCACGCCCGACATGCTCGGCGGCCGCGACCCCGCCAGCCTCTTCGCCGTCACCGTCCGCGGCGACTCGATGATCGACGCCCTGATCGCCGACGGGGACACCGTCATCTTCGAGTCGACGACCATCGTCGAAACCGGCCAGATGGCGGCCTTCTGGCTGCGCGACGAGAACATCACCACGCTCAAGCGCTTCTTCCGCGAGGGCGACCGCGTTCGCCTGCAGCCCGAAAACCCCAATGTGGACCCGATCTTCACCGAGCCCGAAAACCTCCAGGTGCAGGGCCGCGTGGTCTCTGTCCTCCGCCAACCCAACTGACGCGCCGGCTCAGGCCGAATCCCCGGCGGTCGCGGCGCCCGGCGTTTCTATACTGATCCCGCGACCAGATGATGTCCGCATGACGTCAACACCACGTCACCATAGCCGCCCATTCGCCCCTCCCGGAGCGCCGTGCCGCCCGTCCTCACCGTCGAAGACCTGAGCGTCGAATACCGCACCCGCGAAGGGGCCATCCGCGCCCTGCGCCACGCATCGCTGAGCATCGAGCGCGGCGAAACCCTGGCCCTCGTCGGCGAGAGCGGCTCCGGCAAGACCACGCTCGGCCTCAGCATCCTGCGCATCCTGCCCCGCTCCGCTGCCGTCACCTCCGGCCGCATCCTCTTCGAACGCCAGGATGTCAGCCAGCTCGACCGCGACGAACTCCGTAAGGTCCGCGGCGACCAGATCTCGATGATCTTTCAGGACCCCATCGCCGGCCTCAACCCGATCATCCCGGTCGGCGACCAGGTCGAGGAGGTCATCACCTCCCACCGCGCCGTGACCAAGGACGACGCCCGCGAGCTCGCGCTTGACGCGCTCGCCCAGATGCGCCTGCCCGACCCACGACGCATCGCCAAATCCTTCCCCGGTGAACTCTCCGGCGGCATGTGTCAGCGGATCATGATCGCCATCGCCACCACGCTCGATCCCAAGCTCCTCATCGCCGACGAGCCCACCGCCTCGCTCGACGTCACCATCCAGGCCCAGATCCTCTACGAACTCGAGCGCCTCCGCGCGGAGCGCGGCACCGCCATCCTGCTGATCACTCACGACATGGGCATCGTCGCCCAGATCGCCGAGCGCGTCGCCGTCGTCTATGCCGGCGCGATCGTCGAGGTCGACGACATCGTCCCGCTCTTCAAGACCCCGCGCCATCCCTACACCTGGTCGCTGCTCGACAGCCTGCCGCGCCTCGACCGACGCCGCCGCTCGCGATTGCGGCAGATCCCCGGGGCCCCGCCCGATCTCTCCGAGGTCGACGAACACTGCTCGTTCCTGCCGCGCTGCCCCAAGGCCCTCACCCAGTGCCGACTCGAAGCGGAGCCCCTGCTCGCCGCCCTCGCCGACGGCGGGCCCCGTCACGCCGTCGCCTGCTACAACCCCGTCGAACGCGTCTAATCCCCGCTCCCCGGCTGCGCCGGGCGAGCTGTCGCAACGCAACTGAGAGTCGCCCTACCTCGCCCCCGCCAGATCCGCGACCAACAGCTCCACCGCCAGATCGTCCGGCAGCCCGCCGTCGTCGCGCCGATACGCGATGATCGCCGCGTCCGCCTCCAGAATCCGCTCCAGCGCCCGGTCCGCCTGCTCCGGCCGATACGCCCGCGCCTGATTGCGCAGCCGGCGCGCCAGCCAGCCGGGCGAGCCCAGCGCCGTCGCGATCTCGCTCTGGTCCCCGCCCTGCTCGATCACCTCGCAGGCCACCACGATCTGCCGATACGTCCGCGCCAGCATGTGCAGAATCCGCGGCGAGTCCTCGCCCGACGCCCGCACGTCGTCCAGCGCCCGCATCGCATCCGCCAGCCGATGTTCCGCCACCGCGTCCAGCAGATCGAAGATCCGCACGTTGCGCAGCCGCGGCACGAGCAGGTCCACCACCTCCTCGTCGACGCTCGCCTCGCCCGCGTAGAGCGACAGCTTCTCCACCGCCCCGGTCAGGACGCCGCGGTCGCCCGCCGCCCGCTCCACTAGCGCGGTCGCCGCCCCGCGCGTGAGCTGCAAGCCTCGCTCGCGGACCTGCTCGCGCAGCCAGCCCAGCGCCTCCTGCTCGCGCAGCGGCGCGAACTCCCGCACCTCGCCGATCGCCTCGATCTGTGCGCGGATCGGATTCCGCGCGTTCACCGCGTCGTCCGTGAACACCAGCAGCGTCGTGGGCGGCAGGCCCGTCAGCGCGTCGCCGAGCCCCTCCCACTCCCCCAACCCGCGCCGCCCACCGCGCTGAAAGCGACCGCATAGCCCGTCGACCCGCACCAGCCGCCAGGAGCCCAGAAAGGGCGCGGCCAGCAGCGCCGCGCTCAGCTGCTCCAGCCGCAGCCGTGCCGCGTCGAACTGCACGGTGTTGTTGACCAGCGAGCCGTCCTCGTCATAGCTCCGCCGCAGCTCGTTCAGCGCCTCAATCCGCGCAAAGCGATCGTCTCCGCACAGCAACAGAATCATGCCCGCTGTCCCCGCGTCGCTCGAGCGCCGCCCCATGGCGCGGCTCGATCAACGTACCCAGCGGCGCTTCACGGCGGCTGTGGACGCCGGTGAATTGCGGGGAGGCCGAATCGTCGCTTAGAAGCCGCCGGTAGCGACGATCCAGGTGACAGGCTCCGTGACGTTGACCCAATACTCGCGGCCCAGCTGCAGGGTTGCGAGCGTGCGGAGGCCCGGAACCGACTGCGCGCGCGGATTCGTCACGTAGATCCGCCACACCTCCGTGTCCCGGTCCCAGGTGAAGACGTGGGTGACCTTGTCGAAGATGTCGTTGGCGGCAGCGTCGCCAACTCCGCGCAGGGCATCGGCGATCGCAACGTCGTCGACGCCGGGCCACTTGATCGGAACCGTCGGGTCGTCGGGCCGGAGTTCGATGTTGATCACGGTCGGCGGCGGCGGCCCGATCTCGACTCGGTAGACACGCGTCCGACTGCCGTCCTCAGAGGTCACCGTGATGGTCGCCTCCACCCCGCTCGCCACGTCGATCTGGTGGCCATTGTCCGCCCCGCCGTTCGCGTCAACCGGCTCGATCACGACGGTTGCGCCCGGACGCGCTGGATGCGCCTCGATCGTCGTCTCCGTGACACCCGCGGCAGCGCGGCCCGCGTACTCGGTCTGGTTGCCGTCGAACTCGCCGAGCTCGACATCGCTCAGCGCGAGTGAGGAGAGCCGGGCGTCGATCGCGTCCGGCAGGTTGTAGGTGTAGACGTGGTCGTCCTGCTCGTCGACGACGAAGACGACCTCGCCATCGGACCAGATCCCGCGCGGGGCCCCGTTGCCCGCCTTGAGCAACGGTCGGAAGCTGAATTCTTCCGCCTCGTTCCGGGTGAGGGCGTCGCCCTCGACGCGATAGGCGAACAGGCGCTTCGCGCCGTCGTCGGAGACCCAGATCGTGACGTCGTCGGACCAGATCCCCCGCGGACTGCGATTGAGTCTGTCGAGGGCGTACTCAGCGAGCAGCGCGCCGCTCGCGAAGTCATAGGCGAAGAGCGAGCGCTTGACGCTGTCGAGCACGTACCAGACCACACGATCGGACCAGATCCCGCGCGGGTCGCGGTTTCGCTCATCGAGTTCGAGGTCGCGCTCGACCAGACGCTCGCCGCCGGCCAGGTCGTAGGCGAAGAGCCGGTCCTGTCCGCTGTCGGCGACCCACAGCGTTTCGCGGTCCGACCAGACGCCGTGCGAGAAGCGGTTGCGTTGGTCGAGCGCGAACTCCCGCTCCGGTCGACGATCGCCGCTCTCGAGGGCGTAGGCGAAGAGCGCGTCGGCGCCGCTCGCGGAGTTCTCGAGCACCCAGAGCGTTTCGCCATCCGACCACAGGCCGCTCGGCAGGTCGTTATCGCCGTCCAGCGACTCGATGTCGCGCGTCACGTTCCACTCGAAGTCGGCCTCCGACGGGACCGGAACCGGCGGCGGTCCGCCGCCCCCGCCACCCCCGCCTCCCCCAGCTCTCCCACCGGTGCGAGCGGAAACCTGCGCCACGACGCTGATCATGACGTCGACGCTGGCGCTCAGGCCGGACGGATCCGTAGCGGTGACCGTCACTTCATACGTCTCCCCCAGCGACAGCGGATCCTGGGTCCGCACCTGCCCCGACGCTGCGTCGATCGTGAACGATCCAGCGTCCTGCCCGCCCAGCGCGTAGCTCAACACGTCGCCCATGTCAGGATCCGCCGCCGCCACCGGACTCCCAACCGGCCGGTCGCTCGCATCGCCCGGCAGGACCTTCCGCGTCTCGCTGCCCGGAGGGAACTCCGGCGGCTCGTTCAGATCGATCACCGTGACGATCACCGTCAGCGTGTCCGCGTCTAGCGAAGGATCCCTCACCGTCACGCTGAACGAGTAGGAGTCGCGCACTTCGTGATTCAGCGGTTCCTTCGTCCGTATCTGCACCCCGTTCGACGATTCGATCAGCTCGAAGATTGCGGCGCCGCCACCCGACCAGCGATAGGTCAGCGGATCGTTGTCGGGGTCCAGCGCTGACACCGACACGCCGATGTTGCGGCCCGCCGGCGTGTTCTCATCCACGCTGCGCTCGCCGCTCTCCGTGTCGGGAAACGCCGGGGCGCGGTTCATAGGCGGGGCGGCACGCACCGCACGGGGGGCGAGCGTCTGCACCGACTTTCCCGGCCCCTGTCCATCGGTGTACGAGGCGGTCACCCTCAGGTCGCTGCCCAGATCGCCGTCGCCCGGCGTGTAGCTGCCAGACACGGCGCCGACGATCGGGTCCCAGACGCTCCCGCCCAAAACACGGCGCTCCCACAACCAGCCGATCCTCCGCGTGCTCCCGTCGGGATCAGACAGCGACGCTGTCAGCGGCGTGCCGACCTGGGGCTGCCGCGACGACAGCGTGATCGCGCCAGCTTCATCCTCGTTGATCAGCCGAATCGTCACGTCGGTGACAGCGGATTTGCCCGACGTGTCAGCCGCGGTCACCGTCACTCGGTAGCTCGGCCTGCCCTCGTAGTCCAGCGCCTCGCGGGTTCGCAGCTGGCCGGACTCCGCGGCGATCTCGAACGACTCAGCGTCGGCGCCGCCCAGCATGTAGCTGAGCTGATCACCGTCTGCGTCGCCGGCCTCGACCGGCTCGCCGATGTTCACGCCGGGCCCGCTGTTCTCGGCCACCGATCGCTCCGGACGGGGGCCGGCCGGGAACGTCGGCGCCAGGTTCTCGGCGATCCTGAGGATCTGGTCGTCCCCACCGCCATTCGAGGTCGTCACGTACAGCGCGCCGTCGGGGCCCATCATCGGCGTCCGCAATCGGCCGTACCGACCGTCGAGTTCGGGCACGATGACCTGGCTCACCAACGCGCCGTCCCGACTGAACTCGAAGAGCCGCAGCTTGCTGTCCTTCAACGTGGCGACCGCCAGCCGTCGCTCCCAGACCCCCCACTGGGCGCCCTCGAGGAATATGCCGCCGCTGGTAGCCAGAGTCGACGATCCGGATGACCACCTGGCCTCGACGGCGCCCGGAAACTTGACCAGATCAGTCATCGCGACGTTCTGGTTGTAGCCGGGCACGGGATCCCAGCCGTAATTGCGCCCAGCCGCCAGCAGATTGATCTCGTCATCCTCCGCCGGGCCATGCTCCACCGACCACATCTGATTCGTACCCGGGCGCAGCGCGAGCCCCTGCACGTTCCTGTGTCCGTAGGTGTAGATCCGTGACATCGGGTTGCCCCGCGCTGGCTCGCCCGTCGTCGCATCGACCCGAAGGACCTTTCCTCCGAGCGATGTCAGGTCCTGCGGGGCCGTGCCGTTTCTCCCGTCGCCCGTCGCGATCCACAGGTGGCCCTGCGGCCCGAAGCGCAGCCGGCAGCCGCCGTGGGTGCTGGCGGTCGGAAGGCCGCCGACCAGTGGGTCGGCGACGCGCGTGGCCACCGTGTAGGCGGCGTCGATCGTCCAGCCGATCACCTGTACCTCGGGCCCGGTGTGCCCCTGGCAGGTGTAGAAGCGGCGGTTCAATCTGAAGTTGGGATCGACCACGATCGCCATGAACCCGGTCTCGTTGGGGGCGTACAGGTCACTCAAGTCGGCTGTGACGACCTGGACCGTGCCGTCGGCGAGGCGGCTGCTCAAGACACCCGCCCGCTGCGTGAATAACATCGTTCCGTCGGGCGTGAAGGCGAGGTCCCAGGGGATCGACAGGCCGGAGACGAGCGAGGCCACGCGGATATCAGGCGTGGGAAGCTCGTGGGAGCTGACGCCCTGTGCGCGCTTGCTGGAGCCATGCGCGTCGCCGTATGACACGCGTGCCTGCAGATACATCCCCGAGTCGGCGGGGGAAGGCGTGTAACCCGCCGATCTCGCGCCGCTGAGGTCCGACCATCCGCCATTCCGGTTGGATGACCTGGCCCACTGCCACGTCTCACCTGTTACACCCCCGTCCCGATCGTGCAGCGTGGCCTGGATCGCGCCTCCGTCTGCGGAGAAGCTCACCGATCCGGCCTCGTCCAGATTGATGATCTCGATGGTCACGTCGATCGTGTCGGTGAAGCCGGATGGGTCGGTGGCCCAGACGGTCAGGTCGTACGCCGCCTTGGCCTCGTAATTCAACCAGTCCTTCGCCTGTAGCCGGCCGGATGACTCGTCGATCTCGAAGAAGGCTGCGTCCGCGCCGCGCAGCGTGTAGGTCAATCGGTCGCGTTCGGGGTCGGTGGCTGCGACCGCCGCGCTGATCTCGGCGCCGGGCATGGCGTCCTCTCGCATCTCGCGGGTGCTCGTCTCCGCCGGGAACTCCGGCGCCTCGTTCACGTTGGTGACGTTCACAGAAACGCTGAACCGGGCGGTGTGGGTCCCGTCGAAGGCCTCTACGGTGACTGAATATTTATTGTTGCGGCCCGAGTCGGTCGGCGCCTCGAAGTCCGGCGGCGTGACAAAGCTCAGCTTCCCGTCGTCGAGCGCGAACGCGCCACCGTCAGCGCCCGACGGCGTCCACTCGATCGCCTGGTCCTCAGGGTCCGCGACGCTGAACTCTTCAATCACCCCCGCGCGGTTTTCCTCGTAGTCGATATCAGAGCGGCCCGTCACCACCGGAGGCTCGTTGACGTCGGTCACCTCGATCGTCACGTCGAGCGTGCCAGTGTTGACATCGTCCGACGCCTCCACCGTGATGACGTAGATGCTGTCGCGGTCGGCATCGATTCCCTCCTCGAAGTCGGGTGGCGATCGGAAGCGCAGGACACCGGCATTGTTGATCTGGAGGTCGGTGCGGTCGGGCCCACCCAGGGACCAGGAGACCGCCCGGCGCTCCGGGTCGGTCGCGCGGTAGCGGGCCACGACACCGGTCGCGCGCTCCGCGAATTTCGGGGCGGCATCGCCCGTGACGACCGGCGTCTCGTTCACGTCGATGACCGTGATCGTCATGCCGATGCTCCCACCGGCGCCCAACGGGTCGCTGACTGTCACGGTCACGCTGTAGCTGGACTTCGCGTCGTAGTCGAGCGCGGCATCGGTCAATAGCTGGCCCGACGACTCGACGATCTCGAACGATCCTGAATCCGGGCCGCTGAGTGTGTACTTCAGCGGCTCGTTGTCCGCGTCGGTCGCAGCGACCGCTGCGCCGATCGGAACGCCTGCCGGCGTGTTCTCCACCACGCTTCGCCTGCGCGTCTCCGAGGCGAGGAAGGCGGGCGCGTTGTTGGTGGTCGGCGCGGTCACGACCACGTTCGGCGAGACCGCCTCTGCATCCTCGTCGACCAGATTGGGCCCGTGCCCGTCGCTATACGAGACGGTCGCACGGAGGAAATTCCCCAAGTCGGCAGCGGCCGGCGTGTAGGACGCCGATGTCGCGCCGCTGATCGTTGTCCAGCTCGACCTGTCGGTTGATCGCGCCCACACCCACGAGAGATCGGCCAGGCTGCCGTCCGGGTCGGTCAGTGTGGCGGTTAGCGCCACACCGACCAGCGGCTGCGCAGACGACAGGCTGACGGTTCCCGCTTCAACCTCATTCGTCAGCTCGATCGTCACCTCGATCGAATCGAAGTTGCCCGACGGGTCTTCGGCCTCAACCACGAACTGATAGCTGTCCTGCGTCTCATAGTCGAGCTCCGCCCCGACGGCGACACTGATCTGACCGCTGCCGCTGGCGAAGTCGAACAACTTCAGGTGATCACCAGAGATGTCGTAGGACAGCCGGTCGGCATTCGGGTCGACCGCCGCCACAGGCGCACCGACGTGCGTGCCGCCGGGTGAGTTTTCGGCGACCGAGCGCACCGTGCTGTCGCCGTCCGTGAACGACGGCGGGAGCGAGACTTCATTCACGGTCGTCGTCACCGTCGCGAGTATGTAGTTCTGGCCTCCGATCGTCGCCCCGTGGCGGATCTGCACTTGCTCGGTCAGCGTGTCGCTGTCCGCCACGCCAGTCACCGTCACGAGCTGGGGCTCGTCCCAGTTGTTGGTCGTGAACGACAGCGTCGCCGGCTCAACGGTGGCCTCGTTGGCGTCGGTGCTCGTCACGGACACGCTCAGCCCCGACGACGGCGGTTCCTCAAGCTCCACGGTGTACGTGGCCGTGGCGCCCTCATCCACCTCCAGGCGCGCGAGCGACAGCTCGAGCGCCGGCAGATCCCGGTCGGTCACGGAAACGCTGACATCACCGATTCGTCCAAGGCTCGAACCGAGCAGTGTGAGCGCCGCGAGCACCACCGTTTCATCGCGGTCATCCGCGTCCACCGCACCGATCAGCGTGAGTGTCTCGCCGGTGCTCCAGTTGTCGACGGTGAAGTCCAGCTTGGTCGGCCACACGATCAAGGCGCCGGGGTCGCTCAACCCCAGCAACACCGCCAGCGTCCCGTCCGGCTCCTCCGTGAGCCGGGCAGTCAGTGTCGCGGTCTGCCCCTCGTTCACGCTGGCGGTCGCCGGCGCGAACGTCAGCGCCGGACGGTCGGGGTCGGCCACGTCAACAGCCAGCCGGGCGAGCACGTAGTCACGGTCGCCGATGGTGGTTTCGTGCGTGATCACCGCGCGCGTATGCGCGGCGGCGTCGTCCTCCCGCGCGGTGAGCCTGACCGTCCGCGCCGTCCTCCAGGTCACCGTGCTGAAGGTCAGCGTGCTCGGCGAGACGGTCACATCGGTGTCGTCGCTGCTGGACAGTTCGACGGTCAGGTCAGCCGCCGGCTGCGTCGCCGGCGCGACGGTGTAGGTCGCGGTCGCGCCTTCCGTCATCTCGAACAGGTAATCGAACGTCACGCCGGCTTCGAAATCGCTGTTCGTGAGGGTCAACGCGGGCGCGTCGTCGTCGCTCACCTCCACCAGCACCGATCGTCCGGAGAACGTGTTCGTGCCGATCGCGACTGAGTGCCCGATGCTGCTCGCTTCGTCCCAGAGATCGTTGTCCGCGACAGCGGTCACGGTGACCGGCTGAGCGACGCTCCAGGTACCGGTCTCGAAGGTCAGCGCACTCGGAAGTACGGTCGCAACGGTTGCATCAGCAGTCACTGGCGAGACGGTGACCGTGTCCGCCGGTTCAGCAGTCAGGGCCACCATGTAGGTCGCCGTGCTCCCCTCCGTCGCCTCGACTGTGTGCGCAGACAGGTCGAGCAACGGCAGCGCAGCCGCCTCGATGCACGCCGAGAACTCGGAGCTACCCGCGTTACCGGTTCGAGTCGCCGTGGCGCTGATGAAGTTCCCCACCGGCGTTTTCGCCGAATTGATGGTGCCGTCCAGCGTGCTCACCTCGAACGTGACCGCGCCCGCGCTGTCGGTCACGATCAGGTCGTAGCCCAGCCACGCCTGCCCTTCGCCGTAACCGGAGGCGTCGCACGATGCATTGCTGTAGAAATCCACGATGAATCTCGCCGACGGCGTGCTGTCGAGGCGCCCAACGATTTCGATCTCATCGCCACTCCGGGCCGCCGTCGTCAGGACCGGGAAATTCTGCAGCCCGTTGGCGCCGGCATCGCCGTCCCCCACGTCGTTGGCGGTCACGCCGTCCGGGGCGAGGTCGATCCCGAGCCCGGTATTCGAGTGAATGGCGTTCTCCCAAACGGTGTTTCCGACAGCGGTCGATGAGGTAATCGTCACGCCGTCCGCGCGGTTGAACGCGATCGTGTTCTCGTCGACGGTGCTGTCGGTCGCTCCGCTGCCGATCTGCACGCCCGACCCCGTGTTGCCCAGCGCGGCTACGCCGTCCCGAGCCGTTCCGATCGAATTGCCGGAAATCAGGGTGTCCGTCGCGGCCGAGAGGCTGACGCCGTGCGAGCCATTGCCGGAGACGAGGTTGCGCCTGACTTCGCTCGTGACCGCGTTCGAGATGTACACGCCTGCGCCGTCATTGCCCAGATCGACCGTCCCGCTGGCGTCCGCCCCGATCACGTTGTCGGTCACGAGCGTTCCCTGCGCGGCGCTCCCCGAGACGCTGACCCCGTGTGAGCCGTTGCCGGAGATCACGTTGCTCCTGATCTGCACGCGCGCCACCCCAACAATCGAGACGCCAACTCCGCCGTTGCCCTGGTCCGTCGCGCCGGCCGGATTCGTACCGATCCGGTTGTGCTCGATCAGCTGAGCGCCCGACGTCTGGACCACGATCCCGGCCGCGCCGAACCGGTTGATCGCCAGCCCACGGATCCAGCTATCCGCCGCCGCGACGGTCAGGCCGTTCGTCGTTGTCCCGGCATTGGTTCCGTCGAGTTCGATCCTGATCGATGTCACGCTGGCGCCCGGCTGGCGGAGCCCGTCGAGGAACACCGGTTTGGAAATCGTCGGCAGCGCCGAGGCGGGCTGGATCGTGTGCGGTCCGGCGCCTGTGATCCCGAACTCGATGATGCCGCCAGCGCCGGCGTTGGCCTGCTGGATCGCAGCGCGCAGCGTGCAGGCTCCGTTCCCGTCGTCGCAGTTCCCGTCGGTCGTGTCGCTGTCCGCCCCATCACCGGTTGAATCGACAGTGAACGTTCTGGCCGAGAGCTGGCCGGTCGCAGCGACGGCCGCGAGTGCATCCGCCCTTCCGAATCCGAACAAGTCATCGAATCCCTGCTCACCGAGGTCGACGGCGGTCTCGGTGAGCGTGGCAAACACCTCATCGGCGGCCGCCTTCTTCGAAAGCGTCGGCTCGGCGCGACGCGTCGCTTCGAGCACGAGCGCGGCGACCCCGGCCACATGCGGCGCCGCTGCGGATGTCCCGTAGAAGGGGCTAGGGAAACCGCCGGCTCCGCTGATCGCCACGCCGTCGATACCGATCAGGTCCGGCTTCTCACGCGTCTCACGCGTAGGGAAGTAGATCTCCGACGCTCCGTAGTCGCTGAATGCCTCCAGCTCATCGTGACCCAGGTCTCGGGAGCTGATCGCGCCCGTCGCGATCACACCCGCGACCGCGGGATGGCCGATGATCCCGCCCGCGGGGACTCCGTGCTCCTTGATCGAGCCCGTGATCACAAACAGCTCGAGCCTGGTCGCGGGGCCGGCCGTGTATCGGTGGATGTAGAGGTCAGCGCTCGACCCCGCCGGGAGGTTGGCGACCGCGCGCTCGTAGGGACGATCGTCGCCGTCCTGGATCCGAGTGCTGCCCACGCACCGGCCGTTCTGAAGATTGAACTTCGTGGGCTTCCAGCCCGTCAGGCAGACGAACAGGTCATAGTCGGTAGCTGCAGCGCCCCAGCGATCGCTCCACTGCAAGATCGCGGTGACTCGACCGCGTACCGAGCGGGGCGACACCAACACGAAGCCCGTCGCAATCGCCATCGCCGTGTCGTTCGGGGCAAACGCGTGAAAGCCATCTCCGCCGTCCACGAACTCAGCCTCGTAGTGGCGCTGCGCGAAGTTTCCGCCCGCCGAGACGAACACCGCCCCGCCGGCGACCGCGTCCGCCGCCGCCAGCGCCACAGGGCCATCCTCGAAGTACGGCTCACGGTAGAACCCCTGGTCGTCAACGATGATGTCGGCGCCGTCCCCACCGAAGGCGTCGTTCGCCAACCAGTCGATCGCCTCGACCATTTCGAGACTTCCGATCGGTCCGGAAAAGGCGAGGCTGGCGCCGGGCGCGAGGTCGTGGACGATCTCTAGCAGCGCCGTGCCTTCGTCCCCCACGCCTGGCAGATTTGGGTCGATCTCGACCTTCGCGGGCAGGTCGCCGAGGAACTGCGAGTCCGACATCGAATCGACCCCGTCCGAGATCACGCCCACCTTGACACCGGCGCCGTTGAAGTCGCTCCACGCGCGCACCAGATTGGCGCGGTGGATCGCGTCCCCTTCGCTGGTCGCCGAGCCGGCCCGCGTGACCGCGTAGTCGGGCAGCGTGACTTCATCGACGACATCGAGGGCCGCGAAGTCGTCCAGCGCCGTTGTGGGAATCCAGGCCTGGATCACTCCCCAGCGGGCGTTGACGATCTCGATCCGCGCGTCGAGCTCACGCAGCTCCGCCAACGCCTCCTCGGACGTCGAGTCCATGTAGAGGTAGACCTGAACGTTGCCGGCCGCGTCGACCCGAATCAGCTCGTCCTGCGGCTCATCCGCTGGCGGCGCCGACTTCGATCCAGCGCGGTCGGCGCGCGCCTCACGCGTGACGCCGCGATTCGCGTCTGCCGCCTCTGACTGCTGCGCCGCCGCGACCGGTTCTTGCGCGGCTGCCAGCAGCTCGCGCAGTAACGGACTGACCTTCGAGTCCGCCTTGTCCGGCGGGTCCTGCGCGAGCGCACCACCCACTGCCAGCCAGACAAGCAGCGCCGCCGCCAGCGCGACGCCGGCACGCTTCACGAACGGATGGATCGCGTTGAACATGCTCTGCGGCCACCTCCGCAGTTCACGTTTACCGCACGCCTACCCGTACCTCGCAACGATGTGGCGTCGCGACCGCGCAAGGGAGCGCGACCGCGCGTGCCCAGTGCCGCCTAGCTGTCTTCCCACTGCACGAACATCGGCATCAACACGTGGACATAGTTTTCGCGGCCGATCACGCGGAACACGCCCGGGTTGGAGGGGCCACTCGTCTCCATCGCGATCTCGGCCTGGCGCGACGCGACCTGGAGCGCCTCCTGCAGATAGCGAACGTTGTAGGCAATGCGCGAATCTTCGCCCTCGACGGTCGCGCTCACCCGCCCGCGGTGGTTGCCCATTTCGTCGGCTCGCGCCGTCAGCGTGATCCCGGCGTCGCCGTTCGCGTCGCCGTGGAAGCGCAATCGCACGATCCCACTGCTCTCGCGCGCGAACACGGCGGCGCTCTTGACGCTTTGCTGTAGGGCGTCCCCGGGCAGCACCACGCGCGTTTGGTACTCGGAGGGAATCAGCTGGTCATAGGTCGGGTAGTTGCCCTGGATCAGTTGCGCCGTCATCTGTGTCGTGGCCAGGTGGAAGCGCACGTAGCTGCGGTCGCCGTGCAGATACAGCTCTACGGTGCCGTCGTCGTCGGAGAGAATCCGCTCCAGCTCGCGCAGCGCGCGAGCCGGGATCGTGATTTCGAGCGGCTCGGTCAGCTCCGAGATCACGCGCATGTCGTAGACCGCGAGCCGGAAGCCGTCGGCCGCCGCGAGCGTCATCTGCTCGCCCTTGAAGCGGAAATGCACGCCCGTCAGCACCGGCCGGCCGTCGTCGGTCGCGGCCGCGAAGACCACGTGCCGCAGCGCCTCGCGGAACTCGCTGGCGACGATCTTGATCAGGTCTCCCTCGCCAACCCCGGGAATGTTGGGGTAGGACTCGGCGCTCATCCCGTGGATGCTGCTCTCGTTCGCGTCGCTGGCGCGAATCTGCGCGACGAGCGAGTCGGGCGAGACGGAGATCTCGGTCTCGCCGCCACCCAGCGAGGTGATGAGCTCATGCAGGAACTTGTGCGGGATCGTGATCGCCCCGGGCTCCGACACACTGGCGTCGATATTCGCGATCAGCGCGATCTCGGTGTCCGTGGCCGTCAGCCTGACGCCGTCCTCGGAGGCGGCGACGTGCACGTGGCGCAGCTGGTCGAGGCTGTGCCGCGTGGCCACGGCGTGACTGACAAGCGAGAGGCCACGCTCGAGGGCGAGCTGGCTGGTTTGGATGCGCAAGGGTAGGCCCCCTCCCGGACGGTTGACACCATCTGATCAGATGGATAGGCGATTTGCCACAAGGGCATCCTATTCGCCCCGCCCCTTACTGGTCACGCGATCGGACTCGATACAGAACGGCGGTGGAAAACGTGTGGATGCCGCAGTGATCGTCCGTGGATCAGGCCGGGCCGGCGACGGGCAGCACTTCGAGAATCCCGCGCAGATCGGGGTAGGTCCAGGTCGCTGCGGCGCGCAGCCCGCGCTCACGATCGGGGTCCGGGTAGCGGCGCACGTGATAGACGGGCAGCCCGGCATTGTTCGAGCCGTTGACATCGGCGTAGGGGCTGTCGCCCACGTAGAGGATCGCCGCGGCAGGGAGATCGAGGCTCTCACAGAGCTGGCGATAGAACGGCAGGCGCGGCTTGTAGGACCGCGCGGCCTCGGACGAGAGCACGACCTCAGCCGTAATCCCCGCCGCTTCGAGCGCCGGCGCCAGGTGCCCGTCGTCGGCATTGCTGCCCACCGCGACGCGGTAGCCGCGCTCCCGCAGGCCCTCGAACACCTCCGCGACTTCGGGGTAGGCGGGCACTGCCGACATGTGGTCCCAGAGATTCTGGAACGCTCGCTCGGCAGGAATTGCGTCAACCGAATGGTGCGTGAAGGCGTGCCGAAAGTGCTGCGGCCAGGTTTCCGAGAAGGGACGAAAGACCGGCTCGGGGTCGTCAAGCGAGCCGTCGCGCACGATCCCGTCCGATTCGGCCAGCGCGCGCGAGGCTTCGATCCAGGCCGCCCAGACCTCCTCGCCGGTCGTGTGGCTGACGCCGTGCTCCACGAGCATCTGGTGAATCAGTTTGGCGAAGTCGCGCTCCTCCAGCTGCAGCAGCGTGCCGTAGCAATCGAAGGCCACGGCGCGCACCGAGGCGGCGGCCTGTTCGGGCCCAACCGCGGACGGCGGGAGCTGGTTCGGTTCGGCGGCCTCAGTCACAGGCTGCTCACAGGACGCCGACTGGCTGCTGACTGGTTGCTCACGAGCTGCGGCGGGCCAGCCAGCGGGCGGCGTCTTTGGCGTGGTAAGTCAGGATCAGGTCGGCGCCGGCGCGGCGGATGCCGGTCAGCGTTTCCAGCACGATCCGTTCCTCATCGATCCAGCCATTGGCGGCGGCGGCTTTGACCATCGAATACTCGCCGCTCACGTTGTAGGCCGCCAGCGGGACATCGAAGCGTAGGCGCGCGTCGCGGACGACATCGAGCCAGGCCAGCGCCGGCTTGACCATCACCATGTCGGCGCCCTCGGCGAGGTCACGCTCGATCGCGCGCAACGCCTCGCGTCCGTTGGCGGGGTCCATCTGGTAGGCGCGGCGGTCACCGAACGCGGGCGCCGAGTCGGCAGCCTCACGAAACGGGCCGTAGAAGGCGGAGGCGAACTTGGCGGCGTAGGAGAGCAGCGTGAGTTCGGCGAACCCGCTCTCGTCAAGCGCCTCGCGAATCACGCCGATCCGCCCGTCCATCATGTCGCTCGGCGCGATGATGTCGGCCCCCGCCTCGGCCTGACTCACGGCAGTCTGGGCCAGCAGCTCGACGCTCGCATCGTTGATCACCCGGCCCTGGTCGTCGAGCAGGCCGCAGTGCCCGTGGTCGGTGTATTCGCAGAGGCAGACATCGGTGATCACCACGAGCTCGGGATCGGCGTCCTTCAGCTCGCGCACCGCCTGCTGGATGATCCCGTCGGCAGCCCAGGCCTCGGAGCCCTGCGCATCCTTGCTGGCCGGCAACCCGAAGAGCAGGATCGCGGGAATGTCGAGCGACGAGAGCTCCGCCGCCTCGCGTGCCAGCTGGTCGACCGAGAGCCGCGACTGGCCGGGCATCGAGGCGATCGGGTCGCGCACACCCCGCCCGTGGGTGACGAAGATCGGGTAGATGAAATCGGTCGGGGCGAGCCGCGTCTCGCGCACCATCGCGCGCAGCGTGTCGCTGCGCCGCAGCCGCCGCATGCGGTGGCCGCTGGGAATGGTCAGTCGGGTTCGTTGCGTCGTCATGCGCGTGCGCTGCGCTCTCTGCGGGCTTGGATGATCGCGTCCACGAGTCCTTGCATGGTATGGACCACGGCCTCGATCGTCACAGTAATCCCGACTGCACTCGCCGCGGCGCTCGTGACCGGCCCAATTGAGGCGACCTCGGTTCCTTGCAGCAGCTCGGAGCCTGCCTGCTCGACGAGTCCTTGCACCGTTGAGGGGGCGGTAAACGTGATCGTATCGACCTTGCCGTCGCGCAGCTGCTGGAGCGCCGCCTGGACCGGGGCGGCCGTCCGCACGTCGTAGACGGCGACGTCGTCAACTTGCGCCCCGGCATCGCGCAGCCCATCGCTGAGTGCGGGGCTGCCCTGGGCGGCGCGCGGCAGCAAGATCCGACGACCTCGAACGGAGCCGCTGAGCAGCGCTTCGAGCAGCGCCGCTGAGGTGTAGCGCTCGGGCACGATGTCCGGTCGCAGCCCGGCGCGCTCCAGCGCAGCGCTGGTGGCAGGCCCAATCGCGGCAAGCCGTACCCCACCGTAGCCACGCGCGTCGCCGCCCGCCTCGCGCAGATGCTCGTGAAACCGTTGTACGCCGTTGACGCTGGTGAAGACCACGTCGTCATAGCCGCCGCGGCGCAGCCGCCCGATCGCCGCACGAATCAGCGCCGTTTCTGCGTCGCAGAGTTCGATCGCCGGCATCACCACGGGGATCGCGCCTTGCGCGCGCAGCATCGCGGCAAATCCTCCCGCAGAGTGGGCCGGACGGGTGACCAGGATGCGTCGTCCGTGCAAGGGTCGCGACTCGCGCCAGCTAAGCCCCTCACCAAGCTCGACGACGGGGCCGATGACCAGCGTCACGGGCGGCCGCAGGCCCGCCGCGCCGGCGCGAGCCGGCAGGTCGGCCAGCGTGCTCATCACGCTGCGTTGCTCGGGCATCGAGGCCCGCTCGATCGCAGCGGCGGGCGTGTCGGCGTCCAGGCCGGCGTCGATCAGGCGCGCGCTGGTCTCGGGCAGCGCGCGCCAGCCCATCAGCACCACGATCGTCCCACCCGTATGCGCGATCGCCCGCCAGTTGATCGGCGGGGCGTCGTTGTCCGCCTCCTGACCGGTCACCACGGTGAAGCTCGAGGCGTGCCGACGGTCGGTCACGGGGATCCCGGCCAGTGCGGCTGCGGCCGTCGCGGAGCTGATGCCGGGAATCACCTCGAACGGCACGTCCGCGTCGCGCAGCGCTTCGGCCTCTTCGCCGCCGCGGCCGAAGACGAACGGGTCCCCGCCCTTCAGGCGCACGACCTGTAGTTCGCGTTGGGCCCGCTCGATCAGCAGCGCGTTGATCTGTTCCTGCGTCATGCCTCGCGAGCCGGAGCCGGCGGGGCTCTTGCCGGCGTCGATGATCTCCGCCCGGGGGAGCGCGTGCAGCAACAGCTCACGGCTGACGAGACGGTCGTGCACGACCACATCCGCCCTGCTCAGCGCGCTCAGGCCGGCGAGGGTGATCAGATCGGGATCACCGGGACCGGCCCCGACCAGCGTGACGCGACCACTACTCATCGCTCAATCTCCGCGAGCAGCTCCCGCCCGCCCCGATCGAGTAGCAGCGCTCCCACCTCGCTGCCGATCTCGACGGCGTCCGCATCGCTGCCGGAACGCTGCGCCTCGATGCGACGCGCGCCATCGAAGCTGAGCAACCGCGCCAGCACGGTCACCTGTCCGGCGCGGGTGTGCGCCAGCGAAGCGATCGGCAGGCTGCAGCCGACGCCAATCGCGGCCAGCACCGCGCGTTCGGCGCTCACCGACACCCGCGTCGGGTGGTCGTCGCAAGCCTCGAGCGCGGCGCGGGTTGCCGCATCGTCGGCGCGGCACTGCAGCGCGATCGCTCCCTGCCCGGGCGCGGGCAGCATCACGTCGGGCGGCAACAGCTCGCTCGCGGCCTCTGATCGATTCAGCCGAATCAGGCCGGCGGCGGCCAACAGCAGGGCGTCGACTTCGCCGTCGGCGAGCTTGCGCAGCCGCGTATCGACGTTGCCGCGGATGTCGGTGGGAACCAGCTGCGGCCAGCGCGCGAGCAGCTGCGCCGCCCGCCGGCGACTCCCCGTGCCCACGGTCGAGCCCGGCGGCAGCGCATCGAGCGGAGCGCCGTCGCGTGTCGCGACCGCATCGCGCACATCAGCGCGCGGCAGGAACGCCGCCAGCACCGTCCCGTCCAACGGGGCCGAGGGCACGTCTTTGGCGCTGTGCGTGGCGACATCGATGTCGCCATCCAGCAGCGCCTGCTCAAGGGCGCGCACGAAGACGCCGCGCCCGCCCAGCGTGTGCAGCGAGGTCGTGCGGTCGCGGTCGCCTTCGGACTGGATGATTACCTCGATCGTCTCAGCGCCGCCGGCCCGAATTGCCGTCGCGGCCTCGGCAGTCTGGATGCGGGCGAGGATGCTGCCGCGGGTACCGAGGCGCAGCGGCGGCATCTCAGGCCCCCCGCGAGACGCGGCAGGGCTCGAGCAGGCTGTCGAGCCGCGGCTGCCCGTGGTCGCGCAGCGGCGCGCCCAGCCGCGCGAGCAGCAGCGCCTTGGCCTGGCCGCGACTGCGCTGCGCCAGCAGCGCACGCAGGCGGCCGTCGATCGCCTGCTGCCACGCGTCGGCGGGGATCGG
Organism: Dehalococcoidia bacterium; assembly: GCA_965237475.1. Lineage (GTDB taxonomy): Bacteria > Chloroflexota > Dehalococcoidia > Bin125 > Bin125 > CATQGW01. The sequence continues at coordinate 1,895,491 of OZ250140.1, read as the reverse complement.
CCGGAAGACGCGCAGGCGGCGCAGGTCGGCGCGCACTTCGGCGACCAGCTCAGCCAGCGGCGCCGTGTCGTCGCCGAGGTAGGCGGTCAGCTCTTCGCGCACGCGCCGCGCGATCGCGGGGCTGCCGCCGCCGGTCGAAATCGCGATCGTCAGCGGCGACTCGCGCACCACCGCGGGCAGGATGAAGTCACAGTTGGCGGGATCGTCGGCCGCGTTGAGCAGAATCCCGCGCCGGCGGGCCTCCTGCGAGAGTCGAGCATTCGCCCCAGCGTCGCCCTGCGCGGCCATCACGACTGCGAAGCCCTGCATGTCGCCATCGCAGTACTCACGCGCCCAATGCACGATCTCGTCGTCGTCGCGCAGGTCGATCAGTTCATCGTCCAGACGCTCCGCGACGACGGTGATCGCAGCCCCCGCAGCGCGCAGGCCGCGCACCTTCTCAGCCGCGAGCGCCCCGCCGCCGACCACGAGCACCGGACGCTCCCGCAGGTCGAGGAAGATCGGGTACCAGGCCGGCGGCGCAGAATCGCTCAAGCGAGCTCCAACTAGAGGTCGAGTTCGGCCAGGCCAATGCCTCGCTCGCCCTGCACGCTGTAGAGCAGCCACGTCCGGCCGTTCTCCGTGAACACGCCAGGGTCGCGTAACTGATTGACCGGATCCGGCGACCAGCCGCGCACGGAGGGCGCGTGCGGCAGGTCGGCGCCCTCCCAGTCGTGTTCGGGCCGCAGCAGCTCCTGCTCGGGTCCCGCCTGCCAGTCGCGCCAGTCGCTGCGCGTGTCGACGGCCGAGACGTAGATTCGTTCCGGCGCCTCGCCGACCAGCGTCCAGAAGACCCACAGCGTGTCGCCGCGCTGCAACAGCGCGCAGTGACGCATGTCGTTGCTGAACAGCTGTGGGCCGTGCTCGAAGTTGGTCAGTCCGTCGTCGGAGCGGTAGAGAATGCCCGGCTGCGCCATGCCGATCCAGTCCTCCCCGCGCTGCAGCATCCGCAGATAGGAGTTGGCCAGCAGCTCTTCAGCCGGTGCGAAGTGGATGCCGTCCTTCGACCGCGCCACGCGGGTGCGCTGGTTGCCGTCGGGCAACGCGCCGTGGAAGTACATGCGGATCTCGCGCCGCTCCTCGTCGACGTGCACATCGGGGGAGGCGACGTGCGGGTAGATCCAGCCGCGCTCGATGTGCGCCGCAACGCGCGGGTCGTCAACGTTGAAATCCTCGAGCTCGTGAGGGAATGCGGTCTGCTCGACGGCCAGCGTGCCCGGTTCGTAGGTGGTCCACGGCCCCTCAACCGAATCCGCGCTGGCCAGCCGGATGTAGCGCCCGTGGTGGTCGGCGAAATAGAGCAGGTAGGCGCCCGGCGCGTCGGCCAGCCATTCGGGTGTGCGGATCAGCGAGGGCCCGTTGATGTTCACGCCCATCCGGCTGTCCATATTCGGGCGGATGATGGGTCCGTCGCCGACGCGTCGTGCTCGCATGCTCGGCCTCCTGTCGCAATCGGGGTCGACTCCGTGCCGCCTCCGGGCTGACTTGATCGATGGTAGTGCGCGATAGGCTGGCCTCGCCGTGGGTGCGTGAGCTTGAGGGAGCGGGATGTCACTGCAGACGGGCGCGCTGCGCGAGACGATCGAGATGCTGATTCTCGGCCTGATCGTCTTCCTGCTGGCTCGCGAGGCGGTGCAGAACTTTCAGGTCGAGGGCAGCAGCATGCTGCCGACGCTGGACAACTCCGACCTCGTGCTGGTCAACAAGGTCGGCTACTGGAAGCTCAACCTCGGTCCGTTCGACGCGCTGATCCCGGGCCGCAACAACGGCGAGTTCCTGATGGGCGGGCCCGACCGCGGCTCGGTGATCATCTTTCGCCCGCCCTATCGCTCCGACAAGGACTTCGTGAAGCGCGTGATCGGCCTGCCCGGCGACACCGTCGAGGTGCGCGACGGGCGGGTCTGGGTCAACGGCCGCCAGCTGCAAGAGTTCGACTACACCGCGGCGCTGCCGAACTACAGCTGGGGCCCGGCGCGGATTCCGCCCGAGCACTACTTCGTGCTGGGCGACAATCGCAATCGCAGCTCCGACTCGCACAGTTTCGGGCCGATCCACGAGGACCACATCGTCGGCGAGGTGCTGCTGCGCTGGTTCCCGCTCGACCGGATCAGCACCGGCGTCGGCCTGCCCACCATCGACGAGACAGGAGAGTTGCTCCCATGAACAACGCCGAAGCGGCGCTGGTGTCGCTGCGTGAGGTCGGCGCGGTCCTGGAAGGGCATTTCCAGTACGCGTCAGGCCGCCACGGTCCGATCTACGTAGAGAAGTTCCGGCTGCTCGAACATCCCGAGGTGACCGCCCGGCTGTGCGCCCAGATCGCCGAGCGGTTCAGCGGAACAGTGATCGAGGTCGTGGTCGGCCCAACGACGGGCGGGATTCTGCTCGCCCACGAGACCGCGCGCGCGCTCGGCACGCGGATGTTCTTCGCCGAGCGCGCAGCAGCCGGCGGCCGAGTCTTCGAGCGCGGCTTCAGCTTCGCAGCCGGCCAGCCGACGTTGGTCGTCGACGATGTGCTGACCACCGGCGGCTCCGTCCAGGAGACGATCGACGCAGTGCGCGCCGGCGGCGGCGAGCCGGTCGGCGTGGGCGTGGTCGTCGACCGCACCAACGGCGCGACGGACTTCGGTCTCCCGTTCTTCGCCTGCATCGCGCTGGAAGTCCCCAGCTACGCCGCCGCCGCATGCCCGCTCTGCGCATCCGGCGCACCGCTGACCATCACCTAGCTGCCCAACACCGGCTAGGAGCCCGCGGCGTGCGTCGACGGCAACGCCTCGGCGCGCACGGCGGCGACCGCCTGATCGATCGCCGCGTCCATCCGATCGCAGAGCAAGCCGGGCTGGCGCTCGAACATCCCGCGCACCCAGGCGATCCGCCAGCGCTGGTCGGAGCTGAGCCGATGCGCCGCATCAGCCTCGGCCACCTCGTCCTCATCCTCGATCACCGCCTCCTGGCCGGGCCGGATCAGCGCGTCGAGCAGCAGGTCGTGGTACTCGATCACCTCGCCGTCGCAGCGCACGGCTTCCAATGCGTCGAAGCGGTAGAGCCGCAGCGAGCCGTCGGGGCGATGGATGCGGTAGCCGCCGTACGGACGCCCCGGCCACCAGACGCCCCATGAGGTGAAGCCGGCGGAGCCCTCGAACGGGGGCGCGCCGTCGGACAGCCAGCGACCGACGATCAGCTCGTCGGTGACCAGCCAACGCTCCAGCGGAAACTCCCGCGTCGTGCCGTCGAGCGCGACCTTGCGCTCGATCAGGCGCGACCGCGGAGCCGCGGGCAGCGGCCCCTCGCCCAAGTGCTCGCTCATGACTGAAATGTAGCGTGCCGGGCCGCCGGGCCGCGCTTCGCCGCATGCGTGCTACGCTCGCGTGCGGTTGCGTTGGACGGCGTCGCTGTTGATCCGTTCGGTCCCGACCGCCGTTGCAGGCACTACACATCCCCGCAGCACCGATGCACACTTCAGGGAGAGCACGCGCATGCCCGCAGTCGTCGTGATCGGCGGCCAATGGGGCGACGAAGGCAAGGGCCGCGTCGTCGACCTCCTGGCCCGCAAGGCGTCGATCGTGGTTCGCTACTCGGCTGGCAACAACGCCGGGCACACGATCGTCAATCGGATGGGCGAGTTTGCGCTGCATCTGGTACCCGCCGGCATCTTCTACCCCGAAAAAACCTCGATCATCGGCAACGGCGTCGTGATCGACCCGGCCGTGCTGATCGAGGAGATCACCAAGCTTGAGACGCGCGGCGTCAGCACCGAGCGCCTGCGCGTCTCCGACCGTGCCCACCTGATCATGCCCTGGCACCCGATCATCGATTTCGCCGACGAGGCGATGCGCGGCGACAAGGCGGTCGGCACCACCGGCAAGGGCGTCGGGCCGGCGTTCACCGACAAGGTGGCGCGCTGGGGCATCCGGATGAGCGAGCTGGCCGACCCGGAAGGCTTCGGCGAGCGCCTGCAGATGGTGCTCGACTACAAGAACCAGGTGCTGACCAAGCTCTACGATCTGCCGCCGCTCGATTTCGACGAGATCTTCAATAACTACCGCGGCCATTGGGCCCGCCTCGCGCCCTACGTGACCGACACCAGCGCGATCTGTCAGCAGGCGCTGCACGATGGACACCGGATCCTCCTCGAAGGCGCGCAGGGCAGCCTGCTCGACCTCGACAGCGGTACCTACGACTACGTCACCTCGTCGGTCCCGACCTCCATGGCGGCGGGCGCGGCGATCGGCGCGGGCATCGCGCCGGGCGACATCGACCGCGTGATCGGCGTCTACAAGGCCTACCAAACGCGCGTCGGCAACGGGCCGATGCCCACCGAACTGCATGGCGCAGCGGGCGAGCGGCTGCGCGAGGCGGGCCACGAGTACGGCACCACCACCGGCCGGCCGCGTCGCTGCGGATGGTTCGACAGCGTGGCGGCGCGCTACACGATTCGGCTCAACGGCTGTCAGAGCATCTCGCTGACGCGCGTCGATGTGCTGGATGACTTCGAGCTGCTCAAGGTCTGCGTGGCATACACGATCGACGGCCGCCGCGTGGAGACCTTCCCCAGCTCGAGCGCGGCGGTCGCCGCCGCCCAGCCCGTCTACGAGGAACTGCCCGGCTGGCAGACCGACACCAGCCATTGCCGCAACTTCGACGATCTTCCGCCCAACGCGCAGACCTACGTGCGGCGCATCGAGGAGCTGATCGGCGCGCCCGCCGCGCTCGTCAGCGTCGGCCCCGAGCGCGACCAGGCGATCATCGTCGACCCCATCCTCTAGCGCGCTGCTTCGGTAGTCTCAACGCCAGGAGCGCACGATGTCGGAAACCGTTCTCTCAATCCTGATCTGGCTGCACGTCATCGCCGTGGCCGTCTGGCTCGGCGGGCAGGTGCTGACGGCGGCCGCGGTCGTGCCCACGCTGCGCGCGACCGGCGACCGCGAATTCTGGCTCAACGCGCTGGAAGATTTCACCCGCCGATTCGGACGGATCGGAATCGTCGCGATGATCATCATCGTGGTCACCGGCGGCGCGATGATCGACCCGCGCCTTGATCAGGCGGAGAACTTCGGCTCATCCATCTATGACGCGCGCTGGGGCATCATCTTCGTGACCAAGATGGCGCTGTGGGCGGCGATGATCGGAGTGATCGGCCTGCACCAGTTCGTCTTCGGCCCGCGCCAGCTACAGCTCGCGCGCGCTGGCGTCGCCGCCGGAGCAGCTGGTGACAGCGCCGCGCTGGTGCGGATTCGCCGGATCACGATCGTGCTCTCGATCGTGGGTTTGCTGCTCACCCTCGCCGTCGCCGGGGCGGGCGCGTTCCTGGGCAACCACAACTTCTCCATGAACCCCGCCTGACCATGCCGCGGCTGCTGTTGGCGGCGGTCACCCTCGCATTGCTGGTCGCTCTGTTCGACGCCGCCGGCGCGGCCGCGCAGAGCGACGCCGCGGAGGTGCGGATCGTCGCCCGCAAAGCCCAGGGCGGCCGCGTTGAGTTCTGCCTGCAGGTCGAAGCGACAGCAGCGCGGAGCTGCCCGGGCGCTCGGTTCTTCCCGTTCGAAACCGCCACCGTTGGCAGCTGGCTGCGCTCGCGAACGATCGAGCTCGGCCAGGCAACGCTGCGCATCCGCGCTCGGCGCAATCCTGGTCGCCGGATCGAGTTCGCGCTCGGCGTCGAGCTGGGCGACGAGTCGAGTGTGATCCTGCCCGAGCTGCGCTTCGTCAACTGGGACGCGGCGAGAATTGATCACTGGTTGCGCAGCTCGCCAGTGCTCGTGCGCGTCGCGATCCCGCTCCCGGCGAGGGGTATCGACGAAGACGCGCCGCGACTGGCGCCCGGTGAGCGGGCGCCCAACTTCGCACTGCCGCGCCTCGGTGGTGCGGGCCTGCTGGCGCTCTCGGACTTCCGCGGCCGGACGGTCGCGATCGTCTTCTGGGCATCATGGGGCTCGGGCGACGCCGCGCTGCTGCGCGCGCTCGATGAAGTGTGGCGCGAGCAGGGTGCGAACGACGGCGGGTTCGCCGCAGTGGCGGTCAACACCTACGACACCTGGGAGGGGGCGACACGGGCCTACGCCGACATCGCCGTCGGATTCGACAGCGCGATCGACGCCGAGGCGGTGGTCGCCAGGCACTACCGCGTCGACGGGCTGCCCGAGCTGTACCTGATCGACGCCAGGGGCATCTACCGCGAACGGCTGATCGGCGTGGTCGATGCGAGCATGATCGCCGCCGCGATCGCCCGCACAAGCGAACCGTTGCCCTAACCTGCCTGAGTTCCCCACCAACCAACCAGTTCGACCAACTCGACCAGCGTCGAACAGCCACGGAGCCTGATGATGACCGAGTTTGAAGACGTTCTCTACGAAACCAAAGGCCGGATCGCGATCGTCACGCTGAATCGACCGGAGAAGCTGAACGCGCTCAGCCACCGCCTGCGCGCCGAGATGTTCAGCGCGCTCAAGGACGCCGAGGCCGACGCCGATGTCCGCGTGGTGATCATCCGCGGCGCGGGGCGCACCTTCTCGGCCGGCTACGACATCACGCCGATCCCCAATCTGTCCGAGTCGGATTATCTCGACCTGCGCTCGGGCCTCCCCAGCGTCGGCCCGATTCACCCCGGGCAGGGACAGTGGCCACAGCACCTGCTCAGCGGCTACTGGCAGATCTGGGAGCTCACCAAGCCGGTCATCGCCCAGGTGCACGGCTACTGCCTGGCGGGCGGATCCGAGCTGGCCAGCATGTGCGACCTGATGTTTGTCGCCGACGACGCCATCATCGGCTACCCGCCCGTCCGCGCGATGACGACCGTGGACGTGCTCTACCACCCCTGGCACATGTCGATGCGCAAGGCCCGCGAGCTGACCTACACCGGAGACTCAGTGACCGGCGCCGAGGCCGTCGAGCTGGGCTGGGCCAACCGCTGCTTCGCGGTCGACGAGCTTGCCGCCGCGACCGAAGCCTTCGCGGAGCGGATCGCCAACATCGAGCCCGACATGGTGCAGATGAGCAAGCGCGGCATCAACCGGGCCTACGAAGTGATGGGCATCCGCACGGCGTTGGCCGTGGGAGCCGACATCCAGGCGCTCTCGACCTACCGCGGCAGCGCTGGCAACTTCGGCGCGATCGCGCGCGAAAAGGGCCTCAAGGCCGCGCTCAATTGGCGCGACGGACCGTTCCAGGATTACGGCGCTGCAAAGACCCGACCGACCACGCCCAAGCAGCAGTAATGCGGCGTTCCCCCTAACGGAGGGCGTGGCTACCATGTGCGCTGGCCGCGCGGTCATTGATGCCTCCATGAGGGCCGCGTCAGGCTGAGGTGAACGAAGATGCCGAGCCAGGGAATCCCTCAGTCGTTCGGGTTGGTGATCATGTTCGGCATGCTGATCGCGGGCGTGGTTGCACTCGTCGGCTTCGCAATCGTCAAGGGCGCAGACCGTCACGAGCTGCGCGGCCGCGTGCAAGCCAACGAAGCGACCGCGGCGCTCTGGAGCAGCGGCGACCACTGCATCGAGGAAGGCCAGGAGGCCGACCCCTCGCTCGAGCTCGTGGAGCGCGTGCCGCTGACCTGCGAGGCCGCCGCGCCACTGCCGATTGAAGAGATCGATCAGGAAACGCTGGTCGCCGGCGCGAGCCCCTCCCGTGGCGCCGAACTCTTCATCGCCAATGGCTGCCAGGTCTGCCACGGCGATACCGCCGAGGGCATCGTGGGGCCGACCATCGCTCAGACGGGCCTCGACATCCACGGCGTGCTCACGCAGTACCGCCAGCCGCGCGGCGTGATGCCGGAGCAGGACCCCGAGGATGTGCCGCCCGAAGACATCGCCGACGTCTGGTCGTGGCTACAGACGCTGCCGTTGCCCGATGAACTGGTCGACCCCGACAACAACGCGCTCGGCCACGAGAACATCGGTCAGTTCGCCAGCAACTGACCGAGCGCCCCGCTAATTCCTGATCGCTAGTCGCCCGCCGGATACGCCTCGGCCAGAAGACCGTCAAGGATCGCGTTGAACTCGTCGGGCAGCTCCCAATAGACGGAGTGGCCGCCGGTGGGGACCTCGACATAGCGCGCGCCGGGCACGTGCTTGCTAGCGGCCTTGATCAGCTCGGCTGGGATGATTGCGTCCAACTCGCCGGCGAGGAAGATGGTCGGCATCGTCAGCGCCGGCAGGTCCTCGATGGCCACCGCGCCCTGATCGACGCCGAAGGTCAGCGCTCCGTCGCCGCCCTCGACCGGCGGGTTGAGGCCGCGGACCTGCTGGTAGAGGAACAGGCCGTTGGGATTTCGCTCGATGAAGGCCGGGCCGACCATCATCGTCTGTCCGCCCGCTTCCTGATTCCCCAGCGCCTTCTCTACGGCTTTGGCCATCTCGCTGAGCAGATGCTCGTCCCAGACACCGAGGAACGTGTCGGCCATCAGCAGCCCACGCACGCGGTCGGGATTGCGCACCGCGTACGGCAGCACCGAAAAGCCGCCCATCGATTGGCCGACCAGTACAGCGTCGGCGATCTCAAGGTGGTCCATCAGCTCCTCCAGGTCGCGGCGGAACGCGCTGCGGCCCTCGCCGGAGAGATCCTGGCTCTGCCCCCAGCCGCGCACCTCATACGTCACACAGCGAAAGCGGTCGCGGAAGTGCGGGATCTGCTGCCACCAGCTGAGGTGGTTCCCGCCTGCGCCATGCACGAAAACGATCGTCTGGTCGGCGTCGCCGAAGCTGTCGTAAACGACCGTGCCGCCGGTGACATCAAGGGTCTGAGGCATGGGAATCTCCTGTTTCTACTCAGGGTTTGCTAGAGGCTAGAGGCTGCCTCGCAGCCGTGGGTCCAATACATCACGCAGGCGGTCGCCGAGGAAGTTGGCCGCCAGCACGAAGAGCATGATCATCACGCCGGGCAGAAAGGTCGGCCAGAGGCTGTTGCGGATCAGCGGGAAGCCTTCGGAGATCATCAACCCCCAAGTCGCGTTGGGCGGCTGAGAACCGATCCCGAGGAAGCTGAGGGCCGCCTCGGCGAGGACGGCGATACCGACCAGCAGCGTGGCCTGCACGATCACCGGTTGAATCGTGTTGGGCAGGATGTGACGCCAGACGATCCGCGTGTCGGACGCGCCGAGCGAGCGCGCCGCGAGCACGAAGTCCTGCTCCTTGCTCGAGAGCGTAAGCGCGCGCAGCAGGCGCGCGAATACGGGGAAGCTGGCCAAGCCAATCGCGATCATCACGTTGCCCGTGCTGGAGCCGGCGATCGCAACGATCGCGAGAATCAGGATCAGCGGCGGAAATGAAATCCAGGTATCGACGAAGCGCATCAACAGCCCGTCGATCCAGCCGCCGAAGTAGCCCGCGAGCAGCCCGATCGGCAGCGCCACCGCAGCCGCGATAGCGACCGCGACGAGGCCGACACTGACCGACACGCGGCTGCCGTAGATCGATCGGCTGAGAATGTCGCGGCCGAGCTGGTCGGTGCCAGCAAGGAACGTCCAGGACGGCCCTTCGAGGCTGCGGCGCAGGTCTTGCGCGTTCTCACCGTGCGGCGCGATCTGCGGGCCCGCGATCGCGAAGATGATCACGACCAGCAGGATCGCGCCCGCCACCTTGGCCTTGGGGTCGGCGAAGAACCTGCGCAAGCCGGGCGACAGCCGCAGGCGCCGGAACGCGGGCGCGGCGGGATCTGCCTCGGGCGGTGGGCCTTGCCGGCTCATTGGTAGCGGATCCGCGGGTCGAGCAGCGCGTAGACGACATCGGTGAGCAGGTTGGCGCCGATCACCGCGAGCGTGACCAGGAAGACGATCGCCTGCAGCGTCTTGAAGTCGTGATTGAACGTGGAATCAAAGGCCAACCGGCCCAGTCCGGGGATCGCGAAGATGCGCTCAAGAATCACGCTGCCGCCGAACAGCGCTGCGATCTGCAGGCCCATGATCGTGACCACCGGGATCATCGAGTTGCGCAGGATGTGGCGAAACAGCACGATCGGTGCGGAGAGCCCCTTCGCGCGCGCGGTGGTGACGTAGTCCTGGCGGCGAATTTCAAGCATCGAGGAGCGGGTCTGGCGAGCGATCGCCGCGATGCCGGCCAGCGAGAGCGTGAAGACAGGCAGGACCAGGTGCTTAATCGCGTCGACGGGGTCCTGCAGCGGATCAGTCCAGCCGGAAGCCGGCAGCCAACCGAGCTCGAGGGCGAAGAGGAAGATCAAGAAGATCGCCAGCCAGAATCCGGGCGCGGCGACGCCGATCACGGCCAGGAACGTGACGCCCAGATCACGGCGTGACCCGGGCCGCAGGCCAGCCACGACGCCGAGCGACAGTCCGATCACAATGCTGGTGAGCAGCGCCAGGCCGTTCAACCACAGCGAAACCGGTAAGCGTTCGAAGATCACCTCGGTCACCGGGCGCCGCGACTGCAGCGCACGGCCGAAGTCGAAATGCAGCAGCACGCGCTCGACGTAGGTGAAGTAGCGGACCGGCAACGGGCCGGAGAGGCCGAACTGCTCCCGGATCCGCTCGATGTCGTCCGCATCGAGCTCTCCCCCGGCCATCTGGGCAGGGCCGATCACGGCCTGCACCGGGTCGCCGGGAACGAGCTCAAGGCCGGCGAAGGTCAGGATCGAGACGAGCACCAGTACCGGGATCGCGTGCAGCAGGCGGGTGCCGATGAACTTGCTCATGGCTGAACGAGCGCGATCATCGCGGCCGCGCTACGGGTCAGATCCTCAATCGTTGCTGAGGCGCAACTCAGGCTTCGCGACTCAGCTCCTTGTACCACTCAAAGCCGTTGAGGTCCCAGCTGAGGCCGTTTACACCGGGTCCGCTGAAGCCGAAACGCGGGGTGAAGAGCGTAGGCAGGATGCTGTAGAGATTCTCGGCCTGTAAGTCTTGAATCTGGCCGTACAGTTCCTTGCGCTCTTCGCGGTCGTAGGTGGCGACGGCATCCTGGACCAGGCCCTCGACAGCGGAGACGTCGGCGGCGCCGAGATTCCACGTGCCCTTTTGCGTGAGCGCGAGCTGGCAGAACGTGTCGGGCTCACCACGGTGGCCGCCGTGCGAGAAAAAGTGCAGGTCGCCGGGCTGGCCGCGATTCTTCCACGGTCGGGTGGCGAGGTCGCTGGAGGGTGACGTGATCAGGCGCACGCCCAGCGGCTCCCAACCGGCGCCTACAGCCTGCAGCATGGGTACAACGGGCGCCCAACCAGGCGAGATATCGACGACCCGGTCCTCTTCCGGGATGCCCGACTTGACCATGTACTCCTGCGCCTTGTCCATATTGAACTCGGTTGGGAAGGCGGGGGCGGTCTTGTGCACCCAAGAGGCTGTCGAGAGGATCGAGTCGCCGAGGTCGGCCCGTCCACCGTAGAACACGTCGTTCAGCGCCTCTTTGTCGATCGCGTACATCAGCGCGCGACGGAAGTCGACGTTGTCCGCCGGGTAGAGCGCGTGGTTGACCCACCACGACAGGTGCAACGAACCGGGCTGAACCACCTCGGTCAGGTTGTCGTCGTCGAGTAGCAGCTCGACCTGGCTGTCGGGCGCGATGATCGCGTCGACCTCGCCTGTCTGTAGCGAGGCGGCGAGTACGACGTCATCGGGGATGACCTTCAACTCGAACTCGTCGAGCAGGGCATATTGGTTGCCGTCGGCGCGCTTCTGCCAGCCATCGGCGAACGGGTTGAGAATCGAGGACTGATCGGCCAACCAGCTGCTCAACGCGTAGGGGCCGGTGCCGACCGGCTGGGTGCGCAACGTATCAATGTCGGTGGTTTCAACCTTGGTCGGCGAGATGATCATCCCTCCGCGCTCCTGCAGGTTGGTCAGCAGGGCGGCGTTGGGCGCCGTGAGGTCGAAGCGCACGGTGTGGCTGTCGGCGACGTCGATTCCACCGATCACGGCATACGTTGCCGCGTAGACACCGCCGCCGGGAATCGAAGTGTCGACCGCACGCTCCATGTTGAAACGCACCGCGTCGGCGTTGAAGTCGGTGTCATCCTGGAACTTGACGCCCTCGCGGAGCGAGAAGACGAGGGTGGTCTGGTCGACTAGCTCGTAGGACTCCGCGAGCGACGCGTCGAGGTCAATCGAGCCATCCGGCTTCGTGGCGATGATCGGGTCATAGATCATGCGCCACAATCCCGACTGGACGAGCGCGAGGTGCGGATCCATGCCGTTCTGGCCAATCAAGTCCTCGGTGGCGCCGACAATTACGCGGCCGCCACGCGGGATCGACTGTGCCGCGACGGCCTGCTGCTGGGCCTGTTGCTGCGCTTGCGCCTGCTGCTGCTGATCCTGCGGCGCGGCCTGCTGTTGGGCTTGTTGTTCCTGCTGCTGCTGGGCCTGGGCTTGTTGCTCGGCTTGCTGCTGCTGTTGTTCGACCTGCTGTTGCGTCTGGGTGACGGCCTGTGGCGCTGCGGCATCATCGTCGTCACCGCAGCCGACCAACACGAGCCCGGCGGCGCCAACACCCGCTCTGGCGCTGGACCTCAACAGCGTGCGTCGCGAGATCTTCCGCCGACCAAGCTTCGTCCAGTAGTTGCGCTCGCTCATGGCGATCCTCCTGCCGCTCACGAAATCAACGTCTGGGGTGGAGTCGCTGCGACCGATTGCCGCGAGTGTGACGAAACCAGGGGGGTTCGTCAAGGGCATGACATGAGCAGGCGCCGAGCCAGAGGTTCGTGACCCAGGTTATCCGCGGGCCTGCCGGCGGCGCTCGGCTCGGGAGCGCGCGACTTGTGCGGTCCCGTGAGCCCGCTCCAGCGCCGCGCGCATGGGCAGGGTTCGGGCGGCCGAGTTGCGGACCCCCCTCTGATACGTACCCCAGGCCTTGACCTCGTCGCTGGACAGTTCCCGGCGAGCGGCGGTGGGGACGCGCAAGCCCACGAGCATTGAGGTGTAGCCTTCGTACTCGAAGTACTCGCCCCGGATCAGCCGGCTCAGCAGGCGCGACGGCCCGACCCGTTCGTAGGCCTCCACCAACTCCGTCGCCCCACCCAGCGATGTCTCGGCGCGGCAGTGACGCCAGAACGGCGTGTCCGAGTGGTGGTTGTACTTGTAGTGCAACGCCAGGAAGTCGCGTACGTCGTCCCAGCCCGTTTGGAATGCCGCATTGAGCAGATCGCGCAGGCCCGGAGTGGCCGCGGCGTCCGTATCAATCAGCCCGTCGGCGAGCTTGTAGAGCTGCTCGACGATCAGGTGCAGCGCCGTCGCCTCCAACGGCTCGACGAAGCCGGATGCATTGCCCACAGCGAAGACGTTGCGAACCCAGTGGCGCGCATAGCGGCCGCCGGGAAACGTGATCACACGCAGGTCGTCGCCCAGCTCGGGATTCTTCGCCTGTAACTCTTGCGCCGCGTCTTCGTCAGAGCAGAACGCGGAGGAGAACACATAGCCGCGGGTAACGAGGTCCGGGAAGTCGATCCGCCAGGCCCAGCCGTGATCCATCGTTGACGCCGTCGTGTAGGGCAGGATCTGGTCATCCCGCTGCCAGGAGCCGATCACCGCCCGGTCGCAGAAGAGCGTGTCCGCATAGCTCAGGTAGGGCTCCCCCAGCGTCTCTCCCAACAAGAGCGAACGGAAGCCGGTGCAGTCGATGAAGAGGTCGCCCGCGACCTCGCGCCCGCTCTTCAGCCGCAGGCGTTCAATATCACCCGATTCCGCCCGCACGACATCCTGCACTTCGTCCTCGACCAGGCTGGCGCCCGACTTGAGCGACTGGCGCCGCAAGTAGTCGATGAATCGGTCGTTCGGGAGGTGGTACGCCGCGCGAGGATCGATGGCGAACTGACGGCCCTCCAGCGTGGCGGGCGAGCGGCCCCGGTCCATCATCGCGTTGAAGACGCTGCAATCCTTCTGATCCGCCAGGCAGTAGTAGGCGGCCCGCTTGTCGAGGCCGGGAACACCTTGCTCGAGATAGCGATCGAACGAGTAGTTGAAGTGTGGCACGTCCGCCGCGCCCCACTCCAGGCGCAGCCCGAGCTTCCAGCTTGGCCGCACTTGCTTGTGGAACTCGTCGCGGTTGATGCGCAGCGACTCGTGCAGGTGTAGGGGTACGCGGCCGGTGGTCGATTCGCCCACCCCGATGATCGGGATGTCGGGCGAGTGCACCACGGTCAGCTTGATCTGCGGCAGCATCCGCCGAAACGTCAGCGCGGCAAGAAAACCGGCGCTCCCGCCGCCGACCACGACCGCGCTGCGAATCGGCTCCAGCATCTCAACACCTAGGCTTGAGCGGCGTTGGCGACCGCCTTGGTGATGGTCTGCGCGTTGACCATTCCGTGCTCAAGGATATCGGTCACCGCGCGCGAATAGGCCGACGCTACCTCGCGAGGCACGCCGTGTCCGACGCGGCTGAAGACGTGCAGCGTCGCGTGCTCGAGTCGAGCGAAGTCCTTGAGGTTGGATGTCAACAAGCCATCGTCCACCTCCGCTCGCATGCTGCTTCGCAACAGCAATCGTGGACAGATTCGGCGTCGGTTGAGCCGTGTCCAATCGTTCTTGCCGGTCATTCGCTCGCTGCCCCCCGGACCGCGCACTCAACCGGCGCGTCCTGTCGTAGAGGCTAGCGAGTCCCTCCTATCGCCCTCCGGCATGACGGCGCAGATTTCGATGCGTGGGCTAGAAGGGTGGCCGCGAGCCGTTGCGGCCCTGCAGCGAGCGTTGCGGCCGGGCCCTCGCCACCCAGGCCATCCCGTCGGCTGAGCGGTCCGCGTCGTTGCCGTTCACGCCAACCGCCGTGACGCCGGCGATCGTGAGCGCCTCACCATCCGATGGGGTCGCCGCGCCGGGCTCGTCGGGCTCGTCGGGATGGTCGTGTTCGCCGGTGCGTAGGCGCTTTTCGCGCAGCGTCAGCACGGCGATCAGCGCGAACAGGCCGGCCCCGGCCGAGATCCAGAAGTTGCTAGTGATCGCGACCGCGAGCGCCTCAGGCAGCGCAGCGATGATCTCGCCGAATGCGTCAGGTCCAACATCGGCGAGCAGACTCGAGCTGGCCTCCTCGCTCAACAGCTGGGTGGGATCGGCGCGGTCGGCGAGGTCGGCCGGCAGTCGCGCTGCAAGCTCGCTCGTGAGCCGGCCGGTCACGAGCGCGCCGACCAGCGTGACCCCGACGATTGCGCCGATCTCCTCAAAGAACTGGGTCGCGCCGGAAACCGTGCCCAGCATCCGCTGCGGCAAGGCGTTCTGCGCGGCGACCATCAGCGACGGGTAGAGCATCCCCAATCCGGCGCCGAACAGCACGAGCCGCCAGATAACATCGAGCGCCTCCGTATCGGTGCTGAGCTGTGTCATCAGCCAGCCGCTCACCGTGATCACCAGACCCGCGACGATCGCAATCGCCTTGTAACGCCCGGTGCGCGCGACGATCTGACCGGCGATCGTGGCCGCGATCACCAGCGAGATGATCTCAACGCTGAGCAGCAGCCCGGAGGCGGTCGGCGTGTAGCCGAGCACGCCCTGCATGAAATACGCCATGAAGAAGGAGGCGCCGAAGAGGCCGCCGCCGATCACGGCCATCACCAGCGCGGAGACGCGGAAGGTGTGATCGCGGAAGAGCGCGCCAGGCAAGATCGGCTCGGCGGCGAAGCGCTCGGCGGCGATGAACGCCAGCGTGCCGAGAGCGGCGATGCCGAGCAGCCCGAGCACCTTGATGTCGAGCCACGGCGTGCCCGTCGAGACGAGCGCCAACGAGAGCATCGCCGGCATCAGCGCCAGGAGCAGCGCGCCGATCCCGAACCAGTCGATCACCACGCGACGCGGCGGCGGTCGCAGCCACGGCATGATCACCGCAATCGCCCCGAAGGCGACCACACCCAGCGGCAGAATCGCCCAGAAGACCCAACGCCAGCTCAGCACATCAACGATCAGGCCGCCGAGCAGCGGGCCGATCAGACCGCCGACGCCGAACGTGGCGGCGAAGATGCCCATGTACTTGCTGCGCTCCGAGGGCGGGAAGAGGTCGCCGGAGATCGTGAACGTGTTGGCCATCAGGATGCCGCCGCCGAGGCCCTGCAGCGCGCGGAAGCCGATCAGCATCTCCATCGAGGTGGCGAAGCCGGCCAGCAACGTGCCGCCGCCGAAGATCGCCAGGCCCGCCAGCAGGAACGGCTTGCGGCCGTAGGCGTCGGACATCCGCCCGGCGATCGCGACCGCCGGGATCGAGGTGGCCATGAAGGCCGATTCCATGAACGCAATCAGGTCGATGCGCCCGAGGTCGGCGGCCAGCACCGGCGTCGCGGTGGCCACGATCGAGTGCTGCACCGCCGAGAGGAACATCGCGATCACCGCGCTGGCCAGAATCAGCATCTTGGTGCGATGCGGCAGCGCGAAGCCGATCGTCGCCGCGGTCGCGGCGGCGTGATCGGTCGGTGCGGGGGCGGAGTGACTCATGGACAGGTCCAACCCGAAAGATGCTAACGACGCATCCGGGTGGGCCGGCAGCGATCTGCCAACCGGGTTACGCCGAGACCTGCTCCGCGGGTCGGCGATGCGCGGAACGCGCGCGCGCGCCACGCTTTACCCTCCGTGCAGCTCAACAACTCAGCCGGGAGACCAGTTTCATGACCCTCGCAAGCACAGAATCCGCCTCGGCCGCCGTTCGCGCGCGCCTCGACCACCCGATCATCGACGGCGATTCGCACATCGTGGAGTTCACGCCTACCTATTTCGACTACCTCAAGGCCGAGGGCGGCTCGGAGCTGGTCGACCGCTGGCGCAAATCGAGCGTCAGCGGCGCGTGGGCGCGAATGAGCTGGGACGAGCGGCGCCACGCGCGTCCGACCATCCCGCCGTGGTGGGCGCTGCCCACGCAGAACACGCTCGACCGCTCCACGGCGATGCTGCCGCGCCTGCTGCACGACCGGATGGACGAGGTCGGGATGGACTTCGTCGTGCTCTACCCCACGATCGGGCTGGGCTTTCCGCACATCTACGACGACGAGCTGCGCCAGGCCGCCTGCCGGGCGTTCAATGAGTTCACCGCCGACCACTATGCCGAGTTCTCCGACCGCATGACGGTGGCCGCGGTGATCCCGCTGCATACGCCCGAGGAGGGCCTGGCTGAGCTCGAGCACGCACAGTCCCTAGGCCTCAAGGTGGCGCAGATTCCCGCCTTCGTGCGGCGGCCCGTACCCGCGATCGCGGAGCAGTACCCCGAGCTGGCGCAGCGCGTGACCTGGCTCGACTCGTTCGGCATCGACAGCGACCACGACTATGACCCGTTCTGGCAGCGCTGCATCGACCTCGGCTTCGCCGTCGCCTCGCACTCGGCGGGGATGGGCTTCAGCGACCGCGCCTCGATCTCGAACTACATGTACAACCACATGGGTCACTTCGCCGCGGCCGGCGAGGTGCTGTGCAAGTCACTGCTGATGGGCGGCGTGACGACGCGCTTCCCCGACCTGCGCGTGGCGCTGCTCGAGGGCGGCGTCGCGCACGGCGTGCGGCTCTACGCCGACATCATCGCTCGCTGGGAGAAGCGCAGCATCGATCAGCTCGAACGGCTCGACCCGACCAACATCGACATCGAACTCGCGCAGGATCTGTTCAGCCGCTATGGCGGCGAGCTCACCGAGGGCAAGCTCGATGACCTGGCCAAAACGCTCGGGATGACCGGCCCGGAGATCGACCCGGCCGTCAAGGACAACTTCGCGGCGATGAACATCGAGCGGGCCGAAGACTTCTACGACCGCTTCATACCCTCGTTCTTCTTCGGCTGCGAGGCTGACGACCCGATCACGGCCTGGGCGTTCAACGATCAGGTCAATCCGTTCAACGCGAAGATTCGCGCGATCATGAGCACCGACCTCGGTCACTGGGACGTGCCCGACATGTCCGAGGCGGTGGCCGAGGCCTACGAACCGGTCGAAGCAGGCGTCTTCAGCCCCGACGACTTCCGCGACTTCGCGTTCACCAACCAGCTGCGGCTCTACGCCGGCCCCAACCCCGACTTCTTCAAGGGCACGATCGTCGAGGACGCAGCGACCGAAGCGCTCGCCGTGGAAGCAGCGAATAACGGAGCGTAGGGCGTCGGAGAGCTACTCGAAGTAGCCCTCGTCTTCGAGCAGCGGCTCGGGCAGGGGGAATTCGATCGGCGAGTTCCAGGCGATCAGGCTCGCAACCGCGCTGATCGTCACAACGCCCTGCTCGCCGTCGTCCCGCGTCATGCCGTCGGACACGCTCATGACCGAGTTAAACGCCGGGACGGCGCCGGTCTCGCGATCGATCCAGACCATGAACGACATCGCCTGAATCTCCGGCACCCCTTCGCCGGCGAGCGGCATTCCCAGCCCCGCCGCGCCGGCTCCGCTGGCGCTCAGCGCCGCGATCACCTCGTCTACGGCATCAAGGTCCACATCGCAGGACACAAGCCAGACGGGCCGACCATCGAGCTCCCCCTCGGTCACGGTTCCGTTGCTGATTTCGGCGCAGAGCAGCGCCGCCTCGGCCGAGATCGCGTCGGTGATTTCGTCGCCCAGGCCCCCACCGAGGGCCATCACCTGGGAGATGTCGAAGCCCTCATCGGGGACGCGCACCCAGCCCTCGGATTCGGGCGGCTCCATGAAGATGCCGTCTTCGTTGATCAGGATCTTCATGACGAACGAGGGCGGGGGCGTGTCGGCGGCGGCCTCGCCCTCAGCGCCTTCCTGCTCACCGCCTTCGGCGGCGAAATCGGCGGCAATGCCGGCGAAGAAGTTCGGCAGCTCGGTCTCCATGTACATGCGCAGCGGCTCAAGCTGCATCCACAACTTGATCGTCTGCTGGAAGTTGAGCAGGTCCGCCTCGAGCGTGACCACGGAGTGCATCTCCAGCGAAGTGATCTGTTCGCTCCAGGCTGCATTCAGCGCGGTGATCTCCGCGAGTTGCGCGAGCAGCTCGGGGTCGGCGCCGGAAGCACCGCCCTCCGCCTGTGCGGACCCGCTGGATGAATCCGCCGCGGTCTCGTCCTCCTGCTGTCCCTGAGCCTGTGCCGCTGCTTCGGTCGGCTCCGCGTCAGACTGGGCCGGAGGCTGTTGCTCGGACTCTTCAGCGGGTTGCTCGGCCGCCGCTTGGGGCTGGGTTTGCACTTGCTGAACGACCGTGACAACGGCAGCCTGCTGCGCCGGCTGCTCAGCGGTCTGCTGTGCGTCGTCCGGGTCGTTGGAGCACGCTCCGAGCGCGAGCGCCGCCACAACGAACAATCCGCCCAGGCAGACCAGCGCTCGAGATTCCTTCATCGTCGGCCTCTCCTCGCTGCCCCGTCCACACTATGCGCGGTGGTGCACGTCGGCGCTGTCGCGGCGACCTCAGCCGGGCAGTAAGCGTCGCGCAGATCTCAACCGTGGTTGAGCGCCGTTCACCATTCAGCATGACCGTGGTGCTCTGGCCGAATCGCACGTCGCGCAGCTCGGCGCGCCACGCTTCCGGCAGTTCCATCGCTCCGCACACCTGCCGGTCTTCCTGGCCGTCGCGCCGTCCGGGACAGGGCGGGGCGCCGCCTAGGGGTGGTAGGGGATCGGGCTGGGGCCGAGCTGGGTGGCCAGGATCGACTGGGCCTCTTCCACGAATTCGCAGGCCAGGCGGCGGGTGTCAGCGGGATCGATGATGTCCTGCCCGGTGGCCTCCGCGGTGCGGAACGGCGAGGCGACCGCGTGCAGGCGATCCTCGATCTCCTGGCGCTTGGCGTCCGGGTCGTCGGCCGTATCAATCTCGCGGCGGTAGGCGGCGTAGGTACCGCCTTCGATCGGCATCGAGCCCCAACGGCCCGAGGGCCAGGCGTAGCGCTGGAACATGCCCGTGGGCCTGTGCTGGCACTGGCCGGCGACGCCGAAGACGCGGCCCATCACGACCGTCAGCCAGGGCATCCGGCTCTCGCAGGTGGCGATCACCAGCCGCGCACCGGCGCGCTCGATCCCGCGCTTCTCTGATTCCACCCCGACCATGAAGCCCGGCTCATCGGCGAACGAGATCAACGGCAGGTGGAACATGTCGCAGAGCTGAATCATGCGAATCACTTTGTCGCCGCCGGCGACGTCGGTGGAGCCGCCCTCGTGCATCGGGTTGTTGCCGATCACGCCGACTGGGTAGCCGTTCATGCGCGCGAGTCCGGTGATCCGGGCGCGGCCGTAGAACGGCGCGACCTCGAAGAACGAGCCCTGGTCGACGATCGATTCGATCGCCTTGTGACCGTCGTAGGCGCGGCGCCGGTCGCGCGGCACCAGCCGGCGCAGCCGCTCGTCGCGGCGATTCGGGTCGTCGCTCGGCTCGACGCGCGGCGCCATCTCATAGACGTTTGGCGGCAGGTAGCTGAGCCACTGGCGAATCTGGCGGAAGGCGTCCTCCTCGCTCTCGGCGAGGTTGTCGACGGAGCCGCTCTGGTGGACGTGAATGCGCTCGTCGCCGAGGTCTTCCTTGGTGATGTCGTAGCCCAGCGCCTGCCGCACCACCGGCGGCCCGCCGGGGAAGAGCTGGCTGATGCCCTTGACCATCAGCGTGAAATGGGCCATGCAGGCGTTGACGGCGGGCAGCCCCGCGACGGAGCCCATCACGGCCGAGACGACCGGCACCACCCGCAACAGGTCAACGTCAAACGTCGACCAGGTGTTGCCGTCGGGCAGGTAGGTGCGCCCCATCTCATCAAAGCCGCGCACGCTGCCGCCGGCTGAGTCGAGCATCCGCACGTAGGGCAGGCGCCACTGCAGGGCGCGCTGGGTGGACGACAGCTCACGGCCGAGGTTGCCGCCGCTCGAGCCGCTGCCCGAGCCGCCGCGAACGGTGAAGTCGCCGGCGCTGACGATGATCTTGCGGCCGTCGACCTTGCAGAAGCCGTCCATCGACCCCTTGGGCGTGAACGCCACAATCGAGCCTTCGTCGTCGTAGGTGCCGCTGCCGACCAGGCCCATGAACTCGCGGAAACTGTCGGGGTCGGCGAGGCCGTCGATCCGCTCGTTGACAAGCAGCTTGCCGCGTCGGCGTTGACGCTCGACGCCCTCGGGACCGCCGCGCCCCTTGGCCATCTGGTAGCGGAGCTTCAGTTCGTCGAGTTCGGGTTCCCAGCTCATGGACGTGCCTGTTTCGGTTCGGTGCGTTGAACGCTGTTGGGCGCGCAGTGGCGCGCGGTGGTGCGCATTGCAGCGTCGGATTGATGTTCGCAGGCTATTCGACGCCCGCCGGCGCGTTTCGCAGCCGCGCGACTGCGGCGGCTGCGCGATCGCGTATCTCGGCAGGCTCGTTCCACGAGGGATCGAGCACGGCTCGCAGATCGAGCGCGGTGGCGCCAATCTGCAGCTCCTCCTCGGCGAGCGAACACAGCGCGGTGGCGAAGCTGATCTGCTTCGGCGTCACCGCATGGCGCGTCAGCGTGTGCCAGACAGCGGCGAGCTCATCCGCGGTCGCCGTCATCAGCAGCTCTTCGGTGACGGCGCGATGGCGGACGAGCGCGTAGAGCAGATCGGCGAGGCTGCGCGGCTCCGGCAGCTGCGGCAGCGGCAGCTCGCGTGGCCAGACCCACCAACGCTCACGGCTGCAGGAGCGCCCAACGCACGCTTGCAGCGTGGTCAGTTCACCGGTCGAATCCGCAGCCGGTCGGTCCAAGAGTTCGAGCGGCGCGCCGGCCAGCGCCTGCGTGAGCGTCCGACGCGTCAGCAGCAGCGCGTAGCCGTATGCCTCGGCGTCGGGATCGGACACGGCGTGCCTGGTCGCGGTGTTCAGCGGCGGTTAGGAATGGTCAGCGATGCTCAGCTTGGTTGGACGAGGTCAACGTCGATGTTCGCGAGCACGCCGCGAATCTGTTCCTTGATCGCATCGTCAGGCTCGACCAATGGCGGACGCGGCGGGCCGACGCGGAAGCCGACTTCGTTGAGCGCCCACTTGACCGGCACGGGGTTGCCGACCAGGAACATCGCCTTCACCAGCGGCGCGAGCCGCACCTGGATTTCGCCCGCCTTCGCGGTATCGCCGGCCTCCCAGGCGTCGTACATCGCCTTGATCTGGCCGCTGACAAGATGGGATAACACGCTGACGGCGCCGTAGCCGCCCATCGCGAGGATCGCCAGGTTGTCGCCGTCGTTGCCGCTCCAGACGCGCAGATGCTTGGGCGCGGTGCGAATGATCTCGGCGATCTGCTCAAGGTCGCCCGAGGCTTCCTTGACGCCGTTGATATTGGGGCAATCTTCAGCCAGGCGCACGGTGGTCGCGGCGCTCATGTTCGAGCCGGTGCGGCCGGGCACGTTGTAGAGCATGACCGGCGTGTCGACGGCTTCGGCGACAGCTCGGAAGTGTTGGTAGAGGCCCTCCTGTGAGGGCTTGTTGTAGTAGGGCACGACCTGCAGCAGACCGTCAACGCCGATCTTCGCGGCCTGCTCCGAAGCCTCGATCGCCGTCGCGGTGCTGTTGGAGCCCGTCCCGGCGATCAGCGTCGCGCCGAGGTCGTGTACGACGGGCAGCAGCTCGCGGAACAGCACGCGCTCCTCCTCGTGGCTGAGCGTCGGCGATTCGCCGGTCGTCCCGGCCACGACGACGCCCTCGGAGCCGCTCTGGATCAGCGCGGAGGCGAGCGTCTGCGCCTGTTCAACGTCGATCGCGCCGTCTTCGCGCATGGGCGTGACCATGGCGGTATAGAGGCGTCCCCAGTTGCTCGCGTCGTTTGTGTCGGTCATGCTGCGGGCCTTCCATCGGTCTCAGTCTGGTGCTCAAGGCTACAAGGTTGCGCGCACGAATTCGGTAAGCTGAGCACGGTGGGAGACCGATCATGACGACCGAATCGACCGAGCCGCAGCGGATCGTGGCCGAAGGCGAGCCAATGACCGACCTGCTCGCGGAGTTGGACGAGCTTTTGGCCAAGACGCGCCGCGAGCTGACGCCGCTGAACGAGTTCTACGCGAAGCTGCACGCCATCGAGAGCAAGGTCTGCCGTCGCCTGAGCGAACCGCCGCCAGCCCGACCCAGAGTAGTGCTCAACCCACCGGACCCTCCTGGCTCGGGAGGTCTCGACTCGCCTGAAGAGGACGCCGCCGAGATCTTCCTTGTCGTGCGCCGGATGGCCGAGAATCCACCGAAACCAACTCACTATTTGACGAATGATGAATTCTGGGCGGAGTTCGAGGACGAGATCAAGGCCTACGAAGAGGCCAACGGTCTCGAACCGTTAGTTGACTAACGGGCCTGATGCGCCGTCGCGTCATCTGGCCGCCACCGATGCGCGAGCGGCTGCGGCGTGTGCATCCGTCAATCAAGCGTGAGTTGAACGCGGCGACCAAACAGATCGACGCTCGGTGGAATGACGACGTCGAACGGTTGGATTATCGCCCTGAGCGCTTCTCGCTACATGTTGGCGGCTGGCGCGTGATTCTCGCGCCACTCCCCGAGCCAGGCGCATACGAAGTCGAGAACTTCGGGCCGCGTCCAGAGGTGTACGCCAACTACCCGCGTAGGCCGCGGCGCGACTAGAGGCAGCCGTCCTCGAGCATCCACTCGACCATCTGGATCATGTTCAGCGCGGCGCCCTTGCGCAGGTTGTCGGCCACGCACCACCAGGCGAGGCCGTTCGGATGTGAGGCGTCCTGACGCAGCCGGCCGACGAACACGTCATCAACGCCCGTCGCGTCAAGCGGGGTCGGGTACTGGCCGGGCGCGCGGCCGTCCATGACGGTCAGCCCCGCCTGGCGCTCCCAGAGCGCGCAGGCCTCTGCGACAGACAGCGGCTGGTCGAACTCGGCGTGGACGG
The DNA here is from genome assembly GCA_965237475.1 of Dehalococcoidia bacterium. Lineage (GTDB taxonomy): Bacteria > Chloroflexota > Dehalococcoidia > Bin125 > Bin125 > CATQGW01. Next base: position 1,871,792 of record OZ250140.1, on the reverse strand, counting down.
CGACGGCGTGTGAGATTTCGGTCGGGATGCGCACGCAGGTCGAGCTCAGCGCCAGATTCGGGTGGTGCAGGATCTTGCGGCTCTCGACCTGCATCTTCCACTCTTCCTTCGTGTAGCCGTCGTCGAGGAAGACATCGATCTGCGGAATCGCGTTGTAGGCGAGCTGGCGCGGATGCTCCGCGACGGTGACCTCCCCGCCGACCGCGATCGCGGCGTTCTGTTCGATTAGCTCAACGGTGGCCGCGCCGCCGGCGCCCGAGGCCGACTGATAAGTGTCGGCGATCACGCGGGTCAGTCCGCGCGCGCGCATCAGCGGCGCCAGCGTCAGCACCAGCGGGACGGTGCTGCAATTGGGCGTCGCGATGATGCCGTGGTGCTGGCGCAGGTCTTCGGGGTTGATCTCAGGCACGACCAACGGCACGCCGTCCTGCTGGCGAAACGCTGAGGAGTCGTCGAACGCGATCGCGCCGCGTTCCGCCGCTGCGGGGCAGAGCTCCTTCGAGGCGGCGGTCGAGGCGGAGATGAACGCGATGTCGGCCCCCTCAAACGCGTCGTGCGTGGTCTCACGGACGGTGAGCCGTTCGCCGCGGAAGGCCAGCTGGCGACCGGCGGAGCGGTTGGTCGCGAGCAGTCGCAGCTCCCCCACCGGGAAGTCACGCTGCTCCATGCACTTGAGAAACTCGGCGCCCACCACACCCGTCGCTCCGACCAACGCCACCGTCAGTTCGCGGCCCATCACTGTCTCCTGGCTGCAATCGCAAGCTCGTTCGGCAAGTCATTCAGCATCGTACGGACGGATCGAACAGCGCCATGACGCCCACGCCACAGATGTGCGCCGTGTTTACTCGCGCAGGCCGAGCAAGCGGTCGAGGCCGACGACAAGATGATCGAGCGTGGGCGCCGCGCGGACGGCGCGGAGAATCTGGGGCAGGAACGACTCACGGCTCATCGAGTCGTGGCGCAGCGTGAGCGTCTCGCTGACGCCGCCGAAGATCGTCACCTGGTGGGCCACGAGGCCGGGCAGGCGGACCGAATGCAGGCTCGCTCCGCCGAGTTCGGCGCCGCGCCCGCCGGCAATCGTCTCGCGCTCCGACTCCCGTCGGGTGAAGTCGCTGTCGCGCGCTTCGCGCATCGCCTGAGCGGTCGCGATCGCGGTGCCGGACGGCGAGTCGACCTTGCCGTCGTGGTGCTGCTCGATGATCTCGACGGCGTCGAAGAACGGGGCGGCGACGCGCGCGAGGTGCATCATCATCACCGCGCCCAGCGCGAAGTTGGCGGCGACCACGCCGCCGAGCTGGAGGTCGCGACAGGCGCCTTCGGCCGCGCTGACCAAGCCATCGGGCAGGCCGGAGGTCCCAATCACGGGATGCACGCCGGAAGCGATCGCTGCGGGCAGCAGCTGCGTTGTCCAGTCGACATGGCTGAAGTCGACGACCACGTCGGGCGACCATGCGGAGAGCGCGTCGACCTCGTTGCGGAGTGGGACCGCACGGCCCCGAACCTCGATCGTCTCCGAACTCGCGAGACCGTCGAGCGCCCCCACCAGTTCGAGATCATCGGCCGCGTCGATCACGGCCATGATCTGCTGACCCATATTCCCGGCGCCACTCATCACGACTCGCGTGGCCATCGCACACCTCCAATTGCCGCGTGTTGGCTACACGGTATCGAGCGTGCGGTTGGCGCGGCGGCCCGCCGGTCAACCACGCCCGCTCAGCCCGCCCTTGCTCCTTCACGTCTGGAGGGAGCAAGAGTCCGGCTGGGTGGCTAGCGGCTGGGCGCGCCGAAGTCGGAGCGCGGCGGAGGCGGGGGCGGGGGCGGGCCGTCGCCGGGGTCGTCGCGGCGCAGGCCGACTCGCGAGAGAATCCCGCGGCCGGCTCGGCGGTTGCCGGTGTTGTGGTCGGGCTGCCGTTCCTCGCGCTCCTCACGGTCCTGACGTTCCTCGCGGCGTGCGGGGGGCTGTTCAGGGGTGCGTGCGCTCTTGGCTCCGCCCTCGTCGCCGGGCCCGTCCTGGCTCTGCTCGCCAGCCGGACCGGCCGCGCCACCACGGCGCCGCCGGCGCCGCCGGCGCGGTCGCGCGCCGGGGTCGCGTGGCTGCACGATGGCCGCACCGCCCGACCCGCCGGGGCGCTCGGCGCGCGCGTCACGTTCGTCGCCGTCGTCCGGCACGTCCCCGCCGTCACGTTCGTCGCCGTCGCTCCAGTTCTCGAGGTCCTCGCGTTCGACCTCAGCCGTCGCGGGTTCGAATTCCGGCTCGGGGGCGTCGAACTCGGCCGGGCGCAGGTCCTCGTGAGGCTCTTCGTTGGGCTCGTCGCGCCGCTCATCGCGCGGTTCGTCGCGAGGCCCACTGCGGGGCTCGCTGCTGGCGACGGTTCGCTCCACGGGCGCGGCGTCGCGCCGCCGGCGCGGACGCCGCTCGCGCGCGGGCCGCGGCTCGTTGCGGCTGTCGTCGCTGCGCCGACGGCGCTCGCCGCGGTTATCGTCGTCGCCGGCTCGACCGCGGTCACGGTCGCGTCCGCCGTCACCACCACGATCGCCGTCGCGATCGCGACGGGGACCACTCTCGCGGCGCGGTCCGCGCTCTCGCGGGGCTCGCTCGCGGGGCGGCCGGCCGCCTCCGTCGCCGCCATCCAGCAGCGCCTTGCAGGACGCGTTGACGCGGCCGAGGTTGTCGATCTCGGTGACCACCACGGTCACGACATCGCCCATCTTGACAACATCTTCGACGCGATCGACATGGTAGTCGGCAAGCTCGGAGATGTGAACCAGCGCGTCCTTGCCGGGGACCATCTCGACGAAGGCGCCGAAGGGCAGGATGCGCACAACCTTGCCGGTGTAAATCTGGCCCGGCTCGATCTCGCGCGTGAGTCCCTCGATGCGCTCGTAGGCGGCTTTGCCGGAGGCGGCGTTGACGGCGGTGATGAACACCACGCCGCCATCCTCGACGCTGATGTCGGCGCCGGTTTCCTCTTCGAGCGCGCGAATCGAGCGGCCGCCGGGACCGATCAGCTGGCCGATCTTCTCGGTCGGCACGTCGATTCGCAGGATCCGCGGGGCGTGCTCCGACATCTCGTCGCGCGGCTCGGCGATGCACTCGGTCATCACATCCATGATCTCGAGCCGTGCGTCGCGCGCCTGTTCAAGCGCGCTGGCCAGGATCTCGAGGTCGATGCCCTTGACCTTCATGTCCATCTGCAGGGCCGTCACGCCCTCGCGGCTGCCGGCGACCTTGAAGTCCATGTCGCCGAGGTGGTCTTCGATGCCTGCGATGTCCGTGAGGATGGCGACATCGTCATCGCCCTTGATCGCGCCCATCGCGATGCCCGCGATCGGCGTGCGAATCGGCACGCCGGCGTCCATCAACGAGAGCACCGAGGCGCAGACGCTGGCCATCGAGGTGCTGCCGTTGGAGGAGAGCACCTCGGAGACGATCCGGATCACGTAGGGGAACTCTTCGAACGGCGGCAGGATCGCCTGCATCGCGCGCTCGCCGAGCATCCCATGGCCGATCGAACGGCGGTTGGGGTTGCCAACCCGGCCCGTTTCGCCGACCGAGAACGGCGGGAAGTTGTAGTGGTGCATGAAACGCTTGCTGTCCTCGGGCGTGAGGTCATCGAGGCGCTGTGCCATGCCGCTGCCGGCGAGCGTGGTGATCGAGAGCACCTGCGTCTCGCCACGCTGAAACAGGCCGGAGCCGTGCGTGCGCGGAACGAGGCCGGTGTCGGCGCTCAGCGGTCGCAGGTCGGTCGTGCCGCGACCGTCGGGGCGCTCGCCGCGCTCGAGGATGTTGGCGCGCACGATCTGCTTCTCGAGCTCGTCGAAGGCGGCTTTGTAGAGGTCGCGGTCGGCGTCCGCGGGGGCCGCCTCGAGCGCGGCGTCGCGGACGGCCTTGCGGCCCTGATCAGTCTCAGCCTTGTCCGTACCGGCGCTGAACACGGCTTCCAGTTCGCCGCGGCTGTGCTGGTCGACGAACGCCAGCGCCTCGGGGTCGATCGTGTCCGCCATGAACGCGCGCTTGGCGACGCCGGTCTCCTCAGCGAGCTGCTGTTGGAGCTCGCAGATGGTCGCGATCGCTTCCTGGCCGAGGGCCAGCGCGTCGACCAGCAATGATTCGGGGACCTCGCCGGCCTCAGCTTCGACCATCGTGATCGCGTCGTGCGTGCCGGCCACGACCAGGTTGAGATCGCTCTGCTCAAGCTGCGCGAAGGTCGGCTGCAGAATCAGCTCGCCGTCGACGTGGCCGATTCGCACCGAGGCGACCGGGCCGTCGAACGGGACGTCGGAGACGCACAGCGCGGCGCTGGCGGCGATCGTGCCCAGCGTGTCGGGCGGGTTCTCCATGTCGACCGAGAAGATCGTGATGATCACCTGCGTGTCGTCGTTGTAGCCCTTGGGGAAGAGTGGGCGAAGCGGACGATCGGTCAGCCGCGCGGAGAGAATCGCGGTGGTGGTGGGCCGGCCTTCGCGGCGGAAGAACGATCCGGGGATGCGTCCAGCGGCGTAGAGCCGCTCTTCGAACTCGACCGAAAGTGGGAAAAAGTCAATCCCGGGCCGTGGCGTGGAGGCCGTGGCCGTGCCCAGCAACATGGTGTCGCCGTAGCGCACCGTGACCGCGCCGCCTGCCTGTTGGGCGAGCCGCCCCGTCTCGATCGCCAGCGTGCGCCCGGCGATCTCCGCCTCAACCGTGTATGTCATTCCTGCTCCTCATGCTGCGCGGCGGCGACTGTCGCTGGCGCGCGTGGCTACGAAATTGGAGCGCTGCGGGAATCGTTCCCGGCGCTCTCACGCGACCCGTGGTCTGGTGGGGTCGATGTCCGTGTCCTCTGCCCACTTCGCGCGGCGGCGTAGGCGGCGGAGCCAGGCGTCGTTTAGCGGCGCAGCCCCAGCGCGGCGATCAGCGCGCGGTAGCGACCCACGTCCTCGCGGTTCAGATATGCAAGCTGTCGGCGGCGTCGGCCGACCAGCTTCATCAATGAGCGCCGCGTGGCGTAGTCGTGTCGGTGTTCCCGCAGATGCGCTGTGAGCTGTGTGATTCGCTCGGTCAGTTGCGCGACCTGGACCTCCGGCGATCCGGTGTCGGTCTCGTGTCGGCCATGTTCGCGCGCGAGGGCGGCTTTGTCTTCCGTACTCAGCATCCGTGCGTCTCTGCAGGTGTTTCGCCGCACCGGGGGCCTTCCTGACCCACACTTCGGCGCTGGTCGAACGATGGAAATGTACCACAGACCGCGCGCGCGACGACAAGCGGTCGCGCCGGATTCGTACAATCTTGCGCAACGTGGGACACTGACGCTGTAGCCGGCGCGCCGTGAGCGCCCCGAAGGTTGGTGAGCTGGGCCATGCAGACACACCCGATCATGATTGTCCGCGCGCGGCTCGACCCCGGCGTGCTCGACGAGTTCGAGGCCTGGCATCGCGAGACGCATCTGCCCCACGTCCTCGAGATCCCGGGAATCGTCTCGGCGTTCCGCGTGCGCGGCCAGAACCCGATCGCGGGCAGCCACCTGATGGGCTACACGTTTGAGAGCGAGTCGGCCGTGCAGCCGGCGCTCTCCTCGAAGGAAGCGCAGCAGGCGCGGCGCGACTGGGAGAGCTGGGCGGACCAGGTCTACGAGCTGAGCGTTGAGATCTACGCGCCGCTCGCGCCACTGCCGATCTTCCAGCACCACAACTGACAGCGCCCGAACCGCCTACGCGTCGCCGGCGCCGTGCTCCGGCGCCTTGAGCGTGACCGCTGTGCCGTAGATGTAGACCTCGGCGATGAAGTCCGCGATGTTCGAGGTCATCAGGCGCACGCCAACGATCGCGTCGGCGCCGCGGCTGGCGGCCTCCTGCTCGAGCTCCGCGAGCGCCTGCTCGCGTGATTCGAGCATCAGCTGCTTATAGGCGCCGATCTCACCGCCGACCAGGCCCTTCAGGCCAGCCAGGATGTCGCGGCCGATGTGTCGCGCGCGGACTGTGTTGGCGATCACCAGGCCGAGCGACTCATCGATCTCGCGGCCCGGCACCGACTGCGTCGTGACGATCAGCATCCGTATTCCCCCAGCTCCAGCCGGCCGCCCTCGTTCGCAGCAGCCCGAATTTCATGTTAGGCCGCAGCCGCTGAACAAGATGGGCGACCAGCACGGCGAGAGCCACCACAGCGACGCCCGCCGCCGCGTCGAGCACCCAGTGATTGGCGGTCGCGACGACCGCCCAGGATTGTGACGCCGGCAGCAGGACCGCGAACAGCAGCCAGGCCGCCCGGCGCACGCCGGCTCGCGACATCGCGACGCGCCAGCACGCCACGCCGGCGAGCAGCGCCCAGCCGACGTGCAGGCTGGGCAGCGCCGCGTAGGGGTTGACGAACGGGCCGACCTCCTGCGCCTGGTAGGAGGCCGCCGCACGCGAAGCGAGCGTGTCGATGTAGCCGAGCTCGGGCATCAGGCGCGGCGGCGCGGTCGGCCAGACGACGTAGCAGACGATCCCCAGCAGCGACGAGACCAGCAATGCCGCGCGCAGCCAGCGCCAGGTGGCCCGGTCGCGAAACCAGAGCCACAACGCCAGCACGATCAGCAGCGGCATGTGGCCCCAGAAGTAGACGGCGTTGGCCAGGTCGACGATCAGGCTGGCGTTCAGGGCCGCTTCGTGAACGGCCAGCTCCCAGGCGAGTCCCAGCGTCTGCTCCAGTTCGAGCAGCGCGCGGGCCCGCGCGAACGCCTCGGCGGCGCGGTCCTGCACCGCGCCGCGGACCAGGAAGTAGAGCAGCGCGGCGGCCCCCACCAGGCCCAGCTCGCGCAAGAGCTCGCGCCGCGCCGGTGGCGCCGACGACCAGCGCTGCGAGCGCGCCCAATGCAGCTTCATTCCGACACGGTATCCGCCGAACCCGCTGTAGCATCGTCAGCACAACCGCGGGTTTGGCGCGTTGGCGCGCTGGAACGAGACGGGCACCATGGACATCGCAACCAGCGGCTCGGCGCCGCTCGAGGCAGAAGTCGATCATCTGATCGTCTTCACCACCGAAGGCGACGACCTGCTGACGAGCGGCACGCCGGGCGCTCTGAACGACGCGCTCGGCGGCGGCCTCGCGCCGCTCGCCGAATCCGGCGAGCTCGAGGGCGCACACAACGAGACCGTGCTGCTGCACACGTTCGGCCGGATCCCCGCCGGTCGCGTCGTCCTGGCAGGGCTCGGAACGCCGGAGCAGCTGGAGCTCGACCACGTGCGCAACGCGGCGGCGCGGGCGGCGCGCCGGGCCCGGGAGATCGGCGGCGGCACGCTCGGCGTGGCCGTCGACGGCGAAGGCTGCGGTTGGACCCGCGAAGAGCTCGGCTCGGCGATCGCCGAAGGGCTCGAGATGGGCCTCTACCGCTTCGACCGCCACCAGGCTGCCACCAAGACACCGAAAACGCTCGATGCTGCGACGCTGTTCGGCAGCGAGCCGGGCGCGATCGGCCGCGGCGTGAGTCAGGGCCGCGCCCTGGCCGGCGCCGCGAACTTCGCGCGCGACCTGGCCAACGAGCCCAGCAACCTGCTCACCCCGACAGAGCTCGCCGCGCGCGCCGAGGCGTGGGCCGGCGAGCACGGCGTCGAAATCGAGATCCTCGATGAGGCGGCCGCGCGCGAGCTGGGCATGGGCTCGTTCCTCGGCGTGGCCGCAGGCTCGCACCAGCCTGCGCGTTTCCTCGTGATGCGCCATCGCGGCGGCGGAGACGAGCCGGGGCTCGGCTACTGCGGCAAGGGCATCACCTTCGACACCGGCGGCATCTCGATCAAGCCGGCGGCCAACATGGAGGCGATGAAGCAGGACATGAGCGGCGCAGCGGCAGTGGTCGCCGCGATGGGCGCGATCGCCGACCTCGACCTGCCGCTCAACGTGACCGCGCTCGCCCCCTGCACCGAGAACATGCCGGGCGGCGCGGCGATTAAGCCGGGCGACCTACTGACCGCGATGAACGGCACGACGATCGAGGTGATCAACACCGACGCCGAGGGCCGCCTGGTGCTGGCCGACGCGCTCTCCTACGCCAACCACCTCGGGCTTTCGCCGCTGGTCGACGTCGCCACGCTGACCGGCGCCTGCGCCGTCGCGCTGGGCGATGTCGCGACCGGCGTGATGGCCAACGACGATGACCTGGCGCAGGAAGTGATCGCTGCCGGCAAGATCGCCGGCGAAAAGTTCTGGCAGCTGCCGATGTTCAGTGAGTACGACGAGCAGATCCGCAGCCAGGTGGCCGACGTGAAGAACACCGGCGGGCGACTCGCCGGCGCGATCACCGCGGCCAAGTTCCTGGCCCGGTTCGCCGGCGACACGCCCTGGGCGCACCTCGACATGGCCGGCACCGACGACGCCAGCAAAACGCGCGGCGTCTTCGTTAAGGGCGCGACGGGCATCCCCGTCCGCTCGCTGGTGCGGCTCGCTCAGACCCGCGCCACTGACCGCGCAGAGGAGAGTGGATCATGACCACTGAAGAGCAGATCACCGACCTGCCGGCCGAAGAAGAAGCGCGCCTGCGCGACGAGTACCGCGCGGAGATGACCGAGCTGGCCGATCGCTTCTGCGAAGAGCGCGGCTACATCCTGATGAACGGCGACCAGACGATCGAGGACTTCGTCTCGATGCGGCTGCGTTTCGGCAAGTTCTTCTGCCCCTGCCAGCCGGCCAACAACGACGACTCGATCTGCGTCTGCGAGCCGGTGATCAACGGGCTGGTCGACTTCGAGGGGACCTGCTTCTGCAACTTCTTCACCCTCCCCGAGGGCAAGAAGCCGCTCAAAGAAGACATCATGGCGGACCTGTAGCCCGGAGCCGCCACTCCCGGGCTCACCCCTCGCCCCGACGCGCCGAAGAGCCCGATCATCCGCGCGATCAAGGCCCTCTTCGAAGAGGTGTGGCGCACCGCCGGCGCAAACAGTGAGATCGGCTCGCTGGCAAGGCGCGAGCGCACCGCCGACTCGCACACGAAATTGCTTGGCGCGCAAGCCGAAGTCCCGCGCCGGCGCGGGCGGCGTCTCAGCCGTCGCTAGGCGGCGTACGCTCGAACTCCTCATACGCCGTTCCGCGAGGCCGAATGCGGAACACGGAGAGCGTCCTCGGTTCGTCGCCGCGCGTGTAGAGGATGCGGTAACCATCCGCGATGGCCCGACGGTGACCCGGATAATCGTCGAGTTCCTTGGTGTCCAGCCCGAATGGGTCCAGCGCAAGCGCGTCCAGCGAACGGTGCGGCGCGGCGCCGGAGCGAGCCCTCTGAGCTCGTCGCCTGCTTCGACCGTCAGTTCTACTCGGAAGCGCAATCCCGAGATTCCTCGACGTCGAGTTCGTGCTCCAGCTCTTCCAGCGGAATCATCCGCCCGCCGGCTCGGCGGTAGTCGAGAAACCGCGAATACGCTTCGTGATCAGCTTCGTCGTCTCGGACCGACGAATCGAGGTCATACGGACAGCCGCTGGGCGCGAGGCGCGGCATCCAACGACGCCCTTCGCGATCTGTGAGGACAACTGCCGTGCGTCGCTCCGACCAATCGAACAGCAGGTAGGCGCGCTCGAAGTCACCAATCAACATCGCGCTGCGGCGCTTCAGCTCTGCCTCGCCGATATCGACTGTCGGCTCCCCGTGATGCTCAATGATCATCGTGACCACCAAGTCCTCGGCGTCCGTCGACAGCGACTCGGAAGCGCCGGTCTTTCGCGGACGTTGCTGTCCCACGAGGTCCTCCATTCGCCACCGCTCTGCTGACAGGCTAATCGGCCTGCGGCGGCCAGCCCGGCTCCGCCATCAGCCGATCGTAGATCGCGGCGGCGACGTCGTACTTGTGCATCAGCGGCAGCCGTTCGATCTCGCCCGCGCCGTCAAGCAGGACCACGCGGTTGGTGTCGACCGCGAAGCCGGCGTCCGCCTGCGACACATCGTTGGCGGCGATGAAGCACAGGCCCTTCTTCTCGATCTTCGCCGCGGCGTTCTCGATCAGGTCCTCGGTCTCCGCGGCGAAACCGACCTTGAGCAGCGAGCCCTCGATGCTGGCGACCACATCGGGGTTCTCGACCAGCTCCAGTGTGCGCGCGCCGCCGTCGCCGGCTGACTTCTTGAGCTTCTCTTTGGCCGCCTCGGCGGGGCGGTAGTCGGCGACGGCCGCCGCCATCACGAGCGCGTGCGCGCCGGGCGCCGACTTCACGATCTCGGCCTGCATCTGGACGGCGGTCTCGACCCGGCGCGTGACCACGCCGAAGAGCCCCGCCGGCGGCGCCTGGGTCGTGACGAGCGTGACCACGGCCCCGCGGTCGCGCGCGGCCTCCGCCAGCGCGAAGCCCATCTTGCCGCTCGAATGGTTGCCCACGAAGCGCACCGGGTCGATCGGCTCGCGCGTACCGCCGGCCGTGACAATCACGTGCCGTCCGCGCATCGGTCCGCGCCGACGCCCGATCGCCGAGCGCACGGCGCCGGCCAGGTCGAGCGGCTCGAGCAGGCGGCCAAGGCCGCGCTCGCCGCTCGCCAGCCGGCCCTCCGCCGGCCCGGCCACGAGCACCCCGCGCGCCTTCAGCTGTTCGAGGTTCGCCTGCACGGCCGGCTGGGCGTACATCACGTGGTCCATCGCCGGCGCGACGACCAGCGGCGCCGCGCAGGCCAGCGCCGTCAGCGTGACGGCGTTGTCGCCGATTCCCTGGGCCAGCTTCGCCAGCGTGGTGGCGGACGCGGGTGCAACGATCATCGCGTCGGCGCGGTGGCCCATCGCCACGTGCTGCTCCGACGGCGCGGCCGGGTCCCAGAGGTCCTCGGCGACTTCGCCATGCACGAGGCTGCGGAACGTGAGCGCGGCAACGAAGCGGGCCGCCGACGGCGTCAGCGCCACGTCGACCACCGCGCCTGCATCCTCCAGGCGCCGCGCCACTTCGATCGCCTTGAACGCGGAGATCGAGCCGGTCACGCCGAGCACGACCCGCCGCCCGGCCAGCGGGCGCGGCGCCGCCACGCTGGTGGTCACGGCGTTCCCTCGGCGTTGAGGTAGTACAGCTCGCGCAGGCCGTGCAGAATCAGGTCTTCGTCGACCACATCGAGCCCCGGCGCCTCACGCGCGATCCGCTTCGCCCAGCCACCCGTGGCAATGACTTTGGCGGGCCCCAGTTCTGCCTTGAAGCGAGCAATGATGCCTTCCACCAGGCCGACATAGCCGAACAGGATGCCCGATTGCAGCGCCGTTTCAGTGCGCGTGCCGATCGCGCTTGGCGGGCGCTCGAGGTCGATTCGAGCCAGCCGCGACGCGCGGTCGAACAGCGCGTCGGTCGAGATGCCGATCCCCGGGCTGATCGCCCCGCCGAGGTAGACGCCGTGTTCGTTGATCGCGTCGAACACGGTCGCCGTACCGAAGTCAACCACGATCAGCGGCGGCGGGGCGTGCCGCGTCATCGCCCCCACGGCGTCGGCGATGCGGTCGGCGCCCAACTCTTCCGCGTGGTCGATGCCAATCCGGACCGGCTTGCGCATGTGGCTGGAGACGAAGATCGGATCGACCTTGAGGAAGCGGCGCACGACATCGCGGAAGACGCCGGACAGCGCCGGCACGACGCTGGAGACAATCGCCCCATCGATCGCGCGCGGGTCGATCCCCTCGGCGCGCAGCAGCGAGAGGACCAGGATGCCGTATTCGTCGGCGAGCCGCCCGTGATCGGTGGCGAGCCGCCACGTCGGACCGAGCTCGCGGTCGGAGTAGATGCCGACCTGCAGCGTCGTGTTGCCGATGTCGATTGCCAGCAACATGCTCGACCGCCCTCCATGTTGCGGCAGGCTACACGCGTGAGCCGGCTGGCGACGCGCGGCCCCATGCAGGAGATATCCACCGCGCGGGGGAGCCGCGAGCGCGTGTTTTGGCGCCCTGTGGATAAATCGTGGACGCATTGAACAACTATCTGGTCAGAGGCGAGTCGCGGGGGGCTGACGTTGCCGCGGGCCGCGCACATTGATATGTTCGGGCGCGTCCACCCAACGCGTGCGAACCCTCCGTCTCGCATCAAAATGCCTTGGCAATGGACGCGCCGACTGACGCGGCGCCGCTGAAGGGATGCGGGGATGGGGGTCGGTTCGCACGGAGCACAGCCATCGCGGCCCCAGCCGCAGTTTGCCGCCGCCGCCGAGATCTGGAGGCGCGCGCTTGCCCAGCTGCGCAACACGCTGCCGCGCAACACCTACGAGACATGGTTCGCCAGCGCACGCGCTGTCGAGCTGCGGGCCGGCGTGCTGATCCTCAGCGTCGACAACATCTACAAACGCGAGACGCTGGTCACCAACTACTACTCCACCATCTCAGTCGCCGTGGCCGAGGTGCTCGGGCACCGCATCGAGATCGAGGTCGAGGTCAACACCGACCCGCCGGCCGGCCAAACACCCGACACCACGCTCGCCGGCGCAGCCGCGCCCGCGCCCTCGGTAGTCCCGACGCGGCCCGTGCTGAAGAGTTCCTACACGCTCTCGAGCTTCGTCGTCGGGCCATCAAATCAGATCGCTCACGCCGCCGCCTCGGCCGTCGCCGAGAACCCCGGCCGCTCGCACAACCCGCTCTTCATCTATGGCGGCTCGGGCCTGGGCAAGACGCACCTGCTGCAAGCGATCGCGCACGTGACGATGCAGGGCTCCCGCACGCACTGCATCCCGATGGAGTCCTACATCCGCGAGTACGTCGAGGCCGTCCGCACGGGCGACCGCAGCGACTTCCAGGCCAAGTACGAGCAGGCCGATGTGCTGCTGATCGACGATGTGCAGGCCCTGGTCGGTAAGGACCGCACGCAGGATGAGTTCTTCAACCTCTTCAACGCGCTCCATCTCGGCGGCAAGCAGATCGTGGTCAGCTGCGACACATCGCCGCGGCGCCTGCGCGGCCTGCCCGAGCGCCTTGTGACGCGGCTCGAGTGGGGGCTGGTCGTCGAGCTGCTGCGGCCCGACCTTGAGCTGCGCCTGGCGATCCTGCGCCAGAAGTGCCTCGACCGCGGCCTGCGCATCGCCGACGACGTGCTGCGCCTGCTCGCGCAGCACGCCTCGCGCAACGTGCGCGAACTCGAGGGCGTGCTCAACCACGTTGTGGTCTTCGCCAACGTCGAGCGGTCGCCAATCACCACCAACATCGCGCTGCGCGCGCTCTCCGGCTACCACTTCGACGACATCGAGCGCGTCCAGCCGACGATCGGCGAGATCATCAACGCCGCCTGCGAGACAACCGGCGTCGCGATCGACGCGTTCACCTCCAAGCGCCGCGACCAGCGCGCCGCGCGCGCGCGCCACCTGGTGATGTACCTCGCCCGCGAGGACGCGCACATGTCCTACCCGGAGATCGGCAGCCACCTCGGCGGGCGCGACCACACCACGGTGCTGCACGGCTACCGCAAGATTCACCGTGAGGTCGAGGGCGAACCGGCGAAGGGCGTGCCGCCCAAGGCGGAGACACAGCGCATGGTCTCCGACATCCGTTCGCGCCTGCGCCTCTAGCCGTCCACGCCCATCCCCACGGCGCACACAGCACGTGAACGCGCAGTCAACGCTGCCCGCCTCGTGATCGGCATTGCCGGCCGCGCTCAATCGCATCCGTCCACGCCCCGCACAGCGCCAACAACAACAGCAACAGGATCTCTCTGATCCAGCCTCCAGCTACTCCCTGATCGAAGGGACGCAACGATCGGTGCAGAACGTGGACGAACGCGCTGCAGGCGTAAGCTTGAGCCATGCTTGACATCGTTGAGATCGAAGTTGTGGGCGGCCCAGGCGGACGCGGGACAGTTTCGTTCCGTCATGAGAAGTTCGTGCCCCGGGGCGGCCCCGACGGCGGCCAGGGCGGGCGCGGCGGCGATGTGATCGTGCAGGCCGACGCGCAGCTGAACACGCTGCGCCGCTATCGCCGCCAGCGCAGCTTCCGCGCCGAGGCGGGCTCACGCGGCGGCACCAACAACCGGCGTGGCCGCGTCGGGAATTCGCTGATCCTGCAGCTGCCGGTCGGCACCGTGGTCACCGCTGTCTCCCGTGAGGGCAACGAACAGCTGGCGGACCTGCAGGCCCATGGCGAGAGCGTGCTCGTCGCCTGGGGGGGCAGCGGCGGCTTCGGCAACGCGCACTTCAAGAGCTCGACCAACCGCGCGCCGCGGGTCGCGCAGAAGGGCGGCCTGGGCGAGCACGTACGCCTGCGATTCGAGTTGCGCGTGCTGGCCGACATCGGCATCGTGGGCCTGCCCAACGCCGGTAAGTCGTCGCTGCTGCGGATGCTGAGCAGCGCCCGGCCGCGCGTCGCGCCGTACCCCTTCACGACGCTCGAACCGAACCTCGGCGTCGTCGAGACGGGCTGGGACGATCTGGTGATGGCTGATCTTCCCGGCCTGATCGAGGGCGCGGCCGACGGCGCCGGCCTGGGCCACGACTTCCTGCGTCACGCCAGCCGCACCCGCGTCCTGCTGCACCTGATCGACGGCTCCACGGAGGACCCCGTTGAAGCACGGGCGACGATCGACCGCGAACTGGCCGCGTACAGCCCGGAGCTCGCCGCGGCCCCGCAGATCGTGGCGATCAACAAGATCGATCTGCCCGAGGTCGCCGATCGGCGCGAGGCTCTGAAATCCGCGTTTGGCGATGGCGCCCCGCTGTTCTGTTCGGCAATGAGTGGTGAGGGCGTCGACGAGGTCGTTGATGCGTGCGTCCGGCTGCTCCAGCTGTCGCGCGAGGCTGAAGCGACCAAGGTGGCATCGGCGGAGACCCCGACGCTGCGCCCGCGCCCCGACGGGCGGCGGTTCACCGTCGAGCAGCTGCGCGGCCACGCCTACCGCGTGCACGGCAGCGGCGTGGAGCGATTCGTGGCGATGATGGACCTGGAGAACGAGGACGCGCTGGCTGAGACATACCGCTGGCTCGATCGCCGCGGCGTGGCGGCGGCGTTGCACCGCGCCGGCGTGCGCCCCGGTGATCAGGTGAGCGTCGGCGCTGCCGAGTTGACCTGGGAGTGGGAACGCTAAGCGTGTCGGCCGGATCGCTGCGCTTCGAACCGCATGAGCGCGTTGGCGCGCTGGGCGGCACCTTCGATCCGATTCACCGCGCGCACCTGCATCTGGCCGACGCGGCCGCTGCGGCGTTGCAGCTCGACCGGCTGCTGCTGATTCCCGCCGGGGACCCGTGGATGAAGCGCGACCGCTCGGTCACCCCCGCGCAGCAGCGCTACGAGATGGTCGAGGCGGTCGTGTCGGCGCGCGGCGGCGGCCTGGAGGTCGTGGACCTCGAGCTGCGCCGCGAGGGCCCAACCTACACGCTCGACACGCTGCGCGAGCTTCGCGCGGCCGGCGCGGGCCAGCTCTGGTGGATCCTGGGCCTCGATGCACTCGAGAGCCTGCCGCGCTGGCATCAGGCGCGCGAGCTGCTCGTGCAGGCGCGGCTGGCGGTCGCGTCGCGACCGGGCGTCCAGCTCGAACGGCATGAGCTCGACGCGCTCGTGCCGGGCCTCGGCCGCTGGGTCGATTGGGTGCCGATGCAGCCCGTTGACCTCAGCGCAAGTGAGCTGCGCGAGCGGATCGCGCGCGGCGAGGACGTCAGCGCCGATGTCCCGGCGCCCGCGCTTGACTACATCCGCGCGAACGGCCTCTACCGCGAGCGCGACTGAGACTGCGACTGAGCGCCCGTCATCACGTCGGGCGTGTAGTGCTCCTTGCGCATCAGCACCGACGTGCGCGGGCCCGGCGGCCACACGAAGGGCCGCAGCGGGAGTGTCTGGACCCACGCGAAGCCCGCGTCGTAGGCGGCGCGCCCGATCTCCGCGAAGGAGCGCAACCGCGGGTCCCCGCCCGAGCCCCCTTGCCGCGAGCTGCGCAACCAGCGGCGCCACACGGCGTTCACGTACGGCGAGCGCGACGGGGTGACCTCCCAGAGCACGAAGATGCCGTTGTGGCCCAGCACGCGCCAGACCTCGCGCATGATCCGGCCGAGGCGTGCATCGTCCCAGGAGCGCAGCAGGTGCGGCGCGACCACGACGCTGACCGAATCGTCAGCCAGCGGCAGCCGGTCCGCGCGGCCTCGCAGGGGACGCAGCTCCAGCTCAGCCACGCTGCTGGCGCTCAGCGCCGGCCGGCGGCCCAACATCACTAGCGGCGCGTCTTCGAGCTCCGCGGCGTCGGCCAGCAGCGCAGCGAGCAGCGGCGCATCGGGCCCGAGCACGAGCAGGCGGTCGTTGCGGTGCAGCGGCAGCAGGCTCGCGAGCTGCACGGCCGGCGTGTCTTCAAGCAAGAGTCGCGGACGGCCGCGCCACCAGCGCCGCAGCTCCGGCGGGAGCGCCTGACGCAGCGAGAAGCGCCGGCTGGCGGGGCTCACACGTCCAGCGTGGCCAGGTGCGAGTGGGTCTCGATGAAGTGCCGCCGCTTGCCCGGGTCGTCGCCCATCAGCTGCACGAAGAGGCTGTCGGCCTGCTGGTCGTCATCGACCTGCACCCGCAGCAGGGTCCGCGCGTCGGGGTCCATCGTGGTATCCCACAACTGGTCGGCGTTCATCTCGCCGAGGCCTTTGAAGCGCTGGATCGCGACTTTCTTGCCGCCCTCTTTCTGGCGGTCGAGGAAACTCTCGAGGTCGGCCTCGCTGTAGAGCCACTGCGGCTTCTGGCGGCCGGCCTGCACGCGAAAGAGCGGCGGCTGGGCGATGTAGAGGTGCCCGTTGTCGATCAGCTCGCGCATGTGGCGGAAGAAGAAAGTCAACAGCAGGGTGCGGATATGCGCGCCGTCGGAGTCGGCGTCGGCCATCAGCACGACCTTGTGATAGCGCAGCTTGCTGACATCGAAATCCTCACCGATGCCGGTGCCGAGCGCGGTGATCAGCGTGCGGTAGGCCTCGTGGCTGAGCAGCTTGTCGAGCCGCGCGCGCTCCACGTTGAGCACCTTGCCGCGCAGCGGCAGAATCGCCTGCGTGCGACGGTCGCGACCCTCCTTCGCCGAGCCGCCCGCGGAGTTGCCCTCCACGACGAAGATCTCGGAGCGGGCGGGGTCGCGCTCGCTGCAGTCGGCCAGCTTGCCGGGCAGCGCAGCGCCGTCGAGCGCGCCCTTACGCTGCACCAGGTCACGGGCGCGCCGCGCTGCGTCGCGGGCCCGCGCGGTGGTCAGGCACTTTTCGATCACGCGGCGGCCCTCGCGGGTGTTGCCGTCGAAATACTCGCCCAGCGCCTCGGCGGTGGCCGACTCGACCAGCCCCTTGACCTCCGGGTTGCCCAGCTTGGTCTTGGTCTGGCCCTCAAACTGCGGCTCGGCCAGCTTGACGCTGATCACCGCCGCGAGGCCCTCGCGGGTGTCCTCGCCGGTGATGTTGGCGTCCCCGTCCTTGAGCAGCTTCTGGCGCCGCGCGAAGTCGTTGAGCCCGCGGGTCAGCGCCGAGCGGAAGCCCGTCAGGTGCGCGCCGCCCTCGGTCGTGTTGATCGTGTTGGCGAACGCGTAGACGCGGTCGGCGAAATCGGTGTTGTACTGCAGCGCCACCTCGACGGCCACCCCGTTGATCTCGCGGTCCAGATAGAACGGCAGCGGCTGCAGCACATCGTGGTCGCGGTTGAGGAAGCGCACGTAGGACTGGATGCCGCCCTCGAAGTAGAAGTTGACTTCGCGCTCGGCCGCGGCGTTGCGCTCGTCGCGGAAGCGGATCCAGAGGCCCTTGTTCAGATAGGCGACCTCGCGGAAACGGTGGGCCAGCACATCGAACTCGTAGTCCAGCGTCTCCATCACGTCGTCGTCGGCGAGCCAGCGAATCATCGTGCCGGTCACGGTCGACTCGGCGCGCGGCGCGCGCGTCCCGCTCAGTTCGCTCGACGCCACACCGCGCGCGTAGGTCTGCGTGTGGATGCGCCCGCCGCGCCGCACCTCGACCCGCAGCTCGCGCGAGAGCGCGTTGACCACCGACGCGCCGACGCCGTGCAAGCCGCCGGAGACTTTGTAGCCGCCGCCGCCGAACTTGCCGCCCGCGTGGAGCACGGTCAGGACCGTCTCCAGCGCCGACTTGCCCGTCTTCTCGTGGGTGTCGACGGGGATGCCGCGGCCGTCGTCGTTGACCCGTACCCAGCCATCAGGCTGGAGCGCGATGTCGATCTCGGTAGCGTGGCCGGCCATCGCTTCGTCGACGGCGTTGTCGACGATCTCGTAGACGAGATGATGCAGCCCGGTCTGGCCGGTCGAGCCGATGTACATACCCGGCCGGCGGCGCACGGCCTCCATGCCTTCGAGCACCTGGATGTCGGCGGCTGAGTAACCGCCGGTCTGCTCAAAGACCAGTTGTGCACCCTCAATGGGGAACTGAGGCTGGGCTGCGATGCTCTCGGACCGCTTAGGCAACGTGCATGTCCTGACCGAGTGCGCGTGCGCCGACAGCGGACAATCGCGCCTGCATACTGAGGTGCCGGCTAACTCGTGTGATACTCCTCACAATACCACCGGCGGGCCCCCTATGACGGGGCCGTACAGAGACGGCGCTCCCGATGGTTAACTGGCGTGAACGACTGCACCTGAGCAACCCCCGCGACGCGCGCGAGGAGGCGCTGCGCGGCCTCCCTGAGCTGCTCGGCGACCTGACCCCGATCGGCGTGGTGCGCAACGACATCAGCGACACCTCGGGCCGCGTCTGGGCGCAGGTCAAATCGGAGCTGATCTTTCGCGACGAGTTCGTGCCGGCGCTCGAAGGGCTCGAGGGGTTCTCCCATCTGTTCGTGATCACCTGGATGGATCAGGTGACCGACGAGGGTCGCAGCCTGCTGCGCCTGCACCCCAGCGGCGACGACCGCACGCCGGAGCTGGGCGTCTTCGCGACGCGCACCGCGCATCGACCGAACCCGATCGCGATCTCGATCGTGCCCGTCGAGCGAGTGCGCAAGCACATCATCCACGTCGTCGGCCTCGATGTCGTGAACGGCACTCCGCTGCTCGACGTGAAGCCCTACGTGAGCTTCTACGACTCGTTCGACGCGACCATCCCGAAGTGGGCCGAGTAGCTCGGTGCCGCGCCTGCGCAGCAATCTGGTCGTCGTGTATGTCGTGCGCCGCGCCGCCGACGGCATCGAGTTCCTGCTGCTGCAGCGCCCCGAGGGCCACCGCTTCGCCGGCGACTGGCAGACCGTGGGCGGCCACATCGAGCATCGCGAGGGCGAGACCGCCTGGCAGGCGGCCGTGCGCGAGCTCGGCGAGGAGACCGGCTACCAGCCCGAGCGCTGGATGTATGCCGACCGTCCCGAGCACTGGTACAACCCCGAGAACGACACGATCTACTTCGTCCCCGCCTTCGTCGCGCTCGTCGACGGCGCGTCGCCACCCACGCTGTCCGACGAACACCAGGCCTGGCGCTGGGTCGCGCCCCGCGAGGCGGCGGAGATCGTGACCTGGCGAACGATGCGCGAGTCGCTCGCGCTGATCGAACAAGCACTGAACGATCCTGAACAATTCCAACCAGGGCTGACCACATTCGAGCCAGACGAGTTGCGCGCGTAGGCTCAATCGAGAGAGTGAGTTGACGATGCCCAGCGTGGGCCTGATCGGCTTCGAGCGCTCCGGCAAGACGACGCTGTTCAACGCGTTGACCGGCGCCGCGCGCCCGACCGGATTCACAGCGCACGCCGATCCGCACGAGGGCGTCGTGCCGGCCGCCGACGAGCGCCTGCTGCGGCTCTCCGCGCTCTACCACCCCCGCAAGACCACGCCGGCGACCCTCGATGTCGTCGATTTTCCCGGGGCGAGTTTCGCGGGCGCGCTGGGCGGCGGCGAGGCGCCGGGCTCGCGCTTGCTCGACCAACTCTCGCAGCTCGACGGGCTCATCCACGTCGTCCGCGCATTCCAGAACGACGCCGTGCCGCATCCAGCGCAGCGGATCGATCCCGCCGCGGATGTCGAAGCGATGCAGCTGGAGCTGACCTTCGCCGACCTCGCGCTGATCGAAAAGCGATTGCAGCGAATCGCCCAGGAAACCAAGTCGATGAAGGCCGCGGAGCGCGTCGCGGTCGACCGCGAGGTCGATCTGCTCACGCGCCTCCAGGCGCATCTCTCGGAGGGCGGCACGACCCTCGACGCGCCGCTCGCCGAGGACGAACGCGCCGGCTTGCGCCACTACCGCTTCCTGACCGAGCGCCCCCTGCTGACGCTCTTCAACGTCGGCGAAGATGACGCATCCGGCGGCGCAGCGGAGTCGCGAGTCGCCGACGTTGGCGTGGCGCTCTGCGTGCGACTCGAAGAAGAGTTGCGCGAATTCGAGGCCGATGAGGCGGTCGCCTATCGCGAGCAGCTCGGTGTCGGTGCGGGAGCCGTCGAGACCGCGCTGCAGGAGTCGTTCCGGCTGCTCGGCGTGCGCACGTTCTTCACCGTCGGCGAGGACGAGTGCCGCGGCTGGACGTTGCCCGGCGGGTCGTCGGCGCTGCGCGCGGCGGGCCGCATCCACAGCGACCTCGAACGCGGCTTCATCCGCGCCGAAGTGGTCAGCTGGGACGACCTGCTGGAGTGCGGCTCGGAGGCGGAGGCGAAGAAGCGCGCCCTGATGCACACCGAGGGCAAGGACTACGAAGTGCAGGATGGGGATGTCCTGCACATCCTCTTCAATGTCTGAGCGCGGGTATCCTGCTGACATGTCAGACGCGACGTCCGGCGCGGCGCCCGACCCGACGCTCCGCGCGACGAAGGCCAGCGATCTTGCAGCTGCGCTGCTCCGCGCCGCGCGCGACGGCCCCGCGCTGGCCTCGTGCACGGTGCTCTCAGCGACCGACGGCTCCGCGCCGGTCGGCGCAAAGATGCTCGCGCCGCAGGAGGGCCCCGCGCTGGGATCGATCGGCGGCGGCCCACTCGAGGCCGCGGTGCTGGTGCGGGCCCGCGAGGCGATTCCGCAGCATCTCGTCGCCACGATCGCCTTCACGCCTGACGGCGCGATCGTCGAGGGTCGCCGGGCGATCGAGCGGGCTGAGCAGATCGTCGAGGTGCTGATCGAGGTCGTGGAGCCGGCGGCGACGCTGCTGGTCGTCGGCGGCGGGCACGTCGGCCGGGCGGTCGGCGAGGTCGGGGCGATCCTGGGCATGGAGGTCGTGCTGCTCGACGACCGTGAGGAGTACGCCAACCCCGAGCGCTTCCCCTACCCCTGCCGCGTGATCTGCGGCGACTTCGACGAGGAGCTCCAGCGCTTCCCGATCACCGCCAATACCTACATCGTGCTGGTTTCTCGCGGGCACATCGTCGATGAGCTGAGCCTGCGCCAGGTCGTCACGCGCGGCCCCGGCTACGTCGGGATGATCGGCAGCAAGCGCCGCACCCGAACCGTGATCCAGCATCTCGCTGAGGACGGCATCGACCGCGAATCGCTGGACCGCGTGTTCACGCCGATCGGCCTCGACATCGGCGCCGAGACGCCCGAAGAGATCGCAGTGGCGGTGCTCGGCGAGATCATCCTGGCGCGGCGCGGCGGCGGCGCGCTCCCAATGTCCGAACATGGCCGTCAGCTGGCCGGGCGCCGGCGAGCATCTGTGCACGCCGCAAGCTAGGATCGGATGGGACAGGAGCAGACCGTGCCCAACGACGAAGTGTACGAAGCACTCTCCAGCGCCTTCGCGGCGGGCCAATCCGTCGCGCTGGCGACCGTCGCGCAGACGCTCGGCAGCACCCCGCGAAAGACCGGCGCGAAGATGCTGGTCCGCGAGGATGGCAGCTTCGTCGGCACGATCGGCGGCGGCTGCGGCGAGGCTGAGGTGTGGCAGGAGGCGATGGAGGCGCTCGAAGAGGGCGACCCGCGAATCGTGACGGTGGACCTGACCGAGCCGACCGACGGCGAGGACAAGATCTGCGGCGGCGTGATGCGCATCTTCGTCGAACGCCTACAGGCCTGACCCACAGCCGCGCGCGATCGGATTGTGGTTAGCCAGCGCTCGCGCCGAAGGCTGATACACTGAGCTTGGTCGCCTCGACCGGGCCTCATGTCGCGAATCGGCGTGGGGAAGTCCGAGGCGCGGGGCTCACTGAGCATGCGAGCCCGCGCTCAGCGCCGGCGGCCAGCGGGAGATCGATATGACTGACTTGGCGCTGATTGGCTTTGGCCCTGTCGAAGCCATCGTGGTGGTGGTCGTGGTGCTGGTTGTGTTCGGGGCCGGGCGACTGGCCGGCGTGGGCAAGGCGCTCGGCACCGGCCTGCGCGAGTTCCGCGAGGAGGCCAAGACGCCGGTCGGCGAGGACGGGCAGAGTGAGGACGACGACGCGGAAATCGCCTCGTCGGCCTCCAGCGAGTCGACCGACAAAGACGCCTGAGGCGAACGCTGCCGCTGCGTGCTATCTGCTTCGATCTTTGGGGGACCCTGATCCGCGACGCGCCCGGCGGCGGCCAGCGTCGCGCGCGCGAGCGTGAGCGCCGGTTGACCGAGGCGTATCTGAGCGCCGGGGCGGGCCCCGATGCCGCGACCGCCGTGCCCGCGGCGATCCGAACCGCGATCGACGCCCTGGTCGTCGCGCATCAGTCGAACATCGACCTCAGCGGCGACGACCGAATCAACGCATTTCGCGCCGAGATGCTGCGCCGTTGCCCCGCGACGGTGGAGACGCCCGAGCTGCGCAGCGTCATCGAGCACGCAATCTGTCACTCCGCCGCCTGGGAGCCGCCTGACCTGATCGAGGGCGCGATCGCCGCCGTTGCGGCGGTGCGGCGACAGGGCCTGGGCGTGGCCGTCGTCTCGAACACCGGCCTGGCGCCGGGATCGTACGTCGAGCAGGCGCTGTCCGAGCGCGAGCTGGGCGCCCTGGTCGACGAGTGGATCTGGTCCGACGAGGTGCGCAGCTGGAAGCCGGGCCAGGCGATCTTCACCGCCGCGCTCGACGCGCTCGGCGTCGCAGCCGATGCCGCGGCCTTCGTCGGCGACACCCCCGAAGCTGACGTGATCGGCGCGCGCCAGGCCGGCTTCGCGACGGTCGTGCAGGTCGGTGGGAAGCGCGTTGCCGGACTGGAGGCCGATATCCAGCTCGCCAGCGTGGCCGATCTGCCCGCCGCTATCGCCGGATGAGCCGGCGATAATGTCGGGGATCATCCTGCGGAGGATCACGGGCAGCCTGCGCCTGGGCAGCATCGCGGGCGTCGCTACCCGCGCCTGCCTGGTGGCCGGCTCGACATCCCGCTGGCTCCGCCGACAGAGCGCCGGTGATCGACATATGCTGGCTGCATGAAAAACGGCTTCCTCTTCGGCGGCGGATTTCGCATTGGGCGAGTGCTGGGCATCCCGATCCGACTCGATCTGTCCTTTTTCCTGACCTTCGGCCTGATCGTGTTCCTGCTGCCCCGCCAGTTGTCCGACCAACTTCCCGAGGTCGAGAAGTGGGCGTACGCGGTTGCTGGTGGGGTGATCTTCTTCGGCTCACTGCTGCTGCACGAGCTGGCCCACAGCGTGGTCGCGCGGCGCTACGGGATGGAAGTCTCCGGGATCACGCTGTTCATGTTCGGCGGCGTCTCGCTGATCAAGGAGGATTCGGAGCGCCCGGGGCAGGAGTTCACGATCGCGATTGTGGGCCCCCTGACGAGCCTGGCTCTGGGCGCGGCATTCCTCGGCGCCTGGCTCATGCTCCGGCCGGCCGACTCCCCGATCGTGGACCTGCTCGGCTGGCTCGGCGTCGTCAACATCGCCCTGGCCATCTTCAACATGCTGCCGGGCTTCCCGCTCGACGGCGGGCGCGTACTGCGTGCGGTCCTATGGAAGCTGACCCGCTCGCAGTACCGCGCGACGCGCGGCGCGGCGCGAGCCGGTCAGCTGCTCGGCATCGCGATGATCGTGTTCGGCGTGGCCGGGATCTTCTTCGAGATCGGCCCGTTCGGCGGCTCCTTCAACTCGATCTGGCTGGCCGTGATCGGATTCATGCTGGTCTCGCAAGCGTCGCAGGGCGTCAAGGCCGCCGTGCTCGAACGCGACCTCGCCGCGCTGCGCGTCGGCGAGCTGATGCTGGCGCCGCCGCAGGCCCGCACCGTCGAGGCCGAGCTGGCGGTCAGCGTGCTCGTGCCGCGACGCGTCGCGCTCGATCACCGCACCGCCTTCATCGTCAACGAACACGACGTGGCGATCGGGATCGTGCCCGCTGCCGCGATCCTGATGCTCGACGACGCTCGCTACCGCAGCGCCCGGATGCGCGACGTGATGATCGCGGCCGACGCGGTTCAGCCGATCTCGCCCGACATGCGCGCCAACGAGGCGCTGCGCCGTCTGCAGCGCGATCACACCTTTTTGCTGCCCGTCGTCGAGGGCGGGCGACTGCTCGGCGTGATCGGGCTTGACCAGATCATCTCGGCGCTGCGCACGCCGCAGCCCAGCCATCGCGGGTTGTGAACTCCCGACCCACGGACCAATCTCGCCCGCCCGCCGCGCCGCGCCGGCTCGCGGCCGTTTGGGCCGGCAAGCTCACCCGCCGCGCCACCCGTCAGCTCGGCAGCGGCGGCACCGCCCTGCCGGGACTGGTCGCCGAGCGCGTCGATCCGGACCTGGTCAGCGAACTCGCCGGCGAGCTCGACGCGATCGCGCTGGTGACCGGCACCAACGGCAAGACGACCACCTCCACGATGCTCGCGCGCATCCTCGGCCAGGCCGGCCACAGCGTCCTGCATAACCGTGCTGGCTCCAATCTGATGCGCGGCGTGCTCAGCTCACTGGTCGACGCCGGCGGGGTCGGCGGTCATCTGCCTTCGGGCCGCGTCGCGGTGTTCGAGACCGATGAGGCCGCGTTCGACGAGGTCGCGGCGGCGACCAGGCCCAGCGTCGTGCTGTTTACTAACCTCATGCGCGATCAGCTCGATCGCTACGGCGAGATCGACGCGATCGCCGGCCGCTGGGGCCGCGCGCTCGAGACGCTCGACCCCGCAGCGAAAGTCGTGCTGAACGTCGACGACCCGCTGGTCAGCACGCTCGAGCGCCACGCCGCCGGGCCGCTGAGCCGCTTCGGGATCGCCGACACGAGCGTCGGCACCGCCACGGAGGCGGAGATCGCCGACGCGCTCTGGGATCCGGCCAGCGGTGACGACTTCCGCTACGACCACCGCTTCTTCGCGCACCTCGGCCACTGGTACACGAGCGCGGGCGCGCGTCGCCCAACGCCCGACATCACCGCCGACTGCGTGGCCGAGTGCGACGCGCGGATGCACTTCGATCTTCGAATCGGTGAAGCGCCGCCGCGCCGCGTCGAGCTGCCGGCGGAGGGTCTCTACAGCGTCTACAACGCGCTGGCGGCGAGCGCTGCCGCCACCGCGCTGGGCGTCGCCGGCGAGCCGATCATCGCGGCGCTCGGCGAACACCGCGCCGCCTTCGGCCGGCAGGAGCAGCTGACCGTCAACGGCCGCCGGGTGCGCATCTTGCTCGGCAAGAATCCCGCCGGCATGAATCAGGCGCTGCGCACGCTGCAGCGGGCCGGCGAGCGGCGCCACCTGCTCGTCGCGCTCAACGACGGGATCGCCGATGGGACCGACGTGTCGTGGATCTGGGACACCGACTGGGAGGCGCAGGCGCCGCACTGCGCGTCGCTGACGATCGCCGGCCAACGGGCGGCCGAACTGGCGCTGCGCCTGGAGTACGCCGGCTTCCCGGCGCCGCGCGAGCCGATCACGCACGACCTCGCCGCGGCACTCGATTCCGCGCTCGCCGCGCTGCCGACAGATTGCGAGCTGGTCATCCTGCCCACGTACACTGCGCTCATCGAAGTGCGCCGCCTGCTCGGGCGGATGCCCGGGGCGACCGGCTTGTGGGACGCTGCATGACTGGCCTGATTGACGAACCCGCGCTCGCCGTTGACGTGCTCTACCCCGATCTGCTCAACCTCTACGGCGACCGCGGCAATGCGCGCGCCCTCGCGAAGCGCTGTGAAGTGCGCGGCATTCGCGCCGACCTGCGGCGCGTCGAGATCGGCGACGCGTGGGACAGCGAGACATGCGACATCGTGCTGGTCGGCGGCGGCCAGGATCGTGAACAGCGCCGCGTTGAGGCCGATCTGCTGCGCCGCGGCCAGCAATTGCGCGACTGGCGCGACGCCGGCGGGGTGACCCTCGCCGTCTGCGGCGGCTACCAGCTCTTCGGTCGTCACTACCGTGGGATTGACGGCGACGTGATGGAGGGCGTGGGCGTGTTCGACGCTGTCACGATCCACCCCGGCCCGAACGTGTCCCGCTGTGTCGGCAACGTCGCCGCGCTCTGGGAGGGCCAGACACTGGTCGGCTTCGAGAATCACGGCGGCCGCACCTATCTCAACGAGGGCCAGGCCCCGCTGGCGCGGGTCGTCGCGGGCTTTGGCAACAACGGCGGCGACGGCGGAGAGGGCGCGCGCAGCGGCAACTGCTTCGGCACCTATCTGCACGGCGCCGTGCTGCCCAACAACCCTCGACTCGCCGACCGGCTGATCGCGTTGGCGCTGGAACGTCGCTACGGCTGCGGCGATCTGGAGCCGCTGGAGGACGCCGCCGAGACCCGCGCCCACGCCGAAGCGCTGCACACCACCCTGCATCGCCCGAACGAAGACATCCTCAGCCGCGCGCTCCAGGCGTTGCGTGGCTGAACCGAACGGAGCACCGAGATGACCACCACGCTCACGCGGACAGCCCCCGACATCAGCTGTGATCACTGCGCGCACGCCATCAGCAGCGCGCTGACCGCGCTGAACGGCGTTGGACAGGTCGACGTCGACGTCGATTCCAAACGGGTCGATGTCGCGTTCGACGACGGGCTGACCAGCGCCGAAGAGATCGACGCTGCGCTGGAGGCCGAGGGCTATCCGCCGGCCTGACGGACCTTGGGGCGCTGCGGACGATCATCCGCTCGCGAGGCCGCCACGCGACGGCTGGCTGGTCGGGCCGACCTGGGCCTACGTCGTGGTCGCGTTCGCGATCTTCGTCGCGGCGGTCGTGGTCGCGGTCGTCCGCGCGGGCGGCTCAGACGAGTCGGCGCCGCCTGAGGCGGGAGCGCAGCAGTCAGTCGCGGTGGCCGAGCAGGTGGAGGCCGGGCAGTCCGCCGACGCCCCCGACGGGGAGTTCCCATTCGACGAGTCCGAGCAGGCGATCCAGCAAGACCAACAAGGGCAGCAAGGCGTCCCACAGGACCCCGAGCAGGTCGCCCCCCCCCAGTCAGACCCGTCAGACGACCCGCCCGCGACGCAGCAGACCCTCGAGCCGTCCGATCCGCTGCTCGGCTTCCTGATGCCGCTGCCCCGCGCCTGCGTCAGCGCCTTCGAGGGCCACCTGCCGAACGCGCCGCGCGCCTATCGCAACAACGGGATTCACGAAGGCCTCGATTTCTACACCGAGGCCGCCTGCATCCCGGTCGACCGCACGACGCCCGTGCTCGCCGCGAAGGCCGGCGTGGTGCTGCGCGCCGACCGTGCGTACGTCGATGTGACGCCCGAAGACTGGGCGCGCTTCGAGCAAGCGGGCTTCGCCGGCGAAGAGATTCTCGACGAGCTGCGCGGACGCCAGGTCTGGATCGACCATGGCCAGGGCATCGTGACCCGCTACGCGCACCTCAGCGCGATCGCGGCGCCGATCTTCCAGGGTGTCAACGTGCGCGTCGGGCAGGTGATTGGTTTCGTGGGTGAATCGGGTCAACGCGAGAGCTTCGCCACGCCCGGGTCCGACCTGCACCTGCACTTCGAGATCCGAATCAACGAAGGCTGGCTCGGCCAGGGGCTCGAACCGCTCGCTGCCCGGCTCCTCTACCTCCGCGCCCTCGGCGTCGTCGAGGAGTAGGGCCTACTCCGCCGTCGCCTGGAGATCGCCGATCACGCCCGCGTCGAGCCACGCTCCGATCTCAGCGTCGTTGTGGCCGAGCAGTTCGGTGAGGATCTCGACGGTGTGCTCGCCGAGACGCGGCGCCGGTCGGGTGATCGACGCCGGGGTGCGCGAGAAGCGCCAGGGGAAGCCGCCGTAGCGACGCACCCCGGTGTCGGGGTGCTCAAGAAAGCGCCACCAGCCGCGCGCTTCAAGCTGCGGGTCGGTCAGGTGCGAGAGCGTTGAATGCACCACCCCGGCCGCGACCCCGGCTCGCTGTAGCCGCGCCTGCAGCGTCTGGGCGTCCCAGAGCTGCGTCCACTCGCCCACAGCGGCCTCCAGTGCGTCCACGTCGGCGAGGCGCCCGGCGGCCGTCTGCCACTCGTCGCGATCGAGCGCCGCGTTGGGCCCTGCGACGCGCAGCAGCGCCGCCCAAGCCTCGTCGTCGGCGACCGAGATCGCGATCCACTCGTCCTCGCCCTGGCAGGGGAAGCACTCGTGCGGGGCCTGGCCGGGATGCCGGTTGCCGTTGCGCGCGACGGGTCCGCCGCCGGCCGAGGCGAGCAGCGCGTGCTCCTCGATGTAGCCCACCGCGGCCTCGAACATCGAACCCTCCACGTGCACCGCGCCGCCGCCCTCACTGACCTGCCGCCAGAGCGCGGCGAGGCCCACCGCGGCCATCTGCGCGCCGCAGATTGGGTCAGCCTGCATCGTGCCGAGCAGCTGCGGCGCTTCCCCCGGGTAGCCGAGCAGCATGTCCCAGCCGGCGTTGCCCTCAGTGCTGCCGCCGTTGGCGCGGTAGTTGGAGTAGGGGCCGCCCGAGCCGAAACCCGAGAAGCTGACCAGCGTGACCTGCGGGTTGACCGCGCGCATCTCGGCGTGTGTGAGGCGCAGATTTTCGAGCACGCGCGGGCGGAAGTTCTCCAAAACCAGGTCGGCCCGGGCGATCAGTTCGAGCGCCAGCGCGCGACCTTCGTCGGTGTCGAGCGCCAGCGAAACATTGCGCTTGTTGCGATTGGCCATGTGGAAGTTGGCGCGGATGTTGAGCAGATGCGCGTCGGGCGCGGCGATCGGCATGTTCCAGCGAGTTTCGTGGCGCCAGAGGTCGGGCCGGCGCGGGCCCTCGACCTTGATCACCTCCGCGCCGAGGTCCGCCAGCAGCGCCGTGGCGTAGGGGCCCAACCAGGCGTGGGTGAAGTCGACCACGCGCAGCCCGTCGAGCGGGCCAGACGCCTGCGCGGGGCGCGGGCGTCGCTCAAACCCATCGTGCTCGCCGCCCTGCTTGTCGGCCTGTTCGCCGGGGTGCGCGGCCTGCGACAGGCGTGCGGGTGGGCCGGTCGTGCGCAGCGTCCCGAGCTCGGCTGTTTCGAGCCCGCGGATGAAGCCGAGCGCGGCGAGATGTGGGTCATCGAGCAGTTCGCCCGCGCTGCGCACCCAGGCGAGGTTGACGCTCAGCTCCGCGAGGCCGTTGAAGACCTCCGCCGACGTGCGCTCGGCCAGAATCGGCTTGTAGTACGCCAGCGACGGCTCCTTCGCGGCCACCATCCCCTCCCCCTCGGCGAGCTCGTCGGGGGCCGGCTCGACGCCGAATGCGACCGGGGCCGCGCGCAGCGCATCGCGCATCCACGGACCGAGCGTCACGTAGCCGTCGCGGGTCGGCAGCACCTCGGCCCAGCCGTTGGGCCCGCCCGTGCGCGGGATCGGGCGCTTCGTGAACTCGCTGCGCACATGCATGATCAGCGTCGAGACGGCTTCCTGCTCGGAGAGCTCGACCCACTGCCCGCGTCCGCTGTGGACCCGCTCGAGCAGTGCTGAGATCCCGCCAACGGCGGCCAGGACGCCCGCGGCGCGCGGGATGATCGCCGCCGGCGCGGCGAGCGGCGGACGCCCCGCGACGCCCTGCGTACCTGCGAACCCGGCCAACGCCTGCATCACGAGGTCATCGGCCTGGTAGTGCGCGTAGGGCCCATCGGTCCCGAACGGCGAACAATGCAGCACCACCAGTCGCGGCCAGCGCTGGCCGATCGCGTCGCGCGAGATGCCGGCCGCCTCGAGCTCCGCGAGCGGGGCGTCGGTGACGAACACATCCGCGCCGCGCAGCCGGCTGACCAGCCGCTCAGCGTCGAATCGTTCGAGCTCCTTGCCCTGCGCCAACGACAACCAGAGCATCGAGTACTGTCGCCCGTCGCGCTCGACCAGCGGCGGCGCCTGCCGCAGCGGGGAGCCGCCGGCGGGCTCCAGCGCCCGCACATCGGCGCCCCAGCGCGCGAACTCGCGGCCGCAGGTCGCGCCGACCACGCCCGAGCAATACTCGACGACTCGCAGCCCGTCGAGCAGCTTCATGCGTCTGCTGCTAACTATCGCCACCGCGGCCGCGCTTGAGCTTCTCGAAAGCGCGTTGCACCGGCCGCAGCTGGCGCCGTCCCTCAACCAGGCGCGGGTCGGGATTCCCGAAGCGCGCGCCGCTCGCGTAGGTGTGGAACGCCGACGTGATGTGCGTCGTGAAGCCCTGCGCATCGAGCATGTTGTTTATCGAGAACTTGATCTGGCGCAGCGCCATCGGCGAGTGCTCGGCCACCTCCTCGGCGTACTCCAGCGTGTTGCGCTCAAGCGCCTCGGGCGGATAGACGCGGTTGACGAAGCCGAGCTCCATCGCCTCCTGGGCCGGGATGAAGCGGTTCTGGAAGAGAATCTCCTTGGCCTTGCGCGCGCCCAGGTCCCAGGGCGCGGAGAAGTACTGGGTATGCGAGGCGAGGAACAGCGCATCGTTGGCAGCGAAGATCAGATCCATCGAGGCCGCGACCATCCAGCCGCCGAAGATGCAGCGCCCCTGGACCATCGCGATCGTCGGCTTGGGGATGTTGCGCCAGCGCATCGTGTTGGTGATCCGCGTGTCGCGCTGGCGGTCGTAGACGCCGACGAAATCCTCGGCCCAGCCGCGCTCGTCGCGGTCGTCCATCTCCGACGGCGAGCCGAGGTCGTGCCCGGCGGAGAAGTCAGGCCCGTTGCCCGAGAGCACGATCACCTGCACCTGTGGGTCGACGATCGCCTCCTGGAAGGCCGCGTCCATCTCCTCAAGCAGCACCCGGCTCTGCGCGTTGCGGTACTCCGGTCGATTGAGGATCACCCGCGCCACCGGCCCCGGCTCGTAGATGACATCGCGATAGGTCATGAGCGCCTCCCAGATGCAGTACCCGCGAAGATACCAGCGGGGCGGGCGTCAACATGCGGCCTTCGCTAGCGTTCGCCGAAGGAGGCGGATCATGGCGTTCGACTACGTGGGTTGTGGGTGGCCGATCACCGAGCGGATCAAGGCGGCGCATCGGCGCAGCTGGGAGCGCCTCGCCGCGCCCGGTTTCTGGTGGACCGGCGCGGAGCGGGTCGCAATCGCCGCGGAGTCTCGCCGGGCGGCGGCGTTCGAGGGCGGTTCGGGCTCGGATCTGTTGCCCGAGGCGGCGGTGCATGCTGTGCAGAAGATCGTCGTGGACAACGCGAATCTGTCGCGCGAGTGGTGCGATCAGACCTGCGCCGCGGAGGGCATGAGCGACGCCCGCTACATCGAGCTGCTCGGCGTGCTGGTGCATGTGTTTTCAATCGACGAACTGCACCGCGCGCTCGAAATCCCGCTTGAGGCGCTGCCCGCTCCGGTCGCGGGCGAGCCCTCGCGGCGGCGGCCGACCGGCGCGAAGCGGGTCGCCGGCTGGCTGCCGATCACGCCGCCCGACGCGCTCGATCCGGAGGACGCCGATCTCTACGGCGGCACGCCGATCGCCGCCAACGTGCTGACTGCGCTGAGCCTCGTGCCCAGCAACCTGCCCTGGCTGGCGGAGCTCTCGACCGCGCATTACGCCTCGTACATGGAGATGCGCGAGAGGGGGAAGGTGCGCGAGATCAGCCGCGCGCAGCAGGAGCTGATCGCTGCACGAGTCTCGGTGCTCAACGAGTGCTTCTATTGAACGACCGCCCACGTGGGGCTGCTCCGTGCGAGCAGCCGCGGCAACGACCGACTGAACTTCGGCGCGATCGTCGATGCCTCGCAGGACAGTGGCGTTGACCACGGGGCACTGCTGCTGGAGTTCACCGAGGCGGCCGTGCAGCGCCGCGACGCGCTCGGCGCGGCTCGCGAGCGCGTCGTGCAGGCGATGGGGGCGGGAGCTGCGGTTGACGCGGCTGGCGTGGTCGCCAACTTCCAGCGCATGGTGCGGATCGCGGACGCGACCGGGATTCCGGTCGACCCCTACATCGCCGAACGCACCGGCCCGGTCTCAAAGACGCTCGGCCTGGAGGCGTTTCGCTCGGCGGCGAACACCTGCGCGGCCGGATAGGAGCAGGGCGAAGGAGAGCGCTGATTCCACGACCACGCCATTCGACCACGGCGATGCACCGTTCCCGATTCCGGACCGGATTCGTGACTGCCACCTGCGCGACTGGGAGCGGCTGCGGGGCCCCGGCGCCTGGTGGACCGGCGCCGAGCGGGTCGCGATCGCGCGTCAAACGCGCGCGGCTGAGGACTGCGAGCTGTGCCGCGAGCGCGCCGCGTCGCTCTCGCCGGCCTCCGTCGCGGGTGAGCATGATCCCGACGAGCTGCTCCCGGCCGCCGCCGTGGAGGCGATCCACAAGCTGGTCAGCGACAACCTGCGCCTCTCGAAGGCCTGGTACGACGAGGTCACGACCGCCGAGCAGATGAGCGACGCACGCTACATCGAGCTGCTCGGCGTGTTGGTGCACGTCTTCGCCGTTGATGAAGCGCACCGCGCGCTCGATCTGCCGCTCGAACCGCTGCCGGAACCGCTGCCGGGCGAGCCCTCGTTGCGCCGGCCGGCGGGCGCGATGCAGGATGTCTCATGGCCGCCGATCATCCTGCCCGAGGCCGCCGATCCTGAGGATGCCGACATCTACGCGGAGATGCGCGGCCGGCCCGCGAACGTGATCAGCGCGCTCAGTCTGGTGCCCGACAACGTGCGCTGGCTGAACGACCAGTTCGCCGCGCACTACCTCTCGTGGCCGCAGATGGCCGAGATCGACAAGGACCACCGAACCTTGACCCGGCCGCAGCTGGAACTGCTGGCGACGCGCGTCTCGGCGCTCAACGAGTGCTTCTATTGAACGCTCTCGCACGCGAACCTGCTCCGTCGGAGCAGCCCGGACAACGACCAGCTCAAGCTGCAGGGCACGACCGATTCAACGATCGCTGTGGGCGTGCCGTTCGCCGGCGTGCTGTTGGCCTACGCGGACGCCGCGGTGCGCCGTGACGCGGACCTCGCGGAGCGCCGCGCTGCGGTCGGTGCCGCGCTCGGCCCCGACGCGGTCGTCGACGCTGCGGCGACCGTGGCCAACTACCAGCGCATGGTGCGGATCGCCGACGGTTGCGGCATTCCGCTGGACGAGTTCACCGATCGGGCCACGGCGGAATGGCGCGAGGAGATTGGCGTCAACGCCTATCATTCGGCGATCAACACCTACGGCGAACTGCAGGCGCTACCCGCGCAGATCGGAGCTGACTGATGAGTTGGGCCAAGATCGTGCGTCCGGAAGATGAGCGCAAAGTCATTTACGGCGCAGGCGACGAATACTCCTACATGGCGACAGGGGAAGATACGGATGGAGCCTATTTCTTCGTAGAAGCGGTGGTTCCCCCCGGCGGCGGCCCCCCGCCGCATATCCACACGAGGGAGGCGGAGGTCTTTTACGTCACCGCGGGCGAGTTGGTGTTTCACACCGCCGGCCGGCGGGTCGTCGCGACCCCGGGCACATTCATCCATGTGCCGCCTGAGACGCCTCACCAATTCAAGAATGAATCCGCCAGCGAGGCGCGAATGATTTTCTTCTTCGTGCCGGCCGGGATCGAGGGGATGTTCGAACGGATGGCCGCGGACCCCGATCGTTTCGTGGAGATCGCCGGCGAATACGGCCAGAAGTTCGTGGACGAGGCCTAGGAGCGAGCCGGCCTACTTGAGGCTCCGCAGCACGCGCACCGTCTCGATCGCCGCCTGGGCGGCCTCTTCGCCCTTGTTGCCGGCCTCGCCCCCGGCGCGGGCGACGGCCAGCCCCACGGTCTGCGTGGCCAACACCTCGAAGATGCAGGGCACGCCGGTCTCCAGACCGACGCGGCCGATGCCGCGCGTCGCCTCCTCGACGACCAGGCGGTAGTGGTCGGTTTCGCCCTGGATCACCGCGCCGAGGCAGATCACCGCATCGAAGCGGCCGGTGCGCGCGCAGGTCTGCGCGATCAGCGGGATCTCAAACGCGCCGGGCACCCAATACACATCGATGTCCTCGTCCGACGCGCCGCCGGCCAGCAGGTGGTCGAGGCAGCCGTCAAGCAGCTTGGTGGTCACGAAGTCGTTGAAGCGCGAGACGACGATCGCGAGGCGCAGGCCCAGCGCGGGGCCGCGCTCGGGGTCGGGCGGGGCGGCGCCGTCGTGAATGCGCACCATCAGCCGATCGCCGCCCGCCGCGGCGGCAGCGGCCGCCCGCCCTCGTGCTCGTCGGCAGCCTCCGTCACGCCGAGCGCATCGGCGTCGAGCAGGTGGCCCATCTTCTCGTGTTTGGTCGTGAGGTAGCGCACGTTGTGCGGGTTAGCCTTGGCGATCACCGGCACGCGCTCGACGATCTCCAGGCCGTAGCCGGCGAGACCATGGCGCTTGGCCGGGTTGTTTGTGATCAGGCGAATGCGCGAGACGCCGAGGTCGCGCAGAATCTGCATCCCGATGCCATAGTCGCGACGGTCGGCCGCAAAGCCCAGCGCCAGGTTCGCCTCGACCGTGTCCATCCCGGCGTCCTGGAGCGCGTAAGCGGCGATCTTGTTGTGCAAGCCGATCCCGCGGCCCTCCTGCGACATGTAGACGATCACGCCGCGCCGTTGCTCGGCGACGAGCCGCATCGCGATGTCGAGCTGCTCGCCGCAGTCGCAGCGCTGGGAGGCGAAGACATCGCCGGTCAGGCACTGGGAGTGAACCCGAACCAGCGTCGGTTCGCCGCTGTCGACCTGGCCCATCACCAGCGCGACGTGCTCCTCGTTGCTGCCGCGCGGCCGATAGCCGACGAGCCTGAAGGTGCCGTGCACGGTGGGCAGCTTGGCCTCCGAGACGCGCTCAACGAGCTGCTCGGTGCGCAGGCGGTGTTGGATGATCTGCTCAACGCTGACCACTTTGATGTCGTGGCGTCGCGAGAAGCGGATCAGCTGCGGCAGCCGCGCCATCTCGCCGTCGCGCTTCATGATCTCGCAGATCACTGCGCCCGGCTGCAGGCCGGCGAGCCGACAGAGGTCGACGCTGGCCTCGGTCTGGCCGGCGCGCACCAGCACGCCGCCCTCGCGGGCGCGCAGCGGGAACATGTGACCCGGTCGCACGAGGTCGTCAGGCGTCGAGTTGGGGTCCATCAGCACCTGCACCGTGCGCGCACGGTCGGGCGCCGAGATGCCGGTGCTGACGCCGGTGCGCGCCTCGACGCTGACCGTGAACGCCGTGCCGAGCGGGGCCGTGTTCTGATTCTGGTCGACCATCAGGCGCAGCCCCAGCTTGTCGAGCCGCGTGCCGTCCATCGCGATGCAGATCAGGCCGCGCCCGTGCGTGGCCATGAAGTTGATCGTGTCGGAAGTGACGAACTGCGCGGGCAGGGCGAGATCGCCCTCGTTCTCGCGGTCTTCGTCGTCGGTGATGATCAGCGGCTCGCCCAGGCTGAAGGCGTGGATCGCCTCCTCGACGGTGCAGAAGGGCGTCTTGCGGCGCCCCGTCGTTGCGCCGGACGCGCGCGTGCGGCTACCGCGCCGACGCAGCGCCGGTGATGCCGGGATGTCCGCCGCGGTCGCTTCGGGAGCCGGATCGTGCTCAGGCATGGGCTTCTCCTCCCGCAGGATCGAGGACCGGCCGGACGCCGGTCTCGCGCGCCTCAAGCAGCGCATCCACGTAGCGGGCGAGGATATCCGTTTCCAGATTCACCTCGTCGCCCGCTCGCCGATCGAGCAGGTTGGTGTGTTCCTGAGTGTATTGGACGAGTGAAACGGCGAAGCCCGAGTCGTCCTTGCTGACGATCGTCAGGCTGACTCCGTCGATTGCGATCGGGCCCTTGACGATCATGTAGCGCAGCAGCTCGGGCGCCGCGTTGTAGGCGGCGACGATCGCGTCCGCCTCGGGTCTCGCGTCGCGAAAGCTGCCCCGCCCTTCGACCACGCCGCGCACGATGTGGCCGCTCAGGCGGTCGCTGGCGCGCAGCGAGCGCTCCAGGTTGACGCGCGCGCCGGGCTCGAGCTGGCCCAGATTCGAGCGGCGGTAGGTCTCCGGCATCACGTTGGCGAGAAACGTCGTCTCGTCGAACTCGGTCACGGTCAGATCGACGCCGTTGATCGCGATGCTGTCGCCGAGCTGGGCGTCGGTCAGGATCTTCGGCGCGCGGATCCGCAGCACGCCGTCGGACGCTTCCTCGATCGCGCCGACCTCCTCGATGATGCCGGAGAACATCAGCCGCCTCCTCCGCCTGAAACCAGCGACTTGATGAACAGGTCGCCGCCGTCCGTGGCTTTTCGGTAGTAACGGTATCCGCCCACCCGCAGGCCGGCGGCTCCCCCGGCCGCTGCCGTCGCCGAATCGTTGGGCGCGACGATCGCCGAGTGGTCGCGACCGGACACCGACGCCTCGACGGCTTCACGCAGGCGCGTCGCCAGCTCAGGCGGCGCGCCGCGACGCACGAGCAGCGCGACGAGTCGCGCACCCGAGTCTGGTGACAGAGTGGCGGCTGCGAGGCCGTCGAGCGCGCCCAACGTGGGGTCCGCGCCCTCTGCGAGCCAGATGATCGCCTCGCCGTGCAGCGCGGCCTGGGTTAGCTGGGCCGCGCGTTCGGCTCCGCCCACAGCGGTCAGCACCGCCGCCATTCGGTCCGCATCGTCGCTGCCCGCGCGTCGCAGGTGTACCCGCTCCGCGTCGGCGGGTGCGTAGGGGTAGCCGCTGACCAGCAGGTCGGCGCCGAGCTGCTCAACCTGTAGCTCGCTGAGCCGCAGCGCATCGGCCATGCGCGTCGCGCCGCGGCCCCGCACCGCGGTCTGGGCGTCGCCGCCGATCAGCATCGGCGCGACCACGGCGAAGACTTTGTCGACGAGCCGCTGGTCGAAGAACGAGCCGTGCACAGCCCCGCCGCCCTCGACCAGCAGTGAGACGACGCCGCAGTCGCAGCCCAGATAGTCCAGCAGTGGACCGAGCGAGACGCGCCCGCCGTCCGCGGGCAGCACGACCGCTTGCGCGCCGCGCGCCGCGACGCCGCTGCGCCACGCAGGATCGGACGCCTCGGTGGTCGCGATCAGCGTCCGTGAGTGGTGCTGCTCGGTCAGCACGCGGGCGTCGAGCGGGGTCCGGCCGCGGCTATCCAGCACGACGCGCAAGGGCTGCGGGACCGGCCCGGCCGCGCCCGCCGGTCGCGCTGTGAGCTGCGGGTTGTCGACGATGATCGTCTCGACGCCGACGAGGATCGCATCGATCGTCGGGCGCATCCGGTGCGCCCAGGCGCGCGTTTCGGGTCCGCTGATCCAGCGCGAGTCGCCGCTGGTGGAGGCAATCCGGCCATCGAGGCTGGCCGCGAACTTGGCGATCACGAACGGCCTGCCGGTGCGGCGATGGTGGAAGTAGGCCTCGTAGTGTGTGGCGCCCTCGGTGGCGCCGTCGCCGAGGCCGACGTCGATCCCGGCGTCGCGCAGCCGCGCGAGCCCGCGGCCATCCACCTGCGAGTCGGGATCAGGCGTGGCCACGACCACGGCGGCTACTCCAGCCGCGATGATCGCGTCGGTGCAGGGCGGCGTGCGGCCGTGGTGCGCGCAGGGCTCGAGCGTCACGTACAGCGTCGCCCCGCGCGCTGCAGCGCCGGCGGCGTGCAGCGCGACCAGCTCCGCGTGTGGTCCGCCGGGCGCCTGGGTTGCGCCCTCGCCGACCACCCGCCCATCGACTTCCAGCACCGCGCCCACGGCCGGGTTCGGGCTGGTCGTGCCCAGCGCGGCCCGCGCGAGCCGAAACGCACGGGCCATCCGCCGCGACGACTGCGCCAGTTCGCTGCTCATGCGGCGATTGTCGCACGAGCGCGGCAGCGCCGCGTCAGCCGCTTCGGCGGCGCAGCATCTGGATGGCGAGGATCGTCGTGGCGAGCAGCGCAAACGCGAGCAGCGCGATCTCGGTTGGTGTCTCCCACGGTCGCTCGGAGCTCGTCTCGTCGGCGACGGGCGTCGCCGGCTCGAGCCGGCGCACGCGGATCTGCGGCGGGTCTTCCTCCGCTTGCGTCTGCGCCTGTTCAGCTGTCACAGCCGCAGGTTCCTCGGGAGCTGCCTGCGGTTCGGCCGCCGTTGCATCCTGGTCGGCGGAATCGGACGTTGATTCCGCCGCGGCGGGCGCGACGGCCTGCGGTTCCGCCTGCGGCGCAGCCGAGTCGGCCGCGGGCGGCTCGTCGTCGGCTGCGTCGTCCGGTTGCATCTGATCGCTCTGAGCGTCGGCCTTCGCGGCGTCATCGCTCGCTGTCTGGGCCTGAAGCTCGGGCTCGTCCGCCGCCGCGTCATCCGCGCCGTCACCGGCGACGCGCTCGCGCGCCGTGACCGCCTGTCGCGCGGGGTCGATCTCGGCCTGCTCAGCCTCTTCAGCCTCGTCAGCCTGCTCAGCCTGCTCAGCCTCGACAGCCGCCATCTGCGCCTGCTCCTCTGCCTCGGCCGGCTCGGCGACCGGCTCCTCCTCCGGCTCCCCGACTGCCTCCTGCTCAAACGCCTCAGCCTGCTCTTGCTGCTCCATCGCCTCCTCTTGCATCGCTGCGGCCTGTTCAGCTTGCTGATCGGCGAATGCCTCCTGTTGAGCTTCCTGCGCCTGCGCCTGCTCCGCGACTGAGGCGACGGTCGCCGTCGATTGAGCGAGCGGTTCAGCCTGCTCCGCCGCTTGCTGCTCCACCTGCTGCGTCGCGGGGTCATCGTCCTGGGCCGCGGCCACCGTGCGCTCCGGCGGCGGCGACGCTGCCTGCATCGCAGCCGATTGCGACTGCGCGGGTCCGCCGCCGCCCGAATCGAGCGCGTCCCAGGCGATCACCGCCGCGAGCGCTGCGACCGACGCGACGGCCGCGACCGCTGCGAAGCGCAATCGCCGCGGCTCCGGCGCCTCGGCGAGGATCAGGCGCCGCTGCGCCGGCGCGACGTCGGCCGCGCTGAGTTCGAACGAGCGGCTGGGCCGCGCCTCGCGCAGCATGCTGAGTTGCGACTGAATCAGGGCGATGTCGTCGACGTACTCGCGGATTTCCGGCGACTGCTCGAACTGCGCCTCGAAGCGCTCGCGCTCCCGTCCCCTCAGCTCCCCGTCGAGATACGCGGAGGCGTCCGCGCGCCGGCGCCGGCTGAGCGAAATGGTGCGTCGCCAGAGACGCCAGCGGCTCATCGCGACCCCGTTTCGGCCTGCCGGGCGGATTGTTCCTGTAGCGCTTGACGCTCGCGAACGCGCGAGAGTTCCCCACTCTCGAGCATCAGCTGGCGCATCCGCGCCCGTCCGCGGTTGATTCGCGACTTCACGGTGCCGATCGACGTGTCCATCGCGTCGGCGATTTCACGGTAGGACAGACCCTGCACATCGGAGAGCACGACGGCCAGCCGCTGCTCGTCGGGCAGCTGTTCGAGCGCGGCGAGCAGCGTGCGCCCCGTTTCGGCGTCGAGCGCGACGGCCTCCGGCGAGCGGCCCCGATCGGGCGGCGACCAGGCGTCGCCGTGCTCTTCGACCATCACGTCGAGCGAGGTGGAGGGCCGACGCTTGCGGCGGCGCAGCTCGTCGCGGCAGCGATTGCCGGCGATCCGCAGCAGCCAGGCCGAGAAGTTGCCGCCGCGGTAGCCGTCGAGCGCGCGCCAGGCCGAGATCATCGCGTCCTGCGCGGCGTCCTCGGCGGCGGCCGGCGAGCGCAGCATCCCCAGGCAGAGCCCGAACACGCGGCGCTCGTAGCGGCGCACCAGCACGTTGAAGGCGTCGAGCTCGCCCGCCCGCGCACGGTCCGCCAGCGCGTCGTCGCCCACGCCGTCGGGCGGCTGATCTGGCAAACTGTTTCCTCACCCCGCGCCCGTCGCCGCTGCGAGTCTACAGCCGCGCTGATCTCGCCCGGAGCTGATTGTGCCATTGGTTTCTGCCCGAGCGCTGGTCCAGCACGCCGCCGTGTCGCGCCGCGCCGTGGTCGCCGCCAACGTCTCGACGGTTGAGATGGCGCGCGCCGTCAGCGAGGCCGCCGAGCTGACCGGGCGACCCGTGATCGTGCAGTTCAACCGCGCGGGGCTGGCGCAGATCGGCGGCGTTGTGATCGCCGCCGCCGCCGTCCGCGAACTGGCCCAGCGGGTCGTCGTGCCGGTCGGCCTGCATCTCGACCACGCCGACACTCACGAGGAGCTGCGCGCCGCGATCGACGCGGGCTTCACCTCGCTGATGATCGACGGCTCGACGCTGCCCTTCGATCTGCACGTGCAGCTCGCGGTCGAGGCGCGGGGGATGCTCGCGTGGGAGGGCCTGCCGCTGGAGGCGGAGCTCGGGCATGTCAGCGGCGCCGAGGAGGGCGTCACGCTCGCCGAGGCTGCCTGGACCGATCCTGATCAAGCTGCCCGCTTCGTCGCCGCGACGCGGGTCGACTGGCTGGCCGTCGCGGTCGGCAACGTGCACGGCGGATCGCCGGCCGAGGGCGGCCTGCAGCGCGAACGACTGCGCGCGATCGCTGAGGCCGTGAACGTCCCGCTGGTGCTGCATGGCGCGTCGGGCTTGGGCGACGACGACCTCCGCTACGCGGTGGGACAGCGCGTCGCCAAGATCAACGTCGGCACGTCGCTGCATCAAGCGTTTGCCCGGGGCATGGCCGCGGGCCTGGCCGCCGGCCGGGCCGAGAGGCCGTCGGATCCGCGCCAGGCGCTGCGGGCTGCGGAAGCATCCGTGCGGGAGGCGGCATGCGCCCTGCTGATCGCGCCCTGGGCGGTTGAGCAAGCCGCTCCCTAACTGTATTCTGCGTACCGAACACCGACCACGCAGCCCGCTTCGACGGCAGCGGGAGCACGGAGACCAGCATGACGTTCAGCATCTACCTGACCTTCGAAGACAACTGCCGCGAGGCGTTCGACTTCTACCGTTCGGTCTTCGGCGGCGAGTTCGACACCGTGCAGACGTTCGGTGACGGCCCGCCCGATATGGGCGTATCGGAGGAAGCACGCGGGCGCATCATGCACATCTCGCTGCCCGTGCGCGAGGGCGTGCTGATGGGCAGTGACTCTTTTGCAGGCGGCCCGGTCGTCGGCACCAACTTCTCGATCCACTACGCGGCGGGCAGCCGTGAGGACGCCGACGCGGTCTACGGCAAGCTGTCCCACGGTGGCGACGCTTCGATGCCGATGGAAGAGATGTTCTGGGGCGCCTACTTCGGCTCCTGCACCGACCGTTTCGGGATCGGCTGGCAGGTCGGCCACGATCCGCCGTCGGAGGCGTAGGCCGCTTAGTCGGCTGTGGCTACCTCGGCGCAGCAGGCCGCCCCGCTCGCCCCACTCGCATCGGTCGCATCGGTCGCATCGATCAGCGTGATCATCTCGGCGACCGGTGCGTCGTCGGTGATCGTGTAGACCTCCCAGCGGATGCCGGCGGGGTCCGAGACCCAGACCTTGTCCTGCTCGGCGTGGCAGCAGACCACGCCGTCCTCGATCTCGGTCGCGAGCCCGAGGCTGGCCAGCCGCTGCGTCTCGGTGACCACTTCCGCGGTCGTCTCGACCTCGACGCCCAGGTGGTTGAGGCTGCCGCCGCTGCCGTTCTCCATCAGGATCAGCTTGAGCGGCGGGTCTTCGATCTCGAAGTTCGCGTAGCCCGAGCGCACCTTGTGCGGTTCGGCATGGAACAGCTTGCCGTAGAACTCGATCGCCGAATCCAACTCCGCCACGTTGATCGCCAGTTGCACCCGCGCCATGTTGGTCTCCTTCGCCGACTTGTGAACGCCTCTACACCATCAGACTACGCCCGCGTGAGCGAGCCCACGCTGTGGGCGCCGTTCGAGATGGCCATCTGTGACTCAAACTGCGGCAGCACCCAACGGCCGAAGCGCTCGGCTTCGGCGTCGTGCGGGTAGCCGCTGAGGCAGAACTCGCTGCAGCCCACATCGATGAACTGCTGGAGCGTGTCGGCGACCTGCTGCGGGTCGCCGACGACGCAGACGCCCGCGCCGGTGCGGACGGTGCTCATGCCGCTCCACAGGTGCGGCGCGATCCGGTAGTCGTCCTCGACCGATCCGTTGGCCAGCTCGAGCATCCGCGTGTCGGCCTGCGAGTCGCCG
Source organism: Dehalococcoidia bacterium (assembly GCA_965237475.1). GTDB lineage: Bacteria > Chloroflexota > Dehalococcoidia > Bin125 > Bin125 > CATQGW01. Next base: position 1,829,826 of record OZ250140.1, on the reverse strand, counting down.
GCGATCCGCCGGCGGGCCCGTCGCTGCTCGTCAGTGGCGCCGGCGATCAGGGCCTCGGCCGCGTCCCAGGCTTCCTGCTCGGTCTCGCGAACGACGACCTGTAGGCGCATCCCGAACGTGAGGTCGTGGCGTCCCAGCGCCGCCGCGCGACGGCGCACATCGGCGATCTTGATCGCGGTGCGTTCGGGCGTGTCGCCCCAGAAGAAGTAGCAATCAGCGTGCGCCGCGCCGACATCGCGCGCCGCGTCCGACTCTCCGCCGATGTAGAAGCGCGGCCACGGCCGCTGCAGCGGCTTCGGCTGCACGACGGCGCCGCGCAGCTGGAAGTGCCGTCCGTCCCAGTCGATTGGCTCGGTCGCCGTCCAGACCGCCTTCATGATCTCGACCGACTCAGCCATCACCGAGTAGCGGTCGTCATGCGGGATCAGCAGCCCGTCCATCGCCAGCTGAGCGGGATCGCCACCGGCGATCAGATTGACGCAGAGCCGGCCGCCGCTGAGCTGGTCGAAGGTGGCGATCATCTTCGCCATCTGCGTTGGCACGATGTAGCCGGGCCGCGCGGCGACGAGCATCTTCAAGCTCGTCGTCTTCGCCGAGATCATCGCGCAGGCGATCCAGGCTTCCCAGCAGGCCGTGGCGACCGGGACCAGCGCGTACTCGAAGCCGGCCGCCTCGGCCGTCAGCGCGACCCGCTCGAACAGCTCCATGCCGGGCGCTTCCCAGTCGGCGTCGGGTCCGAACCGGTCGAAATCGCCGTAGGTGGGAATGAACCAACCGAAGCGGATCTGCTGCATCGCTGTGGTCATCAGCTACCTCCAGCCGCCCGCAGATGCGCGGCCCAATAGCATCCTATCGACGCTGGGCGCCGCAGTTCAGCGGCTGCGGCTGCAATCAAAGGAGGCTCGAGTGGCAGGCAAGCTGGACGGCAAGGTCGCGATCATCACGGGCGGCAACAGTGGGATCGGCGAGGTCACCGGTCAGACCTTCGCGCGCGAGGGCGCGAAGGTGATTCTGATGGCGCGCCGCGTCGAACAGGGCGAGGCGGTCGCACAGGGCATCCGCGACGCGGGCGGCGAGGCGACCTTCGTCGCCTGCGATGTGGGCGACGATCAGTCGGTGCTCACAGCCGTCGAGCAGGCCGCACAGGTCTACGGCGAGGTGCACCTGCTGTTCAACAATGCCGGCGGCGGTGCGGGCGACTACTTTCCCGACGAGCCGCAGGCGGTCTGGGATCGCGTGATCAACGTGAACCTGACGGGCACGTTCCGGGTCAGCCAGGCGGTCTGGCCGCACATCGTGGCGTCGGGCGGCGGGGCGGTGGTGAACATGTCATCGCTGGCCGCGCAGCGCGGCTTTTCGCCGCGCATGCAGAAGGAGTTCGGCACCACTTCGGCGTCGTATTACGCCGCGAAGGCGGGCGTCGACGCGCTGACCCGCTACATGGCGGGGATCGGCGGGAGCGACAACATTCGGGTCAACTGCGTACGGCCCGGCCAGATCCTCACGCCGGGCGCGACGCGGGGCACGTTCTACGACCCCGACGGCGGACACCACGTGTTCGAGAAGATGTTCAACTTCGCGCAGATCGTGCCGGGTCCCGGCAACTCCGACGATGTGGCCAACCTGGTGCTGTTCCTGTCGTGCGACGACTCGCGCTTCATCACCGGCGAGATCATCAACATCGACGGTGGCGTCGCCGCGAAGATCTAAGCAGCGTCGCGCGATGTCGCGTGCCTACCTGGACGAGGCCGGCCGGTCGCCGATCACTCCGTCGCCGCGCAGCGAGTCGAGCTCGGCCTCGGACAGGCCGAGCATGCCGCCGAGCACGTCCTCGTTGTGCTGCCCGAGGGTCGGCGCCGGCGTCGCTGCTCGGCGCGGCGTGCGCGACAGCCGGATCGGCACGACCGGATACTCGTGCCGACCAACGTGCGCGCGGTCGAGCGTCTCGTAGAAGCCGGTCGCCCGTAGCTGCGCATCGGCGCGCAGATCCCCGCCGGACTGCACCGGCCCGGCAGCGATCCCGGCGCGTTGCAGCGAGTGCATGATCTCGTAGCGGTCATGGCCCGCTGTCCACTCGGCGACCAGGCGGTCGAGCTCGTCACGATGCTCCAGCCGGCCGGCGAGTTCCCGGAAGCGGGGATCCGCGGTCCAGTCCGAATGCTCGGTCACGCGGCAGAACGCGGCCCACTGTTCGTCGGATTCGACCGCAATCGCGACCCATTTGTCGTCGCCCCTGGCGGGGTAGCAGCCGTGCGGGGACATCGACTCGTGCTGATTGCCGATCCGCGGTCGCACACTGCCGTCCATCTGGAAGCGCAACAGTTCGGGCCCAATGAACGGTGTGATCGCCTCCATCTGCGCGACCTCGACGCGCTGTCCCTCGCCGGTCCGCTGGCGATGCACGAGCGCCAGCAGCGTCGCGACCACGCCGTTGACGCCCACGAACGGATCGGCCCCGTTCGAGAGCAGCCGTGGATCCTCGTCGGGGTAGCCGTTGAAGTGGGTCAGACCGCAGACGGCTTCGACGGTCTGCCCGAAGGCGACGTAGTCGCGCCACGGTCCGCTGGCGCCGAAGCCCGGCATCGACACCATGATGATGTCGCGCTTCCAGCTCCGCAGCGTCTCGTAGGTGAGGCCGAAGTTGGCCATCACGCGGGCGCTGTAGTTCTCGATCACGACATCGCTGATCTCGATCAGCCCGCGCAGCAGGGCGCGGCCGCGTTCGTCGCGCAGGTTCAACGTGATCCCGCGTTTGTAGAGGTTGGTCGTGTTGAACGTGGGCGATTGCTCGAAGCGCAGGTCGTCGGGCGTGCTCGCCGCAGCGCCGCGCCACCAGTCGATCCGTTGAGTGGCTTCGACCTTGATCACGTCGGCGCCAAGGCCGCCGAGCATCTTGGTCGCGAGCGGACCCGCGAATCCCATCGTCAGGTCGATCACGCGGATGCCGTCAAGCGCCGGGCCGTTGGTTGGTGTGCTCATCGTGAGCGGCCGAGCTCTCGGGGACGGCGGTTCATACGACGCCGCGCTGCTGCAGAGCGGCGATCTCGTCGAGGCTCAGCCCGCCCAGCTCCATATAGACATCCTGATTGTCGTGGCCGAGCGTCGGCGCCGGGCGAGGGGCCACAGCGGGCGATTCGCCCAGCTGGATCGGCAGGCCGGTGTGGCGCAGCCGGCCGGCCTCGGGATGCGACACCTCGGCGAAGTAGTCGCGGTCGCGGTGCTGTGGCGAGTCGAGTATCTCCTGCGGGGTCGCGACCGGCGCGAACGGCAGACGCAGCGCCTGGGCGGCGTGGAAGAGTTCGTCGCGCGTGCGCTCGGCCGCGAACTCCCGGAACTGCGCCTGCAGTTCAGCATCGCTGGGGCGATCGTCCTCGGCCGGCGTGGGCTGGCCAAGCAACGTGAAGATCTGATCGCGGTAGGGCCCACCCATCAGCACCACATGCCCGTCGGCGCAGGGCTGCAGCGAGGGCATCAGGCCGGCGCCCCAGTGGTTCGCGTAGCGGCCCCGCGCTTCGCCCGTGTACGAGTGGCGCACCGTGTCTTCCACGATGGTGGCGGCGGCGGCTTCAAGCATCGAGATGTGGACCTCCTGGCCGAAGCCGGTCAGGCCCGCCGAGAAGAGCGCGGTCAGCGTCCCCGTCGCGGCCCAGAGCCCCGCGACGTAGGCGATGTACGGCCCGCCAGGCTGCAGCGGCGCGCGACCGGGGTCGCCCATCGGGAAGCTCCAGCCGCCCAGCGCCGAGAGCACGATCTCGGTCGCCCGGTAGTCGGCGTGAGGTCCGTCGGGCCCGAACGGCGAGATCGAGGTCATCACGAGCCGTTGATTGGAGGCTGAGAGAGCTTCGTGGGTCCACCCGTCGTCAGCAGCCGCAGCCGAGAGCGCACCGTCGTCAACGAGCAGGTCGACGCGTCGAAGCAGGCGCTTGAGCACGTCGGCGCCCGCGGCGGTCGTGATGTCGAGCGTGATCGAGCGCTTGTTGGTGTTGAGCTGAAGGAAGAGCGGCGCAGTAGCCGTGGCGTCGTCGTCTGCCGCGCCGTCCAGCTGCCGCGATCCATCGCCGCGCCGCGGCGGCTCGACCTTGATCACGTCAGCGCCGTAGTCGGCCAGGATCTTCGTGCAGTAGGGACCGGCCACACCGCTCGTCAGATCGAGCGCCTGCACCCCGGCGAGCGGCATCGACATCGGCAGCGCCTCCCTTCCGGTCGCGGTCAGTAGGGCGGATCGAGCCCCAGCGCCTGGAAGCGTTGCCGCATCTGCGCTCTCGTCGACTCGGTGATCGTGGTGATCTCGTCCCAGTCGTAGCCAAGCTCCAGCAGGATCTCTTCGGTGTGCTGGTCGAGCTCGGGCGGCGGCCCCTTGACCGAGGGCGGCGTCTCGCTGAAGTGGATCAGCGGTCCGACGAACGGAACGGTTCCGATCGGCGGCAGATCGACATCGGTGATGTAGCCGTTCGCCCGCGCCTGCGGATCGTTCAGCACATCGGCGTGATTGAAGACGCGGTTGGCGATGATCTGCGGTTGCGTCTCGAAGAACGCCTCCCACTCGGCGGTCGTGCGCGAGCGGAAGGCGGCTGCCAGGATCGGCCGCACCGCGCGCGCGATCTCGGGGTCGGTCGACATCCCCACCCGCTTCTGCACGCTGTTCCAGCGCTCATCGGTGCCGATCGCCGGGATGCCGCCGAACTCGCACAGCGCCTGCCACGCATCTTCGGTCTTCGCGAACGAGATCGCGATCCAGCCGCCGTCGCTCGTCGCGTAGATTGCCTCCATCCCAGGCACGTTGGGATGATGGGCGCCATCGCGCTCGAGATGCTGCCCTGTCAGCCCCGCATGATTGAGTTCCCACGATTGCAGCCAGATCTGTGCCCCGTAGGCGGAGACGTTGACCTTCTGACCGACCCCGTGCCGCTCCCGAGCCAGCAACGCGGTGACCGTGGCCAAGGCCAGTTGCATGGCTCCGCCGAGGTCCGCGACGGTCACGCCGGCGCGCATCACCGGGCCGTCGGCCTCGCCGATCATGCTCATCAACCCGCCGCGCGCCTGCGCGGCGATGTCCGTCATCGCTTTGCCCGCGAGGGGTCCCTTGGGACCGAAGCCGTTGGCGACCGCGTAGACGAGCTGCGGGTTGCGCTGCTTGCAGCTCTCGTAGCCCAGCCCCAGGCGCTCGAGCGCTGCTTCGCGATAGTTGCTGGTGAACGCGTCGGCGGTTTCGAGCAGGCGGTAGATCACCTCGAGCCCAGCCTCGGACTTCGCATCAAGGCTGATCGAGCGCTTGCCGCGGCTGGTGGAGTTGAACTGCGTGCCGACCGTGCCGGGGGGATTGTCGTTGTTCACGCCGCGCCCGTAGCGCGAGCCATCGCCGCCGGGCGGCTCGACGCGGATCACGTCGGCGCCCATCTCGGCCAGAAAGCCGCCGGCGGCCGGGCCCTGTAGCGCTGTGGCCATCTCCACGACGCGCATCCCGCTCAGCGGCTCGGTCATCGGCGTTCCAGTTCAGTCGGCGGCGGTGTGGGCAGAGGATAGTGGGCCCGGATGAGGGCGAGGCGATTTATCACAGCAGCCGCTCGTTACGCGCAATAGACTTGTGGGCGCGATGCAGCGTGTGTCGATCCACCCGGTTCGACGGCGGCGACGAGTGGAGACCGAGATGACTGAGCAGACCTATTGGACCCGAATATCGAGGCGGCGCCTCTCGCGGCGCACGCTGCTGAGCCTAAGCGCCCGTGCAGGCGTCGGCGCGGCCGGCCTGGCCCTGGTGGGCTGCGGCGACGACGACGATGGCGACGCGCCGGCCGCCGCGCGGGTTGAGCAGGAGCAGCAGCAGGCCGCACAGCCGGCACGCCAACAGGCGCAACAGCAGGCACAACAGCAGGCCGAGCAGGCGGCGGAGCAACAGGCCCAACAGGCCGAGCAGCAGGATCAGGCCGCCGCCCAGCAGCAACAAGAGCAGCAACAGGCGGCAGTGGCGGAGGCGACGGTCGCCGCGCACGTGCCGACCGGTGAAGTCCGTTGGCCGATGAGCAGCAACGTCAGCGGCTTGGAAGGCACGACCGGCACTGGTGGCGGCGACCACCAGGTGTTGTGGCCGATTTTCGACAATCTCGTCAGCTACGACGCCACTCTGACGCCAACCGAGTCACGCAGTCTGGCTGAGAGCTGGGAGATTCCGGACCCGCTCAAGGTGATCTTCACCCTTCGCTCGGGCGTGCTCTATCACGACCTGACCGAGCTGACGGCGGACACCACGCGGCTGCACATCGAGCGGAGCAAGACGGTCGACGGTTCGAACGTGAAGGCCGACTTGGCCGCGATTGCGCGGGTCGATCCGGTTGACGAGACGACCGCGATTTTCGAGATGACGGCGCCCTTCTCGCCGCTGCTGCGCGTGCTCGGCGACCGCGCGGGCATGCTCTTGGCGCCCAGCGCGTTTGATCGCATCAACACGCCGAACAGCCGCGAGGCGCCGGTCGGCACGGGCGCGTTCACCTACGTGGATGAGGACCTGGACGGTCCTTACACCCAGGAGTACTTCCCGGAGTACTGGCAGGACGGCGCGCCGCGAGTGGAGCGGCTGACGATGTCCCAGTCGATCGAGCCGACGCAGCAGGTGAACGGGTTGCTGACCGGGAAGTTCGACTTCCTCGCCTCGATCCCGCCGGAGGACCTGCCCAGGGTTGAGGATGCGGGCAAGTCGATCAGTGTCCGCGAAACCAACGCGCTGGGCTTCATCTACCTCAATCCCAACCTGGAGCCCTGGGGCAACATCCACCTGCGCCAGGCGCTCAACCACGCAATCGACCGCGACAAGTTTGTCGAGGTGGTCTACGAGAACCTGAACACCGCCAACCATTGGGGCTACCTGGGGCCGGCGCTCGGCGGCATCCACGACCCTGACGAGATCCTGATTCGGCACGACCCCGCTCGGGTGCGCGAGGAACTGGAACTGGCCGGCCGCCCGGACGGCTTTGAGTTCGACATGAATATTCCCGGCACCTCGATCACGGGCGCAGAGTTTATCCAGGCCAGCCTGGCCGAGTACGGGATCGTCCTCAACATCGTGGTCAAGCCGGCGCCGGACTACTACCTGGAGTTCTTCGAGAAGCGCGTGAACACCTTCATGTCCGGCATGAGTGTGCGCGCAGACCCCTGGCAGCAGTTGGCCTTCCTCGGCCGCGCAGATGGTCCGTACGACTTCATGTTGCCGCCCGGCGACAGGGACGCCGAGGTTCAGGCCGCGTTCCAAAAGGTGACCGAAATCTTTGACCCGGAGCCGCGCGCGGAAGCGTTCCGCGAGCTCAACCGGGTGATGGTCTCGCGAGCCTGGCACATCCACACGCACTTCTGGTCGTCCTTCTTCGCCCACGATCCGGCGTTGGAGTTCGAGCACTTCGGCGACGGCAAGCCGCACTTCGGGCAGAAGGATGTGGGCTGGGCCAGCTAGGAAAGCTCTGAACACATCTGATCTGCTCTCCCCCGGCACCGTGGGGCCTGCCCTGGCCTGAGCAGGGGAGAGCAGGCGCCCTCGATTCAGTCGGTCCCGCGGTCGGGTCGGCGCAGCGGCTCGGGCGCGGACGACGGGCATTGGCAAAATTCGCTAGGGTCGCCGCACGAACGGCCAGACTGGCGCCGATCGATGAGCGTGAGAGCAGAGCGAGATGACTGAGCAGACCTATTGGACCCGAATATCGAGGCGGCGCGTCTCGCGGCGCACGCTGCTGAGCGTAAGCGCCCGTGCAGGCGTCGGCGCGGCCGGCATCGCCCTGGTCGGTTGCGGCGATGACGACGATGACGGGCCCGCCGCCGCGCAAGTCGCGCAGCAGGCCGAACAGCAGGACCAGCCGGCGGCGCAGCAACAGGATCAACAGCAGGCCACCACGCAGGCCGCGCAACAGACGGAGCGGCAGGCCGACGATCAGGCCGCGCAGGCCGATGCCGACCAGCAGGCTGACCAAGACGCCGACCAGCAGGCCGTGCAGCAGCAGGCTGCGGAAACGGTCTCGACCACCCAGCCGCCGACCGGTGAAGTGCTCTGGCCGACCACCACGAACGTGAGCGGCCTCGAAGGCACGACGGGGACTGGCGGCGGCGACCACCAGATCCTCTGGCCGATCTTCGACAACCTGGTCAGCTACAACGCCGGACTCGAGCCCACCGAAGCACGCAGTCTGGCCGAGAGCTGGGAGATTCCCGACCCACTGCGGGTCATCTTCAATCTGCGTCGCGGCGTCAAATACCACGACCTGACTGACCTGACGGCCGACACCACGCGGCTGCACGTCGAGCGGGGCAAGACGGTCGACGGTTCGAACGTGAAGGCTGACCTTGCGGCGATCGATCGGGTGGATCCGGTCGATGATGCGACTGCCGTATTTGAGATGACCGGGCCGTTCTCGCCGCTGCTGCGCGTGCTCGGCGACCGCGCGGGGATGCTGCTGGCGCCCAGCGCGTTCGATCGGATCAACACCCCGAACAGCCGCGAGGCTCCGGTCGGAACCGGTGCGTTCACCTACGTCGATGAGGACATCGACGGCCCCTACGTGCAGCAGTACTTCCCGGACTACTGGCAGGACGGCGCGCCGCGAGTGGAGCGGCTGACGCTGTTCCAGTCAATCGAGCCGACGCAGCAGGTCAATGGGCTGCTGACCGGGGAGTTCGACTTCCTGGCGGGCGTGCCGGCCGAGGACCTCGAACGAGTTGAGGACGCGGGCTTTGCGCTCAGCGTGAAGAGCACCAATTCACTCGGATTCATCTACCTCAATCCGAACCTCGAGCCGTGGGGCAATCTGCATCTGCGACTCGCCCTCAACCACGCGATCGACCGCGACAAGTATGTCGAGGTGGTCTACGAGAACCTGAACCCCGCCAATCACTGGGGTTATCTGGGTCCCGCGCTGGCCGGCATCCACGATCCCGACGAGATCCTGATTCGCTACGACCCCGATCGGGTGCGCGAGGAGTTGGCTCTGGCGGGCATGCCCGACGGCTTCGCCTTCGACATGAACGTTCCCGTAAATGGCGTGACGGGGGCAGAATTCGTCCAGGCCAGCTTCGCGCAGTTCGGAATCGAGCTGAACATCATCGTGCGCCCGGCGCCCGACTTCTACATCGAGTTCTTCGAGCAGCGGGCCTCAGCGTTCCTGAGCGGCATGAGCGTCCGCGCCGACCCCTGGCAGCAGATCGCGTTCCTCGGTCGGGCCGAGGGCCCGTACGACTTCATCCTGCCGCCGGGCGACAAGGACGCCGAGGTCCAGGCCGCGTTCCAGAAGGTGACCGAGATCTTCGACCCCGAGCCGCGGGCGGAAGCCTTCCGCGAGCTGAACCGGGTGATGGTCTCGCGTGCGTGGCACATCCACCTCAACTACAATTCGTCCGTCTACGCGCATAACCCGGACCTGGAGTTCGAGCACTTCGCCGACGGCAAGCCGCACTTCGGACAGGCGGATGTGGGCTGGGCCAGCTAGCCTGCCGGCTGTCCAGCTTCGCAATGTTGCAGCGACCGACCGTGTCGCTGTGCGCCTGACGAGGGGGAACTCATGAGCTGGGAACCTGAGGTACCACAGTGCAGCAGAGCGGCGGGAAGCTGACCGTTCGCGAACGCGTCGACGCGCTGGTCGACCCGGGCAGCCTCCGTGGGTTCGGCCAGTTGGGCGGTGTGGCGTCCGAGCTGACACAGCGGCTGATGTGCGGGCGGGGACGGCGGGCGTTCGCAAAATTCGCTAGGGTCGCCGCACGAACGGCCGGTTTGTCGCCGTTCGCCGAGCGATGAGCGTGAGAGCAGAGCGACATGAGCGAGCAGACCTATTGGACCCGGATATCGAGGCGGCGCCTCTCGCGGCGCACGCTGCTGAGCGTCAGCGCCCGTGCGGGCGTCGGCGCGGCCGGCATTGCCCTGGTGGGTTGCGGCGATGACGACGATGACGGGCCCGCCGCCGCGCAAGTGGCGCAGCAGGCCGATCAGCAGGACCAGCCGGCGGCGCAGCAGCAGGATCAGCAGCAGGCCGCCCCACAGGCTGCACAACAGACGGAGCAGCAGGCCGATCAGCAGGCTGCGCAGGCTGATGCGGACCAGCAGGCCGACCAAGACGCCGACCAGCAGGCCGTGCAGCAGCAGGCAGCGGAGACGGTCTCGACCGCCCAGCCGCCGACCGGCGAAGTGCGCTGGCCGACCACCACGAACGTCAGCGGCCTCGAAGGCACGACGGGGACTGGCGGCGGCGACCACCAGATCCTCTGGCCGATCTTCGACAACCTGGTCAGCTACAACGCCGGGCTCGAGCCCACCGAAGCACGCAGTCTGGCCGAGAGCTGGGAGATTCCCGACCCACTGCGGGTCGTCTTCAATCTGCGCCGCGGCGTCAAATACCACGACATGACCGACCTGACGGCCGACAGTACGCGGCTGCACATCGAGCGGGGCAAGACGGTCGACGGTTCGAACGTGAAGGCCGACCTGGCCGCGATCGATCGGGTCGATCCGGTCGATGAAGCGACTGCTGTATTCGAGATGACCGGGCCGTTCTCGCCGTTACTCCGCGTGCTGGGCGACCGCGCAGGGATGCTGCTGGCGCCCAGCGCGTTCGATCGGATCAACACCCCGAACAGCCGCGAAGCTCCGGTCGGAACCGGTGCGTTCACCTACGTCGATGAGGACATCGACGGCCCCTACGTCCAGCAGTACTTCCCGGAATACTGGCAGCCGGGTGCCCCGCGGGTCGAGAAGCTCACCATGTCCCAGGCCGTCGATGCGACCCAGCAGGTGAACGGGCTGCTGACCGGGGAGTTTGACTTCCTGGCGGCCGTGCCGGCGGAGGATCTCGGGCGAGTTGAGGACGAGGGCAACACGATCAGCGTCAAGAGCACGAACTCGTTGGGCTTCATCTACCTCAACCCGAACCTCGAGCCGTGGGGCAATGAGCATCTGCGACTCGCCTTCAACTACGCGATCGACCGCGACAAGTACGTCGAGGTGGTCTACGAGAATCTGCACCTGGCGAATCACTGGGGTTATCTGGGCCCCGCCCTGGCCGGCATCCACGATCCCGACGAGATCCTGATTCACTACGACCCGGATCGGGTGCGTGAGGAGTTGGCTCTGGCCGGTATGCTTGACGGCTTCGCGTTCGACATGAACACATCCGTGGGAGGCGTCACGGCCTCCGAATTTGTCCAGGCCAGCCTGGCCCAGTTCGGCATCGAGATGAACATCATCGTACGGCCGGCGCCCGACTTCTACATCGAGTTCTTCGAGCTGCGGGCCGCAGCGTTCCTGGCCGGCATGAGCGTCCGCGCAGACCCCTGGCAGCAGATCGCGTTCCTCGGTCGGGCCGAGGGCCCGTACGACTTCATCCTGCCGCCGGGCGACAAGGACGCCGAGGTCCAGGCCGCTTTCAAGAAGGTGACCGAGATCTTCGACCCGGAGCCCCGAGCGGAAGCGTTCCGCGAGCTGAACCGGGTAATGGTCTCGCGTGCGTGGCACATCCACCTCAACTTCAACTCGTCCGTCTACGCGCATAACCCGGACCTGGAGTTCGAGCACTTCGCCGACGGCAAGCCGCACTTCGGACAGGCGGATGTGGGCTGGGCCAGCTAGCCCGCCGGCTGTCCAGCTTCGCAATGTTGCAGCGACCGACCGTGTCGCTGTGCGCCTGACGAGGGGGAACTCATGAGCTGGGAACCTGAGGTAGCAGAGTTGCGCCGTCGCCGTGAGCTCAGCTTGCTCATGGGCGGCCAGGAACGCATCGATCGCCAGCACGCGGGCGGGAAGCTGACCATCCGCGAACGCGTCGACGAGCTGGTCGATCCGGGCAGCTTTCACGAGATCGGCCAGCTGGCCGGCTACGCGGAGTACGAGAACGACGAGATAAGCAGCTTCATGCCGTATCCGTCCGTCGCCGGCCTGGCCCGCGTCGACGGGCGGCGCGTCGCTGTCTGGGGCAATGACTTCACGGTGCGCGGCGGCTCCGGCCGTCCCGGCGCTTCCGGATCGACCAAGGGCAAGACCGGCTTCCTCGAAGAGGTGGCCGCGGAGAACGATCTGCCCGTCTTTCAGCTGCTCGATGGGGCCGGCGCGAACGTCGAGGCGATCAGCTCCGGCGGCTTCACCTACGTGCCCAACGGGGTTTCCCCGTTCACGCGGCTGGCGCTGATGCTGAACCGCGTCCCGATCCTCACGGCCTTGTTGGGCAGTGTCGCCGGCGGCGTCGCCGGCCAGGCGATGCTGAGCCACTTCACGGTCATGCCCAAGGACACCGCAGTGCTCTTTGCCGCCGGGCCGCCGGTCGTCAAGCGCGCGCTCGGGCACGACATCACGAAGGAAGAGCTGGGCGACTCGCAGGTCCACGTCCACCAGTCGGGTTCCGTCGACAACGAGGCGGAGGATGAGGCCGACGCAATGCGCCAGCTGCGCACGGTCTTCTCCTATCTGCCCGACCGCGCCTCCGAGGTGCCGCCGGTCAAGCACACGGACGATCCGGCCGACCGCAAAGAGGAGGAGCTGCTCACGATCGTGCCGCGCAACCGCGCGCGGCCGTATTCGATGCACCGGCTGATCGAGCTGGTCGTGGACAACGGAGAGCACTTCCAGATTCAGCCGGACTACGGCCGCTGCGTGATCACCACGCTGACGCGGATCGACGGGATGCCGATGGGGATCGTCGCGAACAACCCCCGCTTCCTCGGCGGCGCGCTCGACTGGGCCGGCGCGCGCAAAGTCGAGCACTTCCTCGAACTCTGCGATCTGTTCCTGATCCCGATCGTGTTCTTCGTCGATGTGCCCGGCTTCATGGTCGGCGCGCAGGCGGAGGCGCGCGGCACGATTCGCCAGGGCATGCGCGCGCTGTGGACCTCGCAGAATCTGCGCGTGCCCTCGATGTGCGTGCACATCCGCAAGTGCTACGGGATGGCCGGCAACATGACCGGCAATCCGCGCAAATCGAACTACCGGATCGCCTGGCCGAGCGCCGAATGGGGCTCGATCCCGATCGAGGGCGGCGTCGACGCCGCGTTCCGGCGCGAGATCGCCAACGCGCCCGACCCGGCGGCGCGGCGGGCCGAGATCGAGGCGCGCTTCCGCGCGATCGCGAGCCCCTTCCGCACCGCCGAGGCGTTCGGCGTCGAGGACATCATCGATCCGCGCGACACGCGGCGATACGTCGCGGACTTCCTCGATCTGGCCTACCGCGCGGTGTCCCGTATGGCCGGCGAACAGCGCGGCATGGGCGTGCGCCCCTGACGTTCGTGCTGCAGGCTGTAGGACGGTCGTATACTTGCGCTGACTCTCCGCCCCAACTTGAGCTGGGGCTCAGTGCTGAGGGAGCGCGCGATGAAGGTCCGAGAACTCGGTCATGCGGTGATCAAGGTGAGCAATCGCGAACGCTCCGAGGCGTTCTACGGCGGGGTGCTCGGCATGAAGCTCGCCGCCCGCCACGAGACGATGCCGATGACGTTCTACACGCTCGGCAATCATCACGACCTCGCCTTGATCGAGGTCGGCGAAGAGGGCCCCGCTAAATCGGATCCCAAGGCCCCGGGCCTGTATCACCTCGCCTTCTGCGTCGGCGACACGCTCGACGAGCTGCGCGAAGTGCGCGACGAACTTGAGGCCGCCGGGGTCAAGATCTACGCAACGATCGACCACACGGTCTCCCGGTCGCTGTACCTCGACGATCCCGATGGCAACGGCGTCGAGCTGTACGTCGACGGCTCCGACGTGTGGAAGACCGACCCTCAGGCCGTCGCGCAGGGCGAGCCGCTGAAGCTCTAGGAATCCCGCTCTCAATGGCTCCCCCCGAGGGGGAGCTGTCGCGCAGCGACTGAGGGGGAGGGCGGAAGGCTGATTAGACGCCGAGCCGCGCACGGTAACGCCGGCTGACCGCGACGCACTCCCCCTCTGCCTGCGGCATCTCCCCCTCAGGGGGCGACATTGGGAAGGGATCGGATGCCCCTGAACACATTGGGTCGTCAGGGGGGATCCGACTTGTTCAGAGCTTCCTTAGCAGGGCTGCCAGGCCGCCATGGTTCGCAGTCAGTCGTACTGCGGGTCGCGGCGCTCGGCGAAGGCGGTCAGGCCTTCGCGGGCGTCCTCCGATGAGAAGGCCATGCGGCTGAACTCCTGATAGATCCGCAGCCCGTCGGCCAGCGACGCGTCGCGGCTGCGCTGGGCGAGTTCCTTGGTCATGCGGATCGCGGTCGGCCCGTTGGCGCAGATCGCCTCCGCGATCTCACGCGCCTTCGAGAGCAGCGCTGCGGGCTCGACGACATCGCTGACCAGCCCGATCCGATGCGCCTCGGCGGCGTCGATGAACTGACCGGTCAGCAGCAGGCGCATCGCGTCGGAGCCGCCGATCAGGCCGGGCAGGCGCAGCGCTCCGTAGCCGTGCAGAATGCCCCAACGCACTTCCGGGCAGCCGAACTGCGCCGTGTCGTCGGCGATCCGGATATCGCAGAACAGCGCCAGCTCAAGTCCGCCCGCGAGGCAGTAGCCCTGGATCGCGGCGATCACCGGCTTGGCGCATTCCAGGCCGTTGTCGAAGCGCTCGGGCCGCCACGGTCGCCAGGCCTCGCGACCGGCGAACTCGCCGAGATCGTGCCCCGAGGTGAACGCGCGACCACTGCCCGTGATGATCATGCAGCGCACCGCGGGATCCGCCTCGGCCCGCCGCACCGCCGCGCCGATCGCCTGGTACATTGCGTCGGTCATCGCGTTGAGCTTCTCGGGCCGGTTGAGCCCGATCGTCGCGATCTGACCCTCAACGTCGTAGCTAATCTCGTCCACGCTGTCGCCTCCTGCGTGCGGCTCAGGTCATGTCGTGAATCGGCTGCCCGCGGTCGTAGTGGGCGGCGGGCAGCGCGCGGCCGGGGCCGATCAGCCGCAGCGCGCGGGCCAGCCAGCCGCGCGTCTCGGCGGGCGTGATCATCTCCGCGACCAGGCCCAGCTCAGCGGCCGCCCACGGCTCGTCGGCCGGCGGCTGTTCAGGGTCACGCGCGAGGTACCCGGGGCTGTCGGTCATCGCGACGCGCCCCGAGGGCCAGCACCAGAGCAGGTCGAAGCCGGTGCCCATGCCGCCCAGCACGAAGTCGCCCAGCGCGTAGCCCCAACCGTTGATGATCGTGATCTTCGCCGCGTGAGAAGCGCGTAGCGCTTCAACCGCCCGCGCGACGGCGAACATGAACTCGCCGCTGCCGGCGTCTGCGCGGTCATAGCCGAGCGTGTCCTGGGTCGAGATGAACGGCACGTTGAAGTCGGCGCTCCAGGCGGCCACGCGGGCGATCCGCTTGACATCGTTGGTGCTCAGCGTCGGCCGCGCTGAGCCGCCGGTCAGCGCGAACGCGACGGGGAAGCCCTCGATCCGGCCGATTCCGGTCAGGCAGCCACCATCGGTCGGGCCGATCAGCACCGCCCCCTCGTCATCGAAGATCGCTTCAAGCTGCTCGCGCGGGGTCGCCGACATCGCTTCGTCGCTGAGGCTGCGCAAGGCCGGCGCCGGTTCGTTGCTGAGCGGTTCGAGCGGCGCGTCGAGCTCCTCGGGCAGCGTGCCGAGAAAGCGCTGGGCGGCGCTGATCGCGCTCGCGTCGTCCTCGCAGACGAGATCGGCGACGCCAGTCGAATCGCCGTGTTCCGCGCCGAAGCGCGCCGTGGATGTCGCGATCAGCAGGTCGGAGCGCACCGCCAGTGACGCGTTCTGGCCCGCGCAGAGACCGCAGGCGATCGTCACGAAGGGCGCCTCGCGCTCGCCCACGTCGCGCGCCGGCAGCTGCTCGGCGACGCGCGAGAGCAGTACGCCCTTGTGCATGTCGAACTCCGGCGACTCGTGCGGTGTGCCGTCGGCGATGTAGACGAGCGACAGCCGACGGTAGATCGCGCTGGAGATCATCCGGTTGCGCTTGACCTTGCCCACCTGCGCGTCGGTCCGAGCCAGCGCGACGGGGTCCTCGGCGAGCACGATCACCCGCCGCCCACCGATCTCCGCATAGCCCGTGATCACGCCGTCGGCCGGCGTCTCCGCCGCGACCTCGTGGTGCTGGCTCTTGGCGAAGCCGCCGATCTCAAGGAACGAGCCATCGTCGACCAGTGCAGCGATGCGTTGGCGCGGCGTCAGCTGGCCGCGACTGAGCTCGCGGTCGCTGTCGAACGCAGCGATATGCGCCCGCTCGTCTTCGACGCGTTGGAGCCGTTGCTCCATCGTGAGATTCTTCTCGGGGCTGACGTGCCTCGGAACGGATTGCCGTGTGGTCATGCTCTGCCTCCGCGTCCGCGCCGTCGCAGTGCTTCGAACGCCGCGATCACGCGCGGCCGCGTCTCTGCGGGGTCGATGATGTCGTCGATCGCGCCCATCTGCGAGCCGCGCCAGGGGTTCATGTTGCGGCGGAAGGGCTCGGCCAGCTCGTCGAGCATGCGGCGGTGATCGTCCGCCTGTGCGAGCGCCCTGCGATGCACCACCGCTGCGCCGCCTTCGGGCCCGAGGTAGGCGATCTGCGTCGTCGGCCAGGCGAACGTGATCGCCTCCGGGTCGCTCGATCCCATGATGAAGTAGCCCATCCCGATGCCCTTCCCGAGCGTCACGCAGACCGTCGGGGTCTGCGTCTGCATCAGTTCGGAGACGTAGACGGTGGTCTCGGTCAGCAGGCCTTTGTGCTCTTCCTCCTGCGTGGTCATGATCCCCGGCGTATCGCAGAACGAGAGCAGCGGCAGCGTGAAGGTGCGCGCCACTTTGACCATCCGCTTGGCCTTGATCAGCGCGTTCATATCGATCGCGCCACCGCGCACGCGCGGCTGATTGGCGATGATCGCGACGGTGTGGCCGTCCATCCGCGCGAAGCCGGTGATCATGTTCATGCCGAACTCCGGCTGCCATTCGAAGAAGCTGCCGCGGTCGACGACGCGCTCGATGATCTTGCGCACCTCGTAGGGGCGGTTGGGATACTTCGGCACCAACGAGCCCAACTCGGCGTCGCAGCGCTCGCGCGGGTCGCCGCTCATCACCCGCGGCGCGGACTCAAAGGCGTGGCCGGGCAGGTAGGAGAAGCAAGTGCGCAGCGTCTCCATCGCTTCCGCCTCGTCCTCCGCGCGGCGGCAGATCTGGCCCGTCAGCTTGGTGTGGACGTCGACGCCGCCCATCTCGTACAGGTCGGGCCGATGCCCCGTCGCGAACTCCATGATGAAGGGGCTGACGAACGTCGCAGTGGCGCGCGGTGTCATCACCGAGAAGTCGGCCACCGAGGCCGCCCAGGGCGCGAACGAGTTGCCCAGAATCGCGGTGTAGACCACGCCGCGTCGCGGCACGCTGGAACGCGACGCCACCTGGTGGCCGCCGACCGCCGAGAAGCCCGAGGACATGACGTGGTCCTCGATCTGACCGCCGGCCCCCTGGAACAGGTAGAACATCGGCAGGCAGGCCTTGTCGACGATGTGGCCGATGGCGCGCATGTTGACGCGCGAGCGCAGGTTGTAGGCGCCCACGCCGCCGGAGGCGTCGTGGGCTTTGTAGGAAACCGGACGGCCCTGAATTTCGCCGAAGCCGAGCCGCAGCGGTGAGGGTCCCGGGCCGTAGCCGTAGGCCCACTCGCTGCCGGGGTCGAGCAGCAGCTCGATCCGTTCGTTGGCGGTCAACAGGTCGCGGCCGTGCGCGCGCTCCTCGGCGGCCGGATTGGGCGCGAAGAACTGTTCGCGCCGCCGGTGCAGCTCTGCCAGATGCTCGAGGTTGGCGTCGGTGGTCATCGCTGCGCAGTATGCACTACGGCCGTCGGAGGGAGTTCAAGGCGCCGCATCTGCCGCCGCCGAACGCTCTTCCGTTCTCTCTGCTCCCCCTCAAGGGGCGAGCAGAAGAAGGACGCTGCCGCTCCTCGCAGTCAAAATCGTTCGTATCGAGCGGCTGCCGCGCGAACATCGCTAACCATCGACGCCCGTGCCCCAATTGATCGCGTTCCTGAGCAGCTGCTCGTAGGGCTCGGTCTCCCACGGCCCGCGGAAGCGCAGCGGCGTGATCCCGTCGGGTGAAACGCTCTCGTGGACCCCGGGCTGCCCGTTGGTCAGCGGGGTGTGGCAGTGGCCC
Organism: Dehalococcoidia bacterium; assembly: GCA_965237475.1. Classification (GTDB taxonomy): domain Bacteria; phylum Chloroflexota; class Dehalococcoidia; order Bin125; family Bin125; genus CATQGW01. Next base: position 1,811,776 of record OZ250140.1, on the reverse strand, counting down.
GGCGCGATGTATGCGACCTCGCCCTCGCCAACCTTGCGCGCGAAGCCGAGCGCGTGCGACTTGCCGTCGGGCAGCAGCGAGAGATCGCCGCCGTAGAGCTCGTCAATCAGGGGCGGCTTCTCGATGTCTTCGGTCGTCAGCAGTATCTGCGTGTCGGGGTGGATCACCTCGACCATGTACGGCTCATCCTTCACCTTGAACGAAGCGGGCAGGTTGTGCGTGAGTGGGTGGTTGTGGTCGGCGACCTTGACGTCCATCTCGCGGATCGGCGGGTGAGTCATGAAGAAGCCGCCGAGCGCCTCGTGGTAGTCCATCTTGGCCATCCGCCGGCGGCCGTCCGCGCGGCCGATCCGCTCTGCCTTGCCGCCGGTGCTGCCGTGCAGCGCCAGCCAGCGGCCGCCATCGCCGAGCCAGTCGCGGATCACACCGGTCTCGTGGTCGTCCGCGAATGGGCCCGCCACGTAGCAGACCAGCAGCTGGCAATCGGCGATCCACTTGTGGCAGTCGGTGAAGTCGCTGCTGATGGTCGCATGCACGTCTTCGTTGGACTGCAGCGCCATCAGGATGCGCATCCGCGCGTAGTCGATGTCATGCCCCGCGTGCTTGCCCGGCGGAAATCCGCCCGCGACGACATGGACTCGGATCGGCGTGCTCATTGGGTTCCTCCTTCGTGCGTGTGCGGTCAGATCCGGCGCGAAAACATTCAGGCTCGCTGGCTTGCTGGACGCCATGTGACCGGCTCAGGAAACGCCGAGCTTGAGACCCTCCAGCCGCTCGAAGTGCCTGTGGTTGTTGGTCAACAGCGTAAGACCGTGATGAACCGCCGTGGCGCCGATCAGAATGTCAAAGTCGCCGATGATGCTGCCGGCAGCCCGCAGACGACCTCGTTCCCGGGCGAAAACCTGACAGATGTCGACATCGATCGTCAAGACATCAACCGCGCCGATGAATTGGTGCAACGCCCGCTCATTATCGAGCGGGTCAGTCGCGTAAAAGACGCCCTCGTAGATCTCAGCCAACGAGACGCTGCTCAGGCCGATGCCCTGAGCCAGCAGCACGTTGACTCGATCGACCGTACGCTCAATCCCGACCAGATAGTCAATCACCCAATCCGTATCGATGAGATATCTCATCTACAGCTTGGGCGCGGGGCGGGAGTGGACCTGGCGGCTGGCATAGATGTCTCGCTTCAACTGCTCGACATCGAACGATCCGGCCCAGCTCCCGGCGGCCTCCTTGCAGGACTCGATCGCCTGTGGCGACGGGTGCCGATCATCGATCGATACCAGCACCTCTTCGTCTTCTTCGAGGTCGAGCGCTTCCAGCGGACGCAGCGCGCCGCCCGAGTAGCGGGCGCGAATGGTTCTGATCATCGCTGCGTTCCCTCGCTGTGCACGTCTCTACTCAGGCTAGCGCTCGGCGCGAGTAGCCTGCGTCGCAGAAGCTAGGCGAGGCGAACGGAGGGATGAGACATGGAACCACTGGAGCCGATGGCCGCCGCGATCGCCGAACTGTTGCGCGAGCGAGGTGAAACGGTCGCGATCTGCGAGACCACCGCCGGCGGGCTGGTCTCGGCTGCCCTGCTCGCGGTCCCGGGAGCCTCCGTCTACTACCGGGGAGCCGCGGTCACCTACACCGGCGTTGCGCGCTCAGTGTTTCTGGAGATTGACCTTGAGGACTATCCCGGCGTGCGCTCAAGCAGCGAGCCCTACGCCCGACTGATCGCCGCCACGATCCGCGAGCGGCTCGGCGCGACCTGGGGCATCGGCGAAACCGGCGCCGCCGGACCCACCGGCAACCCCTACGGCGACGCCGCGGGACACACCTGCATCGCGGTCGCCGGGCCGCTCGAACACTCCGAAACGCTGGAGACGGCGCTTGAAGATCGCGAAGCGAACATGTGGATCTTCGCCAAGCGCACGCTCGAGGCCTTCGAGGAGGTCCTGCGTCGGGCCGGCTAGCGCGAGCCGGGCACGAGCCCGCGAACCGCGGTCTCGATGCTGTACAGGCTCGTGCCGGCCGTCATGAACAGCGTCGAGAAGCTGTCGCCGCCGAAGGTCAGATTGGCGGCGTGCTCATCCATCTCGAAGACGCCCAGGTAGTCGCCCGCTGCGGAATGCACCGAAACGCCGCCGGCGCCGGTGGTCCAGAGACGGCCGTCCGAATCGACCTTCATCCCGTCGGGCGCCCCAAGTCGCTGATCGGCCGACTGGTCCACGAACAGCACGCGCTCGCCGAGCGTGAGGTCGTCGTTCACGTCGTAGCGCCAGATCAGTCCGTCCTGAGAGTCGCCGATGTAGAGACCGGATTCGTCGGGCGTGAAGGCGAGGCCATTGGGCTGCGAGAAGCCGGTCGGAACGACGAGGCTGAGCGAGCCATCGGGGTCGACGCGATAGACGCCTTGGAAGTCGAGCTCCTGTCGCTGCCCCTCGGCGCCGAAGCGCGGCGTCCGGCCGCTGTCCGCGCCGTACGACGGGTCGGTGAAGAAGATCGCGCCGGAGGAGTGCGCGACGAGGTCGTTGGGACTGTTGAGCGCCTGGCCGTCCCAGCTATCGGCGACGGACGTCGTGCTGTCGGGCTCGCTGTGGGCGCCGCGCGAGACGCGCCGACCGCCGTGCTCGCAGGCCAGCAGGTTGCCATCGGCGTCGAGCGTCAGGCCGTTCGACCAGCCGCTCGGGTCGCGGTAGACCTCGGCCTCGCTCTCGCCCGGCCGCCAGCGATGCTGCCGATTGCCCGGGATGTCGCTGAACACGAGCGCGTTGTCGGACGCGATCCAGATCGGACCCTCGATAAATCCGAACCCGCCGCAGAGGCGGGCTTCCTCCCCGATCAGCAGGTCGGACAGGCCGGCATCGTCTTCAATCTTCACGGCTGCGCTCCTTCACGCTGGTTGAGCTGCAGAGGATGCTATCGATCGCTGCGCCTCAGGTGGCGGACGTCCCACAAACCGTAGAGCGCCGCCGCGCCGCCGCCGGGAACGGCGAGCGTCTTCGCGCGTACCGACCGCCTCGTGGCGGATTGTCACACTCACGCCGCGCCCATGCGCCTGCGGCCGAATCCCGATGACCGTCCGACGGTCACGGTCTGAGTGCCGCTGCGCAGGGGAGTCGGCCCCGATCTGTGCCCATAGGCCCGATCGCTGTCGGGGTTGAACAGCATGTTGATCCGCTCAGTGGCGGTGAGGCTGCAGCCGGCGGCGATGGCGCCTCTCGGTCGCGTAGCCTTGGTGCGCCGCGGCGACCTGCGAATCAACGACTCGGGCCAGGGGCTGCCCTGAAGCTGCTTGGTCTGCTTGGCCACGCGCATGCTGGCGAAGCGGATCGCAGGTCTCTAGCATTCCCGCTCGGTACACAGGAGGCATCGGAATGAACGAACGACCGATTCACAAACGACTTCAACATTGGGGCTGGGTGGGACTGATCGCCCTGATGGCGAGCGTGCTCGTGTTGGCCGCCGCATGCGGCGGCGACGATGAGCAGCAGGAGCAGCAGGCTGCACCCGCGGCCGCCGCCGCGCCCGCCGCACAGGCAGAGCAGCAGCAGGCCGACGAGCCGGCTGCCGCACAGCAGCAGCAAGAGGCGCCGGCGGCGGCAGAGGCCAAGACGGGCGTGGTGCGCATCGGTTCGGTGCAGCCGCTCTCCGGCGGCGGCCTCGCCTTCTACGGCAAGTCCGAGGAAGCCGGCCTGCTGCTCGCAGTTGAGCAGATCAATGCCGCGGGCGGCTTCGTGGTCGGTGACACCACCTACACCATCGAGGTCGTTCGACGAGACGGCCGCTCCGAAGACGCGGTCGCGATCGCGGCCGTTCAGGAGCTGATTCGTGACGAGGGGATCAAGATCATCTTCGGTCCCCTGCCGCACGGCCCAGGCCTTGCGGCCTCCGAGATCAGCCAGCCGGCCAAGGTGCTTCACCTGATGGCGCTGAGCATTCTCACCTCCGAGGACGGCGTCCTGAACCCGGAGAGCGCGCAGACCACCCACAAGACCCTGTTCCAGATCGAGCCGTCGGAGTTGACGCGTAGCACGATCACGGCGGCAGGCGTCCTGCAGCTCTTGGGCGCTCAGCCCGGTGAGCTCTCGGTCGTGCTTGCCACCGATGACCCCTCCGGCCAGTTCCTCGGCCGCTTCTACAACGGCGTCCTCACGGAGCTTGGCCAGCGGACCTCGCCGGTTGTCTTCTACCCGCCGGGCACGACGGACTTCACCCCGTTCCTGACCCGACTCAAGGGCCTCGATCCCGACTGGATGCACAACTGGTACATCGCTGCGGACTCAGCTCTGATCGCCGAGCAGGCGCTCGAGCTTGAGGTGGCGCGCGGCTACATGGTCTTCGGCATCGACCCGGGCTGGTGGGAAGAGAACTTCCCCGGCGGCATCGACAACGAGGTGCCCATCGTTCTCGCCTGCATCAACCTCTGCCGCTCGATCAACTCAAGCGAGCGAGCGCGTGAGTACTACCGAGCTCTGAATGTGTTCGAGTGCGGCAACGCCGACGGCTGCTCGCCCGCACCGCTCACCGACGTTTCGCTCTGGCAGTACGACTACGTCTTCATGCTGGTTGAAGCGATGAAGATCGCCGGCACGGTCGACGACACCGTCGCGATCGCCGATGCGATGGAGGGCATCACGATCGACGCGGTGCTCAGTCCAACGCTCACGATGGACCCGGTCTGGCACCGCGTGGCCCACGGCTACGACACATGCCGCGTCCAGCTTGGCTCGATCGAGTGCACGAACTTCTCACTTGAGGAGTACGGCCCCGAAGCGCTCGGTGTGACCGAAGAGGGCGTGCTGGCGAACCAGGAAGGCAGCGGCGGTTAGGTCGCTCGCCTCGGAGCATCAGGATCAGAGCGGCCGGGCGCCTCAGCGCGCGGCCGCCGATCCTGTCTGAGCGAGGGCCTTGATCGCGGAGGCCCCAACGCACGCCGTATGTGTGCGGGGGGCCTCGCTCCGCGTGTCAGCTAGCAGTGCCGGGACCGGCCGGCGGCGAATGCCGCTGAGTCGGGAAGGGTGAGCCGCCGATGGAGACGTTCCTGCAGCAGGTTGTCAACGGGCTGTCGATCGCCGCGGTCATCGCGTTGATCGCGCTCGGCGTGACGCTCATCTTCGGCCTCACCGGTCTGGTGATGTTCGCCCACGGTGAGCTGTTGGCGATTGGCGGCTTCTTCACCTGGTGGGTGAGCAGCGAACTGGGGGCCGGCTTCGTCGCTGGTCTGCTGCTCGCAATCGCGGCCGTCGGGGTGATCGGGATCGCTCTGGAGCGGGGTCTGTTTCGCTTCACGTTCGACTCGCCGATCAACGGCTTCATCGTGTCGCTGGGACTGATCGTCGTCTTACAACATTTATTGGTCGAGCTGTCTCCAGTCGGCGCGAGCATCGTGGATATTCCGCGACCGATCGAGCAGGTCTTCAACGTGGGCGGCGTGCACATTCCCGGCACGCGCGTGCTCGTCGTCGGCGTCACCTTCTCCGTCGTGATCGCGATGCTGCTCGCCATCTACCGCAGTGGCAGCGGCCGCGCGCTGCGCGCCAGCGCGATCGATCGCGAGACGGCGTCCCTGATGGGCATCCCGGTGCGCCGCTACATCACCGTCGTCTTCCTGGTCGGATCGCTGCTCGCCGGCCTGGGCGGTGCGCTGATGATCGGCCTGTTCCCGATCGATCCGTTCATCGGCAGTCGGTTTGTGATCAAGGCGTTTGCCGTCGCGCTCGTGGGCGGACTCGGAAATCCGGCCGGGGCCGTGCTTGCGGCGGTCTTCCTCGGCCTGGCGGAAGCGATGGGCACCCAGTACTTCAAGCCTGAATGGTCGGAGTCCTACGCATTCGTCCTCATGATCATCATCTTGCTGGTGAAGCCGACAGGCCTGCTCACCGGTTTGCAGGGACCGCCGGCGCGCTAGGCGCGCAGCCATGGACGAGACATCGAAACGCGCATGGAGGCGGGGGCAATGAATCGAATTGGGGAGGCGCTGCGCGGCACGACACGGTTCAACACGGCCGAGCGGATCATCGTGATCGTGGCCGTTGGCCTATTCATTGTGATGATTCCCGAGTTCTCCTCCAGCCGCCATCTGTTCCTGGCGTCGGTCGCCGGGACGACGGCGGTCGCCGCCTATGGCCTGGCGGTCATCTTCGGCCAGGCCGGCATCCTCTCGATCGCGCACGCGGGGCTCTGGGCGATCGGCGCCTACACCGGCGCGATCTTCCATCGCGAGTTCGGTTGGTCCTACTGGGCCGTGTTGCCGTTGGCGATGATCATCGCCTCATTCGGGGCGGCCCTGCTGGCCTATCCAGCCTTGCGGATTCGCGGCCACTTCTTCCTGATCGCCACATTCGCGTTCGGCGAGCTGATCCGGATCGTGCTCGAGAACGGGCAGGGCTTCAAGAGCGGTCGCCGGCTCGGACTGATCGTCGAGGGCGGCCTCCCGGATTTCTTCGGGATTACTCTCAAGTCCGGCAATTCGATCTACTACGTGACCGTGGCGTTCGTCGCGATCGCGATCGCGGCGGTGTTCCTGATTCGTCGCTCCGCGTTCGGCGCCACGATGCGCGCCGTGCGGGAGAACGAAGACCTCGCTGAATCGATCGGCATCCACCTCGCCCGCACGAAGATTCTCGCCTTCACGCTGAGCGGAGCGTTCGCCGGCGCCGCCGGGGTGCACTACGCGTTCTTGCTCCAGCACATCTCTCCGAGCCTCTTCGGCGCCCAGGACGGTATTCAGCTCGCGCTGATCGTGTTGCTCGGCGGCGCCGTGCCGCTGCTCGGCCCGCTGGTTGGCTCGATCGTGGTCCTGTTCGTCCACGAGCTGCCCTTCGCCACGAATCCCAACCATGTGCAGATCGGCTACGGGATGGCGTTGGTTCTGCTGATCCTGCTGTTGCCGGAAGGCATGGTGAGCGGCTTGAAGCAGTTGTATGCCCGCACGCTCGGCGCCCTGCTGCAAGCGATCATTCCGGCGCCCGCGGGGCCTGGGCCGCCGCCGGTTCCACCCGAGCCTCCGGCTGAGCTTCCAACCAGTCCGCCGCCCGATCCGGAGTCCGATCAGGCATGATCATTGTCATCGGGCAGACAGACGACGCCACACCAACGGCGTACAAACTGGGAGGTGCGCCCACGCTCAGGCTTCGATTATCATTGCCACCTCGGCACCGTGGGCGAATCAGGATTCGCTGAGACGGGACCCGCAGCACATCGGGCGCGATCGAATCGCGCCATCGCAACGCATTCGAAAGGACCAGCATGCTCGAACTTGCCATCTTCCACAACGGGGCTGTCGACCTCGAAAGCGACATCATCGACGGCACTCGCGTCAACACCGGAACGCTCGCCGAGACCAGCGAGAGCTTCCAGCGCGTGCTGGTCAACCAGATCCGCCAGGGCGTGCTCGCCGACGAGCTCGGCTTCAACTACTGGTTCATGACCGAGCACCACATGCAGCCGGAGGGCGTTGAGTTCAGCCCCAACCCGCTCATCGCGGAGACGGCGATCGCCGCTCGCACGAGCCGCATTCGCCTCGGCCAGATGGCCAACATTCTCACCTGGCACCACCCGATTCGACTCGCCGAGCAGGGCGCCATGCTGGACGTCATCAGCGGTGGCCGCGTCGAGTTCGGCGTCGGGCGCGGCTATCAGTCGCGCGAGACCGAAGTGCTTGGCGGCGCGATGGGCTCCACGGTCCAGGACCAGGAGCGCAACCGCGCATTCTTCCAGGAGTGCTTCGACATCATCACGAAGGCCTGGACCCAGCCGTCGTTCAGCCACCTGGGCGAGTTCTTCAGCCTGCCGCCGAGCTACACGAAGTGGGGCAACCCCTCAACGATCGCCTACTTCTCTCAGGAGCACGTCGGCCGCGACCTCGACTCCGTGCTCGACATCGGCCCGCCCGACATGTACTCGTCGGGCCCGCCGGTCTACGCGACGACCACGACGCTGAAAGAGATCAGCGTCTACCCGCAGCCGATCCAGAAGCCGACGCCGCCGATGTGGCAGCCCGTCACGAGCCCCCGCTCGATCGAATGGGCCGCCGCCAACGCCGTCAACTGCTACACGATTCCCGAGCCGAACTCGCGCCTCAAGGCGAACGTCGAGCGCTACTACGAGCACCTCGAGATCAACGGCTGGCCCGACCGCCTCGACCGCCCGGGCCCCTGGAAGTTCGGCTGGGACTCCGATCTGAAGCGCGGCTACGCGCCGGCGCGCTACGTCCACATCCTCAAGCCCGGCGACGAAGCCGCCGACCTTGAGCGCTACAGGAATGGCATGGAGGCTGCGTGGCCGTACCTCGGCGCGTTCGGCTTCGGTGGCGTGATCACCGACATCGACGAACCGCCGCCGCCGGCTGACCGCCCGGTCACCGCGGACCTCTGCATCGACAAGGGGCTCGTCTTCATCGGCACCGCCGATCAGATCGTCGAGCAGATCATGCGGCTGAAGGAAGAGGTCGGCTACGAGGACTTCCTCTTCACCGCCTGGTTCGAGATGGGTGGCTACAGCGGCGAGGAGACCGAAGAGCAGATGCGCATGTTCGCCGACCAGTGCATGCCCGCGCTGGCCGACGCGTGTGGCGGTCTGATCGTCAACCCCGAGGTCTCGCCGGGCCTGGCCCCCGTGACCTCGAACGGCTCCTAGCTCCCATTACCTGGGAACCGCCGCGACGCTCCCGTTCGAGCCCCCGGGCTCGGCGGGGGCGTCGCTCGTTTCACTGGCCGGCCCAACTGGCTTAGCCGGCCGATCTGGAAAGGCGCCACCATCATGGCGATCACGCTGCAGGGTCTGAAACTTGGTGTCATGGGCATGGACTACGGATTGATGGGCTACCCCAACCCGAACGACATGCTGCTGCCCAACCGCCGTGAGGGCGCACGGCGCTGGTATCGCTGCCCGTCGCTCGCCTACATCATCAATCACCCCGCCGGCCGCATCCTCTACGACACCGGCATCTCGACGAACTTCGACGCGGAGTGGTTGCCCGAGTGGAAGGGGCTGATCGACCTCAGCGAACTCAACGCCGACGTGCTGCTCGAGGCCGCGCTGAAGCGACAGGGCCTCGGACCCGAGGACTTCAGCCACGTCATCCTGAGCCACTGCCACGCCGATCACGCGGGCGGCTTGCGGCTCTTCGAGGACGCCGGCGCCCAGATCGTCCTGCACGAGGACGAGCACCGCCACGCGTCCAACGTCTGGCGGGCCGAGAACTTCTTCGTCCGCGCCGACTGGAACCTCATCTCCCAGAAGAATCCGATGCTGATGTACGGCGAGCAGGAGATTCTGGAAGACCTCTGGACGATCAGCCTGCCCGGCCACACGCCCGGCTCGATGGGCGTGCTGCTTCGGCTCGAACACACCGGCTGGGCGTTGCTGGCAGGCGACGCGGTTGGCACCCACGAGGCCTATGGTCCCCCCGCCGTGCCGAACTTCGTCAACACCAGCAACGAGGCGTTCGCGAGTTCCATGCAGAAGGTCGAGAGCATCGCCTCGGAACTGGATGCGTTTATCTTCCCCGGTCACGACGAGACCGGTCTGAAGTACGACAATGGCAACCTGGCGATCAGGCCGATTGAGTTCCTGCCCGGCCACACGTACGAGTAGCTGAGTCACAAGACGCGACGCGCGGCGGCGCTCGAGCCGCCGCGCGGTCGCCAGCACATCGCCGGACGATCAACCGATCCAGGCTGACAGATTCGAGTCCGCTAGCGCGGCCGCGTCAGTGCGCGCCGGCGCAGCCTCGTGTCCCATCCAAGCGAGATGACTGACCGACGCTACGTCGTCGCTGCGCGCTGCGTGCGGCGCGGGCTCATCCGTCGCTTGCCGCGGCCGCCCCGTTGCTGACCGGCTCACCGTTCATCGGTCCGCCGTTAGCGTCGGCGCCCGGCGAGTCCGGCTCAGCAGGCGCATCCGGCCCAGCAGGCGGCGGTGCTGGGCCGCGCGGCCCCAGGCCCAACTGTGCCGCGAGCAGCCGTTTGGCGTAGCCATAGAGATCCGCGATGCCTTGGACGAGGCCATACGGCAGCAGAATGATCACCGCGATCAGCATCGCGCCGAACACGATCTGGCGCTGGAACGGCGTCAGGCCGATCCCAATCACGTCAAGCACCCCAGGCAGGAAGCCCACGATGACTGCCCCGACGAGTGGCCCCATCAGCCGCCGCGACCCGCCCAACAGCACCATCAGCGCCAGCTCGACGCCTTCGAACGAGTTGAACAGGTCGGGCGCGATGTGGCGCAGCTTGTAGGCGAACAGCGCGCCGGCTACGCCGGCGAAGATGCCGCTGATCCCGAAGGCCAGGATCTTGTAGAAGCCCGTCCGGATGCCAACCGACCGCGCCAGATCTTCGTTTTCGCGGATCGCGCGGAACGTTCTGCCAATCGGCGAGACGACCAGCATCTGCGTAATCACGATCGTGACGAAGACGAATCCCACAACCAGGTAGTAGAACGGCTCGAGTTCGAGGTTGATGTCGAAGCTCTGGCCGAAGAAGCCGCCGACCGCCTCGGTGATGTCGAGTCCCTGCGCGCCGCCGGTCAGTCCGCTGCGCGCTTCGCTGCCGCCCAGATTCCTGGTCGCCAGGACAAAGAGCTCGCAGGCGGCGAAGGTCACGATCACGAAGTGGTAGCCGCTCACGCGCAGCGCCGGATAGCCGAGCAGGATCGCCGCCCCCATGGCTACCAGCGCCGAGAGCGGTAGCACGGCCCAGAAGCCGAGGCCGACCTCGATGAACAGGATCGCCGCCGTGTAGGCGCCCATGCCCATCAGCGCGGAATGCGCGATCGACAGGTAGTTGGTCTGCCCGTAGAGCAGCCCCAGCCCGTAGAGCGCGATCGCGAAAATGCCGTAGGTGATCGCCACGTCGATGAACCGCGAGTTGTTGACGATCGTGGGAAACAGGATCATCACGATCACGAGACCCGTCCAGCTGACGGTCTGTGACGGTGTCACCTGCCTCATCAGTCGAGCAGTGAGGCCGCGTGCGCTCGGGGGCATCAACTCAGAGATCACGGCGTTGTCCTATGCGAGCTTCCATCGCGCACGGAAGATACACGGATGACCTCTGCCCGTCGCGTTCGCCCGGGCTCAGCTCGCGCAGTCAACCCGGTGGGGCGCCTGACAACGGGCGCGCAGCGCTGTCGGGCGCGCCGCGCCCGACAGCGCTGCAGTGCGGTGACGGTCGCCGCTGCGAGTAGCGGCGGCGACCGTTCTGAGTCTCAAACGCGGCCTATGCCGCGACGCCGATCAGAATCCCGGCGTGCCGGGTGGCGCCTCGTCCGGCGGCGGCGTGAACTGGCAACGGAACTCGCCCTGGTCCGAAACACAGACCTCGGTCCCGTGCGCCACGATGTGCCGGTCGTCGAAGTAGAACCCGTCGGCGATCACGCCGTCGTGGACAACATCGAGCAATGCGTTCACGACCGCATCGGGATCCTCAAACGTGCCGGCGGCCTGGTAGGCCTTGATCAGCATGTAGTAGTCGTCATAGGTCAGCAGGCTGACCGACGAGAACAAGCGCAGCTCGTTGCCGAACGCCGCGTAGCGGACCCAGTAGTCCCGTGCCTCTGGGCGGTCGGTCGCGCCCCAGCAGAGCGGCACGCAGGCCATCCCGATTGGCAGGTCCGACTGGAAGTCGCGCTTCGCGAACTCGCCCGGGTCGATCCCGAACATGAAGTACCCGGCCTTGGCGGCGTCGATCTCGAGCGCCTGCGGGATCGCCTGGATGGCGCGGTCCGGGTCGTAGAGGAACAGAATGATGTCCGGCTCCTGCGCCTTGGCGCGCGAGAACAACGGCGAGAAGTCGGTCGTCTCAGGGTCCCAGTAGATGATGTCCGGAACCGTCTGACCGTTGGCCTCCAGGGCGCGCTTGAAGTACGGGCCAAGGAACTGCCCGGTGGCGTCGTTGAGCATCATGATCACCGAGACTTCAGAGTCCGGAGCGATCAGGTCAATCGCGCCCTTCATGACGCTGCCGCTGCGCTGCCATTCGCGCGTCTCGGTCTGGAACAGGTAGCGGTTCTCGCCGCCGGGCGCGGTGGCCTCAGCGGTCAGAATCTCTTCCAGCGTGCTCGAACCGGAGAAGTGCAGCACCTTGGCGGGCTGCGTCACCTTCGAGCTCGCGATCGCGAAGTCATGCGGCGTGCCGCACATGCAGGCCACGATGCCGACATCGCGGACCAGCTCCTGAACCAGCGCCACGTGGGCGTTGATGTCGCTGCGGTCGTCGCGGAAGTGAATCCGCAGCTTGTGCAGCTTGCCGTCGATCAGGAACCCACCGCCGGGCTCACAGACGCCCTGGTCGATGCAGTACTGGGCGCCGGTGTTGATCTCGTGCTCCACGAACTTGCCGGAGGCCTCGTAGGTGTGACCGAAGACCTCGTAGCTGCCGGAACTCGGCGCCACCACGCCGATGTCGATCCAGACGACCTCTACCTCAGCCTCGGCCTGCTGCTCCTGCGGCTCGGCCGCCGCTGCGGCCGGCGCCGCCTGCTGTTGCTCGTCGTCATCGCCGCCACAGGCGGCGAAGACCAGCGCCGACATCAGAGCGAGGCTCAGCAGGACAAGCAGGGCCCGCCCATTCGGCAACATTCTCCATCGTTGATTCGTCATGCTGGACTCTCGCTCCTTCTCATTCATCGCCGCAGCTCCAACCCGCGGAACTCAGCAGCGCGCCGCCCTGGGCGGGTAGCATATCGACGTGATACCGATCTGCGAGGCGGGGCGTCAGTAAGCGGCAAGACGAAGCAGCAGGTTTCCGCCGTGCACGCCCCCCCACGACCGCTCGCGGGGCCGGACGGCGGGGTTCCAGCGCTCGCTCAGCGCGCGTCGCGCTGCTTGACACGTTGTGCTACGTTCTGCCCCATCGTCCGTGCGTGCCCCTGCGCGCCGGCCGCAACGACGCGGTGAGCTCGCGGCTGACTCGTGATCGGCCGAACCGGGGAACGGCGAGCAGATGGAGCTCTTCCTCCAGCAGGTGGTGCTGGGCCTATCGATCGCCAGTGTGATCGCCTTGATCGCGATCGGTATCACCCTGATCTTCGGCCTGACCGGCATCGTCAACTTCGCTCAGGGCGAGATGCTGATGATCGGCGGCTATGTCGTCTGGTTCGTGATCGTTGAGCTGGGTCTGGGCGGCGGCTTCCACTGGTACCTGCTCGGCCTGGTGCTCGCGATCACGTTCGTGGGCGGGCTGGGGTTCGTCCTTGAGCGCGGCCTCTTCCGCTTCACATTGCAGGAGCCAATCAACGGATTCATTGTCTCGATCGGGCTGATCTTCATCCTGCAACACGTCGTTGCGGGCATCTGGAACTCCGATGCGGTCGACATCCCGCGGCCGCTCAACACCGTCTGGGATGTGGGCGATGTCCGGGTGCTCGCCACCCGTGTGTTCATAATCGGCTCCACGCTCGTGCTGTTCGGGTTGACCTTCTACGTGATCCAGCGCACTCGCTGGGGGCGCGCCCTGCGGGCGATCGCCGCCGACCGCGACACAGCCGCGCTGATGGGCATCCCCGTCAGGCTCTACGTCACGGGAATCTTCGTGGTTGGCAGCGCAATCGCCGGGCTTGGCGGCGCCCTCCTGATCTCGTTCTTCCCCGTCTCTCCCTTCGTGGGGGCCCACTTCGTGATTAAGGGCTTCGCCGTGGCGATCATCGGCGGCCTCGGCAACGTCACCGGCGCGGTGCTGGCCGCGCTCTTCCTCGGCCTGCTGGAGTCGATGAGCCAGGGCTACTTCGCGCCGGCCTGGACCAACGCCTACGCGTTCGGCCTGATGATCCTGATCCTGCTCGTTCGGCCACAGGGCCTGCTGCGCGGCTCGCCCGCTTAGCGGGCAGCTCGGCTCGCCGCCCCTCCACGACGCTCAACGGGCTCCGTGACGCGGCGCTCCGCGCTCGCGGCCTGCCTCCGTGATCAGAAGCGCGCGCCGACCCGTCCGCTACGCTTGGCGCGCCTGGCGACAACCGTCCAGCGCGGGCCTCAAGCAACAGCAGCAGCAGCGGAACAGGAGCGTGGCGTGGCCGCAACCGTATCGAAGCAGACAATCAGCGCGGAGGGCGCCCAACACGTGATCGCCGCCGCCGAAGCCAAGGCCCGCGAGCTGGGCGTGGTGATGTCGATCTCCATCCTCGACGACGCCGGCAACCAAAAGGCGCTGCTGCGCATGGATGGCGCGCCGCTGGCCAGCATTGGCGTCGCGACCGACAAGGCATATACGGCGGTTGGATTCGGCTTGCCGACCGACCTCTGGTACGACGCGATCAAGGACGATCCGCCGTTGCTGCACGGCATCACCGCGGTCCCGCGATTCATGATGATCGGCGGGGGATACCCACTGGTCAGCGACGGCGAGGTGATCGGCGCGGTCGGCGTCAGCGGCGGCGCGTATCAGCAAGACACGGCAGTGGCCAAAGCCGGCGCCGAGTCGCTCGCCTAGACCCGCCCGACGACTAGAGACGAAGCGCGCGCCGCACACGGGTCGGCGCGGCCAGCGCCCGCTCGCGTCGTCGTTCGAGCTGGCCGCCGGGCCTGATTGCCAGGGCTGGCGGCCGGAGCTAGTTGTTCGAGTCGGCGCCCAGATACAACTCGCGCATCACACCCGTGTCACGCATCTCCGCGAGCAGGCCCTCGGCGGCGATCGTGCCTGTCTGCATCAGGTAGCCGCGCTTGGCCACCGCCAGCGCGAGGCTCGCGTTCTGCTCGACGAGCAACACCGACGCGCCGAACTGTTCGCGCAGTCCCAGAATGATCGCTTCGAGGTCGCGGACCAGCACGGGCGACAGGCCGAGCGACGGCTCATCGAGCAGGATCAGCGTGGGCCGAGCCATCAGCCCGCGTGCGATCGCGAGCATCTGTTGCTGGCCGCCACTGAGGTCGCTGCCCTGCGCATCGAGCCGGTCGCGCAGGATTGGGAAATACTCCAGCACCCGGTCGAAGTCCTGCGCGATCGTCGCGCGGTCTGTCTGCACGTAGGCGCCCAGATCGAGGTTGTCGCGCACGGTCATGCCGCTGAAGATGCGTCGCCCTTCGGGCACCAGGTTGATGCCCACTGACGCGGCGCGGTCGGCCGACCAGCCGGCGATGTCTCGCCCCTGGTACTCAATGCTTCCGTCGGTCGGCTTGATCAGGCCGGCGATGGCGCTCAGCAGCGTCGACTTGCCCGCCCCGTTGGGGCCGAGAATCACGACGATCTCGCCTTCTTCGAGATGGAGTTCGATGCCCCGATGGACACGCGTGCGGCCGTAGGCGGTGTGCAGACCGCTAATCTGTAGCAGTGTCAACTTCTTCTCCCAAATACACTTCCAGCACCTTGGGGTCGTTGCGCACGTCGTCGGGCGTGCCTTCGGCGATCTTCTGCCCGAAATCGAGCACGACCAGCCGCTCACAGATGTTCATCATCATGTTCATGTCGTGATCGATCACTGCGAGGGTGATGCCGCGTTCGCAGATCGATTCCAGCAACACGCTCAGGTCGGCCGTCTCATTGTCGTTGAGCCCGGCTGCCGGCTCGTCGGCCATCAGCAGCCGCGGGTGCGCGCCAATCGCGATCCCCACGCCAAGCCGGCGGAGGTTGCCGAAACCCAGGTTAACCGCCTTCTCGTCGGTAAACTGCGTCAGCCCCACGAACTCGATGATCTCTTCGGCGTGGCTCAGGTCGCGATAGGCCTCCTGGTCGCGGGCCGTCTTGGGGCGATGCTCGCAGGCGATTCCAATGTTGTCTCGGACCGTCAGATCCTCGAACGCCATCGCCTGCTGGAACGTCCGAACGATCCCCCGCCCGGCCATCGATTGGGCGGCCTTGCCGGTGATGTCCTCGCCCAACCACCTGACCGAGCCGCCGGTCGGGCGATGCACGCCGGCGATCACGTTGAACAGTGTCGTCTTGCCGGAGCCGTTCGGCCCGATGATCCCGAGGATCTCACCGTCGTAGACCTCCATGTCCACACCATCAAGCGCGTGAACGCCACCGAAGAATTTGCGGAGGTCGCGAATCTCCAGAATCGGCGTGCCGTCTGCCATGCGGTCTCGTCTCTAATCGATGGGCGGGCAAGGCCGCCCCGCGCGACTGTAGAATCTAGGAGTTGCGACGCCACATCTCAAGAGCGGGAACTCTCAACTCTCACGGAGAGTCGCGTCCTGATCCAGATGTGCGCCACACGCGCACAGGATAGCGGTACCATGCTCTGGCGTGGAGGCGTGCGGACTCGGAGAACGGCAGGATTGCGATGGCCATCCGGATTCCTCAGAACGATCAGGCCACCGGCCTTCGCGGCGTTGACGAAACCGCTGCGCTCGCCAACGCGATCCTCGCGCAGGTCCCGGCGCGCGCACTCGCAGAGCTGCTCGACGACGCTGAGATCGTTCCGCTCAAGCGCGGCGACCGGTTCGACTACTGGGCCACCACCGATCGCGTGCTCTTCCCCGTCAGCGGCATCCTCGGCGGCACCCTCGAAACTCCCGATGGCGACTGCATCCAGCCCGTCTTCGTCGGCTCGCAGGGCGCGGTCGGCGGCATGCGCGCGGTCCACGGGATGCCCTTCTTCCTGTTCTACAAGGTCCGCCTGGCCGGTCAGGCGATCGCCGTCCCGGCTGCCGTCGTGCGCTCCGTCGCGGCGGCCTCGCCGACGCTCCAGATGGCGCTCGCGAGGGCGCACGCCCGCAAGTTCCGGCTCGCGGCAAGCAACGCGCTCTGCGCCCGCTTCCATCCGCTCGGCATGCGCTGCTGTGCCTGGCTCGAAATCGTCCACGGTGAGGCCGACGGCGACATCATCCCGATCACCCACGAGGAGCTCGCCGAGGTGGTCGGGGCGACCCGGCCCGCCGTCAGCAGCGCGCTGGCGCCGCTGGCCCGAGAGGGCCTGATCGCCTCCGTGGGCCGCGGATCGATTCGGATTCTGCAACCCGATTCGATCGCCCACCTCGCCTGCGAGTGCCTGCAAACGCCCGACGAGATCACCGCCGAGTGGGATGAAACGGCCCAGCTCCTACACCCCGGCGGCTTCCAGTGCTAATCCCAACCCCCCCCCCGCCTAGCCACCACCCCCGATCGCGCGTTCCCGCCCGACGACCGCCGCCCCACCGCACACACTTACCGTCCGCACCGCCGATGCCTCGTGAGCATCGAGAACGGCCGAGCGCGCGACTCCGCGGAGCTGACTGCCGACCAGGCGTTGGAACTGGAGATAATCTCGCGAACGAGCGAGGACAGACCGATACTTCGCGTAGAATTCCTTGTGGGCAATCCACGCCGTAGAGCAACTTGGCGCGCGAAACGCCCGGAGTAAGCGCATGACGAAGATCAGGCGGCCCAGGGTCGCGGCCATCGGGCTGAATGACTCCCAAGTCGACGCAATACGTCCGCTGTGCGGGGATCTGAGGACAGCGGCCTCGCTAGGGGATTACCTCCAGACCCACAGCTGGTCTGAAACAGATGTGGCTGTTGCTACAGCGTTCGATCACAATCGAATCGATGCGGGAGTTCATCTCTTGACGATCGGGCCCATGAGTTTTGGCAGGGATGTTCTAAGCCTGAACGCCGCCCCTCCTCAATATCGCGAGCTCGCACACATGCATACCCGCAATACTGAGAGGGAGATGACCGTCGCCGCCAACTGCCCGGACGCGTATATGACTCTTGCTGCGGAGTTGAATCGAATTCTCAGCAGCGCACCAACGGCACCTCCGGTCATCACCGCTCGGGGAGGGCGCAAAGGCGACTCGATTGCTCTAGTGGAAACGACGTCACGCCGCCCAGTGGCACTGCTCCTTCGCGTTCCACGAGCGTCGAGAAGGGTGCCCATCCCAGAAGACAATGACATTGCCCTAATTCTCCCAGCAGTGCGCAACCTAGGAGAGTGGTTCAGGGCATTCCTGACCGATGTCCATGAGAGCGACCCTGTCAGAGTCCCGCAGGCACCGCCTCGCCTCAGCAAACCATCCGACTGGTACGCACCGGAGGAGAACGCACTGGCAGAGAGAATTGCCGGGATCGAGGGTGAAATCGAGCAGCTGGACGACGAGCGGCAGCGACTCGAGACTGACCTAGCGGCTGCGAGTGATAGAGCCGATCGAGGGATCAGACGTGCGATCTGGGAAGACGGTGACGAATTGGTTGCCGTCGTGTGCGAGATCCTTCAGGACCTGGATTTTATTGTGGAGAACATGGATGCTGGGCTCAAGCCGAATGAGCGGAAACGCGAAGACCTGCGTCTTACCATCGCAGGACTCTCCGGCTGGGAAGCCATCGCCGAGATAAAGGGCTACACCAACGGAACGAGAACAAGCGACAACCGCCAAATTGGGGAATACCGAGTGCGCTACAGCGCCGAGAAGGGCAACCCGCCCGATCTGACCCTGTGGATTTGGAACCCATTTCGGCGAACGGACCCGTCGTCTCGGCAATCGCCTGATTCCAACGTCGCACAGGCAGCTGAGACAGTCGAAGCTGTCTTTATTCAAACCACAGACCTGTACAGGCAATGGGCTCTTGTTCAAGCCGGCAGCCTCAATGCGGACGACGTCGTCCAAGACTTGATTGGCTCGAACCCAGGCCTTTGGACTCCCACGCTACCGGGCGGCAGGGCCTAGCAAGGGTGAAACCAGCTCCGTCTGCCGTGGCGGCCTGTGGAGCACTTCGCAATTCCGCCCCAGAAGCCGGAAGTGGTGGGCCCTCTGGGGCTCGAACCCAGGACCTTCGGATTAAAAGTCCGCTGCTCTGCCAAACTGAGCTAAGGGCCCAGAGCCAGTCTACGGCGGCGCCACCCGATCCCACGCCGCAATCGGTATCCTCGCGCCCACAGCGAGCATCCTGGGCGACGCTGCGCGAAAGGCGGGGACGATGGCTGAGCCACTGAAGGTCGGACTGATCGGCACAGGCGGGATTTCGCGGCAGCATCTGCCCGGCTACCAGCTGGCGCCGGACGATCTCCGGCTCACGGCGGTCTGCGATATCCGCGAGGACGCGGCGCTCAAATTCGCCGACGAGGCCGGCGTCGATGCCGTCTTCACCAGCGCCGACGAGATGCTCGAACAGTCCGATATCGACGCCGTGGACATCTGCACGATCCACGACCAGCACGCGCCGCTGGCGATCGCCGCCGCCCGCGCCGGCAAGCACGTGCTGCTCGAAAAGCCGATGGCCATCTCGCTCGATGAGTGCCGAGCGATCATCGAAGCGACAGAGGAGGCCGGCGTCACCTTCATGGTCGCCCAGCACCTACGCCATGTGCCGAGCTACGTCGCCCTGCGCCGACGCATCAACGCCGGCGAGTTGGGCCAAATCTGGTCGGCGCGCTGTGACACCTTCCTGACCGCCGCGCTCGACGACGGCGCTCAGCCGATCGCGCCCCGCTCGGGCTGGTGGGGCTTCGACGGCAAGCGCGGCGGCGGCGGCGTCATCACCATGCTCTCCGTGCACCACCTCGACCTGATGCGCTACTTCGTCGGCGAGGTCGCGCGGGTCGACGCGCGGATCTGGACCGGTAACCCGAGCTTCACCAACAACGCCGAGGATCGCGCGGTGGCGACGCTGGAGTTTGAAAATGGCGCGGTCGGGATGCTGACCGCCAGCTTCAGCAGCCGCGCTCCCTGGGCCTTCCAGCTGCTGCTGATCGGCGAGCAGGGCACGGCTTGGACGCCGCCGCCCGACAGCAACTCACCGCTGATGTGGCACCGCGCCCCGGCCGTGATCGCCAGCGCCGCGCAGGACGGCGAGGACGGCTTCCGACCCTCCGAGAGTTTCCAGCCGATCGACACCGACGACCTCAACCTCCCGACCGCCAACCCTTACATCAACGAGATTCAGCACTTCGCGCGCTGCTGCGAGGACGGCGGCGAGCCGATCAGCAGCGGCCGCGACAACATCGAGACGATGAAGATCGTCTTCGGCATCTACGAGTCGGCGCGCTCCAGCACGCCGATCGAGCTCAGTCAGCTCTGAGCCGAGCGCGAGCACTGGCGGACGCAACCGGGGAGCGACTCGAGTGCGCGAACTGGCCGTCCTGACCTTCCTCACGCTGGACGGCGTCATGCAGGGCCCGACCAGCCCCGACGAAGACCCGTCGGACGGCTTCACGCAGGGCGGCTGGGCCGGCCCGTATTGGGAAGCAGTGATGCAGCAGGTCGCCGTCGAGGCGATGGCGCAGCCGTATGACCTGCTCTTCGGTCGCAAGACCTACGACGTGTTCGCCGCGCACTGGCCCACGGTTCACGCGGACGATCCGATGGCGGCTCGCTTCAACGCCGCGCGCAAATATGTCGCCACGAGCTCAGCGACCCATCCGCTCAACTGGCGGAACACAACGCGGATCAGCGGCGATGTCGCCGCCGGGATCGCCCAACTCAAGGCTCAGGACGGGCCGCTGCTGCAGGTGCACGGCAGCTGGCAGCTGATCCAGACGCTGCTTGAACATGACCTGATCGACGAGTTCCGCCTCTGGACGTTCCCCGTGACGCTCGGCCATGGCAAACGACTGTTCGGCCGGGGTACACGCCCGGCGGATCTGACGCTCGTGAAGACGGGCGCCACGGCGAACGGCGTCGTCATGGGGATCTACCGGCGTCGCGCCTGACCGCAGAGCCGCCCGGTCAGCCTCGGTCAGCTATTGGTCAGCCTCGGTCAGCATTTGTTCAGCTGGTGTGCTCCAGGATGGCTGGAACAACCACGTCCCACGTGCCTTCGGGAAGTTCGTGGCCGACGCCTTCGAGCGTGAGCATCTCCGAGCCGATGATGGCCGCGTGGAGGGCCTGCCCGTGGTCGTAGGGGAGGATTGGGTCCTCGTCTCCGTGGATGACCAGCGTGGGAACGCTGATCTCGTCCAGCCGTTCGTGCCAGGGCTCGGACTGGGCCATCGCGGGCGTGTGATTGACGGAGCTGGCGTAGTTGTTGGCGCGGTCGAAGTCCCTCGCGATGAACTCGGCCATTGAGGGGTCCTCGGGATAGCGCGAACCCTTGATCAAGGCGAAGGATTCGATCTGGTTGCTGATCACGGCATCGCGGTCGGTCCAGTCGAACTGGGCCCTGCGGGTGACGAGCTCAAGCACTCTCGGGTGCGGCGGGGAGAGCTCGGCGACGGCCTTGCCCGCAAACGCGTCCATCACTACGCCGGCCTGCGGGGTGGACATGATTGGCGTGAGGCTGAGCACGCGGTCGGGGTGGTTGAGACCGATCAGCTGGGTGATCATCCCGCCCATCGAGGCGCCGATGATGTGCGCCTGGTCGACGCCGTACGCGTCTAGCACGGCGACAGCGTCATCGGCCATGTCGTTGAGCGTGTAGTTCGGTTCGCCGGGCGGACAAAACGGGCTGGTCTTGCCGGTGTCGCGGTTGTCGTAGCGGATCACGAAGCGGCCGCCGTCGGCGAGCCGCTGGCAGAACTCCTCAGCCCAGGACAGCATCGAAGCGCCGGCGCCCATCACCAGCAGGATTGCGGGGTCGCCCGGGTCGCCGAACGAGTCGGCGCAGATCTCGATCCCGTTCCCCTCAATCATCCGCTCCGGGGAACGCGCGGCCATCGCGGTCTTCCGCTGCTGTGCGGGTGAGGAGTTACTCGGCGGGCGTCTTGAACTGTTCGGCCGTCGCGGGCTCGATCCAGTCGGTCAGGATCGTGCGGTGGGCTAGCTTCCAGGCGCCGCCGACGCGGCGGATCTTGTCCACATAGCGGCCCTGAAAGACGATGCTGGCGGGGTCGTCGCAGCGCACCACGGTCACGTAGGAGCTCATCGAGGCCTCGTCGCCGTCGCCGTCGATCACGAACGTCGAGGGCATGTGGCGGGACTGTGAGTCGCGCTCGCGCGGGGCGCCCAGCGAGCGCAGCGCGTCGCCGGTGATCCAGCGCTCCTGCCCGACCATCTCCATCACGCCGTCGTCGGTCCAGACGGCGGCCCAGGCATCCGCGTCGCCGTCGTCCAGGGCCTGGCTGTAGCGCCCGGCCAGGTTCTGAATTTCTGCTCGGTCTGCTGCGGAAAGCGCCATCGGTTCACCTCTCTCAGTTTGCGGTCACAGCCACGGAGCGGACCTCGCCGAATTCGCGGTCCAGCTTGCGCCAGTTCTGGCCGCCATCTTCGCTGAGATAGACGTAGCCGAACAGGCTCACGCCGACGATCACGTCGGGCGCCGCGCGGTGCGTGGCCAGCCAGTAGACGACCGAGTTGGGCGGCTCGGGCAGCGCCACGGCCGCCCAGTTCTGCCCGCCGTCGGTGGTGCGCTGGATCGCCCCCGCGCTGCCGGGAATCCCGTCGCCGTTGCCCACGAACATCGTGTCCGGGTCGTCGGCCTTGACCAGCACGCCGCGACAGTAGGAGAAGCGGTCGCCCTCATGGTGCGTGGGGAAGTAGTGGTAGTCCCAGCTCTCGCCCTCGTCGGTGCTGGTCGCGATCCCGTAGGGGCTGGTGGCGTACGTCGCGCGGCCCGACACCCGGGCCATGCAGTGCACGTCGCCCTGGAAGGTGTCTTCGCCGAGGTCGGGCATGTGTACCCAGGAGTCGCCGCCGTCGAGGCTCTTGTAGACGCCGTCGACTTCGATCCCCGCGTACACGCGCTGGCTGTCGTTGGGGTCAATCACCATCACGGTGGTGCGGGCGATCCCGATCGGGCAGGGGTCGGCGACATCGATCGGCAGCTCGTCCCAGCTGGCCCCGCCGTCGCGCGAGCGGAATGCGCCGGGGCGCGTTCCGGCGAAAATCGTCTCGGTGTCGCTCGGGTCGATCGCGACCGACCAGATCTGACGCGGCTCGATCGGCGAATCGAGCTTCTCCCAGTGGTAGCCGTTGTCGTCGCTGCGGTAGAGCCCCGCGTCGGTGCCCGCCAGCAGCCGTTCGGCCGCGTCGGGGTAGGCCGCGAGTGAGCGCACCGTGCCCTCGCCGATGTCGTCAGCGCGTCCGCGGTACCACGTCTCTCCGCCGTCGTGGCAAACCCACAGGCCCTGACCCACGGTTCCGATGTGAATCGAATACTGTCCCGCCATGGCAGCTCTCCTTGCGCCGAATGCGCCCCAAATGCGAAATGTACCCGCGGGTCGGCGAGCGTCGGCCCGTGCGAGCGACCCCGACGCTAGTGATCGCAGATCGGGTCGTCAATCGCGCAGTTGCAGCTGCACGGTTGTCGGTGGCTCAGCCCGCGCGCGAGACGCGTGCGCCCGGCCCGCCAGGCCTTCGCCGTTGTCGGACCGCGACTACTGCAGCGCGCCCGAGGCCACGACTTCGACGATTCGCTCGTCGTCGTAGCCGAGCAAATCGCGCAGCACCATTTCGTTGTCGGCGCCCATCACCGGGGCCACGGTTGGGCGTCGCGCGGGCGTCCGCGAGAACACCACGCGCGCGCCCTCGACGGTGCTCGCGCCCTGCGTCGCGTGCGTGAGCTGCACGAGGTGCCCGCGCTGCGCCAGCTGTGGGTCGATCATCAGCTCGGGCCTGCTCTGCACCGCGTGCGCCGCGACGCCCGCCGCCTGTAGCGCCTCCATCGCTTCGTTGGGCGTTCGCTCGCTGGTCCAGGCCGAGATCGCCGCGTCGAGCTGGTCCTGCGCGGCGAGCCGGCCATCGAGCGAGGCGAAGCGCGCCTCCTCCGCCAGGCCGCCGCCGATCGCGGCGGCGAGCGCCGACCACTGGGCATCATTGGCCGCCGCGATCGCGACCCATTGATCGTCGCCGCTCGAGGCATAGACGCCGTGTGGGGCCATATGCGGGTCGCGGTTGCCGTCGGACTCCCAGATACGTCCCGAGACGCCGTACTGCAGGAACGCCGGGGTGAGGAAGTGGATGCCCGCCTCGAGCTGAGACATATCGATGTACTGGCCCACACCCGTGCGCTCGCGCTGCTTCAACGCCGCCAGCAGCGCCGCGGTGGCGAACCGCGGAGCGACGTAGTCGGTGTAGGCCCCGAACGGTCCGGCGGGCGCGCGGTCGGCCCAGCTGCAGAGCGGCGTGAAGCCGGCGATCGATGCCGCCAGCGTGCCGTAGCCCGCGAAATCCGAGAGCGGGCCCGTCTGCCCCATCAGGCACGACGACTGCATGATCAGCCGCGGGTTGACCGCGTGCAGCTCCTCCCAGGTCAGCCCCCAGCCCCGCATCGCACGCGGCGTGAACGACTCGGTCAGCACGTCCGCCCAGCGCACCAGGTCGAGCAGCAGCTCGCGGCCGACCGGATTCGCCGGGTCGACCGTCGTCATCAGTTTGTTCGCGTTCATGTTGTGGAACATGCCCGAGCCGTCCGCCTGCGTGGAGTTGTCATCGATGAACGGCTGCAGCGTGCGGGCCGTATCGATTCTCGTGCTCGACTCGACGCGCACGGTCTGCACCCCGAAGTCGGCCAGCGGTCGGGTCCCGGCCGGCCCCGCCATCACCCACATCAGGTCGAGCATCTTCAGGCCATCCAGCGGCAACCCAGCATCGTCGCCCGACCCATTCAGGCTGGCGGCCGAGCGGACCTCGGCGAGCACTTCGCCGCTGTGTTCGCCCAACAACGGCGCGGGACGGCGGTACTCGATCGCCGAGCCCGAGAACCGCGCGAACGGGCCGGGGAAGCGCAGACTGCGGCCCTGGCGTTCGACGTCGCGCCAGTACTCGCGCGTCGCCAGCTGTTCGTTCTCGGCCACGTCTGCCATCGTCGAGACGGGCACGATCAGCAGCCGGCGTTCGAGCGCCGCCTCGAACAACTCCGCCTTGGTCTTGGTTATCGACAGCGACTCGACCACCTGCAGCAGCCTGAGGTACTCCGAGATCGGCTCCTGTCCGGTCAGCAGCAACAGCGTGTAGTTGAGCCAGTCCTTGTCGCGCGTCGCTTCGTCGCAATGGCCCTCCTCATAGGCCCATTGCATCAGCCGTGCGGTGAACGGCCCGATCGCCGCGCCGAACAGGTACGTGATCGCCACATGCCCGTCCTTACACGGCCAGAACAGCTGAATTTCGAGCGGGCCGAGCCTCAGCCCCTTGGCTGAGCGCAGGAACGAAGCAGCCTTCAGCGGAGCTGCCAGAATGCCCGACTGCGTAGCCTGCGCGTGTGCGGCCTGCGCCGCGACATCGATGAACTGCCCGCGTCCCGAGCGCTTGCGCTCCCACAGCGCGATCTGCACAGCGACCGCGGCCTCAGCGCCCGCGTGCAGGCCGGTCTGCGGCAGGCTGACGCGCAGCGGCGCGCGGTCCGAGTCGCCGCTTTGCGACATCGGCCCGGCCGAAGCCGCCACGGTCACGTCGCTCGCCCGCCAGCTCGCCTTCGGACCGCTCGTGCCGAACGGTGTGATCGCCGCGTAGACCAGGCCGGGGTTGATCGCGGCGAGGTCGTCGTAGCCCAGCCCGCGCGCGGCCATCGCACCGACCGCGTCCGACTCGATCAGCGCATCGGCCGTCGCCGCGAGCCGGCGCAGCTGTTCGTGCCCGTCATCGCTCTCGAGGTCGATCACCACCGATCGCTTGTTGCGCGCCCACGCTTGCCAGACCAGCGAGCCCTCGACGTCGGAGGGGTCGCCCGCGAACGGCCCGCGCCGCCTCGCGCTGTTGCCTTCGGGCGGTTCGACCGCGATCACATCGGCGCCCAGATCGGCGAGGATCATCCCGCCGATCAGCCCGTCCTCATCGGTCAGGTCCAGAATCCGGTAGTCGCTCAGCATCGCCAGCTCCTCTCGACCTGCGCGGGCATCGCCGCCGTAGCCGAAGGCTAACCAACCGGCGGGGCGGCGGAGCGCCCAGTCAGAGCGCTCAGTCAGAGCCCGGCGAGCTCCGCGGCACGGGCGAAGATCGCGCCCAGCATCGGCGCCGTCAGCTTGCCCGTGAAGGTGTTGCGCTGGCTCGGGTGGTAGGAGCAGAGCACAATCGGCCCACGCTCGGTCAGCGTCTCCCGAGCGTGCCCGAATTTGGGCCGCGGGCGGATGCCCAACTGGCGCGCCACGTTCTCCCACGCGTAGGCGCCGAGCGTCACGATCACACGCAGCTCCGGGAGTGCAGCCAGCTCGCGCGCCAGGAACGGCAGACAGCGGTCACGCTCGGCGATCGTCGGCTTGTTGTCGGGCGGCGCACAGCGCACGACCGATGTCACGCGCGCTCCGACCAGCTCCAGCCCGTCGTCGCGCCCCGTGCTCTCAGCCTGGTTCGCCAGCCCCGCCCGATGCATCGCGCGGTAGAGCCAGTCGCCCGAGCGATCGCCGGTGAACATCCGCCCCGTGCGGTTCGCTCCGTGCGCCGCGGGCGCGAGCCCCACGACCCAGACCCGCGCGTCGGCCGGCCCGAAGCCTGGCACTCCACGGCCCCAGTACTCGGCGTCGCGGAACGCCGCGCGTTTCTCAGCCGCTACGCCTTCGCGCCAGGCCACGAGTCGCTCGCAGGCGCGGCAGGCCGAGACCTCCGCGTCGATCGTCGCGATGATGTTTGTTGCTTGTGGCGGCATACATCCCACCGTACTGTGGAAGGCGGCGGCTGGGGTCGTGTCCAAGCCATGTCCCGCACCACTCCCCACCCGTTTTCGTTTTCGTCGACCCGACCGGCGGCCGGCGGTGCGACAAGCCGCGCCGCCGCTCATGTGCGCCGCAGCTTCGAACTATTCGGCTACCTGCTGCGCGGCGAACTTGAAGTGCTCCCTGACCTCGCCCGCAACGCCGCCGATACCACAGCGGCGCTGCTCTTGGTCCCGGTCGCTGCGTTGGCCGCGGGGCTCGGCGCCTGGTTCTGGCTCGCGCTCGCGGTCGACGGCGCCCAGATCGGGGCGGGCGCGATTCGGCTCGTGGTGCTCGGCGGCGTTGCCGGTGTCGTCGCCTGGGCGCTCTCGGTCGCCGTCAGCTGGTGGGCGCTCTACCGAATCTGCGAGGTGCGGGTCGACATCCTGCGGCTCGCCCGCCCGCTCGCGCTGGCCGGGCTCGTGGGAGTCGCTCAGCTCGCGCTTTTGGTCGTGCCGATCTCGTTCGCCGTCGGCCTCGTCACGGTGATCGCCTGGTTTCTGCTCTCGATCCTGGCGGTACGCGCGGCTTCCCCGGGCATCGATGACCGGTCAGCGCTGATCGTCGTGGGCCTCGGCGTCACCGTCTGGGCGCTGTTCCTCTCGATCCTGGCCAGCACCACCGGCGTCGCCCCGGGCATCTTCATCCACGCCGCCCCGCTCGACATCTTCCGCTAGCCGGGCCCGCGATCGCCCCATGCGCGCCGCCGCACATAGCGCGACCACCGCCAGGCCGGATTCGCCGACCTAAACTCGACTGGTGGCTCGACCATTCGTCAAATGGGCCGGCGGCAAGACGCAACTGCTCGCGGAGCTGCTGCAGGCCGCGCCCGCGCAGATCGAGACCTACTACGAGCCGTTCGTGGGCGGTGGAGCGCTGTTCTTCGCGCTGCAGGCGCAGGGGCGCTTCAAGCGTGCGGTGCTGTCCGACAGCAACGCTGAGCTGATCAACGCCTACATCCAGGTCCGCGATCACGTGGAGGAGTTAGTCCACGCGCTGCGGGTCCATGAGGGGAAGTACCGGTCGCGCGAGGGCGAGGCGCGGGCGGAGTACTACTACACCATCCGCGCCAAGCGGCTGACCTGCGACCTGGGCGGCGCGACGAACCTGATCTTCCTCAACAAGACATGCTTCAACGGTCTCTACCGTGTCAACAGCAGCGGCGGCTTCAACGTGCCCCACGGCCGCTATGCCAAGCCGATGATCTGCGATGAGCCGAATCTGCGCGCTGCCTCGGAGGCGCTGTCCAGGGTGGAGCTACGCGTCGGGGACTTCACGGAGGCGGCCGCTGAGGCCGGCACAGGCGACTTCGTCTACTTCGATCCGCCCTACGTGCCGCTCAGCACGACGGCGAACTTTACGTCGTACACCTCCGCAGCGTTCCGTCTGGCGGATCAGCAACGCCTCGCGACGACGGCCGAGTCGCTGGCGCGCCAGGGAGCGGCGGTGGCGCTGTCCAACTCCGGGCATCCCGATGTGGCGGCGCTCTATCGGTCAGAAGCGTTCGTGCTGGCGGAGGTCGCAGCGCGGCGCGCGATCAACTCCAACAGCAACGGTCGCCAGCCCGTGCCCGAGTACCTGATTCGAGCTGGCTAGGAGTCGCCGTTGAGCAGCATCTCGGCCTGGAGCGCGCGCTCGCGTGACAGGCGGAAATAGAAGCGCAACCACTCGGCGAGGCGCTTGAACTCCACGATCCGACCTCGGCCCCGCAGGAAGGGCACGAAGTCGCGCGAGAAGCCCTCGCCGTGGACGACGACAATGCCCCGAATCGGCCAGTCTTCGATGTCCTCGACCGTCAGGGGAATCTTCTCTTCGACCGAGCCCGACTGGCGCTGGTACTTGCACTCGATGCCGATGATTCGATCGGAGTCAGTCTTGCTCAGCACCACATCAACGTGGCGGCGCGGGCCCCAGATGCGGTCGCCCATGACGACTTGCGTCTCCACGTCCAGGCCGAGCGCCTTGCCGACACGCACAACTGAGCGTTCCAGGTCCGAGCCCGAGTTGATTTCGATCATCACTCACCATCCGGCCGCTTCGGGATCATGACGGCACGAGTGAACTCTAACACGGTTTCGCCGTGCTGATTCTGGGCGGTCGTGTTGACCGTCACGATCCCGCGGTCGGGCTGCGATCGTGACTCGCGGATGCCGGTGACCTCCGTGCGGGCCGTCAGCGTGTCGCCGTGGAAGACCGGCGCCGTGTGCCGCAGGTCGTTCGTCGCGAGATTTGCGATCGCCTTGCCGCTGATCATCGGCACGGTCATCCCAAAGACCAGCGAGTAGACGAACGGACCCGAAACCACGCGCTGGCCGAACTGCGTGCCCTCGGCGTATTCGAGGTTCGTATGCAGTGGGTGATGGTTCATCGTCAGCATGCAGAACATCAGGTCATCGGCCTCGGTGACCGTGCGGCCGGGCCAGTGCTCGATCACCTCGCCGACCTCAAACTGCTCGAGGTAGCGGCCAAACAGTTCCTTCGTGGGCATCGTCAGCCTCCGTCACTGGGCTCAGTCGACGCGGTACAGCTCCAGCAGCCGGCGCGCGATCACGAGGCGCTGAATTTCGTTCGTGCCTTCGGCCACCACCATCAGCGGGGCGTCGCGGTAGAAGCGCTCAATCGGCAGTTCCGTGGTGTAGCCGACGCCGCCGTGCACGCGCATCGATTCGAGCGTGCACTCCAGCGCGACCTCGGTCGCGAACAGCTTGGCCATGCCAACATCGAGGTCCGCGCGTTCGCCGCTGTCCTTCTTGCGCGCCGCGTCGCGGGTCAGCAGCCGCGCCGCTCGAATCTTGGTCGCCATATCGGCCAGCTTCAGCTGGATCGCCTGATGCTGCGCGATCGGCTTGCCCATCGTCTCGCGCTGCTGCGCGTAGACGATCGCGTGGTCGAAGGCCGCCTGCGCGACGCCGGTCGCGCGCGCGGCGACGTTGATCCGCCCAATCTCCAACCCACTGATCATCTGCTGAAAGCCGCGCCCCTCAGCGCCGCCCAGCAGGTTGCCCGCGGGTACCCGTGCGTCCTCCATGAACAGCTCAGCCGTCTCCGGGCCCTTGTAACCGAGCTTGTCGATCGTCCGCGCGATCGAGAATCCGGGCGTGTCGCGCTCGACCAGAAAGGCCGAGATTCCGCGGTGCCGCGGATTGGCGCTCGGGTCGGTCTTGGTCATCGCCAGATACACGTCGCCGCGGTCGCCGTTGGTCACGAACAGCTTGTTGCCGTTTAGCAGGTAGTCGTCGCCGTCGCGCGTCGCGGTGGTGCGGATCGCCTGCGCATCGGAGCCCGCGTTGGGCTCGGTGATCGTGAAGCAGCCCTGCAGCTCGCCGGTGGCGAGGCCGGGCAGGAAGCGCTGCTTCTGATCGTCGGTCCCGTGCTGCTCGATGATCCAGCCATCGATCACGTTGGTGTTGATGATCCCCGCGAGCCCCATCCAGCCCCGCGCGATCTCCTCGATCACCGCCGAATACGTCTCGAACGACAGGCCGAGCCCGCCGTGGGCCTCCGGGACCGTGATACCGAAGATGCCCATCTCGCACATGTCACGATGAATCGCGGTCGGAAACTCGCCCGCGTGCTCCAGCGCGTCAGCGAACGGAATGACCTGCTCGTCGACCCAGCGCCGCACGTTGCGGACGATGTCCACCCCGGTCTCCCCGTCGCCGCTGATGATCTCCCGTACATCGCTCACCGCAGCCATACACGCCCCTCGCGCCTTCGTTCACCGCACTCAGTCCGCCTCAGTCCGCTTCAGTCCGCTTCAGTCTAGGCGCGAGTAGCCTGAGCGCCCCGGCTGAGGAGGCTTGATCATGAGCGCTCACGACGCGTCGTACGGCCAGTGGTTGGAGGCGGCGGAGGCGGTCGGCCCGACCCTGCGCGCACATGCCGTGGAGAACGAACGGCTGCGCCAACTGGCCGCGCCAGTCGTCGACGCGCTGCACGAACACCAGCTCTTTTCGATCTTCGCACCAGCCGAGGTCGGCGGCGCGAACATCGCCCCCGATGGACATGTCGAAGTCACTGCTGCGCTGGCGGCGCACGACGCCTCGGCCGGATGGTGCGTGATGATCGGCGCACATGAGTCAGCCTGGCTCGGGTCGCGACTGCCCGACGCGGGCATCGAGCGCGCCTTCGGCGCGGAGCGCTGGCCGGTCGCCGCCGGCCAACCGTTCCCCGGCGGCGAGGCCCGGCCGGTTGAGGGCGGCTGGCGCATCAGCGGGCGCTGGGGTTGGGGCTCGGGCATCCATCACGCCGACTGGGTGATCGCGCAGGGCATCCTCAACGACGGTGTGGAACGTGAGCCGGGGCCGCCCGAACTGGTCACCGCCGCGGTCCCACGTGAGCGGGTTCAGATCGAGGACACCTGGCATGTGGCCGGGCTGCAGGGCACGGGCAGCAACCACTACCGGCTGGATGACGAGTTCGTCAGCGAGGACTTCCGTCTTCAGCCGCTCGAGCAGCCGGTCTTGCGCGGATCGGGCTGGGTCGCCCGGCCGACCGTGACCTTCCTCTGTCCCGCCGCCTACGGGATCGCGCTGGGGCTCGCCGAGCGGGCGATTCAGGAGGTCACGGAGATCGCCTCGACGCGGGTCCGGCTCGGTTCGCGCGCGCCGCTGGCCGAGCGCGAGACCTTCCAACTCGAACTCGGCGAGATCGTCGTGGCGACGCGCGCGATTCGCGGTCACGGCGTCCAGCTCTTCCGCGACCTGGCCGACGCGCCGGTTCGCGATGTCGCGGACGCCGTGAAGCTGGACGACACGGCGCGCAGCGCGGCGGCCTGGGCGACGCGCACCGCGGAGTCGGTGATCCGCACCGCCCACCGCGCCGCGGGCGGCGATGCGGTCTTCCTCGACCACCCGCTGCAGCGGCTGCTGCGCGAGGTTCAGACCGTCTCGCAGCACGTGATCGTCGCCGATGGCTCCTTCCAGCGCGTCGGCCGCCACGCGCTCGGCCTCCCCGTCCGGCCGGGGCTCTGAGGCAGCTTGTGAAACAGCCAGTGAGTCACCACGCTTGATCTGCGAATCGGAGGCGCCCCATGAGTCGAACCACCCCCGAACGGCGATGTGCGCGCAGCGCCTGGCTGGAACGCGCCGAATCGCTGCACGACGTCCTGAGGGAGCACGCCGACGAATCGACCCAGCTCCGCACGCTCAGCGAATCATCCGTCCTGGCGCTCGAGGCGGCCGACATCTTCGCGATGGCCTCGCCGCTCGAGGTCGGCGGCCACGACGTGCATCCGGCCACGCAGGTGGAGGTGTTCGAGCGCCTGGCGGTGGCCGATGGCTCGAGCGGCTGGGTGGCGATGATCCAGTCCGAGACGGCGGGCGTGGTCGGCGCGCACATGGCGGCTGGCGAGGGTCTTGACGCCGTCTTCGGCGACGGATTCCCGCGCGTCGCCGGGACAGCTAATCCGGAAGGCCGCGCGCGCCTCGTCGACGAGGGCCACCACCTGGACGGACGCTGGTCCTTCGCCAGCGGCATCCGCCACTGCGAGTGGGTGCTGGCGAACGCGATCGTGGAGAACCCTGCGCCGCCGTCCGCTGCGGCGGGTGGGGTTCCGCGCGCGGTCGGTTCGGTCGTCCCGATCGGCAGCGTGGAGATCGAAGACTCGTGGCGCGTGATGGGGCTGGAGGGCACGGGCAGCAACCACTACCGATTCGACGATGTGTTTGTACCGAACGCCTTCGCGCTGCCGTTCGGTGGTCGCCACATCGCGCGCGGCGGGCCGTGGTTCGAGCTGCCCACGATCACATTTCTCAGCCCCGGACACACCGGCATCGCGCTCGGCTCGGCGAGGCGGGCGCTGGAGCTGATCGGCGCTGACGCCTCGCGCGTGCGCTTCGGCTCAAGCGCGCCGATCGCGGCGCGCGGCTCGTTCCAGCACGCCTTCGGCGAGGCGTCCTGTCGCTAGGAAGCAGCCCGCGCCTACGCGCTGGATGTGCTCGACGGCGCGATGGCGCAGCGCGAGCGCGGTGAGCAGATCTCCCCGGCCGACGACGCGCGGATTCGCGGCATGGTGACCTGGGTGACCGACGCGTGCCTCGAAATCGCGCGCTTCGCGCAGCACGCGGGCGGCGGCGCGGCGGCGTTCGAGACGCACCCGCTGCAGAAGGTCCTGCGCGACCTCACCGCAGCGTCGCAACACATCTACGTGGCCGACAGCGCCTACGACCGTACGGGCGCGTTCCGCCTCAACCAGCCGCCCCCGGGCGCGCTCTAGGCTCGTACACTGACAGCGGAGGCCCTCATGGTCCTTTCTGTGTTGGATGTCGCTGATTGGTTCCTCACGCTTGCGGACGCGGAGGAGAAACAGCTCGAGCACATGCAACTGCAGCGCCTGTGCTGCTACGCGCAGGGCTTCGCGCTGGCGCTCTACGGCGACGCGCTGTTTGGGAATCCAATCGAAGTTGCCCATGATGGACCTATCGTGCGCGAAGTCTGGGACTGCTACGGGGGCTGCGACTCCGTGCCGTCGGTGTTGTCGCCCGTGCCCCTGGCCGTGCCCACGCAGGGAATTGCTGGCGCCGTCCGGTTCGTCTACGAGCGGTTTGGCGACCGCTCCGCCGCGGAGCTGGCCGCGCTATCGCCGCAGGAGCCGCCCTGGGCATTGGCCAACTGCCGCGTTGACAACAGCCCATTTAGCTGGTCCACGATGCATGAGTTCCTGCGTTCCGAACTCGAAGCAGCCGACCGGGAAGCAGATGTGCCCGAGGCGGATATCGACTGGGTACTCAGGCAGCTTGCGACGGACGACGAACTCCGCGCACAGCTACGGCGCGGGAGAGCTGATATCGCGGCTGGTCGTGTCCGTCGGGCTGTCCGTCGTTGAGCATGTGGCCGCGGGGATACGACGTTGCCCTCACGCGGGAGGCTGAGGCCGACGTGGCCGGGCTCTCGTGGTTAGACGGCGTTCGTTACGAGCGGGCGTTGGCGCAGCTGTTCCTCGACCCGACACCAAGCCATCCGCGGGTCACTGACTTGCGCGACCAGCCCAGCGCGCCGTCCGATTTCGTGCTCACGTTCCACAACGTTGCCGTGTACTTCGATCAAGTGAACGCGCTCGTCGTGTCGATCGTCGCCGTTCGCGCAGGCGCATGAGACGGACCTAGCGGGCCGCTTCCATTTCAGCGATCTGGCTCGACCACTCCAGCATGTTCTCGGCCTGCTCGAGCACCGGCTTGTCGATCATCTGGCCGTCCAGCGCGACCGCGCCGAGGTTCTTCGCCACGCCGTCCTCGTAGGCCTCGACCACCCGCCGGGCCCACTCGGTGTCCCCCTCGGCGGGCGCGAAGACGCGGTTGGCCGGAGCGAGCTGGTCGGGGTGGATGCAGAACTTGCCGCGGAAACCGATCTCACGCATCCGGCGCAGCTCGTCCTCGAAGCCCTCGGGATCGCGAATGTCGGTCCATGGCGTATCCAGCGGCAGAACCCCGGCGGCGTGAGCCGCGTTGACCGCGGTGCGGCGCGCGTGCGCGAGCTCCTCGCCACCCTTGCTGCGACGCACGCCAATGCTCACCGCATAGTCCTCGCCGCCGACGCAAATCCCCACCAACCGCTCCGACGCCTGGCAGATCTCATACGCGTTCGCCACGGCGTGCGCGTTCTCAATCCACGCCACGATCGCGACCTGACCATCCGCCAAGCCCCGCGCCCGCTCCAGCAGCGTCAGATAGTCATCAATCCGTTCGACATCGCGCGGCGTCTCGACCTTGGACACGCTGACCCCGTCGAGCCAGGGATGCACCAGTGCATCGAGCTCCTGCTCGATCAAGCCCGTGTCATACCCGTTCGTCCGCACGAACACCTTGCGACCACGCTTCGGGAAGTCCGGCAGCACCCGACCGAGCAACGCGCGCGCCGTCGGTTTGTCGTCCCAGGCGACCGAGTCTTCGAGGTCGAAGCAGAGCACATCGGCCGCCGCGTCGCGCGCCTTCTCGATGAATCGTTCACGAATCCCCGGCACGGAAAGCATGCTGCGGATGACGGTGGTGGCCACAACCCGACTCCTCGATTCGGACTGCTCGGTCGGACGCGAGCATATCGCTCGCCCCCCAACAGCCTGCCAGCGCGCTCTCAGTCGGAGTCGGCGTCGCCCCCGGGGAACTCCGACCGCAGACCCGCCAGAGCGTCGTGCTCGGTCGTGGCGACGCCCCGAACGCCGGCGGCGCGCGCCGCGTCTGCCGCGCCCCGATCTCCGGCGGCGATTCGCTCGACGAGCGGCAGTCCCTCGGCCGCCGTCGCGAGCACAAGCAGCGCACGCGCCGTGTCGAGCGTGGCCGATCCGCGCTCGATGCCGAGCGCCGCGGCCAGCACTTCGGCGTCGAATCCGGCCCAGGTGACCCTGCCCGCACCGGAGCGCAGCTTCGCCAGCGTCTCC
Source organism: Dehalococcoidia bacterium (assembly GCA_965237475.1). Classification (GTDB taxonomy): domain Bacteria; phylum Chloroflexota; class Dehalococcoidia; order Bin125; family Bin125; genus CATQGW01. Next base: position 1,776,999 of record OZ250140.1, on the reverse strand, counting down.
GGCGCGATCGAGATCGCGCGCGCCGTGCTGAACCAGACGGCCATCGCGGTCAGCCCGAGTCGCAGCTCAGCGCGGCGCTCGGCTTCCTCGATCAGACTCTCCGCGTAGCGCACCTGCTCAAGGCTGGTGGGGTCGGCGACGGAGACTCCGTAGACGCCCTCGCGCAGCGTGGCGAGCAGGTAATCGCGGGCCAGTCCGCTCGCGATCGGCGGCAGTGCGAGGTACAGCGGCGTCTCCCCGTCGGCGAGCCGCGCGACCTGCGCCGCGGCCGCGTCGAGGGCGCCATCTGCGAACGCCCCGTCCACGATCGCGGGGTGTTCGAGCAGAATCGCGTCTGCTTGATCTGACGAGACCGACGATCCGGCGGCGACCAGCAGGACGGCTCGCACGGTTTCCATCGTCAGGCCGCCGCGGAGAAGCCGGCGACGCGCTCGCGCAGTTCGGCTTCCGCCTCAAACGGGCCCACGACCGCGGCCGCGAGGTTGCCCTCGCGCACGATTCGCGCTGCCACTCGCTCAATGTCACGCGCTGTGACTGACTCGTAGCCGGCGATCACCTCGTCGACCGACTCGATGAACCCGTTGCTAATCAACATTCCACCTGCCCGATGGCACCACGAGGCTGCCGCGTCGAGCGACAGCCGGAACGAGCCCACCGCGTGCTCGCGCGCCCGCGATAGTTCGTCGTCGGCGACGGGTTCATGCACGAGCCGCCGCAGCTCGTTCAGGATCACCTCGACGGTCTCGATCACGTGCTCGGCCGTCACCCCCGCAGAGATGCCCAGGTGGCCGGTGTCGTCATATGCGGCGGCATGCGAGCCGACCGAATAGGCCAGCCCGCGGCGTTCGCGCACCTCCACGAACAGCCGGCTGCTCATGCCGCGCCCCAGCACCTCGTCGAGCATCGCCAGGGCGTAGCGGTCGGGGTCCAGGCGCGGGCCGCTGCGCAGCGCCATGGCCAGGTTGCATTGCTCGATCGGTCGGTGCTCCACGCTCACCGGGTCGTCCGCCAACCCGCCATCCGCCTGCGGTCGCGCCGGCGTCGCTGAACCCGGCTGCGCGGACCAGTGTGTCTCGGCGAGCGTCATCACTTCGTCGACGCTCACGTTGCCGGCGACCGAGAGCACGATGTTCTCGGGCCGGTACCAGGTGTCGATGTGGTCAGCGAGATGCTCGCGGGTGACGGCGCCGACGGAGTCGAGGTCGCCGGCGACCTCCCAGGCGAGCGGTTGTTGGCCGTAGGAGGCGGCGCTGATCAGCTGGCCCGCGCGCTGCCCGGGTTGGTCGTGCGCGCGACGGATCTCGGAACAGATCACGGTCCGCTCGCGCTCGATCTCGTGCTCCTGCAGTGTCGAATGCAGGACGCTGTCGGCCAGCACATCCATCGCCAGTGGGAGCCGGTCGTAGGGCACGCGGTTCCAGTAGGCGGTCAGCTCGCGCGTGGTGTAGGCGTTGAGCGAGCCGCCGGCGCCCTCGATCGCGGTGGAGATCGCCGTGGCCTCGGGCCGGCGCTCGGTGCCCTTGAACAGCATGTGCTCGAGGTAGTGCGACAGCCCCAGCGTGGCGCGCGCCTCGTCGCGGCTGCCGACGCCGACGTAGGCGGCCAACGTCGCGGCCTGCGAGTGCGGCACGGGCGTCACGGCCACCCGCAGCCCGTTCGGGAGGGCGGCGACGTGGGTCTCAGGAGTGGCGGTCGGGTGCGATGATGGCATTCGGCTTCGCCTGTTCGATGGCGGCGCGCCGAAGCTGGGGAAGGACGGCCCGCAGTGGCTCGGCGGCTGGTGGAGGCCCAATACGAATATAACTGGAACCCGCTCGTCGGCAGCCTCGTCGGCGCGTTGCGGGCGATCGGACGCGAGGTCGACAGCGCCGTGGTCTGCGCGCTCAGCGGCGTCGCCGGCGCGCCGCCGCCGGTGCCGACGGAACCCGTGGAGGGCGTCTGGTTCGAGCCGCAGCCGGACCCGCTGGAGCTGCCCGGCAGGCTGGCGGAGGGCCTCGGCGCGCTCGGTGTCGGGATCGATGTGACGCGCCGCGACGAGCCGCCGGCCGGCCTGAGCTGGCGATTGCTCCGCCGCCGCCTGCGCGGCGAGCTCGCGGCCGGCCGACCGATCGTGGCAGCCCGTGCGGGCCTCGATCCGTTCGGGCCGACCTTCGGGTTGATCGTCGGGTTCGATGACGATCGGCGCGCCTGGCGTCGCGACGGACAGATGACGGACCAGGTTGGTCCGTGGCTGCCCTACGACGAACTGCAGAGCTCCGTGCCGCTCGTGATCATCCGCCTCGGCGCCGATGAGCCGGAGGACGCCGCCTCGCTGCGGGACACGGCGGCTGCGGCGGCTGCAGCGACCGCTTCCGCCTCGGCCGTCAACACCGCGCGCTGGATCTCGATCCTTGCCGGCGACGACCCGATCGAACCGCAGGGCCACGCGCGCGCGGCGCAGGCCTTCGCTGCGGCGCGCGGCGAGGCCGCGACCTTCTGGCGTGGCTGCGATCCCGATGGGCCCGAAGCCGCCCGCGCGCAGGCCCTCGCCATCAGCCTCTCACGCTTCGCCACGCTCTTTCCCTACCCGATGGGCGGGGCGCCCAACTCACGCGGTGTTCGATCGGCCGGGGCCGCGATTCTGCGCGACGCGCTCGCCCGGATCGGGCGTTGATAGACTCGTGCAGAGGTAGATTCGGACGAGGGGACAGCGCGCCGTGGCAGTCCAGGTCAAGCTCTTCATGACCCTGATCCCGCTCTCCAAGACCAAGCGCCCCACGTTCGAGATTGACTGGTCCGACGGCCTGACGATCAAGGACCTGCTCAACGCCGAGGGCTTCTCCGAGCAGGACCAGGAGGCGATCGCCGCGGTGATCAACAACGAGCAGGCCCAGCACGACGATGTGCTCAACGACGGCGACCGCGTCGACCTGCTCGTCAACCTGCAGGGAGGACGCCGTTGAGCAGGAGCCGCGCGGACGCGGGATCGAGCGGCGGCGGGCGACCGGCATGACCCGCTACATCTTCATCACCGGCGGCGTGATCAGCTCAGTCGGCAAAGGGATCGCCAGCGCGTCGCTGGCCAAGCTGCTCGATAGCCGCGGCCTACGCGTCTCGGTCCAGAAGCTCGACCCCTACCTCAACGTCGACCCCGGCACGATGTCCCCGTACCAGCACGGCGAAGTGTTCGTGACCGAGGACGGCTCGGAGACCGACCTCGACCTCGGCCACTACGAGCGCTTCCTCGATCAGGACCTGACCGGCGCTTCGTCGGTCACGATGGGACAGATCTCAGCCCTCGTGATCGAGCGCGAGCGCAAGGGCGACTATCTCGGCGGCACGATTCAGACCGTGCCGCACGTGACCGACGCGATCAAGGAACGAGTCCGCGGGCTGGCTCGGCGATCGAACGCCGACGTGCTGATCGTGGAGGTCGGCGGCACCGTGGGCGACATCGAAGGCCAGGCCTTCCTCGAGGCGATTCGCCAGATGCGCTACGAGGAACCGCCGCACGGGACGCTCGCGATTCACGTCACGCCGCTGTTCTATCTACGGGCCACCGACGAGGTCAAAACCAAGCCGACCCAGCACTCAGTGCGCACGCTGCGTTCAATGGGTATCCAGCCCGATGTCATTCTCGCGCGCACCGACGTGCCCGTCGACGACGGCATCCGTCGCAAGGTGGCGCTCTTCTGCGACGTGCCGTTCGACGCGGTGATTCCCGTCCTGACAGTGGACAGCATCTATCACGTGCCCGAGATCCTCGAGGACGCAGGCCTGACCACGCTGACGCTCGAGCGCCTCGCGTTGACGCCGCGCGAGGACACCGGACTGGAGCATTGGCGCGCGTGGGTCACCCGGCTCGGCCGGCCCCAACGGCGCTGCCGCGTGGCGATCGTCGGCAAGTACGTCGAGCTGCGCGATTCGTACCTCTCGGTGCGCGAGGCGTTGATCCACGCCGGCGTCGAGCGTTCGACCGAGGTGGAGATCGCCTGGGTGCAGTCGGACGAGCTGGATCACGCGAGCCAGGCCGAGATCGCGGCGCGGCTGGCCGATGTCGAGGGCGTGATCGTGCCCGGCGGCTTCGGCAAGCGCGGCGTCGAGGGCGAGGTCAGCGTGGCGCGGTTCGCGCTCGAACAGCGCTTGCCCTATCTGGGCCTCTGCCGAGGGATGCAGAACATGGTGATCGGCTTCGCGCGTTCCCGCCTCGGCTGGGAGACCGCGGGTACCACCGAGGCCGACGAGGACACCGACTATCCGGTGATCGCGATGCTCGACGAGCAGCTCGCGGTCACCCATATGGGTGGCACGATGCGCCTGGGTGGCTACCCCTGCCACCTCCAGCCCGGCACGCTGGCCTGGTCGCTCTACGACGACGCGGTCGTGCTTGAGCGGCACCGCCACCGTTGGGAGTTCAATCCGCTCTATCGCGGGCAACTGGAGAGCGCAGGATTGATCGCGTCGGGCGACTCGCCGGAGGGCACGCTGGTTGAGATCGCAGAGGTGCGCGACCACCCGTTCATGTTGGGCACCCAGTTCCACCCCGAGCTGCGCTCGCGGCCGGGTCGCCCGCACCCGCTCTTCGTGGGCTTTATCGAGCGCGTGCTGCAGGCCGCCGAGGCGCCGCTGCGCGGCGCCGCAGCCACGTCCTCTGCCGGCGTGTTGCCCGCGCCCGCAGCTGAGTAGCGCCAGGCAGCCGCGCGGTGTCCGCCGACGATGTCTTTCGCTTTCTGCTCGCCATCGCCGCGCTGGTCTACGGCGGCGGCGTCAGCGCATTGACGCTCGCGCTGACCCGCGCCTGGCAGACCGAGGACCCGGTCGAGCGCGATGTGCTGTTCAACAGCGGCGACCGCGCGCACACCCGGATGCTGCTGCCCGGGATCATCGCGACAGGGGTGCTCGGCGCCATCTGGGGCATCCGCTCCGATGCCGCGGACCCGATCACCACGGGCTGGCTGTTGGCGGTCGAGATTCTCTACCTGATTGCGCTGTTCGTGCTGGTGCCCGGCATGTTCGCCGGCCTGCGGCGCGTGCGACTGCTTTCGCTGCAGGCGCGCAAGACCGGCGTGGTGTCCGACGAACTGCAGGATGCGCTGGCCGATCGCGGCCCGCTAGTCTTCTCAGTGTTGATGCTGATCCTGTTACCCGTCCAGGTCGCGCTCGTCACCCTGCAACCCTGATCCCGACGCCTGAGAGGACCCCGACCGATGCGTATCTTTCTCGACACTGGCCACCTCGACGAGATCGAGCGAGCGGTCGCCTGGGGCGTCTGCGACGGCGTGACGACCAACCCCTCGCTGCACGCCCGGGCGGTCGCCCGCGAAGGCGACGGAGCGCTGCAATACCGCGAACGCGTGGTGCGGATCGCGGAGCTGGTCGATGGGCCGATCTCCGCCGAGTGCGTCTCGCGCAGCGAGGAGGAGCTGGTCGCCGAAGCGATCGAGCTGGCCTCCTGGCATGAGCAGGTGGTGGTGAAGATCCCGATCGACGCCGCCGGGCTGGGCGCGATTCACCGCGTCAGCGAGCGCGGGATCCAGGTCAACACGACGCTGATCTTCTCGCTCAATCAGGCGCTGCTGGCGGCCCGCGCCGGCGCGGCCTTTGTCAGCCCGTTCGTGGGACGGCTCGACGACATCGGCCAGGACGGCGTCGAGCTGGTCCAGGATGTGGTTGCCGTGCTCGACCAGTACCACCTGCCGACCCAGGTGATCGCCGCCTCGCTGCGTGGTCCGCAGCATGTGGCGCGCTGCGCGCTGGCGGGCGCGCACATCGCGACGCTGCCCTTCAGCGTGATCGAGCAGATGCTCAAGCACCCGCTGACCGACAAGGGGATCGACGCCTTCCTGGCCGACTGGCGGTCGGCCCAGGCGCAGCTCAGCGCGACTCCGGTCAGCTAGTGCTCTGTGACCCGTGTCGCGCGGGTGCTTGCAGGCAAGCGCACGAGTCGCATACGATCAGTCTCGCAACTTCGTTCCGCGGGCCGCTCCGTCTCACCGTTGAGCAATGACCGCATCAGTGTCCCGCCGTGCGTTCGCGCGCAGCTCTTCCACGCAGCACGCAGCGTCGGCAATCAGAGGTAGCCGTGACGACCCTGACCATCACCGATCTCGAGTCCCATACGCGCGATGAGCTGCTCACGCGCGCCCGCGAACTGGAGGTTCGCGGCCTCACCGGCCTGAAGAAGCAGGACATCATCCTGCGCATCCTGCAGGCCGAGAGCGAGGCCGAGGGCAACGTGCTCTCGGGCGGCGTGCTGGAAGTCGTCGACGACAGCTACGGCTTCCTGCGCGGCGAATCGCTGCTGCCCGCGCCGACCGATGTCTACGTCTCGCAGGCGCACGTGCGCCGCCACGACCTGCGCAGCGGCGACTACGTGATCGGCCCGGTCCGCCCGCCCAAGAGCGGCGAGAAGTACTACGGCCTGCAGGACGCGGTGCTGGTCAACGGTGCCGAGCCCGAGCTGGCCAGGCAGCGGCCCCACTTCGAGACGCTGACCGCCGTCTTCCCGCACCAGCGGTTCACGATCGAGAGCGAAGATCCGAGCGAGCTTTCGGGCCGCGTGATCGACCTCGTCGCGCCGATGGGCCGCGGGCAGCGCGGACTGATCGTCTCGCCGCCCAAGGCCGGCAAGACCATGCTGCTGCAGGCGATCGCCAACGGCATCGCCACCAACCACCCCGACGTACACCTGATGGTCGTGCTGATCGGCGAACGCCCCGAGGAAGTCACCGAGATGCGGCGCACGGTGCGCGGCGAAGTGGTCGCCTCGACGTTCGACGAGCCGGTCGAAGATCACACGCGCTGCGCCGAGCTGGGCCTGGAGCGCGCCAAGCGGCTGATGGAGATGGGCCGCGACGTGGTGATCCTGCTCGACTCGATCACGCGGCTGACGCGCGCCTACAACCTCGAAATGCCCTCGACCGGTCGCACGCTCTCGGGTGGCATCGACCCGGTCGCGCTCTACCCGCCGAAGCGCTTCTTTGGCTCGGCGCGCAAGGCCGAAGAGGGCGGCAGCCTGACGATCATCGCGACCTGCCTGGTCGACACCGGCAGCCGCCTCGACGACGTGGTTTTCGAGGAGTTCAAGGGCACCGGCAACTGGGAGGTGCGGCTCGACCGCAAGCTCTCCGAGCGGCGCATCTACCCGTCGATCGACATCGCCGCGAGCAGCACGCGCCGCGAGGAGCTGCTGCTCTCGGGCGAGGAGCTGCAGCGCATGTGGCTGCTGCGCCGGATGATGTCGGTGCTGGCCGGCTCGGGCGGCAACAGCACGGAGCCGACCGAGCGGCTGCTCGACCGGCTGGCCCGGACCAAGACCAACATCGAGTTCCTCGAGAACCTGACCAGCGCCGAAGCCTGATCCCGTTCACTACGATCCAGGCGCCAACCGCGTTGCGCATGGAGGTGAACGATGGCCACGATCGAAACCGTGCTCGGACTAATCGACAGCGCTGAACTCGGCTTCACGCTGAGCCACGAGCATGTCGCGATGCAGCCGGCTGTCATCACGACGCACTATCCGTGGCTCGTCGACCGCGAGGCGATCAAGGCCCGATCGATCCGCGAACTGACGGAGGCGAAGGCCGGCGGGGTCGATTCGCTGATCGAGCTGAGCACGCCCGACCTCCAGCGCGATGTGGAGCTGATGGCGGAGGTCTCGGCCGCCAGCGGCGTCAACGTCGTCTGCGCGACCGGCCTGTGGCGCGACATCCCGCGCTGGTTCTGGAACAAGCATCCCGACGAGATCGCCGACGTGTTCGTCCGCGAGGTCGAGGTCGGGATCGGCGCGACGGGGATCAAGCCGGGCGCGATCAAGGTCGCCAACGACGCGGAGGGCGTGACGCCGCAGGCCGAGTTGGTGCTGCGCGCCGCGGTGCGCGCGCTCAAGCGAACCGGCTGCCCGATCAGCACGCACCACTGGGCGCCGCTCGAGGTGGGGCGTCGGCAGGTGGAGATCTTCCAGGAGGAAGACGCGCCGATGGACCGCATCTGCGTTGGCCACTCGGCCGATTCGACCGACGCGGACTACCTCGAGGACCTGCTCAAGGCAGGCGTCTACCTCTCGATGGATCGCTATCCGGGCCCGCCCGACGGGCGCGGGCGGCCCAACTGGGTGGCGCGCAACGCGACCGTCGAGGAGCTGATCAGGCGCGGCTGGGCGGAGAAGATCATGCTCGGCCACGACTATGCGCCGGGCGTGCACAATGAGCAGTCGCCGACGACCTACCTCTTCCTGGCGACTGTGGCGCTGCCGGCGATGATCGGCGACGGCGTGCCCGCGGAGACGGTGGATTTGATGATGCGCGACGTGCCGCGCCGCTTCCTGACGGGCGAGCCGAGCTGATGGACCGTGAGCAGGTCGAGGCGCTGTGCGAATCGCTGCCCGGCGCGTGGCCTGACACGCCCTGGGAAGACGACCTCGTCTACAAGCTCGGGCCGGCCGGGAAGGGCAAGATCTTCTGCTTCCTCGGCGGCGGGACGACGGAGCAGAGCGGGATCAGCATCAAGGTCGACCCGGCGCTCGTGCCGCTGCTGCATGGCAAGTACGAGTCGGTCAGCAGCCCGGCCTATCTGAGCAAGCAGCACTGGATCGCCGTTCAGCTCAACGGCGAGATGCCCGACGACGAGCTGGAAGAGCTGATCGAGGACTCCTGGCGCCTGGTGGCGGCAGGCCTGCCGAAGCGCATGCAACGAGCGTGGGGGTTGCTCGGCTAGGCACGGCGATGCGCCGGCATCAGTCGCTCGACGCGTTCTGGATCCGGGCCGCGTCTCCATCGGCGATCAGCCCGTTCGCGATGCCGCTCATCACGATGTAGGGCGGCAGCAGCGGGTTGCGGAACCGATAGCGATAGTTGCGGCGTGTTCCAATCTTCTCAAGGATGGCGCCGCGCTGATCGCCGCAAAACTCAGTCATGTGCCTCGCGAACGCGGGAATCGCGTAGGGCTTGCCCATGATGGCGGCCATCGGGATTCGAACGGACGTCGCGGTGAAGTAGCCCAACTCGTCTGTGTTCGTGAGCGCGCAGGCGAGAGCAACCTGGCGATACAGCGAATCGGCCCGGGCGCTCATCACAGCGCGGTGATGCGTCGTGGCGATGGTCTCTTGAACATTGGCCACCGCCTCACGGACTCCTGCGGCGACATCCAATGCGCGCACCACAAGCGATTCAGCGTCGTTTGCATGACGAGCTGCATACAGCGAGACCAGATGCGTGTAGTGCGGCAAACCCTGCGACAGCACTGCAATCCGGTCCCGCGCATCCATCGCCGCGGTCATGTCGACTTCCGCAAGCCCACCGTCCACGATCTGTTGCAGCTCCGAGATCGACATGCGTGGCATGCGCACCTGCGCCAGCGCCCGCTCGATTGACTCGTGCTCAACGATGAGCGATCGAACGGATTGCCCAACGCCTACCAGCACCAGGGTGGCTGGCACGGACTGATCGGACAGCATTTTGATCGTGTCGGCGAACTGCGTGCCGACCCGAGCGGCGACGCGGTCAAACTCGTCGATGATCACGACCAGCACCGCATGAGCCCCGAGCTGTTCGAGCAAGAGGCGCACCTGGTGCGGGGTGATGGGGTCACTCGCGCCAAGCATGTCATTCGCCGTGTGGACGACCTCCTCGATCTGCGCCGCAAATCCGATGCTGCGACGTTGCACGGTGAACTGCAGGTCGTCGAAGGCCTTGCGCCAAATCGCCGAATAATCGTCGCCGTCGTCACAGTTGACGCGGGGTGCGATGACGGATTCTCCCGCGTCTTCCAGATACTCACGCAAGATGCTGGCGAGCGAGGTCTTTCCGACTCCACGCTCACCGAATAGCACGGCGTGCCGGCCGCGTTGCAGAATGGCGTCCAACACAGCCAGGCGCTGCTGATCACGCCCCGCGAACAGACGCAGCCGATCGATCGGGGCAGACGGCGTAAAGACCTCGCCGAGCCGGAGTTCTCGCTCACGCCGCTCCATCAGCCGCTCGTTCATGTGCACGACCATCCGCTCAACGCCAAGTTACGATAAGTGACTAACAATTGCGAGCAATAGAGGGCTCCTACTGGCGTCGACGCATTGCATCTGGACGAATATGCAGGGGGTCGCGGCGCCCTTGCTGTCCTGACCGCCCTCCGCCGCTGGCGTCGGTCGGCGATTGGAACGGGGGACGAGCGGCTATTCCACGACCGGGAGGTCGATGCGGCTGGGGTGGCTGGCATCGTGCCAGATTTTGGTTCTTGCCACCTTGGTGTGGGTGTGTTGGCCGATCGGTTCGCCGGTGTTGGGATTGATGTCGAAGCGGGGATAGTTGGAGCTGCTGATCTCGACGCCGATGCGGTGTCCGCTGGCGAACAGATTGCTGGTGGGATAGAGTTCGATCGGGACTTCGACGACCTCGCCGGGACGAACCAGGTCTTCGCGCTCTGCGCCGAGGCGGAAGCGGAGCCGCTTGATGCTGTCGCTGAGGCGCAGGGCGTAGCCCTCGGGATAGTCGGGGCTGGGCGGGTAGCAGTCGAGCAGGATCGCGGTGAGATCGGTGTCGCGCGCATCGGTCGAGACCCAGAGCGTGACGGTGACCGGGCCGGTGACTTCCAGGTCGGCGTCGAGCGGGGCGGTGCGGAACGAGCGCACGTCGCTGCGGGCGGCGGTCGGGAGCCAGGGCGGCTCTGCGCCCATCACGTCGGGGCGCTCGCGCTGGTCTGCGCCGCCGGGCTGGATCAGCTCGCGGGATCGAATCGTGGGCGGCCAGATGCCGTCTTTGAGGCCGGGGTCGGGCGGCGCGTACTCCCGCAGCGAGGAGACATTGGCCGAGATCGAGGGCACCGGTCGGCGCGGGTCGAAGTCGTACTGCGAGGCGGCGGCGCCGGCTGCGGCCTTCGCCGGCTGCAGCGAACCGTCGACGTGCAGGTACCAGCTGTGCGTCTCGGCGCGGTCCGGCGGCCACTCCTGCTCGTCGCGCCACGCGCCGCCGTGGTCGATGCGGCCGGAGGCGATCCGCCGGCCGCTGCCGCCGCCCATCACGAAGATGCGCGCCGGGGCGACGTGGTCCCAGCCGGAACGCAGTCCCTTGAGCACGTGGTCGAAGAACTGGAGCCGCAGGTGCGGGACGCTCTCGGCGAGGTTGCCGCTGGTCGGCGCGGTGGGGCCGAAGTCGGCATCGCCCGACCAGCTGCGGTCGAGCGGTTCGTCGCCGTGCGTCCAGGGACCCATCAACAGGTACTGCGGCGACGCCTTGGCGTGGCTGAAGGCGGCGAAGGACTCGGTGGTGGCGCGCGTGTAGGAGTCGTACCAGCCGCCGCTGTAGACCGTCGGCACGTCGGCGGTCTGGTCGATGAAGCGCTCGAAGTTCATGCTCGGGAGCTGCCAGAGCCAGTCCTGCTCGGTCGCCTGGGTGAGCAGGTCGATGGCCCAGCGTTCGTAGTCCCTGGTCAGCGAGAGGGGTGTGTCGCCGGGGCGCCAGGGCAGGCGGGCGAGCCAGGCGCGCAGGTCGACGGCGGCGCGGTCGAGGGCCTGGTAGAGGATCGGGTCGGCCTCGGCTTCGGGCGAGACCGGGGCGTTCCAGAATGCCCAGGCGAGCCAGCGCAGCTCGATCGCGCCGCCCTGCCGCAGCGATGAGCTGAGCCCGTTGAACGCGCCCTGATTGACCCACATCGCCGCGAGGTGGGGCGGATTCTGGGTGGCGGCGGCGGACTGCACCCAGGCGAGGTAGGAGGTGCCGACCATGCCGACCTGGCCGTCGCACCAGGGCTGCTCGGCAAGCCACTCGACCGTGTCGTAGCCGTCTTCGGCTTCGTTCTTGAGCAGATAGAAGTCGCCTTCGGAGGCGAAGCGGCCGCGCACATCCTGGATCACGCGGGCGTAGCCGCGGCGGGCCCACCATTCACCGTCGAGGATGACCGACTTGGGGCTCTTGTCGTACGGCGTGCGGGTCAGGATCGTGGGGAAGGCGATGTCGATCGCTTTGCCGTCACTCGCGGGCAGGTAGACATCGGTTGCGAGGCGCACGCCGTCGCGCATGGGCACAGCGCGGTTGCGCTGGATGACGACTTCGTATTCGGGCTGAGAGTGCTCGGTCATGTAGGGCTCCTCACGGCGACAAGGGTAGGAGCGGATGCGGACGGTCGCGCGCGTGAGTGATCAGTCTGCCAGGAAATTCGCTTGATCCGGAGGCGTGAGCTGTGGCTCCTATCTGGTCGGGGGCCTTGAAAGCGATCAATTTCGATCGGTTTTGTTTGGTCCTGTTCAGCCTGGATCGGAGTGATCGGCGTGACTGAGCGCTGCGGAGCAGTGGAGGAGACGAATTCATGTTCTGATTTGACACGGGACTGGGTGGGTTGTCAAGTGAGGGGTGAGGGACTGCTCAGGCGCCGCGCGACAGCATTTAGCGACGCGGGGAGCCACGGGGACGCGGAGCGCCTAGGCGCCGCGGGCGAGGAGGGGTTGGACGGTGGGGGTGGCGGGGAGGTTGCCGGTGGTGACGTTGATGTGGTTGTCGGTGGCCGGCTCGACCTCAACGCCCATGGCGCGGAGGAACGGACCGAGCCCGTCGAGGCCCGTCCGTGGGGCGCTCTCGCCCTCGGGCTGGTAGAGCATCGGAATGATCAGCGGGGCGGCGATGACGGTGGCCAGCTTGGCGGCCAGCTCGGGGCCGAGATGTTCGCCGCCGCCGACCGGCAGCAGGCAGACGCTGGCGCGCTGCAGCTCCTCGAGCGCGGCCGGCGAGGGCATCTCGCGAACGTCGCCGAGGTGGGCCACGATCACGTCGTCGATCGTGATCACGAAGGCGATGTTGCGGCGTCCGTCGGGACCGGGCGTCTCGACGCCGGTCGCGAGCACGCGCTTGACCTCGTACTCGCCGGGAGCGTTGAGCGGGCGATGCAGGCCCGAGGGCTCGATCTGAACGCCATCGACCCAGGAGTGCTCGCTCCGCGGGTTGGAGACGGTGACGATGTCAGCGTTGGGGCGATTGAGCCGAAAGCCGCTCTCGGCGGGACAAGGATCGGTGACGACCGAGGCCTCGCGGCCGCGCAGGCGGAAGGCGGCGTGCCCGTACCAGGCGATGTCCATGCGTCGGCTGCCTCCCGATTCGACTGTAGGCGTTGTTGGTTAGAGCGCCATCGGCAGCTCGTCGCCGGACGCGGCGCGGTGCTGGGTGAGGGCGATGGCGGCGTTCTGGCCGTGCGCACCGTAGCCGGCGACGACCGCGCCGATCACGTGGTCGGTTCGGACACGGGTGACGAGATCGAGCCCGCAGGCGGGGTCGAGTTGAGACCAGGTGGCGTGCGGGGGGACCGTTTCTTCGGCCAGGCAGATCGCGGCGGCGACGGCGTTGAGCGCGCCGCTCGCGCCGATCGTGTAGCCGGTCACCGGGGTGGAGGTGGTGATGTACATGTCGCGGATGCGCGCGCCGAAGGAGCGTTCGAGGATGTCGGTCTCGCGCGGGTCGCCTTCGGGGGTGCCGATCCCGGCGGCGAAGATGACATCGATCGCGCCGGGGCTGAGCTCGGCTCGGCGCAGCGCGTCGCCGATCGCGCGACGGGCGACCTCGACATCGGTCGGCGGGCGTCCGTCGCCGGGCGGGCCGGCGGTCTGTGCCTCGCCGGCGATCTCGGCGTAGATGCGCGCGCCGCGTTGGGTGGCGAGTTGGCGGTCTTCGAGCAGCAGGGCGGCCGCGCCCTCGCCGAGCACGAGGCCCTGGCGGCGCGCGTCGTAGGGGCGCTGGGCGTCCAGCTCCGCGCCGGGATCGAGCAGGCCGATGCTCTTCCAGGCCTCCCAGACGTCCGGCTCGAGCGCGGCCTCGGCGCCGACCGCGACGGCGGCGCGGACGACGCCGCTGCGGATCAGGCCCGCCGCCTGAGCGATCGCGGCGACGCCGGATGCGCCGCCGGCGCTGACGGTGTAGGCGGGGCCGGCGATGTTGAGGCCGATCGTGGCGCCCGCGAGACCGGAGCCGAGCGAGGCCCAGCCCTCGCCGTTCCGGCCGGCGCCGTGGGGGTGGGCGATGCCGGAGACGGCGCCGACGGCGAAGGCGTTCTCCTGCTGGAAGACGATGCGAGCATCGGCGACGGCCTGGATGGCGGCGTCGAGCCCGAGCCAGCTGGCGCGGTTCATGCGCGCGAGCAGCCAGGCGGGGACGCCGGCGGGGCCCTGATAGTCGGTGATCGCGCCGCCGGCGGCGGGGCGCGACATGCCGGTCAGCGCGGTGGTGGCGACGCGGGCGTCGAGCAGGGCCTGCCAGAAATCGGGCGCGGTGGGTCCGGCGGCGGTGATCGCGCCAACGCCGCTGATCACGACGCGGCGCGGACCCAGTTCCTCGTGCTCGGTCACCATGGTCGGCTCCGATTCGGCGTGTGCAGATCGGTGTGCAGGTCGGTGTCTTGGGCTATGCACAGGTGGTGGTGGGTGTTTGCCGGGTTCGGGGAGCGCTGGTAGCATTGCCGCGTTAGCACTCTCAGGGTGAGAGTGCCAGCGAGCGACTGGCGCTCGCCCCAGCGAACGGGGATCTCGGCGATGTCGCTGTCAGATCGCCGCGAGAGCATTCTGCAGATCGTCATTCAGGACTACATTGAGACGGCCACGCCGGTCGCCTCGCGCCACGTCGTCGAGCGCTACGCGCTGCCCACGTCGGCAGCCACGATACGCCATGAGATGCAGTTGCTCGAGAGCGACGGGTACCTCACGCACCCACATACGTCGGCGGGCCGGGTGCCTTCGAACCGCGGCTACCGCCACTTTGTGCAGTCGTTGATGGGCCATGCGGAGCTCGGGGTGGCCGAGCAGGCGACGGTGCGGCACCAGTTCTTCCAGGCCGCGCCGGCCGTCGATGAGTGGGCGGCGCTGGCGGCGACGGTGCTGGCGCAATCGCTCGGTCTGTTGGTCGTGGTGGCGCCGCCGCAGCCGCAGCGGCTGCGCGTGCGGCAGCTGGAGCTGATCAGCCTGAACGATCTGCTGGCGCTGATGATCGTGGTCGTGCAGGAGGCGCGGGTGATTCGCCAGCTGACGCCGCTGCCGGCGCCCTGCCCGCCGGAGCAGCTTGGCGCGATCGCGCACCGGCTGAACATTGACGTGAACGGGCACGACGCGGACGCGGTGCGCGATGTGGTGGCGGCGGACGCCGACGAACAGGCGGTGCTGGACACGCTGGCGCGGGTGCTGGATCGCGATGTGGAGCGCGCGGGCGCGGTCAGCATCGCGGGGCTTGGCGGGGTGGTCAGCCAGCCCGAGTTCCACGCCGAGCCGGAGCGCTCGCTGCAGCTGATCGAGCTGGTCGACCGTCAGGCGATCGAGGAGCTGGTGCCGCACACCGCGATCGAGCAGCGCGGCCTGCGCGTGCTGATTGGCGACGACAACCCGTCGGACCAGCTGCGCGACTGCTCGCTGGTGGTGGCGACCTACGGCTACGAATACGGGCGTGCGGGCTACGTCGCGATCATCGGGCCGACGCGGATGAACTACTCGCGCTCGGTGGCGTCGGCGCGGTTCCACAGCTCGTTGCTGCAGGAGATGATGGACACCGTCTATGGAGGGGCGGCATGACCAGCGCCCCACGCGACGAGTCGTTGGAGGACGACGAAACCGCTGAAGCGCCGCAGGAACCACCCATCGAGGAGCGTCCGAGCGAGCTGGAGCGGCTGCGCGACGAGTCGGAGCAGCGGCTGGCCGGCTGGCAGCGAGCGCAGGCTGACTACCAGAATCTGAAGCGTCGCAGCGCGCAGGACGTGCGCGACCGGGTGGAGCGCAGCCAGCGCAACATTTTCGGCTCGCTGGTGGAGCTGGCGGACGACTTTCGGCGCGCGTTGAATGTCGAAACCACCGAGTCGGGCGACTCCGACTGGGGTGAGGGCGTCGGCCTGATTCATCAGAAGCTGATCGGGCTGCTGGAACGCAACGGGGTGTATCCGATCGCGGCTGCGGGCGTGCCCTTCGATCCCAATTATCACGAGGCGATGGGTTCGCTGCCGGGCCCCGATGGCGAAGTGGTCGTCGAGGTCCGCCGCGGCTGGCTGATCGGCGAGCGGGTCTTGCGCGCCAGTCAGGTGATGGTCGGCATCGGTGAACCGCATACGGGTGAACCGAGTGCGGATGAACCGAGTGCAGGTGATCCGAATCAAGCAGAGATCGCGCCCGAAGAGCACAGCGGCGCTGCAACCGAAGGAGCATAAGCATGGCGAGAGTGATTGGCATTGACCTCGGCACGACCAACTCGGTGGTCGCGGTGATGGAGGGCGGCGAGCCCACGGTGATTCCGAACGCCGAGGGCAACCGCACGACGCCGTCGGTGGTGGCGATGAGCCGCGCCGGGGAGCGTGTTGTCGGCACGGCGGCCAAGCGGCAGGCAGTCACGAATCCCGAGCACACGGTGTTCAGCGTGAAGCGTCTGATGGGTCGCCGCTTCGACGATCCGATCGTGCAGAATGCAAAGCAGCTGCTGCCCTACGGCGTGGAGGGGGCGGACAACGGCGACGCCTGGGTGCGGATGGGCGACAAGACCTACAGCCCGCCGGAGGTCTCGGCGATGGTGCTGCAGAAGCTCAGGGCGGACGCCGAGGCGTACTTGGGGGACACGGTCAACGAGGCCGTGATCACGGTGCCGGCCTATTTCGACGACAGCCAGCGCAACGCGACGAAGGACGCGGGCCGGATCGCCGGGTTGAACGTGCTGCGGATCATCAACGAGCCGACGGCCGCCTCGCTGGCCTACGGGCTGGAGAAGCACGAGGACCACTACATCGCGGTCTACGACCTCGGTGGGGGCACGTTCGACATCTCGATTCTGGAGCTGGGCGAGGGCACCTTCCAGGTGCGTTCGACGAACGGCAACACCTTCCTGGGCGGCGACGACTTCGACCAGCGGGTGATGGACCATCTGGTCGACGTGTTTCGCAAGGACCAGGCGATCGACCTCTCGCAGGACCGCGCGGCGGTGCAGCGGCTCAAGGAGGCGGCGGAGCACGCGAAGGTGGAGCTCTCGACGACGCAATCAACGGAGATCAACCTGCCGTACATCACGGCTGACGCGTCGGGTCCCAAACACTTCACGCACACGCTGACGCGCTCGCAGCTCGAGCGGCTCGTGATGGAGCTCGTCGAAGCCACGCTGGAGCCGTGCCGCGCCGCGCTCGAGGACGCCGGCGTGAGCCGCGCGCAGGTCGACGAGATCGTGCTCGTGGGCGGGCAGACGCGGATGCCGCTGGTGCAGCAAAAGGTGCAGGACTTTTTCGACAAGGAGCCGCACCGGGGGGTCAACCCGGACGAGGTGGTGGCGCTCGGCGCGGCGATTCAGGCAGGGGTGCTGCGCGGCGAGGTGAAGGATGTGCTGCTGCTCGATGTGACCCCGCTGACGCTGGGGATCGAGACGCTGGGCGGCGTCTCGACGGCGCTGATTCCGCGCAACACGACGATTCCGACGAGCAAGAGCCAGACATTCTCGACGGCCGCCGATGGTCAGCAGCAGGTCGAGATTCACGTGTTGCAGGGCGAGCGTGAGATGGCGGGCGACAACAAGTCGCTGGGCCGCTTCATCCTCGACGGGATTCTGCCGGCGCCGCGCGGGATGCCGCAGATCGAGGTGTCGTTCGACATCGACGCGAACGGGATTCTGAACGTCGGTGCGCAGGACAAGGGCACGGGCAAGGAGCAGCGGATCACGATTCAGGCGGCTTCCGGCCTGAGCGACGCCGAGATCGAGCAGATGCAGCGCGAGGCAGAGGAACACGCCGAGGAGGACGTGCTGCGACGCGAATTGGCGGAGGTTCGCAATCGCGCGGACACGGCCGCGTACGAGGCCGACAAGCTGATGCGCGACCAGGAGGACAAGCTCGACGAGGACCTGAAGAGCGAGCTGACGGAGAAGATCGCCGCGGTGCGGTCGGCGCTGGAGGCTGAGGGTCTGGAGAAGGCGCCGATCGAGTCGGCGCTGGACGAGCTGAACGCCACGCTGATGAAGGTCGGCGAGCGGACCTACGGGGCGCAGCGGGCGGAGGCGGAAGCCGCCGGCGCGACCGCGGGGGGCGCCCCGCCGGGAGCCGAAGACGACACCGTCGAGGGCGAATTCCGCGAGGTTTAGGCTGTGGCGTCAGGAGATTCGATGGCGCAGGCGCCGAGCAACGATTTCTACGAGATCCTCGGGGTCGAGCGCACGGCCTCCCAGGACGAGATCCGGCGGGCGTTTCGTCGGCTCGCGATGGAGCACCACCCCGACCGCAATCCGGATCCGGAGTCGGAGGTCACGTTCAAGCGGGTCGCGGCGGCCTACGAGGTGCTCTCGGATGTCGAGAAGCGGGCCAAATACGACCGCTACGGGAATACGGCGGAGTTCGCGGCGAACGCCGGTTTCGAGGGCTTCGACTTCGGCGGCTTCGGCGACATTTTCGATGCGTTTTTCGGCGGCCGGCGCGCGTCGGGACCGGTGCGCGGCGGCGATCTGCGGCTGGAGCTCGAGCTGGACTTCGTCGACGCGGTGTTCGGGGCGGAGAAGGAGCTTCGCGCGACGCGGCTCGAGCACTGCTCGATCTGCGGGGGCAGCGGAGCCGAGCCGGGGACGCAGCGGATTCCCTGCGCGACGTGTGACGGCGCGGGCGAGGTGCGGCGGGTGCAGCGCAACGTGTTCGGGCGATTCGTCAACGTCGCGCCGTGCGAGGCGTGCGAGGGCGAAGGGACCGTGATTCAGCACCCCTGCAACGGCTGCGGGGGGATCGGCCGGGAGCAGCGCAACCGCCGGCTCAAGGTCAAGATTCCCGCCGGCGTCGACCACGGGGCGCAGATGCGGCTGAGCGGCGAGGGCGACGCCGGTCTGCGCGGCGGGCCGGCGGGCAATCTCTACGTCGACCTGCGGGTCAAGGCGCATGAGATGTTCGAGCGCGACGCCGACGATCTGGTGCTGCCGCTGAGCCTCAACGTGGCGCAGGCGGCGCTGGGCGGCGACGTGCGGATTCCGATGATCGACGGCTCCGCTGAGGAGCTCGAAGTGCCCGCGGGCACTCAGCACGGGCATGTCTTCCGGCTGCACGGCAAGGGCGTGCCGCATCTGCGCGGCCGCGGCCGCGGCGACCTGCGGGTGCAGGTGGGGCTGCGCATCCCGGCGAAGCTGAACGCGGAGCAGCGGGAGCTGTTCGAGCAGCTCAGCGACATGCTCGACGAGGGCGACGACGGCTCGGGCCGGCCCAGCGTCTTCTCGCGCATCCGGGGCGCGTTCACGGCCTGATTCGCGTGCGACTGCTGCGCGTCGCGGTCTCGGTCAGCGGCGCAGAGGTCGAGCGGGCGATCACCGCATTCGAGCTCTGCGGCGTATTCAACTCGGCGGTCGAGTGGGACGTGGGCGAGCCGGTCGAGGAGCCGGCCTGGGGTCAGGCGGCGCCGCTGCCCGAGCGCGCCGACGTGGCGGGGTATCTCCCGGATGAATCCTGGACACGAATCTCCGCGGACTTCGCAGCGGTCCTGGCGGAGCTGTGGCCGGCGGCCGCGCGGCCGCGGGTCGCGGTGAGGGAGATTCCGCAACGCGACTGGCGGACGGCCTGGCACGAGCACTTCGACCTGGTGCGGGTTGCCGCGTCGCGCACGATCGTGATTCGGCCGCCGCACATCGCCTACGCGGCGGCGGCCGGCGAGGTGGTGATTGACCTCTCGCCGGGGCTCGCGTTCGGGACGGGGCAGCACCAGAGCACGCGGCTGTCGCTCTCGCTGCTGGCCGACGCGATCGATGCGGACTCGTCGCCAGCCGTGCTCGATTTGGGCACGGGCTCGGGGATTCTGGCCTGCGCGGCCGCGAAGCTTGGTGCGCGGTCGGTGCTGGGCGTCGATATCGACCCGCTGGCCGTGGATGCGGCGCGTGAGACGGTGCGTCGTAATCAGCTAGGGGATGCGGTTGAGATCCGCGCGGGCAGCGGGCCCGGCGATGGGCGTTACGGCCTGATCCTGGCCAATCTGACCGCGGATCTGCTGCAGGCGCTGGCGGCGGAGATCGCCGGCGCGGCGGAGCCGGGTGGGCGGCTGATCGCGTCGGGCTTCATCCAGACGCGGCGCGATGAGGTGGCCGGCGCGCTGTCGGCCGTTGGGTTTGAGATCGAGGAGACGCGCACCGAGGATGAGTGGGCGGCGCTGCTGGCGACGGTGATCGGGCCATAGCACCGTCCGCCAGCCTCTCGATCGATCGAGCTACTCACTGCCCCGCTGCCTCGCCTTACGCGAGCGGCGCCAGTTTGTCCAGGAACCGTCGGATGTCGGCCAGGCCGGCGGCCACATTGTCTGCGGTATCCCAGTTCTCGTAGAAATTGGTGTGCAGACTGCCGGCGACATGGAACAACCGTCGGATCTCGTCGTCGCCGGTTTCGGAGACCAACCTGCTGATCGTTCGATACAGGGCTGCGTGGCTCTGATGAGCCCAGCCGCGCTGCTGGGCGACGGCTTTGAGCATCTGCGCCGCCGCGCCCCAGCCCTTCTCTGAGGCCTGGCGAACATCGCCTAGCCCCAACTCAGCTTCCGCCTGCGCCAGCAACGTGCGGCTCGCCTCCTGGTAGGTCTGGGTGGTCATGTTCCCGCAGTTTCATCGTTGCTGGTGAGTTCGGCGCGGGGGAGCCCCCCTCTGCCTTCGGCATCTCCCCCCGCAAAGCGGGGGGAGAGGGGGAGGCGGGTACGATGGCTCGTTCAGCATCCTGCTAGGGATGCCCAGGGGGCGCCCAGCGGCTCACCAGGACGGGGAGGCGCCGCCGTCGATGTTGATCGCGCAGCCGGTGATGAAGCTGGCGGCGGTGGAGGCGAGGAAGACGAGCACGTTGGCGGCCTCATCGGAGCTGCCGATCCGGCCGACCGGGATGCCCTGACCGACCGAGCTGATGAACTCGTCGTAGCTCGCGTCGGGCATCTGGGCCTGGTGAAAGCCGTGCCACTGGGCGCTGTCGACGGAGCCGATGCAGGCGGCGTTGACCAAAATCTGGTCGCGCGCGACCTCCTTGCTCAGCGCCTTGGTCATGGCCAGGCCGGCGGCGCGGCTGGCGGCGGTCGGCATCGATCCGGCGCCGGGCGTCTTGCAGCCGATGTTGAGCAGGTTGATGATCCGGCCGCCGCCGCGCTCGCGCATCGAGGGGATGCACAGCTTGGCCAGGCGAATCGCGGCGTACAGCTTGAGATCAAGGTCGATCTCCCAGGTCTCGATGTCGTGGCTCTCGATCAGGCCGGAGGACGACTGGCCGGCGTTGTTGATCAGGATGTCGACGCCGCCGAAGCGGGCGGTGACCTCGCCGACCATCTGTTGGCAGTCTTCCTCGGAGGTGACATCCATCGAGAGCACGAGCGGGTCGCCGCCGACCTGGCGGATCAGGTCCGCGGCCTCGGCGAGCGGCTCGGGCCGACGCGCGCCGATCGCGACGTGCGCGCCCTCGCGGGCCAGCGCCACGGCGGTCGCGCGTCCGATGCCCTCGCTCCCGCCGGTGACGATCGCGACTTTGCCCTCGAGTCCCAGGTCCATGACGGCCTCCTTCACTGCCGGCAGCATAATCGCCGCGCCTCGCCCCATCGCCCGCCCCTCGCGCGCCCTGTACTCTGATTCCGATGACGAGTCCTGCGGATCTGGAAGCGGTGCGAGATCGCGATGAAGGCGAACGTTCGGCCGTACCTCGTTATTTCGTGGATGACCGTGACGCGCTGAACGGCGATCAGCTGGTGATTCGGGGTCCAACGGCGCGGCGGCTCAATCGGGTGATGCGGGTGCGGCGCGACGACACGGTGGAGATTGTGCACCCGCCGCTGGGACGCCAGTACAAGCTCCGGATCACGCGGGTGACGCGTGAGTCGATTGAGGGCCGAATCGAGCACGAGCATCCGCTCGCGGCGCCGGCTCCGCCGCTGGTCACGATCTGCGCGGCGCTGATCCGCCCGCAGCGCTTCGACTTCATGGTCGAGAAGGTCACCGAGCTGGGCGTGACGGCGATCCAGCCGATTTGGACGGAGCGCTCGATGGTGCGCGCAGAGGGCCTCCAGCGGTTGGCGCGCTGGCGGCGGCTGAGCACCGAGGCTGCGGAGCAATCGGGTCGCCAGACGCGGCCCGAAGTGCACGCGCCGCGCGACTTCGTCGACGTGGTCACGGAGGCGGTCGCGCCCGACACGATGCGGCTGCTCGCGTCGGCGGTGGAGCCCGACCAACGGGTCGCGAATTTGCTGGAGGCGGGGCTGCCGAACGATCTGCAGATTCTGGTCGGCCCCGAGGGCGGGCTGACGCCCGACGAGGCGCGGCTGGCGCGCTCGCATCGTTGGAGCCCGATCACGCTGGGCCCGCGTGCCCTGCGAGCGGAGACTGCGTCGATCGTGGCGGTGGCGCTGGTCGGCGAGGCGATCGCGGCGTATCGCTCGGGCTAGGTCTGGGCGAGGTTGGTGGCGGTGATGGCGTTGACGGGGTCGAGCTCCTGGAGCGGATCGGGGGCTTCGAGCAGACGGAGCCAGGGGATCGGGTTGACCGTCACGCCGCGGACCACGACCTCCCAGTGCAGGTGCGGGCCGGTGGCGAGGCCGGTCGAGCCCATGCGGGCGATCGGCACGCCGCGCTCGACCACATCGCCGCCCGCCTTGAGCAGCTCGGAGAGGTGGTAGTAGCCGGTGAAGACGCCGGCGCCGTGATCAATGATCACGCCGTTGCCACGGCGATCGGTCTGGCCCGCCCAGGAGATGACGCCGCCGCCGGGCGCAACGATCGGCGCGCCGTTGGGACCGGCGAAGTCGATGCCCGAGTGGTATTCGGCGATGGGGCCGCCGTTGAATGAGCGCAGCTCGCCGTAGCCGGCGGTGATTCCACCGTCGCTGGGCGGGTCGAAGATGCCGGACCAGTGGCGCTGCAGGGTCGCGAAGCGTTGATGCGGCTCGCGCGTGTTGAGATCGGCCTCGCGGACTTCGGGCGCAAGCAGCGCCTGATTGGGCCCGTCGATCTGGATGTCGTCGACCGGCCAATCGACCGCCTGCACATCGAGCACGGTTTCCTGCCAGAGCAGCTGATCGCCGTTGGGGGCCCAGACGGCGATGCTGAGCGGCCTCGGACCGGCGGGGGTGAGAGCGTCGATGCCGATGAAGCCGAAGAAGCGCTCGGCCTCGGCGCTCATCGCGTAGGCCTCGCCCTCCCAGGCGATCGCGGCCGCGCCGGCGCCCGGGGCGTCGGCGATCACCAGCACGGCGTTGCCCTGCGGGGCGGGCCGCGGGGTGATGTAGACGTAGGGCGTCGGCAGCGGTTCGGCCGGCTCTTGCTCAGCCGCCTGCGGATCGACCTGCCCGGCCTGGTCGACCTGCTGGTCGGCGGTTTGCTGGAGGCTCTGGGCGAGCGCAGCCTGTTGTTCGGACAGCGGCTCGGCCTCGGTTGGGGCGGGCGCCGCGAAGGGGTCGAGGTCGTCGCCGCCGCAGGCGGTCAGCACGATCCCGACGCCGGCGGCGAGGATCGCGCGCAGCAGGGTGCGGCGACGAATCCGTCGCGCCGGCCGCGCCCCCGGTTGCGGCGCGTGAGCGGCGTGCCACGCGGAGTGCGTCATCGTTGTTGATCACCCCGTGTCTCACTCTTACGCGTCGCACGAGCGTTGTCTACGCCGTGGTCTAGGTGGTGATCAGATAGCATCGCCTGCAGCGCCCGACGAGTGGTGAAGCGCACATCGATTCGATGTGGAAGCGGCGGGCAGGGAGGCGGAACAGGTGGACGATCCACGCAAGATTCTGAACGGCGTGGTCGCGAACGTCGAGCGCGTGATCCTCGGCAAGACGCCGGA
This sequence comes from Dehalococcoidia bacterium, assembly GCA_965237475.1. GTDB lineage: Bacteria > Chloroflexota > Dehalococcoidia > Bin125 > Bin125 > CATQGW01. The sequence goes on along the minus strand of OZ250140.1, from coordinate 1,753,293 downwards.
GGTGCGGCAGGCGATCGTCGCGATGGTCGCGGATGGGCATTTGCTGATCGAGGACGTGCCGGGGACGGGCAAGACGATGCTGGCGCGTGCGCTGGCGATCTCGATGGGTTGCACGTTCAACCGGATCCAGTTCACGCCCGACCTGCTGCCCTCGGACGTGACGGGGGTGTCGATCTACAACCAGAAGACGCAGGACTTCGAGTGGCGGCAGGGACCGATCAACTCGCAGGTCGTGCTGGCGGACGAGATCAATCGGGCGACGCCGAAGACGCAGTCGGCGCTGCTGGAGGCGATGGAGGAGCGCCAGGTCACGGTTGACGGGGTGACGCGTCCGTTACCGCCGCCGTTCATGGTGCTGGCGACGCAGAATCCGGTGGAGTACGAAGGCACGTTCCCCTTGCCGGAGGCGCAGCTGGACCGGTTCCTGCTGCGCATCCACCTGGGCTACCCGAATGCGAGCGACGAGGTCGCGGTGCTGGAGGGCCAGCAGCGGCAGCATCCGATCAAGACGCTTGAAGCGGTCACGTCGCCGGAGGAGATCCGCGCGGTCCACGCGGTGGCGCGCGACATCTGGGTCGACCCGCAGCTCAAGCAATACGCGGTGCAGCTGGTCGCGGCGACGCGGTCGCACGATGCGGTGTATCTGGGCGCCTCGCCGCGCGGATCGCTGGCGCTGTTCCGCTGCGCGCAGGCCAGCGCGCTGCTGGCCGGCCGCGACTATGTGATTCCCGACGACATGAAGCTGCTGGCGCACGCGGCGCTGGGGCACCGGGTGATCCTCAGCCCCTCGGCGCAGGTGCGCAATCAGGATGCGCGGACGGTGATCGACGATGTGCTGGAGCGCGTCGCGGTGCCCGGCTCGCGGGCCGGCGCGTCGTGAGCGGGCGAGGAGACCGCCGGGGTTGGCGGGGCAGTAGGGAGAGCTAGGCCGTGCTGCGCCGCCTGCTTGCGTTCTGGCGGCTCGCCCTCGGACCGCGACGATCGCTGACGATCGTGATCATCCTCACGATCGTGGCGTTTGCGACGGGCTTCACATCGAACTACTGGCTGCCGCTGCGGCTGGGCTACACGCTGCTGTTCGGGATTTGCCTGTCGCTGCTCTGGTCGTGGTCGGCCGGGTTGGGGTTGCGCGTGCGGATGTCGCGCAGCCGCGACCGGGTGCAGGCCGGCGAGGTGATCGTCGAGCGCTTCGAGGTGATCAACGAGACGCGCATCCCGAAGCTGTGGCTGGAGCTGGAGGAGCTCTCGGAGCTGCCCGGTCACCGAGCGCGCTTTGTCGCGACGCTGGCGCAGCAGGGTCGGCGTTCGTGGCGGATCGAGACGATCTGCCGGCGACGCGGACTCTACGACCTGGGGCCAATCGTGGTCCGCAGCAGCGACCCGTTCGACATCTTTCCGCGCGAGTTTCGGTTTGGCCAGCGGCGGTCGCTGGTGGTCTACCCGCAGGCGCTGGAGCTGCCGCGTTACTCGGTGCCGCCGGCCAACCTGCCCGGCGAGGGACGCTTCCGGCGCCGCACGCACTACGTGACGCCGAACGCGTCGGGGATTCGCGAGTACGAGCCGGGCGACAGCATGAACCGGATTCACTGGAAGAGCAGCCTGCGCACAGGCTCGCTGAAGGTGAAGACGTTTGAGCTCGACCCGGGCTCGCACCTGTGGATCGTGCTGGACCTGTTGCGCTCCGGGCACATCGGCGAAGGGGACGACGCGAGCATCGAGACGGCGGTGACGGCCGCGGCGTCGGTGGCGCGGCACTTCGTGCACCAGAACCGCAGCGTGGGGCTGATGATGTTCGGCGAGAAGCTGGACGTGATCGAGCCGGACCGCGGGTCGCAGCATTTCGGCCGGATGCTCGAGGCGCTGGCGGTGGCGCAGCCGGTGGGCACGGTGCCGGTCGCGACGCTGCTCTATCAACAATCACGGCGCTGGGGGCGGCACACGACGGTGATCGTGGTGACGGGCTCGACCGACCCGCGCTGGCAGGGCGCGGTGCGCTCGCTGACGCTGCGGGGCGTGAAGAGCGCGGTGGCGTTGCTGGATTTGCAGACCTGGGGCGGGCGTTCGGGCGCAGCCGCGACCGCCGCCGAGCTGCAGTCGCTAGGCGTGCAGGTCAACGTGGTGCGTAAGGACGACTGGCTGCCGGCGGTGATGATCGGGGCGGCGTCCGGCTCGGGCATTGCGAGTGGGGCGGTCATGGCGCCGGAGCCGACGACGGGCGCCAGCGACATCGGGGCGCTGGCGGAGCTTGAGGAGGCGCGGCCGCTGTCCGTGCCCCGGGCGCCGGCGGGGCGGGGCGAATGAGCGCGCGGGGTCCTGGCGCGGAGGGGGAGTACGAGGACACGACCACGGCGCGCGCAGAGCGTCGGTTCTTCGCCCGGCGGCGCGCGCCGGAGGAGACGCTGTTGCGCTCGGAGGACGTGCGCCGGCAATCGTGGGGCTACCGCACGGTGGAGGTGACGATCACCGGCGGGATCCTGCTGCTGGTCGCGCTGAGCACGGCGAACAGCATCTACATCGCGGGCTGGGTGGCGGAGATGCCGGACCTGCGGATCACGGCGGCGGCGGCCTTGATCGTGGGCGCGATCGGCAGCGTGCGGCGGATTCGCTGGCCGTTCGGGATGCTGGTGGGGGTGGTGGTAGGCGCGCTGGTGGTCATTGGGCAGGTGGTGCAGCTCGAGAGTCTGGGCGGGCAGCCGGTGTTCTGGGACCGCTTCACGGACATGTACTACCGCTTCGAGGACTGGTTCCGGCAGGCGTTCAGCGCGGGCCTGACGACCGACAATCTGCCCTTCGTGGTGTTCACCGACATATTCATCTGGCTGGCGGCCTTTATCGGTGGGTTCTCGATGGCGCGCTGGCGCAATCCGTGGCCGGCGATGATTCTGCTCGGCGCGCTGCTGGCGGTCAACGTGTCGTATCTCTCCGACCGCCAGTGGAATCTCTCCTACGGATTCTTCCTGACGGGCGCGATGCTGCTGCTGATGCGCTCGGCGCTGCTGCGCCGGATCGACCGCTGGCGGGCCGACGGGACGCCCTATCCGGACTGGATTTCGGCCAGCTTCGTGGCGATCACGATGATCGCGATCATCCTGCTGCTGTCGCTCTCCCGCGGCCTGCCGCGGCCGGATGAGTCGGAGGCGCTGGAGGACGCCTGGAGGGCGGTCGCGAGCCCGTTCAAGGGGCTGAACGACGACTTCCGGCGGGTGTTCAGCGGGATCGATTCGAAGCGCGGCGCGCCGGTGCACAGCTTCGACAATTTCAAGGTGCTGCAGGGCGACATCAATCCGGGCGACGGGATTGTGCTGCGTGCGGCGGCGACGGAGCCGGGGCTGTTGCGCGGCACGTCCTACGACCGCTTCAGCGGGCGCGGCTGGACGCAGAGCCCGAGCATTGTGCGGCAGGTCGATAAGCTGCGTGCGCTGAGTGGCGAGCTGCCGATCGATCCGGAGGAGGGCGAGGCGATTCTGCCGCAGACCTCCTACCTGGCCCGGCGGCCGGTTGCGTTGCAGATTTCGGTGGAGCGCAGCGCGCCGGTGCTGTTCTCGTTCGGCACGCCGGTGCTGGCGAACAAGTCGACCCGCGTGCAGTCGCTGGCCCCCACGGAGTTCACGATCGCGTTCGACGAGGCGTCGGCCGAGCGGTTCGCGGGCACGGATCTGGAGCCGGTGATCGTGGCGATCAACGAACGCATCGCGGCGGGCGAGGGCCTCAGCGACGCAGCGGTCGCGGCCTACATTCCACCGACCTACGACCTGCGCGAGGTGACGAGCGATGAAGACAGCGACGTGCCGCTCAGCGTCGCGCTGAGCGTCGAGCCGGAGGAGGCCGACGTGCTGGCGCTGCGGCCGGACGTGGACCGGCTGCGCGCGGGCTACACGTATCAGGTCACGGGCACGGTTTCGGGCGCGCCGCAGACGGCGCTGCGATCGGCGGGGGCCAACTATCCGGTCTGGGTGCGCGAGCGGTTCCTGCAGCTGCCGGACAAGATCGACGCCGCGGCGCGGGAGCGTCTGGGCGGCCTGCTTGTTGAGGTCGCTTCGATCTTCAGTCTGCAACGCGGCGGCGAGGGCGCCGCGAGGGGTGGCTGGAACCCGTACGAGATCGCGGCGGCGGTCGAGGCCTATCTCAGCACCGCGCCGGCGGTGGACGCGAACGGGCGGTTGATCATCGATGACGATGGCATCGCGCGGCCGTTGTATCCGCTGACCACCGACATCGAGCTGCCGCCGGCCGATATCGACGCGGTCTCCTGGTTCCTGTTTGAGAATCTCGACGACGAGGGGCTGCCGATCGCGCGTACTACGACTATCACGCGAGCGCGATGGCCGTGCTGCTACGGCTGGCGGGCGTGCCGGCGCGGATCGCGACGGGCTACGTGCTGAACCTGAACAACTACGACGAGCGGACGCAGAACTTCATCGTGCGCGGGCACGATGCGTACACCTGGGTGGAGGTCTGGTTCCCCGATTTCGGCTGGGTCGATTTCGACCCAACGCCAAGCGCATCGGCCGACGAAACGCTGGCGGGGATCGCGGGCGGAGGCGTGCGGATCGCGGCGCAGCGCCTGAGCCAGCCGCGGATCGACCTGCGACCGGGCGATGTGACCTCGCTCGGTCCCGACTTCCAGCTCGACGTGCTGCTGGATCTGCTCCTGAACCCGGATCTGATCTCGGCGGCTGGGCTCGAACAACCGATGAGCAAGTGGTACTGGCTCGGTCCCACGATCCTGCTCGCGCTGATCGTTGGACTCGTGCTGCTCGCTGCGCTCAGCTGGCGCGTGTCGCTGCGCGGCCTGGGCGTGGTGGAGCGGGCCTGGACTGGCACGTCGCGGCTGGCGCGATGGTCGGGCGTCGAGGCGACCGAGTCGGTGACGCCGCTGGAGCACGCCGCGCGGATCGATGAAGCGCTGGGCACCGACAAGGTGGCGGAGCGCCTGGCGGCGTCCTACGGGGCGGTGCGCTTCGGTCGCCACACGCTGGAGTCCGAGGCCGCGGAGGAGATCGAGGTCGGCTGGCAGCAGATTCGCAGCCGGCTGCTGCTGCGGCTGCTGCGGTTGCCGGGCGCGCGGGCTGCGCAAGTTGCTCAGGGGCCGGACGACGCGCTGCTCGAAGCCGAGTAGCGCGGCCGGCGCCAGCGGCTAGGAGAGCTCTGAACAAGTCGAATCCCCTCTCCCCCCGCTTTGCGGGGGGAGATGTCACGGAGTGACAGAGGGGGGCTTCTCCGCCTGGCCAGATACAGCCACGCCGGTGAGTAGGGACCGAGCCCCCCTCTGCCTTCGGCATCTCCCCCCGCAAAGCGGGGGGAGAGGGGATTCAGAGCGTTCCTTGGGCTACTCGCTACCGCCCCCTACCAGTCGTCGACGCCTTCGAGCGTGGGAGCGAGCCGACCGGCGGCGAAGCGTTGCTCGGGGGCGGCGCGGAGGGCGTCGAGCACGGCCATCGCCTGTTCGAGGCTGGCCTGTTCCAGCGGCAGCGCTTCGAGGGCTTCAGCGAGCGCGTCCTGGGCAGCTTCGTTCTGCGCGACCCGGTCGGTCTCTTCAAACGTGGGCGTCTCGGCGCCGCCGCCACCCAGCCCGGAGCTGTCCGTGGGGGAACCTTGTGAGCCGCGCGGTGTGGCGCCGGCTTCGCCGCCCGGCTCGCCCTCGGCGCCCTCACCCTCAGCCTCGCCCGGATCGCCTTCGCCCTCGCCGACCGGGCCGTCGCCGGTCTCGCCCGGCTGGCCGAAGGTGTCCGCATCTTCCTGCAGCTCGATTCCGGACTCGCGCAGCAGCGCGTTGACGATTTCGAGGTTGATCTTGGCGTCGAGCAGATCGGGCTGCTCGCGCAGCGATTCGATAAACGCGGCGCGCGCGCCGAGCAGATCGTCGTTGGCCCAGCGGTGGTTGCCGGCGTGGAACAGCGCCACGGCGCGGATGGCGGGATCGATCGAGCGCATCGCGCCGAGCGTGGCCGATTCGGCGCGGTCGAACTCGCCCAGCGCGTGCAGGGCGCGTCCGACGTTGAGGTTGATCGTGGGGTTCTCGGGCTCGCGTCGCTGGGCCTCGCGGTAGGACTCAAGCGCGTCTTGATAGCGCTCGGCGGCGAAGTGCTCGTTGCCGTCCTCGTTGGCGCGCCACGCGCCCGAGCCGCTGCAGGCGGTCAGCAGCAGCATCGCCAGCGCCGAGATGGTCGCGAGCGCGGCAGCGCCGCGCAGGCGTCGCCCGAGGCGGGCCGCGATACGCGCGACGTCGGCGCCGGGGGCGAGCCGCGCCAGCGACCCGCCGACGAGCAGTAGCAGCGCCGCGCCCGCGAACCACTGGTACTGCTCGCGCGGCGCGAGCGCTTCGTCCTGGCCGGCGCGCGTGCGTTCGATCGCGGAGAAGTCGGCGCTCAGGCCGCCCATCGCGCCGGGCGAATCGACCCGCACGTAGCGGCCGTCGCCAGCGGCGGCGATCGCCCGCAGCGAGGCCTCGTCGAGCCGCGAGAGCACCGGCTGGCCGGTGCGCGCGTCGATCCGGCTCGCGCCCGCAGTGCCCGTGCCGGGCGCGGGGACATGGGCGCCGAGCTCGGTGCCGACGCCGGCGGCGAACACGCGGACGCCGGCGCCGGCTGCGGCGCGCGCGGCCGCGACCGCGTCGCCCTCGTGCGTCTCGCCGTCGCTGACGACGACGATGGCGCCCTCCATCGCCCCCTCGCGCTGGAGCAGGCCAAGCGCCAGGTCGATCGCGGCGGCGATGTTGGAGCCGGGCCGCACGAGCGCCTCGCCGGGCTGCAGCGCGCTCAGCACCGCCAGCGCGCTCTCGTGGTCGAGCGTGAGCGGGAAGCGCACGAACGGTTCGCCGGCGAAGATCACGAGGCCGACGCGGCTCGTGCGGCGCGCCGCGACGAGGCGGCGCACTTCGGTCACGGCCGCCTCGAAGCGGCTGGGTCGGAGGTCGCCGGCCGACATGCTCTGCGAGACATCGATCACGAAGACGACGCCGAGCGGTTGCTGCTCGAGCGCCGACTCGTCGGCCCCGAACTGCGGCCGCGCCGCGGCCAGCGCAAGCAGGACCAGCACGAGCACAAGCAGCGCGGCACGCGAGCCGACGCCGCGCCGCGTGCCGCGCAGCAACGCGCCGCCGCCGCGGCCTCGCACCGCCAACAGATGCAGCCGACGGCGACGCCAGAGCAGCCAGAGCAGGGCCAGTGCAAGCGGCGCGGCGGCCAGTGCGGCGAGGCTGGGGGGCGAGCCGAAGGGCATCAGGGAATCCGCCGCCAGGGGCCGACGCGGGCCCCGACTTCGAGCACGATCAGTCCGAGCGCGGCGAGCAGCAGCCAGGGCGCGAGCTCGCGCGAGCGCAGCAGCGTCACTTCGCCGACGCGCTGGCGCTCGAGCTCGGCGATCTCCTCATAGGCGGCCGCGAGTTCGGCGGTGTCGGTGGCGCGGAAATAGCGTCCGCCGGTCTCATCGGCGGCGTAGATCAGCGCCAGTTCGTCGAGCGTCACGTTGCTCGAGCCGGTCGCGCGCGGCGGCAGGCCGATCGTGTACATGCGGACGCCGAGGGCGCGGGCGACCGCTGCGGCCTGCTGGGTCGAGACGCCGGGCACGTTGTTCTCGCCGTCGGTCAGGGCGACGACGATCCGGCTGGACGCCTGCGAATCGCGCAGCAGGTCGACCGATTCCGCCATCGCGAGCCCGAGCGCGGTGCCGTCGGGAATCAGACCGCTGCGCACCGACTCCTCGATCAGCGTGTCGATCGCCTCGAGGTCGAGCGTGAGCGGGCTGAGCACGAGGCTGCGGCGCTGGAAGATGACCAGCCCGACGCGGTCGTCCTGACGCTGCGCGATGAAGTCGCGTGCGACGCGGCGGGCGCTCTCGATGCGCGTCAGCTCGCCTCCGAGTGTGTATTGAGTCATTGAGGACGAGGCGTCGATCGTGAGCACGATGTCGATGCCCTCCGCGGGGCGGGTCGCTTCGACGGTGGTGGCCTGTGGACGGGCGATGGCGACCACGATCAACGCTGCCGCGCCGACGCGCAGCGCGCCAACCCAGGGCAGCAGCCGCAGCGTGCGCCCGGGCGCGGCGGCGGGCCCCGCCGCTGAGAGCCGCGGCAACAGGTAGCTGGGGCCGGGCCGGCCTGCGAGTCGCCAGAGCGACCAGGCGTAGAACGGCAGCAACGCGAGCAGCGCGAGCAGATACGGGTCCTCGATTCGCATCAGTGCGCCTCGCCCGGGCTGTCGATGATCGCGACGGCCAGCTCGCGATAGCCGGCGAGGCGCTGCTGGGCAGCCGACTGGTCGGCGAAGGTCACGGCGTCGCAGACGCGCAACAGCGTGCGCACGCGCTGGACGGTGGCGGCGGGCGCGCCGGCGGCGGCGAGGTGCTCGGGCAGCTCGGCGCTGGTCAGGCTGCGGGCCGGGATTGCATATTGTGCGGCGAGGTGTTCGCGGACGGCGAGCGCGAGGCCGCGGCAGACATCGTCGGCGTTGGCGTCGTCGCTGACGTCGGGAATCGTCGGCCTGGGCTGCGGCGCAGGTTCTGCCGCGAGCTGCGGAGCGCGTCGTCGGCGGCTGCGCACGCGCAGCGCGCGGGCGATCACGAAGCCGAAGCCGATCGCGACCAGCGCGCCGATCCAGGAGGCGAAGTTCGTGCCGCCCTCGATCACGCCCGGCGGGGTGAGCGGGCGCGGGCCGATCACGTCCTCGGTGAGCACCGAGGCGATCACGATGCGCTGCGGTTCGAAGCTGAGCAGCTGGCGCGCGCCGCCGCTGACCACGGTGATCGGCGGCAGCGTGATGTCGAAGACGCCGACCGTGAAGGCGGCGGTGCGCCAGGTGACGACGGTCAGGCCTGGTTCGCTGAGTTCGAGTTCCTGGAGGGCGGCGTCAAGCGGGCTGAGGGTCGCCATCGACGAGTCGATCTCGACCCACGCTCCGTCGGGGTGGCGCACCTCGACGCGAATCAGGATCGGGTCGCCGACGGTCAGCGGCGCGTCGGCCTCGCCGATCACCTCGACGGTCGCCTCGATCGGCGGCTGCGCCGCGGTGCGCCCGGCCGCGCTGAGCGCGGTGAGGGTGGCGAGGACCGCGAGCAGCAGGGCAAGCGCGAGCTTCATGCGCGATGTCGCCGTTCACGCAGCAGGGCGAAGAGCGGCGGCGCCCAGTCGCGCTCGGTGTCGATCATGAGCACGTCAACGCCGCAGCCGCGCAGCTGCGTCTGTAGATCGTCGCGCTCGCCGCGTAGCGCCGCGGACTGCGCGGCGGCGCGTTGGGCATCGGCGAGCAGCAGCGCAGCCGATTCGGCGTCCTGCCACTGGACGAGTCCGCCGGCGGGGAGCTCCGCCTCGTGCGGGTCGCGGACGGCGATCGCGACCACGTCGTGACGCAGGCCGAGCCTGCGCAGGGCGGCCTGCCAGGTCGCGGCGGGCTCGGCGGTCGCGAAGTCGGAGAGGATGATCACGATCGCGCTGCGTCGCAGCAGTCGCAGCGCGTAGTCGAGCGCGCCGGCCAGGTCGGTCCCCTCGCCCGAGCGGGTGAGCAGGTCGCGGATGATCCGCAGCACGTGTTGGTGTTGGCGGGCCGGCGCAATGCTGAGCTCGATCCGGTCACTGAAGGCGATCGCGCCGACGTGGTCGTTGCTGCGCGAGGCGGCCAGGCCGATCGCGCCGGCGATCTCGAGGGCCACATCGCGCACGCTGCGGCCGCTGCGGCCGAAATCGGTCGAGGCGCTGACATCGACGACGAGCAGGACGGTCTGCTCGCGCTCCTCGACGTAACGGCGCACGAAGGGCGCGCGCAGGCGCGCGGTGGCCTTCCAGTCGATGCTGCGCACGTCGTCGCCGGCTGCGTAGGGGCGGACCTCGGCGAACTCGAGCCCGCTGCCGCGGAAGGCGCTGCGGTATTCGCCGGCGAGCTGGTCGCGCAGGGCGCGGCGGGCGCGGATTTCAATCTGGCGCACGCGACGGCGCAGCTCGTCGCCTTCGAGCGGACCGGCAGGCGGCGGCAGCGGAGGGAAGAGCGTCTCCCGCAGCGTCCGCAGCAGCCCCGGCACCGGACCGGCCTCGCCTAGGGGATCGGGACGCCGAGCAGCAGGCGCTCGATCACCGCGTCGGCGGTGACCGCGTCGGCCTCGGCCTCATAGGTCAGCACCAGGCGGTGCCGCAGCACGTCGAGCGCGAGCGCCTTGACGTCGTCGGGGGTGGTGTAGTCGCGTCCGTCGAGGAATGCGTGCGCGCGGGCGGCCTGGGCCAGCGCGGCGGTGGCGCGTGGCGACGCGCCGTGCGCGACGTAGCCGGCCAGCTCGCGATCGACGCGCGCGGGCGAGCGCGTGGTGCGGGCCAGCTGCACGATGTAATCGCGCAGGCGCGGGTCCATGCGCACCTCGCCGGCCTGGCGGCGCAGATCGAGCAGCTGCTCGATCTGCAGCACGGGCGCCGGCGCCGGCGGGGCGCCGGCGAGCTGGCGGTCGAGCACCTCGCGCTCCTCGTGCTCGTTGGGGTAGCCGACGACGACTTTGAGCATGAAGCGGTCGAGCTGCGCCTCGGGCAGCGGGTAGGTGCCCTCCTGCTCGATCGGGTTCTGGGTGGCGAGCACGAGGAAGGGCTGGGGCAGCGGGAAGGTCTCGCCGCCGATGCTGACCTGGCGCTCCTGCATCGCCTCGAGCAGCGCCGACTGGACCTTGGCCGGCGCTCGGTTGACCTCGTCGGCGAGTAGCACGTTGGTGAAGATCGGGCCCTTGCGGACCTCGAAGCGGGAGTGAGCGGCGTCGTAGATCTCGCTGCCGGTCAGGTCGGCGGGCAGCAGGTCGGGGGTGAACTGCAGGCGGACGTAATCGGCCCGCAGCGAGGCGGCGAGGGTCGAGACGGTGAGCGACTTGGCGAGGCCGGGCACGCCTTCGATCAAGCAGTGTCCGTCGCAGAGCAGCGCGACGAGCAGACGGCTGATCAACGCGCTCTGACCGACGATCACCTCGGCGATCGCGGCGCGCAGCGCGGAGAAGTGCGCGCCCGCAGGCTCGGCCGCTGTGGGCGTGGCCCCGCTCGGCCGATTGGAGCTGCGACCCCACTGCGACATTGCCACCTCCCCGGCTTTCAGCCAGCTCTACGGCGCGCTGCGCAAAAGCAGTGTATCGCTGCGGAGCTTGATGCCGCCCCCCGTATGATGAGGGCCACCAGTGCGAAAGGTTGGATCATGCGCTTTGGCGTCGGCATCGGGAACATTGGGGCGTTCGGCGACCCTGCGGGCATCGATGCCTGCATTGAGGTCGCCCAGGCCGCCGACCAGCTGGGATTCGATTCGATCTGGACCAACGACCACATCGTGGTGCCGGCCAACATTGGGTCGCGCTACCCGTATAACGACTCGGGCATCTTCCCCGGTTCGCCCGCCTCGCGCTGCTTCGAGCCGCTGGTGGTGATGAGCGCGCTGGCCGCGGCCACGACGAATGTGCAGATCGGCTGCAGCGTGCTGGTGATTCCCTACCGCCACCCGGCGGTCACGGCGAAGATGCTGGCTGCGGCCGACCGGCTCTCCGGTGGCCGCGTGGTGCTCGGCGCGGGGGTCGGCTGGATGCGCGAGGAGTTCGAGGCGCTGGGTCTGCCGGCGGAGCACTTCGAGCATCGCGGCAGCGTGACGAACGAGTACCTGCGCGCGATGAAAGAGCTGTGGACCAACACCGGCCCCAGCTCGTTCCACGGCGAATACGTGCAGTTCGAGAACGTCGGCGCGTATCCCAAGCCGGCGCAAGAGGGCGGCATCCCGATCGTGATCGGCGGCAACGGGATCAATGCGTGGCGCCGGGCGTCGCGCTGGGGCGACGGCTTTCATGCGGCGTTCCAGGGCGTCGAGGACCTCGAGCGCGAGGTGGCCGGCCTGCATGCGGCCTGTCAGCGCGACCGCCGCGACCCCGCTGAGCTCGAGATTTCGATGCTCTCGCAGATCCGGCTGACCGATGTGACCTGGCCCGAGGGCGACCGTCCGCTGCTCTCGGGCAGCCCCGACGACATCGCGGTCGACCTGTTGGCCTATGGCAAGGCGGGTCTCGAGCATCTGATCGCGACACCGACGATTCGCGCCGAATCACAACTGAAGCGAGTGCTCCGCGGCATGGAACTCATGGCCGCGGAGATTCTGCCCGCGTTCCGTTAGGAGCCCGTGATGAAGTTCGGAATTCCCATCGGCAACTTCGGCACCTTCGGCAAGCACGGCGACGCAATGGATGTGGTCGCGGTGGCCGAGAACGCCGAAGCGCTCGGCTACGACTCGGTCTGGGTGCATGACCACATCTTCATGCCCGCCAGGATCGACTCGCGCTACCCCTACAACGATTCCGGCGTGGCGGGCTTCGCCTACCACCAGGACATCTACGACCCGATCTCGATCATGGCGGCCGTGGCGGTACGCACGTCGCGCGTGCAGATCGGCACCAGCGTGCTGATCATTCCCTATCGCGAGCCGTTGCTGCAGGCGCAGATGCTGGCCACGCTTGACCACCTGTCGCACGGGCGGATCGTGCTGGGCATCGGCGTGGGCTGGATGGAAGAGGAGTTCAACGCGCTCGGGCTGGCCGATCAGTTTCCGATTCGCGGGCGGATCACGGACGAGTGGATGAAGATCTGCATCGAAGCGTGGACATCCGACGGGCCGGCCACGTTCGCAGGCGAGCACCGACAGTTCGAGCGGGTCGGCGGCCTGGTCAACTGCGTGCAGGAGCCGCACATTCCGATCTGGGTTGGCGGCAAGGGTCCGATCGCGGCGCGCCGCGTGGCGCGCTACGCGACGGGCTACCACACGATCAGCTCAACGCCGGAGGAAGTCGCGGCGGAGATCAAGATCGTCAACGACGAGGTGGAGCGTCAGGGCCGCGACCCGGCCGAGATCGAGGTCTCGATGCTGGGCCCGATGGTGCTGCTCGACGGCGACCCGGACAGCGTGCGTGGCTTCCCCGCGGTCGCCGGCGGCAGCACGGATCAGATCGTCGAGACGCTGGGCCAATACGCGGAGGCCGGTCTGCACCACGCGCTGACGCTGCCCGTATTCAGCACGCCCAACTGGGACATCACCCCGCAGCAGCATCACGAAGCGATGCAGCAGCTCGCCGAGGAGGTCATCCCCGCGCTGCGGTAGGAACGCTCTAAACAGCTCTGTTCCCCGCTTCCCCCCGAGGGGGAAGCTGCCGAAGGCTGAAGGGGGAGTCCCGGATCGGCCGCCGACGTGAATGATGCCTGGCAACCAGACCAATACGCGCGCTTCCGCGCCGAGCGTGAGCAGCCGTTCCATGATCTGCTGGCGCTGGTGTCGCCCGTCCCCGGCGGACGGGTGGTGGACCTGGGCTGCGGCACCGGGGTATTGACGCGGCTACTGCACGAGCACACGCAGGCGGCGGAGACGGTCGGAGTGGACCGCTCGGACGCGATGCTGGACCAGAGCGCTCAGCATGCCGGCGAGGGCGTGCGATTCGAGCGCGGCGACATCGCGGCGTTCGCAGGGAGCGGATTGGACGTGGTGTTCGCGAATGCGTCGCTGCAGTGGGTGGCTGATCACGAGACGCTGTTCCCGCGACTGGCGTCGACGCTCAAGCCGGGCGGACAGCTGGCGGTGCAGATGCCCTCCAACAACGACCACGTGTCGCACAGCACGGCGCACGTGGTGGCGCGGGAGCCGCGGCACGCCGCAGCACTGGGCGGCTACGTCCGCGAGTATCCGCTACGCGAGCCCGAGTGGTACGCCGAACTGTTTGCACGGCTCGGGTTTGTGGAGCAGCACGTCCGCGAACAGGTCTACCTGCACCGCCTGCCCGGCCCCGCGGAGGTCGTGGAGTGGGTCAAAGGCTCGCTGCTCACCGACTATCGCAATCGGCTGGCCCCGGCGGACTATGAGGCCTACCTCGCCGATTACCGGGAGCGATTGCTCTCAATCCTCCCCAATGAACGCCCGTTCCTGTACCCGTTCAAGCGAATCCTCCTGTGGGGCCGGATGGGCTAGTAGAGGCGGAGACTCGTTTTGTCGGCCTCGTGACACCATTGCGCAGCCCGCGGAGAGGTTCCTGGGTCAGGACAGGATCCGTGTGGGTAGCGGCCGCCGCGGGGCGGCCACACGGGCCGCCCCCCTGGACGGAGGCGTGGCACGGCCCGACGCGTTAGTCGCCCGCGGCAGCGGCGGTGAGGTCGGCGCCGGTGCGGGTGTCGCGTTCGAAGGCGGCCTTGAGGTCGAGCCCCGTGGCGATCTCTCTGGTCGCGGGGATGGCCTCCTCGCCGAACAGGCGCAGGCTGCGCATCGAGTCCTCGTGCGTCATCGCGCCGCCGCCGTCATTCAGGACCGTCGTGGTGGCGGAGCCTGGTATCGACGTAGACCGTTTAACCATTCTCCACCTAGACCCATCTGATAGCGCTCGTCATTCCGCTTGTCGACTATCGCCGCATGCTTGTATGCGTAACGCCAGTTCGCGACCTCTCCACGAGCAAAGAGAGCTAGAGCATTTAGAGAAATACGATCCTCTGTTCGCAATGCCCCCCAGAGCCCCTTTAGTTTTCTGTAGGGTGCCGCCTCCTCGTCGTAATCCGGAATTCCACCGGGAATTATTCGCAACCCGCCGCTTGGGGAGTGCGCTCCAAAATTATCTTCGTGCCTTCTGAGATCCTCGTAGTACGTGTCGAACGCGTCTTGAAGCATTCTGACCTCGTCGTCTGCGATCGAGGGCGGGGGGTCCCTGATCTCTTCGATCTTGCGAAGCTCTTCGATTCGATCCCTTCGCTCACGTTTGACCTCCGCGAGTTGTTGGGTTCGTTCGAGGCGCTCTCGTCCTTTTGGGGCAACCGACCAAAGTGGGAATGGCCATCGGTAGAAGTAGTTGGTCAGATGATTGGCGGACAGCCCGTCTTCACATAGTCCCTTCGCTTCCAATTGTTGCCACATTTCCTGGACTCGAGAATGCAACTCCGCGGACGACGTCTGTGAAAGCGGTTCAAATGCGCGCCAAGTCCTTGCCACCACCTCCAACCCCTCGACCGTGCCGAGGCCCGCATTCGCCAGAACGTCAACGACGCAGGCGCATGGAGATGGCTTGTACTTTGCTTCGTACACGGAAGGACCAGACCACCAGGGTTTCTCGCCCGGACGCTGGGTAATGTCTCGCATGTAGTCCACGTACATCCGACTTTCTCGTTCGTCCAGGATCCTGTTTGGGAATATCCACTCGTAGCCCGCAGGCCCGTCGAGATAGAAGTGGCTGCTCTCGCTCTCGACGAAGCGCTCGACATCGCCAAAGCTGCCATGCTGTAGCTTCCCGTTGCATGCTTCTGCGTAAATTCCCTTCCACACGTGATCGTCCCAGCAAGCCAGAGTTCGCTTGCGTTCTTCCTGTCTCGCTTCCGGGCACCTGACCACGTCAAGCAAGATGAGTACCTTCGCAGCTTCTTCGGTGGCGATACTCCCGAGAATCGCAGCGCTGATCTGGTCTCCGCCATCGGACAACTTGCTCGCCGCTTCGTGCAAGCGAACAACATTCGAGACGAGCAGCTCTATGCCTTCACTAACGGCGGCGAAGAGGTTCTTTCCTCCGAGACCAAGCAATTGCTTGGCCGCCGAGTTGGTTGCCACCCTAGTCGCCGGCGGGGGCGGTGGTGAGGTCGGCGCCGGTGCGGGTGTCGCGTTCGAAGGCGCCCTTGAGGTCGAGTTCCTTGGCGATCTCTCTGGTGGCGGGGATCACCTCCTCGCCGAACAGGCGCAGGCTGCGCATCGAGTCCTCGTGGGTCATCGCGCCGTCGCCGTCCCAGAAGAAGATCTGGCCGGGGCGGAGGTATTCGAGCACGTGCTTGATCTTGGGGATCACCGTCTTCGGCGTGCCGGTGATGATCGTCATGCGCTGCTTCTGGTCCTCGTAGCTGCCGAAGATGTCCGCGGCTTCGGGCTGCTTCTGCTCGCGTGCGGCCAGCGCAGCCGCGGCTGCCGAGGTGCGCCCGCGTGCGGCGGCGGCGGCGAAGTTCTGGATCGTGGGCAGGACGTTGGTGCGGCTGGTCAGGCCGGGCAGGTTCTGCAGATTGGCGCGGACGACGCCCTGGTTGCCCTCGAGGAAGGGGTTGCTCGGCCCCTGCAGGTAGCGGCGGCCGGCCTCCTCGGCCAGCTCCTCGGTCTCGTCGACGTGGACCTTGAAGAGGTAGCCGTGGTGCTCGGTG
Organism: Dehalococcoidia bacterium; assembly: GCA_965237475.1. GTDB lineage: Bacteria > Chloroflexota > Dehalococcoidia > Bin125 > Bin125 > CATQGW01. The sequence goes on along the minus strand of OZ250140.1, from coordinate 1,737,161 downwards.
CCGGCCTCGTAGCCGTTCTCCCTGGCGACCTCGTCGTAGTAGGCGAACGACTGCTTGGTCGGTTCGAGGTCGGTGGCGAGCATCACGTAGGGGTAGCGGTGCTCGGCGGTCCACTTGACCGTGTTGCGGCTCATGATCCCGGGGATCCAGATCTGCGGGTGCGGGTCCTGGAGCGGCCGCGACCAGGGGTTCACGTAGCGGTACTGGTAGTGCTCACCCTCCCAGCGGAACGGGCCGGGGGTGGTCCAGGCCTTGACGACGAAGTCATGCGCCTCCTGGAAGCGTTCCCAGTTGAAGGGGGCCTGGGCGTTGTGCGAGACGCTTTCGCGTCCACCGCCGCGGACCCAGCCGGTGATCAGCCGACCCTCGGAGATCATGTCGATCTGGGCCAGCGTCTCGGCCAGCCAGAGGGGGTCCTCCCAGATCGGCAGGATGTTGCCGAGCAGGACGATCTTGGCCTTCTTGGTGATTCGGGCGAGGATCGCGGCCTCGACGTTCATCACGCTACCCATGCAGAACGGGGTGGAGTGATGCTCGTTGAGCATCAGCGCGTCGAAGCCCATCTCCTCGGCGTAGATTTTCTCGTCGAGGTAACGGTGGTAGAGCTCTGAGCCCACGTGCGAGTCGTACGAGGTGTTGCTCGCATCGAGGTCGGTGAGGTCGAGGCCGGTGGCTCCGAAGAAGCCGGACTGCGCGTCTTGGTAGGGACGCTCGGTGAAATAGCCGATCAGCATGATTCGTTCTCCGTGGCCGCACTGGCCTGAGTTGCGCGAGGATCGTTCGCCTCCCGCGTAGAATGCCAAACTGCGCAGCAATTTGCTACCCATCGGCGGTCGCGCCAACGCCGTGCAGTAAAAGGAGTGGGCGATGTCCGCGCCCGTGATCATTGAAGCCGCGATTAACGGCGGCACGCCAAAGTCGCGAAACCCCAACTCGCCACGGTCGGTTGAGGAGATCGCCGCCGACGCGATCCGCGCGGTTGACGCGGGCGCGGCGATCGTGCACAACCACAACGACGACCCGGTGATCGGCGAGGGCCCGCGGTTGCGCGCCGGCTGGCACGACCCGCAGCCCTACGTCGACGCCTGGCGGGCGGTGCTCGATCAGCGGCCGGACACGATCTTCTACCCCACGCAGGCGAGCGGCGGCCCGGGCACCGACATTTCGGTGCGGCTCAGCCACATCGCCGCGCTGGATGCGGCGGGCGTGCTCGGCCAGGCGCTGATCGACCCCGGCTGCGTGGCGCTCGGCGGAGCCGATCAAGAGGGCCTGCCGAACGACAGCGACAATGTCTATATCAACACCTACCGCGACGCGCGGGGGATGTTCGCGCTGTCCAATCGGCTGCGCGGTGGTCAGGGCCGCGGGGCCAGCATCTCGATCTTCGAGCCGGGCTTTCTGCGCGTGGTGCTGGCGTATCACAAGAAGGGGCTCGTGCGCCCGGGCTCGCTGGTCAAGCTCTACTTCGGCGGCGGCGACCCGCTCGGCTTTGGGATGTTTCCGACCGAGCCGTGCCTCAACGCCTACCTGTCGATGCTGGAGGGCACGGGGCTGCCCTGGTCGGTCGCGCTGATCGGCGGCGACGTCGTCGAGCAGGGTCTGGCGCGGCTGGCGTTGGAGCGCGGCGGGCACGTGCGGGTGGGGCTCGAAGACCACCACGGACCGCGACAGCCGACCAACACGGCGCTGATCGAGGAGCTGGTCAGCCTCTGCGACGAGGTCGGGCGTCCGGTCGCGACATCCGGCGAGGCCCGCGCGCTGCTCGGCCTGCCGGCTGCGTAAGATGCTTGTGCAAGAGGGGGCTGCGATGGAGTTCACGGCGGTGATCAGGCGCGACGGAGAGTGGTGGATCGGCTGGATTGCCGAGGTGCCCGGAGTCAACGGCCAGGAGCGCACGATCGAGGAGCTGCGCGTGAGCCTCGCTGAGGCGCTGTCGGAGGCGCTGGAGTTCAATCGCCGGGAGGCCTTCGCGGCAGCCGGCGACGACTACCTGGAGGAAAAGCTCGCTGTTGCATGAAGCGGGTCGACCTGCTGCGGCATCTTCGCCGGCATGATTGCGCGCAAGTCCGGAAAATCAGCGAGATACCGGCGCGCCGAATCTGTCGGGAGTTCAGGGTGGATCCCCTCCACTAAGAATCTTCTGGACAAGTCGGGTCTCCTCTCCCCCCGCTCTGCGGGGGGAGATGTCACGTAGTGACAGAGGGGGGCTTCCCCCCTCCGCGGCACGCAACGATCCGGCCCCCCTCTGCCTGCGGCATCTCCCCCCGCGGAGCGGGGGGAGAGGGGAGCCGACGGGACATCTCGCCTCGCAGAGTGAGCCTGTCTCAGAACCCCGTGTTCCGTCACTCCCGCGCGCTCTCCCGTCATTCCCGCGCGTCCCTCCCCAGTGGCGCCGTGAGTCCTGCTCCGTGGTGCGGTGCGTGCTCTCGCGTCATTCCGTGCGCCCTCCTCCGTCATTCCTGCGCAGGCAGGAATCCAGGCGAGCCGACCAATGCCCGTTGGTGCCCCGAACGGCCCACGGCGCTGGATGCTCGCGATCGCGCCTCGGCCCTTCCGCGAGCCCGGCAAGACCACGCAGCCGCTCGCGCATCTTGGGGGGTCGCATGGATTCCCGCCTGCGCGGGAATGACGGAACAGGGACTTCTGAGACACCCTCCCAAGCGGGGGGAGAGGAGATCCGAGCGTTCCCAGGGAGCGAGGATGAGCGGATGCCCACTACGCTCTTGGGCAACGCACCCGGATCAAGGGACCAACCATGCCACGACTGCTTGGGGCGGACCTGCGCGAGTTTCTCCAGCAGCCCGAGAGCGGGGTCCTGGCCACGCTGCGCCAGGACGGACGGCCCTACACGGTGCCCGTCTGGTGGCTCTGGGAGGGCGAGGTCGACGACGACGCGCACTCCGAGCGCAACCCGCCGCGCGGCGTGTTGTGGCTGACGGGGACGCTGACTCGAGTCTGGTGCCGGCAGCTGATGAACGATTCGCGGGCCTCGATCTGCGTCGAGACGAACGCGCCGGCGCCGCGTCACGTCGGCGTCGACGGTCATTGTGAGGCGCTGACGCTGCCGGACTTCGATATCTGGCCGATCTCGCGCAAGCTGGCGGAGAAGTATGTGGGCCGCGGCGATCCGGCGAACAATGATGCGGTCGACGCGTTCTTCGCGAACATGCAGACCGAGCCGCGGATGCTGTTTCGGCTGACGCCGGAGAAGTGGCGGGCGATCGACCTGACGGTCTACCGCGGCAAGCGCGAGGACCGCGAGTTCCAGGCTGCGCAGCGGGCCTCCTGAGCGGCACAGCTAGCGATGGCCTGCGCGCCGGGGGGCGGGCGCGGTGAGCCTCGTGCGCCAACGCTCCGGGCTGTTGTCGAACGACGCCTTCCGGCGCGTCTGGGCGGCGGGCGCGATCACCGGCATGGTGCGCTGGCTCGACATGCTGGTGCTCACGCTCTACGCCTACGAACTGACAGGCGAGCCGAGCAGCGTGGCGCTGGCGTTTCTGGTCCGGATGCTGCCGCGGCTGTTGTTCGGGATGTTCGTGGGGGCGTTGGCGGACCGCTTCAACAAGCAACGGATCTGGTTCGCATCGCTGTTGACGTTGTCGGTGCTGTACTTCGGCCTGACGGCGCTGGTGGCGCTGACCGAGATCGCGTTCTGGCAGCTGCTGGCGTTCGTGTTCGTGGCCGGCACGATCTGGTCGGTCGAGTTCCCGACGCGGCGGGCGATGATCGCCGATGTGGTGGGTCAGAACCAGGTCGGGCGGGCGGTGGGGCTGGACTGGAGCACGGACAGCGTGGTGCGGATCCCCGGTCCGCTGATCGGCGCGGGCTTCCTGCAAGCGTTCGGCGCCGAGTGGGCGTATCTGTTCACGGCCTGCGTGTTTCTGGCGGCGGCGGCGATCGCATCGACACTGAAGTATCAGCGCACGATGCGCCGCGGCGTGCAGCCGCAGGGCTTCGGCGAAGTCGCGCGCGCCACGCTGAGCGACGTGGTGGCGGGGATCGTCTACGTGCGCGGCCGCGGGCTGCTGGTCGGCGCGTTGGTCGTGACGCTTTCGTTCAATCTGCTCTACCCGGCCTACAACGCGGCGCTGCCCGAGATCGGGCTCAACTTCCTCGGCGTGGACCAGTTTCGGATCGGGGTGATCGAGGCGATGATCGGCGTCGGCTCGGCGCTCAGCGGGCTGGTGATCGCGGGCTGGGCGAGCTGGGCTCAGTCGGGGCGCATCTACTACGTCGGCACCGCCTGGTTCGTGCTCTGCGTGACGGGCATCGTCTTGTCGGGCATCTATCCGCTGACGGTGATGATCGGGTTCTGCATGGGCTTCGGCTTCTCCGCCTTCGCGATCATGCAGACCTCGCTGTTGGTCACGAGGACGCCGCCGGAGATGCGGGGACGAATGATGGGCGTGCTGTCGTTCGTGATTGGGGTGGGCCCGCTGACGGGCTTGCAGGTGTTCCTGCTGTTTGACTGGTTCGGCGTGCGCGGCGGGGTGCTGGTGGTGGTGGCCGAAGCGCTGGCGCTGATCGCGGTGGCGGGCGTGTTCTGGCCGATGATTCTGAAACGTCTGCCAACCAGTGATCCGATGGTGGCAGCCGTGTCGGCGCCGCAGCGCGCCGGCTGACATAGACTGAACCTCGCGCTGATCGACGCAGTAATCGAAGCACCGATCGCAGCACCGATCGCCAGCGGAACGGGTGTTTGGCTGTGAGCACGATGCGGCGGCGCAGGCAGTTCAAGGCTGAGGTGCTGACCTTGAATGGCACGTCGCTGAGCGAGTGCTTCGCGATGGTCGACATCGAGACGACGCGGGTCGGCGCGACGCGCGAGCGGACCTGGCGGGGGCGATTCACCTCGCTGTCGAACCCGCAGCACGTGTTCGCGGGCCCCTATCTGTTGCGCCCGCGCGGTGAGGCACAGCACGGGCGGATCGAGGTCACGGAGGGAGCCGGGGACCGGATGGGTGTGACGAGCGACGAGTACGGGTTCCTCGGCAGCGGCGATCCGCCGCCGCTGAAGCGCCGATGACCACGCTGTCGACCGACCGCACCGCGAGCCGCGAGCTGCGCGAACAGGTTGAGGCGGCCGCGTCAGTCGCGCCGGCGCTGGCCGTCGCGAGCGGCGAGCCGAAGAACGCGGCGCTGCGCGCGACGGCGCGGCTGCTGCGCGAACGCAGCGATGAGATCGCGAGCGAGAACGCCGCCGATGTGGAGGAGGCGCGCGAGCGGCTCAGCGTGGCGCTGCTCGACCGTCTGCTGCTGACCCCCGAGCGGATCGAAGCGGTCGCGCGCGGCGTTGAGGTGATCGCCGAGCTGGACGATCCGATCGGCGAACTGATCGACGAACGGCAGGCCGGCAACGGGCTGCAGATCGAACGCCGGCGGGTTCCGCTCGGCGTGATCGCGTCGGTCTACGAGAGCCGCCCGAACGTGACGATCGACATCGCCGTGATCTGCCTGAAGAGCGGCAACGTTGTGGTGTTGCGCGGCGGCCGTGAGGCGCGGCGCAGCAATGCGGTGCTCGCGCAGACGCTGCGCGACGGTCTGGCCGAAGCGGGCCTGCCGGCCGATGCGGTGCAGCTGGTGCGCAGTGCCAACCGCGAGCTGGTCGGCGAGATGCTGGCGATGAACGACTTGATCGATCTGATGGTCCCGCGCGGCGGCAAGGCGCTGATCGAGCGGGTCCGCGACGAGGCGGCGATGCCCGTCGTGGCCGGCGGCGTGGGCATCTGCCACACCTACGTGGATGCCGCGGCCGACCTCGAGATGGCGCTGGAGGTGGTGGACAACGCGAAGACGCGCCGCGTCTCGATCTGCAACGCGCTGGACGTGGTGCTGGTGCACGAGGGGGTGGCGGAGCCGTTTCTCACGGAGCTGGCGCAGCGCTGGTCGCCGCAGACGCATCCGGCGGGCGGCGTCGAGCTGCGAGCCGACGCGCGCGCGCTGCAGCTACTCAGCGGCACGCCGGCACGCGCGCTGGCGGCCGGTGACGAGGACTTCGACACCGAGTTCCTCTCGATGGTCGCGGGCGTTCGGGTGGTGCCCGATTCGGAGGCCGCGTTCGGGCACATCGCCGAGCATGGCTCGGGGCACTCGGAGGCGATCATCACGGGCGACGCGGCGCTGGCGGAGCGATTTCTGCGCGAGGTCGACGCGGCCGCGGTGTACGTGAACGCCTCGACGCAGTTCACCGACGGCGGCGAGTTCGGGTTGGGTGCAGAGGTGGGGATTTCGACGGGCAAGTTTCACGCGCGCGGGCCGATGGGCCTGCGCGAACTCACGTCGTACAAGTGGGTCGTGCGCGGCGACGGACAGACGCGGCCCGGCTAGTGGCGCGACGCCCGGCCGGCCACGGCGTCGGCGCTCGCCGTTCGGCGCGCGATTCGGTGGTCGATCGACGTTGTATCGTCTCCACAGCGGGGGTCGTCGCTGCGCTGTCAGCAGCGATGCGCGGATCGTGTCGCGCCGCTGAGCGGCCCTGCGCGGTCAGATTGAGGAACCGATATGGCAACCGCACCAGCACAACCATCCGTCGAGAGCATGACCAACGCCGCCCAGGCCTTCGTCGACAGCCTGACCGCTGAGCAGCGCGACCGGACCACCTACGAATACCTGGATGGCGAGCGGATCTTCTGGTACTACCCGCCGGTCAATCGTCACGGCCTGCCGCTGCGCGACATGTCGGCGGCGCAGCGCGAGCTGGCCTACGGGCTGATGCGCACGGGCCTGACGGAGCGTTCCTACGGGCAGGCGGTGGAGATCATCGACCTGGAGCTGATCCTCGGCGAGATCGAGCGCGAGGCGGGCCGGCCCAGCTTCGTGCGCGACCCGGAGCTCTACTACTGGACCATCTTCGGCTCGCCCGGGGACCCGGAGTCGCCGTGGGGCTGGCGGGTGGAGGGCCACCACGTCTCGCTCAACTACAGCCTGTGGGGCGACCGGGTGATCTCGCTGACGCCGTTCTTCTTCGGCTCAAACCCGGCCGAGGTGCGGGCCGGCCCGCGCAACGGTCTGCGCATCCTCGACGACCGCGAGGTGCTGGCCTGGGAGCTGATGCACAGCCTCGACGACGCGCAGCGCAGCGTGGCCACGATCTACAGCGAGGCGCCGTGGGACATCCTGACCTACAACGCGTCGCGCGTCTCGCTGCCGCCCGAGCAGGGCCTGCCCGCGAGCGAGTTCACGGACGCGCAGCGCGATCTGCTGCGACGGCTGGTCGGGGTGTACGTGGACCAGGCGCCGGCCGACGTGGCCGAGGAGAAGTGGCGCAGGATCGAGTCGGCGGGATTCGAGGGGCTGCACTGGGCCTGGGCGGGCCCGCTCGACCGCAGCGAGCCGCACTACTACCGAATTCACGGGGGCAACTTCGTGGTCGAGTTCGACAACCGACAGAACGGGGCGAATCACATTCACTCGGTCTGGCGCGACATCGAGAACGATTTCGCCAACGACGTACTCGGCGAGCACCTGCTGCTCTACCACGTGCTCTAGGCGCCGATGTTTCACTACGAACGCGAGAGCCGCACGCCGCACTCCGAGTGCTACATCGTTGAGGACGAGTCGGGCAGCCGCGGGCGAGTCGATCTGCATTTCGCGGCGCCGCTGATCTACGCGACGCTCTGCGTCCCGGAGGCGTGGTCCGAAGAGGACGTCCAGGACGTGATCGCGGACGTCGACGACCGGCTCGCGAGCTCGGCCGACCCGCTGCGCGATGATCTGATCGTGACGGTCTGGCGGGGCTCGGAGATCGGCGTCTGGTTTACCAACACCGACATCGAGGCCACTGCCTCCGATGGGCTGAGCAGCCAGGCGTCGGCCTCGCAGAACTGAATCCGACGTAACGCGAATGAGAGACAGCCATGCCCGAAGAAGCCGCCGAAGCAGAAGTCGCAGCGCTGGAAGCGAGCGAGGCCGCCGACGCGGCTGACGCGGTCGAGATGCTGCTGAAGGGCCGGATCGAAGAAGTCTTGCCGCCCGAGGAGCTCGGCGAGTTCCACGATTTCATCCGTGAAGAGGCGCTGATGCGGCGGCGCTTCGCCGTGTCATTCCGCGTCGAGTGCCGCTGCCTCGCCTGGATCTCCTACCAGCTGAGCAACATCGTCACGCACGAGGACGGGATCGAGTTCTCGGCCCGGCCGATTCAGACCTACGTGCCCGATCACGAGCCCGACGTGGAGCACCCGGAGGGGGCGACCGAAGACCCGCCCGAGGCGGTGCTCGACTGGCCGATCTGGCCGCTCGAGATTTACCAGGACGAGCTCGACGAGCTGGAAGAGCTCGAAGAAGTAGCTGACGACGACGCGTGAGCGACGACGCTGCACGGTTCGAGGCCGTCTTCTTCGACCTCGATGGCACGCTCGTCAGCGAGCGCGTCGGTGTGCGCGAAGCGCGCTGCGCAGTCGGCAGCGAGCTCGTCCGCCGCGGTCTGACGACGGTCGCGCCGGACAGGTTCGCGGACACGGTGGAGCAGGTCGTGGCCGACGTGCTGCGCGAGCACGGCGGGCAATGGCCGCCGTGGTTCCATGTGGCCAGCTGGTTGGCGCGGACGCTCGAGCGGATCGGCTGCGAGCTCGATTCGGGCAGCGCTGCGTTCGCTGAAGCTGCGGCGATCTACGCCGACGCGCGGGTCGAGCGGGCGGCAGCGATCCCGGGCGCGCTCGAGGTGGTCGTCGCCGCGCGGCGGCACGGGCCGGTGGGCCTGATCACCAACTTCACGGACGGCGACATGCAGCGGCGCAAGATCGCGTCGGCGGGGCTTGAAGGCCACTTCGATGCGCTGTTTGTTTCGGGGGAGGTGGGCTGCGCGAAGCCCGATCCCGAGATCTTCAGGCACGCGGCGAGAGAGCTCGGCGTCGATGTGACTCGGACGGTGCACATCGGCAATTCTGTGATCTCCGATGTCGAGGGCGCGCTCGCCGCAGGGGCGGCCGCGGTGTTGGTCGAAGAGGGCTCGCGCCCGCGCCCCGACGGTCTGGATCAGGCGGTGGTGTGGTTCGAAGACCTCGCGGCGGTAGTCAGCTGGCTCGCAGAGTGAATCGGGGACTTCCGCGTCGACGGCGGATCGTTGACTTGGAAGGGAGCGAGTACGTCATCGACAAGCTCCTCAGCAAGGGCTTATCGCTCGACCGCGCGGTAGAAGTACTGAACGGAGCCCCGAAGTTCGATACTCAGCCAGAAACGAACGTGCCCGACGAGAGTGGACGCGATCGGATCCAGCCCGAGCGGCTGATCATGGTCGGGCCGGATCGTGGGGGCCGGATGTTGACGTTCGTGCTGGAGCATCGGGCCCCGACCGCGTCAGTCAAGTGGTGACCGGCTGGATTTCCGATGCCGCCGACATATCTGGCTACGCTCAAGTCTGAGGGATGTCGAAGTGGCAGAACGGCTGACTGATGCTGAAGAGCGGGCGCTCTATGGCGATCCGTCCAGGCGCACCCCGATCGAGATCGAGGTGGCGCCCGACCCCGGTCTGATCCTGCGCGTGCGATTCTCCGGCGAAGAACAAGCCGCACTGCATCGGGCTATTGGTCGCGGCGAGAATCCGATCAGGTTCATTCGCGAGACGACCATGGCTCGCGTGCGCGAGCTGCTCGCCGAAGCCGATGACGCTGGCAATCTGACCGCCGCCGACTGAGCGCTGTTGCGAGTGGGCTGCGCGAAGCCCGATCCCGAGATCTTCAGGCACGCGGCGCGGGAGCTCGGCGTTGATCTCGCTCGCACGGTGCACATCGGCAATTCTGTGCTCTCGGATGTCGATGGCGCGCTCGCGGCAGGGGCGGCCACGGTGTTGGTCGAAGAGGGCTCCCGCCCGCGCCCCGCCGGTCTGGACGAGGCCGTGGTGTGGTGCGAAGACCTGGCTGCTGTGGCGCGGCGGTTGGAGGGCTGAGGCCATGGTTGCGCCGTTCCGTCGAAGACGGATTCTGAGGCTGATGGCGAGCGCAACTGTGCACGAGAAGCTGTCGAGGCATGGTGTGTCTGTGCAGAATGCCAACGACGTGCTGTTCGGGAGTCCGAAGTTGTTCCGCCAGGAACCGCAGGTGATCCACACCGCTGACGGCACATCCAAACGGACGCCACGGCGCTGGCTGATGATCGGCCCGGACGGCAGCGGTCGGATGCTGACGTTCGTGCTTGAGTTGCCGGTTCAACGAGTGAGTGCGATCGTGACCGGCATGCCGGCCCGGGAGGTCGACGCGGCCCGCTATGATCTTCCTGGAGGAATGCCGATATGGACGAGTCGCTAAAGAGCGCCTTGGGACCAGACCCGTTCGTCTACGAGGTCGACCCAGCGCCACTCACGGAGGACGAGGAGCGCGATCTGTACCGCTCCCTGCCGCCTGGCGAGCCGATCGAGATCGAAGTCGATCCCGATGCCGGGGTCGTCTTCGAAGTTGATTTCGATCGAGCAGAATGCGAGGTCCTGTTCGGCGCGATCGGTGACGTCAATCCGTTCGAGTTCATTAAGTCGGCGGCGCTTGAGCGCGCGCATGAGCTACTCGCGGCCGCCGCGCAGTCCCCCGGGGTTGACAGCATCAGCGCTGCGGACTGAGTCCGCTCGCGTTCCGGTCCGGAGCAGATGTTTGAGATCGGAGTTGACTTCAGCGGCGAGGACGCCCACGCGCCCTGCGATGCTGTGGGCAGTCCGTATCACGCGCGCGAATTCATGAAGCAGGTGGTGATGAAGTGCGTCGTGGCGACGCTGACGGTGGGGCGAGACCGGAGGATCTCACCTGCAGACTCAGCTACATGGCAGGGCGACCTACTTGCGGGCCAGCGCTCGGCGGGCGGCGGCGGCGATCGCGTCGGGCGTGAGCTCGAACTGTTCGAGCAGCGACTTCCAGGGGCCGGATTCGCCGAAACGGTCGGCGACGCCGACCTGCTCCATCGGAGTCGGGGCGTGGAGCGCGAGCGTACGCGCGACGAGCGAGCCGAGGCCGCCGATCACGTTGTGTTCTTCGGCGCTGACGATCGCGCCGGTCTCGCGCGCTGCGGCGATGATCGCGGCTTCATCGATCGGCTTCAGCGTTGACATGTTGAGCACGCGGGCAGCGATGCCCTCCGCCTGGAGTGCGTCGGCGGCGCGGAGCGCCGGCTCGACCAGCAGGCCGCAGGCGAGCAGGCTGACATCCGAACCGTCGCGCAGCTGATCGGCCCTGCCCAGCTCGAAGCGTGGGCCCTCGGTGTAGACGACGGGCAGCTTCGGCCGGCCGACGCGGATGTACCAGGGGTTGGCGTCGTTGGCGGCGGCCACCATCGCCGCTTCGGTTTCGACGACATCGCAGGGCACGACGACGGTCATGCCAGGCAGCGCGGTCACCAGGGCGAGGTCCTCGATCGCCTGGGCCGATGCGCCGTCTTCGCCGACGCTGACGCCGCCGTGGCTGGCGACGAGCTTCACGTTCATGCGCTGCTGGGCGATCTGCACGCGGATCTGGTCGAAGCAATGGCCGGGCATGAAGACGGCGAATGAGGCGGCGAAGACGGTCTTGCCGGTGGCGGCGAGGCCGGCGGCCATCGAGATCATGTTGGCCTCGGCCGCGCCGACGGTGAACCAGCGCTCGGGGAACTCGGTCGCGAGTTTGTTACCGCCGGTGGAGGCGGAGAGGTCGGCGTCGAGCGCGACGATGTCGTAGCCCTCGCGGGCGAGGCGCAGCAGGCCGGGGCCGTAGGCCTCGCGAGTCGCGGCGGGCGGCGGAGCTGCCTGGGTGGTCTGGGTGGTCATGCCCAGATCTCCTCCAGGGCCTGCGCGAGTTGCGCATCGCTGGGGCCCTTGCCGTGCCAGCCGGCGGGATTCGCGGCCATGTAGGAGACGCCGTGGCCCTTGACGGTCTCGGCGATCACGACCTGCGGCGCGCCGCTCGCTTCGCGGGCGGCGCAGAGCGCCTCCACGACCGCGCCGACATCGTGGCCGTCGACGTGATGCACGCGCCAGCCGAAGGCGGACCACTTGTCGGCCACCGGCTCGATGCGCATGATCTCCGCGCCCGCGCCGTCGTTCTGGAAGTGATTGCGGTCGACGATCGCAGTGATGTGGTCGAGCTCGAAGTGAGCCGCCGACATGATCGCTTCCCAATTCTGGCCCTCGTTGAGCTCGCCGTCGCCGAGCAGGCACCAGGTGCGGCTGTCGCGCCCGTCGAGTCGCTGGCCGATGGCGAGGCCGACGCTGAAGGAGAGGCCCATGCCGAGCGCGCCGCCGCTCATCTCGATGCCGGGCGGGCGGCCGCGCACGACGTGGCCCTGCAGCTCGCTGCCGAGCGCGCGGAAGCTGGGGATCAGGTCGGGGCTGTAATAGCCGGCCTCGGCCAGGGCGGCGTAGATGACGGGGGTGGCGTGGCCCTTGGAGAGCACGAAGCGGTCGCGGTCGGGCCAGTCGGGATTGCTCGGGTCGTGGCGCATCACGCCGCCGAAGTAGAGGGCGGTGAGGATTTCGACGGCGGAGAGCGAGCCGCCGGGGTGACCCGATTGGGCCGCGTGGGTCATCCGCACGATGTGTTCGCGGATGCGCCGGCAGGTCGTCTCGAGTTCGGCCACATTGCGCGCGTGGTCGCGCGTCTCCGGCAGCTGCGTCGTGGTCATCGATTCCCCGTCGCGCATAGGTGGTGCAAGCTTTGCGCGCATGTTAACCGCGCACCCCCAAGCGTCCAATCCGTACGTAAATTGCGTTCCGCCATAAGGGGCGGACATACGCTCGCGATGTGACGAGACCACTCCGCCTGTTCATCGCCGCGGACCTGCCGGGCTCGGCGCAGCGCGAGATCGTCGCGGCGCTCGACGCTGTTCGCGCAGCAGGCGCCGCCGGCCTGCCCGGATGGCGGCTGGTGGCGCCGGCGGCGATTCACCTCACGCTGCGATTTCTGGGCGACACGGCGGAGCAGCGGATCGCCGCCGCGACCGCGGCGCTGGAGCGCAGCGCAGCAATGTCCGCGCCACTGAGTCTGTCGCTGGGTCCGGGGGGTACGTTCGGGGGCCGGCGGGCGCGGGTGCTGTGGATTGGGCTGGAGGGCCAGCTCGAGCGGCTGGAGCGGCTCGCGGGGTTGCTCAACGAGCAGCTGGCCGCCGAGGGATGGGATCCGCCGGAGCGGCCGCTGCGGCCGCACATCACGCTGGGCCGGGCGCGGCGCGGCGCCACGCGCGAGCAGGCGGAGGCGGCCAGGCGGGTGGCGGCCCAGGTTGAAACCAGTGAGCGGACGTTCGCGATCTCATCGATCCGGCTGATCCACAGCACGCTGACGCCCAGCGGCGCGCAGTATTCCACGCTGGCCACAGCGGGGTTGGCCGCCGCTGTACCATGAGCACCCACTGCCGAGCGACGGATCCGCGAGGAGCAGCGATGCAGAGCAGCCTCATCTCCAAGATCGAAAAGGCACGAATCTACGCCAGCGAGAGCGATCGCTTTCGCTTTACCGAGCTGCGCTGCGATGTACGCGGCGATTCGACCACGCACACCGCGTCGTTGAGCCCGGACGGCTGGCGCTGCGACTGTCACTTCTTCGCTGATACGGGGACCTGCTCGCACACGATGGCGCTGGAGCGGCTGCTCGACGAGATGCTGCCGGAGCGTTACCGGCCCGCGATCTCGAGCGCCTGAACGCACCGACATGGTCCTGATCCCCTGCATCACGGAGGAGCTATCTCGCGGCGATGTGTGACTGTGTGACCAGCTGACACGGCCCGCTCGGATCAGAGCGGATTGCGCCAGCGGAGGCCCGGAAAGCGGCCGAAGTCCGCGTCGTTCGAGTGCAGCTCCGCCTGATACTCAATCGCCAGGGCCGCGATGTGCGCGTCCGTGACCAGGTTGCCGCCCACGCCCGAGGCTGCCAGAGCGCCGCGGAACAACGTCAGGTGCTCTGTGCCGGGGTTGAGCGGCGTGACGTGGGAGAAGCTGAACCACTCCTGCACATAGTCAACGGCCTGTTCAGGCCTTGTCGGGTGGCTGAGCACGCTGGGGTGGGTGAGCAAGCGGACGAAGCCGGTCGTCACGACCCAGGGCACGGCGACCCGTTCCGTGCCGTTCACGAGCCCTTCCCACCAGCGACGAGCGGGCGCGTGCAGCGGTGCGTCGCCGTCGTGGGCGTAGATCAGCAGATTCAGGTCCGGAACGATCACTCAGGAGCCCGTCGCGCGAAGGCTTCGGCCTCAAGCTCGTCATTGATCTGGTTGAGCCTGAGCGGGTCGATGCCGGGCTTGAACCCGCTCTGAATCGGGCGGACGCGATAGGCCGGCCGGTCGTCCGCAACGGCGAGCGACATACCCCGCCGCAGGGCATCATTCACCACCTGTTTGAACGACCGATCCAGGAGGCGGGCCCGCTCCCTGAGGGCGGCCGCGAGGTCATCGTCCAGCGTCAGCGTCGTCCTCATGGAGACATCATGATGCGCGTATCAGGTGATGTCAAGATGCAGAGGAGCGCGCTGCTAGTGCGCGTCGTCCGCGCCGCTCAGTCGATGCGGCGGAAGACCAGGCAGGCGTTCTGGCCGCCGAAGCCGAACGAGTTCTTGAGCGTGACCCGCACATCGGCCTCGCGCGCGACGTTGGGCACGTAGTCGAGGTCGCAGTCGGGGTCGGGCGTTTCGTAGTTCACGGTGGGGTGGATGCGGCCCTCGATCATGCCCTTGATCGCGGCGATCGATTCGAGCCCGCCGGCGGCGCCGAAGGCGTGGCCGATCAATGATTTGGTCGATGAGATGGCGACGTTGCCCGCGGCTTCGCCGAGCGCGAGCTTGATCGCCCGGGTTTCGGAGGCGTCGTTGAGCGGCGTTGAGGTGCCGTGGGCGTTGATGTAGTCGATCTGCTCGGGAGTGATGCCGGCGTCCTCGATCGCCCAGCGGATCGCGCGGACGGGGCCGGCGCCCTCGGCGTCGGGCATCACGAGGTGATGGGCGTCGGCGCTGGAGCCGAAACCGGCGACTTCGATCTGGAAGTCAACGCCGCGCGTGCGGGCGGAGGCTTCGCTCTCGAGGATCAGCACGCCGGCGCCCTCGGCGGGCACGAAGCCGTCGCGGTCGGCGTCGAAGGGGCGGCTGGCGCGCTGCGGGTCGTCGTTCTGGGAGGTCAGGGCGCGCATCACGGCGAAGCCACCGAGGCCGAGCTGCGAGAAGCCGGCCTCGCAGCCGCCGGTCACGACGATGTCGGCCTGGCCGCGGCGGATCACGTCGGCGGCCTCGCCGATCGCCTGGGTGCCGGCGGCGCAGGCGGTCACGACCGTGGTGTTGTAGCCGAGCAGGCCGAACTGCATGGCGATGTTGGCGGCGGCCATGTTGGGCAAGACCTTGGGAATGAAGAGCGGGTCGAGGCGCATGCCGCCGCGGTCGACGAGCTTGCGGGCGCCGGCTTCGAGCTCGGGGAAGCCGCCGCTGCCGTTGCCCAGCACGACCGCGATGCGCGCGCGGTCGAGCGAATCGAGGTCGAGCGCGGCGTCTTCGATCGCCTCGCGCGCGGCGGCGACCGCGAGCTGTGAGAAGCGGGCCATGCGGCGGGCCGATTTGCGGTCCATGAAGTCCCGCGCGTCGAAGTCGCGCGCTTCGCCGCCGATCGTGCAGGAGAAGCCCTCCACATCGAACAGCTCGAGCGGGGCGATCCCGCTTTGGCCGGCCACGACGGGCTGCCAGAACGTCTCGACGCCGGCGCCGTAGGGAGAGATCGCGCCCATGCCGGTCACGACGACACGCATTCGGTCGGTGGTGACCATGGTTAGCTCGTTGACTGTGCGTCGAGGTCGGTCGCTGTGTCGGCGGTCGCGTCGGCTGGGGCCCAGTTGTCGGCTTCGCGCTTGGGCCCGTCGGTGAGGCGGTGGACGCAGGCGCGCGCGTCGGCGGCGAGCGAGAGTGAGCCGAGCACGGCGACCAGGTCGCCCTCGCCCTCGGCGAGTTCGCGGGCGGCCGACAGCGCTGCCTCCACGGACGGTGCGACGGCGACCGAGCCGTCCCAATCGGCGAACGCGAGGCTGAGTTCGTCGGCCGGTCGGGCGCGTGGATGGTCGGACGCGGTGAGCACGATCGCGGCGGCTCGTTCGGTGACGGCGGCGACGATCGCGTCGAGCGCCTTGTCGCCGAGCACGCCGAGCACCAACACGAGGCGCTTGTGGGGGAAGTAGGAGTCGAGCGCCGCAAGCGCGCGGCGCACGGATTCGCCGTTATGTGCCCCATCGACGACGAGTCGCGGGTTGGGGCGTGCGGCGCCGGTCTCGGGCCATTGCAGCTCTTCGAGGCGGCCAGGCCAGTTGACCGTGGCGATGCCGGTGTGCACGGCGGCGTTGGGGATCTCGAGGCCCTGCGCGCGCAGCAGGTCGAGCGCGGCGACGGCGCTGACGGCGTTCTCGATCTGGTAGTCGCCGAGCAGCGGGGTGAGCAACAGCTGCTGCTCCGGCTCGCCGGGTCGAAGCATGCGGCGGGTGAGCCGGAACCACTGGCCCCAGGGCTCAACACCGGCCGGCTCCCAGGCGTACGCGGCGGCCACATCGACGAGCGGCGTGGGGATGTCGTCGGCGGCGTTGCGGACCACCGCAGCGGCGGCTTCGGAGCGCTGCGGGGCGAGCACGGCGGCGTGGGTGCCGGCGGTCAGGATGCCGGCCTTCTCGGCCGCGATCTGCTCGATCCGGTTGCCCAGGATCTCGGTGTGCTCGTGCGAGAGCGAGGTGATCACGCCGACGTCCTTCTCGCGGAAGACGTTGGTGCAGTCGAGCCGGCCGCCGAGCCCGACCTCAACGATCTGAACCTCCACCGCGTGGCGGCGGAAGGCGATAAAGGCCATCGCGGTGAGCAGTTCGAAGGTGCTGATGTGGCCCGGCGCCGCCGCGAGTTCGGCCTCGACATGCGGCCGCAGCTCGTCGGCGAGGGCGGTGAATTCTTCGAGCGGGAGCAGCGCGCCGTCGATCAGGATGCGCTCGCGGAAGGAGTGCAGGTGTGGGCTGGTGAACATGCCGGTGCGCAGGCCGGCGGCGCGCAGCACGGATTCGACGGTGGCGGCGGTCGAGCCCTTGCCCTTCGATCCGGCGATGTGAACGGTGTGTCGGCCGAGCTGCGGATCGCCGACGCGGCGCAGCAGCGAGCGGATCCGATCGAGCGCGAACGTGGGTTGCGAGCGGCGCGGCAGTGAGCCGCGCTCAAAGTCGGCGAAGTCCATCAGCCAATCGACCGTGGCCGAATAATCAGCGTCCACAGATTGATCTGCGTCCTCGTTGGTCATCGGCGGCGGCTCCGCTGACCGGGTTGACCGATCGGTCGAATTGGCATCGTGTTTCTATCGTAGCGCCGCCGATCGATTGGCTTGTTCGCCGCGCTCACCGGGGAGGCGCCGGCCAGGTCTTTGGCGGTCGCGGAGGCCGGTCGGGCGTCGAACCACGGCGCTATCTGGTCGGCGCGGGATCGGCTGTTCAGAATCGGTCGGAATCGTTCAGTGCTGTGCAGTGGATTTCGGGGCATCGGGCCGATCTCACGCGATCGGGGCGCATGGGCGATCCGACGAGAAGCAGACAGAGCGGCGCGCGCGGGCCGAGCCGGCCTGTTCACGACCTGCGCGCGACAGGTGCACAAGAGGTGCACGACATACGCAGGGGCGCTACAGCGCTTGATCGGTCAGTGCGCGGCTGCGACGATCAGGTAGTGATCGGGCAGCGGTTAGGCTACGGAACGAGAGGCGCGGCTGATGGCCAGCTCCCTGCGAGACGCACTTGAGGCGACGCTGGCGGAACGTGACGACACCGACGGCCTGATTGAGGTGATTGAGGCGATTGCGGAGGGCGCGACGCGGGTCGACGCGCTGACGCGTCGCGCGGCGCTGCTCGACCTGCTCGGCGACACGGGCGAGACGAATGTGCAGGGCGAGCTGGTCCAGCAACTGGACGAGGCGGGGACGAACACGTTCGTGGAGGTGTTGAGCGAGTCCGGGCGCGTCGCGGCGCTGGCCTGCGAGGAGCTTGAGGACGCGGTGTTCGTGAGCGACGAGCCGTCGCATCAGTATCTGGCGCTGTTCGATCCCGTCGATGGCTCGAGCAACATTGATGTGGCCGTGACGATCGGCTCGATTTTCGCGATCTACAAGCGCAGCGATGACTCGCCGGTGACCGAGCAGACGCTGCTACGGCCCGGGCGCGAACAGATCGCGGCGACGTATGCGGTGTACGGCTCGAGCACGGTGCTGGTCGTGGCGACGAGAGGGCAGGTGGACGGGTTCACGCTGGACCCGGATACGGGCGGGTTCGTGCACAGCCACCCGGACATCGTGATTCCTGCGACGTGCGGCGCGTACAGCGTCAACGAGGGCAACCAGGGCAAGTGGGAACCGGAGATGCAGGCAGCGGTCGCGGAGCTGCGCGACGCCTATGGGCTGCGCTACGTGGGCTCGCTGGTGGCCGACTTCCACCGCGACCTGCTCAAGGGCGGGATTTTTCTCTACCCGGGCGACCGCAAGAGCCCGCAGGGCAAGCTGCGACTGGGCTACGAAGCCAACCCGCTGTGCTACGTCGCGGAGCAGGCCGGGGGCGCGGGCAGCAACGGCGTCCAGCGCATTCTCGATGTGCCGCCGGAACGGCTGCACCAACGCACGCCATTGATCGTCGGCAACGCCGACGTGGTGGAATCTGTCGTGGAGCGTCTCAGCGCCCGCTGAGGCCCCTGGATCTAAGGAGCCTGGGCTGATGAGCAACGCCGACCTTCACGCGATTGCGCGCGCGCTTGTGGCGCCGGGCAAGGGCATTCTCGCCGCCGATGAATCGGCGCCGACGATTCAACGACGGTTCGACGCGATCGGCGTCGAGTCGACCGAGACGAACCGTCGCGACTGGCGCCAGCTGCTGTTCACGGCGGATGGGATCGGCGACTCCGTCTCGGGCGTGATCCTGTTTGACGAGACGCTGCGGCAACAGGCCTCGGATGGACGCACGATCGTCGAGGTGCTGACTTCCAACGGGGTGATTCCGGGGATCAAGATCGACAAGGGCGCGAAGGACCTGGCGGGATCGACGGCGGAGAAGGTCACCGAGGGTCTGGATGGGCTGCGCGAGCGGCTCGCCGAGTACCGCGAGCTTGGCGCGCAATTCACCAAGTGGCGCGCGGTGATCACGATCGGCGAGGGTATTCCGACCGACTACTGCATCGATGTGAACGCGCACGCGCTGGCGCGGATGGCGGCGCTCTCGCAGGAGGCGGGGCTGGTGCCGATCATCGAGCCGGAGGTGCTGATGGATGGCGAGCACGACATTGCGACCTGCGCCGACGCAACCGAGCGCGCGCTGCGCGCCACGTTCGCGGCCTGCGCCGTGCAGCAGGTCGACCTGGCGGGCAGCCTGCTGAAGCCGAACATGGTGCTCTCGGGCAAGGGCGCGGCGGAGCGCGCGC
Source organism: Dehalococcoidia bacterium (assembly GCA_965237475.1). GTDB lineage: Bacteria > Chloroflexota > Dehalococcoidia > Bin125 > Bin125 > CATQGW01. Next base: position 1,717,830 of record OZ250140.1, on the reverse strand, counting down.
CGGCGGAGCTGGTGGCGGCGGAGACGCTGCGGGTGTTCCGCGACGCGGTGCCCGCGGCGCTGCCCGGCTGCGTGTTCCTCTCGGGCGGGCAGAGCGACGCCGAGGCGACGATCAATCTCGATGCGATCAATCGGCTGGCCGCCGCGGAGGGCGCGCCGTGGGAGCTGAGCTTCTCGTACGGGCGCGGCCTGCAGGCGACGCCGCTGGGCGTCTGGGCCGGTCAGGCTGACAACGTGGCGGCGGCGCAGGCGGTATTCCAGCACCGCGCGCGGGTGACCAGCGCGGCGCGGCGCGGTGAGTACTCGGCCGAGCTCGAGCAAGAGGGCGCATAGGCAGGCCAGCGGTCGCGGCATGGCGCAAGGAGCGAAGGGAGCGCAGCGGCTGCTGATCGCCACCGGGAACAGCGGGAAGCTGCGCGAGTTTCGGCAGTTGTTCGAGCGGCTGCGGGATGGCGACGCGGATGTCGGCGAGTGGGAGCTGGTGGCGCCGGCCGATCTCGGCCTGGCCGGCTTCGAGGTCGTCGAGGACGGGGACACGTATCAGGCCAACGCCGCGCGCAAGGCGCGCTCGTATGCGAACGCGGCGGGGCTGCCGTCGCTGGCGGATGATTCGGGGCTCGAGGTCGATGCGCTGGCGGGCGCGCCGGGGATCTACAGCGCGCGATATGCTGGAGCCCGGGCCGACGACGCGGCCAACCGCGCGAAGCTGCTCGAAGCGCTGAGCGCGACGCCGACAGAGCAGCGCGGCGCGCGATTTCGTTGCGTGATCGCGCTGGCCTTTCCGTTCACGACCAATGTGCGTGTCGGCGAGGGTTCGGTTGAAGGTCGAATTGCAATGGACGAACGCGGCGATCTCGGCTTCGGCTATGACCCGGTCTTCGAGCTGCCCGACGGGCGCCGGATGGCGGAGCTGAGCGCGACCGAGAAGAACGAGATCAGTCACCGGGCGCGCGCGCTCGCCGATGCGGGCTGGGCGCTGAAGGTGCTGCACCACACGCTGGCTGCGGGGCGCTGAGGACTCTCATGGCCGCACACCGACAGTCACCGCTCGTTGATGCTCCAGTCGATGCGCCAGTCGATCAGTTGGGGCGCGTGTTCCAGGACCTGCGCGTCTCGGTCACGGACCGCTGCAACTTCCGCTGCCCCTACTGCATGCCGAGGGAGATCTTCGGGCCCGGCTACCAGTTTCTGCCGCGGGCGGACATCCTCAGCTTCGAGGAGATCGTGCGGCTGACGTCGGTGTTCGCACGTCTGGGCCTGCGCAAGCTGCGGCTCACGGGCGGCGAGCCGACGGTGCGCGCCGAGCTGCCGACGCTGGTGCGGATGCTGCGCCAGGCGCTGCCTGGGGTGGACCTGGCGCTGACCACGAACGGCTCGCGGCTGGCCTTGCTGGCCGAGGATCTGGTGCAGGCCGGGCTGAATCGGGTGACGGTCAGCCTCGACGCGCTCGACCCCGAGGTGAGCCGACGGATGAACGGGGTCGATTTTCCGCTGGAGCGGGTCCTGGAGGGGATTGATGCAGCGGCCGCGGCGGGGCTGGCGCCGGTGAAGATCAACTCGGTGATTCAGCGCGGCATCAACGAGGGTGAGATCACGCGGCTGGCCGAGCATTTCCGCGGCAGCGGGCATATCGTGCGGTTCATCGAGTACATGGACGTGGGCACGTCGAACGGCTGGAAGCTGGACGATGTGGTGCCGGCGGCCGAGATCATCGAGCGGCTGCAATCGTCGCTGCCGCTGGAGCCGGTCGAGCCGTCCTATCGCGGCGAGGTGGCGCAACGCTGGCGCTGGCGCGACGGCTCGGGCGAGATCGGGGTGATCACGTCGGTCACGCAGCCGTTCTGCGGCGATTGCACGCGGGCGCGGATTTCGGCCGAGGGCAAGCTCTACACCTGCCTGTTTGCGAGCGTGGGGCACGACCTGCGCGCACCGTTGCGCGGCGGGCAGACGGATGAGCAGCTGTTCGCGCGGATCGCCGGGATCTGGCGGGTGCGTGACGACCGCTACTCGGAGCTGCGCAGCGCGGCGACCAGCGACCTGCCGAAGGTGGAGATGTCGCACATTGGCGGCTGACAGGTCACAGCCGGCGGCGGGTCTGAGCCACGTGGACGCGGCGGGCCGCGCGCGGATGGTTGATGTCGGGGACAAGCAGATCACGCAGCGGACCGCCGTCGCCGAGGGTCGGGTTGAGATGCAGGCGGCGACGCTGCGGCTGATCGAGAGCGCTCAGTTGAAGAAGGGCGATGTGCTGGTCACGGCGCAGTTGGCGGGCGTGATGGCGGCGAAGCGGACTCACGAGCTGATCCCGCTCTGCCATCCGCTGATGCTGTCGCACATCGATGTGGAGCTGGCGCCGCAGACGGACCCGCCGCGGATCGAGATCCGCGCGACGGTGCGTTGCGAGGGGCGAACGGGTGTGGAGATGGAAGCGCTGACGGCGGTCAGCGTGGCGGCGCTGACCGTTTACGACATGGCGAAAGCGGTCGACCGCGGGATGCGGATCGGCGAGATTCGGCTGCGCGAGAAGCGCGGCGGGCGCTCGGGCGACATCAGGTTGCCCTGACGCGCTGCCGGCTGGTCGCCGGTGCGCGGTCGCAGCGCCGGAGCCGGCGCTCGGCCAACGCTGGGCAGCGGACTACAGGCGGAGTTTGCCGTGGGACGGCTGGCGGCGGCGCTGGCGGCCCTCTTCGACAGCCTGCTCGCGCTCGAGCTCGAAGACTGAGATGATGCTGCTCTCATAGACGTAGCCGCAGGCGAGGCAGCTCGAGTAGACGCTGTGCGCATCGGACTCGACCAACATCGAGCCGCTACAGCGAGGGCATTGCGAGGGTGGGGCGACTGGCATCTCGGTTGCTCCCTAGGGGCGCCCGGTTCACGCCCATCGAACGATTGTGAATTCCAGCACGATCTCTCGTTTGTGAAACCGTGCGCATTGTGCGGATCGACCTGCGCCATGTCAAGCAAACGCAACCACCGATGCGGCAGCATCCACCGCTATGTCATTTGGGATACACAAGCGCGTCACGAAATGCAAGCCTAATCTGGCGCTAGCCGCAGAGCGCGAGGATTTATGCGCCGGATCGTCGATCGCGTCTCCGTGTTTGCTCTGGCGCTGCTGATCGACGCAGCGCTGCAGCGGCTGTTCCGTCCGCCGCCGCATCCGCACCGCACGTGGTTGTCGTGGGCGATCGAGCGAGCTTCCGCGCGGGTCCCCGCGCCGCGCCTGCGCGCGGTGACGCCGGTGCTCCTGGCGGTTGTCGCGACGCGCGTCGCGGCGCTGCTGGGGCGCTCGTCGGCGCGCGGCCGCGGGCGATTGCCGTTGCTGCTGCTGCAGGCCGGGTTGCTGGCCAGCACGTTCGACGCCTGGCGCAGCCTGCGCGCGGCGCGGCAGGCCGAGCGCGAGCTGGCGGCCGCAGGCGACCCGGCCGCGATGACGGGCCTGGTCGAGCTGGAGCTGGGCGAACTCGCTCAGGGCGCGAGCGAGGCCGTGGTCGGGCCGTGGGCGGCGTACGCCGTGGCCGATCTGCCTGGCGCGATCGCCTGGGCCGCGGCGGAGAGCATCGGAGGCGTCGCGGGCGGGGCCGATGGGCCGTTGGCCACGGTGTTGGAGTCGACGGGGCAGCTGGCGGCGGTGCAGCAGGCGCGCGATGCGATCGCCGGCGGCGCGACGCTGCTGGCCGCCCGTGGTGCGCGTGGTGGCGGATCGCTGGCGCTGCATCTGGACGACATCGTCGATTCGAACGAGACGCCGCTGGCGGTGACGGCGATGACGGTGGCGCTCGACCGCCGGGTGGTCTGGAATGGGCGGATCACGGGCTGGCAGCGGCCGCCGCCGAATCGGGACGATCTGAAGCGCGCGACAGCGATCGCGTTGCGCACGCTGGGCGTGCTGGCGGGCGCGACGGCGGCGGCGATCGTGGTGATCGAGCTGATCCGGCCATCGCGACCGGCGAACGCGTGGCGGCGTGACGGGCCCGACTGGGAGCGGCTGTTCGATCCGCGCGAGCAGTAATCCACACCCGCTGCCTGCCGACGTAACGCCTGCCGTGTCTTAGGCTTGGGAAGAGGCGCGCCTCAATCAGCTCCTGCGCGCCGCAGCACGAAGAGCATGAGGGGACGACCGCGATGCCCGCGTTTCCTTCCGTTGACTGGTTTGAAGCCCTGCGCGACCGGGTGCTCGACGACCCCGCGTGGCGCGCGTTCGGGATGATGGACTGCGCGATGGGGGTGAAGGCCGGCGAGCGCACGATCAAGGTGGTCTTCGACGGGTTCGAGATTCCCGAGATCGCCGATATTTCGGCGGCGCCCGAGGAGGCCGATCTGGACTTCACGCTGGTGATGACCGAGGCCCGCTGGCGGGAGATGATCGAGAACATCCAGTCGAACGGTCACGCCGACCTGCATCACACGCTGAACACGATCGACCTGGAGAGCCCGGAGGAGCTGGCCAAGGGCGAGGACTACAACCGCCGCGACCTGTTCTACCGCTTCAACCAGACGCTGCAGGACTTCTTCGACGCCAGCTCGAGTCTCGAGACGACGTTCAACTAGCGGCGCTGCTGGGCGCGCGTCGATATGTCACGTAGACGACTCGACGCTGCTGGCCTCGGCCGCTGCTAGCCTCAAGTCCCGCATCGATTCGTTTACCTAAGCTATTGGGCGGAGGGGCGGTCGCCGGATGGCGATTCGGGTCACGCTGATCGAGCACACGAAGGACCCGATTCGGGCGCTGTATATGGCGTTCAGGGTCTGCTATTCGGCGCTGACGCCGGAGCAGGTGCTGGCGCGGATCGACGACGAGCGAATCTCGGCGGAGCAGATGCTGACGTTCGTCGAGGCGCGGCTGCAGACGGGGCACGTGTCGCCGCTGGAGCAGGTCAGCTTCGAGTTTGGGATTTCGGGCGTGTCGCGGGCTTTCTCGCACCAGTTCGTGCGGCACCGCATCGGCATTTCGTTTGAGCAGCAGTCGCAGCGCTACGTGACCTACAAGGGCGGCGAGTTCCCCTACACGGTCCCGCGGACGGTCGAGCGGGCCGGGATGGGCGACGAGATGGCCTCGCTGTTCGCGGAGGCAGGCGCGCTCTACGAGAAGATGGTCGCGGCCGGGGTGCCGGCCGAGGACGCGCGCTTCCTGCTGCCCAATGCGACGAACACAAACTTCAAGATCACGGTCAACTACGCGTCGCTGCTGCACATCGCCGACCTGCGGCTCTGCACGCGTGCGCAGTGGGAGTTCCGCAAGGTCGTGTCGCTGATGCGCGCGGAGGTGATGCGCGTCGCGCCGGAGCTGGGCCGCGCGCTGCAGCCGAAGTGCGGGGAGCGTCGGATGGGCTACTGCGACGAGGACTACCAGGCGTGGGCGGACTGCCCGATCGGCCGCAAGCGCCCGCACAAGCAGGAGCTGTTCCAGCTCTACGACTCCTACCGCAAGGGCGAGCTGGCGGCGCTCGACGCCGCCGACATGGAAATCATCGCGGCTGAGGCAGCGGGCTAGCGGCGCTAGCGACCGAGGTGTGCGGCGCCTGCGTGGGGGGACGCGAGCCGGTGGTTACTTCAGCCACGAACGCTCTGAACAACTCCCCCCCCCCCCCCCCGTGCAGAGCCTGTCTCAGAACCCCGTGTTCCGTCACTCCCGCGCCCTCTCCCGTCATTCCCGCGCGTCCTCCTCAGTGGTGCCGTGAGTCCTCCTCCGTGGTGCGGTGCGTGCTCTCGCGTCATTCCCGCGCGTCCTCCTCTGTCATGCCGCGCGTGCTCTCACGTCATTCCGTGCGTCGTCTCGCGTCATTCCGTCCGTCCTCCTCCGTCATTCCTGCGCCCTCCTCCGTCATTCCTGCGCCCTCCTCCGTCATTCCTGCGCCCTCCTCCGTCATTCCTGCGCAGGCAGGAATCCAGGCGAGCCGACCAATGCCCGTTGGCGTCCCAAACGGCCGACGGCGCTGGATGCTCGCCAGCGCGCCTCGGCGCTTGCGCAAGGCCGTCAAGACCACGGAGCCGCTCGCACATCTTGGGTGGTCGCATGGATTCCCTAGTCTCACAGACGAACCGCGACAGATGATTGAGGTGAGGCCATGGGAGCGCGCTACTCGCAGCTGGATCTGGAGGAGCGATGTGCGGTTGCCCGGTTACAGGCCGAGGGGCGCTCGGTCCGGCAGATCGCTGCAGCTCTGGATCGCGCGCCATCGACGGTTGCTCGGGAGCTGAAACGCAACGCGGGGCGCGATGGCTACCGTCCGGGCTACGCCCAGGAGCAGGCCCGGGCGCGGCGCTGGCGCGGCTCGCGGCTGGAGCGCGACGCGGGCCTGCGCGAGCGGGTGCTGAGCGAGCTGGCGCGCGGGCTCTCGCCGCAGCAGGTCTCGGGCCGGCTGGCGCGCGAGGCCGGCCGGGCGGTGATCTCGCACGAGAGCATCTACCGCTTCATCTACGCCCAGATCTCACGCGCCAAGCCGAGCCGTCAGGGCGGTTGGCGCCACTATCTGCCGCGGGCCAAGGCGAAGCGCGGCTGGCGCGGTCGCAAGGGCGGCAGCTCGGTTGACCACATTCAGCTGCGGCGGCCCTTGAGCGAGCGTCCGGCCGCCGCCGCCGACCGGCTCCAGGCCGGCCACTGGGAGGCCGACCTGATGCTCTTCGGACGCTCCGGTCCGGCCCTCTTGATGCTGCACGAGCGCCACTCGCGGCTGCTGCTGGCGCTGCCGGTCGCGAGCAAGGCGGCGGCCCCGGTCGCGCGCCTGCTGGTCGCGCTGCTGCGCGGCTGGCCGCCGGCCCTGCGCCGCACGGTCAGCTTCGACAACGGCAACGAGTTCGCCCAGCACCGCGCGCTGCACCGGCTCGGGGTCGAGACGTTCTTCTGCGACGCCTACGCGCCCTGGCAGAAGGGCGGGATCGAGAACGCGATCGGCCGCCTGCGCCGGGTCCTGCCGCGCCGCCTCGAGCTCGCCCAACTCAGCATCGAACGGCTCGTGCAGGTGCTGCAGCTGTACAACAACACCCCGCGCAAGTGCCTCGACTACCTCACCCCGGCCGAAGTCTTCGGCCAGCAACTGGCGCACTTGCAATGTGAACCCACCTTCCCGCCTGCGCGGGAATGACGGAACAGGGACTTCTGAGACACCCTCAAAGCGGGGGGAGAGGGGATCCGACTGGTTCAGTGGATTCCTAGAGCATCTCCAACAGCTGGACGTGGTTGCCGTCGGGGTCGCGGAGGGTGGCGACTTGGCCGCCCCAGGATTCGCGGGTTGGCGGGCGGTGGACGGCGACGCCGTACTTGATGATGCGGGCGAACTCGGCTGCGACATCGTCGACGAAGAGGTTGATCTGCACGCGGGCCGGCTCGACGGTGGGGCCGGAGATTTCGGAGTGGTCGAGGATGCGGATGAAGCCGCCGGCGGCCTCGAAGACGGGATCGGCGAAGCGCTCGACGCGGGTCAGGCCGAGGATCTCGCCGTAGAAGCGGGCCAGCGCGTCGGGCTGGTTGGTGCCGATCATCACGGTCAGCTCGTGGACCTGCACGCGGTCAGAGCTCGAACGTCATGCCGTCGGCCGCGACGCTGATTTCGCCGTCGAACTCGCGGCCGGCCTCGGCGAGCAGATCGCCCTCGCGCTCGTCGGCGAGCAGGTGAGTGAGCACGAGGCGTCGCACGCCGGCGGCCCGCGCCGTGCGGCCGACATCCTCGGCGCGGCTGTGCGAGCTGTTCATCGCGGTGCTGAAGCGTTCGCGCTGCTGCGCCGAGAACGAGCCGCGGTCGGCGGTGCGCGCGAGCACGGCGTCGGAAAATGCCTCGTGGATGAGCAGATCGGCGCCGTCGGCGAGCGGGACCATCGCGTCGGGCGCGTAGGTCGAGTCGCCGCTGTAGACGAGGCTGCGGCCGCCGACCTCGAAGCGTCGCGCGAGGCACTCGAGATTGGGCACGTGCGGGACCTCGACAGAGCGCACCAACCAGGGGCCGATCTCGCGCTGGTCGCCGGGCCGGGTCAGCTCGACGCGTACGCCGTCGAGCCACTGATTGAGCTGCGGCTGGGTCGCGTTGACTCGGGCGAAGGCGATCGCGGCCTCGATGTAGGCGTCGGTGTCGCGCGGGCCGAAGACCTGGACGGGCGGACCGGTGCGCGCGATCAGCCGGGAGAAGAGCTCGGCGATGCCCATCGCGTGGTCGAAGTGGAGGTGGGAGTAGACGACGCTGACGACGTGGTCGGGGTCGAGCTCCGCACCGATCATGCGCTCCATGAAGCCGGGCCCGCAATCGAGCAGGATGTTGACGTCGTCGTGTGCAAGATGAATGGAGGAGTTGGCCCGCTCCGGGTTAATCGAGCCGCCAGCCCCGGTCCCGCAGAGGGTGATGCGCATGGGTCCTCCTTGATCGGGAGGGTAGCTTGCAGGCCTCCGAACACATGGTCTATGATGAGCACACAGATGTCCGCACGTTCTCGTTACGGCACTTTCGAGCGTCAGGACGAGCAGCATTAGCCTCGCGCAGGGAGTCCAATGCCTCGTTTCGCAGAGTTCTTCGCTGGGATTGGTCTCGTCCGCGAAGCGATCGAGCCGCTCGGCTGGCAGTGCGCGTTCGCGAACGATGTCGCGCCGGCCAAGGAAGAGATGTACACGGCCCGGTTCGGCGCTGATCACTTCGTCGTCGACGACATCAATCACCTCAGGATCGAAGACCTGCCTGATCATCTCGATCTGTTCACGGCAAGCTTCCCCTGCATCGATCTGTCGCTGGCAGGCAATCGCCGTGGCTTGGCGGGCAAGCACTCGGGAGCGATCTGGCCGTTTCTGGATCTGACCGAGCGAGTCGCGCGAGTTCGTGGCGCTCCGAGCGCGCTCCTGTTCGAGAACGTCACCGGACTACTGACATCACACAGTGGCCGCGATCTGCGTGACATCTGTGTTCGCGCCGCGGCGCTTGGCTTTGCGCTCGATGTGGTGGTGGTCAATGCGCGATGGTTCGTGCCGCAGAGTCGACCGCGCCTGTTCGTGGTCGCGGTCAGAGAGGATCTGCTCGATGGCGTGTTTCCGCCGACCGATGAAGTGTCGCGATTGAGACCGCGGATCGTTCGCCGATTCCAGCAAGCCAATCGTGGCCTGCCGTTCGCCGAGTTGGCGATTCCGGAACCCCCAATGGTGATGGACGCAACGGTCGCGTCGGTGCTGGAGCATCTGCCTGACGATCACGACAGCTGGTGGCCGCGGGGACAGGTTGAGGCATTGCTGACCGCAATGGGTCCGTTGCACCGCGCGCGCGCGCATGAGCTCAGCGAGGGCGAGCGGGACGGGGTCGCAACGATGTTCCGGCGCGTTCGCGGAGGCCGAACCGTGGGCGAAATCAGGCCCGACCGCATCGCTGGCTGCCTGCGCACGCCGCAGGGCGGCAGCAGTGTGCAGTTCCTCGTCGATTGCCGAAAGGGCGATGTGCGTATCCGGCCGCTCACCGGCAGAGAGTACGCGCGCCTGCAGGGGGCCGAGGGATTCCCGATCCATGTCGGTGATCGCCAGGCGCGGCTCGGGTTCGGCGACGCCGTGTGCGTGCCCGCCGTCCGCTGGCTTGTGCACCACGCGCTGGGGTTCCTCGCAGACCGATACCGGGAGCCAGTGGACATTCAGTCGCGATTCGCTGAGCAACGGGAGGCGGCGTATGTCGCGGGCGGCTGAGCCGGCGCAGAGCGCGCGCCGCGACACGTTCTCGAAGTCCGAGCGCACGGAGATCATGCGTCGCGTGCGGAGCAAGAACACGAAGCCGGAGCTGCTGCTGCGCCGCGAACTGACCAAACGTGGGTTTCGCTACCGCGTCGACTACGCTCGCGCCGCCGGCCGGCCGGACATCGCGATGGTCGGCCGCCGTATTGCGATCTTCGTGGACGGTGAGTTCTGGCATGGCAAGAAGCTCAGCCCCGAGCGTCTGGCGGAGATGTCGGAGTACTGGCAGCGCAAGATTCGCCGCAACGTCGAACGCGATGTCCGTGTCAATCGTGAGCTCACTGACACAGGCTGGACGGTGATTCGAGTGACCGATCGAGCGGTGGTCAAGGGCGTGGAGGCGGTGGCGGATTTTGTCGAGCGGACCGCAGCTGGTTGCGACGAGCGCCTTCGGATACCAGGCGTCGTGTTGCACAGGCCCTGATTATGGCCACGCCGACTGAACTCGATCTTGAGGCGGCGATCGTCTATTTCGATGCCTTCATGTATGGGCCGCTGCAGAGTCGCGCGCGACTCTTTCGTCGACGGGGTCTGAAGCCGCGTGTCGTGATGTCCGAAGACTGGGAAGTCTTCGCTGCCATCCTGTTGCGCGATCCCGGTCGAGCCACACCAAGTGGACCTGACCTCGCCGACTACGAGGTCAAGTCGGCGGTGCACGGCAACGCCTTCGAATACCAATACCACCGAAAGTCGTGGGCCGAGAAGTTGGCGGCCGACCGCCGGTTGGGTCATGTGTTCATCTCCCACCGTGATGATCTTGCCTTCGTCGAGGTCCGCGTCGTCGAGGGCGCCGCGCTCGCCGGCTTCTTCGATGATTGGGAATCTGAGGATCCCTACGCCAACCCGCAGCGGCAACGATTCCGCAAGTCAGTCCCTTTTCGTTGGGTAGAGGAACACGCAGAGTTGCTGCTTCGAATTGAGGGTGGGCAAGTGGCGTTCGAGATCGGCAGGGACGCAACCATATAGCGGATAAGATCCCGCCCATGCCTCCCCTCCACGGCATCCGCCTCATCGACCGCAGGCGTGTCTGGGCCGGGCTGCTGCTTGGGATGATGATGAGCGACCTCGGCGCCGAGGTGATCAAGGTGGGAGCGCCGCACCGGCAGTCGGGGATTTCGATGGGCGGGCGGCAGACGCCGGTGGGCTCGCTGGGCGGCGCCCGCGGGAGCACGGTGATCGACGCCTTGCTCAGGTTCCACGCGCTCACCGCAAATCTGTAGTATCCGATCCAGCGGTGGGCTGGGCCGGTGGCTGCGGGGCGGGGAGGTATGTGATGCGCGCCCGTCTGGCGGTTCTGGTGGTCCTGGCGGTGGCGGGGTTAATCGCGGTGCTGGGCGTGACGGCGATCCCGGCCTTGGGTGCGGGGCACGAGGCGGAGGTGCGGATCAGCGCGCGGCTGCTCGCCGACGGCCGGACCGAGTCTGGGCTACAGCAGCGCGAGGCGGACGGGGGCTGGAGCGAACGGGTGCTGCCGGAGGCGCGGTTCTTCCCCGCCACGTTTGCGGTCGGGCAGTGGCTGCGGGGCCCGCCGCTGACGGTGCGCGCGGCGGGCGCCGGCGAAGATGCCGCGGCGACCGAGGTGCGGATCACGGTGCAACGCCTCGCCGACGGTCGGACCGAGTTCGCGCTGCAGCAGCGCGAGGCGGCCGGCGAGTGGAGCGAACGGGTGCTGCCGCAGGAGCGGTTCGTCCGCGCCACGGCCACGGTCGGGCGCTGGCTGTCGAGCACGCCGTTGACGGTGAGCTTGCCGGAGGTATCGCCGGACACGGCCGAAGACAGCGGGAGCGTGGCGTCTGACCGTGCGGCGTTGGTCGCCCTCTACAACGCCACGAACGGCGCAAGCTGGCTCACCAACACGCACTGGCTGAGTGACAGGCCGCTCGATCAGTGGCACGGCGTGACCACGAACAGCGACGGACGTGTCGCTGAGCTGTGGCTCTGGGTCAACAAGTTGCGGGGGCCGATCCCGGCCGAGCTGGGCGATCTCACCACCCTGGAAGCGCTGGGGCTGGGGAACAACGAGTTGACGGGGCCGATCCCGGCCGAGCTGGGCGCCCTCACCAACGTGCAGACGCTGTGGCTGTCGAACAACGAGTTGACGGGGCCGATCCCGGCCGAGCTGGGCGCCCTCACCAACCTGCAGACGCTGTGGCTGTCGAACAACGAGTTGACGGGGCCGATCCCGGCCGAGCTGGGCGGCCTCACCAATCTGGAGGGGCTGTGGCTGTCAGACAACCGGTTGACGGGGCCGATCCCGGCCGAGCTGGGCGCCCTCACCAATCTGGAATCGCTGAGGCTCGAGTTCAACCGGTTGACGGGGCCGATCCCGAATTGGCTGGGCGACCTCACGACTCTGGAATCGCTGTTCCTCGGGGGCAACCAGTTGACGGGTCCGATCCCGGCCGAGCTGGGCGCCCTCACGACTCTGGTAGCGCTAGACCTCCGGTCCAACCGGCTGACGGGGCCGATCCCGGCCAGGCTGGGCGACCTCACCAATCTGGAATCGCTGAGGCTCGACTTCAACCAGTTGACAGGGCCAATTCCGCCCAGGCTGGGCGATCTCGCCAATCTGGAATCGCTGAGGCTCGACTTCAACCAGTTGACAGGGCCGATTCCGGCCGGGCTGGGCGGGCTCGCCAATCTGGAATCGCTATCGCTCTCGGACAACCAGTTGACGGGGGCAATCCCGGCCGAGCTGGGTGACCTCACCAACCTGGTATGGCTGGGCCTGTGGAGCAACGAGTTGACGGGCTCGATCCCGTCGGAGCTGGGCGGCCTCGCCGATCTGGAATCGCTGTGGCTGTCGGACAACCGATTGGCGGGGCAAATCCCGTCCGAGCTGGGCGACCTCACGAACCTGAGAGTCTTGCAGCTCCCGGACAACCGGTTGACGGGGCCGATTCCGGCCGAGCTGGGCGCCCTCACCAATCTGCAACAGTTAAACCTCGCGTACAACGAGTTGACGGGGCAAATCCCGGCCGAGCTGGGCGACCTCGCCAATCTGGAATCGTTGAGCCTCTTCGACAACGAGTTGACGGGGCCGATCCCGGCCGGGCTGGGCAACCTCACCAACCTGGAATCGCTGGGCCTCTCGAACAACCGGTTGACAGGGTCGATCCCGGCCGAGCTGGGAAGCCTTGGGAACCTGACATATCTGTTCCTCTTCAACAACCAGTTGAGGGGCCCGATCCCGGCAAGGCTGGGCGACCTCACCGAACTGAAGTGGCTGGTCCTCGCCAGCAACGAGTTGACGGGGCCGATCCCGGCCGAGCTGGGTGACCTCACCAATCTGAAACGGCTGTGGCTGTCGAACAACGAGTTGACAGGCTGCGTGCCCGTCGGCTTGGGAGATGTAGCGTCGAATGATCTCTGGAAGTTCGACCTGCCCGACTGCGGCGAAGTATCGCCGGACACAGCCGAAGACGGCGGGAGCGTGGCGTCGGACCGGGCGGCGCTGGTCGCCCTCTACAACGCCACGGAAGGCGCAGGCTGGCTCACCAGCACGAACTGGCTGAGTAGCAGGCCGCTCAATGAGTGGCACGGCGTGACCACGAACAACGACGGTCGTGTTGTTTCGCTGTCGTTCTTGCGCAATCAGTTGACGGGGCCGATCCCGGCCGAGCTGGGCGCCCTCACCAACCTGGAATCGCTGATACTCGGCGACAACCAGTTGACCGGCCCGATTCCGGCCGAGCTGGGCGATCTCACCAAGCTGCGTTCGCTGTTTCTCCTCGACAACCAGTTGACCGGCCCGATCCCGGCCGAGCTGGGCGCACTGACCAAGCTGCAACACTTCGGCGTCGCACAGAACCGGTTGACGGGGCCGATCCCAGCCGAGCTGGGCGCCCTCACCAACCTGCGAATGCTGTCGCTCTGGAGCAACCAGTTGACGGGGCCGATCCCGGCCGAGCTGGGCGCTCTCACCAATCTCGAATCGTTGGCGCTCGGGGGCAACCAGTTGACGGGGCTGATCCCGGTCTGGCTGGGTAACCTCACGAATCTGGAAGAGCTGTCGCTCTGGGGCAATCGGTTGACGGGGCCGATCCCGGCTGGGCTGGGCGACCTCACGAACCTGCAAACGCTGGGGCTGTCGGACAACGAGTTGAGAGGCCCGATCCCGGCGGAGCTGGGCGCGCTCACCAACCTGGAATCGCTGTGGCTGTCGAACAACGGGTTGACGGGGCCGATTCCGGCCGAGCTGGGCGCACTCACCAATCTGGAATTTCTGGGGCTGTCGGGCAACGAGTTGACGGGGTGCGTGCCGAGTGGCTTACGAGCTGCAGCGTCGCGTGACGTTGGGGAACTCGGGCTGCCCGACTGTGGCGACGTACCGCCGGACACTGTCGACGACGGGGGGAGTGTGGCGTCGGACCGGGCCGCGCTGGTCGCCCTGTACAACGCCACCGGTGGCGCAAGCTGGATCACCAACACGAACTGGCTGAGTGATAAGCCCCTTTACGAGTGGCACGGCGTCATCACCAACAGCGTCGGCCGTGTGGCTCAGCTGTCGCTTGGGTCCAACCGCTTGACGGGGCCGATTCCGGCCGAGCTGGGCGGTCTCACGACTCTGCAAACGCTGTCGCTGTCGAACAACGGATTGACAGGATCGATCCCGGCCGAGCTGGGCGGTCTCACGACTCTGCAAACGCTGTCGCTATCGGACAATGGGTTGACAGGGCCGATCCCGGCTGGGCTGGGCGACCTCAGCAGCCTGCAAACGCTGCGGCTGTCGAACAACGCATTGACGGGGCCGATTCCGGCCGGGCTGGGCGAGCTCACCGATCTGGTGTGGCTGGGGCTCGCGGGCAACCAGTTGGCGGGGCCGATCCCGGTCGGGCTGGGCGCCCTCAAAAGCCTGCGAACGTTGTGGCTGTCGAACAACGAGTTGACGGGGCCGATCCCGGCTGGGCTGGGGGATCTCACCAATCTGGAATATCTGTCCCTCGCGTTCAACGAGATGACCGGGCCGATCCCGGCCGAGCTGGGCGACCTCACCAACCTGCGAACGCTGGACCTCGACGGCAACCAGGTGACGGGGCCGATCCCGGCCGAACTTGGCGATCTCATCAATCTGGAATATCTGTCCCTCTCGTACAACCCGTTGACGGGGCCGATCCCGGCTGGGCTGGGCAACCTCAAAGGCCTGCAAACGCTGTCGCTGTCGAGCAACGAGTTGACCGGACCGATCCCGCCCGGGCTGGGCGCCCTCATCAACCTGCGAACGCTGTGGCTGGGGAACAACCGGTTGACGGGGCCGATTCCGCCCGAACTGGGCGACCTCGCCGACCTGCGAACGCTGTCGCTGTCGAACAACGAGTTGACGGGGCCGATCCCGGCCTGGCTGGGGGAGCTCACCGAACTGGTGTGGCTGGGGCTCGGGGGCAACCAGTTGACGGGGTCGATCCCGGCCGAGCTGGGCGAGCTCAGCAATCTGCAAACGCTGTGGCTGCGGAGCAACCAGTTGACGGGGTGCGTGCCCGTTGGCTTGCGAGATGTAGCGACGAATGATCTTCCGGCACTCGGCCTGGCCGACTGTGGCTAGACCGCTTGAGCCTCGCTCAGGAGGCCACCGGGCAGTGCCGGTAGATGCGCTGCGTAGTGACGTCGAGGCAGCGGCGGGTAGCGGTTAGGCTCCGGGCCATGCCGCCACTGACGGGCATTCGGGTTGTTGACCATGGGCATGTCTGGGCTGGGCCGCTGCTTGGGATGATGATGAGCGACCTCGGGGCCGAGGTGATCAAGGTGGGGGCGCCGCACCGGCAGTCGGGGATTTCGATGGGCGGGCGGCAGACGCCGGTGGGCTCGCTGGGCGGCGACCGCGGGAGCACGGCGATCGATGACCCGCGCGCGTTCCACGGGCTCGACCGCGGGAAGATGAGCATCGCGATTCACCTCGGCGAGCCGCGCGGAGTCGAGCTCTACAAGCGGCTGATCGCGATTTCGGACGTGGTCTTCGACAACTTCGCGCCGCGCGTGATGCCCTCGCTGGGGCTCGACTGGGCGGCCTTGAGCGCGGTGAATCCGCGGCTGATCATGGCCTCGCTGTCGGCCACGGGCGCGACGGAGGGGCCCTGGCGCGACCTCGTGACATACGGTCCGTCGCTGGCGGCGCTGTACGGGCTGAAGAACCTGCTGGGCTATGCGGGCGACCCGCAGCCGCGCGAGGACACGGCCGACCTCGACCCAACGGCGGCGGGGCACGCGTTCATCGCCGTGCTGGCGGCGCTGGAGCATCGCGAGCGGACGGGCGAGGGGCAGTTCATCGACCTCGCACAGGGCGAGGCGACGCTGCAGCGGGCGGCCGAGCCGGTGATGGACTACCTGCTGAACGGCCGCGACGCGGGGCCGCAGGGCAATCGCGCGGCAGGGCTCGCGCCGCACGGGGTGTATCCGGCGGCGGGCGACGACGCCTGGCTGGCGATCACGGTGCGCAACGATGCTGAGTGGGAGCGGCTGCGCGCGCTGGCGGCGCCGGCGCTCGACGAGCCGCGCTGGGCGCGGGGACTGGAGCGTCTGCAGGATCAGGACGCGCTCGACGCCGCGGTCGGCGGCTGGACGCAACAGCACGGGGCGATGGATCTCGCGGAGCGACTGCAGGCCAACGGCGTTCCGGCGTTCCCGCTGATGGGTCCGATCGACCTGCTGGTCGATCCCGATTTCGCGACGCTGACGGCGGCTGGGTTCGATCTGTCCGCGGAGCGTGCAGCGCCGGTGCGGGGCGGGGCGCTGTACATCGGCACGCCGTGGAAGATGGCGCGCACACCGTCGGCGCTGCGCGCGCCGACGCCGAATCGCCGCGAGCATGACGACTACGTGTTCGGCGAGCTGCTCGGCCTGGGCGCTGCGGAGTTCGCCGAGCTGCGCTCGGCGGGCGTGATCTAGATCACGCCCATTGTGAACGTGTCGATGCGACACGAAGTAGCTCGGGCACGTCCCCGGCGTGGCAGGCTCTATCCTCCTGACGTTCAGAGAGGAACTTCCATGTGTCACCGCTACGAGGCATTGCCGGCGATCACGCCGATTGCCGGGGCTGCGATTGATGTTGAGGACCTGACGCTGACGGCGTCGGACGGGGTTGAGTTCGCTGCGTTCCACGCTCGGCCGGAACAGACCGGCGGACCGGCGATCGTGGTGCTGCCCGATGTGCGCGGGCTGTTCCGCTTCTACGAGGAGCTGGCGATGCGCTTCGCCGAGGCGGGCGTTGAGGCGGTGGCGATCGACTACTTCGGCCGCACGGCCGGGGTCGGCAAGCGCGACGCGGAGTTCGATTTCTGGCCGCACGTGCGCGGCACCTCGCAGGAGGGGATCGCCGCCGATGTCGCGGCCGCGGCCGCGGTGCTGCGGGCCGACGATGCGGACCGCGCGCTGTTCACGGTCGGCTTCTGCTTCGGCGGCAGCAACTCGTGGATGCAGGCCGCCGCGGGCCACGGGGTGAGCGGCTCGATTGGCTTCTACGGCCACCCGACCCGCGAGGGTCTGAACGGCGGGGCTTCGCCGCTGGGCCGCGTCGAGCAGATCGCGGCGCCGCTGCTGGGGCTGATGGGCGGGGCCGACGAGGGCATTCCGCGTTCGGAGGTCGACAAGTTCGCTGCGGCGCTCGATGGGCGCGGCATCGCGAACGAGTTCATCACCTACGACGGCGCGCCGCACTCGTTCTTCGACCGCAGCTATGACGAGCACACCGACGCCTGCGCCGACGCCTGGAGCCGAATCCAGAGCTTCATCGCGGCGAACAGCTAGGCGGCGATGGCGCTCGCACGATCAGCCACCAACGAGCAGCCAGCGAAGAGGAGCAGCACCATGCGCGTGACTCACGCATCCGACGGCAACACCAACCAGGCCAACGCGCCGATCTTCACGGGCGGCAATGTCTGGGTTCGCGCGCTGGCCGGCGCGATCGGCGGACAGCAGGGCGGCGACGACGCCGACTTCAACCTGGCCGTCGTGCAGTTCGGCGCGGGCGCCCGGACCAAAGGCCACACGCACTCGTCGGAGCAGATGCTCTACGTGGTCGCGGGGATCGGCAAGGTCGGCAACGCGGAGGGCGAGCACGTGATCAGCGTGGGCGACTTCGCGATCATCCCGGCCGGCGAAGACCACTGGCACGGCGCGGGCGACACGGGCTCGCCGATGTCGCACCTGGCGATCACGCGCCGCGACAGCCTCACCGAGCTGACCGAGGACTAGCGGTGCGTGGTATCGTTTTCGTGTAACGCGAGGACGAATCATGGTCGCGGAGCCAGAGCAGACGCTGGAAGAGCGGCACGCAGCGGCGCGCGAGAGGTGGCTCGCCCACTACGAGGGCGACCCCGAGATGCAGGAGATCGTGCGCAAGGCGAAGTTCGACACCGAGTCGACGCCGGAGGAGGACGCCGAGGACATTCGGATCGCGAACGAGCGCCGGGATAAGGGCGTCACACATTCACTTGAGGAGGTGTGGCAACGGCTCGCAGAACAGTTCCCTGACGAAGCGGAATATCTGCTCTACGACGACTGATGTATCGCGTCGAGCTGGACGACGACGCTGAGTTGGAACTCACAGCCCTCAGCCCACACACTCGTCGCAACGTGAAGGAAGTGCTGCGGCGGCTACGCCGGGGCCCCGATTCGGCTCTGGACCTACAGCTATCCAACTACGCGGGCCGCGGGCGCGCCCGCGCGGGGCGACGCTGGCGAGTGGTGTTTGACATGGGGCCGGGCCGTTTGATCACCGTCCGCCGGATCCGGCGACGCGAGACGGCGTACGCCGGGATCGAGCGGACGCCCGGTCCGTAGCCGCCCGGTGGGAGCTGCGCGCGATCCGCGTGGGCGATTCCGTCATCGTTCTCCTGGGCATGGTCACTCGCACGGCGCGGGCGACACGGGCTCGCCGATGTCGCACCTGGCGATCACGCGCCGCGACAGCCTCACTGAGCTGACCGAGGACTAGCGGTGCGTGGTATCGTTTCCGTGTAACGCGAGGACGAATCATGGTCGCGGAGCGAGATCAGACGCTGGAAGAGCGGCACGCAGCGGCGCGAGAGAGGTGGCTCGCCCACTACGAGGGCGACCCCGAGATGCAGGAGATCGTGCGCAAGGCGAAGTTCGACACCGAGTCGACGCCGGAGGAGGACGCCGAGGACATTCGGATCGCGAATGAACAGCGGGCCAGGGGCGATGTGACCCACGCTTACGAAGATGTGGTGCGGGAACTTGCCGAGAAGTACCCGGACGAGGCGGAGTATCTGCTCGCCGACCCCGGGCGGTCGTAGCCACAAAGAGGCGAGTCGCGGGGCTGACGCTTAGCGCCCCAGTTCGGCGTGGCCAGCGAACATGTCAATCTGGCCCCAGCATGCCCGTCTCAGCTCGTCTCCGACCGGCGGGAATCCCGTCTGCACAACCTTCAAGCCGCGCTGATCGAGCATTTTCACGACGGGAATAAAGTCGCTGTCCGACGAAACGAGGACCGCAATGTCGTACGCGTCCTGCCACGCCAGCACGACCATGTCTGTGACGATTGCGGTATCCACGCCCTTCTCGACACGCAGCCGAAGCTCGTGCTCACAGTGCGGGCAGCGATTGATCCGTCGATGGCAGTTCTGACAGCTCGGCGAGGGCCTCGGTCGCAAGTGGCTTGTCGAAACCTGCACACCCGGCTGGCGATCTATTCTCTCCAGCCATTTGCGCCGATTCTCGTGCGCCGGGTCCTTTGGGTCGAAGGATGCGTAGACTCTCGTACCCTCATGGGTTGCACGTTCGAGACCGCAGACCGTGGCCGCCTGTCGTACGAGCCATCCGGGCAGCATCGGCCAGTCGAATCCACGCCAGTCGATCCCGCGACTCCGCGCCTGTCCGCTCATCGTCAAATCGACATTCGCTTGGTCAACGAATATCCGCACCCGATTCCCCATCGGTCGAAACGGCGCCGCTGGTGTCTCGGCGTCCGACCCCAGATCACGATGACTCGTCATGAACGCACCTGGATCCTCGAATTCGCCACACAAAGTTCGAGGGCCGCCATTGGCAGCCCTCGGGGATATATGCGGTGGTCGGACTCATCCCGAAATCGAGCGGGAGCTAACCGACCGCGGGCCTTATGACGGAAGCGTAGGCAGGCGATGCGAGACCGTCAAGGCACCTAGTAGCCGCTGCGGTGTTTGACGCGGGCGATGTCGAGGGCGGCGATCACGAGGATCGCGGCGACGCTGACGATGCTCAGCGCCAGCAGGATGGCGGCGGCCGTGCCGCCGACCTCGCTTAGCTGTCGCACGGCGATCAACACCCCGGCAGTGAGCCCGGCGAATGTGATGGCGAGCCAGCTGTGAATCCACTCGGCGGCGAAGTTGACCGCGATCGCGACGACCACCGCGGCGTTGACGACGATCAGCAGATGCACGTCCTCAAGGCGGTTCCAGCCGCCGCGCTGGGTGCCGGTCAGCTCGTTGACGGCCTCGATTGGGGGGCCGCCGCGAAGCGAGAGGAAAAGCACGATGATCGCCGCGCCGACGGCCCCGCCGACCAGCGGGCGGAAGAGTCGCGGGCCGAAGCGTTCGAGGGCGCGCACGGGTGGCGCGCCCAGCTCGCGGCGTGCGTGCTCGCGCTGAAATGCCTCGGCCATGCTGCACCCTCCAGCCGATCGTTGGGTCAGATGTTAGAGCGCGTCTGCCCGCCATCGACGTTGAGGCAAGCGCCGGTCACCCACGAGGCGCGCGGCGAGGCGAGGAAGGCGACGACATCGGCGACCTCCTCCGGGCGACCGAAGCGATCGAAGGCGATGTCGTCGAGCACGCTGCGCTGGATGCCCTCGGGATCGGCGTCGTAGCGGCTCTGCCAGCGGCTGCCGGGCCAGGCGATCGAGCCGGGCGCGACCGCGTTGGCGCGGATATTGCGCGGCGCCAGCTCCAGCGCGAGTGATTTGGCGTGGCTGTGGACGGCCGCCTTCATCGCGTTGTACTGGGCGGAGCCGCCGGCCTCGCGGCCGAAGATCGAGCCGATGTGGATGATGCTGCTGCTGTCAGCGCCGTCGCCGGCGGCGGCGGCCGCGAGATACGGCAGCGCGGCGCGGGTTGTGCGCACCGCGGCCATCAGATTGAGCTCGAACATCTGCTGCCAGATGTCATCGTCGTCGCCGCGGATCGAGACGCCCATGTTGTTCACGACGATCTGGAGCTCGCCGAAGGCGCGCACCGTGCTGGCGACCACCAGGTCGGGGGCGTCGGCTTCGCCGAGGTCGGCGACGACGCTGTGGACGCGGCCGGGGCCCTCGGCGGCGATCGTCTCCATCGCGGCGGCCAGCGCTTCGGGGCGTCGCGCGCAGATCGCGACATCCGCCCCCTCGGCGGCGAGCGCGCAGGCGCAGTAGAGGCCGATGCCCTCGGAGGCGCCGGTGATCAGCGCCGTTTTGCCGGCCAGGCCCAGGTCCATCGTCCACCTCCGGCTCGTCGTCGCGGCTCGTTCGAGCGAGCGCCAGTGTATGGCCAAGCCGGCACACGACGTAATCTCGACGCATGAGCGACGCGTGGGAGCAGCGACTGCAGCAGACATGGAGATCGGCCGCGCTGTCGCTGCGCCAGGGCGGCGGACTGTTGCGCGCGCTGGCCGCGGAGGCGGCGCCCTGGCGGACGCGCACCAAGCGTCGCGGGCGCGAGCGCGTGCTCGGAATCGGCGCGCCGATTGAGATCATCCGCGACCGCTGGGGCGTGCCGCACTGCTTCGCGCAGTCGGCCGACGATGCGCTGTTCGCGTTGGGCTACGTGCACGCGCAGGATCGGCTCTGGCAGCTGCAGTGGAATCGGCGCGCGGCGCTCGGCCGGTTGGCCGAGCTGGTTGGCCCCGCAGGGCTGCCGGCGGACCGGCTGACGCGCACGCTGGGCATCGCCCGTGTCGCGCAAGCCGCGTGGGACGCGACGCCGCAGGCGCAGCGGGACGAGCTGTCGCCCTACATCGCGGGCATCAACGCGAGCGCGGCGCGGACGCCGCGACCGTTCGAGGCGGTGATGCTCGCTGACTACTTCCGCGCCTGGCAGCCGAGCGACTCGATCGCCTGGGGCAAGCTGCTCTCGTTTCTGCTCGCGCCGGCCTGGGAACAGCAGTTGCTGCGGGCGGCGATCGTTCAGCGAGCGGGCGTCGAGGCGCTCTGCGAAGTCGACCCGCCGCTGCGCGAGAGCGCCGCGGTCGTGACGCCGCCGGACGCGGAGTACGGGCGGCTGGCGCGGTCCGCCCACGAAGGCGCGCGGGCGCTTGCTGAGCTGTTGGGCCTGGACGGGGCCGCGAGCAACAGCTGGGCCGTGGCCGGTTCGCGCACGGCGAGCGGCGCGCCGATCCTGGCCTGCGACCCGCACCTCAATCCGGTCACGCCGGCGCACGCCTACTTCGTGCATCTGCACTGCCCCGAGTTCAATGCGGCCGGCGCGACGGTGCCAGGGCTGCCGGGGATCGTCTGGGGCCACAACGAGCGGATCGCCTGGGGTCCGACCGCCGCGATGCAGGCGATGCACATCGCCGTGGTTGAGCAGCTTGACGAGGCAGGCGACGCCACGCGCACGGCCGACGGTTGGGCGCCGATCGAGCGGCGCACGGAGCAGATCAGCGTCAGCGGATACGACGACGAGACGATCGAGCTGCGCACGAGCGTCAATGGGCCGATCGTGTCGGAGGTGCTCGCGGACGATCGCGCGCCGGGTTGGGCGCCGCAGCGGGCGATCAGCCTGCATTCGCGCGTGCTGTGGCCGTCGCAGAGCGGCACGGGGATCGTGGAGCTGATGCAGGCGACCGATTGGCCAGGCTTCTCCGCGGCGGCGGCGAAGCTCGACGACTTCAACCTGGCCTTCGCGTATGCGGACACCGATGGTGGGATCGGGCTGCGCGTCTCGGGGCTGGTCCCTGCTGCGAAGGCCGGGGCGCTGCGCTTTCCCGTCCCGGGCTGGTTAGCGGCGGAGCAGGGCGGCGTGCCGCGGGCGGTGCTGCGCGGCGATCAGCTGCCGCACGCGTTCAACCCGCCGGGCGGCCTGGTGGTCAGCGCCAACAATCCGCTGACTCCCGCTGGGGGGGCGGATTTCGGAGCGGAGTATCTCGATGCGTGGCGCGCGGAGCGAATCGGCGGGCTGCTGCGCGACGACGAGTCGCACACGGTCGAGCGCTCAGCGCGGATTCAGCTCGACCAGTACTCGGCGCCGCTGCACCAGTTTGCAGGCCGGCTGGCGCAAGTGGACGCGACGAACGACGAGCAGCGCCGACAGCTTGAGGCAGTAGCGGAGTGGGATGGCGTGATGTCGGCCGCGTCGCGGCCGGCGGCGATCGTCGCGCTGAGCTTCATCGCCTGGCGTCGCGGCGTGCTGCGCGAGCTGCTGGGGCCCAAGGCCGACACGATGATGAGCGGCCTGCTGGCGATCCCGACGCTCGACCTGTTCGGCGCGCGCGCTGGGTCATGGGCGCTGCGGCGTCTGCAAGCCGACGACGCGCATGATGCACTCGCGGCGGCCCTGCGCACGGCGATGAGCCAGCTGCGGGCGCGCTTCGGCCCCGACGCCGCGGCGTGGACATGGGGCGCGTGCCGGCCCGTACAGCTTCCGCACGCGCTGTCCGACGCGCCGATCATCGGGCGGTTGCTGAGCGCGGGCCCCTGGGCGTTCGGCGGCGAGGTGGACACGGTGTGTCAGTCGGGCGTGCTGGGGCCGGACCCGTTTCGCGCCGCCAGCGCGATTCCGGCGTTGCGGCTCGTGGTCGAGCTGAGCACTCCGCCGCGTGCGCAGTTCGTGGTCGCCGGCGAGCAGGCCGCCGATCCGCTGCATCCGGCCGGGCCGATGACCGACGCCTGGCTCAAGGGGCGGCTCGTGCCGCTGCTGCGCGAGCGCGATGAGATCGAGCGCGAGCGTCCCCGGCGGCTCGTACTGCGTCCGCGCTGAGCGGGCCGAAGCGAAGGTCGTGACTACACTGAGATTCCATGCGCCTGTAGGAGACCTGTGACCGACGCCGGCCTCACGCTTTCAGTTGATCGGTACATCGCCACCGTGAGCGGCGGGCGACGGCTCGACGCTGCGTTCGTCGAGCGGCTGGCTGGCCTGTGCGAGCAGGTCGGCGAGACGGCTGAGGTTCGCGTGCTGCTGCTGCAGCCCGAAGCGACCGTGTGGAACGATTGGAGTGCAGACGATGCGTCGGCGCCCGGCGATCTGTTCGGTCCCCTGGCGGCGCTGCCGCAGCCGTCGATTGCGGTGATCAACGGCGACTGTCTGGGCGGCGGCTTCGAGCTGGCGCTGGCGGCGGACATGCGGATCGGCGCGTCGGGGATCGAGCTGGGCCTGCCCGAGCTGCTCGAGACCGATGGCGACTTCAGCCGCGCCGGCGGCTTGCAGCGCCTGACCCGCGCGGTCGGTCGGTCGCGGGCGACGCAACTGATCCTGCTCGAACAGCGACTGCCGGCGGAGCGCGCCCTGGAGTGGGGGCTGCTCAACGATGTCGCGGAAGATCCTGCCGCGACCGCGCGATCGCTGGCCGTCGCGATCAGCGAGCGTGGGCCGATCGCGGTCCGGTACGCCAAAGACGCGATTCGCCACGGGGCCGAGATGCCGCTCGGCCAGGCGCTGCACTATGAGACCGAACTGACGATCCTGCTGCAAGACAGCGCGGACCGCGCGGAGGGCGTTGAGGCCTTTGTCGCCAAGCGACCACCGCGTTTTCGCGGGGCATAGATAACCTGCAAGAGAGCGAGACCCCACGCAACCAACCGCGGGGGCACAGGGAGGACACGAATGCGCCTGATTATCGACGAAGAAGAAGCCTGGTCGCTGATGACGCTGGTCACGGCCCAAGTGCTCGACCAGGTAGAGCTGAGCGACGAAGCTGGCAAAGCGATCCGCGAATGGCGTGCGGGCCTCGAAGAGGGCCGACCGGGCATGGCCGAGTTTGCGGCCGGCGTCAACGAGGCGCTGGGCAACACGATCGACGAAGAGCTGACTCGCACCGTCCGTCGCCGCGACTACTACCGCACCGTTCGATAGGAGAGCTGATCATGGTCAAGGTTGAACTCGACGTCGAAGAGGCCTGGTCGGTGATGAACCGAATCATCGGCCAGATGCTGGACGAGACCGAGCTGCACAAGTCCGACCGCGCCGCGGTGCGTCGCTGGAAATCGAACGAGATGCGGCCCGGCCGCGAAGAGATGGACGCGCTGCACGAGAAGATGAACGCGGACATCGAGCGGCTCTGGGAAGTGCGGCGCAAGAGCGAGCTGCGCAAGCCCGACTGGCGCTAGCGGCTGCTCCGGCGAATCGCGGATGACGGACCCCGCTGTGGAGCTCGTCGACTACGCCAAGCCGGTGCCGGGCGTCGCCCGGATCACGCTGCAGCGGCCGGAGGCGCTCAACGCGATCAATCTGGCGATGCGCGATGAGTTGTGGACGTTCGTGCAGGCGGCGCAGCTCGATCCCGACGTGCGGGTGCTGATCTTCGCAGGGGCGGGCTCGCGGGCATTTTCGGCCGGCGCGGATATCTCGGAGTTCGGCACGGCGCCGTCGCTGCATGAGGCGCGGGAGGCGCGGCGACAGCGCGACCTGTGGGCGCTGCTCGAGGATCTGCCGATCCCGACGATCGCGGCGTTGCACGGATTCTGCTTCGGCGCGGGGATCGAGCTGCCGCTGTATTGCGATCTTCGGATCGCCGCGTCCAACACGCAGATCGCGCTGCCTGAGGTGACGCTCGGCTACATTCCGTCGGCCGGGGGGACGCAGCTGATGCCGCGCATCTGCGCGCCGGGCGCTGCCGCCGGCCTGGTGCTGAGTGGGCTGCCGATCGACGCCGAGCGGGCGCTGAGCTGGGGCGTCGTGCATCGCGTCGTCGCGCCGGAGGCGCTGAATGCGGCGGTGAGCGACGCCGCGGAGCGTCTCGCGGC
Source organism: Dehalococcoidia bacterium (assembly GCA_965237475.1). Lineage (GTDB taxonomy): Bacteria > Chloroflexota > Dehalococcoidia > Bin125 > Bin125 > CATQGW01. The sequence continues at coordinate 1,692,275 of OZ250140.1, read as the reverse complement.
GGCCGATCCGGAGCTGCTGGCCGCTGCGAAACGCAGCATCCGGCGGGGCGCTGAGCTGCCGCTTGCAGCGGCGATCGTGCGCGATGCGCAGACCGCGCGACGACTCCGTTCTAGACTCGTTGATCGCACGTCGATCAGCTGAAACCAATCACAGACCAGCCATGCTCGCCCGGAGGAGCCCTACATGAACACTGCCGATTTCCTCGAACTCAGCTCCGCGATGGTGCCCGACCGCGCCGCGCTGATCTGCGAAGACACGGTCAAGACCTACACGGAGCTCTCGGCTGAAGTGACGCGGCTCGCGAACGCGCTGCAGGGCCTTGGCTTGGTGCGCGGCGACCACGTCGGCGTGATGTCGGTCAACTCGGCCGAGTACGTGATCATCTACTACGCCTGCGCGAAGCTCGGCGTGACCTTCGTGCCGCTCAACTACCGCGCCAAGCGCGAAGAGCTGACCTACATGATCAACACCGTCGAGGCGAAGCTGATTTTCGTCTCGGACCGCTATCAGCCGCTGGTCGACGCGATCGCGGAGATCTGCCCGACCGTCGAGCACTACATCTCGCTCGAGTCCCAGCACCTCACCCAGAAGCACTACAACGACCTGATGGCGATGGGCTCCGACGACTTCGTCTGGACCGAGATCGAGGACAAAGACCCGACGGTGATCATCTACACCTCGGGCACCACGGCGATGCCCAAGGGCGTGCAGGTGACGTATCAGGACCTGACCGTCTACGTGACGAACACGATGTCGCCGGCCGACCCGGAGATGCCGCACCAGAAGACCCTGCTCAGCGTGCCGCTGTTCCACATCGCCGGCGCGACGACGATGATCTCGTCGGTCTGGGGCGGGCGCACGCTGGTGATCTTGCCGCAGTTCTCGCCGCGCCACTGGATCGACGCGGTCGATGCCCACGGAATCACGCACTCGATGGTCGTGCCGACGATGCTCAAGCGCACGATGGAGGACCCGGCCTTCGGGAACTTCAACGGGGCGACGCTGGAGCTGTTGACCTACGGGGCGGCGCCGATGCCTTACGACGTGATTCGCGCCGCGGTTGATGTCTTCCCCGCGAACGTGGGCTTCATGAACGCCTACGGGCAGACCGAGTCGACCAGCTCGATCTCGTTCCTGGGCCCCGATGATCACCGCCTCGGCGGGCCGCCCGAGGAAGTCGCGGTCAAGGAGCACCGGCTGCGCTCGGTCGGCAGGGTGATGCCCGACATCGAAGTGCTGATCATGGACCCGGGGGACAAGGTGGTCGGCGCGGGCGAAGAGGGCGAAATCTGCGTGCGCGGCGACCGGATCATGGCCGGCTACTACAAGCAGGAGGAGGAGACCGCCACCGCGATTCGCGACGGCATCCTGCACACCGGCGATGTGGGCTACCTCGACGACGAGGGCTACCTGTTCATCACCGGCCGGACCAAGGATCTGATCATCCGCGGCGGCGAGAACATCGCGCCGGGTGAGATCGAGCAGGTCCTGGAGGGCCATGCCGCTGTCGCTGAGGCGGCGGTGATCGGCGCGCCCGACCTGGAGTGGGGCGAGGTCGTGAAAGCGGTCGTGATTCTGCACGAGGGCTTCGCGTTCACGCTGGAAGAGGCGATCGACCACACCAAGACGCAGCTGGCCAGCTACAAGGCGCCCGCCTACCTCACAGTCGTAGAGACGCTGCCCAGAAACCACATGGGCAAGGTGCTCAAGAACGACCTGCGCAAAACCCACGGGGAGGCGAAGAACGGGTAACCTGAACTCCGGACATGCGCTTGAGAGTCGTTCGCCGTGAAATCTCTGGCTTGGGGGCTTGCCGCCCTCCTCGTACTACTCATCGCCTCACTGCTGCACACGGATTCGGCCGATGCCCGGACGGGCGAGACTGAAGTACGCATCACTGCGCGGAACGCAGATGGCGGACGCGTGGAGTTTGCACTCCAGGAGCGTGATGGCTCGGGTGGTTGGGCGGAGCGGATTCTTCCACCAAGCCGCTTCTTTCCCGATGTTGATCACACAGAGTGGCTCAACAGCAGCGTGGTCAGCGTCGAAAGCGTCAATGTGTTCGCGCGAATCATCGCCCGGAACACCGCAAGCGGGTCGATCGAGTTCGGATTGCAGTGGGGCGCCGAGAGCGGAGTTTGGGTCGAGAGAATTCTCCCCGAGCGCCGGTTCTTCCCTGATATCGATCACACTCGTTGGCTGAACAGCAGCCCGATGATGATTGGGGAAGCGCCAGTGGGTAGCGCCGGTGACGGCGCGACGGCGACGTTCGGCATCTTCGCGTCGGGTGGCGATGGCAGCCAAGAGGCGTCAGCCGAAACTCGCTGGACCCTCCGAGGGCCACGGCTGGTTGCCATCCAGCTGGGCGACCGAACCACGCCAACGTTCGAGATCCCCGAAGGCGCCACCGTCTTTCTGGAGTTCCGCGAATCCGACACCCTGGAGGGCGGATATGGCTCGCTGCTCATATTCCCTAGCGGATTCGAACTGATCATCCATCCCGACACGATCGACGATCTACTGGCGCGCGGCGATATCACTGATCCAGTGGCCAATGCCGTCATCGAGTCGATCCGGAGGGAGCTCAGCGGAGCCCACGAGCAGACGACAACCGTCGATCTTCCCTGCCACGTCGTCACGGAGCCGTTCTCTTCAGCCACCGTCGAACTGGCAGAGCCCACTTGCATACTTGCGAGGGGAGCCGGCACGTTGACCGTGCGATACAGCGGGTTCGGACCGCTGACCCTGACCTTGCCGGTTGGCCACCCGGAGTGGCTGATCGGCGTTGCCGGCACGAGCTGGACGGACGGGCGACCGGCGCTGTATGTCAGCGCCATTCGCGAAGTGGACCAATACTTGGTCATCAATTTGACGACTGGCGCCGAAGAGAGTCGGAAAGTCAGCGACAAAGCCGCCGAAGCTGGATTGAACGCGCTGTTTGACGCTATCGCTGCGTCAGTTTCGAATTGAGTCGCCGCTGTTCACCACGCTGTCCACAGGGTTGTCCACCCTGTTGATCGACGTGCGTGGGACGCTTCCCTAGCGTGCCGCCATGTCTCGGCTGCTGCTGCTCGCCCTGGTGGTGCTGATCGGCATTGCGGGCGCTTCGGCGCTCCTGGTCACCGGCGCTGAATCCGATGATGACTCTGTGATCAGCAGCGAGCAGCTCCCGCGCGACGACGGACCGTCTGAGCAAGACGCCCAGCAGCAATCCGAGCCTCCGCCCGAGCCTCCTGAGGATGACGCCGAAGCCACTGAGGCAGCAGGCGATGCGGAGCCGGTCGCGGACGACGAAACCGAGGAAGTTTCAGCGGATGAACCCTCCAGTGAGGATCAGGAAGAAGTAGCAGCGGAGGAGCCGCAGGAAGAAGAACCGGGGGCGATGGTCGAAGATGCCGAACTGGATCCAGCCGATGTCGTGATCAAGGCGCTGGATATCGAGCGGCCGCTGATTGTCGCAGCAGTCGACCCGACGGTCGTAACCAGCATCTACATCGTCGAGCCGGGCGACACGCTCTCCGACATCGCCGGCCGACTCGGGGTCACGTTGGAAGAGCTGATCGCCGCGAACGAGCTCGACACGCCCGACGTGATCGACGTAGGTCTGGAGCTGACCATTCCTGGCGCGGAGTCCGTCGTCGAGTCTGGCGCCGAACCCGCGCCCTCCTTAGAAGCAAACGAAGTCGCTCCCGTATTGGCGGAAGAGGGCGTCATCTACGGCACGATTCACGATCACGAGCGCGGTGTGGTCAATACGGCGATGGTCTTCCCGTCCCAATCCGACCCAACCGTGCAGCTGGTTGAGGCGTGCGTTGATGGCGTCCGCCGCAGCTATCTGATCGGCTTGCAGTTGTCCGACGGGCTCACTCGCCTCTACTGGCGCATCGACGGCGGGGCGCTGAATACCGATCGATGGCGCGCTGATGACGAACTGTTGGAGTCGACCCGGCGGAGTCCGATCGTGGACGACTTGGAAGAGGCCACGACGCTCTGGGTCAGAGTGGGCAGCGTCGATCTGACGTTGGGCGTCGAGAACCTGGGCCCCGACGAGATCGCCCACAACTTCTCCATCTGCGGTCGCTGACCGCTGCTCTTACTTTCCTCCCCAGACCACGTGCGATAATGCGCGGCGCGAGCTGAGGGGGTGCGTGTGCGCGACGGGGGACCTGGCCTGAAGGCGGCTGCGCCCGCGCGGCAGGCGAAGCGCGTTTCGGCGCTCGCGATTCCCGCCTGGCTGCCGCTCGGCGGCCTGCTGCTGGTCTCCGGCGCCGAGACCGTCCGCGTGACCGGCGCGCACCGCGAACTGTTCTTCAACATCGACCACTTCTGGGTGCTCTACCTGCTGCTGCCTTTCGTGATCGGGATCGTGATCTACGGGATCGCGCGGCGCTCGCGGATCTGGCGGCTGGGCCGCGCCGACTTCTCGTTCGACAAGCTCGGCACGCGGCTCCTGCGCGTGCTGCGCGGTGGGGCGGGGACCGAGCGAGTGCTGCGCGACGGATATTCGGGCGTCATGCACATGTGCATCATGACCTCGATGATCGTGCTGTTCCTGGTGACGGCGCTGCTCGCGATCGATGACTACGTGCCGGTCGAGATCCTGGTCGGCCCGCGCTACCTCGGTTATTCACTGGTGGCCGACATCTTCGGGCTGATCGGCGTCATTGGAGTGGCGATGGCGATCGCGCACCGCTGGGTGCGCCCGCGCACCGCCTGGCTGCCCACCTGGGAGGACTGGTTCATCGTCGGCGGGCTGGGGATGTTGCTCGTGAGCGGTTTCTTCGTGGAGGGCTTGCGCATCCACACCTCCGAGATCGACGTGAACCCGGAGTGGTCCTACTGGTCGCCGGTCGGCTACGTGATCGCGCTGATGTTCTCCGGCGTGAACGTGGGCGCGGCGCTCGACATTCACAAGGCGCTGTGGTGGTTCCACATGATCGGCGCGCTCTCCTGGATCTCGCTGCTGGGCTACTCGAAGATCAACCACATCGTGCTGGCGCCGGTCAACGCCTTCCTCAAGAGCACGTCCGCGCCGGGCAAGCTGGAGCTGATCCAGAACATCGAGGAGCAGGAGCACTTCGGGGTCAGCCAGCTGGAGCACTTCTCGATGAAACAGCTCTTCGAGCTGGATGTCTGCGTGCGCTGCGGGCGCTGCACCGACAACTGCCCGGCCGACATCGCCGGCCAGCCGCTCTCGCCGATGCACATCATTCAGGACCTCAAGTCCTACGCGACCAACATCGGCGAACAGAAGGTGACCAACGTGGTGCGCGGCGACACGCTCGACTTTGGCCTCGACGGGGCCCCCGCGATGGTCGGCGACGTGGTGCGCGATGAGTCGCTCTGGGCCTGCCGCACCTGCGGCGCCTGCGTCGAGGCCTGCCCCGTCTTCATCGAGCACGTACCGACGATCATCGACATGCGCCGCTCGCTGGTGATGGAAGAGGCGCGGATGCCCGACACGGTCCAGAGCACGCTCGAGACGCTCGAGCGTCAGGGCCACCCGTGGCGCGGCACGCCCTACACGCGCGAGTCGTGGATGGAGGGCCTTGATCTCGACCCGGACGAGCTCACCTGGACCGGCGAGCAGGAGTACCTCTACTTCGTCGGCTGTACCGGCGCGTTCGTCGACCGTGCGCAGGCGATTTCGCGCTCGGTCGTCTCACTGCTGCGCGAGGCGGGCGTCTCGTTCGGAATCCTGGCGGGGATGGAGTCGTGCAACGGGGACCCGGCCCGGCGGTTGGGCCACGAATACCTCTACCAAATCCTCGCCGAGGGCCTGATCGAGGCCTTCAACGACGCCGGCGTGAAGAAGATCATCACTCACTGCCCGCACTGCTTCAACACTTTCCTCAACGAGTACCCCGACATGGGTGGGAACTACGAGGTGATTCACCACACGCAGCTGCTCGAGCAGCTGTTGAACGAGGGCAAGCTGGAGACGCGCGAGATCGAGCCGCAGACAGTCACCTATCACGATTCCTGCTACCTGGGCCGGCACAACGACATCTTCGAAGCGCCGCGGCGGATCCTCGAGCGGGTGCCGAACGTGACGCTGGTCGAGATGCCGCGCAGCCGCGAGCAGGGCCTCTGCTGCGGCGCGGGCGGCGGCAACATGTGGATGGAAGAGCAGGGCGCGTCGCGCGTCAACGAGGTGCGCGTCGAGGAGGCCGTCGCGACCGGTGCCGACACCGCCTGCACCGCCTGCCCCTTCTGCGTGCAGATGTTCGACGCCGGCGTCGGCACGGTGCAGATGAACGTCGAAGACGCGGACCGGCTCCAGGTCCTCGACATCGCCGAGATGCTGCAGGCCTCCGCGGTGCGCGACGATTGACCCCTCCGTTACCCCTGCCCGCTCCGTCCCACCCGCCCCCCGCCATCATTCCTGCCCGCTCCGTCGTTCCTGCCGCCTCCGTTGTTCCTGCCGCCTCCGTTGTTCGTGCCGCCTCCGTTGTTCCTGCCGCCTCCCCGCCGTCATTCCTGCGCAGGCAGGAATCCATCGGCGCTGGCCTTACGAGGGTCCGTCCCGGCGTCGCGTACGAGGTTCGGCGGGCCGTCGTCAGTCGGTGTCGCGAACGGGACGGAGGAGGTCGCATGGATTCCTGCCTACGCAGGAATGACGGGGGGGGGTGCACGGAGGACGGGGGGGGCACGGAGGACGGAGGGGGGGCAGGAACAACGGAGCAGCGCAAGAGTGACGGAAACGGGGCGGAGGCGGTTGGGCTCACTGTGTCAGGCCAGGTCTTCGTAGAGGTCGCGCCACTCGGGATTGAACTCTCGAACGAGCCGGAACTTCCAATCGCGCTTCCAGCGCTTGAGCTGCTTCTCGCGCGTGATGGCGTCAGCCATCGAATCGTGGAGCTCGTACCAGACCAGCGTGTGGACGCCGTAGCGTTTCGTGAAGCCCTCCACGAGGTCCTGCTTGTGCGTCCAGACGCGCGTCGGCAGGTCCGAGCTGACGCCGATGTAGAGGGTGCCGTGGCGGGCGCTGGCAAGGATGTAAACACAAGGTTCGCGTGCCATCAGGCGGCAAACGTAGATGCTGACCGCTGCCTTGTCGTCCCGCCAACGCCTCCCCCCACTTGCGCCTCGCTCCGCCATTCCGCTCCCCTCATTCGTCATTCCTGCGCGACGCACAAGCCGAGGGTTTGCCCCAGCGCGGGTTGCGCGACACAATGGCGGCGAGTAGCCGAGATCCCGATCCGTGCGCCACAATGAGACCCTGGGCGCTGTCTGACGCCCTGCAGAATGAGGAACCCGATGGATGCGATCGTCTGCGTGAAGCAGATCCCCGACCCCGAAACGCCCGCAGCCGCGTTCCGCGTCGACGAAGCCGCGATGCGCGTGCTGCCCGCGCAGGGCATCTCGCCCGTGATCTCTCCGTTCGACGCGCAGGCCGTGGAGGCCGCGCTGCGACTCAAGGACGCCGCCGGCGAGGGCACGGTGAACATTATCTCGCTCGGCCCCGACTCGGCCCGCGACGCGATCAAGCACAGCCTCGCGATGGGCGCCGATGAGGGCTACCACCTGCACGACGAGGCGTTCGTGGGCGGCGACGCGTGGACCACGGCGCTGGCGCTGAGCAAGGCGATTCAGCACCTCGGCGTTCCCGACGTGATCCTGTTCGGCCGCCAGGCTGCCGACTGGGACCAGGGCTCGGTCGGCAGCATCGTCGCCGAGCTGCTCGACCTGCCCTCGGCCACCGTGCTGCGCGGCGTTGAGGGCGGCGCCGACGGCCTGAGCGTCTCGCGGGTGGTCGCCGACGGCTTCGAGACGATCGAGCTGCCGACGCCGTGCGTGCTGACGATCAGCAACGAGTTCGGCGACCCGCGCTACCCGCAGCTGCGCCAGATCATGCGCGCGGCGCGCAAGCAGGTCACGGAGTTCACACCCGCCGAGATCGGGCTCGACCCGTCGGAGGTCGGCGCGGCCGGCGCGCGGCTCGAGATGCACGCGCTCTTCCAGCCGACCAGCGACATCGAGGTCGAGATCATCGAGGGCGACACGCCCGAAGCGAAGGCCGCGGGCCTCGTCGCGGCGCTGCGCGACGCGAAGATCATCTAGTCGGCGCCGGTTACACAACACCCGGCGCCCAGCACTCAACACTTGCGGGAGCATCCAGCATGGCCAACATTCTTGTTATCGGCGAAGTCGACGGCGGCGCATTGACCGCCACCACGCGCGAGCTGCTCGGCGCGGCGACCCGTCTCGCCGCCAGCCTCAGCGGTGGGGTCAGCCTCGCGCTGATCGGCGCAGACCTCGGCGCAGCGTCCGACGCGGCCGGTCCGGCCGGCGCCGACACCCTCTACCGCGCCGCCGACGCGGCGCTCGAGCAGTACCAGACGGAGGCCTACCTGCCGATCGCGCAGGCGATCGTGGAGCAGGACGCGCCGCAGGTGGTCCTGCTGGCGCAGAGCAGCATGGGCCGCGACCTCGCGCCGCGACTGGCGACGCGGCTCGGCAGCGCCGCGGCGATGGACGCGATCAGCCTCGAAGCCGACGGCGATCGCGTGCGCGTGACGCGTTCCTGCTACGGCGGCAACGCGCGGCAGGTCGTGACGGTCAAGACCGACCCGCAGGTGATCACCGTTCGCGCCAAGGCGCAGGACCCGCTCGTGGCCGACGACTCGCGCGCGGCGACGCTCGTCGATGTCGCAGCCGTCAGCGCAGCGGTGCGCGCTCGCGTGACTGGTAAGGCCGCGGCCGAGGCGGAGGGTGTGCGTCTGGAGGACGCCGAGATCATCGTCTCGGGCGGCCGCGGGTTGGGCGGCCCGGAAGCGTTTGGCGACCTGGAGCAGCTGGCCGGACTGCTTGGCGCGGCGGTCGGTTCGAGCCGGGCGGCCTGCGACCTCGGCTGGTACCCGCCCTCGCAGCAGGTCGGCCTGACGGGCACCGTGGTTTCGCCGACGCTCTACCTCGCGATCGCGATCAGCGGGGCCTCTCAGCACATGGCGGGCTGCGGCGGCAGCAAGAACATCGTCGCGATCAACAAGGACCCCGACGCCGCGATCTTCGCCTTCTCACGCTTCGGCATCGTCGACGATTACAAGAAGGTGCTGCCCGCCCTGGAGAGCGCCTTCCAGAGCGCGCTGTCGGGCTAGCCCTAGGAAAGCTCTGAACAAGCCGGATCCGCTCTCCCCCCGCTCTGCGGGGGGGAGATGCCGAAGGCAGAGGGGGGCTGCGGTCCCGACTCACCGGCGTGGCTGTAGCTGGCCAAGCGGGGCGGCCCCCCTCTGTCACTCCGTGACATCTCCCCCCGCAGAGCGGGGGGAGAGTTGATCAGAGGATTCCTAGCGCGGTGGGAACGCGTCAGGGTGACTACGAGCGAACGGCGGGGGGCGGTGAAGCAGGGGAACAGGGGGGGCTAGGCGCCGCTGGTTTTGCGCCAGGCGCGGATGTCGGCGGTGTGTGTTTCGTCGTGCGCGATCAGCGCATCGACGACATCGTTGGCGCTGAGGCACTGGTCGCCCACGTCGTAGCAGGGCGCCTCGCGTTCGTCGTCGGTCTGCGCGCGCAGGCGCCGCGCCATCTCCTGGTTGGCCATGGTCAACGTCTCGAACAGCTCGGCGATCGTGTGGTCCGCCCACTGCTGCGGGGCCGCGCCGTTCATCTCATGCTCTTTGGGAAACTCGCCAATCGGCTCGCCGCGGTCGTAGCGGTTGAGTGATTCGATCACCCACGCATCCCAATTGACCATGTGCGCGAGACAGTCGCGGATGCTCCAGGTGCCGACCACGTTGGGATGGTCATAGGCTTCGTCGGGCAGCGAGGCGGCCGCCTCGATCAGGCAGCGACGGCTCTCCTCGAGATCGATCGTCTCACTTCGAACTTCCGTGGTCATGGCAGTTCCCGTGTTGTGCAGGGGTCGTCGGGACGATGCGGCTCGCTCGGCTGGATGGCAAGGCCGTTCGTGACCGTTGGTGATGATCGCTCTTCGTTAACGCTAGCCAAGCTGGCGCTGGTCACGGCGTAGCCTGTGACACACACTCGATGCGCGGCGGGGAGCGCGTGACTGAGCCTCTGCCTGAGCGTCGGAAATGCTTGCGTTCACCAGATGCCGTGGATAGCATCCAGATTTGGCGCCGCTGAGCTGTGGCTGCGACGCTGCGGTTGGCTGCGCGCGCCAGACACTGGCCCGCCGCTCGCTAGATGTCAGGAACTATGCGCTCTATCGGACTCACGGGCGGGATCGCGTCGGGCAAGTCGACGGTCGTTGGGCTCCTCCAGGAGTTCGGGGCAGCGACGATCGACGCCGACCGTCTCGGCCACCAGACCTATGAACCCGGCAGCGACACGTTCGCTGCGGTCGTCGCGGCCTTCGGCGACGAGCTCGTCGCCGCCGACGGCACGATCGATCGGCGGGTGCTCGGCGGCAAGGTGTTCGGCCAGCCCGACCAACTCAAGCGACTGACCGACATCGTCTGGCCCGGCATCCGCGCGCTCGCGGCGGACGAGCTGGAGCGTCTCGAGGGCGAGAGGACCGAGGTCGCGGTGTTGGAGGCCGCCGTGTTGATCGAAGCCGAATGGCAGGACCTCGTCGACGAGGTCTGGGTCGTGTCGGTCCTGCCCGAAGCCGCCCGCGAACGGCTGATGGCGCGCAACAACATGAGCGCCGCAGACGCCGACGCACGAATCAATTCTCAGCTCAGCAACGACGAACGGCTGACCCATGCCGACGTCGTGATTGATACTGATTGCGCGCTCGAGCAAGTGCGCGGCCGTGTCGAGGCCGCGTGGAACCAGTTCGCGAATCGCAGCAACGCGTAGCCGCGCCGCCGAACCAGTTGGCGCCAGACCATGAGGAAGCATCAGGGGGACCACCGATGACCACTGCAGCCGATCCGATCACCGAATATCGATCCTGGGCCGTTGAAGAGTTCCGTTTCGAAGAGGAGCCCTATTACGTGCCGGTGTCGGACGAGGTTGAAGTCTTCCAGGCCGCCTGGAACAACAAGCTTCCGGTGCTGCTCAAGGGCCCGACCGGCTGTGGCAAGACCCGCTTCATCGAGTACATGGCCTACCACCTGAATCGTCCGATGGCGGTCATGCGCGACGGCCATGCGGAGATCGAGCAGGAGACCAACCTGCCGCTCGTGACCGTGGCCTGCCACGAAGACCTCACCGCCAGCGACCTCGTGGGCCGCTACCTGCTCGAACGCAACGAGACCGTCTGGATTGATGGACCGCTGACCCGCGCCGTCAAGGCCGGCGCCATCTGCTACCTCGACGAGGTCGTCGAGGCGCGCAAGGACACCACAGTCCTGATCCACCCGCTGACCGACCACCGGCGCATCCTGCCGGTCGAGAAGAAGTCGCAGCTGCTGCAGGCGCGCGATGGCTTCCTGCTGGTCATCTCCTTCAACCCCGGCTACCAGAGCGCGCTGAAGGACCTCAAGCAGAGCACGCGGCAGCGCTTCGTGGCGATCGAGTTCGATTACCCGCCGCGCGAGGTCGAGGCCGAAATCGTGCGGCACGAGGCCGAGTGCGGCGCCGAGCTCGCGCTGAACCTGGCCAAGATGGCCGAGAAGATTCGCAACCTGCGCGAGCACGGCCTGGCCGAAGGCGCCAGCACCCGACTGCTGATCTACGCCGGCCGGATGATCATGCAGGGCATCTCACCGCGCCGCGCTTGCCAGGTCTCGATCGTCTGGCCGCTGACCGACGACGGCGAAATCCAGCGCAGCATCGAAGAGGTCGTCTCCTCAATCTTCGAGTAGTAGTTGCCTGGGCCCCACTGACGGCCTCAGCGACGGCCAGACGGGGCGCAAGGCTGGAGGTCGGGCCGTGCGCCTCGGCATCGTCAGCGACATTCACTGCAACATCGACGCGCTCGATCGCGCGATTGAGCAGATGGGCTCGATCGATGAGTTGCTCTGCGCCGGCGACGCGTGCTACCAGTACCGTTTCTCGAACCCGGTCGCTGAGCGGATCCGCGAACTCGGCGGTCGCTACGTGCTGGGCAACCACGAAGAGATTCTGCTCAGCGAGGCCGGCGCGCGCGCTCAGGGCTCCGACAGCGTCAACCGCGAGCTGCTCGAATGGACGCGCGAGCAACCGCAGCTGATTCGCGCCGAGGTCGGCGGCAAGCGGCTGCTGATGTTCCACGCGACCCCCTGGGCGCCCTACCGCGACTACCTCTTCCCGCACGATCCGCAGCTGGAGCGGCTGGCCGAAGAGGCAGCCGACTACATCATCTACGGCCACACGCACGCGCCGCTGGTGCGGCGGATCGGCCGCGCACTGGTGATCAATCCGGGTTCCGCGGGCGAGGCTCGCGGGGTCGAACGCAAGCTCACCTATGCTGTTCTGGATACGGCCGCCGACGCGGCCACAATCGAGCAGATCGTCCCCGTGGCCGATTAGCGCGGTCGATCCTGCCCAGCCTCTGGACGGATGCCGATGACCGATCGACACACCAATGCGGTGCCGCTCGAAGCGGCGCGAGAAGCCCTGCGCGCGTTTCCGCCGGCCCTCAGCCAGGAGTTCGAATCCGCCGTCAGCGCGGTCGAGCCGATCCTCGAGTCCGACGAGTTCGTGCACTGGAGCGAGACGGGCCTGGGGATCGCGCGACACTCGCTGCGTTCCTGGGAGGCCGCCTCCGAGTACTTCCGCAGCAGCGGCACGATGCTCGAGCAGGTCACCTACGACCGGATGCGTGAGTGGGGCGATGTCGGCGTGGGGCTGATGGACACCTCGCCGGCGCTGGCCGGCGCGCTCTTCCGCGCCGTCCCGCAGGTGCTCCCGCACCTGGCCGTCACCCAGGCGACCGACTGGTCGGCCCAGGGCCAGTCGCTCTACAAGGGCACCTGGAAGTCGGGCTCGCTTTCGGCGCAGTACTTCGACGTGTCTCCGCAGGTGCTGCCGCACCTGCCGCTCAGTCAGATGCGGCTGTTGGTCGAGCTGATCGATTCGCTGGCCAGCCACTCCTACGAGCTGGCCAGCGCCTGCCTCGGGATGGCGCCGGGCGTGCTCTCGCAGCTCGAGCGCAGCGATCGCGCGCCATTCCTTGAGTTCGGCGGGATCGTCGCGCACACCGCCTGGGTCGACGCGCGGGTCTACTTCGAGCGCGGCCCCTCCGCGCTGCAGCAGGTCAGCCACGATCAGCGGGGTCGCTACCTCGGCCTTGCCGGCCAGGTCGCGCTCAAGGTCGGGCGGCTCGGACATCCCTACTTCATTGAGGCCGCACAGGCGTTGACCGAGGTCGACCGCGACCTGCACCAGGGCCTGCTCGAGCTGGCCGAACAGCTCGCGCCGCACTCCGGCGACGCCGCGATGGAATTTCTCAAGTCGAGCCCGCGCGTCGTGCAGCGGCTCAGCATCGACGACATCGCGCGCTGGCAGGAGTTCGGCCTGAACATCCTGCAGGGCAGCGTCGACGGCGGAGAGGCATTCTTCCGGCTCGAATCGACGCGCGGCGAAGAGGTGATGGACGCACTCAGCTCGCGGATCGATCTCGACCGCGTCTCGGAGCTGATTCGGATGTACTGCAAGGCGCTGACGGGCGTCGATGTGGGTGTCAAGCCGTCCGAGGAGCTCGCCTCCAAGGGCGTCGGCTGGGTCGACGAGAGCAGCCCCACGACCGAGGGCACGACGATCTACCTGCCCCAGATGGTCGAGCGCTACCAGACCAAGGAAGAGAACTTCAGCGTCTACAAAGTCTTCGCCACGCACCAGGCCGGGCGGCTTGAGTTCGGCTCGTTCGAGTACCAGCAAGAGCGCGAGCCGCAGGTGTTCGAGCCCTCGAACGGTCAGACCGCGACCGCCGTCGCGATCGCACCGGCGCCTCCGCCTCCGCCGCCCGCTCCCGGAGCGGCCGATGGCGCCGAGGAGGATCCGATCGCGGCGATCCACACCGATATGGAGCTGTTCTTCGACCGCTTCGGCGACCGTCGGCTCGCTCACGACCTGTTCACGATCGTCGAGGACACGCGAATCGACACGATCGTCAAGCGCGAATACGCCGGCGTGCGGCGCGCGCTGAACCGCCTGCAACAGGCCGCCGCCGACCAGCGCCGGCCAGTTGAGAACATGCCTGCCCGCCAGGCGATGGTCGAGAATCTACTGCGCGCGAGCCTCGACGACGCCGGCGCGATCCGCTGGCCCGGCGAGCTGGCCGAGCAGCTGCGCGTCCCGCTGCGGATCATGAACCGCATCCGCCAGGAGGGCGCGACCGTCGAGGACTCCGCCGCCGCGGCCCAGATGCTCTACGAGTGGGTCGCGCAGGTGCCCAACGTCGAGCTCGACACCGACGACTGGACCGACCTCGACGACCCCTCGATGTCGGGCGAGCAGGAGGACGGCGACCAAGATATGATGCCGGCCGGCGGCTCGAGCGGGCTCGAAGAGTCCTTCATGCCGTTCATGCCCGGCAGCGAAGAGCGGCCCTACGACAGCCCCGATCCCGTCGACTTCCGCGGCGATTTCAAGCCGGAGCTGGTCCAGCTGCTGATGAAGCTGAAGGGCGAGATGGGCTCGGGCGACGCCCCGCCGATCCCGCTGACCAAGGAGCAGCTGCAGGAGCTGCTCGAAAAGAGCGTCGAAATCTCGATCAACGAGCTGATGGACATGGACCTGGCCGAGTCTTCGGGCATGTTCCTCGACAACCTGCTCAAGGAAGTCAACAGCGTCCAGGGCGACCGGCCCGACGGCCAGCAGGCGCTGGGCGACGACAGCACCGGCGCCGAGGACGACGGCGAGCTACCGGTCGAATCGCGATCGTTCTACTACGACGAATGGGACTTCCGCGCGGCCGACTACAAGCCGCGATGGTGCCGCGTGCAGGAGCAGCGCGGCGATGTCGGCGATGTCGGCTACTACAACGCGACGCTGCACGACCACGCGCAGCTCGTCCGCGAGACGCGCAAGCAGTTCGAAATGCTGCGCCCCGAGATGTTCCGCAAGATGAAGCGGCTGACCGACGGCGAGGACTACGACCTCGACGCCGTGATCGAGTGGTACACGGAGAAGATCGCCGGCGCCACCACCGAAACCAAGCTGTTCTACCGACGCAACAAGGTCGAGCGCGATGTCGCCGTCGCCTTCCTGCTCGATGTCTCAGCCAGCACCGACGAGGAGATTCAGAAGCACCAGGACCGCCGTCAGGACGACCAGTTCGACGACGACCCGCGCAAGTACCTCTCCTGGTGGGCGCAGCGCCGCGCCGAGGCTGCGCGGCACCCGGGCAAGCGGATCATCGACCTCGAAAAGGAAGCCGTTGTGCTGCTGATCGAGGCGCTTGAGGCGATCGGCGACAAGTACGGCGTCTACGGCTTCAGTGGCTACGGACGCGACAACGTCGAGTTCTTTGTCTACAAAGACATGGACGAGCCGTTCACCGACCGCACCAAGGAGCGGATCGACAAGATCGCGCCGGTCCGCTCGACCCGGATGGGCCCGGCGATCCGCCACTGTATCTGGAAGCTGCAGAACACCGACGCCAAGGTCAAAATCCTGATGCTGCTTTCCGACGGGCGCCCGCAGGACCACGGCTACGGACGCGACCGCACCGAGAAGGAATACGCGATCCACGACACCAAGATGGCGCTGACCGAGGCGAAGCGCGAAGGCATGGTGCCGTTCGCGCTGACCGTCGACCGCGCCGGCCACGACTACCTCAAGCAGATGTGCCAGGACATGGCCTACGAGGTCGTCGCCGACATCGAGTCGCTGCCGCGCCGCCTGCCTGCGCTCTACCGCCGGTTGACAGGCTGAGCCCGTGCAACGGCACGCCGCGCCGAGGGCTACGTCGTCGATCCCACTGCTGGCGGGCGTACTTGCGGGCGCCTCGGTGGCGTCCGCGGTCGTCGCCGTGCTGGTCGGCGAGGCTTCCACAGGGCTTTATCTGGGGGCCGTGATCGCCGCCGCGCTGGCCACCGCGCTGTTCGTGGGGCAGCTGCTCTGGAGCCGCGCCGAGTGGACGGCCTGGGGCGCGGTCGCGCCGCTGGGTGTCGTGGTCGGCCTGTTGGGCGTCGCTGCGAGCGGCGCCTCGTGCGGCGTCGCCTGCCTCGCGATCGGCGCGCCAGTCGCCAGCGTCGGCCTGTTCCTCCCCGACCTCAGGCTAAGCCGGTTACGAATGACCCTTCACTAACCGGTTCCCGTTTGCTACTCTGTGCGCATGGTCACGTTCGACAGGCTGCCCATGCACGACGTGCTGGTGAACCGGCTCGGCTGGTCGGAAGCCGACGCTCATGCGTGCCTCGACGCGCTCGCAGCGCCCACCGCACAGCTCGCAACCAGGAACGATGTCGCTGCCGTGCAGGCACAGATCGAGACTCTGCGCGCGGAGCTCGTACAGCTCAGAGCAGACAGCGTCGCGCTGCAGCGTCAGGTCTCAAGTCTGGTGTCCAAGGTGGACCGGCTGTCGGAGCGAGTCGCTGCAATCGAACATCGGCTTGACGAGCAAGAGGCGAGACATCGGCAAGACGCGGTCGACCGGGACGCCAAGTGGACGGCGCAGCTCGACGACCGAGACGCCCGCTGGACCGCCGCCCTCGACGCTAGAGAGGCCACGCGACGCGCTGAAGAGGAGGCCCGAGAAGCCAGGCGGCGCGCTGAGGACAAGGCCAGTGAGGCTGACCGACAGCGGGAATGGCGCCGATTTCAGTTCGAAATGTTCGTGTTCATGTTCGCCGGCTTCGGCACCGTGATCGGCTTGTTCATCTCGCGCCTGTAGGCGCCGTTGCGGCCTCGCGCAGCCGCTTCCCCAGCCCGGGCGACGCTTCAGTTCGTCAGCCGTAGCTCGCGGTTGAGTTCGAGCTTCAGGTACCAGCGCCAGGTCGCGACTACGCCGAAGGCCAGCACCGCGATCAGCACCCCGAACGCGACGCCCAGAATCTGCCAGTCGGTCTCGATCTGGAACGGCGGCAGCACGCGCCTCCCGCGATCGTCGATCTCGAGGTAGGCCAGCAGCAGCAGCGAGATGCGATTGCCCAGCAGCACGCCCAGCGCGAGGCCGCTGCCGATGATGATCGCGTACTCCAGGAAGACCTGGATCAGAATCGACAGATTGCCGATCCCGAAGGTGCGCAAGAGCGCCATCTCAAGTCGGCGCTGACGCGCAGCGACCGCCATCGAGACCAGGAACGCGAGCGCCAGCAACAGGCTGATCGCGATGAAGGCGACGAGCAGGATGCCGCTGCCCCCGGCCGTCGTCAGCGGGTCGCGGCCCTGTTCGAACAGCTGGTCATTGAGGTCGCTCCAGTTGCGCAGCGAGTAGCGCGATCGGCGCAAATCAAGCATGGTCGCTTCGAGCGCCTCAGGGTCATCGGGCAGGTCGAGCCAGACCTCCGTCGGGCTCACGGAGGGTCGCAGCGCTGTCACGGCGCTGAGGTGAAACAGCGCGTCGTAGTCGGCCACGATGAACGACTTCACGTCGGGACGCAGGGTCGGGAAGAGCTCGACGATCGCCGCGACCCTGCCACGCACGATCATCAGGTCCATGCGGACGATCAAGCGATCACCGACGTCGAGCAGCTGACGCTCGGCGAAGTCCTGGCTGACGATCATCGGCACGGTGCAGCGCCTGCTGGTGCAGATCGAGGGGTCGGCGAAGTGCATCGCGCGCAGCCCGGGGCTCTGGCCGATGCCGGAGCTGAACTCCATCACGTGCGCGCCGCTGACCGCGTCCTCGGCCTCGACGAACTCGATCCGGTCGGCGGCCTCGCGGCGTTGCCGGAACCGGACCCAACCCCTGTCCTCGAAGTCCTCCACGATCAGCTCGCGGCCGTCCTCGGTGATCGCCGTGACAGCGTCGATCCGGACGATCGATGGCTCCGAGACGAATACGCCGAACGGCTCGCTCAGCACGATCGAATGCAGCGAGTACGGCGGCACGGCGCCGGCCCCGATGATCTGGCGACCGAACTCGATATTGATCGGAGTCCAGCCGAAGTTGGGATCCGGGACCTCAATCTGGCCGGCGGTGAAGTAGCGGCCGTTGCCGTCGCGGACCCGGATCCAGATCGTCTGCTCGCTCTCGCCCTCGGTCAGATCAACCCACAGGCGCAGCGTCTGGGTGTCGTCGGGCACGCCGACGCCGCGGCCAGTCGGCGGCACGTCGATTGAGCGCATCAGCTCGTCGAAGCTGAGCTCCGAAAGGTCCTCGCGGAACCACAGCATCGCGCGCGCGTCGCGCGGCTCGATCGCCAGCAGGCTTACGGCGGAGGCCGTGCCGATGCTGCGCCCCGCGGCCACGCCGGAGCGATGCACTGCGCTGAGGCGGTCCACCCCTTCCGCCTCGCTCAGCCGTCGCTCCACCCCTGCGGGCGACGAATACGCCCCGTCGGCCAGCGCGACGCGATGCTCGACGCCCGTGTCGTACTGGATGCGTTCGGTCAACGAGCGTTCAACCGTGTCGGCGTAGGACGCGGCGAAGGTCCCCAGCGCGGCCCCGAGCATGAGCAGGATCGTCAGCCGCGCCGCGGGCCCCACCGTGCGCGAGACGTAGCGCAGCGGGGCCGCGATCGAGAGCGGGAAGCGGTCGTAGGTGAGCCAGGCGACGAGGCGATAGACCCAGGGCAGAATGCGCAGGATCACCAACGCCGCGGCGAGCGCGAAGAGGATCGGCGTGCTCAGCAGCAGCGGGTCGGCCGAGAGGCCGCCGACACTGTTCCGCTCGAACACCGTGCCGCGCAGGTCGGCCTCGAAGATCAGGCCGACCGCGACCAGCACCAGGGCGACATCGAGGTAGTAGCGCTGCAGCGCGTTGGGCCCGCTCGGTCGCGTCAGCCCGCGCAGCCGCTCGGAGAGCACTCGCGTCCGGCTGGCGATCGTCAGCGGGACCAGCATGAAGACGACGGCGACGATCGCGCCGCCGGCGGCGAGCAGGAAGGCGTCATCGGTCAGCGTGACATCGATCGCGCGGCCGCCGGTGAGTGGCTCGAAGATCGCGGTGTAGCCCAGCAGGCTGATCACCCCGGCGGCGATCAGCGGCCCGATGATCGCCGAGACGACGGCGAGCACCAGTCCCTCGATCGCGGTCAGCCCGAGCACCTGGAACAGCGAGGCGCCGCGGCTGCGCATCGAGAACAGCTCTTCGCGGCGCTGCGCCACGAGCACACCTGAGACAACCACGATGTAGAACAGCGCGATCCCCACGACCTGGGCGAGCAGCAGCAGAATCGGCGCCCGGGCGAACGACAGGTCGCGCGTGAATGAGTCGAGGCGCGGCTCGATCGGGCTGACCAGCGTGGCGCCCATGCTGCGGAAGTCGGCCCGAAGGATGTCGAACGTGGCCTGCGTGTCTTCCAGCACGGCCACGTTGAGCAGATCGGTGTTGATCTCGCTGATCCAGGTCACGTTGACCGGGAACTGGCCGATCAGCGGATTCAGGTACTGGTCGAACGTCGTGGTCGAGACGAACAACGGGATGATCTGCGCGCGCGGCCCGCCCGTGTAGAGCCCTGTCATGCCGCGCGGCACGCGCGTCCAGAATTGGCTCTGCCGGTCGTCGGGCGCGACGGTGCCGGTGACGACGACCGGCAGCACGCGCTCCACGTGCAGTGTGGGCTGGCAGGGCGGCCGCGGCGGCGGTGGTGGACCGCCCGGCGGCGGATCGGGTTCGCGGTCGCATTCGTCGAAGCCGTCGCGGATGTTGAAGGTGTGGCCGGGCCCGATTCCGTAATCCTTTGCGATCACCGCGGGAATCACGACCTCCAGCGGCTCGGTCAGCGTGATCCCGCCCAGCGCGTCGCTGTGCTGCGCCTGTGGAGTTCCGGGCAGGCGGCCTTCCACCAGGGTGACGTGATCGAGCGCGCCCTCCAGCGACGCGAACCTGCCGTAGGGCTCGATCTGCGAGCGCGGGCGTGCCGCCTGGTCGATGCCCAGCGGCCCGGTCATGATGAAGCGGCGGCGGCCCGACTCAAGCTCGCCGAAGCGCTCCGAAACGCTCTGCTCGATGTACTCGCGGGCCGCGGCGTTGGCGCTGCCGCTCAGCGGCATGCCGGGGAGTACCGCGAACGCCTGGCGTCGGTCCTCCAGCTGGTTGCGCAGCGTCACCGTGAGCGAGAGATCCGACACCGCTCGGGTGTAGATCGAGGTCGCAGCCATCAGGATCGCGGCGACCAGAATGCCCGCGGCGATGACCAGCTGGAAGCGCCAACTGTCGCGCATCCGCCGAGCCACGAAGGCCAGCACCACGGCGATGGATTCCACGTGCCTGGGCTCCGCGGTCTACCCCGTGGACCGTCTTTGAAACTGACGGGGCTTGTAGTCTACGTACAGCTTGTTTGATGGTCACCGTCGCGGCCCGAGTGGCCGCGTTTCGTTAGCGGACGCCCAACCATGTTCAGTGTGTTGCCAACGGCGCTGCGAATCGCGATCCGGCGCCTGAACGGCAACCGCCGGCTGATGGCCGCCGTCGCCATCGGCGTGATCCTCGCGGTCGCGCTGATGTCCAGCACGGTCATCTACCGCGACGCCCTGCGTCAGCTCGGCCTGCAGACCGATCTCAGCCGCGTGTCCGACCAGGAACTCGATGTGCGCGTGCTGAACTCCGCGCACGGCATCGCTAGCGGGTTGGCCGATGATTCGTTTGAGATCATCGACCGTCGCCTGCGCATCCCCGGCGCATACCTCGACGACAAGATCGAGTCGCTCACCTCGGCCACGTTCTTCATGACCGAGGTGGGCGAGTTCCCGCCCGAGGAGGACCCGCGCGACCGCGCCCGGGTGCTCTACTTCGAGGGCGTCACCGACAAGGTCGAGCTGATCGAGGGACGCTGGCCCGACGAGGGCGGCGTCGCGACCACCGCCGAACCGCCCACCATCGAGGTGGCGATCGGCAGGCAGGCCGCCGCGAAGGGCGGCTTCGTGCTGGGCACGCGCCGCGCGATCCATCCCTCCTGGCAGGACGACACCGCCCCGATCGTGATCGAGGTCGTTGGGATCGTCACGCCGATCGACTACACCGAGCGTTACTGGGGCGTGCGCCGCGATCACTTCCAGGTGCCTTCCAAGGTAACCGACGCGTACTCCTTCTTCGCGCCCCGCGCGACCCTGATCGACACCATGGCCGGCTATCTGCCGACCCTGCGCGCGCGGCTCGAAGTGCTCGCGATGGTCGACCGCCAGGCCTTCACGTCCGACCTCTCGGCCAACGCCGCGCTGCGCTTCCGCGGCGCGTTTGAGGCGATCGGCAAGGAGATCGACCGTACGCGCGTCGAGACCGAGGTCGTCAACACGCTCGACGCCTACGCCACCAAAGAGTTCTTCTCCTCGATCCCGCTGCTCGTGCTGACGCTGCAGATCGTCGGGATCGTGCTGTTCTATCTGGTCCTGGTCTCGACGATGGTGGTCGAGCGGCAATCGGCGGAGGTGGCGCTGCTCAAGAGCCGCGGCGCCGGGATGTGGCACATCATGACCATCTCGGCGCTGGAAGGGATGCTGCTGGTCGCCCTGGCCCTGGGGCTCGGGCCGCTGGTTGCGCGCGAGGCGATCGGTCTGCTTGGCTTGTCGCCGGCGTTTCACGGGCTCACCGGCGGCGCGCGTCTGACCGTCGCGCTGAGCGGCGAGACCTACCTCTGGGCGGCCGGCGGCGCGCTGCTCTCGCTGGTCGCGCTGCTCTGGCCCGCCTGGCGCTCAAACCGCGCCAACGTCGTCCACTACGTCCGCTCGACCTCGCGCCCGCAGGACCGGCCGGCCTTCCAGCGCTACTACCTCGACCTGGTTGTCGTGGCGGTCGGCGCGTTGCTCTTCTTCCAGCTCCAGGACTCGGGCTCGCTGGTCACCGAAGACCTGTTCGGCGGCCTCGATCAGGACCCGCTGCTGCTGATCGCGCCCGCCGTCTTCGTGGTCACCGTGGCCGTGGTGTTCCTGCGGCTCTTCCCCACCCTGCTCTCGATCTTCGCCTGGATCGCGCGTCAGATCGGCGGCGCCTCGATGCAGGTGGTGCTCTGGCACCTGACCCGCGCGCCGGTGCAGCCGGGTCGCCTCGCCCTGTTGCTGATCATGGCGACCAGCCTCGGCATGTTCGGCGGCACCTTTGGCGCGACGCTGGATCGCTCGTTCGACGATCGCGCCGCCTACGAGTCGGGCGCCGCGCTGCGGCTGGCCGAGATTCGCTCCAGCGGCGCCTCGGCGCAGATGCTCGCCGAAGACCTCGCCGATGCCCCGGGGATCGAAGCGATGTCCCAGGTCGTGCGCGTCAACGGCAGCTACACGCGCGGCGTGCTCGATGTGACCGATGCCACCGTGCTGGCCGTCGAGCGCGAATCGTTCAGCGAGGTGCTGTGGTACCGCGACGACTTCGCGTTCGACGAGATTGGCGACCTGCTCGAGCTGCTGGAGGCGCCCGAGATCGACATCGAGCCGCCGATCGTGCCCGCCGATGCGCGCTTCGTGGGACTCTGGATTTGGCTGCCCGAAGCGCGCGGCGCGCTATCGCCCAGCGTCCGCGTCAAGAACTCGCTGGGGCGCTACCGCGACCTGAAAATGGCTGGCTTGCCGCGTGGCCGCGGCTTCGGCGGCGGCCCGATTGAGCCGGGCTGGCGCTTCCTGGTCGGTGATCTCCACAACGGGCCCGGCGGCGACGAGCCGGGACCGTGGGAGGTGGTGGCGATCGGCGTCCGACCGTCCGGTTTCAGCGCCTTCTCCGGCGAGATCATCTACGACGAGCTGCAATACAGCGCTGGCGGCGACGTTCCCGAGAACTGGATCGAAGAGGGCTTCCGCGATGGGATCGTGATCGAAGGCTTCGAGACGCAGGGCCGCTGGACGGTCTTCTCCGACATCCTGCGCGAACCGCTGCCCGACGATGCGCGGCTCGACGGCGCGAATGTCCGCGGCGGCGAGTTGGCGATGCGCTACCGCTGGAGCCGCGACATCCGCGCCGGCGTCCCGCGCGGGGTGCGCCTGGTCGGCCCCGAACGGCCGCTGCCCGTCGTCGTCAGCAATGATTTCCTCACCGAGGCGGGGCTTGAGCTGGGATCGCTGGCCAAGATCGGCGTCGCCAACATCTTCGTGCCCGTCAAGATCGTCGGCTCATTCGACCTGTTCCCAACCTGGGACCCCGCCCGGGGCCGCTCGCTGCTGCTGGCCGATCGTGACTACCTCGACTACCGCGTGAACCGCAACCCCACCAGCGGCGGCGCGCTCGCGCCGACCGAGGTCTGGCTGCGCCCGACCGACGAAGCGGGCCTGCAGGACCTGCGCAGCTATCTCGCGCTCTCGCCGCCGTGGCTGCACACACCCTGGGATGTGGAGGCGATCCGCACCCTGCAGAATGAGGACCCGCTGGTCGCCGCCGGCTGGGAGGGCCTGCTGTTCATCACCTTCATCGCGATCGTGCTGCTCAGCGCGCTCGGCTTCCTGGTCGCCTCGGTGCTCGTCGCCCAGCAGCAACAGGGCGAGTTCGCCGTCCTGCGCACGATGGGCTTCTCGACCCGCCAGGTATTGATCGCCGTGGGCCTGGAGAAACTGCTGATCATCTTCGTCTCGATGGCGGTCGGCACGCTGCTCGGCCTCCAGCTGGGCGTCATGATGCTCGAGTTCGTGGGCTTCGTCGAGACCGGCGAAGCGCTGCTCCCGCCCTTCGTGACGGTCACCGACTGGGCCACGATCGGCGGCGCCTACGGCGTGCTGGGCCTGGTCTTCCTCGGCGCGATCGCGATCATCGTGGGGCTCTACATGCGCATGGCGATCGGCCAGATCCTGAGAATCGGGACCGAGTAGCCGCTCAGTCGCCGGCCGGCGCAGGAGCGCGCGTCGGGACTTGCACGATCTCCGCGATGCCGCCGTAGCGCAGCACCGAACGCAACCGCGGCATTCCCAACGCCCACAGAATCAGCGCGAAGAAGAAGACGATTCCCGGAATCGTCAGCAGGTAGCGCGTACTGACGTAGTCGGACGCGAGCGCGTTGGACAGGATCATGACCGCCATGATTCCGCCCGCGAACATCATGTAGAGGCTCATCACCCGGCCGCGGATCGCGTCCGGCAAGACGGCCTGGATCATCACGCTCGAGAGCGCCATGAACATCGCCTGCGAGGCCCCGGCCAGCGCCGCGCCGGCGATCGCCATGGGCAGCGACGTGGCCAGCCCGAGAATCGGCAGCGTCAGCCCCGAGAGCAGCCCCGTGATCAACATCAAGCGCCCGCGGATCGGCCCGTCGGGCACCATCGAGAGCGCGATCGTTGCAACCAGTGCGCCGCCGCCCACGCCCATCACGAGATAGCTGAACTCGGTCGCGCCGCCGCCCATCACCTCCTTCGAGAACACGACCAGCAGCGCGTCGAACGACATCGCGAGCATGCAGTGCAGCGCTGTTAGCCCAATCAGCAGCCGCACCGAGCGCGCCTCGCCGAGGTAGCGCAACGCTTCCTTGAGGTGTGTCGCCGCGTCCCAGAGCACGCTCTTGCCGCTGGGCGCGATTCCGCCGGTCGAGCGCACCTTCACACGCGACATCTGCAGCACCGAGAGTCCCAGCAGCATCGCTGCGCCGACGAACACCCAGCCGGGGCCGGCGTGTTCGAGCACCGGCCCCGCGACCGGCCCGATCACGCGCGAGCCGAACTGCATCATCGAGGCCAGCGTGATCGCGCTCAGCAGCGCCGTCTTGGCGACCGTGTTGGGCAGTAGCGCGGCCTGCGCGGGCATCTCGGCGGAGCGAACCAGGCCGGAGACGGCGGTGATTACGATCAGGTTCCAGAGCTCGATCGTGCCGGTGAAGGCCAGCGCGGCGAGCGCCAGAGCCAGCGCACCGGCGCCGGCGCGGCTGATCATCACCACCTTCGCGCGGTCGTAGCGGTCGGCCAGCGCGCCCGCGAACGGCGCCAGCGCCCACGGCGCGATCGCGGCGAAATACACCACCCCCACCGCCCAGCCGCTGTTGGTGATGTCGCCCGCCAGCCAGCCGCGGGCGATGATCAGCGCCCACAGCGAGATCGCCGAGAGCCCGGCGGCGTAGAACAGCCGACGGTAGTCCATCGACTGCATGGCGGGGAACAGGCGCCGCAATGTGGCGGTGTCGGGCTTGGTCGCGGTCATTCGACCAAGCCTAAAGGTTCGGGCGCACCTAACGGGTCTCAGTCCCCGCTGCGGTGCTCAGCGGTCGACGGCTGGGGCGCCTCCCGCGCGGCGATCAGCGCGACCATCGCCACCTCCGCGGATGCCGCGACCGTCTACACCGCAGCGGCTAAATCACCCGCAGCCTCGCCGATGTCGCCCTGACGGAAGACTTCGCGCAGCCGCGGCATCACGCCGGCCCAGAGCAGCAGCGCGATCACGAAGATGATGCCCGGGATCGTAATCAGGTAGCGAACGTTGATGATGTCAGAGGCCAGCCCGTTGGCGAGGATCATCACGGCCATGATGCCGCCCGCGACCATCGCGTAGATCGCGATCACGCGGCCGCGGATCTCGTCGGGCACGACGGCCTGGATCATCACCGTGATCAGCGCCATGAACATCGCCTGGCTCGCGCCGGCCAGCGCCGCGCCGATCACCGCCACGTGCAGCGAGGGCGCGAGGCCCAACACGGGCAGCAGTGCGCCCGAGAGCAGGCCGGTGATCAGCAACAGCCGCCCGCGAATCGGCCCCTCCGGGACCATCGATAGCGCAACCGTCGCGACCAGCGCGCCGCCTCCGACACCCATCAGCAGGAATCCGTACTCCGACGAGCCGCCGCCCAGCTCCACCTTCGCGAACACCACCAGCATCGCGTCGAAGGCCATCGTCAGCATGCATTGCAACGCCGCGAGGCCGATCAGCATCATCACCGAGCGGTTCTGTCCGAGGTAGCGCATCCCCTCGCGCAGCTGCGTGGCAGCGTCGGCCAACAGGCCCGCGTCGGTCGTCACGGCCCCGCCGGTCGAGCGCGTCTTGATCCGCGTCATCTGGATGATCGATAGCACCAGGAAACCGGCGCTGATCAGGAAGACCCACTTGGCCCCGTATTCGGCCAGGATCGGCCCGGCGACCGGGCCGATCACGCGTGAGCCGAACTGCATCATCGAGGCCAGCGTGATCGCGCTGAGCAACGCCGCGGCTTTCACGGTGTTGGGCAGCAGCGCGGCCTGCGCCGGCATCTCGGCCGAACGGAGCACTCCCGAGCAGGCGGTGACCAGCACGAGGTTCCAGAAGGAGATGGTTCCGGTGAACGCCAACGCGGCGAGCACCAGCGCGCAGATGGCGACCCCGCCGCGCGCGATCATCAGCACCCGCGCGCGGTCGTAGCGGTCGGCCAGCGCACCGCCGATCGGCGCCAGCACCCATGGGCCGATCGCCGCGAAATAGACCACGCCGACCGCCCAGCCGCTGTTCGTCAGCTCGCCGGCCAGCCAGCCGCGCGCCGTGATCAGCGCCCACAGCGAGATCGCCGACAGCCCCGCGGCCCAGAACAGCCGGCGGAAGTCGCGCGACTCCATCGAAGGAAACAGGCGGCGCATCCTGCCGGGTGCGTGTGCTGTGCGCGGCTTCAGGGCTGTAGGAGGTACGCGCTCGGTCACGCGGGGCAGGCTAAGGCTTGCGCAGCGGATGCGCTGAGCGGGCGCCGGATTCAGTCGCCGGCCGCGACCGGCGCGGGCGCCGGCACGATCTCCGTAATCTCGCCATCGCGGATGATCGATCGAATCCGCGGCACGCCGATCAGGAACACGATCATCACGCCGATGAAGATGATTCCCGGCACGATCGCGAACAGCCGCACACTCACGTAGTCGGCCGCCAGACTGCTGACCAGCGCGCTGATCGACATCACCCCGCCCGCAAACATCGCATAAAGGCTCATCACCCGCCCGCGGATCGAGTCGGGTATGACAGCCTGCACCATCACGGTCGAGAGCGCCATGAACATCGCCGTGCTCGCCCCGGCGACCGCGCCGGCGAGGATTGCGATCGGCAGCGTCGCTGCGAAGCCGAAGCCGGTCAGCGCTGCGCCCGACGTGAGCCCCACCACAAACAGAATCCGCCCGCGGATCGCCCCCGGCGGAACCATCGAGAGCGCGATCGTGGCGACCAGCGCGCCGCCTCCGAAGCCCATCAGCAGGTAGCCGTTGGTGTCCGCGCCACCGCCCAGCGCGCGCTTGGCGAAGACCGGCAGCAGCGTCAGGTCGAACGCCATCGTGAGCATGCAGTGCAGCGCGACCAGGCCGATCGTGATCCGCACCATCGGCGCCTCGCCGAGGTACCGCAGTCCCTCTTTGATGTTGTCCGCGGTGTCGCGCACGAAACCGGCGTTGCCCACGATGCCGCCCGTTGATCGCACCTTGATTCGGGTCATTTGAAACGCCGAGAGGCCCAGGATCGCGGCCGCGCCGATGAACACCCAGCCTGCGCCGAGCTCGCTGAGCACCGGCCCCGCGACGGGACCGATCACCCTCGATCCGAACTGCATCATCGAGGCGAGCGTGATCGCGCTGAGCAGCGCCGCGCCCTTGACCGTGTTGGCCAGCAGCGCCGCCTGGGCCGGCATCTCGCCGGAGCGGATGATCCCCGACGCCAGGGTGATCGCGAACAGGCTCCACAGCCCGAGGCTGCCGGTAAACGCCAGGATGGCAAGGATCAGCGCCATCAGGCCGGCGCCGAGGCGGCAGATGATCACCACCCGCCCGCGGTCGTAACGGTCGGCCAGGGCGCCGCCGAACGGGGCCAACACCCAGGGCCCGATCGCAGCGAAGGTGACCAGCCCGCTCGCCCACGCGGCGTCCGTGAGGTCGAACGCCAACCAGCCGCGCGCCGTGAGCATCGCCCAGAGCGAGACCGCCGAGAGCCCCGCCGCGTAGAAGAACCGACGGTAATCCGTCGACTCCATCGCCGGAAACAGACGCCGCAGATTAGCGCTCGCGGTCTCTGCCATTCGCGAAAGCCTACGGCCTTTGACGATCTCACGCTCGCTGCCTCTACGCTGCATACAATTCACACCCAACGACCCACTGTTGATGCTCTGAGAGGGACGTCATGGCCAGCGATCTAAGGCAGCGAAGCTCCGTGTTGGTTGATGGTCCGAACCGCGCCCCCGCGCGCTCACAACTGCATTCGATCGGCTTCATGCCCGACGATCTGCGCCGACCGTTGGTGATGGTCGCGCACTCCTGGATCGGCACGATGCCCTGCAATTTCTCGCACCGCGAGCTCGCGCAGGACGTCATGCAGGGCGTCCGCGAGGCCGGTGGCACCCCGATGGAGGTCAACACCGTCTCGATCTCCGACGGGATCACGATGGGCACCGAGGGCATGAAGGCGTCGCTGATCTCGCGTGAGCTGATCACCGACTCGATCGAGCTCTGCGCCGTCGGCTACGCCTTCGACGCCGCCGTCGTGATCTGCGGCTGCGACAAGACGATTCCCGCCGCCGCGATGGCGATGGCGCGGCTCAACATCCCCTCGGTCGCGCTCTACAGCGGCTCGATCGCCCCAGGACGCCACCACGACGGCCGCGACCTCACGATTCAGGATGTCTTCGAGGCCGTCGGACAGCACTCGGCCGGCTCGATCGACGACGAAGAGCTCGCCGCGATCACGATGAACGCCTGCCCCGGCGCCGGTGCCTGCGGCGCGCAGTACACCGCCAACACGATGGCCACCGTGCTCGAATTCCTCGGCCTCTCGCCGATGGGCAGCGCCACCGTCGGGGCGACCGACAACCGCAAGGGCGAGATCGGCCGGGCGGCCGGCCGCCTGGTCATGGACGTGCTCGAGCGCGGCGTGCGCCCGCGCGACCTGCTGACCAAGCGCGCGCTGGAGAACGGCATCGCCTGCGCCGCGTCGACCGGCGGCTCGACCAACGTCGTGCTGCACCTGCTCGCGCTCGCCCGCGAAGCCGGCATCGAGCTGGACATCGACGACTTCGACCGCGTCTCCGAGGCCACGCCGCTGATCGGCAACCTGCGCCCCGGCGGCCGCTACGTCGCGCTCGACATGGACCGCGCCGGCGGCACGCCGCTGCTCGCCAGGCGGCTGCTCGAACACGACAAGCTGCACGGCGACGAGATGACCGTGACCGGCAAGACGATCGCCGAGGAATGCGCCAACGCCGTTGAAACCCCCGGCCAGGATGTCATCCTGCCGGTCGAGCGGGCGCTCAAGGAGACCGGCGGCCTGGTCATCCTCAAGGGCTCGCTCGCGCCCGATGGCTGCGTCGTCAAGGTGGCCGGCTACGAGCGGCTGCTGCAGCGCGGCCCCGCCCGCGTCTTCGAGCGCGAAGAGGACGCGATGTCGGCCGTCACCGCGGGCGAGATCCTCGCCGGCGACATCGTCGTGATCCGCTACGAGGGCCCCAAAGGCGGCCCCGGCATGCGCGAGATGCTCAGCGTCACCGCAGCGCTGGTCGGCGCCGGCCTCGGCGAGAGCGTCTCACTGCTCACCGACGGTCGCTTCAGCGGCGCCACGCGCGGCCTGATGGCCGGCCACGTCGCCCCCGAAGCCTTCGTCGGCGGTCCGATCGCATTGGTCGAGGAGGGCGATGAAATCGTCCTCGACGTCGAAAACCGCCGCCTCGACCTCAACATCGACGAGGCGGAGCTGGAGCGGCGCCGCGCCGCGTGGTCCCCCCCAACCCCCAACTACGACCACGGCGTCTTCGCCAAATACGCCCAGCTAGTCAGCGGCGCCGAACGCGGCGCGGTCACTAGCTAGGATTGAGCTATGCCGACGATGGACAGCGTCACGCTTGAGAATTTCCGCTGCTTCCGCGAGAAGCAGACCGTGCGCCTCGCGCCGTTGACGCTACTGGTCGGAGAAAACAGTACGGGCAAGACATCATTCCTGGCCCTGATCCGGGCGTTGTCAGAGTTCGCGTTCGAGGGACGTCCGCCCAACTTCAAAGCGCCCCCCTACGATCTGGGGAGTTTCGACGAGATCGCTCATCACCGTGGCGGTCGTGGCAGTCGCGCGGACTCATTTATGGCGGGTATGTCAACGAAGGTGAGAGATCCGTTCTCCGACCGGACTACCAGCCCTGATGAGATTGAGCCCGTTGAGCTAGAAGTCACGTTCGGCAGGGCTACCGCCGGCGCTGCTCCCACACCTGTCCGACAACGCCTCACTGCGAGCGAGGTTCGGCTGGATGAGTGGGTCGCTTCGTCGAGCGCTTCGTATGGCGTGAAGGTCGGGACCGCACGGGGCGCATGGGAGCTGTGCGTTCCCGTCGATTCCGATCTCCCGACGGAATTGGGCGCCTACTCCGTCTTCATCCTGTTGCATATGTATCCCGAGCGCTTCTCGATCGCGGGGGCAGCACTCCCGAAGCTGTTGGCAGTTGGTGACTCTCCCGAGTTTGGCAAGGAAGATGAAGATGCTCTGCGGTCGCTGCGGGAGATCGGCGCGGTTGAACGGCGGTTCTTGCCCTCAGAGTACTCCCAGAACGAGCCTTTTGCCGGCGCCCCAGTCCGTTCGCAGCCACATCGGACGTACGATCCCGGTCGGTGGGAGCGAGACCCTGAAGGCGATCATGTTCCGATGCGCATCGCAGAGTTGTCCGCACAACAGACGCGACGCTGGAAGGGGCTCAAGTCACAACTAGAGGACTTCGGAAGAGCAGCCGGTTTGTTCGACGAGATTGCTGTTCGGCATTTGGGCGCGGCAGGTAGTGATCCGTTTCAGATCCAGGTCAGAAGGTGGTCGAAGCGCCTCAAGGGTCCGTTCCGCAATCTGATCGACGTTGGCTACGGTGTCAGCCAAGTGTTGCCAGTCGTTACGGAGTTGATGGCGTCGTCTGCGCCTACCGACCTTTACCTCCTCCAACAGCCTGAAGTCCATCTACACCCAAGCGCTCAGGCGGCGCTTGGCACGCTCATGTGCAGTGTCGCCGCCGATGGTGCGCAACTGGTCGTCGAGACCCATAGTGACCATCTCATCGACCGTATTCGCATGGATGTTCGCGACGGCAGGACCAAGCTCACTCAGAGTGATGTGCGAATTCTCTACTTTGAGCGAGACGGGCTCGATGTGAAAATCCACGAACTCTGGTGGGACGACAACGGTAATATCGAAAATACACCGCGGAGCTACCGACGATTCTTCATGCAGGAGGTCGAACGGTCCGTGTGGCCGCCCGAATAGGCTGCGTCATCGTTGACGCGAACGCCGTAGCAGACGTGTTCGGCGACGCGCCGTCAGATGCCGGAGCGGGCCTGCGTCGTTGGATCAGCAGTGGCGACGGCCAGCTGATCTCTGGCGCCAAGTTGCATCAAGAACTGCGCCAAGCCTCGCCCCGCTTTCGCCAGTGGGCCGTCGTCGCTCAATCGACCTCACAGCTTCGATTGATCAACGCCCGGCTGTTGGCACAGCGGACGCGCCGTTTCGAGGGCCACTCAGCCCGGCGGTCGAACGACTCGCACATCCTCGCCCTCTCGTCCGTCAGCGGGGCCCGATTGCTCTACTCGAACGATGACGCCTTGCAGCAGGACTTCACGAATCGGGAGCTGCTCAACAACCCTCGCGGGCACGTGTACTCAACCCGCGTCGATTCGCGATTCACCCGCAGCAAGCAGACCTTGCTGCGAAACGCCCCGCCTTGCGGGTCGCCGTAGCCCCTACAACTCCGGCCGCATCCGACACCAATCGGTTGACTGCTCGTAGGCGTGCGCTACGCGGCAGACCGTGGCCTCATCGAAATGCCGGCCGCCGATCATCAGACCGATTGGCAGGCCGTTGCGGTCGAAGCCGCACGGGATCGAGATCGCCGGGATGCCCGTCACGTCGTATGGCGCCGTCAGACGCGCCAGCTCCGCGTCGTCATCCCCCTCCTCGATCATCGGCGCCGTCCGCGACGTGGTTGGTGACACCAGCACATCAACCGATTGCAGCACTTCGACCGTCTCATCGATAAGCAGCCGCCGCAGCCGCTGGTCGTTGATGTACTCGACCGCGGTGACCGCAAGCCCAGCCTCGACGCGCGGCAGAATGTCGCCGTACTCGTCGGGGCGCTCGCGCAGCCACTTCTCGTGATACGCCGCCGCCTCGGCGATGATTGTCATCCCGCGCCCACGCTGGCTCTGCAACGGCAGCTCGACCTCCACGATCGTCGCTCCGAGCCGCCGCAGATGGTCCAGCGCCTCCTCGCAGTGCGCCAGCACGTCCTCTTCGCAGTTGGTCCAAAGGAAATCGCGCGGCACGCCGATCGTGATCCCGTCGACGCCCTCGCCGAGCATCGCCGTCGTGTCATCGACCGGTCGGTTGGCCGAGCCCGGGTCCTGCGGGTCGTAGCCCGCGATCGAATCGAGAAACAGCGCCGCGTCCTCCACGGTCCGCGTCAGCGGCCCCACGTGGTCGAGCGTCCACGAGAGCGGCAGCACGCCGGCCCGCGAGACGCGGCCGTACGTCCCCATCAGCCCGACGATCCCACAGAGCGACGCGGGAATCCGAATGCTGCCGCCCGTGTCACTGCCGATCGCACCGAGCGCCGAGCCGACCGCCACCGCCGCGCCGCTGCCGCCGCTTGATCCGCCCGGCGACCGCTCCGTGTCCCACGGGTTGCAGACCGGCCCGTAGTGCGGGTTGCGGCTGGTCGTGCCGAACGCGAACTCGTGCAGATTGAGCTTGCCCGGCAGCACCGCGCCGGCTGCCTGCAGCTTTGTCCAGACCATCGCGTCGGCTTCCGGCACACGCTCGCGCAGGAAGCCCGAGCCACCCGTCGTGACGATCCCCGCCGTGTCAACCAGGTCCTTGAGCCCAATCGGAATCCCGTGCAGCGGCCCGCGGTCGTGGCCGTCGCGCAGCTCGTCATCGAGCCGCGCCGCCTGCTCGCGCGCCAGGTCGGCAGTCACCGTGATGTAGGCGTTCAGCCGCGGCTCGGTCTGCTCCAGACGCTCCAGCACGGAGCCGGTCAGCGCGGCGCAGGTCAGCGACCCGTCGCGCAGCGCGGCGCCCGCCTCTGCGATGGTCAGGTCATGTGGGTGCCGTTCGTGCCCTGTCATCGCGGGCCTCCCTCTTCACCGACATCAAAGCGCAGCCCAAACGCCGGCTCCGTCTCGCCCAGCTCCGGCATCTCGGGCCCGCGCACCTCGTTGCGCATAATTCGCGTCACGATCGGCGCCATCCGGTCGAGCTGCTCATCGCTGGGCGCCGCGCCAACCGCGTCGGCGACCGCACGCAAGGCACTGCGCAGTGGATTGGCTAGCGGGTTGTCCTGGGGCATTCGCGTCCACCTCTCTCAAACGCGTCGAGTCTACGGGCGAGCCGACGGTCGCGGGCTATCCTGCCAGCTGCAACCCACGCGAGCACCGAAAGGCGGGCCATGGCAGACGAAGTCCTCTTCGACGTGAACGAACGCGTGGCCACGATCACGCTCAACCGCCCCGACAAACTCAACGCGATCGACGCTGCGCTCGGTTCGCAGCTGATCGATGCGCTGCTCGAGGTCCGCAACAACGACGAGATCCGCAGCGCCGTGATCACCGGCGCGGGCCGCGCTTTCTGCGCCGGCGCCGACCTCACCCAGGGCGACGGTCCCGCCGCTTCGGCCGGGCCCGCGGGACACTTCGAGGCCTCGCCGCGGGCTCGATTCGACGAACTCGACGCCAAGAAGCCGCTGATCGCCGCGATCAACGGCCACGCGCTCGGTGGAGGCTTCGAGATCGCGCTGATCTGCGACCTCCGGATCGGCGCGATCAACGAACGGGCCCGGCTCGGCCTGCCCGAAATCACGCTTGGCTTCTTCCCGCTCGCCGGCGGCCCGATGCGCCTGCCCCGCGCCATCCCGCAGGCCTACGCCAACGAGATGCTCTTCCTCGGCCGTCGCCTCGACATGCAGACCGCGCTCCAGTGGGGCCTGATCTCGCGTCTCGTGCCCGCCGACGAACTCGTCCCCACCGCGCAGGAGATGGCCGCCCAGATCGCCGGCTACGCCCCGATCGCGGTGCGCGCGCTCAAGGAGCTGACCTACGCGCAGGCCGACATGACGCTCGACCAGGCCAACCGCTTCGGCGCCAACCTGCGCTGGATCGTCGGCCAGACCGCCGACTCCAAAGAGGGCCCCAGAGCCTTCGCCGAAGGCCGCCAACCCGAGTTCAAAGGCGAGTAACCCCGATGCCCAGCCCCATGTCCATGCCCATGCCCATGCGCCTGCCGCGCCCTTCCGTCCATTCCCGCCCCCTTTTCGTCATTCCCGCTGCCCCTTCCGTCATTCCCGCGAAGGCGGGAATCCACCCGCCGTCACGGATGCCCATCCGAGTTCACGGGAGCAAACCGTGACCACGCTCCCCCTCGAAGACATCTTCGTCCTCGACCTGACCCGCGCGCGCGCCGGGCCCACAGCCACGCGCCAGCTCGGCGACTGGGGCGCCGATGTGCTCAAGGTCGAACAACCCGCCGGCCCCGGCGCGCCCGAGGGCGTCACCGGCGGACGCGAATCGAGCGACTTCCTCAACCTCCACCGCAACAAGCGCTCGCTCACGCTCGACCTCAAGCAGGCCGAGGCGCGCGAGATCTTCCTGCGCCTCGCCGCGACCGCCGATGTGGTCGTCGAGAACTACCGCCCCGATGTCAAGCACCGCCTCGGCGTCGACTACGAGGCCTGCCGCGCCGTCAATCCGCGCATCATCTACGGCAGCATCTCCGGCTTCGGCCAGGACGGGCCCTATGCCCCCCGAGCCGGCGTCGATCAGATTGCGCAAGGGCTCGGCGGCATCATGTCGGTCAACGGATTGCCCGGCGACGGACCGGTGCGCGTCGGCATCCCGATCGCCGACCTCACGGCCGGTGGCTTCCTCGCTCAGGCGATCCTGATCGCGCTCTACGAACGCGAACGCTCCGGCGAGGGGCAGTGGGTCCACACCTCGCTGCTCGAAGCCCAGATCGCCATGCTCGATCTGCAGGCGACCCGCTATCTGATCGACGACGAGGTTCCCTGGCAGGCCGGCAACGACCACCCCACCTCGATGCCCACCGGGGTCTTCGAAACCAGCGACGGCCAGATCAACATCGCTGCATCCGGCGGCCAAATCTTCGCCCGCCTGTGCGACGCGATCAAGGCACCCGAGCTGCTCGAGCACCCCAACTACCGCAACACCGTCGGCCGCTCCGAACACCGCGTCGCGCTCAACGAAGCGATCGCCCAGCGCACTCGCAAGCGATCCAGCGAGCACTGGATCAACCTCCTCGCCGATGCCGGCGTGCCCTGCGGACCGATCAACGACATTGCCGGTACGTTCGCGGATGAACAGGTGCAACACCTGGCGATCGACCGACCGGTCGCGCACCCCGAGCGCGGCGAGATTCGTGTCGTCGGCCAGCCGATTCATCTGACCCGCACGCCGCAGCCCGAGCGTATGCGCCTGCCCACCCCGCAGCTCGGCGAACATACCGATGCCGTGCTCGCCCAACTTGGTTACGACGACAACGCCATCGCCGACCTCCACGAGCGCGGCGTCGTGTGAGGAGATTGCGATGAAGCAGGTCAAGCTCGAAACCGAAAAGATGCTCGGCTGGAGCGAAGACGGGATCGGCTGGATGGTCTTCAATAACCCCGCGCGGCTCAACGCGATGGGCGTCGAGATGAACGCCGCGATCCCGACCATCCTGCACAGCTTCCGCGACGATCCCGATGTCCGTGTCGTGGTGCTGAAGGGCGCCGGCGACCGCGCGTTTGTCTCCGGCGCCGATATCTCCGAGTTCGAGGCGCAGCGCTCCAACCCCGAAACGATCAAGCAGTACGACGCAATCGGCGCCGCGGCCGGCCGCGCCTACGGCGAGCTCGACAAGCCGATGATCGCGATGATCCAGGGTTACTGCATGGGCGGCGGCCTGCTCACCTCGCTGCGCGCTGACCTGCGGATCGCGTCCGACGACAGCCAGTTCGGCGTCCCCGCCGCGCGCCTCGGTCTCGGGTACGGCTACGGCGGCGTCAAGACCCTGATGGACCTGGTCGGCCGCGCCGCCAGCGAGGAAATCCTGATCACCGGCAAGCGCTTCGACGCCAACGACGCGATGCGCTGGGGCCTGGTCAACCGCGTCACGACGCTCGAAGAGCTCGAGCCGACAGTACTCGAGCTCGCCGCCACGATCGCCCAAAACGCCCCGCTCACCATCCGCGCGATCCGCTATGCCATCAGCGAAATCACCAAAGACCCCGACAAGAGAAACATGAAGGAAGTCGAAGCTCTAGTCCAGGCCTGCTTCGCCTCCGCCGACTACAAAGAAGGCCGAACCGCCTTCATGGAAAAACGCCGCCCCGTCTTCCGCGACGCTTGACCACCCGCGCTCTCTAGGATTCTCTCATCCACGGGGTACTCGCCACCCTGTGTTTCGCCAGGCTCTGATAGGAATCTCTTCAATCTGATGGTCGTCTGATGGGATTACGCACTGGTAGGATTGTCTTCCACCGGTAGAGCCGGACGGCGAGGAGTGTGGCATGCGGCGAGAATGGCGCGCAGTCCTCAGAAGCCGCCGCTTCGCGGTCGCCCTGCTGACGATCGGTGCGGTTCTGACCGTCGCCGTAATACTGAGCTCGACTGACCTCGGCCAGCGAGCCTTCGCCACGCCCGTCTGTGAGAACGGCACGGTCATCCCCAACCCGGTCGACCATCCCGAGCTGGTCGCCGACTGCGAAGCCTTGCTCGAGGCGAAGAACCCGCTGCGCGGCGCGGCCACGCTCAACTGGGGCGCCGACCGACGGCTCAGCGGCTGGCACGGAGTCACCGTCGGCACCGTCGACGGCGTCCGCCGGGTGACCCAACTGGACCTGGACGGCCGCGGTCTGAACGGCGTAATCTCCGCCGCTCTGGGCCGTTTGACCGGACTCAGCCGGCTGCAACTCGCCTGGGGGAATCAACTGACCGGTTCGATCCCGCCGGAGTTGGGCCAGCTCAGCCGGCTGACCGACCTCAACCTGGCCGCCAACCGCCTGACCGGACCGATCCCGCCTGAGCTGGGCGCGATCGGCCCGCAACTGACCGACCTGATCTTGAGCGGACCCCGGCCCCTGCCCGAGGGCGTCGGGCTGAGCGGCTCGATCCCAGCCCAACTGGGCAACCTGACCGGACTCGAAGATCTCTATCTCGACGGCAACCGGCTGAGCGGCTCGATCCCGACGCGCCTGGGCCGGCTGACGAACCTGGATTGGCTGCATCTGGCCCGCAACCAGCTGTCCGGCTCGATCCCGACCCAGCTGGGCGGGCTCAGCAACCTGACCGACCTGCGGCTGGAGAGCAATTCGCTGTCCGGCGAACTGCCCTTGCAGTTGGGCGGCCTGCGCCGCCTGCGCAAGGTCTACCTCAAGAACAACGCCGGCTTCACCGGCTGCGCCCCACCCAACCTGCGCGCCGTCCGGCGAAACGATATCGACCAGCTCGGCCTCCCCGACTGCGCCTCGGACGCCCCCGCCACGCCCGAGACCCCCGTACCGACCTTCACTCTCACGGCCACCGCCGGCGGGGGCGGCGCGGTCGACCCATCAGGCGTCACCACGCACCAGGAAGGCGCCGAGGTCACCGTGACCGCGAGTTGGAACGACGCCACCCACACCTTCTCGGGCTGGTCCGGCGCCTGCTCGGGTACGGCCACGACCTGCCAGACAGCTGAGATCTACTCGAACCTCAGCGTCGCCGCCACGTTCACCCCGCTGCCCGCCGACCGTTGCGCGTCGCCCACCGACGCCGACTGCATCCGCGCCGTCTACCTGGGCGCCCCCGAGGACTACGCCCAGGTCCAGGACATCCCCGCCGATAAGCTGCTCTCGCCCGACTCGGATGGCCGCTACCAGGTCGATCGCGGGCCACAGTACACGGTGGTCACGGCCGCGCCGCTGCCCACCGGCTTCGACCGCTTCTACCCCCAGCTCAGCCCCGACGCGACGCCCCGCGCGACCTCCGCCTTCCAGCTGATCCGGCCCGTCGGCACGACCTACACGTTCACCGTCAACCCCGACGAACGCGCCGCCAACCTCTTCACCTATCACCTCTATTCCGCCAGAACCTCGCCCTCGCGGCCGGGCTCCAAGCCCTCGCTCGGCAGCATCGTCGTGACCACCGAGTTCCTCATCCCGACGCTCCGCTACAACCGCCTCGACATCACCGGCGCCGCCTCGACTGCGGGCAGTTATTCGTTCCTCACAACTTCAGGCGACACATCTAGCGCCATTGACAATTTCGGCAGATCCGCAGCGTACGCCACGGAGCTGCGACTCAATCCGGCGGATGCCAGCGGCGCATCGAGACAAACCTTCTACGACACGGTCGCTGTCGGCGACACCTTCGACTACAAGACCAAACCACGGGACTGCGGCTTTCGCTTCTCCGTCACACGAGTATCGTCGACCAACTCCACCAAGTCCTTCGCCCTCGACCTGGTCAGCGAATATGGAGGACGGTGTCGGGGCTTCGTCGACGATCCATCCAGCGCCCATGACGTCCAGTTTGTCTGGAGACCGCCTCCCGGCATAGCCACCCGAGAAGGCGTCCGGGAGCTGATAGAAGGCGAACCGGTCGGTCCCGGTACATACAAACTCTGGGAGCCGGTTCCCTGGGTTCTTGATGTGCCTGCGGGGATCACCATCACGCGCGGATCTGTGATCGAACAATCACCCGAACCGGACGATCCGAATCCCATCTACATGACGATCATGATCCACTATGACGAAGCGGGTGTTCGCTCAACACTACATATCGACGTTCGCACCGGATTAGAAGGTTGGCGCGCGGTTCATTCCCCCGGCGCAGCATCCGTATTCGATCAGATCGTTGACTCGATCCGGGCACGGGAGTAGAACTCAGTGAGTATGTCTATTCCGCGTCTCGCTGGCACCTTGTCAGCAGCAGCGGTTATCATCCTGCTTGCGTTCTTATTCAACATCACAACAGATCCTAGTAGTGTTGTAGGCGATCACGAAGGCCCAGGTTCACACTTGACCGACGCCAATGACTATCCCCTTGCCGGAGGCCGCATAGTGCGAAACGTCATCGAGGGTATCCAGATTCGAGTATGCAGCGACATGTATCCGATATCAACACGGGAGGCAGTCTCACGATGGAACCACATGAAGGCGCTCTCTTCCAGCGTGTTTGTCTTCCAGCCACATGGCGTTTCGGCGATTCAGCTACAAGCGTGGTGTAACCCGGGCCAACGTGACTTTCGATACGGTATAACCGGCGTTGTCGTGCTTGGGGAAACAGCCAATGACGAATGTAGAAACGCTGCTTGTATTAATCGAACCACCCCCAGGCCAAATGAAGATTGGGACACGTATGTCGGGCGGATCGAGATCTATGTGGCGGATTACGACACAGGTGGACCCACCCGAGAGGTGCTGGACGACGGTGAAGATCGCGTTACTCGTTCAATTACGCACGAACTGGGCCACGTGTTCGGATTGGGTAATTGGAGCTGCAGCGACACCATTTACAAGACGGTTATGGGGCCAGCTGTCGGCAGTTGCTCAGAAACTGCGCCACAATACAGAGACCGAGAGGATTTCCGGAGTTCCTACGTGCCGATCGCCCCTGTCGAACGTCAGGATTTGTCTGATTCCTACGCACCGAAGAGCACCGTTGTGGCTTGGGATGCCTATCGCGTTCATGTAGAGAGTGGGTTCACGGTCGAACGAAGAGAGGCCAACGGCGATTGGGATGTCGTGGCGACTCACGATCCGCTACCCCTTGGGCGCGCGGCGCCGAATCTGTTGTTTCCTAATGCTCCTTTGCAGCAAGCAAGCAGCCTGCTGACCGATCAGGATCCAGGCATCCAGTACTACCGGATCGTTTCGCTGACAAGGGCACCTTTACAGAATCGAGTGGCCGTCTCGGGCGAGATTGAGGTCGACGTTCAGGCCCCGCCGGCGCCGCTGCTACCCTGTCCGGCTCCCGGCCCGAATCCACGGTCCATCGATCCGGGCGATCCGGCATCAACGGACTGCAGGCTCTCAGCCCCAGCCAACCTCAGGGTGACCAACGTGACCGGCACGAGCGCCACGCTCAGTTGGGACGACGTCTCCCAGGCGACCGGCTACAAAGTGCGCCTCGACGGCATCGCCTACACCACCGAAGCACTCGGCGATGTCAACAGTCACGTCTTCAACAATCTCAGGTCCGGCACCGCGCACGTCCTCGAAGTGGCGTCCAGCACCGCCGCCGGCGACTCCGCCTTCGCCAGCCTGACCCTGCTCGTGCCGCCCACGATCGCGACGCCGACCACCACGTCGAGTTCGATCACCGTGACCTGGGGCGAGGTCAGGGGAGCGACCGGCTATGACCTCAAGCGCCTCGCCTCGGGCAGCACCTGCGACGCCTCAGGCGTCGATGCTGACACGAAGCTCTTGACCTACACCTTCAACCAGGGCCTGTCGGCAAGCACCGACTACAAGATCTGCGTCCGGGCGAGCAACGCACAGGGCGAATCGGCCTGGGCTTTTGGCACAGCCCGCACCAAAGCCCTTCCGCCGCCGGAGCCGCCCAAAGTGTGGGACCCTCCAAGCCTGAACTGCCTCACATCGCTCAACACCGGCGAGCACATTGCCTGGAGGAGTTGCTGCTTGTCGACCAGTGCGGTGACGCTGCTGGGTTGGTTGGGCGATAGCGTTGGCGGGGTGTTGAAGTGGACCGGCGCGCAGTGGTTGCGCTATTCGGTGGTCGACGGCCAGGAGGTCCCCGGATCGATCAACTTCACGATCAGCGCCGGCAATGTGCTCTGGCTGAGCGCCGCCGCATCGAGCCGCGCGGACGGAACCTGGCTCCCCCCGCCGCCCACGGCCGCCGAGCTCAAGCGCTTGGCGGAACTGGCGGCGCAGTAGCCGGAACCGCCATGCGCACCAACCCACCCCTCCGAGAAACCGAGTAGAATAAACGTACGGTCCAAACCCGCTCTATCCGGCGTCGGATCCCACACCCCGAACACCGCCACCCATAAGCCGACAAGACCAGTACATCACCAACCAAAATCGTCCAAGATCGACCATAGCCGTCCAAGATCGACCAGAACTCGCCCCAATTCCCAGTCCACAGCTACAGATCGGCCTCTGACCCCCGAAAAGTCCGCCCCCGCCCCGGCTCCCCTATCCTGTGCTGACGAGCTGATTGAGGTGAACCATGCCGATCGAATTTCTTGGCATGATCGGCGTCAAGCCGTCTGAGGACAACGCGGCTGTCCACATCATTGGTGGGGGCATCTCCCGCGAATATCTCTGTGAGTTCACCCGTGCGCATGAGGAGGCGGGGTTTGACCAGGTCCTCGTGGGCTACACCTCCTCCGCGGCCGACGGACTGCATGTTGCCCAGGCGGCCGCCGACTGCAGCGACCACGTCAAGTTCCTGATCGCCCACCGGCCCGGCTTCGTCCAGCCGACGCTCGCCGCGCGCAAGTTTGCGACGCTCGACTTCTTCACCGGTGGCCGCGTCTCCGTCCACGTCATCACCGGCGGGCACGATGTTGAGCAGCACCGCGACGGCGACTGGGTCGACCACGACGCGCGCTACCGCCGCACCGACGAGTACCTGACGATCATGCGGCGCACGCTGGCCGGCGACCGCTTCGATTTCGAGGGCGAGTTCTACCACGTGGAGGACGCCCGCGCGGACATCTGGCCGGTCCAGGAGGGCGGCATCCCGATCTACTTCGGCGGCTCCTCCGACGTCGCCTTTGAGACCGGCGTGAAGCACTGCGACGTGTACATGATGTGGGGCGAGCCGCGCGCCTCGATCGCCCGCACGATCACACGCGTCCACGAGATGGCCGCGCGCTACGACCGCAAGCCGGCGCTCAGCGTCTCCTTCCGACCGATCATCGCCGCCACCGAGGAGGCGGCCTGGGAGAAGGCCCACGCCTATCTGGCCAAGGTCACGACGCTGTCCAAGCAGCCGCTCGACTTCCGCCCGCAGTCGCGCGGCTCGCAGCGCCTGCTCGAGTTCGCCGCCCAGGGCGATGTCCACGACGAACGGCTCTGGATGCCGATCGCCGGCGCGACCGGAGCGGCGGGCAACACGTCGGCGCTGGTCGGCACCCCAGAACAGGTCGCCGAGGCGCTGCTGAGCTACTACGACCTGGGCGTGACGACGATTCTGATTCGCGGCTTCGAACCGCTGCCCGACACGATCGACTACGGGCGGGAGCTGATTCCGATGGTGAAGGCCGAGGTCGCCAAGCGCGACGCAGCCGCAGCGCGCACGCAAGAGCCAGCGATCGCACGATGACCACCCTCGCCTCTGCGGCCCAAACCGCCGAGCGGCGGATTCGCGACTACGAGCAGATGGGCTGGCATCGCACCGGCTCGAAAGCCGACAACCGCGCTACCGAGTGGCTGATGGCCGAGCTGGTATCTGTCGGCGTCGTGAGTCACCCTCAGCCCTTCGAATTTCCTTCATTCACCTACGAAACTGCCGAGCTCCGCATTGGTTCGAAGAAGGTCTTCGGCTGCCCGCTCTATGACGGCCCGTTCACAGGGCGCCCGGGTGTCTTCGCGCCGCTGCGGTCCGCTCCCCCCGGACACACCGTGTGCATTGCCGTGTGTCGGCCGTCAGCTGACGATCCGTTGCGTTTCGGCGACGGCATCTATAAGCATGTCGAAGCTCTCGCCGCAGAGGGTGCGCGAGGTGTTGTGCTGGTCATGGGTGACGAGGAGGGCGAACCTGTTCTGCGCAACGCCGAGCGACCGCGCCAGCCGATTGACATGCCCGTCCTGCAGGTCGCGCCTACCAACATGGTTGAGTTTCGTGAAGGCGGCGAAGCCA
The DNA here is from genome assembly GCA_965237475.1 of Dehalococcoidia bacterium. Lineage (GTDB taxonomy): Bacteria > Chloroflexota > Dehalococcoidia > Bin125 > Bin125 > CATQGW01. Next base: position 1,649,686 of record OZ250140.1, on the reverse strand, counting down.
CGCTAGTCATAGTCGGAGAACGCGAAGTTGGCGTCGCGCGCAACGTCGTCGCGACCATTCCCGGCGCCGATCCGGCAGCGGCGCCGGTCACGCTGATGACGCCCAAGTCCGGCTGGTTCACCTGCGCCGCCGAGCGCGGCGGAGGCATCGCAATCTGGATCGAAGTCGCCGGACGAGTCGCAGTCGAGCCGGGCCGCCGGACCCTCAACTTCGTCGCCTCCAGTGGACACGAGCTGCATCACCTCGGTCTTGAGCACTACATCTCGGAGCTGGGACCAGACGCCGCCAACGTCCACACCTGGATGCACCTGGGAGCCTCGATCGGCTCCCGCAACGGCCAACCTGCGTACGCCGCCTCCGACGACGAACTCTTCAACGTCGCCACCAACGCCCTCTCCGAGCTAGAGCTGAAGCGCCGACCCTTCCCCGTCGGAAACGCCGGCTTCGGCGAGGCGAGAAACATCGGAGAGATCGGCGGCCGCTTCGTCTCGTTGCTCGGCGGCCACCCCTACTTCCACAGCCCGTCGGACACCTACGACCGCTGCATCGACCCCGAGTCGCTGGCCAGGCACACGGATGCCGTGGAGCGGATCGTCCGCTACATGCTCCAGTAGGCCCGATCCGACAGGGCGCTACGAGGTCACCGTGACGGCCTGATTGAGGTACGCGAGGTCGTCCAACTGTTCGACCAGGAACTGTGCCAGGTCGGCCCGCGAAATATAGGTGGCCTTGACCTCGGCGCCGGCAAGAACACCGCCAGGCTTGTCGTTGAGCGTCGCGGCCCGGACGATCGTCCAATCGAGCGTGCTTTGGCCGACAATCGCTTCCTGTGCGGTGTGGCCGGCGTAGACGTTACGCAGCAGCGTCTTGAACATGATCCTCGCAAGCAGCGTGACCTGTCCCCAGCTCTCGCCGACCCCGGCGCTGGACAGCACGACCAGCCGGCCTCCACCGTTCTCGGCCATGGCGTTGACCACATTGCGTGTGCCAGACGCGAGGGTCGTCTGATCGCGCAGGCTGTTGGCGCCCAGCGCGACAATCGCCGCATCATGGCCGGCGACGGCCCGAGCGACCGACGCCGCATCCATCACGTCACCCTCGGCGACCCGCACGTCGGCGTCGCCGATACTGGCTGCCGATCGGGTGAAGGCGGTGACGTTGTGACCGTGTAGGGGCGCGTGACGGACGATGTGACGGCCTGTCCTGCCGGTCGCGCCAAAGACGATGACGTTCATTTGGTGTCTACTCCTGTCAGGCGATGCCGGCGCGGCGGAGCTGGGCCGATGAGGCGTTCGTCACTTCGCTGACCAACTCCGACGTGTGTTCGCCCAGCAGTGGCGCCGGCCGGCGAATTCGCCACGGGCTGGCCGAGAGCTTGTACGGCGCACCGAGCAATGGGACCGGGTTCTCGAAGCTCGGATGCTCCGCCTGCGTCCAGAACTCGCGCGCCCGCAGATGCTCCGACTCCGCCACCTCTCCGATCGTGTGGACCGGCTGGAACGAGATGCGGTGCTCGCTGAACTGCTCCCACAGTTCGGCCTTCGTGCGCTCGCGCATCCACGGATGCCATAGCGCGTCCAGCTCGTCGGCGTGCTGAAACGCCAGCCAGCGATTCTTCAGCCGCTCGTCGTCACGCCACTCCGGGTCCCCGAGCAGGTCGAGGAAGCGGTTCCACTGATCGTCGACCATCGTGATCACCTCGAAGTAGCCGTCCTTCACCGGCGTCACCTGCCACGGGTAGAACGCGTTCATCCGCACTCCGGCGCGGCCCCGCGACTGACCGGTGAAGACGTAGGCCGCGACCCCCGCGCCGGCCATCACCGAGCCCAGGATGTCGACGATCGAGATCCAGATGTGCTGCCCGCCGTCGCCCGCGCGCACCGCCCGGCGCCCCAGCAGCGCCGAGATCGCCCCGTGAATCCCGCCCTGATACTGCGGCGCGTCGTACGGCAGCCCCAGCGGCGGCTTGTCGGCGTCGCCGATTCGATACGAGATGCCCGAAGCCAGCGACGACGTCAGCGAGGTCGCCTGCCAGTCCTCACGCTCCGTCCCGATCCCGAAGGTCGTGATCGACACGACGATCAGCTCGGGATGCTCCGCCGACAGGTCGTCCCAGCTCAGCCCGAACTGACGCTGCTCAGCGATCTGCCGCGTCGTGATCACCGCGTCGCAGGACCGCGCCAGCTGCCTGAACAGTCGTCGACCGGCGGCACTCTCCAGATCGAGACCGACGCTGCGCTTGTTGGTGTCCAGAAAGAGGTGCAGGCCGCTCGTCTCGCGCGCTGGCCGGTCAGCCGGGAACGGCCCGCGCCGCCGCACCGAATCGCCGCCAAGCGGCGATTCCACCTTGATCAGATCCGCGCCCAGATCGGCCAGCAGCTTCCCCGCGTACGCCGCCGCAATCCCGCCCCCGTCTTCGAGGACGCGCAGACCTTCCAGCGCGAGCGGTGGGTCGGCCTCGGTCATTGGGCGGCAGGATACCCGCGGCCTGATCCGATCGATGGCAGCGCCCGACAGACAGGCAGCGCCTATCTTGACGCGACTGTCCAGCGAGCCCTGTTGAGGAGGCCCCAATGGGAGGTCACGAGTCGCCGGAAGCGGCGTATTGGTCGTTCTTCGAGCGCTTCAATGCGAAAGACGCCGAAGGCTGGGCTGCTGCGATGTCCTATCCGCACGTGCGCGTCTCGGCCTCGGCGCCGCCGTCTCGCGGCGGGCGGTTTGACCCGCGCGCCGCGTCGTTCCTGACTCCGACGCCCGCCGACTACGCGTCGATGGCCACGGAGCGAGGCTGGGAGCGATTTGAGGCGACGGGTTGGGTGCGCACGCGAGGCCTCGAACCGCGCCGCGTGCACGAAACCGACGACAAGGTGCATCTGGCCGGCGGCTGGACGCGCTTCCGCGCGGACGATTCCCCGATCATCTCCAACCGGGTGCTCTACGTGCTCACTCGGCTCGAGAGCGGTTGGGGCATCCAGGCGCGATTCGGCCTGGACAGTTTCGCCGAAGACGCGGATCGGAGCGCTCAGGAGCAGCAGGCGCTGGCAGCGTTGGCGCTCACGATGACGACTCTGGAAGCGGGTGACGTGGAACCATGGCTGGCCTGCTTCCACTATCCGCTGACCATCGTCGGCGCGCCCGGAGCGGTCCAAACGCTGACCGACGCCGACGCGATGCGAACAGCGTTCGGCGACTGGGCCGGCGCAGCGCTGCCGATTCAGTACGAGGCGGAGGTGATCGCCTCAGGCGAGACGGGCGTGACCCTGGCGCAGTCGATCACCCGCGGCGGCGACTCATTCCAGCAGGCCTTTCTGATCGCTGAGGCCGAAGACGGCTGGAAGACGCTCGCCGTGACCGCGGTGCGCTAGGAAGCCTCTGAACAACTCTCCCCCCGCTCTGCGGGGGGAGATGCCGAAGGCAGAGGGGGGCTGCGGTCCCGACTCACCGGCGTGACCGTATCTGGCAAAGCGGGGGCGCCCCCCTCTGTCACTCCGTGACATCTCCCCCCGCTTTGCGGGGGGAGAAGGGATCCGACTCGTTCAGAGGGCTCCTCGTCTGCTCGAGCCTTAGACTCGCTCCCGAACAGATTCGCGCCGTGGACTGAGGGGAGCCGTCGCATGGATGATCTCAGCGGGAAGGTCGCGTTGGTCACCGGATCGGGCAGTGGGATCGGGCGCGGGATCGCGCTCCAGCTCGCCCGCGAGGGCGCGAACGTGGTGCTGGCCGACATCGAGGGGGGTACCGCGTCGGCGGTCGCCCGCGAGGTTGAGGCGCTCGAAGTGCGCGCCCTCGCCGTGCAGCTCGATGTGAGCGACCAGGCGGCGCAGGAGGCGCTGGTCGCGCGGATCGAGGAGGAGTTCGGCGCGCTGCACATCGTCTGCCTCAACGCCGGAGTGCTCAGCTCCGGTCCGGTCTCGGAAGCGACGGAGGCGGACTGGCAGTGGACGTTCGGCGTGAACGTGTTCGGCGTGGTGCGGGGCGTCAACGCCGTCCTGCCCGCGTTGCGCCGCCAGGCGCCCGACGCGCACATCCTGATCACGGCCTCGGTTGCGGGTCTGCGGGTCAACGAGGCGATGCCGATCGGCGTCTATTGCTCCAGCAAGCACGCCGTGCTCGCCTACTCGGAAGCGCTGCACGATGAGCTGGCCGCCGAAGGCATCGGCGTTTCGACGCTCTGCCCGGGCGGCGTGCGCACGCAGATCGGCCGCGCCGAGCGCAATCGCCCGAGCGAGTACGGCGGCCCCACGGACGCCGTCGCGTTCGGCGACGGCGGCACCGGGCTGTCGTCCGGGATCGATCCTGAAGACGCCGGGCGGATTGCCGTCCGTGGGATCAAAGCCGGGCGGCGGCTGGTGCTCACGCACCCCGAGACCCGCGAACAGGTTGAGGCGCGCTACGCGCGAATCATGGCTGACTACGACTACGCCGAAACAGCGAACGCTGAAGGAGCAGGACAATGAGCACCGAACAGATCCCCGCCAACGAGGTGCTGCCCGACCCCGAGACCGTCGAGGTCTCCGACGGCATCTTCGCCTACATCCAGCACGACGGCTCGTGGTGTCTGAACAATCCGGCCTTCGTCGTCGCCGCCGACCAGGTGATTGCGATCGACGCCTGCGCCACGGAGCGCCGCACCCGGCTCTTCCGCGACGAAATCGCGCGCCTCTCCGAGCAGCCCGTCCGCACGCTCGTCAACACCCACGCGCACCTCGACCACACCTTCGGCAACTACCTCTTCGGCGACGCCGTGATCGTCGGCCACACCAACTGCCGCACCGAGATCCTGCACGACGGCCCCGAAATGCCGGCCCGCGCCCGCCAGTTGTTTCCCTCCGTCGATTGGGGCGATGTCGAAGTCGTGGCTCCGTCGCTCACGTTCGACGACCGCCTCACGCTCTACGCCGGCGAGCTCGAGATCGAGCTGATCTACGTCTCGCCCGCCCACACCAACACCGACGTGGTCGCCTGGATTCCCGAGCGCAAGGTCGTGATCGCCGGCGATATCGTCTTCAACCAGGGCACGCCGTTTGCGCTGATGGGCTCCGTCGCCGGCTGGCTCGACGCCCTCGACCGCGTGCGCGAACTCGGCGCAGAGTCGATCATCCCCGGCCACGGCCCCGTCGCCGGGCCCGCGGTGCTCGACGATGTGGCCGACTACCTGCGTTTCATCCAGGCCTCAGCCAGGGCCGGCTTCGACGCCGGCGCCGGCCCGCTCGAAGTCGCTCGCGACGTCGACCTCGGCCGCTTCGCCGAGTGGACCGACAGCGAGCGCCTCGTCGGCAACCTGCACCGCGCCTACAGTGAACTCCGTGCCGAACCGCGCGGCGCAAACATCGACACCGCCGCCGCCTTCGGCGAGATGATCGAATACAACGGCGGCCAACCGCTCCGCTGTCTGGCCTGATCCCACTGCTCCCCCCGAGGGGGAGCTGTCGCGCAGCGGCTGAGGGGGAGGGGCGCCTAGACCGGGATTTTCTCCTCCGGCTCGGGAATCACAATCCCCGCCCAGCGCCGCAGCGGATCCGACAGACGATCCCGGCGGTCCCGCAGGTGGCACTGATCGAGCTTCGACAGATACAGCTCGACCTGTGCCTTGCGCAGCGCGGCCACATCGATCATGGCTTCTTCGGCTTGCTCGCGGCCTTCGGCCATGATCACGGCCAGCGCCGAGTAGAGCGTGTCGTCCTTGTCCTCGGACAGATACCACTCGGCCTTGTTCAGATAGCGGTGAAGCTCCTCGCGGCGCAGCGGCTCCCTGAGCAGCAGGTAGCGCATGTGGTCGATCCAGTACGTCAGGTGCCGATCGATGTCCTTGGCGCAGAGCCGGAAGATCTCGCGCTCGGCTTCGTTCTGCGACAGCTTCTCGCCCTCGCGCAGCAGCGCCAGCAGCATCGAGTCGTGCATGATCGAGGCGACCACGAACTCCGAGAACGTGTACGACTGCACCAGCGGCAGCATCTTCCAGTTGCGCCCGCCGCGGCCCAGGCCGCCCCCGTTCGACAGCGCCCGCTTGCGCCACACCTCGTAGAGCCGGCCCGAGTCGAACACCACCGTGCCGAGGAACAGCTTGACCTCGATGAAGCCGTAGGAGATCTCCTGCAGCCAGCGGCCGGTGGTCTGGGCTTTGGCCCAGCCGTACTCGGAGATCAGCGTGGCGATCTGACAGATCGCGCGCTCGATGTCGCCGCTGAGCGGTTCGAGCGTGTCCCAGGGGATCGCGACCGAAGAGTTCCAGCGGTCCTGGATCGCGTCCTCATAGAGGTCCGCGCAGAGGTCCGACCAGACCTCCGACTTGTTAAAGATCGAGTAGCCCATCTGCTCGGTGCGGGTGTCGGCGATCGCGCCGCGCGGAATCTCGGTGTTGTTCGTCCAGAACTCCGGCACCTCGCCGTACACGTCCACGTTGACCAGCGAGAAGCGCAGCCCACCCGTGGCCGGGTTGGCCTTGTCCTTGGCCTTGACGCCCCAGTGCACCGGCACATCCAGCCATTCGGAGGGCAGGCCCGACTCCGCGAGCCGTTCGTGGGCGGCGGCGATGACGTCCGTTTGGACGTCGCTGGCGGTATCGCTCATGGCCGGCTAGTTGTCTTCGATCGCGCCGGCCAGCGCGGGGTGCAGACGCCCGGTCTCGAGGCGCCCGCCGAGGCCAGCGACATCGAGGCGGTGCAGGTACTCGAGCACCTGCTTGCGGCGCACCTGCCAGAACAGCTTCCAGCCCTCGTCGACATCGCCGTCGCCGAGCAGATAGACCAGCGCGCCGGCCAGGCCGGGGTTGGCCTGGTCGGGGTCGACCAGCGTGTGCTCGAACATGTCGAGGCTCCAGTGGACCTCCTCGGCCTTGTCCGGGTCGTGCTCCAACGCGTACTTGAGGTGCGTGACGCCGAAGGCGACGTGGCGCGACTCGTCCTGCGCGGCCAGCCGGAAGATCCGCTTCTCGGCCTCGTTGTGGGCGATCAGCTCGCCGAGCCGGAAGAGCGACTGCACGAAGCCCTCGCCGAGGATGTGCAGCATCGAGGACATCTGGGTGAAGTCCTCGGCCTCGAGAATCTGGCGCAGCCCGCCGCCGCCGCCCTGCATCAGCAGGCCGCCGCCGTTAGCCAGCGCGCGCTTGCGGAAGACGTCGGTGTGGCGCGCCTCGTCCATCACCTGCGACATCAGGAACAGGCCCGACTCATAATGGTCGGCCGCGATCCGCGGCAGCCACTTGCCGGGCACGTCGGCGGCGATGAACTCGACCTCGGTCAGCGAGGTGCAGAGCTGCGCCATCGCGCGCTCGATGTCCTCGGGTAGCTCGTCGAGCGTGTCCCAGGGGATGTCGGTGGCCGAAGACCACTGGCGCGAGACCGCTTCGTCGTAGAGCAGCGCCGAGGATTCGGAGAACGTCTCGACGGCGTCGCCGATCACATAGTGGCCCATGCGCGGCGATATCTCGGCGGGCGCCGCCCCACGCGGGCGCGCGGAGTGGTCGGTGGAGGTTGCGGGGACATCGCCGTAGAGCGAGTCGTTGATCTGCTGCAGGGTCAGCCCCTTGCGGCCAGCCGTGGCGTGGGTGCCCCACTCGGTGTCCAGGTTCAACCAGGAGAGGTCGAGCTCGGGAATCTCGGGCTCCAGCCGAAGGTCGCTCAGTTTGTCTTCAGTCACCATGGGCTGTCTCCCTGTCAACGGTCTCGGCGCGTACCAGAGTTGGACCCCCAATCTATCAAATCCCCGCCGCTGCGTCCCGCCCCCCCTGCCCCGCAACTCCGGGGGAGAGATCGCACAGCGAAAAATGGGGCCGCTCCACTCCGCCACTGCCACTAGCATCAGCTCAGACATCTACGACTTGGCATGAGGAGACCCCAGATGGCATTGCCCAGCTTCGAAAACGTGCTGCTCGACCGCACCGGGACCGACGACCGGATCGGCATCGTGACGCTCAACCGCCCCGAGAAAATGAACGCCCTCTCGCAGGAACTGATCTACGACTTCCGCGACGCGCTCGAATACTTCGAAGCCGACGACGATGTCCGCGTGCTGATCGTCAAGGGCGCCGGCCGGACCTTCTCCGCCGGCTACGACCTCACACCGCCCGGCGGCTACGGCGCCGATGCCGTGCACCGCAAGTTCCGCACCGTCGACGAAGACGGCAACCGCCTGATCATGGGCATCCGCGGCGGCATGGCCCGTGTCACCGACATCTGGTTGTACTTCTGGAACATGCAGAAGGTCACCATCGCCCAGCTGCACGGCTACGCGATCGCCGGCGGCTTCGAACTCTCGATGATGGCCGACCTCGTCGTCGCCGCCGACGACACCCAGATCGGCCACCCCGGCCTGCGCTTCGCCGGCAGCCGCACCTCCGCCATCCTGCCGCTCCTGACCAACATGCGGAAGGCCAAGGAGCTCTTCTACACCGGCGACCCGATCCGCGCGACCGAGGCCGCCGAACTCAACCTGATCAACTACGCCGTGCCCAAGGAAGAGCTGGAAGAGAAGACCCTCGCCCTCGCCGAGCGCATCTCAAACCTGCCCGCCGACCACCTCGCCCAGCTCAAGGTTCACGTCAACCGCTTCTACGAGAACATGGGCATCTACTCCTCGCTGCGCTCCTCGACCGACCTCGACGCGGTCGGCACCTTCACCAGCCAGCACTACGAGTGGTCGCGGAGAATGCGCGACGAAGGCCTCAAAGGCGCCCTAGCCTGGCGCGACGGCCCCTTCGGCGACTACTCCCAAGCCCCCCGCAACCGCTAGCGCTCAGACCAGGTGTGCTACTCTGGGCATCAGCGAAAGACCCATCCCTGCGACGGTGAGAGGTGCTTCCCGATGGCAAACGAGGCGACCGGGCAGATGGCCCCGGAGGACTGGAAGAGAGCTACTGACGCACTGGTAGCTCTCTCGCGGAAGGCGCAAGAGCATCTCGCTCCGCCAAAGGCGAATGTGTCGCGCCAAACACCCGAACGCTGAGACAACCGAGCATCGTGCCGGTTCTCGCGTTGATCTTCGATTTCGATGACACGATGGTGCCGGACTCGACGACGGCTCTACTGGAGCACTACGGGATAGATTCGAAGGAATTCTGGTCTCAGCGGGCGACCAAGCTGGTTGAGGCCGGGTATGATCCGCCTCTCGCGTATCTGAATCTGATCCTTCGAGACGTCGCGCCCGGGAAGCCCCTCGAAGGCCTGACTAACGCGAAGCTAGCGGAATTTGGACGGGAAGTGGTCGACAAGACGTGGTTCCCAGGATTGCCCGCTTTATTCGAAGAGCTCCAGGAGCTGACCGACAAATACCGGGATGTGAGCATCGAGTTTTACATTATTTCTGGGGGCCTACAGGCTGTGATCGAAGGCAGCCCAACAGTGCAGCAGTATGTTTCGGGCGTGTACGGCTGCCAACTCGCTGAGAGTGCTGAGACTGGTGTGGTTGCCGAAGTTCAACGCTGCGTCACCTTCACCGAGAAGACCAGATTCCTGTTTGAGATCAACAAGGGGATTTCGGCGGCGGAAGCTCAGACAAAGCCCCATTTGGTCAATACGAAGATTGACGATGCTCAGCGGCCCGTGCCCCTTTCAAACATGATCTACGTCGGAGATGGTCTGACGGATATTCCTTGTTTCTCGCTTGTCCAAAGGGGTGGTGGATCTTCATTCGCGGTGTTCAAGCCAGGTGAGGACTCGGCAAGACGCGCGTTCCAGGAACTCCTTGCGACCGGACGAGTGCTGAGCATGCACAGTCCAGACTTCGGTAGTGACGCAGATCTCGGAGCGATCCTCCGTGCGGCCGTCGCGGCCAAAGCATCCGACATGCAACTGGGCGCTTTCCGAGCCCTCAGATAGCCGGACCGAACGAGGTCAGATCGCAATGCCCACCTTCATCGGCCTCGACCTCGCCTGGACGACCAAGAACGAGAGCGGTATCTGCTGGCTCGAGGGTGAGTCACGGGACAATCTGCGCTGCACCCGCCTCGAAGCCGCCGTCCGCGACACCCGGAGCCTCGCCCACGAAGTCGCGGCCGTCGACGGGCGGGTCGTCGTGACAATTGATGCGCCCGTGCTCTACACGCCCGAACGCTGGGTCGAGCCCGAAATCGGCCGCCGCTTTGGGCGCTACAAGGCCTCGGCGCACTCATCTCATGCCGCCGTCAACCGGGGCTACACGGCCGGAATCGACCTCGGAAAGGCGCTTGAGGCACGAGGCTTCACGCTGGACCCGGGTCCGCTACTCGGAGCACGTTGTCCAGAACAGGTAGCGGTCGAGGTCTACCCCCACACGATCCACGTGCGTCTCTTTGGACTCGACGAGCGGCTCCCGTACAAGCGGAAGAAAGGTCGCGACGTCGCCTTCATTCGACGCGCATTGCAGCAGTACCAGGGTCACCTGCAAGCGCTCATCGAGCGCGAGGCGCCTGGTGTCCTCGACCACGCTGATGTCCGGTGCGCCCTGGACTCAGAGACCGCGCAGAATGCGCGAGGCCGCGCCCTCAAGCGCCTCGACGACACGCTCGACGGCCTGACCTGCGCGCTCGCCGCATGGCTCATGTGGAGGGACCCCGAGCGCTGGGAGATGATCGGCGACCTGAACGGCTACATCGTCGTGCCGCGGGAGGATCAGAAGGAGTTGCTGCAAGTCTGCGCGGCTGCCCGCGTAGGCTGACCGTCCGCAGAGGGAAGCGAGGGCGCCATGCGAGCGATGCTGGGCCGACTGAGAGCGCGAGACGCGGCGCTGTTCGTAGTGATTGCGGGTCTGGTCGCGGCGGGGGTCTTCGCGGCCGCCCGCGAGGCCGGGGTCGGCGAGCGGGCCGATGCGGGAACGCAAGCCGCAGCGGCTGAGCAGCGCGCGCCGGCCCCGCAGCAGAGTGGCGAGGGAACGCCGCCGGCCCCGCTGGCGCTGACCTTGAGCGCCCCGACCATCTGCGAGACGCTGCCGGCGCAGGAGTATGCGGGCGCGCGATCGTATCAGGACGAGGAAGGGAACTGGCACGTCGAGCGGACTTCAAGCGGCTGGACGGGGGTGAACGAGGTGCGCGTGACCTGGACAGCGAGCGGCGGCGCGGCGCCCTACACGCTGCAGATCGACGGTGAGCCCCGGGACGTGGCCGGGGCCTACGCCGGGGCGAGCGGGACGGCCTCGGTGAGCTGTGCGCTGCGCTCCAGCGGCGTCTTCTTCCCGCACCCGCTGGACGAGGAGCATCGCCGCTACCGAACGGGGCCGGAGGTCGATTCGGGTCTGAAGACGATTCGAGCGACGGTCACGGACGGGTCGGGCGCGACGGCGGAGGCCTCGATTGATGTGTACGTGATCCTGTCGGTGGGGGGTTCGGGCGACATCCTGCAGAGCGGGGAGACATACCGGGTGCTCGGCACGCTGCTGACCGTGCCGGAGGGAGTTGATCATCTCATCCTCGGGGGCATGGTGGAGAGTGACGGGGGCGGCGCGCCTACCTTCGGCCTGGGGATCGCCGGGGGCGCTGCAGGGGACGGGTGGGTAGCGCTACGGGTGGGCGATCTGCACGAAGTGGGGCGTAGCACCCGAGCGCCTGGTTCCGAAGGCGGTTCCGCGGTGCGCGGCGCGGGCGAGACGGCGCTCGACGCGCGCATCGATGAGTTGGTCGAATCAGTTGGACAGCTGCCCAGCGTCGACCGGGAGTCATCGTGAGGCTCTTGCTCCTGGCGGGCGTGACGGGGTTGGCGATCGCGGCGGCGCTGCTCGGCATCGGCCTGCATCAGGCCGATAGCGCGAGCGCGCCCGTGACCGACACCGAACAACGTGCAGCGTTGGGTCCTGAAGGGATGACAGTCAACAAGCATCAGGCGCGCACTCCGAGCGCGCACCAAGATGGCAACCGTGCGGCCGCGGTCTATCTCAACCAGAACGTGATCGACGGCGTGACCCCCACGATCTGTGCTGCTGATGCAGCGCAAACTGTGGCGCAGAGCCGCCAACCTGCTGCGCCGGGTCCGACAAGCGCCCCGCCGCCTCAGCCCGGGTACCCCTCCGCCGACTTGAGGTTCTCGATCTGAGCGATGTGCATGCCGTCATGCAGCGCCTGGAACAGCGGCCACGAGCGGCACGGCAGCGGGCCGAAGAACGCGTGCGGCACCGTCACGTCGTTGTTCAGCTCAGCCGGAATCCGTCGGCCCACCGAGAGCAGCTGCTCCGACACCGCCACCAGCTGCTCGCGAAGCTCGTCGACCGTCGCGTCCGCAACCGAGATCGCTCCCGGCGGATCCTTCAGCTCCGTCGCGCCGGCCGCCGTCGCCTCGATGATCGCCGTGATGTTCGGCGTCGCTGTGATTAGGTGGCGCAGCACCTCCGCGATCGACCAGGCCTCCTCGCCCTCACCGCGCGGCGGTCGCCAGGCGGCCTGCGCGTCGGAGACGCCCAACGTCGCGCCGATCAGCGCCGCTCGCCTCGCCGCCAGACGCTGCCAGATCGCCGCCCAGGGCAGCGTCGCGCCCTGCTCGAGCAGCCGCGCGCGCTGTTCGCCGAACGCGTCGCGCGTCGTCATCGCTAGCGGAACTCCGGGGCGATCTCGGTGATGAAGCGGTCCATCTGCTCGGTCCGCTCGAAGGCGTTCGAGCCCAGCGTGAAGTCGGGGATGATCAGCTCATCCACGCCTGCATCGACGTAGCCCTGGACGGTCGCCAGCAGCTCGTCGCGCGAGCCGCCCAGCACCGGCCGGCCCGCCCCGCGCGCCCGTCCCAATATCTCCTCGTTGTCGGTGTAAAGCAGCAGCGTGCAGGCCGAGCGCTGAATCTCCGCCGGGTCACGATGCAGGTCCTTGCAGTGCGCGTCGAGCACGGCGTTCTTGTGCGCCAGCACCTCCGGCGTGCCCCACACGTTCCAGTCGGTCGCGTACTCGGCGGCGATCCGCATGGTGCGCTTCTCGCCGCCGCCGCCGATCATCAGCGGCATCGGGGTCTGGATCGGCTTTGGCTCGAGCGGCGCGTCGACCAGCTGGTAGTGCTCGCCGTCGAAGTTGCTCTTCTGGTAGATGAACAGGTCCGTCACGACCCGACACGCCTCCTCGAAGCGGTCCATCCGCTGCTTCAGCGTGTAGAAGGGGATGCCGTAGGCAGCGTGTTCGTTCCTCTGCCAGGCCGCGCCCAGCCCGAGGATGAACCGCCCGCCCGAGATCACGTCGATCTGCGCCGCCATCTTGGCCACCACCGCGGGGTGCCGGTAGGTGTTGCCGCTGACCAGGTGACCGAGATGCACGCGCGGCACCCGCGACGCCAGCGTCGCCAGCACCACCCAGCTCTCGTGCGTCGTGCCCGAGGTGTCCTCGGCGTTGGGCATGAAGTGGTCGGCGAACCACAACCGATCCCAACCGGTCCGCTCCGCGTGCCGACACACCGTCAGCACCTCGGCCCAGGGATTGCTCGATCCGGCCCAGAATCCAAATCGCATCGCGCGCTCCTCTCGAAGGTCAGTGACGCCTCGCTCAGACAAACAGGTTAACGATCGATTCGGGGCCATTCAGGGCCCATTCACGGTCTGTGCCCGCGCGATAGCCTGTGTTCGCCGGGCTGCGGTGTGTGGAGGGAGTTCGCGATGCGCACGGTCCTGGTGGTGGAGGACGAGGCCCGTCTGGCCGAGACGCTGCGCTACAACCTCGAAGGCGAGGGCTTCCGCGTACGCACCGCCTCCGACGGCGTCGAGGGCCTCTCCCTGGCCCGCACGCTGCAGCCCGATCTCGTCCTGCTCGACCTGATGCTGCCCGCGATGGACGGCGTCGGCGTGCTGCGCGGCATCCGCGAAGACTCGCAGGTCCCCGTCCTGCTGCTCACCGCCCGCAGCTCCGAGGCCGACCGCGTGCGCGGCCTTGACCTCGGCGCCGACGACTACATCACCAAGCCGTTCAGCGTCGCCGAGCTGATGGCCCGCGTCCGCGCCCACCTGCGTCGCAAACCGCTCGCGCCCGAGCTGGTCGGTCCGCGCACGATCGAGTTCGGCGACCCCGACGACCAGTTCACGCTCGACCTCAACCGCCGGCAGCTGCGCCGCGGCGACGAGCCGATCGCCCTGCGGCCCAAGGAATACGAGCTGCTCGCCTACCTCGCGCAGCGCGACGGCCGCACCTTCACCCGCGACCAACTGCTCGACGACGTGTGGGACATCACCTTCGCCGGCGGCACCCGTACCGTCGACGTCCACGTCCGCTGGCTGCGCATGAAGATCGAGGACCCCAACGGTCCGCCGCGACACTTGATCACGGTCCGCGGGGCTGGCTACCGGTTCGAGCGATGACCGTCTTGCGACCCGCACGATGACTGCAGCGATGACCGCATGATGACTGCATGGCGGCCCGGCGCTCCACCGCTCCTGGTCGCACTGCTTGGCGTGCTGCTCTGGGTCTGCGCGGCCCTGCTGGCTGCTCGCAGCGACTGGGGCGTCGTCGTCGGAGCGCTGCTCGGCGCGCTCGGCCTGGCGCTGATCGTGCCCGGACTGATCATGGAACGCCGCGCGCGCAGCCGCTTGACCGGCGCGATCCGCTCCGCGGCAGCCGGCGACGTGCCCGACCGCCCGCCGGAGGATCCCGCACTCGCCGCCGCCGTCCGTGCCGTCTCCGACGGCGTGCGCACCACGCTCGAGCTGCTCGGCCAGAGCCAGGCCGAACGCAGCCAGTTCGAGCACGCCCTCTCCGCCACCGGCGACGTCGTGATCGCGCTCGATGCGGCCGACCGCATCGCCTACCTCAACCCCGCCGCACAGGCCGCGCTCTCGCCCGCCGAAGGCGTCTCGCCCGCGCGCGTCGGCGCCCCGCTGATCGAGGTGATCGTCGACCCCGAGCTCTACGCCGCGGTCGAACGCGCGCAACGTGAAGGAACCGCGCAGTCACTCGCGATCCAGCGCGGCGACCGCCACTACCGGGCCGCGATCGCCCCGCTCGGCGATGGCGGCCCGTGGAGCGTGGTGCTCGCGCTGCACGACCTCACCGAGCTGCACGACGCCGAGCTGGCCCGCCGCGACTTCTTCACCAACGCCTCGCACGAGCTGCGCACCCCGCTCGCCACCATCTCCGCTGCCGCCGAGACCCTCGAGCGCGCGCGCGACGCCGCCGACGCCGGACGCTTCCGCGAGATCATCCAGGTCGAAGCCGAGCGCATGAGCCAGCTCGTCGAGGAGATGCTGGCGCTTGCACGCCTCGAGTCGGGCCTCGCCCAGCCCGACGTGCACTCGATCGAGCTGGGGCCGCTGCTCGATGGCGCCGTCGAGCGGATGCGCCCGCAGGCCGAGCGCAAGGCGATCGAGATCATCTGCGCGGCGAACGACGTCACGATCCAGGCCGACGCCGACCTCGTGCAGCGCGCCGCGCTCAACCTGATCCAGAACGCCGTCAAGTTCACCTCAACCGGCGGTACGGTCGAGGTCTTCACCACGCTTGACACGGGGCTCGACATGGGGCCCGACACGGAGCCCGGCATGGTCTGGATCCACGTGCGCGACACCGGCGTGGGTGTCGAGCCGGCCGAGCAGGGCCGCGTCTTCCAGCGCTTCTACCGCGCCGATCGCGCCCGCACGCTGCTCACCGGCGGCGGCGCCGGGCTCGGCCTCGCCGTCGTGCGCCACATCGCCGAAATCCACGGCGGATCGGTCGAGCTGCAGAGCGAAGTCGGCGTCGGCTCCACCTTCAGCTTCTGCGTGCCTGTGGCCCAGCTGACATAGCGCAGCACACAGCACACTCGCTAACCGCTCCTTAACTGCGCGCCAACCCCTCCTTAACCGTTGCCCCGGCTCCCCTTCATACGCTGCGCGCAAGAACAGGGAGACCGTGAAGCAGATCATGCCCGCCCGGGCGCGAGCGAGGAGAGGAAGGGGCGCGTTGAATCAGGTAATCAAGCTCCGCATTGGATGGCTGCCGCCGCTGGCCGTCGTGACCGGCGTCGTCGCTGTCGTCGGCCTGTTGGCGGCCGCCTGCGGGGGCGGCGACGAGCAGGCCCGGTCGGCGTCCGCGACTCCGGCCGCTGCCGAGCAACAGCGGGCCCAACAGTCCCAAGAGCAGTCCACCACGACCGGCTCGAGCTCCAGCAGCGCTTCAAGCGCGGGCCAGGCTGAGGAGCTGGCCGGCGAAATCGCCGTCGACGGCTCCAGCACCGTCTTCCCGATCACCGAGGCGATGGCCGCCGAGTTCGGCATCCTCCACCCCGGCGTGCGCGTCACCGTCGGCGTCTCCGGCACCGGCGGCGGCTTCCAGCGCTTCTGCGTCGGCGAGACCGACATCTCCGACGCCTCGCGCCCGATCAAGGCCGCCGAAGCCGATATCTGCGCCGCGAACGGCGTCGAATTCATCGAGCTACCCGTCGCCTACGACGGCCTCACCGTCGTCGTCCAATCCGACAACGACTGGGTCGACAGCCTGACCGTCGCCGAGCTGAACCACATCTTCCGCCCCGACGACTACGCCACCCGCTGGGCCGAGGTCCGCGATGGCTTCCCCGACGTCGAAATCTCGATCTTCGCTCCGGGTGCAGACTCCGGGACCTTCGACTACTTCACCGAGACCGTCAATGAGGGCGCCGGCGTGCACCGCTCCGACAACACGACCTTCTCCGAGGACGACAACGTGCTCGTGCAGGGCGTCTCCGGCGAGCGCGGCGGGATCGGCTACTTCGGCTACTCCTACTTCTCCAACAACCAGGACCGCCTCAAGGCCGTCCCAATCCTCAACGACGCCGGCGAGGCCGTGCTGCCCAACCTCGACAGCATCAACTCCGGCGCCTACAACCCGCTCTCCAGGCCGCTCTTCATCTACGTCGCCGTCGCCTCGCTCGACCGCCCCGCGGTCGCCGCCTTCGTCGAGTACTTCATCACCGGCGGCGTCTTCCTCGTCGACTCACCCGAGGTTGGCTACGTCCAGCTGCCCCAGGAGCTCTACGCCGCCGCGCTGCGGCGCGTGCAGCAGCGGATCGGCGGCTCCGCCATCGCCGCCGCCGCCGAAGGCGAGTCCCTCGCATCGATCTACGGCGCCAGCTAGCCGTTCCCCCCACAGCTCCCATCTCGCCCCCTGAGGGGGAGATGCCACAACCGCGAGGACGGAAGGCCGACTGCTCCCATCTCTCCCCCCGAGGGGGAGATGCCGCAGCCTGCCCCTGCGCAGGCAGGGGGCAGAGGGGGAGGCCCCCGCCGTGACTCCAGATCCAGAGCGCGCCCCGACCTCCCCGCCGAGGTCGGGGCGTCGCCCGCTCAAGCCGCCCTCCGATCGACCAGTGCCACCTGGACAACGCCCGATGATCCCCTGCAGCCCATGCCGCCGGCCCGCTTACCGCTCGTTAACCGCTCCCTGTCCGAGCGTTCGTAGCGTGCTCTCGTTGCGCATCGACGCGCGACGCCCCATCGATCCACCCGGGAATGAACCCCGATGACGGCTCAGGCGCCGCAGCAACGCGACACCGTCCGCAGCCTGCTCGCCGAACTCTGGCGCGAACGGCTCCAGCCGAGCCGCGGCGGCACCGGCCGCGAGACGCTCTCCGGCCGCTTCATCCACGCCGGCCTCTTCCTCACCGCCACGCTCTCCGCCTTCGTCACGCTCGGCATCGTGCTCGTCCTGATCTTCGAAACCGTCGAGTTCTTCCGGATCATCCCCTTCGGCGACTTCTTCGGCTCAACGACCTGGTCGCCGCTCTTCGCCGACAAACAGTTCGGCGTCTGGGCGCTCATCTGGGGCACCGTGCTGATCGCCGTGATGGCTCTCGCCGTCGCCGTCCCGCTCGGGCTGCTCGCCGCCATCTTCCTCTCCGAATACGCGCGACCGCGCCTCCGCGCCGTGCTCAAGCCGCTGCTCGAAGTCCTCGCCGGCGTCCCCACCGTCGTCTACGGCTACTTCGCCCTGCTCACCGTCAGCCCGATCATCCGCGGCATCTTCGGCGAGGGCGTCGGCGTCTACAACGCGCTCGCCGCCGGCATCGTGCTCGGCATCATGATCATCCCGATGATCTCCTCGCTCAGCGAGGACGCGCTCAACGCTGTCCCCCGCTCACTGCGCGAGGGCGCCTACGCGCTCGGCGCGACCCGCTTCGAGACCGCCGTCCGCGTCGTCTTGCCCGCCGCCTTCTCCGGCGTCGTCGCCTCGATCATCCTCGCCGCCTCGCGCGCCATCGGCGAAACCATGATCGTCACCATCGCCGCCGGCGGCAACCCGCAGTTCCTCGTCGATCCGCTCGAAGCCGTCCAGACCATGACGGCGATGATCGTCCAGCTCAGCCTCGGCGACACCCCCGCCACCAGCATCGAGTTCAAGGTCCTTTTTGCCGTCGCGATGACCCTCTTCGTCATGACCCTCGGCATGAACATCGTCGCCCAGTGGGTCGTGCGCCGCTTCCGCGAGGAGTACGAGTGACCTTCCTCAGCGACGCGCGCAACATCCGCACCGCCGCCTTCGGCCTGCTCTTCGCCGTCCTGATCGCGCTCGGCGTCTACGCCGCCCACTTCAGCTCCGACACCATCACCTGGCGCGAAATCGACGCCCACTACGCCCAGGGCCCCGACCAGTCCACCACGCAATACGACGCGGCGCTCTGTTCCGCGGTTGCGCAATCGCTCCGACTCAACCCGCACGCCAACGCGATCCAGCCCGATCGCACGCGCATCCCGCTCGCCGACGAGTACGCCCGCCACTGCGAGGCGCCATGACCACCGCACCGACCGCCGCCACGCTCGATCCCTCCGTCGACGCCCAATTCAACGCGCGCCTCAGACTCCGCCGCGTCTACTCCGGCGCGTTCCTGTTGGGCTGCTTCATCGCGATCGGCGTCGGCGTCGTGCTGCTGGGAGCGCTCGTCGTCGAGATCGCCATCGATGGCGGCGCGACCCTGTTCCGCGGCCCCGGCGGCGCGGGCCTGCCCGCAGGCCTCGGCTGGCTCGCCTGGGGCTTCTCGCTCGCCGTGCTCGCCCCCTTCGTCCTGCCCCGCCTGGCCGGCCGCTGGCTCAGCCCCGCTCCGCGCAGCTTCGCCGCCCTCTGCGCGCTGACCGCCATCCCCGCCGCGATCTTCGGCCACCTGATCTATGTCAGCTTCGAAGGCTCGTATTACGTCCAGACCGGCGGCAACATAATCGACCTCTTCGGCGAGGCCAGCGCCTGGCAGACGTTCCGCATCGTGCTGATGGGCTTTGCCGCACCGCTCGCCGTCATCGCCGCCGCCTGGAACGGCGCCGCGCGGCTGCGCACTCCCTCGCTCGTCTGGCCCGCGATCATCATCAGCGCCTGGGTCCTCTACCTCTTCCTCGAGCCGGGCTTCCTCTCCGCCACCCCTGCCTCACCCGACCGCGCCGGCATCTTCACCGCCGTCATCGGCACGCTCTACATGATGGCGATCACCGCCGCCGTCGCCTTCCCGCTCGGCGTCGGCGCCGCCATCTATCTCGAGGAATACGCCCGCCGCAACTGGTTCTCCCGCTTCATCCAGGTCAATATCGCAAACCTCGCCGGCGTCCCCTCGATCGTCTACGGCCTGCTCGGGCTGCAGCTTTTCGTGCGCGTTCTCGAATTCGAACGCAGCGTGCTCGCCGGCGCGCTCACCATGGCCCTGCTCGTCATGCCGATCATCATCGTCAGCGCCCAGGAATCGCTCCGCGCCGTTCCCCCCTCCATGCGCGAGGCCGCCTACGCCGTCGGCGCGACCCGCTGGCAGGTGATTCGCTACCACGTCCTGCCCTACGCCTTCGGCGGCATGCTGACCGGCAACATCCTCGCCATGTCGCGCGCGATCGGCGAGACCGCTCCGCTGATCATGATCGGCGCGCTCACCTTCATCGCCTTCCTGCCCGATACTCCCACTGACGACTTCACCGTGCTGCCGATTCAGATCTACAACTGGGTCGCCCGCCCGCAGGCCGGCTTCCACGGGATCGCCGCCTCGGCCATCCTCGTGCTCCTCGCGATCCTGCTCCTGATGAACAGTGCGGCGATCATCCTGCGCCATCGCACGCGCACCGAGTGGTAATCTCCCTCCCCGTGTGAGGCGCCGCGCGGCGACGAGGCGCGCTCGAAAAGGACAGTCCATGGCACAACGACCAGCCGCCCCCCCCGCGCCGCGCGCGCCCGACCCCGCAAGCGCCGCGCAGCGTGCGCAGGTCGCCTCCGCCGGCGTCGGCGCCGTCGTCGCATCCCCCCGCCCGGGCCGGAGGATCGACGCCGTCGATCTCGATCCCGATCGCGGCGCAGTCCGCCACGGGATGCCCGCCGACCTCGAACTCGCCATCGAGATCAGCGATGTCTCCGTGTTCTACGGCTCGTTCCAGGCCGTCGACCGGATCTCGCTCGACATCCCCCGCAATCGCGTCACCGCGCTGATCGGACCCTCCGGCTGCGGCAAGAGCACCCTGCTGCGCTGCCTCAACCGCATGAACGACCTGATCCCCGGCGCCCGCGTCGCCGGTCGCATCCGCTTCGGCGACCTCAACCTGCTCAGCCCCAACGTCGACGCCGTCGATGTCCGCCGCCGGATCGGCATGGTCTTCCAGAAGCCCAATCCCTTCCCCAAGTCGATCTATGAGAACGTCGCCTTCGGCGCGCGGATCAACGGCTACAAGGGCGACATGGACCGCCTCGTCGAAGACGCACTGCGCCGCGCCGCGCTCTGGGGCGAAGTCAGGGACGACCTGACCAAGAGCGGCCTGGCCCTCTCCGGCGGCCAGCAGCAGCGCCTCTGCATCGCTCGCGCCATCGCCGTCCAGCCCGAGGTCATCCTCATGGACGAGCCCGCCAGCGCGCTCGACCCCGTCGCCACGCTCAAAATCGAAGACCTCATGCGCGAGCTCGCCGAGGAATACACCATCGTCGTCGTCACCCACAACATGCAGCAGGCCGGCCGCGTTTCCGATTACACGGCCTTCCTGCTCGCCGGCGAAGAGCGCACCGGACGCCTCGTCGAGTTCGGTCCGACCAGCGATATCTTCACCAATCCTGCGGACCCGCGCACAGAGGACTACATTACGGGTCGTTACGGCTGATCGGGCTCCACGACCGGCTGAGCGAGCCGGGGATCTCATGGCACGCACCGCCTACACCACCGACCGACAGGGTGCTGTCGACAGGCTCCGCCTACTTCACGCCCGCGCCGACCGCAGCATCGTCGACTCGATGCAGGCGCTGCTGCGCCGCGACCTCGTGCTCGCCCGCGGCGTCTGCGAGGGCGATGCCGCCGTCAATGAGCTTCGCTACGAGATCGAAGAGACGGTCCTCAACCTGATCGCCCTCCAGCAGCCCGTCGCCGGCGACCTCCGTGAGCTGATCGCGCTCAATTCGATCGCCTCCAACCTCGAGCGCATCGCCGACCACGCCGAAGGCATCGCCCGGATCGCGATCTTCCTCGAAGACAACCCCGTCGCCGCCACCGAGCCCGACCTCTGGCGCATGTCCGACCTCGTCCGCGAGATGCTGCGCAACGCCACTCGCTCCTTCATCGACCGCGACGAAGCGCTCGCCCGCGCGACCTGCGATCAGGACGACCAGGTTGACGACCTCTACACCGAGCTGCACCGCAACCTGATCGCCCGCCTCGCGGGCCTCGACAGCGAACCGGCCGTGTTCGACGCCGTCACCCATGTGCTGTGGTGCAGCCACAACCTCGAGCGCATCGGCGACCGCGCCACCAACATCTGCGAACGCGCCATCTTCCTCGTCACCGGCCGCTTCGAAGAGATCAACGTCTCCAAATACTGACCCCATAGCCCGCCGCTCCCGCGGGTGAAGACGCCGCCCGGATCCCCTCTCCTCCCGCTCCGCGGGGGGAGATGCCGCAGGCAGAGGGGGGCTTGCTACCGATCGAGGCAGCCACCGCCGAACGGAGCGCGCCGTTCCAGGAGCCGAAGTGTGCCGGCCTGGAGTTGCCCCACGAGCAGCCCGATCCAATCGCTCCCCCCGAGGGGGAGCTGTCGCGCAGCGACTGTGGGGGAGGTTCCCAGCCCCGCCAGCCTGGGCCGCCGAACGGCCTCCCCCTCTGCCTGCGGCAGCTCCCCCTCGGGGGGAGCGATTTCCGAGTGAGCACTAGCCGCGCCTTCCTGCATCGGCCGACCCACTCCGACCACCACTCCCCCACCCCCGTGCTACCCTCACACTAGAACAGGAGTGCTACAGACCATGCCCACATCCCCACAACGCCGCCGACGCATCCTCCACGCCCACGAACTCCGCCAGGCCGGCCAGTCCCTCCGCCAAATCGCCACCGCCCTGGGCGTCTCCCACGCCACCATCCACGCCGACCTCAAGCTCCTGGAAACCGACTGGTCCGGCATCGCCGAACAAACCGCCGACGACTTCCTCTTCGAGCACGTCACCCTGCTCCGCCGCCACGTCCATCGCCTGCTGCAAGAGGACCCCACCAAACCTCTCGAAGCCTTCTCCTTCCTCACCGACGGCGGCAAAGTCACGCCACTGCTGCCCCACACCGCCCCCGCCCAGATCGCCCGCCTCCACGAGGTCCACCACCGCGCCATCGCCACCGCCCTGCGCGAATACCGCCTGATCCTCCGCGAGCTCCGCCCCGCCGCCAAAGCCCGCGCGCTGGCCGACGCCGAGGCCGAAGCCTTCGACTTCCCCGACGACCAACTGCTCGACGCACCGCGACCCAAAGCCGTTCCCGATCCCGCCAAGACCCAACCAAAGCTGAACGAACCCAACCATCTCCGACCAGTCGGCCCACCAACATTCGAGCCAGCCCAAACCCCCGAACAGCGCGAACGCACCACCCTCTCGATCCTCGGCGACTACGAACGCAGCAAGACAAGATCAACCAATCCTGACCAACCCCAACCACCCCGACCAGATACACAACCCCTCGAAGCGGCGACCGTCAAAACTCCCCCACACACCCCAGCCACCGACCCCCCCGAGACACCCGAAACCGACGCCGAACTCGAGGCCCGCATGCACGCGCAGCTCGACATCCTCGAACAAGCCGCCCTCAAACGCTTCCCCGAACTCGCCCAAACTGATTAGCAGGCTGCTGAAAAAGTCACCGCGGCCGCTCTTTCTCTCCCCCCGCACAGCGGGGGGAGATGTCACGGAGTGACAGAGGGGGGCCCCGGCCCCGTCTGACCAGGTACCACCACACTGCTGAGCCTGGGACGCGGACCCCCCTCTGCTTTCGGCCTCTCCCCCCGCAGAGCGGCGGGAGAGCAGAGAGCGTCAGTGCACCGATTTTTTCAGCAGCCTGCCAGGGCGACCGCAACGCCACGCTCGCGACTCCGCCAAAGATCCTGAGATCATCGATTGATGTCAGGCGCGAGAAGCCGTCTGGGTGCATGCCGACGGTCGCGTGACCGCCGCCACTCCGTTCGTCAAGCGGGCGTGGCGCAGGGCGGACCTCTGAATCGACGCATACGGGAGCCCTGCGAAGCTCTCGCCACGACGCCTACCCTCCCCCCATGGAAGCGCTCGTCATTGGCCTGATCCGCGTCGCCGGCTCCCTGCCCGTGCTCCGCTGGGCCTTTGTCGGCGCTCTGATCGCCGTCTTCATCGACCTCTCCGACCTCTTCTGGCGCCAGCTCATCGACCTCGGCGGGATTCCCAACTACCAGGAGTGGGACAAGTGGCTGGATCAGGTCTACATCCTGCTCTTCCTCTTCGTCGCCTGGCGCTGGACCGGCCTCGAGCGACAGATCGCGCTCGGCCTGTTCGCCTATCGGCTCGTCGGCTTCATCGTCTTCCTGGCCGGCGCCGGACGCGAAATCCTGATCTTCTTCCCCAACGTCTTCGAGTTCTGGTTCCTCTACGTGGCCAGCCGGCCGCACTGGCCGAAGCGCTTCGTGCGCAGCGCCGACGGCGGGCTCAAACCGCTCGACCGCGCGACTGCGGGCCGCTGGCTGCTGATCCTTGCGGCGCTCAAGATCTTCCAGGAATATGCGCTGCACATCGGCAAATGGCTCGACGATTTCACCGCCCTCGAAGCGGTCGAGGCGATCTGGGACTTCGTCTCGGGGCCGTTCTGAGCGCTCGCTGGCAGAGTGCGCACGTGTACCGCCAGCTACAGGGACGCGGTATGGTGAGGGCTCCCGCGCCGGCGGCTGACCGCTGGCAGGGAAGAGGGGCGTGCAGCAATGACCTCACATGCGGCGACACCCGCGCCGCGACCCGAGCAGCTCGCGCGTGAGCACCACGTCGTCTGCCGCGACCTGTTCAAGATCTACAAAATCGCCGACCTCGAAGTCGTCGCCTTGCGCGGCCTAGACCTCAGCGTCGGCCGCGGCGAAGTGCTCGCGATCGTCGGCGCCTCCGGCTCCGGCAAATCGACCCTGCTCAACGTGCTCGCCGGGCTCGATGTCCCCAGCGCCGGCGCCGCCTTCGTCAACCAGAAGGACCTGCTCGCGCTCGGGGAGGAAGAGCTCGTCGACTATCGCCGTGAAGAGGTCGGTTTTGTCTGGCAGCAGACCGGACGCAATCTGATCCCCTACCTCTCCGCGCAGCAGAACATCGAAGTGCCGATGATTCTCGCCGGGCGCACCCGCAAGCACGCACGCGAGCGAGCGCTCGACCTGCTCGGATCCGTCGGCCTGACGGACAAGCGACGCCAGCGCCCCGACCAGCTCTCCGGCGGTGAGCAGCAGCGCGTCTCGATCGGCGTCGCGCTCAGCAACGATCCGCCCCTGCTGCTCGCCGATGAACCGACCGGCGAGCTCGACACCCACACCTCCGAGGAGATCTTCGAGCTGTTCCGCAGCCTCTCCACCCAGTTCGGCCTCACCATCATCGTCGTCACCCACGACCCCGCGATCGCGGCCCGCGTCGACCGCGTGGTCGCCATCCGCGACGGCACGATCGCCACCGAGACCGTGCGCCGGATCGAGCATCCGGGCACCGAAATGTCTCAGGTGGTGCACGACGAGTACGCCGTCGTCGACGGCGCCGGTCGGCTGCAGATTCCCAAACCGCTGCTCGACTCGGTCGACCTGGGCCGCCGCGCCCTCGTCGATGCGCGCGACGGGCGGATCATCATCACGCCGGTGCAGAGCGAGGATGGACCCCCGCCACGATGACCATGACCGACAACGACCTCGTCGTCGATGTTCGCGATGTGAGCCGCCGCTTCCGCGTCGGCAGCGAGGACATCTGGGCCGTGCGCGGCGCGCATCTGCAGGTTCGGCGGGGCGAGTTCGTTGCCCTGATCGGCCGCTCGGGCTCCGGTAAGACCACGCTGCTCAATGTGATCGCCGGTCTCGACCAGCCGACCAGCGGCGAGGTCTACGTCGACGGCGAGAACATCACCAACTACAACGAGTCGCAGCTCACCCAGCTGCGTCGCCACCGGATCGGCTTCGTCTTCCAGTCGTTCGGCCTGCTGCCGCTGCTCTCGGCCTACGAGAACATCGAGCTGGCTCTGCGGATCGCCGGGGCCGGGATTCGCGAGCGGCGCCGCCGCGCCGACCAGCTGCTCGAGCAGGTCGGCCTCGCCGGCCGCGCCCGCCACCGCCCCTACGAACTCTCCGGCGGCGAGCAGCAGCGAGTCGCGATCGCCCGCGCGCTGGCCAACAACCCGGCGCTGATCCTCGCCGATGAGCCGACCGGCGAGCTCGACTCGACCACCGCTGTCAGCATCTTCTCGCTGCTCCACGATCTTGTGGAGCACGAGGGCGTCACGATCATCACCACCACCCACGACCGCACCGTGATGGAGCTGGTGCCGCGCGTCGAGGAGATGATGGACGGGCGACTGCTCGAGCCGGAAGAGCAGGAGCTGTTCCGCTACACCGTTCGCGACGAGCGCTCGCGGTTCGCCACCGAGCTGCCGACCGACGTACAGGCGGAGGTCTCGGCCAACGTCGCGCACCGCGCCGATTTCGCACCCACCCTCGAGCAGCGCGTCGCCGCCACCGTCGCCGCGCATCCCGAGATCGACGAGCGCGCCGCCCGCTACGCCGCGGGCGGCAACGGCGCTGACCCGGCGGACGACGAAGCGGAAGAGGTGGTCGAGGGCGATGTCTCGTTCGCGCCGCCGCCCGACCAGCAGCGCCCGGAGTGGGCGCGCCGCGACGACGGCTAGCTCAGCAGTAGCCCACTGCCAGCTCACCCGTAGGCCGTTGGCGGGTCATTCGGGCGGTTCGGTCGAAACCTCGCGCAGCAGGAAGCGCCGCGGCTGGAGGTCCCAGCGGATCAGTCGATGCGGCGGCTCAACCTCGTACCACGCCCGGCTGATCTCGACGCCCGGCGTCACGACCACCTGCCAGACGATCACGTCGCCGTCGGGCCCGCGCAGCGTGTCTTGCCCGCGGACCGCCAGCTGCACCAGCTGCGAGCGCCCGCGGTAGACATTGACCGAGCGGTAGGTCAGCTCGTGGTCCGGCGCGAAGGCGATGCTGCGCCACAGCCACGCCGAGCTGTCGTTGTCGAAGGCCAGATCGCCGGCCTCGATCCGCGCCTCGGTCCGCTCGCCATTTTCGACGACGATCCCGTCAACGTAGAATCCGCCCTCCGAGTCGGTCCCGTATTGGCCGCTGACGCTGATCTGTTCGTCAGCCGAGGCGGCGTCCAGGCGAGAGCTGATCGGGCTCAGCGTCCGCGCGTCGACCCTCACCTCGCGCTCATCGGTCACTGCTGAGCCGTCCAGCTCGAAGCGAAGCCGTAGCACGTAGATGTCGCCCTCGCGACGCGTCTCCAGCACCAGCGTGCCCAGCTCTGCGTTGGTCTGGTCGAAGATCGCGTAGGTCAGACGCTCGTAGTCGGGCCAGGGGATCTGAGCGACAGGATTGCTCGGCTCGTCGAACTGCGACGACGACGAGCAGGCCAGCAGCAGGAGCACGGCGAGCGTCGCGCCGGCGGCGAGCAGCAGGCGGCCGCTGAGCGTCAACGCGCGGCCTGAACGGTCTCGGGCGCGGGCGTGATCGCCGCGGCGGTGATCCGCTCGAGCGTCTCGTCGATATCGGCCCGGTCGACATCGAGGTGCGTCACGAAGCGCAGCTGCGCCCTGCCGATCGGCGAGCTGCGGACGCCGATCTCGCTCAGCCTGCGGCTCAGTTCGCCGGCCGGGTTGGGTTGCTCAGCGGTGGGCGCCAGCGGGAAGATCACGATGTTCGTCTGCACATCGTCGGTCCGAATCGGGTAGCCCAGCTCGGCCAGGCCGCGCGCCAACGCGCGCGCGTTGTTGTGGTCGTCGGCGAGCCGCGCGACGTTGTGGTCGAGCGCGTAGAGCCCGGCCGCGGCCAGCATGCCGGCCTCGCGCCAGCCGCCCCCGACCAGCTTGCGCACGCGTCGGCACTCGTCGATGAACGGCTGGTCGCCGCAGATCAGCGAGCCGACCGGCGCGCCGAGGCCCTTCGAGAGGCAGAAGGAGACGCTGTCCACGTCGGCGCAGAGCTGCTCGACCGCGTGCCCGGAGGCGACCGCGGCATTGAAGATCCGCGCCCCATCGACGTGAACGCGCAGTCCGTGCTGGTGCGCCACGTTCGCCAGGTCGCGCATCCGCTCGAGCGACAGGACCGTGCCGCCGCAGAAGTTATGCGTGTTCTCCAGCGCCAGCAGGGTCGTGCGCGGCTGGTGGATGTCGTCGGTGCGCACCGCCGCGGCGACGGCATCAGGGTCCACGCCGCCGTCGGGCTGCTGCTCGAGAATCGTTGCCAGGACGCCGCCGAGGCGGGAGATGCCGCCCGCTTCGGAGCGCACGATGTGCGCCAGCCGGCCGACCAGCAGCTCGTCGCCCGAGCGCGTCTGAGCCAGCAGCGAGGTGAGATTGGCCATCGTGCCGGAGGCCACGAACAGCGCGGCCTGCTTGCCGCTGATTTCGGCGGCGCGGCGCTGCAGCTCGTTGATCGTCGGGTCTTCGCCGAACACGTCATCGCCGATCGTCGCGGCGGCCATCGCCTCGCGCATGCCTTCGGAGGGCATCGTCAGCGTGTCGCTGCGAAAGTCAATCGGTCGCATCTGGTCTGCGCTCATGAGCTTCGCTCCCAGATGGTGCGGAAGCCCTCGCCGCCACGAATCGCAGCGAGCGTGACCGCCGCTTCGCCGTCGTGCAGGCTGCGGTGCGTGCGCTCGAGCACCTCGTCCTCGACGCCGAGCCCGCGCAGCCGATCGGCGATCCGCTCCCAGATGCCGGCCGAGTCGAAGGCGGCGACGGCGCGCGGCCAGGGGAACGAGAGGATGCGCTCCGGCAGCGGCATTCTGGGCCGCAGCGACTTGAGATGCCGGAAGCGCTCTTCGGCGGAGTTGACGCGGTCGACGAGGGTGATGATCGGCCCGTCGGCGCCGTCGCTGCGGAAGTCCACGAGCAGCCGCTGTTCGAGCATGTCGAAGCGCACGATCAGCACCGAGGCGCGCTCGATCACACGCAGAATCTCGTCGAGATCGACCCCGAAGTCGTCGCTCACCGGAAGCTCCGAACGTGTCGGTGTTGTGGGCGCTGGTTCACTGGGAGTTTATGGCTGGGTCGGGGGGGCGTCCAATGCGGCTGATCGCGGGCCCCACGCCGAGCAGTGCGTCGCGCGCGGCGTCGTAGCGCTGCTTGGCCCGCGCCTCGCGGTTGAGCAAGCCCTTGAGCTGCGGAGGCGCGATGTTGTCGCCCTCGAGCAAGACCTCGTGGAGCCGCGCCAGCTGCTTCTGCCAGCCCTGCCAGGCCTCGCGATATTCGTGCTGCTGCTGTGGGTCGACTCGCACCATGGTGGGGATTCCGATCGCGCTATTCGACCAGCACGCGATAGATCGCGATCTCGGTTGAGGCGAAGAGCATCGCTTCGCGCACGGCGCGGCGCAGGTCGGCGAAGCGTTGGTCTTGGGCGGCGAGCTCCTCAAACTGCTCGAGTTCGAGCAGGTTGTCGAACTCGGCGATGATCTCGACGCGGTTGGAGGGGCCGGTGATCGAGTCCCAGACGGAGAACTTCGCCTCGATCCCGCGCGCCGCCTGATACTCCAGCGCCGCCTCGACAGCGCTCAGAAACTCCTGGTGTCGGCCCGGGGCGACCTGACCGGTCAGCACGCGGCGGTACAGGGCCATCAGTCGTTCTCCTCTGCATCATCTGCATCAACTGCGGCCGCATTGCGGCGGCGGAGCAGTTGGTCGACGCGCTCAAGGTCCTCAGCGCGATTCACATTCGTGAGCGATTCGAACTCGGGGTCATGCGTACGTAGCACATCCTCGCCGATCAGCGTGTGCTGCACGAGCGGCAGGAGGGCGCGCAGCCGGCCCTCGCCGCTGTCGAGCAGGGCGCGAACGTGCGGCGCCACGCTGCGACGGTAGGCGGCGAGCAGCGGCTGCGCGTGATCGTCGACCAGCGGCATCGCGATCTCGACGTTCCGCGCCGCCGCAGCGACAGCGGCGATCACCGCTCCGCGCACCATCGGCATGTCGCAGGCGATGGCGACGAGCAGCTCGTGCCGGGTCGCGTCGATCGCCGCCTCGAGTCCAGCGAGCGGTCCGCGTTCGGGACGGTGGTCGGTGATCTCGCGCCACGGCGCGCCCATCGCTGTGACGAACTCCTGGTCGGCGCGACGCACCACCACGATGTCGTCGGTCACGGCGGTCGCCGCGAGCGCCGTCCAGTGCAGCAGCGGGCGACCGGCGGCGAGGCACGTCGCCTTGTCGCGCCCCAGCCGCCGACCGAAGCCGCCGGCGAGGATCACCACGCTGAAGTGTTCAGCAGATTCTTGCGCCATTTTCGTGGGTTGAGCTTACGCTGGAATTCGGGAGTGGTGCGCGATGACAGCCGTGCTGGAGATACACCGAGCGTTGGGCATCGAGCGACCCGCTGTGTTCGCGACGGTCGGCGGGGGCGGGAAGACGAGACTACTCTTCGCGCTTGCCGAGGAAGCCGCGCAGAGCGACGGCGATCACGGCCTGACCGCGCTGACGACCACCACGAAGATGACAGTGCCCCCGTTCGCGGCGCAGATTCCGTTGGTGCTCGGGACCAACGAAGCGGCGCGGGCCGGCGCGCTTGACGACATCCTGCGCCGCGGCCTGCCGACCGCGATCGTGGGCTCGGGCCGCGGCGATCGCGAGCGGGTGCTCGGCGTCGAGCCGTCGTGGCCGCGAGCCGCGCTGGCGATGCCGGGCGTCGGCCTGGTGGGGGTCGAGGCCGACGGCTCTGCGGGCCGGCGCTTCAAGGCTCCCGCCGAGCACGAGCCGGTCATCCCGGAAGGCGTGGATGTCGTCGCGGCCGTCGTCGGCGTGCAGATCCTGGGGCAGCCGCTGAATGCCGATCACGTGCATCGCCCGGAGCGAGTCCAGGCGCTGAGCGGCGCCGAGCCGGAGGCTGGGATCACGCCTGAACTCGTGGCCACGGTGCTGGCGCACCCCGAAGGCGGTCGCAAGGGCGTGCCCGATTCGGCCGCGTTCGTCGTGGTGATCACGCGAGTGCAGCACAGCCCGGCCGGCGCACAGGCGATCGCGCTGGCGTGCCGCGCCGCGGGAGTGGCCCGCGTGGTCGCCTTCGATCACCGCGACGGCACGTTGCGCAGCCTCTGATCGCCGTCTCAGTCGTGGAACGGATTGATCACGCGCAGCCCGCCGTAATCCTGCTCGTGGCTCATGTCCTCGGAGTAGACGATCTCGCACCCGCTGAGCCGCGGCTCGCGCTTGGTCGAGATTGCGCCTGAGCCGCGCCTGGGGCGGTGTCCGCGGAGCCGCTAGCCTCTCTGCGGCGCGGATCCGGCACCGTGGAGGAGCTTCATATGGACTTGCTGTTCAGAAGCGGCCGAGTGCTGACGATCGACCCGCTCGACCGCATTGCTTCGGGTGTCGCGGTGCGCGATGGCCGCATCATCGCGGTCGGCGACAGCGACGAAGTGAGGAAGGCGGTCAGTCCCGACGCCCAAACGGTCGACCTGCACGGGCGCGCGCTGGTGCCCGGATTCTGCGACCCGCACAACCACTTCTCGATGACCACATTCGAGCCGCGCTCGGTCGACTGCCGCGTCCCGCCGCTGGCCGGCAAGCAGGCGGTGCTCGACGCGATCGCGGCGGCCGCCGCGGGCAGTCTCCCGGGTCAGTGGATCTGGGGCCTGCACTACTCGGCGACTCCCGACATGGCCAGCGGGGCGCTGATGCGCACGGATTTGGACGAGGTGGCTCCGCAGAATCCGGTCTGCGTGATGGACTTCTCCTACCACGCGTGTTACGCCAACTCGGCCGCGTTGGCGCTGGCCGGGATCGACCGTGACACGCCCGACCCTCGGGGCGGGGAGATTCGCCGCGACGACCGCGGTGAAGCGAACGGCGTGCTCTGGGAGCGGGCGATCAACACGGTGCATCACGCGACGATGCGCTCCCATATCGACACACTTGGGCCGGATGTCGTGGCCGGCCTCGTCCAGCAGAACGCGAGGCGCCATCTCTCGCACGGGGTGACCAGCGTGGGCGACGCGGTGGTGATGCCGGAGAGCGCCGAGATGTATCGGCTGACCGACGAGCGCGGCATGCTGCCGATCGCGATTCATCAGATGCGCGGCGGGGTGGGATTTTTCGCCGCGCCGATTGAGGCGGCGGGTGGTGGATTCATGAAGGACGATGTCTCCGACCGTCTGCGCGGCGGCATCGTCAAGATCTTCATAGATCCCGCGTTTCCCAGCCCTGCGCTGAGGACTTGTCATCCGGACGGGTCGCGGCAGGACATCGGCGCGCCCTACTACGGGCAGGAAGAGGTGGATCATCTGGTCCTCGACGCTGCGTCACACGGGCTGCAGATCGCGATCCACTGCCTCGGCAACCGCGCGATCGAGCAGGCGCTGAACTCCCTGGAACGCGCGCTGCGCGAGGTCCCGCGCGAGGACCCGCGTTATCGCATCGAGCACGCGTTCTTTGCTGAGGCCGAGCAGTTCGAACGAGCCAAGTCGCTCGGGGTGATCATCTCGCATCAACCGGCCTTTCTCTATGCGATGGGAGATCGCTTCGAGGCCTTCATCGACGACGCAGGGCTTGATTCGGCGCCGATCCCGTATCGCGCGATGCTTGACGCCGGCTTGACGGTTGCCTCCGGTTCGGACTATCCCTGCGCCCCGGTCGAGCCGCTGCTGGGGCTCTACGCCGCGGTCGCGCGCCGCACCCGTTCGGGCGCCGGGCCGGTCGCCGAAGAGCAGGGGATCTCAGCGCTCGAGGCCCTGCGCACGTACACGCTCAACTCGGCCGCCGCGATGTTTCGCGATCACGAAGTCGGCTCGATTGAGGTCGGCAAGCGCGCCGATCTGGTCGTGCTCAGCCACGACCCGTCGCTGGTGGACCCAAAGCACATCCGCGAGATTGTGGTGCAGCAGACCTACGTTGACGGCGAGCTGCAGTTCGCGGTGTAGGCGGGCTGCGGTCCCGACTCACTGCCGCCGCTGTATCCGGGCGCCCAGGATCGGGCCCCCCTCTGTCCCTACGGGACATCTCCCCCCGCCGAGCGGGGGGAGAGTGGATCCGGCGTGACATCTACCCCGCCGAGCGGGGGGAGAGTGGATCCGGCGTGACATCTCCGCCCGCTCTGCGGGGGGAGAGCCGATCCGGCGTGTTCGGAGCTCTCCTAGTCGGCGACGACGGGGGCGGGCGCCTCGCTCAGCACGAAGCCCTCGTAGCCGTTGGCTACGACCTCGTCGCACTTCTCTCGGTAGGGGCCGACGCCTCCGGCGTAGGGCATGAAGACCCTGGGCTTGCCGGGGATGTTGGCTCCGAGGTACCAAGAGTCGGCGAGCATGTACATCGTCTGGTCGGCGATGTCGTAGACGTGCTGGACCCAGTCGACCTCGGCCTGCGGATCGGCATCGACCACGTCAACGCCGTGTTCGCGCAGGTACTCGACGAAGTCCGAGATCCACTCGACGTGCTGCTCGATTGAGACCGGCATGTTGCTCAGCACCGACGGGCTCTGGGGACCGGTGATCATGAACATGTTGGGGAAGTCGGCGGTGGCGAGACCAAGGTAGGTGGTGGGTCCGTCGCTCCACTTTTCCTTCAGCTCGCGCCCGTTGCGGCCGCGAATGTCCATCTTGAAGAAGGTGCCGGTCATCGCGTCGTAGCCGGTGGCGAAGACGATCATGTCGACTTCGTATTCCTCGCCGTCCGCGGTGCGCAGACCGGTCGGCGTGATCTCCTCGATCGGGAAGTGGCGGATGTCGACCAGGTCGACGTTGTCGCGGTTGTAGGTGTCGAAGTAGTTGGTGTCGATCAGCGCCCGCTTGGAGGCGAAGGGGTGGTCGCGCGGGAGCAGTTTCTCGGCGGTCTCCGGGTCCTTGACGATCTCGCGGATCTTGCTGCGAATGAACTCGGCGGCGGTGTCGTTGGCGCGGCGGTCGGTCGCAATGTCGGCGTAGGCGCCGAAGAGGAAGTTGAAGCCGCCCTTCTTCCAGAGCTCCTCGTAAGTCTGGGTGCGCTCTTCATCCGTCACTTCCAGGGCGGATTTCTCGGAGAACTCGTAGGGCATGCCAGCGGCCGAAAGCTTCGACTTCTGCATGATCTCTGCGTAGTTGGCCTTGACTTGCTTGAGGAACTCCTGATCGACCGTCTCGTGCCGGGCCGGGATCGTGTACTGGGGCGTGCGCTGGAAGACGGTCAGGTGCTCGCACTCGCGGGCGATCACGGGGATCGACTGGACGCCGCTGGAGCCGGTGCCGATCACGGCGACGCGCTTGCCTTCGAAGGCGACGCCGTCATGCGGCCAAGCGCCGGTGTGGTGCCAGTCGCCTTCGAACGAATCGAGGCCGGGAATCTTCGGGATCTGACCGGTGGAGATGCAGCCGATCGCGGTAATCACGTACTGCGCGGTCACGCGATCACCCTGATCCGTTTCCACCTGCCAGAGGCCGGTGTCGTCGTTGAAATGAGCGGAGGTGACGCGGGTATTGAACTGGATTCCGTTGCGCAGGTCGAAGCGATCGGCGACGTGGTTGAGGTATTCGAGGATCTCCGGCTGCTCGGGGTACTTGCCGCTCCAGTTCCAATCCTGGAGCAGGTCGTCGTCGAAGGAGAAGCAGTAGATGTAGCTCTCGGAGTCGCAGCGCGCGCCGGGGTAGCGGTTCCAGAACCAGGTGCCGCCGACGCCGTCGCCGGCTTCGTAGACTTTCGTGGTCATGCCCAGGTCGTCGCGCAGCTTCTTGAGCATGTACATGCCGGAGAATCCGGCTCCAATGACGACGGCGTCGACGTGCGCGGTGGTAGCGTTCTCTGACATCTTCGTTCTCTCTCTGGTTCGCTCAAGCGAGCTGGCCGGGCCTGACTCTCAGTGGTTGCGCCGCAATCGAGGCGCGGTCTACAGCGCGATTCTACTACCGCGCAAGCGCGGCATGTTGGACGACGTGACGGCGGACCGCTTTGACGACCTGCTGGAACCCGCGTTCGCTGCCCGGCAGCATCAGCAAGGCGAAGAAGGCGTGCATCTGCCGGGCGTGCCGCTGGAAGTCGACGGGGACGCCGGCCTCTTCGAGCCGCTGAGCGTATTCCTCGCCCTCATCGCGCAGCGGGTCGTGCTCCGCGGTCAGCACGACGGCCGGTGGCAGGCCGGCGAGATCGGGTGTGTGCAACGGCGACGCATCGGGCTCGGAGCGCCGAGCGACATCGGGCAGGTAGTGGTCCCAGAACCAGATCATCGAGTCTCTGGTCAGCAGCAGCTGGTTCTCGGGATCCAGGTACGAGGGCCGGTCGACGTTCGCGTCGGTGACGGGATAGATGAGGATCTGCATGGCGATGGCGGGGCCGTTGCGGTCGCGCGCGCGCACGGCCACCACCGCGGCGAGGTTGCCGCCGGCGCTGTCGCCGGCCACGAACACGGGAGCGCCCTCGGCGGCGATCTCGCCGAGATGTGCGCTGGTCCACTCCAGCGCGTCGTATGCGTCATCAACGGCGGCCGGATAGCGATGCTCGGGCGCGAGCCGGTAATCGACGAGCACCACGGTGCACGATGTGCGCTCCGCGAGCTTGCGGCCCAGCGTGTCGGACTCGTCGATCGATCCGACCACCCAGCCGCCACCGTGGTAGTAGACGATCACGCCGGCGGGGGGCTCGATCGGCACGAGCACGCGAAGGCGCACGTTCCCGTCGGCGCGCTCGAGCGTGTGCTCGTCGACGCGCGCCATGGGCGGCGCGGGCCCGTTGAGCGCGGCCAGAGCTGCGCGGTAGGCCCGTGCTTCCTCGGGCGTCCGCTCCTGAAACGGTTTGGCGTCGGGGTCGGCGCCGTCCAACATCTCCGCGACGAAGCGTGTCGTCGCAGGGTCGAGTGCCATGCGGTCCTCCATTCGTCCCTGGCGGTCACGGTCGATCCCTGGTCCGCGGCGCGCAGCCGTTGCAGTATCGCAGCACGGCCGATCAGCGGCATTCACGGCGTGGGACCGCATGCGCATCGGAGCAGCAGCATCGCTGTCCGGGTGGCTTCGCCCGAGGACTAGTCGCCCTCCGGGAGCAGCACCACACGCACGAAGCGGTCGTTCGGCAGGGAGCGCCGAGCCACGGCCGCGACCTGCTCGAGGGTGAGCGCCTCCAGCCGGTCATCGAAGCCGGTGATTTCCGCGAGCGATTCGCCTAACTGTGTTGTGGCCACGATTTGATTGAGCCAGAATCCGTTGTCCCGCACCTGTTCCTCGCGGGAGGTCCGCAGCTGCTCCTTGACGGTGTCCAGATAGCTCTGCTCGCCGCCGTCCTTGAGCCAGTCGATTTCGATGGCCACCTCGCGCACAAGCTCCTCGACGCGGTCAGGATCGCTGCCGTAGATGATGGCGACCTGGTACTCCTGGTCCGGCAGCTGCCTGGCGCGGGCGCTGACCTGGATGTAATAACTGCCACCCAGCGCTTCCCGCACCCGTTCGCGCAGACGGGTGCTGAGCATCTCGCCTGCTACCTCAAGCGCCAGCACTTCGTCGCGGCTCCACTCCGCGTCGCCGGCGAAGATCCAGACCGTCTGGCTGCGTGGTTCGATGCCGCTGTAGACGACCTCGTCCACGACGCCGTCCGGTGGGTCGACCTCGACATCCCGCCACTGCTCGGCACGGCCGGAGGTTGGCAGGCTGGCGAGGTAGGTGGTGGTCAACGAGCGCAGCTCGTCCCAGTCGAATGCGCCGACGAACACGAACGTGGCGTCGCCCAGGTCGGCGAAGCGATCGGCGTAGACGGCTTCGGCGCGGTCGAGGCTGAGTTCTTCCAGCACTTCGAGGGATAGCGGTCGTCGGCGAAGGTGACCCTGGCTGAGCAGGATGTTTGCACGGTCGTACAGCACGGCGTCCGGCTGGGTGGGTCGGAGTTCGGCGGACGTGCGCAATCGCGACTCATACGTCGAGAAATAGTCCGGATCGATCCGCGGCTCGGTGGCATACAGGGTGATCAGTTGGAAGAGGCTCTCCAGGTCTTCTGGTGAGGCGTTGCCGCTGAGTCCTTCGAACAGTTCGCTGATGTATGGGGAGACCGAGACCCGCTTGCCGGCGAGCAACTTGCCCAGCGTGACGCTGTCGTGTGGTCCGACGCCGCTACCGCCGACCAGTGCGGCGGCGTGCTCGGCTGAGACGAAGTGCTCGTCGTCGACCAGCGAGTGTCCGCCCGGGCTGTACGCGGTGAACTGCACCTCGTCGTTCTTGAAGTCGGTCTGCTTGGCGATCACGGTGACGCCGTTCGAGAGTGTCCATTGCACCGCGTCGATCGACTCGAGTTGTTCTTCTTCGACGATGCTGCCGGGTGTCGGTATGACGGCCAACAACGGGACATCGTCGAATTCATCCGAGTATGGCTCGACCACCAGCGCGTTCGCAGCGTCGAGTTGTGTCTGTAGCGCTGCGGCCAGGGCGCCGTCTTCGCTGGTCTCGATCCCCTCGGGACCAAGCACCAGGAGCACGGTGTTGTGAGACTCCGTCCAGGCAGCCGCCAGCTTATCGATCTCGGCCAGGGTGACTTGTGGCAGTAGCTGCTGGTACAGCTCCCACTCAGCTTCGATGCCGACGACTGGTGGTCCGCCGAGGAAGTGATTTCGGAGTTCACCTGCGAGCTGCGCGGACTCGAGTTGATCGCGTTGCTTGTATGCGCTTTCGACGGAGCTGAGCAGGTTTTCAATCTCCCGATTCAGCTCGGCAGCGGTGAAGCCATGCTGGCCGGCGCGCTGCATTTCCTCGAGCAGGGCGGCGAATCCAACCTCGACGCCGTGCTGCTCGGTGACGATCGTGAAGGTCTGGATATCGAGCGGTTCAACGAACGAACCGCCTCCGGCCGCGGAGTACAGCCAGGGTGGGTCGGCCTCCTGTCCACGCTCAAACAGTCGCGCGTTGAGCATCATGAACGCGAGCTGTTCGACCGCGCCGCGACGGAAGGCCGCCAGGTCCCGGCCGGCGTCGGGAGCCAGCTTGCGGACCAGCGTCACCTGCGTGACCGGCGCTTCGGGATCGGTGAACACGTCGACGACGGGGGTGTTGTTGTCGGGGACGTCGAAGCTCGGTTTGTTGGTGGGATCGGCGACGGCGGCGCGCTCCTGATATGCCTCGCCCTCGGGCGGCGGTGCGAAGTGCTGTGTGATCTTGGCTTCGATTTCTTCAATGTCGAATTCACCGACGGCGATGATCGCCATCAGGTCAGGCCGGTACCATCGCTCGTAGTAGGCCCGCAGTTGCTCGACGGGCGCCGTTTCCAGGATCTCGGTCAGGCCAATGGGGCTCCGCTCTGCGTAGAGCGAGTCGCCAAAGAGCAGCGGGTAGAGGTTGGTCTGGAAGCGCGATCCGAAGCCCTGATATAGACGCCATTCTTCCAGCACGACGCCGCGCTCCAGTTCGATCTCCTCCGGATCGAAGCTGATGGCGTAGGCCCAGTCGCTGAGGATCTGGAAGGCTGTCTCGAGGATTTCAGGATCGTCGGTCGGAAACTCCAGCCAGTACACGGTGTAGTCGTAGCTGGTTCCGGCGTTGAGGTCGGCGCCGAAGCTGCTGCCGATCGACTCGATGTAATCGACGATCTCCTGTTTGGCAAAGCGCCCGGTCCCGTTGAAGGCCATGTGCTCGACGAAGTGGGCGAGCCCGCGCTGGTCCTCCGCTTCGAGGACGGAGCCTGCCTTCACGACCAACGACAGCTGCGCCCGGTCGCGCGGTTCCTCGTTGCGCTTGATGTAGTAGGTCAGGCCGTTAGTGAGCGTGCCGCGGACCACGGTCGGATCGAAGGGCAACGGAGCGTCGGGTATCCATGGCGCCGGTTCGGCTGCCTGATCCGCCTGATCCTCCGCCGTGTCCTCTGGTTCCGGCTCTTCGGTAACCGCCTCTTGCTCAGGCTCGGACGGATCGGCCTCGGCTGGAGCTTGTTGTACGGCGGCGGACTGCTCCCGGGCCTCTGCGGTCGAATCCGCTTCCCCAGTGGATGTCTCTTCCGCAGTGGGGCGGGCGGTGGCAGGTTCCTGTTCCGGAGCCGACGGGATCTCGTCGGAACAACCAGCCAACGCAAGCGCGACCAGTGTGACGATGACGACCGCTAGGACCAGCTTCAGTCTTGAAGTCATCTCACTCATCTCGTGATGTCGCACGGAGCGCCGGAACAGGGCGGCCCCGCGGGTGGACGAACGCGATGGTCATTGTTCCCAAGCGAACGACTACGCGCATCCGGAGCTGTCGGCAGATGCTGGCGATGAAACGCCTGAGTGCAGGAGGGCACAGTTCGATCCGCGGGTCCGGATCGAGCCTCTGACTCCGGGGCGTTGTGGGGCCTGGATCGGGAACGGGATCAGTTGTTGAACTCGTTGAACATCGATGTTCGCCCGCCGTCGACGACGAGGTCGTGCGAGTTGACGAAGCGACCTGCGTCGCTGGCGAGATAGAGCGCCGCTTCCGCGATGTCCTCGGCGAAGCCCGCGCGGGGCATCGGGGTTGCCTTGGCGAGGTTGCGCGTGAGCTTCGCCATTTTCGTGGCGTTCGCCTCGTCGGAGAGGGTGTTGGCGCGGGCCGAGCCGCCGTAGAAGATCGGTGTGGCGATGGCGCCCGGCGAGATCACGTTGACGCGAATGCCGTATGGTCCCAGCTCGACTCCGGCGAGCTTCGAGTAGTGGGTCAGTGCGGCCTTGAGGGCTGAGTAGAGCGGGTCGCCCTGGCGATAGCGCAGCGCCGCGATGCTCGAGTTGTTGATGATCGCGCCGCCTCCGGCGGCCTTCATCGGCTCGATCGCGTAGCGGATGCCCAGCATCACGCTGCTCAGCAGGAGGTGGACGCCGTAGTCGATGGCTTCGCCGGAGATGGTCTCGAAGGCGCCGCGGGTCGGTCCGCCGGCGTTGTTGAACAGGATATTGAGCGCCCCGAAGCGGTCGATCGCGAGGTCGATGGATGCCTTGATGTCGGCCTCTCGTGTGACATCGGCCTCGTGATAGATGGCGTTTGGTCCGAGCCGCTCAGCCAGCGCCGCGCCCTTCTCGCGAGAGCGGCCGGTGAGGACGACCCTGGCGCCCTCGGCGACGAAGAGTTCGGCAGTTGCGGCGCCGATCCCGCTGGTGCCGCCGGTGATGACGGCGACCTTGTCCCGTAATCGTTGACTCATGACCCGCACCATAGCGGTGGGTCGGGGCGGTCTCGAACGTGCGGGCGGATTGCGCATTGAGACCGTGTCTTGCGCTTGCGCCGCGCCCCTGGGCAACGTTGCAATCCGATTTTGAGCTGGGCATACTCCGAGCCAACCCTTGCAGCCGGTACGCAAGGGGGATCGATGGAAGGACTTCCCATGAGCGAACGAAATTATTGGCAGCGGATGAAGCGTCGGCAGCTCAGCCGGCGGGCGCTGTTGCGGGCGTCAGCTCGGGCCGGTGTCGGCGCGAGCGGCCTGGCCCTGGTCGGCTGCGGCGACGACGACGATGACGCTCAGCCGACGGTTGCGCAGGCGCAGCAGCAGCAGCAACAGCAGCAAGAGGCCATGCAGCAGCAGGCCATGCAGCAGCAACAGACCGAAGCGCAGGCCGAGCAGCAGGCTCAGGTCACTGAGCAACAGCAGACAGCCGAAGAGATTGCCGAAGGAGCCGGGGAGACTGAAGAAGAGTGGTCGATGCCGCTTTCGCTCGACCAGGTTGACCTTGACTCCGAAGTGGTGATCGCCGTGGGCTCCGACAGCGGTGGGCTGGATCACCACCGGTCCGGCAGCGCGCAGAACTACGTCAGCCACGGCGCCGTCTACAGCGGTCCGCTGGATCGCGATCCGCGCGACAACTCAATGGCCGCCGGACTGGCCACGCCGGAGTGGATCGACCCGGTCACCCTGCGACTCGACATCATCCCGGCCAAGTTTCACGATGGCTCGACCCTGGTCGCCGGGGATATGGTCTTCAGCTACGACCGGATGGGCGGCCTGGCCGAATATCACCAGGGCGGCGAGACGTCCGATCATCCCGGCGGCTGGTCGGCCGCATACCCAGACCGGGGTGCAAAGATCTGGGTCCGCAACGAAGCGATTGACGATCGCACCTGGTCGATCGAGCTGCCGGCGCCCGACGCGGGCTTCCTGACCGTCAACATGGACGGCGCCGGCGAGGTGACGATCCACTCGCAAGCGGACACGGAGGGGCGCGGCGATCTCGCCCTGGACCAGGAGCCGATGGGCACGGGTCCCTACCGTTTCGTCAGCCACACCGACGACGAGAACTTCATCTTCGAGCGCTTCGACGATCACTACAACCCGATCGATCACCCACTGCGGGTCTCGCACGTGCCACACCACAAGAAGTTGATCGGCGTGGTGCGGCCTGAACTGCAGTCGCGCCTCGCCGGTCTCGAAGCGGGCGAGATTGACGTGATCCACGAGGGCGTCGGCGTCAACGCGGCCAAACCCTACATCGACGATCCCAACTACACGGTCCAGTTCCAGCCGGGCGCCGGCTGGTCGGTGCACAACATCTACCCCAACCTGTGGCAGCAAACGACGCCCGACGGATCGCCCAATCCGTTCCTCGACATTCGCGTGCGACAGGCCGCCAATCATGCGATCAACCGGCGGGCGATTATCGACAACCTGTTCCTCGGCGTGGGGGATATGTCGATGCTCGTGTACAGCGGCGTTCCCGGCTATCCCAGCCCGGAGCAAAAGGCGGAAGTGGTTTTCGACTACAACGTGGAGAAGGCGAAGCAGCTCATGGCCGAGGCCGGCTATGAGGCCGGCATCGATGTCCCGCTCTACTACACGCCAGACTGGGGTGGCGATGTGGTTGAGGACCTGGTGCTGGTCGTGACTCAGGATCTCAATGCGATTGGAATTCGCGTCACGCCCACGCCGCTGTTGGGCTCTGAATACTTCACGCCCGAGTACACCATGGGTAGGGAAGAGGCCCCCTGGGGCCTGTACTGGTTCTACGCGAACGCCGTCCCCGACATCGGATCGATGTGGGCGTGCTGCGGCGACGCCGATGGCTTCTTCACCGTCTCACCGCCCCAGGATCCGCGCCTGCAGGAGCTCTACGTGGCGCAGCGGGTTGAGCAGGATCCTGACCGTCGACTCGAGATCATCTCGGAGCTGTTGCTCGAACACACCCGCCAGGCGACCTTCATCTTCATCGTCGAGCCGCCAGACACCGTGGTAACCCGAGCCGACATCAACTACCCAAAGGGAGGCCGCGTGGGGAATCTGAACTTCCTGATGACCTTCGCGATTCAGCGGATCAAGGCCTAAGGAGGCTCTGAACGACTCTCCCCCCGCACCGCAGGGGGGAGATGCCGAAGGCAGAGGGGGGGTCTGCCGTCCCCACGCAGCGTCGTGACTGTATCTGGTCAGGCAGAGTCGGACCCCCCTCTGTCACTGCGTGACATCTCCCCCCGCACCGCGGGGGGAGAGAAAGAGCGGACGCTTCGACTTTTTCAGCACCCTGCCAGGAGATGGGGGAGGCCGGAGGCGGTTGTGGCAGAATCGTGTAGCGACCGCTCTGGGCGAGGGGTGTGATGCAGTTCTGGAACTACCTGATCATCCGCTTGATCCAGGCGTTCTTCGTCACGCTTCTGGTCGTGACCATCGTCTTTTTCGTCTCGCGCGGCGTCGGCAATCCGGAAGCGACGATGCTGCCGCCGCTGGCGACCAGCGCCGAGGACAAGGAGCGGTTCCGCGAGCTGCTCGGTCTGAACGACCCGCTCGAAGTCCAGTACGGCAACTTCCTGCTCGACCTGGTGCAGGGCGACTTCGGGACTTCCTGGCGGGGCGGGGGTACGCCGACGCTGGAGGCGATCGCTGACAAGTCGGTGAACACGCTCAAATTGGGAGTGGCCGGCGTGGTCTTCGCGATCGCGCTGGCGGTGCCGTTGGGGATCATCGCCGGGCTGAAGCGGGGGACATCGGTCGACTGGCTGGCGCGCTTCGTGGCGGTGATCGGTCAGGCGACGCCGAGCTTCTGGCTGGGCCTGATGATGATCTTCTTTTTCGCCGTCAAGCTGGGCTGGTTCCCGACCGG
The DNA here is from genome assembly GCA_965237475.1 of Dehalococcoidia bacterium. GTDB lineage: Bacteria > Chloroflexota > Dehalococcoidia > Bin125 > Bin125 > CATQGW01. Next base: position 1,607,452 of record OZ250140.1, on the reverse strand, counting down.
CGGCGCGAAGGAGGGCTTCCGGTCGTTGATCCTGCCGGCCCTGGCGTTGGGGCTGTTCGAGATGGTCGCGATCATGCGGCTGACCCGGTCGGGGATGATCGAAGTGATGGACACGGACTTCGTGCGCACGGCAAGGGCCAAGGGGCTGAGCGAACGGGTCGTGATCTGGCGTCACGGCATGCGGCACGCGCTGCTGCCGGTACTGACGATGCTGGGCCTCTCGCTCGGCCGCCTGATCGGGGGGACGGTGATCATCGAGATGGTGTTCGCCTGGCCGGGAATTGGGCGCTTGATCATTGATTCGATCCTGAAGAATGACTTCCCCATGGTGCAGGCCTCGATCATCGTCCTGGCTGGGTCGATCGCGCTAGTCAACCTGCTCGTCGACCTGTCGTATCGCTTCATCGACCCGCGGATCCGAGCAGGAGCGGTCTGATGGCGGAGAGCACCGCAGCGACGGTCGGGTTCCAGCCGGGCAGGCGGCGGCGGCGAATTCGTTGGCGGCGATGGCTAGGCCTGTCTGTGCCCGCGTTAATCGGGCTGGTGGTGATCGTGGCGGGCGTGCTGGCGGACGTGCTGCAGACGCACGAACCGGAGTTCATCGAGCTGGCGGCGCGCTTGCAGCCGCCCGTGTTCGCCGGGGGGACCTGGGATCACCCGCTGGGCACCGACGACGTCGGGCGGGACATCTACAGCCGGCTGTTGCACGGGGCGCGCGTCTCCCTGATCGTCGTCGGGATCGTGGTGCCGGGCGCGGCGCTGTTCGGGACGCTGATCGGGTTGGTCTCGGGCTGGGCCGGCGGGATCACCGGGCAGATCCTGATGCGAGTGGTGGACATGCAGTTGGCGCTGCCGGCGATCCTGTTCGCGGTGCTGATGGCAAGCCTGGTCGGTCCGAGCCTGACCAACGTGATCGTCATCCTGCTGATCTGGACGTGGCCCTCGTACGCGCGGCTGGTGCGGGCCGACGTGCTGTCGCTGAGGGAGCGTGACTTCGTCACCGCCTCCCGCTCGGTGGGCGGGGGCGGCTGGTGGATCATGCGCAAGCACCTGCTGCCGAACGTGTTCAACACCATCGTGATCATCATGACGCTGGAGGTCGCGCTGGTGATCCTGGCGGAGGCCGCGCTGAGTTTCCTGAGCGTCGGCGTGCCGCCCGGTACGTCGTCGTGGGGAAGGATGATCTCGGAGGGCCGCGACACGATGAACGTCGCCTGGTGGCCGATTTGGTTGCCGGGGCTGACGCTGCTGATCGTGTCTCTGACCGGCAACCTGATGGGCGACTGGCTCCGCGACGCGCTCGATCCGCGCCTGCGGAATGTCCGCTAAGTCGGGCAGGGCAAACGATCGAGGGCGCGGCATATCCTCGCAGGCGTTTGGCGGCGCGGCGTTGCTAGGAAAGCTCTGAATCACTCTCCCCCCGGCTTTGCGGGGGGAGATGCCGAAGGCAGAGGGGGGCTGGGGTCCCCACTCACCGGCGTGGCTGTATCTGGCCAAGCGGGGGAGCCCCCCTCTGTCACTCCGTGACATCTCCCCCCGCAAAGCCGGGGGGAGAGTGGATCCGACTTGTTCAGAGGATTCTTAGAGCGCCTCGGCGATTGCGGCGCCGAGGTCGGCCGTGGAGGCGGTTCCGCCGATGTCGGGGGTGCGCGGGGCGCCGCTGGCGGGGTCGAGCGCTGTCTCGATCGCCGCGAGGATCGCGTCGTGCGCGCGTCGGTGACCGAGGAAGTCCAGCATCATCGCGCCGCACCAGATCTGACCGATCGGGTTGGCGATCCCCTGTCCGGCGATGTCGGGCGCGGAGCCATGGACCGGCTCGAAGAGCGACGGGAACGCGCCGGGCGGGTTGAGGTTGGCGCTCGGCGCGATCCCGATCGTGCCGGTGCAGGCCGGTCCGAGGTCGCTGAGGATGTCGCCGAACAGGTTGCTGGCGACCACCACGTCGAAGAAGTCGGGCCGCTGCACGAAGTGTGCCGTGAGGATGTCGATGTGGAACTTGTCGACCTCGACGTCGGGGTAGCTCTCTGCCATTTCCTCCACGCGCTCGTCCCAGAACGGCATCGTGATCGCGATGCCGTTCGACTTCGTGGCGCTCGTGAGGTGCTGCTTGGGGCGCGACTGCGCGAGGTCGAAGGCGTACTTCAGCACGCGGTCGACGCCGACGCGGGTCATGACCGTTTCCTGCATCACCATCTCGCGCTCGGTGCCGGAGAAGATCCGGCCGCCGATGCTCGAGTATTCGCCCTCGGTGTTCTCGCGCACGATGTACATGTCGATCTCGCCGGGCTCGCGCGGGCTGCCGTCGCGCCGCACGACCGGCGCGATGATGCCCGGCATGAGTCGCGCCGGTCGCAGGTTGATGTACTGATCGAACTCGCGCCTGAACTGCAGCAAGGAGCCCCAGAGCGAGACGTGGTCGGGAATCTTCTCGGGCCAGCCGACCGCCCCGAAGAACACGGCGTCGTGTCCGCCAATCTGGTCCTTCCAGTTGTCGGGCAGCATCTGCTTGTGCTGCTCGTAGTAGTCCCAGGAGGCGAAATCGAAGTAGTCGAACGCCAGATCGATGTCGAACCTGGTCGCGGCTTGCTCGAGCACGCGAATGCCCTCGGGGACAACTTCCTTGCCGATGCCGTCGCCTGGAATGACGGCGATTCGCTTCGAACTCATCGTGACTGGTCCCCTTCTCGAACATGTTGTTCGCGCTGGCGGAATCCTCAGCAAGCTACCGCGATTTCGGACAGCGTGATTCGAGCCCGTCGCAGATCGCGCAAGTCAGGGCCGCCATCCCGGCGCAGATTGCCTTCGACGTGCGCTAGCCTCGGCAGGACGACTCCGTAGGACGGGGAGGAGCGACTTCATGGCGACGTTTGTGTTGATCCACGGCGCGTACCAGGGCGGCTGGATCTGGTCGCCTGTGGCGACTCGGCTCCGCGCCGCCGGCCACAGCGTGTACGCGCCCTCGCTCGACGGTTGCGCCGAGCGCACGGCGCAGGCGCGGTCCGGCATCGATACGGAGTCGCACGCCGACGAGATCGCGGAGCTGCTGCGTTACGAGGATCTCGCTGAGGTCGTGCTGGTCGGTACCTCGTCGGGCGGCATGGTGCTGACGAGGGTGGCCGAACTTGCCCGCGCGCGGATTCAGCGCCTGGTGTTCGTCGACGCGCTCGCCCTGGTCGCGGGCGAGACGATCCGCGACATCGTGACGCGTCCTCCTGAGTCCACCACCGCGGTGGCGACCGGCCCCTCGCGTGACGGGATGCTGACTACGCTGCAGGAGAGCATGGAGCCGGAGCTGGCCGAATGGGCCGCGGATCGTTGGGGGTCGCACCCGGTCGCGGTGTTCAATCAGCCGGTGGTGCTCGACTCGTTCTGGGACCAATCGTGGGACGCGACTGTGATCTGGTGCCGCCAGGCGCCGAATCCCGGGGAGGCGCACCAACGCCGCTGCGCGGAGGCGCTCGGCGGGCGCTGGCATGAGCTCGACACGGGGCACTTCCCGATGCTGAGCACGCCCGAGGAGCTGACGGGGCTGATTCTGGAGGGGTAGTTTGGGGCCTCGCGCGCGGCTGAGGCGTTCCGACTGTCAACCGGCGTTGGGCGAGCCTCCTGGGGTCGCTGTCAGACGACCAACTCGAATCTTGCCGCGAACGATTTCGATGCCGCCCGGTTTGGTGGGCCAATTTTGGTGCGCCCCGAACATTCGATCGGGCGGTGGTGCTGCAGAGGACTACTCGGATTCGATGAGGCTCCACGGTCCCCACGCAGTTCGAATCCCACAGCGTGAGGCTCTGATCGCACGAGCGGGCGAAACCGGCCCCGCCCTTGATATGCTCCCGACTGCATGAAGATCGCAGACGTCAACTTCCCGGAGCAGGTCCTATCCGCGCTCCGCGACGATCGCCTCGTGATCTTCGCGGGTGCCGGCGTCTCGATGGGCGAGCCGGCCAACTTGCCCGACTTCGATGGCCTCGCGCGGACCGTTGCTCATGGCACCGGGCAAGTCCGCGAGAAGGATGAACCGGCAGACCGATTCCTGGGACGGCTTGCGTTTGCGGGCGTCAATGTCCACGGCCGAACGGCCACCGCCTTGTCCGCTGATGACCCGAAGCCGACCGAACTGCATCACCAGTTGCTGCGGTGCTTCCGAAACCACGAAGCGGTGCGCGTCGTCACCACAAACTTCGACCCGTTGTTCGAGCAGGCTATGAAGGAAGCCCTGGCCCTGCAGCCCGAAAAATATGCGGCGCCCGCATTGCCGCGGGGAAGCGACTTCCACGGCCTCGTACATATCCACGGGTCGCTCGAGCGCGCCAGAACGATGGTGTTAACGGATGCAGATTTTGGCCGCGCATACCTCACGGAAGGGTGGGCCCGGCGGTTCTTGGTCGACGTGTTCCAGTCCTTCACCGTGCTGTTCGTCGGGTACAGCCACAACGATGTAGTCATGTCCTATCTGGGGCGCGCGCTGCCAACGCCCGACCCGGACCTCATCGACGCCCCCCTTCGCTTCGCCCTGACGGACAAGGCGGGTGATCAACGCTGGGAGCTGCTCGGCATCTCGCCAATCGAGTACGAGAACGCGGATGGCGACCACACCAGGCTGGTGGAGGGCATCACTGGGCTCGCCGACTATATGCAGAGAGACCTGCTCGGTTGGCAGCGCACGATCGGCAACATTGCGCGCGGTCTTCCACCCAACGACCCAGAGCAACAAGACCTGATCGATGACGCGCTACGCGACACGGGGCGGGTTCGATTCTTCACGGACGCTGCTGAGGCTGTCGCACAAACGGCTTGGGTAGGGATGGTGGTCCTAGCCTGAGCGGGTGGACGGATCCGGGAGAGAGGGGCGGGCTCGTGAGCCAGCGTTACTTGCCGTGTGAGCGTGAGCAGCAGTACCTGATGCCGGTGAGCCTGAGCGATTGGCTGCCCGAGGACCACTTGGCCTGGTTCGTGTTGGAGGCGGTTGAGCAGTTGGACCTGTCGGCGTTTCATGCCGCCTACCGCGACGATGGCTGGGGACGCCAGGCCTACGACCCGGCGATGATGTTGGCGCTGCTGCTCTACGCCTACTGCGAGGGCGAGCGTTCGAGCCGGCGGATCGAGCGGCGTTGCCGGGAAGACATCGTCTTCCGCGTGCTGAGCGCCAACCAGCAGCCCGACCACGCCACGATCTGCCGCTTCCGGCAACGCCACGAGCAGGCGCTGGCGGGACTGTTCGTCGAGGTGCTGCGACTCTGCGCCGAAGCGGGCTTGGTGCGGGCCGGGCTGCTGGCGCTGGACGGGACCAAGCTGCGCGCCGACGCGAGTCGTGAGCGCAACCGCACGGCGGCGCAGTTGGAGGCCGAAGTCGAGCGCATGCTGGCCGAAGCGGAGCGGGTGGACGCCGAGGAGCAGGCGGGCGCGGGCAGGGAGCAGAGCGACGCGTTGCCGCCCGCGCTGCGCAACCGGTCGCAGCGCCTGGCGCGGCTGCGTGAGGCGCAGGCGCGCTTGGCGGCGCGCGAGCAGGCACGGCAGGATGCCTACGAGGCGCGGCTGCGAGATCGCGAGCAGAAGGATGCGCGCGGACGCCAGCCGAAGCGACCAACGCCCGACCCGGAGACGAAGGTCAACCTGAGCGACCCGGACAGCCGGGTCGTGCGTGACTACTGGGGCCACTACCAGGGCTACAACGTGCAGGCGATGGCGACCCGCGAGCAAGTCATCGTGGCAGCCGAGCTGACCCGCGCGGCGACCGATGTGCAGGAACTGGGGCCAATGCTCGAGGCGACGCAGCGCAATCTGGAGGCGCTGGGTCATGCGCCGATCGGGATCCTGCTGGCCGACGCCGGCTACTACTCCGACGCCAATGTCCGGTCGCTGGCCGAGGCTGGTCCCGAGCTGTTGATCGCCAGTCGCAACGACCGCAACCGGCGCGCCGCCGGCGCAGCCCCGCACGGGCGCATCCCGGCCGGACTCTCAACACGCGAGCGGATGCGCCGCAAGCTGACGACGCAGCGTGGCCGCCGGCTCTACGAACAGCGGCGCTGGATGATCGAGCCGGTCTTCGGCGATGTCAAAGAGAACCGCGGCATCCGCCGCTTCCAGCGCCGCGGCTTCGACGCCTGCGCCAGCGAGTGGAAACTGATCGCCGCCACCCACAACCTGCGCAAGCTCTACCGCCACAGGCAGACCCAACCCGCGCCCCGGCCGTCCGGCCGCCCCTCACCGAGGCCCCGCCCACGTTCTTGCCGACCCCGTCTGACCGAACGCGGCCAACATCGAATCGCCCACTCCCGGTGTCAAAGGAGATCTGGCAACGGACAACCCCGCGACGCCTGACCACCACCCCCACCGTCGCCAGACTCTATGCGACAGCCTCAGCAGGAGGGCGAAGAAGCTCGGCTGCGGCAGAGCCTGCGTGCGTAGCGAATCCTGGGCGTATCTGTTGGCGTCCAGCAACTGTTCGAGCGAGGTGCGCCTGCCGGCCTGATCTTGAGCAATCCGCCCCCGCAGCGCCCCCCAGCCACCAGCAGCGCCGGCGCCACCGCCAGCAGCAGCCGTGCCACCTGCTCAGACTTACGACGCATCGGAGCCCCCGCTCGAGGTTCGCCCCAGCTAGCACCCCGCCGCGCGACGGCGCGCCGCCTTGATGTGGCCCACCAACGCTGCCGCCGCCGACTCCTCACCCCCGTCGGGATTCATCACCACGTGGTCGAACCAGTCCGCCTCCGCGATCTCCGCGTCCGCCGCGTCGAGCCGGCGCTTCATCTCGGCCGCCGAGTCGGAGCCGCGATGCTCCATCCGTTGCCGCAGCATCGCCCGGTCGGGCACGGTCAGAAAAATCAGCAGCGAGTCGGGCAGCCGCTCGCGCAGCGTGCGCGCCCCCTGCACGTCGGTCCGGATGATCACCGACTTGCCCCCGGCAAGACAGGCTTCCACCGCCGCCCGCGGCACTCCGCTGCGATGCCCATAAACGGTCGCGTGCTCCAGGAAGGCATCCGCGGCCAGCCACTGGTCGAACTCGTCCTCGTCGAGGAAGACGTGATTCACGCCGTGCCGCTCGCCGGGACGCGGCGCGCGCGTCTTGGCGGTCGCGATCGTGGCCAGCGACGCGTCGAGCTCAAGCGCGCGGTGCAGCACCGTGTCCTTGCCCGCCCCCGAGGGGCCGGAGAGCACCACCACCACCGGCGACTCGCTAGCCTCCGACGCCATCGCGGAACCGTTCGAGATCGCGCCAAAACTCGGGGTACGAGATGGCTACCGATTCGCTGCCGCGTAGCTCGGTATCGCCATCCGCGACCATCGCGGCAACGGCCGCGGCCATCGCGATCCGGTGGTCGCCCTGCGAGTCGACGACGCCGCCGCGCAGCGTCGCGCCGCCCTCAATCAACATCCCATCCGGGCGTTCTTCAACCGCCGCCCCGAGCGCTCGGAGCATCGCCACCGTGCTGGCAATGCGGTCGGACTCCTTGACCCGCAGCTCCTGGGCGTCGCGAATCTCCGTGGGGCCCTCGGCGAGCGCGGCGGCCACCGCGATCACCGGCCACTCATCGAGCGCCCGCACGACCAGATCCCCCGACGCCTCGAACCCATGCAGCGGGGCATAGCGAACCCGCACATCCGCGACCGGCTCGCCGGAGACATCGCGCTCGTTCTCCAGCGCGATATCGGCGCCCATCGCGCGCAACGCATCGACGATCCCGGCGCGCGTCGGATTGACCCCCACCGCCGGCAGCGTGAGATCGGAATCCGGCACGATCGCCGCCGCCACCATCCAGAACGCAGCGGCGCTGATGTCGCCGGGCACCTGCATATCGCGCGGCCGCAGCGTCGCGCCCGGTCGCACGCGGACGCTCGCGCCCTCCGTCTCGATCTCCGCGCCCATCGCCCGCAGCATCCGCTCGGTGTGGTCGCGGCTCGGGCCGACCTCGACGATCTCGCTCTCGCCCGTCGAACAAAGCGCGGCGAAGACCAGCGCACTCTTCAGCTGCGCACTGGCGACAGAAAGCTCGCCGCGGAAGGGCCGCAGCCCATCCGGCTGACCCCCAATCGAGAGCGGCGCGCGTCGCCCACCGTCCGAACCCGATGTCGACGCGCCCATCCGCGCCAGCGGCTCCAGCACGCGGGCCATTGGTCGACTCCGCAGCGAGTCGTCGCCGTCGAGCGTCGAAGTGAAGGGCAGCGTCGCGGCGATTCCCGAGAGCAGTCGCATGGTCGTGCCGCTGTTGCCGCAGTCGAGCGTGTCGGCCGGTGCGTGAAAGCGGTCGCGGCCGGGGCTGCGCACGATCAGCGCCTCCCCACGGCGCTCAAAGCTGACGCCCCAGCGCTCCAGGCAGGCCATCGTGCTGAGACAGTCGGCGCTCTCCAACAGGTTCGTCACGCGCGCCTCGCCGCGCGCGAGCGCGTTGCAGATCAGCGCGCGGTGCGAGATCGACTTATCGCCCGGCGCCGTCAGCTCGCCGCGCAGCGCGGCAATCGGGCCGAGCCGGATCGATCCTGAGCCAGTCGCCGTGACCACCGACGTCATCGCCGCTGTGGCCGCCCGCGCGTGTCGCGCGCACGCTCGTCCTGGCGCTTCGACATCTCACGCACGCGGTCGTAGAGCCGCTGCGAGACCAGCAATGCGGCCAACTGCGAACGGCTGTCGGGGATGTCCGCCAGGTGCTCGTCGCGCTGCAGATCGTCGCCGTGCAGGAAGCGCGTGTAGTTCATCTGGGCGTTGGCGAACTCCTCGAACACCTGCTCTTCTTCGCCGTCGAGCACATCGCGCAGACGGGTCAGCTCGAGCACCAGCCGGTCCAGCCAGTGCTGCAGCTGCGCTCGGTTGGTGATCGCGATCTCGGTCGTGATGCTGGGGTCGCCTGAGTTGAATGACGTCATCGTCTTGAACGTGTCCGCTGCCCCCCGCCCGAAGTCCATCCAGCCCTCGCTGCCGCGCAGCATCGTGAAGAGCGCAGTCGAGACGACCAGCGGCAGGTGGCTGACCGCGGCCATCATGTAGTCGTGCTCTTCCTCGTTGAGGAACGACGGCTCCGCGCCGAGCTCGCGAATCATGCCGAGCACGGAGCGCACCGAAGCCTCGGACGCGCTGGGAGTCGTGCAGACAAACCAGCGCGTTCCCTGGAACAGCTCCGCGTCCGCGTTCTCAATCCCGAAGGTCGCGGCGCTGCCCGCCATCGGGTGGCCGCCGACGAACGACACGCCGCTCCGCAGATGATCGGCGGCGGCCGAATGGATCACGCACTTGGCGGCCGCGACATCGGTCACGGCGGCGCCGCGACCGAGGTGCGGAGCCATCTCCTCGAGCATCTCCTCGACCGCAGCGGGCGGCGTGGCGATGATCACCAACCCCGCTCCGTCAACGGCCTCGCGCACGCTGTTGACCGACTTGTCGACCACCTTGCGTTTCTCGGCGTCGCGGCGCGCGCGCCGCCAGTCGTCGTAACCGACGATCTCGGTGTTCTTGAGCTTGGCCTTCTTGAGCCCAAGCCCGATCGAGCCGCCGATGTAACCGAGCCCAAGGATGGCGATTCGGGCCACTTCGTCCTCCCGCATGGATGGGTGCTGTCAAGCCAGATTAGCAGCGCGCCTGTCAGGAACAGGGGCCGGCCAATCGGGCCGGCCTGAGCGGGCGATTCTGCGCGCCTGTCCCACACGGACCCCGTCGGACCCGACCGGACCCGTGATAGAGTGCGCTCGCGTTGGCGGATGGGCCCGGATTCTCCCCCACATGTCTCGATTCGATGCGCCGCGAGCGCTGCTCGCGGCCGGATGCCACGCCGCGTCAGTCGCCTCAGTGGCGTCGACGCGCCGGCGCGCGCTGCTCGCCGCGGCGCTCCTGGCCGTGATCGGTGCGATCCTGTGCCTGCCGTCACCCACGCTCGCGGCGCCCGACTCGTGCCCGTTTTCGGGCGGCGGAGCCCCGTACGAGTTTCAGTCCTGGGAGGCCGGCCGCGATCGCTCGTTGTATCTCGATGCCCAGCGCCTCGCGGCGCAGAACGAGCTGTTTCCCGACGACGCGGAGTTCGCGCTCCCGCCGCTGATGGTCGGAACCGGCAGCCAACGCCGCGAGGACCCGCTCGCCACGATTCCCGCCCCGCTGCTCTTCGCGATCGGCTGGGTTGAGAGCTCGACCAATCAAACCGCCATCGGCGTGCCCTATGGATTGACCGGAGCCGCGCTGATCTCGTTCGACTGCGGCTATGGAATCATGCAGATCACCAGCAAGATCATCAACGACGGCGACCCGCCGACACGCTTCGAGGCGCTCGTCGGCACGCATTTCGCCTACAACATCGCGGCCGGCGCGCAGGTCCTGGCCGAGGCCTGGAACGAGCAGTTCTTCCCCGTCGTGGGCGACGGCGACCCCTCGCGCATCGAGTCCTGGTACTACGCGCTCTGGGCCTACAACGGCTGGGCGCTGGAGAACCACCCGGCCGGGCCCGATGTCGATCCGTTCCGCGCGCCCGAGTATCGCTGCGACGGCCGGCGCGCGGGCTACGCCTACCAGGAGCTGGTGCTCGGCTGCATCGCGCATCCGCCGGAGGTCGATGGCAGGCCGCTCTGGGAGGCCATTGATGTCGCGCTGCCCGACCTCGGCGTGCTGGCCGCGCAGGGCGGCCCGCTCGACCCGGCGCACTTCTACGCAGGCTGGAACCGGCTGCGCTCGTCGGGATTCGTGGTCGACGTGGGCGCATCGGCGTTCGCTGAGATGAACATGCCGCTGCCCGCGGCGAGCCGCAGCCACGAGGGACCGGACCTGCGCGGCGCGGCGGGGCGGCAGCTGCGCGAGCGCGTCGTTGGCGCCCCGCTGCTCGAGCTCGATGCGCAGCAGCTGGAGCTCGCTTCTTCCGACGGTTCGCAGTCGGCGGCATCGCTGGTGATCGGCAACGCAGGCAGCGGGCTGCTGCCCTGGCGCGTCGCCGATGCGCCGTCGTGGCTGGAGTTCGATGTCTCCGCGGGCGTCGCGGTCGCTGGCGGCGACGCGTTCGCGTCGGCCGGCGCCGAGCTACCCTCGGTGCTCCGGGTGCGCGCCTCCGCCGGCGGCGTGCCCGAGGGCGAGCACGTCGGCGAGCTGCGCCTCGAGGCGTCGCTCGCGGACGGTTCAACGACCGAGCGGACTGTTACCGTCTACCTGAACAAGCTCGGGTCAGCGTCCTACCGCGCAGGCACGCCGCAGAGCTGAGCCGCGCCCCTGTAGCTCAACGGACAGAGCGGCGGACTTCTAATCCGCAGGCTGGAGGTTCAAATCCTCCCAGGGGCGCCACCGCTTGCCCCCGAGCCGACGCCCTCGCCCAAACCGGCTAACCCACCCTCACGAGACCAGAATGGCCGCGACGAGCGATGCCGACTATGGTTCGACCGCCGCCCCGGCCCCACCGCCTACTCCCGCAAACATCTTGCAGAACCGGTCGGCCCGCCGGCCGCGACCCGGATTGGGGACGACCGGCACGATGCGCGACTCCAGCGCGGCCCACGGCACGAGCCGATCAAGAGGTTCGGGAAACCGCTCACGCCGCGTCTGGCGCTGCTTGCGGGCAACCTCCAGGGTGGCGAACGTCGGCTCTGGCGCCGGCGCGCTCCCTTCGGTGATCGCTGCCCTGATCGTAACCAGCCAGCATCTAGGCCTCGTTCGGAGCGCTCTTGGTGCAAGGAGAAACCCACTTCGCGGTGCGACCGATGGAGTTGCGCGGTCGTGGCCATCCACAGGAGACTCTGCTAGCCTGTAATCGGTCACCACGCTTCATTGCAACGTCGCTGCTCCGAACTCACCGCATTCGACACTCGCGGGCAGGTATACACTACTTCGAAAGGCCTCACATTGGACGCTCTACCTACTCCCATAGCACTAGCCCGAAGGCGCCTGTCAGCAAATCAGTCCTCGTCGTCCCAAGATGTCTTCATGACTGCTTCACTGCTGGCCGAGGCGATGTTGAAGTGGTGCACGACCACGGCAATCTCTCTACTCGCGGTTGACAACGCGTCGAGAGCGATCAGGCTTGGCCGCGAGGTTGCATCAGCCAGCGGCATCGGTACCTGGGAGTCAGCTCTCGCCCAAGCGACCGAGCGCCTCCACCGGTCCCCGACAAATGAGGTGCGCGAATTCGCACGAGGCATTAGCGAGCGGAAGCGCGAGACAGAGCACATCGAAGCGTCAATCGTCCGGGCTGCGATCGAGCTCCGACAAGTTATCGAGATGCTTGGCGAGCGGACTTTCCCAGCGATCGATCGCCGTCGGCACAGGCTTCGCGACATCTTCTCAGACACCGTCTTCATCCGGAATCGGACGCGCGGTCACGGTGCTCACATGCCGGAGTTCTTTGACAAGGCCACTCCTCACTTCGTAGCTGCCATTGAGCATCTCGCCAACTCACTGCCTGCCCACGCAACGTGGTGGACCGCATCGACTGATGGGACAGTAATCGAGTTGTCTGGAGACGATCCTTCCAGGCAGAGAACGCTATTCCCGCCAGCGGAGATTGTCCCGGGTCAATCCCTCGTCACGGTCGCTGACCTCAGGACGCCTCTGGCCCCCATTGGCCACGTCGCCGTTGAAGACGGGCAAATCACGGTTGCATTCGCGAACGGCCGATGGAATGCGTCTTCAGCCGTCTGTGAGTTTCTCGACTACGCCTCCGGCGATGTATACCGCAAGCACGTACAGGAGTACGCCGATCCGCGGCTAAGCTTGCCTGCCTCGGAGACCTCTGCTTCGTCGACACTGACCTGGGAAGCAGCATGTGCCCATAACTTGCCTCCGGCGCCCAATGACTACGTGTCGCGCCCAGAGCTTGAGGGGCGCCTCCGCGAGTTGGTGACAGATCCCAGGCACCGAATTATCACGCTACATGGTGGCGGTGGCATGGGGAAGACTGCTCTGACGCTCCATGTCCTCCGCGCGCTTATTGAGCAAGATAAGGACTTTGGGTTCGATCTTGTCCTCTGGTTTAGCGCACGGGATATAGACCTCCTGACTCACGGCCCCCAGCCTCGCCAGCGCGACATCGCAGATCTAGAGGCGATGGCTGTGGAGTTCACGAGATTGATCGGGGAATCTTTCCCGTCCGCTGAGCTTTGCCAGCAGAGGTTTCAGTCGGCGATCGGCGAAACGGCACCCGGTGAGCCTCGGTACCTGTTGATTCTCGACAATCTCGAGACTTTTGACTCAATTGTACAGATCCAACATTTCCTCGATGAGTTCGTTACGCTACCTTCAAAGGTCATACTGACATCCAGGCACGACGACTTTCAAGGAGACCATAGGCTGCCAGTCGGCGGGCTAACAAAGGAACAGGCTTCAACACTGTTGGTTCGGGAGTCTCGTCGATTATACTGTGAGCCAAGAATGACTGCCCGGGTGCAGGAGCGCTTGTTCGCAACGACCGAGGGACGTGCCTATGCACTAAAGCTTGCTGCCGCACAGATAGCCAAAGACACTCCAGTCGATGATATCGTTCGGGCTATATTTGGTCGTGATGACATTTTGGCCGCTCTGTTTGATCGATCTTTCGAACTACTACCTCCAGACGGAGCGTTCCTCTTTCTCCTTCTTGGATTCCTGAGAAGGCGAACATCAGAGCTCGCTATCAGAGCAACCTTCAGCGGGACGAGAAAGGACTACGATGAGGCGCGAGAGGCACTCGCAAGAGTTGCCCTGCTAAACCATGAAGCGGACGACTTGGGGGTGGCGCTAACGATTCCTGAGATGGCGCTACAGTACGCGGCACGTCGTCTCAGGTCCCACCCCGATTCTATTGAAGTCCGACATATTGGTGAAAACGTGAAGGAGTGGGCGAGGCCCGTTGCAGGACAGTCAGCCTCGGAAGCGTTCTTGGACCGCTTGGCTCAAGCTCTCGACAGAGCCCACCACAACTCGCAGGCGGCTACCGAGCTACTGGCCATCATGGAAGCAGCCGGCGGGCAGGATCCCTCACTCTTGCCGGCAATTGCAAGTCATTGCGTGAGGCTTGGGATTGAATTCGACCGAACGGAGGCCGCGTTCCGAAGGGCGATTGAGGAGGCTTCCCCAAACGATGCTGCGATTTGGCGGCAATGGGCAGAGTATGCACGGGCGCAAGGGGACACAGAGAACGAGGTGCTTCGCCGCATACGTGCCGTGGAGATCGATAGCTCGAGCGAGCAGGATTGTAGCCAGGTGGCCTATCTATTGTCCTCGTTCCTGAGAGACCACAAGGATGACTACCCGATCACGCGGCGGGCATTCCTGTTCAGGAGCGTTCGCAATTCCCTCGAGAGGCATCGGGAGCTCGGGAAGCTCAACGCCACCGACCTGAGTAGGTTGGGGTGGCTCTACTTAAACGAAGTCCACGGGGGAAGCCCCGATCCCGACTTGACCACGCGCGCCTACGAATGCGCGCGCGATGGGTTGGAAAAGGACCCAGCGAACCGCCACTGCCAGAGCCTTCAGAGTCGCGCCGCGGGCGCGCTCCGCGGGGTCGGCATGCCTCTGCCAAGCTAGCCGCCAGCAGGTGCGTCCTCGAATACGGCTTGCCCTCGCACTTTGAAAAGCGTCCTGGTTGGTGCACGCCCGACTGGTACTGACTCGGTCGCTTCGACCCACCTAGCCCGACAGGACGACTTCCCAGCGGAAGATTCGCAGTGCGGTTGCCGATGGCCGGGAGAAAGCGACGCAATCCATGCTGGGGCAGGTGGGGGTTCTACGAGGAGTATGCCGCGGCCCGAACCGCGGGTGAGCGGACCATGTCCGAGCCTGCGTTCCCGGGAGGAGTCGCGCGGTCATTCGGTTAGTGGGCAGAAGGCAAGTTCAGGGCCCACGAGTAGCGCAGTTCTTCGTGTTGATTGGAACATCGGCAACCCGGTCACGATCTAATCGTGGGGAACTCGATCAGGTCGAGCCCGGTCCCCATGAGCCGCGGATCGCAGATAAGTACGTCGATTGCCTGGCCGACGTACGCGACAGGAGCGCGGCGAGAGTCCTGGTCAAGCCGATGATCACGGAAACGGAACTCCCCGAACACGCCCCGCTACACCGCACCCCCCACCCACGCGTCCGCGGCCGAATGCGGGTCCGTCGCCCGACCCGCCACCCGGTGCGTCAGCTCCTCCAGACGCTCCTCGCCCATCTCGCTTAGCAACCCGGCCAGCACCCGACCCCTCGCCAGCGCGACGATCTGCTGCCGCGCCCGCGCCGCCTCGCTCGACGCCATCTTGCCCGTTTCGATCAAATGCGCGTGATGCGTCTCACACGCGTCGGCCAGCGCCTCAATCCCCTCGCCCTGCGTCGCGATCATCCGCACCACCGGCGGCTCCCAGCTCTGATCCGGCGCCAGCGAGAGCAACGCTTTGAGCGCGCTGACCATCCGGGCGGCCCCCGGCAGGTCAGCCTTGTTGACCCCCAGCACGTCGGCGATCTCCATGATCCCGGCCTTCAGCGTCTGCACCTCATCGCCCATGTTCGGCGTGTTGACCAGCACCGTCGTCTGGGCGGTCGAGGCGATCTCGACCTCATCCTGCCCCGCCCCGACCGTCTCAATCAGCACCACATCCTTGCCGAACGCGTCGAACACGTGCACCACATCCTGCGTCGCCGCCGAGAGTCCACCCAACGCGCCCCGGCTGGCCAGGCTGCGAATGAACACGTCCCGGTCCGAGTGCAGCTCCGCCATCCGCACCCGGTCACCCAGAATCGCCCCCTGCGTGTAGGGGCTCGACGGGTCGACCGCGACGATCCCAATCGTCTGCCCACGCGCGCGGCAGACCTTGGCCAGCTCGTTCGTCACCGTGCTCTTGCCGGCCCCCGGCGAGCCGGTCAAACCGATGATCCGTGCCCGCCCGCTGCGCGGATACAGCCGCCGCGACATCTCACGCCCGCGCTCGTCGCCGTTCTCAACCCACGTGAGCACGCGCGACAGCGCCCGGCGGTCGCCGCCGAGCAGCAGTGACTCGAGCTCGTCGAGCCGCTCGCTCACGACCGGTCGAGCGCCGGCACGTGCTCGCGCACATACTCCGCGATGTCGCCCGTATGCGCGCCCGGCCCGAACACCGCGCTGAATCCCACACCCTGCAGCGTCCGAGCGTCGTCGTCGGGAATGATCCCGCCGCCCAGAAACAGCGTGTTCTCCGGCGTGATCCCGCGCTCGCGGCAGGCCTCCACGATGCGCGGAAACAGTTCGAGATGCGCACCTGAAAGCACCGACAGCGCCACCACGTGTACGTCCTCCTGCAGCGCCGCCTCAGCGATCATGTCCGGGGTCTGGCGAATGCCCGTGTAGATCACTTCCATCCCCGCGTCGCGCAACGCGCGCGCCACGATCTTCGCCCCGCGGTCATGACCGTCCAGCCCCGGCTTCGCCACCAGCACGCGAATCTTGTCCTGCGTCGTCGTCATCCGTCGTGACCTCCGCTGCGACCGCCAGCGCTTGTCGGCCAGCTTAAGCCCTCGGCTGCGAGAGCGGCCACAGTCTCGCGTCACATCGGAGCTGACGCGCACCCAAATCGGCGTCTGGCCGCGCAGCTCGACCGTCGCCCTGGACCGTTGCGCCGTCCGCGGGCTACGCGCCCGACAGCCGCAGCCTCGTCCGATACGTGTGCCGCGGCGAAATGAACCCGCCCTGCTCGGCGTCCGTCACCGTGATCCCCTGCTCGCGCAGCATCGCCACCGCCGCCGCCGGGTCGCGCACCGTCAGCGCCGCCATGAACATCCCCTCGCCGCGCTGCAGCTGACGTTGTAGCGGCCCCTCCGCTGCGCCCGGCAGGCCCGTCACCAGCTCGATGTCGGTCCCGCCCAGATGCATGAACTGCGCGTCAATGCCCAGCTCCTCGCTCGTCCCGCGACGCGTCGCCGTCATCCCGTACTTGCCCGCGAGCTCATCGCGCACGCCATCGACATCGTGCACCGCGACCGTCATGTGATGCAGCGCATGCGGCGACGCGTCGCCGCTCGGCCCCATCTGCCGCGGCGCGTCGGCCGGCGGCTGCGCGAACTCGACGAGCACGCCATGATTCTCGCGCGGATGAATGAACCCAATCATCCCCGTCAGGCCCTGCCGCGGCTCGGTGTCGATCATCTCCATGCCCGAAGCCGCCGCAGCCCTCAGGTCGGCGGCGACATCCGTCGATTCGAAGCAGATGTGGTGAAACCCCGCCCCGTTCGTCTCCAGGAACTTCGCGATTCCCGTGTCCGGCCGGGTTGGCTGCAACAGCTCGATCTCGCAGTTGTCGAGCGGCAAGATCATCCCACGAACGCCCTGTGCCTCCAGCTCCGTATCCAGCGCGACCTCGAGTCCGAACACGTCCTGCCACAGCTTGCCCGCCTCGTCGGCGTCCTCCACCGCAATCCCGATGTGATGAATCCTCGTCAGCGCCATGGCTCGCTCCTTTGGTCAATCTCGTTGAGCAGTATCGCCCCCCGACGCGATCCACGCTTCGATCTGCTTGCGATGCTCCCGATCGTGCTCCAGCGCCACCCCCAGCAGGATCCGCACCGCGTTGCCCGCGGTCTCCAGGTCGCGGTCGGCGACCTCCTTGAGCAGCTCCCGACTTTCCGCCCGGTAGTCCTCGATCGCGCCCACCAGCGCCGACGGCTTGTGCGTCCGCAGACGCTCAACCGCCTTCTGGTTCGCCGTGTCGAGCATCTCCACCGGAAACTCCAGCAGCTCCGGCGGCTTGCCCTTCACGTACTCCTGGTAGGCCTCCAGCTCCCACGCCTCCCAAAACGTCCGATGCGCCAGCAGCTCATGGCAGGACCACTCGCCCTCGCCCATCGGCTCGATCCACAGATCCGGATTGACCCGCGCGAGCGTGCTGAGCAACCGCTCCCGCTCCACCTGCCACCAGTACCGAATCCGCTCGGCCTCGGCATACGTGCGCTGGGCGGCGCGGTCCGATGTCATGCTCTCTACCTCGCCGCAGCCCGGCGCCTGGCGCCTCGCGCCATCGCGTTCTCCAGCGCGCTCAAATGACGATCCGCTCGCGGTACTCACCCCAGACCGAACGCAGCGCGTCCGAAACCTCGCCCAGCGTCGCCGACGCCTGCACCGCCGCCAGGATCAGCGGGACGAGATTCTCAGAGCCGCTGGCGGCCTGCTGCACACGGTCCAGCGCGACCCGCGCCGCCTCCTCGTCGCGCCCGCTGTGCAGCCGCTCGAGCTTCTCGATCTGCCGCGCCCGCACGGTCGGGTCCACTCGCACGATCTCGATGTCGTTATCGTCCTCGGTCTGGAAGCGATTCATACCCACGATCACCCGCCCGCTCGCGCCGGCCGCGCCCCCGCCCGACCGCGCGACCTCCTGCTCGGCCTCCACCTCACGCTGGAACTGCGACGCCGCCTCCAGGATCTCCGTCTGCTGGTAGCCCTGCTCGATCGCCGCCACCGCGCCGCCGAGCGCGTCGATCTGCGCGATGTACGACTCCGCCTCCACCTCCAGCGCGTCGGTCGTCTGCTCGATGTAGTGTGACCCGCCCAGCGGATCGATCACGTCGCCGACGCCGCTCTCATAGCCGATCACCTGCTGCGTGCGCAGCGCGATCTCGACCGCGTGCTCAGACGGCAACCCGAGCGCCTCATCAAGCGAGTTGGTGTGCAGCGACTGCGTCCCGCCCAGCACCGCCGCCAACGCCTGCAGCGTCGTCCGCACCACGTTGTTGTCCGGCTGCTGCGCCGTCAGCGTCACGCCGCCCGTCTGCGTGTGGAAGCGCAGCATCTGCGCCCGCTCGTTCTGCGAGCCGAAGCGCTCCCGCGCAATCCGCGCCCACAGCCGACGTGCCGCGCGGAACTTCGCGATCTCCTCCAGGAAGTTCGAGTGGCAGGCGAAGAAGAACGAGAGCCGCGGCCCGAAGCTGTCAAACGCCAGATCCGCAGCCTGCGCCGCCTCGACGTAGGCGATCGCGTTGGCCAGCGTGAAACCGATCTCCTGCGCCGCCGTGCAGCCCGCCTCACGCATGTGGTAGCCCGAAATCGAGATCGTGTTCCAGCGCGGGACCTCGCGCGTGCAGTAGTCAAACGTGTCCGTGATCAGCCGCATCGAGGGCTTCGGCGGGTAGATGTAGGTGCCTCGCGCGATGTACTCCTTGAGGATGTCGTTCTGGACCGTCCCGCCGATCCGGTCTTTGGCGACGCCCTGCTCCTCCGCGACCGCCGCGTAGAGCGCGAGCAGCGTCGCCGCCGTCGAGTTGATCGTCATCGAGGTCGTCACCCGGTCGAGCGGAATCCCCTCGAACAGCGTCCGCATGTCCTCGATCGAGTCGATCGCCACGCCGACCTTGCCCACCTCCCCCTCCGCCACCGCCGCGTCCGAGTCGTAGCCGATCTGCGTCGGCAGGTCGAACGCCACCGAGAGCCCGGTCTGACCCTGGTCCAGCAGGAAGCGGTAGCGCCGGTTGCTCGCCTCGGCGTCCTCCTGGCCCGCATACTGGCGCATCGTCCACAGCCGCCCCCGATACATCGTCGGCTGGATCCCGCGCGTATACGGGAACTCCCCCGGCAGCGGCATGGCGTCGCCGTTGTCGCCGTTGCCGCCTACGTAGACCGGCGCCAGCGGCTCCCCGCTCGAGCGCTGGAACGCCGCCCGGCGCTCCGGGAACCGCGCCGTCGCCTTCGCGTACGCCCCATCCAGCCATCCCTGCAATCGCGAGGTCATCGCCTTCTCCAGTCGTGTCCTCGGACGAGGCGCCACAACGCGGCGCATCGCCGTCGCGGGCAGCTCTTCAGACGCGCTTGCCCAGAGGCTACAAGAGGCCGATCTGGGCTGCAGCGCTCGAAATCAGGCCGGAGCCATCACGCGCAGGCGCTCAACTCGATGGTCGATGATCGACGCCCACTCACCCTCCGCCATCTCCGCTTCCACGACTTCGCCGACGTAGGCGCTCGGAATCACGATGTCCGGCTCAAGGTCCCGCAGGGTGCGCAGGCTCGCTTCCATCGCCTCGAACGTCCCCCCGTACTGCTCGACGACAAAGCACGACCAACGCCCGTTGATCGGGAGGATCGCGTCACCAGTGAAGAGGTAGCTCTTGCCGTGCGGCGATTGATAGCGAAAGCTGATGCTGCCGTCGGTGTGCCCGGGCGTCTCGAGGATTTCCAGACCATCGAGCGCCGGATCGTCGCAATCCGGTCCGACGATCAGGTCAGGCTCAGCCTCAGCGCTGACCGCCGCTACCTCGAGCTCGCTGCAAGCCAGCCGCGAGCCAAACCGCTCGCGGACCTCGTGCAGCGCAGGCCCCGACTCATCACGGTGGCTGAGCACCTGCACCGCAACCCCGCCCAGTGCCTGCATCGCATCGAGGTCGTCGTCGAGCCCCTCAGCCATGCCATAGATCAGCAGATTCCCCGCTGGCCGAGTCAACAGGTACGCATGCGTCGCCACCGTGTCGTCAATCGCTCGCGCCGAAGTCTGCCAAAGGTCCGGTTCAATCTGTTTCATGATCGCGCTCCTCCGTGGCCTTCAGCGTACCGGCACGCGGACACCCTCCACACTCCACTCACCGAGCCGCGCTCGCATCCCGGCTTCCCGTTCGGCCCACTCCGACATTTCCCAGATCAAGAATCCAGCGACCAACTCGCACGTGGCGGTAAACGGTCCGTCAATCCCAGCGCAGTCCGCTCCGATCACAGACCCGAGTGATCGCGCGTACCCCCCATCAACGTCGACGGAAAGACATCTTGCTCTAGCTCTTGGAACACATCTGGAGTCTCCTTCAGAGCAGGCGCCAAGTGAGCCAGCGCAAACTCCTGACGGGAGTTGCCGAGGTTGGGGATCTCGGCCTGCCCCCGGATCAATTGGAGGACCGCCTGCGTCTGGGCCTTCACGTCGCCGAAGCGAATCTGTTCGTCAGGCACAATCGCCCGTACACCTTCCAGAATTGGGTCCGCTAGCGCGTCTTTTCCCTCCTCACTAAGGAACGATCTGAGGACCGCGGGGTCGTAGAGGTAATTCTCGATCTCACGCCGTGCCAACACCTGAATCCCGTCGTCAATCATCCTTTCGCGTTCGCCGTCTCCCATCTCGTCACGGTCGGTCAGTCGCCAGACCTTAACACCTTGAGCCACCGATCCGAGAATCGCCATCAGGTTCTCGCTGTTGCGCACGTCGTTCGCTCCCCCACGGCCCACAAACAAAGTGTCTGGGTGAGTGTCACCGAAGATGCTCATATAGCACCGAGCGTCGAAGCCGGGATCATCCCCTTCTTGCAAACCTTCACACAACACGATGTTTTGCGGGGCAATGAGATCGGCCAAGTCGTCTAACGCCACCCGATAGGTCATATGCCAGAATGAGGCATCAGGCTCACGTGGCTTCAGCGTCACCTGTCGGTCGAAGTCGCGTTCCGAAAAGTCCAAAAACACCACGTCGCCGTCGGCCTTGAACCGCTCGTACGCCTTCCGAACGAAGCCAGCCGAATGGGTCGCGATCCACAATTGCGATGTCTCAGGGAGAAGATCCAGCATCGCGTCGAGCAGCCTCCCATGCAGCTGCGTTGCGATGTGGCTCTCCGGTTCATCGATACAATAGACGGCATCTGAGTACTCAGCTCGTTTGACGAAGAGGTCCAACAGAAGGTCAAACGCCGCCTTTTCGCCGCCCGAGAGATTCTTGTAGTGGAAGTCGGGCACGCCGGCTTTCGCAAATCGGAATGCGCCAGCTTGCTCGATTCCACCGAAGTCTTGGAGCTCCAGTGAAGGAGCAGTAAACAGGCGTCGCATTTCTGACTGGAGCTCTCTCAGCGACTCGTCACGATACTGACCAATCGTCGTGGTGCGGGGTGCATCCCGGTCCAGATCCGACATACGCTGCCAGACCATTCGCGCATAATTCTCAGAGACGGCTACGTCGGAGTCAACAATTCTGCCGAATCGCGATCCCTCGGACGCCGGACCCAGGCGTTGCAGCGTCTCCACAAGAAAGTCAGCTTCGTTTCGGTATGCCGTCCGAATACAGAATGCCCGCTGCATGTCGACCGAGGTCCCGGACGCCGAGTGGAAGTCCACGGTCACGTTCATGGCGATCTGCTGGGTCGTCCTGTGAGCGGCATCCCCGGCGATTTCCTTTTCGTAGTACTCTCCGCGCTCCCCTCGGAGGTTCCAGTTTGACATTTCCGCTTGCGATTTGAGGAGAAACGCATCAAACACGGAAGACTTGCCCGAGCCGTTAGGCCCGATCAGGACGACGAGGCGGGCTGATTTCGGGATCTCTCCAATGTCAAGGTCGGTGAAGCGCTTGTAGTTCAATAGCCGCACGTGCTTGATTCGCATCGGTCGTTGCCCTTCGCTCGTGTGCCCCTCTAGCAGAGGACGCAAGGTGCCTTGGTTGTTTACTGCCCCGGTGGACGGGTGCGACGTGGAGGCGGCGGCTGATGGGCGATCGAGGACTCGAACCTCCGACGTCCCGGGCATAAACCGGACGCTCCAGCCACCTGAGCTAATCGCCCCGACTCGCGCTAGCGCAGCGCTCAGCTCGATCGCAGCGCGCTCTCCTGGCCATCCGCCGCCGCCCCGAACGCCGCCGCGCAGCCTGGTTAGACCTCGCCTCCGCCGGATCGCCGCCGCTGCGACACGCTGGATGTGGTTTCGCTCCTCCTCGTCCATGCCGCGCTTGTCTTCGACGCCGATTGACTACCCTGACCGGGCCTTAATGGATGGGGACCGCCATGTACGACGACATCATCATCGGTGCGGGGTCGGCCGGAGCGGTGATTGCCGCACGACTCTCTGAAGATCCCGAGCGCCAGGTGCTGCTGATCGAGGCCGGCCCCGACTACAGCCGGATCGAAGATCTGCCGCACGATCTGGTCAAGCCCTGGATCTCGTGGGTGGACCACGACTGGGGCTTCAGGGGCACTGCACGCCAGGGCCGCGATTTTCCCATGTATCGCGGCAAGGTCATGGGCGGCACCTCCGCCATCAATGGCGCGATCGCGCTGAGAGGCGTTCCCGCCGACTTCGACGCCTGGGTCGAACTCGGCTGTGATCAGTGGTCGTACGAAGACGTGCTGCCCTGGTACCGCAAGCTCGAGTCCGATCCCGAGGGCGGCGACTTCCACGGCACGAACGGCCCGGTCCCGATTGAGCGCAGCCCCAAAGCTGCCTGGCAGCCGCTCCACCGCGCCTTCTACGACGCCTGCCGCGAGCAAGGCTTCGACGATGTCTGGGATCACAATCGCCCCGAAGCGACCGGCGTCGGTCCGTGGCCACGCAACAAACGCGACGGCCTGCGCATCTCGACCAACATCGCCTACCTGATGAACATCCGCGACCGCAAGAATCTGACCATCCGTCACAGCGTGCTGGTCGACCGCGTGCGGCTCGAGCACGGGCGCGCCACGGGTGTCGTGCTCGCCGATGGAAGCGTGGTCGAAGCGCGGCGGGTCTGTATCAGTGCAGGCGCCATCGTGACACCGGCGATCCTGCTTCGCTCGGGCATCGGGCCGGCCGAGAAACTCGCACCGCACGGCATCGAGCAACTCAACGCGCTTCCGGGCGTCGGCGAGAACCTCACCGACCACGTCGCGATCGGCGTAGGGGCAAATGCGAAACCGGGCGTGACCCACGACTCCGACGTCGTCTTCGAGGTCGGCCTGCGCTACACCGTGCCCGGCAGCGACCTGTTCAACGACATGCAGATCGGTCTCTGGACGACCTGGGACCGGCAGCACGTGCGAGGATTCGAAAACGCGCCTGCCACAGTGCCGAACATCAATTGTTTCGCGATGCTGGAGCGCCCGTACTCGCGAGGCTCCCTCAGGCTGCGCTCCGCTGATTCCGCCGAGCAGCCCGAGATCGAAATGAACTACGCCAGCCATCCCGAAGACCTGCGCCGGCTGATGCAGGCGGCGCGGCTCTCTTGGGAACTCCTCAACAGCGAACCGTTCCGGCCCTACGTCGACGAGGTAATCACGCCTCACCCTGACGTGTTCGAATCGGACCGGGCCCTGGCCGACTACGTCCTGGCAGCGCTATCGACAACGTGGCACATCACCGGAACCGCGCGCATGGGACAGGCTACCGATCCGATGGCGGTCACGGATCAGCAGGGACGTGTCCACGGAGTGGACGGCCTTCGGGTGGCCGACACAAGCCTGCAACCCGACATCGTGAGTTGCAACACCAACCTGACCAGCATCATGTGCGGCGAACGGATCGCCGGTTCCATGCGCTCGGAGTGAGTCAGCTCGACTCTCCCGCTCCCCCTTGCAGGGGGAGCTGCCGAAGCCTGCCCCTGCGCAGGCAGGGGGCTGAGGGGGTCCCGCCTCCCATCACACAGCCAGAATGGCTCCGTTCTACCTCCTCATCACCGAATCTGGACGGGCCCTGGTCCGACCCTTGCGCGGCAGACACCGACACGTCAATCTCCAGCAAGGGCGTGTACTGCTGACCACCGAAGCAGTCGCTGTCAGCGAGGTCGCCTGAAGCGACCGGCCTGGGGAATGAGAACTTGATCGCCGGCGCGTTGTCGCAGTTGAAGAAGAGCACGTCCTCCTCGTTCTGCTGGTACATCTCCGCCACCAGTTTCTTGTTCAGCACCCCCGAGTCGCGTACCTGTTCGTACACGGCGGCCTCATCGAACATGGTCTCGAATGTCGCCACGAAGGCTCCGGCGTTCTTGCTGCGCACCAGCTTGGTGACGCCCCAGAGCTTCGCCATGACGCGCCTCTGTACCGTCGCCATCTCAATCGGAAACATCTCGTAGGGATCGGCAGGCTCGACCACGTGGTTCAGGGTGAACCTGTGAGTGACTCCCCTGTGCACTACTGCGGGGCTGCAAGGGAACGCCAGAACGCTGATTAAGCCGTGCCATGCGAGCGTTGGCGTCGCCGGGCGGCGACCCAGCCCGCTTCATGGCTCGGTCCTGCAGCCCCATCCAGCAGTCCTAGTCCAGTCGGCCGCTCAAACGCCGGGCATACCGATCCAGTCGTACGGCAGAGTCCCTGCTTGTGAGTGACGTCAGACGCAATCCCGATCACGCACTCCAATAGCAATCGCTCGGTCTTTGCTGACCGCCGACGGCCAACCATTCGCCGCGAGGCGACCATTGCGCGGCATGCGGCGGGCCATCTCCATAGTCAGACGCCGCACTGCTGAACGTGCTCTGGAGTTGGCCTTCGCGACCGAGGATCAGCAACTGGAATCCGATGCGACGTCCGATCTCTGTTCCGTCAACGGGGCCGAGTGTCCTCACTGTGACGTAAAACGAATTGCCATCAGAGTTCCAAACGCCGGTCCGCAGGCAGGTGAACAGAACAATCTCGCCGAATTCGACGACGGCGCCGTTGCTTGTTGTCAGATCCAGAATCAGCCCGGCAATGATCCAGTCATTACCGATCCGCGGCATCACTGCCGCCAAATCCTCGTCGTGCCAGTACACGTCCCAGACAAGCGCCCGCCTATACACGCTCGAGTCGAAGGGAGGCCAGTACTCCCATGGCGATGACGCTCCGTCCGGTCCTACGGTGACGATCCGAACTTCGTGATGACTCGCGCTGTAGGCTTGGACCGTTACTTCCGCATGATCGACTACCAACGCATATCGCCTTCTTGGCGACCATTGGATGGTCAGCTGCTCCCCGAGCTGTTTCCCACCGTTGGCCGTTCGAATCAACGCAGCGCCGTCGTCATTGCCTCCTCCGTATGTGGATGGGCCTACTTGCAGAAACTCGCCATTAAACTTGAAGACTACATCCAGCGTTTCATCGCGCCTGTCGTTGTCGTAGCACCTAACATACGCGGCGACCGTGTTGTCTTCACGGATCCGCCAAGCATCCCCTCTATCGTCGGTGAGCTCTCGAAAATAGCACGAACTATCATCGAGCACGCCCTCGGGAATCGAGTTGAATTGGGTCAGCCACCCGTCGATATGAAATAGCAGCGCAGTCCCATACCAACCCTGATCGTGGTTGAACCTGACATAGATCATCAATGCCTTGCTGTCTGGTGACCATTGCAGATCGAGGGGTGAGTCAGCGGCAATCCACCGCACTGCGGGAATGTCATCCGAGCGGATGAGTTGCTCCCGAAGTGACAACCGAGGCGAACCGTCGAGCGGCAAGATGGTGATGTCCATAGCGTGATTGCACTCAGCGTTGATTTCCAGGCACGGGCTAACGATCGCTAGATACTGACCGTCGGGCGAGAACTTGGCAGGGCCAGGCGGACGCTGTGCAAACTCCAACTCGTCCGTCTCCGGGCGCCACTGCCAGATGTGGGTGTCGTTGTGGGCCAGCAACCACCCCCAGGGCAGCCACATCCACTCGTTGGCCTTTGGCAGGATCCGACCCTGCCCGACGCGAAAGTCGTCGCCGGGGAAGACGACTGTTTCGTCGCCGATCAGGATGGGCAGGTCGTGGACGGTCATGTCGTCGGCGAGCAGGGTCACCTGGTCGATCGGGGCGCTCACAATCTCCGCGCGCTCATCGTCCATTGGCAACAGCCTGACCTCCGCGCCGTCGGCCGATTGACCCACCACTCCGTACTGCTCGCCCTGCCACTCCGCGACAATGGCCGGCGCCGGTTCTTTCAGAATCCACCAAGTCTCGATCCCCCCGAGATCGAGCGCCAGCGTGCGAATCCAACCCTCACGACCGTCGCCGAAGCTGATGCGGAACCAGCCACTCGAAGCGTTCAGGACCACGACTGCATCACCGGCGCCGAGCCGGTCAATGACCGGCCAGGCCAATCTCGGTCGGATGTGGACGTCGGCGTCCTCGGTGACCACGGCCGGCACGTCGGTCAGATCCCTAGGCTCCTCCTCGGATTCCGGCTCGGCGTCCTCGAGTTCGGCGTCGAGCGCAGCGTCGTTGGTCTCCCGTGCTTCACGCTCCGGTTCCTGGACAGCCGTCTCATCCCCGGACGAGTCGTCCGGAGGAGGCTCCTTCTCGACCTCGTCGGTCCTCGCGTCGGTCCCAGATTCCGCTGAGCGGCCTGCCTCAGGTGGGCGCGTTTGTCGCCCGCTGGAGGGCCGCTCCTCGTCCTCTCCTTGAGCCGATGGTTCAGTCGCTTGCTGCAGCTGTGTCGGAGGGTCGGAAACCGGAGGCAGTTCGTCGCCGCCGCAGGCGAATATCGCCGTCGCCATCAGCAACACAAACGTGACGAACCCAAGTCTCATACCAGTAAGAACGTACCGCGTTGGGAAGAAGTTCCCATCCTCATCCAGTGTGGGCAGACAACAGGCTCTGATCGTCGCTCAGCGACCGCCCGTCTCTCCAGTCAGCCCATTCGCGGCCGCCGCGAAATCATCGAGTGCTGGCTGTTGAGTTGGCCGCCATTCTCCTCGCCTGCATCGGACCTCGGCGCCTTCAGAGAGCAAGAGCGAACATCAACTCGAATGCTCTTGACTTCGTCCACGTTGGTGGGCGATGGAGGACTCGAACCTCCGACCTCCCGGGTGTAAACCGGACGCTCTAGCCACCTGAGCTAATCGCCCTGACGCACGCTAGCGCAGCGCTCAGCTCGATCGCAGCGCGCTCTCCAGGTCATCCGCCGCCGCCCCGAACGCAGCCGCCGCCGCGCCCAGCAGCTGCCGCGCCGCCTCCAGCTCGGCCGGATCGGCGCCCTCCACCGCCTCACGAACCATCGCCCCCGCATCCGTGATTGACCGCAGCCACGCCGCCACCTCAGCGTGCAGCGACGCCACCGCCGACGGCGCTTCCAGCTCCGCCGCCTCCGCCGCCAGCGAATCCCAGACCCGCGTCTGCGCCACGATGTTCCGTTGCCAGCCCGGATCCCCGAACAGCGACGGATTCTCCGCCCAGTCGTCGAGCAGACCGCTGCCCACCCCGAAGTTCGCCCGGCCTGAGTCGATCAGGTTCAGCGCCTGCGCCGCATACTCCGGCGACGCCGGCGCCTCGCTCCGGTCCGCAACTGCCTCGCCGAGCAGACCCGCCGCCAGCTCACGCATGTCCTTCAACGTGTGAATCCCCACCCGCACGTCCCGAATGACCCCCTCGCCGTCGATGTAGAACGTCGTCGGGCGACCGATCAGCACGTACGGACCGTTCGTCAGCTGCGTCGTCGGGTCCAGCAGCACGACGTACTTCACACCCGTACGCCCCTGGAACTCCAGCGCCGTCTCCAGGTCCTCCCCGTCGTTCACCCCAATCATCGTCAGGCGATCACCGAACTCCTCATGCACGAGCTGGAAGTCGGGCATCTCCTCGACACACGGAGCGCACCACGACGCCCAAAAGTTCAGAATCACCGGCCGACCCACCTCCGAGAGCCGGAACGGCTCCCCACCCAGCGTCAGCAGCCGGAAGTCCGGCGCCTGGCCGCCCACCCGCGTCTCGTCATCCTCGCGCTGCAGATGGCCCAGCTGTGTCGCCGCGCGCAGCTGCTCCACCCGCGCGGCCGCCTCGCGGCCCGCGCCGCTGTCCTCATCGCCCGCGTCACGCAGCTCCTGCAGCTCCAGCTCCGCGTCCGTCAGCTCCGCCTGCAGCCCCCGAAACATCGCCCCCGCGCCCTCATCGAGATCGCCCGAGCCGCGCCCCAGAAACACCGGGATTACCGCCGCCGCCACCACCGCTGCGATCATCAGCACCCGATTGAGCGCATCCCGACGGCTGCGCGGACGCTCCAGCACCGCCAGCTGCACCGCCGGCGGCCGGATCCCGCGCAGCCGCCCCCAGATCGCATGCAACAGCGTGTTCATCCGCGCTCCTAGTTGTTCTCGCCGACGGATGAATGCCCCGGCCGCAGCACCCGACCCGCGGAGGCCTCGCCGACCGCCATGTTCCACAGCACCGCCGGATCGCCGGTCAGCGGGTCGAATCCCGCCGAGTCCAGCACGAACCAACCGCCGGCGTCGATCTCCTCCTCCAGCTGCCCCGCCCCCCAGCCGGCGTAGCCCGAAAAAATCCGCATGTCGCTGATGATCCCCAGTAGCTCCGCCGGATCGCGGCTCAGGTCAACCATGCCCAACTGCTCCGAGAGCGGCGTGAACGCCCCCTGTGGCGCTGCGATCCCCGATGGCCTCGCCAGCGCGATCGCCGCCGTGCGTTCGACCGGCCCGCCGTTGAAGACCACCTTCGGCACGCTGATCAGCTCGCTCCACTTCGGCGCCGCCTGCTCGATCGTGACCGCGGTCGGCCGATTCAGCACTACCCCCAGCACGCCCTCGCCGTGCTCCAGAATCAGCACCACGGTGCGAAAGAAATTCGGATCGCCCAGGTTCTGCGAGGCCGCCACCAGCCGGCCCCGCAGCGACGCCGAGGGATGTCTGGGGATCGCCATCCGGACCTGCTCCCCTCCGCGGTCGCAGCCTCGGCGCAGCTTGAGCGCAGCTTGGGCGCAGCCTCTGTGCCTCGTCTCCCATGGTATGAGCACCCCGCCACTCCGGCGCACCCGCCGACCGATTCGAGCATCTCACGCGTTTGCCACAACACGCCGCGACGCGATAGCGTGGCCCAGTCTGTAAGCGTGTCTGCGAGCCTGGCAGCGTAGCTCAGTTGGCAGAGCAGGGGACTCATAAGCCCCGTGTCGCAGGTTCGAGTCCTGCCGCTGCTACCAGCCGCGCTACGCTCTGCAGACCAAGCCTCGACCGCACCCAATCTCGCGATTCGCGGGGGCGATTAGCTCAGCTGGCTAGAGCGTTCGGTTCACATCCGAGAGGCCGCAGGTTCAAGTCCTGCATCGCCCACCAGCCCCTGCCAGCCAACCGCGAGTGCAGCGCGATCGAGGACTGCGACATGTGCCGACGTGGCGAAATTGGCAGACGCGCTACGTTCAGGGCGTAGTGAGCTTAAGCTCGTGGGGGTTCGAATCCCTCCGTCGGCACCACCCCCTCCCCTGCGTTCCGCCAACTTGGCCAGGCGCGCCAACCGCCCTCCCGCAAGGGGCCGTTGTCAGCAGCGGTCGCGAAGGCGTGTTCCAGCGGGCGAAGTGGGTAAGCTGACCTCATGACACAGCGGACGCAGTACCACGACGCAACCGGGCGCGAATTCCTGGCCAAGGCGCGGGCGTATCTGGCCGAGGACGATCTGCTCCAGGCTTCGGAGAAGGGCTGGGGCGCCGCCGCGCAGATGGTCAAGGCCGCCGCCGAGGCCAGAGGCTGGCGGCACAACGGGCACGCTGAGCTGTACCGAACGATCGACGCACTGGCGGCGGATGCAGATGATCCTCAGTTGCGTGTGCTCTTCGACTCGGCCAGCGCACTGCACATGAACTTCTACGAGGGCTGGATGCCACGCTCAATGGTTGAGTCGTCTCTGACCCAGGTCGAGGACTTGGTGGCCAAGCTGGACGCGCTGGCGACGTAGCGCTGCCCGTGAGTCGCCTTGACTGACGCGCGGGCAACGACGATGCGCCGTAGCTTGCGCAGCTTCGGTGTACGATGACCGGCGTGCGCCCGTAGCTCAGCGGATTAGAGCGCTGCCCTGCGGAGGCAGAGGCCGCAGGTTCGAGTCCTGCCGGGCGCGCCACCCCGCTGCTGCCCAGCGCCATTCCCGCACCGACCGACCTACCCTGATCCCGTGACCACCGATCAGCTGCGCGCCCAGGTCGCCGCACAAGTCGCCGCTCTGCCGACCAAGCCCGGCGTCTACACCTTCCGCGACGCCGCGGGCCGCGTCATCTACGTCGGCAAGGCCGCCAACCTCCGCTCCCGCGTCCGCTCCTACTTCGGCTCGCCGCGCGCCCTCGAGGGCAAGACCCGCCAGCTCGCCGCCAAAATCGCCCAGCTCGACATCGTCACGACCCGCACCGAGCAGGACGCCCTGCACCTCGAAGCCACGCTCGTCAAGCGCCACCAGCCGTTCTTCAACGTCCGCCTCAAGGACGACAAGCACTACCCCTACCTCAAGGTCGATGTCGACTCGGCCTGGCCGCGCGTCACCATCACCCGTCGCGTCCAGAACGACGGCGCGCGCTACTTCGGCCCCTACGCCTCGGCCAAATCAATCCGCACCTCGCTCGACCTCGTCAAGAAGCTCTTCCCCTGGCGCTCCTGCGACAAGGAGATCACCGGCTCCGATCCACGTCCCTGCCTCGAGTACTACATCCGCCGCTGCATCGCCCCCTGCACCTCCTACTGCACGCCCGACGAGTACCGCGAGGTGATCGACCAGACCATGCTCTTCCTCGACGGCAAAAGCTCCGTCGTCGTCGAGCAGCTCAGCGATGCGATGCGCGAGGCCGCCGAGCAACTCAACTTCGAGCGCGCCGCGATCCTCCGCGACCAGCTCTCCGCCGTCGAACGGGTCACCGAGCAGCAACTCACCGCCGACTCAACCGAATCCGAAATCGACGCGTTCGGCATCGCGGTCGACGGCGACGAAGCCGTCGTCCAGGTGCTCTTCATCCGCGGCCAGAAGATGACCGGCAGCGACCACTTCTCGCTCGCCGGCGTGCGGGAGGAGCCGCTCGAGACCGTGCTCGCCTCCTTCCTGCGTCAGTACTACGAAGGCGCGGTGCAGGTCCCCCGGCTCGTCCTCATTCCCAACACCGTCGACCAGATCGAACTGCTCAACGGCTTGCTCGCCGAGAAACGCGGCGGCGCCGTCGAAGTCCGCCACGCGCAGCGCGGCGAGAAACGACGCCTCGTCGAAATGGCCACCGAAAACGCCCGCGAGGCGCTCGACATGCAGCGCGTCCGCTGGATGGCCGACCGCGGCCACACCGCCGCCGCGCTCGCCGAGGTCGAGCAGGCGCTCGCCCTGCCGGCCCCGCCCAACCGCATCGAGTGCTACGACATCTCCCACAACCAGGGCGACAGTACCGTCGCCTCGATGGTCGTCTTCCTCGATGGACGCCCCGCCACCCGCGAATACCGCCGCTTCCGGATCAAATCCGTTGATGGCCCCGACGACTTCACCTCGATGGCCGAAGTGATCCGTCGCCGCTTCCGCCGCTTGGGCGAGCTCCGCCAGGCCGAGGCCGCCCGGGGCTACGACATCCCCGCCGACCTCGCCAACAGCAACTCGGCAGCCGCGGCCAACGGCCAGTCCGATCCCCCGACCAACCAGGACGCCGACGCCGAAGAGCAATCCGCCGACGAGGGCTGGGGCGCGATCCCCGACCTCGTCATCGTCGACGGCGGTCGCGGCCAGGTCTCCGCCGCGCACGATGTCATGCGCAATCTCGCCGTTGACGACATCCCGCTCGCCGGCCTCGCCAAGCGCGAGGAGCTGCTCTTCGTCGTCGATACCGCCGAGCCGATCCGCCTCGACCGCCGCTCGCAGGGCCTCTATCTGGTCCAGCGCATCCGCGACGAAGCCCATCGCTTCGCAATCACCTACCACCGGCGCCTGCGCCGGCAGCGCGCCACCCAGAGCCCGCTCGACCGCATCCGCGGCATCGGCCCCACCCGCAAGAAGGCCCTGCTGCGCAAATTCGGCTCGCTGCAGGCCATCCGCGACGCCTCAGTCGCCGACATTGCGTCAACTCCGGGCATGACGAAACGCGTCGCCGAGCAGATCAAGACAGAACTCTGAGCGCCTCGCGACCCCCGCCGTGGACAGCTCCGCGCTCCGTCCACGGGACAATCCACGCCATCGTCCAGTCCCGCGGCAACCGCCGCCCGACTGTCGCGAACGCGTAAAGCCTGCCCATTCTTCGCGCCGATCGCTTGTTCCGGCAGTCCCCCCGTCGCTAGAGCGGAATTGGCGCTTCCACCGTGTCCACAATTTCACACGTGGAAGGCCCGTCCCGCCCATTGGCGATCTGCGCGCCCCCATATGAAGGTAGGAGCCCAACGAATGACTCTGATTCCCGAAGGGCCGGCCGAGCAGATGGAGCGAGAAATCCGCCAATTCCTCAGTTTCATGGCAGTCGAAAAGGGATCCTCCCCCAACACGATCTCCGCATACCGTAACGACCTCGCGCAGTTCCGCGCCTTCTTTATCGACCGCGCCGGAGCCACTGCCTCACCCGACCCCCGCCGCTCGCAGCGGCCCAACGGCACCACTCACCCCGGCGCCGCCCCGCAACCGCCCGTCGCGCCGGCCCACCAGGACATCACCGCCGTCGGCGAGGCCGAGCTGCTCGAATATCTCGCCTATCTGCGCGAGCAGCAGTACGCCGAGGCCACGATCGCCCGCAAGGTCGCCGCGGTCAAGAGCTTCTTCGCCTGGCTCCAGGCCGAGAAGATCATCGAGCACAACCCCGCCAAGCTGGTCGCCTCCCCACGCGTCGGCCGCACCCTGCCCCAGACCCTCACCGTCAATGAGGTCGACGCCCTGCTCGAGCAGCCCGGCCGCAAGAACACCCCCGAGTCCAAGCGCGACAAGGCCATGCTCGAACTGCTCTATGCCACCGGCATGAGAGTCAGCGAGTTCGTCTCGCTCGATCTCGACTCGATCGAGCTGCACAACCAGCGTGCCTCCGTCCGCTGCGTCGGCAAGGGCCGCAGGGAGCGCCTGATCCCAATCCACGACGCCGCCGTCGCGGCCCTCTACACCTACCTCGACGAGTCGCGACCCAAGCTCGCCCGCCGCCGCGGCGAGCGCGCCCTCTTCATCAACCGCCGCGGCGAGCGCCTCACCCGCCAGGGCGTCTGGCTTGTGCTCAAGAACTACGCTCGCGCGGCCGGCATCGCGCACGTCACCCCACACACCCTGCGCCACTCCTTCGCCACCCATCTGCTACGCGGACGCGCCCCGCTGCGCAACGTCCAGGAGCTGATGGGCCACGCCAATATCTCGACCACCCAGCTCTACACCCAGCTGGCCGACGAGCATATGCGCGAGGTCTACGACCGCGCCCACCCGCGCGCCAGCTAGCCCCCGCCCAGCTCCCGCTAGCCTCGGGCCCATGCCCACCGACACCACCATCACGCGCATCCACGCGCGCGAAATCCTCGACTCGCGCGGCAATCCCACCGTCGAGGCCGATGTCCAACTCGCGGGCGGCGCGCTGGGCCGCGCCGCCGTCCCCTCCGGCGCCAGCACCGGCACCCACGAAGCCGTCGAACGACGTGATGGCGACCCGGACCGCTACCGCGGTCGAGGCGTGCTGGACGCCGTTGAGGCCGTCAACGACGAAGTCGCTCACTACCTGATCGAAGCCGACGCCAACGACCAACAGATCATCGACAACGTCCTACTCCAGCTCGACGGGACGCCGAACAAGGCCCGTCTCGGCGCAAACGCCGTCCTCGCCGTCTCCCTCGCCTCCGCCCGCGCCGCGGCGGCCGCCGCCGACCAGCCGCTCTACCGGCACCTCGGCGGCTCCGAGGCCCGCACGCTGCCCGTGCCGCTGGCCAACATCCTCAACGGCGGCGCTCACGCCGCCGGCGGAACCGACTTCCAGGAATTCATGATCGCGCCGATCGGCCTCCCGACCTTCGCCGAGGCGATCCGCGCCGTCGTCGAGACCTACCACGCCCTCGCCCGCATCCTGCGCGATCGCGGTCTCCCCACCACCCTCGGCGACGAGGGCGGCTTCGCGCCCCCGCTCCAGAGCAACGAGGCCGCGATCGAACTGATCCTCGAAGCGATCGACGCCGCCGGCTACCGAGCCGGCCCCGACATCGCGATCGCCCTCGACCCCGCCACCAGCGAAATCTTCGCCGACGGCCGCTACCATCTCGCTTCCGAACAGCGCTCGCTCAGCTCCGCGGAGCTCACCGATCTCTGGCTCGACTGGTGCCGCCGCTTCCCGATCATCTCGATCGAGGACGGCATGCACGAAGACGACTGGTCCGGCTGGACCGCCCTCACCGCGCGCATCGCCGACTTCGCGCAGTCCGTCGGCGACGACCTGCTGGTCACCAACCCCTACCGCCTTCGACACGCCATCGACGAACACGCCGCCAACAGCATCCTGATCAAGCTCAATCAGATCGGCACCCTGAGCGAGACGCTCGAAGCGATCTCGCTCGCCCGCGACGCCGGCTGGACCACCATCATCAGTCACCGCTCCGGAGAGACCGAAGACACCACCATCGCCGACATCGCGGTCGCCACCGACGCCGGCCTGATCAAGACCGGCGCGCCTGCCCGCTCCGAACGTGTCGCCAAGTACAACCGCCTGCTGCGCATCGAAGCGGAGCTCGGCGACGATGCCATCTACGCCGGCGCCGGCGCCATCCCCCAGGCCGCGCGACTCATCACCTGAGCCTGCGATACCATCGAGACGTGACCGCTTCCGCTTCCGCCGCGCCCAAGCACGAAGCCCTGCGCCGCTGGTGGCGCGAAGGCGTGGGCGGCCCGCGGCTCTACCAACAGCTCCGCCGCGCCGGGCCCGAAGGCTGGTCCGCCGCCCGCGATCGCATCCCCGAGGACGACGGCCCCGAGCCGCTGCCCGCACCCGATCGCCCGCCCGCCCGCATGATCGACCTGCCCGAAGTCCTCGCCCTCCGCGCCCTCCTGCAGGACCGGCGCGTCGCCTTCGACACCGTCGAGCGCTGGATCCGCGCCCTCACCCAGTCGGCCCGCAGCCTCGACGAGACCCGCCCGCTCGAATGGAGCGCCGACCACGTCGCGCAACGCTGCGCCGACCTGGCGCACGGCGCCGAGGGCAGCCTCTGGTCGACCCTCGAAGTCGTGCGCGAACTCTGGGAGTGGCACCCCGACCGGCCGTTCGTCGAAACCCAGAGCCGCCGCTTGCTCGTCTTCCTCGAAGAAGTGATTCACCACGGTCAGGCCGACCAGAGCCGTGACCACTGAACCCTCCGAGCCCCAGCGCCCGCCACCCGTGCAGCGCATCTCGCCGATCACGTTCCCGGCGGAGCCCCCAGCCCTGCCCAGACCGCGCGACGATGAGCCCCAGACCGTCCGCGACGCCTTCCGCGAAACCTCCTTCGCCCTCTCGACCGACATCCGTTGGCTGCTCGACGCCCTCCGGCTACAGTACCGAATCGTCGAGCAGAGCGGCCACAGCCGCTATCGCAACCGTCGCTTCGCCTCCGCGCTGCTCTTCTGGTCGCGCGTCCACCGCGCCGGCGTCGACCTCCTCTCGCTGACCAGCCGCGCCTCCTACAGCAGCTGCCCCCCGCTGATCCGCGCCGCACTCGAAAACCTCGGGGCGGAGCAGGCCGTCGTCGGCGACGAACAGGTCGAGTTCGAAGATTGGCTGCGCGACGCCTGGCAGACCAACCCCGACCATCACGCCACCGATATCGGCATGGGCCAATACATGGCCGGCCAGCAGATCGCGATGGCCTCCGACACCGCCGACGCCTACCGCGCCGTCTCCGAACTCTCCCGCCCCCACTTCGGCCCCGCCGCGCTGTTCAACGCCGCGGAGTCGCACGACAAGCGACTCGCGCTCAACTGGGCCGACCAGCATTTCCACCACGGCTGGGCGCAGCTGCTTTTCGGCTGGCAGATCACCTTGCAAGACCGCCAGTGCCGCTTCGCGATCGGCTGCGGCCTCTTCGGCGTCGAAGCCGATGACCGCGCCGAGTACCAGCGCCTCCACCGCCGGCGCGAAACCCTGCTCAACGCGCGCGACCGCTGCAGCGCTGAGTGGATCATCGATCAGCGCCGCCAGCGCCTGCTGATCGAGAACTTCCGCCGTCAGCCCTCCGCCGCCCCCAAGCGCCTGATCCTCTAACCACACCCGCAATCCCCACCGTTCCCCCGCTCCAGTTGTCCGCATCCCCCACCTCTGGCAACCTGCGTACAGCGCGAACGTCCAGGACACCCAGCGGACCTACAGGAAGAGCACCAACGTGGCCACCAAAATCGGCATCAACGGCTTTGGCCGGATCGGACGGCAGGTCCTCAAGGGCATGCTCGACTTCCACCAGGACGAGCTTGAAGTCGTCGCCATCAACGACCTCACCGACCCCGAGACCAACGCCCACCTCTTCAAGTTCGACACCAACTACGGTCGCTACCCCGGCGCGGTCGAAGTCGTCGACGGCGACCTGGTGATCGACGGCCACCGCATCGCCGTGCTCTCCGAACGCGACCCCGGCCAGATCCTCTGGGGCGACCACGGTGTCGAGATCGTCGTCGAAAGCACCGGCATCTTCACCGACGCCGACAGGGCCCGCGGACACCTCAACCACGGCCCCAGCAAGGTCGTGATCTCAGCCCCGGCTAAGAACGAGGACCTCACCATCGTGCTCGGCGTCAACGACGCCGCCTACGACGCCGCGGCCCACCACGTCGTCTCCAACGCATCCTGCACCACCAACTGCCTCGCCCCGGTCGCCAAAGTGCTCGACGACACCGTCGGCATCAAGTCCGGCATTATGTCCACCATCCACGCGTACACCAACGACCAGGCGATCCTCGACACCGTCCACAGCGACCTGCGACGCTCCCGCGCCGCCGCGATGAACATCATCCCCACCTCCACCGGCGCGGCCAAGGCCGTCGGCCTCGTCCTGCCCCACCTCAACGGCAAGCTCAACGGCATGGCCTACCGCGTGCCCACCAGCACCGTCTCCGTCGTCGACCTCGTGATCGACGCCCGCCGACCCACGTCCGCCGAAGAGATCAACGCCGCCTTCGAAAAGGCCGCCACCGACCGCGAATCCCCGCTCTTCGGCATCCTCGAATACGAAACCCAGCCGCTCGTCAGCAGTGACTTCAAGGGCAGCCCCGCCTCGACGATCATCGACGCGCTCAGCACCATGGTGCTCGAAGGCACCCAGGTCAAAGTCGTCGCCTGGTACGACAACGAGTGGGGCTACAGCGTCCGCGTCGGCGACCTCTGCGTCCGCATGGCCCAAGCCGGCCTCTAGGAAGCCTCTAAACCACCCCGATCCCCTCTCCCCGCGAATCCCCTCTCCCCCCGCTCTGCGGGGGGAGATGTCCCGTAGGGACAGAGGGGGGCCCGCGGTCCCGTGTAGGGGCAACCCTTGTGGTTGCCCATTCCGCGTACGCCGGCACGAACGCGTCAATCGCAGCGTCGCAGGGCACCCACAAGAGGCGCCTCTACACGCCCCCACAGGCAGCTATTCGGACCCCTCCTAACCCACGCGGGCGCCAACCACAGCTAACCTCTCAACATGGCGATGTTCGACTCCCTCAGCGGCAAGCTCCAGCACGTCTTCGTCTCCCTCGGCCGCCGCGGCAGCATCTCCGAACAGGAGCTCGACGCCGCCCTCCGCGAGGTCCGCCTCGCCCTGCTCGAAGCCGATGTCAACTACAAAGTCGCGCGCGACTACATCAAGGCCGTCCGGGCTCGCGCCGCCACGCCCGAGCTGCTCCGCTCCCCAACCCCGCTCAACCGCCTGATCGAGATCATCACCGACGAACTCGTCGTCCTGCTCGGTACCGAGTCTCCGCGCCTCCAGCGCGCCTCCCAGCCGCCCACCATCATCCTCATGGTCGGCCTCCAGGGCTCCGGTAAGACCACCACCGCCGCCAAGCTCGCCCTGCGCAGCAAGAAGGCCGGCGACCGCCCCCTGCTGATCGCCGCCGACATCTATCGCCCCGCCGCGATCGACCAGCTCAAGGCGCTCGGCAAACAGCTCGACATCGAAGTCTTCGACCGCGGGACCGACACCGCGCCGCGCAAGATCGTCGCCCAAGGCCTCGATCGCGCTCGCCAGATCGGCGCCGTCACCGTGATCGTCGACACCGCCGGCCGACTCCACGTCGACCAGGACATGATGGCCGAGATCACCGACCTCCGAGACCGCTTCAAGCCGACCGAAGTCCTGCTCGTCGCCGACGCGATGTCCGGTCAGGACGCCGTCAACGCCGCCTCCGCCTTCCACGACGCCGTCGGCATCTCCGGCGTCGTCCTCTCCAAGATGGACGGCGACGCCCGCGGCGGCGCGGCGCTCTCGATCCGCGCCGTCACCGGCGCCCCGATCAAGTTCCTCGGCGTCGGCGAACGACCCGACGCCCTCGAACAATTCCACCCCGACCGCCTCGCCTCCCGCATCCTCGGACGCGGCGACATGGCCACCCTCAGCGAGCGCGCCACGGAAGAGTTTGGCGAGCGCACCGCCCAGCAGCTGCGCCGACGCATCCAGGATGGCCAGTTCGACCTCGACGACTTCCTCCAGCAGATCGGTCAGGTCCGCAAGATGGGACCGCTCAACCAGCTCGTCGGCATGCTCCCCGGCCTCGACCGCATCAAAGGCCAGATCAACGTCGACGAGATCGACGACGACTTCTTCAACCACTTCGAAGCAATCGTCCGCTCGATGACCCCCGACGAGCGCCGCAAGCCCGAAATCATCAACGGCTCCCGCCGTCGCCGCATCGCCCGCGGCAGCGGCACCCAGCCGCAAGAAGTCAACCAACTGCTCAACCAGTTCAAAGAAGCCAAGAAAATCATGAAGGCGCTCGCCAGCGGCAAGCTGCCCAGCGTCGCCTCAGTCGGACGCCGCTAAGAACGCCGCGGTCAGCGGAGGTCGGCGGCGGGAGATGTCCCGGAGGGACAGAGCAGATCCGAATCCCCTCTCCCCCCGCTCGGTGGGGGGAGATGCCGCAGGCAGAGGGGGGCCGCCCTGAGCCCCTGCACCAGAAACGAACTCACGCTACGCTCGCTACACGACAGCCCCGGAGGAACTACACGTGCTCAAAATTCGCCTCGCTCGACACGGGCGCAGCGGCCGGCCCTACTACCGCGTCGTCGTCCAGGACAGCCACGTCCAGCGCGACGGCCGCTTCATCGAGATCCTCGGCCAATACGACCCCCTCGCCGACCCGGCGGTCTTCAACGTCAACCACGAGCGCGTCACGCACTGGCTCTCCGTGGGCGCCCAACCCACCGCGACCGTCCACCGCTTCCTCTCCAAGCAGGGCCTGATCGCCCCGCTGGAGCCCAAGCCGCGCAGCAAGCGCGCCGACGCCAAGCGCGCCGCAGCTGCCGCGGGCAACGGGTAACCAACCATGGAACCTCTCGTCGAATACATCACCAAGTGGCTCGTCGACGAGCCCGACGCCGTCGAAATCACTACCGAAGAGCGCCCCAACCGCGTCAGCATCCAGCTCCACGTGGATGAGCGCGACATGGGCCGCATCATCGGCCGCGACGGCCGCCTCGCCACCGCCATGCGCACCCTGCTCGCGGTCGCCGGCCACGTCCGCGCCCAGGAGACCTCGCTCGAGATTCGCTGATGCCCCTGCGGCTCGGTCGCCCCTCCCGTGCTGCTCGCCGGATCGACCCCCGCCCCGGCTATCGCGCCGTCGCCATCATCGAGCGCCCCCGTGGACTGCGCGGTGAGCTCAAAGCGTTTCCCTTGACCGACTTCCCCGAGCGCCTCGACCCTGGCGCCCTCATCTACATCGCCGGCGAGCGACGCAGCATCACCCACACGCTCTGGCACGCCGGCCGCGTCTACCTGACCATCGACGGCGTCAACGACCGCGAAACGGCCGACACCCTCCGCGATCTGCTGATCGAAATCCCCGATGTGCATCGTCCCCCCGCCCGCCAGGGGCTCTATTACATCGACGACATCGAGGGCCTCAGTGTCGCCAGCCTCGACGGCGAACCGCTCGGCCAGGTCCGCGAGGTGCTCCGCACCGGCGCCAACGACGTCTGGATCGTCGACCGCGGCGACCAGCCCGACCTCCTGATCCCCGCCCTCCGCGACATCGTCCGCAACGTCGACCTCAGCGCCGGCATGATCACCGTCGACCTCCCCGAAGGTCTGGCGCCCAACACTCCGAGCGATTGAATCAGCCCAATCGACCGCTGTACGCTGAGCCCCGCTCAGGCGGAGCCGGCAGACCATGTGGGGATATAGCTCAGTTGGGAGAGCGCATCGTTCGCAACGATGAGGTCGGGGGTTCGAGTCCCCCTATCTCCACCAACCTGCCCAAAATCCAAATCCTTCGAGCTGACGTTCGCACTGCAGCTGTGACCGGATTACTCTCACGATTGCTGTGGTCGAGGACTCAGATTCTCCAGCCATCTGGCTCTCGGGCCAAGAGCCGGCGTTTGTGAGCGTCGCTTGGTCGGCGCCGCGAAAAGCCGCGAGTGAAGACAGCGTGCCCTAGGAAAGCTCTGACGAACTCTCCCCCCGCAGAGCGGGGGGAGAGCGGATCCGGCTTGATCAGAGCTTTCCTGGCAGGCTGCTGAAGTAGTAGCGCTACACGGTGGATCGTGGATGATGATGGGCTGAGCAGGACTCGCGCATCGCTCCAGGTCGGTCGGAGGGCGGCAGTCGAATGCGGTTGGAGTGGCCTCGCCGGTGGTGCGGCCGGCGCTTGGTTAGGCGGCGGCGGTCAACTCGAACCAGAGTTTGTTGCGCCCGTGACCGAGGTAACAGAGCTGCGCGCCCTGCTGTTTGGCTTTGCTGCAGAGCGGCGCCTCGGGATCTGTGCTCGAGAGGTGCATCCTGCGGCGGCGGCGCTCGCCCCTGAAGTCCGCCTCGCGGTTGCGCCCGCGGCCCCGTGTTCGAGCCAGGGGCAGGCTGCAGGGGGGCGCTCGTCGCGCGGTCGGTAGCGCTTGTGCAAGGCCCAGGCCTCCAGCAGCGTTCCGTCGACCGTGAAGTGGTCGCCGGACAGCAGCGGCCGGCGCCTCGCCTCGCGCACCGCTTCCTTGAGCAAGACGCGCGCCGCGTCGGCCTCCAGCAGCCGCGCACCGTTCCTCCTGAACGTCGTCGGGTGGAACGGCTCGTCCTTGACGTTGAGGTCCAGGCACCACGTGAACGGGATGTCGTAGCGCAGTTGTTCGCAGAACCGGCGCTCTCAGCGCAGCGTGTAGAAGGCCATCAGCAGGCTCGCCTTGAGCAGGTGCTCGGGCGGGATCGAGGGTCGTCCGCCGGCCGCATAGAGCTCGCCGAACAAGGGCGACATCCGCACCAGCGCCGCGTTGACCAGCGGCTTGATCCGCCGCAGCAGGTGGTCCTTCGGCACGAGCCGATCCGGCGTCAAGCCCAACATCAGCGTCGCCGGCCGCCCAGAATCGCCGCGCATCGCTGCCTCGCTCGGGTACACCAAGATTCGCACCTCCATGATCCCACACGCCCTCTTTCAGCAGTCTGCTAGGGGTTCGGCGATGTCCCAGCGGTGCTACCCGAGCGCTCGGGGCTCTCGGCGGGCGGGACGATGGTCCAGGTGAGCGGCTCGGTGACGGAGATCCAGTAGGCGCGGTTGCTGCTGAGGGTGCCGAGCGTGCGGAGGCCGGGGACCTCGGCCAGCTGGGGGGCGGTGACGAAGATGCGCCAGGTTTGCGTGGTTGGATCGTACTCGTAGATGGCGATGACCTTCTCTGAGATGTCGCGCTGCTCGGAGGTTCCGCGCAGCGCGTCGGCGACGGGGATAGCGTCGCGGCCGGGCCAGCTGAACGAGCTCAGGCCGGCGTCGAGCTCGATCAGCGACTCGACGATCTCGATTCGGATTCGGATTCGGTAGACCCGTGTGCGGCTGGCGTCCGCGGAGGTCACGCTGATCGTGATCTCGGCGCCCGCCTCAAGCGCCACCTGGTGGCCGTTCTCGGCGTCACCGTCCGTATCGCCCGGCTCGATCACGACGTTCGCGCCGGCCTGCACCGCGGAGGCTGTGACCGTTGTCTGCGCTACGGCGCTGCGAGCAGCGCCGTCGTACTCGCGCTCGTGGGTCGAGAGCTCGCCGACATCGATATCGCTCAGGCTGAGCGAGACCAGCCGCGCGTCGGCTGCGTCCGGCAGGTTGTAGGTGTAGAGCTTGTCGTCCTGCTCGTCGACGACATAGACCACCTCGCCGTCGCCCCAGATGCCGCGCGGCTGACTGTTGCCGGCCTTGAGCAGCGGCCGGAAGCTGAACTCCTCGGCCTCGTAGCGGATCAGCTCCTCACCCTCGACCCGGTAGGCGAACAGCCGCTTGGCGCCGTCGTCCGAGACCCAGATGCTGACGCCGTCGGACCAGAGCCCGCGCGGGCTGCGGTTGAGCTTGTCCAGGGCGTACTCGGCCAGCAGCGCGCCGCTCTCGAGGTCGTAGACGAAGAGCGCGTCCCTGACGCTGTCGAGCACATACATC
Organism: Dehalococcoidia bacterium; assembly: GCA_965237475.1. Classification (GTDB taxonomy): domain Bacteria; phylum Chloroflexota; class Dehalococcoidia; order Bin125; family Bin125; genus CATQGW01. The sequence continues at coordinate 1,564,686 of OZ250140.1, read as the reverse complement.
ACTTCGCCGTCCGCCCAGATCCCGCGCGGGTCGCGGTTGTCCTCGTGCAGTTCGAGGTCCAGTGCTTCACGCCGTTCGCCGCGCTGCAGGTCGTAGGCGAACAGCCGGTCCTGGCCGCTGTCGGCGACCCAGATGATCTCGCCGTCCGACCAGAGGCCGTGCGAGAAGCGGTTGCGGGGGTCGAGCGGGAACTCAAGCTTGGGCCGGCGTTCGCCGGTCGCGAGGTCGTAGGCGAAGACCGCGTCGGCGCCGCCGGCGCTGTTTTCCAGCACCCACAGCGTTTGACCGTCGGACCAGAGCCCGGTGGGCAGGTCGTTGGCCTCGTCCAGCGATTCGAGGTCACGCGTGACGTTCCACTCGAAGTCGACCTCCGAAGGGATCGGTATGGGCGGCGGACCGCCGCCACCGCCACCGCCGCCGCCGCCGCCGCCAGTGGTCTGGGAGGTGGTGCTGGGCGCCACGCCGAAGACCCATGGCCGGGCCTGTTTGATCGCCAGGATGTCGTCGACTGTGATCTTGAACTCGATCTCGATCGCGAACGGCCGATTGGATCCGGGGCCGTACAGCTCCGCGAACCGCTCGTGGATCACGGTCAGGTGCTCCGCCAGCTGTTTCATCTGCGCGTCGCTCATCAGCAGGGTGCCCGGCGCTACCTGGTTCGAGGTCGCCAGAATCTCGTAGTAGTTGCCGCTCTGGTGCACGAGGATCTCCTCCGGCTCCGAGTTCGCCTCGGGGTTCGTCACCAGGTCCTCGCCGAGCTGCGTGTTGAGGTAGTAGTAGCTGTTCAGGCCGCCGATCGGATCGAAGCTTGCGGCCACGCCGTTGGCCAGTTCGTCGGAATAGTTGGGGTGTACGAGCACACCCATCTTGGTCGCCAGATGGTCGATTCGATGAAACTCACGCTCGATAAAAGCGCGGAAGTTCCAGAGGCCGGCGAAGACCTGCTTCATGGATTTGTCGATGCCCTCCTCCTCGGTCTCCCTCTGCTTCTGTGTGTTGGAGTCGTACAGCCCTGCGCCGCTGAAACCCGGCAGATCCTCGTTGTTGGTGCTGGAGCGGTAGCGCAGCGATCGCCCTGCCGGGATGACCTGGGCGTGCATGGCGGTCAGCGCGTCGATCATCCATTGCGGACTCGCGGCCTCCTCGATCACTTCCCGGAGGTCATCCAGCATCTCATCCTGGATCTCGAAGTCCGTCTGGAATCTGGGATGTCTCAGGATCGCCTTGACGGCGTCAATCAGCTTCGTGCCGGCAGGCAGCGTGAATTGGTCCTGCTCGGGGCCCCGGCCTTTACCGAAAACCTTCTCCTCGCCGAGGACGGCGTTCTTCATGAACTCGTTGTAGAAGTGGAAGGGGATGGCGAACCCCTCGGGCACGGTGCCCTCGGGAAAGCCCAGCGTCCCCAGCACGGCCACATTGGCCGCCTTGACCCCGAACGCGCGCCAGTCGTCGAAGCCGACCTCGCTGAGCGGGGTGATCTCCGTGACCGAGAGGTCGCGTTCGGGGAACTGCGCGCGGGCGGGCCTGGACGCGGCGTGGTGCGCATTCACCTCTGCCAGCGTCGCCGCGCGCAGCTCGTAGCCGTCCGCCGTCACCTCGTAACGCACGTAGCTGTCGATCAGCTCGTCGATCGCATCCTTCCCGAGCGCGTCCTTGATGTACGCGTTGGGCACGCTGTCCTGCACCGCGCGCAGGTTGACATGGGAGAGCGGCGTTTGCGGCACCGTGGTGATGATCCCCCCGACCCGCGGCAGCTCGTTTGGCAGCGACTCGTAGATCACGATGTTGAGCGGACTGGGACGCTCGCCCGGCTCCATCACACGCAGCAGGCCGTAGCCGACCTCGGAGTTGAGGGACAGGAAATCCGTGTCGGGGTAGATGTCTTCGTTGAAGAGGAGCGGGATGCGCGATGCCCGGAGCCTTTCCAGGTCGGCCTGGTAGCCGGGCAGCCGGTGGTTTGGGATGTACATCGGCAAGTTGTCACCCAGCAACGGCATCGCGGCGGTCAGCAGCGCATGGGCACGGTCCAGGAGGCTGAACGTGTAGCGGCCGTCGTTGCGAATCAACCAGAAGTAGTAGACGCCGCGCGTGCCGTCGGCCGCGACCAGGTCGGGGTCGTAGACGATCTCACCGAGGATCGCCCAGGGCAGGTCCGGATCCGTGTGGCCGATCGCGTCCAGGAACAAGACGATCGGATGTCGCAGGTGGGTCGTCGAGTTGATGAAGTAGAGCAGCGGGTCGTCGGTGTCCATGTCGAGCAGCGCGAACTTCACATACTCGTAGTCAGCGTCCGGCTCGGTGTAGGAGAGCTCCTCGAATGTGTCGTCATCGGGAATCGCCACCGCGCCGTCATTCCGTAAGATCGCGGGGGCCGGGTTCAGCGGGTTCATTCTGCCTATGACCTTGAGCTCGGTCAGGTCGTCGTGACAGTCGCCGTCGATGTCGGCCGGGTCGGCGACGTCGTACTGCTCCACCCGGTAACGCGTGTGGGGCAGGGCTTCCACGTTCTCGCCGAGCGTGGTCGTGCCGGCCTTCCCACGCGTCACCGCGACCGGGGTCAGCACCTCAGCGCCGTCCAGCTCGTGCGTCACGTAGAGCACGAAGTAGACATCGGTCGTCGACGCGACAACGATTGGCACCGAAGTCACCGCGACCGCCGTCGGCGTCGGCCACACTGTCAGACACGGGTCATCGATCGCGAAGGTCGAGCCGTCGCCCGACGGGGACCAGCCGCTCTCGCCCTCATCGTTGATGGCGCGCACCTGCACGTCGTAGCTGGTGCCGGGGTCGAGGTCGTCGATCGTCGCCACGATGCCAGTGCCCGCGTGCGACCAGTCAGCCCATGCGCCGCCCTTGCCGTAGCGCAACTCGTAGCCGCTGAGATCCGGCCGGCCGGTCATGCTGGGAGCGATCCACAACACATCCAGGCTGTCCGTCACGCCGCGCGTCGGCGAAACCGACGGCGCGGCAGGCGGGGGCGGCGGCTCGTCCACATCGCTGATCTCGATTGTGACCGTCGCGCTGGCGACGCCGCCCCTGGAGTCGTCGGCGGTCACCGTCAGCTCATAGCTGTTCCCGCTGGCCTCATGGTCGTAGGTGACGCCCGGCGCCGTGCTGATCTGCGCGCTGACGGAGTCGATCCTGAACGACCCGGCGCCAGTGCCTTCCAGCGAGTACGACAGCGTGTCATTGTCTGCGTCGGTCGCGGTCACCGCCGCGCCTACGGCGACACCGGCTCCGCTGTTCTCTTCCAGAGTGCGCGTTAGCGTCGGCGGATCGAACACCGGTACGACGTTGGGCTCGTCGTTGTCCGTGATCGTCACTGTCAGCGATGTCGGCGACAACGTTAAGGTCGAGGTCGACGACGCCGCGATCGTCACGGTCTCGTCGTCGTCGTCGATCCGGTCGTCGACCAGCGTCAGCGCGAAGCTGGCCGTCCCTGACACCACCCCTGTCGAGATCGTGAGCGTCGCCGTCGCCGATTCGACCGTGTAGTCGTCGCTCTCGGTCGCCGTGCCTGCCGCTAGCGTGAGCGACACCACCGTGTCGGTGGTCAGCACCGCGCCGTCAAGCGTCCCCTTCACCGTCAGGGTCGCCGCGCCTGCGTCTTCGTCTACCGCGGATGGCGACACCTCGAGCACGATACTTCTGGCCTCCTGCTCGTCGTCAACGACGGTGATGAGCTGTTGCGTGCCGATCGTCGAGCCGTCCAGCGTCGCCGTGACCAGAATGGTTTCGCCAACATCTAAGGCGCTGTCGTCCAGCGCGCTGACCGTCGTCGACACCGAACTCCGGCCTGCGTCGAGGGTCAGCGTCTCGGCTGCCACCGTGTAGTCCGTGCTCTTGGTCGCCGTGCCCCCGAAGCCGAGGTCGATCGTCTTCGCACTAGTGAACGTCACGCCGCCGCTGCTTACAGACACCGTTGACGATGACGCGTCCGCTTCGGTAATCGACGCCGGATTCACCGACAGCGCCCAGTCCGGTTCGTCGTCGTCGATGATCGTCACCGTGGTCGTTGCCGGGCTGCCCTCGATCACCGAGCCGGGCAGCGTGCCGATTGTCACGGTCACCATCTCGTCTTCCTCGACGAGATCGTCATCTCCGGCGCTGAAGCTGAACTTCGCCGACATCGCGCCGGGTGCGATGAGCACGCTCGGTGGCACGCCCGAGTAGTCGTCGCCGCTGACGCCGCTCCCGGCCGTAACGTTCAGCGGGACCACTACTTGACCCGAAAGCGCCTGCTCCAGGCTGACCGTCACCGTCACAGACTCGCCCTCGCCGACGTTGTACGACGACGATCCGAAGCTCACCGGTACCGGCGCCTCACGGGTCACTGACAGCGTGTAGGTCCGGGTCGTGACGTCGTCCGCGGCGGTCACCTTGACCTTGATCGTCTTATTGCCGACGACGAGGTTCACCTGCTGCCCGTCGGTCACGCCATCGGCGTCGGCCAGGGGCATGTCTGCGGCGTCCAGGAACTCGACCGTGGCGTTGCTAGCATCGGCGGCTGTGGGTGTCACCGTGATCGTGGAAGCTGAATTCGCCACCGACACCGCATAGGCGGTGGTCAGCCGTTGGAAGCTGGGGGACCATCTGGGGGTCGATGTCCCGGCGCTGAGGCTGAGCGCGCTCAGGTCGGGGTTGCCGGGCATGTTGTAGGCGTAGATCTTGTCGTCCTCGTCGTCCCCCACCCACATGATCGTGCCGTTGGACCAGAGGCCACGCAGGTCGTTGTTTCCGGCCGCCGCCAGGTCGTCGAAGTCTCTGACGGCGTCCCGCTGCCCGGTGGCCAGCTCGTAGGCGTAGATCTTGTCGTCCTCGTCGTCCCCCACCCACATGGTCGTGCGGTCGGACCAGATGCCCCCGGGGCTTGTATTGTCGGCCGCCTTCAGGGTGTCGAGCTTGCTGCCGGATGCCGGCTGCCCGGTGGCGAGTGTGTAGGCGTAGATCTCGTCGTCCCCGTCGTCCCCCACCCACATGGTCGTGCGGTCGGACCAGAGGCTCACGGGGACGGTATTCCCGGCGGACACCAGGCTGTCGATATCCTTGTCGGAATCCCGTCGCCCGGTGGCCAGTGCGTAGGCGAAGAGCTTTTCCTCGGTCTCGTCCGACACCCACATGGTCGTACCGTTAGACCAGATGCCCCTGGGGTTTGTATTGTCGGCCGCCTCCAGGGCCTCGAAGTCCCTACCGGCCTGGCGCTGCCCGGTGGCCAGCGCATAGGCGTAGAGCTTGTTCTCCACGTCGTCCACCACCCACATGGTCGCGCCGTTGGACCAAACGCCCTTTGGATCGATGTTCCTGGCCGCCTTCAGCGTGTCGAAGTCGTCCCCGGCTCTCCAGCCGAAGGGAGCGTCCGACCCCCGATTGACGCTGACGGTGTAGTCCCTGGTGCTGCCGCCGTCCCTGTCGGCGACGGTCACGGTCACGACGTTTGAGCCCACGCTCAGATCCACCTGGTGTCCGTCGGTCCCGCTGTTGGCGTCCGTACCGCTGTAGGTAACTGTGGCGTCGACGTCGAGGGCGACGCCTGCAACGGTCACCTGGGTCACCGTGCTGACCACGCCGAACTGGTAGGACGTGGTCTCGGCGTCGAACCCCGCCACGCTCGTGCCGTCCACGCTCAGAGCGCTCAGGTCGGTGCTGAGCGGTTCGCGGGTCACGGTCATCGTGTAGGTCCGGGTCACGACGCCGTCATCAGCCGTCACCTTGACCTTGATCGTGTTCTCACCCACGACGAGATTCACCTGGTGGCCGTCGCTCCCGCTCTCGGCGTCGGCCAGGGGCATGTCGTCCGCGTCCAGGAACTCGACTGTGGCGTCGTCCGCGTCGTCGGCCGTGGCGGTCACCGTGATCGTGGAGACTGAATTCTCCACCGACACCGCATAGGATGTCGTCACCCGGTGGAATGTGGTGGACAACATGAGGGTCAAGGTCCCGGCGCTGAGGCTGAGCGCGCTCAGGTCGGGGTTGCCTGGCATGTTGTAGGCGTGGATCTTCTCGGCTCTACGGTCCGCCACCCACATGGTCCTGCCGTCGGACCAGATGCCGCCGGGGGAGGCGTTCCCGGCCTCCAGGTCGTCGAAGTCCCTGACCGAGTCCCGCTGCCCAGTGTCCAACGCGTAGGCGAAGAGCCTTTCCTTGGTCTCGTCCGACACCCACATGGTCGTGCCGTCGGACCAGAGGTCAGCGGACCGAACGTTCCCGTCCCGCTGCACGGGGATGATGTCCTTGTCGGCGTCCCGCCCCCGGCCGACCTGCTCGTAGGCGTAGATCCCGTCAAACACGGGGTCCGCGATCCACATGGTCGTGCGGTCGGACCAGATGCCCCAGGACCACCTGGGCTCAGGATCCACCAGGCCGATGAAGTCGCTGTCTTCGTCCCGCTGCTTGGTGGTCCGCGCGTAGGCGAAGATCCGCTCGTCGTTGTAGTCCGCCACCCACACGGTCGTGCCGTCCGACCAGAGGCCCCTGATGCTGCGGTTGCCGGCCTCGTGCAAGGCGTTAAAGTCCTCGTCGGAATTCCGCTGCTTGCTGGCCAGCGTGTAGGCGAAGAGCTTGTTCGGCCCATCGTCCCCCACCCACATGGTCGTGCCGTCGGACCAGATGCCCCTGGCCTGGGTGTTCCCGGCTGCCTTCAGCGTGTCGAAGTCGTCCCCGGCCTTCCAGCCGAAGGGAGCGTCCGAGCCCCGGTTGACGCTGATGGTGTAGTCCCTGGTGCGGCCGTCGCTGGCGGTCACGGTCACGGTCACGACGTTGCGGCCCACGCTCAGATCCACCTGGTGTCCGTCGATCACGATGTCGGCGTCCGTACCGCTGTAGGCCACTGTGGCGCTGGCGTCGAAGGGGACACCCGCAACCGTCACCCGCGTCACCGAGTGGGCCACGCCGAACTGGTAGGACCTGGTCCCGGCGTCGAACCCCGCAACGCTCACGCCGCCCACGCTCAGAGCGCTCAGGTCGGCGCTGGGCTCGGCGCGGATCACGGTCATCGTGTAGGTCCGGGTCGTGACGCCGTCCCCGGCAGTCACCTTGACCTTGATCGTGTTGTCGCCCACGACGAGGTTCACCTGCTGGCCCGCGGTGTTGTCGTCGGCGTCCTCCAGCGTCATGTCGTCGGAGCCCAGGAACTCGACCATGGCGTTGCCCGCATCGTCGGCCGTGGCGGTCACCGTGATCGTGGACACTGAATTCTCCACCGACGCCGCATAGGAGGTCGTCAACCGGTCGAAGCTGGGAGTCAACGTCCCTGCGCTGAGGCTGAGCGTGCTCAGGTCCGCGTTGGTCGATTCGACCCTGGGGAGAACCTGCCGCACACCGTCCCCCACCTGGACCTTTGCGATGCTGGGAGCCGCAGGCGTGTCGGCCCGGACGTAGTTCGACTGCCCGCTGGTTCCGCGCTGGTTCACCGCCTTGACCCGGTAGACATAGCTCAGCTCCGGCGACACGCCGTCGTCGCGGTAGCTGGTGGCGCTCGAGCCGGTGTTCGAGTCGATCGTCAGGAACTGGCCGGGGGCGTGGACGGCCCGGTTGCGCCGCAGCACCTCGTAGTGGGTGATGGAGGAATCGCCGGGGTCGTCCCAACTCAGTTCGACGGCGTCGTGGCTGACGCTGGTCACCGTCAGGCCCGTCGGTCTGGCGGGGACGGAGCCGTCCTGCGCCGCCGCGGACGGGCCGCCGAAGCGGGGGGGCAGGGTCAGGCCACAGAGGGCAACGCCCAGCAGAGCGATCGCGAGGAGGGCCAGCCGGAGCGCTGCGCGGGGGTCACCGCTCACCGTGAATCCCTTCATCTGGAGCCACCAGGCCAGCGGCGGCGACGCACGCCCGAGCCTCACGTTGGTGGTGGGGTAGCCCTTGCCGTCGTCACCCCGGACGGGACCAACCAACCTCCCCATTCTATTCGGCGTGTGCAAGCTGGCCGTTAGTTTTTCGGCGAATTTCGGCCAATCAGTGTGATTTTGTGTAGGCCCTGATCCACCGAAGAAGAGCGCGCGAGCGGCTGCGGTGGGTGCTCTGCTGTAGCTGGGACAATGAGTTTGACGATTTCACGTCACAACCACAGGGAGCACTCATTCGATGCCAACAGCGAGCAACCCCGACCGGATAGACATCGCCTTCGACGACGACCGCCTCGTGGACCACGCGGGCCTGCTGCTGCCCGCCACGCTCGCTGGCCGGCTTGGCCTCCGTGAACTGGCGGACGCCCACCTCGACCTCGGTGACGCAGCGGGGCGGGCGAACGCCGGCGACAAGCTGCTGACCCTGGTCTCCTCGGCGCTCGCGGGCGGCGACTGTATCGACGACGCCGATGCCATGCGCGCCGCCGGCGCCGGGCGCGTACTCGGCTGCACCGTGAAGGCGCCGTCCACCCTCGGGACCTTCCTGCGCAGCTTCCGCTGGGGCCACGTCCGCCAGCTCGACCGCGTCAGCCGCGAGTTGCTCGCCCGCAGTTGGGCAGCCGGGGCGGGACCTGGCGAGGCGCCGCTCACGATCGACCTCGACTCGACGCTCTGCGAGACCTACGGCCTGGCCAAGGAGGGCGCCCGCCAGCCCGGCTACAGCGGCGCGCGCGGCTATCACCCGTTGCTCGCGGTGGCGACCGGCAGCGGCGAGGTGCTGATGGCGCGACTGCGCGAGACCCGCGCACACAGGCCGCGGCGCCGCCCACTTCCTGCGTGAGACGGTGGCGCGGGTGCGCGACGCTGATGTTGGGCTTGACGTCGGATCGGTTCGCGCCGACCGAGCATCCGCTGCGGCGGGTCAAGCCGCTGGTCGACTCGGCGTTGAGGCGGATGCCGCCCTTGTTCGACAAGGTCTACCTGGCCGGCGGGCGCCCCTCGATCCTGCCCGCGCAGCCTGCCGCTGGCTTGAACAGGGGGCGGCGGGCGCAACCGCGTCGCGGACTTCACCAGGGAGCGCCGCCGCCGGGAAGACGTCGCCCGCCGCGTGCTCGCCGCCGACCAGGCGACGGACCACACGACGATCGGTCGCTGCCACCAGCGCCACGAGGCGGCCGGGAGCCAGATGCGGAAACGGATAGCCCGCAAGCTCGCCACCAGGCAGAAGTCGAACGGCCCGTATCCAGTACGGGACACATGCACAGGGCATTGGTCGTCGCCCACGGCGGGTCTGCCTTCCCACTTCGGAACGACTCCGAGAGCCGAGTCCAACCATCGCCGCTCAACGCCACCCCGCTCCCGACGAACAAGCCTCAGTACACGTTGCGCAACAGCCTCTGCTAGGTTGGCGCCCGACACAGCACACGACGTCATCGTGTTCACAGTCACACCGGTGCGACACGTCAGCCTGCCAGAGACACGACGGCGACGGCCAGCGATCGTGGTTCGAACTCAGGCGATGCCCTATGATCCTACGCGGGTTTGTAGCGAGCAGGATGATCGATCGTCGGACCTGACCGGACAGGATGCGCAGAGATGACCAATACCATCTATCTGGCCAATCCGTATGGGTTCTCTGCGCAGCAGAAGGCGGTGCTTCTGCCGCCGATTGTGGAGGCGCTGGAAGCGCTTGGATTGGAAGTTTGGGAACCGTTCTCTCGCAACAATCAGCTGGACCCCTCGAAGGCTGGCTGGGCGTATCGGATTGGGCAGTGCGACTTCCGTGACGTGGTGGAATCGGATGGGATCTTCGCGGTGGTCAACGGCGTTCCTCCCGACGAGGGCGTGATGATTGAGTTGGGCATGGCGATTGCGCTACAGAAGCCCACGTTCCTGTTTCGAGACGATTTCCGCCGTGCAACCGACAGCGATCAGTATCCCCTGAATCTCATGCTGTTCACGGGACTGCCCGAACAAGGGTGGCAGGACTACTTCTACACCTCGGTCGAGGAGATCGCCTCGCCGGACAAGGCGCTGGCAAAGTGGACGAAAGGCCCGTAGCGAAGGCGCGAAACAGCGTTTGGTCCCGATCGCTGTCGTCGTTCTCCACACCCAGGGCGCGTCGCTCTTGCCTGCTACCGTGCTGCGATGAGCGAACTCGCCGCCGAGAAGCGAGCCTTCCGCGGCGTCCCGCTCCCGGTGATTACAGTCGCGCTGGCTGTCGGATCAACCCTGCTCGGCGACTCGATGCTCTACGCCGTGATGCCATCTCAGCCCGAGGCGTGGGCCCTATCCATACCGGCGGTCGGCATCCTGCTCTCCGCCAACCGGCTGGTGCGGCTCGTCACGAACTCGGTGGCGGCAGTGATCTTCCAGCGATTCGGCCAGCGTGGCCCCTTCATGGCGGCGCTGCTGCTCTCTGTGGTGGTCACGCTCATCTACGCCTGGGCCTCGGCCTTTGCTGTGCTCCTGGTGGCGAGGATGGGCTGGGGGCTCTGCTGGTCGACCCTCCGTCTCGGCGGCTTCGGGACCGTGCTGACAGAGGCGAGAGACGACAATCGCGGGCTGCTGATGGGGTCCTACCAGGCGATCGTGCGCATGGGATCGGTTGGCGGCGTCCTGGTCGGCGCGGCCCTGACCGATGCCTTCGGGCACCGACTGACCTTGACGCTCTTCGCCGCGGTGATGACGGCGACGGCGGTCACCTGGATCCTCTCGAGCCGGCGACCGGCGGCGGGCGGGCTACCTTCGCAACGGCGCGCACGAGGCGCTGACCTCCGCGCCGTGCTCAGAGACCGGCGCCTGCTCGTCACCTGCAGCGGAATCCTGATCACCGGACTGGTCTTTTCCGGGCTGGTCACGGCCTCGCTCGGCTTCTATCTGAGCGCCCACTTCGGCCAACAGATCGCGATCCTCGGCGCTGCCATCGGCGTGACGACCGCCACCGGCATTCTGCTCGGCTCGCAATGGCTGCCACTATCGCCGGTGTTTGGCCGCCTCTCCGACCGCTTCGGACGCCTCCCGGTGGTCAGCGGCAGCTTTGCCGTGGGCGCTGCCGGGCTGCTCGCCCTCGCCTTCACCCAGTCGATCTGGCTGATGCTGCCCGCGGTCCTCGCAGCCTTCGTCGCGTCTACCGCGCTCACGGTGACACTCCACGCGACCGCCGGGGACCTGGCCCCATCCGACCGACGCAACGCAGTCGTCAGCACCTACGCCACATTCCTCGACCTGGGCAGCGCCCTCGGCCCCTTGATTGGGCTCTCATTCGCCAGCCTTGTCGCGCTGCGTGGACTCTATGGCGCGGCGGCTGTGCTATTGCTCGCAGCGGCGCTGCTCTTCTGGCTAGCGTTTCGCAGCGGACGATCACGGGGCGCGCTCGCCGAAGCGGGCGACACTCGACCCACCGGCGCCACCTAGCCGACCTGGGGAGCGGTCGCTACAGCCCTCGGCGACGTCCTTCCCGCCAAACGGACCATTTGCCGGCTTCGCAATCGTCTGGTGGATCACTGCGCGCCAGGCCTGATCGTGATCTCCTCCACCAACGACCGAATCAGTGACTCGGTCTCGGTCATCTCGCCTTCAGGCAGAAACGCGTCCATCCGCTCCGGGAACTTGAAGATCATGTCTGCATTAGCCGAAAGCCTGCGACGCTCCGCCAACACCACCTGTGCATCCCCCACCAAACTGGAGCAAATCAAGAACCTTCTCGCTTGGGTTCGTGCTGGCAATCTGATCGGGTTTCGGGATCTGCGCCATTCGGCATGATTTGCGGACGTTGCGGTTCAATCACCTGTGGTGGTCGCGGGCCCGGAGGCCCGTTGAGCGGGCCGCGCTGGACTGCATGGCCGCGCGCTCCGGTCGCCGCAGAGCGTCGGCCGCCCTGTCCCATGCCCCGGCGGCGCCCATTGCCGCAGAACGCAACCCTGGCGTCGCCATAAACAGGGTGGCTTGCCCCGACTGCTTTCAGCGCCGGTGTGGCATCGGCACCGGCTTGTGGTTTCGGCTCCGGACCGTCCGCTCGCCCGGTCCAGGGGCCGGTGAGCGCTGCGTTAGGGCTGGCGGCCGCCAGCCGTACGACGCGGTGTCCTTGCCCCCGTTGATCGCTACTCGGCGGGGCGGACGGTGAAGCGGCTGCTGTCGCCGCGGCCGAAGACCTCGGGGAAGTAGGTCTCTTCGGCGTGCGCCGGAGGAACGAAGAAGTCGCCGGGAGTCGTCGCGCGGGCGTAGTAGACGTAGCGATGCACGCCCCGCAGTAGCCGGCCGGCAAGCAGCGTCACGCGGTCGTCGCGGATGTCAACCTGGTCCCAGGGGCTGAAGTACCACGCGAACCAGGGCGCATAGTACGCGGGGGCGGTAGCGCGCAGCGCGTTGACCCGTTCCGCCCGCAGTTGCTCGCGCAACCACGGCGATACGATGTTGAGCTTCTGGTCGATCGGTTCAAGGCCGGCAGGCAGGAAATCCTCGACCCGCGCGAATAGCCGGTCGGCCGATGCGACGACCGTGAGCTCCACTCGGACCACCTCGCCCAGCGACGCGCCGGTAACCGCTCGATCGGGCGCCGCGAGCAGCGAATAGCGTCGCGAGACGGCGAAGCCGCGATTGAGCGCGTCGAGATCCTCGGCCGGCGTCACGTAGCGAAGGTTGAGGGCGTAGTACATCCGCCCTGCGCGGCCCGCGTCGCGCTTGAACTGCACGCGGTTGACCTCGCCCAGCGGCAGCTCGTCGAGCGCCACCACCGCGCCGTCGTGGAGGTCACCGGCGGGTACGTCGAAGTGACCGTCGAGCAGCCTGCGGCTACCGAGCAGCACCTGGTAGTCGTAGACGCCGCGATTCTCGCCCGTGAGCGCGGCGAAGGCGCCCAGCGAGGCCATGCCCTGAGCCCGCTCGACGGAAGTCTTCCAGCGGTCCTGCGCGCGGGCCAGCACGAGCCAGCGGGCGGTCTCCTCGATCAGCGGGTGGCCCGGATCGACCTCTACCAGGGCGCGCAGCACCAGCGCGGTCGCACGCACGCTGCCGTTGTGCATCGAGCCGGGATGCCGTTCGTCCTCCCAGTGATTGCCGTTGGCGCTGGGGATCGTGGTGGCGACGAGGTCGTTCAACAGCGTGCGCACCGATTCGTGGTCCGCGTCATGACCGCTCGCGAACAGGCCGAGCAGCAGATAGGCGCGCGCCCAACTCGCGAGGTCGTGGCGGTGCTCCTCGGCGATCTGGCGCATCGCGCTCCCCAGCTCATCCGCGACCGCACTGTCTTCGTCGTCCTGGTTCGCGGCGTTGGCGAGGGCGTACAGCAGGAAGGCGTGCTGATTGGGATCGGGCGGGCTCGATGCCTCGGTTTCGCGATTCACATGGTTTGTAACAAACTCCACGGTCCGGGAGTACTGGTATTCAGGGACGTCGAATCCGGCATCGCTGGCTTCCCCGAGGGCGATCAGCGCCCAGGCAGTGACCCAGAGGTTGGTCACGCCGCAGGGACGACACCAGGCCCAGCCGCCGTCGTAGCGGTGCTGCCCGATGAGCCTCTCGATATCGGCATTCAGCTGCAGGTGCTGCGCCTCGGTCAGCCCGCTCGCGTTTGAATTCGAGAGCGCAACCGTCGCGACGATCCGACTGGCGACTCTGACGTTGGACTCCCATTCCAACGGCCGGAAGTGCCTCAGCTCCGCGTCCAGCGCGCCGACGAGCGAGGCCTGCAGCGAGACCTCAAGCGAGCCTTGTTCCGTGAGCGCATAGTCCGGCAGGTACAGGGCCTCGACGACGGGCGCGTCTTCCACGACGCCGCCCGTCGCCGTCGTCTCGGGGGTGACATCCGGATGCACAGGAATACTGAGCTCGACCGCGTCGCCGTCGCCGTCGCCGTCGGGAACCGTCGCGCTGAAGCGAACCGTAGCCGTGCCCTCTTCAACTGCACGCGCGGGCCACCCGAAGACGGCGGAGCTGCCCGGTTCGACGCGGACTGTGCGCGCGTCTCCGCCCTCAACGGCGAGGCCCTCGGTGTCGATCGAGAGCGTGACGTCGACTGCCTCTGGCTTGCGGTTCTGTACGAGGGCGCGCAGCGTGAGCTCATCACCTACGCGCAGGAAGCGCGGCAAGGCCGGACGCACAAGCAGCGGCTTGGTGACGAGCAGCTCGCTCTCGCCCTCGCCGAGCTGGGTCTGGGCGGTGACGGCGCGAGCGCGCGTGCGCCAGGTCGTAGCGTTGTCGGGTAGCTGCAGTTCGAAGCTGGCCCTGCCGTCCTCGTTCGTCTTGAGCTGCCCGATCCACAACGCCGTATTGCGGAAGTCGGAGCGGAGGCGAGCGGCGTCGGGGAGAGCGCCGGAATCGCCCCCGCCACCTGATGCCGCATATTCTTCCTCTTCCTCATGTGCTTCCTCATACTCAAGGGCGCTCGCGTTCTCCGCATCGCGGTTACCCGAACCCCGTTCGCCCTCCAGACTCTCACGGTACGCCTTATTTCGGTGGTCGATCGAAACGCTGAGCGATGAGGCGGTCCGAACCGCCAGGGCACGTTCGGACCAGAACGCACTCATACCGTCTACCCCCACCTCGTCGAGCAGCGAGAGGACTGCCTTGTCGACGACGGCGACGGCGATCTCCGCCTCCACACCCCGGCCTTCAGCGTCGGTGACCAGCAGATCATGATGGACGATCTCGCCGGGTTGTGCCTTCGCGCGGTCGGCTTCGATGCTGACGTTGAGGCGGCGCGGTGCAGGGGAGACGGAGAGTCTCACGTGGCCGACGTGATAGCGCGGGTATGGGTCTGCCTCTGTGGGTGGGCGGTAGAGCACGACGCGGACGTAGATGCTGGGGATGTAGTGGTCCTCGATCGGGACCCGCAATACCTCACTGTTCGTCTCGAAGTGGCGTACTGCGGTGCTCAAGACGACGCCGCGCTCCATCGTGATCAGGCCGGTGGCGCCCGCGTAGGGAGCCGGTACGAGCACCTCGGCGATGTCGCCGACCTCATAGCGCTCGCGGTCCGCGATCAACTCGATCACATCGTCGTCGCGCACCGGCCAGGAGGCGTAGCCCTTGCCCGTGGCCCAGAGGAAGCGGTCGGAGCGCGCCACGCGCCCCGCTTCGTCGGTCGACTCCGCGACCAGCCGGTACGCGCCGGCCGACGGCGGGACGAACTCGATCGACGCCTCGCCCTGCTCGTTGGTCGTGACCGACTGCACGTCGACTTCGGTGTCGTGTGGCTCGCTGCGATAGTAGGCGCCGTCGCTCCAGACGCTCTTGTTCGTGCGGATCCACTCGCGCTTGAACATCCGCACGGTCAGCGGCCGGTTCGGCGCGATCTGGCCCCGGAAGTCGACGCTCACGAGCTGAACAATCGCCGCCTCACCCGCCCTGGCGACATACGACGCCGGCCGAATCCCCGCATACCAGGCGGCGGGGTGCACGCTCACCGTTGTACTCCCAGCGATCGCCTGCGCGCTCGCGTCGGTCACGGTCGCGTTGATCGTGAACTGCTGCGTGCCGTCGCCGTCGTCGAGCTCAGCGGCCACGTCGAAGCGGGCGACGCCCGAAGCGTCGGCGGTCGCCTCGCCGCTCGAGCGCAGAGAACTCGGACGGGTCAGGTTCCGCCAGAAGGAGTTACCTTCCCAGAACGAGTAGCCCTCGTAGCCCTCGACACGGAGGATCGTCGGCCACGACAGCTGCGTCCACGTGACTGCTGCGTCGGCGACAGGGCCGCCGAAGAAGTACGTCGCCCGAGCTTCGCTGGGGATCGTCTCGCCGGCGACGTAGTCCGTACCCGCCGCCTCGACCGCAACCTCGAATTCGGGCACGCGGAACTCGACCACGCTGAAGTGCGTGCTCGTGACCCGGTCTCCGTTGTCGTCGCTCACCGTGATCTGGTAGCTGCCCGTGTGCGCAGCGGCGCCGAGCACAATCTCGCCGCTGAATGTTCCGAGTTCGCTGAGCTCCACCGGCGAGACCAGGATGTCGGCGTAGCGCGGATCGCGGACCGTCACGGTATATTTCGCGTCGCCGCCGGGGACGGAGTACGACGCGTCGTTCTCGTCCCGCAGGATTCCCCTGTAGAAGACGGTCTCGCCCGGCCGGTAGATGGGGCGGTCAGTGAACAGATGGCCGGCGGGGCCGGGCGCGTACGAGCTGGTGAACCCCGCGCCGTAGTTCCACCACGTCGAGGCGACCCCGTGCCGCCCTCCGTCGTCGATGCGCACCAAATAATCGCCGTATGGTGACCGCCAGGAGGTGGACTCTGCGGAGACGGCGAACCGCGCCACGCCGTCCGTGTCGGTGGTGGCGGCGTGATAGGGGCTCAGGGGCGCCCGCTCCATCTGCGCAACCCGAACCGGCTCGGCGTCGAGCGGCGCACCGGTGTCATAGTCGAGCGCCCAGACTAGCAGCTCGTCGTGCGCCAGCTTCGTCACGATCGCCGTATCGACGACGCTCAAGAAGAGCTTCTTCTGGTAGTTGGTCTCTGTGCTGCCGAGGATCGACTCAGGCGTCGCGAGGAGCAAGTAGTGGCCCTTGGGTAAGGGTCTGGATCGGCCCAGAGTCGTTGAGTACAGGCGCGCCGCGTCGCGCAGCTTCTCGTCGATCTGCTTGGTCCATCGGCGCAACGGTTCAGCCTGCGGGGAGAAGCTGACGTACCCGGAGTATCCGGGCCAGCCAGTCTCGATGAAGCCCCGGCGCAGGACCGGCTCCGCCTCGGCGTCTGACAGGCGGTAGAGCTGGAAATGCACGGCGGCGACACGGGTCGCGTGGAAGTGCAGCACCTGGTTGCGGCTCGAGGAAAAGGTCGACAAACTGGCAGGCGCCGAAAGGCTCAGGTACGGCCAGGGCAGATTCTCCCGTGTCGTGAACGAGAACTCGTGGGCGGGCAGGGGCCGTCCCCCGAGGTCGCGTATGCCCTCGGCGAGACGCACCGTGTACGTGGTCGAACCTTCAAATTCGACCCCAAAGCTGATACTTGTATCGCCCTGTTCGGTGTAGCTGTCCAGCCTCAGATTTTCGG
Source organism: Dehalococcoidia bacterium (assembly GCA_965237475.1). Taxonomy (GTDB): domain Bacteria; phylum Chloroflexota; class Dehalococcoidia; order Bin125; family Bin125; genus CATQGW01. The sequence goes on along the minus strand of OZ250140.1, from coordinate 1,547,865 downwards.
GATCGATGCCACTGATGGAGACGCGTCCCTCGAACGACTCGATGTCCATCGGATTGTTGTAATAGAGTCCGAGGCCGTACCAGTAGGCATCGGTCTCGCCGTCGCTGGGCCACGTTGACTCGAGGCGCGGCGCACGTATCGCCCTGAAGTTGGAAGTGCGTCTGAAACGTGTCGCGCCCCCGTTCGCGCCACGCATACCGGCCGGGGCGAAGACCTCGTAGCCGGCGCCCAGCGTGAGGGGCTCCGCGGGCGTGAAGCTGACGCTCGTTGAGTCGTCGCTCCACTTGAACCTGCCCGGGACGGGCTCTTGAGCCTCCGTGCGCAGCACCAGACCGGTCCGTACCGCTACGCGATCCATCGGTTGGTTGAAGCTCACCACAATGGAAGAATCCAGCTCGACCTTGTTGGCGCCGCTGTGCGGTGTGATCTCCGTGATGGCGGGCTGAATCGTCGTGAAGCTCCACGTGAAGTCGGATGCCAGTACGCCGTCGCTGGCGGAGCTCAACCCCGCAGCGATGCGTACGGAATACTCCGTGTGTCGCTCCAGGGCTGTTGGGATGAATCGGTAGAGCGAGGTGTTGAGCCATTCGCCGCGACCGGCCAGCGGCGGGTCGAACTCCAGTAGCGACGCCGCGGACTCCTCCTGCAACACGGTCAGCGGCGCGACCGAGCGGTTGAACTGCACGAGTATCTGAGCGTTCCTCGGCGCCTCAACGTCGCCGTCGCCGGGGATGACGTAGGAAACCTCCAGTCCACCCTCAACGGAGAAGCTGTGCAGGTGGTCTGCGTCCAGGCCCGCGGCGACCGCGTCAACCGTGACGCGGTATTGTTCAGCGCGCCGCCAGCCCGGGAAGGCGGGCTGGAAGAGCAGGGTGCGGTCGTCAAGCCACACGTAGACGCCCTCAAGGGACGGATCGATAGCAACGATCGCGGCGCCGTTCGCTTCGGAGGGCGGGTCGCGGAAGGCGATCGTCAGGGCTGCCAGCCGCGGAACGTCCTCCCCAGCCGGCGAGACGACCACGGCGGGCGGGTCAGCGGCTGCGGCGACGGGTGTGTCGTCGGCTGTGTCGACGGGCGTGTCGTCCGGCGTGTCGACGGACACCGCGAGCGTGATGTCGCCGTAGCGATAGGTCCCGTCGGGGCTGTGGCCATCGTCCAGGAGGAGACGCTCTCCCCTCCCGACACCCCAATCGCCGCCCACGGGTCGCGCGCTGATCCGGATCCGCAGGGGATCGGCCACTTGCTGCCAAAGGCGCAGCTCAACGACCCCCACGGTGAGGTCGTCGTAGCGGAAGGTCTCGCCGGTGCTGAGGCCATCGTCAAGAACAAGCTGGACGATCTCAGACGTGCCCCAATCGTCTCCCGGCGGGGCGGCGAGGATGAAGATCCACGAGGGATCGTCCACGTACTGCCAAACGCGCACCTGAATGGTGACCGTCTCGCCGGAGGTTGCCTCGTCCGCCGAGGCGGAACCGAGCCCGCCGACGAGCCCCAGCACCAGCACGAGGACGCCGATCATGCCGCTCCAGAGCGCGGATTGGTGAAGCACGGCGCGGGTTGTCCTCTCGGCGGTGCCAGCAACCTACCAGCGTCTCCGGCGACTGATCGCAATGGGAGGCTCCAGAGACCGCGGAGGCGGGCACTGGGGGCAGCCCGCGTGGGGCAGCACGCACTCCGATGCGCGTGCGCGTGTCGGCGTCTGGGGCCGGCGCGGCGGGCTCGCGATCGCCTCGGCGACTCCTCCGCCGGGCCTGCCGCTTCGGTCTCGCTTGACACGGTCGGCCCGGATCAGCTCGTAGTCCCAGACCCGGGCCTCGGAATCGGACAGCGCCATCGGTCGGCTGTGGACGTTCGCTCGCCCTTCCGTCGCGCCTTCCATCCTCGTGCCGGCGGGCGCTGCTCCGGATCGCGCTGGCGCCGGGCATCGGCTTCGCTGCCGAGCCGGCCGCGATCGGCCCGTTCGACATCCTGATCAACAACGACGCCTCGAAACACGGCCTGACTGGTAAGGCCAAGATGCTCATCGCGGAATACTCGCACGACGGCATCGGCACACGCATCATCCTGCCCGACGCGACCGGCTCGTGGCCGCGCCCTGAGCGGACCCTGATCAGCCAATCGGGATCGGCACGTAGGGCTCGTTCTTCGACGCATCGAGCGGGCGGCGCTCCAGGAACGCCGTGCGCCGCTCGCGGCATTCGTCCGACTCGAAGTAGTCGGGAATGTGCTCGGCCACGGGGCTTCGCTCCGGCACCACGAAGTCGTCATGCTGGTTGAACGAGATTTTCTGCATCTGCAGGATCACCGGACTGACGTTCTTGATCGCCGCGACGAAGCGGTCCACCTCGGGCCAGAGTTGGTCCACCTCCACGACACGGTTGACCAGCCCCATGTCGAACGCCTGCTGGGCGCTGTACTGCTGGCACAGCATCCAGATTTCCCGCGCGCGCTTCTGGCCCACCCGTGCGGCCAGCATCGCGACGCCGTGCCCGGCCGCCGGACTGCCCACGCGGGGGCCTGTCTGACCGAAGCGGGAGCGCGTGGTGGCGATCGTGAAGTCGCTCTCGTAGGCCATGATGTTGCCCGAGCCGATCGCGTAGCCATCGACCGCGGCGATGACCGGCTGCGGCATCCCACGCAGCACCTGGCTGTAGGTCACGCCCGCCGTCCCCGAGTAGGCGGCTTGCTCCTCGCTGGGGTCATAGCTCTGATCGTTGCCGGTGCAGAAGCCGTTCGGTCCGGCCCCGGAGAGCACGACGGCGCGGATGTCGTTGTCGCCGGCCGCGTCCAGCAGCGCGTCCGCCATCTCGTCCATCGTGATCCCGCGCTTGGCGTTGAACGTCTCGGGGCGGTTCAGCATCAGCCACGCCACCCCGTCGCGCTTCTCGAAGACGATGTCGGAGTAGCGCGGCGCGTCCACCACGCTCTCTCTGTACTCGCTGAAGCGCTGATCGATCATGTCGACAGCGCCGTGCGCGACCTGGAGCAACTGCGCGGCCGAGAGGTCCTCGCGCGCGGTGCCCGTGATCGCATCCTCACCGCGCGCGGCCGTGATGCCGCGCGTCGCCAGCCAGCGGGTGTAGCCGCGTGTGAAGTCGTGCAGGGCGGCGCAGACCTCATGGTCGAACGACAGCCGCTGATCCGTCGCCAGATCGTCTGCCGTGAGCGTGAACGCCGCCCCGGCGCCGTCCGCTGGCGCGCCCAGCGACACCTGGAATCGCAGGCCGGCCGTCTCGTAGGCCACCGAAGTCTGGAAGTCGAAGCTTGAGGACATGGTTCCCTCCCCGTGGTTCCCGATCGTTGTTTGTCGGGAATCTACGACGTTGCGCGCCGACCGGTCGGTAGCCTGTGTATGGAGCTGCTCGGCCGCGGCCTAAGTGAGCGGGATCGACGAGGACGAGTTGTGACCTCCAGCCGACCAGCCATCGCTCTGTTGCTGGTTTGCATCGCCCTGATCGGGTTGGCCGCCGCCGCGTGCTCGTCTGAGGACACGGAGCGGGAGCAACCCGATCGCGCCCCGTCCGCCGACCAAACCGCTGCTGGTTCGTCCGCCGGCGACGCTGCCCAAGCGGAGTCTCCCATCGACGATCCGCCGCCCGACGAACCCCTGCCGTCCGACGATTCCCCACCCGCTGACGACCCGCCGCCCGACGATCCCCCGCCCGCGGCGGCCGATGCGCCTGCCGATTCGCGGGCCGCCGAGTCCCCGCGCGCGTCGTACGGCGACGGCATGCTGTCCGACGGCTCCCGACCGCCGCCCGCCCCCGCGGCGCCCGACGGCCCGCTCGACCCGCTGATCGCCGCCAGCCTCGACCGCGTCTTCGCGACAAGCGGCGTGGATCTCGACGCGCTCGCGCTGGTCGGGGCATCGGGCGACGCGCGCGTCGCCTGGTTGCTCTCGGACCTGCTGCGCTTCTTCCAGTGGGGAGCGGAGGCCGAGGCGGCGGTCCTGGCGTTCGAGCAGCTGACCGGCGCCGAGCTTCCCCCGGGATACGCCTGGGTCACGGTGACCAACTGGCTAATCGCCTGGGACCTGCCCGCCCCGCCCGGCTACGTGAGCTGGAAACGGCTGCTCTTCGAGCGCGTCGAGCCCGCCTGGGCGCCGTTCTTCGACGACGCAGACGCGGCGATCGACTGGCGCTTGCTGAGCTGGGGCGGTGTCTACATCGACAATCGCCCGCTGTCGCAGGTTGCGTACCGCTGTCCGCGCGGCTGCATCCCCGCGATCGACCATCCCGCCGTGACCGGCGCGGCGGGCGGCGACTGGTACGCCGACGACGCGGTGGTCTTCGGCGTCGTGGTCAACGGCGAAGCGCGCGCCTACCCCAAGCACATCATGGAAGTCCACGAGATGGTCAACGACACGCTCGGCGGGCGGCGGATCGGGATGCCCTATTGCACGCTGTGCGGCTCCGCTCAGGCCTACTACACCGACCGCGTGCCGGCGGGGTTCGAGCCGATCGAGCTGCGCACCTCCGGACTGCTCTCGCGATCGAACAAGGTGATGTTCGACCTGCACAGCTACTCGGTGTTCGACACGTTCCGCGGCGTCGCCGTGTCGGGACCGCTGCAGGACGAGGGCTACGTGCTGGAGATGCTGACCGTGGTGACCAGCACCTGGGGCGAATGGAAGGCGGCTCATCCCGATACGACGATCGTGGCCGAGGATGGCGGGCTCAGTAACAACTATTCGCTCGACCCGCTGCGCGGCCGCGACGACGACGGGCCGATCTTCCCCGTCGGCCCGGTCGACACTCGGCTGCCGGTGCAAGTGCAGGTCCTGGGCATCCAGACAGCCGAGGGCGAGGCGATCGCGTTCCCGGTCGTGCAAGCACGCGCCGCGCTCGATGCTGGAGCCGAGGTGGAGCTGGCCGGCGTGCGTCTCAGCATCGACGCGGGCGGCCTCCGCGCGGCCCTCGCCGACGGCACGCCGATCGCGACACATCAGGCCTTCTGGTTCGCCTGGAGTCAGTTCCACCCCGACACCGTCGTCTGGACGCCGCTGTCGTAGCAGGCGCCGATGCGGCGGAAGCATATGAGCCAGCAGAAGCAGGGTTCGTCTTGATTGCGGCGGCGCTGCGCTCGAGTACGCCTTGATGCCGTAGTGTGCGTGGCCGCGCTGACCGTACAGACGGGCGTCTACCGAGGTCACTTCCGTAACGATCTGTTCGGACGTGTGGACAGCGTCAGCATCCAGTTCGAGCAGGCGAGGCACGGACGGCTAGAGTCCTTGCGGGGAAGGCGATCGATCAGCATAGCTGGCTTTCGTCTTCCGTCCCTCACCCCCTTGGAATCGTGTCCCACGATGGTCCCTGCTTGCCTGTACCGAAGTTCTGCGACGCGGCGCATCTGCGCCTCACAATGCGTGGTGGACAGGCGAACCGTGCTTGCCTACGGCGGGTGACGGATCGGCGCCGACCGCCCTGAAGATCTCGCGGGCGAGCACCGTGAAGGCGATCTCCTGGAAGTCCGCGTCGTTCATGTAACGCGTGACCAGCTGGTCGTTCTCGTTCATCCGCTCGATCATCAGCCTCGCGATCTCTGGGCGAATGCCGAGGCTGAACTTGTCCAGCGGATTCGCGAGAGCGGTTCGACGAACGCTCTCGCTTTGGATGGCGCGCTGCTTGACCTGCTCGAAGAACAGTCGATCCTCGTCCGTGAACTCGGTCCCGAACCGCTCGTTGAGGAGCTCGATGATCTCTGAGAGCGGCGCTTGCTCCTCCTCAGGGTCGCCCGTTCCGACATCGGTTGGGGTGGTGACGTATGCGTCGCCCGCGTCCTCCGCGACCCCGATAACTCCAGACGAGATCCGCTGTAGTCGGTAGTACGCCAGCGTCACGTCGTCGCCGAGATGGATTGCGTCGTCCTCCCGAGCCGGCCGAAGGTGCGGGAGCAGGGCACGGCCGAACGAGGAGAGGCGCTCCAGCTCGCTATCGCCGTAGGGGATGATCTGGCTCAGGAACGCATAAAGGTTGACGAACGCGTTCAGGCGGTCGCGAAACTCGGTCTGATCGTCTTCGTCCAGCAGCCGGAACCGATCAACCGCGGGTTGCAGCTGGCCTTCCAGCCGAGCATGATCGTCGGTCTGGACCCCAGAACGTCGGTAGAAGATGTGCGCGAACGCCTCAACCTCGCTTCGGTAGTAGACCTGCATGGCATCGAGCTCGTGCTTCAGCTCCTCGAGCCGGTGCGGATCGGAAGCCGCCAGCAGCTCGGTCTGGTCGTAGTACGGCGCAAAGGCTTCGCGGATGTCGTCGGGGTCATTGACGAAGTCAAGCACGAACGGCGACTCCTTGCCCGGCGCGATGCGATTGAGGCGCGAAAGCGTCTGAACGGCCTGCACACCATCGAGGCGCTTGTCGACGTACATCGCCTGCAACAGCGGCTGGTCGAAGCCGGTCTGATACTTCTCGGCCACGAGCAGCACGTTGTAATCGGACGACCCGAAGCGGGCCGGCAGCGCGGACTCGCCGATCGGTTTGCCCGTCACCACATCGCGGTTCATCCCGGGCTCGGTGAAGTCCAACCCCGTCTCTGGATCGTGAACCGTGCCGCTGAACGCCACCAACGGGCGTACGTCTTTGTACCCGCTCGCCGCGATGTACCGCTTGAAGGCCTGCATGTAGCGCACGGCGTGCAGGCGCGACGAGGTGACCACCATGGCCTTCGCGCGTCCCTCCATGTGCGGCCGAACGTGGTTCCGGAAGTGCTCAACGATCACCTCCGTCTTCTGCGCGATGTTGTACGGGTGGAGGATCACAAACTTTGCCAGCGCCGTCGCCGTGCGGCGCTTGGGGACCTGCGGATCGTCCTCGGCCTGTTTCACCAATCGGTAGTAGGCGTTGTAGTCGATGTAGTGTCGCAACACGTCGAGGATGAACCCCTCCTCGATCGCCTGGCGCATACTGTAGACGTGGAAGGCCTCGGACTTGCCGCTCGGCCCGGCTCGTCCAAACAGCTCCAGCGTCTTGCCCTTCGGAGTCGCCGTGAAGGCGAAGAACGAGAGGTTGGGCTGGGGCCCGCGTGACTCGACGACCGCGTTGACCAGGTCCTCCGCGTCCTCGCCGGCTTCCAGCGCCGCCTGCGCGCGCGAGCCCAGCACCTGCTTCATCTCACGCGCCGTCTCGCCCGATTGACTGGAGTGCGCCTCGTCCACGATGATCGCGTACCGACGGCCGGCGATTTGCCGACGCCACTCCGCCGTCTGCACCAGTTCTGCTTCGGAGGGAGCGTCGGGCAACTCGGCGCCCGCGACCGAGAGCAGACCGCGCAGGACGAAGGGGAACTTCTGCAGCGTCGTAATGACGATCTTCGTCCCATCGACCAGGGCCTGTGCGAGCTGCTTCGAGTCCTGGTCGATCGGCTTGACGACGCCTTGCGCATGCTCAATCTCGTAGATCGCGTCCTGCAGCTGCCGGTCGAGAACCCTGCGATCGGTAATCACAACCACGCAGTCATAGACCTTCTCGTCGCCCGCGGTGTGCAGGCTCGCGAGCCGGTGCGACAGCCACGAGATGCTGTTCGTCTTGCCGCTGCCCGCCGAGTGCTGAATCAGGTAGTTGCGACCGGGACCGTCGGCCTCCGCCCGCGCAACCAGCTTGCCGACGGCGTCGAGCTGATGGTAGCGCGGGAAGATTACCGATTCGCGCTTGATGGTGCGGGCGCCCTGCGCGTCCTCGACTTTCTCCTCGCGCCGCTCGGTGAAGATGTACGAGCCGAGGATGTCGAGGAACCGCTCGCGCTCGAGCACCTCCTGCCAGAAGTAACCCGTGCGATAGCCGGATGGGTGATGCGGATTGCCGGCGCCGCAGCGGACGCCGCCGGGATTGCTGCCACGGTTGAAGGCCAGGAAGTGCGTCTGCTCGCCGGCAAGCTGGGTCGTCATGTGGATTTCGTCCGGGTCGGCCGCGAAGTGGACGAGGGCGCGCTTCTGAAACTTGAACACCGGCGCGTTCGGGTCGCGGTCCTGCTGATATTGCCGGACGGCGCTGCGCCAGGTCTGCCCGGTCATCGGATTCTTGAGTTCGCAGGTGGCGACCGGCACGCCGTTGAGCGCCAACAGCAGGTCGATCTCGTGGCCCTTGCGGGGATGACAGCGAGCCTGCCGCGTCACGCTCAGCTCGTTGCGCTGGAATCTCGCGAGCGCCTCGTCGTTGAGGCCGTGCGCCGGCTTGAAGTACGCGAGGCGGAAGGTCTTGCCGAAGAACCTGAATCCGTGACGCAGGACATGAAGCGAGCCCTTCGTGTCGAGCTCTCTTGCCAAGGCCTCGATCATCTGTGGTTCGAGGTCCTCGCCGTTGAGCGCGAGCATCGGGTTCCACAGCTCCGGTTGCGTCGCTCGGATGAATGCGAGCGCGCGCTGCGCAAACAGCGCCAAATCCACGTCCCATTCCTCACGGTCGCCCTTGACCCAGCCGGCGTTGAGCAGCATCGCCTCGACGGTGGACTCGAAGGCCCGTTCGTCGGTCTTGCTCGTCATCGCCCGCCGCTTTCGGAGGATGGATCGTTCTCGACCGATTGCCGCACGTCGATCTTGCCCGTGACCGCCGCCGTGATCAGCGCGGTGCGGTATTCCTGTAATCGTTCGATGAGCGTCCGCTGCCTAGGGCCTGTTCACATCGATTGCAGTGCGTCGTAGATGAGCACGAGGTAGATCAGGCTGAGGAAGATGACGTCGAGCTTGTCGTAGCGCGTAGCGATGCGGCGGAAGCGCTTGAGCCGACAGAAGAAGCGTTCGATCTCGTTGCGCTTGCGGTAGCGAACGGCGTCGTAGTCCCAGGGTTGGCGGCGATTGGACTTGGGCGGGACCACCGGGTCGTAGCCCAACTCGACGGCCAGGCGGCGGGTCCGGTTTCCCTCGTAGGCGCGATCCATGACCAACGCCGGGCAACCGCTGACCGGTCCCAGCCTGCGCAACAACGCGCGTCCGGCCGGTCCATCGCCGGCCTGACCCGGTGAGAGCGCGAACGCGAGCGGGGTGCGGTCGTCGGCCGCGACGACGTGCAGCTTGCAGGTCAGGCCACCGCGCGAGCGGCCGATCGCCTGACGCCCCTTTTTGTGGGCGCGCCCGTCCCGTGGGCGTGAAACTTGATGATCGTGCTGTCCAGCGCGAGCGTGTCCAGGTCCACGCCGGCCAGCGCCTCGCGCTGCAACGCAGCGGCGACCCGTGCCAGCACGCCCGCTGTGGCCCAGCGATTGAGCCGCACATAGATCGTGTGCCAGTTGCCGAACTCCGTCGGCAGCCCGCGCCAGGTGCAACCCTGATAGAGCACGTACAACCACGCGTCGAGCACCTGACGATGAGGAATCTTGAGATGGTTGCTCGGCGGCGGCAGCAACGGCGCAATCCGCGCGTACTGCGCGTCGGTCAGTCGCTTCTGGTTTGTCATCTGCTCACCAAGACCGCGCCGCCAACCCTCCTCACTCTGCCACAACCCTCAGCCGATGTGAACAGGCCCTAGATCACCGCGTCGTCGCGGAGCTGGGTGATCTCGGCCCAGTCATAGCCCAACTCGAGCAGCAACTCTTCGGTGTGCTGGCCCAGCTCGGGCGCAGGACCGCGCGGCGCGATTCGCGCCTCCGACATCTCCACCGGCGCGCCGACGACCGGTAGCGGGCCGAGCGCCGGATGATCGAGCTCCTGGATGTAGCCATTGACCCAGGCCTGCTCGCTGGCCACCACCTCCGCGTAGCTCTGCACCGGGGCGACCAGAATCTCCGCCGGCTCCAACAGATCAAGCCAGGCCTGGGTCGGCCGTCGCACGAAGATCTCGTCCAGCGCCGCGTGCAGGGCGTCGGCGTGCTCGGTCAGGCCCTGCAGCGTGGTGAAGCGCGAATCCTGTCCGAGCGCCGGCGCGTCGAGCAGCTCACAGAATTCTTGCCAGCGGCCGGGGAACACGCCCGCGAGGCTCAGATGGCCGTCGGCCGTCGGGAAGACCCCCCAGGTGCCGACGCCGATCAGCGTGTGACCGCGCCCGGCGTGGGTGAGCTGCCGTCCGGTCAGGGCGTGGTGGGTGATCTCCCAGGCCTGCATGGCGATCACCGTGCCGTAGAGCGAGACATCGACCCGCTGGCCCTCGCCGGTCTGGTCGCGGTAACGCAGCGCGGCCAGCACGGCCAGCGCCTCGACGATCCCGGCCGTGTGATCGGCCACGGCGGAGCCGGCTGGATGCGGCTCGGACGCGGTACCGGTCACGCTGACGATGCCTCCCATGGATTGCCCCAGAATGTCGCGGCCGGGGCGCGCCGACCAGGGACCGCGGGCGCCGAAGGCGGACGCTGTCACGAAGATGATGTCCGGCTTGGTTTCGCGCAGCTGGCGATAGCCGAAGCCCAGCCGCTCCAGCACGCCGGGGCGCCAGTTGTTGACGACCACATCGCTGGTCGCTGCGATCTGGTGGACAATCCGCACCGCCTCGGGCCGCTTGAGGTCGAGCGTGATGCTCTTCTTGCCTCGATTGTGCACGGTGAAGTAGGGGCTGAGGCCCTGGAGTTCGGGATTGTCGGGAGAGACAGTGCCGCGCGAGACTTCGCCGGTCTCGCGGCGCTCGACTTTGATCACGTCCGCGCCCATGTCGGCGAGGATCGCGGTGCCCCACGGTCCCTGGATCTCCTGAGTGAAATCGAGAATCCGCACGCCGCCCATGATCTCGGGCATCGATCGCGCTCCTTGATTGCCGGCGCATGTTTGCGGCGTCAGGGTAGGAGGTGATCACCCAGGAACGCTCGGAACAAGCCGGATCCGCTCTTCCCCTGCAGAGAGGCTGCCTCAGAAGTCCCTTTTCCGTCATTCCCGCGCAGGCGGGAATCCATGCGACCACCCAAGATGCGCGAGCGGCTCCGTGGTCTTGACGGCCCTGCGGAAGGGCCGAGGCGCGATGGCGAGGATCCAGCGCCGTCGGCCGTTCGGGGTTCCCACGGGCATTGGTCGGCTCGCCTGGATTCCTGCCTGCGCAGGAATGACGGAGGAGGACGCGCGGGAATGGCGGGAGGGAGGGTTCTGAGACAGGCTCAAAGCGGCGGGAGATGAGATCCGGATTCCGCTGACCACTCAATGTGGTCAGCGGGGGAGAGTTATTTGGAGCTTTCCTAACCCTCATAGAGTCTGGCGTTGGTGGTCTGGTTCAAGAGCGCGAACCAGAAGGCGTTGTGCCCGCTGACTCGCGGGAGCGTGACGCCGCCGGGGCCCTGCAGGCTGTCTTCGCGGATGCTCCAGACGCCGCCATCCGTGTCGGTCAGAGTGTTGGCGACAGGATCGGCCAGGGCGAAGCGCACGTCGCGCGCCTCGTAGGAGCGCCCACCCTTCCCGTTTGCGGTCGCGACCACGACGATTGCCAGCCCTCCAACTTCGTCCTCGACCAACGTGCGCGCCGCGAGTAGCGCCGTGGGGTAGGCCGTCAGCGACTCTTCCACACGGACCACGTAGACATGATCCTTCGCGGCCAGCCGCTCGTCGCGGATCGGTACGTTGAACCAGGTATTGGGGCTGCTGTTGTATTCCGCGTAGGCCACACCCGGTCCGTAGCTGCGTGCGAAGCCCGTGTCCAGGCTGAGCACGGTGGAATCGGGATGGCGCGCATACCAGTCGCCCCAGGTCGTGAGCACAACCGGCAATATTTCCAGGCGAATTCCCCGCCCGACCAGCGATCCCCAGGCGGGTTGGCCGCTGAACTGGTTCCAGAGCGTGCGCGTGGTCCGGTCGTACATCAGCTTGTTCGAGCGGTAGAGCAGGCCGCTGGTGCCGAAGCGGTAGACCTCAGCGCCAACCCGGCCGTGGTAGAGAATCGCGGACCCGCAGAGCGTGCAATACGCGAGCGACACGGGTACCCCGCCGATGGTGTCGTTGACCATCTCGTGCCAGGCGATGATCCGAATCGGATAGGCGCGCGCGTCGCCGTTGATCTCGATGCCGATCACCTCGTCGCTGTCGTTGATCCATTCGGCCGCCTGCTCGGGCCTGAGCTGGGCGGGCGACTCCAGCGGCGGGATGCCGTCGACCCGCACGCCACCCCAGATCACCTCGCGCGGGTCGATCGTGAGCGGCGCGTCGGGATCCATCATCGCCGCCATATCCATGAACTGGCCGGCGAAGAGCGCCTGCTTGAACCGGAGGTAGGGCAGGCCGGCCGGCTCGGACGGATCGAAGTCGAAGATGTCCGGGTAGTCGAAGATGGTCAGCAAGTCTTCCGTGTCGTAGCGCTCGCGCAGGTAGGCCATCACCTGGCGGCGGTAGGGATTGGGGAACGCCGCGAGGTCGATCACGTACTTGTCGACGGCCGGCGAATCGGAGCTGAGTAGGCGCTCGATCAGTGTCTGGAGGGAGTCAGGAATGCGCAGCCGCAGCCCGAAGTAGCCATCCAGCGGGCCCCAGAAGACGAGCTGACTGAGATCGGCGGCGTCCGGGTCGAACGGGGCGTCGGGGTCGGCTTGAGTCGGTTCCTGCGGCTCCGCCGTCTCGACCTGATCAGCTACTCGGGAGACCTGCGCCTGAGCTTCGCTGGCCTCAGTCTCCGCCGCTGCCTGCTCGGTCTGCGCCGCCGGGCCGTCGGCCCTGTCTGGCTCTGTCTGCGACGGCACAGCCGCCTGTTGACGCCGCGAAGTGGGTTGCGACACTTCGTCGTCGGCCCCACTGCATGCGGCGAGGAGGACAACGGCCGCGGCCAGCAGGCAGCAGCATCGTTGGGCCATGGTTCGATTCATCGCGCGCGCCTTGAGCCACCGGACGACGATCACGATCCGCCCCCGGGTGCCTTGCAGCTTCCAGATTAGACGGGCGCACCCACACGGCGAGGCTGTGCACTGGCAGACTGGCGAGGTCGCTCGCGCGGAGCTCAACTGCTCCCGTGGGGGCAGCCGTTGCGGCGAGCATTGACGGCGAGCCCGTGCTCGAGGGTTGCTCGTTCGACTTCGCCTCGATCTGGAAGATGTCTGAGGACGCTGACTCCGCCGAGTAGGCTGAAATCGCACCCGATTAGCGAACGGTCCCGATGCCCAGCCACGTCCGAGGCCGCGATCTGAGAACCGCACTGTCGCTCACGCCGCAGGTGGGCCGTCTCGTGAGCGTCCTCGCGGCGCTGCTGCTGGCGGCGATGTTGGCTGCGTGCACAGATTCCCTGCCAACCGCCCCCGAACGTTTCAGCGACGATGGCTCCGTCAGTGAAACTGATGCACAGTCATCTGCGGCGGAGCGAGACCGCCGACGGGAGATGCAGAGGCTGCTGATGCAGCCTGCCGAGATTACGCTTGAGGGCTCGACGATTTACTACACCGGCGTCATCAATTCAGTATCAGCGGAGAATCTCTTGCGTGTTGCGATCGGTGCGGAAACGCTCGTTGACACGCTCGTGATCAACTCGCCGGGCGGCGACACGATGTCGGGGCGCCGAATCGGCGCGTGGGTGCATGAACACCAGATCACCGTTGTGGTGGACACGCTGTGTTTCTCATCCTGCGCAAACTATGTGTTTACCGCCGCTCCCCGGAAGGTGATTCGCGCCGATGCGCTCGTCGGCTGGCACGGCTCTGAGCAGCAGGCTCGCTACATCGCTGAAAGCAGGGGCATCACGCTTGAGGAGCTGATCGATCAGATCGTCGATCGCGAAGTCACGAGTCAGGAGCAGGAGCGCGGCCGCGAGCTCGCCGCCGAAGACCGTTCCAGGTTGCGGACGAATATCCGCGAGTCGCTCACGTGGCTGATCGAGGGTTCGACCGTGGAACAGGATTTCCTCGATCGGATCGGTGTATCCGTCGAGGCGCTGGTGTACGGGCTGATGCCTACCAACTACGCGCGCTACGAGGCGTCGGGCGCTTCGGGCTGGACGTTCAGCATCGAAGACATGGCCAAGTTCGGCATTTCGAACGTGACCTACGAGGGCCGCGGCGAATTCCCGAGCGAGTTCACTGCCCCGAGCCATCCGGTGATCGTCTTCGACGTGGCAGGCTAGGGGTCTTTGCCCCTGCTCTTCGTTTGAGGGGGCTGCCGCAGGCCGATGGGCTCGGACGCCGCGTGCGTCTAGCATCGGCTGAGCTTCACCAACGACCAACACTCAGCCGAGAGGGAGCACCATGCCGAAGATCGTTCAGGCGATCCCCGTTGAAGACGAACTTCACGACATCCTCGCCGCCGCCGGCGATGTCACAGTGGTCGCGCCGGGTTCGGGGCGGGACGGCTTCCTCGAGGCCATTGCGGGAGCCGATGGCATCCTGCTGAGCCCGATGATTCGGGTCGATGAGGAAGTGATCGCGGCGGCGCCCGAGCTGAAGGTGGTCGCCACCTCGTCGGTCGGATACGACGCGTTCGACGTGCCGTTCCTCACCGAGCACGGCGTGGCGCTCTGCAACACCCCGGGCGTGCTGAACGCGGCCGTCGCCGACCTGACGGTGGCGATGCTGCTGATGCTCTCGCGGCGGCTGATGGAGTACGAGCACTTCTCTCGCAGCGGCGCTTGGGGACGGCGCGAGCCGCTGCCGGCGCTCGCGCACGACCCGGCCGGCCACACACTCGGCGTGATCGGCTTCGGACGGATCGGCCGCGAGGTCACGCGTCGCGGCCAGGCACTCGGGATGCGGACGATCTGGTACGACATCTTCGACGACCCGCCGGCCGACGCGCCCGCCTCCGAGAAGGTGGGGCTCGACGAACTGCTGGCGCAGTCCGACTTCGTCAGCGTCCACACCGACCTCAACGCCGGCTCGCGGCACATGATCAGCACGCGAGAGATCGGCCTGATGAAGCCGACCGCGTACCTGATCAACACCTCGCGCGGCCCGGCGGTCGACCAGGTGGCGCTGACTCGGGCGCTTGAAGCCAACCAGATCGCCGGCGCCGGCCTGGATGTGCTCGAGCAGGAGCCGCCGGACCCGGACGAGCCGATCGTCAAGCTGCCCAACGTGATCACGTTCCCACACATGGGCACGGCGACCGCGGAGACGCGCTACGCGATGCGCAAGCTGGCCTGCGAAAACGTCGCGGCCGTTGTCACGGGCAACATGCCCGAAGCGATCGTGAACCCGATCGTGCTGGGCTGATCGCTGACCGGTCGGACCGCAGATGTGGTGGCGAGCGTCAGCGTTGACCGCACCCCTGACGACGACGTCTGGGGCGTCAATGGGGAGTTGGGCATGCCGTCCGCGCTGTTCACCTGGTCAGGGCACGACCCGCGCTGGCCCGGTCACCCGCACACCCTGCCCCACGCCAGCAAGACGGAGGCGCTGCTCAAGCTGATGGACGGGGCGGCCAACTGAATGGAGAGCGAAATGGTCGGCAAGCGCTTCCGCGCGGCGTTCGGGGGGTGCTTCGGCTTCCTCGCTCTACTGATGGTTGTGATTGTGGCAATGCTGGGCGCACTCGGCAGTACAGACGAGGCTGATGCTCACGACAAGGACTGCGGTGTTACGCAGGCGCAGGTTCGCCTGACTCGAAAGGACATCGGCGAGTCGGTGGCGTATATGGGTTTCGGGAGTCACGAAGGCGCAGTGGTAGTCATCGTTCACTCATTCAATCGCGGATGGCTTTGGAACTGGGATCTATGGCGCCCCGTACTGGACGGCTTCAAGTCTCGACAGCAAGCAGCAGTTGATAAAGCGACGGCGAAAGAAGCTGAATGCGAAAGCGAACACGCTGAATTGCATAGCCGCGCTCGCGTCGAGTTGCTCGGAACGAATGTCAGGGATTGTGGCTACAACGATTGCATGGTGTTCCGCCTGCGCAATAACCATCACCTCACCGTAACCGACGTGGAGATTCGCGTGTGGCCGCGCGACCGCTGGGGCGAACCAGTCACTCGGTGTGGATACTACGGCGGAACGTGGACATGGTGGCGGGTGGGCGGCAAGCCGAACGGTAGCTACTTCACCGTCCAAAACGATGAAGCCTGCTTCCGAGGCCTAGGCCCAAAGAGTAGCGGTGCACTCCTGCGGGTCATGTTCACGGACGGCAGCTCGTGGAGTCCCTAGCAGGCTGCCGAACGAATCGCCGCGTCCGCTCTTGCTCTCCCCCCGCGGTGCGGGGGGAGCTGTTATCCGGATCTGCTCTCCCCGCGCGGAGCGGGCAGGGCCGCGCGGGAATCACTAGGCTGGCGTTGATCGCCCGCGCCGTGGGGATTCTGCGGTGGGCGCCGGAAAGTAGCTCGCCGTGACCTCCGCCATTACCGACCGAATCCAAGTCATTGACGTCGACACGCACATCTCCGAGCCGGAGGATGTCTGGACCTCACGTGTCTCCGCGAAGTGGGGCGACCGCATCCCGCACGTCGTGAAGGCCGGCGCGGCGGGCGCCGCCGGCGACGCGCCGATCGTGGCGAGCATCAACATCGACCGCGCCTCCGACGATGACATCTGGGTCGTCAACGGCAAACCGGGCATGCCGACCGCGCTGCTGGCCTGGTCGGGCCACGACCAGCACTGGCCCGGTCACCCGCACACCCTCGCCGACGCCCACCTGGCGGCCAGCAACGCCGAGGCGCGGCTCAAGCTGATGGACGAGGTGGGGGTCCACGCCAACCTGCTGTTCCCCAACGTCGGCGGCAGCCGCCAGTACCTCAACATCGCGCGCGACGAACCCGATCTCGCGCTGGAGTGCTGCCGCGCCTACAACGACTTCCTGACCGACTGGTGCAGCGCCGACCCCGAGCGGCTGCTGGCCCAGGTCTCGCTGCCGTTGTGGGACATTCCGGCCTGCGTGACCGAGATCGAGCGCAACGCCGCGGCCGGCCACAAGTCGGTGATGATGACCTACCAGCCGGACGGCTACGACCTGCCGTGGCTGGCCGACCCGCACTGGGATCCGATCTGGAACGCCACCCAGGACGCCGGTCTGCCGATCACCTTCCACATCGACGCCGGCCGCGAGATGAACGTCTGGCCCGGCTACGACCCGGCGATCAACCTCGTGAAGCTCACGGTCATGAGCTTCCTGGGCAACACCGACGCGATCTCCGAGGTGATCTTCAGCGGGCTCTGCCACCGCTACCCGGACCTGGATTTCGTCTCGGTCGAGAGCGGAATCGGCTACATCCCGTACCTGCTGGAGTCGATGGACTGGCAGTGGATCAACCTGGGCCTGGACAAGGCGCACCCGGAGCGCGACCTGCTGCCCAGCGAGTACTTCCGGCGCCAGGTCTACGGGAGCTTCTGGTTCGAGCAGGATTCGGCGCTGCGGATCATCGACCTGATCCAAGACAACGCGATGTACGAGACCGATTTCCCGCACCCGACCAGCATCACGCCGGGGGCCTTCGAGTTCTCCGAGACGGCGAGCGAGAACCTCGATCGCAAGTTCGACAGCTCCGGCATCTCGGAGGAGATCCTGCGGAAGGTGCTGCACGACAACGCCGCAAGGGTCTACAACCTGGACTGATCAGTCACCGACCTCCGTCTGCGGGGGCGGGCGACGTGTCGCGATTCGCCTGCCATGCCGCCTGAGTGAGCGTCAGGTTGGGTGAAGTTGCGATCGGCGGTCGCGGGTGGGTCCGAGGGGCTGGAGAAATGCGGCTCTTCGCGCGCGCGGTCGTGGCTGTTGTGCTGATTCTGCTGGCAGGTGGGCTGACCTGGTCCTGCGCGGTCGCGCCGCAGGCGGAGCCGCTGACGGCGTCGCGTGCGCCCACCGCGTTGCCGGCGGACGGTTGCGCGACGCCGAGCGAGGCCAACTGCATCCGCGCCGTGTACCGGGGCGCGCCGGACGACTACGTGCAGGTGCAGGACATCCCGGACTCCGTAATCATCCAGCCCGATGAAGACGGCCGCTACCAGGTCGAGCGCGGCCAGCAGATCACCGTCGTGACAGCCGCCCTGCTGCCCACGGGCTACACCCGCTTCTATCCGCAACGCAGTCCGCGGGCGAACCCCCCGCCGACCTCGCACGAACGGCTGGTTCAGCCGGTCGGGACGAGCTACACCTTTACGGTGGCGACGGACGAGCGCAGCGCCAACCTGATCACGTTCGAGCTGACCGCGGCCCGGCCGCGGCCGGGGCAGAAGCCTGAACTCGGCGATGTGGTGGTGGCGACCGAGTTCCTGGTCCCGACCCTGCGCTACGACACGCTCGACATCTCCGGCGCCGCGGCCACCGCCGGCAGCTACGCCTTCCTCAAGACGGCCGGCGACGCGGCCAGCGCGATCGGTAACTTCAGCGCATTCATCATCGACAGCGTTGAGCTGCGTGTACACCCAACGGACGCGAGCGGTTCGTCGCGTGCGGCCTTCTACGACACGGTGCAAGCGGGCGACACCTTCGACTACCGGACGAACGGCCTCAATTGTGGATTCCGCTTCAAGGTGACGAGCGTCGCCGCGACGACGACGCCCAGAACCTTCGGCATTGAGGACGTAGCTAGCTACGGCGGCTATTGCGGGGATTCTGTCGACGATCCCGGGGCCGCCAGGGATGTGCAGTTCGCTTGGGCGGTCCGGCCTGGGATCGAAGTTTCAGACGGCGTGCGACTGCTGCTCTATGGCGAACCGGTCGGCGAGGGGACCTATCGGCTTGAACCTGTGCTGCCATACGTCATCGACGTACCCGCTGGCAGCATGATTACTTTCGATGGGATCTACGAGAACGAGCCCGAGCCTGACAATCCCAATCAGTCCCTAATCCACGCAATACTCATCGACGCGGAAACGGGCTCCATGCTCTTCATCGACCCGACAACGGGCACGGAGATTCACCGCATCATCAAGTCACCTGCTGCGACTGCCTTGTTCGATCAGATCATGGCGTCGATCCGCACGGTGAACTAGACACTCAACAACGATGACCTACTCGCGAACCGTCGCCATCTTGTGCTTCGTGGTGATCATGCTGCTCACGGCGCTGACGCCGATCGGCCGCTCGGTCCCCAGCAGCGTCGAGGCCGGTCACGGTGACCGGCCTCGTTGCCGTGGGCCCGCAGTCTCGACGGCCTGACGGAGGGGCCGAGGCGCGATTGCGAGCATCGAGCGCCGTCGGCAGTTGGGAGTGCGAACGGGAGTTGGTCGGCTCGCCTGGATTCCTGCCTACGCAGGAATGACGGAGGGGGGCGCAGGAATGACGGAGGGGGGCGCAGGAATGACGGGGGGAGGCACGGCATGACGGAGGGCGGCACGGCATGACGGAGGGGTCGAGGCGCGATTGCGAGCATCCAGCGCCGTCGGCTGTTCGGAGTGCGAACGGGAGTTGGTCGGCTCGCGTGGATTCCTGCCTGCGCAGGAATGACGGAGGGGGGCGCAGGAATGAAGGAGGGGGGCGCAGGAATGCCGGAGGAGGGTGCACGGCATGACGGAGGGGGGCGCAGGAATGACGGAGGCGACGAGGCGCGATTGCGAGGATCCAGCGCCGTCGGCTGTTGGGAGTGCGAACGGGAGTTGGTCGGCTCGCCTGGATTCCTGCCTGCGCAGGAATGACGGGGATCCGGGAGTTCCGAGCAGGCGTGCAGGGCTGCGATCGGCAGCGCAAGCCGGACCGCTAAACTCCCACGACAATCGCTGTCAAACGGAGGCGCAACTGTGGTTACTTCCAACTCGTCATGGCTCGCGACGACGCATGAAGCGGCCGTTGAGCCGGACCTGCCGATCATCGATCCGCACCACCACCTCTGGGACTTCCGGCGCTCGCGCTACTTTCTTGACGAGCTGCTTGAAGACACCGCCGACCTGAATGTGCGCCAGACCGTCTTCATCGAGTGCGGCTCGATGTATCGCGGCGACGGCCCCGAGCCGCTGCGGCCGGTCGGCGAGACCGAGTTCGTGGCCGGCGTCGCGGCCCAGAGCGCGAGCGGCCAGTACGGCGAGATGCGGGCCTGCACGGGGATCGTGGGCCACGCCAACCTGAGGCTCGGCGCCGCCGTGGGCGAGGTGCTGGACGCGCACATGGCGATGAGCCCGCGCTTCCGCGGCATCCGCCATCACGGCAGCTGGGACGCCTCCGACGCCGTACCCAACTCGCGGCTCGAGCCGGGCCCGCACCTGCTGCTCAACGAGACCTTCCGTGAGGGCTTCGCCGAGCTGGGCAAGCGCGAGCTCAGCTTCGAAGGCTGGCTCTACCACCCGCAGATTCCGGAGCTGACCGACCTCGCCCGAGCCTTCCCCGAGACCACGATCATCCTCAACCACCTCGGCGGGCCGATCGGGATCGGCCCCTACGCCGGCCAGCGGGACGAAGTCTTCGCCGTCTGGCGCGAGTCGATTGCGGAGCTGGCGAGCTGCCAGAACGTGGTCGCCAAGGTCGGGGGCATCCAGATGACGCTCAACGGCTACGGCTGGCACGAGCGCGACAGCGCGCCAAGCTCCGACGAGCTGCTGGCCGCGAATCGGCGCTGGTATGAGCACACAATCGAGTCGTTCGGCCCGGCGCGCTGCATGTTCGAGAGCAACTTCCCGGTCGACAAGCTCTCCTGCGGCTACACCGTGCTCTGGAACCAGTTCATGAAGCTGACCGCTGAGTTCCCGGCGGACGAGCGGGCGCAGATGTTCCACGACACGGCGCTCAACGTCTACCGGCTGGAGCCCCGCTAGCGACGGCGTCCGTTCCAAGGCGCGCCCGCTGTTCGGAGAGGTAAGTCACACATGTCGTATGCACCCGGCCGCGTCTGCGCAGTGTTGTTGCTGCTCCTGTTCCTGGGCAGCGCGATCGCCCTCAGCTCGGCGTCGGGGAGCGCTGGTGCGCCGGGCCCGGTTTCCGTCGAGGCGCTCCCGGAGATCAGCGGCGAGGAAGTGCGCAACCTGACCTATCCCAATGAGTTCGCAGCCGACGGCGCGGCGCCGCTGGCCGATGGGGGATACGCGGAGCCGGTCGCGACCGACTCGGCGGCTGAGGTCACGGTGCAGTTCCAGCGCGCCGCCTTCGGCGCAGTTGGCGGCCAACCCGCGGCCGCGGTCGTGCTCGCGACGAACGGCGGCGGGTCCGGGACGTTCTACGACCTGCATCTGGTGATGCGCGACGCCGACGGGGAGCCGGCGCCCATCGCGCTGCGCCGTCTGGGCGACCGCATCCGCCTACAGGGGCTCGCGTTTGTCGGCGAAGCAGTCCGGATCGACTTCACCGGTTTCGGCGCCAGCGATCCGTTCTGCTGCCCCACACTCAACGTCGCGCAGGAGTTCCGCCTGAGTGACGACGAACTCGAGCTCGTGCGCGCCTTCGAGGCCCCCGCGCTGCTCGCGATTCCAGCCGGGCCCAGCCTGATTGGGTGGTACGGCGGGCCCACCACCACCGAGGCGATCCTGGCCTCGGCGCCGTGGCTGGAGAGCATCTGGGTGTTCGACTCGAGCGGTAAGACCTGGATTGGTGACGCGCGCGCGCTGCCCACTGACTTGCGTCGCCGAATCCCGGTCGACCTCGGTAGCGGCCTGTTCGTCCGGGCGAGGGCGGCGACGCAGGTGTGGGTACCGCTGCTGCCCGCTCCGGACGCCTGCCCGCTGAACCCGGGGCCGCCGGATCCCGTGGACCCGTCGATGCTCGTGCACCAGCCGGGCGACGGCGAGCTGCTCAGCGGCGTCGTGCCGGTGGCCGGCCTGGCGCGTGTGTTTGAGGGCAACGTCCGCATTCGCATCCTGGCCGCCGACGGCGAGATCCTCGCTGACACGTTCACGACCGCCGAGACGGGCGGGCCCTACTTCGGCGCCTTTGCGGCCGAGATTCCCGTGAGCGTTGCAGTGGAGACCGCGGCCTGCGTGCAGATCTTCGAGGAGTCCGCCCGCGATGGGAGCCTGATCAACGTCGTCCAGGTCGGAGTGACGCTGGCGCCGTCGCCGTAGCCAAGCTCGCGCGCGTAGCCTGAGCGCGGTTCGCGCGTCACGCTTGCAGAATCACCAGGGGAGTCATCCATGAGCTGGCAGCAAGAGATCGACGAGCTGGCGCGTCGCCACGCGCTGAAAGAGGCGATGGGCGGTCCAGAGGGGATCGAGCGTCAGCATCGGCAAGGCAAGCTGACGGTGCGGGAGCGAATCGAGCTGTTGGCCGACCCGGGCAGCTTCGACGAGATGGGCAAGCTGCAGGGCCGCTCGACCTACAACGAGCACGGCGAGCTGACCGCCTTCACGCCGACGAGCAGCGTGAGCGGCCTGGCCAAGGTCAACGGCCGGCGCGTCTACGTCAGAGGCCAGGACTTCACCGTGCGTGGCGGATCCGCGCGCACCGACGACGGCGGCGTCGACGTCGGGCACGGCCACCCCGGCCCCAGCGAGCTGATGCTGCCGACCGTCAACCTCGTGGACGGCGCCGGCGGCAGCGTGACCGAGTTCGCCGATCTGGGCCGCACCTACATCCCCGACGGCGCATTCTTCGAACACCTCTGCAAGATCCTCAACCTTGCGCCCGTCGCTTCCGCGATTCTCGGACCAGCCGCCGGCGGCCTCGCCCCGATACCGTGCCTGAGCCACTTCAGCGTGATCGCCAAGGGCACCGGTCAGGTCTTCCCCGGTGGCCCGCCGGTCGTCAAAGCCGCGCTCGGTCTGGACATCGACAAGGAAGACCTCGGCGGACACGCCGTCCACACTCGCATCAGTGGCGTGGTCGACAACGCCGCCGAGAACGAGGCCGACGCGATCGCACAGGTCAAACAGTTCCTCAGCTACCTGCCCGACAGCGTCTGGGAGCTGCCGCCGCGCGGCGACACCAGCGACGATCCCAACCGCCGCGACGAACGCCTGCTGACGCTCATCCCGCGCAACAAGCGGCGCCCCTACGACACGCGCGTGATCCTCGAGGCAGTGCTCGACAAGGACTCGTTCTTTGAGATCGCGCCCGACTACGGCACCTCGCGCATCGTCGGGCTGGCCCGCGCCCACGGCTACCCGGTCGGCGTGCTGGCCAACAACCCCTTCCATCGCGGTGGTTCTATGGATGTCGCTGCGGCTGAGAAGTCGACCCGACTGGTCCAGCTCTGTGACACCTTCCACATCCCGATGGTCGTGCTGATGGACGACCCCGGCTTCCTGGTCGGGCCCCAGTCCGAAGAGCAAGGCATCGAGCGGGCCGGGTCGCGCCTGGTCTACTCGATCATCCACAGCACTATGCCCTGGATCTCGTTCATCTGTCGCCAGTCCTTCGGGCTGGCCGGCAGTCTGCAGTACCGGCCCGGGCCGCACCTGTTCCGGCGCTACGCCTGGGTCTCTGGCCATTGGGGCTCGATGCACATCGAGGGCGGCACCAGCGCCGCCTTCCGGCGCATCATCGAAGCTGCCGACGATCCCGAGGCGAAGCGGCAGGAGATCGAAGAGACCTTCCAGCGCATCTCCTCACCGTTCCGCACGGCCGAGGCAAGCGGCCTGGACCTGATCGACCCGCGCGAGACGCGCGCGCGGCTGTGCGACTTCGTCGACCTCGCCCAAGGTGTGATCAAAACGCGGCTCGGCCCCGGCAGCGGCCCCACCTTCCGGCCCTAGGAAACCTCCGCAGCAGAGGGGGTTCGGCCAGATTGCGCAGGCTCCCCTCTGCCACTTCGTGACATCTCCCCCCGCTTTGCGGGGGGAGAGAGGATTCAGCTTCTTCAGAGCTTTCCTGGCAGAGGCTGCCCGGGCTGCAGCTGCCTCGATCGAGAGCTGCGCAACGTCGGCTGAAGGGGCGCGCGGCGGGCTGACACACGGCGCGACAACGCCCTAGTATGGCGGCGTTCCAGGACTGCAGACGGATTGAAGGGCGAGAGATGTCTACTTCGCAATATTGGTCACGACTACGCAGCCGCAACCTCAGCCGGCGAGCGCTGCTGCGCGCATCGGCGCGCGCCGGGGTCGGCGCGGCCGGCCTCGCGCTGGTCGGCTGCGGCGACGACGACGACGATGGCGACGTGCCGTCGGCCGTGCAGGCCGAGCGGCAGCAACAGCAGCAGCAGGACCAGCCGGCGCGCCAGGACCAACAGCAGGGGCAGCAGCAGGACCAGGCTCGCCAGCAGCAGCAGCAAGACGATCAGGAGCGGCAGGCCGACCGACAGGCCGACCAGCAGGATCAGCAGGATGCCCCGGCCGCGCAGCAGCAGGACCAGGCCGTGGCCGACGACGGAATCGACTACGGCGCCTCGGCGATCGGCGCCTACGGCTCATTCCCGCAGATCCTCGACCAGGGCAGCGCGCTGGCGCGCGGTGGTCAGTCGGCCTCCAACGGCCACCATTTCTCGTCGTTCTTCCCGCTCGACAACCAGGGCTCATCGGTGCCCGGCGGGCTCGCGGAATGGGAGTTCATCGGCGGCGAAGCGCTGATCGTGACGGTCAACGACGGCCGAGTGTTCCACAACGGCGACCCGGTGACCGGCGAGGACATCAAGTTCACGATCGACCGGCTCTCGAACAAGGCCGAGTACAACCCGGAGTACAACTCGGCCTGGACCGGCGAGCTTTCGTGGACCGGCGACAATGAACTGATCGACGCCAACACGCTGCGGATCAACCAGCTTGCGCCCAGCGTTGACGCAGCCAACAGCCTCGGCGGCGGCGGCTTCCCGACCTTCCCCAAGGCTCACATCGAGGCGGTCGGCGACGACGCCTACGGTCAGAACCCGATCGGGACCGGCCCATACAAGTTCGTGGAGTGGGCGGCCGACGAGCGAATCGTGAGCGTCCGCAACGAGGACTACTACAACGGCTACGACTTCGGTGGTGCGCCGCACATTCCCTATCTGGCCCGCTTCGAGGCTCGGCTGATCCCGGAGATCGGCGCGCGGGTGTCGGCGCTGGAGGCCGGCGAGATCGACCTGGCCAACTCGATTCCGCCGGACCTCGCGGTCCCGCTGGGCGAGACCGGCGACTTCAATGTCTTCTACCACCCGGCCCAGCGCGGCTTGCACATCAAGCTGCCGATGACGATCGAGGATGACCCCTACAACCCCGGCCAGCCGAACCCGTGGCGCGACAAGCGCGTCCGGATTGCCGCCAACCTCGCGGTTGATGTCGACGCGATCACGCAACACATCATGACCGGGCGTGAGAACTACACCTACACGCTCTCGCCCGGGCAGTTCGGCTACCCCGAAGACCTCCCGGAACAGCGCTGGGGCTACGACCCCGATGAGGCCCGGCGGCTGCTGGCCGAAGCCGGCTACGGCGACGGGCTCGAGACCGACCTGATCTACCTCAGCGGCCTTTACACCAACGACCAGCTTTTCATGGAGGCGATCGCCGAGATGCTGCGCGAGGTTGGGTTCATCATCAACCTGATCCCGGACGACATCTCGAAGTTCCTCGGCGAGGCGCGCAACAAGGAACTGACGGCGCCCTACCTCTTCCCGCAGTCCGCCGGATTCACGTCGCTTGGCTCGTTCGCGATCTCGGTCGACTCGGCCGGCACCTACGAGCACAAGGCCGAGATCGTCAACGACGAGCGCGCCGAGATCGACCGGCTGATCGCCGAGGCCAAGACCGAGTTCGACCCGGCCCGGCGTGGCGAACTGATCGGCGAGGCGGTGCGCATCCACTACCTCGAAGCCGCCTGGCTCTTCCTCTTCGAGCTGGTGCAGACTCACGTCGCCACCTCGCGGTTCGAGTGGGACCCGTTCTTCCTCCAGCCGCCCTCAGTGGAGCTCTGGAACCTCAAGGCGCTCAAGACGTAGGCGGTGGATCAGGTCATCGCGCTGATCGCGGCTGAGCCGGGCCGATTGAGGGGCCAGGTGAGATGATCGGGCATCTCATCCCTCGACTGCTGCAGTCGATCGCCGTCGTCTTCGTGGTCGTCTCGCTGGTGTTCGTGGGCACGCGTCTGATCGGAGACCCGATCGATGCCTACTCGGCGCAGAACGCGACGCCGGAAGCGATTGAAGCGGCGAAGGAGCGGCTGGGGCTGCTCGATCCGCTGATCGTGCAGTACGGCAAGTTTCTCGCCGGCGCCGTGCAGCTCGACTTCGGCGACTCGCTCTTCACCGGTCAGCCGGCCTGGGACGAAGTGATGGCGCGGCTGTGGGCGACGGTCCAGCTCAGTATCGCGGCGTTCGTGTTGATCATCGCGGTGGGCGTGCCGATCGGTGTGCTCGCGGCGGTGCGCCGCGGCAGCGTTCCCGACCTACTCGCTCGGTTGGTCGCGCTGGTCGGCCAGGCGATGCCCAACTTCTGGCTCGGCCTGCTGCTGATCTTCATCTTCGCCGTCAAGCTCGGCTGGCTGCCAACCAGTGGGCGTGGCGGCTTTGACAACCTGGTGCTGCCGGCGATCACGCTGGCCGGCTTCGGCGCGGCGGCGGCGATGCGCCTGACCCGCTCGGGAATGCTCGATGTGCTCAGCAACGACTACATCCGCACGGCTCAGGCGAAGGGCCTGACGAACCGCACGGTGATCGTGCGACACGCCCTGCGCAACGCGCTGCTCGGACTCGTGACCGTGCTGGGGATCATGCTCGCGCAGCTGTTGGCCGGCTCGATCATCGTCGAGGTGGTCTTCGCCTGGCCCGGCGTCGGGCGGCTCGTGTTCCGCTCGATCGGGTTGCGCGACTTCACCGTGATTCAGGTCGGCGTGCTCGTGATCGCCGTCTGGTTCGTGGTCGTCAACATCATGGTCGATCTGTCCTACAACTTCCTCGACCCACGCATTCGTGTGAGAAGCGACTGATGAGCAGCCCTGCCACATCAGCCGCCGAGCCCACAGCGCTGGCTGTTGAGCGTCGCCGGATCCTGCCGCGACGCCTGCCGCGCGGCTGGCCGCTGCTCTCGATGTACTTGCTCGTGGTCGGCGTCTTCCTGGTCGCCGGCATCTTCGCCGACGTGATCTCGCCGCACGACCCAACCGACCAGACGCTGGTCAACCGCCTCCAGGACCCGGTCTGGCAGGCCGAGGGCAGCACGGAGCACATTTTCGGCACCGATGGCCTGGGCCGCGACACCTTCAGCCGCCTGATCAAGGGCAGCCAGACCTCGCTGATCGTGATCGTCACCGTGATCCCCGGTTCGCTCGTGCTGGGCACACTGCTCGGCTTGCTGGCAGGATGGCGGCGCGGCGCGCTCGAGACGTTCCTGATGCGCCTCGTCGATGTCCAGCTGGCGTTCCCGGCGCTGCTGTTCGCGCTGCTGATCGCCGCGATGCTGGGGCCCAAGCTGATCAACGTGGTGGTGATCCTGATCGTGTTCCTGTGGGCGCCCTACGCGCGGCTCGTGCGCGGCGAGGTGCTGAGCCTGCGCGAGCGCGACTTCATCATCGCGGCGCGCACGATCGGCGCCTCCGACGGCCGGCTGATGCTCCGCCACCTGCTCCCCAGCGTGGTCAACTCGGTCGTGATCCTCGCCACCCTGAACGTCTCGACCGTGATCATCGCGGAGGCCTCACTCAGCTTCCTCGGCGCGGGCGTCGGCCCAGAGACGATCTCCTGGGGCAAGATGGTCTCCGAGGGGCGAGACCTGCTCAAGATTCGCTTCTGGCTGACCGGGGTGCCAGGGATCACGATCATGATCGTCGCGTTGGTCGGTAATCTGCTCGGGGACTGGTTGCGCGATGCGCTCGATCCGCAGTTGCGCCGCAGCGCGCGCTGACGCGTGATCGCGCAGCCGCCCGAACAGAGAGGCCCTCGATGAGCTGGCAAGCTGAACTTGATGAGATGGAGCGCCGTGCCGAACTCGCGCGTCAGATGGGCGGACCGGACAGCGTCGCCTTCCACCATGGCCGCGGCAAGCTGACGGTCCGCGAGCGGATCGATCTGCTCGCCGACCCCGACGGCTTCGAGGAGACCGGCGTGCTGGCCGGCAAGCCGGAGTGGGACGGCAGCCGCCTCGCCGCGCTGACGCCAGCCAACAGCGTCGTCGGCGTGGCCAAGATCAATGGCCGCAAGGTGGCCGTGCAAGGCGACGACTTCACCATTCGCGGCGGCTCGGCCGACGGATCCGTCGGCGAAAAGGGCAGCTGGGCGATCCGTCACGCCTATATGAACCGGATCCCGTTCGTCCGGCTGCTCGACGCGACAGGCGGCAGCGTGCGCTCCTTTGAGTCGATGGGGCGGACCTACGTGAGCGGCCCGGCGACCGGCGGCGGCGCCGGCGTGGACGACCTGATCTGGCAGATGCCGGTCGTGGCGGTGGTGCTGGGCTCGGTCGCCGGGGCGCCGGCGGTGATTGCCTGCGACTGTCACTTCAATGTGATGGTGCGCGAGACCAGCCAGCTATTCGTCGGCGGTCCGCCGGTCGTGAAGGCCAGCCGCGGGCTGGACATCTCCAAGGAGGAGCTGGGCGGGGAGCAGATCCATGTCTACGAGACGGGCGTCGTGCAGAACCTCGCCGAGTCGGAAGCCGAGGCGATGCAGCAGGCCCGCCGCTTCCTCAGCTATCTGCCGCAGAACGTCTGGGAAGCGCCGCCGCGGCTGCCGCCCGAGGACGACCCGGAGCGCCGCGAAGCGGAGCTGCTCTCGCTGATTCCGCGCAACAGCCGGCGGATCTACAACCCGCGGCGGCTGCTCGAGCTCGTGCTCGACCGCGACTCGTTCTTCGAAATCCAGCCCGAGTGGGGCCGCGCGCGGATCACCGGCCTGGCCCGCGTCGACGGTTATCCGGTCGGCGTGATGATCAATAACCCGAGCCAGAACGGCGGCTCCACCGACAAGCAGACCTCCGAGAAGGTCACCCGGATGATCCAGCTCTGCGACACCTTCCACCTGCCGCTCGTCTACTTCTGCGACGAGCCGGGCTTCTCGGTGGGGCCGGCCGACGAACGCTCGGGGATCATCCGCACTGGCGCCCGGCTGATGTTGATCTCACGCCTCTCGGAGATGCCGTATCTGGTTTTCATCACCCGCCAGGCCTACGGCGTCGCCGGCGGGCTGCAGTACCGGCGCGGCAACGCGCTCTACCGCCGTTACGCCTGGCCCTCGGCGCATTGGGGCTCGATGCATATCGAGGGTGGCGTCACGGCCGCCTATCGGCGCGAGATCAGGGAGGCGGCGGACCCCGAGGCCAAGCGCCTCGAGATCGAGGCGCGGCTCAACGAGCTGCGCGCGCCGATGCGGACCGCGCACGCCTTCGGGATCGAGGACATGATCGACCCGCGCGAAACCCGGCCGCTGCTGGTCGATTTCGTGCGCGACGCGCAGTCGCACATCGCCGCCAGGCTCGGGCCGACGACGCGCATCCCCTACCTGCCCTGACGCGCGGCTCAGCGGGGGGCGGCCCGCTGCGCCTGGACCACGGCGATCTCGTGTTCCTCGAAGCCCAGCTCGCGCATCAGCTCGGCGGTGTGCTCGCCGAGTTCGGCGAAGATCGCCTTCGGTGAGCCGGGGGTCTTGCTCAGGTGCACCGGGTTGCCTACGACTTTGTGGCGACCGGCGTGGGGAATCTCTTTCTCCACGATGTAGCCGTTGACCAGCGCCTGCTCGTCCTCCAAGACATCGTCGTAGTCGAATACACGCTGCGCGACGAACCCGTCGGGGTGCAGCTCGAAGAAGCTCTCCCACTCGTCCGTCGTGCGTCGCCGCATGACCTCGACCACATGAGTTCGCAGGACACGCACATGCTCGATCGCGTCATCGTCGGCGAACGGGTCGCGTTTCTGGCGCGAGTCCCAGCGTGGGTCCAGCGCAAGCTGCGGGGTGCGACCGAATTCGCAGAAGGCGCGCCAGGACTCGTCGTCGCGAATCCCGATGCAGAACGCGCCGCCATCGGCCGTCTCGTAGATGCCGCCGACCGTCGGCGAGTTGGGGTGAAACGCCCCGTCGCGTTCGAGCAGATGGCCCGTCACCGATGTGTGGTTGATCTCCCAGGACTGCATCCACAGCAGGGCGCCGTAGGACGAGGTGGAGACCTGCTGGCCGATCCCATGGCGATCTCTGGCAGCGAGAGCGACGAGGATGCCTATCGTCAGCGCCATCGCGCCGCCGGTGTCGCCGACGATCGCGCCCGGCGTCAACGGCCGATCACTGCGGTTCCCCGTGACGCCGGCGATTCCGCTGCGCGCCTGCGCGAACTGGTCACTCATCCGATTCTGGCGCGCTGGGCCCAGCGGCCCGAAGCCGTTTGCGGTGGCGTAGATGAGCTGCGGATTGCGCTGTGCCAGCGCCTCGTAGCCCATCCCCATCCGCTGCAGCGCCGGCTCGCGGTAGTTGCTCAGAACGATGTCGCAGCGATCAACGAGCCGCTCCACCACCGAGCGCCCAAGCTCGGTATGGATGTCGACGCAGAGCGATCGCTTGCCACACGATGGGCCGATGAACTGCGTGCCGACCACCGCGTCCGGCAGCTTGTTGCCGACGCCGGGGTACCAGCGGTTGGAGTCGCCGCCGGGCGGCTCGACCTTGACCACGTCGGCGCCCATGTCGGCGAGAAAGCCAGCCGCCGCGGGCCCCTGCACCGCCACACCCAGCTCCACGACACGAATTCCCTCGAGCGGCTCCATAGATCTGCCTCCTGCTTCAGCGTGACCTGAGTATGCCAGAGCCGAACGAGTCCGCCGATCTCGGCGATGCAGGCCTCGCCGGTTGGCTAGCCTGCCAGCTGACGCGCGGCGCGCCGCCGCCTGTCGGTGAGTAGTAGCGAAGGAGCTGCCGATGCCCTGGGAGCGTGAGCTGGACGAGCTGAAGCGCCGACGCGAGCTGGCCACCGTGATGGGCGGCGCCGCATCAGTCGCGCGACAGCACGAGCGCGGCAAGCTGACCGTGCGCGAGCGGATCGACGCGCTGCTCGACCCGGGCAGCTTCGACGAGATCGGGGGCCTGGCGGGCTCGGGCGAATACGCCGACCAAGAACTGGTTGGCTTCACGCCCGCGACGACCGTGGGCGGATTCGGCCGGATCGACGGCCGGCGGGTCATCGTCACGGGTACCGACTTCACGATCCGCGGCGGCTCGGCGACCAAGCCCGGGCGCAAGGGCGGGCTGCTGCAGAACCTCGCGCTCGAGTTCAAGCTGCCCTTCATCAACCTGCTCGACGGGGCCGGCGCGAACATCGAGGGCGTCTCCGAGCGGGGCCACAGCTACCTCCCGTCCGACTACCCGGTCTTCAAGGGGCCGATGCAGATCATGGAGCAGGCTCCGCTGATCTGCGCCGTGCTTGGCTCGGTCGCCGGCGGACCCGCCGGGATCGCGCTGCTCGCGCACTTCAACGTGATGGTTGAAGGCACCTCGGAGCTCTTCGCTTCGGGCCCGCCGGTCGTCAAACGCGCGTTGGGGCACGTTCTGACCAAGCAGCAGCTCGGCGGGACCGACGTGCATGTCCGCGACTCCGGCTGCGTCAACAACGCCGCCGCCAGCGAGCACGAGGCCTTCCAGCAGATCCGCGAATTGCTCAGCTATCTGCCCTCGAACGTATGGGAACTGCCGCCCGTGCGGGCGGCCGCGCCGCCGCCCGATGGTTGGCAGCAGACGCTCGGCTCGATCGTGCCGGACGACCGCAAGCGTCCCTACGCGATGAAGACGCTCGTGGCCAACTGCGTCGACCGCGGCGAGTTCTTCGAGATCGCGCCCGACTACGGCGAGGCGTTGATCGTCGCGCTCGCTCGCGTCGACGGGCATCCAATCGGGATCGTCGCGAACAACGCGGCCAAGCACGGCGGCGCGCTGGACGCGCGTGCGGCCGACAAGCAGTGCCGCTTTCTCGACCTCTGTGACATCTTCCACATCCCGATCGCCTACTTCGTCGACATCCCCGGCTTCATGATCGGCGAACAGGCCGAGCGGGCCGGGACGCTGCGCAACGGCATGCGCGCGATCTGGACCTGGCAGAACATCACCATCCCCACCTTCACGGTGCAGGTGCGCAAGTGCTACGGGATGGCCGGGGCCGCGACCAGCGACGCCTCACGCTACAACTACCGCGTCGCCTGGCCGTCGGGGGAGTTTGGCTCGATCCCGATCGAGGGCGGAGTCAGCGCCGCGTTCCGCAAGGAGATCGAGGCGTCGCCCGACCCGCAGCAGCGGATGCTCGAGATTGAGGAGTCGCTACAGCCGCTGCGCAATGTGTTCCGCACCGCCGAGGCGATGGGCGTGGAAGAGGTCATCGACCCCGTCGACACGCGCCAGTATCTCCAGCGCTTCGTCGATCTCGCCTACGGCATGCTGCCGCACGACCTCGGCAAGAAAGCCCGGGTCGGCTTCCGCCCCTAGGAGAGCTGTTCAGAGCTCCGCTAGCTTCCGCTGTCCAGCGGCAAATCGGCGCACCATCTCAGGCCGTTGCGGACCAATCTGGCGAACGCCGGATGCTCCCAGGTCCGCGGATCGTGGCCCAACTGCATGCAGAAGACCCGCGAGTCGCGGTGCGTGCGCGTCCACGCCAGCGTCCGCATCGAGTCCTGGTTCTCGGTCGTCAGCAGCACATCGCAGTCCTCGCCGCAATCGGCCATCCGATACGTCTCATCCTGAATCGTGAAGTCCGCCAGCCCCGCCGCCACGGGATGATCCGCGTTGACCTGCACCCGATAGGTGCTCTCAAACGTGTCGTCGACCCTGATGCTGCGGTCGGGCATCCCGGTGACTTCCGACCAGTAGTCGTCGCCGACCCAGTTCAGCAGCCCGTGGTGCAATACGAACACCGGCATCCCCGCGTCAAACATCCGCTCCAGCGCGGCCAACGCCTTCTGCGTCGGCGGCTCCCGCAGCATCGTGTAGAAGAGCGTCACGTCGTAGCTGTCGCGCATGTCCTGATCGTCCGAAGGCGGCTCCACGATCCCGTGGTCACCGCGCAGATCGGGTCGGCTGATCCGATGGCCGTCCTCCGTAAACGAGTCATTGCCGGCCCCGAATAGCCACTGGTCGAAGTGGTGCACATACGCGTCGATGCCCTCCAACCCGTTGAAGAAGTCCACGAACGGCCGCACATGGAAAAAGTGCCCGCCCGTGATCACCGCGACTGAGAGATTGCTCATCAGATTGTCCAATCCGCGAATCGAGCCTGTCGCCCGCTGCGTATCGCGCAAGCTAGCGACTCCAGAGTCGCGCCGGACGCGCCCCGCTGTGCCACTCCTGCGCCCCTCCGTCGTTCCTGCGCCCCTCCGTCGTTCCTGCGCCCCCGCGTCATTCCTGCGCAGCCAGGAATCCACGCGTTCTGAGGGGTAGCGAGCGGGACTGCGACGTTCGACGGCGCTCCATCGCTGCGAAGCTCCGATCGGGTGGCCGCGCCTTCGAGTGCTTCGGTGGGCCGTCGGGGGCCTGGGGCGTGAACGGGCGTCCGGTGGTCGCATGGATTCCCTAGTCTCACAGACGAACCGCGACAGATGATTGAGGTGAGGCCATGGGAGCGCGCTACTCGCAGCTGGATCTGGAGGAGCGATGTGCGGTTGCCCGGTTACAGGCCGAGGGGCGCTCGGTCCGGCAGATCGCTGCAGCTCTGGATCGCGCGCCATCGACGGTTGCTCGGGAGCTGAAACGCAACGCGGGGCGCGATGGCTACCGTCCGGGCTACGCCCAGGAGCAGGCCCGGGCGCGGCGCTGGCGCGGCTCGCGGCTGGAGCGCGACGCGGGCCTGCGCGAGCGGGTGCTGAGCGAGCTGGCGCGCGGGCTCTCGCCGCAGCAGGTCTCGGGCCGGCTGGCGCGCGAGGCCGGCCGGGCGGTGATCTCGCACGAGAGCATCTACCGCTTCATCTACGCCCAGATCTCACGCGCCAAGCCGAGCCGTCAGGGCGGTTGGCGCCACTATCTGCCGCGGGCCAAGGCGAAGCGCGGCTGGCGCGGTCGCAAGGGCGGCAGCTCGGTTGACCACATTCAGCTGCGGCGGCCCTTGAGCGAGCGTCCGGCCGCCGCCGCCGACCGGCTCCAGGCCGGCCACTGGGAGGCCGACCTGATGCTCTTCGGACGCTCCGGTCCGGCCCTCTTGATGCTGCACGAGCGCCACTCGCGGCTGCTGCTGGCGCTGCCGGTCGCGAGCAAGGCGGCGGCCCCGGTCGCGCGCCTGCTGGTCGCGCTGCTGCGCGGCTGGCCGCCGGCCCTGCGCCGCACGGTCAGCTTCGACAACGGCAACGAGTTCGCCCAGCACCGCGCGCTGCACCGGCTCGGGGTCGAGACGTTCTTCTGCGACGCCTACGCGCCCTGGCAGAAGGGCGGGATCGAGAACGCGATCGGCCGCCTGCGCCGGGTCCTGCCGCGCCGCCTCGAGCTCGCCCAACTCAGCATCGAACGGCTCGTGCAGGTGCTGCAGCTGTACAACAACACCCCGCGCAAGTGCCTCGACTACCTCACCCCGGCCGAAGTCTTCGGCCAGCAACTGGCGCACTTGCAATGTGAACCCACCTTCCCGCCTGCGCAGGAATGACGGAAGGGGTGCGGGGAGGACGGAAGGGTGCGGGGAGGACGGAAGGGTGCGGGGATGACGGAGGGGGTGCAGCGATGACGGAGGGGGTGTAGGGATGACGGAAGGGGTGCGGGGATGACGGACGGGGTGCAGGGATGACGGAAGGGTGCGGGGATGACGGAGGGGGTGCGGGGATGACGGAGCGCGTGGGAATGACGGGGGGCGTGGGAATGACGGAGGGGGATGCAGGGTTGACGGACGGGCGCAGGGATGACGGAGGGGGGTGCAGGGATGGCGGAAGGGGGGCAGGGGTGACGGAGGGGGGCAGGGATGACGGAAGGGTGCGGGGATGACGGAGGGGGGGTGCAGGGACGACGGACGGGCGCAGGGATGACGGAAGCGGGTGGGAATGATGAAGGGTGTGAGGGAAGCCGCAGGGCGGCGGACTCAGCACAGTTAGAATCGGCGGCGATGCACGGTCTCAGGAGCGAACGTTGATGGCCAATCACGAGCTGCCGCTGGCGGGAGTTCGCGTGCTGGAGCTGACCGATCCGCGCTCAGCGCTGGGCGGACGCCTGCTCGCCGACCTTGGCGCCGATGTCTTCCTGGTCGAGCCGCCGGGTGGTGGCGAGATCCGTTCGATGGCTCCCTTCCTCGGCGACCAGCCGGGTCCCGAGCGCTCATTCCAGCACCTCTACTTCAACGCCAACAAGCGCTCGCTGACGCTGGACCTGGAAACAGCGGAGGGCGTCGAGGAGCTGCGACGGCTCGCCGTCGATGCGGACATCCTGATCGAGTGCGGCCAGCCGGGCTCGCTCGACGCCGAGGCGCTGCATGCGCTCAACCCGCACCTGATCATCATCTCCGCCACGCCCTACGGCCAACGCGGCGCCAAGCGTCAGTGGCGCGCCACCGACCTCACCGCATCCGCAGCCGGCGGCTTCCTGCAGATCAGCGGCGAGCGCGAGGACCCGCCCACGAGCGGACCGGCTCACGTCGCGCACACGATGACCGGCCTGCACATCGCGAGCGCGGCGATGATCGCGCTGCACGGTCGCGACCGCGTGCCCTCTCAGCCGGGCGCGCAGATCGACATCTCGATGCAGGAGGCGACGTCGCTCGCGCTGGTGCAGACCTCGAACCCCAACACCTGGCTGCGGCAGCGCGAGATCCCGGTCCGCCCGGCGCTGAGCCAGGCGCACCTGTGCCGCGACGGAAAATGGCTGGGCTGCAACATCTCGCCGCGGTTGCTGCCGCACTTCCTGCAGATGCTCGACGAGGCGGGCATCGAGCACGGCTACAGCGGCGACGACGGCATGGCACAGCTCCGCCCCGCACGCTCCGCCTGGCGGCACCTCGAAAACCCCCTGCAGGTGCTGGCCGGCGAGCTCGCCGCGCGGATGGACCGCGAAGACATGCTGCGCGGCCTGCAGGCCGGCAAGCACCCGGCGATGCCCACGCTCAGCTTCGACCAGTTCGCGGAATCCGAGCACTATCAGAACGCCGGGCAGTTCGCCGAGCTGGAGGCGCCCGAGCTGGGCGAGACGCTCAGCTACAGCCGCAGCGCGCTCGATCCGGTCCAGTCACCGCTGCCGATCGCGGCGGCCCCGCGGCTCGGCTCGGCTGAAGCGCCCGGATCGACCGATCAGCAGACGGCGCATCCGTCGCGCCACGAACCGATGTCGCTGCGACCGCTCGAGGGAATCCGCGTGATCGACATGACCTGGGTGGTCGCCGGCCCGCTCGGGGGACGGATCCTGGCCAACTTCGGAG
The DNA here is from genome assembly GCA_965237475.1 of Dehalococcoidia bacterium. Lineage (GTDB taxonomy): Bacteria > Chloroflexota > Dehalococcoidia > Bin125 > Bin125 > CATQGW01. Next base: position 1,512,012 of record OZ250140.1, on the reverse strand, counting down.
CGGAAGTGCTGAAGATCGAGTCGATGGCCCGGCTCGACGGCGTGCGCGGTCAGCCGACGGCCGAGAACGGCTTCAGCGTCGACCACGCGGGCCTCTTCAACGGGGCGAACACGAGCAAGAAATCGGTCACGCTCAACCTCTCCGATGAGCGCGGCCGGGAGCTGTTCCGCAGGCTCGTCGCGACGGCCGATGTGGTCGTCAACAACTACAGCGCCGGGACCCTCGATCGGATGGGGCTCGGCTACGAGCTGCTGCGCGAGATCAACCCCGGGATCATCGTGCTGCACCTGCCCGGGGTGGGTGGCGAGAGCCCCTGGCGGAAGCTGCGCACGCTCGGCAATCTGCTGCTGGCCGCCTCGGGCATGAACTTCCTGATGGGCTTCCCGGGTCGCCCGCCGCGCGGCCCGGGCGTCGCTTACCCCGACTTCACCTCGCCGCACCTGCTCGCCGTGAGCGTGCTGGCCGCGCTGCGCGCACGCGAGCGCAGCGGCGAGGGCCGCGAAATCGAGCTCTCGCAGCTCTCGGCCACCGTCGCGCTGGTCGGCGCCGAGTGGATGCGCTTCGCGCACACGGGCGAGACCCCCGAGCGGCCCGGCAACCGCGATCCCAACCACTGCCCGCATGGCGTCTACCGCACGATTGGCGAGGACGAATGGGTGGCGATCGCGGTCCGGGGCGACTCGGAGTGGGCGGCCTTCACGACGGCGATTGGCCGACCAAAGCTGACCACGGCTGAACGGTTCGCCTCCCACGAGGCGCGCAAGGCGAACGAGGACGAACTCGACGCGATCATCAGTGATTGGGCGCAGAATCAGGACAAATGGCAGGCCGCGGAGCGACTTCAGGCCGCCGGGATCGCCGCCAACGCCGTCGAAGACCTGCGCGACATGATGGAAGTCGATGAACACTTCCGCGACCACTTCCAGATCATCCAGCAGCCCAGCGCGCCTGAGCTCGACATTGCCGTGGAGCGCGACGCGATCCGCTTCATGCACGAGGACGACCGGATCCTGCAGCGCTCGCCGATGCTCGGCGAGCACAACGAGTACGCCCTGCGCGACATCGCCGGCCTCAGCCGGCAGGAGTTCGACGAACTCGTCGCCGCCGGCGTGATCGCCTGACGCTCCCGCATGACCCTCGAGATGCGATCATCGCCGACCATTCCGATGTACCCTCGCAGGCGATGACGATGCCGCTGGCCGGAGTTCGGGTGCTGGAACTGGCCGACCACCGGTCGGCCTCCGGCGGTCGGTTGCTTGCCGACCTCGGCGCCGACGTCTTCCTGATCGAGCCGCCGAGCGGTGGCGAGATCCGCGCGATGGCGCCGTTCCTCGATGACCAGGCGGGCCCCGAGCGCTCGTTCCAGCACCTCTACTTCAACGCCAACAAGCAGTCGCTGATAGTCGACATCGAGACGCCGGCGGGGGCTGACGAGCTGCGACGCCTGGCCGCCGACGCCGACATTCTGATCGAGTGTCGCCAGCCGGGTGAGCTTGACGCGCGCGGGCTCGGAGCTGCGGCGCTGCATGAGCTGAACCCGCACCTGATCATCATCTCCTCGACGCCGTACGGCCAACGCGGCGCGAAGCGCCACTGGCGCGCGACCGATCTCACGAGCTCCGCCGCGGGCGGCTTTCTGCAGGTCAGCGGTGAACGTGAGGACCCGCCGACGCGCGGGCCGGCGCATGTTGCGCACACCATGATCGGCCTGCACATTGCCTCCGCCAGCCTGATCGCGCTGCACGGACGCGACCAGTCGCCCTCGCAACCGGGGGCCCAGATCGATATCTCGATGCAGGAGGCGACCAGCTTCCAGCTCGTGCAGACCTCGAACCCCAACACGTGGCTGTGGCGCGAAGAGATTCCGATGCGTCCCGCGCTCAGCCAGGCGATCCCGTGTCGCGATGGCAAGTGGCTCGGATGCAACATCTCACCGCTCGGCCTGGGCACGTTCCTGCCGCTGCTCGACGCGGTCGGGATCGATCACGGCTACACACCTGACGACTGGATGGCGCTGCACCAGGGTGATCGCGCGGTCTGGCGATACTTGGAGAACCCGTTCCAGTTCCTCGCCTTCGACCTGGCCGAACGGATGGACCGCGCGGACATGCTGCGCGGCCTGCAGGAAGGCCGGCACCCGGCGATGCCGACGCTCAGCTTTGATGAGTTCGCCGACTCGGAGCACTACCAGACGGCGGACCAGTTCCGCGATGTTGTAGCGCCTGAGCTGGACGTGAGCCTCAGCTTCAGCCGCAGTGCGCTCGATCCCGTGCAGTCGCCGCTGCCGATCAGCGCCGCGCCGCGCCTGGGCTCAGCCGAAGGGCCGGCATCCGACAACGACCAGACAGCCCAGCCCTCACGCCACGAACCGATGTCGCTCCAGCCACTCGAAGGGATCCGAGTGGTCGATATGTGTTGGGTCGCCGCCGGCCCGCTGGGCTCGCGGATCCTGGCCAACTTCGGCGCTGAGGTGCTCAAGGTCGAGTCGATGGCGCGGATCGATCCGGTCCGCAACCAGCCGATCAGCGGCGGGCGCTTCCACGTCGACCTGCCGGACCTGTTCAACGAGGCGAACACGGGCAAGAAGTCGGTCACGCTGGACCTCTCCGACGAGCGCGGCCGCGAGCTCTTCCGCAAGCTGGTCGCCGCGTCCGATGTGGTGACCAACAACTACAGCGGCGGCACGCTGGAGCGCATGGGGCTCGGCTACGAGAGCCTGCGCGAGCTCAATCCCGGGATCATCGTGCTGCACCTGCCCGGCGTCGGAGGGGAGAGCCCCTGGCGCAAGCTGCCGACGCTCGGCAACCTGCTGATGGCTGCCTCGGGGATGAACTTCCTGACCGGCTTCCCCGGACGTCCCCCGCGCGGACCGGGCGTCGCCTACCCCGACTTCACCTCGCCGCACCTGCTCGCCGTCAGCGTGCTGGCCGCGCTGCGGGCCCGCGAGCGGACCGGCGAGGGTCGCGAGATCGAACTCTCGCAGCTCTCCGCCACCGTGGCCTTGCTGGGCGCCGAATGGATGCGCTTCGCTCACACCGGCGAGACGCCCGAGCGGCCCGGCAACCGCGACCCCAACCACTGCCCGCACGGCGTCTACCGCACGATCGGCGAGGACGAGTGGGTCGCGATCGCAGTGCGCGGCGACGACGAGTGGGCGGCCTTCTGCAGCGCGATCGGCCTACCAAATCTGACCGCGGCTGAACGCTTCGCATCGCACGTGGCGCGCAAGGCCAATGAGGACGAACTCGACGCGATGATCAGCAATTGGGCGCAAGATCAGGACAAATGGCAGGCCGCCGAGCGACTTCAGGCCGCCGGGATCGCCGCTAACGCGGTGGAAAATCTGCACGACATGATGGAGGTCGATGAGCACTTCCGCGACCACTACCAGCACATCCGCCAGCCCAGCGACCCCTCGCTGGACATCGCCGTCGACCGCGAGGCGATCCGCTTCATGCACGAGGACGACCGCATCCTCCAGCGCGCGCCCACGCTCGGCGAGCACAACGAGTACGCGCTGCGCGAGATCGCCGGGCTCAGCCAGCAAGAGTTTGACGAACTGGTCGTCGCCGGCGTGATCAACTAGGCCGTCCGCCCCCCAGACGGCCTGCGACCGCTGCCAGGTGGCTCGGCTCAACCCGCTACGCTGCGACCAACGAGAGCTGACAGTGCTCAGAAACGGAGCTCGATATGTCCTGGCGTCCCAAGCGAATGAAGTTTGGCATCTTCCTCGCACCGTTCCACCGTGTTGGTGAGCACCCCACGCTCGCGCTCAAGCGCGACATGGAGCTGATCGAAACGCTCGACGAACTCGGCTACGACGAGGCCTGGATCGGCGAGCATCACTCCTTCGCCCGCGAGCTGATCTCCAACCCGATGATCTTCATCGCGTCAGCCGCCGAGCGCACCCGACACATCAGGCTCGGCACCGGCGTCGTCTCGCTGCCCTACCACAACCCGCTGATGGTCGCGGACGACCTGCTGCAGCTCGACCACATGACGCACGGCCGGGTGATGCTAGGCGTCGGCCCCGGCGCGCTCACCTCGGACGCGGTGCAGATGGGCATCCCGCCGGACACGCAGCGGCGGCGCATGGCCGAATCGCTGGACGCGATCATGCAGCTCGCTCGCAACGACGAGCCGGTCACGATGGAGACCGATTGGTTCTCGCTGACCGAAGCGCGCCTGCAGATGGCGTGGTATTCAGACCCGCACCCCGAAATCGCCTGCGCGGTGATTCTGACCCCGGCGGGACCGCAGCTGGCCGGCAAGCACGGCGCCAGCCTGCTCTCATTGGGCGGCGCAGATTCCGACGGCATGAAGAACGTCTGGGACTGGTACGAGGAGGCCGCCGCGGAGAACGGGCATGAGGTGTCGCGCAAGGAGTGGCGCGTGGTGATCGCCGTCCACGTCGCGGAGACCCGCGCCCAGGCGATCGAGGAAGTTCGCGCCGGCTACCTGCAGCGCACCTACATCGGCGATGTGCGCGATCAGGGACGCAAGGGTGGCATCGTGCTCCATTCGGCCGCGACGATCGAAGAGGCGATCGACAAGAACCAGGTGATCGTCGGCTCGCCGGAGGACGCGATCGAACAGATCGAGGCGATCCACGAGCGCGCCGGCGGCCTCGGCGGGCTGCTCGGCATGCACCACGAGTGGTGCTCGACCGACGCCACGAAGCGCAGCTATGAGCTGCTGATGCGCTACGTTGCGCCGCGTTACCAGGGTCAGCTCGACCGCATCGTCGCCTCGCGCGACTTCGTTGAGGACCGCCAGCTGGACATCTTTGGCGCAGGCAACAAGGCGATGGCCAAGGCGTTCGCCGACGCCGGCAAAGAGCTGCCGGAGGCCTTCCGCCAGGCCGTGGAAGCAGCCGAGGCGTCGAGCAACGGCGCAGAGGCCACGGCGGAGCCGGTTACGGACTAGGCCGCAGCGTCGGACTGGTCAGCCGGACCGGTGCAGGTCGTTGTCGCACTCGGGGGCGATCTGCACGATTCCGCGCTGGTTCGCTCGGCGCTCGCCGGAGCGGGCCTCGTGGTCGCCGCGGACAGTGGGGCGGTGCGTCTGGCCGCGCTGGGCAATCAGCCGGATGTGGTGATCGGCGATTTTGACTCGATCGACCACGCCGAACTCTGGCGGCTGCGTTCGGGCGGCGTTGAGATCGTCGATCACCCTGCGCCGCAGCAGCGCACCGACGCCGATGTCGCGATCGAATACGCGCTGCAGCGCGGCGCGACGTCGCTGATCGTGCTCGGCGCGCTGGGCGGGCCGCGGATCGATCACGCGCTCGGCAATCTCAGTCTGCTGACCCACGCCAGCCTGCGCGAGATCCCCACCTGGGCCGTCGACGGCTGGAGCGCAATGACGATCCTGCGCGGCGACGGCGTGCGCGAGACCCACTTCCACGGCCATGCCGGCGACTACGTCTCGGTGATCCCGATCTCCGAGCGCGTTGAGGGCGTGAGCACCGTCGGCCTGAAGTGGCCACTGACCGACGCCACGCTGGAACGTGGGCTTGTCCAGGGCGTCTCCAACGAGATCATCGTCGACCGCGCCATGGTCCAGCTGCGCGCGGGGATCGCGGCCGCCACCCACCACTTCCGGACGGAGCGATTGCCGTAGTTCCCAGCTCCGCCTCGCAGACACTCTTGCGAAAGCCTGAATTCCCTTCTCTCCCCCCGCTCTGCGGGGGGAGAGAGGAGATCGCGAGAGTTGCGGATGGCTCTCGCATGGGGAGCTGCCCCGCGATCCCTGGTCAGCGATTGAACACGTCGCGCTTGCCCTGGCGTGATGAGGCGGCGGCGAAGGCGAAGATGCCCCGCGCCATGGAGGACTCCTGCTCGGCGGCGCGGGCGTCGTAGATTTCGGCGCGCAGTTGGTGCACCTCGGGGCTCGGCGCGACCGCCGCGGCGTGCTCGATTAGATGACAGGCCAGCTGCAGGTTGCCATGGTCGAGATGGGCGCGGGCGCGGTCCAGAACTGGGCGCAGACCGCCGGCCAGCGTCACCCATTCGGCAGCCTCGGCCGCTCGCGGGGCGGGCAGCAGGCGGTCGGGCTCACCGTCGTACCAGCCGCCGTAGAAGCGCCAGACGTTGCGCACGATGAACTCCGGGTGGTCGTACGCCGAGCGCAGCCAGGGCTTGTCGAGCAAATGCGCGGGCAGCTCGATCTCATGCAGCACCCGATCGAGCGTGGCGCCCTCGTTCATCAGCGCCAGGGCGCCCGACTCGATCGCGTCCAGCAGGTCGGCCGTGTCGTTGAGCGCTTCGTTGATGCGATCGGCGCCGAAGATTGGGAAGCCGTGGCCGGGCAGCATCGTCTCGGCGCCCAGCGCGGCCATCTCGCGCAGGCCGGCGGCCCACTCGGCGCACCAGCGCTGGACCTTCTGCGGATTGCCCGCGTTTGGCACCGCCCAGATGAAGAGGTCGCCGGGGCAGAGCAACTGCCGCTCGGGCACCCAAGTCCAGACCGCGTCCTCGGTCTCGCCGCGCGTATGGGTCAGCTCGAAGCTGCAATCGCCGCGCTGGAAGCTCAGGCGCTGCTCGAACGACACGTCCGGATAGCGAAACTCGTCGGGCCAGCGCAGCCACGACTGCGCCTCCATGCCGGGACGCATGAACTGCCGCGAGTTGATCGCCGTGTTGTAGCCCTGGGTTCGCTTGTAGCGGTCGAAGTGCTCGCCGATCTTGCGCTGCCCGAAGACGATCGGGCGGGCCCACCCGCGCTCGCTCGCCTCCGCATCGAACCGGCCCACGCCGAAGATGTGATCGATGTGGTGGTGCGAGAACACGGCCGACACGAGTGGCGCATCGGGCCGCCAGTTGCGCACGCTATGGAACACGTTCTCGGCGTCCTGCTGCGTGCCCGTGTCAAGCATGACCAGGCCGTCGCCGGTGTCCAGCGTGTTGATACTGGCGGCCGACTTGATGTAGAGCAGGCCCTCGGCGATCTCCTCCGCTTCGCGGTTGTTCCAGGGCGAACCGACCGGATGCGCATCGCGGATGGTGTCGATTTCGCCGCTCCAGAGTCGGTCGCAAAAGTCGCGGATGTCGGGCATGGGCGCCTCCCTCAGGTCTGGCTCGGGGCTGCGCGGAGGATAGGCGGCGTTATGCTGCATTATGCTGACGGCGCGCGGAAGGAGCGACGACGAATGCCCGCCTACGACTACCGCTGCGCCGAATGCGGCGAGATTTTCGAACTGACAGCCCGCATGGGCCAGGCGCCCAGCGATCCGGCCTGCCCCAAGGACGACGGCGGCACGGGCGCGCGCGTCTTCGGTTCGGGTGTCGCGATCCACACCGGCGCCTCCGGAGGCTCGTTCGGCGGCGACTTCGACTTCGGTGGCATGCCGGACATGGGCGGGATGCCCGAGATGGGTGGGATGCCCGACATGGGCGGCATGGGCGGCATGGGCGGCCATGGGCACGACCACGGTCACGACGATTTCGGCTTCGACGACTTCTAGCCGGTTCCCCTTCCAGCTCTATCAGGTGACCGGCGACAGCATGGCGCCGACGCTGCACGAGGCTGACCGGCTGCTCGGCGTGTCGCCGCGATGGTTGCCGCGCCGGCTGCAGCCGGCGGTTGGGCGGATCGTCGTCTTCCGCGAGCCGCGCGAGGCGGGGAAGCGCTCGATCAAGCGGATCGTGAGCCGCGAGGAATCCGGCTGGTTCGTGCTCGGCGACAACCCCTCGCGCAGCACCGACAGCCGCGTCTACGGTCCCGTTGCAGACGGTGCGATCGAAGCTGTGGCGCTGCTCCGTTATGGCCCGGCGCAGCGACTCGGCCGCCTGCTGTAGCTGCTGCTGTAGCCGGATTGACGCTTCGCGGCGCGGATCTTGCAGTGGGAGACTTGCGCCCGCGCATTGATTGCGCGACAATCGCCTACGTCTGGCACTCGCGCACATAGAGTGCCAATCAACGGACACCACATTCGGAACCACCGACCTGCACGGGCAGGCCGCGATCAACAAGGAGACGGATTCGATATGCCCAAGGCTCTGCTGTTCGACGAGGAAGCGCGCCAGGCGCTGCGCGAAGGAATTGACGCGCTGGCGGACGCGGTCAAGATCACGCTCGGCCCCAAGGGTCGCAACGTCGTGCTGGCGAAGACATTCGGCGCGCCTACGATCACCAACGACGGTGTGACGATCGCGCGCGACATTGACCTCGAAAACCCCTTCCACAACATTGGCGCCCAGCTCGCCAAGGAAGTTGCCTCGAAGACCAACGACATCGCCGGAGACGGCACCACCACCGCCACCGTGCTCGCCCAGGCGATCGTCCGCGAGGGCATGCGCAACGTCGCGGCCGGGGCCAATCCGATGGCCCTCAAGCGCGGCCTCGAGCGCGGCGTTGAGCTGCTCTCAGAGCAGATTCGCGAGACCGCGACGCGCGTCACCACGCGCGAGCAGATGTCCCAGATCGCCGGCATCTCGGCCGCCGACCCCGCCATTGGCGAGCTGATCGGCGAGGTGATGGAGAAGGTCGGCAAGGACGGCGTGATCACCGTCGAAGAGGGCAAGGGCATCCGCTCGGAGGTGGAGTACGTCGACGGGATGCAGTTCGACCGCGGCTACATCTCGCCCTACTTCGTGACCAACCCCGACCGCATGGAGGCGGAGCTCGACGAGCCCTACATTCTCGTGACCGACAAGAAGGTCTCGGCCGTGGCCGACATCCTGCCGCTGCTCGAGAAGGTCCTCAAGGTGACCAAGAACCTCGTGATCGTCGCCTCCGATATCGACGGCGAAGCGCTGGCGACCCTAGCGGTCAACAAGCTGCGCGGCACCGTCAATGTGATCGGCGTCAAGGCGCCGGGCTTCGGCGACCGCCAGAAGGACAACCTCGGCGACATCGCCACGCTGACCGGCGGCACGGTGATCAGTGAGCAGCTCGGCGGCTCGCTGGCGACGGCGGAGATTTCCGACCTCGGTCGCGCTCGCCGCTTCGTTGCCACCAAGGAAGCCAGCACGATCATCGAGGGTCGCGGCGAAGCCGCCGAGATTGACGAGCGCGTCACGCAAATCCGGCACGTCTTCGAGCAGTCGAAGAGCGACTGGGACCGCGAGAAGGCGCAGGAGCGGCTCGGCAAGCTCTCCAACTCCGTCGCCGTGATCAAGGTCGGCGCGGCCACCGAGGTTGAGCTGAAGGAGCGCAAGCACCGCGTCGAGGACGCACTCTCGGCGACCCGTGCGGCGGTCGAAGAGGGCATGGTCCCCGGAGGCGGGGTGGCCCTGATCAACGCCATTCCCTCGCTCGCCGCTGTCGAGCTGGACGGCGACGAGGCGACCGGCATCTCGATCCTCAACCGCGCGCTTGAAGAGCCGATGCGGCGGATCGCGATCAACGCCGGCCAGGACGGCTCCGTGATCGTCCAGTCCGTCAAGGACAGCGAGGCCAACAACTGGGGTTACAACGCCGCCAGCGGCGAGTACGGCGACATGATCGAGATGGGCATCGCCGACCCGGCGATGGTCACTCGCGCCGCGCTCGAGAACGCCGTCTCGATCGCCGGCATGGTGCTCACGACCAACTGCCTGGTGACCGAAAAGGTCGCCGACATGCCCGGGCCGGCCCCCGCGCCTGCCTACTAGCGAGGCAGCGCAGGGGGCGCGGAGCGCGCAGCGCAACCTGCGCGACCCGCGAGAACGACTGCGGGATCTTAACGGGCCGCCCCCGCGGGGGCGGCCCGTTTGCTTTTCCGTCGGCGTACAGTCAAAAGTGTGAACGCACCTCCGAGCCCCGGCCGCCGGGCCAAGATCGTCGCCACCCTGGGGCCCGCCAGCTCCGACCTCGATACCGTCCAGCGGTTGATCGAGGCGGGCGTTGATGTCGCCCGAATCAACTTCTCGCACGGCGACCCCGCCTCCTGGGAACGGCTCGTCTACACCGTGCGGGCCGCCCAGGAGATCGTCGGCAAACCCGTGGCGATCGTCGGCGACCTGCAGGGCCCCAAGATTCGGATCGGCGAGGTCCCGCAGCCGTTCGAGGTGATGCGCAACGAACGCCTCACGATCGTCGCCGGCTCCAGCCGGCCGGCCGGCCGCGAGGAGGGCCACTACGCCGTGGCCTGTCCCTATGCGGCCCTGATCGACGAAGTTGGGCCGGGCGCGCATATCTATCTACGCGACGGCGAGATCGAACTGCGGGTTGAGGCCGTGACCGGCGACCGGATCGAAACGCTCGTGCGCGGCGGCGGGCGGATCACGTCGCGCGCCGGCCTGCACGCGCACGGCGCCGGCGCTCAGCTCGACGCCGTCACCGACGTCGACCGCGTCAACGCGCGGTTCGCCGTGAAGCACGGCATGGACTTCGTCGCCCTCTCATTCGTGCGAACCGTCGACGACGTGCTGGCGAGCCGCGCCGCGCTCGAGGACGCGGGCGGCGGCCTCCCGGTGATCGCCAAGATCGAGACCGCGGTCGCGCTCGATTCGCTCGACGAGATCATCGGCGCCGCCGACGCCGCGATGGTGGCCCGCGGCGACCTCGGCGTCGAGGTCGGCGCGGCCGAGGTGCCGGTCCTGCAGCGCACGATCATCGAAGCGGCCGGTCAGTCGCTCGCGCCCGTGATCATCGCGACGCAGATGCTCGAGAGCATGGTCGAGCGCACCCGACCGACGCGCGCCGAGGCCAGCGACGTGGCCAACGCCGTCTGGGATGGCGCCGACGCCTTGATGCTCTCAGCCGAGACCGCGGTCGGTCGCTGGCCGGTCGAGACGGTCGAGATGATGGCGGCGATCATCCGTACCGCGGAGGCCAACGACCACGCCCGCGGCGCCGAGCCGGATCATGAGTCCTGGGCCGGCGATATCGGCCGCACGATCGCCTGGGCGGTGGGCGCCGCCGTCGAGCAACACACGGACGTGCGCGCCGTGATCGGCTTCACCGTGAGCGGGCGCAGCGGACGCCTTATCGCCAACGAGCGCCTGCCGGTGCCGACGCTGGTGCTGGCGCCGACGATCGAGGTCCAGCAGCGCATGCAACTCTCGTGGGGCATCAGTCCGGCGCTCAGCGCGCCGCCGGGCAACCTGGAACACATGCTGGACGATGTCGAACGGACAGCCGTGCGTGAGCTCGGGCTCGAGGCCGGCGACCGCATCGTCGTGACCGGCGGGTTCCCGCTCGGCTGCGGCGAGCCCACCAATTTCCTCAAGCTGCACAACATTCCGGCGTCGTATCATGAGGGCATGAGCAGCCACGAATCCCGCGACATCCTCGTCTACACGACCCAATGGTGCGGCGACAGCCGCCGCGCCGTGCGCTTCCTCGATGAGCACAAAGTGCCGTACCGCAGCATCGACATCGATGAGGACGACGCGGCCTCCGAGGTCGTCAAGGCACTCAATCGCGGCAATCGCTCGACGCCGACGATCCTGATCGACGGCGAGCACGTCGCGACCGAACCGAGCCGCGACGAAATGGCCGAACTCTTCGGGGTCGAGCTGCCGCCCGACGAGCCCAGCCGCCGCGCCCCCGACTGGCTGCGCCGCCGGAACCGCTGACGGTCAACCGCGTGCTTTTGTTGCTAAACGTCCAACCGCGGCGCGCCGTGGCCGGGAATCACGTGCACCGCGCTGGCCTTGAAGGTGCCGGCCACGCGCCGGCCCACGTCCAGCTCCAGCTCGTCCCAGGAGACCCGCGAGATATCGGCGATGAGCCGCGCCGCGGGCGAGCCTCCGTTCAGCTCAAGCGTCACCCGCATGAACGGCCCGTCGCTGTAGACGGCGCTGATCGTGCCCACGGCGTGGTTCCGAGCGCTGCTCGTGTCGCTCACGTGCGATGCGGGCGAGAGCGTGACTTGCTCGGGGCGCACGCAGACCAGCGAGGTGTCGACGCCGGCGACCGGCGCGGTCTCGATCGTCAGCGGCCCCGCGCGCCAGACCGCGAGACCGTCGCGCTCTCCGATCAGCTGGGCCGCCCAGACATTCTCAACGCCCACAAACTCCGCCACCGCCTGGTCAGTCGGAGCGCTGAAGACTTCGGTCGGGGGGCCCCACTGGCGTAGCTGACCATCGATCAGCACGGCCACGTGGTCGGCCAGGCGCAAGGCTTCGCCGCGGTCGTGCGTGACCAGCACGGTGGTCGGCTGCGCCTCGGCGCGGATCCGCGCGAAGTCTTCAAGCAGCTGCCCGCGGGTCGGCGCGTCAACGCCGGCGAACGGCTCGTCGAGCAGGAGCACCTCGGGCCGCGCCGCGAAGGCTCGCGCCAGGCTGACGCGCTGCGCCTCGCCGCCCGAGAGCGCCCGCGCGCGACGCCGCGAGAGGCTCGCGACGCCGAAGCGAGCGAGCCACTCCTGGGCCTCGCGGCGACGCTCGCGGCGGCCGACTCCGCGCAGGCGCAGCGGCAGCTCGACGTTCTCGCGCACGGACATGTTCAAGAGCAGCGGCTCCTGGAAGGCGGCCGACATCCGGCGCCGCGTGGCGACCGGGTCGGCCGTCATCGGCTCGCCATCGAGCAGCAGCTCGCCGCTGCTGGGCGGGAGCAGGAGCTGCAGGGTCGCGAGCAAGGTGCTTTTGCCGGCGCCGTTGGGCCCGATCACGGCCGTGACCTCGCGGCGCGGCAGCAGCAGCTCCGGGACGCTGAGCACGAGCCGTCCGCCGCGTTCAACCACGAGGTCGCGAATCTCGACATGCGGCCCGTTGCGGGATGACGGCATGGCGCGCCTCAGCTCGGCCGGTGCTGCTGCACAGCCGTGAGCACCAGATTGACGAGGTAGGCCATCACGACCAGCACGAAGGCCAGCGCGAGCGCCACCTCGAAGTTGCCGCGACTGGTCTCCAGGACCGTCGCGGTCGTGAGCACGCGTGTGTCGCCGGCGAGATTGCCGCCGACCTGCATCGACGCCCCGACTTCGGAGATCGCCGCGCCGAAGCCGGCCATCACCGCGGCGAGGATGCCCAGCCGGCTCTCACGCATCATCAGCCAGAGCAGCTGCACCCGATTGGCGCCCAGCGCGCGCATCTGGTCGAGCAGCTTGGTCGGGAGCGCCTGGATCGAGGTGAGCGAGAAGCCGACCACCAGCGGGAGCGCGAGCCCCAGCTGCGCGATCACCATCGCATAGGGCGTGTAGATCAGGTTCAGCGACCCGAGCGGCCCGCTGCGCCAGAGAAACAGCACGATCACCAGCCCGACCACCACCGGCGGCATGCCCATGCCGGTGTTGACCGCCGCCACGATCAAGCTGCGACCGTGAAAGCGCCGCAGCGCGAGGGCCGCGCCCAGCGGCACGCCCACCAGCAACGCCAGAGCGGTCGCCGCCGATGAGATCGCCAGCGTCCGCAGGGTGATCTCGATCACCTCCGCGTCGCCGCTGACCCAGAGGCGCGCCGCCTCGCGTAGCCCGTCCCAGATCAGGTCCATCAGCCACCCTGCCCGCGCGGCGACTGCGCCGCGAGATCACTGCGACTGCAGAATATGCGCCGCCCTGTGAGGGCCGTGCGACGGCCCTAGTACGGGCCGCATCATTGACCCGTTGGCGGGCTATTGGCGCGGCGCTCCGCCTCGGGCTGTGATCGCCGCCTCGTTGTCGCCGGCGGCCGGGATGAACAGCGAGCGGCCGTACTGCGCGCGTTGGAACTCGCCGATCCGCCGCTGGATGTCGTCGCGAGTCAGGAACTGCACCCATGCCGCTGCGAGCTTGACGTTGACCCGGCCCTTCTCGACCGCGACGGGCAGCACGCTATAGAAATTCAGCAGCCGCGCGTCGCCCTCGACGAGGACCGTGAGGTCGAGCCGCTGCGAGTGCGCGAGAAACGTGCCGCGGTCGGTCAGCGCGTAGGCCGCGCGTTGATCGGTCACGCTGAGCGTCGCCGCCATCCCCTGTCCGGCGTCGAGATACCAGTCGCCGGCCGGCTGCACGCTGGCCGCCGCCCAGAGGGCCAGCTCCTTCTTGTGCGTGCCGCTGTCGTCGCCGCGCGTGACGAACGGCGCCTGCGCCGTAGCGATCCGCGCCAGCGCGGCCGCCGCATCGTTGATCCCCGCGACGCCGGCCGGGTCGGATTCGGGCCCGACGATCACGAAGTCGTTGTAGGCGACCAGGACCCGCGCGCTCACGTCGCCGTTCGCGACCAGCAGTAGCTCCGCAGCGGGCGCGTGGACCAGCAACACGTCGGCCACGCCCTGGCGGCCCATCAGCAGCGCGGCCCCGGTGCCGACCGCGATGATCTTGACGTCCACGTCCTGCTCGGCCTCGAAGATCGGCGCCAGCACGTCGAGCAGGCCGCTGTCGTTGAGACTCGTGGTGGTCGCGAGGATCAGCGTGTCGGGCTGAAGCGCACCTGGTGGCTCGTCGCTACAGGCCGCAAACTGCAACGCTGAGCAGGCCGCGAACAGGCACACAGCGATATAGCGGCGCCAGCCGGTCATGCGCGCACCGATCACTCCGCGTTGTTGACCATCCCCGCGCCAACGGTGGCGCGGGTCGCTTCGTCGATCAGGATGAACGCGCCGGTCGCGCGGCTCTCTTCATACGGGTCAACGCAGAGCGGCGTCATCAGACGCAGCCGCACGCGCCCGATTTCGTTCAGCGACAGCTGCCGCGCGGTCAGGTCGTAGTCGAGCGTGTTGACATCGAGCCGCGCCGTCAGCTCTTCAACGAGCGCGCGCGTCGATTGCGTCGTGTGCTTCAGCAGTAGCCGCTGGCCCTGCTGCATCGGGCGTTCGTCGGCCATCCAGCAGACATGCGCCTCGAGCGTCCGGGCGACGATCGGCAGACGATCGAGCGTGCAGATCATCGAGCCGCGCGCGACGTCAAGATCGTCGTCGAGCCGGATCGTCACGGCCATCGGCGGTGTCGCCGTGCTGACCGGGCCGTCGTAGGTGTCAATCGAGGCGATCCGCGTGTCGTAGCCGGATGGCAACACGCGCACCTCGTCGCCGACGTGCAGCGCCCCGCCGGCGACCGTGCCCGCGTAGCCGCGATAGTCGCGCCAGGCCTCGCGCTGCGGCCGGATCACGTATTGCACGGGGAAGCGCCCGCCGGTGGTCACCTCGCGCTCTGCGACATCGATCTTCTCGAGCAGCTCGAGCAGGGGCGGACCCTCGTACCAGGGGGAGTACTCGGAGCGGTCGACCACGTTGTCGCCGTGCAGTGCAGAGATCGGGATGCTGCGCACGTCGCGGACGCCCATCCGCCCCGAGAATCGCGTCAGCTCCTCGGAGATGGCCTCGTAGACATCTCGGTCCCAGTCGACCAGGTCCATCTTGTTGACGCAGAGCACGAAGTGGCGGATGCCCAGCAGCGACGACAGATACGCGTGGCGCCGCGTCTGTTCGAGCACGCCGTTGCGCGCGTCGACCAGCAGGAGCGCAACATCGGCAGTCGATGCGCCCGTGACCATGTTGCGCGTGTACTGCACGTGCCCCGGCGTGTCGGCGAGGATGAACTTGCGCTGCGGGGTCTGGAAGTAGCGGTAGGCGACATCGATGGTGATGCCCTGTTCGCGCTCCGAACGCAGGCCATCGGTCAGCAGCGCGAGATCGACGTAGTCGCTGCCGCGCGAGCGGCTGGTGCGCTCGATCGCCTCCATCTGGTCGATGAACGTCTGGCGGGAGTCGAACAGCAGCCGACCGATCAACGTGCTCTTACCGTCGTCAACGGAGCCAGCGGTGGCAAGCCGCAACACGGTCGGCGTGGCGGCCTGAGCATGCGGCGCCATCGGCTAGAAGTACCCCTCGCGCTTGCGGTCTTCCATCGCGGCTTCGGAGAAGCGGTCGTCGGCGCGGGTCTCACCGCGCTCAGTGATTCTGACCGAGGCGATCTCGGCCACCACGGCTTCGATCGTCGCCGCGGTCGAGCGGACGCCCGCGGTGCAGGTCATGTCGCCAACGGTGCGGAAGCGCACGTCGGTGGTGAAACCGATCTCGTGTGGGAGCTGCTCCACGAAGGCGCTGACCGGGAAGAGCATCCCGTCTCGCTCGAACATCTCGCGCTGGTGCGAGAAGTAGATCGAGGGAATCTCCAGGTTCTGCTCGCGGATGTACTGCCAGACATCGAGTTCGGTCCAGTTCGAAAGCGGGAACGCGCGGATGTGCTCGCCGGTCAGCAGCCGGCCGTTGTAGAGGTTCCACAGCTCGGGCCGCTGGTTCTTGGGGTCCCACTGCCCGAAGGCGTCGCGGAAGGAGAAAATACGCTCTTTCGCGCGAGCCTTCTCCTCGTCGCGGCGCGCCCCGCCGAACAGCGCGTCGAAGCGGTGCTCAGCGATCGCGTCGAGCAGCGTGACCGTCTGCAGCCGGTTGCGCGACGCGCGCGGGCCGGTCTCTTCGACCACCCGCCCGGCGTCGATGCTGTCCTGGACGGAGGCGATGATCAGCTCGATCTGAAGCTCGGCGGCCCGCCGGTCGCGGAACTCGAGCGCCTCGGGGAAGTTGTGGCCGGTGTCGATGTGCATGATCGCGAAGGGGATGCGCGCCGGCCAGAAGGCCTTCTCGGCCAGACGCAGCATCACGATCGAGTCCTTGCCGCCGGAAAAGAGCAGCACGGGATGCTCGCACTCGGCGACGACCTCGCGGATGATGTGAATAGCCTCGGCCTCAAGCCAGGCGATCGACTCGGGGCGCGTGGCGGGTTCGTGGAGGGTGGGCGGCGACGAGGTGGCCATCTGGCCTCCCTGCGGACCTGTCGGCGGGATGGCGTCTGAATGTTGACAAATCATACCGCCTCAGTACAGATTAGCCGCCGCGCTACCCTCGACGCCGTAAGCGCTGTGTAGCGCGCCGAACGTTGCCGCAAATCGTGCCGCGATCAGTGCGGCAATCAGGGCCGGATGGAGGACGCTCATGCAGGTCGGTCACATCGCCGAGATCTGGCGCTACCCCGTCAAGTCGATGGGTGGCGAGCGAGTTGAGAGTTCGCTGCTCGATGCCAACGGCATCCTCGGTGATCGCGGCTGGGCCGTGCGCGACCGCGAGGCCGACGAGACGCGCAGCGCGCGCCAGATTCCACGCCTGCTGCAGTGCGCCGCCAGCTACGCCGAGGAACCGGCGGTCGGCCGCCGCTCGCCGCGGGTCTCGCTGTCGCTGCCGGGCGATGTGTCGATCGACAGCGAAGCCGAGGACCTGCACGAGCGGATCTCGGCCGCGATCGAGCGCGAGGTCTCGCTGACCCCGCTGCACCCGGCCGACGATCTGGAGCACTACCGCCGCGTGCCCGGCGACCCCAACGTCGATCCGATGGCGGTGCTGCGCGAGCTGCTGGGGATGGAGGACGACGATCCGATGCCTGACCTGAGCGGGCTGCCGCAGGACCTGAGAGGCTTCTCGACCCCGCCGGGCACGTACTTCGACTCTTTTCCGCTGCACGTGATGTCGACCGCCTCACTCGCCAGCCTGAGCGAGTACGGCGGCGGCGACGATGTCGACGTTCGGCGCTTCCGGCCCAACATCCTGATCGACACGGGTGACGCGAGGGGTTTGCCCGAGGTCGAGTGGGCCGGTCACCGGCTGCGGATCGGCGGGGCGACGGTCGAGGTCAAGACGACAACCGTGCGTTGCTCGGTGCCCTCGCACCGCCAACGCGGCTTCGAGAGCAGCCGCGCGGTCGGCCGGGCGCTGATCGAGCACACCAAGCAGCACCTCGGCGCGTACGCGAACGTGGTCAGCCCCGCCACCGTCAGCGTCGGCGACATCGTCGAACTGCTCGACTGACTTCGCTGACAGCACTGCCAGCGGGATGGGCAGCCACAAGGGCTGCCCCTACAGGAGCGGTAGAGGTCTATTCGAGGGGCCTTGCTGCTGCGCACCCTGTCCTCGTAGGGGTAGTACGCAGCTGCGGGAAGAGCGGGAGTTGTCAGCGCGGTTTGGCGGGGGGCTCTTCGACGTTGCGGAAGAAGGCGGCGCGGTAGAGCTTGCCGTCGCCGCGGAGGCGCTCTTCCCACTCGATGTCGGTCATCGCTTCGCGCAGGCGGATCGTGTGCACGGTGTCCTCGCCGATCGGCCAGCGCATCGGCATCTGCTGGACGAGCTCGACGATGTCGGTGACCGTCGTGGCGACGCTGCGCGAGCCGGGGCGCGTGGCCGCGCGCTTGCGGAACTCGGCCAGCGCATGCTCGGCCGACTGCTGGTAGACGCTGCGGCCCTCGCGCACGGCGGCGGCGACATCGAGGTTGGTCGTCTGCCAGTCGCTTGCGTACATGCCGGGTTCGAGGATCGTGACGTCGACGCCCCAGCGCGAGACCTCGTAGCGGAGCGCCTCGGACATCGCTTCGACGGCCCACTTGCTGGCCGAGTAGAGGCCCATCAGCGGGCCGACGATGCGACCCGCGAGCGACGAGACGTTGATGATCTTGCCGCTGCGCTGCTCACGCATCGCCGGCAACACCGCCTGGGCGACGCGGATCTGGCCGACGAAGTTGGTGTCCAGCTCACGCATGATTTCAGATTCGCTGAGGTCCTCGACGGGTCCGTAGAGGCCGTAGCCGGCGTTGTTGAAGAGGGTGTCGATGCGGCCGAAGCGCTCGAGTGCGCCTTCGACGGCCGAGTCGACGGTCACGCGATCCGTGACATCGCAGCGGAAGACTTCGACGCGCTCGGGGTCGAGCGCGCGGACGGCGGGTCCATCGCGATCGGGGTTGCGCATGGTCGCGGCGACGCGATGGCCGCGGACGAGCAGTTCTTCGGTGGCGGCGAAGCCGAAGCCGCGCGAGGCGCCCGTGATGAAGACGACCTGATCCTCAAGTACCATGCGATGAACCTCCAGAGGGGCGGGGATGTGTTGTGTGGAACCTGAGGTTAGCTGGCAGGTCCACTGAGGTGGGGCGGCCCTGATGGAGTGGTTGTCGGACCCGTGGGAATTCGAGTTCATGCGCCGTGCGCTGCTGGCGGGCGTGATCGTGAGCGTCGCGGCATCGGTGGTGGGATCGTATGTGGTGCTGAAGGGCCTTGCGTTCCTCGGCGACGCGGTGGCGCACACGCAGCTGGCGGGCGCGGCGGTGGCGCTGGTGCTGGGCGGCGGAGCGCTGTGGATCACGTTCGGAGCGGGCGTCGCGGCGGTCTTGACCGCGCTCGGGGTGGCGCTGTTGACGATCCGCGGGCGGCTGCTGGCCGATACGGCGATTGGGCTGATGTTTGCGGGATTCTTCGCGTTTGGCGTGGCGCTGATCAGCCGCGAGCGGACGTTTCAGATCGACCTCGGCTCGCTGCTGGTCGGCAACATCGTCGGAGCCAGCCCCGATGATCTGATCGCGATGGGCGTGCTGGCCGGCGCCGTGCTGCTGTTCGGGGTGCTGTTCTTCCACGAGCTTCGCTTCGTCGCCTACGACCCTGAGATGGCTGCGGTCAGCGGCGTCCCGGTGGCGGCGATCCAGGTGGGTCTGCTGGTGCTGGTGGCGCTGGCGGCGGTGGTGGCGTTCCGGCTGGTCGGGATCGTGCTGGCCGTTTCGATCCTCGTGGCGCCGGCATCGGCGGCGACGCTGCTGGTGCGGCGGCTGGTCTGGGCGATGGCGCTGACGGGGGTGTTCGGGGTCGTCGCGACGGTCGTCGGGCTCTACATCTCGTTCCACGCAAACCTGGCGGCGGGTCCGTCGATCGTGCTGGTTTCGGTAGCGCTGGTCGGGCTGGCGTTTGTCGGCTCGCCGCGCGGGCTGCTGCGCGCGCTGCGGCGCGAGCGCGAGGAGGTGGGTACCGCCCACCACGAACGGGGCTAGGCCGGGGTGGGGCCGGTCGGCTCGCGGCTGGTCGGTGGGACGAAGACGTGCCGGCGATACCAGCGGAGTTCGTCGATGCTCTCGCGAATGTCGTCGAGCGCGCGGTGGCTCTTCTGCTTGGCGAAGGGCTCGACGTCGGGATACCAGCGCTGCACCAGCTCCTTGATCGTGCTCACATCGACGATCCGGTAGTGCAGCCAGTCGTAGAGGCGCGGCATTTCGCGACGGATGAAGGCGCGGTCCTGGTGGACTGAGTTTCCGCAGAGCGGCGACTTGCGCTCGAGGGTCCACTCGGTGAGGAATTCGAGTATCTCGTCTTCGGCCTGCTCGATGCTCGTGTCCGAGCGCCTGACTCGCTCGGTGAGGCCCGATGCTCCGTGCGTGCGGCGGTTCCAGGCGTCCATCAGTGCGAGCTCAGCAGGCCCGCGATGGATGGCGAGTTCGGGGCCGTGGGCGACGATGTTGAGTTCGCCATCGGTGACGAGCACGGCGGCCTCGATGATCAGATCGCGATCGGGGTCGAGCCCGGTCATCTCGAGGTCAACCCAGACCATGTGATCGCGCGAAGCATGTTCAGGCATGGCGCGAGGCTATCAGCGGCTTCGAGCGGCTCAGCGCGAGGCGTCGATCGTGCGGAGCGAGCCGCTCCAGCTGAGGATCTGTCGGTCGCGCGTCACGAGCTCATGCCCATCAAGCGCGGTGGCGACGATGACGCGATCGGCTGGATCGCCGTGGAGGCCTTCGAGCAAGCCTGCGCGGATTCCAATCTCGGCGGTGACGTCGATCACGGACATGCCGCGATCGCGCAACTCCGTGAGGAACGGCGCCGGCTCCACCCGGGGTGGCAAGCGATCCTTGCTACGCAACATGGCGATCTCCCAGAACGAGATCGCTGACGCGGCGATGCCAACGCTCGTCCATGCGCGCTCGATCACGGCGCGCGTCTCCGGCCCGAGGAAAGGGCTGCCAGTGGCAAGCCAGATCAAGACGTTCGTGTCGAGCAGCGTCACGCGGTGCGATCCGCTCGACGACCGTAGATGTTCTCGACTTCGTGCTCCACGAATTCATCGAGTTCGGCGTCGGTGAAGATCGGTGACATGATGTCGCCGGTGATTTCCACGTCTTTGAGAAATCCCCACGGTGGAGATTTCGGTGAGCCGAGGGCGGCCAGACGGATTTCAGGCTGATCAGGTGTGGTCATTGTGATCCACCCACCGCAAGACATCAGCTCCTCAATGAGCTTCATGCAATGATCCCTGAACTCCGACGCGCTCTCGGTGATCGAGCCGTCGCTCATCCGGTAGCGCTCGACAGACATGGCCACTTCCTCCAGCGGACAGCGTATCAGTGTGGCGACAGGGATGAATAGGCTCACTCGGCTGCGATGGCTTTGGCGTTGGCGCGAAGGAGCTTGAGGTAGGTGTCGACTTGACCCTGTGGCTGTGACCAGATCAGGGCGACTTCGACACCCGTTTCATTGGCGATCGCGTCGATGGCGCTGGACTCGAACTGGGGCTCGCGGAACACCCTGCTGATGCCTTCGCGCTTGATCAGCGCGACCAGGTCCTTGATCGCCTCGGCGCTGACGCCCTGCTCGGGGCCCTCGACGACGAAGCCGGCGATGCTCAGGCCATAGCGGCGTGCGAAGTAGCCGAAGGCGTCGTGGAAGGTGATCAGATAGCGCCGCTCTGCGGGCAGGGCGTCGAGCAGCTCGCGCGCATCGGCGTCGGCCTGTCTGATCTCCGCGATGTAATCGTGGGCGCGGGTTGCGAACAGGTCGGCTGCGTCGGGCGCGAGCTTGGCGAGCGCGGCCGAGATCGCCTCGACGGATGCGATCGCCAGGTCGGCGTCGAACCAGAAGTGCGGGTCCTCGCTGCCGTGGCCGGGCTCGTCCTGATCCGCTTCCTGCTGGTCGTGGGCGCCGGCGGCCATCCCCTGGAATGCGTGGATTTGGAGCCCCTGTGCCTCGATCTCGTCAGCGAGGATGAGCAGACGATCGGCGTTCTCGAGGATCACGCCGTCGTATCCGGCTTCGAGGCCCGCGCCGTTGATGATCACGATGTCGGCTTCGCTGACTTCGCGGATGTCGCCGGTGGTGAGTTCGAGCGTGTGGGCGTCGGCGCCGGATGGCACGAGCGCGCGCACGCCGACTTGTTCGCCGCCGACCCGCCGTACCCAGTCGGCGATCAGCTCGGTCGAGGCGATCACTGTCAGGGCGGGCGCGTCATCCGGCGGTGGAGCGTCGGCGTCGTTGCAGGCGGCGCTCAGCACCATTGCCGCGGCGCAGAGCGACATGAAGGCGCGAAGCGCCCAGGTTCGGAACATGGAGCAGGGTTTCCAGGCGCGCTGGTTGTTCGAACCCGTGAGGCTTGAGGTTGCGTGGGATTAGGGGGGGGGGTTACTTGGCTGCGCGCAATGCCTTGAGGACGGCCTCAGCGTGGTCGGCGGCGCGAGCACGCTTCCAGACCTTGGTGAGCAGGCCATCGGGGCCGATGATAAAGGTTGCCCGGGTCATGCCGATCGATGTGCGGCCGTAGAGCTTCTTTTCGCCCCAGGCGCCGTACTCGGTGGCGACGCTCGCGCCGTCGTCGACGAGCAGCGGGAAGTTCAGGGAGTACTTGGCGCGAAACTTCTGGTGTGACGCGGCGGTGTCGACGGAGACGCCGAGCACGATCGCCCCCTCAGCGCTGATCTCGCCGATCGTGTCGCGGAAGCTGCAGGCCTGCTTGGTGCATCCCGGGGTGTCGTCACGCGGGTAGAAGTAGAGCACCACGGTCTGCCCGGCGTAGTCAGCGAGCCGATGCAGGTGGCCGTTGTCGTCGGCCAGCTCGAAATCGGGCGCGCGGTCGCCGGCGGTAAGCGTGACAGGCATGTCGGGCTCCTCAATCGTCGCCGGGTTAGCGCCCGGCGTGGTCCTGGACCTGGATGACGGGGCTGCCGTGGTGGTGGATCATCCGCCACGCACCCGCTTCTCGCACGAAGATGTTGGTCGCGGTAATCGGTACGGCCGCGACGACCTCGCGGCCGGAGACGATTCCCACATCGTTGAAGATGCGCGGCGACTCGGCCGCGAAGACGATCCTGGGCTGTTCAGGGTGGCCGAGGATCGCCCGCCAGGAGCGCAACACATCGTCGCGGCCGACGAGCATCGCGCGGTGCGGGTGGATGCAGGTCACCTCAACGTCGCGCGACCAGAGGTCGGACATGACGTTCATGTCGCGCGCGTTGAACGCGTCGTAGAAGACTCGGTTGGCGGCGAGCACGGCGTCCGTGTCGGTCTGGGTCGAGCTGATGGCGCGGCTCCGTTCCAACGGCTGGTTCGGGGGGTACGCTGATTCAATGCGAATGGTAGGCGTCGCGCTGCTGGGTGTGTTGGGGTTGCTGCTCGCGGCCTGCGGCTCCGCCGAGGACCCGCGGCAGTCGAGCGCGTCGGCCGTGGCTGCGCAAGCAGAGCAGCAGACGGTCGCGGACTCCACAGAACCGGCGGAGCAGGCGCAGCGCGAGCAGCAATCGGCGGCGGCGGAGCCGCAGGAGCAGGAACCGGCCGAGGCCGCGCAGCAGCAGGCTGAGCCGGAACAGGAGCGCGTGCAGGCGACGGGGACTGACGCAGCTGACGAGCAGGCTGCGGACGACGGGGCGCTGCTGACTTATCTGCCGCGGGACGCCACGCATACCGACGAGGGCATCCCGATCATCCGCGACAACTACACGCCCAGCGACATCGGGCGGTCGTTCACCACCCACTGGGGCATCCGGATCATTGATGTGGACGACTTGCGCGTGGGAGCGCTGCGCGACGCCATCCCCGCCATCTTCTCGCCCCTGTACTGGACGATCGACGAGGCGAACGACGTCTACGAGCCGGAGATTCCCGTGTTGCAGGTGCGGCTCGGCGACGACGCGCGGGCCTACCCGCTGGGCATCCTGATCTGGCACGAGATCGTCAACGACACGATCAACGGCCAGCCGGTCGCGATCACGTTCTGCCCGCTCTGCAACACCGCGATCGTGTTCCACCGACAGCTCGGCGCTCAGACGCTCGACTTCGCGGTCTCGGGACTGCTGCGCAACAGCGACCTGGTGATGTACGACCGGAACACGGAGACGCTCTGGCAGCAGGCGACGGGTCGTGCGATCATCGGCAGCCTGGTCGGGGCGAGGCTGGAGGGTGTGCCGGCCACAATCGTCTCGTTCGGACAGTTCCGCGCGGCGTTCCCGGACGGGCTGGTGATGTCGCGTGACACCGGTTGGTCCCGCGCGTACGGGCAGAATCCCTACGTGAACTACGACACGCCCGCGGGCCGGCCGTTCCTTTACAACGGGCACCTCGACGATCGACTGCCGCCCAAGAGCCGGGTGGTTTCAGTCGAGACGCCAGGCGGGTCGGAGATCGCGTACCCGTGGAGCTTCGTCACGGAGCAGCGGGTGGTCTACGACACGCACGACGCGACGCGGATCGTGATCCTCTGGACGCCGGGCACGAGCTCGGGGTTGGGCGCCGGAATGATCAAGAACGCCGCGGATGTTGGAGCGACGGCGATCTTTGATCGCGAGCTGGACGGTCGGCTGTTGAGCTTCGCACCGAATGCTGACGACGCGAGCGGGCAGACCTTTGTCGACAACGAGACGGGCAGCGTGTGGGACATCTTCGGGCGCGCGATCGAAGGCGAGCTTGCGGGCTCGGAGCTACGCCCGGTGATCTTCTCCGACCACTTCTGGTTTGCCTGGTGGGCGTTCCACCCGGACACGCAGATCGTGACGGAATCAGAGGCCGCGTAACCCGGGTGTCGAGCGGGACTCCCAGGAGTCCTCTGAACAAGTCGGATCCCCTCCCCCTCCCCCGCCGTGCGCGGGGAGGGTTATTCAGAGCTTCGCTGGCGCGTCGGGATGGCGGCTAGCGCGGTTCGGTCGGCTCATTCCAGCCAGGGGTCGATGATGATCTTCGTGCCCTGCTGGGTGAACGTGGTGTCGAAGGCTTTGGCCGCGTCGTCGATGCTGAACCGGTGGGTGATCAGGCGATCGAGCGGCAGGCCCTTCTGGACGAGCTGGAGCAGCTGGAGATACTCATCGGGGCCGACGCACCAGCTGCCGATCAGGGTCAGCTCCTTGGGCAGGAGGTGGCCGGCGACGGTGACGGGGGTGGGGCGCGGCACGGGGCCGTCGGGGGTGTCGTCGTATTTCAGGCCCATGAATCCGACCGCGCCGCCGCTGCGTACGCCGTCGAGACACAACAGCTGCGGCTCGGTGTAGCCGGTGAAATCCATGGCGACATCAACACCGCGGCCCGCCGTGAGCGACATCACCCGGGCCAGGGCGTCGCCGCCGGTGGGATTGATCGGGTGATCGACGCCGTACTCGGCTGCCCGGGCGAGGCGGTATTCGCTCGGCTCGGTGGCGATCACGGTCGCGCCGAGCGCGTGGCAGATGATGGCCGCCGCGGAGCCGAGCGGCCCGAGGCCGGTGATCAGCACCGTGTCGAAGCCGTCGACTCCGAGGCGGCGAATTCCGCGGTAGGGAGTGCCGGCGCAGTCGACCAGCGTGGCGCCGATCTCGAACGGGACGTCATCGGGCAGCGCCATGCACTCGCTCTCGCGGCGCAGGATGTATTGCGCGTGGGTGCCGCGCCAGTCGCCGATGATCGGGCGCGGGTCGAGGCAACGCAGCCAGTCGCCGCGATAGCAGTTCACGCAGCGCCCGCAATGCTGGCCCAGGTCGCAATGGATCGCGACCCGGGTCCCCTCGTCAATGCGCGCGCCGGGAGCTGTCTTCCAGACGATCCCGGTCGCCTCGTGGCCGGAGTTGTAGTGCGCGTAGTCGGGTGAGCGTGAATCGTGATATGTGCGTGCTTCGGTGCCGCAGATCGTGGAGGCCATCACCTTGACGACGACAAAGTCGTCGCGCGGCTCGGGCTCGGGCAGCTCGACGACCTCGACGCGGCGTTCTCCCAACATCTCGACGATCTTCATTGGGCCCTCGCTTCAACAGCTGTCTGCACCGTTGCGAGGCAGGGTAGCGATGCGCGGCGGCTAGAGTTGCGCAAGTCGCGCGCGACGCAGGCCGGAGGGTGACGCATGGATCTGTACGAGCATCGAGTCACGTGGGTCGAGCCGGGGCAGTTCGGGGGCTTCCGAGAGCTGTTCCTCGACGAGACGTGGGGCCGCCTGGAGGCGGCCGGATACCGTCCGCTGTGCCTGCTGAATCCCGTGATCGGCGGGATGGCGGAGGAGGTGCACAGTTTCGTGGGCTATCCCTCGTGGGATGACTGGCAGCGTGGGCAGGAGATCATCAGCGGCAGCGCCGATGACGATGGGGGCTACCGCGAGGCGCGGCGAATCCTCGTGGTTGGAGAGAACATCCGAGCGCGGATCGCGTTCTCAGGCCGCCCGCTGGCGGTCACGCCGCTTGAGGACCGGCGAACGGTGTACGGGGTGCGGCGCTGGACGATCAACCCGGAGATGTGGGAACGCTTCACGGTGCTGTCGCACGACTTCGTGTGGCCGGCGATGGATGCGATGGGTCACCGCGTGCTGGGCCAGTTCCGCGATGCGTCGCTGACGAATCCGCTCGAGGTGCTGAATCTGGCCGGCTATCACAGCGTGGGCCACTGGTATGAGACGCGCTTCGGCCGCGACCCCTCCTCGGGAGTGGCGGCGGAGCTGCGCCAGCTGCTGACCGATGGCGAGGCGGAGCGCAGCGGCCTGGTGCGGCAGACCTGGGTGCAGCTGATGAACGCGCACTGGCCCGACTAACGGGGCGACCGCTCGATCGTATCGCTCGGCGGCGCCAGTCGCGGGGGAATGCGTAGCGTTGCCACATGCGCGCGCGGAGGGACAGACGGGGGCACCCCGCTTGGCCATATACAGTCACGCCGGTGAGTCGGAACAGCAGCCCCCCTCTGCCTGCGGCATCTGCCCCCGCAAAGCGGAGGGAGAGGGGAGTTGGATCTGCTCCGCCTCTCCCCCGCGGAACGGGGGGAGAGGGGATCAGGTTGTTCAGAGGCGCCTTAGCTCACTACGCGTTGAACTGGGGGATCACGTAGTCGTGATCCTTGTAATAGACCTGAACGCGGCCGCGGGCGCCGTCGGTGACTGCGATGCGGTCTTGGCCGTCGATCGCGATCCCGCGCGGTCGATCGAAGTTGCCGAGCTTGATCAGTTCAACGGGTGTCACGCGGTTGTAGGCGCGCATGTAGTCGGCATTGACATCCATGACCTTCTGGGCGGCCTTGGAGAAGACGCGGGCGTCGCCGTAGAGCCCGCAGATGATGTCGCCATCGGGGTAGTAGATCTGCACGCGGTCGTTGCCCCAGTCGACAACGTAGACGTCGCCCTCGGTGTCAACCGCGACATCGGCCGGGCGGTAGAGCATGCCACCGTCGTCGACGCCGTCGAACTGCGAGCCGAAGCACAGGAGCGGCTCGCCATCGGGCGCGAACTTCTGCACGCGGTCGTTGCGCCAATCGGCGACGTAGACCGCGCCCTGCTGGTCGATCGTCATGCCCCAGGGCTGGCTCAGCTGACCCTCGTCGCTGCCCTCGCTGCCCCAGCTGCCGAGGAATTGTCCGTCCTTGGCGTAGCGCTGGACGCGGTGGTTGAGGCTGTCGACGACGAAGGCGGTGTCGTCGGCGTCGAAGGCGATGCCGGACGGCCGGTTGAACTGGCCGTCGCCCGAGCCGAACTCGCCCCAGCGGTCGATTTCGTTGCCCTCGCGGTCGTAGCCGACCACGAAGTGCTGGTAGGCGTCGGTGCACCAGACGTTGCCGTCCTGGCAGAGCGCGAGGCCTTCGGGCCAGACCAGGTCGCCGCGGCCCATCTCGGCGAGGAACTCATCCTCGATGCGCAGCCTCCGGATCACGCCGCCCCCGAGCGCCCCGCCACCGTACTCGGCGAGGCCGGTGTCGGCGACGTGGAGGATGCCGTCGGCTGTGGTCGTGACGGGTGTGGAGTGGGTGAAGCCCTCCGGACCAACAAAGTGGCCGATCGAGTGGCTGAATTGCCAGGTACGCCCGGCGACAGATTTCGTCAGCATGGCTGACCTCCTGCTTTTTTCGTGTTTTCTAGGCCGCGCCGACCAGCGGGTCGACGAAGCTGAGCTGCTCGAACTGGCCGTCGACGATCGGCACCGGGTCCAAGCCGAGCCAGTCCTGCAGCACCGTGGAGTAGACGCCGCGGAAGTCGTGGTTGGGTACCAGGTCGCCTTGATCGAGGTCCTTCGGATTGATGCTGGGGAACTCGCCGTGCATGCCGCCACGGACGTTGGGCCCGATCACGAAGCAGCCGCCGCCGGCGCCGTGGTCGGAGCCGGAGCCGTTGTCGCGGACCCGGCGGCCGAACTCGGTGAAGAGGAACATGACGACATTGTCGTCCCTGTCGTGCGCGCGTAGGTCGTCCCAGAAGTCGGCGATGGCGCGCGAGAGGTCAGTCCAGAGCTTGTCGAAGACGGGCTGCTGACTGGCATGCGTGTCGAAGCCGAGCAGCTGCGTATAGAAGACGCGCGTGCCGAGGTCGGCGCAGTGGATCGTGGCGATGTCGCGCAAGCTGCGCGAGATCTGCTCGGTGCCGTACTCGACGTCGGAGCTGTAGCGGCCGAGCCCCTCCTTGAGGATATCGGCGCCCTTGAGCGCGTCCAGCCCGGTACGGCCGAGGTACTCGCGGACGGCGCCGGTACCGATCGCGCGGCCGTACATGTTGACGAAGCGGCCGAGCATTTTGTCGCGCTGCTGCTCCTGCTCGATGCTGGTCAGCAGGCCGTAGGTGGAAAGATCGGCGACCGATGCGACCGGCACGCCGGAGACGACCAACGAGCGCGGCAGGCCCTGGCCGATATAGACGCCGGTGACCGGGTTCTCGCCGTGCGGGTCGAGGTCGCGGATCGCGCGTCCGGCCCAGCCCTCGGTGCCGACCTTGTTGGGCTCACAGGTGTGCCAGATGTCCATCGAGCGGAAGTGCGAGCGCGGCGAGTTCGGGTAACCGACGCCGTGGATCAGCGCCATGTCGCCCTGGTCGTAGATCTCCTTGAGCGGCGCCATCGTGGGGTGCAGACCGAAGTGGTCGTCGATCTTGAGCACCTCGTCCTCGCCGATGCGCAGTGCGCCGTTGCGCGCATCGTTGTAGTGGCCATCGGCGTAGGGCACGACGCTGTTCATGTAGTCGTTGCCGCCGGACAGCTGGATCACGACCAGGACGGGGTCTTTGCTGCTGGTGGTGGTCATTGGTGCGGGTCTCCTCGGTCGCTTGGCTCGGTCGCTTGGTTCGGTTGCTCGGTCTAGCCGAACTGGTACTCAGTGGTGGCGGCGATCAGCGCGAGCATCTCGCCGACGCGCTCGGACGAGCGCGCCCAATCGTCGTCGCCTGCCCAGGAGAGCGGGCCTTCCTCCGAGGCGTGGCTGACCAACTCCAGCCGCGTCTCTACGGAGACGTCGAGCGGGCCGACCAGGTCGACGCACTGGTCGACGAGCTGATCGGGCGTCATCTGCCGGCCGTTGGAGGCGGCGACGCGCTCGACGATCCGGCGCACGCCGGGTAGTTCGGTGTTGCTGACGCGGTCGGCGACGAAGTTGATCCGGCCGACGACGGCGCCGCTGTTGATCCAGTCGCGGCCGGTCTGCCAGCCCTCGACGCTGGGCGGGTTGTGCAGGCTCTGGCCCATGTGCGCGGAGGCCTGGCCGACTTCGGGCAACTCGCGCTGCACGCCCTGCAGGTCGCCGGTCATCCGCAGTGTGCCGACGACCGTCTCGACCGGACTCTTGACCTTCTGGAACACCGATTCCTTGAAGAAGTCGGAGTTGAGCAGCGTGCGCAGCACCGGCTTGAGCTCGAAGCCGGAGTCGACGAAGACCCCGACCAGCTCGTCGATCGCCTCGGGATCGCGCGGCGGGGTGATGTTCCAGGCCGGCACCTGGGTCTCATCGGCGACGAAGAAGTTGTAGAGGTGGCGCACGATGAAGCGCGGGCAGGCCGGCTGCTCGAGGATGATGTCGATGATGTCGAGGCCGTCGAAGTGGCCCGTGTGGCCGAGGAACTGCTTCTCGCCGTAGTCGTGCTCCTCGGGGCGGAACTCGTACTGGAAGAAGAAGCGATGGTTGGGCACGCGCGGCATCTTCGGCCCCAGCGTCCAGCCGGTGAAGGCGCGGGCGCACTCGAAGACGTCCTTCTCGGTGTAGTTGCCGACCCCCAGCGAGAACAGTTCAAGCAGTTCGCGGCCCCAGTTCTCATTGGGCGCGCGCTTGTGGTTCTCCTGGTTGTCCAGCCAGAAAATCATCGCCGGATTCTGGGCCAGCATGATCAACAGGTCGCGGTAGTTGCCGGTGCCGTGGTCGCGCCACATGTCGATCTGCGCGATGAGGTGGTTGTCGTTGTCGACCTTGGAGTTGCCGGTGGCGAAAACATGGTGCCAGAACAGCGCCATTTTCTCTTCGAGCGGGCGCTGCGTGTTGATCATGTTGAAGAGCCAGTTGGCGGCGCCGGGGGTGGTGGCGGGGCCGCCGCTCTTGAGCGAGGGCATGTAGCGAAACAGCTCGTCAATGTCGGCCCGCGGGACATCGTCCGGCGGGTCGACCAGCTCCTCCACGACCGCCTCGTAGCCCTGGGCGACACGCCGCTCGAGCTCGTCGCGGTCCGCGCCGAACCCGGCTCGGCGCATCAGGTGCGCCATCAGGGCGATCTCTTGCGTGTCAGACATTCAGTTCCTCGAATCCTTACAAAGGCGAGCGCTTCCGCGGGGCGAGCGCTGCGGCGGTCGGTGCGAACCCGGGCGCGTTGCCAGTCACCGCTGCGGCGGTCTTGGTGAGAACCGCCGACACTGCGCAATCTACAACGTTTGCAGCAGGATCGTCACGCCACCCCCTGGCGAGGAGCCTGATTCGGGCGCAGCGACGCAGATGCGAGGGGGTCAGCGCGCGATCACGCGTCCTGTAGCAGCCCGCGCAGCCCCTCGCCGAGCGCGGCGAAGCCGGCCTGCACGAGGAAGCGATCCCAGCCGATGCAGAAGTGGCGCACGCCCAGGTCGAGGTAGCGCTGGGCCTGCTCGACGGAGCCGATCTCGATCCGGGGGGCGACGCCGTACTCGATCGACTTCTTGATCACCAGCTCCTCGCCGGCGCGAATCTCGGCCGGCTCGAGGGCGCGACCGTGTGAGAAGCCCCAATCGCTGGGGCCCCACTGGGTCATGTCGATACGCAGCTCGGCGGCCTTCTCCAGCACCGCGTCGAGATTGTCGGTCGCGACTTTCTTCTCGATCATGATCACGGTCACGACCGAGTCCAGGTCCGCGCCGTAGCCACCCCCTTGGTAGCCGGCGAGCGCGGGGCGGCGCAGCTTGACGCCGTAGTGCCCGTCCACGCCCGGCCGATCCGGCCGCACGGCCTGGTGCACGCGCTCGACATCCTCGGGCGTGCGGATGTCGGTGAAGAGCACGGCCTTGAAGCCGGCCCCGAGCGCCATCTGGGCCCAGTAGGCTTCGCCCGCCTGATCGAGCTTGATCATCAGGGGCAGGTTGCCGCACTGGCCCGCGCGGGCCAGGTGGTAGAGCAGCTGCATGTCGAACGAGGAGTACTCGGCGACGTATTCGGCGTAGTCGAACTGGCCGGTGTCGCCGATGATCTCAGCGATGTCGGGGTCGTTGAACAGGAAATGCGTGCCCATCGTGGGTTCGCCGGCGTCGAGCTTTTCGCGCAGCGTGTTGGTCATCACCGCCATATGTCACCTCCGAGCTCCCCAGGACCACCGTGATCGCGGAGCTACAGCGGGCAGCCTAACCCGCCGCGTCACTGAGGAAGCGGAGCAGCAGCTCGGCGACCGCGGCCGGCTGCTCCTGCTGCACCCAGTGACCGGCGCCCTGGACCAGATGGCAGCCGAGCATGTTCGTGCAGGCCTCGTGTTGCATCCGCTCGAGCCCGCCGGGCGACTGATAGACGCCCCAGTCGCTGGCCCCGGAGATGAACGCCGTGGGCACGTCGATCGTGCGGCCGGAGAAGAGCTGCAGCTGCGCGATCGCCGGCTGGTGGCGGGTCCCGCGGTACCACTGGAGGCCGCCCTGGAAGCCGTTGCGCGCGTATTCCTGGGCGTAGACGGCGAGCTCGTCGTCGGGCAGCCACTCGCAGGCGGCGATCTCGGCGGCGCCGGGCATGTCACGGGCGACCGTGGCGGGCATGTTGTCGCCGAGCTGCATCACGTAGTAGTTGGGCAGCCTGGCCAGCTCGGCGGCCGTCCAGGCTTCGAGCGGGTGCGGCTGGTTCTGCTTCCAGTCGGCGCTCTTCATGTGGTAGTAGCCGCGTAGGAAGTCGTGCAGGCCCTGCGGGGCGTTGAGCATGTCGGCGTTGGCCGGCCGGGTGCAGTAGTAGCCCTGATAGTGCTTGCGCGGCTCGGGGAGGGCGGCGAGATCGTCCTGGATCGAGGCGGAGCCGGCCGCGCCGGAGCCGCGGTACTCACCAACCGGCAGCGCGGGCGGGCCGCCGAACGGCCCGCTCATCATCACGGCCGAACGGAAGATATCGGGCCGAATCAGCGCGGAGTAGGCGGCCACCGGGGAACCGAAGTCGTGGCCGATCACGCCGGTCACGGAGTCGCGTCCCAGCGCGGCGACGAGGCCCAGCGCATCGCGGACCAGATTGAGCATGCCGTAGGCGAGCAGGTCGCCGTCGTAGTCGGGGTCCCAGCCGGTGGTGCGTCCGTAGCCGCGCTGGTCGGGGGCGACGACGTGGTAGCCGGCCTCCGCGAGCAGCGGCATCAGCTTGCGCCAGCTGTAGGCCAGCTCGGGGAAGCCGTGCAGGAGCAGGAGACAGGGGCGGTCGGGGCGCTCTGCGTCGGTGGGCCAGCCCGCCTCGAGCAGGTGCATCGTGAGGCCGTTGATGCCCTCGACGAAGCGCGAACGGATGCCCGCGCCCAGCGTTCCGGCGCCGTAGGCCGTGTGCTCGCCCATTTACCCGCCTCCGTGCTGATCGCCGCCGCGTCTGGGCCGAACGATAGGCGGGCGTCGGCGCATGGGTGGCCTGTCACTATCGCCCCTGAAGCAGACGCGAGTTGAGCGCCGAGATGTGCCCGCTCGATCTGATGCTCGGCCCGTGTGCGCCGATCGCGCTCCACTGCGTCCGCGTCGCGGGGCGCAGCTAAACTGGGGATGAGCCGAGGCAGGACCTCGAAGCGGTGACGGGTCTTGCTCGGAGGCGCGATCAGCGCGCGGCGCCCCGCGGGTTCACGATTCTCGGCGAATCCCGGATCAGGGGCTCTCACGCGCGTCGCCGTCGTTCACAATCGCGAAGGCAGTCGCGGAAGCGGCGAACGGAGAGGCGATGAGATGCCGGAGCCGATTCGCAGTGCGGTGGTGGTCGGCGGCGGGAGCGCCGGGTTTCTGGCTGCGCTGACGTTTCGGCGGATGCTGCCGCAGATCAAGCTGACGGTCGTCCACTCGCCGGACATCCCGATCATCGGCGTCGGAGAGTCGACCACGCCGGCCGTGCCCGTCCACCTGCACGAGCACCTGGGGATCGACCGCAACGAGTTTCACAAGGCGGTGCGGCCGAGCTGGAAGCTGGGCCTGCGCTTTGAATGGGGCGCCAAGGATGTGCCGCACTTCAACTACACCTTTGACGGCTACCTCGACAAACGGATCGAGGGGCTGTCCAAGTGGAACGCCTTCTACTGCCTGCACAACATGCGGGATGCGAGCACGTTCAACGCGATCATGGACCGCAATCGCTCGCCCGCGACGATCCGAAATGGTCGGCTCTCGCTCGATCCGCGCGCGACGTACCACATGCCCAATGCGTCGTTCATCGACTTCCTGGAGCGCAAGTCAGTGGCGTCGGGAGCGGAGCTGATCGCGGATGAGGTCGTCAGCGTCGAGCGGAATGAGTCGGGCGGCGTGCGATCGCTCAAGCTGGCCGGCGGCCGTGAGCTGGAGGCGGACCTGTTCATCGACTGCTCCGGCTTCGGCTCGATTTTGCTGGGCAAGACGCTGGAGGAGCCATACATCTCCTATCGCGACGTGCTCTATTGCGACCGCGCCGTGGTCGGATCGTGGTCGCGGGCCGACTTCCCCGAGGACGACCGGATCCGCCCCTACACGACGATGACCACGATGAAGCACGGCTGGTGCTGGCGGATCGACTTCGAGGACGCGGTCACGCGCGGCTACGTGTACTCGTCGCAGTTCTGCTCGGAAGAGGAGGCGGAGTTCGAGCTGCGCGCGCTGCAGCCGCAGCTCGCCGGCGCGGACCTGCGCCTGCTCAAGTTCCCCAGCGGTCGGCGCGAGCGCTACGTCGTCGAGAACGTCGTCGCTGTTGGCAACGCCTCGGGCTTCGTTGAGCCGCTGGAGGCGACCTCGCTGCACCTGATCATCGAGCAGATCTACAACCTGACCTGGGCGCTGACCGACTCTGACCGAATCCTCACCGATGCGCTGCGCAATCTGCTGAACGAGCGCTACGCCTCAACCTGGGACGACGTGCGCGACTTCCTGGCGCTGCATTACAAGTACAACGAGCACCAGGACACGCCGTTCTGGCGTCACTGCCGGGCGGAGTCGCCGCTGGGCTCACTCGAGGACATGGTCGACTGCTACGCCGAGGTTGGCCCCTCGCGGTTGTTGGCTCGTCTGACCTCCAACGCAACCATATTCGGCTACGGCGGCTACGCATCGATGCTCCTCGGTCTGAGAGTGCCAACAACGGTCAAGCCCGAGATGACACACCGGGAGCGTCAGCGCTGGGACGCCTACCGAAAGTCCAACGCCGTTGCCGCGTCGCAGACACTCCCGATGAGGCAGGCGCTGAATCGGGCGTATCGGGGGTAAGGGAGTGCGCAAGGCAAAGAGCTCCCCTGCTCCCCGCTCCCCGTTGCATGGGGAGCTGCCGAAGGCTGCGGGGGCCCCTCGTCACCCCGTGGCAGCTTGTGCCCCGTCGTCGCGCGGACAGGCCCCGCGACGGAGACCTTTGCGTATATCGAATTTCGCTCTACCGAGGAATCTGTAGGGGCGACCCTTGTGGTCGCCCTGTCTGCCGGCTATCTGGGAGATCGAAACGTGACGGGGAGGGCGACCACAAGGGTCGCCCCTACAGGGTCTCGGACGAGGATTGCGCAAAGGTCTCCAGAGGGGGAAGCGCAATCGCGCAACGGTCTCTCGTGGGGAGCGCTGAAGGTTGCGGGACTGAACGAAGATGCTGACCTACATCTCGGCGCGGTTTCTGTCGTCGTTGCTGGGGTTGTTCATTGTCAGCGTGGTCGCCTTCGTGCTGATGAACGTAGTCGAGGGCGACACGGCCTGCGCGACCTCACCGGCGGCCCGCTGGAGATCACCAACGGCCGCCTCAGCGTCCCCACCGCCCCCGGCTGGGGCGTGAACCTCGACGGAGATGTCGCCCGCGAAAAGGTCTGGGAACCAGGCCGCGGCCCCGGCTTCCTCAACCGCCGCTAGCCCGCGGCCAGGATGCAGTTCCGATCCAAAACGGCTACGTTAGGCGCGCCGTGAATCACCGCCGCCCTCACGGGGGGGGGGGGCGGGTACGCACGATGACAGGAGTTAGCGATGAGCGAGCGAAACTACTGGGCGCGAATGAAGCGGAATCGGCTCTCACGCCGCTCCCTGCTGCGCGCCAGCGCCCGCGCCGGAGTCGGCGCCGCCGGCCTTGCCCTGGTCGGCTGCGGCGACGATGACGACGACGCGCAGCAGCAACAGCAGGCCGCCGCCCAGGTCGAACAGCAGGCCGAACAACAGGCCCAGCAGCAGGCCATGCAGGAGCAGACCGAGCAGGAAGCACAGGAGCAAGCGGCGACCCAGCAGGCGGCCGCACAGCAGGCCCAGGCCGCGGTGCAGCGCGGCGGCACCTGGCGAATCTCCGACGCGTTTGCGCCCCAGTGGGGGTTCGATCCGCTGGTGACCCCGTCCGGCGGCGACCACTACCAGTCGATCCCGATCTTCTACGACCGCCTGCTCAACTACGACGAGCAGGGCGCCGCGGTGCCGATGCTGGCTGAAGCCTGGGAGATTCCCGA
The DNA here is from genome assembly GCA_965237475.1 of Dehalococcoidia bacterium. Classification (GTDB taxonomy): domain Bacteria; phylum Chloroflexota; class Dehalococcoidia; order Bin125; family Bin125; genus CATQGW01. The sequence continues at coordinate 1,476,380 of OZ250140.1, read as the reverse complement.
CGACGTGACCTACGTCTTCAGCCTCCGACCCGGGCTCACCTACCACGACGGCGCGAAGCTGGATGCCGCGTCGGTTCAGGCGAATATGGACCGGATTGCGAACATCAGGGAGGAGAGCGTCGAAGCGACGCCCAACCAGCGGGCGGTGTCGCTCGGGGACACGATGGCGACATCCGAGGCGATTGACGACGTGACCTGGCGCTACGTCGCCAATGAGGTGTTCGCGCCCACGCTGTCGCTGTTCTACGGCAAGCCGCCGGGCATGGCGCCGATCTCGCCGGCGTCGTTCGAGACCGCGATCACCCACCCGGTGGGCGCCGGCCCGTTCGTGTTCGACCAGTACATCGAGGGCGACGAGCTGACCGCGACGCGCTTCGAGGACTACTGGAACGCCGAGAACATCTACTTCGACGGCTACAGCTTCCAAGTCCTGCCCGACGCCAACACGCAGTGGCTGGCCTTCCTCAGCGGCGACCACGATGTCGTCCGCGTGCCCGGATCGTTGGCCGCCGATGCCGACGAAATGGCCGGTATCGAGGATGACGGGTTCCAGGTGCTGGGCGATGTCTCAAGCGTCTTCCTGCAGACCTGGTTCAACATCAACCCCAACGGCCCGGAGGAGCTGACGATCTGGCGCGACGTGCGGATGCGGCACGCGATCAACCTGGCGACCGACCGCCATGCGATCAACGATGCCTCGTTCAATGGCACCGGCGCGGTATCGCGCGCGCCGATCGGCGTCACCACGCCGCTGCTGCCGAAGGACATCGACTACTACGCCGATTCACCCAACCCAGCCGAAGCGGTCAAGCTGATCGATGCCGCCGGCTACACCGGCCAGGTCACCGGCGACATGACGTCCTACAACATCGATCCGCTCTACCTCGGCACTCGCCCGATGCATGCCCAGCTCGCCGCAGTTGGTATGGACTTCAACCTGGTCGAGGGTACGATTGCGGGCATTGTCGACCGGCTCTTCGCCGCCCAGGACTGGTCCATCGCCGTCCTGAGCTGGGAATCGCCATTCGACCCTGATCAGATCATCCGACCGAGCATGGATGGGCTGCGCAACTGGTTCTACGGCAGCGACCGCTCGGTCTACGAAGAGCGCCTGGCGGCCGGCATGCAGTACGAGGTCGAACTCGAAGAAGCCGCGCGGCTGCAGGACCTGACCGCCCGCACGACCGACTTTGAAGAGCGCGTGGCGCGCTATAAGACCTTCAACGAGTACTACGTCGAACGCGCCTACACCGTGCCGACCAACCACCTCCCGCTGTACTTCGGCTTCGGGCCACAAGTCAGGCATACCGGCGACATCAACAGCCTGTTCCGCGGTTGCGACGGGATCGGAGGCACGGCGGACATGCTGGCCGGCGTCTGGAAGGACCAGACTTGATCCGCAGCTGAGTGTGGGCGTGAATCCGGGGGCGGGACGCACGTCCCGCCGCCGGCCATGCAGCGAATCTGACACGCCGGAGGATCGGGGAGTGCGGGTGCGTGGACGATGCTGACCTACATCTCGACGCGCATTCTGTCGTCGCTGTTGGTGTTGTTCATCGTCAGTGTGGTCGCGTTCGTGCTGATGAACGTGGTCGAGGGCGACCCCGCCCGCGCGATGCTGGGCCTCAATGCCACGCCCGAAGCGCTCGAGCGGGTCGAGCGCAGCCTCGGCCTCGATAAGCCTCTGTTTGAGCGCTACGGCCACTGGATTTACAACGCGCTGCAGGGCGACCTGGGTCTCTCGCTCACCTCGCGCGTGTCCATTGTGGAGCTCTTCGGCCAGAAGATCGTGCCCACCATGGAGTTGGGCATCCTGGCCCTGATCGTGGTGCTCTGCGTGTCGATTCCGGTCGGCGTACTGGCGGCCCTGCGGCCCGGCTCCAAGGCGGAAGTCACCGCCAGCACGGGCATGATCGTGGGCGCCTCGATCCCCGAGTACCTCAGCGGAATTGCGCTCATCTACGTCGTCGGTTTTCAGCTCGAATGGTTGCCGCGGATCGGCTACGTGCCACTCAACGAGGACGTGATCGATAATCTCCGCCACATGGTCATGCCGGTGATCGCCCTGTCGCTGATCTCCACGACGCTGGTGATGCGCCAGACGCGTTCGGCCATGATCAACATTCTGCAGGATGACTACATCCGCACCGCCCGCGCCAAGGGCCTGCGCGACAGCGCCGTGATTGTCCGGCACGCGCTGCGCAATGCGCTGATCCCGGTGATCACGGTCTTCGGCTTTCAGGTCGGCGTCGTGTTCGGCGGCGCCGTGATCACCGAGCAGGTCTTCGCGATCCCCGGCATGGGCCGGCTGTTCGTACAGTCGGTCGTCGGCGTTCAGGACTACGCGATCGTGCAGAACCTGGTGATGTTCTTCGCGTTGGTGACGGTCACCGTCAACCTGCTGGTCGATCTTTCGTATCCGATTATCGACCCGCGAATCCGTAGCGGCGAGGCGTAACGATGAGTCTCGGTCAGCGCTCCGGCGGATCTGCCGCCGACATCATGTCACTCGATGAGAGTTTGAACTGGCGCGACCATCCGCGCGTCGAGCTGTTGCGGCGGGTGTTGCGAATCTTCGGCCAGAATCGCCCGGCGGTGATCGGCGCAGTCCTGTTGTCTGCGTTCGCCATCGTGGCCGCATTTGCGCCGCTGATTGCGCCCTATCCGCCGCTCGAGGCTGACCTCTGCAGCGCCTGCGTCTATCAACCGCCGACCTGGGACCACATCGGCGGGACCGACTTGCTCGGGCGCGATGTCTTGAGCCGCGCGATCTTCGGAACGCGGATCGCATGGCAGGTGGTCTTGGTCGCGATTGGCGTGGCAATCGCGATCGGAGTGCCGACCGGGCTACTTGCCGGCTACCTCGGCGGCAAACTCGACGAGCTGCTGATCATGCGCATCGTCGACGCCCTGATGGCGATGCCCGCCCTGATCCTGATCCTCGCCATGACCGCGGCCGTGGGCCCGAACCTGATCAACACGATGCTGATCATCGGCATCGTCTGGTCGGCCGGTTACGCCCGACTCACGCGCGGGGTCGTGCTCTCGGTCAAGCAGGAGCCATTCATCGACGCCGCGCGCTCGATGGGCGCCGGGCCAGTCCGGATCATCACGCGGCACCTACTGCCCAACGTCGTCGCGCCGATCGTAGTGCTCGCGTCGCTCTCGGCGGCCGCGATCATTCTCGTCGAGGCCGGACTCAGCTTCATCGGCGCCGGCGTGCAGCAGCCCACCCCTGCATGGGGCGGCATGGTCTTCGAGGGCTACTCGAACCTCTTCCGCTCGGCCTGGCCGATCATGGCGCCGGGCATCGCGGTCGTGCTGATGGTGGTCAGCTTCAACTTTGTCGGCGACGGCCTGCGCGACGCGATGGATCCGCGCCTGCGCAACATCGGCTAGCTGCTCGCCCCACAACTGGCACTCGTAGAGCGGTTGCGATCTCGATCCCAGCTAGGCATAATCTCCATGAAGTGCCTTGGCACATGGCGTGCGTACGGGAAAGAGTGAGAGATGGCCGACCGAAATTATTGGCAGCGCACGAAGCAGCAGCGGCTGTCGCGCAGGGGACTGTTGCGAGCATCGGCGCGAGCCGGGGTAGGGGCGGCGGGCCTGGCGCTGGTCGGCTGTGGCGGCGACGATGACGACGACGCTCCTGCGGTTGCGCAAGCTCAGCAACAGGGGGCTGAACAGGCCGCAGAGCAGCAGGCGATGCAACAGGAGCAACAGCAGCAGACCCAGCAGCAGGCGGAAGAGCAGGCCGCGGTCGCGCAGGCTCAACAACAGGCGCAGCAGCAAGCGATGCAGGTCGCGCGTCGCGGCGGGACCTGGCGCGTTGCCGACACCCAGGCGCCCAACTTTGGATTCGACCCGTTCCTGACCACGGGGGGCGGCGACCACTTCCAGATTATCCCGATGTTCTACGACCGCCTGCTCAACTACGACGAGCAGGGCGCCGCGGTGCCGATGCTGGCGCAGGCCTGGGAGATCCCCGACGACGTGACCTTCGTCTTCACCCTCCGTCCCGGCCTGACTTACCACGACGGCGCCACATTGGATGCGGCCTCGATTCAGACGAACGTCGACCGCATCACCGACGTCGGCGCGGAGCGAGGCGAGGCAATCCTGAACCCGCGGGCGATCACGCTGGGCGACGCCATGGCGTCGTCCGAGGCGATCGACGACCTGACCTGGCGCTACATCGCCAATGAGGTGTTCGCGCCGACGCTGTCGCTGTTCTACGGCAAGCCACCCGGACTCGCGCCGGTCTCGCCGGCGGCGTTCGACACCGCGGTGACCCACCCCGTCGGCGCGGGGCCGTTCGTGTTCGAGCAGTGGCTGGAGGGCGACGAATTGACCGGCACCCGGTTTGAGGACTACTGGGACGCCGAGAACATCCACCTCGACCGTTACAGCTTCCAGATCCTGCCTGACGCGAGCACGATGTGGCTGTCGTTCCTCAGCGGCGATCACGACCGCGTGCGGATTCCGGGTTCGTTGGCTGCAGATGCCGGCGAAATAGCCGAGCTCGAGGAAGACGGCGTCCAGGTGTTGGGCGGCGTTTCGGCCACGTTCACCCAGACCTGGTTCAACCTCAACCCGACCGGCCCCGAGGAACTGACGATCTGGCGCGACGTGCGGCTGCGCCACGCGATCAACCTGGCGGTCGACCGCCATGAGATCAACGATGCGGTGTTCAACGGAACCGGTGCGGCATCGCGTGCGCCGATTGGCGTCACCACGCCGCTGCTGCCCAAGGATCTCGACTACTACGCCGACTCGCCCAACCCGGCCGAAGCGATGAAGCTGATCGACGCCGCCGGCCAGACCGGTCAGGTGGGCGGCGACATGCTGACCTTCGGGATCGACCCGCTGACCCTCGGCACCCGCGCGATGCACGCCCAGCTCGCCGAAGTCGGTGTGCAGTTCAACCTGGTCGAGGCCCCTGTCCCAGGCATGGTTGACCGCGCGACCATGGGGCAGGATTACGCCATCGCCGTGTTCAGCTGGGAGTCGCCGTTCGACCCCGATCAGATCATGCGGCCGTCGATGGGCTTGCTGGCCACTTGGTGGTGCTGCGGCGGCGATAGCGCGCTCTACGAAGAGCGCCTGGCCGCCGGAATGGAGTACGAAGTCGAGCTCAAGGAGGCCACGCGGCTGCAGGATCTGACGGCCCGCACGACCGACTTTGAGGAGCGCGTCGAGCGCTATAAGACCTTCAACGAGTACTTCGTGGAGCGCGCATACACCGTACCGATCATGCACTACCCGTGGTACTTCGCGTTCGGATCATCGGTCAGGCATACCGGCGACATCAACGACCTCTACCGCGGCTGCGACGGGCTTGGCGGGACGGCGGACATGCTCTCGGGCGTCTGGAAAGACGAGACGTGATGCATAGCTGAGTGTGGGATCGTTGGGGGGCCAGGAAAGCTCCGAACAACTCTCCCCCCTGCGGGGGGAGATGGGATTCCGCTGACCACTCGAAACGGGATTCCGCTGACCCGTCAATGTGGTCAGCGGGGGAAGAGCGATTTCGGATTCCGCAGATCGAGGGGATGGGATTCCGCTGACCACTCAATGTGGTCAGCGGGGGAAGAGCGATTTCGGATTCCGCAGATCGAGGGGATGGGATTCCGCTGACCACTCAATGTGGTCAGCGGGGAAGAGCGATTTCGGATTCCGCTGACCACTCAATGTGGTCAGCGGGAGAGAGCGATTTCGGATTCCGCTGACCACTCAATGTGGTCAGCGGGGGAAGAGCGATTTCGGATTCCGCTGACCACTCAATGTGGTCAGCGGGGGAAGAGCGATTTCGGACCTCCGCAGATCGAGGGGGATGGGATTCCGCTGACCACTCAATGTGGTCAGCGGGGGGAGAGGGGCGAGCGCCAGGACGCGGATGTGTTTAGCGCCCCGCTAGCGGCCCTGGAAGTCGGGGGTGCGCTTTTCCATGAAGGCTTTGGGGCCTTCGATGGCGTCCTGGCTGCCGAAGGCGCGGGTGGAGAGGATCGATTCCATGCCCCAGGCCTGCTCCCAGGACATGCCCATCGCGCCGCGGACGGCGATCTCTTTGGCGGTGCGGACCGCGAGCGGGCCGTTCGCGCAGATCAGGTCGGCGATCGTGTGGGTGGTGGGGAGCAGCTGATCGAGCGGGACGACGCGGTTGATCAGGCCGCAGTGGAGGGCCTCGCGGGCGCTCAGGCGACGGCCCGTGAGCAGAATCTCCATCGCCCAGGCCCAGGGAATCTGGCGCGGCAGGCGAATGTGCGAGCCGCCAGCCGGCACGATTCCCCAGCGCACCTCCTGTAGCCCGAACTCCGCGTGCTCGGCGGCGACGCGGATGTCGGTGCCGAGCATGAACTCGAGACCGCCCGCGATGCAGTAGCCGTTGACTGCGGAGAGGACCGGCTTGTAGACGTGGTGCAGATTGCGCGTGTCGGAAACCACGAGCGGCTCTTCGCGGGTCGCTTTGGCGCGATTGGGGATCGTGCTGCTCAGATCGGCGCCGGCGCAGAAGGCGCGCTCGCCCGCACCGGTGATGATCGCAACCCAGAGGTCGTCGTCGTTGTTGAAATCCTCGGTCGCCTCGCGCAGCAGCGCGATCAGGTCGGGCGACATCGCGTTCATCCGCTCGGGCCGGTTGAAGGTGATCAGCGCGCGCTTGCGGGCGTAGTCCTTCTCGTAGATCAGTGGCAGGTCGGACATTTCGCGCCTCCAGCTAAAGCCTGTGGTCTTCTGTACGGTACTGGCGAGATCAGCAGGAGAAGATCACGATGACCAGCTGGACGGAACTGCCGGTCCCCCTGAGCGAGCGCGTGGAGTTCGCCTCACGCGAGTGGGCCACTGAGGCGGGGCGCTATCTGCAGGAGAAGGTCGCGCAAGCCGGCTCGGCGCTCGACGGCGTCGAGTGTTCGCTGACCGAGCGCTGGCAAAACGCGCCGCCGCACCTGGGCTGGAAGGACAACGTCGCGGGCTTCTCGTTGCGGATTGCCGACGGCGGCGTCGAGGTCGGCGCGGGCCCGGCGGCTGAGGCGGATGTCCAGATCGACGGCGACTACAACGCCATCCTGCCGATCGCCTGGACGATTTACGGCGGCGACGCAAGCATCCGCGAGCGCGCGCAGCGCGAATACGGCTCGCTGATGGGCGACAAGAAGGTCCGGAGGCAGGGCGCGCTACCGCAACACCCCGGCATGATGCAGGTGCTCGGCGGCCTGCATGACCATATGGCCCGCCGCACGGTCAACAACCCCGACATCGACCACCGGATCGAGCACTACGGCCTGCGCAGCAATGTCGCCGAACTCAACGATCAGGGCTACACGATCCTCGAGCATGCCTTCACCGAAGCGATGGCCGACGAGCTGCGCGCCGAGACCGATCGCAACCACGACGCCCAGCCGCCCGAGGACGGCTTGAAGGCCGCACAGCTGCTAACCCGCGGCCGAATCTGGGAAGAGACGGTCGTTCACCCCTGGGTGCTGACCCTGGCCGAACACATGCTGGGGCGCGGCTGCACGGTGGGGATCACCGAGACGATCCGCAAGTACGCCGGCGACGACACCCACCCCGGCCTGCACACCGACACCTCCGGTTGGAATGTGCAGGCCCCCTACCCGGAGCAGTGCCTCAACACCACGGCCATGTGGGCGATGGACGACTTCAGCCCCGAAGCCGGCCCCACAGTCTTCCTGCCCGGCAGCTGGAAGAAGCGCAGCCCCGTCGAGCCCGGCACAACGCGCGAAGACTGTGTGCTGCTCGAGATGCCCAAGGGCTCGGTCGCGTTCTGGCACGGGGCCAGCTGGCACGGCTCGCAGATACGCACGCTGCCCGGCGCGCGCCACTCGCTGCACATCGCCTATTGCAACTACATGATGCGTACGTTCGACCGCTACGACACGATCGACCCGGCGATCGTCGATCGCAATCCGCCGCCATTCCAGACGCTCTGCGGGCTGGACGATATGTTCGGCAAGACGGTGGCGAGCAAGGGGGCTGATCGGGAGCGCGGGGCCTACGCCGCGAGCGCCAACTATGGCAGCGCGGCGCCGCTGTCGCGGTGAGCGCGGGGCTCGAGCGGTCCCAGCTTCGCAACGGGGCGCCGCTGGCGCGTTAGACGTTCGCCGCTCCTCTTCAAGCGACGAGCCGCCATCCGCGCGATCTGACCGTCAGCTCGCGCCCACTCCTCCGTCATTCCTGCGCAGGCAGGAATCCATGCGACCGCCCAGAGGCGGGTTGCATTCCACCGTCCCCGCCGGCCCTCCGAACCGCTCGATCGCGTCGTCGCGACGCTGGCGCGCCGTTGAACATCTGGAGCGTTCGCGGCGCGCCTCAGATCGCATGGATTCCCTAGTCTCACAGACGAACCGCGACAGATGATTGAGGTGAGGCCATGGGAGCGCGCTACTCGCAGCTGGATCTGGAGGAGCGATGTGCGGTTGCCCGGTTACAGGCCGAGGGGCGCTCGGTCCGGCAGATCGCTGCAGCTCTGGATCGCGCGCCATCGACGGTTGCTCGGGAGCTGAAACGCAACGCGGGGCGCGATGGCTACCGTCCGGGCTACGCCCAGGAGCAGGCCCGGGCGCGGCGCTGGCGCGGCTCGCGGCTGGAGCGCGACGCGGGCCTGCGCGAGCGGGTGCTGAGCGAGCTGGCGCGCGGGCTCTCGCCGCAGCAGGTCTCGGGCCGGCTGGCGCGCGAGGCCGGCCGGGCGGTGATCTCGCACGAGAGCATCTACCGCTTCATCTACGCCCAGATCTCACGCGCCAAGCCGAGCCGTCAGGGCGGTTGGCGCCACTATCTGCCGCGGGCCAAGGCGAAGCGCGGCTGGCGCGGTCGCAAGGGCGGCAGCTCGGTTGACCACATTCAGCTGCGGCGGCCCTTGAGCGAGCGTCCGGCCGCCGCCGCCGACCGGCTCCAGGCCGGCCACTGGGAGGCCGACCTGATGCTCTTCGGACGCTCCGGTCCGGCCCTCTTGATGCTGCACGAGCGCCACTCGCGGCTGCTGCTGGCGCTGCCGGTCGCGAGCAAGGCGGCGGCCCCGGTCGCGCGCCTGCTGGTCGCGCTGCTGCGCGGCTGGCCGCCGGCCCTGCGCCGCACGGTCAGCTTCGACAACGGCAACGAGTTCGCCCAGCACCGCGCGCTGCACCGGCTCGGGGTCGAGACGTTCTTCTGCGACGCCTACGCGCCCTGGCAGAAGGGCGGGATCGAGAACGCGATCGGCCGCCTGCGCCGGGTCCTGCCGCGCCGCCTCGAGCTCGCCCAACTCAGCATCGAACGGCTCGTGCAGGTGCTGCAGCTGTACAACAACACCCCGCGCAAGTGCCTCGACTACCTCACCCCGGCCGAAGTCTTCGGCCAGCAACTGGCGCACTTGCAATGTGAACCCACCTTCCTGCCTGCGCAGGAATGACGGAAAGTGGTGAATGACGGGAAGTGGGGTAGGTGCATGACGATGAAGAGACATCGCGAGGTGTCCGTTGGCGTCTGGCGAAACGTGATGCAGCTCGACGCGCAGTCCGAGCAGGCTCAGCGCCAGCGGCAAAGAGCGGCCAAAGGTGCGATCGAAGAAGTAGATCACGCTGCCGCGGCGACGCCTTCGAAATCCAGAGCCTGCCGGATCTCGGTTGGGCTGGCGCCGAAGTCATCGGCGATCTCGCTGACGGTCTCCCCGGCCGCAATTCGCTCTCGAAAGACCCAGGTCGGCACGCCTGACTCCTTCGCAATTGGCGATCCGAACGCGACCCGCGGATCCATTACGATTGGCACATCGCGCCCGCGCGGGCGCCAGATCACCGCCAGGTCGTGGTCGTACTCAAACTCGTCAAGACGGCGCATGATCATGTCATGCCAGATGGTCTGGCCGGCCTCGTCGGTCACGATCAGCCCGGACGCCAGCTCATCAGCCTGCTCAAATTCACTTAGCACATGAGCGCCGTCGGTCTGCAGGCGAAACTCGGCGAACGGATACTCCGCGTTGAAGACCTTGGCCAGGTAGGCATAGGAGCGCCGTAGCGCCGTAGCGCCGGGAGCGGGACGCCCCTGGCACGGAAGGAAGCAACGAACGCCGTCTCCACCAGCTGCAGCCAGGACAGGTTCGCGCCGCGCTGCTTCGGCTGGGCGAACACCGGGTACGCCTCGCCATCCGCCCGCCACGACCCGTAGAACCAGTTGCGCACCGTGTTCGGATGAACGCCCGCGAGCCGCGCAGCTTCGCCGGTGCTGTACGACGGCAGGTAGAGACGTCGCCGCCACGGGGGCGCTTGACCCTTCACCGGATCGATCGGCGTGACTCCCGAGACCTCAATCACCACGGCCACCTCCCTGCCACCGCGCAGCGGCTGTGCAACGCAACTGTAGCCACCCGCTGGCACGCTGCACCGGCGGGGACCGGAGCTGGGGGGTGGGCCGCATCGAGCCGGGGTGAATGGGGGGCGGCGGCGGTTGACAGGCTTCCCCGCCCGCCCGACACTGCGCGGGATATCCGACGGGCACAGTCTTCGATCACGACTGCGGCTTGCAAGCAGGGAGAGCGAACATGTCAGAGCGAAACTATTGGGACCAGATTCGAAAGCGGCAGGTGAGTCGGCGGTCAATGCTGCGTGCGGCCGGTCGGGCGGGGGTCGGCGCGGCCGGCCTGGCGCTGGTGGGCTGTGGCGACGATGACGACGATAGTCAGCAGCAGGCCGCGCCGGCGGCGGCGCAGGTTCAGCAGCAGCAGCAGCAGGCCGCGCCCGCGCAGCAGCAGGCGATGCAGCAACAACAGCAGCAGCAGGCGGCCGTCGCCCAGGCGCAGGTCGATACAGGCCCGAACAGGGGCGGCACGATGATTGCCGGCGACACGACCAACTTCGAGGATGACGTCACGCTGCCATACGCGATCGCCGAGGGCCGTTTCACCCAGCCGCCGGACGCCGGCATCTGGGACTGGCTGGCGCAGCGCAGGGACTCGCTGGAGCCGGAGCCTCGGCTGGCGGAGTCGTGGGAGCAGAATGCCGACGCCACCGCCACGATCTTCAAGCTGCGTCCGGGCCTCGAGTTCCACAACGGCAAGCCGATCAACGCCGAGGCCGTCAAGCTCAGCTACGAGGCGATGAATTACGAGAGCACACCAAACAGCCAGGTGCGGGGCTTGGCAGGCGTCTACCTCGAATCAATCGACGTGATCGACGACGTGACGGTGCAGTTCAACCACGCGCAGTGGCCGGGACCGGTCATCTACGATCTGGTCACGTTCGCGCCGATTGCTGACGCCGACAACATCGCGGACTTGGCCGCGATGAAGGAGATCAATGGCAGCGGCCCGTTCAAATTCAGCTTCGACGAATGGGAGCCGGGCGCAAAGTGGGTGGCGGTGCCGCACGAGAATGGCTACCTGGACCCGTACCTCGACGCGATCGAGTATCGCAAGATTGCGGACGAGGACACGATCGTGCTGGCGCTCGAGAGCGAAGAACTCGACATGGCAGTGATTCCGCTCGCGCAATTCAACCGCATGAGCGAATTGGAGCACCTCACCACGGACGTCGGCCCAGCGTTCGGGTACTGGGTCGTGGGGCCGACCCAGACGGCACTCGGCGGCGGTCACCCGGCGAACGACGACCCGCGCTTCCGGCGGGCGCTGCAAAAGGCGATCGACCGGGAGCGCATCCATGAGGATGTCTTCTACGGCGTCATGCCGATCGCGAACCAGATGTGGCTGCCGACTTCGAGTGCGTATGACCCGCAGTACGACGTGGTCGCCTATGACCCCGAAGGGGCCAGGGCGCTGCTGGAGGAGGCCGGTCTCATAGGCACGAAGTTGGACATGCATATCTTCGAGGGCTGGCTCCCCACCGGGGCCCCCGAGATCATTCAGGCGAACTTCAACGACATCGGACTGGAGGTCACGATCAAGGTGATCGACCGGGCGGAATGGATCGAGCTCTTCCTGGCCGGCCAGATGCCCGGCCTGTACATGGCGAGCACGGGCTTCTTCTGGATGGAGCCGGAGACACTGCCGAACATGAACTATCAGTTCCGGCAGCCGGTCAACGCCGTGGCCGAGGTCTCGGATGCGTACGTCGCGATCCTGGAGGGCTTTGCTTCGCAACCGACGCCCGCCGAGCGTCAAGCGTTGTTCGAGGACTGGAACACGCTCTATGACGAAGCGCCGTGGTTGCTCCCGTACTCCGGCGCTGCCAACATCGGGGCCTACAACCACAACAGCGTGGGGGGCTTCTATACCACTGCCGCGTCCGGGAAAGTTCACAAGGAAGAGCTCTGGCTCAAGGCGTAGCCGACCGATCGGATTCGTCCGGCTCTCGGGGAGCGCTCGTCGGCCACTGGCCGTACATCCGTTGACAGCGGCCAGGCGCGCGTCGGCGGCGCGCGCCTGGCGGTCCAGCTCTCGTTCAGCAGGATTCGCTATGGTCGGCTGTCAAAGGAGCGTTGTGCATGGGTTCGTTCCTGATCCGCCGCCTCGCTCAAGGCATCGTGACGGTGGTGCTGGCCAGCATCCTGGTCTTCTTCGTCATGCGCCTGATTCCGGGCGACCCGGCGCTGCTGCTCGTCGGAGTGGATGCGAGCGCCGAAGATATCGAGCAGGTGCGAGAACGGCTCGGGCTCAACGAGCCGCTGGTTGAGCAGTACGTCGATTGGCTGACCGGCGCGGTGCGGGGCGATTTCGGGCCGTCGTTTACCAAGGGCGCCGAGGTGGCCCACCTGATGAGGGTCGCCGTCCTGCCAAGCGCGGAACTCGCAGTAGCCGGGTACCTGTTTGCGCTGTCCTTCGGCATCCCACTGGGGATCATCGCCGGCCTGAAACCGGGCGGGGCGGGCGATTACGTCGCGACCGGATTCACCATGTTCACGCTCGGCATCCCGAACTTTGTGCTCGGGATCATCCTCATCTGGGTGCTCGCGGTGATCCTGGGCTGGTTACCGATCACCGGACGGGTTCCGATCACTGAGGATCCCGTCGAGGCGCTCAAGTTCCTGGTCATGCCGATGATCGCCGTGGGCGCGGGGACGGCGGCCGTGCTGGCCCGATTCGTGCGGGCCTCGATCATGGAGACGTTGAACCAGGACTACGTGCGGACGGCCCGCGCGAAGGGGCTGCAAGAGCGGACGGTCGTGCTGCGACATGCGATGCGCAACGCGCTGATCCCGGTGATCACCGTTGCGGCGCTGCAGATCGGCTTCCTGATCTCGGGCGCGGTGATTGTTGAGGTGGTGTTCGCGCGACCAGGCTTCGGGTCGCTGCTGATTGGCGGCGTCGTGGGCCGGGATTACCAGCTGATCCAGGGCATGCTCGTGGTGCTGGTCACGGTCTTCGTGGTGGTCAACACTCTTGCCGATGTCGCCTATGGGTTCGCGGATCCGCGGATCCGGGTGAGCTGATGGCTGCCGCATCGGACCGGGCGCCCGTCTTCCGCAATGAGCGCGTTCGCGCCTGGCGCCAGCAGTCACAATTGTTCGACGTCAGCTACCGCGTGGCCCGCGAGCGGCGAGGCCAGATCGCGCTGGTGATCCTTGGCGTGTTCCTGGTCTGCGCCCTGTTCGCGGGGCAGATCGCTCCGTACGGCTACGCCGAGCAAATCCGCGGGGCCAGGCTCTTGTCGCCCTCCTGGACTTACCCCTTCGGCACCGATGAAATTAGCCGCGACCTGCTCAGCCGCATGATCTACGGGATCCGCGTGTCGCTCTTCGTCGGTGCGGGCTCGATCGCGATCGGGATGCCGATCGGCGTCGCGATCGGCTACGCGGCGGGTTACTTCGGCCGTTGGGCGGACGCGATCGCGATGCGGATAATCGACACGCTGTTGGCCTTCCCGGGGATTCTCACGGCGCTCGTCGTGCTGGCCGTGCTCGGGACCGGCACGCGAGAGGTGGCGATCACGCTGGGGATCGGGGCGATCCCGGTCTTCGCGCGACTCGCGCGCGGGCAAATGCTGCAGGAAAAAGAGCGCGACTACGTGATGGCGGCGCGCACCCTGGGCGCGGGGCCGGTGCGAATCATCATGCGTCACGTCGCGATCAATACCTTGCCGCCGCTGATGATCCAGGCGGCGCTCTACATGGCGTTCGCGGTCATCGCCGAGGCATCGCTGAGCTTTCTCGGCCTGGGCGCATCGCGTCCGACGGCGACGCTTGGGCTGATCCTGAACGCGGCCAGGCCGTTCCTCACACTCGGCGCCTGGTGGTTCGTGATGGCCCCAATCGCAGCGCTCGCGCTCATGCTGGTCGCGCTGAACTTTCTGGCCGACGCGATCCTTGAGGCGACGAGCCCCTACGTGCGCAACAAGTAGCAAGCGCCCCTCCAAAGAAAGAAGCCGGTGACACATGGACTCGGACGAGATGGACTCGACCAGCGAGAGCAGGCCGCCGTACACGCCACCAGCGGAATGGCGCGGCAGAATTGGCAGGACCGAGGCTGAGTCCGAGCCGCACTGGCCCGATCTGCCCGCGCCACGGGCCGGCACACCCGACATCGTGGTCATGGTGCTGGATGACGCGGGGTTTGCCCATCTGTCGTGCTACGGCGGCGTGATCCCCACGCCGAACATGGACCGGTTGGCTGCGGGCGGGCTGCGATTCAACTCGTTTTACACCACGGCGCTGTGCTCGCCGACGCGGGCCTCGCTGTTGACGGGACGCAACCATCACTCGGTGGGGATGCGCGGGATCGCTCATTGGGACAGCGGCTATCCACACATGACCGGGGCGGTGACGCCGCAGGCCGCGACGATCGCAGAGATCCTGCAGCGGGCGGGCTTCTCGACTTTCGCGGCGGGGAAGTGGCACCTGACGCCGGTGCGGGACTCGTCGCCGGCGGGGCCGTTCAGCCATTGGCCGCTCGGCCGGGGGTTCGATCGGTACTACGGCTTCCTGCTGGGTGAGACCGATCAGTTCCATCCCGAACTCTGTCGCGACAACCAGTTCATCGATCCGCCGACGACGCCTGAGGACGGCTACCACCTGTCGGCCGACATCGTCGACCAGGCGATCCTGATGATGCGCAACTCGATCTCGCTGGTGCCGGAACGTCCGATCTTCAGCTACGTCGCGTTCGGCGCGATGCATGCCCCGCACCAGGCGCCCGACGAGTATCTGCTGCGCTGGCGGGGGAAGTTTGACGAGGGCTGGGACGTCGTTCGCGAACGCGTGCATCAGCGTCAGCTCGAGGCGGGGGTGATCCCGGCGGAGACCGAGCTTGCGCCCCGAAACCCGGGTGTGGAGCCGTGGGACGAGTTGTCCGACGATGAGCGCGCCTTCGCGGCCAGGCTGCAAGAAGCCTTCGCGGCGTTCCTCGAATACACCGACGAACAGATCGGACGGTTCATCGATTTCCTCGACGAGACCGGCCGGCTCGACAACACCGTCTTCGTGTTGCTGAGCGACAACGGCGCGAGCCGGGAGGGCCAAGCGTCGGGGCAGTTCGACAATAACCGTTTCTATAACGGCATCGACGAAGACGTGAGCGAGGCGGTCAAGCGGCTCGATGATATTGGCACGATTCGATCGAACAGCAACTATCCGTGGGGCTGGTCGATGGCCGGTAACACGCCGAACAAATGGTACAAAGGGACGACGCACGGCGGCGGTATTCGGGACCCGCTGATCATCCACTGGCCGGCCGGCATTCCCGAATCCGAGCGCGGCGGCCTGCGCCCGCAGTTCCATCACGCTGTCGACGTGACGCCGACGTTGCTCGACCTGGTTGGCGTGGAGGCGCCTGCGACGATGAAGGGCGTCGAGCAGATGCCGCTGCACGGAACGAGCATGCGCGCGTCGATCGAATCGGCGAGCGCTGCGACGAACCACACCACGCAGTACTTCGAGATGTTGGGGTCGCGGGGCATCTACCACGACGGCTGGAAGGCGGTTACGCATCACCGCTTCAACTCCGATCAGTCGTTCCCGGACTCGGAGTGGGAGCTGTACCACCTCGACACGGACTTCTCGGAGTGCCGCGACCTCGCGCAGCAGAATCCGGTGAAGCTGCAGGAGATGATCGAGCTATTCGACGCGGAGGCGAAGCGCTATGGGGTCTACCCGCTCGACGATCGCGGCCTCGAAATGTTCTTTCCCACGGAGCGGAAGGGCACGCCCGGAGGGTCGCGCAGGTCGTACGTGTATATCCCTCCGATCGATCACCTGACTCCTGATTCGCACCCTCGGCTCGGCGCCCGTTCGTGGGACATGCTGTTCGATATCACGCGCGCTGCGGAGACCGATCAGGGTGCGCTGCTCGCCGTTGGGAACCAGAAGTGCGGGCAGGTCGCCTACATCATGGACAACCGTCTGGTCTATGACGTCAACTTCTTCGGCGAGCATCAGTTCGTGCGATCCGACGAACTCCCGTCGGGGCGGCATGTGTTGGGCGTTCACCTCGAGCGTGTCGGCTCGGGAGCTGGACACATGCGGTTCTCGCTGGACGGCGCTGCGTTGGCGGGCGGCGCGACGATCGCCAAGTTCGCTGAGTGGATCTCGTCGTACGGCCTGGACCTCGGCCGAAACCCGACGAGCATCTCGCCGGAGTACGGTGGTCCGTTCGCATTCAGCGGTGAACTGCATCGGGTCGAGATCGATGTCAGCGGACCGCTCGATGACGCAGCGGCCGAGGACGAAGCGCTGATCGCCGCTCGCGTGGAAGCCGGCACGGACTGAGCGAGCGGACCGGCGAGCGAGACTACACGCGACGCTCCAGCTCGGCGCCGAGCACGGCGAGCGCGAGCAGCGCTGCGCCCAGAATCGCGATGATCCCGCCGTTGCGCATCAACAGCGTCAGCAGGTCTGCGGCGATCGCGTACAGCTCGGCGAGCAGCGGATCGGTCGCGGCGCTCGCGAGACCCTCGAAGCGGCTCGCGACGACCGCGCCGAAGACGAACGCGATCAAACCGCCGACGCCGATCGCGATCCCGGGCTGAGCCAGCCGCATCGACCCACGCGCCTGCGCGAGGGACCCCAGCGCCAGCGGGAAGAACGCGCAGAGCGAGACGATCAACGCGATCACGGCCAGGGTGCGGCCGCCGGATGTGAGGCGGCCGACGGTTCCGGAGAATGCGGAGGCGCGTGAGAAGAAGTCGGTCGGTCCGCGCGGCTCGGTGCGCAGCAGATCGAAGCCGTCGTCGTAGAGCAGCCGCGCCGAACGCTGGGCGACCAGGTCGGTCAGCGCGAGCCGTCCGCCGGCCAGATCGACCGGTTGCAGCTGCAGATCGAGCGGGTATGCGGGGAGCGTCAAGGGCGCTCCCGCCGCTGCCGCGGCGTTCAGATCGTCCCACGAATAGACCACCACCTCGTCGATCTCGAACAGCGACTGCGCAACCCGGGCGAGCACCGCCTCGGCGGTCTCGCGCTGCGTGGCCTGAGCGGCGGAGAGGGTGGCAGCGACGATTAGCGTCACAATCGCGAGCCCGAACGCGGTCCAGTGGCCGACGCCGACGCGACGGCTCGGCGAGGGCCGGCGCGGGGTCAGACCCACGCGTCGAATCGCGGATGGGGGCCGCGCGTCGCTCACGAATCCAGTGTCGCGGCGTCCGGGCGCATGCGCTCCAGCAGCCAGGCGCCGGTGGCGCGGTCAACCAGCGCGCGTCCCGCCGGGTCGAGCCAGGGCCACCAGAGGGCGACCAGCCCGAGCCAGCAGCCGGGCCACCAAAGCAGCGCACGGGCCAGCGACGACTTCGGCGTCGACTCGATGCGGAGACCGAGCGCGCGCGCGCCGAGCGTTCCACCGCTCAACGTGGCCAGCCAGATATAGGCGGGCCCGGCGGGAATGGCCAATGCCGCGATCGCGTAGCCGACGACCCACTGACCCAGCGTCGGATCGGCCTCCAGCGGATTGACCTGAGCCAACATCACGCCCAGCGCGGCCAGCCCGCAGAGTGCGGCGATCACGGCGACGACGAACAGGTCAATCGCGGCAGCCACGACCCGCGCCTCGCGTCGCGCCGGCGCCCAGCCGATCCCGCGCTCCTCGGAGCGGAGCCCCACACGTCACCTCGGCGCTATCGGTCAGCCCGCCCTGGCTGAGGCCGAGCGTAGCATCGAACCATGCCCGCATTCTGTGGTCAGCGCCGTGGCCGGCGGCTCGCTCGCGGCGTCGTGGCGGCGGCGCTGCTCGCGGGCGTGAGCGCATCGATCGTCGTGCTCGCCGTGCTGGCGTGGGGCCAGCTCGGTGGGCGCGCGCAGGCGGCTTCGCCGCTCGACGACCGGATCGTCGACGCGACCGGCGAGAGCCGCTTCACGTTTATCCGCTGGGAGCTCGAGACCGCGCCCAACCACTGGCTCGAGCTGTTCGCCGAGCTCATCCACGGCACACCGAGCTGCGATCTTGACGAGGCGGTGCAGCGTCTCGACAGCGGCGGCCTGCTGCGCGACCCGGTCGCGACACAGTGCCTCGAGCGCGCCCTTGAGGACGCGACGAAGGGCGCGATCGCGGAGCTGGGCCTGGCCACGGCGCTACCGCTCTTCCGCGGGCAGTCGATCGTCTGGCCACCGGTGCAGATCGAGCTGCGCGACGCGCCGCGGGTGCTGGCGGTTTCGCCGCGCTCCGAAATCCGGCTCGCTCGCAGCGTGCTGCTCGAACCCACGCTGCCGCGGCACACGTTTGGGGAGATCGAGGCGATTGTCGAGTTCGGCGGCGACTGGTCGGCCTGGGTGCAGACTGTCGGGGGCGTCGCGACGTATCCGGCGCTGGTCATTCCCCGGCCGACGTGGGGCGACACGCTGCGCCTGGTGGGGCACGAGTGGGTGCACCACTATCTGATCTTCCACCCGCTCGGCCGCGCTTACTTCCGGTCCGACGACCTGCGCACGATCAATGAGACGGTCGCCGACATTGTGGGCGACGAGATCGGCGCGCAGGCCGCAGGGGCCGAGACTGGCGTAGAGAACCGCACTGCAGCAGACGAGCGGCGAGACGAGGCGGTTGACGAAATCCTGCGCGACCTCCGTCTGGAGGTCGACGCGCTGCTCGCCGACGGCCAGATTGTCGAGGCGGAGGTGCTGATGGAGTCGACTCGCGGCAGGCTGGCTGCCGCGGGCGTGCGCTACCGGCGGATCAACCAGGCATTCTTCGCGTTCCGGGGCGGCTACGCGACCCAGCTCGGGGCCGCCAGCCCGTACGGCCCGTTACTCGAGGAGCTCAGAGCGCGCTCGGAGTCGGTCGCCGATTTCGTTGCGGCGATCCGCAGCGTGGGCTCAGTCAGCGACGCCGACGCGCTGCTGGAAGCGCGTTAGCCGTCAGTCGAGGGAGCTTCCGGCGCCGCAGGCAGCGGCGGGGCGCTGAGGGCCCCGACGCTCTGGCGGAGGCTGCCTACGCATCGAGGTTGTAGACCTTGACGGCGTTGTCGTGGAGGACCTTGCGGGCTTCCTCCTCGGAGAGCTGGGTGAAGACCTCCTCGACGAAGTCCTTCGGGACCTGGGCGACCGAGGCGGGTCCCGGCGACATGCTGGTCGGGTGCGGGAAGTCGGTCTCGTAGAGGAAGTTGTCTGCGCCGACGCGCCGGATCGCGTCGAGCGCCGAACCCTTCTCGAACCAGAACGGCGCGTAGATTTGACGCTTGAAGTACTCGCTGGGCTTGAGGTCGTACTCGGGGTGCTCGATGTTTGCGCCGTTGTTGAACCACTGCCAGTCGAGCGCCTCAAGCACGAAGGGGAGCCAGCCAATCCCGGCCTCGACCGAGACGATCTTGAGGTTGGGGTGCCGATGGCAGATGCCGGAGACGATCACTTCGCAGACCTGGCGGACGTTGGCCATGAACATCTTGACCGACCCCTGGGCGATGTTGGCCTGGCGGCCGTTGCCCTCGAAGCCGGCCAACTCGTCAAGGCCGCCGGAGCCGACGTGGAAGTTGATCGCCATGCCGAGGTCCTCGGCGGCGTGGAAGACCTTGGCCCAGTCGGAGTGGCCGAGCGGCACCTGGCCGTCCCTCTCGGGCGCGCCGTTCATCAGGATGCCCTTGTGGCCCAGCTTGGCGCAGCGCTCGATCTCGGCACGGCAGAGGTCGAGGTCCCAGAACGGCAGCGCGGTGATCGGGATGAGCCGCTTGGGGTCTGCCGAGCACCACTCCGTCTGGAAGTCGTTGTAGGCGCGCACGCACTCGATCATCAGCTCCGGCTCATCCAGCGAGATAAAGCTGACGTTGCCGAATCCGCCGACGTTGGGGTAGAGAATCTCGGCATAGATGCCGTATTCATCCATCCGTTGCAGCCGGTGCGTCGCGTCGTAGGAGGCGGGGTCGGCATCCTCGAGCCTGGGCGGGTGCGAGGGCATCCACTCCTTCCAGCCGGCCATCGCCATCATGCCGGCGGGAGCGGCCATCTTTCCGTTGAGAATCCAGGTTGGGTTGCCGGTCTCGGGGTTGTCGCGGACGTGTGGGACCATGTCACCCCACTTTGTCGAGACGCGTGAGGTCCAGACGTCGTAGGGCTCGCTGATGTGGCAATCCACATCGATAATTTTGACGGTGTCGGCGAGCATCGGATGTTCCTTACTGCTGCGGGGTGTGAACGGTCACGGCGGTCAATGGGCGCAGAATAGCCACTCTCGCAGCTCCCGAGCCAGCGCGAACTTACAAGGGGGGGCATCTCGCAGCGGGGACGGCCTGCCTCTGTCCCCACGGGACATCTCCCCCCGCCGAGCGGGGGGAGAGGGGATCCGGATTCCGCTGACCACTCAATGTGGTCAGCGGGGGGGGAGAGCTGATCCGGATTGTTCAGAGCGTTCCTAGTTGGGCTCGTCCGCGACGGCTTCATCGCCGGCGTCGGACGAGACGGCGGCGGCTTCTTCCTGTGGCGGCAGGCCGATCCGGATCTGATATTCGATCGAGCCGAGGAACTGGTCGATCACGGTCAGTTCGAGCACGTAGAGACCGGCGGGCAGCTCGGTGGTGTCCCAGCGGGCGAGCACGCCGGCTTCGACCGGGATGTCGCCGCCTGCCAGCGTGATCGAAGCATCCTCGGAATCGAGCCGCTGCGCCGTCAGGGTCCAGCTTTCGAACTCGCCGCTGGCGGCTCGACCGATGATCGCCAACGGCCCACGCGCGACCATGGTCCCATTGACCGGAGCATCGAGCCGCAGGGGCGCATCGGCTTCGCTGGTCGTTCCCGAACGTAGATACGCGACGCGCTGTTCGCGCAGCCACTTTGTCGCAGCGGGATCGGCCGGCTCTTCGAGCCAGTAGCCATCGACGCTGAATGCGGCCGGCGTCTCGGGCGTCGCCGCCTGCAGGGTGCGGCGGTCGATCTCGGCCTCGACGCAGACATCGTTCTCGATCGTCGGCGCGACGCGCTGGCTGATGAAGACCTCGGTCACGCGGCGCTCGCAGCCCCCGCGGAGCTCGCCGTCGCCCTGCCCGAGGGGGATCTGGGGCGCGTAGACCTCGGCACGGTGCAGCCCGGGCGGCTCCTCGAAGCTCAGCACCTCCAGGCCGTCGTGGGCCGCGAGCATCACGTTGCGCCAGATCAATCCGGCCGTCTGCGACGACGAGCCGCCAGTCATCGGTTCGTTGTCGGCGTTGCCGACCCATACGCCCACGACCAGCTGCGGGGTGTAGCCGATCGTCCAGTAGTCGCGGCGCACGTCGTTGAGCCCCGGGTCGCCGGCCGTGCCGGTCTTCGCGGCCGCCGGGCGATCGAGCACGAGGTTGGAGTTGAGCCCGTAGAGCAGCGAGCGCGCGTTGTTGTCGCTGAGGATGTGCGTGATCAGGAAGCTCTGCGCGGGTCGCGCGACCGCGCGTTGCTCGGGTTCGGCGTAGCTGTAGACGATCTCCCCTCGGGCGTTGCGCACCTCGAGCACGGAGACCGGATCGAGCTCGCGATAGCCGCTCGGCAGCTCACGCAGCGTCGGCTGGCCGACCATCAGGCCGTTGCGCGAGACAGCGGCATAGGCGTAGGTCATGTCGAGCAGCGAGACATCGCCGCCACCGAGGGTGATCGAGGGCCCATAGTTCGACGCGTCATGCATGGTGGTGATGCCCAGTTGATGCATCGTGTCGAGCAGGTAGGGCACGCCGACCTCGCTGGCGACGCGGAAGGCGGGGATGTTCATCGAGTTGGCCAGCGCGCTGCGCGCGGTCACGG
This sequence comes from Dehalococcoidia bacterium, assembly GCA_965237475.1. GTDB lineage: Bacteria > Chloroflexota > Dehalococcoidia > Bin125 > Bin125 > CATQGW01. The sequence goes on along the minus strand of OZ250140.1, from coordinate 1,454,318 downwards.
GACCGCGGAAGCGCTCATCGAAGTTGGTCGGCTCGAAGACCGTGCCGTCGAATTCTTCCCAGCGCGTCGGCACGTCCCAGATCACCGTCGCGGGATGCCAGCGGCGCGGGTCGAGTTGGAACGCGGACAGGTAGGTGAGCGGCTTGATTGAGGAGCCGGGCGAGTGCAGGGCGGTCGCGAGGTTGACCTGGCCGTCGAGCTCCTCGGCGAAGAAATCACGGCTGCCGACCATCGCGCGGATCTCGCCGTTGGCCGGATCGAGCGCGACGAGCGAGCCGTTATGGGCGCCGGTCTGCTGCTCGAAGCCGGCGATCGCGGTCTCCAGCTCGCGCTCGGCGAGGGCCTGGAGCTGCATGTCGATGCTGGTGGTGATACGCAGGCCGCCGCGCGCCATCAGCCCCTCGCAGCTACCGACCGAGTCGGGCACCGGGATCTGGCCGCGCTCGCAGAGGGCCAGCAGCTCGGCGCGGACGTAGAGCACGAAGTGCGGTGCGACGATCTCGAACTCCTTGGAGTCGAAGCGCAGCGGCGCCAGCTTGGCCGCATCCGCCTGGTCCTGCGTGATGTAGTCGTGCCGGGCCATCAGGTCGAGCACATCGGCCTGGCGGCCCTTGGCGCGCTCGAAGTGCTCGATCGGGTTATAGAGCGAGGGGGCCTGCGGCAGCCCGGCCAGCAGCGCCGCTTCGGGCAGCGTCAGCTCGGCGGGCGGCTTACCGAAGTAGCGCTGGCTGGCCGCGCCGATGCCGTAGGAGAAGTTCCCGTAGAAGATGCTGTTGAGGTACCACTCGAGGATCTGCTCCTTGGAGAACTCGCCGGTCAGCTCGACGGCGAGGATCGTCTCCTTGATCTTGCCCCGCACCCGCTCAGCCGTCCGCCCGGAGCGCTCATCGACAGGGACCAGCACGTTTTTGACCAGCTGCTGGGTGATTGAGGAGCCGCCCGAGCCGCCGAGGAAGTCGGAGCTGCCGGTGCCGAAGTTCTCCCAGGCCGCGCGCATCAGGCCGCGCAGGTTGATCCCCTCGTTGTCCCAGAACGAGGCGTCCTCGGTCGCCACGGTGGCGTCGATCATGAACTGCGAGACCTCGTGCAAGCGGACCGGGTCGCTCAGCCCGAGCAATGGGTCGGCGAACTCGAACAGCAGCACGCCGTCTTCGCCGTCGCGGTCGAAGATGCGGCTGGTGCCGAGCGAGCGTTGGGTGTCGACGATCGCATCGGGCTCGACCAGATCATCAGCGAATCCGCGGTAGATCGTGTAGGCCGCGGCGGCCGCGACGCCGATCACCAACGCGATCAAACCCGCCGCGACGACGCCGGCCAACAGCCAGGCGCGGGCGCCGGACGGTTGCGCGGCTTGAGCGCGTCGCTGGCGGCGCGCGCGCAGGAGCTGGCGGCGCCTGGTGCGGCGCTGCTTCGAGCGTTCGCGATCGCTGCTAGTCGCCAAGATGCTTCCGTCCGAAGTCCCGCCGCATCCACCGTATCGCAGCGCCGCGCGACTGACGCCCACTCGAGCGGTGCGCAGGCCGTGCATATACTCGATCGAGAGAGGCCAACCAGCCCATGAGCGACTCCACGCCCTCCGCAGCCGACGCGTTCAGCGCCGATCAGGTGCGCCACCTGGCGATGCTCTCGCGCGTCGGCATGACGCCCGAGGAGGTGGAGGGGTTCCGCGCGGAGCTGGCCACGATCCTCAGCCACATCGAAGCGCTCGCCGGCGTCGACACCGAGGGCGTGCCGCCGACGGCGAACGGCGCCGACCTGCTCAATGTGCAGGCTGAAGACGCCGCGCGTCCCTCGCTGCCGGTCGAGCAGATCCTGGCCAACGCCCCGCAGCGCGAAGCGAACTACTTCCGCGTGCAGGCGGTGCTCGAATAGCCATGGCAGCGAGCGCCACCGACCCCTGGCTCACGATCGCCGCCGCGGCGCAAGCGCTGCGCGACGGCGAGGTCAGCTCGACCGACCTGACGCAGGCCGCGCTCGAGCGGATCGGCGCGACCGACGAACGAGTCCGCGCGTTCATCACGGTGACCGCTGAGCAGGCGCTCGAGGCAGCCGGCGCGGCCGACGAGCTGCTGCGCAGCGGCGACGCGTCGAGTCCGCTGACGGGCGTCCCGATCGGCCTCAAGGATGTGCTGATGACCAAGGGAGTGCGCACGACGGCCGGCTCGCGGATGCTCGACAGCCTCACGCCGCCCTACGACGCCAGCTCGGTGCGGCGTCTGAACGAGGCCCATGCGGTGTCGCTGGGCAAGACGAACATGGACGAGTTTGCGATGGGCTCGTCGACCGAGCATTCGGCCTGGTTCCCGACCGCCAACCCGTGGGACCTCGAGCGCGTGCCGGGCGGCTCGTCGGGCGGATCGGCCGCAGCGGTGTCGGCGGGCCAGTGCATCGCCGCGCTGGGCTCCGACACGGGCGGCTCGATCCGCCAGCCGGCGTCGTTTTGCGGCGTCGTGGGGCTCAAGCCGACCTACGGGCGTGTGAGCCGCTACGGCCTGATCGCCTTCGCCAGCTCGCTCGACCAGATCGGCCCCTTCAGCCGCACCGTCGAGGACGCGGCGCTGCTGCTGCAGGGGATCGCCGGGCCCGACCCGCTCGACTCGACCTGCAGCGAGGAATCGGCGCCGGACTTCTCCGCGCAGCTGCGCGAGGGCCTCGACGGGCTGCGGATCGCCGCGCCGCGCCAGTTCTTCGAGCTCAACGACGAGGGCCAGGGCATGGACGTCGGGGTCGATGCCACGATCGACTCCGCACTCAGCGTCCTGGCCGCGAACGGGGCGCAGCTCGATCACGATGCCTCGCTGCCCTCGGTCGGCTACTCGCTGCCCGTCTACTACGTGATCGCGCCCTCCGAGTGCTCGGCGAACCTCGCGCGCTACGACGGCGTCAAGTACGGCTACGGGGCGCGCGACGGGGACAGCATGTGGGACGACATGGAGGCGACGCGCCAGCGGGGGTTCGGCCCCGAGGTCAAGCGCAGGATCCTGCTCGGGGCCTACGCGCTGTCGGCCGGCTACTACGACGCCTATTACCTGCAGGCACAGAAGGTTCGCACGCTAATCCGTCGTGAGTTCGACCAGGTCTTCGAGCAGGCCGACCTGATCGTCGCGCCGACGGCGCCGACCGTCGCGTTCCGGCAGGGCGAGATCAGCGATCCGTACCAGATGTACCTCAACGACATCTACACGATCCCGGCGAATATCGCCGGCCTCCCGGCGATCTCGATTCCCTGCGGCATCGCCGAATCCGAGATGCCGGTCGGCCTGCAGCTGATCGCGAACCGCAACCAGGAAGCGCTGCTGCTGCGCGCGGCGCACGCCTTCGAAGAGCTGGGCGATTGGTCGTCGAGCCATCCCGAGCTCGGCTAAGCGTTGGAATTTTCGGCTCAGGCAACGTTCGACACAGCGACTGGCTGATCGCTGGCATATGGTGGAACAGGCGTCTGGTCATGCGCAGCTGCGCGCCACGCGGTGGGGGCAGCCGGCCGTCCAGCTGGGAGAGCGAGCGATGGACGCGGTATTGCGAGCGCTCGAGCGCGACGGACGGCTGACGGTCGCCCAGCTTGCCGCGACGACGCAGCTGAGCGAGGCGGAGGTTCGGCTGCAGATCGCCGAAGCTGTCGACCGCAAGATCATTATGTCGTGGGGCGCGCGGATCAACTGGGAGTCGCTCGGCCTCAGCGCCGTCTATGCCCTTGTCGAAGTGACCCTCGAACCGCAGGACAACCTCGGCTACAACGGCCTTGCCCGCCGGATCGCGCGCTTTGAAGAGGCGCGCACCGTGTACTTCGTCTCCGGCGACTACGACCTGCTGGTGATGGTCGAAGCCCCCTCGATGGGCGACATTTCGGACTTCATCTCCGACCGTCTCGCCACGATGCCCGGCGTTAAGGGCACCACTACCCACATTCTGATGCGCCGCTTCAAAGAAGACGGCGTCATGCTCGAAACCACAGAGGCGAGCCCTCGCCGCCGAGTCGTGCTATAGCGGATTGCGAACACAGGCCAACACCTATGCCAAGCATCTCTACCGGCGACCGACTTCCCGATCCTCCCGAAGAGCACGGTAGAGACCGGATCGCGGAGCGGGTCCAGGCGGTCCCGGCATCCGGGATCCGGCGATTCTTCGACATCATCGCCTCGCTGGACCAGGTGATCTCGCTCGGCGTCGGCGAGCCCGACTTCATCACCCCCTGGCCGATCCGCGAGGCGGCGATCCGCTCGATCGAGCAGGGCCGCACGCACTACACGTCGAACCTCGGGCTGCGCGAGCTGCGCGATTCGATCGGGCGCGAACTCGAGCGCCGCTACGGGCTCGAATACGACCCCGACAGGGAGATCCTGATCACCACGGGGGTCTCGGAGGGCCTCGACCTCGCCGCTCGCGCGATCATCAACCCGGGCGACGAGGTGATCGTGCCCGACCCGTCGTACGTCGCGCACGCGCCGGCGATCGTGCTCGCGCACGGCACGCCGGTCCCGGTGTCGACCAGCGCGTGCGACGGGTTCGCGCTCGACCCGGCCGCCGTCGCCCGCGCGATCACCCCGCGCACCCGGGCGATGCTGCTCGCCTATCCGGCCAACCCGACCGGTGCGATCCTGACCCGCGAAGCGCTCGAACCGCTCGCCAAACTCGCCGTTGAGCACGACCTGATCGTGATCTCGGACGAGATTTACCAACGGTTGATCTACGGCGGCGCCGAACACACGCCGGTCGCGTCGCTGCCCGGGATGCGCGAGCGCACGATCACGCTTGGCGGCTTCTCCAAGAGCCACGCGATGACCGGCTGGCGGGTCGGCTGGGCGGCGGCGCCGCCCGACCTCTTTGACGGGATGGTCAAGATCCACCAGTACGTGATGATGTCCGCGCCGACCGTCGCGCAGTGGGCGGCCGTCGAGGCGCTCCGCTCCGGCGAAGAGCATGTCGTGATGATGCACGAGGAATACGACCGGCGGCGGCGGCTGATGTGGCAGGGCTTCAACGATCTCGGGCTGGCCTGCGCGGAGCCGCGCGGCGCGTTCTATGCCTTCCCCTCAGTCCTCGCCTCCGGGTACGACGATGAGACATTCGCCGAGCAACTGCTGCTGCAGGAGCAGGTCGCGGTGGTGCCGGGCTCGGCCTTCGGCGCGGGCGGCGCCGGCCACGTGCGCGCTTGCTACGCGACCTCATACAGCGAGATCGAAGAGGCGCTCGAGCGGATCGGTCGCTTCCTGCGCAGCGCTCCGCTGGGCAAGTAGCCCCCAAGCAGCCCCCGGTTAGCGCCCAGGTAACAGCCGCGCGCGCGGCGATACCATCGCGCTGCGGACACTCCGACGCACCGAATCGCCACGCGCATGACCACGCCGAACGACGACGACTTCAGCCTGCGGATCACGCAGGTCCAGGCCCGGCCGCGGCCGGTCGACGAGGGTGAGCCCGACCCGCTGCGGCTGCAGCTGCGGCTCGGCACCACGCGCGGCGACATTGAGGCGCTGCTCGATGTCAGCGAGGGACAGCCCGGCGCGGTCGTGTTCTGCTCCGGCGCGATGGGCGGCGAGCACGAGGTGATCGGCCCGGGCGGGCGGGTCTACGAGCGACTGGCCGGCGAGCTGCCCGCGCTCGGCGTCTCAGCGCTGCGGATTCACTACCGGATGGCCGGTGAGTTCGAGGAGTGCGTGCTGGACGTGCTCGGCGCGTGCTCGTTCCTCAGCGGCGTGGGGGCGGAGCGGGTCGTGCTGGTGGGCCACTCATTCGGCGGCGCTGTCGTGATCAAGGCCGGCCAAATTCTGCCGATCGTGTGCGGCGTCGTCTCGCTCTCACCGCAGCTGTTCGGTACCCGTCAGGTCGAGCAGCTGGGCAAACCGCTGCTGCTCATGCACGGCACCGCAGACGCGATTCTGCACCACGCCGCCAGCGAGGACATTTATCAGCGCGCGCAGGAGCCGAAGAAGATGGTGCTGATTCCCAATGGGGGGCACGGCCTGGCCGAGGATCCTGAGACCGTGCACGACGAGGTCAGCAGTTTCATTCGTCAGCTGACGGTTCCAGCGAGCTGAGGCCGAGCCGGGAGCTACTCGCCGGAGTTGCCCGCGTTCGCTCCGCCGCTACCCATGCCGAGGCGCTCGGCGATCGAGCGCGCGGCGTTGGTCAGCTCCATGGGGATCACCCACTTGGTGCTCGCGCTCTCGCCGAGCGTGCGCATCATGTCGAGGTATTGCAGTCCCATGGTGTTGCCGTGCACGCCGGCGGCGGCGCCATTGATGCGCTCCAGCGCCTCGGCGTAGCCCCGCGCTTCGAGCACCTGGGCCTCGCGGTGACCGTCGGCGCGCAGCACCTGAGCCTGGCGGTCACCGTCGGCCTCGAGGATCGCCGCCTGCTTGAGACCCTCGGCGACGTTGATCTGCGCGTCACGGGTGCCTTCCGACTCGGTGATCTGGGCGCGACGTGTGCGCTCCGCCGACATCTGCCGCGTCATCGCCTCCTGAATGGCCGGGGGCGGCTCGATCTCGCGGATTTCAACTGCGGTCACCTTCACGCCCCAGCGGTTGGTCACCTCGTCGAGCTTGACCCGCATCATGTCGTTGATCTCATCACGCCGCGAGAGCACGTCGTCGAGAATCATCTCGCCGACGACTGCGCGCAGCGTGGTCGTGGCCAGCTGTCGCGCCGCGCCGAGGTAGTCGCGCACTTCCAGCACTGTGCGCTCCGGGTCCATGACGCGCAGGTAGACGACGAAGTCGACATCGACGCCGGCGTTGTCGCGGGTGATGTTGCGCTGCGGCGGCACGTCGAAATACTGCTCGCGCGTGTCGACCTTGGTTCCGCTGTGGATAACTGGAACGATCCAGACGAGTCCGGGGCCTTTCATGCCCACGTATCGTCCGATCTGGAATTTGGCGACTCGCTCGTAATCACGCACGAAATTGATGATGGCCATCGGGTTTCCTCCGGGTTGGGACTCTTCAGCGACTATACCTATCCAATGCAGCGATCACCGTGGCGCCGCAGCGCCGTCTACGCCTGGGTCCGGATCGTGCGCCCCGCGACGAGCGTCGGCGTCGGCCTGACCGCGGCGCTCTGCGCGGTCGCCTGGACCGACGGCGCGGGCGCCTGGCACGAGCCGCTGCGCTACGGCGTCGCCCTGATGCTGCTCGCGGCGGGTGCGGCAGTCGCCAACGACGCGCTCGACGCCCATCGCGACGCGCCCGTGCGCGTCTGGCGACCGATCCCGGCCGCCACGATTTCCACGTCCGCCGCCCGACTCGTGGCGATCCTGCTCGGCGTGGGCGGTCTCGCCCTGGCCGGAACGCTGGGCTGGCAACCGCTGATCATCGCCGCCGCGCTGGCCATCACGGGGGGCATCTACAGCTACGCCTGGCGCGGGGCGGTCGGCGGCGTCGCCGCATTCGCCCTCAGCGCGGTGCTGATCCCGCTCGGCGCAGCGCTGGTCGGTGGCACGGACTCGGGCGGGCCGATCTGGTGGGTCGCGCCGGTCGGCGTGGCGACCGGCCTGGCCTTCTTCATCGCCTACAAGCTGCCCGAGTTCGAGCGAGACGACGAGGACGGCGCGCGCAACATCCTGCACTGGGCGGGCATCGATGTGGCCGTGCCGATGGCCTGGGCCGGTGTCGCGCTGGCGCTGGCGCTCGCGCTGTCGTCGGTAAACATCGCCGGGACCGACGCGACCTGGGTGCTGGCGCCGTTGGTCTGGCTGCTGGTCACCACGATCGGCACAACGGTCGCGCTGCTGCGCCAGGTCACCGAGCAGCGGCTGTGGTGGCAGCGGGCCCTGCTCTGCCCCGGGCTCTTGGCGCTCATGGTGGGCTGGCTCGGCGCGATGGCGCCGCTCTGACCGAGTCGCCAGCGCGGCTGTTTGTTACGTTGCGACCGATCACACGCATGACACGAGGACCTCGATGAGCGAACCGCAGGACTGGCAACCCGAAGTCGACGAGCTCAATCTGCGGCGCAAGATGGCGCTCAAGATGGGCGGCGAAGAGCGCGTGCGGCGACAACACGAACTGGGCAAGCTGACGATCCGCGAACGGATCGACGCGATCGCTGACCCCGGAAGCTTCCACGAGATCGGCGGTCTGGCCGGTTACGGCAGCTACGAGAACCGCGAGTTTGTCGAGTTCAAGCCGCTGCCCTACATCGGCGGGCTGGCCAAGGTCGACGGGCGGCGCGTGGTGATCGGCGGCGAGGATTTCACGGTCGGCGGCGGCGCTGCAGACATCTCGACCCAGGAGCGCTTCAAGAGCCTCTTCCTGGCCGATATGGCGCGCGAGTATCGCGTCCCGCTGATCAACTTCCACGAGGGCGCGGGCGCGAACGTTGCGGCCGAGGGCGACGGTCACGGCCACCTGCCCAGCTCGTTCGACGTGTTCGGTCCCGACATCGTGGCCGGCAAGGAGGTGCCGCTGATCTTCGGCGTGGCGGGCGCTTGCGCCGGCGGGGTGGCCGCGCGCGCGATGCTCGGTCACTTCACGGTGATGACGCCGAACGGCGCGTTGTTCGCCGGTGGCCCGCCACTGGTCAAGCGCGCGCTCGGCCAGGAGATCACCAAGGAAGCACTCGGCGGGCCGGACATTCACGTGCTTCGCTCGGGCGCGATCGACAACCGCGCCAGCGACGAACTCGATGCAGTGCAGCAGATGAAACAGTTCCTGCACTACATGCCCAGCAACGTCTACGAACAGCCGGCGGTGCTATCGAGCGGCGATCCGCCCGACCGCGAGGAGCAGGAGCTGCTCTCGATCGTGCCGCGCAAGCGCACCCGCCCATACAACATGCGGCGGGTGATCGAGCTGATCGTCGACGACGGCAAGTACTTCGAGGTCAAGCCCGAGTTCGGCTCGACCGTGCACACCGTCTTCGCCCGCGTCGGCGGCTACGTGGTGGGCATCGTGGCCAACAATCCGAAGATGCTGGCGGGCGCGATGACGGCCGACTCGGCCGACAAGCAGGGGCACTTCGTTGAGCTGTGCGACCACTTCCACATCCCGCTCGTGTTCCTCGCCGATGTGCCGGGCTTCATGCTCGGCGCACAGGCGGAGGCGACCGGGACGCTGCGTCACGGGATGCGCGCCTATTGGGCCACGTATCTCGCCACCGTGCCGGTCTTCACTGTGATCACGCGCAAGAACTTCGGCATGGCCGGACAGGCGACGGCCCACGTGGGCAGCATCAACTACCGCGTCGGCTGGCCGTCGGGCGACTGGGGCTCGATCCCGATCGAGGGCGGCGTCGCGGCCGCGTACCGACGCGAGATCGAGGCCGCGCCGGATCCGGACAAGCACCGTCGCGAGCTTGAGCACCACCTGCTGCAGTTCCGCAACCCGTTCCGCACCGCCGAGGCGTTCGGGATTGAAGACATCATCGACCCGCGTCAGACGCGCTCCTACATCTATCGTTTCCTGGAGCACGCCTACGACACCGTGAGTCGTAATCTGGGGATCAAAACCAAGGCCGGCGTGCGCCCCTGACCGCTCCGGCACAGAAAGGCATCGCAACCATGTCGACGTTCAGCGTTCCAGAGGGTGCTCCCGACTGGATCCGCACGCACACGGAGCAGTATCTCAACAGCAACGGCGAAGAAGGCCACATGTGGGACCGGCCCGATGGCAGCGGTCCGATTCCCTGCCTGCTGCTGGTCACCAAGGGCCGCCGCTCGGGCGCGCTGCGCACGTTGCCGCTGATCTACGGCGAAGCGGACGACGCGTACGTGATCGTCGCCTCGCGCGGTGGGGCGCGCAAGCATCCCTCCTGGTACCTCAACCTGGTCGCCAACCCCGATGTCTCGATCATGGTCGGCCCGGAGCAGATGGAAGCGACGGCGCGCACGGCCGAAGGCACGGAGCGTGACAAGCTGTTCGCTCAGATGTCGCAGAGCTTCCCTCCGTATCTCGACTACGCGATCCGCGCCGCCGGCGCCGACCGGCAAATCCCGGTCGTGGTGCTCGACCCGAAGCGCGGCTAGCGCCGTCGGCACAGCTGCACAGACCGGCGTCCGCCGGGCCGATCGAGTGCCGATTTGGCGCTCGCATTGCCGCCGAGGTCATTTCCACGGTAATCGGCTAGACTCCACGAAGTCGCAGCCGCAAATGGAGCACACACGATGGTCTCGGCCCCCGCCAAGCCCGTGACCGATGACTGGCCGGAGATCCGGTTCCCGGCAAGCTGCCCGCTGACCGAGGAACTGTTCGTCCAGCTCTGCATCGCCAACGACGGTCTGCGCTTCGAGCGATCACCGGAGGGGGCGTTGGTCATCGTGCCGTTTCCATCGAATCGCAGTGCGGACGCGGAACATGACATCGGCGGGGAGCTCAGAACCTGGGCGATGGCGGCGGGCGGACGGTCGAAAGGACCGAGTGCCGCATACCTCCTGCCGGATGGATCGATCCGCTTCGCCGACGCCTCCTGGATGACTGAGGAGCAGTGGGACAGCCTCGGCGAGGCTCAGGACGGATCGACGTTCCCGATCTGCCCGACGTTTGTGGTGGAGGTCCGCTCGCCCGGCCAGACGCTCAGCGACCAGCAGGAGAAGATGGAGCGCTGGATCGGGTACGGCGCAACGCTCGGCTGGCTCGTCGACCAGAGCAGCGCCAGCGTCTGGCTCTACCGACCCGAGCAGGCCCCCGTGCAGCTGGAGCGCCCCGACAGCGTCAGCGGCGACCCCGAACTGCCCGGTCTGCGCGTCGACTTCACCAGCATCTGGCGCACGTACCCGCGGTAGCCGACTGGCCGGAGATCCGGTTCCCGGAGAGCTGCCTGCTCACCGGGGAACTGTTCGTCCAGCTCGCGCTCGCGGTGACTGTCACTGTCGGAGCTGGATGCTCGGGCTCAGGCGGGCGAGGGCGGCAGGCCGATGGCGTCCTTGACTTCGGCGAGGACTTCGCGGGCGATGACGCGGGCGCGGCGGGCGCCGTCGGCGAGCACGTCGTCGACCTGGTCGAGGTCGGCGGCCAGCTCGGCGCGACGCGCGCGGATCGGCTCAAACGTGGTGTTGATTGAGTCGGCCAGCAGGCCCTTGCAGTCGTAGCAACCGATCCCGGCGGTCGTGCACTGGTCGTAGATTTCGGGCTGGCGCTCGGGGCCGAAGAAGCCGTGCAGCGAGTAGACGTTGCAGACCTCGGGGCGGCCGGGGTCGGTGAGGCGCTGGCGCTGCGGGTCGGTGATTGCGCTGCGGACGGCCCTGGTCGTTTCCTCGGCAGTGGCGGCCATGTCGAGTGAGTTGCCGTAGGACTTGCTCATCTTGCGGTTGTCGAAGCCGAGCACCATCGGCGCGTCGGTCAGCTCCGCGGTCGGCTCGGGGAAGACATCGCCGAAGTGGCGGTTGAAGCGCCGCACGATCTCGCGCGCCAGCTCGAGGTGCGGCAGCTGGTCCTCGCCAACGGGCACCTTGTTGGCGCGGTAGAGCACGATGTCGGCGGTCTGGAGCACGGGGTAGCCGACCAGCCCGTAGTTGATGTTCTCGGGCTGCTCGCGGGCCTTGTCCTTGAAGGTCGGCACGCGCAGCAGCATCCCGTGCGGCGTGACCATGCTGAGCAGCAGATGCAGCTCGGAGACTTCCGGCACGTGGCTCTGCACGTAGAGGATTGTCTCTTCAGGCCGGATGCCCGACGCGAGCAGGTCCATCGCCGTTTCGCGCACGTTGTCGCGCAGCTTGTCAGTGTCGGTCAGCGTTGTCAGCGAGTGCAGGTCGACGATCGAGTAGATGCACTCGTAGCGGTCCTGCAACGCGACGAAGTTCTGGATCGCGCCCAGATAGTTGCCAATGTGCTGCCGCCCGGTGGCGCGGATTCCGGCGAAGACGCGGTCCTGCATCGAGGCCGCCTTTCTGCTGTTGCTCGTCACATCTCGTCCGGCGCGGAGACGCCGATCAATCGCAGGGTCGAGGCCAGCGCGCACTTGGCCGCCTCAACCAGAGTGAGGCGCGCCGCTGAGCGTTCGGGTTGCTCGGCGTCGAGCACCCGACAGGCGTCGTAGAACTGCGTGAACTGTTGCGCCAGGTCGAGTGCGTAGGTCGTGAGGTGATGTGGCTCGCGCCGCGCGGCCATGTCGGCGACCTGCTCGGGGAGCGTCAGGATCGCTGTGATCAGCGCCTCCTCGCGCTCGCCGGTCAGGAGATGCAACGCGTCTCGGTCCGCGTCGATGCCCTGCTCCGAGGCCATTCGCAGGATGCTCGCGCAGCGCGCGTGCGCGTACTGGACGTAGGACACGGGATTCTGCCGCGGGTCCTGGGAGGTCGCCGCGTCGAGATCAAAATCCATCTGCGCGTCGGCGGAGCGCTGCAGCAGGAAGAAGCGAGTCGCATCGGCGCCGACCTCGTCAACCAGTTCGCGCAGCGTGACCAGCTCGCCGGTGCGCTTCGACATCCGCACCCGCTCCGTGCCGCGGCGCAGATGGACGAGCTGGTAGAGCAGCACCTCGAGCTGGTCGCCGTCGCCGCCGACGGCTGACACGGATGCCTTGGTGCGCGCGACGTGCCCCTGGTGATCGGCGCCCCAGACGTCGATCACGCGCTCGAAGCCGCGACGCAGGAACTTGTCGTAGTGGTAGGCGACATCGGTGGCGAAATAGGTTGGCTCGCCGCTGCTGCGGATCAGCACGTTGTCTTTCTCGTCGCCGGCTGCATCGGAGCGGAACCAGGTCGCGCCCTCCTTCTCGACGACGAAGCCGCCATCGCGCAGCCGGGCCATCGCGGTCTCGTAGGGCGACGCGTCGCCGCCAGGGTCGCCGGCGGCGTCGTCGAACAGCGCCCGCTCCGACTGCCAGTGGTCGAACTGCACGCCGATCAGCAGCAGGTCGTCGCGAATCAGCTCGAGCATCAGCTCGAGGCCGCGGTCGACCAACTGCTGCGGAGGCGTGGCGGCGTCGAGCCAGCGCGTGCCCGATTGCTCGGCGATTCGGGCGGCCAGATCGATCATGTAGGCGCCGACGTAGCCGCCCTCTGGCAGCGGCGCCTCGACACCGTGCGCCTGCTGATAGCGGGCCAGCAGGGTCTGGCCGAACAGACCGATCTGAGCTCCGGCGTCGTTGACGTAGTACTCGCGCGCGACTGAGTAGCCGGCCGCGTCGAGGACCGTCGCCAGCGCATCGCCGAGCACCGCGCCGCGGCCGTTGCCGACCTGCAGCGGACCGGTGGGATTGGCCGAAACGAACTCGATCTGCACCCGCTCGCCCGCCCCGTCGCCGACGCGGCCCCACTGGTCGGCGGCCTCGATCGCGTCGATCAGGAGGGCGCGCTTCCAGTCGCCCTGCACGCGGAGATTGAGAAAACCGGGCCGGGCGACGGCGACATCGGCGATGACATCATCGCGCTCAACGCGCGACGCGATCGCCCCCGCTACGTCGAGCGGCGGCTTGCGCATCGAGCTGGCCAGGCGCAGCGCAAGATTGCAGCTGTAATCGCCATGCTCCGGGTTCTGAGGTCGCTGGATCTGAATTTCGGGCGCCGGCACGGGCGGCAGCGCGCCATCCTGCTGCGCGCGCTGCAACGCCTCGGCCAGGGCCGCGCGAACTCGTTCACGCGTGTCGCTGCTCATCCGTGTGTCTTCCTCGGTCCTCGAAATCCCGGCCAAGCAATCAGAATAGGGCGCGCCCGCCGCAGGTTCTGCCACTCGCGGTCAACTTGCTGTCACCGCGCTGTCACGGAGGTGCGAATTCTGCGCCGCGGGTGACCCCTGCCGCTCAGGGCGACGGAGCGGGGCCCCCCTCTGTCCCTACGGGACATCTCCCCCCGCGCTGCGGGGGGAGAGAAAGAGCGGACGCGATGACTCTTTCAGCAGCCTGCTAGTGCACCGCGGCTGCGCCGGCGACGTCGAACTTGCCTGCGCGCGACCAGAGCAGCTGATGTTCGGGGGCGCGCATGTAGGGGTCGTCGTCGAGCAGCCGATTGGCCCAGTTGCGGGCGCTCTGGATCAGCTCGTGGTCGGTCAGCTTGGCGACGCGCAGGTCGGGCAGGCCGGCCTGACGGGTGCCGAAATACTCGCCAGGTCCGCGCGTTTCGAGGTCGACCTCGGCCAGCTCGAAGCCGTCGGAGGTGCGCTCCATAATTCGCAGGCGTTTCTGCGCCTCCGCGGCTTCCGTGTCGGAGATCAGGAAGCAGATTGACGAGCGGTCGTTGCGGCCCACGCGTCCGCGCAGCTGGTGCAGCTGGGCCAGGCCGAAGCGGTCGGCGCCCTCGATCGCCATGACCGTGGCGTCGGGCAAATCCACGCCCACTTCGACCACGATCGTGGCCACCACGACGTTGGCCTCGCCGCTGGCGAGTTCCGTCATCACGGCGCGCTTGGCCTCGCCCGACATGCGTCCGTGCAGCAGCCGCAGGCGCGGCGCGAGCGAGGCGAGCGGACCATCGCGGAGGCGCTCGAATTCCTGCGTTGCCGCAGCGGCCTCGGTGTTGTCCGACTCCTCGACGAGCGGGCAGATGATGAAGGCCTGATTGCCGGCCGCCACCTCGTCGCGGATCCGTTGGTAGACCTCGCCGCGCTGCTGCGGCGCGATCACGCGGGTGGCGACGCGGAGGCGACCGGGCGGCAGCTCGTCGATCGTCGAGCTGTCCAGCTCGCCGTAGATGGTCAGCGCCAGAGTGCGCGGAATCGGCGTGGCAGTCATCACGAGCAGGTGCGGAGAGCCCTTGCTGCGCAGCGCGTCGCGCTGCAGCACGCCGAAGCGATGCTGCTCGTCGACGACGGCGAGGCCGAGCTTGCGCAGCGCGGTGCTCTCCTCGATCAACGCGTGCGTGCCGACGACGAGGTCGAGCGCGCCCTCGCGCATCCGGGCGCGGATCTCGCGCTTCTCGCGCTCGGTCATGCTGCCGGTCAGTTTGGCGATGCCCATCGAGCGGCCCAACGCGGGGGTCATCACGAAGTCGTGATTTAGCGAGTCGCCCTCGCCGGCGAAGATCTTGCGGAAGGTGCGGTAGTGCTGTTCGGCGAGCACCTCGGTGGGGGCCATGAGCACGGCCTGGTGTCCGGCTTTGACGGTGGCGAGCATCGCAGCGGCGGCGACGACCGTTTTGCCCGAGCCGACGTCGCCCTGCAGCAGCCGCGCCATCGGCTCGGAGCGGGCGAGGTCGTTGCGAATATCGGTCAGCGCGTTGGACTGCGCCGCGGTGAGCTGGAAGGGCAGCGCCTTGAGGAACGCATCGAGGAACCTAGCCTCCATGATGATCCGCGGCGCATCGTTGCGGCGGCGCGCCTCACGCTTACGGCTCAGCACGGCGAGCTGAATCGCGAGCAGCTCCTGGAAGGCCAGCCGATCGCGGGCCGCGTCGACTTGCTCGAGGCTCTCGGGAAAGTGCATCGCGCGCAGCGCCTCGCGCTCGCCGGGGTAGCCGGTCGCCTCGATGATGCGCGGCGGCAGCGATTCAGCCATCAACGGCAGGTAGTCCTGCACGGCCTTGTGGGCGAGGCCGCGAATCGCGCGGTCGGTGAGGCCTCTGGTCAGCGGGTAGATCGGGGTGAGCCGCCCGACATGCGCGCTGTCGTCGAGCGAGTCATCGAGGATCTCCCAGCGCGGCGATTCGAGCTGCACGCGACGCCCGCGCTGGCCGACCTTGCCCGAGAGTCCGACGCGCATCCCGGGCTTGAGAGTGTTGGGCAGATACTTTAGCCCCCACCACCAGGCTCGCACGCGACCGGTCTCGTCGGAGAGCACCGCTTCGGTCGCGACCCGCCCTTTGCGCAGCCGCACGAGTTTGCAGGACTCGATCCGTCCGACCACCGTCGCCTGTTGGTCGAACAGCAGGTCGCCGATCTTGCGCACGTTGCTGAAGTCCTCGTGGCGCAGCGGCAGGTGCCAGAGCAGGTCATAGACGTTGTCGATCCCGAGCGTCTCGAGGCCGGAACGGGCCTGGTAGGAGACGCGGCCCAACGCGCTCACGGGAGTCGCGAGCTCGTCGGCGATATCGCCGCTCGGCGGGCGCGAGTTGCGGCGCGTGCGCGGCGCGGCCCGTGGCTTCGGTTCGGCCTCGTCCTGCGCGTCGTGCTCGAGGTCGTCAGTGGCGAGCGGCTGAGCCCCGTTCGTGCGGGCGCGCAGCGTGCGCTCGACCAGCTGATGCCAACCCGCCCGTTCAACGTCGTTCAGCGCGGCGTAGCCGCCGCGCGGCAGCCTGGCGACGAACTGCGTGAGCAGCTTCGCCTGGGCCCCCTCGCGGCGCCCGAGCGCCAGGAACGCGTCCAACCCGCCGCTGACCGCGCGATTTTCGTAGCCTTGCTTGCGCTCGAGCGCGAGCATCTTGAGCAGCGTGTCGGTCTTCGTCGCGGCCGGCCGCGTGGTCATTGCACGGGCGCCAGCACGGACACGCCGACGGTCCCGGGGCCGACGTGCGCGCCCAGCACCGGACTGCCGAGCTGGATGTCGAGCAGCGCGTCGGGCGCGGCTGCGTGAATCCGCTCAGCCAGCGCCTCGGCATCGGCGAGCGAGTCGCCGTGCAGGATCGAGACGCGCTCGGGCGCGCCGCCAGCCATGATGTGGGCGAAGAGCCGGTCGATCGCCTTACGTCGAGTGCGGGGGCGCTCGATGTCGGTGATCACCCCGTCGCGCAGCTCGAGCAGCGGCCGCACGCGCAGGACCTTGCCGGCCAGGTGGCGGGCGCGGCCAATCCGGCCGCCGCGCAGCAGGAAGTCGAGCGTCTCGACGAACAGCAGCAGACGGACGCGCGCCGCTGTTTGCTCAGCGGCGGCCACCACCTCCTCAGCAGATCCGCCAGCCTGAGCGACCTCGGACGCCGCCTCCGCGGCCCAGCCCAGACCGAACGACGTGATCCGCGAGTCGACGACGTGCACGGGCGGACCGCCATCGCGTAGCGCCGCGCCCTGCCGCGCGGCCTCGGCCGTGCCCGAGAGCGCGCCGCTGATGTGAATCGAGACGATCGCATCGGCATCGGGATGCGCGGCGAAGACGTCGCGGAACTCGCCCGCCGAGGGCTGGGAGGTGGTGGGCAGTTCAGAGGCAGCCGGCAGGCGGCGCCAGAACTCTTCCTGGGTCAGCGTGACCCCGTCCTCGAACACGTCGTCGCCGAACTGCACGTGCAGCGGGACGACGCTGATCTGATCGCTGGCGCTGAGACCCGACGTGGAATCGGTGACGACGTGAACGGACATGCGTTCGGCTCCCGATATGGGACACACTACTTAGCAGTTGGCGCCCAGTAAACCCTGGGGCAAGGCTACTCGAGCGCGAGCAGCCACGGATAATGCGGCTGGTCACCCCAGACGAGGTCGACTTCGAGCCCGGTCTGCTCCGCGATCGCCTGAACCAGCGCGTCCGCCTCGGCGTCGCTGGGCTCCTCACCGGCGTAGATGGTGAGCAACGATCCGTCGGGCTGCTTCTCGATCATCCGCTGGGCGAGCTCGGCCGCGGCGGCGCTTGTGGTCTCGCAGCCGGCGACGATCGCGCCGTCAAGCATCGCGAACGGTTGGCCCTCGACGAGGGGGATATCGCCGCGGATCGCGCGCGCGGCGTGCGATACCTCGCCGATCAGCACGGCCTCGATGCCCTCTTCCATCTCGGACACCACATCCTGCGTCGGCACGCCGCCGATCCGGCTAATCAGCGCGGCGACGCCGGCGGCCTGCGTGTCGCAATCGAGGACGAAGAGCTGCGCGTCCTCGGAGACGTCGCGCGCGCGCGTTGCGGCCGGGACCACGTTGCCGTGGTTGGGCAACACGACGACCTCGCCGGCATGCGTCGACTCTGCGGCTGAGAGGATCATTTCGACGCTGGGATTGTCGGAGGCGCCGCCGCTGATCAGCGCCGTCGCGCCGAGCTGGCGGAAGACGCGGACGAAGCCCGCGCCCTGCACGACTGCGAGCACCGCCGCGTCCTCCTCGCCCTCGTGCACTCTGGCGGCCTGGGCGCGCATGTCGATCGCGCGGAAGGCGCGGATTTCGGCCTGTTCGTCGAGCCGGGCATAGGCCAGCTCGGGCTCGGTGGTGTGGAGGTGGATGCGCAGGCGCTCGCCATCGGGGGCGAGCATCAACGTCTCCTCGGCGCCGGCGTCGCCCTCGAGCGGGGCGGTGGCGATGTCGACGAGCGTGAGGCGCAGCTGCTCGAGATCGGACACGCCGGCCACGACAAGCTCGGTGCAGAAGCCGTCGAAGCCGTCGCCGCTGTCGAGCCTGCGCGACAGCCAGGAGGGGTCGATGTCGCCGAAATCCTCCGGGGTGGCGGGCAGCGCGTCGCCGCGCGCGCCGGCCAGCATCCCGCGCAGCATCATCTCGAGCCCGCGCGCGCCGGCGTCGACCACGCCGGCGTCGGCGAGCACCTGATTGAGCTGCGGCGTGCGCTCGACGGCGGCGTAGGCCTCGGTCACGGCGACGTCCAATAGGTCGACTACAGAGTCGGTCTGATGCTCGGCGGCGAGCGCAGCGGCTTCGCGGGCGACGCTGATCATCGTGCCCTCGCGCGGTTCGGAGACCGCGGCGCGGGCGGCCTCCGCAGCGGCGGTCAGCGCAGATTGGAGCAGCGCCACATCGACGCGCTCGTGACCCTGCAAGGCGCCGGTGAGCCCGCGCAGCCATTGCGAACCGATCACGCCGGAGCTGCCGCGGGCGCCGAGCAGCGCCGCATCGGAGGCGGCGGCGGCGACCTCGGTCAGCGATGCGCCTTCCGCAATGCCATCGAGGGCGCCGGCCGAGGCTGCCAAGGTGCGGCCCAGATTCGCGCCCGTATCGCCGTCGGGAACGGGATAGACGTTGATTTTGTTCAGTGCTTCGCGGTGCAGCGCGACCCATCCGGCCGCTCCGGCGACCATTCGGTTCCAGCCCGCCGCGTCGATGCTGAGCGTCGGATCGGTCACGCGCTCACCTCTCATCATTGTCGCCATCGCTGTGGCCCGCTTGTCAGCCGTGCGTTGTCCCCTGCCGACAGACTGGTATGGTACGCACAGTGAGCAGGAACGTCCCCAGTCGCCGGGCGGCAGGGTGGGGTGGCGGAGGGTCGGTGCGATGGCTGGGAAGTGCGACTTGTGCGACAAGCACACGACGTTCGGACGGAACATCCGGCACAAGCACTCCGGTCGCTGGAAGCGGAAGGCGCCGCGGACCTCGCGGACGTTCAAGCCTAACGTTCACCGGCGCCGACTCATGATCGATGGCAAGCAGGTGCGGGTCAACGTCTGCACCTCCTGCCTGCGCACCATGCTCAAACGGATCGCCGCCTGAGCAGTACCGCTCCGCAATGAAGAAGAGAGGTCGACCGACCACAGACCACTGACATAGCTGAACGACGGGACGGCGCCGCCTCAACGCCCGATCGCCCGTGAACCGCACCCGCACCAGAGGCAGCAAGCGATCCTGTCAGATACCCAGGACCCGAAAGACTCAAGAGAAGGACCGAGACGATCAGTATGCGAATCTATGTGGGGAACCTCCCCTTCCGAACGACGGCCGAAGAACTGCGCGACCTGTTTGCCGGCCATGGCGTGGTCAATGACTGCGTGATCCCCGTGGACCGCGAGACGGGCCGCTCGCGCGGCTTCGGCTTCGTCGACATGGACGACGACACCGGCCGCGGCGCGATCGAAGCGCTTGACGGCGCCGACATGGACGGGCGCGCGCTGCGCGTCAACGAGGCGCGCCCTCGCACGCCGGGCAGCGGCGGCGGCGGCGGCGGTGGCTACCGCGGCGAGCGCTCCGGCGGCGGCGGCGGCGGCGGCGGTGGTGGCTACCGCGACAGCGGCGGCGGCTTCCGCGACCGTGAGCCGCGCTACGACGACCGTGGCGGCTCCCGTGGCGGTGGCGGTGGCGGTGGCGGCGGCGGAGACCGCGACCGCGAGCGCCGCTGGTAGGACGCTTCGACCACGCTCCGACCAGCACTGCGGTGAACCTGCGCGTCCGCGAGCTTGAAGCAGGCCGCGGCGCGCAGCCGTTCATCGATGTGCTGTGGCGCGTCTACGCCGGCGATCCGACGTGGATCCCCTCGCTGCGGCGCGTCATGCGGGAGCGGCTCGACCCCGAACGAACGCCGTTTCTGCGCTACGGCCAGGCGCAACTGTTCCTGGCCGAGCGCGACGGCGTGCCGGTTGGCCGCATCTCGGCACATCTCAATCCGGTGCACGACGAGAAGTGGGGCGAACAGGCCGGCTTCTTCGGCTTCTTCGACTGCGCCGATGATCCGGAGGCTTCTGCGGCGCTCTTCGAGACGGCCGAGGGCTGGCTGCGTGAGCGTGGCGCCGAGTTCTCGCGCGGACCGATCTCGTTCACGCTGAACGAGGAGGCGGGCTGTCTCGTCGACGGTTTCGAGACGCCGCCAATGATCGCGATGCCGCACGGGCGGCGCTGGTTCCCCGACCTGATCGAAGCCAGCGGCTACGCCAAGGTCAAGGACCTCTGGGCATACCACTACCCGGTTGGCGCTGAGCTCGATCCGCGCCGCAGGCGCGCCCTGGAGCGCGTTCACCGAATGGAGCGCGTGCGCGTGCGCCCGTTCGACAAGCGCAACCTGCGCCGCGACGTGCGGCTCGCCGCCGAGGTCTACAACGACGCCTGGCAACACAACTGGGGCTCGACTCCGATCATCGAGGCCGAGGCCGACCGCCTCGCCAACGACCTCGTGCAGTTCGCCGACCCCAGGCTCACCGCGATGGTGGAGATCGACGGCGAGGCAGCGGCGATGGTCATCGCTATCCCGAACCTGAACGAGTGCGCCCGCGACATCGATGGGCGCCTGTTCCCGTTCGGCTGGGCCAAACTGCTGTGGCGTCTGCATCGCGGGCCGCGCAGCGGGCGGGTGATGCTGCTGGGAGTGCGCCAACGGTTTCGGACGCGCGAGTTCGCGCACATCGGCGTGATGCTGACAGCGCAGATCCACGAGCTGGGCCGCGCCGCGGGCTACGACTGGGCCGAGCTGGGTTGGGTGCTCGAAGACAACGAGCTGCTCAACTCAGCGCTGCGGCGCACGGCGGCCGAGGTCTACAAGACCTACCGGATCTACCAGAAACCGCTCTAGTCAGCCGGCCGCGATCGCGCTGCGCAGGCGGGCGACGGCGGCTTTGACCGTCTCGCGGTCGTTGTAGATCGCGGAGCCGGCGACCAGCCAGGTCGCGCCGGCGGCGACGATCGCGGCGATCGTCCGCTCGTTGACGCCGCCGTCGACGGCGACCAGGATGTCGCTGCGGCCGGCGGCGTCGAGCCGCTCGCGGGCCTCGCGGATGCGATCGAGGGCCTGCGGGATGAAGCTCTGACCGCCCCAGCCGGGGTTGACGCTCATGATCTGCACGCGGTCGCACTCGGCCAGCATCGGCTCGAGCGCCGCCACCGGCGTGCCCGGGTTGAGCGTGATGCCCGCCTCGCAGCCGCAATCGTGGATCTGCTGCAGCACGCGGTGTGGGTGACGTGTCGATTCGAGGTGAATCGTGATGCAGTTCGCGCCGGCAGCGGCGAACGCGTCAATCTGTCGCTCGGGCTGCTCGACCATCAAGTGCGCCTCGATCGGGAGGTCGGTCAGGCCGCGCACGGCCTCCAGCATCTGCGCGCCGAAGGTGATCGGCGGCACGAAGGCGCCGTCCATCACGTCGAGCGAGATCGCGTCGACGCCGGCCGCCTCGGCCTCCCGGACCTGCTCGCCGATCCGCGTCCAGTCGGCTGCGAGGATCGAGGGCGCGAGCTCGATCGTGCGCCGTGCCTCGGGGCCGCTCATGGCTGCGCGCCCGGCGCGGGGACGAGGCGCAGCCTGGTCTTTGCTTCGGTGAGCGCCTGGCGCACGCGGCGCGGTGCGGTGCCGCCGGGCACATCGCGTGCGGCGAGCGCGTCACGAATGGTCATCCCCACTGCGTCACGTCCGAACGACTCGTGGACGAGCCGAAGGTCGTCGAGCGAGAGCTCACGCAGGCCGCGATTACTCGACTCGCAAATTCGTACGAGCTGTCCAACGACGCGGTGCGCCTCACGGAACGGCACGCCCTTGCGGGTGAGATAGTCCGCGTAGTCGGTCGCGAGGATGAACGGGTCGTCGTCGACCATCGCGCGGGCTCGCTTGCCGTTGACCTGCGCAGTGAGCATCGCCGGGGCCAGCACATGCACGGTGCCGACCAGCGTATCGGCGGTATCGAAGAGGCCCGCCTTGTCCTCCTGGAGGTCGCGGTTGTAAGCCAGCGGCAGGCCCTTCAGCGTGGAGAGGAGCCCGGTCAGATGCCCGATCACACGCCCGGCGCGTCCGCGCGCCAGCTCGGCGATATCGGGGTTGCGCTTCTGCGGCATGATCGACGAGCCGGTCGTGAACGCGTCGTCGAAGCGCAGCACGCCGAATTCAGCGCTGCTCCAGAGGATCACGTCCTCGCACAGCCGCGAGATGTGGACCATGCAGATTGCCGCGACGGCGAGGTATTCGGCGACGTAATCTCGCGACGACACGGCGTCGATGCTGTTGCGGGTCACGGAGTCGAAGCCGAGCTCTTCTGCCACTGCTGCAGGGTTGATGGGGTAGGCCGCGCCGGCCAGCGCCGCGCTGCCGAGCGGCATGATGTCGGCGCGAGCGAACGCGTCGATGAATCGGTCGGCGTCGCGGTCGAACATCTCGACGTAGGCGAGCAGGTGATGGGCGAACAACACCGGCTGGGCGCGCTGAAGATGGGTGTAGCCGGGCATGTAGACGTCGATGTGGCGCTCGGCCAGATCGATCAGCGAGGCTTGCAGGCCGCGCAGTCCACCGATCGACTGCACGATTGCGTCGCGCACGAACATTCGCGTGTCGAGCGCGACCTGATCGTTGCGTGATCGGGCCGTGTGCAGCCGGCCGGCGATGTCCGCGCCGATCAGGTCCGCGAGCCGCGCCTCGACGTGAGTGTGAATGTCCTCCAGCTCGGGCCGCAGCTCGAACGTGCCAGCTTCGAACTCAGCCTCAACCAGGTCGAGGCCCTCGAGAATCCGTTGGGCGTCGGGGGGATCGATGATCCCGCGCTGGCCGAGCATCCGCGCGTGCGCCCGCGAGCCGGCGATGTCCTCGCGGAAGAGCATCGCGTCGACGCCGATCGACGATGTGTAGGCCTGCACGAGTTCGTTTGGTTCGGCCTCGAAGCGTCCGCCCCAGAGGCGTTCCTGTCCGTCGTCGGTCGGCCGGTCGGTCACGCCTGCAGCGCCTCCCTGTTCAGGCCGGCGCCTACTGGCTGAGTGTCGGCAGGCCGGCGGCGGCGATCGCGGCCGCCATCTGTTGATCGCTGAGGTCACGGGCGCGCAGCGTGGCGATCGCGGGCGGCTCGGCGCCGGAGGCCATGAAGGCGGGATACCAGTCGTCCGCCAGGGCGCGCAGCAGCAGCTGGACCTGAGCGTCGGTCAGCGCCCCGCAGCGGGCCTCGAAGGCCTGGCGGGCGTCGAGCGCCAGATACAGCGCGCATTCCAGCGTGGCGTGGCTGTAGCGGCGGATCTGAAACTCGGCCGCGTCGGAGCCGCCCAGCGAGAGCGTGGCGGCCTCGTATTCGACCATCACCTCAGGCAGGTCAGGCGACGCATCGGGTGAATTGGCGTTGGTTGTCATCGCCCGCTCAGCTCACGGCATGCGGCCCGAGCTGACCTGGTTGGGCCCGCCGGGTTGACGCAGCAACTGCTTTTCGGCCTGCACTCGGACCGGTAGTCCCCAGATGTCGATGAAGCCGACTGCTGAAGTCTGGTCGAACACATCGCCCACATCGTAGGTGGCGAGCGAATGCTGGTACAGGCTGTTGGGGCTCTGCACGCCGACCGGCGTGACCTGGCCCTTGAGCAGCTTGACCCGGACGCTGCCGGAGACGTGTCGCTGCATCGAACGGGTCAGCGCGGCCAGGTCCTGGTGCATGGCGGTGTACCAGAGGCCGTCGTAGATCAGGTCTGCGTAGTCCTGCATCAGGCGGTGCTTGATCCGGATCTGCTGCTTGCTGAGGGTCAAGGATTCGAGCGCGGTGTGCGCGGCGCTGAGCACCGTCGCGGCAGGGGCCTCGTAGACCTCGCGCGACTTAATCCCCACCAGCCGGTCCTCGACCATGTCGATCCGTCCGACGCCGTGCTGGCCGGCGAGCTCGTGCAGACGCGTGATCAGCGTGACTGCGTCGAGCTCTTCGCCGTCGAGCGATGTGGGGCGGCCTGACTCGAACCCGATCTCGATGTAGAGCGGCTCGTCGGGCGCCAGCTCGGGATTGATGGTCCATTCCCAGACATCGTCCATCGGCTCGACCCAGGGGTCCTCGAGCGGGCCGGCCTCGACCGAGCGGCCCCAGAGGTTTTCGTCGACCGAGTACTGCTTGTCGGCGCTGACGGTGATCGGGATCTCGTGCGCGTTGGCGTAGTGAATCTCCGACTGACGGGTGGTCAGCTCCCATTCGCGGACCGGGGCCAGAATCTCCAGGTCAGGCGCGAGCGCCTGGACCGACACGTCGAAGCGGACCTGGTCGTTGCCCTTGCCGGTGCAGCCGTGCGCGACGGCGGTGGCGCCGTGCTCGCGCGCCACATCGACGAGCGCCTTGGCGATCAACGGGCGGGCCAGCGCGGTGGCCAGCGGGTAGCGGCCCTCATAGAGCGCGCCGGCCATCAGCGCGGGGAAGCAGAAGGACTCGGCGAATTCGCTGCGCAGGTCGCGCATTTCGAATCCGATCGAGCCGGCCGCGCGGGCCCGCGCCGCGAGTTCTTGATCGGCTTCGAGGAAGCCCATATCAGCGGTGAGGCAGAAGACCTCCCAGCCGCGCTCGGTCAACCAGCGGGCCACGACGGATGTATCGAGGCCGCCTGAATAGGCCAGCACCACGCGCTTCGATTTCGATCGGCTGGCCACAGGAACTCCTTTGGTGAGGCGCCCAACGCTCGGCGAGCGCGCTCAGCTGCCGACGCTCGCGAGAGCGTCATCGATGATACCGACGGCCTCGGCCAGCTCGTCGTCCGACACCGTCAACGGCGGGACGAGGCGCAGGACGTTGGGCTTGACGACGTTGCAGATCAGGCCGCGCTCGCGGCAGGCGGCGACGAGCGCCGGGCCGATGTCGGCGCTGAACTGCACGGCGACCAGCAGGCCCTGCCCGCGCACCTCGCTGATCACGGGGTGGCGGTCGTCGAGTGCGCGCAGGCTGCTGATCAGGCTCTCGCCCTTGATCGCGACCTGCTCGGGGATGCCTTCTTCGAGGATGGTGCGCACGGTCGCGGCGGCGACGGCGGTGGTGAACGGCTGACCGCCGAAGGTGGTGCCGTGGTCGCCCGGCTCGAGGATGTCGCCGCGCTCGTTGGCGACGATCGCGCCGATCGGGACGCCGCTGCCGAGGCCCTTGGCCAGCGCCATCACGTCGGGCTGGATGCCTTCGTGCTCGAAGGCGAACATTTTGCCGGTGCGGCCGATGCCGGTCTGCACTTCGTCGAGCATGAGTAGCAGGTTGTGTTCGTCGCAGATGTCGCGCAGCGCTCGGAGGTAGCCTTCGTCGGCGACGTTGACGCCGCCCTCGCCCTGCAGCGGCTCGACCAGAATCGCGGCGGTCTGCGGGCCGATCGCGGCTCGCACGGCATCGACATCGTTGAACGGGACGTGGCGGAAGCCATCGACGGCGTGGAACGGCTCGCTGAAGCGCGGCGTGCCGGTGGCCGAGACGGAGGCCAGCGTGCGGCCGTGGAACGACTCCTCCATCGTGATGATCTCGTAACCGCCGTCCTTGTGCAGATGGCCCCACTTGCGGCCGATCTTGATCGCGCCCTCGGTCGCCTCGGCGCCGGTGCTGCAGAAGAAGATCCGCTTCATCCCGCTGGCGCCGAGCACCAGGTCGGCGAGCTCCAGCTGCGGCAGCGTGTAGAAGTAGTTGGAGACGTGCAGCAGGGTTTCGCCCTGCGTCTTGATTGCGTTGACGATCGCGGGGTGGCAATGGCCGAGGCTGTCGGAGGCGATCCCGGCGACGAAGTCGAGGTAGCGGTTGCCCTCGTCGTCCCACACGTGCGTGCCTTCACCACGGACGAGCGTGACCGGCAGACGGCCGGCCGACATCATGAAGACGGCGGCTTCTCGTTCAGCGGTGGTCGGCATCGGCAATCCTCATACTCTCTGCGCCGCCCGCTGCAGCCGCGCGACGCATCGCTGCAAGGCACGGATTTGGGGACAGGCTGGCGCGTGCGCAGTTCGCCCGTCGTGGGCGCGATCATCGTAACCGAGCATCCCTGGCGGGGTACGAGGGCCCCGACGCGCGTCTATTGAGTGGTTGACGCGAGCTGATCGAGGAGTGCGCCGAGCCGATCAATCGCTTCGCCATAGCCGGCGAAGTCGCCGTCGCGCAGCCGCTGCATCGCCTCCTCGAACACGTCCTGCGCGCGTTGGGCGAGCTCTGCGGTGGTGCCTGCCTCGGGGGCCGAAGGCTCCGCCTGCTGCTCTTCCACCTCCGCCTGCTGCTGCACGGGCGCAGCCTCGGGCTCAGGCGTCGGAGCGGCGCCCGAATCGCCGGTGAACGACAGACCGCGGGGCGGCTGGTTGCCCAGCGCCACCTGCACCGCCTTGGCGAAGCTGTCCTCGAAGGCGATCACGTCGCCGTTGACCACGACCACAGCCTTGAGCTGCGGGAACCGCGCGTTATCGGCCTGCAGGTAGATCGGCTCGACGTATACGTAGGACGCGCCGACAGGGATGAACAGCAGGTTGCCGCGAATCACCTCGCTGCCCTGCTGCCCGAGCAGCGTGAATTGGCGCGAGATCGAGACATCCTGGTCGATTCGAGCCTCGATCTGTAGCGGCCCATCGACGTTTTTGTTCGCCGGGAAGCGGAAGGCGAATAGCTTGCCGTAGTTCTCGCCGTCGCTGCGGCCAGCCAGCCAGGCGATGGCGTTGAGCCGGTTGCGCGGCGTAAAGGGCAGGATCAGCAGGAACTCCGGCTGCTCCTGGTCGGGCAGGCGCAGCGTCACGTAGTAGGGCTCGACCGGAATCTCCTGCTGGCGCAGCTTTTCCTGCGGAATCGCCCAGAGGTCCTCACGTGTGAACAGGCCGCGGGCCGACTCGATGTGGTAGCTGAGGTACTGGTCGGCCTGGACCTGGAAGAAGTCTTGCGGGTAGCGCCAGTGGCGCACCAGGTCGACGAGGAAGTTTGACTTGGCCTTGAACAGGTCCGGGAAGATGTCCGCCCAGGCGCGAATCACCGGGTCTGATTCGTCGACGATGTAGAGGTTGATCGTGCCGTCGTAGGCGTCGATCACTGCCTTGACCGAGGCGCGCACGTAGTTGAAGCCCGCCGCGTGCGGCTGCGAGTAGGGGTAGCGGTCGGTGGTCGTGTAGGCGTCCTGGATCCAGTAGAGACGGCCGTCGTCGCCGACCACGATGTAGGGGTCGGCGTCGAGCGTGAGGAACGGCGCGAGCGTGCTCACGCGCTCCTGAATCAGGCGGCGGAAGAGGATCCGGCTGTCGGCGGTTAGCGAGCCGGAGATCAGGATGTTGGTGTCGGCGAATGACCAGGCGAACGCGAGGCGGCGGAAGAAGCCGCCCAGCTCGACTCCGCCGGCGCCGGAGTAGCGCGTCGTCGCCTGACTCTCTGCGCTATCGCTGTCGGCCAGCTCGTCGCCGGAGAGGGGGTAGTCGAACTCCTCAGCGCCCGTGTTGGCGATGACGTAGCCGTCGGTCGCCTCGCCGTAATAGATGCGGGGCTGATCGATCCGCAGGTTGAGCGCGCCGCTGGACGTCTCCTTGACGATCTCGGGGGGAATATTGGAGATCCAGAACTCCGGCTCGCCGGAGCTGGTCACCTCGTCGACCGGCGACATCACGACACCGAATCCGTGCGTGAACTGTAGGCGCCGGTTGACCCACGACTGCTGGGTGGGCTGCAGGTTGTTCTGCGAGAGCTCGCGGGCCGCGAGGAAGACCTGGTGCTCCTCGTCCCCCGTGGTGTAGCGGTCGACATCGACATCGGGGTAGACGTAGAGCGGGCGGATCGTCTGGGTGGTGTTCAGCGTGTCGTTGAGCGGGCGGTGATCCCACAGGCGCACGTTGCGTAGGGCCTCCGGGTTGGCGGCGAGGTCAGCCACCGAGATCGCATCATTCGCGGCGAATTCGCGCTCCTCGATCTGGTCCAGCTCGAACGCGGCGCGCGTCGCCGCGATGTTGCGTTCGATGTAGGGCGTCTCACGTTGCAGCTCGTCGGGCTCGACGGTGAAGCGCTGCACGACGCTGGGCAGGATCATCGCGCCGACGATGCTGATCACGACGAGGGCCAGAATCGGCGCGATCGCGAAGCGCAGCTGCTCGTGGAAGGGCCACGAGAGCACGCCGCCGATCACCACGATCCCGGCGGCCATCAGCAGGTATTGCACGGGCGCGCGAATGTGGTCGTCGGTGTAGGTCGCGCCGAACACGAAGCCGGACGGGTTGACGGCGAGCTCGAAGCGCGCCAGCCAGTAGCCCCAGACGAACATCGCCATCACGATCGCGATCAGGACGGCCAGATGCAGGCGGGCCAGCAGCGTGGTGCGGGCCTGGCCGCGGTAGAGCAGCAAGCGCACGCCGTACATGGCGGCGGTGGTGAGCATCGTCATGATGCTCAGCCCCACGGCCCAGCCCTTGATGAACTGCAGGGCCTCGAGGTCGAAGACGTAGAAGCCGATGTCGCGGCCGAACTGCGGGTCGGTCACGCCGAACGGCTGCGCGTGCAGGAAGAGCAGAATCTGGTCCCAGCGGCCCGAGGCGACGGAACCGAAGATGATCGCCAGCAGCAGCGTCGCCACGACCGCGATGATCGTGATCAGCCGCCGGAAGCCGGGGTCGTCGATTGGCGGGATGTCGGACTGCAAGCGCGTGCGGGTGGCGAGGAAGAGGCTGCCGCCGATCACGACGCAGGTGATCCCGAAGCCGGCGAAGAAGAGCCAGATCTGCGTGCCGACGCGCGTGTCGAACACCTCCTGATAGCCGACGCCGCTGAACCAGAGCCGATCGACGTAGAGGTCGAGGCCGATGTTGAGCAGGATCAGCAGGACGAGCAGGCCCGAGCCGAGCGCGACGATCCGCGTCCACCAGCGCTTGGGCGGCTGCTGGCCGCCTTCACCTGCGGTATAGGGCGGCGGCTCGTCGTCGCCGCCGCCACCGCCGAGGCCCTCGCGGAAGACGGGCGGAGGCGGACCGAGCTGCCCGCTGCGGCCCTCGTCGGAGGGCGGCACGTTGCCCGGCGCTTCGTCGCCGTTGCGCCAGCCGCCGGAGACGCGCTGAAGCGCCAGTTCGATGGCAGTGAGTGATGTCAGGCGTGCTCGCAGCATGGTCAGATCAAGACCGTTCCCGGTGAGTCCGTAGAGGCGTCGGCGCAGGTCGAGAGCGCTTGCCGGATGATGCCCGGCGCGCGGCCGTCGATGATGCGCACGCGCACGCCGGCACGCTGCGCGCGGCGGCCTGCGGCGAGCTTCGGGAGCATCCCGCCGGAGATTGCTTCGTGGTCGCGTAGTCGTTGTTCGGTGCCCGCGTCGAGGCACGACTGGGGTTCGCCGTGTTCGTCGAGCACGGCTTGCACATCGGTCAGATAGAGCAGCGTTTCAGCGTTGAGCGCCTCGGCGATCGCGCCGGCGGCCGAATCGGCGTTGATGTTCAGCGTCAGCGGCGGGGCGTCGGTCGAGAGCCCAACCGGCGCAACGACCGGCAGCCGCCGCTCGCGCAGCAGCACCTTGATGGTGGCCGGGTCGCTGCAGGGCGTCTCGCCGACGAGGCCGAGGCGCTCGCTCTGCGGCGAGCGCAGCGTGGCGCCGTCAACGCCGCTGATGCCCACGGCGGGAGCGCCGAGGCCGATCAGCTGACCGACCAGTTCGGTGTTAATCAGGCCGGCCAGCACCGCGACGACGACTTGCAGCGATTCAGCGGTGGTGGTGCGCAGGCCCTCGACCCACTCGGCCTCGGCGCCGAGGCGCCGCTGCCAGTCGGTCACGGCCGCGCCGCCGCCGTGCACGACGACGACCGAGCGGCCTTCGGCGTGCAGCGCGGCGCAGTCGGCCAGCGACGTGTCATGCTCGCCGAGCGTGCTGCCACCGACCTTGACAACGAGGGGACGATTGATCTCCACCCCCAAAGCCTACTCGACAACCGCGGCGCTGCCGGCGCGAGGTAGCGTGGAGCCGAACGAGGTCACCCGGTGACGGCACGCGCGACCAATCTAACCATTCTCGCTCTGCTGCTCTTCGAGCTTGGCTCCGGCCTGGCCAGCTTCACGGTGGGCGCGCCCTCGGGCCGCTGGGTGTTCTGGCTGCACGGCATCGCGGGGCTCTCGCTGCTCGTCCTGATCATCTGGAAGTGGCGGATCATCGCGCGCTCATTCAAGCGGCGCGGCGCGGGGAGCTGGTCGGCTGCGCCGCTGATGCTGGCCGCGCTGTTCTGCGGCGCCGTCGGGACCGGGATCTGGTGGGCGCTGGTCGACTCGGGCACGATCCGAGTGCCGCTCTACGGCGGCCTGCGTCCGCTCGTGCTGCACACCGCGTTGGGGCTGGCGTTGACCGTGCCGCTGCTGCTGCACGCCTTCGTCCGCTGGTCGAAGCCGCGGCGGACCGACTTCAGCAGCCGCCGCAATCTGCTGCGCCTGGCCGCGGTCGGCGCGGGCGGGCTGGTGCTCTGGGGCGGCGTGACGACGCTCGCGGAGGCTCGGCGTTTCACCGGCTCGCGGGAACGGGCCAGCGGACAGGGCAACGCATTTCCCGTCACTCAGTGGCTCAGCGACGACCGGCAGCGGATCGACCCCGAGGCGTGGCGTCTGACGATCAGCGGCCAGGTTCAGAGCGCGCTTGAGTTCGACCGCGCGACCCTCGCGGAGCTGGCGAGCGGGTCGCGCCGCGCGACGCTCGATTGCACGGGCGGCTGGTACACCCACCAGGACTGGTCGGGCGTGCCGCTCACCGCGCTGCTGGCGCGGGCCGTGCCGACGGAGGGAGCCCACAGCGTCGTCGTGACCTCGGTCACGGGCTTTGACCGGCGTTTCTCACTGGAAGCGGCGCAGGGATTGCTGCTCGCCACGCACGTAGGCGGCCAGCCGCTCAGCGCCGGTCACGGGGCGCCGTTGCGGCTGGTTGCGCCCGGCCGTCGCGGCTATCACTGGGTCAAGTGGGTGAGCCGAATCGAAGTCAGCTCGCGCCCGCCGTGGTGGCAGTCGCCGCTGCCGCTGCAGTAGCCGTTACGTCACGTAGTCGGCGTTGAAGCGGACGTATTCCTCGGTCAGGTCGCAGCCCCAGGCGACGGCTTCGGCGTCGCCGGCGGCCAGATCCATGCGGATCTGCACGTCGGGGCCGATCGTGCGCTTGGAGGCCTCGGCTTCGGGCACGCCGGTGGCGATGCCGGAGAAGACCAGCAGGTCGCCGATCCAGACGCGGACGCTGTCGAGGTCGTATGGCACGCCGGCGTAGCCGGCGGCCATCAGCACGCGGCCCCAGTTGGGGTCGGCCTTGCTCAGCGCGGCCTTGACCAGCGGCGAGGTGACGACGGTGCGCGCGATATCGCGCGCGCCCTCCCAGGTCGGCGCGCCGCTGACGGTCATCTCGATCCGCTTGGTCGCGCCCTCGCCGTCTTTGGCGATCATCCTGGCCAGCGACGTGCAGACTGCGGCGAGCGCCTCGTCGAGCGCGGCGATTGCCGCGTGATCGGTTGGGGCGATCGCCGGGCCGCCGCCGGCACCGTTGGCGAGGATCAGGGCTGTGTCGTTGGTCGAGGTGTCGCCATCGACGGTGACCATGTTGATCGAGCGGTCGATCGCGTAGCGGAAGCGGGCGTCGAGGATGTCGAGCTCGATCGGCGCGTCGGTGGTGACCAGCGCGATCATCGTCGCCATGTTGGGGTGGATCATGCCCGCGCCCTTGGCGCAGCCACCGATGCGGTAGGTCTGGCCGTTGGCTTCGAAGGTCGCGAGCGCCTCCTTGGGGAAGGTGTCAGTGGTCATGATCGCGCGAGCGAAGTCGGCCCCGCCGTCGGGCTGTAGCTCGACGGTTGGGACAGCGGCGTGCAGCAGCTCGATCGGCAGGAAGTGCCCGATGATGCCGGTGCTGTTGACGAACACCTCGTCGGCAGCGCAGCCGATCAGCGCGGCGGCGAGGTCGGTCATCGTCTCGGCGTCGGCGACGCCGCGTGAGCCGGTCGCGCAGTTGGCGTTGCCGGAGTTGACGATCACCCCGCGCAGCAGACCGTTCTGGAGATGCCGGCGGCTGACCGAGAGCGGCGCCGCCTGCGTCTGGTTGGTGGTGAACATCCCCACCGCCGTCGCCGGGCGGTCGGAGGCGAGCAGCGCGAGATCGGTCAGGCCCGACTCCTTGATGCCGGCCGTGGTCGCGCCCGCGCTGAAGCCCAGCGGCGCCGTCACCGCCCCCGCACTGTCGATCTCAGTCATCAGCCGCTCCTAGGGGTAGACGCCGATCCTCGAGAGTCCCGCGTCCTCGGCGAGGTCAAACATCAGGTTGAAGCACTGCACCGCGCCACCCGCCGCGCCTTTGACGAGGTTGTCGATGCAGCTCACGACGGTGACTTCGCCGGTGGGCGCGTCGACCGTGGGATAGACGAGGCAGGAGTTCGCGCCGAGTGTCTGTTTCGTCGCGGGCGGCGCGTCGGCCACGTGGACGAAGGGCGCGTCGGCGTAGAACTGCTCGTAACGCTCACGTAGCGCACGCTGACGCTCGTCGGGATCTTCGGGCAGCGCGCCGTCGCGAATCGTCGGGTAGCAGGTGGCCAGGATGCCGCGGGTCATCGGGATCAGGTGGGGAACGAACGTGACCGTGACCGCCGCCTCGCCCGAGGCCCCCTGCAGCGCCGAAAGCTCCTGCACCATCTCGGGGTGGTGCCGATGCCCGGCCAAGCCGTAGGCGCTGAGCGAGCCGTCGACCTCGGAGAAGTGGGAGGTCTGTTTCAAGCCGCGGCCCGCGCCGGAGACGCCGGATTTGGCGTCGACGATCGTGCGCCCCTCAAGCCAGCCGGCCTCGGCCAGCGGCGCGAGCGCGAGGATCGCGGAGGTTGGGTAGCAACCGGGCACGCCGACCAGCTTCGCCGCACGGATGCTGTCGCGATGCAGCTCCGGCAGGCCGTAGACGGCGTCGCCGAGCAGCTCAGGCGTGGGATGTTCGCCGTACCACTGCTCGTAGAGCTCGAGTTCGTAGAGGCGGAAGTCGGCGGAGGCGTCGATCACGGGCACGCCGGCGCGCACGT
The DNA here is from genome assembly GCA_965237475.1 of Dehalococcoidia bacterium. Classification (GTDB taxonomy): domain Bacteria; phylum Chloroflexota; class Dehalococcoidia; order Bin125; family Bin125; genus CATQGW01. Next base: position 1,421,267 of record OZ250140.1, on the reverse strand, counting down.
AGGGCGCCAGCCGCTCGGCGGCCGCCGCGTGCGGCAGCGCGGAGAAGATTGCGTCCACGTCGCCTTCGAGATCGGCCACGATTGGCAGGTCCAGCGACCAGAGGTGGGGGAACACCTCGGGCAGACGCTTGCCGACCTCCGAACGGCCCGTGACGCAGACGATCTCCACGTTGGGGTGCTGGGCCAGCAGACGCGCCAGCTCGGCGCCGACATAGCCCGTGACGTTGATGATCGCTACACGAATGACGCGGTCCATCGCGCCTCTCCCTTGTGACCGAAACTCTGCGGCAAACCCCGATCATACAATGCCATACGGGCGGCAGCGCGGTCATCGACCGCGCTGTCGACCCCGCTATCAAGGCCGCGACAACTAGCCTGTGGCAATGCCCGGCGCACTGGCCCCCTATCGCGCGCTCGACCTCACCGCCGAGATCGGCGCGTTGAGCACGCGGCTGCTCGCCGGCTTCGGCGTTGATGTGATTCGCGTCGAGCCGGAGGGCGGCCATCCGTCGCGCCGACGCGGGCCGTTCGTTGCATCCGCGGATGGCAAGGCGAGCGGGTCCCTCTACTGGGCGCAGATGAACGCGGGCAAGCGCAGCGTCACGCTCGACCTTGATGATTCCGATGACCAAGAGCACCTGCGCGAACTCGCGCGCGGCGCCGACTTCCTGTTCGAATCGGACGCGCCCGGGGTGATGGCCTCGCGCGGGCTGGGCTTCGAGGACCTGGCGACGATCGCCCCCCAGCTGATCTACGTTTCGATGACGCCGTTCGGACAATCCGGGCCGAAGGCGCACTGGGCGGCCTCCGACCTGATCGGCGCGGCCGCGGGCGGGCTGATGTCGCTGGTCGGCGACCGCGACCGAGCGCCGCTGCGACCCAGCCTGGAGCAGGCCTATTCGCTGACCGCGCTCAACGCCGGCTCGGCCGCGATGATCGCGCTGCACGCACGCCACGTGACCGGACGGGGTCAGCACGTGGACGTGTCGATGCAGGCCGCGATGGCGAACACGCTCGGCAACGCGCGGCTGTTTTGGGAGATGGATGGCATCGAAACCAAGCGCGCGGGCGGGGCGCGCGCCTTCGCCGAGCGGGCGACGCGGATCGTCTACCCCAGCGCCGACGGCTACGTCGCGTTCGTTCGGATCCCACGCGGGATGCCAGACCTGGCCGGCTGGATGCGGGCGGAGGGCGTCGAGCCGCGCTTCGATGTCGACTACTGGTCGAATCGCTCGATCGCCGGCGCGATGCTGCCGGACGAAGCCGAGATCGCGGAGCTGGAGGCGGAGATCGCGGCATTCTTCGCCGCCCGCGGCAGCCAGCAGCTCTACGAGACGGGCCAGCGTCACCGGGTGCTGATCTGCCCCGTCAACACGATGCAGGACCTGGTCGAGAGTCCACAGCTCGGCGCGCGAGCGTTCTTCTGCGATGTCGAAGACCCTGCGCTGGGCAGGCTGCGCAGCCCTGGGGCGCCGGCCGTGCTCTCGCAGACGCCGTGGGTCGAGCGACCCGCGCCGGCGCTCGGAGCAGACAACGACCAACTGGCGGCGATCGCCGCGGAGAGGCAGCAAGGCCGATGAACGAGAACGAATCCCTGCTGGTCGAACGGCGCGGCAACGGCGTCGTGGTCGCGACTCTCAACCGGCCCGAGAAGCTCAACGCGCTGGACGCCGCGATGCGCTCGGACCTGCGCGAGCTGGCGGCCGAGCTGACTGACGACCGCGACGCCCGCGGGCTGGTGATCACCGGCGCCGGCCGCGGCTTCTGCTCGGGCGCAGACATGTCGAACCGCGAGGAGCGGGTTGCGGAGGAAGCTCAGCCGGGTCTGGCGTCGACCGAGCTGCGCTACGGCTTCGCGGCTGAGCTGCAGCGGCTCGAAATTCCCGTGATCGCCGCGATCAATGGGGCGGCCGCGGGCGCCGGTTTTGCGATCTCGCTGGCCTGCGACCTGCGGCTGATGTCCGACCGCGCGCGTCTGCACCCGGCGTTCATCCGGCGCGGACTCGCGCCCGACTGGGCTGGCAGCTGGTCGCTCACGCGCCTGGCGGGACACTCCCGCGCGCTTGAGATCTTCTGGACCGCGGACCCGATCGAGGCGAGCCGGGCGCTTGAGCTGGGGATCGTGAATCAGGTGCACCCGCACGACGAGCTGATGCCGGCCGCGTTGGCGCTGGCCGATCGGCTCGCCGCCAACGCCCCGTTCGCGACCGCGCTGACCAAGCGGGCGGTCTACGCCGCGCTCTACAACGACGCATCCGAGCAGGCGCAGCTCGAGGAGCTGAACCAGGCGTGGCTGCGCGGATCGTTGGACGCCCGCGAAGGCGCGCGGGCCTTCATCGAGAACCGCCAGCCGAGCTTCCAGGGCCGCTGATGTCCGACGCCGAGCGGCCCGACGCGCTGCGTGTCTTCGAGGGCGTGCGGATCGCCGACTTCGCCTGGGTCGGGGTGGGGCCGAACGTGACGATGCAGATGGCGTTTCACGGCGCGGAGGTCGTGCGGATCGAGTCGTCGCTGAAACCCGACACCTTCCGCTCCAGCGGCCCGCGTCCAGCCGGTGAAGGTTCGATCGACGCCAGCGCCTACTTCGCGAAGTTCAACCGCGGCAAGCTGGGCATGGCGCTGAACCTGCAGCATCCGCGCGCGGTCGAGGTGGCCAAGCGGCTTGTCGCGGTGAGCGACATCGTGACCGAGTCGTTCGCGCCCGGCTTCCTCAACCGTATCGGGCTCGGCTGGGAAGAACTGCGGCAGGTGCGGCCCGACCTGATCATGGCCTCGATGTCGATGGAGGGCCAGACCGGCCCGCACGCCGGATTCCGCGGCTTCGGGCTCACGCTGCAGGCGACGGCGGGGGTCACGGCGGTGACGGGCTGGCCAGACCGCACGCCGGTGGGGACGGGTGTCGCCTACACCGACTGGATCGCCACGCACGTGGCGATCGTCGCACTACTCGCGGCGCTCGATCATCGCCGGCGCACGGGTGAGGGGCAGTACATCGATGTCTCGCAGCTCGAGGCGTCGACTGTGATCCTCGACGCCGGCCTGATCGACGCGCTGAACACGGGTCGGGTGCATCGGCCGCTGGGCAATCGCGACCTGCGACACGCCCCGCACGGCGTCTTCCCCTGCGCCGGAGACGACCGCTGGTGCGCGATCGCGGTCACGAGCGACGAGCAGTGGCGGTCGCTGGCGCGGGTGATCTCGGGCGAGCCGCTCGCCGACGACTCGCGATACACCAAGGCTGTGCAGCGGCTGGCGGCGCAGGATGAGCTGGAGGCGCTGATCTCGGCGTGGACCTCGCTGCGAACGGTCGATCAAGTCGAGCGGGCGCTACAGGCTGTCGGGGTGCCGGCGCATCGCGTGGCGACGATGCAGGACGCGCACGAGGACGCGCAGCTCGCGCACCGCGAGCACTGGTGGCGCAGCGACCACCCGGTGGTGGGCGCGCTGAGCTACGAGAGCCCGGCGTGGCGGCTCTCGGACACGCCGCCGCCGCGGCCCGCGCACGCGCCGCTCCTGGGGCAGGACAGCGAGTACGTCTACCGAGAGCTGCTCGGCTACAGCGAGGACGAATTCACCGAGCTGCTGATCGAAGGCGTGGTTCAGTAAGGAGCGCTCTGAATACATCTCCCCCCGCTTTGCGGGGGGAGATGCCGAAGGCAGAGGGGGCCTCGGTGCTGATCGCGGGGGAGCGGGGCCCCCCTCTGTCACTCCGTGACATCTCCCCCCGCAGAGCGGGGGGAGAGGGGATCTCTATGGGACATCTCCCCCCGCGAAGCGGGGGGGAGAAGGGGTTCGACTTGCTCAGTGGATTCTTAGTGGGCGGTCAGCATCGGTCAGGAATTGGTCAGCATTGTTCAGGGCACGGCACGCCCGGCGAGCACGCCGGTGACCTTGCCGCCGTCGACGGCGAGCTGCCCGTTGACCAGCACGTAGTCGATGCCCGACGGTTCGGCCTTGGGGTCTTCGAATGATGCGCCGTCCATGATCGTGTCGGCGTTGAAGACGGTGATGTCGGCGAACGCGCCCTCGCGCAGCACACCGCGGTCAACGATCCGGAAGCGCTCGGCGGCCAGGCCGGTCATGCCGCGCACAAGATGCTCGATGGGGACGCCGTGGCGGCGGCGCAGCCTGCCCATGATCCGTGGGAACGTGCCATAGGCGCGGGGGTGCGGCATGCCGCCGGTGAAGGGGATGCCGTCGCTGCCGACCATGTAGTCGGCGCGGCTGAGCAGCTCGATCACATCGGCCTCGACCTGGCGCGTGACGGTCACACTGGCGGGCGGCTGATGGCGGAAGCCGCAGGCCAGCCCGGCCTCGAGGATGGTTTCGAGCACATGCTCTTCGACGCTCAGGCCCTGCTCGGCTGCCGCGTCGGCCATCGCCATGCCCTCGAAGCGGCGCAGGCGCGGATGGTCGATCCAGGTCCAGGCCGAGCCCTGGAGCGCGCCGGGGAAGAGCGTGCGCATCGATTCGAGCAACCGTGGGCGCAGCTTGGGGTCGGCCAGCCGCTCGAGCAGCGCGTCGATGCCACCCTCGTGAAACTCGCCGGCGATGAAGTAGCCAGGCACGGTCGCGGCGGCGGCGTAGGGGTAGGTCTCGAGCGTCACGTCGATGCCGTCGGCCTTGGCGGCGTCGATCTCCTCCATCAGCTCGGCGACCTGGCCGGCGTTGGGGGGATGCGTGCGGTAGTGGGAGACATGGACGGCGACGCCGCTGCGGCGGCCCACTTCGAGCGCCTCGGTGATGCCCGTGCCGCCGGGTGCGCGGTCGTTGTTGTGATTGCGCACGTGCACGACGTAGACGCCGCCGTGCCGGGCAACCGTCTCGTTGAGCGCGACCAGCTCCTCGGTGTCGCTGTAGGAGTTCGGGTAGTAGGAGAGCCCGGTCGAGAAGCCGAGCGCGCCCTGCTCAAGGCTCTCGGCGATCAGCCGGCGGGCCTCTGTCAGCCCGTCGCCAACCAGCGGGATGTCGCGAAAGCCGACGCTGGAGAGGCGAATCGGGCCATGCGGCGCGAGCACGGCGACGTTGCAGCCCTTGCCCTCGTAGTGCTCGCGCATCGCGGCGATGCTCGACATGTCGAGCCCCAGCGGCGGCGGCCCCAGCAGTCCCGCCAGATAGCGGCCGTAGGAGGCGAGGTCTTCGCCCGAGAGCGGGGCGTAGGAGAGGCCGTCCTGGGTGATGATCTCCGTCGTCACGCCCTGCAGCAGGCCGCTCGCGTGCTGCGGCTCGTGCAGCAGGATGCCGTCGGAATGGGCGTGCGTGTCGATCCAGCCCGGCGCGACGGTGAGGCCGCGGCCGTCGATCTCGCGCGCGGCGTTCTGAGCGCTGAGGTCGCCGATCGCGCTGATTCGGTCGCCGTCCACGGCTAGGTCCGCGACGTGCGGGGGCGAACCGCTGCCGTCGACGATCTCGCCAGCGCGGATGATCAGGTCAGGCATCGTCGTCCCCTTGCGGCGCGTCGCTCTGTTGCGCGTCCCATTCTGCGATCTTGTCGGCGATGTAGGTGAAGCGCGCCTCGACCTCACTATGTAGCAGCTCGACGGCGGCGCGCCAGGCGCGCTCGCCGGGGCCTGCCTGGTCCTCGATGACGTGCGGCTCGATGATCGCGGCCAGCTCGTCGATGCGTTGGTGCAGCCGTTCGAGCGGGTAGAGCCGCTCGAGCAGCGTGCGCGACGCGGCGATGTACTCAGCCCAGCCCTGCGTGACCGCCGCGCCGATCAGCGGGTCGCAGAAGGGCGCGATCGCGTCGAGGTCCCAGAAGACCTTGCGGATGCGACAGCTGCGGTGCAGGTCATCCCAGTCGGGCATGCCGAAGTAGGTGCGAATCGGGCTGGGGTCGCGCCAGCTGTGCTCAACATCCCAGGGGATCAGCGTGAAACCGCCGCCGCGCGAGTTCTCGTACCAGAAGTAGTTGTGGTTCTGGCACTCGGGCACGCAGTACCAGGCGACGATCCCGTCCCAGTTGTCGGTCAGGCGGTCGACCGCGAGATAGGCCCAGAAGTCGTCGATGTCGCTGAGCCGACGCTCCAGCGCCGCGAGCCGCGCGGCGGGATCGTCCTGATGGGCCAGCAGTTCCCGGGCAAACGCCACAAAACCGGTCGCGGGCCGGTCGTTGGGATTGCGCGCCACCGCCTCGGCCAGACCGACCGGCAGCCGCGCGTTCTCGGGCAGATCAGCGGCGCCCTGTGCGGACGCGTTGACACCGACCGTGCCGTCGATCTCGGCGACGTCAAGCGCCGTGCGCGAGCTGGTCGGCCAAACCTCCTTGTAGAGCACGCCCGCGCCGCCGTCGTCGAAGCGGTCGGCCATGAAGCGGTCGTCGATGTCCTCGGTCAGCGTGAACAGCCCGAGCGCCTCACCGTTCAGCTCAAGCCGCGCGAAGACGGCGCGCGGAGCGGCGACGCCCGCATCGCGGAACAGCTGATAGGTGAGCACCTCGCGCATCTGCGCCTCGTCGTCCTTCATCGGGTGGAAGTTGAGCCGCTTCATCCCGAAGAAGCGCCGGCGCGGCTCGTATTCGTTGAACTTGACCTTGTAGGAGAGCTTCTTGCAGAGCTGGGCGCCGCGCTCGTCGAAGCAGGTGAAGAGCAGGCCGTAGAAGCCCTTGTAGCGGACGCCGACGTCCTCCCAGAGCTCGTCGTCGAGCCGGATTCGGGCTCGGACGTACTGCTCGGCGCGCGGGTTCTGCTGTAGGCGCCGGAACTCCGCCTCGTCGATCTCGATCGAGTAGGTCCGCACCTGCTCGATGTCGAAGACGTAGCCGCGCGCGTCGCTGCGCTCCTGATTGACGCCGAAGCGCACCACGTCGGGGCCGTGATCCGGCGGCGCCTGGTTGGAGTCGCTCGATGCCGCAAGGCCGATCACCGCAGCCAGCACGGCGGCGGCGGCGAGCAGGGCGAGGAGGGCGCGTTTGGGCATGCCGGGAATCTCGGGCGGGGGCTCGTTGACCCCATGTTAACATCCGGAAATGGCGCTCCAGACGCGGCCCCAGCCAGCTGACGCAGCGGACCGCGCTGCCAGATCGGCGACGCGCGAAGAGCGGAAGTACCCCGTCGCGGAGGCCCGCGCGGCGCTGATCGCCGCCTGGATTTCGGCGCGCGTGCCCCCCGACCGCGACTACCCGCGGGGGACGATCACCTCGTGCTACTACGACACGCCGTCGCTCGACGCCTACTGGGAGGCGGCCGACGGCTCCTGGGGCAAGACGAAGCTGCGGCTGCGATGGTACGACGACCCTGTTGACGCGGAGGCGGGCACCTTGAGCGCCTGGCTCGAACTGAAGCATCGCGAGGGCAGGGTCGGCAGCAAGCAACGGCTGCATCTGAGCATCGACGACGGCCCGATGCTGGCCGCAGGCATCCGCCTGCCCGGCCGCGACCAACTGACCGAGGCCCTGCGCGAACTCGGTGCGCCGGCCGCGCCGACGGTGGAGCCGGTCGCGCTGGTGACCTACGAACGGCGCCGCTGGGCCGAGCTCGGCTCGGGCCTGCGCGTCTCGCTCGACACACGGGTGCGCGCCGCCGCTCCGCGCCCGGGAATCGTGTGGCGTGCGGTTCCGGACGGCGCGGTGCTCGAGCTCAAATCGGCTGGACCGTTGCCCGCGCGACTCGACGGTCTGGCGCGGCTTGGACTCAGACGCGCGGCACACTCCAAGTACGCCGCGGCCGTGGAACTGACCAGCTCGCGCGTCTGGCGCGGCGGCGCCTGACGCCCAGCGCATCGGAGGCTTCTGATGGATCAGTGGTTCGGCCCCGTTTCGGAAATCCAGTTCTCCGAGTTCTGGCTGGCGATGGTGGTGTCGCTGGCCGCGTCGGTCGCCGTCTGGGCGCTCTACGTGATCTTCTATCGCGATTGGGACCGCGGGGCGGGCGTGCATCGCACGTTCCTGCTGGCGGGGCCGGCGATCACGGTGCTGTTCATCGCGATCCAGTTCTCGCTGCCGCTCTCGCTCGGCCTGCTCGGGGCGCTCTCGTTCGTCCGCTTTCGCACACCCGTCAAGGACCCGGCCGAGATCGGCTTCCTGCTGCTGCTGATCGCGTCGTCGATCGGCGCGGCGACCTACAACTATGAGCTGGTCGGCGTGCTGTTCGTGATCGCGCTGTTCGTGCTCGTGGCGCAGCGCTTCCTGAGCGGCTCGTCGCTGCGCACGCTGCTGCCAGGGGGACGCGACCTGATCGTCACGATGCCCGCCGCCGACTACGCGCAGCACGAGTCGGCGCTGCTGGGATTCCTCGACGCGAATCTGCAAGGCATGAAGCACGAGAGCACCAGTCAGAGCGCTGACACGTCGAGCCTGCACGTGCGCTTCGGCCGCTCGAGCTTCGACAACCGCTGGGGCGAGTTTCAGACCGCGCTTGGGGAGGTGATCGCGCCTGCACGCGCTGAGCTGTACGTCGGCTAGCGTCAGCAGCACAACAGGAGGCGCGACGTGAGCGAAGAACGACGGGCGAGCGAGGTGCCCGACGCCCCGATGATCGAGACGATCCGCCGGGTCGCGGCGCGTCACGAGGTCCACACGCTGGCGGCGGGCACGGGCAGCTGGGCCGCGGCGGTGCTGATTGCGATCCTGCCCTATGACGATCCGCAGGTCGTGCTGACGGTGCGCAGCCAGCACGTCGAGCATCACAAGGGTGAGATGTCGTTTCCGGGCGGCGCGCTCGAGGCCGGCGAGGCGCCGGTCGACGGCGCGCTACGGGAGGCGGACGAGGAGGTCGGGATCCGCACCGAGCATGTCGAAGTACTGGGCGAGCAGAGCCACTACCGCACGATCACCGACTTCCACGTGATCCCGTTCGTGGGCCTGCTCGACCGCGCGCCGTACCCGTTCCGGCAGCTCGAGATTGAGGTCGCGGAGATCATCACGCCGTCGTTCTCGCACCTGCTCGATCCGGCGAACACGAAGTACGAGGAGCGCCGACGCGACGACGGCATGACGTTCAAGATGCGCGAGTACTGGTTCGAGGGCCACCGCATCTTCGGCGCGACGGCGACGATGCTGGGCCGCCTGCTGGACGAGGTGGCGGAGGAGCTGGCGGGGGCGGGAGACTCGACCGATGGTTGAACTCAGCAGCCTCAAGCGCGTTGAACTGCGAGAGGTGTGGCCGAATGAGGCGCGCGACTTTACCCCGTGGCTCGCCGAGCACATTGTCCAACTCAGCGAGGTGCTAGGGATGGACCTGGAGGTTGAAACCACGGAGGCGGAGGTCGGCTCGTTTTCACTCGACGTACTCGCGCGCGATCTGGGCAGCGATCGCCGGGTCGTGATTGAGAATCAGCTTGCGGCGACAGACCATGACCATCTGGGGAAGCTGCTCACGTATGCGGCTCGCTACGAGGCACACACCGTCGTCTGGTTGGTGCGGGAGTTTCGTCCCGAGCATCGGGCGGCTCTGGACTGGCTGAACCAGCGCACAGGCGAGGACACCGCATTCTTTGGCGTCGTCGTGGAGGCGTGGAGTATTGACGACTCGCGGCCCGCGCCTCGTTTCAATCCGGTCGCATTCCCGAACGACTGGCAGCAACGAGCCACAGACCATGGCCCCGCTGGCCGATCCGGAGACTTGTCGGAACGGAGCCTGCGCTACCGCGATTTCTTCCAAAGCCTCATGGACACACTGCGGAACGAACATCACTTTACGTCAGCGCGGAAAGGTCAACCGCAGAACTGGTACCACTTCACGTCCGGCTTCCGCGGCGTTCCGTACAACGTGTCGTTCATCACCGGCGGTAATGCGGTGGCCGGGCTATACATCTCCACGGGCGACAAGGAACGAAACGAGGAGTTGTTCGACCGTCTCTTCGAGCGCAAGAACGTCGTGGAGGAGGAGATCGGATTTCCGTTCGAATGGGGTCGTCGGGATGATATCCAGGCGTGCTTCATCCAAGCCGTTCGTGAAGGCAGGATCGAGAATGACGACGAGACGTTGGAAGATATTCGGAAGTGGATGATCGACCGCCTGTTGGCCTGCAAGCGTGTATTCGATCCGCATCTACAGGAGATCATCGCCGAGTGAGCGCATGCGGCGGCGCGCGCGACGCGGGCGAGGCGCCGTTCAACCGCGCGCCCTACCCCGTCCGCCCGCTCGAGGTCGAGGTGGCGGAGGTCATCACTCCGGCGTTCTCGCACCTGCTCGATCCGGCGAACACGAAGTACGAGGAGCGCCACCGCGAGGACGGCACGACGTTCAAGATGCGTAAGTACTGGTTCGAGGGCCACCGCATCTTCGGCGCCACCACCACGATGCTCGGCCGTCTGCTCGACGAAGTGGCCGAGGAGCCGGGCTGATTCATTGCTCCCGCTTGAGGGGGGTTGTCGCGGAGCGCCTGGGGGCGGCGCTGTCCCAAGCAGATACAGCGGCGCTATCGCGGCGTGCGATGCAGGCCCCCCTCTGCCTGCGGCATCTCCCCCCGCAAGCGGGGGGAGAGACGAGATGCCGAGTTTTGCGAATGCCTCTCGAGTGGGGCGAGGGATTCTCGGTTACTCTCGCCAGTCGGGGGAGCGGAAGGGGCCCGGTGGCCTCCCCGGTCTTCAACACCGTTGCGGGGCGGTCCGCACCGTCTCGGGTGGGTTCGACTCCCATGCGCTCCCGCCACACAGTGTTGGCCCGGCTCGCATCGATCGCTCGCTCTGGGCGGGCGGTGTGCTCACCGTGCTGCGCTATACGGAGCCCAGCCGCTCGATCACTGCTTCGGCGAACTCCTCGGTGCTGGCCGCGCCGCCCTGGTCGGGCGTGAGACGCTCGCCGGCGGCGTAGGTCGCCTCGATCGCCTGCTCGAGCTGCGCGCCCTGCTCGCGGAGGCCCAGGTAGTCGAGCATCATCGCGGCCGAGAGCATCGTCGCCGTCGGATTGATGCGGTGCTGGCCAGCGATGTCGGGCGCGGTGCCGTGCACCGACTCGAAGTAGGCCCAGTCGTCGCCAAAGCAGCCTGAGGGGGCGAGGCCGAGCCCGCCGATCGTGCCTGCGCCCTCGTCGGAGAACAGGTCGCCATAGAGATTTGGCAGGAGCACGACATCGAGTTCGTGGGGGCTGGCGACGAGCCGGCGTGCGAAGTCGTCGGCGATGAACGTCTCGAACTCGATCTCGGGATAGCCCGCAGCGACCTCGCCGGCGAGCTCGACGAACCAGCCGTCGGTCTTGGTGAGCACGTTGTATTTCGCGGAGCAGGTGACCTTGCCGGGGTAGCCCTGCTCGAGTCGGCGCTGGGCGAGCCGGCAGGCGAAGTGGGCGACGCGTTCGACGTTTGCTCGGGTGAAGTACTTGATCGCGTAGCGGCCGTCGGCGTCCTTGAAGTGCTCGAAGCCGCCGGGCAGCTGGGTGCGGGAGACGCCGCCGAAGCGCGGGCGATCGGCCAGCCCGGATTCGGCCACCTCGCGCAGGTCGCCCTCGATGCCGGCGTAGAGGTCCTCGAGGTTCTCGCGAACGATCACGTAGTCGATGCCCTCAGGCGCAACGAGCGGCGAGCGGAAGCCGGGTCGCCATTTGATCGGTCGCACGTTGGCGTAGGTCTGGCGCCCCCAGCGGAAGTAGCCGACGCCGGGCGTCTGTCCACTGGTGGAGCCGAAGAGGACCGTGTCGCTGCGGTTCGCGGCGTCGATCACCATCGCCTCGCCCTCGGCGCGCGAGATGCTGCGGGCCAGCTCCTCGCCGTCGGGTAGGACCTCCCAGGCGATCGGCAGCTCCATGGCGTGGAGCACGGTCATCACAGCGTGGACGGCTTCGGGCGCGGCGTCGTCGCCGGGCACGACGGCCACTTTGAGCTCATCTGTCATCGTTCGAGCCTCTCGAAATAGGCGGCGTCAATGGTGATGTCTTCGACCGTGCGCGGGGTGACCCTAACGCCGAGCTTGAAGTCCTTGAGGAGGTCGCAGAGCGCTTCGCCGTCGATCAGGTCGACGGGATTGGCGCCGGGCCTGGCTGCCTCTTCGAGGGCGGCGGCGGTGAAGGTACCAGTGGTCAAGATGATGCCGCGCTCACTTCGGCCGACGAACGATCCCCGAAAGTCGCGCACGGCGCCGGCACCCACAGACCCTTTGTAGCGCTTGCATTGGAATGCGGTATGGAAGGAGATGAGGCCCAATGGCCGATAGATGCCGATGCCGTCAATGCCGCCATCGCCACTGCGTCCGGTGACCTCTACATCGTCGAAGCCGGCGGAACGGAGCAAAGCTGCGGAGAGATGCTCGAACGCCTCGGGAGAGATGCCGCGCACGAGTTCGAGCAACTGCTGCTGCCAATCGAGTTCAGGTTCATCCTCATCGTCGGGCCCATCGTCGGCGGTCTGGGAGCCTGCTTGCGACAGCTGATCGCGGCGCCTGCGAGCGAGTCTCTGCATCCGCGCCCGATGGCGGCTCTTGACTTCTTCGAACCCGATCGTGCGGCCCTCGTCGGTCAGTTGGTACAACCCTCGTCGCGGTTGTTCGGTAGCTCCGACCCACTTCAGATCGTTGCACGCCCAGCCGGCGACGAATTCTACGTAGGCGTTCTGGCCACTTGGAATTCGGACAGCTCGCTGTTCGGGAGTGAGACCGAGATGATCCGCAACTGCGTCAGCGATCTGTTGCCGTGTCACTGGCATCGGCATCTCGCGAAGGAGATCGAGCGTGATTCGGATGAGCTCAAGCCAACTGGCGGGGACTCCGGCTTGTTCGCGCAGGGATGCCATTCGATCGCTCCTTCGAGACGCGTGCAGGCTATCTGCCGAGTCTCTCCTCGAGGTCGTGGGCGGGCTGGAAGATGAACTGCCTGCCGACGCGCGTGCGGACGAGGAGTTGGCGGCTCTGAAGATCGAGGAGGTCCGTTCTGGCCGTGCCGTAGGAGACTCGAAACTCACGCTGATGGCCGGAGACTGTGAACTCGGCGAAGGGCAACCGCATCGCACGACCGATGACCACCTCCTGGCGGCGATTCAGACCGCGCAGGTCCTTGAGCGCCTGTGTGATCGCAACAGCCCGCTCCGTCTGGCGGCCGATGTATCGATGCAACTGATCAGCGGCCCGCTGTAAAATGCCGAGTTGGTGGATCAGGAAATAGGTGGCGTCGTTGGCGTCGGCATGGACGTACTCATAGGCGCGCGAGTACTTGCTGGGGCCCGCGCGGAGGAGGTTGGAGATCGAGAGATAGGACGCCAGCCAGTAGCCGGACCGCAGCATGATCCAGTAGAACAGCGCGCGTGCTGTGCGGCCGTTGCCGTCGACGAACGGATGGTCGTAGCCGATCATGAAGTGACACATGATCGCGCGGACTACGGGGTGGAGATAGCCGTCGTCGAGTTCACCGTTGGCGAACGCACAGAGGCGCGCAATCCGCTCCGGCAGCTCGTCGGCGGGCGGCGGCGTGTGGACTACCGAGCCGTCGCCCGAGACGACCATCACGCGCACTTCGTCGGCAGTCTGCAGCCGGCCGGAGTCGGCCAGATCTCCAAAGGTGTCGCGGGTAACCGTCTCGTGCAGCTCGAGCAGCCGCTGTTCGGTAACGGCGCGATGTTCCCGCGCCCACTGCTCGACTGTGAGCATCGCGGCGAAGTTGTTGAAAATCATCCGCTCGCCTTGATCACGGGGACGCCTGCCGGTCCGCAACATCTCCTGCGCGATCAGGCGCGTGGTGTTCGCACCTTCAAGCTGGCTCGAGCGGATCGACTCTTCCATGAGCGAGTTGACCAGATAGCGGTTCTTCTCATCCGAGCTGACCACGTCCTCGTCGAGCAGGATGTGGCCAGCCATCTCGCGGTCAAGGCGCTGCAACGGTTCCAACACCGGCGGGACGTTGCAGAACCAGAACGGCACTCCGCCCTTGCCCAGCAGTGGCAGCCGCTGACGCCCTGTGCGACGCGCCAGGACGAACCCCAGCCACCAAGTGCGGTGAGTCAGCCCTTCGGGAGCTGGCCGGCGACGGACTTCGTCCCAGTGCAGGTAGCGCCGTTTCGCATCAAGCGCATCGGATTCGTCAACCAGACGAACCTGTCGCTCAGGATCGAGCGCGAGGAGTTCGCCCATCAGCGAGCGGAGCGGAGGCGACAGTTCCGGCAATCGCACGACGCACGGCCCCTGTTCCAACTGTCAGTTTGAAGTCAATTCGATTGACACTGACAGTATCAGGGTCGGTGGGCCTCGCCTCGAGCGAGGGGGCGATCCACGGCGAGAAGTGTCAATCTGAAATCAGATCCATTGACATTGACAGTTCCCGCCGATCTGCTCCATCGCTCAGACCGGCAGGGCGGAGCGGTCGATGTTGTAGAGCTTTTGGACGTTGCCCCAGACCATTGCTTCCTGGTCGGCCTCGGGCACGCCCTCCATGATCTCGCTCAGGATTCGACGGGAGTTCGGCCAGATTGCGTCGTGGTGCGGGTAGTCGTTGCCCCAGACCAGATTCTCGATGCCGATCTCGTTGCGGGTCTGCACGCCGATCGCGTCGTCCTCGAAGGTGACGGTGAACTGGCGGTGGAAGTACTCCGTGGGCAGCATCGGCAGCTCGGGGGTCTGGTCGACGGCGCGGGCGCGGTAGTAGGCGTGGTCCCAGCGCTGCAGGACATGCCCGATCCAGCCGGTCTCCCACTCGGCCATCACGAAGTGGAGCTTGGGGTGGCGCTCGCAGACGCCGGAGGTGACCAGATTCGAGACCGTGTTCCAGGCGGCCGCGTGGGCGAGCGTGTAGGAGACGACCTGGTCCCAGTCTTTGGGCAGGCTCATGCCGGGCTCGGAGCCGCAGAAGATGTGCATCGTCAGCGGCAGGCCGATGTCCTCGGCGGCCGTCCAGAAGGGCTCGTAGAAGGGGTCGGAGTAGGGCTTGTCGACCGGCGCGGTGCAGGGGATCGCGACACCCTTGATGCCCATCTGCGCGCAGCGCTTCAGCTCCGCGATGGCCATGTCGATGTCGCGCAGCGTGACGCAGCCGACGCCGATCAGCCGCTCCGGCGCGTGCGAGCAGTAGTCGCGGATCCAGTTGTTGTGGCGCTGGAAGACGGCGTCGACGACCTCGACATCGTCGACCATGAAGGTGAGCATGTTGATCGAGGGGTACATGACCTCGCCGACGATGCCGTCCTGATCCTGCTCCTTGAGCCGCGCCACGGGGTCCTTGACGCCCGGATTGATCAGGTCCCAGCCGCGCGCGATCTTCTCCTTGGTCTCGGGCAGGTTGAGGTTCGCGCCGGCGATCCCGAGCCGGCCGACCGACATCGCGAAGTCGATGCTGGGCCAGGCGACGAAGACGGCGTCGCGGTCCTTCCACTTGTTGACCACGCGTGGCGCCCGGTCGCCAAACCGGTCGACCAATCCGTCGAATACCTCTGGCCCCTCAACGACGTGGGAATCGCACGAGTAGTAGATGTCGCTCATGATTTCGTCCTTCCGCGTGACCTGCTGGCCATACGATAGTCCTGCCGCCTAGGTCTCGCACACCACGCCGTCGGAATCGCCGTCGCGCGCCGCTGGGACCGTCCAGGCCGGGGAGCGCCGACCACTCCCACTGCTCCCCTCGAGCCGGGGCTCGCCCGCGCCCGCGCCGCTGCTCGTCATTCGCTCGACGCCACGATTGGGGAACTCCGGTGGCCGCGAGCTCGCCGGCAGCACGCAGGTGGCCAGCATCTCCCGCAGCGCGCCGAGCTCGGCGGGATCCGCGGTCAACGCCCAGCGCACCTTCACCGTGGTCCAATCACGCGCGTACTGACACCACGCTGCGCGCGACGGAGGCTTCCACTCCGCGGGGTCCTGTGCGCGCTTGTCCTGATTGCTCGATGCCGAGACGGCCGCGAGCGAGGCCGGACTGCCCAGGTCGTTCGCGAAGTCCACTCGCCGCGGGGACGCCCACTCCGATGCGCCCGACTGGTGCGCCTCCAGCAACGGGACCATGTGGTCGATCTGTATTCGACCGGGATCATCGAGCTCGACCTCGTCATACCAGGACCACCACGTCCCATCGATCGGCCGACAGTGGCGATCGACCTGCGTGATCGATCGCGCCTCGGCGATCAGTACCTGCTCGCGCGTGTTGCAGCCGTCGCCGTCGGCGTCGCCCCAGCCGCCCGGCTGATACGCATCGCGGTCGTAGTCGACGCCGCCATCCGATTCCTCGGCCACCAAGAGTCGACGCAGCAGCAGCGCATCCTCCGCGAATGGCAGCGCATCGGGCTCCGGCTGCTCGTGCGGCAGATCGTCCTGCCGTGTCGTGAGAGGACCTTCGACGGGCTCGCCCACCGGTCCGGCGTCGTCGCCGGTCACCTGGAGAATCACGACGACCAACACGAGCGCCGCGAACACCCCCCACGTCCAGCGGCGGCGCGTCCAGCTAGGCACTAGGCATCCAGGGGGATACCGAGCTCCTCTGATAGCTGCTCGAGGTCGCGGACGGTTGACGCGGGGTAGGCGATTTCGCCGCTGGCGCTGCGCTCTTCGAACGTGCGCTGCTCCTGCTCGCCGGGGGCCAGGACTTCGTCGACGCCGGGCAGCGGATCGGTCGCCTTGACCTGGCGCCAGATGTCGTCGACCGCGGCTTCGAACAGGTCCGCCTCGCCGAACAGATCCGGCGAGATCACGAGCAAAAACTGACCGCGGTGCCCAATCGCCACATCGGCGGAGTGGTCGCCGCCGGGCAGGGCGCCGGCGAGCGTGTTCATGAACAGGCTGAGGCCGGTGCCCTTGTAGGCGCTGACCGCGCCCAGTGCCGGAATGACCCCGGCCATCGCGGTCACCGGATCGGTGGTGGGCTGACCCTCGAGGTCCTGGAAGCCCCACTCCTCGGGAATCTCGCGACCCTCCGCGCGGGCGCGCATCACCTTCCCCAGCGCGACCGGCGTCAGCGCCATGTCGAGCACCATCGGCGGGCCCGACGCGCGCGGCGCGGCGAAAGCCATCGGGTTGTTGCCGGTCATCCGCGTGCGCCCCCCGAACGGCGCGAGCGAGGGCGGGCTCGTCGTCGTGCAGAACGAGACGAAACCCTCAGCCGCGGCCATCATTGGGTAGTAGGCGCCCATGCCCCAATCGTTGGAGCGCCGCAGCGTGCCCAGCGCCAGACCGGTCTCCCCGGCCTTCGTGATGGTGCGCTCCATCGTGCGAGCGACGATCAGCTGGCCGATCCCGCCGTCGCCGTCAACGACGAGCGAGACGGGCGTCTCATGGATCGTGGTCAGGCTCGGCGTGGGGTTGTAGCGACCCTCGCGGAGATGACCCGCGTACCAGGGCAGGCGCTGAAAGCCGTGCGTGTCGACCCCGCGCAGGTCGGCGGTGAGCTGAATCTCGACGGTGAAGGCGGCGTCTTCGGTGGGCACGCCGCAGGCTTCGTAGACGGCGATGCCGAAGGTGCGCAGCGGCTCGAGGCGCAGAACTTCGGTGGCGTCGGCGTCGGTCATGCGTCATCCCCCGATTCGGCGAGCAGCCCGCCGTCGCTCATGCCGCGGGCTGCGCCGCTGGTCGACGCCGCGCAGACGATGAATTCGAGGTCCTCGGGACCGAGGCTGCGAATCTGGTGCGCGATGTCCGCCGGGAAGAACAGGAACTCACCGGCGGAGGCCGAGGTGCGCCACGGCCCGCAGTCGATCTGCGCGTTGCCGCGCAGGAAGTAGTAGACCTTCTCGATGTTCTCGTGAATGTGGCGCACGTTGGTCTCGCCGACGGACAGGCGATTGAAGAGCACGAACTCGAAGGTGCTCTCGAAGCGCCCCTCGGCGGACGTGAACATCCGCCGGGCCTGGATGTTGCGACCGACCGTCTCGGGCACGTCGCTGGTGGCCTTGACGACAAAGCGCGCGTCGTCGGGCGGCGCCACGGGGTCGCCTTCCAGCTCCGGCGCCACCGGCGGCATGTTCGAAGGTGCAGGATCGTTCTCAGGCATCGGTTCCCCTAGTCGGCTGATCGGTCGCTCGTCCCCGCAGGCTAAGCCGCTGAGTCGCCGAAGGCGATCAGCGGCGCCAGGTCAGAACTCCAGCCCGGTGGCCTTGCAGAGGAAGACCATCAGCGGCTGTGTCGCGCTGCACCACTCCGCGATCTGCTCGGGGAACTCGGGGGCGAGTGCGTCTTCCTGATCGAAGTCGCGCACCGCGATGAAGTGCTTGCGCTTGATCTCCTCGATCATCGGGTGATCTTTGTCCCAGCCGCGCGGCGGACGCTTCAGCTTGTCGCCATCGATCCGCCAGCCGTCACGGGTGTAGGGCTCGGTCAGGGTCTGCCACTCCGCGCCGCGCTCCGCGATCGCCTCGCGGTAGAGCGCCAGCGCGTCGCGGTCCGGCGTCCAGCTGCCGGCGGCGAAGAAGCACTCGTCGAGCGAGAGGTGCACGTAGTAGCCCGGCGCGTGGACATCTTTGCCGGCGCGATGACGGAACTGGATGCCGATGTTGGTCTTGTAGGGCGTCTTGTCGGGCGAGAAGCGTAGGTCGCGGAAGATGCGCATCAGCGAGCCGCCGACCTTCGTGTCGCGGGCGATGATCGAGGGCGAGATCTGCTGCAGCAGCGGGCGCACCGCGCGGATCAGCTCGAAGGCCGGCTCGCGCAGCTCCGACTCGTAGCGCTCCCGATTCTGCTCGAACCAGTCGCGTCGATTGTTCAGCTCGAGCTCGGCCAGAAAGTCGAACACGGCCGGCTCGAAGCAAGGGGCGGTCGTGGTCATGCTGCTCTCCAGACGCAGATCGCGTGCCAGCGAGAGCGTAGCGCTCAGGCGAGCGGCGCGCGATAGGTGCGGATCGACTTCCAGAGCAGAGCGATCAATAACGTCGCAACCATCCCGATCACGCCGCCCAGCAGCATCGCGTTCGGCGCGCCGATCGAGCCGGCCCAGAAGCCGACCCAGATGATGCCCAGGTTGTTCGCTGTCTGCGCCGCCAGCACCATGAACGAGAATGCCCGCCCGCGCATCTCGTCGGGCGTGGTCAGCTGTACGGTCGCCTGGCGAACAGCCACCGTCACCGCGTCGGCCGCGCCCAGCAGCGCGATCACGATCATGCCCAGCCACAGCCACGGCGCCGCGCCCATCGCGAACAGCAGCGCCGCGTAGACCAGCGAGGCGCCGAGCACCAACATCCCCTTGGCCCGCTCATGCACGAGGAACAGCGCGAGCAGCATCCCGCAGAACGAGCCGACGGCGTTGGCGAGCCCCAGGCCGCCGGCGGCGCTGGCGCCCGCCATGAACAGTCCAGTCGCCAGCACCGGCAGAATCTCGCGGTAGTAGGACACCACCGTGATGCCCCAATCGAGCAGGAACAGGCCGGGCAGGATCGGATGCCGGGCCACGAAGCGGCCTCCCGCAATCACGCTGGCCAACGTGCCGACCCGTCGGCCGGTCGCGCGCGCCGGCGTGCGAATCAGCATCGGCATGACGGCCGAAACTGCTGCAGCGGCCGCGGCTGCCCAGAGCGCCGCGGTGACGTCGGCGAACGAGACGATCACAGTGAAGATCGCAGTGCCTAGAATCCAGCCGCCGTTCTGCGTCCCTGCGTCGACTGTCACTGCGGCCGAGAGGTAGCGCTGCGGCACCACCCGCGGCGTGATCGTGGCGCGCGCCGGCGCCACGAATACGGCCAGCGCCGCCAACACGGCCAGCACGATCCAGGCGTGCCAGACCTTCAGCACATCCGCCGTCGCCGCGGCCGCGAGCAGCAGCAACAGCGCGAACACCACCACGTTGGAGCCGGCCATCAGCCAGCGCCGATCGAGCCGATCGGCCAGCACGCCGCCGTAGAGCACCGCCACGATCTGGACCGGCAGCTGAATCGCGCCGACGATCGCGACCTGCGAGAACTCGCCCGTCTCATCGACCAGCCACTGAGGGATCGCGATGAAGCGCAGCTGCTGAGCGATGATCATCGCCAGCGCGCCGGACCAGAGCATCCGATAGTCGCGGATCGCGAACACGCGCCGCAGCGGCGGCCGCTCGAACGGTCGCCGCCCGCGCGGCGCCTCGCTCACGAGCGGGCCGGCGGTTGCGCGATACTGCAGGGCATCGAGCGATGCTACCGCTCGCGCAGCTGAGGAGACCCCGCATGAAAGTCGGCATCTACATCCCACAGGTCGGCGGCGCCGCCTCGCCCGAACACATCGTGCGGATCGCGCGCGCCGTGGAGGCAGTCGGCTTCGATTCGCTCTGGACCTTCGACCACGTCGTGCTGCGGCCCGACCAGGGTTCGGATTATCCCTACACCGAGGACGGGCGCTTCCTGATTCCGGCCGAGACGCCGTTCCTCGAGCCGCTCACGCTGATGACCTACGTGGCCGCCGTGACCGAGCGGGTCGAGCTGGGCACGGCGGTGCTGGTGCTGCCGATGCGCGCGCCGGTGCTGCACGCCAAGTGGATCGCGACGCTCGACCACCTGGCCGGGGGACGGGTGATTCTGGGCGCGGGCGTGGGCTGGTGGAAGGAAGAGTTCGAAGCGCTCTCGATGCCGTTCGACCGTCGCGGCGCGCGGATGGACGAGTACCTCGAGGTGCTGCGCGACCTCTGGGAGAACGAGATCGGCTCGTACGAGGGCGAGTTCTACAACACGGCGGGCTGGTACTGCCGCCCGCAGCCGCCACGCCGCGTGCCGATCTGGCTGGGCGGCAACCACCCGCGCCAGCTCGCGCGCGCCGGTCGCCTCGCCGATGGGTATCTCGCCAACCCCGCGATGCTCGACACGATCGAGGCCGACTGGGACCGCGTACGGCAGACGGCGAGCGACCACGGCCGCGACGCGTCGGCGCTGAAGCTGGGGATCAACCGGATCACGATCCTCGAGGACGGCGGCCTGGAAGCCGCCGCCGAGCGGCTGGGCGAGATGCGCGAGATCGGCTTCGACCACGCGATCGCAAATCTGCACCCCGGCGCGGCCAACCCCGAGGCGCTGCTTCAGGAGTTTGCGGCCACCCACTTGGCCGGTCTGCAGGCCGACTAGGCGCGCGCATTCAAGGTTCGCACTGTTCGCTTGCATGGGCACCGCGCCTGTTCAAAGTTCGGTGCGTTCGCTTGAATGGATGTCGCGGCTATTCAAAGTTCGGTGCGTTCGCTTGAATGGATGCCGCGGCTGTTCAAAGTTCGGCGCGTTCGCTTGAATAGATGCCGCGGGTGTTCAAAGTTCGGTGCGTTCGCTTGAATGGATGCCGCGGCTGTTCAAAGTTCGGTGCGTTCGCTTGAATGGATGCCGCGACTGTTCAAAGTTCGGTGCGTTCGCTTGAGTACGGCGGCATGTTGTTCAAATTTGAGCGCCAAAGTTGAATGACGGCTACGCTGTCGGATGAGAGAGCTGAATCGAGACCGCCCGACCCGCCATGCAGCGTGATCGCACCGGCAGCTACGAAGTCACCACATTCGGCGACGAGCAGGTCCGCGCGTTCGTGCCGGCCTCGCTGCCACCCCAACCGCCGGTCGATCTCAGCGGAATGCAACCGGCGTTGGAGCGAGCGATTCTTGCGCTCGGCCGCCTCGATTCCGAGGCGCGGCAGCTTCCCGACCCGGACCTCTTCGTCTACGCCTACGTGCGTCGCGAAGCCCAGCTGTCGTCGCAGATTGAGGG
The DNA here is from genome assembly GCA_965237475.1 of Dehalococcoidia bacterium. GTDB lineage: Bacteria > Chloroflexota > Dehalococcoidia > Bin125 > Bin125 > CATQGW01. The sequence goes on along the minus strand of OZ250140.1, from coordinate 1,399,796 downwards.
AACCCAGTCCTCGCTGTCCGACTTGTTCGAGCTCGAGACCGAGGGCGAATCCCCGCAGCAGGACGACGATGTCACCGAAGTCTCGAACTACGTGGCGGCGCTTGAACACGGCCTCGCACGGATCCACGGCGACTTCCCGCTGAGCAACCGCCTGATCCGCGAGCTGCACGGCATCCTGCTGCGCTCGGGACGCGGCAGCGAGAAGCTGCCGGGCGAGTTTCGTCGTTCGCAGAACTGGATCGGCGGCTCGCGCCCGGACAACGCGGTCTACGTGCCGCCGCCGCACACCGCGGTCGAGGACTGCATGGCGCAGCTCGAGCGGTTCCTCCACGCCGAAGACGACGGCATCTCCACCATCGTCCGCGCCGGCCTGGCGCACGCACAGTTCGAGAGCATCCACCCCTTCCTCGACGGCAACGGCCGCGTCGGGCGCCTGTTGATCGCATTCGTACTGCATCAGTCGGGCGTGCTGCGGCAGCCGCTGCTGTACCTCAGCCTCTACTTCAAGCAGCACCGAGCCCGCTACTACGACCTGCTCGCCGACCTGCGGCACAGCGGCGATTGGGAGGCGTGGTTGGCGTTCTTCGTGGAAGGCGTCCGCGCCACCGCCGAGGACGGCGTCGAAACGGCACGACGCCTCTCGCAGGTGTTCGAAGACGACCGCGAGAAAATCCAGACGCGCGGCCGCCGCGCCGGCTCCGCGCTTCGCGCGCACGAAGTGCTGATGCGCAGTCCGGTGCTCTCGATCCGTCGTGTCCACGAGCGAACCGGCCTCTCGTGGCCGACCGCCGCCGCTGCCATCGATCTGCTCAGCGAGCTGGGCATCACCCAAGAAATGACCGGCGACCGACGCAACCGCCTGTTCGCCTACGACGAATACATCGCGATCCTCAGCGAGGGCAGCGAACCGCTCTGACCGATCGCCGCTTCGCGGCCGGACCGACGCAGCAACTACGCTCTCAGTCACCACCGACATCCACGACGGGGGGACGCGCAGATGCCCGACACGGTCCTCTACGAACGCGATGGGCGCGTCGCGACGATTACCTACAACCGCCCCGAAGCGCTGAACGCGATCAACCACGAGCTGCGCGAAGATCTCAACGCCGCCTGGCAGACCTTCCGCGACGACGATGACGCCTGGGTCGGGATCGTGACCGGGGCGGGCCGCGCGTTCTCGGCGGGCGCCGACCTGCGCAGCCCCGCGCCACCGCAGGAGCATTCCTTCTGGGAGACGCCCTCGCTGACCTCGCTGGAGAGTGGCATGGAGGTCTGGAAGCCGACCATCGCAGCCGTCAACGGCTATGCGCTCGGCTTCGGGCTCACGATGGTCTCGGCCTGCGACTTTGTGATCGCCAGCGAGCGCGCCGAGTTCGGCTTCCCCGAGGTCCAGATCGGCTTCCCGACGATTCAGGGCGCGATCCGGATGCCCAAGAAGATCGCGTGGCACCACGCGATGGAGCTGCTCCTGATCGGCGATCGGGTGGACGCCCAGCGCGCGAAGGAGATGGGCCTGGTCTGGAAAGTCGTCGAGCACGAACGGCTGCTGGACGAGGCCAGGGCGCTCGCCGAGCGGCTGTGCAAGGGCGCGCCGCTCGCCGTCCGCGCCACCAAGGAGGTCGCCCAGCGCGGGCAGGAGCTGCCCTTCGTGCAGGCGATCCGCTTCGGCGAAACGATGCGCCGCGTCGCCCGCGACACGACTGACGCCAGGGAAGGCCCGGCCGCCTACCGCGAGAAGCGCCCGGCCGACTGGCAGGCGCGTTGAGCGATGCAGTTCTGGCGCGCTGCCCGCGTAGCGAATCCGCAGCTTGATGCGTGGTTGCCGGACCACGCTGTCGCAGTTGCAGACGGCCGCATCCACGATGTCATCCCGGGCGACCAGGCGCCGGCCGATCAGACCACCGATCTCGGCGATGTCTCATTGCTGCCCGGGCTGATCGAGGCGCATTCGCACATCCCCTGCCCGCCGCGCGTCGACGCGTTCGAGATCATCACCAGCGAGCCCGCAGAGCGCGGTCTGATGCGCGCGACCGCGGCGGTCGCAACCGCGCTGCGCAGCGGCGTCACCACGATGCGCGACCTCGGCGCTCGCAACGACGTCGTGTTCCCGATTCGCGACGCCATCGCCGACGGCGTGATCGCGGGACCACGCCTGCTCGCCTCCGGCGCGCCGATCACGCGGACCCACGACCACTGCTGGTTCTGGGGCGGCGAGGCGGACAGCGCCGACGACGTTGCCGCGATCGCTCGCCGCCAGGTTGAGGCGGGTGCCGATGTGATCAAGGTGATGGCCAGCGGCGGCAACTTCACGCCCAGCTCCAGCCCGCGGGCTCGGCAGTACGCGCCCGAGGTGCTCGCGACGATCGTCGAGACGGCCAGCGCCGCCGGCATTGATGTCGCCGCCCACACGCACGCGGCCGCGGGTGTGCGCGCCGCTGTCGAGGCGGGCGTCCGTCACCTGATTCACTGTCGCTGGCTCTCGGCCGACCCCGAGGGCGGCTACGAATACGACCCGCAGCTCGCTACGCGGATCGCCGACGAGGGCATCTGGGTGAACTCAACGATCGGCCTCGGTCTGGTCGCCTCAGAGGCGCGCGCCCGCGGGGACGCCGCGCCCCGGCGCAACCCGTCGATGCGCGGCGCGGCGCCGTCGCGCGAGCAGGGCCTTGAAATCCTGCGCGACATGCACAGCCGCGGCGTGCGCTTCACGTCCGGCCTCGACATGGGGATGGCCTACGCCGACTTCGACCGCGCCAGCGCCGAGGCTTGGGCCTTCGTCGAGCAGGTTGGCCTCAGCCCCTGGCAGGCAATCCGGCTGATGACATCACAGACCGCCGAAGCCCTGGGGGTCGCCGCGGAGGTCGGTTCGATCACGCCGGGCAAGATCGCCGACCTCGCCGCCTTCCGCGGCGATCCCGCAGTCAACATCCGCCACCTGAACGCGCCCACGCAGGTCATCCAGGCGGGCAGCGTGATCATCGCTCGCGGCGCCTGACGCCTCAGCTCATTCGCACCGGCCTACGGCAGGCGCAGCGTGATCTCCCGCGAGCGGCCGCCGGCCATGTCGAGCTGGACGATCCGGTGATTGTTCGTGTCGGCCACGAGCAACGACCGAGCCGGCCCGGTGCAGAGCCCGCCCGGCTCGTCGAGCCGCGTCTCGGAGAATGAGCCCAGCGCATCGCCGAGCCCGCCGAGCAGCGTCTTGACGCTCTGCATCCGCGGATAGACCTGCTTGATCTTGTGGTTGAACGTGTCGGCGACGTACAGCTCGTCGCCCAGCCAGGCGATGTCGAGCGGGTGCTGGAGCTTGGCCTGCTCGCGGCCGCCGTCCTCGTCGCCGAAGTGAAACAGGTTGCCGATGTTGCCGATAAACGTCTCGACGCGACCGCCGGGATCCCAGGTCACCTCGCGCGCACCGCTGGATTCGCTATCAGCGAACGCCAGCCCTGACGCGCCCACTGCGAGGCCGCTCGGTTGCGCGAGCTCCGCTTGCAGTCGCGGACCGTCGACGATCCCCTCGCGGCCGCTGCCGGCCCAGGGACCGACCGTGGCGGAAGCGCCCGATTCGATGTCCATCGACCAGAGCTGGTGAATTCCGGCCATCGCGATGAACAGTTCGCCGTCGTGAACTGCGACATCCCAGGGCGAACTCAACTGCGTCATCGTCGCGCGCGCGCCCGCGGGCATCTGGCGCGCCTGCTCACCGGTGCCGGCGATCGTCGTCACCGCGCCCGAGGGCAGGTCGATTCGACGAATCGCGTGGTTCTCGTTGTCCGCCACGTAGATCGTGTCACCGTCGATCGCGACGCCCTGCGGCTGGTTGAACGTTGCTGTCTGCGCGGTTCCGTCGTCGAAGCCGTTGCCCGCGCCGCCGATGACCAGCGAGACATTGCCATCGAGATCGGCGACCAGAATCCGGTCGTTGTTTGAGTCCGAAACGACCAGGCGCCCACTCGCGTCGTCGTAGGCCAGCTTGCCGGGAAACGAGAGCGCGCTGTCGGCGCCGGTCTCGCGGGTCAGCTCCAGCGGCTGGCGGGTGAGCAGCGACTCGGCCTCGTACTCGCTCAGCCATCCATCGATCAGCGGCGCAGCCATCTCCTCGGTCAGCTCGCCCTCGTGCAGACCGATCACGTTGCCGCGCGGGTCAACGAAGAAGATCGTCGGCCAGGCCCGCGCGCCGTACTGCTGCCAGAACTTGAAGTCGGCATCGTTCAGGACGGGATGTTCGATGCGCAGACGCAGCACCGCCTGGCGCAGATTCTTGGTCTCGCGCTCGGTCGGGAACTTCGGCGAATGCACCGAGACCACCTGGACGGCGTCGGCGTAGCGGCGTTCGATCCTCCGCAACTGCGGAAGCACGTGCAGGCAGTTGATTCAAGCGTATGTCCAGAAGTGCAGGATCGTCAGCCGCCCGCGCAGGTCGTCCATGGTCAGATCGCGTCCCGCATTGAGCCAGGTCATCCCCTCGGGGATCGACGGTGCGGGCGTGGTTCCAAAAGCGCGGGACTGGGCCATCCGAGGCTCCTGCCGTGTCATTTCGTTCGTCGCGTGCGTCTCATTCTACCGTCGCCGCCACTAGGCACGATCAGCGTGCCTGTACCAGTCGTCGCTCCCGCGGCCGCGCCGTCATTCCTGCGGAACGAGATTGCTGCATCGGCACGCCTACTCAGCCGGGCTCAGGCGGAGGATGGGACCGTCGAAGGTGAGCAGGTAGACCTCGCCGTCGTGATCGACGCCGAAGGAGGCGATCTGGGCGTCGAGCTGTTCGAGTTGCGCGATTTCCCAGCCCGATTCGCCGCGCTGAAGCGCCCAGACGCGGCCTGTGCAGAAGTCGGCGAAGAGGTAGGCGCCCGTCAGCCAGGGCAGCTCCGAGCCGCGGTAGACGACTCCGCCGGTGACCGAGCAGCCCAGGTCATGGCCGTAGGTCGCCAGCGGTGGGCTGTGCTCGAGCGCGTCGCAATCGGACTGATCACCGAAGCACTCGTCGCCCTCGAAGACGTTCCAGCCCTGATTCGTGCCCGCTTCGACGATGCCCACCTCCTCGACGCGATTCTGGCCCACATCGGCCACCCAGAGGTCGCCCGTGTCGGGGTCAAAGGCCATCCGCCAGGGATTGCGCAGGCCATAGGCGAAGATTTCGGGGCGCACGCTGGCGACGCCGAGGAACGGATTGTCGGCCGGGATGGCGTAGCGATACTGCTCGGACGCAGTGCTCACGTCGATCCGAATGATCGTCCCCAGCAGCGTCGCCCGATTCTGCCCGTTCTCGTGCGGATCGTTGGCCGCTCCGCCGTCGCCGATACCCAGATACAGCATGCCGTCGGGCCCGAATCGCAGCGCGCCGCCGTTGTGATTTGAATAGGGCTGCTGGACTTCGAGGATGACCAGCTCCGACTCGCGATCGGCGACGCCGTTCGCAACCGAGAAGCGCGACAGCCGCGTGACGTCGGCGCTGCGCGGCGAATACCAGATGTAGAGGAAGGGCCGCTCGGCGAACTGTGGGTCGACGGCGACGCTGAGCAGGCCGCGCTCGCCGGCGAACCTGACGCGGTCGCTGAGGTCAAGCAGGCCGCGGATCGAGCCATCCTCGCCGTAGACCGTCAAGCTCCCGCGCTGCTCCGCCACCAATAGCCCACGTTCGGGCCACGCCAGCAGCTCGATTGGTTGTTCGAAGGTGCGCCCATCGAGCGCCTCGACGAAGCGATGCTGCTCAACCGGTTCAGCGCGTTCGGGCGCCGACTGCTGAGATTCGGGCTCGTCTGCTTCGACCAACTCCTGCGGTTGTCCCTGCTCAACGGCGGCGGGCTGATCCGGAGCGGTCTGCGCGTCGGACGCCTGCGGCTGATCCGTGGATGACTGCTGCCCGGCTTCGCGCTGAGCCTGGGCCGACTCGGGCGCGACGGTGCGAGGAGCGTGCTCCGCGTCGCCACCACAGCCAACGGCCAAGAGCATGACGGCGGCGATGACCAACGCGAGGCGCACGACGGGCTAGCCGAGCTGCGGCTCGTAGCGCAGCAGCGTGGTCTCCCGATCAACATCCTCGAAGACCGGCCGCACGCGCATCCCAACGGCGATCGCGTCTTCCGCGACGTTGACCAGCGTTGTGGTCAGCCGCGGACCCTCGTCGAGCTGCACGACGGCGATGATTTGCGGCTCATCGCCGGCGAACGCCGCGGCCGTCGGCCGTCGCGCGATCGTGTACGTGTAGAGGGTGCCCGTACCCGCGATGTCGCGCCATTCGAGATCGTCCGCCAGCGTCAGCGGCGCGTGCGAACGCGGGTAGAAGACCCACTGGTCGGACGACGGCGAGTACTGAATCCGGACGCGGTGCTCGTGCAATCCGTCCCAGAACGGCTGCGTCCGCGCGATCGGCTGCGGCCTCGGGCGCTGCGGGCCCGCCACGCTAGTCACCCTCCAGAATCAGCGCGACCTGCTCGCTCATCAGGCCACCGTTGCCCGTGACGAACGCCACATCCGCGCCGGCGACTTGATGGTCCTCTGCGCGACGCATCAGCTGACGCGTCGCGTCGGTGATGTGCGACATCCCGCCGGCAAGCCCAGCCTGTCCGAAGCCCAACTGTCCGCCGTAGGGATTGCAGGGGAAGTCGCCGCGGAAGCTCAAGTCGTGCTCGCGCACGAACGCCTGACCCTCGCCCTGCGGGCAGAAGCCCGAGTCTTCGATCGTCATCAGCACCGTGATCGTGTAGCAGTCGTAGACGTCGATCAGGTCGACATCGGCGCGAGTCCGGCCCGACATCTCGAAGGCCGAATCGGCGACCGCGGCGAGCGGCGTCTGCAGCATGTCTTTGGCATAGGTCGGGGTCTTGTGCAGCACCCGCTCGCCGAAGCCGGAGATCCAGACCGGGCGGTTGCGCCCGCGCCGCGCGAACTCTTTGCTGGCGACGACCAGCGCCGCGCCGCCCGAGCAGGGCATCACGATCTCCAGCATGTGCAGCGGGTCGGAGATCATCGGCGAGTTGAGCACATCCTCGATCGTGATCGGCACATCGTGGAAGACCGCCGGCGGGTTGTGATTCGCGCTGACCCGCTGGTCGACCGCGATCTTCGCCAGCGCCTGCGGGTCGTAGCCATACTCGGCTCCGTAGCGCATCGCGATCTGCGCGTAGCCGCAGTTCTGCGCCACGTTGCCGTAGGGAATGTCGAACTCCGCCTGCGGCGAGCCGTAGTTCGCGCTGGATGCGCCGAAGCGCGATCCGCTCGGCTCGGCCGCCGGCCTCGGAGGCCGCGGCGACGGCCAGGAAGGCGCTGCGATCACCACCACGTTGGCGATGCCCAGCTCGATCGCCGCCGCCGCACGCCAGACCATCGCCGCGCAGCTCGCCCCGCCGAGGTCCACGACCTCCGCGAAGTTGACCTCCATGCCGAGGTACTCCGCGATCGTCGAGGGCACGAACGAGTCCGATTCGCGGATGTTGGTGGCGCAGATCCCGTCAACGTCAGCGGGATCGATCCCCGCGTCGTCGAGCGCCTCGCGGGTTAGCTGCGCCCACTGCTCGAGCGTGAAGATCGGCGGCGCGATCGGGCGCCGCTCGGGCTTCCACTCGGTAATTCCAACGATCGCCGCCTCGCCGCGCAATCCCATGGTCGTCGTCCTGTCCGCTGTGGCGGACAGATTACCCGCTCAGGCGCAGCCAACTGGCGCACCGTGGGCGATTCACGTGCTGTCCGGTGACCGGGCTCCGCGCGCCGGCGGCGCGCGCTAGGTGGGGATCTCGAGCGGCTCGGCCCAGACCACGCGGTTCGACCAGAGCTCGGCGATCTCCTCGTCGCTGCGGCCGATCTCGCGCAAGATTGCGTCCGTCTCCGCGCCCGCGAGCACGCCGGGGCGGTAGTCGCCGCGACGGCCGGCCATGTGCGTCAGGGGACCCCAGCGGCGAATCTCGCCCATCCGCCGGTGCTGCGCGAGCGGAGCGAAATCGTTCTCCAGGATCTGTGGATCGTGCGCGAAGAACTGCCCCGCCGTCGCGGCGTCGGCCACGACGCAGCCGACCCGCTGCGGTCCCAGCAGCGCCTCCCACTCGGCGGCAGGACGCGTCGCGAAGACATCTGTCAGCACGTCCACCAGAGCGGCGTCATGCTCCTCGCGCGCCGCGACGCTGCCGAAGCGCGGATCATCGGCGAGCTCCGGGTGCGCGTGCGCGCAGAAGCGAGCCCATTCCGCGTCTGTCGGCGCCGCGAGGAAGACCCAGCCCTGCTCCGTGGGATACAGCCGATACAGCGCCGAGATGCCGTACAGCTCGCCGCCCACCTGGCGGCGCGGCTGCTTGCCCTCGTACCGGATGAAATCGTCCGCGTTGGCGTAGGCGTTAGCGGTCAGCATGTTGACGAAAATCTGCTGTCCCAGGCCGTAGCGCTGCTGCGCGTAGAGCCCCAGCAGCGTCGCCGACGCAACCAGGACCCCCGTGCTCGGGTCGGGATTCGCCTCGTTGGCGCGCATCAGCTGGCGCGACGCCTCGCGAATCTCTTCCAGCCCCTCGCAGGCCGCCGGCGGCATCGCCGAGCCTGCCTGATAGAGCGCCCCGCCGATCGCCGCGCCCGGGATCGGATGCGCCGAGGGACGATGCGCGCCCGGCGCGTCGGGCCCGTAGCCGTTGGCCGAGACCCAGACGATGTCCGGCCGAATCGCGCGTGCCGTCTCCCAGCCGATCCCGATCCGGTCGGGCACGCCGGGCCGATAGTTGTGCACGACGGCGTTTGCGCCGGCGATCAGTTCGGCGACGATCGCCTGCCCCGATTCGCTCTTCAGATCGATGCAGATGCTCTCCTTCGCTGCGTTGGTCTTGGAGGCGAGCAGCCCCGTCAGCGGGCCCGCGCCCATCCCGCGGAACGGGTCGCCACCGATCGGCTCCACTTTGATAACTCGCGCGCCGAGGTCGGCCAGCATCGACACGCCGATCGGCGTCGCGATGATCGTCGCGAATTCGAGAATCGTGAAGCCCTCCAGCGGCCGCCCGCGGGGCTTGGTTCCGTTCGCCGACAGCACGCCGTTGCGCGCGGGCCAGCTGAACCCGTTTGCCTCCCCCACTGCCGGCGCCGCCCGTTCGATCTGCGCGGGCGTCTCGCGCAGGTGCGCGATCGGCCCCAACTGCTGCACGGCGCCAAGCTGCGGATCGTCAATCGTCAGCACATCACCGTTGGCGTGCATCTCACGGTTCGCGACCGCGTCATGCGTCGGCGTGAATATCTCCGCGGCGACGTTGCCCGAGGCCCGGAAGATCTCCATCCACTGCTCCGCCGGGCGCTCCTGCATCCGCTCCAGAATCCGGTCGCGCATCTCTTCGAGCGCCTCCGGCGTCCACTCCGCCGGCCCGCCCTGCCACTGCTCCTCGGCGAACAGCTCGGTCAGGTCCGCCGCGTCCATGAAGGCATAGAAGAGGTGCTCGAGCAGGTTGCCCAGCTGAATCCAGCGCCCGTCCGCGGTCATCACCGGGTGATAGTTCAGCGTCGGCATGCCGCCGCCGAAGTTGAGGATCGCGGGATAGACATCAGGCCGCCGCTCGTGCAGCTGGGTCAGCAGCAGTTGGAAGAGGTCGAACGGCAGCATCCCCTGCAGCAGCGACGTCTCGACGATCTGCCCGCGCCCGCAGCGATCCCGCTCGATCAGCGCCGCGACGATCCCGTGCACCGCGCCTTGCGACGCCCCATGGCCGCCCACCGGGACGGCGGCGAATCCCGGCCCCTCGCGCATCCGCTGCCCCGTGAAGCCCTGCATCCGCCCCGACTTCGCCGCCACCAGCCCCTCATAGGCCGGGTATTCCGCGTACGGCCCGCGCGGCCCGAAGCCGGTGATCGAGCAGTAGATCAGCCGCTGATTGGCCGCCGCCAGCGTGCCGTAGTCGGCCCCCAGCCGCGCGACCGTGGAGGGCCGGAACGTCGTCACGACCACATCCGCCTCGGCGCTGAGTTCGAGCAACCGCGCCCGACCATCCGAGGTCGTCAGGTCCGCCTCGACGCTGCGCTTGCCGCGCAGCCACATTGGCGCCGCCGTCAACGAGCGCAGCGGGTCGCCCCCGGGCCGCTCCAGCTTCAGCACCTCAGCCCCAAAGTCGCCCAGGATCATCGTCGCGACGCCGCCCACGGGCCCGCTCGAAAGGTCCAGCACCCGAACCCCGTCCAACACCGCAGCCATCGTCACCCCCCAATGCCAAAATTGCCTTCTGAGTATATGGGGCGGCCGTGAAGACTCAGGGTGGCGGCCCCAGCGGGCTGACGGGTGGGCTGCCAGCGTCTCGCCGCCAAGAGACGATCTGTGGCCAGGGTCCAGATTGACGCGGGCCTGTGGCGGTGGGCTTGTGAGCGGTGGGGGCGCGAACGCGCCCGACTCGTGGTTGCACGAGACGGCGAAACCGCCCCACCCCTCAGGGGCTCAGTTTGAGGCCGCCCTGACGCTTCAGGGTTTCCAGATCATGGGTCTCGATCCAGCCCTGCTCGATGAGGTGCAACTGAGCGCCCAGCGGCAGTGTTCGCAACACTGAGGCCATCCCGCGAATCCGCTCCTCCACCGTCAGGCCCTCGCGGCTGACCCGCACGGCGAACAGTTCGGCGTCGTAGCCCGCCGGGATGAACGCTCGGCCGTCGTGGTAGGTGAACCCGCGGTGCCCGAACGTGGGGCTGGTCGATGCGCTGGACAGCGCTACGCGCCAGAGGCTCGTCGGCGCGGCAGGATCCGAGACGTCAAACAGCGTCACCTGCGGGCCGAGCGGGCGACCCGTGCGCGGGTCGGCGTCCTGACCGACGCCCAGCAGCAGCCCATCGCCGAGCGGATGCAGATAGGCCGAGAAGCCCGGGATCTTTAGCTCGCCGGCCACGCGCGGCTCCGCCGGATCCGAGAGGTCGATGATGAACAGCGGATCGATCTGCCGGAACGTCACGACGTATGCGCGGTCGCCGAGGAAGCGCACGGCGTAGATTTGCTCGTTCGGCCCCAGCCCTTGCAGCGAAGCCAGCTCCTGCAGCGCGTTACCTCCAACCGTGAACACGGTCAGCTCGCTGCTCGACCCGACACGGTTGAAGCGCGTGCTCGCGACCCGGAGGTGGCCGTCGAACTCACTGATCGCGAACTGATTGATCAGCTGGCCGTTGACCTGAGCGGCGCCCCGATAGGTCGGCGAACCCTCGGCGGAGAAATCCCAGCGATGAATCTGCGTCACGTCGTCAAACCATCTGGGAATCGCGACATACAGCGAATCGCGCGAGGCGTAGACCGCCGACGCTTCACCGACCACCCCGGCCGCGTCCCACTCCCCCAGCCCGCGCTCCGCATCGAACGCGAGGACTACCGTCGTCTCGGCGCTGTCCAGCTCAGCCGGCGTCACGACGCGGTCGCATTCCACGAGTGAGCCGTCGCTCCAGCGGTTGATCGTGCGGGTATAGTCGTTGACCGTGTAGAGCGGCAGCCAGGTCGCCAGCGTGGCGGCGGCGACGCTCCGCTCGAAGCCGTCGCGGTTGTAGCGACCGACGACCGAACTCCCGATTCCGTCGTGCGTCACCACCAGTCGCACGCTCGCGCCGACCAGTCGGGCCGTCACGAAGGCGCCGTAGGTCTCAAGCGTGCGCAGCAGCCGCGGGGCGCTCGGGTCGCTGACGTCGATCTCCAACACCTGCGTCCCGCCCTGCTTGAAGCCCTCGGCTCCGTAGCGCACAGTGCGGAAGACGAACAGCTTGTCGCCCGCGAGCAGCGTCTCGTGCGGCTTGGCTCGCGGCAGGTCACTCGCGCTTTCGAAGACGAACGTCGTCGCCAGCTCGGGCGCGGCGTCGGTCAGCGTCACCACGAACAGCGCGTCCTCCGTGACGATGAAGATCTCCGAGCCGTTGGTCTTGACGAGGTCCGACTCATCGACGCCCGCGACCTGGATGTTGGTCCCGGTCTCCGAGCGCTCGCCCAGGTCGTGCGGCGGCGCCGCGGACGGTTCGTCAGCGCCACCTACAGCTGGAAACGCATCCCCCTCCGCTTGCTCCTCCGCCTGCTCTTCCGCAACGTCCCATTCGTCGTCGGTCAACACGTCGTCTTCGAAGAAGACTGGTTGTTGTTCCGCCGCCGCGCGATAGACCTCCAGCAGCGCCGCACAGCTGTCGGCCGCCTGCGCGGCCGCGCGAGAGACCGGAACAAACGCCGCCGCCGTCAGCGCGATCAGGACCAGAACGGTGAGCCACGGGACGGAGACGGGGATGCGCTGCGACATGTCAACCAGCCTTCAATCATCATGCGCAGGACGCGCATTCCGCGCTCTCCCACGACTCAGGGGGGCTATCGGACGCGCCCCCCGCCCCCCGCGGCGCGGGGGGAGGAGATTTGCTCCCGCGGGCCGAGGGGGAGCTGTCGCGCTGAGCACACCCCCGCCCCTCCGCGACGCGGCGGGGCAGGGGTGTGCTCTCCGGTCGTTACCCGCGCGGCAGGCCGAGCCCGCGCGTCGCGATGATGTTGCGCTGAATCTCGCTCGTGCCGGCAGCGATCGTGCCTGAGACGGCGCTCACATAACTGCGGCTGAGGCGACCCTGCAGCGCCGCGTAGGGGCCGTCGCTCCAGACATTGCCGCGCAGACCGAGCAGCTCCATGCCGGTCTTGGCGATTCGCTGGCCCAGCTCCGAGCCGAACAGCTTGGACATCGATGCCTCGTGGTTCGCCACGACGCCGTGCTCCTGCATGTAGGCGATCCGGTAGGCCATGTAGGTGCCGACCTCGACCTCGATCGCGCGCTCGGCGAGCTCGTAACGCGCCGCCGGGCGCTCGTCGAGCAGGTGACGGTTGTCGCGCGCGAAGTCGGTGATCTCCTCGACGGTGCGCCGGCCGCCCGCGAACGCGCCGATCCCGGACCGCTCGAAGTCGAGTGCCACGGCCAGGTGATACCAGCCGCGGTTCGTCTCGCCGACCACGTTCGACTTGGGAATCCGCACGTCCTCGAAGAAGACCTCGTTGAAGCCGTGTCCATCGGCCATGTTGATCAGCGGGCGGACGGTGATGCCGGGCGTGTCCATGCGCAGCATGAACATCGTGATGCCCTTGTGCTTCGGCGCGTCGGGGTCGGTCCGCGCGGCCAGCCAGCCCCAGTCGGAGACGTGCGCGCCGGAGGTCCAGATTTTCTGCCCGTTGATCACGTAGTCGTCGCCGTCGGCGACGGCGCGTGTCTGCAGCGAGGCCAGGTCGCTGCCGGAGCCGGGCTCCGAGTAGAGCGTGCACCACCACGACTCCGCGTCGACGATCCGCGCCAGGTGCTCATCCTTCTGCGCGTCGGTCCCGTAGAGCATCAGCGACGGGCCGACCCACTGGACGCCCATGTTGCCGCCGCCGCCCGGCGCGCGGTGGTAGGCCATCTCTTCGGCCATCACCATCTGCTGCGAGTGCGGCGCGTCGAGCCCGCCGTGCTCCTTGGGCCAGGCCAGCGTCAGCCAGCGACGCTTCGCCATCTCGCTCTGGAACGCCCGGGTGATCGGGAAGACGTAATCGTCGTAGCCCTCGCCCGCAGACCCCTTGCCCCAGTCGTCGGGCAGGTTGTCCGAGATGAAGCTCTTGACTTCGTCGCGAAACGCAACGATTTCCTGGTCCTCGCGGTAGTCCATTTGATCACCCTCTCAGACACGCGTCCGGCAGCGCGGGACGCGATTTCGCGCTCAAATCGTTGCAACGCAGTCTAACCGCACTGATCGCTCATCCGCGACGCCGGGGAGCTGTCGCGCAACGACCGAGGAGGTCCCCGCCCCCAGCTACCCTCCGCCCGCCGCGCGGGGTACGGTGGACGCGGGCGACGGGTGCAGGCAGGCGATGCGCATGGCGGCTGCGATGACGACGCGGTGCGCGGTCTTGCTCATCACCACAGTCCTCGCGCTCGCGCTGGGCGGCTGCATCTTCGGCGGCGAGTCGGAGCGCGACCTCTCGGAGTACTTCCCCGAGGCGATCGAGCCCGAACAGCAAGCCGCAGAGTCGCAGGCGGCGACCCAGCAACCGCAATCCGACGGGCGCGTCGCCACCCCACCGGCGGAGCAGCTCGAAGACCTCAGCGTCGCGCCGGAGAGCGCGCTCGAAGCCGTGCAGCGCTTCTTTCATCTGCTTGCCACCGACAAGCTGCTCGAAGCCTGGACGACGATCTCGACGGAAGGCAAGGAGCGTTACGACGCGGAGCGCTTCGCCCAGCGCTACCGCGATATCTGGGCCGAGGCCACGATCCGCGGCTTCAGCTGGGAGATCGTGCCCGTCGAAGACGTTAACGCGCCCGCGTTTGAGGTGATCCTGCGCTATCAGACCACCTACTTCGGCGAAATCGAGGAGATCGTCTTCGTCCCGGTCCTGCGCCAGCCGCACTGGGTCGTCAACTGGTCGCCGGGGCTGATCTTCGACGGGCTTGCGCCCGAGGGCTACCTGATCCGCGCGCTGATCGAGCGGCCCACGCGCGGCCGCATTCTGGACCGCAGCGGCGAGGTCCTCGCCGGCGCCGCCGAGGTCGCGATCGTCGGCGTCTACTGGGACGCCGTCAGCGACGAGGACTTGATCATCGATTTCTTCGTCAACCGGCTCGGTATGAAAGAGTCGGTCGTCCGTTCGCTGATCTACCAGGATGTTCCCAGCTACCAGTTTGTGCCTGTCGCCGAGCTGCCGATCGGCACGCCGAACGACCTGATCGAGGAGTACGAACAGCTCTCCGGCGAGGGCATCCTCGTGCGCCGCGAGACGCGTCGTTGGTATCCCCACGGCGAACTCGCCGCGCACGTGGTCGGCTACCTACAGGAGATCAATCCGGAAGAGCTCGAGCAGCGCTTCGTTGAGGGCTACCGCGCCAGCGACATGGTCGGCCGCGATGGGATCGAGCACTTCTTCGAGGGCGCGCTGGCCGGCCGCCGCGGCGGTTCGCTGGCGATTCTCGACGGCGCCGGTCGGCCCATCCGCGAGATCATCTCGCGAGCGCCGGTGGCCGGCAGCGATGTACGCCTCAGCATCGATATCCGCGTCCAGGCGCTCGCCGAGGCGGCGCTGGGCGAGCAACCTGGCGCCGTCGTCGCGCTCGACCCGCGCAACGGCCACGTGCTGGCGATGGCCTCCTACCCGCGCATCGATCCCAACGCGATCGTGGACGGCTTCACCCAAGAGGAGGTCGACCTCTACTTCACCGACGAGCGCCAGCCCTTCATCAACCGCGCGCTCGAACAGGTCTACGCGCCCGGCTCGACGTTCAAGGCGATCACGCTCGCGGCGGCGCTGGAAGCGGGCGACTTCGAGATCACCGACCGGCTCGATTGCGCCGCCCAGTGGATGGGCGTCGGCGACGAACCGCTGCGCAACTGGAAGGACACTGACCAGGGCTACATCACGCTCGCGCGCGCGCTCGCGGAATCGTGCAACACCGTCTTCTACGAGCTGGCCCTGCAGCTCGACCGGCTCGACGAGCGGATCCTGCCCGCGGTCGCGGCCGGCTTCGGCTTCGGCGCGCCCACCGGGATCGTGGGGCTCGCCGAGGAGTCCGGTGTCAATCCCTCGCCCAGCTGGAAGCAGAGCACGCTGAACGAGCCCTGGTACACCGGCGACACGCTGAACATGAGCATCGGGCAGGGCTTCGTCGCCGTCACCGTCATGCAGATGGCCAACGCCTATGCCGCGATCGCCATGACCGGGGTCGTCTCGACGCCGGTGATCGTGCAGTCGATCGAGCCGCCCGACGCGCCGCCGCAGTTGATCGAGCGACGCGCGATCAGCGTGATCCCGACCTCCGCGGAGACCCTCAGCCAGCTCAAGGCGTCACTGCGCAGCGTCGTCTCGCAGCCGTTCGGCACTGGCTGGGGCGCATTCCACGGCAGCGTCCTGCGCGTCGCCGGCAAGTCCGGCACCGCCGAGGATCACGTGATCGACGCCGAGACGATCGCCACCGTCGACGAGGAAGAGCAGGCCCAACAAGAGGCGACGCAGGAGGACGAGGTCCAACAGGAAGGCGCGGAGGACGAGGAGGAGCCCGAGCCCGAGCCGATCGGTCCGTTCTTCACCCACGCCTGGTTCGCCGCCTGGGCCAACTTCGATGACCCGCGCCTGGTCGTCGTCGTGGTGCTCGACGACGGCAAGTCGGGCGCCGACGATGCCGGCCCGATCGCCCGCCGCGTGCTCGAGGGCGCGATCCTCACCGGCGCGGTACCTTGAGCCGATGCAACGCTCTCGCTTCCGGCGCCTCGTCGCCCGCGCGCTCGACGAAATTCCCGACACGCTCGCGGATCGCATGGACAACGTGGTGATCATCGTGCGCAACCGTCCCGAGCCCGACGAGCTCGCGATGGTCGGCCTGAGCTCCCGCGACACCCTGCTCGGCCTCTACAGCGGCCGCCCGCTGACCGTCCGCGGCAGCTACGGCGAGGTCCTGCCCGATCGCATCTTCATCTATCAAGAGCCGATCGAGTCGATCTGCCGCTCCGAGCGCGAGGTCGTGGAGCAGGTCCGCGAGACGGTGCTACACGAGGTCGCCCATCACTTCGGGATCGACGACGACCGGCTCGACGAAATCGGCATCGCCGGCCATCAGGACGCCCATATCGAAACCGATCGTCGGCCCCGCTACGCCCCGTTCCAATAGCGCCGCAGCGAGCGTCGCACCGCGGCTGCGACCAGCTCGTGCGCGCGAGCCATCGCCTGCTCGACGGGCATTCCCGCGGGCGTCGACTGCTCGCGGCCGGTCAGACCTGGCAGCTCAGCGTCGCCCTCGATCAGCCCGCAGACGGCGATGCAGGGCGTGCCCGCGGCGCCCGCCAGCGAGGCCACGCCGGCGACCGACTTGCCCCACGCCGACTGCGTGTCCAGCCGGCCCTCACCGGTGAGCACGACATCCGCCGAGGCGATCCGCCCGGCCAGACCGATCGCGCGCGACACCGCGTCGAAGCCCGAGACGAGGCGGGCGCCGCAGAACGCCACTAACGCCGCCGGCAATCCGCCCGCGGCGCCGGCGCCAGGCAGCTCAGCGACGCTGACGCCCACGTCTCGCTCCAGAATCCCCGCGTAGTTGGCCAGCGCGCGGTCGAGCTCGGCGACCGCCAGCGCGTCGGCGCCCTTCTGCGGCCCGTAGACCGCGCTCGCGCCATCCGGACCCAGCAGCGGATTCTGTACGTCGCACAGCACGTCGATCTCGGTCGTCAGCAGACGCGCGTCGAGCGCCGACGGATCAATCCGCGCCAGCCCGGCCAGCGCCGCGCCGCCGGGCGCCAGGGTGTGGCCATCGTCATCGACCATCCGCACGCCGAGCGCCACTGCGGCGCCGGCGCCCCCGTCGTTCGTGGCGCTGCCGCCGACGCCGATCAGAATCCGCTCGGCGTGCGCCTCCAGCGCGTGGACGATCAGCTCCCCCACGCCGTGCGTCGCAGCCCGGCGCGGATCGAGCTGCGAGGGCCCGAGCAGCGTCAAGCCCGCGGCTGCCGCCATCTCGATCACCGCCGTGCGGCCGTCGTCGATTCGCCCCCAGCGCGCATCCACCGGCGAGCCCAGCGGACCGGCCACCCGCGCGATCGATGTGCGCCCGCGAGCCGCCCGCACGATCGCCTGCACTGTCCCCGGCCCGCCGTCCGCGATCGGCGCGAGGTCGATCTCGGCGTCTGCGAACACCTCGCGCGCCGCCGCGGCGAAGCAGTCAGCCGCCTCGACCGCCGTCAGGCTGCCCTTGAACTCCTGCGGCGCGATCAGGATGCGCATCCGCGACCGCCCGGCGGCTCAAGCAATTCCGAAGATGCGCGTCACGGCGATCGCGATGAGCGCCACCGCCCACAGCAGCGCCGCCAGCCGAATCCGCCGGTAGAGCGACACCACCCCGCCCAGCTTGATGTAGCCGCCCGCCCACAGCACGGAGAGGACCAGAATCAGCCCGAGGAACACATACCCGGCGTTCATCGCCCCATCGTAATCGGCCCGCCACGACCCGGGCAGCTCGCGTGGGAGCGGAGCGCTGAGCCTCAGCGGCGGCGGCGCGCCGCTCGGCCGCGCGGACGTTCTTTGGTGCCATAGCCGCACAGCGCGCAGGCGACATAGCGGCCGACACGCGCAGTGGGGCCGGCGCAGACGGGACAGGGGCGATGCGGCGCGAGCGTCTCGCTCGCCGGCGCATTCGCGGCGTTCACGGCGAACGCCAACTGGATTCCGCGGGTCAACGTGGTGAGCGCCATCCTGCACCTCCCTGCTTACCGATCAGGGTCGTGCGCTTCTGACGCAAGCATAGAACGCTCGTGCTACGGGTGCAAGCGAAAGGTGCAAGAGAACAGGGCGAGAGACGAGTGCAAGCGCAGGGCGCAGGCGAAACTACTCGGGGCGGTCCAGCCAGTCGACCACTTCCCGCATCCGTTCCCCGAAGCGCTCGTAGCGCCGGCGGTCGGCCGCCAGCAGAATCGCGATGAACAGAATGGCGAGTCCAACTTCAACCATCGCACCGCTCCTTCGCAGGCCCGGCGCTGCTCGCGCGGCCCGCTCGTGGCTATGGTAGCCGCCAGGGAGCACGTGATGGAACGCGATCTGGCACGCGATCCGCAGCGCCCGCCGCTGGTGGCCACGCTCACGCTCGGCTGCAAGCTCAACCAGGCCGAAACGCAGGCCGTCGCGCGCGAGCTGCAGGCCGCAGGTTGCGTCACCGTCGACCGCCCCGCCACCGCCGATGCCTGGTTGATCAACACCTGCAGCGTGACCCACGTCGCCGACCGCAAAGCCCGCCGCCTGATCCGCGTCGCCAAGCGGCTCTCGCCCGACGCCCCGGTGATCGTGACCGGCTGCTACGCCGAACACGCCGGCGACAGCCTGATCACCGAGGTCGGAGCAGACGTAATCGTCCGCAACGCCGAGAAGGCGACCGCCGCGAGCGCTGTCCTGCGCGCCCTGAGCGCGCTGGGCGACGCGAATCGTCGCGACCCCGCCGGCGCGGCCAGCTCCAGCGGCCGCACCCGGGCCTTCATCAAGATTCAGGAGGGCTGCGACGATATCTGCGCCTTCTGCATCGTGCCGCACGTGCGCGGCCGCGAGCGCGCTGTGCCGATCGACACGATCGTCAGCCAGGCCGCGGAGCGCGCCGCCGAAGGCGTGCAGGAGATCGTCCTGACCGGCACCCAGCCGGGCGCCTACGGACGCGACCGCGACGACGGCGCAAACGCCGCGCGACTGCTCCAGTCGCTGCTCGCCGAGACCGATGTCCCGCGCCTGCGCTACTCCTCAATCCAGCCGCAGGACATCACTCCCGAGCTGCTGGCCTGCTGGGAGGACGCGCGGCTCTGCCGGCACTTCCACCTCGCCCTGCAATCGGGCAGCGACGCCGTGCTCGCGAAGATGCGCCGCCGCTACGACGCCGACGCGTTCCTGCATGCGCTCGAGCTGATCCGCGCGACGGTCTCCGGCGCGGCGATCACGACCGACGTGATCGTTGGCTTCCCGGGCGAAAGCGACGCCGACTTCGAGCACACGATCGAGATCTGCCGACGGGCCGAGTTCGCCGACATGCACGTGTTCCCCTACTCCCCCCGCCCGCGCACCAGCGCCGCGCTGCTGGACGACGATGTGCCGCCCGAAACCAAGCGCCGACGCTCGCGTGTGCTGCGCGACCTCGCGGCGGCGCAGGCCCGACGCTACCGCGAGCGGATCGTCGGCGAGATCTGCACCGTGCTCTTCGAATCCTCGACCGGATCGACCCTGCACGGCCTGACCGACACCTACGTGCCCGTCGTGTCAGAGTGGAACCACGCGTCGCCGCCGCCGCTCAACCAGCTCGTGGCGACGCGTATCGTCGGGCTCAGCGCCGACACAGAGACGCCGTTGGCAATCGGAGAGCTAGAGCTGCGATGACCGAGGCCACGCTGGTCGCCGATACCCAGCACGACGCACCGCGCGAACCGGCGCGCGAAGCAGGGCGCGAACCGGGGCGCGACACCGATCAGGCCGCGCCGCGGCCCGAGAACCTGCCGCTGGTGCTCGAAAGCCTGCTGCTCGTCGCTGAGGAGCCGCCCACGGTCCAGATGCTCGCGCGCGTCACCGGGGTCGCTGCCGACGCCGTCGAGCAGGCCCTCGACCAGATCGCGGCGGACGAATCGCGCGGCATCCGGCTGCGACGTCACGGCGCGACGATCGCGCTGGTCAGCGCCCCCGAGGCCGCGCCGTGGGTCGAAGCGCTGCTCGGTCTCGAGACGCCCAATCGGCTCTCCAAGGCCGCGCTCGAGACGCTGGCGGTGATCGCCTACCACCAGCCCGTGACCCGCTCGTCGATCGAGCGCGTGCGCGGCGTGGGCGCGGGCGGGTCGCTGCGCACGCTGCGCTCGCGCGACCTGGTGGAGCCCGTCGGCCGCCTCGAAACGCCCGGCCAACCGCTGCTCTGGGGCGTGACCGCGCGCTTCCTCGACCACTTCGGCCTCGGCGCGCTCGCCGAGCTGCCGCCGCTCGGCGACCTTCCGGCGCCCGCCCAGCAAGCGATCCTGCCGCTCGAAGACGCCGACGCAGCGGCCGACTAACCGCCATGCCCGCGGTGATCTGCACCCTGCGCCTCGAGCTAACCATGATTGAGTCGGCCTCGCTGAAAGACAAGCGCGCGGTCGTGCGCCGCGTCCGCGACCGCGTTCGCAACAAGTTCAACGTCGCCGTCGCCGAAGTCGGCGAGCTCAACGACCCCACCAAGGCCACGCTCAGCCTCGTCACCGTCGCCAACGCCGAAGCGCGCAGCCACGCCACGCTCCAGCACGTGATCAGCTTCATCGAGGAGCTCAGCATCGACGCTCACGTCTCAACCGTCGAGACCGAAACCATCCACCTCTAACGAACCTGCTCGCCCGCAACCGGCGTCGCCCAGAGGTCGTGCCCCAACGCCTGCGTGACCCGCACGATCGGCATGGACCCCGGCGACGCGACCCCATCGCAGAACACCAGCCCATCAACCTCCGGGGCCTCCCGATAGCTTCGCCCGGCGAAGATCGGATCACCGTCCTCCGTCGTCTGGCCCGGCTCCGATTCGACCAGGAGCTCCAACTCGCGACCAACCTGCTCCTCGCTGCGCTCGGCGGCGATCTCACCCAACACCGTCATCAAGCGCCGGTAGCGACGCTGCTTCGTGCGCTCCGACAACTGCGCGCCCAGATCGGCCGCCGGTGTGCCCGCCTGCGGCGAATAGGTGAACGCGCCGGCGCGATCGAAACGCGCCTCGCGACAGAAATCGAGCAGCTCCTCGAACTCCCGCTTCGTCTCGCCCGGGAAGCCCACGATGAATGTCGTCCGGATCGCGATGTCGGGCATCGCCACCCGCAGCCGCTCCAGCGTCTCGCGCACCATCCGCATGTTGTGTGGACGCTTCATCCGCCGCAACACATCAGGGCTGCCGTGCTGCAGCGGGATGTCGAGGTAGTGGCAGACCTGCGGGATTGAGGCCATCGCCTCTACCAGGGTCGGGGTCACGAAGCCCGGGTAGGCGTACATCAGGCGTAGCCAGCGCGCCGCCGGGACCTCTGCCGCCAGACGCTCGAGCAGCCGCGCCAGACCGTGCGGATCGCCCCACTCCGAGCCGTACGACGTGCTGTCCTGCGCCACCAACACCAGCTCTCGCGCGCCGCGATCGGTCAGCTCGCGCGCCTCCGTGACCAGCTGATCGGGCGTCGCCGAGCGAAACTGCCGACCCTTGATCTGCGGGATGTTGCAGAAGGTGCAGGGTCGCGCGCAGCCGTCCGAGATCTTCAGATAGGCCGACGGTTGCCCCGCCTGTCCAACGCCGCCCGCCGGAATGTCCCGCTCGGCGGTGACGTCGATCGGACCGGCTGCGCCGCTGATCGCGTCCCACGCCTCGATCCCAAAGATCTCATCCACGCCCACCACCGACGACACGCGCTCCCGCTCGATCTCCGACCAGCAGCCCGTCACGAACAGGCGCTGAGCTCCGCTTCGCTCCGCTGCCAGCAGTGCTGCGGCCTGGGCCGACTCAGCCTTCGCGTCGTCGATAAACCCACAGGTGTTCAGCACGACCAGGTCGGCGTCAGCGCGCTGCGCGGTCGAGCGGTGCCCCGCCGCCTCAAGCGAGCGCGAAATCCGAGCCGAGTCGGTCGTGTTCTTCGGGCAGCCCAGCGTGACGATGTGGTAACGCATCAGCCGCCCGCGGCCTGGACGCGCGGGCCACTGCTGATCACGAGCGTGACCGAGCCATCGGAGGGAATCTGCTCGCCGCCCGGCGGCGTCTGCTCGATCACCGTGCCGGCCGGCGTGTCGTCGTGGACTCGAATCAGCACGTACGGCGCGCCGGTGTTTTGCACATAGTTGATCGCCTCCCGCGCGCTGTAGGGTCGCAGGTCGGGCAACGGATCGCGGCTGATCTCGGGACGGTTGATCACCGCTTCGGCTGCCGCCTCGATGTCGCCGTCTTGCGTCGGGATGCCCGGGACGGTGCGCGCCGGCTCCGGCGCGATCACCGGGTCGCGCAGCGTGATCACCGCGACCACGCCGGCGATCACCACCAGCACCACCACCGCGGCGGCCAGCCACGGCCCCAGATGTACACCCGGGCGCTCCAGCCGGTCGTCCGCGGTGCGCGCCAGCGTCCGCTGATCGGTCGTCGGAGCGTCGGCGTGCCGCATGAGCCCCTCGCCCGGCCCCGTCGCCGCAAGTGGGAAGCGATCGAGCAGCGGACCGCTATCGAGCCCCAGATACTCGGCGTAGGAGGCCAGAAAACCGCGCGCAAACGGCGCCGCCGGCAGCGCGGCCCAGTTCTCCTGCTCCAACGCCTCGAGATACGCGCGCTGGATGCGGGTCGCCTGGTGCGCCTGGTTCAGCGAGCGCCCACGGCGAATCCGCGCGTCGCGCAGCGCCGGCCCGATCCCGAGCAGATCGTAGGAGTCGGGCGTAGTCATCCGACGCGGTCGTCCGGCAGCACCGCCGTCTTCAGCACCGACGGGTCCTGCCGCGATTCATACGCCAGTGTCGCCTCGCTCAGCGCGAAGCGGTGCGACACGATCCGATTCAGCCCGTCGAGGCTGGGAATCATCGCGGCGGTGCGCCGAAACTGGTCGGGCGTCGCGTTCTGCGTGCCGGTCAGCGAGACCTCCTGGTAGTGCAGGGCGTTGACGTCGACCAGCGCCGATGACTCCGGCGGGAAGCCGGCAAAGAGGTTGACCGAGCTCTGCCGGCCGGCCACGTTCAACGCCATTTCCGTCAGCCCATCGAGCCCGACGGAGACGATCACGATGTCGGCGCCCTCGCCGCGCGTCGCCTCATCGACTGCCGCGCGGAGGCTGTCGGGATGTCCATCCACCACCAGATCCGCGCCGACCGCTTGCGCCGCCGCACGCCGCGACTCGACAGGTTCCGCGACCACAATCGCGCCCGCGCCCAGCGCCCGCGCCAGCACGACGTGCAGCAGCCCCATTGGGCCCGCGCCGATGATCGCGACGCTGACGCCCGCGCGAAACCGGCACGACTCCAGCGAATTGAGCACACACGCAGTCGGCTCGGTCAGCGCCGCGCGCTCGAAATCCGCGCCCGGCGCCAGCGCGACCGCGTGGCCCTGGCTGACCAGCGCCGCCGGCAGCAGCACCCGCTCGGCCAAGCCGCCGTTCTGGTCGTAGCCCAGCGTCTGGCGGTTGCTGCAACGGTTCCGCAGCCCGCGCCGACAGAAGGCGCAGCCGCCGCAGGAGATGATCGGGTAGACCGCCACATCGGCGCCCAGCTCGACCGTCTCCACGCCATCTCCCACAGCCACGATCGTGCCGGCGAACTCGTGCCCCGGCACGACCCCGGCCAGCGCATACTTCTCGCCCCGATAGACCCGCAGATCCGAAGCGCAGACCGAGGCCGCCCGCACCTCCAGCAGCGCCTCGCCAGCCGCAGGTGCACGGTCAGCAACCTCGCCGACGCGAATCTCCCCCGCCCGCTCGAAGATCAGCGCACGCATTATGCCGCCATCCTATCGCGCCGCTCACGTACGTATGGTGCATCTGTGTTGATTGACGTTTGCGGATCAGCCAACTAGGATTTCGCACACATGAGCGACCCGCGCGATACACCGCAGCAAATCCGAGTCGGCGAAACCACACACGAGATCGTCCGCGCAGACGCGCGCAAGCTTCGATTCATCCCCGACCGATCAGTTCATCTCGTCTGCACGAGCCCCCCATATGGGTCGTTGATCCGATATCCCGATGGCGCAGCTCAGCTCGGCAATCTTGACGACTACGACGCGTTTCTCGACGAGCTTGACTATGTCTGGCGTGAGTGCGAACGCGTCCTCGTTCCCGGCGGGCGAATCGCCTGCGTCGTCGGAGACGTGCTGGTGTCACGGCGCCAGGGCGGCCGCCATCACGTACTCCCGCTCACCGCCGACATCCAGGTGCGCGCGCGTAAGTTTGGTCTCGATTGCCTCACGCCGATCCGATGGTTGAAGGTGGCGAACATCGCGCTCGAGGCGTCGCGCTCGGCGCGCTATCTCGGCAAGCCGAACCTGCCCAACGGGATCGTCAAGAACGACATCGAGCAGATTCTCTTCCTGCGCAAGCCGGGCGGGTACCGAAGCCCCACTCCTGAACAAGAGCGGCTCTCCTACATCACATCCGACGACTACGCGCACTGGTTCAGCGCCGTCTGGTCGGACGTTGCCGGCGAACGCCGCACCGATCACCCCGCGCCGTTTCCGCTGGAGATTCCGCGTCGGCTGATCAAGATGTTCAGCTTCGTTGGCGACACGGTGCTCGATCCGTTCGGTGGAACTGGAACGACAGCGAGCGCCGCGGCCGAGTGTGGAAGACACTCAATCAGCGTTGATGTCGAACCGGACTACGTTGAACTCATGAAACGGCGGCTCAGCGCCCAGGCGGCCCGCGGCCAGCAGCGTTCGTTCGCAGATGCTGTCGACGCCGCGCCGGCAGCGGCCGCCCTCCGCGCCGCGCTCTAGGCGGGTCCCTGGTGGCGCTTCCACAGTCATTTCTCGACCACCTCAACAGCGAGCGATATCACCCGCGATCGAATCGGCACTCGAACGCGCTGGCCGAGGCGATCGTGTCCGACCTCGTGGGGAACTGCTCCGCCATTGCCGAAGCGATGCGCCAGGGGAGTCTCGTCTACGACCTGAACTTCGACCTTGGCGGACGATCAAACTGGAACGTCGACCTGGTGGTCGGACAGCCGCCGCCGAACGGCGCGCCGGTGGCGGGTGCCGGCGCTCCGGTCCGTGGTGCGCCATCAACGGTGCGCATCGCGATCGAGCTGAAGGCGGTCATGACCGAGCATCGCAAGGCAGTGAAGAACCGCGCGCGCGACCTCGAGGCGCATCACACCCACGTGCACACATACGATCGCCGCGCGATCGCCGCCGGCTTGCTCCTCGTCAACGCCGCTGAGAGGTTTCGATCGCCGCTGCGCACTGAAGCGACTGTTCACCGCAATCCCGACGCGCTGGTCAGCCACTGCGTCAACGAACTCAGGACTGTCGAGATGCGCGGCCCCTCACATGAGGCTGGAATCGATGCCAAGTCCGTGCTGGTGATCAACTTCGACAACATCGATGGGCCTGCGTCGTACGTCAGTCGCGGAGCAGCCCCTCGCGTCGGCGATCCACTCCACTACGACGCGTTCATCCAACGAATCTGCAGCGAGTACGAAGTCCGCTGGTCCCGCTAGCTCGGCGCGCGCCGGCGCGCCGGCGCGCCGCTGGACCAGCGCAGGTCCCCAAGCTACGAGACCTTGGCGGGTTCGGGGCTGGGGACGCGCGGCCTGGACGGGGCGTCCGGGTTGCGGGCGTGGTGGAACTGACGCAGCAGCCGTGACTTGCGGCGCGCGGCCGTGTTGGCGTGGATCACGCCCTTCTGCGCGGCTCGGTCGAGCGCGCTGACCGCGTCGCGGATGCGCGCTTCGGCGTCGCCCCAGTCGGCGCTGTCCGGCTCGAAGGATGCGTCGTCGATCGCCTCCAGCGCGGCGCGCACGCTCGTGCGGGCATACGTCCGCACCGGCTTGTTGCGCATGCGGCGTCGCTGCGAGGCGCGTAGATACTTGATGGCGGCGGCCTTATTCGGCACGGCGTTCCTCCTCGAACCACAGCTATCGTAAACACGACTCTCGGGAGTGTCCAACGGCTCCGCGCCGGGCGTGCCACAGTGGCCCAGCCGCCAAGCGCGTTCAGCCGTCGCAGCGACCGGGGCGTCGCGCGTGGCACACGCGGCGTCCGGCGCGCGTGACCGTGGGGGAGCCAGGCCAATCGCTACGCCGACGATCTCGCCGCCGTCCGGTCGCCGACCGAGCCTGCGCGACCTGCTGCTGGGGCCGTCGGGCGGCGTCGCCGGCGCTGCGGTGCTGCTCGGCTTCGCGTTCCTCGGCAGTCGTCTGCTCGGCGCTGCCCGCGCGGTGGTGATCGCCGACCAGTACGGCGCGACCGTCGAACTCGACGCTTTCTGGGTCGCGATGCGGCTGCCCGACCTCGTGTTTCAGCTGCTCGCCGGCGCGACGCTGGCGGCCGCGTTCATCCCCGTCTTCGCGCGCGTGCTCAACGACCGCGGCGACTGGGCCGCCTGGCGTCTCGCCAGCATCGTGCTCAACTGGGTCCTGATCGGCACGATCGCGCTCGCCGTGCTGATCTTCATGTTCGCCGACCTGATCGTCCCTGCGCTCGCGCCCGGCCTCGGCGAGGACAGCGGCGTGCAGGAGGAGGCGCTCAACGACGCCATCTTCCTCACCCGCGTGCTGCTGATCTCGCCGATCCTGTTTGCGATCTCGGGCATGATCACCGGAATGCTGCACGCCCGGCGGCATTTCCTGCTGCCCGGCATCGCGCCGATACTCTACAATCTCGGGATCATCCTCGGCGCGTTGCTGCTGCCGGAGCGCTTCGGCGTCGAGGCGCTCGCGATCGGCGTGATCGCCGGAACGGGCGCGCACCTGCTGATTCAGCTGCCGGCCCTCTCCGCCGTCGGCGCGCGCCTGCGCCCCTCGCTGAGCCTGGGCGAGCCGGCCGTCCGTGAGGTCCTGCGCCTGATGGGTCCGCGGATGCTCGGCCTCGCGGCCGCCCAGATCAACCTGATCGCGCTCACCTTCTTCGGCTCGCTCGTGGGCGACTCCTCGATCTCCGCGCTCAACTTCGCCTGGCTGATCCTGATGTTCCCTGTCGGCCTGTTCGGCATGTCGCTGGCCACCGCGATCTTCCCCACGCTCGCCGAGCGCGCAGCCACCGGCGGCAAGGAGGCCGTCGAGCGGATGGTCAGCCAAGTACTGCGCTTCACGCTCTTCCTCAGCATCCCGGCGGGCGTCGGGATGCTGATGCTGCGTGACTCGATCGTCAAGACGCTGCTCGAACACGGCGCCTTCGACTCCGCCGCCACCGAGCTGGTCAGCGAGGCGCTGCTGTTCTATTCGATCGCCCTCTTCGCCCACGCCGCGATCGAAATCCTCTCGCGCGGCTTCTATGTACTCGGCGACACACGCACGCCCGTCGCCCTGGCGATCAGCTCGATGCTCACCAACCTGATCCTCGCCGCCGCGCTGGTCGATGCGCTTGAGCTGCGCGGGCTGGCGCTCGCGCTCTCGATCGCCACGATCGGCGAGGCGCTGCTGCTGTTTGTGCTGCTCAACGTGCGGCTCGGTGGGAGGCTCTGGTCGCGAGCCTTGTTCGGCTCGATCTTCAAGACCGTGCTCGCCTCCGCGGTGATGGCCCAGGTCGTGTTCGTGCTGCTCGAGCTGCTCGGGGCCGACCCGCGCTTTGGGGCCGATTCCTGGTTCGCGATGCTCGCCTGCTCGGTCAGCGGCGCGGTGATCTACGGCGCCGTCTGCCTGATCCTGCGCCACCACGAGGCGTCCGCCCTGTTCGCACGGGTCGAACAGGCGCTCGCGCGCGTTCGCGGCTGAGTGACGCTCTGATATCGTCGAATGCGGGCCGGGATTCACGATTGACCGCTCAGCGACGGCTCACTGACGGCTTACGCACGGCTTAGCGGCCACCAGAGGGGTACACGATGGCGATGCAGGATCGGTCAATTCTCTGCCGCGACTGCGGGCGAGACTTCATCTTCACCGCCGGCGAGCAGGAGTTCTACGCCAGCAAGGGGCTGCAGAACGACCCGGTGCGCTGCCCCGACTGCCGCACCGCGCGCAAGAGCGCGCGTACCACGCTCGAATCATCCTCGGGCTACGTCCGCTACGGCGGCGCCGCCTCGTTCGGCGGCCGCACGCCGCGACAGATGCACCCCGCCGCCTGCGCGATGTGCGGCGACATGATCGAAGTGCCCTTCCTGCCGCGCGGCGACCGGCCCGTGTTCTGCTCGACCGTGAAGCGGATCATGACGCTCGGCTACCAGATGGACGAAATGCAGAATCGCTGGGGCCAGCGGCCCTGCCACTTTGACGGCATCAACCAGGACCTGCGCAACGGTCTGATTCCGCCCAAGCCGGGCGCCGAAATTCCTGACAGCGAACGCAGCCGCGCCTGACCCAGACGCCCACGGAGCGCAGATGCCGGAGCCGGAAGACGACCGCGGTCGCCTCGCACGCCTGCTACGCCGACCCAGCCCGCAACAACGCGAAGTCGCTGAACGCGTCCGCGAGATTCGCCAGGACCCCGGCAGCGTCGCTCAGGGGCTGGTTGACGAAGCCCTGGTCGCCGACGAAGTGACCTCCGGCCGGCTCGCCCGCGCCTACGTCCGCTTCATGGTCGACCGCATGGATGCCGAGCTCGACGGCGAGACTCGCTCACTGATCTGCGAGCTCGCCGACTTGATCATCGCCGAGCGGGTGCCCGACACGCCGCGGCCCGCCGATACCAAGGAGCCGAGCGATGACTGAGGTCGCGCCGGGCCCATTCCGGCCGGTCGGCACGATGCTGCCACACGGCGAGCTGGAAGCGCGCGTCCGCGACTTCTGGCGCGACCGCGAGATCTTCCGTCGCAGCATCGAAGAGCGCCCCGCGGACAAGATCTTCTCCTTCTTCGAAGGCCCGCCTACCGCCAACGGAACGCCCGGCGTTCACCACGTGCTCTCGCGCGTCTTCAAGGACCTCTTCCCCCGCTACCAGACGATGCGCGGCATGCGCGTGCCCCGCAAGGGCGGCTGGGACACCCACGGCCTGCCCGTCGAGCTCGAGGTTGAGCGCGCCCTGGGCCTGCGCTCGAAGGCCGAGATCGAGGACTACGGGATCGCCGAGTTCAATCGCCAGTGCCGCGAATCCGTGATGCGCTACGTCGAGCAGTGGGAGGATATGACCGATCGCGTCGCCTTCTGGATCGACATGAGCGACGCCTACCGCACCTACACGCCCGAGTACATCGAGTCGTGCTGGTGGATCATCAAGACCCTCTGGGACCAGGGTCTGATCTACGAGGCCCGCCGCACCACGCCGCACTGCCCGCGTTGCGAGACGTCGCTCTCCAGCCACGAGGTCGCGCAGGGTTACGAAGAAGACACCGTCGACCCCAGCATCTGGATCCGCTTCCGCGCCCACAACGACTCGCTGCCCGCCGCACTCCGCCACGACGGCGTCACCGACTTCCTCGCCTGGACCACCACGCCGTGGACGCTGCCCGCCAACAGCGGTCTGGCGGTCGCCGCCGATGAGAGCTACGCAGCGGTCGAACTCGCCAACGGCGACCGTCTGCTCTTCGCCGAGCGGCTCGTCGAGCAAGCGCTCAACGGCGTCGAGATCGCCAACGGCGCACGCGTCGTCGCACGCGTGACCGGCGCTGAGCTCGAAGATGTGACCTACGAGGGCCTCTACGACCCTGACGCATGGGGCAACCCGACCTGGCGCTTCGACGGCCCACGGCTCGTCGAATGCGACGGCGAACTGCCCGCTCGACGCGTCGTCACCGCCGGCTTCGTCTCGATGGAGGACGGCACCGGGATCGTCCACATCGCGCCCGGTTTCGGCGAGGACGACTACCTGCTCGGTCGTGATCGCGACCTGCTCTTCCGCCAGCCCGTCGACCTGCGCGGCATCATCAGCGGCGACCCCTCGCTTGGCCCGTCGTTCGTCGGCAAATGGGTCAAGGACGCCGACGAGGAGATCATGTCCGATCTCGCCGAGCGCGGCATGTTGCCGCGCCGCGAGACGATCAGCCACACCTACCCGTTCTGCTGGCGCTGCGACACGCCGCTGCTCTACTACGCCAAGCCCTCCTGGTACATCGCCACCAGTCGGCTGCGCGGCGCGCTCGAAGACAGCAACGAGAACCTGATCCAGTGGCATCCCGAGCACATCCGTCACGGCCGTTACGGCGACTGGCTCTCCAACAACGTCGACTGGGCCGTCAGCCGCGAGCGCTACTGGGGCACTCCGCTGCCGATCTGGCGCTGCCAGGAGTGCGGCGAAACCACCTGCGTCGGCTCCTTCGACGAGCTGCGCAAACGCGCGCTCGACCACGACGCCGATCAGCCGCCCGACCTCAGCGACCCGCACCGCCCCGTCGTCGATGACGTGCTGGTCAAGTGCGAGAGCTGCGGCGGCACCGCCAAACGCATCCCCGAAGTCGCCGATGCCTGGTTCGACAGCGGCGCGATGCCCTACGCCCAGTGGCACTATCCCTTCGAGAACCAGGCAACGTTTGACGAGCGCTTCCCCGCCGACTTCATCTGCGAGGCCGTCGATCAGACGCGCGGCTGGTTCTATTCGCTGCACGCCGAGGCCGTGCTGCTGCACAGCGCCGAGGCCGTCCCGGTGCCGACCTCGTTCCGGCACGTCATCTCGCTCGGGCACATCCTCGACGAGCAGGGCGAGAAGATGAGCAAGTCGCGCGGCAACGTGGTCGACCCCTGGTCGGTGCTTGACGCCCACGGCGCCGACGCGCTGCGCTGGTACTGCTACGTCGCCTCACCCGCCGGCAATCCGCGCCGCTTCTCCGAGCGCCTCGTCGGCGAGGCCCAGCGGCGCTTCCTGCACACGCTCTGGAACACCTACGCGTTCTTCGTCACCTACGCCAACATCGACGGCTGGCGCCCATCGAGCGACCCGCCGGCGCCCAAGCTTGACCTCGACCGCTGGATCCTCAGCGAGCTCAACGAGCTGGTCGAGCGCGAGACCGCCGCGCTTGACGACTACGACGCCACCGCGGCCGCGCGCGCGCTCGAACGCTTTGTCGACGTGCTCAGCAATTGGTACGTGCGCCGCAGCCGGCGTCGCTTCTGGTCCTCTGCCCGAACCGGCGCAGCCGACGACCTCGACGCCAAGAGATCCGCCTACGAGACGCTCCACACCGTGCTCACGACACTGGCGCGGCTGCTCGCGCCGCTGACGCCGTATCTCGCCGAGGAGATGTGGCGCAACCTCGTCGCCGAGCAAGACCAGAACGCCGCCGAGTCCGTGCATCTCGCCGAGTGGCCGGCTGCCGACACCGGCCAAATCGACCACACACTGAACGACGAGATGGCCCTCGTCCAACGCGTCGCCTCGCTGGGACGCGCCGCCCGCAGCTCCGCCGGGATCAGGGTCCGCCAGCCGCTCGCCGCCGTCAGCGTCGCCGTCCGCACTGCCGCCGACGCCGCAACCGTCGAGCGCCACGCCGGCACGATCGCCGACGAACTTAACGTCAAACACGTCAGACTTGCCGAGGCCGGCTCAAACGCACGCCGCTACACGATTAAGCCGAACCTACGGGTGCTCGGCCCCCGCCTCGGCCCGCGACTGCCCGCCCTGCGCGGCGCGCTCACCTCGCTGCCAGCCGAGCTCGCCTCGCACATCGCCCAGGCCGTCGAGGCCGGCCAGACCGTCGAGATCGAGGGCATCGCGCTCGGCCCCGACGACCTGCTGATCGAGAGCGAAACGGGCGGCGACTCCGCGGCTGCCAGCGCTGAAGACGAGGTCTGCAGCGTCTCGCTCGACACCGATGTCAGCGAGTCACTCGCCCAGGAAGGCCTCGCGCGCGAGGTCATTCACCGCATCCAAAATCTCCGCCGCGACAGCGGCCTCGACCCCGTTGACCGGATCGCGCTCACGCTCGCCACGGGCGACGAACAGTTGGGCGCCGCGCTCGCAACGTTCGAAGACTTGATCGCCGCCGAGACCCTCGCCACCGACATCGCCCTCAGCGCCAACGAGCGCACCCACCAAGCCTCGGCCAGCATCGAGGGCGCAGAGCTCCAGCTCTCACTGGACCGCGCCTGATCACCCACGGCCTGGCGGAGATGTCGCGCAGCCATTGAGTGGCCAACGGAATCCGATCCTCCCGGCTGCAGGGCGGTTATCGCTTCAGGCGCTCGCTGCGCTCCTCGTCCCGCCGGCGCTGACGCTCGGCGCTCGCTTCCGGATCCGGTCCCGCCGCCGGCGCCTCGCGCTGGTCCACCACAAAGCCCGTCGCCGCCAGCAGCGCCCGACGATGCCACGGTCCCGAGCGACCGCCGGTGACCGAACCAATCTCGTCGTCATAATGACCGTGCAGCACCCGCGGCCACTCCGCCGCCAGCTCAGCGCCGAGCAGCAGCACGCACGCGCCCAGGTAGATGAAGAACAACAACGCGATCGTCGCGCCCAACGACCCATAGACGGCATCGTAGTTGGCGAAGTTGCGCAGATAGAACGCGAAACCGTTCTTCAGCAGCTCGAACAGCGCCCCCGCCAGCAGCGCCCCGGCCAGCGCGTCGCGCGTCCGCACCTTCACGCTCGGCACCAGCTTGAACACCAGCGTGAAGGTGGTCGTGGTCATCGCAAACGGCACGAGCACGACGATCACCGTGACCAGCGCGCCGGCCCCCGGCCCGAACGGGCCCAGCGCATCGCCCACACCGTCGCTGAGCTGCCGCGCCACCTGCAGCAGCATGGTTGCCGCGATCGACAGCGCCAGGAGCCCGCCGACGCCAATCACCAAACCGAAGTCGACAAGCTTGCCGCGCACGAACGGCCGACGATGGTCGTGATCCCAGGCGGTATTCATCGAATAGCGCAGCGCGCCCATCATCCCCGACGCGCCCCACAGCAGGCCCAGAATGCTGATCAGGCCGACCGCCGAACGGCCGTGTGCGATCGGGTCGATCAACGCCTCCAGGTCCTCGCGCCCCGCGCCTGACGAGAGCGGCAGCGCCTCCAGCAGCGTGTCCACGACCCGTCCGCGCAACGTGTCGTCGGTCAGAATCAACCCGGCAATGGAGACCACAAGAATCGCGAGTGGGAAGATCGAGAACAGGATGTAGTAGGACATTGAGGCGGCGAGCTGGGTGCAGTGATCGTCGAAGAACTCGTGAACCGTGCGTTTGGCCAGAGTTTTCGCGTCATGCAACGCCCACGTTGCATGCAGGCCCCACCAGCGCAGCCAGTGCTCGACGTCAACGTGCATAGTGTGATTATGCGCCACCGCGATGCGACACCGCTCGCGCCGCGCCGCAGTGCGCACGGAGACCGATCGTGACGGCACAACGCCCGCAGCGCGTGATCGCGAAGTTCGGCACGAATCTGCTCACTGCCGGCGGTGATCGGCTCGACGCGCTGGTGCTCGAAGACCTTGTGCGCCAGGTCGCCGAGCTGCGCGCCGGCTCCGCCGAGGTCGCGATCGTCACCAGCGGCGCCGTCGCCGCCGGACGCGCCCGCGTCGGCGCGCGCAGCGACCAGACCAGCATTGGCCAGCGCCAGGCACTCGCCGCGATCGGCCAGGCCCATCTCGTGGAGCGCTACGACCAGCTCCTCCAGCGCCACGATCTGACCGCCGCACAAGCCCTCATCACCCGTGCCGATGTGGCCGAGCGGCTCGGCTATCTCAACGTCCGCAACACGCTGCTGCGCCTGCTCCGCTTCGGCGTCGTGCCGATCATCAATGAGAACGATGTCGTCGCCGACGAAGAGCTGCGCGGCGGCTCGTTCGGCGAAAACGACGCGCTCTCGGCGCTCGTCGCCAACCTGATCGACGCCGACCTGCTGATCTTGCTCAGCGATGTCGACGGCGTCTACGACCGCGACCCGCGCATCCACGCCGACGCCACGCTGCTCCGAGAGCTGCCGCGCCCCGGCGAGATGCTCGCGATCGCCGGCGCGGTCGGCGAACGCGGCCGCGGAGGGATGCGCGCCAAGCTCGAAGCCGCACAGCTCGCCGCCTCGAGCGGCACAAGGGTCGTGATCGCCAACGGGCGCGAGCCCGACGCGATCGTGCGGATCGCCCGCGGCGAGCGGCTCGGCACCTGGGTGCCGGCCGTGGCAAGCGTGCGCGAGAGCCGCAAGCGCTGGCTGCTCGCCGGACTCGGCGAAGGCGGCGCGCTGGCGCTCGACGCGGGCGCCGCGCGCGCCATCTGCGATCAGGGGCGCAGCCTGCTGCCGGCCGGGATCGCCGCGGTGCACGGCCGCTTCGAGCGCGGCGACATTGTCGCGCTGCGCGACCCCGAAGGCGCGCAGATCGGCGTCGGCCTCAGCAACTACTCCGCCGCCGACATCGAGCGCATCCGCGGCCAGAGCTCAACCAAGATCGAAGCGACGCTGGGCTATGACTTCGGCAGCGAGGTCGTGCACCGCAACAACCTCGCGCTCTCCTAATCCCCCCTGCGTGCGGTATGCCCCCGCGATGCGCCCCTCCCGCCTCGCTAGCGCATGCCCGATCGTCGGATACGCTCCCCGCATGCCTGAGCTGAACGACTACCCCGCCTCGCACACCTACTTTTCGCAGCGCCTGCGCCTGCACTACGTCGACTGGGGCAACCCCAACGCGCCGCCGCTGATCCTGATGCACGGCGGACGCGACCACTGCCGCTCGTGGGACTGGGTGGCCCTGGCGCTGCGTGACCGCTACCACGTGATCGCCCCCGACCTGCGCGGCCACGGCGACTCGCAGTGGGTGATCGGTTCGGGCTACGCGATGATCGACTACGTCTACGACCTCGCCCACCTGGTCCGCCAACAGGACCTCGCCCCGGTCACGCTGCTCGGGCACTCGCTCGGCGGCCGCATCTGCCTCGAGTATGCCGGCATCTACCCCGCGAACGTCGTGCGCCTGATCGCCATCGAGGGACTCAGCCCCTCGCGGCGCGAGATCGACGCACACTCCGAGCGACCCGCCGACCAGCGCATGTCGTCGTGGATCGAGAGCACGCGTGGATTCGCCGGCCGCCTGCCGCACCGCTACGCCTCGCTCGCGGACGCGATCGCGCGCATGTGCGCGGCCAACCCTCGGCTCTCCGATGAGCAGGCGCTGCACCTCACCACCCACGCCGTCAACCAGAACGAAGACGGCACGTTCGCCTGGAAGTTCGACAACTACGCCCGCTCCTCCTCGCCCTACCCGTTCAACGAGACCGACGCCGAAGAGATCTGGAACCGCGTGCGGATGCCCGCGCTGCTGGTCAACGGCCTCGAAAGCGCCGGCGATCCGCACGGCGACGAGCGAACCAACTCCTTCCCCCAGGCCCAGCTCGTCGGCGTCGAGAACGCCGGCCACTGGGTCCACCACGATCAGCTCGCGACCTTCCTCGCGGCCGTCGAGTCCTTCCTCGCCGACTGATGCTGCGCCGCCGTACGCGCGGGCTACCCTGCGCGGCATGGCTGATCGTGGCGCGCCCCGGTTCTCGTGGTTTGTGCCGATCGACGGCGACGGGGCGCGCATTGGGACGCTGCGGGCCGAGCGTCCGCCGACGTTTGACTACCTCCGCTCGGTCGTGCAGACCGCCGAGCGGCTGGGGTTCTACTCGCTGCTGATCCCAACGCGTTTCTCGAACGGCTTGTTCGAGCAGTCGGCGCCGCTGGCCGAGACCTGGACCAGCGCAACGGCGTTGCTCGCGTCGACCGAGCGGATCCGCTTGCTGATCGCCGTGCGGCCCGGCAGCATCTCGCCGGGGCTGTTCGCCCAGCAAGCCGCGACCCTGCACGAAATCTCGGGCGGACGCGTCGACATCAACATCGTGCCCGGTGGGATTCAGGGCGACAACGAGCGGATCGGCGTGACGCGCTCGCACGACGACCGCTATGCCCACGCCGACGAGTTCATCGACGCCTGCAATCGCCTCTGGCGCGACGGCGGACCGCTCGATTACGACGGCGCGAGCGTGCAGCTGCGCCAGGCGATCGTCGCGCCGAGGCCGGATCCGCCCGTGCCCGCCTGGTACCTCGGCGGCGCGTCGGACGCCGCGCTGCGGCTCTCGGGCCGGCGCGGCGATCTGCTGCTCTGCTGGATTCAGCCGCAAGACGAGATGGCGGCGCTACTCGAGCGCGCCCGCGCGGCGTACCTCGGCGCGGGCCGCGAACCGCGCTTCGGCCTGCGCACGCACCTGGTCGTGCGCGAGAGCGAGGCCGAAGCCTGGGACGCGGCGCGCGAACTGCTCTCCGAGGCCCATCCCGACGTGCTCGCCCAACGCGCCGCGTCGGTGCGCGGCACTCAGATGGTGGGCGCCGCCGTGCAGGCCCGGCGCGTCGAGGATGACCGGCTCGGCGAGCGGCTCTGGAACGGCATCTCGCGCGTGCGCGTCAATCTCGGCACCGCGATCGTGGGCACGCCCGAGCAGGTCGCCGCGGAGCTCGAGGCCTACGCCGCGCTCGGCTTCGAGGAGTTCATCCTCTCCGGGTTTCCCCATCTCGAAGAGTGCGAGCGGGTCGCAGCCGAGGTGCTGCCGCGCATCGCCGCCGTCGCCGCCTGAATGAATCTGGAGAACGGAAATGGGCTGGCCAATCCATCGTCCCGTGGGACTGACCCACTACGACCCGGCACGCGCGTCGCGCGGCTACACGCTGGTCGCGCCCGCCGGCGGCGAGTTCGCGCTGCTGCTCGATATGCAGGGCCGGGTTGTGCACCGCTGGGATTTCCAGGGCTGCGTCGGTTTCAACGTCGAACTGCTGCCGAACGGCAACCTGCTCGCGCTGTGCGGGGATCTGCCCGGCCCGGAGGTTCCCCGGGCGCCGGTTTCGCGCTTCGAAGTCAAACCGCCCGACCCGCCCGAGCTTTATCGGCAGCTGGGCGGCGGCGGCTCATCGCTGCGCGAGCTCGACTGGGACGGTCACGAGCTGTCGGTGGTCGAAAACCCCGCGTTCCATCACGACTTCCAGCGCATGGCCAACGGCCACACGGTGATCCTGGAGTGGACGCCGATCGACGAGGAGCTGGCGCGCCAGGTTCGCGGCGGGCAGCGCGTCGCGCGGCGCTATACGCCGGACTGGATGATCGGCGACGACATCGTCGAGCTCGACGCCGACGGGACAGAGGTCGACCGGATCCAGCTCTGGAAGCTGCTGAATCCACGCCGCCACGCGATCTGTCCGTTCGAGCGGCGGTGGGAGTGGTCGCACGCCAACAGCATCGACGTGACCGCCGACGGCGGCATCGTCTTCTCCGCGCGCAGCATCTCGCTGGTTGGGCGGGTGGACCGCGGCGAGAACGGCGCTGACGCATCGCTGGGTTGGGAGTTTGGCTGGCCTGAGATCTCGCATCAGCACCACGCGACCGCGCAGCCCTCGGGCAACGTGATGATCTTCGACAACGGCATGCACCGAACGCTCGACCTGCCGTATTCGCGGGTGATCGAGGTCAACCCGGAGAACGATGAGATCGTCTGGACGTGGCAGGGCCAACCGCGCGAGCAGTTCTTCAGTGCCCACATCTCCGGCGCGGCGCGGCTGCCCAACGGCAACACGCTGATCACCGAGGGGGCGTCGGGCCGCATGTTTGAGGTAACTCACAGCGGGCTGGTCGTCTGGGAGTGGATTTCGCCCTTCACGACCCGCCAGCTCGGGATGAACAGCAACTGGCTGTTCCGCGCCTGGCGCTACGCCGAGTCCTACGCCGACCTGTCGCAGCGCGAACTCGACCCAGCGCGCCACGCGGCGCTCAATCGTCAGTTCGGCCTGGCGGAGTAGCAGGCCTACCAGCGGGCCTGTCGCGGGCGTGGGGATTTGGCGGTCGGCAGCCTAGAGTTTGCCCACGAGCCGCACCCCCCGGTGTGCCAATCGTCGTTCTCAAACGGGGGATTCCGCTGACCACTCAATGTGGTCAGCGGGGGCTTTGCAGGCGGCGCGTGGCGATCAGCAGGTCGTGCGTCTTGCCGTCGGCGTCGATCACGTAGTCCCAGAGGACAGCCTCGCGCTGGAAGCCGAGCCGCCGGAACACGGTCTGCGCGGCGGCCTGGTCGAGCACCATGCGCGCGGTCAGCAGCTGGAGCTGGAGCAGCTGTGCGATCGCATAGATCTCCTCAGCGAGGATGCGGCCGAGGCCTCGGCCGCGCGCCTTGGGCGAGAGCAGCAGGCGAATCTCGCCGAGGTGTCGCGTCCAGTCGGCGGCGCTGTAATGCAAGTCGCCCTCGCCGAGCAGCTCGTCGCCGTCGAAGCCGAGCACGGTGTACGTGCTGCCGGCCTCGATCTCGCGGATCCATTCGGACACGGCCGCTTCCTGCGTCACATCGCGACGCAGGAAGAGCAGATCGGCGGCCGGGAGGCTGCGGGCAAAGTCAAGGATCGTGCTGGAGTCGCCGGGCCGCATCAGGCGCAGCGTCACTTCGTGTCCATCGCGCAGGGACGCGGGGCGCGGGTAGCGCTCCTCGATGTGCTGGCGAAATTCAGTCTGGGTAGCTTGAACCATTCGGCGTCCCCCTCAGTGGTGGCCTCAGAATACCGACGGATCGGCGACACGCCAGCGCTGCGTAGCAACTGGGCTACCCAGGCCGGGCTACGAGGTGGGCGATTCGGCGCTGGCCGCAGCGCCCTTCAGGCCTGCGACCGCCCGCCTGTCGAGGGGAGCTCTGAGGCGGCTAGGCGCGGTCGCCGGGGTAATCGGGATGCGTGGTGTCGTTCCAGATTTCCTTGTGCCAGTGGTAGCCATCGTTGCCCCAGGTGCTCTTCGCCCGTTCGGGGAGGTTCAGGTATGGCCAGTGAAGCGCTGCCTCGATCCCGTTGCCCATCACAGCGGTGGGGGCGAAGCCGTCGAGGCCGTAGCGCTCGTCCTCGCCGAGCAGGATCCCGGAGACCTCGCTCGCCATTTCGCGGCGGGCTTCGACGTCGAGTGTGACCGTCATGCGCTTGACGATCTCCTCGACGGGTGGGGAGTTGTAGCGCTCGAGATTGCCGCTGGCGCCGAACACGAGCTCGTTGTTCCATCCGCCGGTCGGATCGCCGGTGCCAGACAAGAGCCAGACCGGCATGTGGCCAATGAAGCTGCCGTCGAGCATCTGCTGGTACATCGCGCCGTAGGGTTCGAGCACGATTTTGACATCGAGGTCGAGCGCCTGCGAGAACATGTTGGCGTACAGCTCGGACGAGCCCGGGTACGCGCCCTCGAATTCGCCGGGGTTGTTGATCGGGAATTCGCTGCCGGACTCGATGCCGGCTGCCGCCAGCAAGGCACGCGCCGCGGCGATGTCTTCGTCTTTGTTCGGTCGATAGCCGGGCAGCTGGCGCATCTCGTCCTCCGGGATCGCCCAGGCGTGGTACCAGTTGAGCCGCTGGATCGCGGACGGCTTGCCCTTGCCCAGGAAGAGGAAGTCGATGATCGCGTCGCGGTCCATCGCCAGGTGAAAGGCATATGGCACGCGGCGATCGAGCCAGGGATTGTCGGCCAGCTCGGTGTTGTAGTTGAAGCGCATCCCGAACGGCAGGACGGCGCCCCGGTCGTAGCGATTGTGGTCGGGGAAGTCCGCATGGATGCCGTCGATCTGCGCGTGATTCAGGACCGCCCAGGTGGTGTGGTCGATCTCGCCATTGCGTACGCCGTCTCCAGCGCCACCGGTTCGGCGAAGACGTTCCAGGTGATGCTGTCGAAAAACGGCATCTGCTGGCCTTCGAGCGATTTCCAGTAGTCAGCGTTGCGCTCGAGATGGACGCGCAGATTCTCGTCCAGCTCGGTGGGAATGAACGGACCCGTGCCGGAGATGTGCTCGACGTTCGAGTGCTCGTCGCGCCAGGTGAGGTCCCAGAGCTCGATCGCCTCGGGGGAGGTCATGAAGGAGTAGCCCATGTGCACGGTCTCGAGATACGTCGCATTGGGCCCATCGGTTTTGAGCACCAGCGTCATCTCATCGGTGACATCGACCGACGAGGTCTGCTGATAGAACGACGCACGCGCGAAGAGCGCATCCGGCTCGCCGTTGGCGTCGACGGCGGCGATCTGGCGGTTGATGTTGACGGCGGCGTCCTCCGCCGTGAAGCCGCGCCCGCCCTCGGTGGGATAGCGGTCCCAGAAGTGCGCGCCTTGATCGAAGCGGAAGATGTACGTCTCGTCGTCGGGGGTCTCGGGCAACGAGGCAATGTCGGGCGCGAGAATCGGGCCGCGATTGTCGTCGATCTGGATCAAGCGTCCCAGACTGTCGCTGAAGGGGATGAAGGGGATGCCGAAGCTCGCCCGGTGCGGGTCAATGTGGTCCCAGCCGGGCGTCACGTTGACCGAATAGTTGCCGCCGTACTGGCGCGACGGCGCGGCCTGCTGGACGGCCTGCTGCTGTTCGTCGTCGTCTGCCGGGGCGGCCTGTTGCTCTTCCTGCTGCGCTTGTTGTTCGGCTTGTTGCACCTGCTGCTGTTGGCCTTGTTGCTGCGCTGCCTGCTGCGCCTGCTGTACCTGCTGTTGCTGCTGCGCCTGCTGCGCGGCCGGCTGCGGCGCCTCTTGCTGCTGCTGGACCTGCGCGATCACCTGCTGGTCGTCGTCATCGCCGCCACAGCCGACCAGGGCGAGCCCGGCGGCGCCCACGCCGGCGCGGCCGGAGGCGCGCAGCAGGGCACGCCGACTTACTCGCCGCCGCCGCATCCGCTGCCAGTAGTTGCCCGCAGTCATTTCGATCGTCTCCCCATTCGCGATATGTGGTCGCGATCGTTGCGAATTTGTCAACCCCGCACGTTCTGTCTGCGAACCTGGAGAGGCAGCCCTGGTGGCTGCCCGTTGCGCGTTCGCGAGACACACGCTGCGATTCGTCCGCCGGGGAACGGCGGCCGCAAGGGCTGCCCCTACAGGGTTGTTGGGCGGCGCGGTTGCTCGTGGGCCGGGCTGCTGCGTTCGCGCGGCAGACGCCGCGATTCGCGTGCTGGGGGGGCCACAAGGGCTGCCCCTCTGACGAATCGGGAGCAATGCCGGGTTAGGCGCCGCCGCCGGCTGCGGCCAGCAGACCGATCTCCTCGACGCCGTCGAAGTTGGGCAGGGTCGTCAGCGAGGGGCGCTCGGGCTCTTCGAAGGCCGGCATCACCTCAGCGGCGAAGCGGCGCAGCGATGCGAGGATCTTCTCGTGCGGCACGACCTGGTCGAAGTTGATCAGGAAGACCATGCGGTCGACGCCAACCTCTTCCCACTCGCGCAGCGCGCTGATCACGGTCTCCGGCGAGCCGATCGGGGTGCCCTGCTGGAGCGGGTTGATCACGTCGCCGGGGCGGTCGCGCAGCTGGATCGCGCTGGCCTGCGAGCTGTAGGCCGGCGAGGGGTAGATGTTGCCGACCCCGACCAGGTGGGCGGCGGCGTTCATGAACGCGGCGGCGCCGGCGCCGCCGAGCGCCGTCGCTTCCTCGTCCGATTCGCCGCAGTACATCCAGCCGACGCCGTTGACGCAGTTGTTCACGAACTTGCCGACCGGGTCGGCGTTCTGGATCACGCGGCGGTAGTCGGCGATGCGCTGGGCGTATTGGTCGGGCGTGCCGATCGAGACGCCCAGCAGGCCCATGCCGCGCTCGGCGGCCTGGATCGCGGTTTCAGGGCTTGAGACGGCGACCCACATCGGCGGGTGCGGCTGCTGCACCGGCTTGGGCAGCACGGCGCGCTCGGGCATCGAGAAGTACTTGCCCTGCCAGCCCGCGATCTCGTTGGTCCACATGTGCGGGATGGCGCGGATCACCTCGTCCCACATGTCCTTGGTGTCGTCGGGCTCGACCTGGAAGCCGCCCAGCTCGGTCCAGGTGGCGGCGCGGCCGGTACCGAACTCGAACCGCCCGGAGGCGATGATGTCCAGCGCTGCGGCTCGCTCGGCGATCCGCGCAGGGTGGTTGACTCCGGGCAGGCAGAGCGCGATGCCCTGACAGACGTGGATGTTCTGCGTCATCGTGGCGGCCGCGGCGAGGAAGACCTCGGGGGCCGAGGAGTGGCTGTACTCCTCGAGGAAGTGGTGCTCGACCTCCCAGACCTGGTCAAAGCCGAGCTCGTCGGCCAGACAGATCTGCTCCAGCGCCTGGTGGTAGGCGCGCCACTCGGAGATGTCCGTCCAGGGGCGCTGCACGGAGTGCTCATAGAAGATGCCGAACTTCATGGAATCCCTCGATGCTCTCGGCGGAGCTGCCGCGGGGTCGCCGTTGCCCGGATTGACCGCTCGCGATATACGCCGTGCGCGGATGCTAGCATTCGCCGCGCCGCGCTGGCATACGTTGTCGCGAAGCCAGCCGGGCGCCGTTCTGAGGGAGAGGAGACGCCATGACAGTCGCGATCGTCTGTGACTCGTCGGCTGATCTGCCGGCGTCGCTGCTTGAAGCGCGCGGGCTACGCGCCGCTCCGGTCGGCTACTCGCTCGGCGCGAGCCACCATCGTCAGGGCGAGCAGAATGCGTCCGATTTCTACGCCGCGATCGCCGCCGGCGACCGCCTCACCCTGAGCGGCGTCACGGAGACCGACTGGGTGGCCGTGTTCGAGCAAGCCGGTGCGGGCGTCGACGATGGGATCGTCTGCCTCTGCCAGGCCTTTGGGACGTCGAGCCCGTCGTTCCTTGCGGCGGAGTTCGCGCAGCGCCAAGTCGAGCACTTTCACGAATTCAAGGCGCGCGTGCACCAGACGCCGCGTTCGACCGCCTGCTACGCGGCGATCACGATCGCACTGGCCCGAGTCGCGGCGAGCGGCGCCAGCGGCGACGACGTTGTGGCAGCGCTGGGCGCCGTCACGCCCAGCGCCGACATCTTCATGCTCGTGCCCAACGTCGACACGCTGGAGCGGGCCGGGGAATTATCGGCGGTCGAATCGGCCAGCGGGATCGGCCCGCTCGACTTCGGCGTGCCGGTGTTCCGCGCGCGCGACCGGATCAAGGCGGTCAGCCTCGAGGACAACGCCGAGGCCGCGGAGGACGCGCTGATCGAGCGCGCCGCCGCCGTGCTCGGCGACGCCGCCTCGATCGTGGTCGTCACCCACGCCCAGGCGCCGGAGGCCGCCGAGCGGCTGCGCGCCAAGGCGGAGGCCAAGCTGCCGTGCGACGAACTTCACGTGACCGAACTCGGACCCACCGTGGGCGGTCTGCTGGGGGCCGGTGCGTGGGGGCTCGGCTTCTGCAACGCGGCGCCTGTCTGACGCCGACGAAAGGGACGATCGATGCCTGAGACCGGCCTGTTCGATAGCGCCACGATCGCCGCCGTCGGCGGTGCGACCGACGCTCCGCCACCACCCTGGGAGATCAGCGCCGCCGTGGTGCAACAAGTCACCTTCGAGGTGCGCGTGCCGCAGGCGCGTCAGCACCTGCCCGACATCGTGACCCGCTCCGCGCCGACCTACGCCAAGCTGACCGTGGTCGACCGCGCCGATTCGCCCGTCGGCCCCTACCGCGAGGCGGTGCTGGCGCTCGGCTGCCGCGCCGGGATGCTGCCAGCCTTGTACGTGGTCGCTTCCGTCGTGAACTCGGAGGCGGCGCGCGACGCGATCGCGTCGCACTGGAACTATCTCCCGTCGGTCGGCGAGATCGAATTCGAGCGCAGCGACGACGCCGTGAACTCCACGATCCACGTCTCAGACGGATTCACCGTCACGGTCAGTTCAGTGCTGACCAACGCGGCGGCCGTCGGGATCGTGCGCTACGACCCGTTGCTGGTCGTGCAGCCCGGCGATGACGGTCCGGCCGCGCAGGAGGTCCCGGCGACGCACGTCGTGAGCGAGGCCTGGATGGACCGCCGCGCGACCATCGGGTACGCCGGGGGCCAGCGCAGCAGCGCCTGGCTGCAGCTGCGCTCTCACCATCCGATCACCGGCTTCGTCGCCGTGGAGAGCCAGACGATCGAGGCGGCGACACCTGTCGTCGTGCCGCAGATGGCGATGGGCTAAGTCGCGCGCCCTTGCCGCGGTCGTAGACTTGGGCGACAACGATTGATGCTGCATCGCGGCGGCTACGCGCCGGCCGCCCGCGAGGTTCTCGGCCATCTCCCTCCTGACCAATTCTCAGCCCGCCCAGCAGGGACGCATCTTCTACGGCTGGTGGATCCTGATCGGGTCCGTCGTCTGCATGGTGGCGATCACCGGCACGTCGTTCTGGTCGATCGGCCTCTACGTGACGCCGCTGGAGGAGGAGTTCGGCTGGTCGCGGGTGCTGCTGCAAACCGGCATTGCCGTGTCGTTGCTGGTCTCGGGACTGGCCTCGCCGCTGGCCGGCAGGCTGATCGACCGCAAAGGTCCCCGCTTCGCGATCATCTTCGGCACGGCGCTCACCTGCGCGTCATTCGTGCTGCTGGCGACGACGTCGTCGATCGTCGAGTGGTACCTGTACTTCTCGATCAACGCGTTTTTCCGCGGCTTCATGTTCTATATCCCGTTCCAGGTGCTGATGTCGCGTTGGTTCGTGCGCAAGCGCGGCCGCGCCGTGGGCATCCTCGCGATGGGGTTCTCAGGCGGAGTGGTGTTGGTGCCGGTGATGCAGCAGATCATCGACAACGTGAGCTGGGAGATGTCGTTCATCTTCGCGGCGGTGGTGCTGGCCGCCACCTTTCTGCCGGTGGCAATCTTCGTGGTGCGCGACCACCCCGCCGAGATGGGCCTCCACCCCGACGGGGACCCCAGGCCGCTGCCCAACACGGCGGGCGGCGACGTACAGGTCGGCCTGACCGTGCGGCAGGCGCTCAGGACGATCAACTTCTGGGTGATCGCGCTCGCATTCGTGGCGATCTTCTTCGGCCAGTTCGGCTGGATCCTCAATGGCGTACCGGTCTACGAGTCGTTCGGAATCAGTCGTGAGGCAATTGGGGTACTCGTGCTGGGCCAGGGCGCCTGCGGGCTGATCAGCCGGCCAACCTTCGGCTATCTGGCGGAGCGGTTCCCGAGCATCGAGCTGGCGTCGGTGGGGCTGGCCGGGGTGCTGGCGCTGGGGATGGCGGTCCTGCTGGTCACCGGCGGCTCGTGGCTTGGGATCGGACTGTTCATGATGTGCTGGATGGTCGGATCGGCCGGTGGGCCGATTCTGGAGGCGCTGATCCTGCCGCGCGTGTTCGGGCTCAAGCACCTTGGGGCGATC
Organism: Dehalococcoidia bacterium; assembly: GCA_965237475.1. Taxonomy (GTDB): domain Bacteria; phylum Chloroflexota; class Dehalococcoidia; order Bin125; family Bin125; genus CATQGW01. Next base: position 1,354,801 of record OZ250140.1, on the reverse strand, counting down.
ATGGGCACGATGTTCATGCTCGACACGATCGGACAGTTCCTCGTCCCGATGGTCAGCGGCGCGATCTACGACACCACACAGAGCTACGACCTGTACCTGCTGGCCCTGATCGGGGCGCTCGCGGCGGCGATGCTGATGTTCACGCTGGCGCACTTCATCCCCAACCCGCGCATCCCTTCGCCGCGGGCGGCGCTGGCCGGAGCGGTCGACCTGGTGGCGCGCCGGGCGGCCCAACACCTGCTGCCGCATGAGCGTGGGGTCGGCGAGGCGACCGGCGACTAGCCAGGTGCGCTCGCCGCCCGCTTGCTCGCTGGGTGCTCCGCGCGGCTGCCCGCTACGTTCAGCGGGCACATCGCCATGCGCATCACCGTGCACAGAAGTGTGAGACTCGGCTGGGGGGCGGTCGTAGACTCTGTTGGACATCAAATGACGATCAAGCCCGGCGGCTGACCCGGGCCGCCCGCGAAGGTCGCAGCTATCGCCCTCTCGGCACATCCGGCGCCCGCCCGGCGGGGACGCATCTTCTACGGCTGGTGGCTGCTGATCGCCGCTGTCGTGTGCATGGCCGTCGCCGCCGGCGTGTCGTTTTGGGCGCTCGGCCTCTACGTCACTCCGCTTGAGGAAGAGTTCGGCTGGTCTCGTTCGGGTCTGCAGATCGGATTTTCGATCTCGCTCGCGATCAGCGGAATCGCCTCACCGCTCGCTGGCAAGCTCGTTGACCTGCGCGGAGTGCGATTCGCGATCATCGTGGGGACAGTGTTGACTGTCGCCAGCTACTTGCTGCTGGCGACCACCGAGACGCTCTGGCAGTGGTACCTGTACCAGTCGATCAACGCCTTTTTCCGCAGCTTCATGTTCTACATCCCGTTTCAGGTGCTGATCTCCAACTGGTTCGACCGTAAGCGGGGCCGAGCGGTCGGGATCATGGCGACGGGTTTCTCGCTCGGCGTGATCTTGTTCTTCGTGATGCAGCAGCTAATCGACAACGTCGGATGGCGATTCTCGTTCATCTTCGCTGCGTTCGCGCTGGCGGTGGTGTTCCTACCGATCGGTATGTTCGTCGTCCGCAACCGCCCGAGCGACATGGGCCTGCAACCCGACGGCGAGCGGGCGCCAACGCGCGCACAGGCTCACCGCGCGCTCGCCGGCCTGACCGTTGGTCAGGCGCTTCGCACGCCCAACTTCTGGGTCATTGCGATGGCCTTCATGTGCTTCTTCTTCGGCATGTTCGGATGGATGGTGAACGGCACGCCGGTCTACGAGGCCTACGGCATCTCGCGCGACACGATCTCGTGGCTGATGATGGGCGGCGGCCTGGGCGGTGCGATCAGCCGACCGACCTTCGGCTACCTGGCGGAGCGGATTCCGAGTGTCGAAGCGGCGTCCGTCGTGCTGGCGGTGTTCCTGGTCGGCGGCTTCCTCGCGCTGATGTTGACCGGTGGTTCGTGGCTAGGCATCGGTCTGTTCATCCTCTGCTGGTTGGTCGGTTCAGCCGGCGGCCCGGTACTGGAGCCGCTGATTCTGCCGCGTGTCTTCGGGCTGGCGCACTTCGGGGCGATCATGGGCACGATGTTCATGGTCGAGACGATCGGCCAAGTCGTCGCGCCCTACATCGGCGGATACATCTACGACTCAACGGGCGGCTATGACCTGTTGCTCCAGCTCTTCATCGGCGCGCTGGTCGCGTCGATGGTGTTCTTCACGCTGGCGCACTTCCTGCCGAACCCGCGCATCCCATCGCGGCGGCTCGTGGCCCCGGCGGCCGTTGAGCTGGTCGCGCGCAGGGCCGTGCAGCACCTGACGCCGCGCGAGCGCGAGACGATCGGCGACTGACTCGCGCAGCGCCCGACGCGGGGGAATGGGGAGGACGAGGGCTGCGCGAGGCGGGCGGCTAGTAGATGCCCAGCTCGAACTTGGCTTCGTCGGAGGCCATCTCGCGCGGGTCCCAGGGCGGGCTGAAGATGATCTCGGTCTCGACCTCTTCAACGCCCTCGACCGTGGAGGCCGCCTGCTCGATCTGGGCCATGATCATCGGACCCACCGGGCAGGCCGGCGAGGTCAGCGTGAAGTTGATCTTGACCGCGTGCTCCGAGGGGCTCTCGACCCCGTAGATCAGGCCGAGATCGACGATGTTGATCCCGATCTCGGGGTCGAAGACGGTCCTCAGAGCGTCGAGGACTTGCTGTTCGTGGGCCATGGGATTCGTCTCCTTGATAAGCAGGGCCGAGCGGCGGTTAGCCGGCGCCGTTGGTGGTGACGCGCGTGGGGATGTCTGTGTCGGCGTCGACCGCTTCGCCGCTGACTTGCGCCAGCGCCTGGTCGAGCACCTTCCAGGCCAGCAGACCGCACTTGATCCGCACCGGGAAGCGCGCGACGCCGCTGAGCGCCTCGAGGTCGCCGATATCGAACGCGTCGAGGTCGTAGCCATCGCTGGTCAGCATCGCCTGCACATGGCCGGACAGTTCGCGCGCGTCGTCAAGCGAACGCCCGGCAAGGGCCTCGGTGAGCATCGAGGCGCTGCTCTGGCTGATCGAGCAGCCGGAGCCGCCGAAGCGGACCTCAGCGACTGTCTCGTCGTCGACCAGCATCGAGAGCTGAATCTCGTCGCCGCAGGAGGGATTGAAGCCCTCGGCGGCGACCGAGGCCGCCTCCAGCACGCCACGATTTCGCGGCTGCCGGTAGTGATCGAGGATCACGTCGCGGTAGAGGTCGTCGAGATCGACGGGGTTGCTGGATTCTCGGCTGGACACCGTGGCTCGCCTCTCTCGAGTTGACGCTAGACGGACAGTCCGAAGCGTTCGCCGGCCTCACGCAGGCCGTCAACCAGCGCGTCGACTTCGAACATCTCGTTGTAGATGTAGAACGACGCGCGCGCCGTGGCGGGCACCGCGAGCGAGCGCATCAGCGGCTGAGCGCAGTGGTGGCCCGCGCGCACCGCGACGCCGCCGCGGTCGAGCATGGTAGCGATGTCGTGCGCGTGAATGTCGGCGTAGTTGAACGCCACGACGGCGCCGCGCCGCTCGGCGTCGGCTGGGCCGTAGATCTCGATGCCCTCGATCGCCGAGAGGCGATCCATGGCGTAGGCGGTCAGCGCGTGGTCGTGGTCGCGCACCGTCTGCATGCCCAGGCCGGAGAGGTAGTCAAGCGCCGCGCCGAAGGCGACCACATCGGCGATGTTGGGCGTGCCGGCCTCGAACTTGTGCGGCAGCGCCGCCCAGCTCGACTCTTCGCGGTTGACGACGCTGATCATCTCGCCGCCGCCGAGGAACGGGTCGAGGTCGGCCAGCAGCTGCTGGCGGCCCCAGAGCACGCCGACCCCGGTGGGGCCGAGCATCTTGTGTGAGGAGAACGCTGCGAAGTCGGCGCCCAGCGATGCGACGTCGAGCGGCAGGTGCGGGACGCTCTGCGCGGCGTCGATGATCATCGTCGCGTCGACCGCGTGCGCCATCTCGGACAGCTCGGCGACCGGAGCGATCGTGCCCAGCACGTTCGACATGTGCGCGATCGAGACGATTCGCGTGCGCTGGTTGAACAGCGTGCGGGCCTGGTCGAGGTCGAATTCGCCATCCGCATCGAGTTCGATGAAGCGCAGCCGCGCGCCGCTGCGCTGCGTGACGAGCTGCCAGGGGACGAGGTTGGAGTGGTGCTCAAGCGCCGAGAGGATGATCTCGTCGCCGGGCCGCAGGCGCGCCCCGAGCGTGTAGGCGAGCAGGTTGAGCGATTCGGTCGTGTTGCGCGTGAAGACGACCTCGCGCGGGCTGGCCGCGCCGATGAAATCGGCGGTCTTCCGGCGCGTCAGCTCGTAGGCCGCCGTCGCCTCCTCGGCGAGCGTGTGCAGGCCGCGATGGATGTTCGCGTTGGTGTTGGAGTAGTAGTCGACGAGCGCGTCGATCACCTGGCGCGGCTTCTGCGTGGTCGCGGCGTTGTCCAGATAGACCAGCGGACGCCCGTGCACCTGGCGCGAGAGGATCGGGAAGTCGGCGCGAATCGCCGCGATGTCGAGCACGGCCGCGGTCACGAAGCGTCCACCTCGAGCTGTAGCTCGCCCTCGACCACCGAGACCGCGTAACAGCTGACGCGACCGACGGCTGGCAGCGTCTTCGCCTGGCCGGTGGTGATATCGAACAGCGCGCCGTGGCGCGGGCATTCGAGCATCACGCCCTCGAGGTCGCCTTCGCCGAGCGGGCCATCGTCGTGCGTGCAGCGATTTTCGATCGCGTAGACCTCACCCGACTCGACGCGGCAGAGCGCGATGCTGTGGCCCCCGCACTCGACGACGCGCGCCGTGCCGGCGGGCAGATCATCGATCGGACCAAGCTGATGGGTGGTCATTCGCGCACCTCCGTATGGGGAATCTGCAGCTGCACTTCGATCAGCTCGTCGATCACCTCGCGCAGGTGCTCGTCGGCGATGCCGTCGATGATCTCGGCGAGGAAGCCGCGCACGACCATGCGCTCGGCGATCGCCGGCGGGATCCCGCGCGACGCGAGGTAGAAGAGCTGCTCGGGGCTGACCGGCCCGACCGCCGCGGCGTGCGAGCACTTGACGTCGTCAGCCTCGATCTCGAGCACCGGAATGGGATCTGCGCCCGCGCCCGCGTCGAGCAGCAGGTTGCGCATGGTCTGGAACGCGGCGGTCTTCTGGCCCTCCGGCTCGATCCGGATCACGCCGTATTGCACGGCGTGCGACTCGTCGGTGAGCACGCCGCGAACGAGCAGGTCGCTGGTCGCGCCGACGCCACTGTGGTGCTGCCTGGTGATGTGTTCGATGTGCTGGTGGCCACGCCCGACGAAGACGCCGTGGAGGTCGGCGTGGCCGCCCGGCTGACCGAGCTCCATGTCGATCCGCTGCTTGTCGACATCCGCGCCGATCGAGACGGTGGTGTATCGGATCGTGGCGTCCCGCCCGACCGCGCCGACGGCGGTGGTCAGGGCGGCCGTGTCGGGGCTCCAGCGCTGGACGGTGTCGAACGTCAGCTGCGCCGCGTCGGCGGCGACGATTTCGATCAGGCTGTGGATGAACGGCGCGCGGGCGCCGTCGCCCAGCGCGTCGGAGGGTCCGGCGCCGGCCTCGACCAAGGACGCAGCGCTCTCACGGTCGGCGGCGATCAGCGTGTAGGACCAGAGGTCTGAGGCGTCGGCCGCCTGCGCGGTGAGGTGAAACAGCGACTGGCGGAGCTGCAGCCGGGGCGGGATGTAGCAGAACACGCCCTGCGTCCAGAGCGCCGCGCCGAGCGCGCCGTAGCGGTCGAACGACCCGGCGTGTGTCTTGCCCAACCAGCGCTGGACCAGATCAGGGTGCTCACGGGCCGCCTCGGAGAGCGGCGTCAGCAACACGCCCGAGGCCTCAGCGTCGGCGCGCAGCGTAGCGTCAACGGCCAGGCCCGCAGCGTGGTGCAGCAGGCCGGTCCGCGCCTGCGGCGCGAAGAGATGTGCGGCGATCGCACCGTTCCTGGCCGTCGGCAGCGCGGGTTCGAGCCGGCGCGGCAGACGCTCCGGGGTGCGCCGCCAGGTCTCTTCCTTGACGGAGGGCCAGGGGGTCGCGAGCGCGTGCTGGAGCGCGGTGTGGCGGCGGTCGCGCAGCCAACCGGGTTCGTCGAGCGCCGCGCTGATCGCATCAACGCGGTCGCCGAGCGGCGCAAGCGCCGGATCGTCGGTCGGTGCAAGGCTGAGCGTGGCTTCACTCATGCAGGTTCAGCTCCGTAAGGCTGGCGCCCTGATCGAGGCGCCTGGTCGGCGTCGCTGCGGCCAATCGCTTAGCCAATCGCACCGTCCATCTGTAGCTCGATCAGCCGGTTCATCTCGACGGCGTACTCGAGCGGCAGCGACTTGATGATCGGCTCGACGAAGCCGTTGACGATCATCTTGGTCGCCTCGCCCTCGCTGAGCCCGCGGGCCATGAGGTAGAAGAGCTGCTCGTCGCCGACCTTCGAGACGGTCGCCTCGTGGCCGATGTCGACCTGCTTCTCGTCGATCTCCATCGTCGGGTAGGTGTCGGAGCGCGAATGCTCATCGAGCATCAGCGCGTCGCAGCGCACGTTGGAGCGGCAGTGGTCGGCGCCCTCGTAGACCTTGAGCAGGCCGCGGTAGGTCGAGCGGCCGCCGTCCATGGCGAGGCTCTTGCTGGTGATCACCGAAGTGGTGTGCGGCGCGGCGTGGACGATCTTGGCGCCCGCGTCGAGCTGCTGGCCTTTTCCGGCTGAGGCGATCGAGAGCACCTCGCCGTGGGCTCCCGGCTCCATCAGGTAGACGGCCGGGTACTTCATCGTGAGCTTGCTGCCGAGGTTGCCATCGACCCAGGTCATCACGGCGTCGCGCTGGGCGACGGCCCGCTTGGTGACCAGGTTGTAGACGTTGTTCGACCAGTTCTGGATCGTGGTGTAGCGGACGTTCGCGCCGGGCTTGCAGATGATCTCGACGACTGCGCTGTGCAGCGAGTCGGAGGAGTAGATCGGCGCGGTGCAGCCCTCGACGTAGTGCACGTTCGAGCCTTCGTCGGCGATGATCAGGGTGCGCTCGAACTGGCCCATGTCTTCCGAGTTGATCCGGAAGTAGGCCTGCAGGGGGATGTCGACGGAGACGCCCGGCGGCACGTAGATGAACGAGCCGCCCGACCAGACGGCGGTGTTGAGCGCGGCGAACTTGTTGTCGTTGGCCGGGATGATCGTGCAGAAGTGCTCGCGCACGAGGTCGGGGTACTCGCGCAGCGCCTGGTCGGTGCCGAGGAACAGCACGCCCTGTTCCTCGAGGTCCTCGCGCAGCTTGTGGTAGACGACCTCGGAGTCGTACTGAGCGCCGACGCCAGCGAGCAGACCCTGCTTCTCGGCCTCGGGGATGCCGAGTTTGTCGTAGGTGTTCTTGATGTAGTCCGGCACGTCCTCCCACGACGATTCGTCGCGGTCGGTGGCGCGGACGTAGTAGTGGATGTCATCGAAGTCGATGTCACCCAACTCGCCGCCCCAGACAGGCATCGGGCGCGCGTTGAAGTGGTCGAGCGCCTTGAGCCGGATGTTGCGCATCCAGGCGGGCTCTTCCTTGATGTCGGAGATGGTGTTGACGACGTCGGCGCTGAGCCCCTTGGGCAGCTTGACCATCGCCTCAACATCGTCGTGGAAGCCGAACTCGTACTCGTTGCGGGGGGTGACTGGTGCGGTGGTCATACGGAGACCAAGCCTTCCTGACGTGCTCCACTGTTGGCGCGTGCACGGCCTGTGAGTTCCTGGAACGGTTCGTAGCCGTCGGCTTCGAGCCGCTCGGCGAGACTGGCGTCGCCCGATTCGACGATCGCGCCGTCGATCAGCACATGCACGAAGTCGGGCTGTACATAGTGCAGGATGCGCTGGTAGTGGGTGATCAGCAGGATCGCATTCTGGTCGGAGTGGAATGCGTTGATGCCCTCGGCGACGATCCGCAGCGCGTCGATATCGAGCCCGGAGTCGGTTTCGTCCATCACCGCGACATCGGGCTGGAGCAGGCCGAGCTGCAGAATCTCGGCGCGCTTCTTTTCGCCGCCCGAGAAGCCGTCGTTGACGTAGCGGCGCACGAACTGCTCATCGATCTGCAGCTCCGCGAGCACCTCATTGAGCCGCCGGCGGAACTCGCGGACGGGAATGTCCTCGCCCCGCCGGGCGCTCATCGCGCGGCGCAGGAAGTTGATCATCGAGACGCCGGGCACGTCGGTTGGATACTGGAAGGCGAGGAACAGGCCGGCGCGCGCCCGCTCGTCGGTCGGGAGGTCGCGAATGCTCGCGCCGCGCAGCCGCACATCGCCGCCGTTGACGGTGTAGCGCGGGTGGCCCATCAGGGTGTTCGCGAGCGTGCTTTTGCCGGAGCCGTTGGGCCCCATGATCGCGTGCACTTCGCCGGCCCGCAGGGTCAGCGAGAGGTCTTTGACGATCGGAATGTCGTCAACGGAGACTCGCAGCGCGTCAATTTCGAAGAGCGGAGCTGTCATACGCTCGCGCCGCCTTTCAGGGTGTGTGTCACGTAGGGGAGATCAGACCGCCTGCTGTTCGGGTTCGGCGAAGTGCAGCGGCACGACGTACTCGCAGCCGGGGTCGCCGCCGGCCAGGCGGCCGGTCTGCTCGACTTCGACGCCGAGCAGCTTTTCAATCACGAGGCGGTCAGCCTCGCACACGCAATCGCTTGTGGTCGCCGCGCCCAGATACGGGCAGGCGTTGTTGACCAGGTGGATGCCATCCGCCTCGCGCTCCCAACTGTCGAGGATGCCTTCGGGCCGCAAGGCGTCGACGACATCGCCGACGCGCTCTTCGAGGCTGCCCTCGTGCACTTCGGCGCGGTGCGCGTCGGCGACCTGATTGGCCAGCGCGTTGGAGAGCGCCGCGGGTGGGACGCGCAGACGAATCATCTCGCCCAACAGACGTTCAGTCAGCAGCGCCGAGCGGTCACGCACGGCGCTGACGCCGATGTCGGTGGCGCGGTAGAGGTAGGACGGCCGGCCGGGCCCGCGCCGCAGCGCTTCGATCTCGAGCAATCCATCGGCCTCGAGCCGCTCGAGGTGGCGGCGCACCGTGGCATCGGAGATGCCGACAGCGGCGCTGAGTGCGGCGACGGTTGCGCCGCCCTTCTCGACGACGTGCTGAAGCAGAACGGAGCGGGTATCGCGAGGTCTCATCGGGTCGCCTCTACTATGTTTCAGGAGTTTATCACCTTACATTGGTGAAAAACCACCCTTCTCGGGCCGATCGCCTGCGGGCGACGCCCATGACACACCTACGACTCACTGCTGACTCACCGGCGCGCTCAATCCTGAGGCTGCGCGCCGAGGCGCCCTGGCAGCGGGATCAGCACGGGGCGATCAGCGTCGGGATGGCGCTGTGAGACGAAGTCAAGGCCAAAGACCGGCTTCAGCACGGCAGGGTCGAGCGCCTCGTCGGGGTGGGCGCAGCAAACCAGCTCGCCGCGATGCAGCAGCGCCACCCGATCGGCGTAGGCCGCAGCCAGGTTCAGGTCGTGCAGCACCGCGACGATCGCCGCCCCCTCCGACGCGAGTTCGTGCAGCAGGTCGAGCACCAGATGCTGGTGACGCGGGTCGAGATGCGCGGTCGGTTCGTCGACGACCAGAATCGGCGTCTCCTGCGCCAGCACGCGGGCCAGGGTGACGCGCGACTGCTCGCCGCCCGAGAGCGTGGGGTAGGCGCGCGGCGCGTATTCGCGCGTATCGGTCAGGCCCATGACGCGATCGGCCAGTTCGGCGCCATGCTCGCGCTCACCGCGCTCGCCCTCCCAGGGCGCGCGACCCATGCGCACGACCTCGCGGGCAGTGAAGAGGAACGGCAGATAGCTGCTCTGCGGCATCACCGCGCGGCGCCGCGCGAGCTCGCGCGGGCTGTAGTCGGCGATCGGGCGCGCGTCGAGGTACAGCTCGCCGCTGCTCGGCGCGGCGTCTCCGGCGAGCAGCCGCAGCAACGTCGTCTTGCCCGCGCCGTTGGGTCCGACGACCGCGACCAGCTCGCCGCCGTGGATATCGACGCTGACGTCGCGCAGCAGATCGTCTCCATCGATCGAGAAGCTGACCGAGTCGGCGCGCAGCGCCGGGTGAGAGGGTTGACGAGACATGTCGCTCATGGCTACCAGCCAGACTGCTCAAGTCGACGCCGCGAGCGGTCGATCAGCAGCAGGAAAATCGGCGTTCCGATCACGGCGGTCACGATTCCCACGGGCATCTCGGCCGGCGCGACCACGGTCCGGGCGAACATGTCGGCGCCGAGCACGAGGATCGCGCCGGCCAACGCGCTGGCCGGCAACAGGCGGCGATGATCGGGACCGACCACGAGCCGCACGATGTGCGGCGCAGCCAGCCCCACGAACCCCACGATACCCGCCACCGCGACTCCGGCCCCAGTGGCCAGTGCAGCCGCGGTTACGATCGCGAACTGCGAACGCTCCACCCGCAGGCCCATATGGCGCGCCTCGGCGTCGCCGAGGCTGAGCAGGTTGAGCGTTGCCCCGTAGCGCATCAGCACGAAGCTCGCGCCGACGATCAGCGGCGCGCAGATCACGACCAGCCGCCAGACGGAGCCGGAGAGGCTGCCGAGCAGCCAGAAGGTGATGTCACGCAGCGCCGCGTCGTCGGCCAGAAACACGAGGAAGCTGATCGCGGCGCCGAGCGCGGCGTTGATCGCGATCCCGGCCAGCAGCATCGTGGCCATCTGCGTGCGCCCGCCGCGACGCGCGAAGCCGTAGATCAGCAGCGAAACGAGCAGGCCGCCCGCAAATGCGCCGAGGGGCAGCGCGAACGCCCCGGTGAGGCCGAGCACCAGCACCATCGCCGCCGCGAACGCGGCCCCGCTGGAGACACCGATCAGACTCGGCTCGGCCAGCGGGTTGCGGAACAGGCCCTGCAGCGCCGCCCCCGAGACGCCCAGCCCGGCGCCGACGGCCGCTGCCATCAGCGTGCGCGGCAAGCGGATCACCGAGATCACCGACTCCTCGGCGATCGTGAAATCGCCGCGAGCGACGATCCCGAGCTTGTAGAGCAACACCTCGACGATCGTGCCCGCGCCAATGTCGAATGCGCCGATCGAGAGGTTGGCGACCAACAGCGCGATCACGCCGCCGATCAGCGTGGCCCAGCCGAGCGGTGACTTCGCCCGCACGAGCGCGGGCGGCGCTGAGACGGCCGCCACGGCCTGCGCGCGGCGCTCCAGCATCTGAGTGAGTGGTCGCGAGGCGATCGTTACTCCTCCATCGCGGCGCGAAGCTGCGCTGCGAGGTCTCGCAGCGCTTCGGGCAAGCGCGGGCCGAAGCCGAGCAGATACAGGTCCTCCATCGAGACGAACCGCTGGTTGCGCCCCGCCCGGGTCTGCGCGACGCCGGGAATCTCCAGCAACCCGGGCACGCCGCCGATCGCCGCGAGGCCTCGGTCCATCACCAGAATGACCTCCGGATCGGCCGCCACGACGGCCTCGGGCGTGAGTGGAACGAAGCCGACCACGCCGGCGGCCGTCCCGGCATCAATGCCGCCCGCCGCTTCGATGATCGTTGCGGCCGCCGAGCCTTCGCCGGCGACCAGCTGCAGACCGCCGCGACGCACGTAGATAAAGAGTACCGAAGGCCGCGCATCGCCCTCGGGATTGCGCGCCGCCACGTCCGCGAGCACTGCATCGAGCCGAGCTTCGGCCGCTGCAGCGAACGCTTCGGCCCGCTCCTCGATGCCCAGCGCGATGCCAACCGCGCGAATCTTCAGGCCCATCGCGTCAAAAGTCGAGGGGCTGTCGATGATCACCACCTCAACGCCCGCGTCGCGAATTTGCTCGAGCACTTCGGATGGCCCGGCGGTCTGGTTGCCGATCACGAGCGTTGGCTCGAGCGCGAGCACGCCCTCGGCCGAGAGCGCCTGCGTGAACCCGAGGTTGGGCAGCAGCTCGGCTTCGGGCGGGTAGATCGAGCTGGCGTCGCGTCCGACTACCAGATGGCCCGCGCCCAGCTCGTAGATGATCTCAGTGAGGTCGCCGAACAGCGAGACGATCCGCAGGCCCTCGCGGAAGTCGGTCGCGGGCGGCGCCGACTGTTGCGCGTCAGCCGCCGCCTGTGCCTGTTGAGGCTGTTGAGCCTCTTGCGAATCAGCTTGGCTAGTCTGCGGCTCGACCTGTTGCGCCGGGCGCGGCGGCTCGGTCTGCGCGGCGGCCCGCTGCTGCGCAGTGTCCTGCTCGGCCGGTCCGGGCTGCTCGGCGCCGGACTGTTGCTCGACCGGCGCTGGTTGGGTCCGCTGGGCCTGTGGGGCCTGCTGCGCAGTGGGCGGCGGGGCGGGTTGCGGTTCGCTCGAGGAGCACGCCGACAGCGCGACGATCAGCAGTCCGAGAGCGACCGTCGCGAGCACGCTCCAGAGGTGGCGAATCATCAGCTCGGACGCTCCTACGCTGGCCGCGTCCCGGCGGGCGCCTAAAACTCGACCTGCATTCCGTCATACGCGGCTGCGACCGTACCCGCAAACTCGGCGCGCGCCGCCGCGCACGCCGCGTCGCGATCCGTGTCGAACCAGAAGTGGGTCAGAATCAGGCGTTCCACCCGGGCGGCGGCGGCCAGCTCCGCCGCCTGCACGGCCGTCAGATGCCCGCGTTCCGGGCCGACCTCCGGCTCGTCCAGCGTCGCTTCACTGAGCAGAATGTCGGCGCCGCGCGCGAGCTCGACAAGCTCCGCAGTCGGGGCGGTGTCGCCGGTGTACACGAGCGAACGATCGCCATCGACTCGCACCGCGTGACTGCGGATGTAGTGCAGCCCCTCGGCGAACATCGCCGTCACGCCGTCGCCCAACGCCAACGCCGAGCCGGCTGCGTATTCGCAGACCTGGAACGTGTTGGACAGAAAATCAGCCGGGAAACACACGGCCCGGAGCACACCGGCGAAGGCGGCGATCCCGCCGGGCGGCAAGTGCAGCTGCACGCGGCGGTCGCGCAGGCCGGTCATCTCGCGCGTCAGCCGGAAGCGCAGCGGCAGCACGTCGATGAAGTGGTCGGCGTGCATGTGCGAGATGATGATGTGGTCGACGTCGGCGTCGGGCCGATGCGCGAGCAGCGCGGCCGCCGCGCCGTGGCCGCAATCGAGCAGGATGCAGACGCCGCGCTCTTCGATCAGATAGGCGGAGCAGACGCCGCCGGCGGGCGGACACGCCGCGCCTGAGCCGAGCACGGTCAGACGCATACGACCCCTATCAACGCGCCGACCGGCGCCCGCTGATGATGCTAGAGCTTAGGAATGTCAAAAACGCACGATCAATCGATTCGCGAGCGCGCCGAGCGGGCGCAGCGTGGCCTGTGTAACACCTGCGTCTGGGCGCGCAGCATCGCCAACCGCCGCGGCAGCGAGTTTCTGCTCTGTGGCCGCCAGCGGCTCGATGCGCGCTTCGCCAAGTACCCTCCGCTACCAGTCATGGCATGTGCGGGCTACGAAGCGGAAGCCGAGCGCGAATGACACCCACCTCGCCAGCCTGGCTGCGCTCCCTCTCCGACCTCTCATGGCGTCTGCTGGTCGTGGCCGGCTTCCTGATCCTGCTCGGTCTGGCCGCGGCGCGACTGCGGTTGATCTTCCTGCCCGTGCTGGCAGCGATCATCCTCGCGACATCGCTGCTGCCGGCCAAGCGCTGGCTGCGCCGGCGCGGCCTCTCGAACACGCTGGCCGCGGTCGTCGTGGTCGGCGGCGCGGCGCTGCTACTGGCCGCGGTCGCGGGCGGCGTCGCCGCGACGATCGTGGAGGACTTCCAGGAGCTGAACTTCGATATCGAGGAGGGCCTCGAAAAGCTGGGCGAAGGCGTCGCCGCCACGCTCGGTGTGCCCGATGAAACTATCAACCGGGCGATCGACGACATCGTCGAGGAGGCCCGTGGCAGCGCCGGCACGCTGGCCGGCGGTCTGTTCAGCGGCGTGCTCGTGCTTGCCGAGGTCGTCGCCGGCGCGGTCTTGCTGGTCGTCCTGCTGTTCCTGATCGTGAAGGACGCCGAGCGGATGCAGCGGGCGATCGCGCGGCGCATGGGTCGGGCACAGCGGCGCGACTTTCTGGCGATCAGCAACAGGATCTGGACGACGCTCGGCGGCTATTTCCGGGGCATCGTGGCGGTCGCCTTCGTCGACGCCGTGTTGATCGGCATCGGTCTCGCGATCATCGGCGTGCCGTTCGTGCTGCCGCTCGCCGTGCTGACCTTTTTCGGCGCGTTCATCCCGATCATCGGCGCGATCCTCGCGGGCGTCGCCGCGGTCCTGGTCGCGCTCGCCGCCGAGGGGGTCGGCGCGGCGATCGGGGTGGGAATACTCGTCCTCGCAGTGCAGCAGCTTGAGGGCAACCTGCTCGCGCCGCTGATCGTTGGCCGCGCCGTCTCCCTGCACCCCGCCGTGATTCTGGTGGCGGTGGCGATCGGCGCCACGCTGTGGGGCATCCTCGGCGCGTTCGTGGCCGTGCCGGTCACGACGGTCGGCTTCACGCTGGTCGACTACTACACGTCGACGCGCCCGAACGCGCGGCGGGCGACCCCGCAGCGTTCGGCAGCTCCGCTCAAGGGGGCGCAGGGAACCATGGAGCGAGAAGTTAGTCCCAGCTGGGCTTTGCGGGCGCTGCGGAGCCGGTGGCGAGGGCTCGGTCGTGGGGAGCGTTAGCGCGCGCGCCGCGGAAGTCGCGGAACGGCCCGTCGCGCCACTCGAGCGCGCCCTTCAGGCCGTCGCGCGCGACGCGCTGGCCCCACTCGCCGGCTTCGGGGCGGTGCTTGCTCATCGCCTCGACATCGGTGCCCGAGATCATCGCCGTCTTGTAGCCCTGAATCTCGTAGGCGCGGTTGACGGCGCGCTTTGAATACATCAACAGGTGATTGTCGATGTGGCCCATCCGCGCCGCGAACTCCTGAGTGAACTCGTCCAGGTCGTCGGCCGGCAGGGCGTAGTTGGCCCAGCCCCAGCGGTACATGTCGGCACCGCTGTGGGGGTCGCCGAGGTAGGCGAACTCGCGCGCCTTGGCCTGCGGCAGATGCCACGGGGCCCACATCGCGTCCATCGTGCCCATCGCGCGGACCGGCGGGTAGCCGACCTGGCAATCCTCGGCGATGATCCGCAGGTCGCAGGCCGAGGCCAGCTCGGTCGCGCCGGCCAGGCAGTAGCCGTGCACCTGCGCGATCACCGGCTTGGCCAGCTCCCAGATCACGAAGTTGCCCATCACCGCGTGGCGCGACCAATCGTAGTGCTGCGGATGCGTCGTGCCGGTGTCGGGCAGATGCGTCCACTCGTTGACGTAGCCGCTCTCGGAGGGCGACGGCTGCAGGTCGTAGCCGGCCGAGAACGCCCGGCCGGCGCCCTTAACCACCACCACGCCGATCGCGTTGTCGGCTTCGGCGGTCTTCATCGCGTGGAACAGCTCGCCGCGCAGCTCGTTCGAGAGCGCGTTGAGCTTCTCGGGGCGGTTGAGCGTGATCGTGGCGACGCGCGCGTTGGTCTCGTAGAGGACGAAGTCGTAACTCATGCTGGCTCCAGTGTCGGCGGATCGGAGGGTCGAACTGCCCCCGAGTATAGGGCCGGGCTCCTGCTATCCTCGCGAAAATCTCGACGAGAGGCTGCCATGCCGGGTGGGCCCACGGTCAGGTTCGATCTCACCGACCGGATCGCGACCGTCACGATCAATCGTCCCGAGGCCATGAACGCGCTCGACCCCGAGACCGTCGCCGCGCTGGCGGAGGTCTGGGCCGAGGTCCGCGACAACCCGGAGATCTGGACGGCGATCGTGACCGGCGCCGGCGACCGCGCCTTCTGCGCCGGGGCCGACCTCAAGAAGTCGATCCCGCGACGCGCCGACGAGGGCGCCTGGCAGACCTTCCAGCCCGGCGCCCGCAGCGCGATCGATGACGGCGTGCAGATCTGGAAGCCGATGATCGCGGCCGTGAACGGCTACTGCCTCGGCGCAGGCCTGACGCTGCTGAGCGCCTGCGACATCCGGATCGCCTCCGAGCGCGCCGAGTTCGGCCTGCCCGAGGTGCGCCGCGGCATCCTGCCGACGCTGGGCGCGACCCAGCGGCTGACCCGCCAGCTGCCCTGGGCGATCGCGATGGAGCTGTTGCTGCTGGGCGAGCACTTCGACGCCGAGCGCGCCCGCGAATGCGGGCTGATCAACCGCGTCGTGCCGCACGAGACGGTGATGGACGAGGCGCGGTCAGTCGCCGAACGCTTCGTCGCCGGCGCGCCGCTGACGCAGCGGGCGATCAAGGAGGCCGCCGTGCGCGGGCTCTCGCTGCCGCTTGAGGAAGGCCTGCGGCTCGAATCGCTGCTTTCCCAGCACGTCCGCCGAACCGATGATTTCGCCGAGGGCCCCCGAGCCTTCGCGGAGAAGCGCGAACCCATCTATCGCGGCGCCTGAGCCGCGACCAGCAGCCCGAGGAGACCCCCAATGCGAATGAGTTTCGGCGCACAGATTCCCGGCAATCAGACCGATTGGTCGCTGATGCGCGATGTCGCGCAGACGATGGACGCGACGCGCTGGAGCAGCGCCTGGACGTATGACCACTTCGTGCCGCCGCTGGCGTTCATGGACGAGACGGGCGACTCGCTCGAGGGCTGGATGACCCTTGCGGCGATCGGCGAGGCGACCGAGACGCTGATGCTGGGCACGCTGGTCAGCGGTGTGACCTATCGCAGTCCCGGCTTGGTTGCGAAGATGACGGCGACGCTCGATCACAACACTCGGGGGCGCGCGATCCTGGGGATCGGGGCCGCCTGGCACGAGCGCGAGCACGCCGCGTATGGCTGGGACTTTCCCGAGCTGAGGGAGCGCTCGGACCGTCTGGAAGAGGCGGTCCAGCTCGTCCGCGCGCTGTTCCACGCGGAGGGGCCGGTCGACTTCGACGGCGCCTACTACTCGCTGGACCACGCGCCGTTCGCGCCGCGCGTGCACCCCGACCATCCCGGCGGCTTCATCCAGATCATGCTGGGCGGCAACGGCGAGCGACGTACGCTGCGCACGCTGGCCCGCCACGGCGACATTTGCAATGTGCGCGGTACGCCGGAGGAGGTCGGTCGGCTGGTCGGCGTGATTCAGCGGCACTGCGAGGATGCCGGTCGCGATCCGGCCGAGATCACGCTGACCACGGTGATGCGACCCGCGTTGGTTGTCGAGCAACCGAAGATCGATCGTCTGCGCCAGATCCACGGTGAGGGCATGTCGGAAGAACAGCAGGCGGGTCTGCCGATCGGTCCGCCCGACCACCTGATCAAGACGTTCGAGGCGTATGAGGCGGTCGGGATCACGGGATTCGTGTTCGAAGCGATTCCCAACAACCCACGGCTCTACGAGCAATTCGATAGCGAAGTGCTCGCCGCCTTCGACTGATTCTCCGCGATTACCCGTTTCTGCGGCTGCGGTTTGAGCGGGATATCGTCTGGTGTATGACGCGCTGGCCGATCGAACGCTGAAGGGGGATCGTGATGCTGAGATTCATGCGCGGCGTTGGCGGGACCAGCGTCCTGCGCGCCGGCGCGCTGGCCGCACTGCTGGCGCTGGTCGTGGGACTGTTCGCCGCCTGCGGCGGGGACGACGGCGATCAGCAGAGCGTCGCGGAGCAGCAGGCGCAACAGCAGGACGAGGCGCAGCAGGCCCAGCCGAGCCAAGCCGCGCCAAGCCGGCCGGCGCAGGACGCGCCGGAGGCCACCGAGCCGCTCAAGATCGGCTACCTGGCCGATTTCTCCGGCCCGCTGGCAGAGTTCGGCCCGGTGATCGAGACCGGGGTGCAGCTCGCGATCAAGCATCTCAACGAGGCGGGCGGGGTCAACGGCCGGCCTGTCGAGCTGGTGATCGGTGATACGGGGCTCGACCCGACGCGCGCCGTCGAGGAGGCCCGCCGGCTGATCGAGGTCGAGGGGGTCCACGCGATCGTGGGCCCGCTGGCCAGCTCGATCACGCTGGCCGTCGCCGAGTCGGTGAGCGCTCCGGCCCGGATTCCCACCGTCACACCATCGGCCACGTCACCGCAGCTGTCGGTCGCCGACGACGACGGCTACCTCTTCCGCAGCACGAGCTCCGACGCGGCCCAGGGGCCTGCGCTGGCCCAGCTGGCGGCTGACGAGGGCTACTCCAACGTCGCCGTGCTGTACATCAACGATCCTTACGGGCAGGGCCTCTCCGAGGCGTTCGCCGACTCCTGGGGCGGGGAGCTGACCTCGGTCGCGATCGAGGGCGGCAGCACCTCCTACCTCTCCGAGCTGCAGGCTGCGGCCGCCAACGGCGCGGAAGTGCTGATCGCGATGTCGTTCCCGCAAGAGGCCGAGATCTACCTGCGCGAGTCGCTCGAAAACGAGATCTTCGACACGTTCCTCTTCGTCGATGGCACGAAGAGCCAGGACATGATCGACGCGATCGGCGCCCAATACCTCAACGGCATGAAGGGCACCGCCCCGGCCAGCGGCCCCGAGACCGACTCGCTGCGCCTGTTCAACGAGGCTTACATCGCGGAGTACGGTGAGCTCTCGCCGTTGCCGTTCATCCGTGAGGCCTACGACGCAACGATCGCGATCGGCCTCGCCGCCGCCGCGGCCGGCTCGAACGACGGCATGGCGATTCGCGACGCCCTGCCGTTCATCGCTGCGCCCGGCGGCGTCGAGGCGGTTGCCGGCGCCGAGGGCGTCGCGGCCGCGTTGGCGGTGGTCAGCAGCGGCGGCGACATCAACTACGAGGGCGCCGCCACGACGCTCGACTGGAACGTCGTTGGCGACATCACGACCGGCTTCATCGGCGTCTGGCAGTTCCAGGACGGCGCGATCGCGGAGCTCAGTGTCGAAGCGTTCGACCTCGGCGGCGGCGCGGTCGTCGCCTCGCCGGCGCCGCGCGATCCGAGCGCGGGGCCGGTGGTGATCGGCTTCATGACCGACTTCACCGGGCCGCTCGCCGAGTTCGGGCCTGAGCTGCAACGAGGCATCGAGCTTGCGATTGCGCACGCGAACGCGGCCGGCGGCATTCTCGGACGCCCCGTGGTGCTGGTCACCGGCAACACGCAGACCGATCCGACCGAGGCAGTCGCAGAAGCGCGGCGCCTGGTCAACATCGAAGGCGCAGTCGCGATCGCCGGGCCGCTCACCAGCGTCGCGACGCTCGCCGTCGCCGAGGCCGTGAGTGGACCGCTCGGGGTCCCAACAGTCACGCCCGGCGCGACCTCGCCACAGATCAGCCTGGCCGACGACGATGGCTATCTGTTCCGCTCGACCATCTCCGACGCCGCGCAGGGCCCGGTGCTGGCGATGCTCGCGGAGGACCAGGGCTACGAGCGGGTCGGCGTGCTGTATCGGAACGACCCCTACGGCCAGGGGCTCGCTGAGGCGTTCGCCGCCGCGTTTGGCGGCGAAGCCAACCTCGTCGCGATCGAAGACTCGCAGACATCGTTCGTCGCGGAACTGCAACGCGCCGCGGCGAACGACGCCCAGGCGCTCGTCGTGATCGGCTTCCCACGCGAAGCCGAGGTATTTATCCGTGAGGCGCTCGAGCAGGGCATCTTCGACAAGTTCCTGTTCGTCGACGGCTCCAAGAGTGAGGACCTGATCGCCGCGATCGGCGCCGAGTTCCTCAATGGGATGCGCGGCACCGCGCAGGCGCCGGGGCCTGAAACCCCCGCCCTGGCAGCCTGGAACCAGGCCTACATCGACGTTCACGGCGCGCTGCCAACGCTGCCGTTCGTGCGTGAGGCCTACGACGCGGCGATGTCGCTGCTGCTCGCGATCGAGGCCGCCGGATCGACCAACAATGAAGCGATTCGCGACGCCCTCTATGAAATCTCCTCGCCCGGCGGCGAGATCGTGATTCCGGGCGTCGAAGGCATCGCCCAGGGGCTCGAGATCCTCCGCGGCGGCGGCGACATCAACTACGAGGGCGCGGCGACCACGCTCGACTGGGATGAGAACGGCGACGTGACCAGCGGCTACATCGGCATCTGGGAGTACCGCGACGGCGCGATCGTCGAAGTCGAAGCCATCCCCTTCAGTCTCGAATAGCGGCGCGCTCCAGCAATCCGGCGGCGGTCAACCATCTTTGGCGGCCGCCGCCGGAGCAGGCTCACGAGACCGCGTCACGTAGCGGCTGACCCGCGCCCGCTCGGCCAGCAGGCCCTGCGGCCGCCAGAGCAGGAAGAGCACGATCAGCAGGCCGATCGCGAACTGCCGCACCTGGAAGACGCGCGTGCCCAGCCAATCGGGCAGGTCCTCCTGAAACAGCGGCGTCCCGAACCAGAAGAAGCCAACCACCAGCGCGCCGACCAGCACGCCCTTGTGATTACCGCTGCCGCCGACGATCAGCATCGTCCAGACGAAGAACGTGCCGAGCAGGTCGTTGAAGCCGCCGGGCGCGACGTTCTTCAGCTCGTGCGCGTAGAGACCGCCCGCGAGCCCCATCAGCACTCCGCCCAGCACGAAGGCCTGGATCCGGAACGCGACGGTGTTCTTGCCCGAGGCGCGCGCGGTGTCTTCGTTGTCGCGGATCGCGCGCAGCACCCGGCCCCAGGGAGAACCTGTGGCGCGTGAGACCACCCAGAAGACGAACGCGACCATGATCAGCGCGACGGCCAACGCGACCCAGCGGTACTGCTCGCCCGGTGCGACCTCTTCAGCGATCCCCTCGAGGAAGGCGGGCAGACCGTTGAGCCCGCGCGCGCGGTTGACCAGGCCGTCGACCGAGTTGGCCACGCTGCGCAGGATCGCGGCCATGCCGATCGTTGTGATCGCCAGGAAGTCGTCGCGCAGGCGCAGCGTCGGGATGCCAATCAGCAGCGCGAGCACGGCCCCGGAGACCGCCGCGGCGAGCCAGCCGACCGCGACCGGGGCGGCCCAGCCGCCGACGTAGCTTTCGAGCAGCTGCGGCGGGTCGAGCGTGAAGATCGCCGAGACATAGGCACCGGTCATGAAGAATGCGGCCACGCCGAAGTTGAGTATCCCGGCGCCCCACTGCGTGTTCAGGGCCAGCGCCAGAATTGCGAAGATCGCGACCGTCGTGAGGAAGCCAACCGTCCAGTTGACGGCGCCACCCAACGTCACCAGCGGCAGCAGCAGCTCTTCGACGCCCATCTACCGGTCCTGCCCAAACAGCCCGCGCGGGCGCAGCAGCAGGACGACGATCACCACCACGAACGGAATCCCGGGTTTGAGCCCGGTGTTGATCCAGTGCGTCGAGAGCTCCTGCGCGACGCCGATGCTGAGCCCGCCGATCAGCGCTCCGCCGGGGCTGCCGATGCCACCGAGGATCACGGCGGCGAACAGCGGCAGGAGCAGCTTGAAACCGGCGTCGAAGCGGACGTCTGCCTGCAGCCCGAGCATCACGCCGGCCACGGCGGCCAGCGCGCCGCCCAGCAGCCAGGTGCCCAGCCGCACCCGATCGGTGCGGATCCCGCTGGCCTCGGCCAGCTCGGGATTGTCGGCCGTCGCGCGCATCGCCTTGCCGAACCGCGTGCGGTAGAGCAACAGGTAGACGCCAAACGCCACGAGCAGCGTGAGGCCGATGATGAAGATCTGGTCCGGCTTGATCCGCACGCCATCGACGATCTCGATCGCCTTGTGGATGCCGGGCACGTAGCGGAAGTTAGAGGGTCCCCAGATCAGCTGGACCAGCGCGCGCAGCATGATGCCGATGCCCAGCGAGGCGATCGCGAACACGAAGAAGCCCCCGCCGCGCCGGCGCAGGCGTCGATAGATGAAGAACTCGAGCACGATCGAGAGCGCTGCGACCACCACGATCGCCAGTAGCAGACCGACGATCAGTCCCCAACCGAACGAGAGCGGCCCGAGCGAGCCGCCCTGGAAGCCGAGATTCGCGCCCTCACTGGAGACGATGAACAGCGCGATGAACATCCCCCAGGCCATCTTGTCGCCGTGCGCGAAGTCGCCCACATCGAGCACGCCGTAGACGAGCGTCAGCCCGACGGCGCCGAGCGCGATGATCGAGCCGACAATCAGCCCGATGACAACCAGCTGCACGATGTCGATGACGGCCTCCGCCCTACTCGTCCTCCGCGGGGACGGTCGGAGCGTCCGCTTCGCCGTCCGCCGCGCGGCCGAGGAAGAGCCGGCCGACCTCGCCGCTGGTCAGCAGCTCGTCGGCCGGGGCATCGATCGCCTTCTCGCCGTTCACCATGACCACCCCGCGGTGCGACCAGCCGAGCGCTTCGGTCGCGTTCTGCTCGACCAGCAGCACGCCCACGCCGGCCTCGTGGACGAGCGCGACGCGCTCGAAGATCTCGATCCGCGCGGCCGGCGAGAGGCTGGCGGTCGGCTCATCGAGGCAGAGCAGCACGGGGTCGAGCATCAGCGCGCGGGCGATCGCGAGCATCTGGCGCTGACCGCCGGAGAGTCGGCTGGCGCGCTCGCGCGGGCGCTCACCCAGCGGCGGGAACATCGCGAACACGGCGTCCATCCGCTCGGCCAGATCGCCGCGCCGGCGATAGCCGCCCATCTCGAGGTTCTCGCGGATCGAGAGCGAGGCGAACACGTTCTCGCGCTGCGGCACATAGCCGACGCCGGCGGCGACCATCTGCGGCGCGTCGAGCCGCGAGACATCGGCGCCCTGCAGGCGGCGCAGCCCGCGGGCGTGGGGCAGCGCACCCATGATCGCCTTGAGCAGCGTCGACTTGCCCGCCCCGTTGGGTCCGATGATCGTGACGATCTCCTCGGGATACAGCTCGAGATCGACATCGTGAATGATGTCGCCGCCGCTCACGTAGCCACCACTGATCCCGATCGCGCTGAGCAGCGGTTGGCGCTCTGGCGCGCCGTCTGTCGCGCTCACGGTCGGGCTCCACGCAAGTAAGCGACCTCGACCTCGGGGTTGGCCAGCACGTCGTCGGCGGCGCCGATGTCGAGCACCTTGCCCTGCGCCATCACGACCACCGGATCGCAGAGTTCACGCACCAGGTCGAGGTTGTGCTCGATGATCAGGAAGGTGATCCCGAACTGCTCGCGGAAGTCGCGGATGTGCTCGCTGAGGCGCACGAGCAGGGCCGGGTTGACGCCGGCGGCGGGCTCATCGAGCAGGATCATGCGCGGCTGGGCCATCAACGCGCGAGCCAGCTCAAGCAGCTTGCGTTGACCGCCTGAGAGCACGCCGGCCAGTTGGTAGCTGTGGCTCCCGAGCTGCACGAGATCGAGCACCTCGTGGGCGCGCTCTTCGAGCGCCTGCTCCTCGGCGCGCACGCGCCCGGGACGTAGCCAGTTCTCCCAGGGGCGCTCGCCGAACTGGCGATCGCCGGTCAGCATCAGGTTCTCCAGCACCGTCATCGTGGCCAGCTCCTGGGGAATCTGGAAGGTGCGCACGAGCCCGCGGCGGAAGACGCGGTGCGGCGCCATGCCGGTGATGTCGTCGCCGGCGAAACGCACGCGTCCACCGGAGGGCTGCAAGAAGCCGGCGACGCAGTTGAAGCAGGTGGTCTTGCCGGCGCCGTTGGGGCCGATCAGGCCGGCGATCGAGCCCGCTTCGACTTCAAAGCTGGCCCCGTCCACGGCGCGCAGGCCGCCGAAGAAGCGGTCCAGACGCTCAACCTGCAGCAGCGCAGCCATCGTTCGCTCCGGCTCAGCCGGGCGGCCAGCCGAGCGCGCGACCGCCGAGCACGTGCAGATGCAGGTGCGCGACCTCCTGGCCGGCGTGCTCGCCGACGTTAACGACCACTCGCCAGCCGTCCTCCGCCACGCCCTCTTGCTCGGCGATCTTCGCGGCGACCTGCAGTAGGTGGCCGAGCAGCGCGGGGTCGGCGTCGCCCGCCTCGTTCAGCCCTTCGATGCCCTCACGCGGGATCACCAGCAGATGCACCGGCGCCTGCGGATTGAGGTCGCGGAAGGCGATACACAGCTCGTCCTCGTGGACCAGGTCGGCCGGGATTTCGCCGCGGACGATCGCGCCGAAGACGGTGTCGGAGGAGGCTTCACGACGTTGCGCTGCGCCGGCGTCGGGCATCACACGCTCCCAGCTGGGCCGCTGTCAGCGTGACACTAGCGTTTCGCACCGTGCCAATCGCAACAGCGATAACCTGCGCGCATGCCCGCACCCAGCGAGCCCAACCTCGTCCTCATCCGCCACGGCCAGAGCACCTGGAACCGTGAGAATCGCTTCACCGGCTGGGTCGATGTCGACCTCACGCCGGCAGGCGTTGAGGAGGCACACAACGCGGGCCGCCAGCTGGCCGCGACCGGGATCACGTTTGACCGCGCCTGGACCTCGGTGCTCAAGCGTGCGATCCACACGCTCTGGATCGTGCTCGACGAGATCGACGCGGCGTGGCTGCCGGTCGAGCGACGCTGGCGGCTCAACGAGCGGCACTACGGAGCGCTGCAGGGGCTGAACAAATCGCAGACGGCGGCGCTGCACGGCGAGGAGCAGGTCCACATCTGGCGCCGCTCCTACGACATCCCGCCGCCGCCCCTGGCCCAGGATGACCCCGAGCACCCCCGCTTCGACGCGCGCTACGCCGAAGCCGTTGATCTCGACCTCGCGCCCGCGGGCGAGTCGCTGCGCGACACGCTGGAACGCGTCCTGCCCTGTTGGGAGGACGAGATCGCCCCGGCACTCCGCGACGGCGAGCGGCTGCTGATCGCGGCGCACGGCAACAGCATTCGCGCGCTGATCAAGCACCTCGAGCACATCGGCGACGACGCGATCTCGCAGCTGAACGTCCCCACCGGGATGCCGTTGGCCTACCAGCTCGACGAGCAGCTCGACGTCGTGTCGCACGGCTACCTGGCCAGCGAGGACGAGATCGCCGAGGCCTCGGCGCGAGTCGTCGCGCAAGGACGCGCCGCGCCGTAGCCCGAGGCCAGAGCCGCTACGCGACAGCTCGCCGCGACGCGGAGAGCGCCTAAGCCAGCACCGCTTCGCGGTATTCGCGGACGGCTTCGATGTGGTCGTCGACCGTTTCGAGGCCGCAGGCCATGCTCGCGATCGAGATCGCGGTCGCGCCGATCTGCTCCCAACGCTCGAGGTGCGAGCGCCATAGCTCGGGGTTGCCGCCGCGGTACTGGGCCTGCGGCTCGACGCCGAAGCTAACGGCGTCGCGGCCGGCGTCGGCCAGGTAGCCGCGCATCCGCTGCAGCTGCTCGCCGGCCTCGGCCGTTGGCGGCGTGACGGGGAACCAGCCATCGCCGATCCGCGCGCAGCGCTTCAGCTGCCGCTCGGCGTGGCCACCGAACCAGACCTCGATCGGGGCGCTCGGGCGTGGCTCGATCCCGGCGGCGGTGACGGTGTGGAACTCGCCGTCGAAGTTGACCACCGCTTCGCTCCACAGCCGGCGCATCAGCTCGACCTGCTCCTCCTGACGACGCCCGCGGTTGTGGAAGTTCTCGCCCAGCGCCTCGTACTCAACGTGGTTCCAGCCGCTGCCGATGCCCAGCCGGAAGCGGTTGCCGGAGAGCACCGCGAGCTGCGCGCACTGCTTGGCGACCAGCGCCGTTTGTCGCTGCGGGAGGACCAATACGGCGGTCGCCATTTCGAGCGTCTCGGTGACGCCCGCGATGTAGCCGAGCGTCACGAACACCTCGTGGAATGGGTGATCCTTGGTGTATGGGCCCGTGAGGTCGCGGTGGACGCTGGTGTCCGCGCCGAGCACGTGGTCGTAGATCAGCAGGTGATGGAAGCCGATCGCCTCGACGGCCTGCGCGAAGTCGCGGATCGCGGCGGGGTCAGCGCCGATTTCGTTGGTCGGGAGAACCGCCCCAAGAGACAATTGCGTCGCCATTGTTCTGCTCCTTTGCCGCCGAATCGCAGCGCAGCCTACTCGCACTACGGTGCGCGAGTGGAGGGAAGGGTGCGATGCGGCGTGCGGCGGTCAAAATGGCGATCGGTCTGCTGATCCTCCTGCCCATCCTCAGCTTGGCCTGTGGCGAGTCGGCCAACGACGCCACGCAGCAGGCAGTGCAACAGGCGGCCGGGCAGGCGGCTGCGCAGCCGGTGACCTCTGAGACACCGATGAAGATCGGCCTGCTGGTCGATTTCACCGGCGGCCGGGCCGAATTTGGCGAGGAGATGCGGCTCGGCTTCGAGCTCGCCATCGAGCACCTCAACGCCGCGGGCGGCGTGCTCGGGCGACCGGTCGAGTTCGTGATCGCCGACTCCGCGCTCGAGCCGCTGCTCGGCGTCGAGGAGGCGCGACGGCTCGTGGAGATCGAAGGCGTTCACGCGATCGTCGGACCGCTCGCCAGCGCGGTCACCCTGCCGGTGGCCGAGAGCGTCACCGGACCAAGCCGCATCCCGCAGATCGCGCTGGGCACGTCGGCGCTGCTGACGACCGCTGACGACGACGATTTCCTGTCGCGCACCACGCTCTCCGACATCAGCCAGTGACCGGTGATCGCACAGCTGATCCGCGATCGCGGCTTCAGCAACATCGGCGCGCTGTACCGCGACGACCCGTGGGGACAGGGCTTCGCCGACGCGCTCTCGGCCTCGTGGGACGGGCCGCTCGAGCTGGTCGCGATTGACCCGCGCGGAACCAGCTTCCTCGCCGAGCTGCAGCGCTCGGGGCGCGGCGGCGCCGAGGCGCTGATCGTGCTCGCGTTCGCGATCGAGGCCGAGGTGATCATCCGCGAGGCGCTGGAGCAGGGCCTCTACGACCAGTTCCTGTTCGGCCCCGGCGGCAACAGCCTCGCGCTGCTCGAGGCGATCGGTCCCGAGCATCTCGGTGGCATGTACGGCACCGGACCAACGCCGTCGCCGCCGACCGACTCCTCCGCGGCCTGGGCGGACGCCTTTGAGGCGAAATACGGCCGCGCCGCGCGCACGCCGTACGTGAAGGAGACCTACGACGCGGTGATCGCGCTGGCGCTCGCCGCGCAGGCCGCCGGCAGCCTCGAGGGGCCTGCGATCCACGACCAGCTGCGCAAGATCGGCGCCGCCCCCGGCGTGGTCGTGACCGCCGGCCCGGACGGGGTGGCGGAGGCGCTGCGGTGACGCTGGACTGGGACGAGCACGGCGATCTCAGCCGCGGCTACGTGGGCATCTGGCGATTCACCCGCGAGGGCGCAATCGAGCTCGTCGAGGCGGTGCCGTACGGTCAGTGAGATAGCCTCCTCGCAGGCCGCTGCGACCCCGCTCAGCCGGGCCGAGGAGGACAAATCGATGCGCAATCCCCGCGAATTTCTGCGCCCGCTGGTGGTCGGCGCGCCGACGCCGCCGGCGGAGATTCCCACCTATCCGTCGCGCATGATCCACTTCTTCGACCCCAGCAACGAGCGGATCAAGGCGCGGCTGCCGCAGATGGCGCCGCAGCTCGACATCCTGCTGGGCAACCTCGAAGACGCGATCCCGCCGACGGCCAAAGAAGCCGCGCGGCGCGGGCTGATCGAGCTCGGCAAGACGTTGCCGTTGGGCGCGACGCGCCTGTGGACGCGCGTCAACGCGGTCGATTCGCCCTGGTTCCTCGATGACATGCTGGAACTGACCGCGGAGATCGGCGACGTGCTCGACACGGTGATGCTGCCCAAGGTCAACGGACCGGAGGAGATTCGCTTCCTCGATCTGTTGTTGGCGCAGCTGGAGGCGCGCAACGGGCTGACTCGGCCGATTCTGATCCACGCGATTCTGGAGACGGCGCAGGGCGTCGCCAACGTCGAGGCGATCGCGCGTTCGTCGCCGCGGCTGCAAGGGATGAGCCTGGGGCCGTCGGACCTGGCGGCTTCGCGGCGGATGAAGACGACCCGCGTCGGCGGGCCGCACCCCGGCTACGTCGTGCGCACCGACGCCGACGGCGACGACGGCGTGCGCGTCGCCTCGCTGCAGGACCCCTGGCATTACACGCTGGCGCGGATGGTCGACGCCTGCGCGGCCAACGAGATCTACCCGTTCTACGGCCCCTTCGGCGACTTCAGCGACCCGGTCGGCTGCGAGGACCAGTTCCGTGCGGCGTTCATCCTTGGCTGCGTCGGCGCCTGGACGCTGCACCCCAACCAGATCCCGATCGCTCGCGATGTCTTCCGTCCGCAGCCCGAAGAGGTGAGTTTCGCGCGGCGCGTCGTCGCGGCGATGGAGCAGGCGGGCGGCTCGGGCGGCGTCGCGGTGGTTGACGGCAAGATGCAGGACGACGCCACGTTCAAGCAGTGCCGTGTGCTACTCGACCTGGCGGAGATGCTCTCCGAGAAGGACCCGGAGCTGGCGGAGCTGTACGGCAGCGACTGAGTCCGCGCTCAGCCGGCGCGGCCGCGGGAGGCGGCTTCCTCTTCGGCGGCGCCTGAGAACCAGCGGATCGCCTCGTTGGCGAAGCGGCTGATCAGGTACTTGCCCACAAATGCGGCGATGCTGGCAGTGATCACCATCGCCCACTCGTCGGCGGACATCGGGCGGAAGTCGAAGAACGTGCGTAGCGCCGGCGTGTAGAGCGCGAGGATGAAGATGCCCAACAGCGCGATGCCGAAGAAGCTGACCAGCGCAGGGCGCATCAGTCGCTCGCGCGAAGCGCCCTCGAAGCCGATCACCTCGACCATGTAGCCGAGCCCGACGATCCCGATCGTCGAAGAGACGAGCGTGCGCGAGTCCTCGATCGGGCGGTTGAGGAACCCCTCGCTCAGCAGGTGGACCGAGACGGCCGAGATGGCGAGCGCGAACGCGGCCGGCAGCGCGAAGCGCAGCGTGCTGGCGATAAAATCGCGACCCGCCGTGGGCGGCGGAGTGGTGAGCGTGATGAACACGGCCGGCACGCCCAGCGTGAACAGCGCTGTGAGCGAACCGTGGCGCGGCAGGAACGGGAACTCGAGCCCCATCATGTTGGCCATGAAGATGATCAGAAAGGCGTAGACGCTCTTGGTCACGAACAGCTTGCTGAGCTGCGAGCAGTTGCCGAGCACGGCCTGGGCGATCCGGGTGCCGCGCACGAGCGCTTCGAACGAGTCGTTGCGCAGCACGATCCCGGCCACCCCGCGCGCGGTGTTGGTGCCCGACTCCATCGCCACGCCGACATCGGCCTCGCGCAGCGCACGCACGTCGTTCTGGCCGTCGCCGACCATCGCCACGTAGTGGCCCTGCCGCTTGAGCGCGGCGATGATCTGCTCCTTCTGCTGGGGGGCGACGCGGCCGAACACGCTGTTTGCCTCGACGGCCGCGTCGAACTCGGCCTCGTCCAGGCGCTCGAGCTGTGCGCCGGTGATGATCCCGCCACGCAGCGTGATCCCGAGCTGCTGCACCAGCGCCGCGACCGTGGCGGGGTTGTCGCCGCTGATGATCTTGGGCTCGATGCCGAGATCCTCCATCAGCCGGAAGGCGCCGGTGATTTCGGGCCGCAGCTCGTCGGCGATCGTGATCAGCGCGACGACACGCATCTCCGGGAGATCGTCGAGCTCGGGGTCGGGCAGGATCGGCGATTCGGCGATCACGACGCCGCGCAGGCCGCGCTGGGTGGCCAGCTCGTAGTCGTCGAGCAGCTCGTCGCCGTCGGGGCAGGCGCGCAGCACGCGCTCGGGCGCGCCGAGCACGAAGATGCGCTGCTCGCCGCCGAGCGCCAGACGCGCCGCGCTCCAGCGCCGCTCGGAGTTGAAGGGCACGGTCTCTGCGGCGGTCGCCCCGTTGCTAAAGCGTCCAGTCGCGTCGGCGAGGGCGCGCGCGGTGCGATTGTTCTCGACGGTTTCGAGCGCGAACGCGCCGAGCCAGCCGCGCAGGCTGCGGCCCGCCTCGGCCCAGTGGATGTCGTCGACGATGAGGCGATTGGCGGTGATCGTGCCGGTCTTGTCGAGGCAGACCGTGTCGACGTAGTTGAGCGCCTCGACGGCGGTGTTGTCCTGGACGAACGCGCCCATTCTCGCGACCCGCAGCGCGCCGACGGCGAATGCGACGGTGAAGCCGAGCAGCAGGCCTTCGGGCACGACTGAAGTGGCGGTCGCGATCACGGATTTAATCGCGTCGCCGATCGGGCGGTCGTTGACGGTGAACGAGATCAGCAACAGGCCGCCGAGGATGATCGTGGCGACCATGAGCACGCGGAGGATGCGCCGGAAGCGCAGCTGCAGCGGGGTTTCGACCTTGCGCAGCTGTCGGGCATCGGCCGTCTCGCGGACAGCGCGGGATGCTGAGCCGACATGCAGGGCGCGGTAGTAGCAGCTGCCGCCGGTGCAAAACGCGCCGGACTCGAGTTGGTCGCCGGGCGCGCGGCGGACGGACTGTGTCTCGCCCGTGTTAATCGACTCGTCGATCTCGGCCGTATCCCAGACCACCGGCCCGTCGGCGACGACCTGGTCGCCGGAACGCAACAGCACGAGGTCGTCCTGCACAACCTCGGAGGCCAGGATTTCCTGCTCGCGTCGGTCGCGCACCACGACCGCGGTGGGCGCGGTCAGAGCGACGATATCGCGCAGCTTGCGGGTCGCGCGTATCTCCTGGTAGGTGCCCACGATCACGTTGACGAGCACGATGATGCCGACGAAGCCCGCGTCCTGCAGGTGGTCGCCGCCGCGGTCGACGAAGCCGAGCACCACGAGCGCGCCGATCAGGCCGCCCAGCACCATGTTGAAGTAGGTGAAGACGTTGGAGCGGATGATCTCGAATTCGCCGCGAGTGCGGCCGGTGTCCTGGTTGACGAGGCCGGATTCGAGGCGCTGGGCGACCTCCACAGAGGTGAGACCGGCAAGCTCGGGCGTCGGCGCGGTCGGCTCGAGCAGCGGCTTCGCGGCGGGGCCGGAGGGGGCGATGGTGGTCGCGGCGCGGCCCTCGGCGATCAGCGGCGGCGGGGCCGGCGCGTCGACATCAACGGTCCGCAACGCGAGTGGCGAGACGTGCTCGGCGACGGCGATGCCCGCAGCGCCCTCCGCGGCCGCGTAGGGGTCGGGCAGCGAGAGGGGGTCGATCGGCGCGCCCAAAGCGCGTGAGCGCTCGGCACGTTCGAGCTGAGGCGCGAGCACACGGAGCTGCGCCGCAGTCAGTGGCGACTGCCCCTCCTCCAGCGCCGCGAGGTCAAAGATGCGCGATTCGCTCTCGCCGCCAGCTGCCATGCGAGGCAGTCTAGGCAGCATCTGCCCGGCGAATGGCTGATTTTACTAATCGTTCAGGGCACGTTCGAAGCCCGCGAGGCGCTCGGCGCGGCGCGCGTCGGTGCGTGCGCGGAGCCGTCCGAAGCGCTCAAAGGCCAGCGCGAGCGCGAACACGGCGGCCTGAGTCAGCACCACCGTCGCGCCCGATGAGACATCGACGAACCATGAGATGTAGACGCCGAGCCAGCCAGTCAGTACGCCGACAATCGTCGCGACGACGAAGAGGCGCGGAAACGAGTCGGTCAGCAGGCGTGCGACGACGGGCGGGATCACCAGCGCCGCAGCGATCAGCGTGACGCCGAGCACCTGCAGCGAGGCCACGACAGTGGCGGCGAGCGCGAACGCGAACACGATCTCCACCCAGCCCACGGAGATGCCGTAGGCGCCGGCGACGGCGCGGTCGAAGGTGATGAAGACGAGCGGCTTCCACCAGGCGATCAGGACCGCCGCGATCAGCACGACCATGCCGACGGTGATCCAGAGGTCCTGCGCGGAGATACCGAGGATTTCGCCGAAGAGCGCGGCCTCGAAATCGCGTGTGAAGGTGCGTGCGCGGCTGATCACCGCGATGCCGACGGCGAAGGCGGCGGTGGTGATGATCCCGATCGCCGCGTCGCCGCCGATCTGCGGGCGGCGCGAGACGAGGTTGATCAGGATCACCGAGGCTGCACCCCAGATGCTGGCGCCGACGAAGAAGTTGATCCCGCTGACGAACGAGATGACGGCGCCGCCGAAGATGCTGTGAGCGAGCCCATGGCCGATGTACGCGAGGTGGCGAAGGACGACGAAGACGCCGATCGCGGCGGTGATCCCGCCGACCAGCGCGGCGGTGACCATCGCGCGCTGCATGAAGCCGAACTCGAACGGCTCAAGCATCGGCCGCGCCGCGCTCGATCACGGTCAGCTCGTCGGCTTGCTCGAGAGACTCATGCTCGTCGTGGGCGCCGGGGGCCTCCTCCGGCACGGGCAGCACGTAGGTCTCGGGGCCGCGCTTGACGACAAGCATCGGCTGCCCGTAGGCGCGCTCCAGCAACTCCGGCTGCAGCACCTCGTCGCACGCGCCGTCGGCGAGAATCGTGCCCTGGCCGAGGCAGACGAGCCGCGGCAGGTGCGACGCGACGCCGTTGAGGTCGTGGGTGGTCAGCACGATCGTGACCCCGGCGTCGTTCAGCTCGGCCAGCTCGTGGAGGATCTCGTGGCTGGTCTTGATGTCGACCCCGCTGGTGGGCTCGTCGAGCAGCAGCAGCTGCGGGTCGGAGATCAGCGCGCGGGCTAGGAAGGTGCGCTGCTGCTGGCCGCCCGAGAGCGCGCGGATCGGGCGGTGGGCGAACTCCTGCATGCCGAGGCTCTGCAACACGTCGTGGGCGCGGGCGTGCGCGGCGCGCGCCGACCAGGGCAGCCAGCGGCGTTCGCGCCAGGCGCCCAACAGCGCGACCTGCTCGACCGTGATCGGGAAGTTCCAGTCGACCGTCTCGACCTGCGGCACGTAGCCGATGCGGACGTGCTCGTCGCCGTTCAGCCTGAGTTTCGAGGTGCTGCCGGCGTAGGTCTCGATGTCGCCCATCAGCGCGCGCAGCAGCGAAGTCTTGCCGCAGCCGCTGGGGCCGACGATCCCGATCAGGTCGCCCTGATGCACGGCCAGATCGAGGTTGCGCAGCGCGACCTCGCCGTCGTAGCCGACCGCGAGGTCCGAGAGCTCGATCAGTGGTTCGTGGTCAGTCATGGTCGGAATTGGTCAGTCCCGTTCGCCTCTCGTTCAGCCGCCGACCGACGCGCCCCCAGTGTCGCGCACTGTGTCGCGCCAGGTGTCGCGCGTGTCGAAACCGTCAAGCGCGGCGGGGTCGCCGCCCAGGGCGCTGACCATCGTGCGGACATTCTCGACCATCATCGCGATCAGCGTATTCTCGGGGTCGCCGGGCGCGCCCGGCAGGTCGTCGTCGCTGAGCGTTGAGATCTGTATCGCGCCGGCCTCTGCGGCGATTGTCTTGAGCACCTCCGAGGGAAAGACCTCGGAGCCGAAGATCGCGGGCACGCCGGCCTGGCGGACCTGCTCGATCAGCGCCGCAACCTCGCGCGGCGCAGGCTCGGAGAAGTCCGAGGGCTGAATCGCGCCGATCACCTCCAGGCCGTAACGCGGCGCGAAGTAGGGGAAGGAGTCGTGGTAGGTGATTAGCTTGCGCTGCTTCGCTGGGATGGTCGCGGTGGCGACCGCGATCGCGCGGTCCAGCTCGCCGAGGCGGGCGATGAAGCGCTCCGCGTTAACGCGGTAGATTCCCGCCCCGGCAGGGTCCAGAGCGACGAGCGCGTCGCGAACGATCTCCGCATAGACGGCGGCGAGGTGCGGCGCGGTCCAGAGGTGCGGATTGGGATTGCCTTCGGAGAGCGGGAAGGAGAAGTCGAACACGTACTCCTCGGGGCTGACCGCGGAGTCGCCGAGCAGCACGATCGGCGTGCCCTCGCGGTGATTCGCCTCGGCGAGCTCGAGCGTCGGCAGCTCCAGATTGAGACCGTTGACGACGATCAGGTCGGCGCGCTCGATGTCGGCGACAGCGGAAGGCGGCGGCTCGAAGGTGTGGCTGTTTGCGCCCTCGGGTACCAGCGCGATGATCCGGACGCGGTCGCCGCCGACGTTCTCGATGATGTTGCGCAGCGGGGCGACGGTGGTGACGACGAGCAGGCGGTCGTCCTCAGCGGCGTCCCGCCCACACGCGGCAGCGAGGAGGCATGCGATCACAAGCAGCGCGGCAGAGCGGGCAAGCCGGCGGTAGGCGGACATCGAAGCTCCCGAAGCGGCAGCCTATGGGCGAACCTACGTTATTGCAATCAGTTGCAACAAGGCTGCAGCGATGCGGCGGCGCGCGGCGATGCGGTGGGGGGATCGATGGCGGCGCGGCAGCGGGCGCTCCAGGGTCCGGGGTTTGGCCTAGACCAGACCAGGACGGATTTCGTTGCGCGGGAAGCCGCCGGAGGCGAGCGTCTTGGGCCAGACATCGAAGAGCTTGTCGATCTCGATGCGGGGCTCGTCGAAGTGCAGGTAGCGCTCGAGCACCGGTTCGCTGAACAGCGAGATGCGGTGGCCGCTGGCGCCGAAGATGCGCCCGTTGGCGTCGTCGCTCTCGCCGGAAGCGAGCCAGGCGACGATCGGCGCGACGTTCTTGGGGTCGCGCGCGGTGCCGGCGGCCGAGAGCGAGGGCGCCGGAGAGTCGTCGTCAACGCCTCGACCGCGGTCGGTCATCCGGGTTGACGCGCCGGGCGCGATGCAGTTGCAGGTGACGCCGTAGCGGGTCAGCGCGCCGACATTGCTGCGCATCAGGCCGAGCTTGGCGGCGTGGGCCGCGCTGTAGTTGGGCTGGCCCGCGGAGCCGCGGATGCCGGCGTCGGAGGTGAAGTAGATCACCCGCCGATGCGCGCCGTCGCGGTTCGCCCGCCAGTAGATCGAGGCGAACTTGGTCGGCGCGAAGCAGCCCTTGAGGTGCGCGCGAACGAGGCCGTCCCACTCGTCCTCCGTCATGTTGAAGATCATCCGCTCGCGCAGGATGCCATGGGCGCAGACGAGCACATCAAGCCCGCCGAACTCATCGAGCGCAGTCTGGACCATGGCTTCGGCGGTGTCCATATCGGCGACATCGCCGACGAACGGCACGGCCTCGCCGCCGGCGTCGCGGATTTCGGCGACGATCGCGTCGACCTTGGACGCATCCATGCCGAAGCGGCCTTCAACGTCGAAGCCGGTATCGGCGACGACGACCTTCGCGCCCTGCTCGGCGAAGACGCGGCAGAGGTTCGAGCCGATCCCGCCGGCGCCGCCGGTGATGATGCAGATGCGATCCTTGAGATGCTGAATGGCCATCGTGATGCTCCTC
Source organism: Dehalococcoidia bacterium (assembly GCA_965237475.1). Lineage (GTDB taxonomy): Bacteria > Chloroflexota > Dehalococcoidia > Bin125 > Bin125 > CATQGW01. The sequence continues at coordinate 1,320,487 of OZ250140.1, read as the reverse complement.
GGATTGTGAGCGGATTGGGCGTGTGGTTAGGGGCCCTGCATCGGCGGCGGGCCGACGCCCTGGACTTCGAGCGTCTGCGGCATCAGCTCGAACAGCGTGTCGATGTCCCAGTAGGGCTCGACGTGCCAGAGCGTCGTTTCCCACTCGGGCTCGCGCCAGATCGTGATCTTGTTCCCAGTCGTGCCGACGACGCGGCCGGAGATATCGGCGCTGGCGTCGGAGGCGAGGAAGGTCACGGCGGGGGTGACGTTGTTGGGGTCGCCGCGCGTGCCGGTCGCCGACATACTCGGCGGCTCGGCGTCCTGATCGACGCTGAGCCCGCGGTCGGTCATGCGCGTGGCGGCGCCGGGCGAGATGCAGTTGCTGGTCACGCCGTAGCGCCCGAGCGCGTCGGCGTTGGAGAGCGAGAGGCCGATCTTGCCGGCGTGGGCGGCCGAGTAGTTGGGCTGCCCGGCCTCGCCGCGGATGCCCGCGCCGGAGGTGAAGTAGATGATTCGCCGGTTGCCCTTGTCGCGGTTCGCGCGCCAGTGAATCGAGGCGAACTTGGTCGGCGCGAAGCAGCCCTTGAGGTGGATGCGCACGAGGCCGTCCCACTCATCTTCGGTCATGTTGAAGATCATCCGCTCGCGCAGGATGCCGTGGGCGCAGACGAGGATGTCGAGGTCGCCGTAAGTCTCGATCGCAGCCCCGACAGCGCGCTCGGCGGTGTCCATGTCGGCGATGTCGCCGGCGATCGGGATCGCTTCGCCGCCAGCCGCGACGATCCCGTCGACCACTGCCTGGACTTTGGAGGGGTCCATGCCGGCGCGGCCCTCGACATCGAAGCCGGTGTCGCAGACGACGACCTTGGCGCCCTGTTCAGCGAAGACTCTGCAGATCTGAGAGCCCATCCCACCGGCCCCGCCGGTGACGAGGGCGACCTTGCCTTCGAGGTGTTGCATTCGCAGTATCCGTCCGCTCCGCCGGTGCCATCCGGCGTGTTCCCAGCGTGTAGTCAGCGGAGCGAGGCTACGCGCGCGGATCGCCGGGCGTCAATCGGGCGCCCCAGCTTCGGCAAGTTCGCGTGCAGTGGGGGGAGCGGTGGCGGTTAGATGCCGCGGGGGTCGAGCAGGCGCTGGACGACGGCGATCGCTTCGGATTTGTCGTGGCGGAGGTAGGTCTGGGCCTTGACGACTTGGCCGTCGCCGAAGAAGAAGCGCTCGTAGAGCTCCTGGCGGCCGGCGAACGAGGTGCCGACCACGTCCCAGGCCAGACGGAAGAGCGGCACCTTGCCGTCGCGGTCTTCGCCCGCGCCGCGGAAGTAGCGCTCGACGGCCGGGCCGAGCGCTTCGAGGGTTGCTTCGGAGGGGGCAGCCATGAAGTTGCTGCCGCCGATCTGCTTGATGTGGTCGACCATCCGCACGTAGAACTCGGGGAAGAGCCGCAGGCCGGCCTGGATAGCGTTCGCGTTGGCGTACCAGACGCTGGTGCGCGGGTCGGGCTCGGCGGCCTCAACCGCGGCGACCGCGATCGACTCCATCGTCTGCAGCATCATCAGGATGTCGCCGAGGCGAATCTGCACGTTGATGAACGAGTTGGTCTGGGCGGAGTCGGCGATCATGTGGGCGACGCCGTAAAGGAAGCGGGCCTTGGCCACGTTCTTCACCATCACGTGATGGCCAAGCGCCTCCGTGAAGTGCAGGGCGCGCAGGGCGGCGTTGTGGATCTTCACGTCGCGGTAGTCGAAGACCCACTCCCAGGGGATCTCGCAGTCGTCGAAGATCGCGACGGTGTCGATCTCCTCGAAGCGGCCTGAGATGGGATAGTCCGCGATCGAGCGGTTGGGGTCGAAGGAGTCGCGGCACACCCAGCGCAGGCCGGGATGGGCGACAGGCGACCAGAAGCCGAGCGCGTAGTCCTCGTCGTTCTCGCCGGTCACGATCGGCAGCCCGAACGAGACGTTGGCGTCGGAGAACGGCGCGAGCGTGCCGAGCACGCGGCTGCCGCGGACGATGATCCCATTCTCGGTGCGGCGCACGACGCCGGCGTTGAGGTAGGGCTCCTGCTCGCCGAGCGGCGTCTTTCGGTCGATCTGCGCGGTGACGAGTGTGTGCGTGAGGCAGACATCCTCACGGCGGAAGCGGTCGTACATGTCGACGGCGTGTTGGCCGAGATCAGGGTCGTTCTGGCCCCAGTGCTCGTGTGCCGCGGCGAGCGCCATCGCGGCCGCGTTCATGTAGTCGGGCGCGCGGCCGAGCTGGCCGCCGCTGTATTCGGCCCAGGCGGCGAAGGCGGCGGCGCGGCGGCGCAGGTCGTCCTTCGAGCGCGGCACGATGAACGAGAGATGCGAGCGCTCGCCCTCGTCGTCGACGTAGGTAACGGTGTCGCGGACGGCCGGGTCGTGCTGGAAGTCGTAGTAGGCGGCGAGCGTGCGGGCGGTGCCCGCGAAGCCGGGTGCGCTGGTCACGTCGGCGACGCGCTCGCCGACGTGCCAGATTTCACGCTCGTCGTGGAGACCGGCGAGGTATTGCTCGCCGGTTCGCAGACCCATGTCGGTTGCCGTGGCGCCCGGCGGCCGGAGCTAGTCGCCGCTGAACGCGGGGGTGGGCTCGTCAACGAGCGCGTCCGCGCCCTCGGTGGGGAGCACCTCGGCGTAGTTGAGCGCGGCGTTGATGTCGCCCTCCCATTGCTCGCGGGGCAGCTCATAGAGCACTTCGATGCCGTGACCGTCGGGGTCGTTGATGTAGACCGAGTGGGTCATGCCGTGGTTGATCCGCAGGTTGAACTTGACGCCCTGTTCCTGCAGGAACTCGATCTGCTTGAGCCACGATTCGCGGTCGGGATAGTGCACGGCGAGGTGGTTGAGGCCGGCGCGACGCGGGGCCATCGACCAGTCTTCCTCGGCGTCGGCCTCGCCCTCGATTTCGGCCAGCGCGAGGTCATGGTGGCTCCCGGAGAGCCCGTTGTAGAAGCGCATCTTCATGCTGCGCTCGGCGCGCGGCTGGAGTTGACCGATGTGGCGGAAGCCCATGATTTCGGTCCAGAAGGCGTGCGCGCGCTCGATGTCGCGCACGTTGAGGACCAGGTGGTTGACGCCCACCGGCGTCATGGCCTGAGGTGTTTCGCTGCTCATGGTGGTCCCTTCGTCGTGCGCCGCGCGTGATCGACGGAAGCGTAACAAATCAGGCACAGCGCGCCTGGCGCGCCCAGCGCGTCAGGGGCGCAGGGCGGCGCTGGCGCGCAATGCCTCGACCGCCACTGCGGTGCGCTCGACATCCTGCGCTTCGGCAGCGATGACGACCTCGCGGAAGCGGGACACGACGCCCTGCTGCCGAACGCGGCGGAAGAGCGTCGCGTCGACCTCGCCGCCGACCTCGCCGTAGCGCGTCATCACGCGCCAGCCGAAATCCGAACCGTAGGCATCGACGATCGCTGCGAAGTCGATCGCCGGGTCGGCGGCGCGCACGCACTCCCAGCCGACCACAGCGATCAGGTCGCGGTTCATCGCGTCCAACAGCAGCTGATCGGGGCCGAGATTGGCATGGACGACGGCGGGCTCGTAGTCCCAGGCGACCTCGTCGTCGAGGTACGAGCGCCACCAGCGGCGGATGCGGGCGCGCTCGGAGAAGCGCAACAGCGGCCGAAGTGCTGCGCTGCTGTCGCGCCGCAGCTGCTCCATCTGCTCGCGCCAGATTCGCGCCGGGGCGACGCCGAGCGAGCGGGCGCGCGCGACGGGGAAGTGATGCAGCTCGAAGAGAAACTGCGCGACGCCGCGGACCAGCCGCTCGATGTTGTCGTCGGTGATCGTCTCGGCGCGCATCGGGCGGCCTTCGAGTCGCCTGGCGCCGAACCATCCGTGCCGCCAATCGCGCGTGGCTTCGCCCCGGGCCCCGAAGATCGGAATCGCGGGGCTGAGGAAGCCGCGCAGGTGCGGCAGCAGTTGGGCCTGGAGGCCGAGCCGCTCGGCGGTCGCGGCGTCGCGCGGGAAGTGCAGCCGGTACTCGTCGCGGTCGTTCAGCACGAGCTCGGCGGGCGTGTCGGAGACGACGCTGAGCTGCGACGCGAGCATCGCCGGGAAGCTCAGCCGCAGGGCGAACGCGCAGCGCTCGAGTAGCTCGTCCAGCGCAGGGTCGGTCAGCGCGTCGGTCAGCGGGTCGGTCGGCATGGGGGCGAGTTTACTCGGCGATCGTGGGCAGCCCGGGGCGCTGATCGCCGAGCCATTGCAGGGCATCGACATCCTGACCGCGCACGATCACCTCCCAGTGCAGATGCGGGCCGGTGGAGAGGCCGGTCGCGCCGATGTTGCCCAGCCAGTCGCCTTCGGCGACGAGCTGGCCGGGCGCGACGGCGATCTCGGATAGGTGCCAGTAGCCGCTATAGACGCCGGCGCCGTGGTCGAGGATCACGCCCTTGCCGTGGACGACCAGCTCGCCGGTCCAGGCGACCACGGCGGGCGCGGGCGCGACGACGGGGTCGCCGTGGTCGGCGGCGATGTCGTGGCCGTGATGCCAATCGCGCGTGGGTCCGCCGTTGTACGACCGCATCCCACCGAAGCGACCGCTGTCCTCACCCTCGACGGGTCGGCTCCACGGACCGGCCCACAGCGGCGCCCCGGTGACCGCGGTGTGCTGGTGGAAGCGCACATCGATATCGTGCGCGAGCCCGACCTGATCGATTGGATCGCCGGCGCCATCGCCGATCGTGATCTCCTCGACGGGAATGCCGGACGGATTGATCTGCACCGCAGCGCGCACGACGGCGCGGCCCTTGCCGTCGCTGTCGAACAACTCAACGACCACAATGTGTGGGCCGACGGAGGCGTCGCGGGCGAAGGGGTGGAGCGCGAACCACGTCTCGCCGATCAGGATCATCGGGCTGTTGACGCCGTCGATGCTCAGCACGGCGCTGGCGGTCCCCGCGGCGGACACGTGGGCGGCCACGACTTCGCCCTGCCGCAGGGCAGGCGGCCGCATGAGCAGCGCGGGCGCGTCGAGCGGGGCCGGCTCGGGCAGCGAGCGCGATTCGAGCTGCGCGGACTGCGCCGCAGGCTCGGATTCAGGTTGCACCGGCGGAGGGTCTGCGCGCGGCGCGGCCACCGACGCGCTGGCGTCCACTGCAGGCTCGACCGACGGCGCAGCGGCTGTGGGCTGTTCCGAGATCCGCTCGGACTGTTGCGCGGGCTGTGCCACCGGCTCGGCGGATCCGCTCGCGGGCGCGCCCGGGGCAGCGCGCGGCGCTTCGACTGCCGCCGGCGCGCGGTCGGCGCGCGCAGTCAGCACCGCCGCGACGGCGCCGACAGCAGCGACCACGACGATCAACAACAGCCCGACTGCAATCTGTCGAACGCTCAACTCAGTCACCCGCGCGGTTTCGCGTCCACCCCGCTGCCCGTATGTTCACTCTACGCAAACAATCGCGAAGGCGACCACCGTTGAGTTTCACCGCCCAGCCGGCGCCCCAGCCGGCGCCGCCGCGCGTCGCGAAGCCCTGGGGCGAAGAGCTGATCCTCAGCCGCTCGAACGACGCGGTCTGCAAGGTGTTGCGGATCCGCGCAGGCCACCGACTGTCGCTGCAGCTGCATCGTCGCAAGCGCGAAACGATGATCGTGCTGCGCGGCGAGGTGCGGCTGACGTTGGGCCCAAGCATCCAGGCGCTGTCGCATCGCACGCTGCGCCCGGGCCAGCGCGCGCAGGTCGCGCCGGGCACGATTCATCGGCTCGAAGCGCTGTCGGCCGACGCTGAGGTGCTGGAGTTCGCCTCGGCCGACGACGGCGACGATCTGGTCCGGCTTGAGGATGACTACGGCCGCGCCGAACCGCGCGTGGCGCTGCCCTAGCCTGCAGCGGTGAGGCGCCTGTGAGCCCCGATGCGGCCCAACTGCTGCGCCGCCTGCGTGCGGCCGACGAGGACGCCCTCCGCGAACTGTTCAGCGCGCTCGCGCCCCAGGCGCACGCCCTGGCGCAGCGAATCGCCGGCGGGGCGGCGGCCAATGCGATCCTCGAAGAGGTGCTGCTGCTCGCTTGGCGCGAACCGCAACGCTGGAGCGAGCAGACGTTTCACGCGCAGCTGCTGCGCTGCGTGCGCGATGTGGCGGTGCTCGTGCGCACGCGCGAGATCACCCCGGCGGCCGCGCTGGCTCGTTGGCGCCCGCCGCAGATTGAGCCGCAGAGCAGCGCGCCGCTCGATCGGGCGGACGCCGCCGAGCGAGTTCGCGCGGCGCTCTTCGCACTGGGCGCCGAGCGGCGCGAACTGCTCGAGGCGGCCTGGTTCGAGGGCGCGACCCTCGAGCAGCTCGCCGGCCGCGCTGCGATGAGCGCGGACGAGACAGACGAGGCCGACGATGCGGGTGGGGCGGCGCAGATGCTGACGGACGCGCTGGAGCAGCTGGCCGACGCGATCGAAACACGCCGATGAGCGCCGACGCTGAGCTGGGACCGGCGATTCTGGGCCTGGCCGACCCGCCGGAGGGCACCGTGCAGGACCCCGCGGCGCAACGCCTGGCCGCGGCGGCGACAAGCCTCGCGCTGGTCCCGCTGCCGACCGACGAGCACCGGCTCTCGACCGGACTGGAGCACCGCATCGTCGCGCGCGCGCGCGAACAGCGCACGCCGAAGCGGCGCCGAATCCTGCTGCGACGGAGCGTCGCGATTCGCATCCTCGTTTCCGTAGTGCTGGCCTCCGCGATCGCGCTCGCGTCGGTGTTCGGCTGGCTGGCGTTTCGCCCGGCTGACTCGATCAGCGGACGCGCGGTGGCCCTGAGCGAGGACCGCGCGACCGGCGTGCTGCTGCCCAACTATGAGCAGCGCCCGTTCGCGCTGGTCTTCTGGGGCCTGCCCGATACCGACGCCGGCGAGGTCTGGCAGCTGTGGTGGGTGCGCGCCAGCGGCGACGTGACGCCCGGCCCGACCTTCGAGCCCGACGACGAGGGCCGCGCCGCGGTGGCGATCAACCCGAACACGCTGGAGACCGGCGACGCGCTGATCGGCTTCGTCGTGTCGCTCGACATCCCCGCCGAGCGCAGCACGGAGACGCCCGCACGCGAGGACGTGCGCTACCAGTTCTCGCTCGACTGAGCCCCCTCGGACGCGGGACTGACGCGCGGTACACTGGCTTCAGTTGGCGCGAGCCCTTCGCAACTGAGGCAAGTGGAGATGAGGTCCGGCGATGGAGTTTGAGTTCAATGCCGAGCAGGAAGCGTGGCGCTCGCAGATCCAGGGCTGGATCGCCGAGGAATTCGGCGCGGACTGGAACGGCGCCGACTTCGACATGGACGAAGAGGGCGCCGACGACGCCTGGGCGTTCTCCAAGAGCGTGCGCCAAAAGCTGGCCGACAAGGGCTGGACCGCTCCCGCCTGGCCGACCGAGCACGGTGGAATGGGCCTGAGCTTCGTCGAGCAGGCGATCTTCAACGAGGAGCTCGCTTACCGGCGCGTGCCCGGCCCCGACCTGATCTCCGTGGGCTACGTCGGGCCGACGCTGCTCGCCTACGGCACGGACGAGCAGAAGGATTCGTTCCTGGACGACATCGTGTCCTCGCGCGCCTCATGGTGCCAGGGCTACTCGGAGCCCGGCTCGGGCTCCGATCTCGCCTCGCTGCAGACGCGCGCCGTGCGCGACGGCGACGACTACGTGATCAACGGGCAGAAAATCTGGACCAGCAACGCGCACCGCGCCGACTGGATGTTTGGGTTGGTGCGGACCGACCCCGATGCGCCCAAGCACCGCGGGATCACCTACCTGCTGGTCGACATGAAGACGCCCGGGATCACGGTGCGACCATTGATCAACATGCTCGGCGGACACGGCTTCAACGAGGTCTTCTTCGAGGACGTGCGGGTGCCGGTCCAGAATCGCGTCGGCGAGGAGAATCGCGGCTGGTACGTGGGCATGGCGACGATGGACTTCGAGCGCTCGGCGCTGAGCGGCTCGGCGGCGCTGCGACGCAACTTCCACGATTTCCTCGACTGGATGCGCGAGCGTCCTCGCAGCGCGGAGAAGCGCGAGCTCAACGCGGTCGCCGATATGGCGATCAACATCGAGGTCTCGCGCTCGCTGTCCCTGCGGGTGCTCTCGATGCAGCAGGGCGGGTTGGCCCCGAATCACGAGGCGAGCATCGCGAAGATGTTCAGCTCGGAGCTGAGCCAGCGCTTCGCGCGCTTCGGGATCAACGTGATGGGTTCGTTCGGCGCACTGCGCAAGGGCGACCCCTACGCACAGATGAAGGGCTGGTTCACCGAGCAGTACATGTCGAGCGTGCCGGCGACGATCGCGGGCGGCAGCTCGGAGATTCAGCGCGGAATCATCGCCACGCGCGGCCTGGGCATGCCGCGCGCTTAGGCGCGGCACGAGCCACAGACCTGGCGCGCACACACATGGACGCCACGCGCGACCTCTACAGCGACTTCCTGACCTTCTTCGACGCGGCTGCCGCGTACAGCGACCACGATCCGCTGCTGCTCAATCAGGTCAAGACCTGCAATAACGTCTACCAGATGAACTTCCCGGTGCGAAACGAGCACGGGGAGATCGAGGTGATCCAGGCCTTCCGCGCGCAGCACAGCCAACATCGCCTGCCGACCAAAGGCGGGATCAGATTCAGCACGATGGTCACGCAGAACGAGGTCATGGGCCTCGCCGCGCTGATGACGTTCAAGTGCGCGCTGGTCGATGTGCCCTTCGGCGGGGCCAAGGGCGGTGTATGCATCGATCCGTTCACGCGCGACGCCGCGTTCGTGGAACGCGTCACGCGGCGGCTGACGGTGGAGCTGAACGCGAAGGAGTTCATCGGTCCCGCGGTCGATGTGCCGGCGCCCGACTATGGGACCGGCGAACGCGAGATGGCCTGGATCGCCGACACCTATCGGGTGCTGCGCCCCGAGGAGATCAACTACTGGGGCTGCGTGACGGGCAAGCCGACCAGCCTGCACGGCATTCCGGGGCGCCGCGAGGCGACCGGGATGGGCGTCTACCACGGGATTCTCAACTGCCTCGGCGACCCCACCTTGCCGAACATGGCGGAGCTCGGGCCCGGCGTCGATGGCAAACGGATCATCGTGCAGGGGTTGGGCAACGTGGGCTACTACGCGGCCTCGCTGCTGGCCGAAGCGGGCGCGCGAATCGTGGGCATCGGGGAGATCGACGCGGCGCTCTACGACTCGACCGGCCTCGATGTGGAGGCGGTCGCCCGGCATCGTCGCGAGCACGGCGGCGTGGCGGGCTACCCAGCCTCGCAGGTGCTCTCGAACTCGCGCGAGATCCTCGAGCAGGAGTGCGACATCCTCGTGCCGGCCGCGCTTGAGCACCAGATCACGATCGAGAACGCCGGGCGGATTCGCGCAAGGGTCGTCGCCGAGGCGGCCAACGGGCCGACCACGCCGGAGGCGGATGCGCTGCTGCGCGAGCGCGGAATCACCGTGATCCCCGACCTCTATCTCAACACCGGCGGGGTCACGGTGTCCTACTTCGAGTGGCTGAAAAACCTCTCGCACGTGTCGTTCGACCGGATGGTGGCCGGACAGACGGCGATGCAGAACGAACACCTGCTGCGCACCATTGAGGAGCAGACGGGCACGCTGATCGACCCGGTCCGGCGCGCCGAGCTGGCGCGCGGGCCCGACGAGCGGGATATTGTGCAGAACGCGCTGACCTACAGCATGAGGCAGGCTTATGAGCGAATGACGGCGCTGCGCCACCAGCGCGAGCTGCCCGACATCCGCACGGCCGCCTACCTCCTCTCGCTCGAGCTGGTCGCGCGGAACTACATCGAGCTCGGCCTGTTCCCCTGATTACCCAGCGCCGAAGGAGCCACACCAATGGGACAACCCGAACGCTATCTGGAGATGAAACCGGAGTGGGACGAGGCCGGCGCGCCGCTGCTGAAGTTCACCGCTGATGCCGACGCGAACGCGCTGCTGGCGTCCGACCCCAACGCGTTTCTGATCGGTCTGGTGCTGGACCAGCAGATCGCGACTGAGCGGGCGTTCGCGGGGCCGGCGGAGCTGAAGCGTCGGCTGGGCCACCTCGAACCCGCTCGGATCGCGGCGATGGACCAGGACGAGTTCGTCGAGCTGTTTCGCAGCAAGCCGGCGATTCATCGCTTCCCGGCCAGCATGGGCAAGCGGGTCCACGACGCGTGCGGCGTGATCGCCGAGCGCTGGGAGGGCAACGCGGCGACGATCTGGCAGGATCAGCCCGACGCGAAAGCGGTGATGAAGCGGCTGGGCACGGTGCCGGGGATCGGCAAAACAAAGCAACAGCTTGGGATCATGCTGCTGGGCCGCTACTTTGGAGTCGATGTCGAGGGCTGGCGCGAGGCCAGCCCGATTGAGGTGCCCGAGTGAGTCGCGCCGTCCCACCCCCTCCCGCTCCGCCTCCCCGGCCAGCGCCGCCGAGCCCCGCAAAGCCGGACCGCAGCAAGCTGCGGGCGGGATTCTTGGGCCTGCTCAAGGCGATCTGGTTCCTCCTGGCGCTGGTGCTCTATCTGCTCGGCTTCCTGCTACACACCGTGGGGATCGGCCTGATTCGCGTCAGCGGCCTGGGCGGCGGGAGCCAGCAGCTGACCGATCTGCCGCAGCCGACGACACTCTCGCGTCCGTCGGCGCCCGCAGCGCCGAGTCCGCCGCGGAATCCGGGCGCCTGACGCCCGGCGGATCTTCGGTGACTCGCTGACGTCCGTTCACGCGTCCCCCCCGCACGTGTTGGCCGGAGCTCCCGATCGGCCGCTGCGGGTGGGCTGGCGCACAGCAGCGTTATCCTCGCCTTGTCTTGATCTCGCGGTCATATCGAAGGGTGGGGGAGTCGCATGGCTGTTTCCTTTGGCGTGCATACCGGTCAGCAGAACGTGGCGATGGACGAGCTCCGCCGCCTCTGGCGCTGGATCGACGAAGAGGGGATGGACTGGATCTCGGTCTGGGACCACTTCTACGAGGCCCCGCCGGTCGACGGAATGTCGCCGCATTTCGAATCGACGACCTGCATGGCGACGATCGCGGCCGAGACCGAGCGCGTGCGGATCGGCTGCCTGGTCTTCTGCGTGCCCTATCGCAACCCGGCGACGCTGGCCAAGACGCTGATGACGCTCGACCACATCTCGAATGGGCGGATCGAGCCGGGGCTCGGCGCGGGCTGGCACGAGATGGAGTTCCGCGGTTACGGCTACGGCTTCCCGCCGCTGCGCGACCGCTTCGTGATGCTCGAAGAGGGCCTCCAGATCATCCAGGGCATGCTCACGCAGACGCGCACCAGCTTCGAGGGCATCCACTTCCAGGCGGTCGACGCGACCTGCCAGCCGCCGCCCGTGCAGGAGCGGATGCCGATCTGGATCGGCGGGCGCGGCGAGCGCAAGACGCTGCGCATGGCGGCGCAGTACTGCGAGGGCTGGAACGTGCCCTACATCGGCGTCGAGGAGTTCGCTCGACTGAACGGCGTGCTCGATATTCGCTGCGGCGAACAGGGCCGCGACCCGGCGACGATCGACCGCACGATCAACCTCCAGTTCACGCTCAGCGAAACCGCGGCGGAGGCCGAATCGGCGCGCGAGCAGCTCGCGGCGCAGTGGGGCGACCAGGCCGACCGCATCTCCGAGGGTTCGCTGACCGGCACGCCGGACGACGCGTTCAACCGCGTGTCGCAGTACATCGACGCGGGCGCCGACGGCGTCAACGTGGCGCTGCGCGCGCCCTGGAACGAGGCGGCGCTGAACCACTACGTGACCGAGGTCGTGCCGGCGTTGCGGGAGAAGTACAGCTCCTGATGCACGGCCCGTCGCAGCTTCCGTGGCAAGGTCCGTCGCGCGTTCGACCCCCGCTATGCTGAGCCAGTGACGGCACTCAAATTCAGCGAAGTTCCCGACGACCTCAGGCAACCGCTCCTGGTGCTCGCGTTTTTCGGCTGGAACGACGCGGCCGACGCGGCGACCGACGCCGTGAAATACCTGCGCAATCTCTCGCAGTCGGCCGCCTTCGCGACGATCGACCCCGACGAGTTCTTCGTCTTCACCGAGCACCGCCCGACCGTGAAGTGGGTGGATGGCGACGACGCGCGACGCGAGGTCGTGTGGCCGGTGACCGATTTCACAGCGCTGCGGCTGCCCAACTCCGAGCGCGACCTGGTCCTCGGCCTCGGTACCGAGCCCGACCTGCGCTGGCGCTCCTACACCCAGCTGATCCTTGATGTGGTGCGCCGCACCGGCGCCCGCGAGGTGCTGACGCTGGGCGCGTTGCTCGCGGATGTCGCGCACACCCGCTCGACCAACGTCTCCGGGAGTTCATCGAGCGTCGCGCGGTCCAAGGAGTTCGGCTTTCAGGCCAGCCGCTACGAGGGCCCGACCGGCATCGTCGGCTCGGTCGGCGACGCCTGCCGGATCGCCGGCCTCGATCACATGGGTCTGTGGGCATCGGTGCCGCACTACGTGACCAGCCGTCACAATCCCGGCGCGACCAAGGCGATTCTCGAGCAGCTGGCCCGCATTCACGGGATCGATTTCGATCTCACGCACCTCGAACGCGCGATGGAGCGCTACCGCCGCGAGGTGGACGCGGCGCTCAAAGACAAGCCAGATGTGCGGGACTACGTGCGCTCGCTCGAGCAGCGCGCGGATACGGAGAGCGGCGGACCGCCGGAGGCCGTGGGCGAGCTCGAAAGCCAGGATGTGCTCGACGAGATCGACCGCCTGTTGCGCGGGGATGCCTGAATGCCGGAGTCCGCAGACTGGGTCAGCGAGATCGAGGTGCGCGGCCTGATCGTCGGCGCCTTCCAGGAAAACTGCTGGGTGATCGGCAACCGACGCACGCGCGAAGCGATCTGCATCGACCCCGGCGAGCAGGCCGACGACATCGTGCACCTGGCGAAGGAGATGGGCGTCGAGATCAAGCTGATCGCGACGTCGCACGGGCATCTCGACCATGTGCTGGGGATTCACGGCGTGCAGTCGGCGAGCGATGCGGTGTTCATGATGCATGAGCACGACCTGGACGTCCTGCGCGGCGCGGCTGAGGGTGCGGCGAGCCTTGGGATGCAGGTCGAGCAGCCGCCTGACCCCGACTACTACATCGCCGAGGACGACGAGATCGAGGTCGACGGGGTGAAGCTCTCGGTGATCCACACGCCGGGGCACACGCGCGGCAGCGTCTCGTTCTTCGGCGCCGGGATGCTGTTCAGCGGCGACACGCTGTTCCGCCAGAGCATCGGCCGCACCGACCTGCCCGGCGGCGACTACGCGCAGGAGCTGAACAGCATCCTCGACAAGCTGCTCGTGCTGCCCGACGAGACGATCGTGCTGCCCGGCCACATGGACCAGACGACGCTCGGCGACGAGCGGCGCCAGAACCCATTCATCCTCCAGGCGCTGCAGCAGCGCGGCGTGCGGCCGGGCGAGCGGCTCGGCCGCTCGGGCCTGATCCTGCCCGAATAGCAGCGCAATCGAAGGGGACCCCACCATGAGCGATCAGGCAACGGTGCTGGAACAGATCGATGCGGCTGACTCCGAGCTGCGCCGCCGATTGGACCGAATCGACGAGGCGCACGGCACCTGGGACGGGGCCGTCGGCGACTGGTCGGTGGTCAGCCTGCTGCAGCACATGCACGGCTGGCTGACCGAGATGAACGCCGCTGTCGAGCGCATGCAACAGGGCCAGCGGCCGACCCCGGAGGGCGTGAGCTACGCGGATGTCGACCGCTGGAACGGCCAGTTCGTCGAGCAGCGCGGCACGCAGAGCTACGCCGACGCGCGCGCCGCGATCGAGGCCGAGCACAGCCGCTTCCGCGACAATGTCGCGGCGGTCGACGCCTGCCGCTTCGGCGAGGGCAAGACGATCAACGGGCTGGTCAACGGCACGGTGGTCGAGCACTATGCCGAGCACTGCGAGGACATCGACGCCTTCCTCGGAGTCGCAGAGGAGTAGCGCGAGGGCGGGCAGATTGTCCCACCTCGGCAAGGGCGCGATAATCGACTGCACGAGCTGCACGACCCGCTTGGACCGCAGGATGACCTAACTGAGCCAGGCACACGAGCCCGGAAAGCAACGCCCATGAGCGATGACGAGAGTCTGATCACCCCAGCGATGGAAGCCGCGATCGGCCGCGAGGGCACGCCCGAGACGGTTGAGATCAGCGGCGAGCAGGTGTTGCGCCTGATGGACGCGCTCGAAGAGGAAGACGCGGAGCTGCGCGCCGCGGTCGCGGCGGGCGACCGCACCGTGCCGATCCCCACCTATGCGCTGCTCACGACCAGCACGCGCCAGCAGCAGATGAACGTGCCCGACGCGCCGCAGCGCGCGCTGATGGCGGCCGACTCCTGGTCGGCCAGCGGGCCGATTCACATCGGCGACAAGCTGACGATCGTGCCCCGTCTGGCCGAGATTCAGGAGCGGATCGGCGGGCGCGTCGGCCACTCGCTGTTCATTCACCACGAGTGGGTCTACCGCAACGAGGCCGGCGAAGAGGTCGCGCGCGTGCGCCGCACGGTGGCGCACTTCCAGGACCGACACACGGGAGAGTGAGACGATGCCACTGACGCATGACGCCGTTCACGAAGGCGACGAACTCCCCGTCGAGCGCCGCACGCCGACCACCGAGTTCGTGGTCAACTTCTGCAATTCGACCGGCAACGCCGGCCCGCAGTTCCTCGACGCCGAATTCGCCAGGGAGAAGATGGGCCTGCCGGGGCCGATCGTGCCCGGCAACATGAAGCAGGGCTTCCTCGACATGTACCTGCGCCGCTGGCTCGACGGCGGCGGCATGATCACCCGGCTGCAGCTCTCACACCGTCGGCCCGACGTGCATGACGCCGAGCTGACGCTCGGCGGCTCGGTGACCAAGACCTACGAGGAGGACGGTCGGCACATGGCCGACCTCGAGATTTTCATCGACAACCCCCAGGGCGACCGATCGGTGCGCGGCGCGGCCACCGTCGCCTTCGACTAGGCAGGTGACTAGGCAGGTGGCTAGGCCGGTGGCTAGGCGTGCGACTAGGCCCGCGGGCGCTCATGGCAATTGCGCCGCTGTCTGAGCTTGGTGAGCTCGCCGAGGGCGTGCAGCTGCCCGAACGTCGCCTGACGCCGACGAGCGCGCAGGTCTCGCGCTTCATTGATGCGACGGGCGCCGCGATTCCGATCTTCTACGACCCCGCGGCCGCCCGCGCCACGGGACTGCGCGGGCCGATCATCGCCGCGGAGATGAAGTCGGGCTTCCTGCACTCATACCTGCGCCGCCTGGTTCAGCCCGATGGTCAGGTCGTCCGCCTGCAATCGGCATTCCGGCGCCCCGACTACCACGGCGACCCGATCACGATCGGGGGCCAGATCACCAGAATCGACACGACCGAACACGGCCGCGAAATCCACCTCGAACTCTGGATCACCCAACAAACCGGCGACCGCAGCGTCCGCTCCTCCGCCGTCGTCCGACTCCCCTGACTGGCCGCTACTGCCCGCTGATGGTCATCCGCTCGATGCGGATGGTGGGGGCGGCGGTGGCGCCGAACCATTGGCTGTCGTCGCCGACCGCGTCGATCGACTTGAGCATCTCGCGCAGGTTGCCGGAGATGTTGATTTCGGTCACTGGCTCGGCGAGCTCGCCGTTGCGGATGCGGATGCCGGCGGCGCCTCTGGAGAAGTCGCCGGTGGTGAAGTTGATCCCGAAGCCCATCAGGGTGGTGAGATAGAGACCATCCTCGACATCGGCGATGATCGCTTCGGCCGACGTGTCGCCGGCGGCGATGGTGAGGTTGCCGGAGCCGATCGAGGGCAGCCCGCCGACATCGCGGACGGCCGAGCCGGTCGTGGCGGCGCCGACCCGGCGGGCGTTGTAGGAGTCGAACAGGAAGCCGCGGAAGACGCCGGCTTCGAGCAGCGGATTGACGCGGCTGCCGACACCCTCGCCGTCGAACGGTCGTGAGCCGAGCTGGCCCGGCAGCGTCGCGTCGTCGGAGATCGAGAGCAGCGCGGAAGCAACCTGCTCGCCCTCCTGACCGGCTAGGAAGGTGGAGCCGCGGTAGAGCGCCTCGCCGCTGGCAGCCTGCGCGACGATGCTCGCCAGGCCGGCGGCCATGCGCGGCTCCCAGACGACCGGGGCTTCGTGCGTCTCGCCCTTTTCCGCGCCGAGCTGGCGCAGCGCGCGGGCGGCGGCCTCGCGTCCCACGGCCTGTTCGTCCTCGAGGCGGTGCAGCTGACGCGCCGCGGTGAACCAGCCGGCGTTGCGCAGCCGGCCGTCCTCCTCCTGCGCCATGACCTCGACGTAGAGCGAGGCCGACGCGCCGCTGTAGTGGCCGGCAAAGCCGTTGGTGTCGGCCAGCGCGAAGGTGCTCACGCGCGTGCTGAAGGTCGCGCCGCCGCTGTTGCCGATCTGCGGGCCGGCGTCGAGCGCGGACTGTTCGCAGACCATCGCCCGCCGCACGCGCTCGTCGCCGTCGACAGCGGGAATCTGCTCGTCGAACAGGCCCAGCTCGGCCGGCCGGCGCGTCTGCTCCGACGGGTCGGGCAGGCCGGCGTGCGGGTCGGGCTCGGAGATGCGGGCCAGCTCCATCGCGGTCTGCGCCGTCTCGGCCAGCGCGGCGTCGGTGACATCGCTGGTCGAGACGACGGCCTGGCGACCATTCACGATCACGCGTAGGCCCACAGCGCGCGAGGTGGCTTCGGAGATCTTCTCGATCTGCTGGAGCCGCACGTCAGTCGAAGAGTTGGTTGAGGAGACGGCGACTGCATCGGCCTGCGCGGCGCCGGCGCGGCGCGCCAGATCGAGCAGCTGCGCCGCGATCTCCAGCGGCGAGGCGTCGGGAGCGGCCATCAGGCCGACATCCCGCCGGGGCGCATCTGCGTGCCGCCGACGGTGATTCCCGAGACCAGCACGGTGGGGATGCCGACGCCGACCGGGACCGACTGGCCCGACTTGCCGCAGGTCCAGCGGCCATCGCTCATCTCGAGGTCGTGGCCCACGCCGGTGACCTTGCTGAGCACATCGGGGCCGTTGCCGATCAGATTGACGTCGCGAATCGGCGCGGTGATCTGGCCGTGCTCGATCAGGTAGCCCTCCGTCACCGAGAAGACGAAGTCGCCGTTGGAGATGTTGACCTGTCCTCCCGAGAAGGCCTTGCAATAGATGCCGAAGTCGACGCGGCCGATCAGGTCTTCCGGCGCATCCTCGCCGGCCGTCATGTAGGTGTTGGTCATGCGCGGCATCGGAATGTGGCGGAACGACTGGCGGCGGCCGTTGCCCGAGGGCGCGACGCCGAAATGGTCGGCCGAGATGCGGTCCTGCATGTAGGCGGCGAGCTGGCCCTGCTCGATCAGCAGGTTGCGACCGGACGGGTTGCCCTCGTCGTCGATGTTGAGCGAGCCGCGGCTCTCCAGCAGGGTGGCGTCATCGAGCACGGTGACCAGCGGCGAGGCGACGGCTTCGCCGACGCGGTTCGAGTAGTTGCTCGTTTCCTTGCGATTGAAATCGGCCTCCAGGCCATGACCAACCGCCTCGTGAAGCAGGATGCCGGAATCGCCGGCAGCGAGCACGACCGGGAACGTCCCGGCCGGCGCCTCTTGCGCGTCCTGTTGGAGCACGGCCTGCCGAGCGGCCTCCTGAGCCAGCGATTCGGGGCTGTGCGCATCGAAGTAGGCCATCCCCATGCGGCCGCCGCCGCCCCAGCGCGCGTTGCGCCGCTGCTCGCCGATGTCAGAGCGGCAGGAGACATTGAAGCGGACCAGCGGCTGAAAGTCGGAGACGAGCCGCCCGTCGCTGCGCACGATCAGGATGCGCTTCTCCTCATCGACCAGGGAGGCCTCGACGCGCGCGATGCTGCCGTCGTAGGCCCGGGCTGCGGCGTCGGCGCGGCGCAGCAGCGCCACCTTGTCCTCGAGCGGGACCACGGTGGTCGGCGAGGCGATCGCGTAGCGATCGGCGGGGTAGGACTCGGCGGTGAGGTCGAGCGGCTCGTCGTGGCCGTCGCCGTGCGCGATCTGCGCGGCGGTCGCGGCGGCGCGGCGCATCGCGTCGGGCGAGAGATCCTCCGTGTAGGCATAGCCCACAGCGTCGCCCTCGACGACGCGGATGCCGACGCCCTGCGAGAGGTTGACCTGGGCGGAGGCGACACGCTCGTCCTCGAAACTCAGCGCGCCGCTGCGCTTGTGCTCGAAATAGAGCTCAGCGAACGTGCCGCCGCGACCCAGCGCCGCAGAGATCACCCCGTCGGCGACCGCGGCGTCAACCCCGAGTCGATCGGACCAGAACTGGCGAACATCGGCCGGCGTATCGCTCACGTTGGGCTCGTTTCTCGGGCTGCGCCGCCGTTAGACGGGATTCGCGCCACGGCGGCGCAGGTCTTCGATCTGTGCTGTGTCGTAGCCGCACTCGGCCAGGATCGCATCGGCGTCGGCGTTGAGCAGCGGTGCGTGGCCCTGCACCGCGCCCGGCGTGCTCGAGAATCGCCAGGGCATCCCCACAACCGGCTGTAGCTCTCCGGCCTCGTCGGCGACCTCCGTGATGTAGCCGTTGGCCCGGACCTGCTCGCTCGCCGCCACGGCTTCGTAGTCGTTGACCGGAGCGCAGGGGATGTCGACCTCGCGCAGCCGACGCAGCCAGCCGGCGCGATCGTCATGCTCGAACGCGACCTCGAGCAGCGCCTCGAGCGTGTCGGAGTTCCGCAGCCGCGCTGCGGCGTCGCGGAAGCGCTCGTCGGCCTCCCACTCGGGGTGATCGAGCAGGCCGCAGAGCGCGTGCCAATTCTTCGCGTCGATCACCGCCAGCACGAACCAGCGGGCGTCGCTCGCGCGGTAGAAGCTGAATGTCGGCATCCGGCGGCGCCGCTGAAATTGCTGCTCGCCGGTGCGCATGTAGCCGGTCAGATAGACGGACTGGAGCGCGATCTGTGAGCCGAGCAGCGAGACATCGACCTGCTGGCCGCCGCCGCCGTTGCGCTCGCGGGTCAGCAGCGCGGCGAGCATCGCGACGCAGGCCTGCATCGCGCCGACCTGGTCGGCGAAGCCGCCGGGCAATGTGACCGGCTCGGCCTCGGCGCCCGCGGCGTGCAGCGTCATGACGCCGCCCATGGCCTGACCGATCACGTCGTAACCGGGCTCGCCGGCCTGTGGCCCCAGCGAGCCGAATGCGGAGGCGGAGACCATCACGATCCCGGGGTTGAGCGCCTTGAGCGTCTCGTAGCCCAGACCGAGGCGGTCCATCACAGCGGGGCGGTAGTTCTCGATCACGGCATCGACGCGCTCGGCCATACGCAGGGCGACCTCGCGGCCGGCATCGCTGCGCAGGTCCAGGACGATCGAGCGCTTGCCGCGGTCGTGCGCCTCGAAATAGCGATTGAACTCGCCGGGGCTCGAATCGACGCCGCGGCCGGGGTCGCCGCCGGGCGGCTCGACCTTCCAGATCTCAGCGCCCAGGTCGGACAGCATGACCGTCGCGTAGGGGCCCTGCTGGAAGCGGGTGAAATCGAGGATTCGGTAGCCTTCAAGCGGTCCCGCCATCGCACGCTCCGTTCGCAGAGACACCGAGAGAATAGCCCGTGCCACCCCGCGTCCGGCTGACAGAGGACGAATCGAGCCGTCTGCCCGGGCTGCTCGCCGCGACCCGCGAGCATGATTCCCGATTCCCCCGCGAGGCATCGGCCGAGGCGCAGGTCGCGTGGGTCGCCGAGACGTACCGCGCGAACGACGAGCCGTTGACGGTGCCGTTGCTGACGCTGCTGCTGTTTGAGCATGGCGTGCATCGGTCGACCGAGACGGTCGGGCGGCAGCTCGAGGCGGCGCGCTGGGCAGGTCTGGTCTCTCCAGACTGAACGCAGCGTTATCCTGCACGCTGCAAGACCGGTCATTCGAAAGGACCCCCACATGGCACTCGACCCCGCTGACACGCTGGAGATTCTGCAGCTCGCCGCGCGCTACAACCACGCGATCGACTACGGCGACCCGGAGGCCTGGGCCGGCACGTTCACCGCCGACGGCACCTTCAACACGGCACAGGGCGCCCAGCAAGGCCACGAGGCCCTGGCGAAGTTCGCGGCCGGCTTCGGCGGCGCGATGGCCGGCGCCCGCCACTGGACCAACAACCACATCGTCGATGGCGAGGGCGACTCCGCCACGCACACCTGCTACCTGAACCTGATTCAGACCAGCGACAACGCCAAGAGCGTGATCACCGGCCTGTACGAGGACACGCTGGTGAAGGTCGACGGGCAGTGGCGCTTCAGCAGCCGGACCGTCAACGCCGACGGCTAAGCCCCGCTCTCAGACCGAACACGAAAGAGCCCCGCAGCGACGCTGTGGGGCTCTTTGCTGTCTGCGCCTGCTGCGCATTCTGCGCTTGTTGACACCTCAGCGCATGGTCGGAGCGGCTACTCCTCGAGGTAGCCCTCCTCGGCGTCCGGCGCCATTTCGTCGCTCGGAGCCGTGCTGGCTGCGGGCGGGTCCTGTTGCAGCTCATCGTCGGCTGGCGGCAGGGTGGCCTCGGTCGAGGTGGCCTCGGTCTCAGTGGCCACGCTGGTGGTGGTGGTGTCCACGGCGACGGGCGCGGCGACGGCGGCGCTGAAGCCGACCGGAATCGAGATGGTCGCGCCGGCGATCAACAGGTTCGGATTGGTGATCCCGTTGAGCACCATGATCGCTTCGACCGAGGTCTCGAAGGTCGCCGCGAGGGTGGACAGGCTGTCACCCGGCTCGATCGTCCAGGCGACCACGTTGGGCCACTCAAACAGCGGCGTGTCGGCGGGCGGCGCCTCGACCGTTGTGATCGCGGCGCCACTGTCTTCTGCGACGCTGACCGTCTCAGTGGTCAGGGCGGCGGCGGGCTCGAGCGACTCGGCGAAGCCGACGGGAATCCGCAGCGTCTGGCCGACCGAGAGCGCCGTCGGGTCGGCTAGCAGATTGACCGCTGCGATCGCCTCGACGGTCGTTTGGTACTGCAAGGCCAGGCCCCAGGTGCTGTCGCCGTCGATCACGGTGACCTCGATCATCTCGGGCCAGGCAGCCAGGCGTTCCTGCGCCGTCGGCAGGTCGGCGACCGCGGCCTGCGAAACCGTCGTGTCGGGCGCCTCGGTGACGGCGCCCGCGGTCGCCGTGGCGGCCGCGACGGGCTGTTCGGTCGTGGCGGTCGCCGCGGCGGTGGACGTCCGCGCCACGGGCGGCGGCGCGGGCTCCGACGTGGCTGTGGGCGCCGTGACAGCGGTGGAGGACGTGACCGTCGTCGTCACTGCGGGCGCCACCGGCACGGCCGGATCGTCGCCGCCGCCCAGCGTCAGCACCAGGGCGGTGGCAAGAATCGCGGGGATCGCGATCGCCACGCCGACGATCGCCCACGGTCGCCAGCCACGGCTGGGCCGCTCGTCCTGATCGATCGGTTCAAATGGGGCTGCGGCCGACCGGGGCGATGAAAGGTCGGTTCTGTAGTCGGGTGCTTCGGCGCCGGGGAGCGCCCCTCCCAGAGGCACGCTGTGCGTGCCGGCCTGCTCGGACATCTCGGTCTCCCAGCGGAGTCACCCCGGAGCCGCCACGCTCATCATGCTCAGCGCCGGAATACGGGCGAGCGTTTCTCAAGAAACGCCGTGATCGCCTCTTTATGTTCCGGCGTCTGCATCGCCCACTGTAGGGCGTCTCCTTCGCGCTGTTGGACGATCGCGATACTTTCCTCGAGCTGATTTTGCGAAAACAGCGATTTCACGCGCTGCATGATCGCCGCCGGATTCTCCGCCAGCTCCTCGCCGAGCGCCAGCGCGCGGTCGACCAGCTCGTCGTCGGGCGCGACATCTCGCACCAGACCCGCCTCGCGCGCCTCAGCCGCGCCGACGAACCGGCCGGTGAGGCACCAGTCGAGCGCCGGCCCCACGCCGACGAGCCGCGGCAGCAGCGTCGTGCTGGCCGCCTCCGGCAGCAGGCCCATCTTCACGAAGCGGAAGCCGAACTGCGCGCTCTCGCCGGCGATCCGGAAGTCGAACGGCAGGATCGTCGTGACGCCAACGCCGATGGCGTAGCCGTGCACCGCGGCGATCAGCGGCTTGCTGCCGACGCAGAAGTCGACCCAGGTTTCGTCGTGTTCATCTGGGCTCTCGCCGGCGCGGCGCGCAGCCTCGCCGCTGTTGACGTCAGCCTGCTGCTGCTGGAGGTCGAGGCCAGCGCAGAACGCGCGGCCGTTGCCCGCCAGCACGATCGCGCCGACCTCGGGATCCTCGTTGAACGCGCTGATCGCGGCGCGCTCTTCGGCGGCCATCCTGAGCGTCCAGGCGTTGAGCTTCTCGGGCCGGTTCTTGCGGATCAGGCCGACGGAGCCTTCGCGTGAGACTTCGATCGTTTCGTAAATCATCTGCGTCTGCTCTCCAAGATCGCCCTACCTGAAATTATGTGCCGGAGCGGCACGGTAACGAGCCGCACTGGGGGAAATTATCACGCGATCGATGGAGAAGCTCGGCTGGGCCGACATAGAGTGAATCGGCGACCGTCGCGGTCGCGATGTCCGCTATGTCGACTCCAGTGTGAGCATGCGATGCGCCACGCCCGGATTCCGCGACGACTGACCGCCGCGCTGATCGCGGTAGCGGTCGCCGTCTGCGCGGCGCTGTCGTTCGCCGCCCCCGCAAGCGCCGACTCGTACACCGTGCAGCCCGGTGACACGCTCTCGGGCATCGCCGCTGAGTTCGGCACCGAGGTCAGCGTCCTGCTGGCGCTGAACGACGTGATCGACTCACCAAACGACATCTTCGTCGGCCAGCAGCTCCGCGTGCCCGACAACGTCACACGCGGCTTTACCAGTGGACCCGCGCCCACGACGTATGTCGTGCGCAGCGGCGACACGCTCTCCGGGATCTCCGATCGCTTCGGGCTCGACATCGAGACGCTGCTGGCCCTGAATCCCGGGGTCGAGCCGCAGCGGCTCTTCATCGGCGAGCAGCTGGTGCTGTCCGGTCAGCCCGCCGCGGCGCGCGCGGGCGTCACAGCCGCCGCCGCTCCGCTACCGGATCCGGTTCAACGATCAGGCGCCGGCGGCATCGATTACGCGGTGCAGTCAGGCGACAACGCGACCCTCATCGCCGACGTGCACGGCGTGTCGCTCGACGAGCTGCGGCAGGCCAACCCGGCTCTCAACCTGGACATGATCTTCCCCGCGCAGACCCTGCGCATCCCCATGCCCGACGCGCTGATACCCGCGATCAACCGCGGCTCCGACGGCTCCAGCCACTCGACCTACACCGTCGTCGCCGGCGACAACGCGACCCAGATCGCGACGATGCACGGCATCCCACTCTCCGAGCTACGCGGCCTGAACCCGGCATTGAACCTCAACACGATCTACGTGGGCCAACAGCTGATCGTTCCGTCGGTCGCTGCCGTGATCAGGGAGGCGGGCACGGTACCCGCCCTGCCCGCGCGTCACCGCACCCACACGGTCGTCGGCGGCGACACGTTCTCGGGGATCGCGGAGCAATACGGACTGTCGCTGGCCGACCTGCGCTCGCTCAACTCATCGCGCAGCAGCGACGAGATCTATGTCGACGAACTGATTCGCCTGCCGGGCACGGTGCCGACGCCGGTGGTGGCCACCGATCTGACGGTTCCGGTCGGCGGGCTGCTGCAGTACGTCGCGGCGGACCTCGGCACGCTGCCACACACGCTGATCGCCAACAACGCCTGGCTGCTGTCCGACCAGTGGGTCGACAGCGGCACGGCGCTGCGCGTCCCGCATCGCGAGGGCACGCTCGTCACGGTCCAGGCCGGCGACACACTGCGGGGCATCGCGGCCTACCACGGCGTCGAGATGGACGCGATCCTCGCCGACCCTGCGCACGGCGTTGAGGATCCAAACGAGATTGTGGTCGGCCAGCAGATCATCGTGCCGCTTTCGATGCCCGACTTCCGCTGGCCGGTGGTGGGCACGCTTTCCGACCCATTCGGCGACTGCCGCAACTGGGACTGCTCGTACCGCCACCATGGGCTCGACGTGGCGCTCGACACCTGGGAGCCGGTCAGCGCGGCGGCCGACGGACTGGTGACCTTCGTCGGCGGCGAGGCCTGCTGCGGGCTCGGCTACTACATCGAGATCGAGCACCCCGACGGATGGAAGACCGTCTATGGCCACTTGGTGGAGTTCGCGGTCTGGCAGGGCCAGCTGGTCCAGCGAGGCGAGCTGATCGGCTACAACGGCACCTCGGGGCTGAGCACCGGGCCGCATCTACACTTCGAGGTCTTGCATCAAGACTGGTTCGTGGACCCTCTGGTGGTGCTGCCGTAGCAGAACGACGCGACCGCGGACCTACTCGATCGCCGCGCGGACCTGCCGGCGCATGGCGTTGAGCCGATCAGCGTCGGGCTCGCCGTACACGGCGGCGGCGCGGGGGCGATAGTCGTCGCGCTCACGCCAGCCCGGCGAGGCTCGCTCGATCAGGCCGTCCAGCGCGGCGGCGGCTGAGAGCACGGCCCACGCTGCGCCGGCCCGGTCGCCACGCTCCTCCAGCACCGCACTCGCGCGCCGCGCCGGCTCGAGGCTGCGCTCGATCAGCGGGACTAGCGCGGGCCCCAGCTCGGGCAGCCGCGCGTCGAGGTGCGAGCGAGCCAGCGTGTCGAGCGCTGAGACCGCTTCCCACAGCTCTTCCACGTCGCGCTCCCCCAGCGCGAACGCCTCGACCACCGCGGCGTGCATCGCGTCGATGCGCAGCACCCGGCCCGCGGCGCGCAGGCGTCGCAGCAGGCGCAGCCGATCGACCGGCTCGCCGAGCGCGGCGCCGAGCGCGTGGGCGACTCCGTCCTGCAGCGCCTCCACCGCGAGCACCGGCCGATCGGTCGCGGCGTAGTCATCGAGCGAGACGCGGGCCCGCTGCAGCGAGCGCCGCACGCGTTCGGCGCGACCGTCGGCCGAGTGGTAGCGATCGCGGAAGGCGGGCAGCAGCTCGACGAGCGTCGCGTCGACGACCCGAATCGTCGCGAGGCCGGCGAGCGTGCCGGCCAGCGGCTCTTGCGTGAGCAGCTCCCCCAGCTCGGTCAGCAGGCCCGTCGTGATCCGATCAACCACGACCGGCACGCCGTCATCGTTGCTGATCCCGCCTTCGTCGAGCCTGGCCTGCTGCGAATGTGGGAAGACGACGATCTGCAGCAGCGAGGCCTCCCAGGCGCCGCCGTGCGCGTAGTCGCCCGCCACAGCGACGCCGCGAATCGATTCGTCGCGGTGGCTCAGGCGCGCGCCGATCCGTGCGGCGCGTTCGCGCCAGTCGGAGGCGACCCGCCAGGGCGCTGGCGGCTCCATCGAGCGGCTCAGAACCCGTGGTAGCGGTTGGCGATCGGGAAGCGCCGGTCCTTGCCGAAGGCCCGCGGCGTGATCCGCAGGCCGGGCGCCGCCTGACGACGCTTGTACTCCGCGCGGGTCACCAGCGACATCACGCGCTTCACATCCTCCACGGGGAAGCCCTGGCCGACGATGTCCTCAAGCGAGCGGTCCTCCTCGACGAAGGCCTGCAGGATCGGGTCGAGCCGGTCGTAGGGCATCAGCGACTGCTCATCGAACTGGTCCGGCCGCAGCTCGGCGCTGGGCGGCTTTTCGAGCACCGCGATCGGCACCACCTCGCGGCCCGCTCGCTCATTGGCGTAGCGCGAGAGCTCGTAGACGAGCAGCTTCGGCACATCCTGAATCACGGCCAGGCCGCCGGTCATGTCGCCGTAGAGCGTCGTGTAGCCGGTCGCCGATTCGCTCTTGTTGCTGGTCGTGAGCACGAGCGCGCCGAGCTTGTTGCTCAGCGCCATCATCAGCACGCCGCGGATCCGCGCCTGCAGATTCTCCTCGGTCACGTCCGGTTCGAGGCCCTTGAAGATCGGCGCGAGCGTGCCGAGCATCGCCTGCATCGGGTCTTCGATCGGGAGGATGTCCAGCGCGATGCCGAGGTTGTCGGCGAGCGCGCGAGCGTCGGAGACGCTGCCCTCGGAGGAGTAACGCGAGGGCATCGAGACGCCGCGCACGTGCTCGGAGCCGAGCGCCTCAACGGCCAGCACCGCAGTGATCGTGGAGTCGATCCCGCCCGAGAGCGCGATGATCACGTCCTCGAAGCGCGTCTTGTGCACGTAGTCGCGCGTGCCCAGCACCAGCGCCTCGTAGACCTGCGCGACGTCCGGCTTCGACTTCGCGATGCGCAGGGGCGCCGCGGGACGTTCGGCGTCGAGCGGCTCGCCGACGTACGTGAGGTCTGCCTGCGTCTGCGCCAGCCGCCGCAGACGCGGGTCGTGCAGCCGCACCTGGTTGACCTCATCGACATCGAGGTCGACGGTCAGGAGTTGTTCGCTGAAGACTTCGGCGCGGGCCAGCAGTTCACCGCCCGGCCCGAACACGGCGCTGCCGCCGTCGAAGATCAGGTGGTCCTGACCGCCGACCAGGTTGCAATAGGCCGTCATCACCGCGTTGTCGGCGGCGCGCGTCGCGAGCATGTGCTCGCGCTGCCGCGACTTGCCCGCGTGGAACGGCGAGCCGTTGATGTTGACGACCAGCTCCGCGCCCGCGAGACACTGGTCCTGCATCGGGCCCGAGGAGTACCAGATGTCCTCGCAGATCGTGATCCCGACCTTCGCGCCTGCGATCTCAAACAGCTGCACCCCCGCGCCGGGGCGGAAGTAGCGCGCCTCGTCGAACACGCCGTAGTTGGGCAGGTACTGCTTGTGGTAGACGCCGTGCAGCTCACCGTCGCGCAGCACCGCGGCGGCGTTGAAGAGATCGTGCGCGTAGTCCACGAAGCCGACGATCGCGGTCACATGGAGGCCACTCGTGGCGTCGCGCACGCGCTCGAGGGCGGCGAGATTGGCGTCAACGAAACCGCGGCGCAGGACCAGGTCCTCGGGCGGGTAGCCGGTCAGCGCCAGCTCGGGAAAGGCGACGATGTCCGCGCCCGCGTCCTCCGCCGCTTCGATCTGCGCGGCGATTCGCGCGGCGTTGCCATCGAGATCGCCGACTGTCGAGTTGATCTGCGCGAGCGCGCAGCGCAGCTGCCGCACCTTGACATCGCCTTCCGTTCGCTGAACGGCAGCGTACCGCACGGTTCGGCCTCGCCCGACGCCCGAAACGCTGCTGCAAATTATGCTGGGTCGAACATGTCGGCCTTGATCTCTCTCCGAGCTGCGACGTGGCAGTGGCCGGGCGGTCGCGGCGTGCGTGACGTCGAGCTCGAGATCGAAGCCGGCACCTGGCTCACGCTGCTGGGTCCCAACGGCGCGGGCAAGAGCACGATCCTGCGGATGATCGCCGGCGAGATCGCCGTGGCCTCGGGCGAGGTGCTGGTCTTCGGCGAAGCGCCGAGCGCGACGACGCGGCGGCGGCTGGGGATGGTCTTTCAGGAACCCACGACCGACGACCTGATGACCGTGCGCGAAACGCTCGACCTGCACGCGCGGCTCTTCGGCCTCTCGCGGGCCGCGCGCGCGCGGCGGATCGCGGAGCTGCTCAGCGAGCTGGGCCTGCTCGACCGCGCCGGCGACGGCTGCGCGACGCTCTCGGGCGGCCTGCGGCGGCGGCTCGACCTGGCCCGCGCGCTGCTGCACGACCCGGCGCTGCTGCTGCTCGACGAGCCGACGCTGGCGCTCGACCCGAGCTCCGCCGAGGCGATCTGGGAGCGTCTGCGCGAACTGCGCGACGGCGGCTGCACCATCGTGGTCGGCTCGAACGACACCGCGGAGGCGGAGACTCACAGTGACGAGGTGGTGTTCATCGACGACGGCGCGCTGGTCGCGCGAGGCGCGCCGGCCGAGCTGACCGCCGCGCTGCGCAGCGATGCGGTGGAACTCGATTGGCCCGACTGCTCCGCCCAACAGCTCGAGGAGCTCGCAGCGCTGGAGGGCGTGGGCGCAGTGCGCCGCGCCGCGCCGACGCTCCACCTGACGGTCGACCACGCCGCGTCCTTCGTGCCGACCATCTTCCAGCGCTGGGGCGATGAGATCGGCGGCATCCGCATCCGCGAGTCGAGCCTGCGCGACGCCTGGTTCCAGATCGTCGGCCGCCCGTTGCGCGAAGCAGGCGACGCATGACCGCCGCGTCGATTCACGCCTGGCTGGCGCTGCTGGCGCGAGACCTGCGCGCCGTGCGACGCTCGCGCTCACAGGTCTATTCGTCGATCCTCTTCCCGCTGATGCTGCTGGCGCTGCTCGGCACGGGCGTCTCGGAGGGCTTGCAGCCGGCTTCGCCGATTCTGGGCGACGGCGACTACACCGATTTCCTGGCGCCGGGGATGATCGCGATGACGGCGATCTTCGCTTCGACCTTCTCCAGCGCGAGCTTCTATCGCGACCGCGAATCGGGAATGCTGCGCGCGCTGCTGGTCGCGCCGCACAGCGCACGCACGATTCTGTTCGGCAAGACGCTCGCCGCGATCGTGATCGGCAGCGCGCAGTCGATCGTGGTGCTGATTCTGGCCATCGCGATCCCCGGCATCGACCTGGCCTGGCAGTTCGGCTGGCTCGGCGGCGTCGCCACGGTGGTCGCGACGGTTGTGGCGCTGAACGTGATGCTGAGCGGGTTGGCACTGCTGATCGCCACGCGGATCAAGACGATGCAGGGCTTCCACCTGATCATGAATCTGGCCCTGTTCCCGATGTTCTTCCTCTCCGGCGCGTTCTTCCCGCTCGACAGCGTGCCCGGCTGGCTGCGGATCATCAGCTACATCAACCCGCTCACCTACCCCGTCGACCTGATTCAGTACGCGTCGTGGGCGTCCAGCGGCGAGGGCCTGATTGGGCCGGCGATCGACGCCGCTGTGCTTGGCGTGCTGGCGCTGCTGCTGGTCGTGATCGGACTGCGGCGCGGGCCCGCGGCCGTCTGATGCGCGCGCCGGCGGCTCTGATCGTTTCGCTGTTGGCGGCGCTGGCGCTGATCGGTTGCGGCGGGGGCGACGACCGACGCGTGCTGACGGCGACCGACGCGGCGTTCGTGCCGGTGCTCGAAACGACCGACCTGATCGTCGGAGACACGCGCGTCGTGCTGACGCTGCTTGATCGAAGCGAGGAGCCACGATTCATCGCCAACACGAGCTTCAGCGCGCGCTTCTTCGAGCCGACCGAGGGCGGCATCCGCTTCCGCGCGGAGGCCGAGCTGGAGCGCATCCAGGTCGGCGAGCTCGGCTACTACATCGCGCGCGACGTGCCGCTCGATCATCCCGGCGATTGGGCGGTCGCCGTGACGGCGTCGCGCGGCGACGGGACATCGGAGAGCAGCCCGCGCGTCGGCTTCCCCGTCGGCGCCGCAGCGCATCGCCCGCTGCCCGGCTCGGCGGCGCCGCTCGCTCGGTCGTTCGGCACCGAGGATGCGCCACCCGACGATCTCACCGGCGACCGCTCGCCGCTCCCTGGCTTGTACGAGCGCTCGACCAGCGAGCTGCTCGAGGCCGGCGAGCCGTTCGTGCTGGTGATCGGCAGCTCGGAGCGCTGCGCCGGCCGCGCTACCTGCCGTCGCGCGCTCGAACAGGCGAAGGCGCTCGCGAAGCAGGGCAGGGTCACAGTGGTCCACGTCGAACCGTTCGGTCGTCCGCGCGAACCGCGGCTACAGGTCCTGATCGACTCCTTCAACGAGGCCTGGGGGGTGCGCGCGGAGCCGGGCTTCTGGTTCGTCGACGAACGGGGTGAGGTGGCCGCGTATCTCGCGATCGTGGCGACCGACGACGAGTTGGCCGGCGCGATCAGCCGGATCGCTCGCTAGAGCAGCACGTCCAGGCCAACGGCCGCGAAGAGGGCGAAGAGATAGGCGATCGAGACGAAGAACAGACGCATCGGGGCGGCCTGTCCGCGCCAGACCTGCCACGCAAGCGCGACGAAGACGGCCCCCGTCACGAGCGCGACGCCGAAATACAGCCAGCCGAGGTGCCCGCCGAGCGGCGCGGCCAATGTCACCCCCCACAGGACCACGGCGTACAACAGAATCTGGCGGCGGGTCGCCGCCTCGCCCGACACGACGGGCAGCATCGGCACATCAGCGCGCGCGTAATCGTCGCGGTACTTGAGCGCCAGCGCCCAGAAATGCGGCGGCGTCCACATCAGGATGATCAGGAACAGCGCCAGCGCGGTCCAGCTCAGCTCCCCGGTCACGGCGGCCCAACCGACCACCGGCGGGATCGCGCCGGCTGCGCCGCCGATCACGATGTTCTGCGTCGTCGAGCGCTTCAGCCAGAGTGTGTAGACGAAGAAGTAGAACCCGACCGCGCCGAGCGCGAGCACAGCGGCGAGCCAGCCGACCGTCAGCCCCAGCTGAACGCCGCCCGCCACGGCCAGGAAGACGCCCCAGGCGAACGCCTGCCAGGGGACAAGCGCGCCGCGCGGCAGCGGCCGCTGTGCAGTGCGCTCCATCACGGCGTCGATGTCGCGGTCGAACCACTGGTTGAGCGCGTTCGCTCCGCCCGCCGTCAGCACGCCGCCGAGCAGCGTCAGGGCGACCAGGCCCCAGCCGGGCCAGCCGTCGGCCGCGAGCACCATCGCGGGAATCGTCGTGACGAGCAGCAGCCAGATGATGCCGGGCTTGGTCAGCTCGATCAGCGCGCGGACCGGCGCCAGCCAGCGCGGCGTCGCCAGCGCGCTGGCGCGCGGCCAGATCGCGGCAGGATTCTGCGATCGAGTGGTGGTCATTGCTCGCCCTCAAACGCCGGCGTGAGCGTCGTCCGCGCCCCCGACAGCCAGCCGGCGCGCCAGATCGCGATGCCGACGAGCGCCGCAACCAGCGTCCAGACCGTCGCCCCGGCGCTGAGATGGACCACGCGAATCCAATCGGTCAGATCGAGCCACATCGTCAGCGCCCCGAAGATCACCTGGACCACAAACAGCGTACTCGCGCCATGCGCTAGAGCGACCAGCGCCCGTGACCTGGGCGACTGTCGGGCCGCCTGCACCGAGACCGCGATCACGAGCGTGCCGGCCACGACGGCGAGCAGGCGGTGCCCAACATGCAGCTGCGCCTTGGCCGTGCCGGGCCAGGCATCGCCGTTGCAGAGCGGCCACTGGTTATCACAGAAGAAGCTCGCGTCGGTGTGCGTGACGTAGGAGCCGAGCACGATGAGCGCATATACGGCGACTCCAGTCAGGAGCGCGAGACGCCCAAACGCCGCGGCGTCGCGATTGGCCCCGAGCTCGGCCTCCGAGCCGGCGGGCGCTCGCCCGTGTGCGAAGGTCGCGACGAATGAGCAGGTGATCAGCATCACGATCGCCATGGCCACCGCGAGGTGTGCGGTGACGATCGCGGCCTCAAGCCGCTCGGTGACGGTCAGCGCGCCCAGCGCGACCTGCACGGCGAGCATCACGATCGAAGCCAACGCGGGAGCCCAGACCCACGGGCGCTCGCGCATCCGCCACCAGCAGAGCCCGGTGTAGACGACGATCACGAGGCCCATCACGCTGGCCACCAGGCGGTGCGTCCACTCCAGCCAGACCTGATAGCCGGCGAACGGCGGATAGTCGCCGGTCGGGAAGACGGAGCCGTAGCAGAGCGGCCACTCAGGGCAGGCGAGGCCCGAGTCGGTCACGCGCACGGTCCCGCCGAGCGTCGTGAGGACCAGCAGACCGAGCACGGCGGCGAGGCCCAGCCATTGCAGGCGGGTGAGCGTACTCACACGTCACCGCCGCCGCTGCGCAGCTGCTGCATGTCGCGCACCCGATCGCCCTGCCGCCCCTTGAAGCCTTCGTGCTCTGCCCAGAAATAGACCGTGAGCATGATCGCGATGACGAACATCATCGAGCCGGGCACCCACATGATGCCCGCGCCGATCCGCTGGTCGGTCAGCGCATCGGGGCCCCAATCGCGCAGCGTGGCGGCGAGTTCGTAGGTCTCATAGAGCGGATCGGCGACGTTGGTCAGAATCAGGCCGAGCCCGATGTTCTGCAGGATCGCGACCACCAGCACAGCGGCGCGCCAGGCGTGCTGCGGTCGCAGCCGCGAAGCGTCGACACCGATCACCATCCACCAGAAGAGCGTGCCGCCGAGCAGAAACACGCCGTGCTCGAGGAAGTGCAGGGCCTCGCTGGCGATCGCCGCGTCGTACGCGGCGGGCAGGTGCCAGGACCAGATCCCCAGCACGAAGACCAACAGCGCCACCGGCGGAAAGGTCAGCGTCCGAACCAGCCGGCTATCAAGCAGCGGAACGAGATAGCTGCGGCGGACTCGTGGGCTGGCGGCGCGCAGCGCCAGCGTCGCCGGCGCGCCCAGCAGCAACAGCGGCGCGACGACCATCGTGATCAGGATGTGCTGCAGCATGTGGACCCAGAAGAGGTCGTCGCTGTAGGTGTCGACCGGCGAGACGAGCCCCACCACCATCAGCAGCCAGCCGGCGCCGAAGCACCACGCGTGCCAGCTGGGAAAGCGAAACTTCGGATCATTGCGGCGCAGGCGTCGGTAAGCCCAGACGTAGAGCACGCCGACGATCAGCACGAGCAGCAGGCCGGGTGGGTCGGGGCTCCAGGCGCCCAATGCGGTCAGGAAGTCGCCCGACTCGGCGGTGCGGCCGTCGTGCGCGAGCGCCGCACGCGTTGCGAGGCCGGGTACGACTGCGATCAGCGCCACGGCCAACGCGACAAGCGCGCGTCGTCTCACCTCAGCTGAGGAAGAAGACCAACGGGAAGATCACCAACAGCCACACGAACCCCACGAAGTGCCAGTAGAGCGTTGCGGCCTCCACCGCCGTGTTGCGTTTCGCGTCGAAATGCCCGAGCAGGCCGCGAATGAACTGCGCAGAGATGAAGACCAGCCCGCCGATCACGTGCGCGCCGTGGAAGCCGGTCAGGGTGTAGAACGACGCCGCGTAGGTGCCGTCGGAGATGCCGAAGCCGGCGTGGCTCCATTCGAAGCCCTGATTGATGATGAAGGCCGTGCCGATCACCAGCACGATCGCCATCGACCAGATCATCGTCTTGCGGTTGCCCTTGCGGATCGAGAACGCGGCGATCTGCATCGGAATACTGGTCGAGACCAGCAGGATCGTGAACAGAATCGGTCGCAGCTCGGCGCCCTCGAGGCGGTGTGCGCCGTTGGTCGGCTCCCAGTGCAGGGTGTCGGCGTGCAGCGCGAGCATCGCGGCGATCAGGCCCGAGAAGAACATGATCTCCGAGAAGATGAAGAAGATGATGCCCCACAGCGCCGGCGGCATCGGCTCGTCGCCGACGAGGAAGCTGCGGACCGGGTGGACGCGCCTGGCGCTGGGCGCCGACAGAGTGCTGGCGGCCATCGGTTAGCCCTCCGCCTTCGGTGACGCGTCGGGGGTTTTGGCTCCTGCGGCGCGACGCGGCGCATTCCCGTGGTAGTACGCGTCCTCCTCCAGCTCCTTGGCCCAGCGGAGGTCGAACAGCGGTCGCTCCGAGCGGACCTCGGGCAGCGAATCGAAGTTGTGCGGCGGCGGCGGTGAGGTGGTCGCCCACTCCAGCGTCGTGCCCTCCCAGGGGTCGCCGGACGCCTGTTCGCCGTGTTTCAGCGAGTAGAAGACGTTGAACAGGAAGACCATCATGCCGGCGGCCGAGACGAACGCGCCGAGGCTGGTGATCGTGTTCATCAGCTCCCAGCCGGGGTTGTCGACGTAGTCGTTGATCCGCCGCGGCATGCCGTCGAGCCCGAGCATCAGCTGGGTGAAGAAGATCAGGTTCACACCGATGAAGAGCAGCCAGAAGTGCAGCTTGCCGAGCCCCTCGTTCATGAACTTGCCGAACATCTTCGGGAACCAGTAATAGACGCCGGCGAGGAAGCCGAAGGTCGCGGCGATCGACATCGTGTAGTGGAAGTGGCCGACCACGAAGTAGGTGTCGTGCAGCGCGAAGTCGACCGGCACGGCGGCGTGGAAGACGCCCGTGATCCCACCGATCAGGAACAGCATCAGGAAGCCGACGCTGAACAGCATTGCGCAGGGATAGATATTCGAACCGCGCCACATCGTGGCGATCCAGTTGAACATCTTGACCCCGGTGGGCACCGCGATCAGGAACGTGGCGCCCATGAAGAAGGGCAGGAAGACGCCGCCCGTGGTGAACATGTGGTGCGCCCAGACGATGAAACCGAGCAAGCCGATCCCGATCAACGCCAGCACCATCGAGCGGTAGCCGAAGATCGGCCGGCGCGTGAACACGCCGAAGACGTCGGACACGATCCCCATCGCGGGCAGGATCATGATGTAGACGGCCGGGTGCGAATAGAACCAGAAGAGGTTCTGCCAGAGCAGCGGCTGTCCGCCGGACCCCGGGTCGAAGAACGCTCCACCCGCGCCGTTGCGGTCGATGAAGCCCATCGCCAGCGCGCCCGCCAGGACCGGCGTGGCGAGCAGAATCAGCAGCCCCGTGACCATCGTGGTCCAGGTGAACAGCGGCATCCGCCACATCGTCATGCCCGGCGCCCGCATCTTGAAGATCGTCACCAGGAAGTTGACCGAGCCGAAGATCGCCGCCTGACCAAGCAGGATCACCCCAATCAACCACATGTCCATGCCCGCGCCGGGCTTCTCGGCGTTGGCCCCGCTGTCGAGCGTGATCGGCGGATACGAGGTCCAGCCGGCCGACGCGGTGCCGCCCTCGACCGCAAACGAGAGGGTCAACAGCACCCCACCGAACAGGAAGATCCAGAACGACAAGGCGTTGACGCGCGGGAACGCCATGTCCAGCGCGCCGATCTGCAGCGGCATCGCATAGTTCATGAACGCCGCGCCGATCGGCAGCAGGAAGAGGAAGATCATGACGCTGCCGTGCATCGTGAACAGCGAGTTGTAGGCCTCGGCGCTGATGATCGTGCCGGTCTGCATCAGCTCGGTGCGCAACACGAGTGAGAAAGCCATGCCGACCAGCCCGAAGGCGCCGGCCGACCAGAGGTACAGGATCCCGATTCTCTTGTGGTCAACCGTGGTCAACCATTCGAGAATCGTTCGCCAGACCGCGACACCTGCGTAGTTGGTCGCTTGCGCGCCGGCCAAGGTCGCCATCGCAACTCCTCCTTCAGACGCGCTTGCGCGCCTTCAACCCTGCTCGCGGCCTAGCCGCCGGCAGCCTCGGCTTCGATCAATTCGGCAAGTTTGGACGGTAGCACCAGGTCGTCCGGTGGACGCTCCACCGTCTGCAACCAGGAATAAATGTCGGCGGCATCTTCGTCGGTCACTTCGTCAACTGGGAACGCCCTCATCGCTTCGAGCGGCTGTCGATACTGCTCGATCACTCGCGCGAGCGGCACGATGGTCATCGCGATCGTGGGGCCGACCAGGCCTTCGCCGCGGTCCCCGTGACAGACGTTGCAGCCCAGCTCGAAGAACAGCGCCTGGCCGTTGGTCGGGTTGCCCACGGCGCCCTCCTCGACCGGCGCCTCGTCCTCAGCCCCGAAGTCGCCCTCGATCGGTGCCGCCACCGCCGGCGTCTTGGCCGCCAGCCACTCGTCGTAGTCGGCGCGCGACAGCGCGACGACGGAGAAGATCATCCGGGAATGGTCGCGCCCGCAGAACTCGGCGCACTGGCTCTTGAACTCGCCGGCCTCGTTGACCCGCACCCACATCGTCTGCACGCGGCCCGGCACCGCGTCGAGCTTGTAGAGGAACTGCGGCGTGTAGAAGGCATGCAGCACATCGCTGCTGGCAATGTTGAAACGGATCATCGGACCGACCGGCACGGTCACGATCGGAGTGTTGTCGGCCCCCTGCAGCCGACCCTCGGCGACGGTGTCGGTGCCATTGAACACGCGCAGCACCGCGTCGCCGCGGTCGTGGCGGATCGGCACGGTGCCGTTGACCGCGCGCTCAACGATCACCACGTTGCCTTCGCGAGCAATCACGCGCACATGCTCGACGCCCAGCTTGAGCGTCATGAACGGCTGCACGAGCGACGGGTCACGCAGCATCAGCTCGGTGAAGGCGGGGTCCCCGGATAGGCCCTCGGCAAGCTCGGTGCCGAGCTCCGTGGCGTAGCTGAAGGCCCAGGCCCACTGGCGGCCCTGCACATCGATCTCGATCACCTCTTCGCCCGGTTCGGCGGCCGACTGCACGTCTTCCAGCACGACCAGCGAGCCGATGAACAGCGCCACGACGACGATCAGTGGAATCACCGTCCAGAGCGCCTCAGCGGTCGTGTTGTGCGCCACCTGGGTGGGGAACTCGTCGTCGGACTTGCGCCGGTAGCGGAAGACGACCCAGAGGATCATCGCCTCGACCAGCACGAAGACAAAGATGCCGATCCCGAACACGACGAAGAAGAGCGCGCGAATGTCGTCGCCCTGATCGGTGACGGCGGGCGGCAGGGCGACCTGCGCGGAGGCCGAGCCGGCCAGCGCGAGCAGGGCCAGCGCCGTCGCGCCGGAGACCAATGTGAACCGACCGAACCGGCTGCGCCACAGTCGCTTCATCCCCATCTCCCCCTAGCTTGACGGCTCGCCGGCGATCTCCGGTGCGGCGTCATGCTCGTCGTGGTGCTCGGACGGTGCCTCAAATGCTTGCACGTCTTCCCACCACCAGCCCACGCCACCGACGACGATCAGCGTGATCCCCGCGCCGAGCAACTCGGACGGGAACACAGCACCGAGGCCGGTGAGCATGAGGCCGAGCCCGAAGATGATCGGCGAAAGACTCGGCGGTGGCATGTGGACGCCCGCCGGCGCGGACGACTCGGGCATGATGGGCAGTGGATGCTGGCGGAATTCGGCCGGACCGCCCGCTTCGAAATAGCCCATGTCTTCCGTGAACCAGCGCAGCGCCGCGAGGAAGATCAGGGCGATGCCGACACCGAGCAGCTCGCCCGGGAAGATGGCGCCCGCGCCGGTCACCATCAGGCCGAGGCCAAACATCAGCGGCGCCAGGCTGGGCGGCGGCAGGTGTGTTGAGTGATCGTCGTGGTCAGCGCCGGGTTCGTCGTCCGCGCCCGAGGCCAGCTGCAGCGGCGGCGCCAGATCGGGCACGCGAGCCGCCAGCGAGGGCACATCGCCGCTGCGCGACGCTGGCAGTGGCTGCAGATAGTGGTCGATCACGGCCATGCGCTCGGCGCGGTAGGGCATCGGCCGTAACGCCGGCGGGAGCAGCGCCATGATCGGCTTGAGCAGGTCGGGCCCGCTGTAGGCCTCGGCGATGTCGATCCCGAACGCGACCGGGCGCTGGCGGAAGACCATCAGCTTGTGCAGCCGAATGCCGTGCAGGCGACAGAGCCGCATCGCACGCCCGCCGTGACCGGTCGGCACGTAGAGCACCAGCGGCGCGGCCTTGGCCAGCGGCACCCAGCGCTCCTGCGCGACTTCGCTGGTCACTTCGTGGGCCAGCGCGAGGTCGCCAACCAGCGAGACGAAGTGGCCGGGCTCCTCGGTGACGACGATGTCGGGGTACAACCAGCCGCCCGACTTGACCTGCAGGCCCATCCCGCGGGTGGGAAAGTTGACGGTGACTTCGCGATCGGGAAACTCTGGGTTCGGGTAACCGTAGCGTTCAGCCACGATCTGTCCGAGCACCGAGGCCCGCTTGGTCCGCGCCACTTCCGCGGTCGGCATCGTTCGGTTGTTCCTCCTGCAGCGCAGGCCCAAGGCTGCGCTCTGAGCGGCCCACGTAGTCTTCCCGATCCGCGGCTCTCGCTCAAGCGGGCCGGTTGAAAGTCTGCGTCAGATCCGCCGCGGCTCCTGGTTGATCGGGATGTAGCGCGGCCGGTAGATGGCGACGCCGCGCCCGTTTCGGGCCCGCGTCCGCTCGTCCACGATCTGCGCGCCGATTCCGGCGATCCGCGACCAGCCGAACAGCGTCGTGTAGTAGTCGGGGTCGTTGAAGCCGAGCGCGTTGACCAGGCTGCCTGAGATCAGATCGACGTTTGGGTAGGGGTTCGAGATCTTTGGATTCTCGCTGAGCACTATGATCCCGGCTTCGCGAACCGCCTTGACTACGTTGAACCAATAGTCGTCGGGGCAGAGTTCCTCGCCGACGCCTAACTGAACCTTGGCCCGTGGGTCTTCCTGGCGCAGAACCGCGTGGCCGAATCCGAAGATCAGCCCGCCGCCGGCCAGACGCTTGCGCAGAATCTCGGTCGCTGCCTCGCGGTCAGTCGTGTTGACTTCCTGCACCATCTTGAAGGCGTCCTGGTTGGCCATCCCGTGCCGCGGCCCGGCAAGCGCATTCATGCCCGACGCCATCGAGCGGTACATGTCGGCCAGCCCCGAGGCCACTGCC
The DNA here is from genome assembly GCA_965237475.1 of Dehalococcoidia bacterium. Taxonomy (GTDB): domain Bacteria; phylum Chloroflexota; class Dehalococcoidia; order Bin125; family Bin125; genus CATQGW01. Next base: position 1,282,434 of record OZ250140.1, on the reverse strand, counting down.
CGACCGGTGAACGTTGAGAGGTTGCCACCGCCGTGGTCGGCGTGAAGGTTGTAGTAGACCGAGAGCAGCCGGGTCAGGGCTTCCTCGTCACCGCCGGGCATGCCCAGCATGTGCACGAAGTTGTTGACGTAGCCGCGCGACGGCTCCGACGGAATCGGAGGGCCCCAGCCCTCTCGCTTGCGGAAGATCGCAGCGAGGGCCGCAGGAATCCGGGCGACGAGGTTCAGCGCATCCTCGTAGTAGTCGTCGGTCTTGCCGGTCATACCGAGGATCTGGATGGCGGCGCAGAACTGGTCCATCGGGTGGCCGGATGGGGGCAGCGCCGAGATTGCGGCAACCGCGTCCTCGGAGACCTCGGAGCGTTCTGCGATGTCATCGGCAACAGCCTGGCGCTCGGCATCGGTGGGCAGCGACTTGTTGAACAGTAGGTAGATGATGTCTTCGGCCGGAATGAACGCCAGGTCGGCGATCGGATACCCGACGTAGGAGACGCCCTCCTGTGGATCGACGTAGCTGGTCTCGCAGGTACCCACGGGATAGCCGCGCAGGCCGGTATCGAGGTGGCGGTTCGTGATCGTGAATTCGATCTCGGGCAGCTCGGGCACTTGAATCACCTTCCCTCAGCTGGCTGGCGCGCGCCCGCGCACTGCGCCGTGACGCCGCGCTGCGTGTTCATCCTTCAACGGAGACCACGCGGTAACGCATCGTGCCGCGTGGCGCTTCGATCTCGACCAACGAGCCGATCGTCGTGTCGACGAGGCCCTTACCGACCGGACTCTCAACCGAGATTCGGCGTTGCGGCGCGTCGACCTCGGTCGGCCCGACCAGAGTGTATTCCTCGATTCGCTCATCAGCCGTATCGAGCAGCTGTACCCGCACCGTGCTGCCGAGATGCGCGCGACCGGTCGCTTGGCCCGCGCTGACGACCGCGTGCGCAATCTGGTATTCGATCTCGTCGATGCGCGACTTGAGCCGCTCCTGATGCTCGCGGGCCGCCTCGAGCGGCGCGTTCTCGCGAATGTCTTTGTCCTCGCGGGCCTGCGCGACGGCCTGGATCGCCTCGGGCATTTCCTGTTGCAGGCGCTCCAGGTCAGCCTTGAGCTGCTCGAGCCCGTCTGCGGTCATCTCGAAGCGCTCGGCCTCCTCGTGCTCGACCGATGCGCCGGCCGCGCCGTCGGAGCCGCGCTTGACCCGCAGGTGGTTGCCGAGATTCACGTCCGTGTAGTTGCGGTTCTTCCAGCAGAAGCGCAGGAACTCCTTGACCGGGTGCAGCCGCGCGGCGACATCGGTCGCGTTCGAGCCGATCGTCTCCTGAAACGATGCCATCCCGTGCGGCGTGAGCTCGGCGATCGGCAGGTGCGGCGAGCAGTGCGAGACAAAGCGGGTGACCGACACGCGCGCCGCCTTGTCGAACGGCAGGGCCGCCTTCTTCGATCGCGCGGCGCTCGCGCCGCCGTTGCTGCGGCGCTGGGCGCGCTTCTCGCGCTGCGCCTCGCGCTCCTCGCACCATTCGAAGTATTCCGACGCGGCCGCACCCACCGTGATCGATGCGGGGGCGGGTGGATCGCTTGCACCCTCGACCACGTCACCACTGCCGGGCTCGGCAGCGATCACGTCCTCGTCGAGCGTCGTGGCTGTCGTCTCCAGGGTCATCGGCGTCTCCGAGCGCTGGCCGCTCAGCCTCCGACATGCACCGCGGGGTCTCCGCAGCGGTCGTTGACGGAGCCATTCTCCTGAGTCGTGCACCGCCCCACCGGGGGGGCTCCGGCACCATCGTACCGAACGATCGCGCGCCGCCCCGCGGCGGTCACGCCAGATTTCGGTTCGACGGGTCTTTATTCTACCCGCTCGCCACGCACCCCGAGTGAACCTCAAGCAGAAGCCAAGCCGATCACCGATTCCCAGCTACCGCCGCTGATCGCCACCGCGCTCGAACGCGCCGGTCTGCGCGTTGACGCGCGCGCTCAACAGCAGCTGAGCGCGTGGCTCGACGCGCTGCTCCGCCAGCCGCGCAATCTGACCGGCGTCACCGAGCCCGTCGCGGCGATCGCCAAGCACATCATCGAGCCGCTCGCGGGATTCAACGCGGTGGTCGGCGCCGATATCGCCGTGCCGCACGGGCCGATCATCGACATCGGCAGCGGCAACGGCGCCCCCGGCCTGCCAATCGCGCTGACCCAGCCCGACCGTGAGATGACGCTGCTCGATTCACGCGAGGCCTCGATCGCGTTTCTCGATGGCCTGCCCGAGCTGCTTGGGATGCCGAACCTGCGCATCTATCACGGGCGCGCCGAGCAGGCCGCCGACCTGCGCGAACGCTTCGCCGTGGCGCTCACGCGGGCGACCGCGCCCCCGCGCATGGCGCTCGAGCTTGCGATCCCGATGCTGGCGCTCGGCGGCGTGATGATCCTCTACGCACGCACGCCCGACGACCCCTCCGAGCTGGCCGCCACGGCACACACGCTCGGCGCGGCGCTGATGCCGCTCGGGCCGCAGCCGGAACTGATCGCGGCGGTCAAGACCGGGCCCACGCCCAACCGCTACCCGCGCTCCTGGGCCCGAATCAAGCGACGCGCGCCCCCTCCGAGCTGACCGCTGCGCTGAGTCGCGGGACTGAGCCTCAGTTTGCAGACGCGCAGCGCCGATACCCAAATCCGGTCAGCGACGACTACGATCAAAGCCCCATGTCGATTTCGCCGAGCCTCAATGGCCGCCGAGGGAGCGGCGCGCCCGCGCGCCCGCGCAGCCGCTTCGCCCGCAATATCCCTGTCTACTACCTCTTCTACGGCGCCAGCGGCTTCCTGATCTGGGTGCCGATCTGGATCATCTACCTGCAGGACCAGCGCGGCATGAGCCTGACCCAGATCGCCTCGATGGAGGCAATCTTCTGGATCACGATTGTGGTCGCCGAGGTGCCCACGGGCGCGATCGCCGACCGCTGGGGCCGGCGCGTCTCGCTGCTGCTCGGCGGCGTCGGCTTCACCATCGCAACGGTCGTGTTCGCCTTCGCCGAGTCCTTCGCGATGCTGGCGATCAACTACCTGATCATGGCGATCTCGATGACGCTCTACTCGGGCGCCGGGCACGCGCTGCTGTTCGACACGCTGCGCCAGCTCGGCCGCACCAACGAATACGAGAAACACGTTGGACGCTCCGAAGCCGCATCGTTCGCTTCGATGCTGGCCGCCACCATGCTCGGCGGCGCGATCACTGCATTGGTCGGTTACCAGGTGACGATTCTGATCGGCGCCGTCACGATGGCCCTGGCCGGCTCGATCGTGCTGTTCCTGCGCGAGCCGCCGCGCAGCGAGGCCGAGTTCGCGCACGCGAACGGCCGCGACGCCGACTCGCACGTTCCGGCGCAGCGCCGCAGCGTGTTGGGCAACATGCTCGCCGGCGCGCTGGTCGTCTGGCGGCGCAAGCCGCTGCTCTGGATCATTCTCTTCGCCACCCTGATCTTCGTCTTGGCGGAGATGCCCGACTTCCTGCTCCAGCCGTTCGTGCGCCAGCACGGCGTCGACCCCACGGTCGGCGTGGGCTCCGGATTCGCCTATTCCAGCCTGCTCGTGCCACCGATCGCCGGGATGGTGATCGGCTCGCTGGTCGCTGCCAGCGTCGCCAGTCGCTTCGGCGAGCACCGCGCGCTGCCGTTCCTGCTGATCGCGGCCGCTGTCATCTTCGTGCCGCTGCTGGCCTGGGATTCGCTCTGGGTGATCGCCGCGATCGCCATGCTGGCCTGCATCCGGGGGATGATCAGGCCGATCGTCAGCGGCTACATCAACCGCCGCATCGCCTCCGACCAACGCGCCACGGTGCTTTCAATGTTGGAGCTCGCGATGGGCCTGATGATGGCGCTCATCGTGCCGCTGGCTGGCAGCGCGGCCGATCTCTACAGCTTCCAGGCATCGTACGCACTCTGCCTGGTCATCCTCGTGGTCGGCGGCGGGCTGCTCGCGATCATCTGGCGCCGCTCGCACTCACACGAGCAGACCCAAGCCGGAATCACGCTCAACTCGCGCCTCAAGCCGCAGGCGACGACGCCATCCGCCGACGTCGAGTTGAGCGCCGACAGCACCGCCGTCACGCAGGACTAACCACCGACCGGGGCGCGACCGTGCTTTCGATCTACCAGCTTTCAGCCGCGCCGATGATGGCCGTGATTCTGCCCCAGATCGGCCGCGTCGCCGACACCGTCAACTTCGAGGCGTCGTTCGGACTGCTGTTGCTGATCCTCGTGGCAGCGGGGCGACTGTTCGCCGTGATCTGGCGCCGGCTACACACACGCGAACAGGCCCGCGCGGGCATCGCGCTCAACTCGATCCACAAGCCTCAGGCCACGACCTCGCGCTCGCGCAGCTCTGCGACCGCGTCCGCCGTGAATCCCAACGACGCCAGCAGCTCCTCGCTGTCCTGACCGCGCGTCGGCGCGCCGCCTCGCACGCGTCCCGGCGTCGCGCTCAGCTGCGCCGCTACGCCGGCCTGACGCATCGTGCCGCCTTCCGGCGTCGGAACCTCCACGACCATCCCGCGGGCGAGGTTGTGTTCATCTTCCAACGCCTCGTCGAGCGAAAGCACCGGCTTGGCGCAGATATCGACCTCGTTGAGCAGCTCGTGCCACTCGTCGGCGCTGCGGGTCTTGAACGCGGCTGCGAAGCGAGCGGCGATCTCGCCGCGCCGCGCCGGATCGTTCGTGCCCTGGTCGGCGATGAACTCCTCGCAGTCCAGCGCGCGGCACAGATTGGCGTAGAAGTATGGCTCCATCGAACCAACCGAGAACCAGCGCCCATCGCTGGTTTCGTAGACCTGATAGTGCGGCACGCCGCCGTTGAGCATGTGCGCCGCCGGCCGCATATCGGCGCCCGCGCCCTCGTGACCCGCCAGCGCCGAGGTGATCAGCGAGAGCACGCCGTCGGACATGCCGAGGTCGATGTTCTGCCCTTCGCCGGTGCGCTCGCGCGCCTGTAGCGCGCAGACGATCGCAAACGCAGCCATCAGCCCGCCGCCGGCGAAGTCGGCGATGATGTTGACCGGAATCGACGGCCGCCCGCCGGCCGCGCGGTCGCCGATCATGCCCAGCGCCCCGCCGGTCGCGATGTAGTTAATGTCGTGCCCCACATGTGCCGCGTAGGGCCCGTTCTGCCCGAAGCCCGACAGCGAGCAGTAGACGACCCGCGGGTTGATCGCGCGAATCGTCTCCCAATCAACGCCGAGCCGCTTGACCACGCCGGGCCGATAGCCCTCCAACACGACGTCCGACGAGTCGGCCAGCCGATAGAAGATGTCGCGCGCCTCGCCCGACTTGAGGTTCAGCCCAATCGAGCGCTTGCCGCGGCCCAGCGCGTAGGACGAGTAGCGCCGCCGCTCTTCGTTGGGATCAGGCGCGACCTGCGCGTCGGCGCTGCGTCTTCCGCGCGGGCGGCCGACCTCCTCGATCAGGATCACCTCTGCGCCCATGTCGGCCAGCAGCATCGAGCAGTAGGGACCCGGCGCGAGCCGCGAGAGGTCGAGCACTCGCACGCCGTCGAGCGGACCATCCAACACCGGCGCATCAGTCACGATCGGCCCCTTTCGCTGGCAGCAGAACGCGCTGCGTACGCTACGACCCGCCGCTCAGCGCGCGGCGCCGCAGCGGCACGTTGAACACCCACAGCGATGTGAGGCCGACGATCGAGATCGGCACGAGCACCAGCGCGTGCAGCGTCGTCGCATAGGCGATCGCCGCCTCCTCCGCCCCAACGCCCGCGCCCAGATCTCCGAGCTTGGCGAGGAAGATCAGCAGCACTGCCTTGGTCGCCCACTCGAACGGGCCGACGCCGCCGCTTGTCGATGGGGCAGTGATCAGGATGTTCGCCGCCGCCGCGACCAGCAGGTACACGGGAAACGGCAGGCCCAATCCGAACGCTTCGCCGACCATCGCGTACATCACCGCCTCGAGCCCCCAGGCGATGAAGCTGGTCCAGAGCGCGCCGCGCACCTGCTCGCGATTGGCCTGCGCGCCCATCCCGGCGATCACCGGCGCCAGCCAGCCCTGCAGCCGCTCGGCGCCCCACGGTACGCGACGCACGATCCGTCCCAACAGCTCCTCGGCCCGCTCGGGACGACGCGCCACAGCCCCAAACAGCAGGAAGGCGCCCACGATCCCGAACACGAGGAAGCCCATCGCGGCCGTGAGCGTCGGCCCCGCCCACTGCATCCCGCCGACGCCAATCAGGCTGCACGCCACGCCCACGCAGAGGAACACCGTGAGCATCAGCCCGTCGTAGACGCGCGTCATGAAGATGCTCGAGAGCCCGCTGGCTCGCGAGATCCCGTGCCGCTCGGCCAACACGTGCGCTCGCACCAGCTCGCCCGCGCGCAGCGGCAGCACATTGTTGACGCCGAAGCCGATCGCCACAATCGGGAACAGCCGCCACCACGCGACCGGCCGCAGATGCCGGAGCAGGTAGTGCCAGCGAGCCGCACGCAACGCGATGCCCGCGAAGTAGACCCCCAGCGCCGGCACGATCCACAGCGGCGACGCCTCCGTGAAGGCCCGCCCGACGCCCTCGAAGTTGGTGTTGCGCAGGAACAGCACGGCGAATGCCGTGCTCACCGCGAGGCCGAGAATCGGCCGGGCATAGGGCACTGAGAGCGATGCCACGGCCTACTCCGGCGGGCGCCGTGTCGCTCGCGTGGCGGTCGGCCCGCGGCGGCTCACGCTCAGCTCGCTTCGAGCCGTCGTCCGGCGAGACGCAGCGCCTCGCGCGCCCGCTCCTCCCAACGCCGCAGCCCGGCCGAAATCTCCGTGCGGCGGCGCTGAGCCGCCAGGTACACGCCGCGCGCCAGCTCGACCGCGAAGAACGCCGCGAACGCCACGACCCCGCCGGAGATGATGTCGGCGAAGTAGTGCTCGCCGAGATAGATCAGCGCGAACGCCAGAGCAGCGGAGTAGAAGACGGCGATCCCGGTCAGCGCCCGCGAGCGGAGCATCAAGCCCACCAGCACCACCACAAACGAGGCCGCGAAGTGCAGCGATGGCATCGCCGCCGTCGGGTTCGGCTCGGCCAGCGCGTCGAACGCGGTGCTGTAGAGCGATGCGCCCAGAATCGCCGGGCCGACGCCATCCATGCCGCGCATGACGCCGGCCAACAGGCCCTGCTCGCTGGCCATCCACGGCGGCGCCGTGGGCGCCAGGAAGTAGAGCGTGACGCCCACATAGAAGGTCGCCAGCACGATCACGATCACCCGCGAGGACATCCGCCGCGCGAAGAGGTACACGCCCACCACCGTCGCGTGCGGGAACACGAACCACAGCCAGTGGGTCACGGCGGAGGCGTAGGCCAGGAAGCCCGGCTCGGGCCCGACGCCGCCGATTCGCGCCTGCAACCAGGCCGACGGCGCGGCGCCGTCGAACATCCATAGCTCCCAGTCGATCACGTAGGCGGAGAATGTGGGCAACCCGGTCTCGTCGGCCGCGTCGCGCAGCTGCGTGAACAACGCGAGAGCGACAAAGTACGCCGCCAGCATGCCGCCCTCGCCGCGTCCGCGACCGAGCGCCAACCCGGCCAGCGCGGCGGCGCCGACGATGGGCGCGAAGATCACCGCATCGAGTCCGACGCTGAGTCGAATCAGGATCGCCAGCACGCCCGCACCCAGAGCGACCCACGCCGCCATCTGCCCGATCCGCCGGTGTCGTGCTGCTTTCACGTCGCAAAGGCCTCACCGGATGAGAAGCTGCGCGACAAGCCTAACGACCTGCGCCGCGAGATTCAGCCCGCCGCGGATGCCCGGTGGGTGGCCGACTACTGAGCGCCGCTCTCGGAGCGATCTTCAGCGGCGGCCGGCGCCGCGAGGCGCTCGCTGATCAGCTCCGCGATTCGCGGCAGCTCGGTCAGCGAGTCGCGTTCCGCGCGGCGCGAACTGCGCAAAAAGACGATCGCCGCGCCCTGCGAAAACACGATCACCTCCGTGCGCCAGCGCCCGCCTTCGTGACCATGCAGCAGCCGCGCCGACATCGCCGCCGAGCCCAACCGCGGGACGGCGACCGCCTCCGCGCGAAACAGGTCGTGGTCGGGACTGGTGAAGCTCAGCGCGATCGCCGGCGACTGCTCCGCGAGGTAGCGCACCCAGGCCTCAGCCGACTCCGCGCTCACGTCGGTGATCACGTGCCACCAGAACGTCTCGCCGTTCGGGCTCGTCGCGGAGGGGCTGAAGACGCTGCCGTCATGCCCCAGCGCGCGCCCGGGCAGCGCCGAGATCACCGGGTCCTGCATGTTCTCCAGCCACTCGATCAGCCCCGCCTGGAGCGCGGTCGATTCGAGGTGCGACCCCAGATCGTCGACGGTCAGCACGATCACCTGCACGGGCGGCGGCGCTGCGGGCTGTTGTTCCGCCTGCGCCTCAGCCGGCGCCTCAGCCGGCGACTGCACCGGGGTGGTCACGTCGCCATTGCAGGCCGCCAACACGAGCGCCGCCACGATCACGACCAATGCGGTGCACGCCAGCCGTCGCGCTGCCGCTCCACGTTCGGCGCCGTCCTCGCCGCCCACTCGTCAGCCCACCCAATCCGGACTGTCAGCCTCTGCGACGCGCAGAATCACCCGGAACGTGGTGCCCTCGCCCTGTTCGCTGAAGACCGCGATCTCCCCATCCTGCGCCCGCACCAGCTCGCGTGCGATCGCCAGGCCGAGCCCGGTGCCGCCCTGCGCACCGGGCCGATCGGACTTGTAGTAGCGGTCGAACAGGTGCGGGATCGCCTCTTCGGGAATCCCGACGCCCGTGTCGGCGATCGACATGCTCACGCTCGTCTTGCTCTCCGAGCGCGCGCTGAGCGTCACCTGGCCTCCCGGTGGCGTGTGCCGCAGCGCGTTGTCCACCAAGTTACCGAGCACCTGCTCGAGGCGATCCCAGTCGCCCAACGCGTCCGGCGCGACGGCCTCCTCAACCTTCAGCTCCACCTCAAGCTCTTCGGCGCGCAGCGCAAACAGATCGCCGATGTGGTCCATCAACATCCCCAGCGTGACCGGCGCTCGCTCGACGCGCGCCTGGCCCGCTTCGATCCGCGACAGATCGAGCAAGCCCTCGACCAGCCGCAACAGCCGGCGCGACTCGTCCTCGATGATTCGGTAGGCGTTGCCCCGCCCGTCCTCCTCGACCACGTCGTCCATCAGCGCCTGCGAGAAGCCGTTGATCGAAGTCAGCGGCGTCTGCAGGTCGTGCGACACGTTGGCCAGAAAATCGCGCAGCGCCGTCTGCTGACGCTCGACCTCCTCCGTCATCTGGTTGAACGACTGGGCCAGTTCGCGCGCCTCCTGCGAACCGCCGATCGCGACGCGCTGCTGCAGTCGCCCCCGCGCGACGCTGCGCGCGGCCGCAGCGACCCGCTGCACCGGCCGGTAGATCGAACGCGACAGCGCCAGGCCGACCAATCCCGCGATCACCAGCGCGACCAGCCCGGCCACCAGGAGATTCGGCGCGAGATCAGCCAGCACCGCCGCGCGCGGCTCCGCCACCTTGGCGACCGCGAGGCAGCAGAAGCCCTGCCGCTCCGCGTTGGCCGGCGGCAACGCAACGACGATGTAGGTGAGCCGTTCGCCGCCGGGCGCTTCGATCACGCCCTCCCACGACGCGCCCGGCTGAAGCTCCGACAACTCCAGGCCGAGCCGCTCGCCGCGGAAGCGGTCCTCCTGCTCCTGCACCGCCGCGACCCGACCGTCGGCGGTCAGCCCCAGCACCACCACGTCATCGTCTTCCGAGATCGACCCTCGCAGCAGCGGACTCGTCTCGAACAGCTCCAGCATCTGGCCGAGCCGCCGACTCTCCTGGCCCTCCGAGAACAGCTCCGGCCCCCAGGCCTTGGCGATCTCGCGCACGCGCGATTGCTCGATGCTCTCCTGGTAGCTGCCCAGCACGAAGAACAGCGCCGCGCCTGTCACCGCCAGGGTGATCAGGATGATCGCCGCAAGGGTGAGATAGATGCGCGCGCGGATCGTGCGGGCGCGCAGCCGCTCCGGCCAGCGCAGGCGCGCCCACGCAGACCGCTCGCTGCTACTCGCCGCCATCCTGCGACCGGCCGTCGGCCCCCGGCTTCGTTCCGTTCGACGACTCCTGCGCTGGCGGATCCTCGATCACCGTCAGCTTGTAGCCCACCCCGCGCAACGTCTCGATCGCCAGATCGCTGTTCTGCAGCTTCTGCCGCACGTGGTTGATGTGCACATCGACGGTCCGCGTCTCGCCGCTGAACGTGTAGCCCCAGACGAGGCTGAGCAGCTGCTCGCGCGACATCACCGTGTTCAGGTTCTGGGCCAGCGCGAACAGCAGGTCGAACTCCTTGGTGCGCAGCTTCAGCCGTTCGCCGCCGAGCTCCGCCTCGCGCTGTTGACGGTTCAGCCGCAGGCTGCCCACCGTCACCTCGACACCCGAGCGGTGAATCCCGTCGGTGCGCCGCAGAATCGCCTTGACTCGCGCCACCAGCTCCTTCGGGTTGAACGGCTTGGTCAGGTAGTCGTCGGCGCCCAGCTCCAGCCCGGCCACCTTGACCGTGTCCTCGCGGCGGACCGTGAGCATCATGATCGGCACATCGGAATACTGGCGCAGGCTCTTGGTCACCTCGAAGCCGTCCAGCTTCGGCATCATCAGGTCCAGCACGACCAGGTCCGGCCGCATCGAGAGCGCCTTGTCGAGCGCCTCGCGACCGTCAACGGCGTATTCGAGCTCGTAGCCCTCGCGGGAGAGGTACGTCCGCACCAGCTCGCGGATGTGCGGCTCGTCATCTGCGATCAGAATCTTCATCGGCACATCACACCTCGCCGCGAACCCTGCTCACTATATGCACATCGAGGCCGCCGTGCGCCACCCCCTGATACCCTCGGCTCGCCCGACCGCCCGAAATCGAGGAGCCAGCCCCTATGCCGCGCGAATTGCCGGCCGGCGTGATCGTTCGCGCCGCCAACGCCGAAGAGATGGAAGACTTCCGCTTCGTCAACAACATCTCGCTCGCCGAGCACGGCGTGCCCGAGCGCGATGCCGTCAACTACATGAATCCGGAGTGGACGACCTGCGTCTTCGAGCGCGGCCAGCTCGCCACGACGTTCGCCGCCTGGCCCTTCTCGATGCGCTTCAACGGCGAGCGCGCCGCGATCGCCGGCGTCACCGCCGTCGGCACCCTGCCAACCAAGCGTCGCCGCGGCTATCTGCGCGCGGCGCTGGAGTATTCGCTGACCGAGCAATACGAGCGCGGCCAATCGCTCGCGGCGCTCTACGCCTCGCAGGCCGCCATCTACCAGCGCTTCGGCTATGCGGTCTGCTCGACCCGCTGCCGTTACGAGTTCGATCCCCGCCACGTCAATCTCGTCCACGCGCCCACGCCGCACGGCGAGCTGACCGTGACCAACGCCAATGAGCTGCCCGACGACGCGCAGGTCATCCGCGACCTCTACCGCGCCTTCGCCGCGCCGCGCAACGGGCTGCTGCACCGCGGCCGCGACCTCTGGAACGCTGAAGCGCTGACCGAGCCCGAAGTCAGCCACGGACCCGTCCGCTGCCTGCTCTATGAGGAGCACGGCGAGATGCTCGGCTACATGCTCTACACCAACCGCGACTACGCGCCCTACCACGACACCAGCATCAATCACATGGGCGCCGACGACGGCCAACGCGACCAGCGGCTCGACATCCGTGAATACGCCTGGCTGACGCCCGAAGCCTATGTCGCGATGTGGCAATACATCGGCGCGCACGACCTCGTCTATCGGGCCTTCATCAACGACGTGCCCGAAGACGACCCGATCGCGCACTACTCGCGGGACCCGCGCACCCTGAGCCGCACAACCATGGACGGCGTCCTCGTGCGCGTCGTCGACCTCGCCCGCGCGCTCTCGATTCGCCCCTACCCCGCCGAGGGCGGCATCAGCTTCCGCGTGCACGACGACCTCTGCGACTGGAACGACGCGACCTGGGCCCTCGATGTTGGGCCCGAGGGCTCCGACATCCGCCAGACCGACGCCGAGCCCGACTTCAGCCTCGACATTCACTCGATGGCGCAGCTGATCACGGGCCACCTCTCGGCCTCCTACCTCGCCCGCCTCGGCCGCCTCGACGTCACCAACCGCTCAGCCCTGCCCCGCGCCGACGCCATCTTCGCCACCGAATACCGCATGCACTGCATGAACCACTTCTAACTCCCTCAACTCGGCGCCTGGCGCGCCAGCCAGTCCACCGCCCAACGCGAAGTTCACACGCCATGCCCGCTGACCTGCCCCCCGGCGTCGTTGTTCGCGCCGCCAGCTCGGCAGAGATGCAGGACTTCCGCTTCGTCAACCAGGCTTCGTTCGGCGCGCAGGACCTGCCCGGCCGTTACGCGGCCATCTTGCAGCACCCCGAGTGGACCACGTGCGTGTTCGACCGGGGCGAGCTGGCCACGACGTTTGCGGCCTGGCCGCTCTCGATGAGCCTCAACGGCCGGCCGGCGGCGGTCGCAGGGGTCACCGCCGTCTCGACCTTGCCGACCCGGTTCCGGCGCGGCTACATGCGCGCAGCGCTGGAACACGCCCTGACCGAGCAGCGTGATCGCGGCCAATCGATGGCCGCGTTGTACGCGTCGCAGGCCGCGATCTACCAGCGCTTCGGCTACGCTGTCTGCTCGACGGCCTGCAGCTACGAGTTCGATCCGCGCCACATCATCCTCACGCACGCCCCCAGCCCCGGCGGCGAGCTCGTCGTCGGCAACGCAGCGGACCTGCCGGACGAAGCGCGGATGCTGCGCGATCTCTATCGAGCCTTCGCAGCGCCGCGTCACGGGTTGCTTGAACGCGACGCGGCGCACAGCGGCGGTCCCGATCTCTGGCGGCCATGGGTGCTCACGAAACCGGAGCGCGCTCACGGCCCGTTGCGCTGTCTGCTTTACGAGGAGGGGGGCAAGACGCTCGGCTACATGCTCTACACGAACTACGAGCATCCGCCCTACTTCGGCGCCGACGGCTGGCAGCGCAACCAGCGGATGGACATCCGCGAGTACGCGTGGCTCACGCCGGAGGCCTACGTCGCGAACTGGCAGTTCGTCGCGCAGCACGACCTCGTCTACCGCGCCTTCGTCGATAACGCGCCCGAGGACGACCCGATCTTCCACTACTCGCGCGACCCGCGGACCCTGACTCGCACCACCTGGGACGGGCTGATGGTACGCATCGTCGACCTCGCCCGCGCCCTCCTGATCCGCCGCTATGGCACCGAGGGCAGCGTGACGATCCGCGTCCGCGATGCGCTCTGCCAGTGGAACGACGCGACCTGGACGCTGGATGTCGGGCCGCAGGGCTCAGACGTCCGTCAGACCGACGCCGAGCCCGACTTCAGCCTCGACGTGCACTCGATGGCACAGCTGATCACCGGCCACCTCTCGGCCTCCTACCTCGCGCGCCTCGGCCGAATCGAGCTCAACGACCGCTCAGCCCTGCCACGCGCCGACGCGATCTTCGCCACCGAATATCGCATGCACTGCATGGACGACTTCTAGGCGCGACGACCGCTAGACCGGCTCGCCGAGCAGGTAGCGGCCGACCGCCTCCTCCAACGCACCGACCTCCGCTGCGCTCAGATCGCGGTAAGGAGGCCGCGCGTGCGTCAGCGGCAGGCCGCTCGTGAACGCCAGCAGCTGCTTCAGCGCCCCGACCTTGGGGAACGAGTTGAGGATCGCGTGCAGCTCGTTGAGCTGCCGCTGCGGGCGTTCCGGCTCTCCGCCGTTGCGGTGCGCATACTGAATCGTGCTGACCAGCGCCGGGACGGCGTTGGCCAGCCCCGACACACCGCCGACGCAGCCCACGCCGTACAGCGCCGCGTGCGCCTGGTCGGCCCCCGCCATCACCCGGAACTCGCTGCCAGGGCCATCCTCCGGAACCAGATCGAGATAGCGCCGCGTCCGCTCCGCGTCGCCCGACGAATCCTTGATCCCCATCAGCACATCGCCGTGCAAGTCCAGTAGCGCCAGCACCACCTCGTCGGGGATATCGATCCCCGCGTGCGGCGGGATGTTGTAGAGCAGCGCCTTGGCCCCCGCCGGCAGCGACTCGAGCACCGTCGAGAACCAGTCGACCAACCCCATCGACTCGATGTTCTTGAAAAAATACGGCGGCAGCAGCGCCACCGCGTGGGCGCCCGCGTCGAGCGCCTCATTGGCCGCGCGAATCGTGTCGGGCAGCGAGACCATCGTCGCGCCCGCCACGACCGTCATCCCGCCGGCCTCCGCCGCGACCGTCTCGATCACGCGCCTGCGCTCCTCGAGACCGACCGACGGCCCCTCGCCGTTCGTGCCGAGCGTCAGCAGACCGGTGATCCCGAAATTCCGCAGCCATGCGATGTGCCCGGCCAACCACTCAACATCCACGTCGGCGCCGCCGCGCGTGAACGGCGTCACCTGCGCCACCATCAGTCCGTCAAGATTGAATCCCATGCGCGCATCGTAACGCTGCTCCCTACGCTCACCGAGTGCCGCATCTCTACATCACCGCCGCGACCGGCGCGCTGAGCACCGACGCCGCCCCGGTCGGCGGCGGCGTCGCGGTGCTCGAAGCGCTGCTGCCGCAGCTCGACGGCGCCGGGCTTGACTACACCGTGCTCACGCCCGGCCCGGTGGACGACTCGTCGCCTCGGCGCCAAGCACTCGACGTGCCGACGCTGCGCGACGCGCCCCCCGACCAACTGCTCAAGCTGAGCGAGCGCGACTACGCCCGGTTCGCCCTCGAATGGGAATCGGCGCTCAGCCGATTCTTCCGGGACGTCCCAACAGAGGGCGCAGTCGTGCTCGCGAACGATGTCAGCGAGGGGCCCCCGTTCCGTGCGCTGCACAAGCGCGGCTTCCGCCAGATCGTCCTCTTCCACGTGGTCGTCGCCGAGTTCTTCGCCCGTCGCTACCTCCAGCAGCGCCTCGGCCTGCCCGTCAGCGCTGCCCACCTCGCCGCCGTCTGGCGCATCGCCGAGCGCGCCGGTCTCAGCCATGTCGCGCCCGCCATCGCGCGGCTCGTCTGGGCCAAAGAGGACGACGCGGCGCGCTACGCAGACGCGCTGGTGCTGCCCTCCGCGCCGCTCGCCGCGTCCCTGGCGACCTGCTACCCGGACCGCGCTGTCGCCAACCGCTCACACATCGT
This sequence comes from Dehalococcoidia bacterium, assembly GCA_965237475.1. Lineage (GTDB taxonomy): Bacteria > Chloroflexota > Dehalococcoidia > Bin125 > Bin125 > CATQGW01. The sequence goes on along the minus strand of OZ250140.1, from coordinate 1,267,318 downwards.
CGAGTGGGGCGTCGTCGGCCAACCCGACCCCGCGCTCCGCGAGCGCCGCCCCGCCGCGCTCAAGGCGGTCGGGGCCGACCGCAACCGCTTCCAGCTGCTCACGCTCAGCCGCATCTCGCCCGAGAAGCGCCTCGAACTGCTGCTCGAAGCCCTCCGCATCATCGAACGCCAGTCGCCCAGCACCGCCCAGCGCATCGAGCTCACCATCGCCGGCGCACCCGCCTACATGGGCGCCGAGGCCTACATGCGCCGCCTCCGCTCACTCGCCGCGACCCTCGGAGAGATCCCCGTCAACTTCCCCGGCTACGTCTCGCCGCCGCTCAAGTGGGAGCTGCTCGCCGCCGCCGACCTGTTCGTCTCGCCCTCCTTCTACGAGGCCTACGGCCTGACCATCGCCCAGGCGCTCGGCTCCGGGACCCCCGTCCTCGCCGCCGAGCACGAGGGCGCGCAGGCCACGATCACCCCCCAAACCGGCTGGATCGTCGCGGGCCGACCCGCCGTCTTCGCCGGCGCCATTCGTCGCGCGCTCGCCGCCGACGACACGCGCCAGCTGCGACCGATCAGGAACGCGGCCGCGCAGTGGGGAGCAAGCCACGACTTCTCGCTCGCCGCGTCGCGCATCATCGAGCTGGTGCGTAGCCTGTCGCGGGAACGGGAGCCAACATGAGCCAACGCGCAGTGCTGTTCGATTTCGGTGGAGTCCTGATTCAGATGGATTGGGACTCCTATGACGCCCTCGCCCAGCGCTGGAATCTGCCCGCCGGCGTGCTCGCCGACGCGTTCTACCGCACGCCCGAATGGCACGCGATCGAAACCGGCGAGGGCAACTGGGACACCTGGCGGCTCGGCGTCGAGCGCAAGCTCGCGCCCTGGCTCGCGGACCCCGCCACCGACGTCCGGGCGATCCTCGACGCCTGGTACGCCCAGCCCTGGCAGTACCACCTGCCCAACTTCCAGCTGGCGCACGATCTCCAGGCGGCCGGCCACAAGATCGGCTTGCTCAGCAACGCCCCCGACGATCTGCGCGCCAGGTTTCTGGACAACCTCCCGATCGAGGTCCACTGGGACGCGATCGTGGTCTCCGGCGAGATCGGCCTGCGCAAGCCGGACCCGCGCATCTTCCAGCACGCCGCCGAGCAGATCGGGACGCCGCCTGAAGACTGCTTCTTCATCGACGACCTGCACGAGAACGCGGCCGGCGCGCGGGCGATCGGGATGAGCGCATTTCACTTCACCCGCAACAACTACCGCGCGCTGCGCGTCGCGCTGCGGATCGCCGGAATCGACCTACCGCGCTGAGCCCTACGGGCGCTCCAACCCCTCATACGCTGTCGGCCGCGGACGAATACGCGTCACCAGCATCGCCCGCCGCTCCCAATCGATCTCGTACACGATCCGCCAGCGATCCACCCGGACGCTCCACACGTCGGGGTGTCCCTCCAGCTCTTTCGCACCGCTCGTCGTCGGACCCGCTTCCAACTCGCGCATCGCACGCTTGATCTTTCGGCGACGCTCCGGGCTGAGTCGTTGATATTCCGCCTCCGACTCAGGGTTGCGGCTTACTCGCCAGCGCCGCATCGGCGTCAATCATCCGACAGGAAGAACGCCGCCGCGTCGGGAAACGCGGCTCGCAACTCGAGGAAGAACTTCTCGCCTTCCCGTGATTGCGGATCCAACTCGAACACCCATTCATAACCGTTCGGAAAATGCTCGTCCATCCTGCGAAAGAACTCCACGTCTTCGGGGTACTGCTCATCAAGCACCGCTAGCCAATCCTCAAGAGCCAGTGGGTTATGCCGCGCCGACCGTTCCTTCGAGATGCGGATGTCTTCGGCGATCTCTTCTGGCGTGTCTTCCCACTCCTCTTCTTCCTTCACCCACTCCAGCGTCGCCGACATCCCCCAAGCGATTCCCTGCTCAATCCGCCGGGACCGCTGCAGCGTACGTCGTTCCTCCCATGTCAGTTCGTCACGAATCACCACAAGCAACTCTCACAATCCACACCGAGCCTACTCAATCCCCGCGCCCTCGCTCGCGCAACACCAGGTGGAACAGCGCCGCGAACAACGACCCCGCCGCCGGCGCCACCCAATAGACCCAGTGGTCCGACCAGAACCAGGCCAGCGCGGCCGGCCCGAACGAGCGGGCCGGGTTCATCGAGGCCCCGCTCACGTCACCGCCCAACGTCACCGCCGCAGCGATGTAGAGCCCAACCGCGATCGCGAACACCGGAGCCAGATGCCGCCGCTCCGCGAGCAGCAGAATCGCGTAGACGAGGAAGAACGTCAGCACGATCTCCATACCGATGGTCTGCATCAGCGGCCCGCCGGGCTGATTCGCGCCCAGCCACGAGAAGCCCTCCCCCGTGTGATTGCGGAACAGCCCATGCAGCACCGATCCCGCAATCAGCGCACCCGCCAACTGCGCCGCGATGTAGGGCGCCAGCCGACGGCCCGACAAGCGCCCCGACAGCCACAGGCCCAGCGACACCGCCGGGTTCAGGTGCGCGCCTGAAATGCCCCAGAACGCGAAGATCATCACCGCCACGCCGAACCCGTTGACCAGTCCCACGCCCAGCATCCCCAGGTTGCCGCCGGCCCACCAGTTGACGTGCGCCGACCCGGCGCAGAAGAACACCAGACCGAACGTCCCGATCACCTCCGCCATCACCCAGCGGGCGTGATGCGCGTTGGCGGTCAGCACCGCCGGCAGCAGACGCCCCAGCGCCTGCGCCAGCTGCTCCAGCGGTCCACCGACCGGCGCTGCGTCGCTTGCGGCTTCTGCCATGCCGACACGATACGGACCGGCCGCTATCGATCGTTGTCGCGCTGCTAGCGTGAATTCGCCAGCACCACATCCACGGAGCGCCGATGTCGCCAGACCACACCAACCGCCTCGCCCAGGAGACATCGCCCTACCTGCTGCAGCACGCGCACAACCCGGTCGACTGGTTCGCCTGGGGAGACGACGCCTGGGCGAAGGCCCGCGCTGAAGACAAACCGGTGCTCGTCTCCGTCGGCTACGCGGCCTGCCACTGGTGCCACGTGATGGAGCGCGAATCGTTCGAGGACGAGCAGATCGCGCAGCTTCAGAACGACCTCGTCGTCAGCATCAAGGTCGACCGCGAGGAACGGCCCGATGTCGACGACATCTACATGGACGCCGTGCAGTTGTTGCAGGGTCACGGCGGCTGGCCGCTGAACGTGTTCTGCACGCCCGACGGCCGCCCCTTCTTCGGCGGCACCTACTTTCCCCCGCAGGGACGCACCGGGATGCCCGGCTGGCCCGATGTGCTGCGCGGCATTTCGCGCGCCTGGCAGGAGCAGCGCACTCAGGTCGAGCAGCAGGCCGAGCAGCTCACCCAACACCTCAATGTGCGCGTCGAGCTCGCCGCCGAGGAGTCCTCCGAAACTGCCGGATCAATTCGGCGCCGAGCCGCGAGCCAGCTGCTCGAGAACCGCGACCGCACCTACGGCGGCTTCGGTGGCGCGCCCAAATTCCCCCAGCCCGCCTATCTGCACCTCATGCTCCAGCAGGCGCTCGACCCCGGCGCCGCCGACGCCAACGTCGCCCGCGAACACCTCAGCCTCACGCTGCGCCAGATGGCCGAGGGCGGAATCTACGACCAGCTGCAGGGCGGCTTCCACCGCTACTCGGTCGACCAGATCTGGCTCGTCCCGCACTTTGAGAAGATGCTCTACGACAACGCGCTGCTGATCCCGCTCTACCTGGCCGCCTGGCGGCTGACCGGCGACGAGCTCTTCCGCCGCATCGCCGCTGAGACCTGCGACTACCTGCTCAGCGGCCTACAGACGCCCGACGGCGCCTTCTTCGCCTCGACCGACGCCGACTCCGAGGGCGTCGAGGGCAAGTACTTTGTCTGGACCCGCGACGAGCTCTTCGAGCTGCTGCCAGCCGCCGACGCCGAGATCGCATGCCGCTATTGGGGCGTCGACATCGGCGGCAACTTCGAGGGCCAGACCATCCTCAACGTCGTGAACGCGGCCGAATCGGTCGCTGGCTGGCTGAACATCTCCGAACAGGACCTGAACGCATCGCTGCAGCGCAGCCGCCAGACCCTGCTCGCCAGCCGCGCCCGCCGCATCCCGCCGGCCACCGACACCAAAGTGATCACCGCCTGGAACGGCCTCGCGATCGACGCCCTGGCGCAGGCCGGCGCGCAGCTTGGCGAACCGCGATTCATCGCCGCCGCCGAGCGCGCGGCAGCCTTCATCCTCGACGACATGCACACCGACGCCGGCGCACTGCTGCGCATCCACGCCGGCGGCCGCGCCTCGGTGCAGGCCTTCCTCGAGGACTACGCCGCGCTCGCCGACGGCTGCCTCTCGCTCTACGAAACGACCGCCGACGAGGCCTGGTTCGTCCACGGCCAGCGCCTCGCCGAGGAGATGTGCGCGCGCTTCTGGGACGACGAGCACGGCGCGTTCTTCGGCGTCGCGCACGACGGCGAGGAGCTGATCGCCCGCCGCAAGCCGACTCAGGACGGCGCAACGCCGTCAGGCAACGCCGTCGCCGCGCGCGCGATGACGCGGCTCTACGCGCTCACCGCCGAGGGCCGCTGGGCCGACCGCGTCGAGTCCTCACGCCACGCCTTCAGCGCCTTCCTGGAACGCGCCCCCACGATGCTGGGCGACTTTGTCGGCGCGCTCGACTGGCTTGAACAGCACCGCACGGTCGCCATCGTCGGCAACCCGGACGACCACGAGGTGCGGCAGATGCTCGAGGTCGCGCGCGGCGGCGAGCCACACCCGACCACGCTGATGCTGCGCGACCCCGCCCAGCCCACGGTCGTCCCGCAACTCGCCGACAAGCCCGCCACCGACGGCCGACCGACCGCCTACGTCTGCCGCGGCTTCGCCTGCAGCGCGCCCGTGCACTCAGCCGAGGACCTGCGTACCCTGATCGCGGGTCCGATTCCCAGCTAGCTCCGGAAAGGCCAGGCAATGTCAGACACGCCGCACCAGACGATGATCACCGCATTCCGCTGCAACGACGCGCCCGCACTGATCGACTGGCTCTGCGACACCCTCGACTTCGAGCGCAGCTTCGTCGTCCCCGGCGAAGGCGGCCGGATCGAGCACGCGCAGCTGACCTGGCGCGGCAGCATGGTCATGCTCGGCTCCGCCGGCGACGGAACCCACTTCCTGGACAAGACCGTCGGCCACGCCTCCGTCAGCCTGACCGCCGAATCGAACCAGCAGGTCGAAGACCTCTACCGCCGCGCTCAGGTCGCCAACGCCACGATCGTGGCCCCGATCGAAGACACCGACTACGGCTCCCACGCCTTCTCACTCGCCGACCCGGAGGGCAACCTCTGGCACTTCGGCACCTACGACCCCTTCGCACCGATGGAGTAACCGCCATGTCGAATCCGGGACACCAGACCATCATCCCCAGCCTGCGCTACGACGACGCGCCCGCCGCGATCGAATGGCTGCGTGAGATCTTCGGCATGACCGAGCATTTCGTCGTCCGCGAGGGCGATCACATCGGCCACGCCCAGATCGCCTGGCGCGGCAGCATCGTGATGCTCGGCTCGATGATCGACGACCCTGAAGACCTGCACAACCTCCCCTACCAACACGGGTCGATCAACCTGACCGCCGAGTCGGCCGAGCAGGTCGACGAGATCTACGCTCGGGCGGTCGCGGCCGGCGCCGCGGTCATCCAGCCGCTGACCGACACCGAGTACGGCTCCCACGCCTTCACGATCGCCGACGCCGAGGGCAACCACTGGCACCTCGGCAGCTACGACGCACTCGCGATGGATCAGCAATGACCAGGATTCCCCAACCCGACCGACCCGAGATGCCCGCCAGCTTCGGCGTCGACAACCCCGACTTCACCTTCACGCCGATCGACTGGTCCTCGGTCGTGGAGCGCCTCAGCACCGAGCGCAACTACTGGATCTCGACGACTCGACCCACCGGCCGCCCGCACTGCGTGCCGGTCTGGGGCGTCTGGGCAGATGACGCGTTTTACTTCCTCACCGACGCCAAATCGCTCACGGCGCTCAACCTCGCCAACGACGCGCGCTCCGGCGTGCACCTCGAGAGCGGCGACGATGTCGTGATGCTCGACGGCCAGTTCGAGCAGACTCCCTTGACCGCCAGCGTGCTCGCCGCGTTCAACGCGAAGTACGACATGCCGCCGATCGCGGAGGGATTCCCCACCTACCGGCTCGAGCTGCGCAAGGCGATCGCCTGGCGGGAAGAGTCCTTCCCCAGCACCGCCACCCGCTGGCGCTTCTGACCCTGCGCCGCTTCGCGGCCGCGCCCCCGCTAACCCGAGCGGTCCCACTTGAACGTGAGCACCGCGAGCCCCAGCCCGACCACGATCCACACGCCCAGCACGAGCGCCCCAAGCTCTAGCTGCCAGTTCATCCCCGGTTCCGCGTACTTGTAGCCGTCGGGCAGAAACACCGAGCGCAGCCCCTGCGCCACCCAGCGCAGCGGAAACACTCCGGCCACCCACTGCAGCCACGGGGGCAGCGACGACAGCGTGAAGAACACGCCCGAGACGAACTGCAGCAGGATGAATGGCGCCTGAATAATCGCCGGCGCCGCGCGCGCCGACGGCATCACCGCAGTGATCGCGATCCCCATCACGCAGCCCGCGGGCACCCCGAGCGCGATGACCCAGACCAGCGTTAGCCAGCCGCCCGCGTCGGGCAGCTCCACGCCGTAGGCGAGCACGCCCAGAATCAGCATCACGACCAGCTGCAGGATCGTGATCGCCAGCGCCGCGCCGATCAGGCCGAAGAAGAACGAAGCCTTCGGCAACGGCGTCGCCGCCAGCTGCTTCAGCGTGCCGTCGAACTGCTGGACGGCCAGAGAGTTGCCCAGCAGGTTGAACGACGTCCCGAAGATCGCCACGCCCATAATGCCCGCAACGAAGTACTGGCTGAACGTCACCACCGGCACCGAGCCCCGCGCCTCCGCGGGGATCGGGATCTCAAACGTCAGCAACGACGAGAAAATCACCAGGAACATGATCGGGAAGACGACGACGAAGAACAGCGCTGCCGGTTCGCGGTAGATCGTCTTGAGGTTCAGTCCCATGTAGGCGTAGCCGAGCCGCACGACCCGCAGCGACCGCGCGGCGGTGATCATCGCGACGCCGCCTCACCCACCTCATCCGCCTGATCCGCCCCCACACCGTCCGCTGGCCCCTTCTCTGCCCCGTCCCCCACCAGGTCGAGGTACATCTGCTCCAGCTTCGCGTGCTCAACCGTCAGCTCGGGCAGCTCCCCGATCCCCCGCCCGCGCGCCCAATCGATCAGCTCGCCGAGGTCCCGCGTCGGCGTCTGCGACGGCAGCGCCAGCCGCCCATCGACCCCGCGCCGCCCCTCCGACAATGCTGCCGACCAGGCCGCAGGCAGATCGTCGACCTCCAGCCCCGCCGGCGGCAGCCACGAGATCCGCGTATCGGTCTGCATCTCCCGCCGCAGCGCCCCCACATCTCCCTCGAAGATCAGCCGACCGTCCTTGATCATCCCGATCCGCTGCGCAAGATTCTCCGCCTCATCGAGGTAGTGCGTAGTCAGCAGCACGGTTGCGCCGCGCTCCGTGAGCCCGCGCACGACGCTCCACGCCTGCCGTCGCGCAGCGACATCGAAGCCGGTCGTCGGCTCATCAAGGAAGATCAGGTCAGGGTTGCCGATCACGCTGGTCGCCAGATCGAGCCGGCGCTTCTGTCCGCCCGACAGCTTGGAGCCGCGCCGGTCGGCGTGCTCCGTCAGGCCGACCAGCTCGAGAGCCTCGTTCGGGTCCATCGGGTCGTCGTAGAGCTTCGCCGTGAAGTTGAGCATCTCGCGCGGCGTCAGTCCCTCCATCGGCGTGCTGCGCTGCAACACGATCCCCACCCGCCGGTTCAGCTCTCCGCGTTGCCGTTGCGGGTCGAAGCCCAACACCCGCACCTCGCCCGCATCCCGCTTGCGATACCCCTCGAGAATTTCAACCAGCGTGGTCTTGCCCGCCCCATTGGGCCCCAGCAGCGCGTAGACCTGCCCCGATTCGATCGTCAGGTCGACCCCGTCGACGGCCGCGATCGCCCCGTATCGCTTGACCAGACCACGAATCTCAACTGCCGCAGGCATGCCCCGGATGCTATGCCCCCGCCGTCCCATCGCGACCGCTGAGCGTGTCGATCCCTACACTCACTCCGAGCGAACGAAGCCGAGGAGATTGAAGATGACCAACCACGACCCCCGCCTCGCCCCCGCGAGCGAGATCGGCATCGATGAAGCCCGGCTCGAAGAGCTGTTCGGCTTCGTCGAACAACAGGTGACCGGCGACCAGATCCAGGGCGCTCAGGTCGCGATCGCCTCCCAGGGCCGCCTCGCCGGTTTCCGCAGCTACGGCTCCTCACACCAGGGCACGACCCTCGATCCGGTCCGCGACGACACCCTGTTCTGCATGTTCTCGTCGACCAAAGCGGTCGTCGGCGTCGGCGCCTGGTGCCTGATCGACGACGGCCTGCTCTCGCTCGATGAGAAGATCGTCGACATCATCCCCGGCTGGTGCGCGGAGGGCGGCAGCGCCGGCTACGAGACGATCACCGTGCAGCAGGTCATGCTGCACACCGGCGGCTTCCCCCACGCGCCGATGAACCCACGCCTCTGGGAGAACCGCGAGGCGCGTAACCGGCGGATGATGGGCTGGCGGCTCAACTGGGAGCCCGATTCGCAGTGGGAATACCACGCCACCGCGGCGCACTGGGTGCTGGCCGAGATCATCAACCAGCGCACCGGCCGGGACTTCCGCGAATGGCTGCGCGAGCGCCTGCTCGACCCGCTGCAGCTTGACAACCTCTACGTCGGCCTGCCCAACGAGGAGCACGACCGCGCGGCGTCGATCATCTACACCGAGCAACCGCTCCCGCCCGACGGCGGCGAGGTCTTCCCGCGGACGATCCTGCACTTCAACTTGGCCTCGCAGCGCCGCGCCGGCTGCCCCGGCGGCGGCGGCTTCGCCAACGCGGCCGACATCGCGATGTTCTATCAGGCGCTCGTCGCGCCCGCCGGCGACGACGACGACCGTCCGCAGACGCCGATTCGCCCTGAGACGATCGAGCTGGCCACCACCGTGCAGACCGACCCGCAGCGCCACACCGACCCGCTCAACGGCATCCCCGTCAACCGCGGGCTGACCGTGGTGCTCGCCGGCGACGACGGCCACTCCGCCGACCGCGGATTCGGCAACGGCGCATCGCCGCGCGCGTTCGGCCACGGCGGCGCCGGCGGCCAGGTCACCTGGGGCGACCCCGAGACGGGCCTCTCAGTCGCGTTCCTGACCAACAGCTTCCAGCAGGACGAACAGATCCGCGCCCGCACCGCCGAAATCGGCGCCCTCGCCGCCGCCTGCGTCGTCTAACGGGGTGTTGATCATCCCACTGCGCCACACGGAATGGGCAGCCACAAGAGCTGCCCCTACAGGGAGATCGTGCGGGCCCCGTCCGTTCCTGTAGGGGCAACCCTTGTGGTTGCCCTCCCCGTTCACTGTCCCCAACCCGTCAATCGCAGCGCCGGAGGAGGCCCATGCTCCGCTAATCCTCGGAGCCGACCAGGAACGGACCCTCGGCGATCGCCGGCAGCGCTCTCGTCAGCGCGAGCGCGGCTTGCGTGTCGCGGAAGCTCAGCGGCTGCAACGCCGACCAGTTGGTCTCGGCCCAGCGCTCGCGTAGGTCATCGCCCTCTACGGCTCGCTCGCAGACCACACCGATCAGGTGCTCGAGCAGCGCATCGAGCCACGCGCACAGACCTGGCAGCTGCCTGTCAATCTGATCGGCCGCAGCGATCGTGACGCCCGCGCTCTCCCGCAGCGCGCGCGCCGCCGCCTTTGGCAGCGCCGTCTCGAAGCCCGGCGCGTTGACGATCGCGTAGATGTCGCGCGAGTGCGTCAACGGCGGATCGACGAACATCGCCACCGCCTCGGGCAGCTGGCCGCCCGGCGCGATCAGCGTCGCCAGCTCAGCATCGAGGTTGCCCAGCGGCGTGCGGACGAGCGCCGACAAGCCCGCGCGGCCGGCGGTCAGCAGCCGGCCGTCGTCGCCGTAGCAGTGCGGCACAACGGCAGCCACATCGTCGAGGATCCGGCCCAGGTAGTGCAGAATCAGATCGATCTGCAGCGGCGTGCGCTCGACCTGCTCGCGGGTGAGCTCGCCCTCCAACACGGCGTACTTGAGCGCCTCCAGCGGTGGCTGCATCGCCATGATCGCGTGGATCAGCTTCGGCGCGGTGTGACGCAGACGCACCGCCGCCGCTTCGAACACGTCATCGAACCAGTCGTTGGGCCACACGTGCTCGTTCTCGGGCAGATCCCAGGCGAAGCGCAGCAGCAGGTCGTACGGCCACAAGGCGACGCCGAAGTGGATCTGCGGCCGTGGCAGCTGCGAGCCGGGCCCACGCCGCGCGCCAACGAGTTGCCCACGCTCCGGCATCCGAATCCCGTGGCGAGCCGTGACGCTCATCACGCTCAGTACCCCGCCGCGCGATCAACGATGTCGTGCAGCGGTTCGCCGTCGATGTAACGGCGCAGGTTGGCGGCGAAGCGCTTCGCCGCTTTGCCCATGTAGTCGTCCTGCAGGCCGCTCGTGTGCGGCGTGATCATCAGACCCGGGACCGACCAGTCAGGATGCCCGTCGGGCAACGGCTCCGGCGAGGTCACATCGGTATAGGAGGCGCGCAGCTCACCGTTGTTGAGCGCCCGGATCATCGCGTCCCAGTCGACCACCGAGCCGCGCGCGATGTTGATCAGCGCCGCGCCCGGCTTCATCGCAGCAATTTCCGCCGCCCCGATCAGCTCGCGGGTCGCCTCCGTCAGCGGCACGCCCAGCACCACGTAGTCCGACTGCGCGAGCACATCGTGCAGACGGTCGGGCGTCCAGATCGCTCGCACACACGCGGGCGCGCCCTCAGGCGGCGCGCCGTCAGGCGACGCGGTCCGCCGCGTGCCGATCACGTTCGCTCCGAACCCGTCGCAGAGATGTGCAACCTCCGAGCCGATCGCGCCGTAGCCGACGATCCCGACCGTGGCCCCTTCGAGCGTGCCCGGCGCGCCGCCGAAGCCCTCCCAGGCGCGCAGCCAGCGCGCGTTCCGCTGATTCTCGATATGGGAGTGGAAGCCTTTGCAGTCGATCAACATGAAACCGATCACCCACTCGGCCATCACCCGCGCCGCGAGGCCGGACATGTTCGTGATCTGGACGTGATCGTCGAGCGGCCCGCGCAGGATGTGGTCCGCCCCGGCCCCGCCCAGCGCCACCCACTTCAGCGCCGGCGCGTCTGCGCCCATCTCGCGGAACCAGAAGCACAGCCAGACCTCGTCGCGCGCGCGGATCTCGGCTGATTCGGCGCGCGCCGCCTCCACATCGACCTCCGGGTGCTCGGGGTCGCGGATGTACCGGGCAAAGTTCTGGCTGATCATGTGGAGCTCGATCCGGGGATCGACGGCCTTGATCGCTTCAATCCCGTGCTCCGGCACCGGCAGGAACGATGCGACGTGAATGCGGTCCATGCCCAACCTCCACCGTTTGCAGCGCACAGAATAGGCCCCAGCCGCCCGAGGCGGCGGGTCGAGCGTGCGCGAACCGTCCGTATACTGACCTCGTGGGCGAGACCACCGACCTCAAGCTTCGCTGCCACGACGCCGACGCCACCCGCCGCGTCGGCGCGACCGTCGGCCGTGCCGCGACCGCCGGCACGGTCGTGCTGCTGCAGGGCCAGCTCGGCGCCGGCAAAACAGTCTTCGCCCAGGGCGTCGGCGCGGGCCTCGATGTCCCCTCGGTCGTCAACAGCCCCACCTTCGTGCTGATGAACGAACATCTCGGTGGACGCCTGCCGCTTCGCCACGCAGACCTCTATCGCCTCGACGATCCCGAATCGATCGCCGAACTGGGCCTCGCCGAGGCCGCCGTCGACGGCGTCCTGCTGATCGAGTGGCCCGAACGCGGCCACGACCTGTTGCCGGCCGACCACCTACTTGTGCGGCTCACCCCGCTCAGCGACGAAATCGGCGACGCCGTCCCGCGTCAGTTGACGATCAGCGCGAGCGGCCCGAGCGGGACGCAGGCGTACAACGCCATCCGCGCTGCGGCGTTGGTGCGCTAGCGCGATGGAACTGGCGATCGATTCCGTCGGAGAGCAGTCCAGCGTCGCGATCAGCGACGCTGGACTGGTGCTCGCCGAAATCACTTGGGTCTCCGGCCGCCGCCACACGCCCTCACTCGTCCCCATGATCGACCGCGTCTGCGCGCTCGCCGACCCAAACGGCGAGCCGCATCCAACCCGCGACGCGCTCAAAACGGTGATCGTCGATGTCGGCCCGGGCGCCTACGGCGGGATCCGCGCCGGCATGGCCGCGGCGATGGGCCTCGCCGTGGCGCTCGATCTCGACTGCGTGGGCGTCGGCCGGCTCGAGATCCAGACCTACGCCCACGCCGCCGCCGGCGCCGCCACCGCAATTCACCGCGCCAGCCGCGGCGCCTGGGTCTGGCAGTCCTTCGCCGGCTCGCCGGGCGGCTGGGCCCCGACATCCGAACCCTCACCCGGCACGATCGACGAGCTGCTCGATCAGCTCTCAACCGACCAACGCCGCGGCGTCGTCTGCGGCGACACCGACCTGCTCGATGAATCGCAACGCGAACGACTCGCCGCGTCCAACCCCGTGGTCGGCGGCGCCGCACTCAACATGCGCCGTGCGTCGCTGCTCGCCGAACTCGGCTATCGGCGCTGGCTGCGCGGCGACGCCGTCGCCCCCGGCGAACTCGAACCGCTCTACCTGCGCGAACCGGCCATTGGGCCGCAACCTCCACCGGCTCTGCCCAAGAACGAAGGATGACGACTGATGGCCTCTGAACGGACCCTCGTGTTGGTCAAGCCCGACGGCGTGCAGCGCGGCCTCGTCGGCCCGGTGCTCGGCAGACTCGAACAGCGCGGCCTCAAGCTCGTCGGCCTCAAGCTGCTGCAGATGGACCAGGCGCTCGCCAACCGCCACTACGCCGAGCACGTCGAGAAGCCGTTCTTCCCCGGCCTGCGCGACTTCATCACCTCCGGCCCGCTCGTCGCCGCCGTCTTCGAGGGCGCCAACGCCGTCCAGCTGACCCGCAACGCGATGGGCGCCACCCACCCGATCGACGCCGCGCCCGGCTCGATCCGCGGCGACTTCGGCGTCGACCTCGGCCGCAATGTGATCCACGGCTCGGACTCACCCGCGTCGGGCGCGCGCGAGGTCGCGCTGTTCTTCGAGCCGGACGAACTCGTCGACTGGTCGCGCGACACCGAGGGCTGGATTTATGAGTAGTCTGAGATCAACGAGCTACTCGACGCGCAACAGCGTCCGGCCGCCCGACCACAGACCATCGAGGTCGTAGTACTCGCGGGTCTCGCGATCAAACACATGCACCACCACCGAGCCGAAGTCGAACAGTTGCCAACCGCCGTCGGCGGTGCCCTCGCGCCGCGCGTGCGGAGCGTCGGGAATCTTGCGCAGCGTGTCTTCGAGCGCGCCGAAATGCCGCCGCGATGTCGCGCTCGCGATCACGAAGCAGTCGGCCAGGTCGGTCAGCTCAAACACCTCAAGCAGCACGATCGCCTCGGCCTGCCGCTCGGAGAGCTCCGCGACGATCGTCCGCGCCAGCCGCTCGGGTTCGAGGGCGGCGGCGACGGGAGCGGTGTCGGTCTGCACGCATCCGAGTTTAGCAGCGCGCCGCCCCATGCCTGAGCGAGTGGTCGTGGGCATGAGCGGCGGCGTCGATTCGTCCGTCGCCGCGGCGCTGCTCGTCGAGCAGGGCTACGAGGTGATTGGCATCACCATGCGGCTCTGGACCGAGGCCCGGCCCGAAGGCCTCTCGGGCCGCACCCAGTGCTGCGGCATCGAGGATGTCGAGGACGCCCGCCGCGTCGCCAACAGGTTGGGCATCCCGCACTACACGCTGAATCTGGAGCGCCAGTTTCTCGAGCACGTCGTTGAGCCGTTCGTCGCCGAGTACGGCCGCGGCCGCACGCCCAATCCCTGCCTCAACTGCAACACCCACATCAAGTTCGACCGCTTCCTCGACCAGGCCATCGCGCTCGGCGCCGACTGGCTCGCCACCGGCCACTACGCCCGCGTCGCGGAGGTCGACGGCCGCCCCGCCCTGCACCGCGGCCTCGACCCCAACAAGGACCAGTCCTACTTCCTCTACACCCTCAGCCAGCGCGCCCTCGCGATGACCCGCTTCCCGGTCGGCGAGCTGCTCAAGCACGAGGTCCGCGCCATCGCCGGGCGCCACGACCTCGCCGTGGCCGACAAGCCCGACAGCGCCGACATCTGCTTCGTCCCCGGCGGCGACTACCGCGCGTTCGTCGACCAGCGCCTCAACCCGCAGCCCGGCCTGATGGTCGACGCCGACGGCGCAATCATCGGCCGCCACCAGGGCGTGCAGCATTTCACGATCGGCCAGCGGCGCGGCCTCGCCACCGGCGGCGGCCGGCGCCGCTATGTCGTCGATCTGGACGCGCAAACCGCGACCGTCACGCTGGGCGCTCAGGACGACCTGCTCGTCAGCACCCTCGAGATCGACGAGTGCCACTGGCTCGCCGAGCCCCTCGAGCACCCAGACCGCGCCTCCGTACAGCTGCGCTACCGCTCCTCGCCGACCCCCTGCGTCATCGAAATGCGCAGCGACCACACCGCAACGGTGCGCCTCCAGGACCCGGTCCGCGCGGTCGCCCCGGGCCAGGCCGCAGTCTTCTACGACGCCGACCACGTGCTCGGCGGCGGCACAATCCAGCGGGCCACCTGACCAGCCTGCTGACTAGCCGGTGACCAGCTTGCGATAGGCTGGCCCCACGATGACGCTCTCCACCATCTCCGACATTCGAGACATCGTGATCATCATCACGGGCCTGCTCGGGATCGTCTCCCTCACCGTGTTTCTGATCCTCACGATCGTTCTGGGCTGGCTGACCTTCCGTCTGCTTCGCAGCACGCGCACGACGCTGCGCGACGGCGTGCCGCCGATCCTCGATCAGGCCCGCGAGACCATGCAGTCTGTCAAGGGCACCGCCGACTTCCTCGGCGAGTCGGCCGCCGCCCCCGTGATCCGCGCCTACGGCGTCGTCTCCGGCATCCAGCGCGCGCTGCAAGTCCTCGGCCGCAGGAGCGAGTAACCAACATGGGCCTCCGTCGCGGACTCAGCATCGGCTTCCTGCTCGGCGTCGTCGCCGCGCTGATCGGTCGCCTGCTCAGCGGCCCGGACAACCGTGAACAGTGGGAATCGGCCCGAGCCGAAGCCGAAAGCGCCGCTGCGCAACGCGAATCCGACCTACGAGCCCGCCACACCACCGCCCGCCAGGCCGGCCGCCTCCCTGACGACCCCGAGTAGCGTCCCAAACACCAGGCAAACGATCGATCACGCAGCCTTCGCCGGCGTCGCGTTCCAGGTCGCGCCGTCGAGGATGCGCCCCGCCCGCCTCTTGCCGACTCGCTTGCCGCTCGCGTCATGCGCGCCCCACTGCTTGAAGAAGAAGGCGACGCCAACCGCCACGCACTGATCGCGAATCCCTCGTGGCCACTCAGGCTGCATCGGCCGTGCCCCCGGCCCGCTTTCGCCGCCGGCGATGACCCAGTCGATGCCCTCAAGGTCCAGCTCAAGCGGACCGAGCAGCGGCTCGCACGAGAGAAACCGCACTGCGGCCGGCACCTCGCGCAGATAGTCAATCCGCGATGTCCAGCGTTGGTTTTCGACGGAGACGCCCATCCAGACGTGAGCGGGCCACGGGAGTGATGGGGCGAGCTCCGCCAGCCGCTCCGACCGCT
The DNA here is from genome assembly GCA_965237475.1 of Dehalococcoidia bacterium. Classification (GTDB taxonomy): domain Bacteria; phylum Chloroflexota; class Dehalococcoidia; order Bin125; family Bin125; genus CATQGW01. The sequence goes on along the minus strand of OZ250140.1, from coordinate 1,251,497 downwards.
TCGTCAGCACTTGAAATCGGTGCTGGTCGGCGAGCGCCATGACCGCGAAGACTTCGCGGATGTACTCGTCGGGCACATCCTCGTGAAACAGGTCGCTCATCGAGTTGACGAAGATCGAGCGCGGCTTCTTCCAGCGCAGCGGCTGGTCGAGACGCTCCGGGCGCAGCTGGAGATCGAACCCCCGCTCATAGGGATGCCCGGGAACCCCGCGGAACCGCTCCGCGAACGTCTTGGCATAGCAGTGCGCGCACCCGGGGCTGACTTCCGTGCAGCCCGTCACCGGGTTCCACGTCGCGTCCGTCCACTCGATCGATGAGCGCTGCATGCGCTCACCGTAGCAGGGTTAGAACGTGGGTACTATCGGCGGGGTCGGGTTGGGGTGGTCATGGCGGAGAGGGTGGGATTCGAACCCACGAGGGACTTGCGCCCCTACACGCTTTCCAGGCGTGCCTGATCGGCCACTCCAGCACCTCTCCGGCGAACTCGGAGGTGAACGGCTGTGGCGGAGAGGGTGGGATTCGAACCCACGAGGCACGTCACCGCACCTACCGATTTTCGAGATCGGCTCCTTCGGCCACTCGGACACCTCTCCGCTGCCAAGTATACGAACGATCCCGACTGACACAGCAGGCCCGCCGCCCTACCGTAGCCAGCTGAAGGAGTCGCAGATGACGCACGCGCGCACCGTTTCCGAGCTGCTCTCAACCCACGATCCGGCCGGCGCCGCGATCAACGCCCCCGGCCGCGACGCGCTGACCTTCGACGGGCTGCGCGCCCAGATCGCCCGCACCGGCGAGACGCTCAACGGCTTCGGACTCGGCCGCGAGGACCCAATCGCGATCGTCCTGCCCAACGGCCCCGAGATGGCCACCGCGTTCCTTAGCGTCGCCTCCGCCGCCACCGCCGCGCCGCTCAACCCCGGCTACCGCGCGGAGGAGTTCAACTTCTACCTCTCCGACCTCGAAGCGCGCGCCGTCGTCGTGCAGCCCGGCGACTCGTCGCCCGTCCTTGATGTCGCCGCGAGACGTGGCATCCCGATCGTCGAGCTGATCCCGTCCACCGACCGACCCGCGGGCGAGTTCACGCTCGAGGCCGACATCTCCGGCGCGGCCGAGCGGTCCGGCACAGCAGAAGCCGACGATGTGGCGCTCGTCCTGCACACTTCCGGCACCACCTCGCGCCCCAAGATCGTGCCCCTCCGGCAGCGCAACGTCTGCGCTTCCGCCGCCCACATCCGCGAAACGCTCTCGCTGACTCCGGAAGACCGCTGCCTCAACATCATGCCGCTCTTCCACATCCACGGCCTGATCGCCGACGTCCTCGCCAGCGTCGGCGCCGGCGGCTGCACCTGGTGCTCGCCCGGCTTCAACGCGTTGCAGGTCTTCGGCTGGCTGCAGGACGCGCAGCCCTCCTGGTACACCGCCGTCCCAACGATGCACCAGCTCATCCTCACCCGCGCCGGCCGCAACGCCGAGATTCTCGCCAACACCGAGCTGCGGCTGATCCGCTCGTCGTCATCCTCGCTCCCGCCGTCGGTCATGGCCGAACTTGAGGCGACCTTCAACGCGCCGGTGATCGAGTCCTACGGCATGACCGAGGCCGCCCACCAGATGACCTCCAACCCGATGCCGCCGCTCGACCGCAAGCCCGGCAGCGTCGGCCTGCCCGCCGGGCCGGAAATCGCGATCATGGACGATGTCGGCGCGATCCAGGCGCTTGGCGCACGCGGCGAAGTCGTGATTCGCGGCCCCAACGTGACCGACGGCTACCTCAACAATCCCGACGCCAACGCCACCGCCTACACCCGCGGCTGGTTCCGCACCGGCGACCAGGGCGTGCTCGACGACGACGGCTACCTGACCATCACTGGACGGCTCAAGGAGATCATCAACCGCGGCGGCGAGAAGATTTCGCCCCGCGAGGTCGACGAGGCGCTGCTGCTCCACCCCGCCGTCGGCCAGGCCGTCACCTTCGCGATGCCCCACGACCGACTCGGCGAAGAGGTCGCAGCAGCCGTCGTCCTGCGCGACGGCCAAACCGCCGGGGAGCGCGAAATCCGCCGCTTCGTCGGCGCGCGCCTCGCCGACTTCAAAACCCCGCGCCGGATCGTCATCCTCGACGAAATCCCCAAAGGCGCCACTGGCAAAGTCCAGCGCATCGGCCTCGCCGAAAAGCTCGGCCTGGTCAAATGACCGCCACCGACCGCGCCTACGCGTCCAGCTCAGCTAACCAACCCTGACCAATCCTGACCGCGCCTGAACACGCGCAGCCCCGCTCCCGGCAAGACGCCGCGAGCGCTCCTACTCCTACTGGCTCGTCTTCGAATCGATGCTCTTGAGCAGGTCGCGGATTTCGGTCAGCAGCTCGGCGTTGCCGGTTGTGGCCGCTGCGGGGGTCGGCGCCGCAGCAGTGGGGGTCGGCGCGCCCTCCATCAGCAGCTCGCGCTGCCGCAGGATCGCGTCGCGGAACTCCACCGCATCGACGATCCCGATCAAATTGCCCTCGGAAGATGCATTGGCGCCGCTCTGGCCGGCGGTTTCGACGCGGATCGCGCGGAGGCCGTAGAAGCGCATCAGGGGGTCGTCGTACAGCTTGATATCGGTGATCCGGTCGAGCGGGATCGTGCTCTCCTTGCGGAAGTAGACGCCCATCTCTACCTCAAGCGCGCGCGGGGTCAGACGCGCGGACAGTCGGTCCAGGGCTTTCGGCGCGTAGCTGATGCTCCAGAGCAACCAGAACGGGATCAAGGGGGCGCCGACCACAGTGATCAGGAGGATCAGCGAGACCAGGGCGCGGGCCCAGCCCATCACTCGCCGATCGAACTCCGCCTCGCGGATCACGGTGCCGGAACGCATGGACATGACTGACTCTCCCTCAACGACAGGCAGCGATACGCTGACCGCACGATACCCCGTGGACGTGGGCGGTGCGGAGGCGGAACGTGCAGTTTGGCATCCACCTGACTCAGCAGAACATCACGCTCGCCGAGTGCCGCGACCTCTGGCGCTGGGCCGACACCGCCGGCTTCAACTGGTTCGCCGTCTCGGACCACTTCTATGAGTAGCCGATGACCGAGAAGCGCGGCCCCTATCTCGAATGCCTCACCTGCCTCGCCGCGCTGGCCTGTGACACGCAGCACATGCGCATCGGCACGGTGGTGCTCGCGATGGACTACCGCCATCTGGCCGTACTGGCCAACGCGCTGGCCGCGATCGACCAGCTCTCCGACGGCCGCCTCGAACCCGGCTTCGGCGCCGCCTGGAATGAGGGCGAGTACCGCGCCTACGGCATCCGCTTCGAGCGGATCGGCCGCCGGCTCGACGTGCTCGAAGAGGGTATCCAGGTCGTCCGAACGCTCTTCGAGGACCCCTCAGCCAACTTCGACGGACGCTACCTCCAGCTGCGCGACGCCCTCTGCGAGCCGAAGCCGATGCAGGCGCACGTCCCCTTCTGGATCGGCGGCAACGGCGAGCGGCGCACGCTGCGCCTCGTCGCGCAGCACGCGGACGGCTGGAATTCGCCGTACACGACTTCGCAGCAGTGGCGGCGCCTCAACGGAGTGCTGGAGCGATGGTGTGCGCGGGAAGATCGCGATCCGGCGAGCATCCAGCGCGACATCAACCTCTCCTTCCACCTCGCCGCGAGCGAAGCCCACCGCGCCGCAGCAAACGCGCATTTCGCCGAGGTCTTCGGCGCGAGCGGCGACGCCTTCCGCACCCGCGGCGCGATCACCGGCACCCCAGCCGAAGCCATCGAGCAGCTCGCGCCCTACGCCGAGGCCGGCGTCGACCGCATCAACATCGCCCTCCGCCCCCCGATCGACCGCGACGCCCTCCAGGCCTGGGCGACCGAAGTGATTCCGGCGTTCGTTGCGTGACGAGCGTCAGATCACGCCCGCGTCGACCAGCTTCCGCTCGTGTTCGTCCCGCGAAAGCGGGCAACGCACCAGCTCGTCAAACTCCTGCCGCGTCAGTCCACACTGCCTGGCCATCCTCGCCGACAGGTGGGGCCCGATGTCGCGCCGCGACCCGTGGGAGACCATCGTCCGCACTGGCGTCGGTCGCCCGACCTTGGAGTAGTAGACGAAGAATCGATGGCGCCGGTCACGAACACGAACGCCCTTGGCCTGCAGGGCCGATTCCACATCGCGCTGCTTGTGCACCATCAGGCTGGCTTGCAGTCTCAGCCACGGCCGGCGGCGGGGATGTATCGCTGCAGAAGCTCCAGTCGCAGCTCCTGTGCCTTCGGCGAGAGTGCGTCGGGGCCTTGGAGCGCGTACTCATCCCACTGGAGTCCGAGCGTGTCAGCGAGCAGATCCTCAAGCTCGTCGCGCGTTTCGGCGCACAAGATGACCCCGAAGTCGCCCTCAAGATCGAAGAGCCCGGCCTCGGCATCGAACGACACTTCGAAGCGAAGGGGCGGCTCGGCGATGTACTCGCCCGTGTCGAACACGATCCACCGCACCACGATCGGGCTGACGTCGATCGCCGCAGCGCCCACTCGCGCACCCCGTCCGGCCGACGGGGATGGTCGGCGCCGGGCATCAACTGGATCGCTCATGATCTGTTCCTGCTCGCAGAGTCGCGAGAATACCAGATGAGGCTCAGCCCGATCCAGAGATCGGTTCTCGATCCGTTAGCTGACACGGCCGACTGGAAGGCAGGGCGATGATGCCGCGTCGCTGGCCGATCGGACCGCTGCTTGCGGCGGCGCTGCTGCTCGCGCTGGCCGCGAGCGCCTGCTCCGGGCCGACCATCGAGTGGGGCGACGAACCGCTCGACTGGGAGTGGCCGATCCAGGCCTTCATCACCGCCGACAGGCTCGCGGAGTGGTCAGCGGACCATCATGAGTCCGTCATTGACGAGCGCATCTGGTGTCGCGCGAACGCGGGCCGGCTGCCCGGCGGCGCCGCCTTCTCGGTGTTTGGTGAGGATGCGCACCCCGACGATGTTGAGCGCTTCTTCGACCCGGTAGGAGCAGCCGAGCTGGACTGGATCGTGGACCTCGCGGAGCTCACGGCGGTCGGGCGTGAGCTCGCGCTCGACCCGATGCCGCCGATCCGCGTGATCTCGCACGACAAGCTGCGCGTCGTCGCCTGCCACGCGCTGTTGCACGAGGACCAGATCGGCGACTCCGACAACCTCTGGCTGTTGGAGCGCGCGCTTGGAATCAACCACCCCGATTGGACGCCCGCCATCCTCGGCGCACTTGCGGCCTACAGCTACGGCGGCTGGTACTCCACTGAAACCGCGACCATCACGCTGATCGGCGACACCCCGCTCGAGCGCTACACCTTCGACACGGTTTCGCACGAGATCGTCCATGCGCTACAGGACCAGTCGCTCGACGGCGGCTTGTCGGCGCTCTACGAAGACGTGACGGACGATCACGGACAGGCGATCTCATGGATCGTCGAAGGCGACGCGGTGACCGCGACGATCGATCGAGCCTCGGCGCTTGGTCGGGAGCTGGCCGGCGGCTACGAGTGGGGTTCGGGAGGCGTCTGGGTGGCGCAACGCAACGATCCGTCGCTCGGCCTCGCGCCGTTGCGGGGCCAGCAGTTCTTCTCCCGCTACCAGAGCGGCGCCGACTACGTCCGCGGCCGGCAGCAGGAGGGCGGATGGCAGCGCATCAACGAGCTGCTCTCCGACCCCCCGGATTCCTCCGAGCAGATTCTGCACCCCGAAAAGCTGGCGGCGCGCGAGCCACCGATCGATGCCGCGCTGTTGGCCGAACTGCGCATGAAGGTGTTCGACCCCAGCGAGGAGCCCGACACCACCACGATGGGCGAACTCTATCTGAGCAAGTTCGTCGCACTGTCCACTCAGGAGGCCGAGCGCGCGGCGATCGCCGCGGCCGGCTGGGGCGGCGATCAGCTCGCGGTCTGGTCGACGGTCAACCGGCGCCACGTCACGGTCGCCATCTGGCTGATCGCCTTCGATGACCCGACCGAGCACCGCGAAGGCTATGAGGGCCTCCGCGAGTGGCTGCTCGCCTGGTCCGGCTACACCGCGGTCGGGGACGGCACGGGCCGCGCGATCGCATACGACGGTCCCTCAGGCGCCATCCGCCTGGTCGACAGCTCGCGCGCGGTCTGGCTGATCGTCTCGGATGACGTCGGCACCGCTGACAAGATCACGCTCAACGCCCTGAGCCTCAACGAGAGCCCCGACTGGTGGTCCAGCGGCCCCGGCTGATCGGCCGGGGCGCGACGATCGGCTCGTGGCGCCCGGTCGCCGCTGGTAGCCGTAGACTGACGCTGATTCCCGAGTGAGGACTGTGACGAGGAGTGGCACACGATGCCCGTTGACCAGACGCGCGAATCCTGGAAGCCCGGCGAGGACTGGCAGGGCGCCGTCGATGAGATCGCGTACATCAAGTCGCTCGCCCGAGAGATGGGCGGACCCGAGCGGATCGCGCGCCAGCACTCGGGCGGGCGCTACACGATTCGCGAACGAGTCGAGAAGTTCCTGGATCCCGGCTCGTTCTTCGAAGCCGGCCCGCTGGTCGGCGCCTACGAGTACGACGCCGACCAGAATCTGCGCGACTTCACCCCGGGTGCGTTCATCATGGGGATGGGCCAGATTGACGGGCGCAACGTCGTGATCGGCGGCGACGACTTCACGATCTCCGGCGGCAGCCCGCACAACGTCTCGAAGGGCGCCTCGCAGTTCGCGACCCCGTTCGCGACCCAGTACGGCCTGCCCTATGTGCAGCTGATCGAGGGCGTGGGCCACAGCGCCAAGCGTGATGAGGAACAGGGCCGGATGGCCCTCCCCGGCGGGCAGACGTGGTGGCGGCACATTCAGTTGCTCAACAAAGTGCCGGTGGCGGCGGGAATCATGGGCTCGGTGGCCGGCGCGCCGGCGGCGTTTGCCTTGCTGTCGCACTTCACCGTGATGATCAAGGGTCAGTCGCAGATCTTCCCCTCAGGACCGCCGGTCGTCCGCCGCGCCATCGGCGAGACCTTCAACAAGGAGGAGCTCGGCGGCTCGGCGGTGCATGTGCATCAGAGCGGCCAGGTCGACAACGAGGCGGAGTCGGAAGAGGACGCCTTCAACCAGATCAAGCAGTTCCTCTCCTACCTGCCCGACACCACGGGCGACGTCGCGCCCCGCGTCGAGACCGGCGACGACCCGCACCGACGCGTGGAAGAGCTGCTACGGATCATTCCGGAGAACCGCAAGCGAGCGTACGACCCGCGCAAGCTGGTGCGCCTGGTATTCGACAACGGTGAGTTTTTCGAGATGCGCCGCCATTGGGGCGGGGCAATCATCACCGGCTTCGCGCGGATCGGCGGCTACAGCGTGGGGGTGATGGCGAGCGACCCGCTGGTCATGGCCGGCGCGATGAACGGCGATGCGGCCGACAAGTTCGCGCATTTCGTCGATCTGTGCGATGGCTTCAATCTGCCGATGGTGATTTTTCTGGACATGCCCGGCTTCATGCTCGGCTCGCGGGCGGAACAGCAGGCGACGATGCGCCGCGGCACGCGGGCGCTGATCGCGGCCTACGAGGCGCAGGTGCCGAAGGTGGAGTTCAACGTGCGCAAGTCCTACGGGGTGGCTGCGGACGCGCCCAACAGCATGGGAGTGCCGGATGGCGTGAACATGCGCTTCGGCTGGCCGGCGGGCGAGTGGGGCGGGATTCCGATCGAAGGCGGCGTCGCCGCGGCGTACCGACGCGAGATCGAGAGCGCGCCGGATCCCGAGGCGCATCGCGAGATGATCGAGAATCGACTGTTGAAGCTCCGCTCACCGCTCAAGGCCGCTCACCAGTTCGATGTGATTGACCTGATCGACCCGCGCGAGACGCGCCGGATCGCGTTCCGGTTCGTCGATGCCGCGCAACCGATGCTGAAGCGTCTGGCCCAGCGGCCGAAGCGAATCATTCGCCCGTAGGCCCCCAGTCACCAGCGGGCAGGCACATCTCCGACCCTCGCGCCTTCGAGTCGCGCGATCAGCAAAGTCGACAGAAATAACGAACCCCCGCCTTGCGGCGGGGGTTCGGACTCCCCACACAGATGATAGGGCTTAGCCGCGGCCGTGGCGGAGCAGCTTGCCGGGGGTGGCCCCGGTCTCGCGTCCGTCCTCGAACGTGACCTCGCCGTTCACGAGGATCCAGCGGTAGCCGTCGGGGCGCTGGATGCGCCGCCACTCGCCACCGGGGAAGTCGTGCACGATCTCGCCAGCCCCCCCTGGGATGATCTCGAGCGCGTCGAGGTCGTAGACCACCACGTCGGCGGGTGCGCCTTCGGTCAGCATCCCACGGTCGCGGAAGCCGGCCGCGCGGGCGGGCAGGTAGGAGAGGCGGTAGTGCGCCTCTTCCAGCGTCAGCCGGCCGGTGTCGCGCACCAGCCACATGAGGAAGTCGGTCGGGTACGAACCGCCGGCGAAGAACTTGGTGTGCGCTCCGCCGTCCGAGACGCCCGGGATGACATAGGGCGACGACATCATCTCAGCCACCCACTCGTCGTTCTGATCGCGCATCGGCGTGAGGAACTCGGCGGCAAGGTCGGTCTCGAGCGCCAGGTCGAGCATCGCGTCGACGGCGTGCACGCCGCGAGCCTCGGCGACATCGCCGACGGTCAGGCCGACGTATTGCTCGAGCTCCGGCTTGTGCGCGAGGTCCTGGATCAGCAGCTCTTCGATCGGGCCGCCCAGGTTCTGAGTCTGGCCGAGCTTCTTGATCGCCTCGTCGATCTCCGCCTTGATCTTGGTGCGCACCTCGGGGTCGGCGAACTTCTCGAGCTTCTCTTCACGCGTCCCGGTCGTCGCGTAGTTCCAGGCTGGGCTGGAGTCATAGAGGTTCCAATCCTCAAGCGTGAAGCCGATGGCGACGCGGATCGTCGCGCCCTGACCGTAGATCGGCTCGCCGCGTGCGTTGCATTCTTCGAGCCACTTCATCCGGTTGCGGTGCACGTCCGGCGCCTCGGGGCTCACTACGACTATGTTGTGCAGAATCGGCCGCTTCGCCGTCGCCGCCAGTTTCGACTGGAACTCCAGGTCCGCATCGAGGTCACCGGTGAACTGGGTGATCTGGATGAAGCCTTCATCCCGCTCGGCAAGCACCTCGGCCAGGGCGAGACACTCGTTGTCGCTCATGATGTCGGTCACCATCGGAGTGCCGTCGTAGTCGGCCTGCACGGAGTTGACGCCGAGCCGCTGGGTCGACCAGCCGCAGGCGCCGGCGTCCATCGCCTCGTGCAGCAGCCTCTGCATCTCGGCGATCTCTTCGTCGGTGGCGCGGCGGTGCTTGGCCGCCTCGAGGCCCATCACCCAGATCATCAACGGGGCCAGCGGCACATAGGAGAGGCAGTTGACGCCCTTGGGCATGCGGTCGAGCGACTCGAGGAATTCTGGGAAGGTGATCCAGTCCCAGAGCATCCCTTCTTTCATCGACTCGAAGGGGATCGCTTCGGTACGCGACATGGTCAGCATCGCGCGGTCGCGCTCTTCGGCGCGCACCGGCGCGAAGCCGAAGCCGCAGTTGCCCAGCACGACTGAAGTCACCCCGTGCCAGCCGGAGATCGTGCAGTAGGGGTCCCACTGGATCTGCGCGTCGTAGTGGGTGTGCAGATCGACGAAGCCAGGCGCGACGATGAGGCCATCTGCGTCAAGCACCTGGTTAGCGTCGGCCGGGTCCATCCTGCCGCCCACCTGGGCGACACGACCATCCTTGATCCCCAGATCGGCCTTGAACTTCGGCACGCGGGTCCCATCGACCACAGTGCCGCCGCGAATGATGGTGTCGAACTGAGCCATAGTCGTTCCTCCAACGGCTCCCAATGCTGCGACGATGCGCAACCCCGAGGTGAGTTGCAATATACAGATTCCAACGCGCGGTCAAGAGTCCCCAGCCCAGAGACGACCGCGGGCCTCCACCCGAGGACGGAGGCCCGCAATGATGAGCCGGTTCTGGTCGTCGCGCGCTATCGACAGGGAAACTGTCCCAATGTTCCACTCGAACATCAGGACATGCACTACTGATTAGTTCGTCGGGCGCATCGATGTCTGTGGCGGCGCCGCGCCGCGCAGATTCCGCCGATCAGAGCGCGACAGGCGTTAGCCGCGGCCGTGGCGGAGCAGCTTGCCGGGGGTGGCCCCGGTCTCGCGTCCGTCCTCGAACGTGACCTCGCCGTTCACGAGGATCCAGCGGTAGCCGTCGGGGCGCTGGATGCGCCGCCACTCGCCACCGGGGAAGTCGTGCACGATCTCGCCGGTCCACTCCGGCGTGATCTTCAGGCCTTCGAGGTCATAGACGACCACGTCGGCGGGCGCGCCTTCGGTGAGCATTCCGCGGTCGCGGAAGCCTGCGGCGCGGGCCGGCAGGTAGGAGAGCCGGTAATGGGCTTCCTCGAGCGACATCTGCTTGGTGTCGCGCACCAACCACATCAGGAAGTCGGTCGGGTAGGAGCCCGCCGTGAGGAACTTCGTGTGCGCGCCGCCATCGGAGACGCCCGGCACGACGTACGGCGACGACATCATCTCGGCCACCCACTCGTGGTTCTGCTCGCGCATCGGGGTGAGGAACTCGGCGGCGAGATCGGTCTCCAGGGCGAGGTCGAGCATGGCGTCGACCGCGTGGACGCCGCGGGCCTCGGCGACATCGCCAACCGTCATGCCGACGTACTCGTCAAGCTCCGGCTGATGCCCGAGGTCCTGGATCAGCAGCTCTTCGATTGGTCCGCCGAGCGCCTGAGTCTGGCCGAGCTTCTTGATCGCCTCGTCAATCTCCGCCCTGATGTTCTTGCGCACTTCGGGGTCGGCGAACTTCTCGAGCTTCTCTTCGCGCGTCCCGGTGGTGGCGTAGTTCCAGGCCGGGCTGGAGTCGTACAGATTCCAGTCCTCGAGCGTGAACGTGAAGGCCGCACGGAGCGTCGCCCCCTGCCCGAAGATCGGCTCGCCCCGCGCGTTGCACTCCTCAAGCCACTTCATGCGCTTGCGGTGCAGGTCAGGGTTCTTGCGGTTCACGGCGATCAGGTTGTGCAGAATCGGCCGCTTGGCCGTCGCCGCAAGCTTCGACTGGAACTCGAGGTCGACATCGAGGTCACCGGTGAACTGGGTGATCTGGATGAAGCCCTCATCGCGCTCCGCGAGCACCTCGGCCAACGCCAGGCATTCGTTGTCGCTCATGATGTCGGTCACCATCGGGGTGCCGTCGTAGTCGGCCTGCACGGAGTTGACGCCCAGCCGCTGGGTCGACCAGCCGCAGGCGCCGGCGTCCATCGCCTCGTGCAGGAGCCTCTGCATCTCGGCGATCTCTTCGTCGGTGGCGCGGCGGTGCTTGGCCGCCTCGAGGCCCATCACCCAGGTCATGAGCGGGGCCAGCGGCACGTAGGAGAGGCAGTTGACGCCCTTGGGGATGCGGTCGAGCGACTCGAGGAATTCGGGGAAGGTGATCCAGTCCCAGATCATCCCCTCCTTCATCGACTCGAAGGGGATCGCCTCGGTGCGCGACATGGTCAGCATCGCGCGGTCGCGCTCCTCCTCGCGCACCGGCGCGAAGCCGAAGCCGCAGTTGCCGAGCACGACCGAGGTGACGCCATGCCAGCCGGAGATCGTGCAGTAGGGGTCCCACTGGATCTGCGCGTCGTAGTGGGTATGCAGGTCGACGAAGCCGGGCGCGACGATCAGACCGTCGGCCTCAAGCACCTGGTCGGCGTCGGCCGGATCCATCCTGCCACCGACCTGGGCGACACGACCATCCTTGATCCCCATATCGGCCTTGAACTTCGGCACGCGGGTCCCGTCGACCACGGTGCCGCCGCGAATCAGAACGTCAAACTTGGCCATCGGGCGCTCCTCCTTGACCCACGCCTCGTGGGTACGCGCAAGCTTCGATTGCGCGCGAGCGTACCGCATTCGACAGATGCCTGTACAGCGGCGGGGACGAAAACGGCGCGGTCCCGGCCCGATGGCCGGGACCGCGCCGTTCGTTCGGCGCGTTGGAGCAGAGCGGTCCTATGCGCGGCCGTGGCGGAGCAGCTTGCCGGGCGTGGCGCCGGTCTCGCGACCGTCCTCAAACGTGACCTCGCCGTTGACCAGGATCCACTTGTAGCCGTGCGGCCGCTGGATGCGGCGCCACTCGCCACCGGGGAAGTCGTGAACGATCTCGCCCTGGAACTCGGGCTCGAGCTTCAGAGCATCGAGGTCGTAGACGACCACGTCGGCGGGCGCGCCCTCGGTGAGCGCGCCGCGGCCGATGAAGCCGCCCGCTCGGGCCGGCAGGTAGGAAAGCCGGTAGTGCGCTTCCTCCAGCGTGACCTTGCCGGTGTCGCGCACCATCCACATCAGGAAGTCGGTTGGGTAGGACCCGGCCGTGAGGAACTTGGTGTGCGCGCCGCCGTCGGAGACGCCGGGGATCGTGTAGGGCGATTCGAGGATCTCGCCCATGTGGTCGGCGTTGGCGTTGGTCACCTCGGTCAGGAACTCGGCCTTCAGGTCGGTCGCGAGCGCCAGGTCGAGCATCGCGTCGATCGGGTGCTTGCCCATCTTCTCGCCGACTTCGCGGAGCGTCAGGCCGACGTATTGCTCAAGCTCTGGCTTGGCCTCGAGGTGCTGGATCATGACCTTCTCGATCGAGCCGCCGATGGCCTGAGTCTGGCCGAGCTTCTCGATCGCGTCGTCCATCTCGGCCTTGAGACGCCCGCGCACCTCGGGGTCGGCGAACTTGGCCATCTTCTCTTCGATCGTGCCGGTCGTGGCGTAGTTCCAGGCCGGGCTGGAGTCGTAGAGGTTCCAGTCTTCGAGCGTGTAGACGAACGCCGAGCGGATCGTGAACGCCTGGCCGAAGATGCGCTCGCCGCGGTCGTTGCACTCCTCCAACCACTTGAGCGACTTCGTGTGCGACTCGGGGCGCATCGAACTCGGCGCGATCACGTTGTGCAGAATCGGCCGCCCGGAGACCTGGGCCAGCTTCGCCTCGAAGGCGAGGTCCGACTTGATGTCGCCGGTCGCCTGGGTGATCTGGATGAAGCCCTCATCGCGGTCACGAAGCACCTCGGCCAGCGCCAGGCACTCGTTGTCGCTCATGATGTCGGTCACCATCGGCGTGCCGTCGTAGTCAGCCTGGACGGAGTTTTCGCCGAGCCGCTGGGTCGACCAGCCACAGGCGCCGGCATCCATCGCCTCGTGCAGCAGCTTCTGCATCTCGGCGATCTCGTCGTCGGTGGCGCGGCGGTGCTTGGCTGCCTCGAGGCCCATCACCCAGATCATCAACGGGGCGATCGGCATGTAGGAGAGGCAGTTGACGCCCTTGGGGATGCGGTCCAGCGACTCGAGGAATTCGGGGAAGGTGATCCAGTCCCAGATCATCCCTTCCTTCATCGACTCGAAGGGGATCGCCTCCGTGCGGGACATGGTGAGCATTGAGCGGTCGCGCTCTTCAGGGCGCACCGGCGCAAAGCCGAAGCCGCAGTTGCCGAGCACCACCGAGGTGACGCCGTGCCAACCCGAAATGGTGCAGTAGGGGTCCCACTGAATCTGCGCGTCGTAGTGGGTGTGCAGGTCGACGAAGCCGGGCGCGACGATCTGCCCCTCGGCGTCCAGCACCTGGTCGGCGTCGGAGGGGTCCATTCTGCCGCCCACCTGGGCGACGACGCCGCCCTTGATTCCGACATCCGCCTTGAAGCGGGGCACTCGTGTGCCATCGACAACCGTGCCGCCACGAATCAGAACATCGAACTTGGCCATCTCTATCTCCATGCGATCCGGGTACTGCGCGTAAGCGCAACGTTGCGTTGGCTGCACAGGATACAGAATCGTGCGCGTCTCATGGCGGGTCTGCCGGCAATGCGGACACGCAATGACGGGAGCCGCAATCGTGCTCGGACGACGGATCGGCGGTCGCGTGACTCACGGCGAAGTCGAGCTGCCCGAAGTGCGTGAGTCCTCAAACATGGCGTCATCGAGCTCCACGTGCAGGTCGTTGTGGAAGCTGTTGGGGATGCGCCGGTCGCGTTGTAGCCGGCCGACAACGATCCCGGGGTGGACGCCAATCTGCCGCGCGAACTCGACGATCGTTGCACGGGAGGTGTCGTCGCGCTCGACGAACGAGAGCCAATCAGCAGGTGGAATGAGCAGATCGGCAGCGAATTGGTTCGCCGCCTGCTCGGCCTCGTCGTCGCGAGGCACTTCGTCGAGGTCGATCACTGGGTCGGCTCGATAGCCCTCAAGGATGTGTGCAGCTTCGTGGAAGAAGGCGAACCAGAAGATGTCCGCGCGCTTGTTGCGTAGGCTGAGCTGAATGACGGGTCGGTCGCGCCGCAGCCAGTACGTGACTCCGTTGGCGCCCGACTTGGGCAGTGCCGGGATGACGACGACGCTCACGCCCACCCTCGCGCAGTGTTCGCGGAGCTTCGGCCAGGGCGCCTCGATTCGGGTTGCCGCGCGAAGATCGTGCAGCGCGCGGGCGAACGCGTCGCGATCGAACGACGCCGGTGAGTCCGAGGAACTGGCGATGATCTCGCCGCGACGCATCCATGCTGCCAGCCGCCATGGCTCGACCCGCGCGGCGGGCGCCACGCGGAACGCAGCAGCGGTCCGCGTACGGTCGAGACCGCTGAGGGACTGGACGCCAAAGAAGGAGAGCAGCTCCGAGAGCTGCGCCCCGATGCTGTCTTTCTTCGCGATCCAGCCTCGCTTGATCATCTCCCGGATTGCGGGCTGCCCCAGGCCGCTGACGAGTTCGCGGGCATCTTCCTCGAGGCGCTGCTCCTCTGCAAGCCGGTCGCGTCCGAGTTCGTAGTTCGTCTGGAGGTTCATCCATACGTGTCGGGGGATACCGAGGACGTGCTCGAGACCACGCGCGGTCTCCGCTGTGATCGCCTTCCGTTCGCCGACGATCTGATTGATCACCTGCGCCGGGCGACCCATCCTCGCGGCGAGGTCTATCTGTGTCATGTGCCGCGCCTCGAGCTCGCGCCGCAAGATCCGTCCAGGGTGAACTGTGGCTCGAGTACGGGTCCGGGTGTATGAAGGGCTGCTACTCATAGTGGTTGCTCACATCTACGACGACGAGGACATCGCCGCCCGCTTCCTCAACCAGGATGAGTCGCCACTGGCCGCCCAGCCTGATCGAGCGTTGGTGTCTCCTCCGTCCTTTCAGTCTCTCCAGCCTGAAGCCCGCTGACGAGCGCAGGTCATTGAGGCGATGCAGAGCTTCCAGCGTGTCGATCGCCTCGATGTACCTGGCGGCGACAGCTGTGCCCCACTTTCTTGTTGCCGCGTCTGCGTCATCCGCAAGCCTGGCGAGCTGCGTGGTTCTGAAACGGACTTCCAACGCGGACTCCTCGGCCAAGCTGTGTGATCGGTGGTTGACCGGCCCGCCTCAACACCAAGATACACGCTGCGCATCAGCTCTTCAATGATTCAGTGAATCGCTCAGAACACTGGATGCGTGGGTTTCGTCGCACCCGGACCGCGGGGGGCCGGATGTTGGGCATGTCGCGGATGATCACGTATACTGCGGGGGATGTTGATTCGACGTACCTCCGGAGAGATGCAGCCGCGGGCCGACTTCGCCCGCGGGTTCCTCCTGCCACGAGCGTGAGCCGACTGCGCGCGGCCCGCTGCCGGCCGCCGTTCGTCGACGCTCCCTCAGCTCTGCCCCTCGCTCGCAATCCATTCAGTTCCCTGGAGATGCGCCACCATGGCTGACCGAGTCCGAATCTTCGACACGACCCTGCGCGACGGCGAACAAGCCGCCGGCGTTTCCTTCTCATCCGACGAAAAGCTGCAGATCGCCCGCCTGCTCGAGCGGATGGGCGTGGACTGCATCGAAGCCGGCTTCGCCGCCGCGAGCCCGGCCGACTTCGACGCCGTTCACCGGATCGCCCGCGAAGTCCGCGGCACCCAGATCGCCACGCTCTGTCGCGCCGTGCCCAACGACGTCGATCAGGGCTGGGCGGCGATCCGCGACGCCGAGGCTCCGCGCCTGCACGTGTTTCTCTCCAGCAGCGACATCCACATCGCGCACCAGCTGCGCAAGGACCGCGAAACGGTCCTCCAACAGGCGCGCGAGATGGTCGCGCATGCCAAGCAGTACGTCGATGATGTCGAGTTCAGCCCGATGGACGCGACGCGCTCGGATGTCGACTTCGTCCGCCGGATGCTGGCCGAGGTGATCGAGGCCGGCGCCACCACGATCAACATCCCGGACACCGTCGGCTACGCGATTCCCGACGAATTCGAGGCCTTCGTGCGCGGCATCCTCGAGGACGTGCCGGGCGCCGACAATGTCGTCGTTTCGGTGCACTGTCACAACGATCTCGGCCTGAGCACGGCGAACAGCCTCGCGGCCGTGCGCGCCGGCGCGCGGCAGGTCGAGTGCACGATCAACGGGCTCGGCGAGCGGGCCGGCAACGCTTCGCTGGAAGAGACCGTGATGTCGATCCGGACTCGCGCCGACCACCTCGGCGTGGAGGTGGGCGTGCAGCCGCAGTATCTGGTACCCGCCTCGCGGATGGTGCAGGACTTCGCCGGCATGCACGTGCAGCCGAACAAGGCGATCGTCGGCCTCAACGCCTTCCGCCACCAGTCGGGCATTCACCAGGACGGCGTGGTCAAGCTGCGCGAGACCTACGAGATCATGGACCCCAAGGAGGTCGGCTGGAGCGAGGGCAGCCAGTTCGTGCTGAGCAAGCTCTCGGGCCGGGCCGGCTTCCGCTCGCGTCTCGAGGACCTGGGCTTCGAGCTGGAGACCGACGAGTTCAACACCGCGTTCAACCGCTTCCAGTCGCTCGCCGACACCAAGAACGTGGTCGACGACCGCGACCTCGAGGCGATCGTGTTCGACCGAATCGGCCAGGTCGATGATGGCTGGCAGCTGGGTTCCGTTTCGATCACGGCGGGCAACGTCGAGACGCCGAGCGCGTCGATCACGCTGACTTCGCCCGACGGCGACGAGCTGTCCGCCTCGCAGACGGGGACAGGCCCGGTCGACGCGATCTACCGCACGATCCGCGCGCTGACCGGAATCAACGACACGCTGGAGGAATACAGCGTCACGTCCATCACCGAGGGCCTCGACGCACAGGGTGACGTGACGATCCGGATCGTCGTTGACGATCTCACCCACACCGGCCGGGCGGCCGACCAGGACATCCTGATCGCCAGTGCGCGGGCCTATGTGAACGCGATCAACCGCCACCTCGCCGGCAAGGCCGGCGCCGCCGCCGCGGCGACGCAGCGACGCACGCAGTCGCCCTAGGCGGCGACCCGACTGACCGAAGGGATTCATGATGCCCGGACAGACCGTTGCGCAGAAAATCTGGGAGTCGCACGTGGTGCGTCGGGCCGATGGCGAGCCCGACCTGCTCTATATCGACCTGCACCTCGTGCATGAGGTCACGTCGCCGCAGGCCTTCGAAGGCCTGCGGCTGACGGGTCGGCCGGTGCGGCGTCCGGAGCTGACCATCGCCACGCAGGACCACAACGTGCCGACCGACACGCGCGTCGAGCCGTTCGCGGATCCGCTGTCTCAACAGCAGGTCGAGTCGCTGCGGTCGAACTGTGAAGAGTTCGGCGTGCCGCTGTATGACACGCGCGACCCGCGCCAGGGCATCGTCCACATCATCGGTCCCGAGCAGGGCCTGACGCAGCCCGGTCTGACGATCGTCTGCGGCGACAGCCACACCTCGACGCACGGCGCGCTCGGCGCGCTGGCGTTCGGGATCGGCACCTCCGAGGTCGAGCACGTGCTCGCGACGCAGACGCTGCCGCAGGCCCCGCTCAAGCAGATGTCGGTCGAGGTGACCGGAGAGCTGCCGGCGGGCTGCTCGGCCAAAGACGTGATCCTGACGATTCTCAACACGATCGGTACCGGCGGCGGGGTCGGCCACGTGATCGAATACCGCGGCGACGTGATTCGCGCCCTCTCGATGGAGGGCCGGATGACGGTCTGCAACATGACCATCGAGGGCGGCGCGCGGGCTGGTCTGGTTGCGCCCGACGAGACGACGTTTGAATATCTGCGCGGGCGTGCGCACGCGCCTGCGGACGCCGACTGGGATGCGGCGCTGGAGCGCTGGGCGGAGTTGCGGACGGACGACGAAGCGGTCTTCGACCGCGAGGTCGTGATCGACGGCTCCGAGATCGCGCCATTCGTCACCTGGGGCACGAACCCGGCGCAGAGCGCGCCGGTCACGGGTGCGATTCCCGACCCCGACAGCCTCGAGACCGCCGCAGCGCGCGAGTCGGCTGCGCGCGCGCTGGCCTACCAGGGGCTGGAGGCGCTCACGCCGATCGCCAACATCGCGATCGACCGCGTGTTCATCGGCTCCTGCACCAACGGGCGAATCGAAGACCTGCGCGCGGCCGCGGCGGTGATCGGCGACGGCCGAGTCGCCGATGGCGTGCACGCGCTGGTGGTACCCGGCTCGGGTCTGGTCAAGCTGCAGGCCGAGGCGGAAGGTCTCGCCGACCGCTTCCGCGACGCGGGCTTCGACTGGCGCGACGCCGGCTGCTCAATGTGCCTGGGCATGAACCCCGACATTCTGTCGCCCGGCGAGCGCTGCGCCTCGACGAGCAACCGCAACTTCGAGGGTCGGCAGGGCCCTGGCGGTCGCACCCACCTGGTCAGCCCCGCCATGGCCGCCGCCGCCGCGATCGCGGGCCACTTCGTGGATGTGCGGAGCCTGTAGCCCGACGCGGCGCTACTTCCAGAGCGCCAGCTCTTCCTCACGCTCCTCGGTGACCGTGCGGACGTCTGGGCCGAACACCATCGTGTAGGGCCGATCGGCGCGGTATTGCGGCCAGCCGGGCAGGGCGTTCGTGCTCGGGTTGCCGGTCCTGGCGAAGCTGACCCAGGCGTCCATCATGAAGCCGCTCAACTGGTCCACCTGCGGATCGTCGCCGACGAAGTCGCGCATCAACTCGGTCGTTCCCCACACGAGCGGTACGTCGAGAGCGTGCGGCGCGCCCAGCCGACCCTCGAACATTGGTGAACGTTGCTCGACCAGGTACGCGTAGGTGCCGCCTGCTGCTCCTTCCCGCGCGTCGAGCAGACGGCGGGTCGAACCACGGTACTGACGGTCGGTCATGACCGCGTTGTAGATCGCGAGCGACCCGGTTGCCTCGCCCCGTTGGACGCGTAGCATCCGGTACCGCTCGTAGCACTCAGCGGCGCGCTCACTGCCACCGACCAATGGCGCCAACAACTCCAACGCCCGCTCCTCGTTCAGCTCGGTCAGTCCAGTCATCGCCGAGAGCAGCGTGCACTCATCGCGCATCGTGCCCGAGAGCAGGTCGACGCCGCTGCCGCGGCCCTGCCCTACAGCCTCGAGCGGGACGGCGTCGAGGAAGTCGTCCTCGATCACGCCGTTGAAGATGCCGTGCAATCCCCCGGCGGGATTGACCGCTGGATCAGCAGCCATCAGCGCGCTCTGCGCGCGCAGCACGTCCTCAACCGGCAGCGACCGCAACTCGTCGGCCGACGGCCGCTCGAGCCCCAGCTTGCTGTAGAAGTAGGGCAACATCTCGCCGACGGATCCGCGCGTGTGGACGCGGTCGGCTGCGCCGCTCTGCATGATCGCGCGCTGAAAGAGACCCTCCGCAAGCGGCGATCCGAGCAGAAATGCTACCGCGATGCCGCCGGCCGACTCGCCGAAGATCGTGACGTTGCCGGGGTCGCCGCCGAAGGCGGTAATTTCGTCCCTCACCCACTCCAGCGCCGCGACCATATCGTGGAAGCCATAGTTCCCCTCCACCGCCTCGGCGCTGCCGAGCACGGGGTCGGGCAGGTAGCCGAGCGCGCCCAAGCGGTAGTTGATCGTGACGATCACCGCGTCGCCGCGGGATGCGAGCGGCGCACCGTCATACGCCGGTGACGATCCCGATCCGCTGGTCAGCCCGCCGCCGTGAATCCAGACCATGACAGGCCGCCGGGCGTCGTCGAGGCCGGGCGTCCAGATGTTGAGGTAGAGGGAGTCTTCCGACATCCGCTCCTGGCTATGGCCCATGATCCCGGCGAACGGCGCGGCCGCCGGCCGCGGCGGCTGGAATGAGATCGCGCCGAACTCCAAGGCATCGCGGACGCCGTCCCATGGCTCTGGCGGTTGCGGCCGACGGAAGCGCAGCTCTCCGACCGGAGGCCTGGCGAACGGCACCCCGCGAAAAACGTGCAGTCCGTCCTCGTTCTGTCCTCGTAAGGCCCCTTGCTGCGTCAGAGCGGTAGTCGGATTCCACGCCATGTCGGACTCCTATTCCAGCAAATCGGACGACCAGATCGCGCGCTCGACCTCGCGGTCTTCACGGACAGTCTTCACGTCGGGGCCGAGGACCATGGTGTAGCGCTGGGTCGAGCGGTACTCGGGCCAGCCGGGCAGTGCGTTCGTGCTCGGGTTGCCCGTGCGCGCGAACGCGAGCCACGCGTCCATCGCGAAGCCGCTGAGCTGATCGGTCTGCGGATCGTCGCCGACGAACGCGCGCATCGCGTCGCAGCTGCCGAAGACGAAGGGGATGTCGATCGCGTGCGGCGCGCGCAGCCGACCGTCCAGCGCCGGCGACTGCTGGTTGAACAGATAGGCGAACGTCCGGCCACTGCCCTCGACCGCGCTGTGCGCGTCGAGCAGGCGGTCCGCGGGGATCCGGAAGACGTAGTCAGTCATCACCGAATCGAAGACAGTAAGCGGATCCGAGCCGGCGCCGCGTGCGTCGCGGGCGTCGCGGTAGTGGTCGTAGAGCCGGTTCGCGGTATCGGCGTCGCCGGCGGTCACGGCCAGCGCGCCTCGGGCTCCGGTCTCGTCCAGCTCGTTGACGCCGCCCAGTGCGGCGAGCAACGTCCACTCATCCTCGATCGTGCCGCAGAGCAGATCGACATCCTTGCTGCGGCCGTTACGGACGGATTCGATGGGCAGCGTCTCGAGCAAGCCGCCCTCGACGACTGGCGAGAAGGCCATCAGGAAGCGGCCGGTCAGCGCGCTCGTCTCCGGATCGGCCATCAGCGCGTTTTGCGCATCAAGCACGTCTTGAGCGGGAATGCTGCGCAGGGTTGCGGCGTCGTCGGGGTTGACCTCCAACACCGCGCAGAAGCGGCGCCCCACCTCCGTCGCCATGTCGACGGGTAGGGAGTGATGGCCGGCGCCCGACTGGGGAATCGCGCGCTGGAACAGGCCTTCCGCTTCGGCTGCGCCGAGCAGTACGCCGACGCTCATGCCGCCGGCCGACTCGCCGAAGATTGTCACATTGTTCGGATCGCCGCCGAAGCCCGCGATGTGGTCGCGCACCCATTCCAGGGCCGCAACCTGGTCGCGCATCCCGTAGTTGCCGCTGTGCGGATCGTCGCCGTCTGTGAGCGCGGGATTGTAGAAGTAGCCCAGCGCCCCGAGGCGATAGTTGATCGTGACGACGACGACATCGCCGCGCTGCGCAAGATTGCGGCCGGCGTAGATGGGCGTGGAACCGGAACCGCCGGAGAAGCCGCCTCCGTGAATCCAGACCATCACCGGACGCGCCGCGTCGTCGAGACCCGGTGTCCAGACGTTAAGCGTCAGGCAATCCTCGTCGACCGGGCCCTCCCAGGCGCCCAACAGCTCGATGCCCGGCGTGAACGTCTGCATCGACATCGAAGCGAACTCGCTGGCGTCGCGCACGCCGTCCCAGGCTTCCGGGGGTCGCGGGGCGCGGAAACGCAGCTCGCCGACGGGCGGCGCGGCGAACGCGACGCCGCGGAAGACCGAGAGTCCGTCCTCTTCCACGCCCTGCAATTGTCCGTAGCGAGTGTTGGCGATCGGTGGCATGTGCGGGTGTCCCTTCGGGCTACGAGAGAATCAATGTGGACCATGCGGCGCGTTCGGCCTCGCGGTCCTCGGTGATGGTCCGGATGTCGGGGCCGAAGACCATGATGTTCCGCTCGTCCGCACCATATTCGCGCCGGCCGGGAAGATCATCCGTGGTGGGGCGGCAAAAGGCGATCCACGCATCCGTGACGCGCCCGCTGAGCTTGCCGGGGCCGGGGTCGCGCTCCCTCGGCCACACGGCGCTCAAGCGGATGACATCGGCTGACTGAGTCAGCTAATCTAGTTTGCGCTGCAAACCAAGGGCCGCTCACGGCAAGGCTCACGAGGAGGCGCACGATGCAAGCACCGGACAGCGACGCGCAGGCGCTTACGCCGCAAGAGAGCTGGAGCGCGATCCAAACGACGATGGACAGCACGCGGAGCAGTATGTACGTCGCTGGCTCGGCGACGATTCTGCTCCTCTGGGGAGCCATCGCCTCGCTCGGCTTCATCTCGCAGTACGCCGTCGAGACGCGGGCGCCGGGGTTCGCGGCCGACAACCCGTGGTTCGGTGGGCGGCTCTGGGGCGTCCTGGCGGCGGCGGGGATGCTGGGCAGCGCGATCATCGGACACCGCAGTGGCAGGAATCACGCAGCGGGAGATGCGATCCGCAGAGCGGGGCTTCGCGTGTTCCTCTTCTGGCTGTCGGTCGTGCTCGCGGCGTTCCTCGTTCCCGCCGCGGCGGGCATGTGGAGTGCGGACCGCGCGGCCGACATCCCCCACGTCGCCATCGGCATCGTGGCGTTGGGGCACGTCCTGTTCGGCATCATGCATCGCCCGGTGATCGCGGCGGTTGGCGCAGGTCTGGCGGCGGCGTTCTACATCCCCAGCTACGTCGCCGGCGACGCCGCGCTGGCCGTGTCGGCGGCTGCGATGCTGGTCGTAGTCGGCATCGGTGTGGCCTGGATACACAAGAGCGGCGTCCCGTGACCGACGAGGACATCGTCCTCAACGAGATCATCCACCAGTCCGCCCGGCTACGAATCATGACCATGCTGGTCTCGCTGCCCGAGACGGACCGACTGGCCTACGGGTTCATCCAGACGACGCTCGGCCTCACCGGCGGCAATCTGACCACCCATCTACGCAAGCTGGAGCGCGCGGGTTACCTCGTCATGACGAAGGAGCTCCTCGATTCGAGGCCGCGCACGTGGGTCGAGGCGACGCCCAAGGGTCGCGGCGCATTCGCCGAGTATCTCGCCAACCTCCAGCGGGCGCTGAATTGGCAGCCCCGCAGTTAGGGCGGCAGCCATGCCAGGCCCGGCGCGCCGCCCGACCGATCGCCGCGAGTACCGTGACCGGGCGTTGACAGGCGGTAGGCCGGAAGCTCGCGCTTGTGTGCGGAGGCGCAGACGTGTAGCGATGAGGGCGGCGGAGACCGCAGGATCTCAGGAGGACGCGGATGAACATCGGACTTGGGCTCGATTTCTCGCTGGGGATGACGTTCGACGATCAGCAGACGCTGGCGCGCGAGGCGGCGGAGCTGGGCTACACGAGCCTCTGGACGCCGGAGGGCGCGGGGCTGGATAGCTTCCAGCTATGCGCGCTGCGCTGGCGGGCCAGCGCCGACGTGGTCGAGGGTGGGATCGGCACAGGAATCGGCGTCTGCCCGATCGCCTACCGGTCGCCGATCGCGTTCGCGATGAGCGCGGGGACATTGAGCGCCCAGAGCGGCGGGAGGTTCACGCTGGGGATTGGCTCAGGCGGCATCTACCGGGAGGCGACGCGGCGGCAGCTCGGGCTGCCGCGGCGTTCAACGCTGACGACGATGCGCGAATATGTCGCGGCGGTTCACGGCCTGCTCGCGGGCGAGTCGGTGACGATCGCCGGGAAAGCGATCCAGTACAACGGGGCGACGCTTGGATTCCGTCCGCCGCCCACCCCGGTGCTGGTCGGCGCGCTGGGGCCGGAGATGATCCGGCTCGGCGCGGAAGTCGGCGACGGCGCGGTGCTGAACTGGTGCGATCCGGAGCGGGTTGGCTGGAGCCGCGAGCGGCTCAACGAAGGAGCAGCGGCCGGCGGGAAGTCGCCCGACGACGTGCAGCTCGTCGAATACATCCGCATCTGCGTCGACGACGATGTCGCGGTCGCGCGGCAGTCCTACGCCCAGTCGCTGATGGGCTACGCGCTGGGCGACAGCGTGCCGAGCGAGCGGTTGCGGCGCTTCGCCTATCGCGCGCACTTCGAGCGGATGGGCTTCACCGAGCAGCTCGCCGAGCTGGACGGCATGCGCCGGCGCGGCGCGTCGGGGCCGGAGGTCGCGGCGGCGATGCCGGAGGAGCTGCTCACGCGGGTCGGCTACTACGGCTCTGCGTCCGGGGCGCGCGCGGCGTTCGAGACGCTTGGCGACGGGCTCGACACCGCGATCGTGCGGGTGATCGCGGCGAAGCCAGGCCTCGAGTCGGTGCGGGCGGTGATGCAGGCGTGTGCGCCGGTGGGTGGATGATGAACGGCGGGGACCCTTAGCGGTTTGAGTGCCTGGTCGTGCGCGCAGGCCATGCGTGCTCAGGCATGCGTGAGCTGATGCACTCGTTCCCGCTGTTGGTCATTGAGGCCGCGGTTGCATGCGCGCAGTTCGATGGATGCGGACAGCGCGTTGCGGATGTCGGTGGATCGTCTGCCGCGCTGGATGTCCCCGTGTTCCGCGCGGCTCGTCAGCCAACGTTCAATTTCGGACCATCGCCAGAGGCGGTGCGGGCGTCGGGGATCGTTCACCGGCGGCGGGAACTGCCCGGGACCACGAGCGCCTGTGACCAGCAAGCGCACGCTTTCTCGCGTGCGGCCGCAACGCTCTGCGATCTCGGACATACCGACCAAGTCTGAATCGACAAATCGAACCACCTGCAGGCCGGGAACACGTTCAATATCGGCTACAGCCGATGCGACAGCCTCCTCAATGGTCTCGGCGTCACGGGCGAAATCGAGATACTGGACACCATTGCTTTGGCCGACCAGCGCATCGTCGCAGCCCGCTTCCCACAGAGCGTCAAACACCTCTTCGCTTGCGATGTCGCGACCCTCAACAATTAGCGTGAAATCCCAAATCGCCATCTTTCAGTTCTCCCTGGTTGGGTGAGAGCAGTTCTTCAACGCTCTGCGCAGCTTGCGGACCTCGCCGCCGAGATTGCTTGGCGTTGACTTGATCCAAACCATGCAGCCGCCGGGAGATTCGGGACACATCGCCCGCCCCCATGCATAGCCGTGCGTCCGTTCAACCCGCCATCCCGCCTCCTCCAACTCAGATACGACATCCTCGATCTCTTTCTTCGGATGCCTCTCGGCCATGACCGCACGGTACGCGCGGTGTTGTGCCGCGTCAACAGATGGTCAGTTCGCCGACACTGCTTCGAGCGCGTCGGTGAGGATGTCGATGGCGCGGTCGATCTGCGCCTCCGTGGTGGTGGCGGGCGGCACGAAGCGCAGCACCGATCCCTCGCGTCGCACGCTGAAGATCAGGCCCTCGCGGAGCGCGTACGCGGCGATCCGCGGGCCGGCGTCGGTGGCTGGCTCTTTGGTCTCACGCGAGTGCACCAACTCGATGCCCTGCAGCAGGCCGCGGCCGCGTGTGTCGCCGATCAGCTCGAAGCGGTCAGCAAGCCCCTGCAGCTTGGCCTTGAGATAGCCGCCGAGCTTGCGCGCTTTCTCAGGCACGCGATCGTGCTCGACCACGTCGAGGCTGGCGATACCCGCCGCGCAGGCGAGCGGATCGTTGCTGTGGCTGTGCGTGACGATGAACTCGTCGGCGGTGACGCGCTCTTCGATCTCGGCGGACGTGATCACGGCGCTGATGCATACGCCGCCGCCGAAGTGCTTGGCGAGCGTGACGATGTCGGGCACGACGCCTTCGGCCTCGAACGCGAACATGTCGCCGAGCTTGCCCAGACCGGTCTGCTCCTCATCGAGGATCAACAGCATTCCGCGCGCCGCGCAGCGCTGCTTGAGTTCGGCGAGCCAGCCGCTCGGCGGCTCGATCACGCCGCCGGCGCTGAAGAGCGGCTCGGTCAGCACAGCGGCCGGACGGCTGGTGGTCTGCGCGTCGATCAGCTCGAAGCTCGTATCGAGGCAGGCGTACTCGCAGTCGGGGAATGTCTGCCGCAACGGGCAGCGGTAGCAGTAGGGCGCAACCATTGCCATCGTGCCGGGGGCGAGCGGACCGTAGCCCGCGTGCCAGCCGGCGAAGGTCAGGGCGCGCGTCGTGTCGGACATGCCGTGGAAGCCGACATGCGGACTGGCGACCTCGAAGCCACGGGTGAACTTGCGCGCGATGTTGATCGCGGCCTCGTTGGCGTCGGCGCCCGACTGCAGGAACATGCTCTTCTTGAGCGGCTCGGGCATCAGCTTGCCGAGGCGTTCGGCGAGCTCGATCTCGGGCACGTTGAAGTGGCTGCTGTGCGCGTGGATCAGGGTGTCGCAGGCCTGCTTGATCGCGGCTGTGATCGTCGGATGGTTGTGGCCGAGTGCGGCGCACATCTGGCCAGAGTTGAAATCGAGATATTTCTTGCCGTTGATGTCCTCGACTTCGGAGCCGGAGCCGCGGACGAAGATCGGCCCGCCGCCAGACTTGTCCATGCGCCCGCCAAAGGAGTATCGCCGGGCGGTGTCAAGCAGTTGGACTTCGCTGGATGTCATCTTCGTCTATATCCGGATCCACGGGGAAACACCCCGATAATCGTGATGATCTGTTCCCTGTGATCAACATCGAACTGCAGACGGTTGCCACGCCCGACCCAGACGCGATAGCCACGCTCCGGACTGTTGAGCTTGAGAACGCCTCGATGCCGGGGATTCTGAACAAGCGAGTCGGGGGCATTATCGTAGCGCCCGCGGAGGTTCCCCGGCAATCGGCCGTAGGCTTTGTCGGCCCTCGCCTCCCACTGAACGCGATACGCCATACTCGCAGCGGCTAGCCGCTGAGGTTCGCTGCAACCCGCTCATGCGGGATCGACGGACGTTCGTCGATCCATTCGTCGCTGTACTGCAGAACGGCCATCGCGACATCGAGCGTTTTCTCAGTTTCGTCATCGGTGAGCAGTCGTTCCACCTCATCGAGGGTCACTTCGCGCATCCGCGTCCAGCGTGTGACGTGATCCAGGCGAGCGAGAATCGCATCGCCAGATCGCCACGCGTCCAACAACGGATCGGCGACCTCATCCTGTGCTCGGCAATAGGCATGCACGACATTGATGACCTGCCGCCGCTTCAACTCATCCACCGTCGCGTCGCCGTCCTCGATGAACATATCCAGGTCGGCTTCAAACCAGAGCGCATCCTCGACCCAGCGGAACCCGATCTGGCGACCTCTCTCGCGGTCGGAGACGGGGCTTGGCCCGATCTGGGGATCGTCGCGGTAGGCGTACACATCGGTCGCCTCAAGGACGCTGTCGATCTCAGCTTCCGACAACCGGCCTTCCACTTCGTGCCAATAGAGGCGACGCTGATCCACCCACTGCACGAGGCTGGCAAATTCTTCGTCGATCTCCTCGCCACGCAGCCACGCGTCGAAGTTGGGCTCGCGCGACTCGCGCCGCAGCTCCCGCAGCATCTGGGCGAGGTCCTGGATCGTCACTGCCGTCATCGTCATCGCATCCACTCCTTCGCCAAGCGTAGGCGACGTGAGCGAGCGCGACGCCGCTGAGTGCAGGCGGAGTCGTCGAGGTCCCAGCGAATGTCGTTCGAGCCCCGCTCGTGGGCGGGGCTCTCCCTGGTTTGGCGTTAGGCGCTCTTCAGCTTCTGGATGTAGGTCAGCGTGCCCTCGCCGCGCAGCTCGGCGGCGCCGACCGGCCAGTTGACGTTGGCCGCCGTCATCGACGCGGCGGAGACCTCGGTGAGGAAGATCCACGAGTAGTTCTCGTAGAACGTCACGTAGAAGTCCTCGAGCAACGCAGCACGCTCCACGGGGTCCAGCGCTTGCCGCTGCGCGACGTAGAGCTCGTGAATATCCGTCTCGGGGTAGACGGAGACCGCGTAGAAGCCTAGTTCGCTGATTTCGGAACCGATCACGGACTCAGGCTCGGCGTTTGCATTGGTGAAGAACCAGAACAGGCCCGGCTTGGAGAACGTCCGCACTTCTGCGAAGAACGCGGAGCTGAGGTATTCGATGATCGTGGTGCGAATACCGACGGCCTCGAGATCCTGCTGCGCGATCAACGCAAGGGTGGGCACGATCACCTGGAAGTCGGTGACGATGTGCAGGTCAACGTCGATGCCGTCGGGGTAGCCGGCCTCGGCCAGCAGCTGCTTGGCGCGTTCCGGGTCGTAGCCGTGGTAGCGCGACTCCAGCGCTTCCTTGGGGAAGCCGATCGTACCCGAGTACGGGCCGTAGGACGGCTTCTCGACGCCGGTCAGCAGACCTTCGATGATCGCCTCGCGGTTAATCGCCAGGTTGGCCGCCTCGCGCACGCGGATGTCGAGGAACGGATTCGGCACTCCGTCGACCTCGTCCACCGCGTCATGCGTGTTGAACATGATGTGATGGGTTGGGTTGCCGGCCGGCCCATAGAGCACCTTGAACCGCTCGTCTTCGCTGTAGGGGGCGACGACGTCGGTCGGCAGGTTGAAGGCCGCGTCGACTTCACCCGCTTCGATGCCGGCGATCTGCGCCAGCGGCTCGGGGCGGATCTGAATGTTGAGGTCCTTGTACCAGGCGAGGTGTTTGCCGGCGACGCGGTCGCGGCCCTTGTGGTACTCGTCGTACCGGATGTACTTGAAGCCAACATCGGGAATGTGCTCGCCCAGGCGGAAGGGGCCGGTGCCAACGGCGTTGACCGCATCCACGTGCTCATCGCCGTTTGCTTCGACGTACTCCTTGGACACGTGGGGCAGGCCCATGATCGAGCCGGCCAACGAGGCGTCGGGCGCGGGCGTCTCGACCACGAAGGTGTAGTCGTCGGCGACGCTGTAGTTGGCGAAGTTGACGGTGCCGAAGGTCATGCGGGCGGTGGCCCAGCCATTCGGATGGTCGCTGGTCTCGCCGCCCTGATGATAGGCAGCTACCGCCGAGACGCGTTCGAAGTTGAACTGCGTGTCGTGCGCCGTGTAGGGCGTGCCGCTGTGGAACTTGATCCCCTGGGCCACGTGGAAGATCAGGTTGGTCGGGTCGACGATCTCGATGCTCTCGACCAGGTTCGCTGACAACGCTGCGGTATCGGGGTGATTCGACATGCCCCTGTCGAACACGCTGGCCGTGTTGATGTAGTTGGTCTGCGAGCCGGAGCGCTGCGGGTCGAGCCCGGCGGTGTAGCGGCCGACCGCGACGTTGAGCGTCGCATCGAGGTCGATCTCGGGCTCGGACGCTTCGACATCCTCTTCGGCCTCGTCGCGCTCGATCGCCTCGACCGTCCCTGCCTCCTCCTGTTGCTGGGCCTGCTGCGCCTGCTGCTCGGCCTGCTGCTGCTGTTGCTGCTGCATGGCCTGCTGCTGCTGCTGCTGCTCAGCCTGCTGCTGTTGCTGCATCGCCTGCTGCTGTTGCGGCTCGGCCTGCTGCTGGGCCTGCATGACGGCCTGCTGCTCGTCGTCATCGTCGTCACCGCAGCCGACCAGGGCGAGGCCCGCCGCGCCGACGCCGGCGCGCGAACTGGCGACCAGCAGAGTACGGCGCGAGAGTCGCCGGCTGCGCATCCGGGTCCAGTAGTTTCGCTCTGACATTTGGTTGTCTCCTTCGGCGGGCATGGGTCTATCTGCGGTGCGCCCGCGCGCAGCTCGGGCAGTCTAGGCGATCATCGGCGTTGGCGCGGAGACCGCCGCAAGACCCGCTCGTTCAGAATCCCGTCGCGGTCGTTCCCGCGCGCTCGTTGCGTCATTCCCGCGAAGGCGGGAATCCAGGTGAACAACGCTCCCATGTTGGGGCTGCGGGTGAGAACGGCGCTGCGTCCCGGCTTGGCATGCACGTCGGGGCGGGGAGCTGTTGCGGCGCTTCTGGTTGGGGTCCGGCCCGTGGGGGGCTCCCCCTGGTTTGGCGCTAGGCGTCCTTGAGTTTCTGGAGCTTGGTCAGCGTGCCCTCGCCGCGCAGCTCGGCGGCGCCGACTGGCCAGTTGACGTTCCCGGCAGTCATGGTGGCGGCAGAGACCTCGGTGAGGAAGATCCAAGAGTAGTTCTCGTAGAACGTCACGTAGAACTCCTCGAGTAGAGCGGCCCGCTCGCCGGGATCGAGCGCCTGGTTCTGCGCGACGTAGAGCTCTTGGATGTTCGTCTCGGGGTAGACGGAGACGGCGTAGAAGCCGTTTTCGTTGATCCCTGAACCGATCACGGTCTCGGGCTCAGCGATGCTGTTGGTGAAGAACCAGAACAAGCCAGGCTTCTCGAACGTGCGAACCGTCCTGAAGTACTCGGAGCTGAGGTACTCAACGATCTTGGTGCGGATGCCGACCGCCTCGAGGTCCTCCTGCACGACCAGGGACATGACCGGGACAATGGGCTGGAAGTCGGTCACGATATGCAGATCGACATCGATCCCGTCGGGATAGCCGGCTTCGGCGAGCAGCTGCTTGGCGCGTTCGGGGTCGTAGCCGTGGTAGCGGGACTCGAGCGCTTCCTTGGGGTAGCCGATGGTGCCCGGGTAGGGACCGAAGGCCGGCTTCTCGCTGCCGGTCAGCAGACCCTCGATGATCGCTTCGCGGTTGATGGCGAGGTTGGCGGCCTGGCGCACGCGGATGTCGAGGAACGGGTTGGGCTCGCCGTCGACCTCCGCCACGCTGTCGTGCGTGTTGAACATCACGTAGTGCGTGGGCTGACTGGAGGGGCCGTAGAGCACCTTGAAGCGGTCGTCGCCATCGTAGGGTTCGACCACGTCGGTGGGCAGGTTGAAGATGGCGTCGATTTCGCCGGCTTCGATGCCGGCGATCTGGGCGAGCGGCTCGGGGCGGATCTGGACGTCCAGATCCTTGTACCAGGCCAGCCGCGGCCCGGCGAGGGCGTCCCGACCCTTGTGGTAATCCTCGTAGCGAGTCCACTTGAACCCGACATCGGGGATGTGGTCCGCGAAGCGGAAGGGCCCGGTGCCCACCGCGTTGACCGCGTCGACGTGCTCGTCCCCGTTGGCCTCGACATACTCCTTGGACATGTGTCGGACGGCGCCGGACATGATCGAGCCGGCCAGCGAGGCGTTCGGGGCGGGAGTCTCGACCCGGAAGGTGTGGTCGTCGACGACGCTGTAGCTGGCGAAGTTGCCGACGCCGAACCCCCCGCGGGCCGTGGCCCAGACGTTGGGATGGTCGCTGGTTTCGCCGCCCTGATGGTACTCGGCCTTGCCCGCGACGCGCTCGAAGTTGAACTGCAGATCGTGGGCCGTATAGGGCGTGCCGCTGTGGAACTTGATGCCCTGAGTGACGTGCATGATCACGTTCGTCGGGTCGACGATTTCGACCGCCTGGACCAGGTTCGGTTCGAGCGCTGCGGTATCGGGATGGTTGGACATGCCGGCGTCGAAGGTGCAGGCGCCGTTGACGTAGTTGGTCTGCGAGCCGGATCGCTGCGGGTCGAGCCCGGCGGTGTAGCGGCCAATGGCGACGCGGACAGTCGCGTCGAGGTCAACCTCGGGCTCCGCGGCTTCGACATCCTCTTCGGCCTCTTCGCGCTCGATCGCTTCGACCGTGCCTTCCTCCTGTTGCTGGGCCTGCTGCGCCTGCTGCTCGGCCTGCTGCTGCTGCTGTTGCTGCATGGCCTGCTGCTGCTGCGGCTGAGCCTGCTGCTCTTGCTGCATCGCCTGCTGCTGTTGCGGCTCGGCCTGCTGCTGGGCCTGCATGACGGCCTGCTGGTCGTCGTCATCGTCGTCACCGCAGCCGACCAGAGCCAAGCCGGCAGCGCCGACGCCGGCGCGTGAGCTGGCGACGAGCAGGGTGCGGCGCGAGAGTCGGCGGCTACGCATCCGGGTCCAATAGTTGCTCGTAGACATTTCCTGGCCTTCCACTGCGCGGCGAACGCTCGCACGCGCGACTGATGGCGCCATTCTAGGCGAATCAACAGCGGGTCGGCGTGAGCAGCGAAGAAGCGACCCGACGCGGTTGGGCTAGATAGTCTCCAGCAGCGCGGGGCTTGGCCCTAGACGTCCTTGAGCTTCTGGATCGCGGTCAGCGTGCCTTCGCCGCGCAGCTCGGCGGCGCCGACTGGCCAGTTGACGTTCCCGGCGAGCATGGCCGCGGATGAGATCTCGGTGAGGAAGATCCACGAGTAGTTGTTGTAGAACGTGACGTAGAGATCCTCGAGCAGCCTCGCTCGCTCGGAGGGGTCGAGCTCCTGATTCTGCGCGAGGTAGAGCTCCTGAATATTGGTCTCGGGGTAGACCGAGGCCGCGTAGAAGCCCTCTTCGTTGATGCCTGAGCCGATCGAGGGCTCGGGCTCGGAGAGGCTGTTGCTGAAGAAGTAGAACATCCCCGGCTTCTCGAACGTGCGAACCGTCCTGAAGTACTCGGAGCTGAGGTACTCAACGATCGTGGTACGGATGCCGACCGACTCGAGGTCCTCCTGCACGACCAGGGACATGACCGGGACAATGGGCTGGAAGTCGGTCACGATGTGCAGGTCGACATCAATGCCGTCGGGGTAGCCGGCCTCGGCAAGCAGTTGCCTGGCGCGCTCCGGGTCGTAGCCGTGGTAGTGGGCTTCGAGCGCGTCCTGAGGGAAGCCGATCGAACCTGGATACTGGCCCAGGGTCGGTTTCTCGGTGCCGGTGAGCAGACCTTCGATGATCGCTTCGCGATTGATCGCCAGGTTGGCGGCCTCGCGCACGCGAATGTCGAGGAACGGGTTGGGCTCGCCGTCTACCTCCGCCACCGCGTCATGCGTGTTGAACATGATGTAGTGCGTGGGGTTGCTGGCCGGACCGTAGAGCACCTTGAAGCGGTCGTCGTCGCGGAAGGGCTCGGCGATATCGGTGGGCAGATTGTAGAGGGCGTCGATTTCGCCGGCTTCGAGCCCGGCGATCTGCGCGAGCGACTCTGGGCGGATCTGAACGTCGAGGTCCTTGTACCAGGCCAGCCGCGGTCCGGACACGGCGTCCCGATCCTTGTGGTAATCCTCGTAGCGAGTCCACTTGAACCCGACATCGGGGATGTGCTCAACAAAGCGAAACGGCCCGGTGCCGACCGCGTTGACGGCATCGACGTACTCGTCGCCGTTGGTCTCGACGTACTCCTTGGACACCTGGCGCACGGCGCCGGACATGATCGAGCCGGCCAGCGAGGCGTTGGGCACTGGCGTCTCGACGACGAAGGTGTAATCGTCGACGACGCTGTAGCTGGCGAAGTTGCCGACGCCGAACACCCCGCGGGCCGTGGCCCAGACGTTGGGATGGTCGCTGGTTTCGCCGCCCTGATGGTACTCGGCCTCGCCCGCGACGCGCTCGAAGTTGAACTGCAGGTCGTGGGCGGTGTAGGGCGGGCCGTTGTGGAAGTTGATGCCTTCCGCGACGTGCATGATCAGGTTGGTCGGGTCGACGACTTCGACTTCGGCGACGAGGTTGGGCTCGAGCGCGGCGGTGTCGGGGTGGTTGGACATCCCGGAGTCGAAGGTGCAGGCGCCGTTGACGTAGTTCGTCTGCGAACCGGAGCGCTGGGGATCGAGTCCCGCTGTGTAGCGCCCAATGGCGATGCGGAGGGTCGCGTCGAGGTCGACCTCGGGCTCGGCGGCTTCGACATCCTCCTCGGCCTCATCGCGCTCGGCCGCCTGGGCCGTGCCTGCTTGCTGTTGCTCGGCCTGCTGCGCCTGCTGCTCGGCCTGCTGCTGCTGCTCGGCCTGCTGCTGCTGCTGCACGGCCTGCTGTTGCTGCATAGCCTGCTGTTGTTGCTGCTGCACGGCCTGCTGCTGCTCTTCTTGCTGCTGCTGGGCCTGCATGACAGCCTGCTGGTCGTCATCGTCGTCACCACAGCCGACCAGGGCCAGACCGGCCGCGCCGACGCCGGCGCGTGAGCTGGCGACGAGCAGAGTGCGGCGCGAGAGTCGCCGACTGCGCATGCGGGTCCAGTAGTTTCGCTCTGACATTTGGTTGCCTCCTGATGCACGCTGCCGGGCTGGCCGCGCGCCGTTCGGAGTATCCTAAACCACGAGTGGCGATGCCGGGTAACGGCCCGCAACTCACCGCGGTTGCGTGGCCTTCGATCCTTCCGTGATTCCACCTTCCCCTCGGTCATTTCCGCGCAAACGGGAATGACGGGAGGCGCGGAGTGATGGCAGGCTCCGCGGAGTGACGGACGCCGCGGCTGCTGTCTCGCCTCGATCCGCGGTTGCGCACAGGTCTCAGTCGGGACTCTTTGATCAGCCGAGGTTGCGCAGGCGCGGATCGAGCAGGTCGCGCAGCCAGTCGCCGACGAGATTGCCGCAGAGGGCGACAAGCATCAATGCGATCCCGGGCATCCACATCACCCACCAGGCCTGGGTGAGGTAGTTGCGCGCCTCGGTGATCATCCGACCCCAAGTGGCCTGTTCGACCGGCGCCCCGACGCCGAGGAAACTCAGCGACGCCTCGGCGACGATCACGATCGGGATTTCGAGCGTCATGATCACGATGATGGTGTTGAAGACGTTGGGCAGCAGCTGCTTGCGTATGATCCACCAGTTGCCGCCGCCCGCCGCGATCGAAGCGAGCACGAATTCGCGCTCCTTGAGCGAGAGCACTTCGGCGCGGATCAAACGGGCATACGCAGTCCAGGTCCAGACCAACAGAATGATGATCACGTTGGTCAGCGAGGCGCCAAGCGCTGCGCCCAGCAATACGGCGAAGAGAATCGCCGGCATCGCCAGCTGGACATCGACGTAGCGCATCAATAGCTGGCCCAACTTGCCGCTGCGCCAGCCGGCGACCAGGCCCACGGTCGTGCCGAAGAGGGCGGCGCCAGGTACGACGATCACGACGACGATCAGCGAGACGCGCGCGCCGTGGACGATCCGCGTCCAGATGTCGCGGCCGATGTGGTCCGTGCCGAGCAGGTGCTCGCTGGTTCCTCCGTCGAAGAGCGGGCGTTCAAGCCGCGCCAGCACGTCGACATCTCCCGGATCACCCGGCGCGATCACATCGGCAAGGATGCCGACGACCACGAACACGATCATCACCGTCAGTGGGGGGATCACCAGCAGATAACGCCGCCAGTCGTGCGGCACGCGCAACCGCCGCCGTGTGCGGATCTCGACAGTGACCTCTTCTGCTCGCGTCGCCATCAGAGTCCAGCCGTCCGGATGCGCGGGTCGATGAAGCGGTAGGAAAGATCGACGACCAGGTTGCCCATCGCGATCGCTGCGGCGATCACCGCGATACCCGCCTGCACGGTCGGATAGTCGGACTTCAGGATCGATTCGATCATCAGGCGACCGATGCCGGGCCAGGAGAAGACGACCTCGATGATCACCGAGCCGGCGATCAGGCGTCCGAGTTCAAGCCCAAGGATCGTCATCACGGGGATCAGGGCGTGGCGCAGACCGTGGCGGAGGATCACGGCGCGCTCGGTGAGGCCCTTGGCTCGGGCGGTGCGGATGAAGTCGGTGTTCATCACGTCGATCATGCCCGAGCGGGTCAGGCGCATAAAGCCCGCCGCCGAGAGCAGACCGAGGGCCAGGGCCGGCAGTACCAGCGAGCGGAAGCCCTCGGCGCCAGCGGTGGGAAACCAGGCCACTCTGGTCGCGAGGAAGAAGATCAGCATCAAGCCGAGCCAGAAGCTCGGCGTGGCCTGGCCGATCACCGCGACGATTCGCGCCAGCCAGTCAATCGACGAGCCGCGCCGCAGCGCGGCGAGCACGCCCAGCGGCAGCCCCAGCGCCAGAGCGACGATCAGGCCGGCGAGCGTCAGCCGGACCGTGCCCGGCAGCTTGTCGACGACTTGGTCAATCGCTGCGCCGGTGCGGTGGTAGGAGTAGCCGAAGTCGAGCTGCACAGCGTCGAAGATGAAGCGGCCGTACTGGACGATCAGCGGATCATTCAACCCCAGCCTCTCTTCGAGAATCGCGATCTCCTCGTTCGTGGAATCGAGCGGGAGCAGCGATTGGGTCGGATTGCCGATCAGTCGCGAGACGATGAACACGATGCTGACCACGATCCAGACGACGAGGATCGTCTGGATCAGGCGGACCAGCAGCACGTTGAAAAACTGCATCACGCGCAGTGTAGTTGTCGCGCGCCAGCAGCGGCATCGAAGGGCTGGAGTGAGGCGGTGCGGAGGACTCGTCAATCCCCTGCTTGCACAGGAGCAGGCTGCTGCGCGACGGCTCCTCCGGGGGAGACCTAATGGGGTTCGACCGGGCGTCCGGCCTTGTAGCGGCGACCCTTGTGGTCGCCCTTGCTGGTCACGCCCGATCCGCGCCTCGACAGGGCGACCACAAGGGTCGCCCCTACAGATGGTCCGTCGCCGCAAGTCCGGATTACGCAACGGTCTCCGCGGGCGGAGCAGGGAACCGAACCGGCCCCGCCTCCATGCCCGCGGCCGAAGTCATTCCTGCACCCCCTCCGTCATTCCTGCGGAGGCAGGAATCCAGGCGATCTGAGGGTCTGGTAAAGCGCGTCGAGCGCTCGACAGCGCTGGACCGACTAGACCGCGCGGTCGCGGGCCTGGGCGCCGCGCCGGACGGCTGGCGCGTGTCGCGATATGGGGAGGCCGTGTGAATTCCCGCCTGCGCGGGCATGAGGGAGGGCGGGGTGGGAATCACGGATGAGGCCTCGACTGCTCTCGACCCGCTATCATCGCGCGCACTTTCGGCTTGGGCGCTGGGAAAGCACGACATTCGATGGCTAACGATTCCGACGATCCGGCGATGGGTGCATCCGCGGTCGAGCCCTCGCCGCCTGCGGCTACTGCGCCGGCTCTGGGGCCTTCCGAGTGGGGAGCGGCGCGGTTTGCCGCGGCCGCCTGGTCGATCAGCCCTGCGGAGTGGACCTGGGCGCTGGCCGGAACATTCGTCGCGGCGCTGTTCTTCTCGCTATCGCTGGGCGGCGTCTTTGCGATCGATTACTACGAACCGTGGGACTTTCATGCGTCAGACTTCTACAAGGCCAGCGTGATCATGCACGGGCTCGGCGGGGTCTATGCGTTCGCCGTTTGCCTCTTGGCGCTAAGCGGGGCGGCGCGGCGGAATCTGTTGGCGCAGCCGTGGGGCCTGCTGGTGGCGCTCAGCGCGATCTCGATCATCGGGCTGTCGGTCGAAGGCCGAGTCAGCATGCTCTCAGTCGGCGCGCTGATCGCGCTGATCGCGATCAGCGGGCATTACTCGGCGGCGTTGGCTCCCCAGCGGGTCGCCGCCGCAACGCGGGTGGACGAACGCAGCACGCTGCAGCGCATCGTCGATCGGGGCTTCGCGTTGACAGCGGCGGTCAACATCGGCTGGCTCGCCGTGATGATCGTCTTCGCCGCCTCCTTCGGCGGCGTGGGCGAGACAGTGATCGTGATCCTGGCCGCGACGGTGCTGCTGGCGACGGCGGCCGGGGGGACCCTTGGCGGCCTCATCGCGGAGCGCTGGGGGATTGAGCGCGGTGCACGCCTGGGGGCGATGATCCTGCTCTCGCTCTGGCTGTTGCTGGGAACGGCGGCGCTGGTCTACTTCGCTGTCGCAGCCGACGCAGCCACCGGCGTTCTGGACGACCTCGTCTGAGA
This sequence comes from Dehalococcoidia bacterium, assembly GCA_965237475.1. Taxonomy (GTDB): domain Bacteria; phylum Chloroflexota; class Dehalococcoidia; order Bin125; family Bin125; genus CATQGW01. The sequence goes on along the minus strand of OZ250140.1, from coordinate 1,214,153 downwards.
TCGCTGGCTGCTCGTCCGCTACCAGCTGTCGATGTAGGGTCGCCGCCCCTCGCGGATGGGGTTGGAGTTGGGGGCGGCATCGAGCGTCCGCACGATCCAGCGGCGGGTGTCGGCGGGGTCGATCACGTCGTCGAGCTCCAGCACCGCGGCGGCGTTGAGCGCCGCGCCGCTCTCGTAGGCATCGGCGACACGGCGCTCGTATTCGGCCAAGCGTTCGTCGAGGTCTTCAATCTGCCCGAGCTCTGCGCGGGCGCCGAGCTTCACGCCGGCCTCGAGGTTCATGCCGCCGTATTCGCCCGTGGGCCAGACGACGTTGAAGAGCGACGCCTCGGTGCTGCCGGCCAACATCGCGAGGCCGCCCAGCCCGTAGCACTTACGCAGCGTGAGGGTCATCTTCGGGGTGGTCAGGTTGGCCAGCGAGACGAAGACACGGTGGCAGTGGCGCACCAGGGCGGTCTTCTCGACCTCGGGGCCGACCATCATGCCGGGCGTGTCGACCAGGGTGATCACGGGAATGTTCCAGCAGTCGCAGATCTGGGCGAAGCGGGCGAGTTTGTCGGAGCCGTCGCTGTCGACGGCGCCGCCGAGGTGCATGTTGTTGTTCGCGATCACCCCGACGGGTCGACCCTCGACGCGAATCAGCGCGGTGACCATGCCGACGCCGAACTCGGGGCGCAGCTCGAGCACGGAATCGTCGTCGGCCATCAGCTCGATCAGCTTGCGCACGTCGTAGGTGCGCAGGCGGTTCTCGGGGATCGCGTGGCGCAACAGCCGCTGGTCCTGGCAGGTCCAGTCGTCGATCGGGCCCTGGAAATAAGAGATGTACTTCTTGGCCGCGGCCATCGCCGCCTCTTCGTCCTTGACGAGGATGTCGACGACGCCGTTCGGGACCTGCTGCGACATTGGCCCGAGCTCCTCGGGCAGGAACAGGCCGAGGCCGCCGCCTTCGATCACGGCCGGGCCGCCCATCGCGATGTTGGAGCCTTCGGTGGCGATGATGATGTCGCACATGCCGAGCATCGAGGCGTTGCCGGCGAAGCAGCGGCCCGCGGTGATCGAGACCATCGGCACGCGGCCGGAGAGCTCGGCGAGGCGCTCGAAGGTGCGAGTGTTGCGCGCCGCGACGCGCGTAAAGGCCCAGTCGGTGTCGCCCGAGCGCCCGCCTGCGCCCTCGGCGATGAAGATCAGCGGCGAGAGCAGACGGTGGGCGATCTCGACCATGCGGTCGGTCTTCTCGTGTCCGCGGATGCCCTGGGTGCCGGCCCAGACCATCTCGTCGTAGCTGATGATTGCGGTGGTCGCGGTGTGCGCGTCGAAGCGATCGCCGTTGATCGATCCGATGCCGCAGATCAGGCCGTCGGCGGGCGACTTTTCGCGCAGCTCCTGCCAGCTGCGCACGCGCCGCTGTCCGGCCACGCCGAGCGCCATGTACTCGTTCCAGACGCTCCAGGGCTCGCCGTCGTCGACCAGTTGCGCGATGTTTTCGCGCGCGGTGCGCTTGCCCTTGGCCTTGCGCCGCGCTACGGCAGCGGGCCGGCGGTGGTCGAGGGTGATGTCGTGCCGCTCATTGACCAGCGCAAGGTCGGGGCGGATCAGGTCGAGGTCGAGCTCCTCGTCGCCGTCATCCTGCGCCGGGCCGACGTCGGCGGGCTCGATGAAGGCGAGCGGGTGGTTCTGCCAGATGATGTCGCCGACCGCGACGGTCAGCTCGGCGACGATCCCGCCGATGTCGGACTTGAGAACGTGCTCCATCTTCATGGCGTTCATGATGATCACCTCCTGGCCGGGGACGACGGTGTCGCCCTCGGCCACGAGGATCTCGATGATCGTGCCCTGGATCGGCGCGCGGATCGCCTCCGTGCCGGCCGGGCCGACGATCTCGGGCGCGTGCCCGATCGCCTGACCCGCCTCAAGTCCACGATTGACATCGAGCGACGCGGCGTCGGCGCCCTGACGGAAGAAGTCGAGCGCGGCGAGCGGGTCCTTGGTCTGATTCACGACCTGTGCACCGGCCCACGACCGCAGCTCGCCGCCGGGGCCGGCGCCGTTGACCGATGTCTCGGCGAGTTCGCCGATCCGGTCCTCGATCCAGCGGGTGTGGACGTCGCCGGCGGCGAACTCGGGGTGCGCGAGGATGTTGCGCAGGAACGGCAGGTTGGAGTCGGCGCCGCTGAGTTCGAATTCGGCCAGCGCGCGGCGCGCGCGGCGCACCGCATCGTGGAAGTCGCCGCGCGGCGCGCGGGTGATCACCTTGGCGATCAGTGAATCGAAGTTGGGATTGACCGAGTAGCCGGCGTAGCCGTAGGTGTCGACGCGGACGCCCGGTCCGGCGGGCGGGCGGAAGCTGCGCAGCGTGCCGGCGGCCGGCCGCACGTCGCCGTCCTCGCGCATCCGCTCAAGGTTGACTCGCGCCTGGATCGCGAAGCCGCGCGGAGTCGGCGCCGGCGAGAGGCCCAGCTCCGACAGGGACAGGCCATCGGCGATACCGATCTGGCAATGCACGAGGTCAAGTCCCGTGACCTCCTCGGTCACGGTGTGCTCGACCTGTAGTCGCGCGTTGGTCTCGATGAACGCGAAGTCGCCGTCGGAGTCGGCGTCGACGAGGAACTCGAAGGTGCCGAGGTTGGTGTAGCCGCCGGCGGAGGCGAGCTCGACCGCGTTCTCAGTGATCTGCTCGCGCAGCTCAGGACTGATCGAGGGGCTTGGCGCCATCTCGATCAGCTTCTGGTAGCGGCGCTGGATGGTGCACTCGCGCTCGCCGATGTGCGTCACCGCGCCGTGCTCGTCGCCGGCGATCTGCACCTCGATATGGCGCGCGCGCGGGATGAAGCGCTCGACGAACAGGGCGGCGTTGCCGAAGGCGGCGCGGGCCTCGCGCCCGCAGCGCTCGAACGCGTCGGGAATCTCGTCCGCATCCGTGACGGCGCGCATGCCGCGTCCACCGCCGCCCGCGATTGCCTTGATCACCATCGGGCGACCGCCGAGCTGCTCGAAGAAGACGCGCGCGCCGTCGAGGTCGACGGCGTGGTCGCTGCCGGACAGGATCGGTACGCCGCGCGCGGCCGCGAGCGTGCGGGCGCGCGCTTTATCTCCGAACAGCGCCAGTGCTGCCGGCGTGGGACCGACGAAGGTGATGCCGGCCTCCTCGCAGGCCCGAGCGAAGTCGGCGTTCTCGGCCAGAAAGCCGTAGCCGGGGTGGATCGCGTCGCACTCGTGCTCGAGCGCGCGCTCGACGATCTGCGCGATGTCGAGGTAGGCGGCGGGGCCGATCCCGTCAAGCGGGATCGCGACGTCAGCGTGTTGGGTGTGTTGGGAGGACGCGTCGTCGCTGGAGTGAACGGCCGCGGTTTCGAGGTCGAGCTCGGTGGCCGTGCGCAGGATTCGAACAGCAATTTCGCCGCGATTCGCGACGAGGAGTCGTTGGATAGGCATGGGCTGAGTCTAGAGCGAACACCTGCTCCGCCTAGCTCGCGGCGACGGTCTCCGCGATCAGTTCTCCGAGCGCCTCGGTGCCGAGCGGATCGGTGCCGGCCTCGACGAGATCCGCGGGGCGGTGGCCCGCTTCGAGGATCTCGGCGAGTGCGGTCTCGATCGCGGTCGCCTCTTGCTCGAGGTCCAACGAGTAACGCAGCATCAACGCGGCGCTGAGAATCATTCCTGAGGGGTTGGCGATGCCCTGCCCGGCGATGTCGGGCGCGGTGCCGTGGATCGGTTCGTACATGCCGACGCTGCCCGGCGCGCCCAGCGAGGCGCTGGGCAGCATGCCCATCGAGCCGGCCAGCATCGAGGCCTCGTCGGTCAGGATGTCGCCGAACAGGTTCTCGGTGACGATCACGTCGAAGTAGGCCGGGTGGCGAATCAGGTCCATCGCGCAGGCGTCGACGAGGCGGTGTTCGAGCTGCACGTCGGGGTAGTCGGTCGCGATCTCCTCGGTGACTTCGCGCCACATGCGACTGGTGTCGAGGATGTTGGCCTTATCGACCGAGGTCAGCAGGCCGCGACGGGCGCGGGCGGTTTCGAAGCCGAGCCGCACGATCCGCTCGACCTCGTGCTCGGAGTAGGCCAGGGTATCGACGGCCTTGCGCTCGCCGTCTTCCTCCCAGCGGCGCTGAGGCTCGCCGAAATAGATGCCGCCGGTCAGCTCGCGCAGCACGACCATGTCGATCGCCTCGACGGTCTCGCGCTTGAAGGGCGTGCTGTCGGCCAGGAACGGCAGCATCTTCACGGGCCGGATGTTGGCGAAGAGGCCCAGGCCCTTGCGCAGGCCGAGGATCGCCTGCTCGGGCCTCACTGTGGCGGCTGGATCGTCCCACTTGGGACCGCCGACCGCGCCAAACAAGACGGCGTCCTGCGAGCGGCACATCTCGAGCGTTGCTTCGCGCAGGGCGGTGCCGTGCGCGTCGATCGACGCGCCGCCGACGAGGTCCTCGGTGTACTCAAACGAGTGGTCGAAGCGTCCGCCGACAGCCGCGAGCACGCGGACCGCCTCGCCGATCACCTCGCCGCCGATCCCGTCGCCGGGCAGCAGTGCGATCCGAAAGTGGGCCATCAGTTAGTCCTCGTGGTGGTGGTGAGCTTCGTGGTCTGATTCGTGGTCATCGATCCACCCCTCCTGGAGTGCGCGCTCACGCGTCACTCAACAGCCGGGGTCGCCGTAGTTGCCGCAGCAGTTGTCGCCCCGCCGCAGCTTGGTCCACGCATTCGCTGCGAAGCCCCGCACCGCCGCCAGCGGGCTGGCTGCTCCGCGCAGATTCGCCCAGGCATCCGCCCCGGATGGAGAAACACGACCACTCATCGCCCAACTCCGATCACGCACGCACGAGGCATCATCGTACCGCAGCGCTGCGGCCGTAGTGTCGGTCGGACGGGTTACCGCCACTCGGCCAGCCAAGGCACGACGATCGGCCAGGCGCCCGCCCCGGAGGCCGCGCCGGGCGGGCGGATGATTCGCGTGTCTCCGTCGCCTGGAAGGACGCCTTCCCGCTGAGCGCCGGGAGCCGTGTCGGTCGCCAGCTACGCGGTCCTGGGGAGCGACGCGGGGCGAACCGAGCTTGCAGCCAGAATAAGGCGGACGAATCGAGGTCAGCGCCAGACCTTCGCGAGTTCGACGGTCAAGCCTTCGGCAACGTCTTCGCCGCTGAGCGTTTCGGGGTGTTCGAGACGTTCGGGTTCGTCTTGGTCGGCTCGATAGATGAACACCTGATCGCCGTACGGGTCGATCAGCCAGCCAAGCCGCGCGCCGTTGGACATCCACTCCTGCATCTTCTCCTGCTGCATGGCCACGCTCTGGCCGCGCGAACGGACCTCCACTACAAAGTCGGGGCAGACCGGCCAGAAACCTTCGGCATCCGTTTCGATGCGTTCGAGACGCTCATCGCTTACCCACGCCGTATCGGGCTCTCGCACGGCCGAGTTTGGGAGCCGAAATCCGCTGCTGGGAGGAAATACTCGCCCGACATCGGAGTTTCTGGTCCAAAGCCAGACGTGCCCATAAACCTCGCCGCTGCGTTCACCGCTGAGCGATCCCGCTGGCAGGGTAATCTCCAATGCTCCTTCCGCGCTGCGCTCGAAGTGCAACGGATCGTTCAGACTGCCAATCTCGATCAAACACTCGTCGGTTAGCGGCCAGTCGGCAGGCAGCCGCACCACGATTGGCCACTCGCCGGACTCCCTGATCGCGCTGGACGCTACCAGCGATTCTCGTGTTTCCGCTGCCTGGACCATTGGCCGCCTACTCGCTGAGCACTGCGATGAGTGTAGATCGGCCGCTACGCCGTGCGCGGCAGCGACTCCGGACGCCGCGACTCGAAGGCGGTGATATCGGGCTCGTATTCGAGCGTCATGGAGATGTCGTCGAGGCCGTTGAGCATGCGGTGCTTGACGAACGGGGCGACCTCGAAGCTGCGCTCGAAGCCATCGCTGGCGGTGACGGTCTGGGCCTCGAGGTCGACCGTGATCGATGCGCTCGGCTCGCCCTCGACGAGGCGCATCAGATACTCGACATCGGCCGGCGCGAGGGCGATCGTGAGCAGGCCCATCTTGGCCGAGTTATTGCGGAAGATGTCGCCGAACGAGGGCGCGATCACGGCGCCCACGCCCATCTGCTGGATCGCCCAGACGGCATGCTCGCGCGACGAGCCGCAGCCGAAGTTGGGGCCGGCCAGCAGCACCGAGGCGCCCTCATACTGCGGCTGATTGACGACGAAGTCCGGATCCTTGCGCCAGGCCTCGAAGCAGAACGGGCCGTAGCCGGTGCGCTCGATGCGCTTCAGATACTTGGCTGGAATGATCTGGTCGGTGTCAACATCCGACCGGTCGAGTGGGATCGCATTCCCGCGAATGACTGATACGGCGTCCATCGCCCGCTCCTCGTTTTTCTGACCCAGACGTGCCGATTGATCGTAGCGCAGGAGCGCCGCGGCTCAGCCGAAGCATCAACCAAGGAAAAACTCGCGCAGTGCGCGCTCGGACTCCTCAGGGGCCTCCTCGGGTATGAAGTGGCCGCAGGGCATCGGCTCGCCGCGCAGGTCGGTCGCCCAGCGACGCCAGGTGGCCATGAAGCGGCCGCGGCGGCTGGCCCCGCGGCCCGCGCCCCAGAGCACCAGCAGCGGACAGGTAATCTGCCGGCCTTCGCTGCGATCGCTGCGGTCGAGCGCGAGGTCGTAGCGCGCGCCGGAGCGGTAGTCGTCGCACCAGCTGCGGACCGTCTGAGGGTCGTTCGCGCCGGCCCGATACTCCGCCATCGCGCCATCGCTGAAGACGCTCGCGTCACCCGCCCAGGAGCCGAGCATCCGATCGAGGAAGAGGTCGGGCTCGCCGGAGATCAATCGTTCGGGCAGCGGCGCCTGCTGGGCGAGGAAGTACCAGTGGAAACCGCCGATCCCGCCGGGGATGCCCATCTGCTCGAATTGCTCGACGGTTGGCACGATGTCCAACAACGCGAGCTGCTCGACGCGCTCGGGGTGGTCGAGCGCGAGCCGATAGGAGACCCGCCCGCCGCGGTCGTGGCCGGAGAGGCGGAAGGACTCGAAGCCGAGGTCACCCATCAAGTCGACCATGTAGCGCGCCATAACGCGCTTCGAGTAGGCCTCGCCGCCGCCGTCGCCGGGCAGGCTCTCGCTGGCGCCGTAGCCGAGCAGGTCGGCGACGACGACCGTGAAGTGCTCGGCCAGCCCGCCGGCAATCTTGTGCCACATCGCGCCGGTCTGCGGGAAGCCGTGCAGCAGCAGCAGCGGCGGACCGGAGCCGCCGACGCGGGCGAAGATCGGCCCGCTGCGGTGCTCGCGGAAGCCGGGAAACAGGGTCGCGGTCTCTGGCATGGTGACGGTTCGTCTCGACTTTGTAGCTAATCGCGCTTGAGGGCAACGGTGCCGGTGAGGGCCGATTGGTCGGGGTCGCAGATGTAGCGGATGCGCGGCAGGGTGATGTTGGCGGTCGTGTAGGAGGCGACGATCGGATAGACGGGGGCGACGCTAGCGGCGCGCCAGAAGCCGGCCTCGAAGGCGTCGATCCGGGCCTGGCCGCGGTCGGCGCGGCTGACCACGAAGTCGGGGTCGATCTGCACAAGCCAGGGCTTGGTTTCGCCGTCGTGCGGGGCGTGGGCGAGGTGCATGCCGGCGGTGTACATGAGGTCGCCGTTGCCGATCGGGATCGGGTCGATCATCTGCGCCGCGAGCACGGTTTCGCCGGCCTCTGAGACCGAGATTTCGACCCGGTCATAGCGCTGGCGCAGGCGCGCGTCACCGACGGTCACGGGGAAGCCCCAGCGCGTCGCGAGAGCCTCGGCCGCGGCATCGCCGCTGACCACGACTCGCGTCGGCAGGCCCCTCGGCCGCACGGCGGCGCGGCAGCCGATCCGCACCATCGCGAGCGTGAATGGGCCGAGCGGCCCATCCTCCGCGCTCATCCCGATGCAGTGCATCGTGGGCGGAATCGTGGGGTGCAGGGCCGGCGGGATCTGGCCCGCCATGTCGGCGTCGTCGATCTCGTAGATCACCTGCAGGATGCGGACGTCGGGCAGTTCGAGCGCCTCGGTGTCGAGCGAGGGCATGTCCGCCGCGAATTCCAGCCACGGCGCAACGTCCGCCGTTCCAATGATGGGCATCGTGGATTCCCTCTCAGGGACCGTTCAGCAGGCGTTCAGCCTCGGTCGGGTTTGGTCAGCACGGTTCAGCTGGTTCAACGGCTGTTCAGTCGCTGTCCAGCAGGAATAGCCGCGGCGCAGCTAGTCGCCGGCGGGAGCGGCGGCGAGTTCGCGTTGGGGTGTCGTGGGGGCCGAGTCGTCCTTGAAGTGGGGCATCACCTGTTCGCCGAACAGGCGGAGGCTGTCGAGCACCTGCTCCTGCGGGATGGTTTCGAGCGCGTTGAGCAGGAAATTGATCTGGTCGACGCCGGCGGCTTCCCACTTCTTGATCTGCTCGACCAGCCGGTCAGGATTGCCGATGCAGACGCCCTCGGGCGCGCTGTTGGCCTCGCCGGGGTTGGTGGCCGCCTGCTGTCGGGCGGCGGCGAGCAGGCCGGGGTTGGGGTAGGAGCGCGTGGGGTGCACCTCGCGCACCGGCAGCAGCTGCGCCGCGAGGTAGGCGAACGAGCCGGTCAGGCGGCTGCCGGTCCTCACGCCCTCCTCGTTGTCGGGGTGACAGTAGAGGAAGTTGATCGTGGCGACCTTGTCGTTGACGAAGGCGCCCGCGGGCTCGCAGTCGGCGATCCGGGTGCGGTAGCGCTTGACCTTCTGCTCCTGATCGTCGAAGCCGCCGAAGGTGAGGCCGAGCGATCCAAGGCCGCGCTCGGCGGCGTCAACCTCGGTGCCGGGGCTGGACACCGCGACCCACATCGGCGGGTGCGGCTTCTGGTAGGGCTTGGGCAGTACGGCTCGCGAGGGCATCTTGAAGGCGCGGCCCTCGTAGCCGAAGCGCTCGTTGGTCCACATCTGCGGAATCGTGCGGACGTATTCGTCCCACGTCTCCTTGGTCTCGTCGGGGTTGGCGTCCATGCCGCCGAGCTCGGTCCAGGTGGCGGAGCGGCCGGTGCCGAACTCGAGCCGCCCGTCGCTGAGGATGTCGAGCACGGCGGCTCGCTCGGCGACGCGGATCGGGTGGTTGAACTGCGGCACGCAGACGACGATGCCGTGGCCCACGCGGATGTTCTTGGTCTGCATCGCGCAGGCGGTCAGGAAGAGCTCGGGGGCCGGGCAGTGCGAATACTCCTCGAGGAAGTGGTGCTCGACGGCCCAGACGGAGTGGAAGCCCAGCTCGTCGGCGACGCGCACCTGCTCGAGGCAGCGGTGGTAGACGGTGTGCTCGGTGTCGTCCTCCCAGGGGCGGGGGACCGAGATTTCGTAGAAGATGCCGAAACGCATGACTAACTCCTGGCTGTCGAGGTGAATCGAGGGGATGGTACCCGATTGGCTTGCTCCCCCTGCACGATCGCCTGCTCTCCGTTCGCGGTTCTTGTCGAACCGACGAGGGCCGCCGCCGCCCGAAGCCGCTATCTTCCCGCTCCATGACCAACTTCGATGGCGTTCGCGCCCTCACCTTCGACCTCTTCGGTACCGTGCTGAACCTCGACGGCAGCCTCGTACCGCCGCTCGGACGCTTCTTCGACGACCGTGGGATCGACGCCGACGCGGGGGAGTTCTGGCAGCAGTGGCGCTCGCGCCAGCGCATCGAGCAGTACCAGGACACCATCTTGATGCTGGGTCACAGCGGATATCTCGCCACGTGTGAACGCGCCCTGCGCTACACGCTGCAGCTCAACCGCATCGCCGTTGATGGCGCCGCCGAGGCCGAGATCATGGGGTTCTGGCAGAATCTCTCCCCCTACCCGGAGGTGCTCGAGGCGCTCCAGCGGCTGTCCGAGCGCTACGACCTCGTTGCGCTCTCCAACGGCAACGCGCACTTTCTCGACCATCTCACCGCGAACCGCATCGGCTGGGACTTCGACGCCGTCATCTCGGTCGGCGAGGTGGGCGCCTTCAAGCCGCACCCGGCGGTCTACCGCCACGCCGCGACGAAGCTGGGCCTCGAACCGGCCGAGTGCCTGATGGTCTCCGCCAACTCCTTCGATGTCCTCGGCGCTCGCGCTTGCGGCTACCGCGGCGCCTTCGTCAACCGCCGCGACCTGCCCTACGAGGACTCCCCCCTCAAGCCCGACCTCACCGTCCCCTCCTTCACCGAACTCGCCGAGGCGCTGCTCTAACGATTCCCCTGCCGCTCGAATGCATGCGCATCGTTGACCTCATCGCCTCGCCCTCAGCCTGCGGCGGCTCCCCCTGCGGAGACCTTTGCGTAATCCTCGTCCGAGACCCTGTAGGGGCGACCCTTGTGGTCGCCCTCCCCGTCACGTTTCGATCTCCCAGATAGCCGGCAGGCAGGGCGACCACAAGGGTCGCCCCTACAGATTCCTCGGTAGAGCGAAATTCGATATACGCAAAGGTCTCCTGCGGGGGAGCCGTGGATCCAGGCGTGCGCGTACTTTGGCGGCGTTAGAGCGACTACGGCGGCGGCTCCAGATAGACGATGTCGCTGACGAGCAGCTCGCGGCCGACGACGAAGGAGAGCCGCTCGAGGTGCCCATTCCAGTCGCCGAGCAGCTTCACGGCCTCCTCGGCCGCGAGCTGGGGCAGCTCGCGACGCGCGAGCGACTCGAGCGTGTCGCCCGCGCGCGGGCGCGCCCAGCGGCGCGGCGGCGGCAGGTGGAGGTCAGTCGAGCGGCTCATCATCGCTATGGTAGTGCGCGGCTGGATGCGGCAATCATCTGCGTGACCAAGTGGAACCGGATAGGACCATGGACCTCGTCATTCGCAACGCTTACATCTACGACGGCACTGGAACGCCGGGGTTTCGCGGCGAGATCGGCGTCAAGGGTGGGCGGATCGCGCGCGTCGGGCGAGTCCCCGAACGCGGCGTGAGGGAGATCGACGCCGGCGGGCTCGCAGCTGCGCCCGGCTTCATCGACCCGCACACGCATTACGACGCGCAGCTCTGCTGGGATGGCCAGGCGCGGCCGTCGCTCGAGCACGGCGTGACCACCGTCGTGACCGGCAACTGCTCGCTGACGCTGGCGCCGCTCAAGGAAGCGCAGCGCGACCGACTGTGCCGGATGTTCCGGCAGATCGAGGACCTGCCGATGGCCGCGTTCGAGGAGGGGATCGACTGGACCTGGGAGTCGTTCGAGGACTACCTGAAGTCGATCGAGCCGGGGCTGAGCATCAACGTCGCGCCGCTGGTCGGGCACAGCGCGATCCGGATGTGGGTGATGGGCGAGGAGGCCTTCGAGCGCGAGGCGAACGAGACCGAGATCGTCGAGATGCAGCGGATTCTCGCCGAGTGCCTCAAGGCCGGCGCGTCGGGGCTGAGCACGTCATACGTCGATGTCGACGACAAGTGGCGTCCGGTGCCGAGCCGCTTCGCGGGGCACGATGAGATCCGCGCGCTCTCGCGCACGATGGGAGAGGTTGGCCACGGGATTCTGCAGATCGTCCCGGAGTTCTACGACACCAGCCTGATGGTTAGCCGGGTCGACATGCTGGCCGAACTCTCGCTCGAGTTCGGCATTCCCACGACGCTCTCGCCGCTGTTCGAATCGACCGCGACGCCCGAGCTCGCCGGCACGGTGCTGGCGCGGGTGCAGGAGTGGTCCGACCTCGGGGCGCGCGTCTGGCCGCAGGTCCAGACCCGACCGATCGACATCAACTTCACGCTGCGCGAGCGCAACTTCATGCTGCTCGCGATGCCGAGCTGGTTCGAGATCCTGAACCTGCCGACGACGGAAGAGAAGATCGCGCGCTACCGCGACCCCGAGACCCGTGCGCAGCTCGTGTCGGAGGTCGCGCCGGCAGGCTCGACATTCCTCGGCAACCGGATCGCCGACGCGGTCGTGCGCGGCGTCGCGCTGGAGCACAACAAGCCGCTGCTCGGCCGCAGCCTCGGCGACATCGCCGAGGAACGCGGGACGACGCCGGCCGATGCGATGATCGACATCGCGCTTGAGGAGGACCTGCGGACGGAGTTCAAGAACGGCGGCCTGATGCACACCGACGCGGAGATCGTCGGCGAGATGCTGGCCAACGACTACGTCTTGATCGGGGCGTCGGACGCCGGCGCTCACGTGCAGGCGTTCGCCACGAACGGCGACACCGGCTACCTGTTCAGCAAGTTCGTGCGTGAGACCGGCGCGCTGACGATGTCCGAGGCGATCAAGAAGATCACGCTCGACACGGCGCACGCCTGGGGCCTGCGCGACCGCGGGGTGCTGCATCCCGGCTACGGCGCCGACATCGTGCTGTTCGACCCCGAGCAGATCGACCGCGATGAAGAGGTGGGCGTCAGCGACCTGCCGGGCAACGGCTACCGCTACATCCGCCAGGCGCGCGGCGTCGACACGGTGATCGTCAACGGAGAAGTCGCCTACACCGCCGAGGACGGCTACACGGAGAGCACCTCCGGCGAGCTGGTCACGCTGCAGACACCGGGCGCCGGCTAGGAATCCTCTGAACAACTCTCTCCCCTGCAACGCGGGTGGGGGGGAGAAGATACAAGGGGATCCGGATCGGATTCCGCTGACCACTCAATGTGGTCAGCGGGAGGGAGCGGAACGGGATTCCGCTGACCACTCAATGTGGTCAGCGGGGGCCGCTACTCCTGCTGGCCGAACTCCCGGGTGGTATCGACGACCGCGATCGAGGCGACATCGCCGTCGGTGACCTTCATCACGGTGACGCCCCGGGTGGACCGACTACAGCGCCGAATCTGCTGCACCAGGGTGCGCAGGATTTTGCCCTGCGCGGAGATCGTCACCAACTCCTCGTCGCCGCGGACGATGCACATGCCGACGACCTCGCGGGTGTCCTCGGTGATCTTGTGGCCGATCATGCCCTTGCCGCCGCGCCCCTTGCGGGTGTACTCGTCGACCGGCGTGCGCTTGCCGAAGCCGCCGGCGGTCACGGTCAGGACCTCCGCGTCCCCGCGGACGGTCTGCAGGCCGACCAATGTCTCGCCCTCGGGGACGACGATGCCGCGCACGCCACCGCTGATCCGCGAGGCCTCACGAAGCGCGTCGACCGTGAAGCGAATCGCCATGCCTTCGCTGGTGATCACCATCACGTCGTCGCCGGCGCGGGCGAAGGCCGCCTCAACGAGCTGATCGTCCTCGGGCAGGTTGAAGGCAATCAGGCCGCTGCGGCGGACGTTGGCGAACTCCGAGAGCGGCGTCTTCTTCACCTGGCCCTGGCGCGTGCCGAGGATGATGTAGTCGTCGCCGAAGTCCGTCACCGGCACGACGGTCGTGACGATCTCGTCGGGCTGTAGATCGAGCAGGTTCTGCACCGGCAGGCCGCGCCATTCGCGCGAGCGCTCCTCGATCTCGTGCGCCTGTATGCAGTAGACGCGACCACGATCGGTGAACAGCAACAGTTGGTCGTGGGTGTCGCAGACGATCAGCCGCGCGGGAGCCTCGACGTCCTGCGCGGCGGCGTTGCCGTTGTTGCGCTTGGCGACGCCCTTGACGCCGACCCCGCCGCGACGTTGCGAGCGGAACGCGTCAACCGCCTGGCGCTTGATGTAGCCGTGCCGCGTCAGCGTCACCACCGAGGGCTGATGGGGCACCAGGTCGGCTTCGCTGAACTGCTCGACGCTGTGGTCGATGATCTCGGTCTTGCGCTCGGTGCCGTAGGTCTCGACCAGTTCGTCGAGGTCTTCGATGATCACGGCGTCGATCTTCTTCGAGTCGGCGAGCAGGCCGTCGAGGTATTCGATGGTCTCGATCAGGTCCTGGTACTCCTCCTCGAGGCGGGTGCGCTCGAGCGTGGCGAGTCGGCGCAGCTGCATGTCGAGCACGGCTTGGGCCTGGCGCTCGGAGAGGTCGAAGGGATCTTCCTGCAGCGTGTCGCGGGCGGCGTCGGCCGAGTCGGCGGCGCGAATCGCCGTGATGATCTCGTCGATCATGTCGATCGCTTTGAGCAGGCCCTCGACGATGTGGTGCCGATCGCGTGCCTTCTCGAGATCGAACTCGGTGCGTCGGGTGAGGATCACGCGGCGGTGATCGATGAACGCCGTGATCATCTGGAGCAGGTTGAAGGTGCGCGGCCGCAGGCTCGATGGGTCCTCGTCCTGCGGCGTCAGCGCGACGAAGTTGGTGTCATACCTCACCTGCAGGTCGGTTGAGCGGTAGAGGTGCGCCAGGACCGTGCGGAGGTTCGCGTCGCGCCCCAGCTCGACCACGAGCCGCAGTCCGTGGCGGTCGGACTCGTCGCGCAGGTCGCGGATGCCGTCGATCTTCTTTTCGCGGACATGCAGCGCGATCTGCTCGATGATCCGCACCTTGTTCGACTGATAGGGAATCTCGGTGAAGACGATCTGCACGCGGCTGCCGGACGCCTCTTCGATGTGCTGGCGGCCACGCAGGACAAAGCCGCCGCGGCCGCGCGCGTAGGCGACGCGCAAGTCCTCGCGGTTTTCGCCGGCGAAGATGATCCCGGCGGTTGGGAAGTCGGGCCCCTTCAGTACCTCCAGCAGGTCGGCGATGGAGGTCTCTTCGTTGGCCAGCACGAGTTTCATCGCGGCGGCGATTTCGCCCAGATTGTGCGGCGGAATCTTGCACGCCATCGCGACTGCGATCCCGGCGGCGCCGTTGAGCAACAGATTGGGAATGCGTCCTGGCAGTACTTTCGGTTCGTTGAGCGATTCGTCGAAGTTGGGCGCGAAATCGACCGTGTTCTTGTCGAGGTCGGCGAGCATCTCCTCGCAGATCGAGCTCAGCCGCGCCTCGGTGTAACGCATGGCCGCCGGCGGGTCGTGATCGATCGATCCGTAGTTTCCCTGACCGTCGATCAACGGCGCGCGCATGCTCCAGGATTGCGCCATCCGTACCATCGCCTCGTACACGGGGACGTCCCCGTGTGGGTGGTATTTTCCCAGCACTTCGCCGACAATTCGGGCGCTCTTGCGATACGGCTGGTTGGCCCGCATGCCGAGGTCGTCCATCGCGTACAGGATGCGCCGCTGGACGGGCTTGAGGCCGTCGCGAACGTCCGGCAGGGCCCTCGAAACGATCACGCTCATCGCGTAGTCGAGATACGACGTGCGCATCTCTTCGACGAGCGGCTGGGAGCGGATGTTGCCAGCCGATTCGGTTACCACTTCGCACTCCGATGCGACGCAGGATGCCCACCAACGCCACTGCCCGACCAGATATGAACAGGCTAGCAGATCGGTGCTCGATGTGCTAGCGCGAAGCGCCCGATCGCGTTACGCGGGCGGGTCTCGATTTACGTCAGGATGCACCAGCCGTCGGGCAGCGGATTCGGCGCCGCGGCGGCCTGCAATCGCTGCCCGATCGCGGCCCGCCGCGACTCGTTCACGCGGCAGCCATCCCAGCCGTTGGGGCCGGCGAGCTGGGCCAGCAGGCGCGCGTGGGCGCGTTCGTCGGCGGCATCCCACCAGTGGGTCTGAGCGCCTTCGAGCAGCACCGCATCGAACCACCACGCGTAGAGCTCGGCGGGTTGCGGGGCGGCGCCTGGCAGCCGAGCGGCCGCAGCCAGCCGGGCGCCGCCGGCCAGCGCGTAGCGGGGGCCCTCGGTCGCACGGACCCGCGCGAGCTGCGCTGTAGTGAGCCACTGCACCCAGGTCGGCTGCATGTGACCTTCGCGGGCTGTGAGCGTGACCGGCACGTAGCCGTTCCGCGACAGAATCGGGCAGAACGCCACGCCGAAATCCCGCACTCGCACGGGCAGCGTGACGATGCCCTGATCGACGCCGACGCGTCCCTTGAATTTGTCGAACAGCTGGCGCGGGTAGGCGTTCGAGCCGACCGCGAGCAGGGCCGTCCGATCGCTGAAGCCCGCGCCACTGCGCTCTACGAGCCACGCATCGAGCGCGCCGCTGTCGAGCGGTCCTTGCAGCTCCCAGACCTGCTCGCCGGCGTAGGCAAACGCCGTGCGCGAGCGCATCGGTCGCGCATCGGGGTAGCGGCAAGGCTCGTTGAGCAGCGACGGTGATTCACGCACATCCTGCGACGGGCCGAACTTCATCCGTCACCCCCCTGCGCGTCCGCGCGCCAGGCGTACGAGGCAAACGAGGCGGATCAGGCGCGCCCAAGCTCGACGGCGGCTAGGCTCGCACAACGCCCCCGCGCGGCGACCCGCGCGCCGACTCGCCACGATCGGAACACCCGCCCATGATGCGCTACCGCCGACTCGGCCGCACCGGACTGGTCGTCTCGGAGATCGGCCTCGGCGGCGGTGGGATCGGCGCGGTCTGGGGCGCGACCACGGAGGACGATATCGCCGCGACCATCGCGCTCGCGCTTCGCGAGGGCGTGAACTTCTTCGATGTCGCGCCCGGCTACGGTAACGGCCTCGCCGAAGAGAACCTCGGCCGGGCGCTCGGCGACCAGCGCGACCGCGCGCTCGTGGCGACGAAGGTCTCGCTTGCCGACGACGAGCTGGACGACATCGCGGGCGCGGCGGAGCGCTCCTTGACCGCCAGCCTGGAGCGCCTGCACAAGGATCACGTTGACCTGTTCCAGCTGCACAACAACATCGCCGGCGAACGCGGCCACTTCCGACGATCGGTGAGCCCGGCCGACGTGCTTGGGCCCAACGGGGCGCTGTCCGCGCTCGAGCGTCTGCGCGACATGGGATTGACGCGCTACATCGGGATCACGGGGCTCGGCGAGGCTGCCGCGGTGCGCCAGGTGATGCGCGAGGGCGCGATCGACACGGTGCAGGTCTACTACAACCTGCTGAATCCCTCTGCGGCGGGACCGCTGCCGGAGGGATCAACGCTGCACGACCACGGCCAGCTGCTGGAGCTGGCGCAGCAGCTCGGGATCGGCGTGATCGCGATTCGCAATCTCGCTGCCGGAGCGCTGGGCGGGCCGATCGACCGCGCAGTCGCGGCCGACTCGCTCGTCGCGCGGGATTCAGTGCGCAGCGCGCGGCTCGCCTTCCTCACCGAGGGCGGAGCCCCGCTCTCGCAGGTGGCCGCGCGCTTCGTGCTCGAGCACTCCGCGGTGGCGACCGTCGTCCCGGGCGCCAAGAATCCAGCCGAGCTGGCGGACGCGATCGCCAGCATGGAGCTGGCGCCGCTCAGCGACGCGCAGCGGGCGCAGCTCGAGCGCGAACTCGCGACCGACTTCGGCCTGCCCGAGCCCGGCGATGGGCTGCTCTAGCCGCGCGGGTGGCTGACCGTAGGCCGGTCACGACGTAGCCTTTTTTTCGTGAAGAAGGGCCCGCGTGGCAGAGACCGACGTCCCCGACATCGTGATTCGCCGACTGCCGCTGTACGCGCGCGAGCTCGGGCTGCTCGAGTCCGAAGGGCGCAGCTACATCTCGTCGAAGGAGCTGGGCGACCGGCTGCACGTGACACCGGCGCAGATTCGCAAGGACCTCTCCTACTTCGGGCGCTTCGGCACGCAGGGCCGCGGCTACGACGTGGGCGACCTGCGCCAGCGGCTGCGCAAGATCCTGGGGCTCGACGGGGGCGTGCAGAACATGGTCCTGGTTGGCGTCGGGCATCTCGGGCGCGCCGTGCTCGGCTATCCCGGCTTCCTGATGCAGGGCTTCCATGTGGTGCGCGCGTTCGACTCTCACCCGGATGTTGTCGGCAGCGTGATCGGCGACGTGCAGATCGACCACATCTCCGACCTGCCCGCATACTTGCAGCGCCACCGGATCGCGCTGGCGATCGTCGCGGTCCCCGCCGAGGCGGCGCGCTCGGTCGTGGAGATGCTTGTTGCGGGCGGCGTCAACGCGATTCTGAGCTACGCGCCGGTCACCACGACGGTGCCGAGCGGAGTCCACCTGCGCCAGATCGATCCGGTCATGGAGCTGCAGAGCATGGCCTACTACATCCAGCAGGACGAGCTTGATCACGTCCTCGCGGGCGACGACCGCAGCGTCTAGAAGCGGTCGCCGCCGGTCAGCGCGCCCTCGGGGGTGATCAGATTCGGTCGCAGCACATCGAAGTTCTCCAGCGCCAGGGCCGCACCGAGGGCGACGGCGTCGAGCGGGTCGTCGGCGATGTGCACGGGAATCCCGGTCTGCTCGGAGAGGTACTTGTCGATGTCGCGCAGCATTGCGGCGCCGCCGGTGAGCACCATGCCACGGTCGATGATGTCCGCGGTGAGCTCCGGCGGGGTACGCTCGAGGGTCGTGCGAATCACCTCGACGACGGTTTCGAGCACCGACTGCACCGAGGGTACGAGTTCGTTCGAGGTGAGCGCGACGCTGCGCGGCATGCCGGTGGCCTGATCGCGGCCGCGGACCTGGGTGCGGAGCGATCGCTCCTGCGGGACGGCGCAGCCGATCGCCATCTTGAGGTCGTCGGCGGTGCGCTCGCCGATCATCAGGTTATGTCGCCGCTTGATGTGGTCGACAATCGCGCCGCGAATCACGTCGCCGCCGACGCGCGCCGATTCCCAGACCACGACGCCGTACATCGAGAGCACGGCGGCCTCGGAGCGACCGGCGCCGAGGTCGACCACCAATGAACCCTGCGCGTCGCCCATCGGCAGGCCTGCGCCGATCGCAGCGGCCAGCGGGTTCGCGATCAGATGTGCCGGCCGTCGCGCGCCGGCCTGCTCGGCTGCGTCGCGCACGGCGCGCTGCTCGACGTTGGTGACGCCCGCCGGCGTCGCGACCATCACCTCGGGCCGGACCAGATTCAGCCGGCCGGTGACCTGCGAGAGGTAGTAGCGCAGCAACGCCTCCACGATCAGGTAGTCGTCGATCACGCCCTCGCGCATCGGATGGACGATCGCGATCGACTCCGGCGCGCGCCCAATCATCGCGGCCGCGTCGGCGCCGGCGGCGATCACCTGGTTCTCACGCGGGTCCAGCGCGACCACCGCGGGCTCGCGGATCACGACCCCACGGTCGGGCAGCGCGATCCGAATATGCGCCGTCCCCAGGTCGATTCCGACCCGCTTTCCGAAGAACATCTGGCCCCAGCCTCCCGACCACGCGCCGCTCGTCCGATGCTCAGTCTATCCGCCGATCGGTCTAAGCCGCCCGCCGAATGTCGGCCCCGAGCATCGCGAGTTTGCGCTCCAGGCCTTCGTAGGCGCGGTCGAGGTGTTCCACGCCGGAGACGACCGATTGACCCTCAGCCGCGAGCGCTGCGACGACCAGCGCCGCGGTGGCCCGGATGTCGCTGCCGCGCACGCGCGCGCCGACCAGCGCCGAGGGCCCGTGGACGACGGGCGTCGCGCCGGCGCTGACCACGTTCGCGCCGAGCTTGCGCAGTTCGTCGACGTGCTGCATGCGATTCTCGAAGACGCGCTCGTGAATCACGGAGGTTCCCGTGGCCTGGGTGAGCAGCGCCGTGATTGGCGCCTGCAGGTCGGTCGGGAATCCCGGGTAGGGCATCGCCTGCACGTCGGTCGCGCAGAGCGGAGCGGCGCCGCTTGCCGTCAGTGTGGATTCGGTGTGTTCGAGCCGCACGCCGGCAGCGGCGAGCTTCGCGCGGGTCGAGGTCATCTGCTCCGCACGTACCCCGGTCAGCGTCACCGTTCCACCGCTGATCGCGGCGGCCATCGCGAGCGTGCCGGCCTCGATTCGGTCGGGGATCAGGCGCTGGGAGACGCCGTGCAGCGCCTCAACGCCGTCGACCTGGATGGTATGCGTCCCGGCGCCGGAGATGCGCGCGCCCATCGCCCGCAGCATCTCGGCCAGGCAGACGACCTCCGGCTCCATCGCGGCGTTGACGATCTGCGTCCGCCCCTCCGCGAGCACGGCCGCGAGCAGCAGGTTCTCGGTGCCGAGCACGCTGGGGTAGTCGAGGAACAGCGGCGCGCCGCGCAGCCGGCGGGGCGCACGCGCGGTGGTTCGGCCGCCCACGACCTCGACCTCCGCACCGAGCGCGCGAAAGCCGGCCAGATGCACATCGAGCGGGCGCGCGCCGATCACGTCGCCGCCCGGCGTGCCGCACGACGCGTGGCCGCGGCGCGCGAGCAGCGCGCCCATGACGAGAAACGACGCGCGTTGCTCGGCGACCAACTGGTCCGGTGGGCAATCGGCGAGCGCGTCGACCGAGTCGACGCCGAGCTCGACCGCGCTGGCCGCGCGGTCGTGGGACACGGTCACGCCCAGGGAGGTCAGAATGTCGCAGAAGCCGCGCACGTCGGCGATATCGGGCGCGCGCTCGATCCGGGACGGGCCTTCAGCGAGCAGCGCCGCTGCCAGGCAGGGCATCGCCGCGTTCTTGGCCCCGCTGACTTCGATCGAACCCCGGAGCTGGCGGCCGCCCGAAATTTGGTAAGCGGGCTCGCTCGAGGAGGCCATCGATGCTCCCTCGGGGCGGCTGAAGCGGCTTAGGCGCCCGGCCGCGAGGCCATGTCGGCGCGGCCGCCGCCGCGTCGCCGCCGGCGCTCGATCACGCGCAGCCGCCCGAGTGAGCGGCTTAGCGCCGCCGCTGCGCGGGCACGGTCGAGATCGTCGGCCTGTTCGAGCCGCTCGAGCGCTCGCGCTCGCGCCTCTTCGGCGCGCTGGATGTCGATCTCTCCGCCGGGCTCAGCCTCGTCGGCGAGCACGGTGACCTGATCGGAGTGCACTTCGAGGAAGCCGCCGGAGACGAAGAAGTCCTCCTCGCCGCCGCCGGCCTTGACCCGCAGGTCGCCGGGCTGGAGCGATGTGATCAGCGGCGCGTGGTTGGGCAGGATGCCGAGTTCGCCGAGGCTGCCCGGCGCGATCACCTCGTCCACGTCTTCCTGACGCAGCAGGCGGCGCTCCCCGGTGATGATCTCGAGCGTCAACGGCATTCGCGCTCTCCTCTTCGCTTGTGCTGCGCGACGGCTGCGCTGGCTGCGTTAGGCCGCGGATTCGGCGGCGATCTGTGCGCCCTTTTCGACTGCCGCCTCGATCGTGCCGACGTTAAAGAAGGCCTGCTCAGGCAGACCGTCGTGGTCGCCGTCGAGGATCTCCTTGAAACCGCGCACGGTGTCGCGCACCGAGACGTACTCGCCGGGCAGGCCGGTGAACTGCTCGGCGACGAAGAACGGCTGGGTCAGGAAGCGCTGAATCCGCCGCGCTCGCGCGACTGTCTGCTTGTCTTCCTCCGAGAGCTCGTCGACGCCGAGGATCGCGATGATGTCCTGCAGGTCCTTGAAGCGCTGGAGCACGCGCTGCATCTCCTGCGCGACGTCGTAGTGCTCCTGGCCGACGATCTTGGGGTCGAGCGCGCGGCTGAACGAGGTCAACGGGTCGACCGCCGGGTAGAAGCCCTGCGAGGCGATCGCGCGCTCGAGCGCGACGACCGCGTCGAGGTGACCAAACGTGGTCGCGACGCCGGGGTCGGTGTAGTCGTCGGCGGGCACGTAGATCGCCTGGAAGGAGGTGATCGAGCCGCGCATCGTGCTGGTGATCCGCTCCTCGAGCTCACCCATCTCGGTGCTCAGGGTGGGCTGGTAGCCGACCGCTGAGGGCATCCGCCCGAGCAGCGCGGAGACTTCCTGGCCGGCGAGCGTGTAGCGGTAGATGTTGTCGATGAAGAGCAGCACATCCTGGCCGTCGACATCGCGGAAGTACTCGGCGAAGGTGAGCCCGCTGAGGCCGACGCGCAGCCGCACGCCGGGCGGTTCGTTCATCTGGCCGAAGACGAGCACCGTCTTGTCGAGCACGCCCGATTCGCGCATCTCGTTCCAGAGGTCGTTGCCCTCGCGCGAGCGCTCACCGACGCCGGCGAATACCGAGTAGCCGCCGTGCTCGGTCGCGATGTTGCGGATCAGCTCCTGAATGACGACCGTCTTGCCCACGCCGGCGCCGCCGTAGGCGCCAATCTTGCCGCCGCGGGTGAACGGGCAGACCAGGTCGATGACCTTGATGCCGGTCTCGAGGATCGTCGCCTCACCGCTCTGCTCGTCGTAAGCGGGCGGCGCGCGGTGGATCGGCCAGGCGTCGACCGTGCGCGGCACGTCGCCGAGGTTGTCGAGCGGTTCGCCGAGCACGTTGAAGAGACGACCGAGGGCGCCCTCACCCACAGGCACGGCGATCGCCTGGCCCTGGTCGCGGGCCGTGTCGCCGCGCTTCATGCCGTCTGTGCTGTCCATCGCGAGGCAGCGGGCGCGGTTGTTGCCGAGGTGCTGCTGCACCTCGGTGACGACGCCGACGCCGTTACCCATTGTGATCGTGACCGCGTTGAAGAGCGCGGGCAGCCCCTCGGGCGGGAACTCCACATCGACCACTGTGCCGATGACCTGTACGACCTGTCCGTCAGCCATTGCGACCTCCATTGAGACCAAGTTGCCGCGACGATGCAGCCGGCTCCGCACCAATCGTATCAATCATGTTCAGTTCAGCCACACGTTCAGCTCGTCCACTGGGCCGCGCCGACCCAGGCTGGGTCGAAATCGGCCAGCGAATCGATCACCCAGGTGGCGTCGGAGAGCGGCAGGTCCGCCGTCATCGGCGTACGCACCGCCACCACCGCCATCCCGGCGGCGCCGGCCGAGGCGATCCCGGCGGGGGCGTCCTCGACGGCCACGCAGTGGTTCGGTTCGGCGTTCAAACGCTGCGCCGCGCGCAGATAAATCTCGGGGTCCGGCTTGCCGCGCGCGACCTCGTCGCCGGCGACCGTTTCGGCGAAGAAGCGTCGCAGGCCGAGCGCGTCGAGCGCTGCGTCGACCCAGTCGCGGTTCGAGGAGGAGGCGAGCGCCAACGGCACAGCGGCCCCGGTAAGCGCGCCGAGCAGCGCTTCCGCGCCGGGCAGCAGCTGCGCGTCCTCGCGGTATGAGCGAATCACCTCGCGGTCGTAGGCCTCGGCGTACCACTCGTAGGTGCGCGCGAGCGAATAGCGATTGCGCAGATCAGCCCAGGTGCTCTCGAGCGTGGTGCCGAGATAGCGCTGGTAGTCGGCGAGCGAGAAATCGACGCCCTCCTCGGCCAGCAGCCCGCGTACGGCCTCGTAGTGCAGCGGCTCTCCATCGACCAGCACGCCGTCCATGTCGAAGATGACCGCAACAGCGTTGACGGGCATGGTCAGTTCTTCATCGCTTCGACGCCGCCGGTGATGTCCAGCAGCTCGGAGGTGATCTGCTCTTGGCGGGCCTTGTTGTAGACGAGCGTGAGGTCGTCGATCATCTCGTTGGCGGCGTCGGTCGCGTTGCGCATGGCGACCATCCGCGCGGATTGCTCGGAGGCGGCGGCCTCGAGGATCGCCTGGTAGACCAGCAGGTCGACGTGGCGCGGGAGCAGCTCGGCCAGCACGTCCCGCGGCGAAGGCTCGAAGATGTACTGCGACTCGGTCGCTGCTTCGCCTGCATCGGCGCGCTCGACCGGCAGCAGCGACACCGTGATCGGCCTCTGCGTGACAGTGTTCACGAACGACGCGTAGACCAGCAGCACCTGGTCGACATTGCCGGCGATGTATTCCTCCATGGCGATCCGGGAGATCGGCTGCGTCTCGGCCAGCCCCGGGTAGTCGCCGAGCTCCTGGAACTGCGCGCGGTACTTCACGCCGAAGCGGCGGAAGTAGTCGGAGCCCTTGCGACCGACGGGCACCATCGAGACATCGCCGCCGGTCTCGGGGCCCAGCACGATCTCGCCGGCGTGCCGTTCGAGGTTGGCGATCAGGCCGCCGCAGAGTCCGCGGTCGGGCGTGACGAAGATCACCGCCGTTTCACGCACTTCGCGCCGCTCCAGCAGCGGGTGCGCGGCGTCGAGATCGCCCATCACGCCCGAGAGATGGCCGAGCACTTCGCGCATCTTCTCTGCGTAGGGGCGCGCCTGGAGGGCGCGGTCCTGCGCGCGGCGCATCTTCGACGCAGCAACCAACTGCAGCGCGTTGGTGATTTTGGCCGTGTTTTCGACCGACCGGATGCGGCGTCGAATCTCGCGGGTGTTCGCCATGCGCTCCTCGTGCCTTCCTCAGCCCGTCCGGCCGCCGCGGCTCAACACGTCGTGTTCAATGCGTTTCCAGTGCGTCGTTCTAGAAGGGCACACTGTCCTTGAATGTCTGCAGCGCGGCGCTGAGCGCCGTTTCGGCGTCGCCGCTGAGCTCGCCGCTCGACGCGATGTCGTCAAGCAGCTCGCGGTGCGACGTGCCGAGGAAGTCCCGTGCGCCGCGCGCGAAGTCGCCGACCTTGTTGACCGGCACGTCGTCGAGCGCGCCGCTGTTGGCGGCGTAGAGCATCGCGACCTGGTCGGCCAGCGGGAGCGGTTCGTTCTCGGGCTGCACGAGCAACGCGGAGAGGCGCTGGCCGCGCTCGAGCTGGCGGCGCGTCGCGGTGTCGAGGTCGCTCGTGCCGAACTGGGCGAAGGCCTGCAGCTCGCGGAACTGCGCCATGTCGATCCGCAGCTGGCCGGCGACCGAGCGCATCGCGCGTCGCTGCGCCGATCCGCCGACCCGGCTGACCGAGATGCCGGCGTTAACCGCCGGGCGCTGCCCGGCGTTGAACAGGTCCGCCTCGAGGAAGATCTGGCCGTCGGTAATCGAAATCACGTTGGTCGGGATGTAGGCGGAGACATCGCCGGCCTGGGTCTCGATAATCGGCAGGGCGGTGATCGATCCGCCGCCGAAGTCCTCGTTGAGCTTCGCGGAGCGCTCGAGCAGGCGCGAGTGCAGGTAAAAGATATCGCCGGGGTAGGCCTCGCGACCCGGCGGGCGGCGCAGCAGCAGCGAAATCTGGCGGTAGGACCACGCGTGCTTGCTCAGGTCGTCGTAGATGATCAGCGCGTCCTGGCCGCGCTCCATGAAGTACTCGGCCATCGCGACGCCTGAGTAGGGCGCGAGATACTGCAATGCGGCCGACTCGGCTGAACCGGCGTTGACGATGATCGTGTGGTCCATCGCGCCGTGCTCTTCGAGCGTGGTCTCGACCTGGCTGACCTTGGCCTGCTTCTGGCCGATCGCCACGTAGATGCAGACCAGGTCCTGGCCCTTCTGGTTGATGATGGTGTCGATCGCGATCGAACTCTTGCCGGTCTGGCGGTCGCCGATGATCAGCTCGCGCTGGCCGCGGCCGATCGGAATCTGTGAATCGATCGCGAGAATGCCTGTCTGCACCGGGGTGTCGACCGACGCGCGGGTGACCACATTGGGTGCGATCCGCTCGACCGGGCGCGACTCGGTTGCGTTGAGCGGACCCCTGCCGTCGATCGGCTCGCCGAGCGCGTTGACCACGCGGCCGATCAGCTGCGGGCCGACCGGCACCTCCGCCACCCGACCGGTGGAGCGGACCTCGTTGCCCTCTTCGATCACCCGGTAGTCGCCCATGACCACGGCGCCGACGATCTCTTCTTCGAGGTTCAGCGCCATGCCCATCACGGCGTCGCGACCGCCCGTGGGGTGGAACTCCAGGAGCTCGCCCGAGAGCGCGCCGGCGAGGCCGAAGACCCGGGCGATCCCGTCGCCCGCTTCGACCACGGTGCCGACATCGGCAGAGATGACTTCGCTTTCGAAGCCCTCGATCTGCTGGCGAATGATCGCTGCAACTTCTTCAGGGCGAACGGCCATGATTCACTTCCCTCTTGACTCAGCCATGCAGATCAGAGATTTCCGCTGGCGACGGTGCGTCGCAGCGAATTGAGCCGCGTACGGACGCTGCCATCGATGATTCGGTCGCCAATTCGGACGACGGCCCCGCCCAGAATCGCCGTGTCGACGTTCTCGCTGAGCTCGACGGTGGTGGCGTTGCTGTAGCGACGCACCGCCGCCTCGACCGAGGCGCGCGCTTCAGCGGAGAGCGGAACCGCCGTGGTCACGACTGCCTGGGCGATCCCCCGCTGGCTGTTGAGCCGCTGGCGGAAGGCCTCGCGGATGTGTTCGGCCAACGCTGTGCGGCGTTTGCGAACGAGCAGTTTGGCGAGGTTGCGCGCCTCGTTTGACGCGTCGGTCAGCGCCGCATCGATGACCCGCTCCTTGTCGGCCTGGAGGACGCGGGTGCTGACGAAGAACGCCGCTGCGTGGGGGTTGACGAACAGATTGACGACATCGTCGAGGTCCGAGGACCAGCGGTCTGCGGAGCCGCCGTCGGACGCGATCGCGAAGACGGCTTCGGCGTAGCGCTTGGCGGCCGGATCTCGCGGTGGCACTGGCGACCCCCGAAGCTAGTTCTGGTCCGTTGCGCCGACGGATGAGTCCGCCAGCACTTCGCCGATGATTCGCTGGTGATCGTCGCGCGTGAGCGCCTGGCCGATCACCCGCTCGGCGGCGGAGATCGCCAGGTCGGCGAACTCGTTGCGAAGCTGCTGGACGGCCTGATCGCGCTCCTGCTCGATCTCCTGACGCGCGCGCTCGATCAGGCGCTCGGCCTGAACCTGCGCGCCGGCGCGCGCCTCAGCCTCGAGCCGCTGCCCGATCTCCTGGGCCTGGACGACGAGGCGCTGGGCCTCTTCGCGGCCGATCTGAACCTCGGCGCGGGCCTCGGCGCTGGCCTCTTCAGCCGCCTCTTGAGCCGCCTCGGAGGCGCGCAGCCCTTCCTCGATCCGCCGTCGGCGCTCATCGAGTACCCGACGCATCGGCCGATAGAACAGCACGATCAAGAGCCCCAGCAACAGCCCGAAGCTGATGAAGTGCGTCAGCAGCCCGGCGAGGTTGAGTCCGAGTGCGTCCATCTCTGCGCCTGCGCTTTCTTTGTCCTGCCGTCGCCGGCGCGGCCCGGGCGCGAACCGCGGGCGCGCAGCGCGCCGACCGCCTAGAACACGAAGCCGACCATCACCGCCACGACCAGCGAGTAAATCGCGATCGCCTCGGTGAAGGCGATGCCGAGGATCATGTTCGTCTGAATCACCGGCGCGGCATCCGGGTTGCGGCCGAGCGCCTCCATCGCACGCCCGGCGAGCAGGCCGATCCCCAGGCCGGGACCGATCGCCCCGAGCCCCATCGCGATCCCGGCACCGACGTACTTCATGCCATCATTGCCAATCTGCAACAGAAGGTCCATGCCAACGTCCTCTCCAAGCGACCGTCCGCGGCCGCGATGTGCGTGCTCTGTGAACGCCCTAATGGGCGTCCGCTTCGATCTCTTCGTCATGATCGTCGTGCCCAGCCACCGCCGCGCCCGCGAAGACCAAGGTCAGCATCGCGAACACGAACGCCTGGATGAACCCAACGAAGATTTCCAGTCCAAAGAACACCGATGGCACGATGAAGGCCACCAGGAACATCGCGATAAACAGCGCCACCTCGCCGGCGAAGATGTTGCCAAACAGTCGGAAGGTGAACGAGATGATTCGCCCGACCTCCGAGATGATCTCGAGAATGCCCACGAATAGGCCCATCGGGCCCTTGACGACGGCGTGCGAGCCCAGCCCGAGGTACTTGCCGAAGTTGTTCGCCAGCCCAACAGCACCCACGCCCCAGACCTGGACCATGATCAGCGACCACAGGGCTAGCGCCAGCGGCAGGTTAACGTCCGTCGCGATGGCGCGGAAGAAGGGGAACACGTGGCCCACGGTCTGGCCTTCGAAGCCCTTCTCCTCGAGCCGCAGCACGAAGCCGATGTGGGCGGTGTTGAGCGTCGTCGGCGCGGCCTGGGGCTCGTGGTCGCCAATTGGCAGCTCACACTCAATCAAACAGAGCTGAGCCACCGATCCATCCGCTCCCGGTTCGATCACCAGGGGTTCGGTAAAGGCGTTGTAGGAGAAGTCGCGCGGGGTGTCGAACAGGGTTCGCGGGGGAATGATCTTGAGCCCATCGCCGCTCAGGATCGGGCCCTCAGCCTTGACCAGCTCCGCGTCGGCCGCGCCGAGCGGCAGGTTGTAGACCATCGCTTCTTCAGCCTGCTCCTCGGTGAGGCCGGCCGACTTGAGGCGCGCTTCCAGCGCTTCGATCACGTCCGGCGCCGCTGTCGAGGTTGGAATCGGATTGACCGCGAACTCGCTCCGCACGGCGTGCTCGGTGGCGGACAGGTGGTGCTCGCGAATCTCGTCGATCACCTCGTCGGCGTGCTCGTGGTCGTCGAGACCAAAATGGATCGGGGCGAAATAGGCGTTCGCAAATGCGTGGTTGATCGCTTCGATCTCGGCGGGGCTGATCGCTCGTTCGCCCTGTGCGAGTTCCTCGCGAACCTCTTCGACGCTCACTTCCAGTTCGTGCAGGTAGTGCTCGCGGACGTTCTCGACCTGACCGATCACGTTGTTCCAGGGAAACAGGCCGAACCAGTTGCCGAACAACAGGAAGATGAAGATGGTGAAGATGACGGGGAAGAACTTGCGGCCGTTGCGCGCGCCGACGACCTGCTCGACGATCCCGAAGAAGGCCTCGTACATCATCTCGACGATGTTCTGCAGCCCGCTGGGGACCATTGCCTTCTCGATGTCGCGGGTGCGGCGGTAGACGAAGTAGGCGCCGATCAGCAGCAGCGCGATCACCACCCAGGCGGACAGGATCGTGTTGCTGACGGTGTACGAGCCGATTGAGAAGACGGGCTCGGGCGCGATCGCGATGACCGGCTTCGGCGCGCGAACGAGGAAGAAACCGCCAACGATCAGCACCAAGGCGCCGAGGATGATGAGGCGGCGCTTGCTCACTCGTCACCCTCCTTCTCGTCTGTTTCCTCGCGCTTCGGACGCCGCCGTGTGAGCGGGCCTTCGAGCACGTCCAACAACATGCGGTAGCCGCCCCAACCCGCGGCAGCAAGGCCGAGGCCGAGACCCACGAGTGTGAGGGCGGGCGAAATGCCTGCGCGCCCGTCCAGCCAGAGCCCGGCCAATACGCCCAGCACGATGCACGTGGCGACGTACCAGCCGACGCCCAGCAGAGCGACCGCAGGGGGCCAGTTTTTCATCCGGCCCCGCCCTCCGCGAGCATTGCGAAGATTATCACAAGCGTCTCTAGTCACAACCACCCGGCGCGAGCCACATCCGTCACCGCCGCCACACCGCTACGACCGAGCCGATTACTCGAAGTCGTCCATGTCGAGACTCTCGATGAAGTCCCGGAAGGCCGACATCTTCTCAAGCTCCTCGGGCTTGACCGGCTCGCGGCGCGACTCGTCGGCGGCGCTGACGGCGCCCTCGTCGTCGAGCAGCACGCCGGCCTGATCGATCACCGCGTCGGCGACGAAGATCGGCACCTCGGCGCGCACGGCGAGCGCGATCGCGTCGCTCGGACGCGAGTCGATCTCGAGCTCCCGATCGTTGATCGAGAGGAAGAGCCGCGCGAAGTAGGTGTCGTTTTTGACCTCCGAGACGACCACCCGCGTGACCCGCGCGCCCAGCTCCGACATCACGTTGGACAGCAGGTCATGCGTCATCGGGCGCGCCACGGACACATCCTGCAGGCGGATCGCGATCGCGTCGGCCTCGGCCGCCCCGATGTAGATCGTCAGA
Organism: Dehalococcoidia bacterium; assembly: GCA_965237475.1. Taxonomy (GTDB): domain Bacteria; phylum Chloroflexota; class Dehalococcoidia; order Bin125; family Bin125; genus CATQGW01. The sequence continues at coordinate 1,184,887 of OZ250140.1, read as the reverse complement.
TAGCGGTCCGCGTCCTTTTCCTTCAGCACGACGACCCGGTTGTAGTTCATCAGCGACACCCGGATCGCCTCGATCGAGACCTCCTTCATGGCCGTGCTCCTCCCGACGCCTCGAGCGTCTCAAGCGCTGATGCGCACGCTGCGCTGTCTGAGATTAGCGCAGCCCCCCCAACCATGCAGTGGCCGCGCACTGGCCTTGCAGCGACTGGGCGCCCAACGGGCGATGGCGCGACGGCCGAGGCTCAGTCTGCGGGCGGGCCCGAGGCCGCGCCGGACCGGCCCGGGCGGCCCAACCAGACCGAGAGCAGCGTGATCACGAACACGGCCGCGCCGAGCAGGAACAGCGCCTCGCGGATTCCCGCCGCGTCGGTCACCCCGCCGACGATCACCAGCGCGACCATCGAGACGGCGTTGGCCATCATCAGCTGGGCCGAGAAGAGGCGTCCACGCATCGCGGGCGGGGTGCGCTCGTGCAGCAGCGTCTGCGCGGGCGCGTTGACCATCGCGTAGGAGAAGCCAAGGAAGAGTGCGCCAAGCAGGGTGAGGCCGAGCAGCAGGTCGCCCGACCAGGAACCGCGCGCGAGGTCGAGCGCACCGAAGCCGACGACCACCAGCGTGATCACCGCCAGGCCGACGGAGGCCAGCACCGCCACACGGACGTGGCGCGCCAGCCAGGGCAGGCCGATCAGCACGGCCAGCGCGCCGACGCCGGTTGGCCAGAAGAAGAACACTGCGTCCTCCGCCTGGCGGCCCAGCACATCCTGCACGAAGCGCGGCACGAGGACCGCGAACATGAACAGCAGCATGACGCCGGTGATCAGCTGAATCAGCGCGACCGCGGTCAAGCGGTCTCGCCAGACGCGCAGGGCGGCTTCATGGATGTCGGCAAGCCCCATGCCGATCGCCGAGCGAACCTGGCCCCATCCGCCGTTGACCGCCCCGGCGTCGCCGTTCTGCTCGCGCGGGTGCGGCGGCAGCGGCGGCAGCTTGGCCAGCAGCGGGGCGGTCGCCAGGAGCAGCGCAGCGCTGAGGATGTAGGAGGCGTCGAAGCCCAGCGCCTTGAGCATGATCGGCGAGAGCACGACCAGCCCGATCAGCTGCGTGCTGGTCGCGGTGAACTGAAACGCGGAGTTGGCCGCCAGCAGCTGTGAGCGTTTGACGAACGCGGGCAACGATGATGCCCCCGCCGGCAACGCGAATTGACCGGCCGTGGCGGTGAGGAACGCGACGGCGAAGATCGCGCCGACCGACACGTTGTCGGCGATCAGCAGCACGGCCGTCAGGCCCGAGCGGATGATCACTGTGACGAGCAGCACGCGCCGCTTGTCGAGCCGGTCGAGCAGCACGCCGGTGGCGAGCCCGAAGACGACCGGGGGCGCGGCCAGCACGATCACCAGCGCGACCGCCGCGAGGCTCGAGCCGCTCAGCTCGACGACGCGAATCAGCAACACGAACTGCAGCGCGCTGTTGACGGTGAGCTGGATCCCGGTGGCCAGCCAGAGCCTGACGAAGTCGGTGTTGCCGAACAGCTCGCGCAGCCCCGCGGGCGAGCCGCCCGCGCTCGTCGCCAGACCCGAGGGGACGTTGGACTCAGCCACCAGGCTTCGCGCCGCCGCTGCGTTCACGCACTTCGTTGATCGCTCCGCGCAGCCGCCTCGCTTCGGCTGCAATCTGCTGCTGGCCGCCGGCGTAGATCACCGAGCGCGATGCGCTGACCAACAGTCCCCGGCGCTCGTGGTCGAGCCCGGCGCTCAGCGCCGCCTCCAGATCGCCGCCCTGCGCGCCGATCCCGGGCAGCAGGATCGGCAGGGCGGGAGCCAGTTCTCGCACACGCGCGAGCTCAGCGGGGTAGGTCGCGCCGACGACCAGCCCCACGTTCTCGTGAAATTCGTCCGACCACGCCGCGGCGCGACGCGCGACTCGCTCGTAGAGCGCCTCCTCGCGCTCGTCTCGCTCGTGGCCGACGATGCGCAGCGACTGGAAATCGCCGCTGCCCGGGTTTGACGTCCGGCAGAGCACGAACGCGCCGCGCTCGGGATGCTCCAGGAAGGGGGCGACGCTGTCGGCGCCCAGATAGGGGCTGGCCGTGATCGCGTCGGCGCCGAGCAGTTCAAATGCCGCCGAGGCGTAGGCGCGCGCGGTGTTCGCGATGTCGCCACGCTTGGCGTCGAGCACGACCACGGCGTGCGGGGCGAGCTCGCGAATCAGCTCGATGGTCCGAGCGAGCGCATCCAGGCCCAACTCACCGGCGGCCTCGTAGAACGCGGACTGCGGCTTGAACGCGCAGACGAACTCGCCCGCCGCCTCGATCACGCCGCGATTGAAGCTGAGCATCTCGTCAGCGGCTGTGCGTTCGGGCTGCGGATCGAGCCCGACGCAGAGCAGCGAATTGGCCGCGTCCACCGCGTGTCGAAGCCGAGCCGCAAAACGCATTAGGCCAGACTAGCCCGCGAGCCTGGGCGTACTCTCCTCACCCGACATGCCCGACACACTGCGCGCCCTCGAGGTCCACATCCAGCCGCCGCCGCCCGACCTGCTCGACGGCGCCGCCGTGGCGGTGATCGACATCCTGCGGGCCACGACGGTACACGGCACGTTGCTCGCGGGCGGCGCCGATGCGATCTACCCCGTCGCGGAGTGGGCGGATGCTGACCGGCTCCGCGACGCGCTGCCGGGCAGCCGACTGATCGGCGAGGTGGGTTCGCTACCGGGACCAGGCGCCGAGTTCGGCAATTCCCCGACAGAGTTCGCTTCGCTCGACGTGACCGGCTGGACGGCGATCCACGTGACCGGCAACGGGACGCGTGCGCTCGCCGCCGCCGCCCACGCTCCGTTTGTGGTTTCCGCATGCCTGCGCAACCGCAGCGCGTGCGCAGCGGCGCTGCTCAGCGCTGAGCGCGCGGCGCCGATCGCGATCGTGTGCAGCGGCGATCACCACGGAGCCACCGCATCGCTCGAAGATACGGTCGCCGCCGGGGCCTACGTCGAGGCGCTGACACGCCAGAGGCCGACGCTGAGCCTGGGCAACGGAGCGATGATCGCGCTCAGGCTCTGGCAGGCCTACAGGAGCGCGCCGCTCATCGCGCTGCGTGAGTCGCCGCACGGACGCGACCTGATCGAGCTGGGCTTCCAGGCCGACCTCAGCTACGCGTCGCAGAGTGATGTTGAGACGGTCGTGCCAACGCTGAAGACCGATCGTGCGGGGCGCTCGGTGCTACGGCCCCACTGATCGTCGCGCCGCCGCCGCAGCGCGCGCTGTGGGCGATTGGCCGCGAGCGGGAGACCTGGCGCAGCATCGCGACGACTTGCCAGCCGGCAGGCGCTGGCGCGCGGACAGCTTGCGAAGGCCGCCGCGATGGATCATGCTGAACCCGCTCGAGCGCGTGTGCACGCACAGCCACTCGATGTCGAGCGCGGCGTGGCTGCTCCCCTGCGGGGCGCAGGAAAGCGGTTGGCCCATCGGACGCGATCACCCAACTCAGGATCGCGAGCAGGCGCCGATCGGCCCGCTGGCGATGCGCCTGCTCGACCTGGTACGCCGCCAGACAGTGCCCCAACCATGGAGCGAAGGCGAGAAGATCCCCTGGGACGATCCCGGCTTTAGCGAACGCATGCTGGATGAGCACTTGTCCCAGGCACACGGCCGCGCCAGCCGAGCGGTCAAGACGATCGAGCGGCACGTCGAGTGGGTGCACCGCGAGCTCCTGGGCGGGTCGTCGTCCAGGGTCCTCGATCTGGGCTGCGGACCGGGCTTGTACACCAATCGCCTCGCCGCCCTGGGCCACGAGTGCGTCGGCATCGATTTCTCGCCAGCCTCGATCGCCTACGCGCGGGCTCAGGCGAAGGCGTCTCAGCTCGCGTGCCGCTACACCCTGGAGGACATCAGGTCGGCCAACTACGGAGAGGGATTTGACCTCGTGATGCTCATATTCGGGGAACTCAACGTGTTCACGCGAGCAGACGCCAAGAGCATTCTCGAGCGGGCTCGCCGCGCCCTGTCCTCAACCGGCGCCCTCCTGTTGGAGCCACACACCTTCGCCGCGGTACGAGCGACGGGCGAGAGTCCATCGACCTGGTACTCGGCTGAGCGTGGACTCTTTTCCGCCCACCCGCACCTCTGCCTCGTCGAGAACCTCTGGCATCCTCAACAGCGTGTGGCCACTGAACGCTACTTCGTGGTCGACGCGGAGTTCGCGGGCGTCACCCGATACGCCTCGAGCATGCAGGGCTATACCAACGACGAGTACCGAGCCCTACTGTCCGCGAGTGACTTTGCAGCGATCGAATTCCACGCGGCGATGGGCGACGATCGCGACGATTCGCAGAGCGGCCTCTTGGTGATCACCGCGCGAACGGCGGGCTGAGAGCAGCCGCGTTCGGGCGCCGGACCGACGGGCAGACAATGGTTCTGCGCCGGCGCCATCACACGGTTAGCCGATCTAGAGCCTCGCCTCAGCGTCGCGGCGATGACCAATGATCACGCTGAGTGATCGCTGCCCGCACTCACTCAGCTTCGCGCAGCCGCTCCCAGGCCTCGCGCAGCCGACGCAACAACGCCGCGTCCGGCTCGCGCCCCGAGTAGCGAAACACCGAAAACGCGCTGGAGATGTCGACGGGTACCGACGACCGGTACTCGCGCCGCAAGGCGGCGGCGAACTGCAGCGGCGTCCGCGCCGGGGGCCGTAGCGTGCCGCGCGCGTCTGCGTCGGCCAGCACCTCGTAGTAGAGCTCGGCGATCGGCGCGTCGGGCTCGCGCTCGTCATGGCTGCGACCGAAGCGACCACGCAGGTTGCGCAGGCCGCCGAACATGTCGCTGAGGATGTCGGCCTCCGACCAGACCGATTCGCGCTCCTCATCCTCGCCCGGGCGGCGGCGCAGGAAGCGGCGGAAGAACAGCCACGCCAGCACGGTCAGGACCAGGACCGCGCCGATCCCGCCGAAGACGCGCACGACCACAATGCCCGCTGTGGGATCGGGCTCGGAGGCGTTCTCGTCGAGGTCGCCGAGCGGCCTGCCAATACCCTCGGCGATCGTTTCCAGCTCCACCGGTTCGTCGGGACGCAAGGCCGTGATGATCTGCTCGAAGATCCAGAAGAGCGGCCAGAGTGCGTACGCGATGCCCCTGATGACGTGTTCGAGCACGAAGCCGATCCCACTGAGCACCGGCGAGACGACGCCGGCGCCGGCGATCCCGGCGACGATCCCGACCACGACCAGCAGCACGATCGCGATCCCGGCGGTCAGCGCGAACAGCGTCGCGGCCAGCGAGAGGCCCGTCTGGATCCCGCTGCCCTCTTCAGCGGTCGCGGGGTTGCTGGAGTTCTTGAGCGCTACCACGATCACGCACGTCATCACCCAGGCGAGCGCCACGATCTGCACGGCCGATTCGATGCCCGCGTTGTCGCCGAGCGTGAAGCCAATCAGCAGCACGACGAATCCCGCGAAGGCGGTGCGGGTGAAGGGGCGCTCATCGAGGTCGGCCGTGCCCAGCGCCACGCCGCGGAACCAGATCGGGATGAGCAACAGCGCGGCGAAGAACTCATCGATTGCCCCGGCGCGCTTCCACACGTCGGAACTCGGGCGACCCAGATCGATCAGCCACGACATGTCCCAGACCGCTGCACTCTCCGCGAGGTCGGCGCGTCCGATGATCTGTAGCGCGATCACGGTGATCAGCAGTCCCCAGAAGACGCGCTGGCGGCCGCTCAGCTCGCGCGAGCCGAGCAGATGCGCGATGCCAAAGCCCAGCGCCAGCGTGCCGGCCACCGCCCAGACGGAGAGGACCTCCGCATCGTCGCCGGCGATCAGCTTGGGGATCAGCTTGGCGACCACGATCAGCAGCAGCGCTTCGGACAGCAGCAGCGTCACCACGTAGGCGGCGTGCATCCGCCCACGGGTGGTGGAGGGGATCACAAGCGCGCTGATCGGGGCGCTCATCGAGGAGCTCCGGGGCGGCCCCATTCGCTGTTCGTGCCGCGTTCGAGCTTCGGCGCCGCCGGCGTGATCAGCGGCCGCGCTTCGACCCGGCGCGGCTCAGGGGCTGCGCCGTCGAGCTCCTCGGGGGCCTGCGACGGTCGCCACTCGTGGTCGGCAAGCGCCCAGCCGCCGCCGCTGCCGATGCGCTCGAACTCCAGACCGGCCAGCGCTTCCCGGATGTCATGCAGCTGCGCGCCGCCGACCGTTGGCGGTGGATCGTCGAGGCCGACGTAGATCACCGCCACCTCGACACCGTGGCGTCGCAAGCGGTCGATCGAAATCTCCAACGGCCGTGTCACGACGGCCGTGACCAGCGCCACGGTGCTACCGAAGGGCATCCGCCGCCGCTCGTCGGTGAGCATCCGCTCGATTGGCGTGAGGGTGAAGACATCGGCCATCGCGAGCGCCTCGAGAATCCGCGTCATCTGCCCGGGAGCGCGTGACGGAGCGACGCGGATCGGCGCGTCGTTGCCCGGGAAGGTGCAGTTCGCGATCAGGCCGACCGGCGCGCGGCTCTCGGACCAGGCGGTCGACAGCGAAGCCGCGACCGAGACGGCGCGCTCGAAGATGTCGCCATAGAAGCCCTGCCACGCCACCGGCAGCGTGCTGACGTTCAGCGCCACGACCGCGACGAGGTCGCTGGCGGGCTCGTAGACGCGCGTCTGGACCGCCTGGCGGCGTGCCGTCGCCTTCCAGTCGATGCGTTTCAGCGGGTCGCCCGGACGATAGTCGCGAACGGTCTGCAGGCGGGTGGGATCATCGAAGAGCCGCTGACCGCCGCGTCGCTCGCCGTGGGGGCGCAGCTGCGGGAGGTCGAGGCTGTCGAGCGGCAGCACCTCGGGGTAGACCCAGAGCCGCTGCGAAGCGTCCTCCTCGCGCTGGCGGCGGTAGACGCCGAACAGGTCGCCGGCGCGCAGTTCGCAGGCGGCCAGGTGGTAGTAGCCGCGCGACCGAAGCGGGATCTGGTAGCGCCAGGTCAGTCGCTCGTACCAGCGCATCGAGGTGGAGCGGATGATCTCGCCGACATCCTCACCCATCATCGACGCGACTCTGGTGAAACGCGCGTTGGACGGCTCGAGCAGCTCGGACAGCCAGATGCGAACGCGCAGCGCGGGCAGCGGCAGCAGCTTGCGATTCTCGAAGCGCAGCACCAACTCCAGCGTCTCGCCGACGAACGCGTGGGTATGCGAGAGCGATTGGGAAAATTCGAAGCGCTCGAGCGACCAGCGCGCCCAGGCCCAGGCGATCGCGCCCGCGGTCAGCACCGTGCCGGCGACCAGCGCGATGATGATCTCGTCGACCGCCACGGCGATGATCATTACCAGCACGGCCGCGAACGGCCAGATGTTGCGCAGCCAGGTGTTGGTGTGTTCGGCGGCGAAGCGGCTCTCGGGACGCGAGAGCTGCTCCTCGCGGCGCTGCCTGCTCGCGCTCGCCTCGATGTCGAGCGCCGCCCCGCCGCCCAGGCCCAACGACATCTAGGACCCCAGCCCGTCCGCCCGCGCCAGATACATGCCGCCGCTCACGCCGCCGCTATGGGAACGGGCACGCGCGACATCACATCCTCGAGCAACGACTCGGCCGTCGAGGAGCGCAGGCGCGACTCGGCGCTCAGCAACAGACGGTGGGGCAGCACGACCCGCGCCATCTCCTGCACGTCGTCGGGCAGCACGTAGTCGCGATGCCGGATCGCGGCCAGTGCGCGACTGGTGCGCATCAAACCAAGCGACGCGCGCGGGCTCGCGCCCAGCTCGAACGCCGCTTCCGAACGAGTCGCCTGGACCAACGCGACCATGTAGCCGCGGACCGTGTGATGCACACGCACCTGTTCGACCGATGTCGCCATCGCGTGCAGCGTCTCGGCGTCGATCACCGGTTCGAGGTCTTCGAGCGGCTGTGATCGCTCGAAGCGGAGCAGGATCGCGTCCTCCTCGGCCGCGTCGGGATAGCCCATCCGCAGCCGCACGAGGAAGCGGTCGAGCTGTGCCTCGGGCAGCGGGAAGGTGCCCTCCAGCTCGACGGGGTTCTGCGTCGCGATCACGAGGAAGGGGCGCGGCATCATCATCGTCTCGCCCTCGACGGTCAGCTGGCGCTCCTCCATCGCCTCCAGCAGCGCCGATTGCGTGCGCGGGCTGGCGCGATTGATCTCGTCGGCCAGCACCAGCTGGGTCAGCAGCGGCCCGGCCCGAAACTCGAACTCGCCCGAACGCTGGTTGTACACGTTCACGCCGGTCACGTCGGAGGGCATCAGGTCAGGGGTGAACTGGATGCGCCGAAACGCGCAGCCGATCGAGCGCGCCAGGGACTTCGCCAGCATCGTCTTGCCCAGCCCCGGCACGTCGTCGAGCAGCACGTGGCCTTCGCAGAGGATCGCCGCCAGCGTGTAATCGATCACCTGATCGCGGCCGACGATGACACGGCTGATGCTGTCGCGAATCCGCTCAGCCGCCCTGGCGACCTCGGGCAGGGTGGGTGCGATCATCGGCGCGATCCTGACGATGTGTGCGTTGTGTACGTGGTCGGCGCTCACGGGCAAGTGAAAGTCAGGCTATCAGCCAACTCGCGGCGCACCCCTAGAATGCCGCCATGCGCGCAGAAATCATCTCCATCGGCACCGAAATCCTCATGGGCGAGATTCTCGACACGAACGCCCAGTTCATCGCTCAGCGTCTCCCGGCGATGGGCATCGATCTGTTCTTCATGCACCAGGTTGGCGACAACAAGCAGCGCTTGGTCGACCTGATCACGCTGGCCCGAGGGCGCTCCGATGTGGTGCTTTGCACCGGCGGCCTCGGCCCCACCGAGGACGACATCACGCGCGACGCGATCGCCGCCTCGATCGGCGAGGAACCGTACGTAGTGCCAGAGCTGGAGGCGCACCTGCGCAACTTCTTCGAGGGCCGTGGCGGACGGATGCCCGAACAGAACGTCAAGCAGGCCACGATCGTCCCCTCAGGGGAGTCAATTCCCAACCCGCGCGGGACCGCGCCGGGCTGGTGGGTCGAGAAGAACGGCGCGATCATCGTCGCGATGCCCGGCCCGCCGGCCGAGATGACCGGCATGTGGAGCAACGCAGTAGCGCCGCGCCTCGCCGAACGCAGCCCCGACTCGGTGCTGATCTCGCGCACGCTGAAGACCACCGGGCTGGGCGAGAGCGCGCTGGATGAGGCGCTCGGCGAGCTGCGCTCGGGCGAAGATCCGACGATGGGCGTCTACCACAAGGCCGACGGGGTGCATGTGCGCCTGGCCTCGAAGGCCCCCGACGAAGCGACGGCGCGGCGCCGCATCGAACCGGTCGAGGCGGCGATCCGCGACCTGCTCGGCGACAACATCTGGGGTGCCGACGAAGACACGTTCGAGGAAGCAGTCGCGCGCCTGCTCGACAGCCGCGGGCTCTCGATCGCGGTGATGGAGTCGTGCACCGGCGGCCTGCTCGCGAGCACGATCACCGATGTACCCGGCGCGAGCCGGATCTTCCGCGGCGGCCTGGTGACCTACACCGCCGAAGCCAAGATCCAGTACGGCGTCGACGCCGACCTGATCGAGGCGCACGGCGTCGTGAGCAACGAAACCGCCTCGGCGATGGCGGCGGCGGTGCGCCAACAGTTTGACGCTGACATCGGCGTGGGGATCACGGGCGTCGCGGGACCGGAGCCGCACGGCGGGCAGCCGGTCGGCGCGGTCTGCCTGGGCATCGAGACGCCCGGCGAGTCGTACGCGACGGGCTACGCGTTCGCGCAGACCCGCGCGGCGATCAAAGCACGAGCCGTCACCAGCGCGCTGACGCTGATCCGGCGCGCCGCGCTCGGCGACCTCTCCAGCGGCTCAAGCGGCATCTACCGACGGCTGTGAACGTCGGCTGCGACGGACCGCCGTGATGACACTCGACGCGAACGGCCCCGACGGCTACCCGGCCGAGGGCAGCGGGCACGCGCTGCAGATCGCATCTGCGCACCTCCAGGTTCAGCTGGCGTCGATTGCCGGCTTCGACGGCAAGCTGATGTTCCTCACCGCGCTGAGCGTGGCCGCTATCAGCGCGTTGGTGGGAATCATTGCCTCCGCTGACCCGTCACCCTGGTTGACAGGCTTTGGACTCGCGTGGGCCACCACCAACGTGCTGCTCGGATTAAGCAGCCTCTGGTCGCGAGATGTGCCCCAGTTTCCCTCGCCGCCCGTGATCACTGCGATCACTCAATCGCGGGGCAACGACGGACGCGCGGTCCTTCGATTCTACCTGGGCGGAATCGAGGAGGCGTCGCGGGTGGCCGGCGCGGCGCTGGATCGCAAGTCGCGATTGATGCGCGTGCTGTTGATCGGTATTTCGTTCTCGCTCGGACTTGTCGTCACGGCCGCTCTGACGGTGGCGCTCTAGGCGCTCATGATGGTCTTGCCCGGTTCGATGTACGGCCCATGTGTCTTCCTGAACTCTTCAAGTTCCCGCTTCATCTCAGTGGTCGGTCGCGAGAAGAGCAGCCACATGAGAAATTCCCAGCGCTTCCGCATCACCACGCTCGATTCCGCTGTTCGGCCTGCCAACCGACCACAGCTTAGCCGATTCAGGCCTGCCGAATTCGCAGCGTTTCGCCCTCCTCCAGCTCCTCGGCTTCGCCGCTTTCGACCAGTGAATCGATCTGGCCGACGACCTCGGCCATTGCCTGCCAGAGCCGGCGATCGGGCAGCCGCGGGAAGAGCACGCGCATCAGCTCGTAGGGCGTCGCCGGGCCTTCGCTGAGCGCATCGCCCAGCTGTCGTTGACGCTTCATGTGGTGGCGACGGCTGCGGTCGAGCTCCGCCTCGACCGCGTCGCTGTGCTCGCCGTGGCCGGGATAGAGCCGCCGGACGCTCAACGCGCCGACCTTCTGCAGCGACGCCACGAACGCCGGAAGGCTGCGAACGCGCTGCGGCGGCTCGGTCGTCAGATCGAAGTGCCAGCCCGGATTGGGGATCGAACCCGGGATGACCTGATCGCCGCTGAACAGCGCCCCGGTCTCCTGCTCGAACAGCACGGCATTGCCCGGTGTGTGGCCGGGCGCCGCGACCATCTGCAACCGGCGCCGGCCGACGACGACTTCGTCGCCGTCCTCGATCAGGATGTCGGGCGTGAAGGGCGTCCCGCGAATCAGGCCGGGCCAGCGGGCGCGGCGGCGGCCGCCGCCCGTGTCGTCGCCGGCGCGGAAGGCGGCGCGCATCTGCTCGCGCTCCTCGATGAAGCCCGTGACCCGCTCCTGCGGCACGCCCATCCGCTCGAGCGCCTGGAACACGTACTGCGTCTGGTAGCCGATGATGTTGCGCCCGTGCTGGAACTGCGCGACCTCCTGCGACCACGAGACGACCGGCACGCCCTCGTCCTGCCAGCGCCAGGCCAGCCCGCAGTGGTCGATGTGCGCGTGGGTGATGAACACCGTCCGCACGTCGCGCCGCGAGAGGCCGGCGGCGTTGAGCTGCGCCTCCAAGGCGTCCCAGGCGCCGTCGAAGTCGGGGCCGGCATCAACCAGCGCCACGTCGCCGTCGGAGACGACGGCGTAGACCCAGTTGTCGCCCAGCCCGATCGGCAGGATGCCGTCGGCGGTCATCATCCCGCTCACTCGCGGCGCTCCGCGGCGTCGTCACCGCCCGAGTCTTCGGCCAAGCCCTCGATCGGCTCGTCGACGGGAGCGGATGTCTGCATCGAGGAGATGCCGGGGATGTTCTTGATGCTGCTGACGATATCGATCCCGGTCAGCGCCTCGACCACTTCGGGTACCTGCGCGACGGCGCGGCTGATTCCCTCGGTGAGTCGGCTGGGGCCCGCCGCAGCGTCGCTGCCGACCATCACGATTCGTTCGGTGCGGGCCAGCGGCGCGGCGATCGCCGCCGCCACCTGGGGCAGCGTCTCCAGCACCTGCTGGACCACGGCGGCCTCGCCGTACTGCTTCCAGGCTTCTGCCTTCAGCCGCATCGCCTCGGCCTCGGCGAGACCCTTGGCGCGAATCGCGTCCGCCTCCGCCTCGCCGGTCAGGCGGATTACGTCCGCCTCGGCCTGCCCGTTCTGACGCCGAGCCTCCGCATCACCGGTCGCGGTGACCACCACTGCGGTGCGGTCGGCCTCGGCGATCGTCTCGATCCGGAAGCGCTCCGCCTCGGCCGGCTTGCGTACGGTCGCCTCCAGCTCGCGCTCGCGGCGCTCGATCTCCTGCGCCTGCAGTTCGATCTGCTTGCGCCGATCAACTACGTCGATCTCGACCTCTTCGCGGCGAATCTCCTGCTGCGTGCGGGCTCGCTGCAGCTCATCGGCCAGCGCCGCCTCGGCCTGGCGCGCGTTGACCTCCTGGTCGTAGGCCGCTTTCTGGACCTGGAAGCCGCGCTGCGACTCAGCGATCCGCGTGTCGGCTTCGTAGCGCGCCGCCTCGCGATCACGCAGCGCGGCGGCCGAGCGGATGCCCGCGTCACGTTCCGCTTCCGCCTCGCCGATCGTGGCGTCGCGGCGCACTTCGGCGGTTCGGCGGACGCCCAGCGCATCGAGGTAGCCGCCGGGGTCCTTGATGTCGCGGATCGTGAACGAGACGATCTCCAGCCCCATCCCGGCCAGGTCCGGCGAGGCCACGCTGCGCACCTGCGACGCGAACTTCTCGCGGTCGCGGTAGATCTCCTCAACCGTCAGCGTGCCCAGAATCGCGCGCTGGTGACCCTCCAGGGTCTGCAGCGGGACATCGATAATCTCCAACTCGGTCTTGCTCAGGAATTGCTGCGCGGCGGTCCGAATCGCCTCCTCGCTGCGCGCCACCTTGACCTGCGCCACGCCGTCGACGGAGACCGCGACGCCCTCGCCGGTGTAGACGTTTTCGGTCGCCACGTGCAGCGTCATCACATGCAGCGAGAGCCGCTGCGCGCGGTGGAAGACCGGCATGACGAACGTGCGGCCGCCCACCACCACCTTCGGCATTTCGCCGCCGCCGGAGCGAATCAGGGCCTCGTTCGGCCCCACTGTCTGAATCACACCCATGGTTCATTCCTTCCTCGTGCTCAGGCGCGACCATAGTCGCGGCAGGCTGATCGCCGCCGCGCGGCTGCGCCAACTGTCGGCGCGCGCCGACGCCGTTCGCATCGCCAGTATGGCCGCCTCGTCGTCCGAACGCGCCACCTTGACGATCCCGCCCGCATATACGCCGATCACGCGTATCGACGTACCCGCTGCGATCTCATCGCCTTCGGTCATCCCGATCCAATGCTCGCCGGCGATCTCGACGCCGCCGCTGGGCGCGAGCGACTCCAGCGCCAACCCGTCACGATCGATCATCGCCCGCTCGACATCCGTCATAAACGCCTCCGACTTGCCACCGCCGCGACCGAGCAGCCAGAGCAGCGCGATGAAACCCAGCGTCACTGCCCCGAAGACTCCCATCAGCCAACGGCTGATTTCGAGCGGGTCGTCGAGCGCCGTCGGCTCGGGGAAGATCTCGCCGAACAACAGGAAGCCCGCGAAGAGCCAGCAGATCACCGCCCCAATCCCCGCCCAGCCGAAGCCGTCCATCTGCGACTCCAGCAGCAACAACGCACAGCCCGCCACCAACAACAGCACGCCCGACAGGTTGACCGGCAGCAGCCCGATCCCCAGGAAGCCCAGTGTGAGGCACAGCACGCCCAGCACGCCCGGCCCGAAGTTGCCCGGATCGCGGATTTCGAAGATCACCCCGTACGTGCCGAGCAGCACCAGCGCGTAGGTCACGCTCGGATTGGTGATGATCTCCAGGAACCGCTCGACCATCGAGCGCCCGACGCCCTCGATCTGCGCCCCGGCGGTCTGCAGGGTGCGCGGCCCGGCGGCTGTTTCAACCACCTCCCCGTCGATCGCATTCAGCAGCGACTCGAGGTCCGGCGAAATCCGGTCGATCACGTTCAGCGCGAGCGCCTCATCGGCCGTGTAGGCCTTCGCCTCCAGCACCGTCGCCTCAATCGCCTCCGCGTTGCGCCCGCGCAGCGCCGCGATGCTGCGCACCAGCGCCGTCGTGTCCTCATCAACTTTCTTGCGCAGCGTCGGCGGCAGGTCCTCGCCAGTGCCGGAGATCGGCGCGGCCGCCCCAATGTTCGTGCCCGGCGCCATCACCGCGACGTTCGCCGCCACCGTCACCAGGGTCCCCGCCGACGCCGCCTGCGCTCCGCGCGGCCACACGAACACCACCGTGGGCGTATTCGCGCCCAGCAGCTGCTCCACGAGGTTGCGCATCGTCGAGCCCAACCCGCCCGGCGTGTCGAGCAGGAGCACCACCGCCGTCGCCCCGCGCGACTCCGCATCCTCCAACAGCCGTCCCACGTAGCGTTCATCGTTCGGCTCGAGCGGATCATTGATCTCGCCCAGCACCACCACATCTTCAGGCCCGCCCCGCGCCGGCTGGGGCCCGAGCCACCCCAGCAATGCACCGACGACCGCGACGACGATCGCCAACAGGCCAACGCCGCGCCAGATTCGCCGGCCGATTCGGTGCATCGGCGCGAGCCTCCCGGCTCTAACCCGTCTCGGCGCGAATCGCGTCGTGCAGTTCGGCGAGCGACTGCTTCAGCGCGTCGGGGCTGCGGGCGCCGGCCACGAAGACACCGGTGACGTTGACCGCGGCCCAGCCGAAGCCGGCTTCCTGCGCGGCGGCGGCGGTCGCGGCGACCTCAGCCGTCTGTGCCCAGAAGTCGCGCGTGCTGGCGTCGCCCGCGCGCGGCGGCGAAGCGAGCTGCGCCTGGAATTCGATGCTCGCCGGGTCGCGGCCGGCCTGCTCGGCGTATCTCCGCACGTCGGCGATCGCATCTTGCGCGCTGCCGCCGAGCATGCCGCTGGCCATCCAGCCGTCGGCGACGCGGCCGGCACGCCGCAGTGCGGCCTGCGAGCCGCCGCCGATCCAGAGCGGGATTGCGGGTCCGCGCGGCGGCTTCGGCTCCATCGCCATCGCGCGCGAGACGAGGTGCTTGCCCTCGTAGTCGATCGTCGCGTCGCCCCACGACGCGCGCAGCAGGTCGATCGCTTCGTCCATCATCTCGCCGCGGGTGTGGAAGTCCATCCCCAGCGCCTCGTACTCGGCCTCCTGCCAGCCGACACCGATGCCGAGCCGCATGCGGCCGCCGGAGAGCGTGTCGAGCGTGCTGACCTGCTTGGCGACAAGCGTCGGCTGGCGCTGGGGCAGCACCAGCACCTCGGTGCCGAGCCCGACCCGCTCGGTCACGGCGGCGATATAGCCCAGTGTGATCAGCGCTTCGAGGATCGGCATGTTGGCGGGATACGGCCCCGATTCGCGGCCCTCCAGCGGATAGGCCATCACGACGTGGTCGAAGACATCGATCTCGTCGTAGCCGATCGCTTCGATCGCGCGCGCCAGGTCGGCGACGCCCTGCGGGCCATCGCGGTGCACCACCGACGGAAACTCAACGGTCAGACGCATCGGGCACGCCTCTCGGAGCTGGCTCGAACCGACTCGGACGCGGGCTATGCTACGAGACGCGCCACCATGCTCAACAGCACGCTCAGCGGCTACACGCGAGAGGTTTGTGACGATGCCCGAAATCACGATCAACACCAACGGCCCGATCATCATTCCCGTGGCCGATGTCGTCCTCAAGGCGGCCGACGGCTCGGAGATCCTGCTGCCGAGCGGCGCGGCGATCGCCCTCTGCCGCTGCGGCCAGTCGAGCACCAAGCCGTTCTGCGACGGCACGCACAAGCCCAGCGGCTTCACCCACGACCCGACCGCGTGATCTCAGCCCCGGCGGAACCCTCCGCTATTCCCCGCTCCCCCCAGCCGGGTGAGATGCCGCAGGCAGAGGGGGGAGGGCGTACGCCGTGACCCCTGTCCTCGCCGCTGGCTGGCTGCACGAATCCGTCATCGGTGTCGAGGCCTGGCAGTTCCTGGGCATTGCCGTCCTGCTCGCGATCATCGTGCTGCTGCGCTACGCGGTGCTGCGGCTCGTGTGGTACGCCCTCCGCCGCCGGATCGACCCCGAACGCCACGAATTCTGGGCCCGCGAGCAGAAGCGCGTCGAACTCCCCGTCCTGCTGCTGGTCGGCGCGCTGACGATCCTGATCGGCTTCCCGGTGCTCGACTTCGACGCGGATGTCGAGAAGATCGTCAACACCTTCGCTTCGCTCGCCTCCGCCTTCGCCGCAACTCTGCTGGGCTTTCGCCTCGTTGATGTGGCCTGTGATTACTGGACCGTGGTTGCGGCGCAGACCGATTCGACGCTCGACAACCAGCTTGTCCCGCTGGCCCGCACCGTCAGCAAGATCTTCGTCGCCGCGATCGGCGCGATCTTCGTGCTACAGAACCTGGGCATCAACATCACCTCGCTGATTGCCGGCCTCGGGATCGGCGGCGTCGCCGTCGCGCTCGCCGCCCAGGACACGATCAAGAACCTGCTCGGCGGAGCAACGATCCTCGCCGACAAGCCCTTCCAGGTCGGCGACTGGGTGGTGATCGGCGACTTTGAGGGCACCGTCGAACAGGTCGGCTTCCGCTCGACCCGGATTCGCACCTTCGCCGACTCGCTGATCACGATGCCCAACGCGCGGATCACCGACACCGAGGTCAACAACATGGGCCGCCGCAGCTGGCGGCGCTACTCGACCACGCTTGGCCTCGCCTACTACACCGATCCCGACCGCATCCAGGCGTTCGTCGAGGGCGTCCGCGCGATCGTCCGCGCCAACCCCAAGATGCGCCACGACTACTACATCGTGGAGTTCATCACTTTCGCCGACAGCAGCCTCAACATCATGGTCTACACCTTCATCGAGGCCGCCGATTGGAATGAAGAGATGCGCGTGCGGCACATCTTCAACCTCGACATCCTGCGCCTCGCCGAGCGGCTCGAAGTCGACTTCGCCTTCCCCACGCAGACCCTGCACGTCGCCGAAACCCCCGGCCAGCCGCAGCAGTTCCTGCCCCCACGTTCGCGCGACGAGCTCGGCGCGACCGTCGACGACTTCGCCCCCGACGGCTCGTCCGGACAGCGCTCCGACCAGCCAATCACGCGCGGCTACGACAACGACTGAGCGGGTACTGCAAACTCGCGCCGACGAGCCTAGCATCGCGCCGATGACCAGAACCGCGGCGCCGCTTGGCGCCGACGGAACCGAAACGGGGGAGACCGATGCTTGAATTGGCATGCTTCCACAACGGCGCGGCGGATCTGCAGCTGACCACCACCAGCGAGGGGGTCGTCGTCAACGACGGCAACCTGGCCGAGGTCCACGAGTCGGGACGACGAATCATCGCCAACCAGGTGCGGCAGGGGGTGCTGGCCGACGAGCTGGGCTTCAACTACTGGTTCATGACTGAGCACCACTTCCAGCCCGAGGGCGCCGAGCTGAGCCCCTCGCCGCTGCAGACCGAGACGGCGATTGCGGCGCTGACCTCGCAGATGCGGCTTGGTCAGATGGCCAACATCCTGCCCTGGGCGCACCCGATTCGCGTCGCCGAACAGGCCGCGATGCTCGACGTGATCTCCGGCGGGCGGCTCGAGTTCGGCGTCGGCCGCGGCTACCAGCCGCGCGAGGCCGAGGTGCTCGGCGGGCCGATGGGCGCGACGATCCAGGACCAGGAGCGCAACCGCTCCTACTTCGAGGAGGCCTACGAGATCATCATGAAGGCCTGGACGGAGCCGTCGTTCTCGTATCACGGCGAGTTCTACCACGTGCCGCCCTCCTACACGAAGTGGAACCACAACCAGACGATCGCCTACTTCGCGTCGGGCAAGGCCGGACACCCCGTTGAGGACGTGCTCGACATCGGCCCGCCCGACATGTACTCGATGGGCAGCCCGGTGCTGGCTTCGACGACCACGCTGAGAGAGATCAGCGTGATCCCGCAGCCGCTACAGAAGCCGCACCCGCAGGTCTGGCAGCCGGTCACGAGCCCGCGCTCGATTGACTGGGCCGCGACGCGCGGAGTGAACTGCTTCACCGTGCCGGAGCCGACCTCGCGACTGGTCGGCAACGTGCAGCGCTACTACGACTCCTCGGCGGCCGCCGGCTGGCCCGACCGGCTTGACCGCGGCGAGTTCAAGTTCGGCTGGGACTCCGACAAGCGGCGCGGCTACGGCTGCTGCCGCTACATCCACCTGCTCGACCCGAACGACCCCAAGGGTGACCTCGAGCGGCTCAAGCTGGGGCTCGAACTGCAGTGGGACTACTACGGTCCGTTCGGCTTCGCGGCCGTGCTGGCCGAGGCCGACGAAGACCCCTACCCGCTCGACATGCGCATCAGCGCCGACCTGTTGATCGAGAAAGAGGTCGCGATCGTCGGCACGCCCGACGAGGTGGTCGAGAAGATCATGAAGATCAAGGACGGCGTTGGCTACGAGGACTTCCTCTTCACCACCTGGTTCGAGATCGGCGGCTACTCACACGAGGAGACTGAGCACCAGATGCGCTGGTTCGCCGCCGACTGCATGCCGCAGCTGGCCGCCGCCTGCGGCGGACAGGTGGTCAACCCGAACCGCAACGCGGTCTCTCCGCTGCTGATGGACGCCGCCGCCGCCGCCGGCGACTGAGCAGCCGCGCAACCACCAGCATCCAGATCGAAGTCGAGGAGATCAATATGGGAATCAAGATCCACGGCCTACAGCTCGGCAAGTTCCCCGTGCCGATGGACATGCTGTTCGACCCCAGCGCCGGGCGCACTCCGCAGCGCAACGACGGCGACATCATCGACGGCGTCTACCAGTGTCCGGCGTTGTCGTACGTGATCGAGCACCCCGACGCGGGCCTGATCCTGTTTGAGACGGGCATCTCGACGAACTGGGCCGAGGAGTGGCTGTCCGACTGGACCGACCTCGTCGACCTCTCAGGCGTGACCGCCGAGGACTGCCTCGAAGCCCAGCTTCGGCAGCACGGCTGGGCGCCCGAGGACTTCTCGCACGTGATTCAGGGCCACCTGCACGCCGACCATGCCGGTGGGCTGCGGCTGTTCGAGGACGCCGGCGCGACCATCGTCGTGCACGAGGATGAGTGGCGACACTGCGTGACCAACGTCGCTTCAGCCGACGCGTTCTTCGTACGCGCCGACTGGAACTTCGTCTCGCGCGCCCCGCAGATGCTGATGTACGGCGACCAGGAGATCTTCCGCGACCTCTGGGCCATCTCGCTGCCGGGCCACACGCCGGGCACGATGGGCTTGCTGGCGCGGCTCGACTCGACCGGCTGGGTGCTGCTGACCACCGACGCGATGTATTTCCACGACACGATCGGCCCGCCCGCCGCGCCGTCGGTGATCAACATGCTGCCCGAGAACTGGGTCGCGTCGATCGACAAGATCGCACAGATCGCCGCCGACCACGACGCCTTCCTGCTGCCCGGCCACGACACGACCGGCTCGGGCGTCGTCGACGGCGTGCGCGGAGCGAAGCGGATCGAGTACCTGCCCGGCGCGGTCTACGAATAGTCCTCGCAGCGCGCACTGAGCGCGCTGAGCGCGTCAATCGAGCTGATGACCAGCCAGCTGTGGGCGTCCCACGTGGGCGCCCACACCCGCGTCCGGGGGATCGCGCGGTGACGCCGAGCGACGCCCCATCGGGCAGTTCGCGGGCCGCGAGTATCCTCCCGCTAAACGCTTGCCTGAAGGAGACCTCACCGTGAAGAACATGCGGATCGGCGTGCACATCGCGCTGCAGAACATTCAGATGATGGGCGCGCCGGCGCTGATCGACGGGATCGTCGCGGCCGACAAAGCGGGGCTCGACACCGCCTGGCTGACCGTCGGCGGGCTGGCTCCCGATCCGTTCGCGGTGTTCGTCGGGGCCGCGCTGAGCGGCGCCGAACGGATCACCTTCGGCACGTCGATCGTGCCGACCTACCCGCGCCACCCGCTCTCGATGGTGCAGGGCGCGGCCTCCGTCGATCAGCTGGCGCCGGGGCGGATGATCCTGGGCCTCGGGCCGTCGCACAAGCCGGCGATTGAGGGCACCTGGGGCATCCCCTTCGAGAAGCCGCTCTCACACCTGCGCGAATACGTCACGATCTGCCGAGCGCTGCTCGAGCAGGGCGAGGTCAACTTCGAGGGCGAGATCCTGACCGCCCGCGGGCAGCTGCCCGGCGGCCCGACGCAGGTGCAGACGATGATCGCCGCGCTGCGCCAGAAGGCCTTCCGGCTGAGCGGCGAGATCACCGCGGGCGGCATCTCCTGGATGTCGCCGCTGCCCTACATCCGCGACGTCGCCGCGCCGGCCCAGCAGGCCGGCGCCGACGCCGCCGGACGACCGAAGCCGCAGATGGTCGTGCACACGCCGATCGTCCTGAGCGAGGACCAGGAAGCCATCCGCGCCGCCGCCAAGCGCCAGTTCGGCTTCTACCAGCGCCTGCCCTACTACTCGCAGATGCTGCAAGACGCCGGCTACGAGGAAGCCGCCGGCCGCGACTTCACCGACCGCATGGCCGACGCGCTGATCATCTCGGGCTCCGACAACGAGATCGCCGACCGCGTGCGCGCGATGCACGACGACTACGGCGTCGACGAGATGCTGGCAGCGATGGTCGTGCTGGAGGATGACCCGGACACCGCGATCAACCGCACCCGCGCGCTCCTCGGCGAGCTGGCCCAGGGGGATTAGCACCTATCCTCGAATAAGAGGCAATTGTGCCACACAAGACAGTCGCACTCGGAACAGTCCTGCTACTCGCGCTTGGCGCTACGATCGGCGTGCTGTACGCACAAAGCACTCAGACCGTCACGACTGACGTGCAGATCGAAGCGCGACGGCTGGACGATGGACGCATCGAATTCGCGCTAAATCATGAGGGCGAGCGCCTTTTGCCTCGGAGGCGCTACTTCCCGGCCACCGGAGGCACGACGTGGTTGAGGTCTACCGCGATCCCTATCACGATCGAAACGCAAGCTCCCGAACCGAACATCGCTAGCGCAGACGGTCCATTCGAGATTCTCGACTTTAAGCTCCTCGTAACCCGAACCTCTCGCGAAACTCGCGTATTCGGCTTCGAGGCAACGTTTCGCAACGATTCCTCGCACCAGATCCGTCAGGGCCTTCTTCAAGTCTGGGCATACAACAATGCTGGCTATGTCTGGTCGTGCAACCCGGCATATACGACATTCTGCGAGAGTGCAGCGGCCAACCTCACCTTCAATCCTGCCCGGACAGTGGTCGAAGGGGGAACATTCACAGTGCGAAACACGGCTGTGCGCGGCTGGGATGAAAACGACGATATCGAACGAATCGAGTTGCGCATCAGTCACCTAGAGTATCGGAGTGGCCCGTGGAATCCGTTCGACTACGCACAATATGATGACCTGGTCGCCGTTGCCCATCGGCAGTAGAGACACCGAGGAATGCGCGCCGCGCTGGAGCCCCGCTAACGCTGCACTAAGGCAGTGCCCAACAACTACTTGCGATCACTGTGATCGCTGCAACCCGATCGATGGAATACTATTGTGACTAACAATGAAAAGCGGCTCAAGGTCAAGCTCGAGAGCAGCCTATCCGAACAGCCATCAGCCTATTGGGAAGTGCCCAGTGTGGAGCCGAACATCGACTCCGAGCATTGGACTTCTCGCTTCTTCAATCTGAAAAACGCACAGCCGCACATCGAACAGATGATTCTCGGACTTGCTCTTCCTCGGGAAGCTGACCTCTCCGAAGATTACGCAACGCATCTCGACGAGACCGTTGTCTTCTCCAGCTCCGAAGCCCCACCGGACATGCGAAGAATGCAGGAAGAACTGATGCTGAGTGTGTACCAAGACGTAGGATTGACAAGCAAAACGTTTAACTCTGAGATTGGGATCAAAGCCATACTCGCGCTGGCAGGTATCGAGCCGCCACACAGGCATCGGCTGCACGAGCTGTTCACCCTTACTCCGCCGGTACCGCGAAATGAGCTCGAACGCGCCTACCGGCTTTTGGGTCCGAGCTTCGAATTTCCAAAACGGGTTGTATCCCTGCCATCTCTCGCGTCGATTTTCGAGGCTAATGACAATCTGTATACCGACATCAGGTATCGGCCGACGATCATAGGACAGGGCGCGATCATTTCCGCCTGGTACAATTTGGACGCTGCCCTTGAGTGCATACAGTGGGTGATCATGAAGCATAAGTCGAATGCCGGTCTTGCCCAGTTATGGTCGATGCAAATCGATTGAGCCCGGGATTCCAAACGCTCCGCTGAGCCTTGTGTCAAGCGTCTATGAGCTGACCGCGATTCCTGCGTGCGAGCCTACCGGCTCGGTCATGGCGGCCTCTGGCCCTCGATCAGTACGACGGGGGTGAGAAGGGCGGCGAAGAGCGGTTGTTTGCAGGGCCGTGAGCGGTCGTCCCGCTGTCCTTTACGGCAGGAGACGCCCGTGACCACCGACACGCTGCACGACTATGGCCGCCTCGTTGACGCGGGCTGCAGCGACGAGCAGGCGCGGTCCTCCACCAAGACGGACGGGGGCGACAAACAGGAGCTAGAGGCGATGGGTGGACCCCGCAATCTGCCGGGCAACCGCATTGCCGCTCCATACACTAAACTGACGGCATGACATCACCTGAGATGAGGTGGTCCGAGATCCTGCGGGCCGCCGGCATGGAGCCGGAGTTGGCCGCCGCCTTTGACCTGATCGAGCGGCGCACGCCGAACGCTCGCACAGTCACCGACCTGATCGCCGCGCTGACCACCGTTCACAGCGATGTCGAGGGGCTGCAGGGAGAGATCAACTCGGTCCATGAGCGTCTGACGGCCCTCGAAGAGACCGACAGCAGCCTGGCGCATCTGCTGGGCGAGATCCTGGTCGAGCTGCGCGTGCTCCAGCGCCGCACGGGAGAACACTTTCCGCGAACGGAGCGCCGCTTCGACACGCTGTCGGAGAGCGTGGATGCCCTGACCAACATCGCGCGAGGCAATCGGCAGGCCATCGACCGCCTGGAGGAGACGGTCGCGGAAATGCACGGAGGGGCTACGGAACAGCGCCAAGAGGTTCGCGAGATCCTGGCGTGGGTGCGGGCGCAGCGCGACGGCGGCGAACCGCCCGACGACTAGCCTGGAGTTTTACCGCATCTGGCCCACCCGCGCGCTACTCGGCGAGCTCGCGCAGGAGTAGCCGGGGCGCTAATCGCCGCCGGGGGCGGGCGCGTCGGCGCCGCCGGGGCGCTGGCCCCCCATCAGCACGACGGGGGCGACTCTCGCGGCGAACAAGGAGCTGATCGCCGGGCTGGGGGCGGTTCTGGGTGCGGGTTGCGCGGGATCTGGTTCGGGTAGTTGGTCAGCGGCGATTGAGGCGGCGGCTGTACCCGGCTCCGGCAGGATGCGGCGGGTTCTGGCCCGGGATATCGCCATCAGCACGGTGCCGACGACAACGACCAGGCCGACGATGAAGAGCGTCCCTCGGCCGCCGATGGCGTCGGCGACGATGCCCCAGACAGGCGCCAGGATGCCCTGCAAACCGAAGGCGATGAAGATCCAGCTCATCACGCGGCCGAAGTACTCGGGACGCGTGTTGGACATCATGATCGTGTGATTGAGCAGCATCACCGCCGAGCGTGCGCCTCCGGCGACGGCGGAGACGATCAGCAGGATCGCATACGTCGGCGCCGCAGCAGTCATCCAAATGCCGCCTGCCAGTGCGGCGGCGGACAGGAAGAGCAGAGGCCAGGGGTAGCGGCCGCCAACGAGACCGGCCAGCACCACGTTGATTGGCAGAGCGGTCAGTCCCCAGACCAGGGCGACGACCGTTGCGTCCTGTTCGGAGCGCCCGAACTCCTGGTTGAGCAGTCCGGGAATCAGTGTTTGCAGCGCGAAACCCGTAACGACAATCAACATGAAGAACAGCCACAGGCTTCGCAGCTCCGGACGGCTGGTGATATAGCGCAGGCCGGCCATCATCTCAATGGACATCGCCTTGCGTTGGTCCGGCGGCGTGGCCTTGCCGCTGCCGCTGATCATGGTCGTCAAGGGCACCACCACCACGAACAGCGCGGCAACCAGCAGGTACAGGATTCCGGAGTTCAGGCCCATCGAGAGGACGAGGATCGAGGCCATCATTGGGCCGAGAACCGCTGCGACGTTGATCGACATATTTTGCAGCGCCACGGCGTTGGGCAGCAGCTTCGGCGGCACAAGCTCAACGACCCATGACTGGCGCGCCGGTCCCATCAGCGAGAACGTCGCGCCCGTCAGAAAGGTGGAGGCGAAGAGCATTGGGATCGTGATCCGGTCGGTCACGATCAGGATGCCGGTGACGACGATGATCGCGCAGGGGATGATCTGGCTGCCGAGCACCAGTGGCTTCTTCTTGTAGCGGTCGGCGATGACGCCGCCGAACGGCCCGAAGATCAACTGCGCCACCATCCCCGACTGGGCAATGCCGGAAGCAGCGTACGAGCCGGTGATCTCGTAGGCGACGATCGGCACCAGAATGAAGGTGGTCATGAACGCGGTCGTGGCAAGCAACGACCCCGACCAGAGCAGTCGATAGTCGCGAACGCTCAGTGCGGCAAACGTGACGGAGAGGCGATTCATTAGCGTCAGGCTAATCGCCGCTGAGGATCCCGGTACGCGATTTCTGGCCCTCCATCAGCACGACCGGGGCGACGCGCGCCGCGAAGGCCGCGCTGAACGCCGGGCTCGGAGCGGTGCGCGGCGGCTCGGCAAGCGTTGGAGGTCCACTCGGGCGCTCGGTGGGCGGAGGCGCCGCAGGGACATCCGAGGTGTCGCCCGCCGCGTGCGCGGCGCCGGTGCCGGATTCCGCGGGAATGTGACGCGTCCGCAGCCAGGCGAGCGCCATCAACGCCGTACTGGCGAAGACGATCACGCCGACGATCAAGAGGGTTTCGCGCCCGCCGATCGCATCGGCGATCGCGCCCCAGACGGGCGCCAGGAACGCCTGGAGTCCGAATGCGATCAGCACCCACGACATGACGCGCCCGAAGTATTCGGGGCGCGTGTTGGACATCAGGATCGACTGATTGACGAGCATCACGCCGGAGCGTCCGGCGCCCGCGACCGCAGCAAGAATGATGAACAGTCCGTACGTCGGCGCCCAGGCGATCATCCAAAGGCCGATGCCCATCAGCACGGCCGTCGCGAGCAACAGCTGCCAGGCCCAGCGCCCGGAGACAAGGCCGGCGAGGGGAATGTTGATCGCCAGCGCGGAGACGCCGAAGACGAGATAGACGGGTAGCGCTTCGGTCGAGTCGAGCCCGAACTCGCGCTCCATGATGCCCGGCAGCAGCGTCTGCATGGCGAACCCACAGACGACCATCAGCACCCAGAAGAGCCACAGCGAGCGCAGCCGCGTGCGGGTGCGCAGGTAGGTGAAGCCAGCCACCAGTTCGGCCCGCGCCGCACGCCAGTCACCAGCTCGCTTCGACGGGCGGGTGTTGGGCAGCATGGTCGTCAGCGGGATCACGATCACGAACAACGCCGCGACCAGCAGGTAGAGGATCCCCGCGTCGACGCCGAAGGCGAAGACGATCACGGACGCCATCGCCGGCCCGACGACCTGGGCGATGTTGATCGACATCTGCTGCAGCGCGACAGCGTTGGCCAACAGACCGCGCGGCACCAGATCGGTGACCCAGGCCTGGCGCGCGGGACCCATCAGCGCGAACGCCGCGCCCATCAACAGCGTCGAGCCGAACAGCAGCGGGATCGTGATGTTGTCCGTCACGATCAACAGGCCGGTCCCAACGATGATCAGGCAGGGCACGATCTGGCCCAGCAGCACCAGCGGTTTCTTGGGATAGCGATCGGCGATCACTCCGCCAAACGGTCCGAGGAAGACGCTCGCAAAGCCCATGCCCATCTGGGCCAGCCCGGAGGCCGCGTAAGAACCCGAGATCTCGTAGGCCACGATCGGCACGAGAATGAACGTCGTCATGAAGGCCGTCGTGGCCAGCAGTGATCCGGCCCAGAGCAAGCGGAACTCGCGCCCGGCCAACGCCGCGAAATTCTGTCGCATCTGTCCCATCAGTCGCCTCCTCCGGGGCGCTGGCCACCCATCAGCGCGACCGGCGCCACCTGCGCCGCGAACGCGGGGACCGGCGCGGGCGGCATCGCCGGTTCTGCGGGCGCCTGTTCAGCCGCCGGCAGCTCACGCGCGGCCCCCACCGGCATCGCGGATGCGCTGCCCCGCTCCTGCGGCAGATGTCGGGTGCGCAGCCAGCCGATCGTCAGCAGCAGCGTGGCGACCAGCGCGATCACGCCAACCAGCGCGAGCGTCTCACGCCCGCCGATCCATTCTGCGAGCCCACCCCAAACTGGCGCAAGGAACGACTGCGAGCCGTAGCCGAGCATGATGAACGACATCACCCGACCCAGATATTCGGGCCGCGCGGTGGTCATCATCAGCGCCTGGTTGACCAGCATCACGCCGGAGCTGCCGGCCCCCGCGATCGCGCCCATCGCGATGATCATCTCGTAGGTCGGCGCGCCCGCGGTCAGCCAGAATCCCACTGCCGTCACCACCCCGAACAGCAGCAGGATCGGCCAGGCGCGACGACCGCTGACCGCACCGGCCAGCGGGATATTGACGACCAGTGAGGCGACGCCGAAGACCAGGAACACGGGCAGCGCATCGTTCGGGCTGCGGCCGTATTCGCGGTCAAGGATGCCCGGCAGCAGCGTGTTGATCGCGAAGCTGCAGACCACAATCAGCATCCAGAACATCCAGAGGATGCGCAGCCGCCGATTACTCCACAGGTAGGCGAAGCCCGCCGCCAGGTCCTGCGGCACCGAGCGGCGATCTTCGCTGCGTCCCGGCGGGGCCGTCCACGGCAGCGCCGTCGTCAGCGGTACCACGACGACGAAGAACCCCGCGACGAGGATGTACAGGTAGCCGGAGCTGAGGCCGAACACGATCGCCACGATCGAGGCCAGCGTCGGCCCCAGCACGCGCGCCATGTTCTGCGCCATCTGCTGCAGCGCGACGCCATTGGCGAGCAGCGGCCGCGGAATCAGCTCGGCCAGCCAGGCCTGCCGCGCTGGGCCCATCGCGGCGAAGCCGATGCCCATCAACAGCGTCGAGAGGAACAGCAGCGGCACGGTGATCAGGTCGGTCAGGATCAGGAAACCGGTGCCCAGAATCAGCAGCGCGGGGAAGAGCTGGCCGATCAGCACGAGCGGCTTCTTCGGATAGCGGTCCGCGATCACGCCGCCGAACGGCCCGAGGAAGAACATCGCGATGCCCGAGCCGGCCTGCGCGATCCCCGAGGCCGCGTAGGAGCCGGAGATGTCGTAGGCGACGATCGGGACCAACAGGAACGTCGTCATGAACGCGGTCGTCGAAAGCAGCGAGCCACCCCACAGGAGCCGGTAGTTCCTCACCCCAAACGAAGCAAAGGTGCTCTGCAGCGCGCTCATCGCTCGGCCCGCTCGTCTGCATCGCCGGACTTCTGCTCGGAAAACACGGCCACGGGCGTGAACTGTTCAACCCCAGGTTGAATGACAGGTGTGATGACAGGCGCGGCTGCAAGCGCCACTGCTTCGACGGCGCTGCCCGGTACAGGCGGGAGAGTGTCGATCCGCCGCCAGGCGACGAACATCCCCAGCGTCGCGGCGATCGCGACCGCGCCCACGATGGCCAGCGTCTCGCGTTCGCCAATTTCCTGTGAGAGCACTACCCAGCCTGCGAGCATCACCGTTCCGATCCCCCACCCGAGCATGACGACCATCATCGATCGTGCAAGGAATTCCGGACGCGAGTGGATCAACACCGCGATCGCGACCATCAGCCAAGCGCCGCCGATTGCGAGGCTGGCCAGGTAATACGCCGCCGTGAGCATCTCCAGGCTCGGGAATGCGGCCGCCAGCCATGCGGCGATCGCGGTGACGGTTCCGAACACGAGAGTGATCGGCGCCAGGCGCCGCGGGGCGACGACCCACGCGACCCCGATCACCAGCAACGTAGAGACGATCGCAATCACCGCGCTGATCGGCGACGAGTCAATCACCAGCCGATCGAACTCGACCTGCGCGAAGCTGAATGCGAGCGTCACAACGGCAGAGCAGCTGCCGAACGCGATTCCAAACAGACAAAGCGCCCGCAGGCGTCGCGTCCGCGCCACGTAGCGGAACGCGGCGGCGAACTCGCGCAGAATCGGCTGTCGATCTTCGTACCGCACCGCCGGCGCGGTCCGCGGCAACTGCCACGCCACCCAGACAGCCACCAGCAGGAGCGCCGCGGGAATCACAAACGCCCATCCGAGATCGATCCCCAGGCCGACCAGCATCGCCGTCACGATCACGGACCCAACCGAGCTCAAGGCCAGCCACGGCGCGCCCTGCAGTGCGGCGCCGTTCGCGATCAGCCCTTTCGGTACCAACTGCCCGACCCAGACGCGTTGCACGGTGTGCAACAGCGACGTGGCGATTCCAAGGCACACGCCGATCCCGAAGATCACACCCCACGTGGTCAGCCCGCCAACGATCAGCGCTCCGAGCAGTATCAGCATGATCGCTGCGCCAATCAGGCCGATCAGCATGAGCGGCTTCTTCGCGAAGCGGTCGGCGGCGACCGCCGCGAACAGGCCGAATACGATCGCCGCCGATCCTTGCGCCACATAGAACCCGGAGATCGACCACCGCGAATCCAGTCCTACGGCGTCGTACAGGGCGATGGGCATCAGTACGTACGTCAGCGTGAGCGCCAATGAGGAGATCAGCAGCACCGTCCAGAAGTAGCGGAAGTCGCGGATCGCGAACGAGCCGAAGGCCGTCTGCAGGGCGCTCATCGCTCGGCTACCCGCCGGGGCCGGAGGCGGCGCCGGCCTTTTGGCCGTCCATCAGGACGACCGGAGCGACGCGGGCGGCGAACGCCGGCACGGGGGCCGGGGGCATTCGCTCAGGCTCCTGCTGGGGGCTGACATCCTCCTCCGTGACGACGGAGGCCGCGGTTCCTGCTGCCACCGGTAGCTTGCGCGTGCGCAGCCAGCCCAAGCCCATCAGGACTGTTGAGGTCGCCGCGATCACGCCGACCAGCGCGAGCGTCTCGCGACCTCCGATCGAGTCGGCCAGCGCGCCCCAGACCGGACCCAGCAACGCCTGCAAGCCAAACGCCATCATTACGAACGACATCACCCGCCCGAAGTACTCCGGCCGCGTGTTGGCCATCATGATCGACTGATTGACCAGCATCACGCCCGAGCGGCCCGCGCCGACCACGGCCCCGAGCACCAACAGCGCGCCGTAGCCCGGCGCGATCGCAACCAGCCAGAACCCCACCGCCATGACCATGCCCATGGTCAACAGCGCCGGCCACGCGTAGCGACCCGAGACCAGGCCCGCAAGCATGACGTTCACGAGCAGGCTGGCCACGCCCAAGATCAGGTAGGTCGGACCGATGTCGAACGGGTCGCGCCCGAACTCGCGATCGAGGATGCCCGGCAGCAGCGTCTGGAATGCGAAGCCGCACATCACCATCATCAGGAAGAACAGCCAGAGAATGCGCAGTCGCGGATTGCTCACGAGATAGCGGAAGCCCGCGGCCAGCTCGACTCGCGGGGAACGACGCTCGGCCACCGCCACCGAGGCCGGCGTGCCTCTGATCATCGAAGTCATCGGCAGCACGATCGCGAAGAACGACGCGACGATCAGGAAGAGGTGGCCGGTCTTCAGGACGAAGACTTCAAGCGCGATCGAGATCAGCATCGGCCCGATCACCTGCGCCGTGTTCATCGACATCTGTTGCAACGCGACGGCGTTGGCGAGCAGACGGCGCGGCACGATCTCGCCGGTCCAGGCCTGTCGCGCCGGGCCCATCACGGAGAAGCCGACGCCCATCAGCAACGTGGTCAGGATCAACAGCGGAATCGAGATCCTGCCGGTCAGAATCAGGATGCCCATGCCAGCGATCAGGAAGCCGGGCAGCATCTGGCCGACGAGCACCAGCGGCTTCTTCGGGTAGCGGTCTGCGATCACGCCGCCGATCGGACCGAGCAGCAGCTGCGCCACGCCCGCACCCATCTGGGCCAGCCCGGCGGCGAGGTAGCTGCCGGTCAGTTCGTAGGCGACCGAAGGCACGAGGATGAACGAGGTCATGAACGCCGTCACGGAGAACAGCGAACCGAACCACATCAGTCGGAAATCACGGATGGCGAAGGCGGCGAAGGTGTGACTGAGACGGTTCATGTGGAGAGCAAAGCCTACGGCAGCACGAACACTTTGCGCTACGCGAAACGACTCGCGACCGCGCGCACACACGCGCGATCTGGCATGCAACGGGCGCGTTCTGTAGCCTGTGTTGCGTTGGTCGTGCACGGGCTGGGGAGCACCGTGCCGGCCGCCCGTGATGACCCAGCGGCGTCCCCAATCTGCACCACGAGTTGCACCACGAACAGGAAGCCCGCATGCCAGACGAACTCGCCTACAACGGCAAAATCCTCAACGTTCACCTCTCCGACGGCACAACCGACGTCGAAGAGCTTCCCGAGCAGATGTACCGCGACTACCTCGGCGGCTACGGCATTGGCGTTCGCCTGCTGTTCGACCGCATCCCGCAGGGCGCCGACGCACTCGGCCCCGACAACGTGCTCGGCCTGTTGCCCGGCCTGATGACCGGCACGCCGATCTTCGGCAACCGCTTCACCGCGGTCTGCAAGAGCCCCTCAACGGGCGGCTGGGGCGACGCCAACTGCGGTGGCGACTTCGGCCCCTACCTGAAGTTCGCCGGCTGGGACGGCATCCTGATGTACGGCCAGGCCGAGAGCCCCGTCTACATCCTGATCGACGACGACGAGGTCACGATCGAGGACGCTTCCGACCTCTGGGGCATGGGCGCCATCGAGGTTGAGAACCATCTCAAGGACCGCCACGGCAAGAAGGCCTCGGTCGCCTCGATCGGCCCGGCCGGTGAGCAGCTCTCGCTGCTCGCCGGCATCTGCAACGAGCACGGCCGCTTGGCCGCCCGCTCCGGCGTCGGCGCCGTGATGGGCTCCAAGAACGTCAAGGCCGTCGTCGCCAAGTCGACCCGCCAGATGATCCAGCAGGCCGACCCCGACATCCGAGCGCTGGCGAAGACCTCGCGTGATGAGTTCATCGCTCCGCTGCGCGACTTCTTCAAGACCTTCGGCACCACCGGCATCACCGCCGCCTCGGCGCACAGCGGCGACTCGCCGGTGCGCAACTGGGGCGGCGTCGGCGAGGTCGTCTTCCAGAACGTCGACACCATCACCGGCCCGGTCGTCAACGCGACACGGATGACGCACGGCGACATCACGGTCGACGACTCGTCGGGCATGCCGGTCGCGATCGGCCCGAACGGCAAGCCGAAGAAGGCCAAGAACTACGCCTGCTGGCACTGCCCGCTGGCCTGTGGCGCGGAATCGATCGAATCGCCCTTCGGGGCCCCGGAGCCGGGCGTCGGCGAGCACGAGAAGGGCGTCTTCAAGTACCCGCTGGACACGCACCGCGCCGAGTACGAGACGATGGCCTCGTTCGGCACGATGAACCTCTCGGCCAACCTCGACATGCTGCAGGCGGCCAACCACTGGTGCAACGAGTACGGCCTCGACTCGATCGGCGCCGGCACGGTCATCTCGTTCGGCATCGAGTGCTTCGAGAACGGCCTGATTGACCTCGAAGACACCGGCGGCATCGAGCTGACCTGGGGCAACGACGACGGCATCATGGAGATACTGCACGCGATCGGCAAGCGTGAAGGCTTCGGCGACCTCCTCGCCGACGGCATGGCGGTCGCCGCGGCCAAGATCGACGCGGACAACGGCGACAACCGCGCGCAGGCCTACCGCACCGACGTGGGCGGCCAGGAGCTGCCGATGCACGACGGCAAGCTGCAGCCGGAGTACTACACGACCTACAAGCTCGACGCGACGCCGGGGCGGCACACGCAGTACGAGGGCAACTCTCGCTACGGCGGCCCCGACTACCCGACCGCGCCGCGCGACTTCAAGGACTACGACAACCGCGGCGGACACCACAAGGGCGCGTCGGAATTCATGCACATCTCGAACTCCTCGGGCATGTGCCAGTTCATCATGATGGCCGCGCCGACGAACCGCTTCCCCGAGTGGATCAACGCGGTGACCGGCTGGGGCCTCACGGGCGACGACCTGCAGCTGGCCGGCGAGCGGATCGCGAACCTGCGCATGGCCTTCTGCGTGCGCGAGGGCGACAACCCGCGCGAGCGCTTCGTGCCTGACCGCCTCTGGGGCGGCAACGGCACGCACCAGACCACCGGTCCGCTGGCTGACGTCATCCTCGATGTCGAGAAGCTCGAGACCGACTTCCTCAACGCCTGCGACTGGGACACCGCAACCTGCGCGCCCAGCCGTGCGAAGCTGGAATCGCTCGGCCTGCCCGAGATCGCCGACGCTCTGGGCGTCTAGCCCGCAGCGCCTCGCTCCGCAACACTGAGGAGGGCGGGCCCACGGCCCGCCCTCCTTTGATCAACAGAGAGACCGCCGTGCGCCAGTGGTTCGAGGCCGTGCGCCGTCGTGGCTACCTCCTGGTCGTCGCGCCGATCGTCTTCGCCGCTGCACTGGGCGCGGGATTCCAGTGGGGCGGGGCTGTCAGCGACGACTTCATTCGCGTGCTCGACGCGCCCGTCGGGACCGACGGCGCGCCGATCGCGGACCTCGCGGGCTTCGTCACCGAGGTCAACTCCGACGGCGTGATCGTCCGCGGCGACGAAGCGCCGGTGACCGTGACCTTCGATCGCGGCGCGACGATCGAGGTTCTGAGGCCGATCGCCGCGCTCGACATTCGCGTCGGCGATTGGCTCGTCGTCGGCGGGCGCGACGACAACGTCAACACCTACATCCTTGAGGGAATCATCGTGATCCCGGCGGAATCGGCGATCACCGGCGACGAGCTCCAGGCGCTCTACACCGCGCAGGCCAACCGATGAGCGCCAAGCTGCTGCTCAACCTCACGCTCACGCTGGCGCTGCTGGCCGGCGTGGCCGTGGGCGGCTGGTTCGCCGGCTCCGAGTTCCTCGCCTCGCAGCCGGAGCCGCCGACCACGCTTGAGCTCGACACCTCGACCGACACGGTCGAAGAGGGCGCCGCGGCGAGCGTGGCGGGCCGCGTCCGGGTCGGCTACGACCCGGCGGCCGACATCAACACGGCGCTGGTGCTGGGCGCGAGCGGCCTCAGCCCCTTCGGGCAGCCCGAGGGCCTGCGCGGCCGGCAGGTGTTGGCCGGTCGGGTGCTCGAGGTGGTGGAGGAGCTCGAAGCGGTCGAAACGCCCAAGGGGCCGGCGACGATCCTCTACCACCGGATCACGATCCAGACGACATCGGGCACGGCCAGCATCCGGATCCGGCCAGACTCAACATTCCTCCTGGAGCAGGCTCTCGGGGACGCGTCGGAGATCGAGGCTGGCGCGGCGGTCGCCCTGTTCTTCAGCGACTCGGAGCGCGGCGGAGTGGTGGCGGCGCTGGTGCTGCCGGCGAACTCACGGCCCGTGCTCAACTCGGGGCTGCCGCCGGTTACGCCGGTGGCTCCAGTTGAGGCGGAGGAGGAGACTGAGGGCGGCTAGTTTCCGCCGCCTTCAGCAGGGTTTCGCGCTCCGAGATTTCACCTTCGACGACGATGTGCTCGTCGGCGGCGCCGTCGAGATACCAGCGCACGTTGCCCATCGTTTCGACGCGCCGCACGCCGCGTAGCTCCGCCCAGCTCAGAGTCCGCTGCTCGACGCCCTGATGCAGCGCGCTGATGCCCTCCGCATGGACGATGATCACCGTCGTCGTGCGCTGCCAGGTGACGAACACGACGGGCAGCATGATCGCCGTGACCACAAGGAAGAAGATCGCGGCGCCGCCGGCCTCGTCACTGCCTGCGGCGAGCCAGACAACGCCGGCGATCAGGCTGGCGACGAACGGGAATACGAACGTCGCGTTGTGGAACCAGGACGCCTCGTAGGTGTGCGTCGAGCGCACAGCCTCGTAGCGCGCCAGCGCCGCAGCGTCCCTCGATCGTAGCGGCGCCGGTTCCACCGTGGGGCCGGCGCGACTACGCGTGCGCGAGGATCGCGGAGGCGCTGGTCATGGCGCAGGCGCCGGGCGACTCTTCGAGCTGCACGGCCTTGACGACGCCGCCTTCCACGATCATCGCGAAGCGGGTGCAGCGGAAGCCGAGGCCGAGACCGCTCAGGTCGAGCCCGAGGTCCATCGCGCGGGTCAGGTTGCCGCTGCCGTCGGCGACCATCGTGATGTGCTCGGCGCCGTGCGCGGCGTTCCAGGCCTGCAGCACGAAGATGTCGTTGGTCGACATGCAGATGGTCTGCTCGATGCCGGCCTCCGCGAGCGCATCGGCGGCCACCGCGAAGGTCGGAAGGTGGTCGTTGGTGCAGGTCGGCGTGAACGCGCCGGGCACGCCGAAGATCACGGTCTTCTTGTCCCCCACGAATTCGCGCAGGTTGACCGGTCCCGGCCGGCCGTCAGTCATGGCAGTTCCGTTGACTTCGGGCAGCGCATCGCCTACAGCGATCGGCATGGTCTCCTCCAACAGCATGAATTGTCGTCGTCGTGCGACTCAGCCTAATGGACAAACGTGACAACGCGGGCCACGACGCGCGCACCATCAACCGCCAGCCGACGCCCGAGGCCGACCCATGTACGCAACAACCTCGCCATAGCGAAAGCCCCAGGTCGCGCTGCGGATCCGCACCAGGTCCCCGAGCTCGTGCTCAACGTCGCAATGGTCGCCCAGCTTGCTCGTCCACCGACCCGAGGGGAGCTGTCGGGCGACGTGCTTAATCGTCGAGCCGTCCGCGAAGAGCGCGATCTTCTCGACGCCCTCTTCAAGCGTGCCGTCGTCGCACGATTCGAAGCCTCGCATCGCCAGCGCCGCCTGGATCGCGACTACCTGGTCGCTCTGGGGGAGATCCTGTGGCCAATAGTCGGGCACGAAACCGAGCGGATCCCAGCGGCGGTGCGTCTCTCCGAGCGCCCACGCGATGCAGTTGTACTCGTCGCTCGTTTCACTGGTGATTTCGTACGAGCCAACTTCCAGACCGGGGAGATACCTCCAAATCAGACGCTCGCAGGACATAGATCAATCGAGCCAACCGTGTTCGCGGCCCCACGCGCGCCAGGCGGCCCGCATCTTCGGCCGCTGACCTCGATCTGCTTCCGGGACGGGGTCTTCGCCAGTAATCGATTGCAGCGCGACGTACCACTGGCCGCCACGCTCCTGCAGTTCCGCCAGGATCCAGGGAATCGCTTGCTCGCCCATGCCGATGATCCGCAGATACGCGGGATGCAGAATGCCCGGCGCCGCCAGCGACTGTCCAAACGTCTCTTCACGCCAATGCGCCGCCAGAGCGTAGAACTCCTCATGCAGCGCCTCGTCCTTGGAACTCCCCGTGACCTCGCGGCTCTCGGCAACCATCAGCTTGCTGCTCCCCCGGCCCGCTGCAGTCCGATCGTTGGCTTGTCACGATACCGCACCACGAACCATTTTTCGACACAAACCCCACTGTCATGCTTGCGCGTATCCTGCGCCGTGAAACGACATCAAGCGAACGGGGTGAATCATGGCGATGGATCGGCTTGAGGGTCGGGTGGCGTTAATTACCGGGGCGGGGTCGGGGATCGGACGCGAGTGCGCACTGCGCATGGCCTCCGAGGGAGCCGCCGTCATGTGCGCCGACATCAACATCGACGGCGCGCAGACGACCGCCGCACAGGTCGCCGAGCACGGCGGACGCTCCGCCACCATGGAGCTCGACGTCACCTCTGAAGAGGCCGTCAAGGACGCACTCGCCCAGACTGTCTCGGTGCTCGGCGGGATCGACGTGCTGATGAACAATGCCGGGATCGGCGGCGCGTACACCTGGGACCAGACGATCGCGGTGAACCTGACGGGCGTCTACTACGGGACGTTCCACGGGGCCGCGCTGCTGGCCGAGCGGGGCGGGGGCTCGATCATCAACACGGCCTCGATCGCGGGGCTCGCCGGGTTGCTCTCGGGCAACCTGCGCGGCGAGGAGGTCGCCGAGGGCGCCGGCGCCTATGTGGCTGCGAAGCACGGCGTGGTGGGCATCACGCGGCAGTTCGCGGTCACCTACGGCGCGATGGGCGTGCGCGTCAATGCGGTCTGTCCGGGCTACATCCACACGCCGATGACGGCGCAGATCCGCGAGATCGATGGCGCAGAGGAGTTCCTCGCCAGCCTGCACCCGCTGGGCCGGCTGGGGCAGCCGCAGGAGATTGCCGCGGCGGCCGCATTCCTGGCCTCCGACGACGCGTCGTTCGTGACCGGCATCGCGCTGCCGGTCGACGGCGGTTACACGGCTCGCTAACCACTCACCAAGCACCAGATCAAGAGCGCTTTGGAGCACCGCATTGCCGAAGATCACCTCTGTCCAATCGCGCCTGCTGCGGATTCCGCTGGATACCCCGACGTCGTTCTCCAATCGCACCGTCTATCACCGCGACCATCCGATCGTGGAGATCGAGGCGGATGACGGCTTCCGCGGGATCGGCTTCTGCTACGCGGGGAACTCGAACGGCCAGCTGGTCACGTCGGCGATCGACGATCTGTTCGCGCCGATCCTGATCGGCGAGGACCCGTTCCGGGTGGAGGGCCTGTGGTCGGCGATGTATCAGGAAGCGTTGCTGCATGGGCGGGCCGGGGCGACGATTCGGGCGCTCTCGGCGATCGACATCGCGCTCTGGGACCACAACGCGCACGCGGCCGACCTGCCGCTCTGGCGGATGCTCGGCGGCTACTACGACGAGACGGTGCCGGCCTACGCCAGCGGCGGCTACTACCTGGCGGGCAAGGGCCACGAGGGCTTGCAGTCGGAGCTGACCGGTTATCTCGACCTGGGCTTCGACGCGGTCAAGATCAAGGTGGGGCGTCTCTCGGTGCGCGAAGAGGCGAACCGGATGCAGGCGGCGCGCGAGGCGGTCGGTCCCGACGTGCACCTGATGCTCGACGCGAACAACGCCTGGTCGAACCTCGAGGACGCGCTGCGCTACATGCAGGCCTACGAGCCGTGGCAGCCCTACTGGATTGAGGAACCGTTCTCGCCGGACGCGATCAATCTGCACGCGAAGCTGGCGACGCGGACCGGCGTGCCGGTCGCGACGGGCGAGATCGAGGTCGGCCGCTGGCGCTTCAAGGACCTGCTTGATCAGGACGCGGCGATGATCTTGCAGCCCGACGCCGCGGTGCTGGGCGGGATCACCGAGTTCCGCCGCGTGGCGGCGACAGCGGCGTCATACGGCGTCTCGATCTGCCCGCACTGGTTCCACGACCTGCATCGCCATCTGGTGGCGGCGTCGCCGAACGCGACGTACGTGGAGTTTTTCCCCGATGACCAGGTGCTGAACTTCCGCAAGATCATCGACCGCCAGACGGAGGTCCGGGACGGCCGCCTGGTGTTGCCCGAGGAACCGGGGCTGGGCTTCGATTTTCTGCCGGAGGCGGTGGCGGAGTACGCGGTCGGCTGAGAATCCTCTGAACAACTCGGATCCCCTCTCCCCTCGCTTCGCGGGGGGAGATGCCGAAGGCAGAGCGGGGCCTGCCGCGAGCATCTCCGTGAGAATCCACATCTGCTAGTGCGGAGCCGGCCCCCTTCTGTCACTTCGTGACATCTTCCCCCGCGCGGCGGGGGGAGAGCTATTCAGAGCCTCCCGAAGCGTACGGCGCGGGTCAACGTGTTCAGAGCTGTTCGGGGTGTGTTCAGCACCGCGCCCGGGATGCGCGGGGGTCTCAGTGAGGCCGGCTGGCGACCGCGACGCCGTTGGCGATGGCGAGTTGGGCCTGGTCGTTGAGCATTTCGAAGAACACAGTGGTTTCGTCGGCTGCTTCACGGACCTCGGTGGCTCGGACGGTGACGGGGCGGCCGGGGATGACCATCCCCCGGAACTGGCCGGCGAAGCGCCGCAGGGTCATGGGGTCGGCGCCGAAGCTGTGGTTGATCACTTCGCGGAGCGCGATCGTGATGTTGGCGCTGCCGTGCAGGATGATGTTGGGCAGGCCGGCCGCGATGGCGACGCGTCGCTCGGTGTGAATCGGGTTCCAGATGTCGGCGCACTCCGTGTAGATGTGCGGCGCCTGTGGATCGATGGGAACCTCAACGGACCAGACGGGCTCGCCAAGCTCAGCGGAGCGCTGCGGCAACGGCGGCGCGGGCTCGAGTTCCTGGTCGGGCCCAATCAGACGCGCCCCGCGCGTAATCCCGCCGGTGTCCATCACCGCCACAACGTCGCCCGTCGAGCTGCGCATCGTGTAGCGCTGGCTGGATAGGACGCCCGGCTTGACCTGGCGCACCGCGACGGACCGACCCTGGCTGGTGATCACGTCGCCCTCGCGGATGGGGCGTTCGAAGCGCGTGTCGACCCAGGCGTGCACGCCGCGACGAACGAGCGCGAGCGGCGCCTGCACATCAGGCGTGAAGCGGCTGTTCCACTGGAAGCTGAAGACCATCCCCGGATGCCCGATCAGCCCACCCTCGCGGGCGTCGTCCATGTAGCACTCGTTGAAGTCGCTCACGCCGGAGGCGAAGGCCGTGATCGAGCGGGCGTCGACCGTGAAGCTCCTGGCGACCGTGTAGCGGCCGACATCGCCGGTCATCATGAGGTCCTCGGGCGTAGTAACGGTAGTCATCGCGGTGCTCCAATCGGCTTGCCGTCTCCCGAGGCTAACCACATGTTCTCGCTCCCCCCGCCTTGCGGGGGGAGCTGTCGCGGAGCGACTGAGGGGGGTTCCCCGCAGGCCTCGTGGTCACGCGGGCGACCCCCTCAGCCTTCGGCAGCCCCCCTCGCGGGGGGGAATCGCGCGCCGCTAATCGCGCCGGAAGGCCCCGACAGCGGGAGTGGCTTCGGCGCTCGCAGCGTCGTAGCGGTCCCAGTGCAAGACTTCTTCGAGCGGACGCCGACGGATCGGGCCGAAGTTGCCGGTCGGCCAGCCGAGCGGGACCAGCACCATCGGGAGGATGTGGTCGGGCAGGTTGAGCACTTCGCGGGCGGCGTCGCGGTCGACCAGCCCGAGCGTCGTGGGCACCGAGCCGACGCCGAGCGCGCGGGCGGCGAGGAGCAGATTCTGGACGGCGCCCCAGACCTCGGTGGCGGCCTGGACGCCCTCGCCGAACGTGCCCTGCGGCGTGACGACCATGTCGGCGCAGGCGATCACGATCGCGGGGACCTCGTGCAGGTGCTCCATCTGGTACTCGACCGCGGCGAGGAAGCGCTGGCGCTTCTCCGGCGTCACGTGCGGGTTGGCGGCGTCGCGATTGGCCTCGAGGTAACGCGAGACGAAGCGACGGTTGAGGTCGGCGAGGCGCTGCTTCTGTTCGGAGTCGCGCACGACGATCCAGTGCCGCGACTGCCGGTTGGAGCCGCTGGGGCCGGCGTGAGCGGCCTCGATCAGCTTGAGCAGGATGTCCTCGGGGATCGGTTCGTCGGAGTAGCGGCGCATCGCACGAGCGGAGAAGAGGGTTTCGAAGAATTCCATCGGCGAGGCCTCCTGTGAGTGGTCAGCGGATGATGAGTCGCGGTCAGTCGTGGTCAGTGCGTGGTTAGTCGCGGTTAGTCGTAGGCGATCAACTCGACCAGATTACCGTCGGGGTCGCGGGTGTAGACCGATGTCCCGTCGGTCAGCCCGCCGCCGCGGCCGCCCTGGCGCGTGACGGGGCCTTCGATCAGGTCGCCGCCGGCCGCGGTGATCGCTGCAGATGCTTCCTCGGGCGTGCCGTTCCAGACGAAGCAGAAGTCGCCGCAGCCGGGCTCGGCGGTGGGGCCCCGCAGCGTGAACTCCGCGTTCTGCCAGAGCTTCGGGTCGTGCACGTTGATCTTCTGGTCGCCGGCTGCGAGCGCGAAGGCCGGCATCGCGCCGGAGCGCCATTCAGCTTCTCCCACGACGCTGAAGCCGAGCGCCCGGTAGAAGACGATCAGCGCCTCGGGATCTGCGGCCGGGATCACCGCGTGGTCGAGTCCGACGACTGGCATGGGGCGGCTCCTGACTTGCTCGCGTTGAGGCGATGGTACCTGCTGCCCTGTATCCTCGGTTCGCGACCAACCCAGCTCAGACTCACCAGGGAGCGATGCTTGATGCCCGACGAGATTTCGGCCGAGGACACGTTTCCGCGCAAGCGCCTGACCATCGGCGAGACGACGATGGCGTACGTCGACGAGGGCGCGGGCGATCCGATCATCTTCCTGCACGGGAACCCAACGTCCTCCTACCTGTGGCGCAACATCATCCCGCACTGCACCGACATCGCCCGCTGCCTGGCCCCCGACCTGATCGGCATGGGCCAGTCCGGCTCCTCGCCCTCGGGCTCCTACCGCTTCGTCGACCACGCGGCCTGGCTCGACGCCTGGCTCGAAGGCATGGAGCTCGGCGACAACCTCACGTTCGTGATCCACGACTGGGGCTCCGCGCTCGGCTTTCATTGGGCGCGGCGCCATCCCGAACGGGTCAAGGGACTGGTCTACATGGAGGCGATCGTGCGACCGGTCACGTGGGAGGAGTGGCCCGCCGCCGCCGCACGCATCTTCCAGGGCTTCCGCTCCGAGGCCGGCGAGGAGATGGTGCTGGAAAAGAACGTCTTCGTCGAGCGCGTCCTGCCCGGCAGCTGCATCCGCGACATCTCCGACACAATGGAGACCTATCGGCTGCCCTATCGCGAGCCGGGCGAGAGTCGGCGGCCGACGTTGACCTGGCCGCGGGAACTGCCGATCGACGGGGAGCCGGCGGATGTGGTGGAGATCGTGCAGGCTTACGCCGACTGGCTGAGCGAGAGCGACCTGCCGAAGCTGCTGGTGAAGGCGGAGCCGGGGGCGATTCTGAACGGCGCGCAGCTCGAGTTCTGCCGCGCGTGGCCGAATCAGACTGAGGTCTCGGCGCCGGGCAGCCACTTCGTTCAGGAAGACTCGCCGCACGAGATCGGCGCGGCGATCCGGGACTGGTACGCCGCCATTTGAGACCGAACAGTTAGCAAGGATGGGACGTCATGTCTGAAATCACCAACGCGGACGAGGCGCGCGCGGCGCTTGACGAGGGGCGGGAGCGATTCCGCGAGCTCACGCTCAGCCTGTCGAGCGACGAATGGTCGCGCAAGAGCGATAACGGCGGCTGGACGAACGGCCAGCTCTGCTGGCACATTGCCTTCACCGCAGGGGGCGGCACTCTCAGGGTCCCACGGCTGCGTCAGAACAAGGGCATGAACCCGCCCGGACCAATGATGGCAGCGCTCAACTTCATGAGCCTGTGGTTGGTCCGCATCCGTTCGCGCGGCGCGACGCCCGAGTCTGTGCTCGCGTTCTTTGACGAGCGCTACGGAGACACCGTGAATGTGATCGACACAGTAGGCGACGACGAGTGGGGCAACGGCGGAGTGTTCCTCGGTCAGCCGATCACGGTCGGCGGCTCGTTTGGATTCATTGGAGACCACGTCTCGGAGCATGCCGCCGAGATGCGGCGCGACTAGCCCGCTCGCACGCCGATGGCACTCAGTTCGGAAGAGATCTTTGAGCGCTACCCACCGCTGCGCGACATGGAGGCAATCGTCCGCCCCGTCAGCTGGGAGGAGTGGCCCGCCGCCGCCGCGCGTATCTTCCAGGGCTTCCGCTCCGAGGCCGGCGAGGAGATGGTGCTGGAAAAGAACGTCTTCGTCGAGCGCGTCCTGCCCGGCAGTTGCATCCGCGACATCTCCGACACCATGGAGACCTATCGGCTGCCGTATCGCGAGCCGGGCGAGAGTCGGCGGCCGACGTTGACCTGGCCGCGCGAGCTCCCGATCGACGGGGAGCCGGCGGATGTGGTGGAGATCGTGCAGGCCTACGCCGACTGGCTGAGCGAGAGCGACGTGCCGAAGCTGCTGGTGAAGGCGGAGCCGGGGGCGATTCTGAACGGCGCGCAGCTCGAGTTCTGCCGCGCCTGGCCGAATCAGACTGAGGTCTCGGCGCCGGGCAGCCACTTCGTTCAGGAAGACTCGCCGCACGAGATCGGCGCGGCGATTCGCGATTGGTACAGCGGAATCTGAAGCCGCGTCTGCGAGGAGAGCATGAGCGACCGAACCGAGCTACGAACGCTGCTGGAGACGACGCGCGCCGACTACCGGGGGCTGGTCGCGAGCCTGAGTCCGGAAGACTGGAAGCAGCGTGCGCCGGGGCAGGCCTGGTCCAACGGCGAGCTTTGCTTCCACATGGCCGTCGCGCTGTCACCGATGGCGCGGACGGCCGACCGACTCCGACTGGGCAAGGGCTCCAACCCGCCCGCGCCGATCCTGAAGCTGATGGACCCCCTGAGCGCGGTGCTATTCCGCTACCTGGGCCGTAACGCGACTCAGCGGACGGTCGTCGAGCGGTACAACAAGGGACACCAGCGCGCCGTGCAGGTGATCGAGTCGGTGCAGGACGCGGAGTGGAGCCGCGGCGCGATCGTGCGCGGCCAGCACCACACGGTGCGCGATTCGTTCCGCTTCATGCGCGAGCACTTCGAGGAGCACCGCGACACGATCCAGCGAACGCTCGGGTAGTCGCATTGGCCAGCACCAACGACATCCTCGAACGTTATCCGGCGCTGCGCGAGATGCAGGCGGTGGCGCTCTTCGGGGACCTCGGCTAGCGCTTCACCGATGCCGGCGACGGCTGGTGCGAGATCACCCTGACCGCCACCGACCGCACGCACAATCTGTACGGAATCGTGCACGGCGGGGTCTGGCTGCTGGTGGCCGATTCCGCGATGGGCGGCGCGCTGGGGACGGTGCAGGCTGAGGGCGAGCGGGTGATCACGGCGCAGTCGGAGTTTCGCTGGCTGCGCGGGCTCGAGGGCGACACGATCCGTGCGCGCGCGGAGGTGATTCGCCGCGGGCGCACGCTGAGCCATTGCTCGGTGGACCTCTACGACGCGCGCGACCGGCACATCGGTCACGGCAACGGCACCTACGTCATTCTGCCGCCGGAATAATTGCTCCCGCCGCCATTCCAACGCAGCGCCAACACTGCATGATCCGTGCCACGCCCAGAGGTCCACTGCTCCCCCCGCGGGGGAGCTGTCGCGCAGCGACTGAGGGGGAGGCCGGCGCCACACCCGACATCTGGCGAGCCGCGCAGCACCGCGGCCCCCCTCTGCCTGCGGCATCTCCCCCCGCAAAGCGGGGGGAGATGGGATCTGGGGCTGCTCTCCCCCATAACCGCGGGGGTGGATGGGATTGGGATCCCCTCTCCCCCCGCTTTGCGGGGGGAGATGTCCCGTAGGGACAGAGGGGGGCTCCCCCCCTCCCGCCGCCCGCGTCTCGCCCGGACGGGGCCGACGCGGCTAGCCTGCCGCTGACCAACACACTCAGAAAGGCGGAGCCATGGCTGGACGACTCGACGGAAAAATCGCGCTGATCACCGGCGGTGCGCGGGGGCAGGGGGCGGCGGAGGCGCTGTTATTTGCGTCCGAGGGCGCGCGAGTGGTGATCACCGATGTGCTCGACTCCGACGGTGAAGCGGTGGCCGCCGGCGCCGAAGGCGTCTCCTACCTGCACCACGATGTCACCCAAGAGTCCGAGTGGGAATCGGTGATCGCCGAGGTGCTCGAAGACCACGGCAAAATCGATGCGTTCATCAACAACGCGGGCATCTACCGCCACGCCCCGATCGCCGAGACCACGATCGAGGAATACCGGCTGGTGATCGAGATCAATCAGGTCGGCGTGTTCCTGGGTCTCAAGCACGTCGGTCCGGTGATGGCCGCGGCGGGCTCCGGCTCGATCGTGAACATCTCGTCGATCGCGGGGATGCGCGGCGGCGGCGGGTCGCTCTCGTACACCGCGAGCAAGTGGGCGGTGCGGGGGATGACCAAGGTGGCGATGTCGGAGTTCGCGCCCTCCGGCGTGCGGGTCAACTCGATTCATCCCGGACTGATCGACACGCCGATGCTGCAGGAGTTGCCGGCCGTCGAAGGCGGGCAGCTGGACCAGATTGTGCGGCGGATTCCCTATGGGCGGGTCGCCGAGGCGGTCGAAGTGGCCAAGCTGGCGCTGTTCCTGGTGTCGGACGACA
Source organism: Dehalococcoidia bacterium (assembly GCA_965237475.1). Taxonomy (GTDB): domain Bacteria; phylum Chloroflexota; class Dehalococcoidia; order Bin125; family Bin125; genus CATQGW01. The sequence continues at coordinate 1,141,005 of OZ250140.1, read as the reverse complement.
GCGAATACTGCAACGGGACCGAGTTCATCATCGACGGCGGGATGATCCAGGGCATCTGAGCGTCGCGCGATCGGGGCCGAGCGTCGGGCCTGCTCCCTAGACTGAGGGCATGCTGGCGCCGCCCGTCCAACACGCGCGCACCGACGATGGCGTGGCGATCGCCTACGCCGACCGCGGCGTACACACGCTGCGTGGGATCGAAGAACCTCAGCAGTTGTTCGCGCTGCGCTGGCGCGCGGCCGAGCAGGCGACAAATGGAGCATTGCGATGACCGAGATGACGAAACGCGAACGGGTGGCGGCGGCAGTCAGTGGGGAGCCGGTCGACCGCGCGCCCGCCTCGCTGTGGGGCCACAACTTCCTGCGCGAGTGGAGCAACGACGAGCTCGTCGGCGAGACCGTTGAGCAGTACGAGGCCTACGACTGGGACTTCATCAAAATCAACCCGCGCTGGTCAATGTTCGCTGAGGCTTGGGGCGGGGTCTATGAACCGCCCGCGGAGCAGACGCCTCAGACGCTGGTCAAGTCGGCGCTCGAATCGCTCGATCAGCTCCACGAAGTCGTCGCGGTCCACGCCGAGCGCGGCGTCTTCGGCGAGCACGTCGAGTCGACTCGGCTGGTCGTCGAGCGGACCGGCGGCGAGGTCGACGTGATCCAGACCGTCTTCTCGCCGATGTCGGTGCTGGGCTTGATGTTCGGTCACCCGCGCGCCCTCAAGCAGGCCGCCGCCGAGGCGCCGGCCGCGGTCCACGGCGCAATCGGGCGAATCACCGAGACGATCATCAACTACAGCCGCGCCAACCTGAACGCCGGCGCGAGCGGCGTCTTCTACGCGCCGCTGCAGTGGGCCAGCACCGAGAACTCAACGCCCGACTTCTATCGCGAGTTCGGCCGCCCCTACGACCTGCAAGTGCTGGACGCGATCCGCGACGCCTCGTTCAACGTCCTGCACGTCTGCCACAGCAACAACATGCTCGCCGACTTGCTCGACTACCCCGTCGCCGCGATCAACTGGGACGACCGCCACGAGACCAACGCCAGCCTCGCCGATGTCTGGGCTGAGACCGACAAGGCCGTCATGGGCGGCGTCAGCCGCACCGGTCTCGGCGACCTGAGCGCCGACGAGATCGGCGCCCAGGCCAGCGAAGCCGCCGCCGTCGGCCCCAGCCGCGTCTTCGTCACCGGCGGCTGCTCAATCCCGACGCACACGACGCACGAAAACCGCGCCGCAGTTGCCGCCGCCGTTCGCGCGGCCTGACGGCGCGCGGCAGCTCGGCGCGCGACTATTCGTCGCCGCCGGATGAAGGTGCATGGGGCGCGAGCAGGCGGACGCCTAGCGCGACGCCGAGCGTGGCCAGGATCCAGGGCCAGTAGATCTCCTGGTTGCCCCACGAGTCGGCGCCGATCCCGCTCTTGTTCACGCCGTATTCGAGCCACCACTGCAGGAAGATCGTCAGCGCCACCGTCACATTCAGCGGGCTCACCACCGGACCGTCGAACCCCCGCCCCGCGATCCAGCGCGCCAACAGCGCCAGACCCATGATCGCCAGGCCCCAGCTGAACGGCGGGTCGATGAACGAGAGTTCACTCGTCCACATCACCACGTGCAGCCAGAAGGCCAGGAACGCATAGGCAAGCAGCCAAATGTTGAGCGGCCGCGCCGCGTAGGGCGCGGCAAACCGAGCCGCGATCAGCGTGCCGATCATGATCAGCGAGTACGGCCAAAATATCGGCTCGGCCGAGAACGTCGCGCCCACGGTCGTATAGCTGAAGATGCCCTGCATGCTGGTCAGGCCGATGACCGCCAACACGACGGTCATGTTCGGGGTGTCCGTCAGCCGTCCGCGCAGGGGACGCGAGACGAGGCTGCGCGAGATCCAGACGATCGTGAGCGTCAGCGCGAACCACCACGCCGAGCTCTCGACCAGCCCGACCAGCTCCGTGACCGTCTCCAGGACGAAGATCAGCACCGACGCGATCAGCACAAAGCGCCAGCCCGTGTCGTTCCAGACGCCGCGCAGCGCGCCGACCGGATCCTGCATGAGCTCCTCATGATGCGGCATCTCGGACTCCTCGTCAGCGATCACTCACCATCACCCGATTGCGTGCATGCCGTCAGCCCTCATCGCCGGCCCGGCGGTTCAGACAATCGGCGATGTACGGCGCGGCGATCGCACAGCCCGCCCCAATCCCCGTCGTGAACACGACCCACGGCCAGTAGAGCTCCTGATAGCCCCACGGATCCGCTCCCACCCCGCTCGCTTCAGCCCCGTATTCGAGCCACCAGACCAGGAAGATCGTCAACGCCGTCGCCACGTTGAGCGGCGTCGCCACCGCGCCGCCGAATCCCCGACCCACAATCCAGCGAGCCAGCAGCGCAAACACGGTCGCCATCACGCCCCACGAGAACGACGGAGCCGGAACCATCGCATTGGCAGCCCAACCGATCATCTCCGCCGTGAAGAACAGCAGCGAGAACAGGAACGTCCACGCCACCAGCGGCCGCCTGATGTAGTCCGCCAGCAGCCGCGCGGCCAGCACGGCCCCCATCAGCGTCAGCGAGATCGGCCAGAAAATCACATGGCCGCCGAACGTGTCGCCGACCGTCGTGAACCAGAGCAGCGACTCGACCGCCAGCACCGCAACCAGGCCCAACAGCAGGCTCAGCTGCTCGGGATCGTCGAGCTGCCCGCGCAGCGGCCTCAGCGTCAGGAAACGCCCCAGCCCCAGCAGCCCGATCGTGCACGGAATCCAGCCGATCCCCAGCTCAACCTCCACCGCCCAGATGATCAGTTCGAGCAGAAAGATCAACGCCCCGGCAATGATCGCAGCGCGCCACGCCGTATCGTCCCAGGCTCGCCGCAGCGCGCCGATCGGGTCACTCAGCAACTGCTCGTGGTGGGGCACGTGAGCCTCCTCTTGCGCTGCGCCGGTGGGCTGTGGCGGATCGTAACGTTTGCTCAACGCCTCATCAGCGCGCGTCCAGGTCAAGCTCCGTTCCGTGGCCGGCCGCCGCGGGCGGGCATCGTAGTCTTGGCGAAACCCATCCGACGAAAACGAACAGCGCGGGGCGAAGGAGCGAACAATGGCCACCCTTGAAGGCAAAGTGGCGCTGATCACCGGCGGCGCGTCGGGCATCGGGCTCGCCACCGCGCGGCGCTTCGTGGCCGACGGCGCCCAGGTAGCGCTCGCCGATCGCAACGCCGACGCCGTCCACGACGCCGCCCGCGATCTGGGCCCCAACGCGCTGGCGATCGCCGGCGACGTGACCAACGAGGAAGACGTCGCCGCCATGGTTCGCGGCTGCGTCGAGCGCTTCGGACGGCTCGACATCGCCTTCAACAACGCCGGCATCGCCGGCTTCGCACGCATCGAGGACTACGGCCTCGCGCAGTTCCAGCAGGTCATTGATGTCTGCCTCACCGGCGTCTTCCTCTGCCTCAAGCACGAGGCCAAACAGCTGATCAACCAAGGCGGCGGCGGCTCCCTGATCAACACCGCCAGCATCAACGCCATGCAGGCCGCCGAAGGACTCTCCGCCTATTGCTCGGCCAAAGCCGCCGTCGCGATGCTGACCAAGGTCGCCGCGCTCGAGCTCGGGCGCCATCAGATTCGTGTCAACGCGATCGGCCCCGGCCTGATCCGCACGCCGCTCACGCAGGGCCTGCGCGATATCGGCGGCCTCGAAGACGCATTCGCCGACGAGGCGCCCCTCGGCCGCGTCGGCGAACCCGAAGACGTCGCCCAGCTCGCGGCCTACCTCGCCGGCGACGAAAGCTCGCTGATCACCGGCCAGACGCTCTTCATCGACGGCGGCGCCACGATCAACAAGTACCCGCCGATCTTCGAGCACCTCAACATCAGCTGAGCGGCGCGAGCGGCCGCGCTGATCGGGAGCGGAATCCAGGCGGCTCGTAGCCTGCGAGTGAGCAAGCCTGTCAACGAGCCTGCGAACGAGATCGTGGGAGCAACGAGCAATGACGACACTCGACGGGAAGGTGGCGCTGATCACCGACGCGGCCGCGTGGACCTCCGGCCAGACGATGTACGTCGACGGCGGCATCACCGTCAACGAGATCCCGCCCGGCTTCGACATCTTCCAGTCGCGCTTCGCGTCGCGCTGAGGCGCGCTTCGTATTGTGCTGACGCGCGAGCCGACCCGCCCGCTCCGTCGCGCGTATCGTCGGCGCACTCAGACCTCACGAATCGGACCAACGGAGACAGACATGCGTGAGTTCGCAGGCAAGACGGCGGTAGTCACGGGCGCGGCGAGTGGGATGGGCTTGGCCTTCGCCCGACGCTTCGCGGCCGAGGGGATGAACGTGGTGCTCGCCGACATCGAACAGGACGCGCTCGACGCGCAGGTGCAGCGTCTCGAGCAAGAGGAGCGCAGCGTGCTCGGGGTGACCGTCAACACGATGCGCCGCGAGACGCTCGAGCGACTGCGCGACGAGACGATCGAGCGCTTCGGCAACGTGCACATCCTCTGCAACAACGCGGGCGTCGCCAGCATGGAAGATGCCGGGGGCGGCATGGGCCGGGAACTGAGGGGCAGCTGGGCAGTACCCGACAGCACCTGGGATTGGGTGCTCGGGGTCAACTTCTGGGGCGTGTTGTACGGCATCCAGGTGTTCGTCCCGCACATGCTCGAACACGGCGAGGAAGGGCACATCGTCAATACCGCCTCGGTCGCCGGCTTGATCCCCAGTGGCGGCGCCTACGGCATCAGCAAGCACGCCGTGTTGACGCTGACCGAGGGCCTGTATCAACAGTTCCAGCAGATCGGCGCGAAGCTGAGCGCATCGGTGCTCTGCCCCGGACTCGTCGACACAAAGATCGGCTACGCCGAGCGCAACCGACCGGAAGAATTCGGCGAGCAGGTCGAGATCACCCCTGAAATGGAGGCCGGAATCATCGCGACGCTCGGCGGCGGCATGGACCCCGGCGACGTCGCCGAGGTCGTCTTCAACTCAATCGTCGAGCAGCGCTGCTACATCCTGCCGCACGCCGGCTGGGACGACATCATTCGCAGTCGCGTCGAGCATGTGCTCGCCCGCGGCGCGCCACTCACGCTGGACTTCGCGGAGCTCAATCGGCGTCGCGCGGCGGGCGAATCGGTATAACCACAGCGGCGGAGCTGGATCATGCGTGAGTTCGCAGGCAAGACGGCGGTCGTCACGGGCGCGGCGAGCCGGATGGGGCTGGCCTTCGCCCGCCGCTTCGCGGCCGAGGGGATCAACGTGGTGCTCGCCGACATCGAGGAACAAGCGCTCAACGCGCAGGTGCAGCGCATGGAACAGGAGCAGCGCAACATCCACATCCTCTGCAACAACGCGGGCGTCACGGGCCGCGACCACGCGGTCGGCGTGGTCGGCGGCGTCAACCTGACCTGGGACGTCCCCCAGAGCACCTGGGACTGGGTGATCGGCGTGAACTTCTGGGGCGTGCTCTGCGGGGTGCAGGTCTTCGTGCCGCACATGCTCGAGCACGGCGAAGCGGCACACATCGTCAACTCCGCCTCGCACGCGGGCCTGGCCCCCGACGACATCGCCGACCTGGTTTTCGAGGCGATCGTCGAGCGTCGTTGCTACATCCTGCCGAACCCGGAACTCGACGAGAGCATCCGCGGCCGCGTCGAGCATATCCTCGCGCGCGGCGCGCCCATCTCGCTCGACGTCTAGAAGCGGGCGCCTGCGTATAATTCGCGCGCTCCAGACAGACTGACGCGAGAGGACACCGATCATGCGCGAGTTCGCAGGCAAGACGGCGGTCGTGACCGGGGCGGCGAGTGGGATGGGCCTGGCCTTCGCCCGCCGATTCGCCGCCGAGGGGATGAACGTGGTGCTGGCGGATATCGAGGAGGAAGCGCTCCGGGCGCAGGTCCAGCGACTAGAGCAGGAAGAGCGCACCGTGCTGGGTCTGACGGTCAACACGATGCGCCGCGAGACGCTCGAGCAGGTCCGCGACCGAACGATCGCGGAGTTCGGGAACATCCACATCCTCTGCAACAACGCCGGAGTGACGAGCCGCGAGGACGCCGGTCTGGGCGCCGGCAACGGCGGACTCGCCGTCTGGGAGGTGCCCGACAGCACCTGGGAGTGGGTGATGGGCGTGAACTTCTGGGGCGTGCTCTACGGCCTCCAGGTGTTCATGCCGCATATGCACGGGCACGGGGAAGATGGTCACGTCGTCAACACGGCTTCGCTCGCGGGGCTGATTCCGGGCGGCAGCGCGTACAGCGTGAGCAAGCATGGGGTGCTCACGCTGACGGAGGGCCTGCACGGACAGCTGGCTCTGCTCGGCTCGAAGATCGGGGCGTCGGTGCTCTGCCCCGGCTTCGTCAACACGAAGATCGCCCAGGCCGAGCGCAACCGCCCGCAGGAGTTCGGCGAGAAGCTGACGGATGTGTCGGACGAACAGGCGCAGGCGATCGCCGCGACCCTGGGCGGTGGGATGGACCCGGACAGCGTGGCCGATCAGGTCTTCGACGCGATCGTCGAGCAGCATTGCTACATCCTGCCGCACCCGGGCTGGGACGATGTCGTGCTCGGCCGGGTCCAGCACGTGCTCGCCCGCGAGACGCCCGTCGCGATCGACTTCGAAGAGCTGCTCACGCGACGAGCCGCCGGGCAGGAGATCTAGGGAAGCTCTGAATAACTCTCCACCCGCCGTGCGGGGGGAGATGCCGAAGCCTGCCCCTGCGCAGGCAGGGGGCAGAGGGGGGCTGCGGTGCCGACTCACTGCCGTCGCTGTATCTGGTCGGACAGGATCGGGCCCCCCTCTGTCCCTACGGGACATCTCCCCCCGCAGAGCGGGGGGAGAGCGGATCCGGCTTATTCAGAGCTTTCCTGGGCGCCGCTGCGGGCGAGTCAGGTTAGTCGCCGCTGGCCAGCTGGTTGGCGAAGGCCTTGCGGTTGACGCGCTCTTTCTCGGTCATCGCGAGGATCGTCTCGGGAATCCAGAACGGCAGATTCGCATCCGCCCGGCTCGGGGCGAGCAGGTCGTCAAGGTCCATGATCAGCTCGTGCCGGTCGTACGTGGTCTGCTCGTGACCCTCCCACTGCGGCAGCATCGCGATCGCATCGAAGGGACAGACCTCGACGCAGATGTTGCAGCGCATGCAACGCCCGAAGTCGATGTAGAAGTCCTTGATCAGCGACTTGTGGTTGCTCGTGCCGGCGGCGTGGCCGGGGTTCTTCTGCAGCGTCGTGGTCATGCAGTCGACGGGGCAGGCGGTGGCGCACTTGCCGCAGCCGGTGCAGTTCGTCTCGTTAAGGTCGTGATTCCAGATCAGATAGGGGAAGGTGCGGGCACGCTTGGGCAGCTGCTTCTTCTCGTAGGGGTAGTGGACGGTGACCGGGCCGCGCGCGACGACCTGGACTCCGCGACTCAGGACCCTCAGCACACCCCGCATCGCGCCGACCTTCCCTTGCGTGACCCGCAGCTTTGCGGCGCGCTCGCGCCGCGCCTCACAGGATAGCTCACAGCGTCATCTCGGGAACGTTGGCGGAGATCTGCAGCGGCGCGCCGGTCGCCGCCGTCACCTCGTCGGCGCTGACCCCGGGGGCGAGTTCGCGGAGGCGCAGGCCGTCGTCGGTCACATCGATCACGGCGAGGTCGGTGATGATCACGTCCACGCAGCGCCGCGCGGTCAGTGGATAGTCGCACTCGACCACGATTCGCGGCCCGCCGTCGCGGGTGCGATGGGCCATCGCGATGATCAGCTTGCGCGCCCCGACGGCGAGATCCATCGCGCCGCCGACGCTGCCGCCGCCACGCTCGGGCACGAACCAGTTGGCCAGATCGCCACGCTCCGAGACCTGTAGGCCGCCCAGCACCGCGACATCGATGTGGCCGCCGCGAATCATCGCAAACGACGTGGCGGTGTCAAAGAAGCTGGCCCCGGCTACGAGGTCGACCGGCTGGCCGCCGGCGTTGATCAGGTCGGGATCGTAGTCCCCGCTGGTCACGCCGGCGTAGCCGAGGATGCCGTTCTCGGCCTGGAAGAGGATCCCGTCGGCGGGCTCGACGAAGCCGGCGACAAGCGTCGGCAGACCGATCCCGAGATTGACGACGCTGCCGGGCTGCAGCTCGCGGGCGACGCGGAGGGCGATCAGTTCGCGGGTCAGTCCGGGCATCTCAGCTCTCCCAGCGCACGGGGATCGGCTCACAGGCGACGATCCGATCCACGAACAGGGCGGGCGTTCCGACACGCTCCGGCGCGATCTGGCCGGCTTCGACGATCTCTTCGACTTCGGCGATCACGAGGTCGGCGGCGGTCGCCATCACCGGGTTGAAGTTGGGCCCGGCGAGCCGGTACTCGAGGTTGCCCAACGTGTCGGCGCGGGCGGCCTTGAGCAGCGCCACATCCGCTCGCAGCGGGCGCTCGAGCAGCCACTCTTCGCCGTCGAGCTCAACGACCGGCTTGCCCTCGGCGACGATCGTGCCGAGGGCGGTCCTGGTCAGGACGCCGCCGAGGCCGGCGCCGCCGGCCCGGATGCGTTCGATCAGCGTGCCCTGCGGGACCAGCTCCAGCTCGACCTCGCCGGCGCGGTACTGCTGCTCGAAGCGGCTGCGGCGGCTGCCCGACGCGCGGATCGCGAAGGTCGCGATCACACGGCTGAGCTGACGCTGCTCACACAGTTCGTCGAGCAGGTCGCCGAGCCCGATGTTGTTAGCGATCGCGGTCAGGCCGGTTGCGCCGCTGCGAGCGAGCGCGCGGATCAGGTTGGAGGGCGAGCCGGCGGAGATGAAGCCGCCGACCATGATCGACGAGCCGTCACGAATGCCCGCGACCGCTGCATCCGCCGAGTCGAAGACCTGCGCGACCATGGCGGCAGCGTAACCGCCGGTGGGTGTTAAGCCGATCAGTCGGGGCCACCCACGTCAGCCCCGCGGCGCGCGCTTGGCGAGGAACATGCCGCCGTAGTAGAGCGCCATCGCCAGCGCGAACGCCGCGATCGCGGCGAGCACGCCCGACAGCACCGCGCCCAGCGCGGGTTCGAGCGCGCCGTAGATCAGGTCGAGCGAGTAGTAGCCGACAATCACCGCGACCACCCCCAGCAGCGGATGCGGGAACCGCTTGCGCTTTCGTGCGCCTGACGGTTCCGGGACGTCGGTCTCCGACTCGTCGCGTTGCTCCGTGGACATGGCGGCATCCTACTCGCCCGAGGCGATCGGATACTCTCTGGATTCAGAGGCGTTGGCCGCCCGATTGGGTCAGCAAGGAGCAGCGACATGCCCGCACCGCTTGAGGGAATCAAGATCGTCGATTTCACCCGCTACCAGAACGGTCCGCACGCCACCGCGATGCTGGCCGACATGGGCGCGGACGTCCTGAAGGTGGAGATGCCCGGCAACGGCGACCCCGGCCGCCAGCTGGGCGTTGGCCCGGACGGTTTCTGTTCCTACTTCGAGGGCCTCAACCGCGGCAAGCGCAGCATGACCCTCGACCTGCGCGCGGAGGGCGCGCTCGAGCTGGTGCACAAGTTGGTCGCAGAGGCCGACGTGCTCACGGAGAACTTCCGCCCCGGCTACCTCGACTCGATCGGCATGGGCTACGAAGCGATGCGCAAGATCAACCCCCAGCTGATCTACGCGACGAACTCAGGCTTCGGGCCGAACGGCGAGTGGGCGACGCGCGGATCGTTCGACGTCGTCGCGCAAGGCATGTCGGGCGCGATGGTCGCGCTCGGCGGCGGGCCGGGCGAGCGCCCGATCACTGCGCCGTGGGGACTGGCTGACCAGACCGGCTCGATCGTCTTCGCCTACGGGATCGTCACGGCGCTGTTCGCGCGCGCCCAGCATGGCGTGGGCCAGAAGATCGACGTCTCGCAACTCGGGGCGATGATGTCGCTGCAGGTGCTGTCGCTGCAGGCGTTCCTGCACAACGGCATGCAGCACCGGCTCAAGCCGGGCCGCTCCTTCAGCGCGACGTTCTCGTGGTACCAGGCCTCCGATGGCGAGTGGTTCACGATGGGCCTGCTCGACCCAAAGTCGTGGCCGTCGCTGTGCGCGGCGCTCGAGCGCCCCGATCTGCTGACCGACGACCGCACGGTCGACCCGTTCGCGCGGCGTGACAGCGAGGAGTGGCTGCGCAACGAGCTGGAGCAGGTCTTCCTCACACGCACTCGCGACGAGTGGATCGAGCGGCTGGTCGCGGGGCGAATCCCCTGCGGTCCCGTCTACGACTACCAGCAGGTGGCCGACGACAAGCACTTCTGGATCAACGGCTACCTCCAGGAGGTGCCGCACGCGAACTTCGAGAATCATCGCGTGGTCGGCATCCCGGTGCAGTTCAGCGAGACGGCGACGAAGGTGCAGACGGCCGCGCCGGAGCTGGGCCAGAACACTGAACAGGTGCTGCTCGACCTCGGCTACGACTGGAGCGACATCGAGCGCTTCCACGACGCCGGCATCACCGCCGTGCGTCAGCAAGGCGCTGCCGCCGCAGGCGACTAGGCTCGGTCGGTTCGGCGCCACGGGCTGGCTCGGTCGGCGCCGCTAGATGTCCAGAAGCCGAGGCAGAGCCGACTCCCACACGCTGGCTGAGGCTGACACTGGGATGGCGATCGCGTCGCTGATGGCGATCTGGTCGCCGCCGACCTGGCCGAGCTCGGTGTAGGGAACGGTGTGCGCGGCGGCGACGGCGCGCAGTCTGGCGGCGGATTCGAAGCTGGACGTGACGATCGCGCGGTGGCCGGATTCGCCGAAGAGGGCGGCATCGAGGCGGACACCGAGCTCGCCGGCGACCTGCACTCCGATCGCCCCGGCGATCGCCGACTCGGCGAGCGCAACCGCCAGACCGCCCTCACTGCAGTCGTGGGCCGACCGCAGGAGCCCAGCTTCTGTGGCTTCGACGAGGCAATCGACGAGCCGCCGCTCGGCGTCGAGGTCAACCTCGACGGGGCCGGCGTTGAGGTTGTGGCGCACGGCGAGGTATTCGCTCGCGCCGAGTGAGGCAGCGGGCTGCTCGAGGCCCGCCCCGAGCAGGATCACGATGTCGCCCTCCGACTGGAACGCAGAGCGAACTGCCAGCTCCGGGCGCGCGAGCAGGCCGAGCATCCCGATCACCGGCGTGGGCAGCACCGGGCCGTCGTCCGACTCGTTGTAGAGCGAGGCGTTGCCGGAGACGACGGGCGCATCGAAGGCGCGACAGGCATCGGCGATGCCGCGGATTGACTCGCGCAGCTGGTAGTAGATGTGCGGCCGCTCGGGGTTGGCATAGTTGAGGCAGTCCGTGACCGCGATCGGGCGCGCGCCGGTGCAGGCGACATTCCGTGCGGCCTCGCAGACCGAGCGCGCGGCGCCGGCCCACGCGTCGAGCTCGACGGCGCGGCCTGGGCCGTCGGTGCAGACAGCGAGGGCGTGCTCGACGCCGCGCACGCGCAGCACGGCCGCGTCGGCGCCGGGCGTGACGACGGTGTTTGTGCCGACCTGGTGATCGTACTGACGCCAGACCCAGCGTTTGGAGGCGATGTTCGCCGAGCCAAGCAGCTCGAGCAGGGCGCTGTTGGCCTCCGCCGGGTCGAGGTCGGGCAGCGTGGCCGGGTCGAACGCGGTGCGCGCCGCGGCGGCAGGGTCGCGTTCGGCGACCGGCACGTAGGTCGGGGCGTTGGTCAGCATCTGGACGGGCGCCGCTGCGACCTCGGCGTCGCCTTCCATGACGCGTGCGAGTCCGTCGGAGGTGACCTCGCCGATCTCGGTGGCGTCCAGCTCCCACTGCTCGAACCAGGCGGCGACATCGCCGATGTGGCCGGGCTTGACCGAGACGACCATGCGCTCCTGCGACTCGGAGAGCATCACTTCGTAGGGCGTCATGCCGCGCTCGCGGCGCGGGACGCGCTCGGTATGGAGGATGATCCCAACTCCCGCGCGCTCGGCCATTTCGACCGTGGAGCTGGTCAGGCCGGCTGCGCCGCAGTCCTGCAGGCCCTCGATCCAGTCGCGGTGCTCACGGACGAGGCCGACGCACGCATCCATCAGCAGCTTCTCGAGGAATGGGTTGCCGACCTGGACCGCGGGCCGACGGTCGGCGCTTGATTCGTCGAGTTCGACGCTGGCGAAGGTAGCGCCGTGCAGACCGTCGCGGCCGGTGTCTGCGCCGACGAGCATCAGCCGGCTGCCCGGCGGACCCGCCGTGGCCGAAACGAGCTGGTCGCGGCGGGTGACGCCAAGGCACATCGCGTTGACCAGCGGGTTACCGGAGTATTCGGGCGCGATCACGACCTCGCCGCCGACCGTGGGGATGCCGAGGCAGTTCCCGTAGCCGCCGATCCCGGCGACCACGCCGACGCACAGTCGACGGTTGCGGGCGTCTTCGAGCGGGCCGAAGCGCAGCGAGTCGAGCAGCGCGATCGGCTGCGCGCCCATCGCAAAGATGTCGCGCACGATCCCGCCGACGCCGGTCGCGGCGCCCTCGTAGGGCTCGATCGCGCTCGGGTGGTTGTGGGACTCGATCTTCATCACCGCAACCCAGCCGTCGCCGATGTCGATCGCGCCGGCATTTTCGTCGCCAAGCGTCGTGAGGATTCGTTCGCCCTCGGTGGGGAAGTAGTGGAAGAGCGGGCGGGAGTGCTTGTAGCCGCAGTGCTCGCTCCAGAGCGCGCCGATCATGCCCAGCTCGACATCGGTCGGGCTGCGGTCGAGCAGCTCGCAGGCGCGCCGGTACTCGTCGCGGCTCAACGCGATCTGCGCCAGCGCCTCGTCGTCGGGCTCGGCCTGGCGTGCGTCAGGGTCGGGCTGAGAGCCGGCCACGCTCAGCCCCAGCGCTCGACGATTGAGCGCCACAGCAGATTGCCGTCGTCGCCGCCCAGCAGCGGGTCTGAAACGCGCTCGGGGTGGGGCATCATGCCCAGCACGTTGCCGGCCGGATTGATCACGCCGGCGATGTCGTGGACGGAGCCGTTGGGATTGGCCTCACCGCCGAACAGGCCCTGCTCGTCGCAGTAGCGGAACAGGATGCGGCCGGTCTCTTCGAGCTCGCGCAGCACGTCGGCGCCGGCGTGGTAGTTGCCCTCGCCGTGCGAGATCGGCAGCTGCAGCACCTGGCCGCGCTCGCACGCTGCCGTGAAGCCCGTGTCGGCGCGCTCCACGCGGACGTGCTGGGGCTGGCAGCGGAACTGCAGCGAGGCGTTGTGCAGCAATGCACCGGGCAGCAGGCCGGCCTCGCAGAGAATCTGGAAGCCGTTGCAGGAGCCGAACACCGGACGGCCCTGCTCAGCGAGCCGCCGCACCGCGTCCATGACAGGCGAGAAGCGGGCGATCGCGCCGCAGCGCAGGTGGTCGCCGTAGGAGAAGCCGCCGGGCAGAATCACGCCGTCGAAGCCGTCGAGGTCGGACTCGCGATGCCAGACGCGTTCGGCCTGCTGGCCGAGATCGCGCAGGGCGTGGATGCAATCATGCTCGCTCCAGGTGCCGGGGAAGGCGACGACCGCAAAGCGCACAGTGAACTCCGACGAGCGACCGATGCTGGGGGCAATTTCGATGCTATCGCCGAGTCGCGTTTGCCGCTGTTGTCAAAGCGGCGCTCGGGCTTATGACGGCGGCGGGCCGCTCTGGCCGCCACCCTGGCCGGCTCCGCCGACGGCGACGGCGCCGGCCGCGCGCATCTCGGCTTCTGCACGCTCGGCGGCCGACGGCTCGGGGTACTCGATGCGCGCGTGGTAGACGCCGCGCAGCGTCGATTTGAAGGACTCGCCGACCGTTTGCAGGTCGCGCATGGTGATGTCGCAGTCGATCAGCTGGCGTTCGCGTAGGCGCTCGTCGATCACGCTGTCGACCAGCAGGCCAATGGTCTCGTCATCGTGCTCGGGGCTGGCGCGCACGACCGCCTCGCACGAGTCGGCGAGCATCACGATCGCCGTCTCGCGGGTCTGCGGCGCGGGGCCGGCATAGGTGAAGTCGGCCGGCTGGACCCGCGGGTCGGCCAGCGCTGCCTTGCGGTAGAAATAGGTCACCCGACGCGTCCCGTGATGCTCGGTCACGAAGGCGCGGATCTGCTCGGGCAAGCGGGCGGTCCTGGCCAGCACGTCGCCGTGGATCACATGCTCGATGATCACTCGGGCGCTCTCGCGCGGCGCCAGCTGCTCGTGCGGGTTCGTCCCCTCGGCCTGGTTCTCGATGAACATCCCCGGCGAATGCAGCTTGCCGATGTCGTGGTAGTACGCGCCAACGCGCACCATCAGGGAATTCGCCCCGATCTGCACCGCCGCGCGCTCGCCCAGCGTGGCCACCAGCAGCGAATGGTGGAACGTGCCGGGCGCCTCCTCCTGGAGGCGTCGGAGCAACGGTCGCTGTAGTTGTGCGAGCTCGAGCAGCTGCATCCGAGTGGTGATCCCGAACAGCGCGCCGAGCAGCGAGAACGCGCCGATTGTGATCACAGCGGTGCCGACCGCGATCGCGACCGCGGCCAGCCCCAGCCAGGCAAGCTGAACCGTCTCGCGGGACCCATCGAGCAGCCAGAACGCGACGCCGGTGACGAACGCCGCCGCGCCGGCGGCGATCCCGGTGAGGCCGAACTGTGAGAGCGCCTGCGCGCGCGTCGACGCGGCGACGGCGGTCAGTGAGACGATCAGGAACACGGCCGCCGGACGGAGCGCCTGCGCCCCCGTCGGTGCGGCGTCGCGGTAGTCGGGCAGCACCACCGCCGCCACGCCGAGCAGCAAGGCGATCAAGACGCTCGACATGGCGCCCAGCGGAACGCTGAGCAGGGCGGCGATCAGCAGCGGCCCAGCCGCGACCGGGACCATCAGATCAAGAGACTGAGCGCGGTAGTCGGGCAGCGTGAACTCGAACCAGGCGCGCCCGGCGACGACCGCAGCGACGATCAGGATGCCGAGCAAGAGCATGCGTCGGTCGCTGGCTGCGTTGGCGGGGCGGGTGAGCAGCAGAAAGAGCCCGCAGGCGACAGAGGCGCCGACGCCGAGCAGCACCATCGCCACGAGCGGCCCCAGCGGGACGCGCGCGCCGGCAGGCGTGAGCTGGCTGAGCGCCTCCGCCGTGACCTCGTCGACGGTTGCGCCGCTGGCGACGATCACCGCATCTTCGATGTACGTCTGCGCGACTCGCGGCACCGCCTGAGCTGCGGCGTCGCGAGCTACCGCGGTGGCTGCGGGGTCGGGTACCAGCGTCGCGCGCAGGTAGGCGGCGACGAGTTCCTCAACCAGCGCCGCCTGGAAGACGGACGTGTCGGGGTCGAGCTGCGCGGCGACACCGAGCTGCGTGCTCTCAAGTTGGTCCTCGTTGATTCGGCGCTCCAGCATCGTGCCCAGCACCCTGGTCGCTTCGCGCTCCACGCGAACGAACTGCGAGCTCGACAAGTTGAGCAACGCCTCGTGGGAGCGTTCGCTGATCCGGCTGTCGATGAGTCGCACTTCGCGAGCGCTCGCGCCGGCCTCGCTGGCATCCTCGCTGTCGTCCTCGGCGGGAGACGGCGTGAGCGGGCGTTGCCGCGCGGCGCTGACCTCGTCCAGATAGTGCCGCAGCGCCGCGAGCTGCGCAGGCTGGATGTCCGGGTCGTACATCAAGCGCGGCTGGACGGCCTCGCGCGCGGCCTCACGCTCCAGCCCGGTCAGATGTGCGCTAGTGAAACTCAAGTCGGCGGGCGCGACGACCGTCCGCTCGGCGACCTCACCGAGTTGGGGGAATCGCTCGGCGCCCTGAATCGGGGTCAGCGCCAGCACGAGACCGATCGCGACAGCGATGCTGAAGACACCGACTCGAAGGGGTGTGAAGTAGTGCTCTCGGAGCATCAGTTTCCAGCGACGACCCTGCTCGAGATGATGGATCGATCATACAGAGTGATCCATATGGCGCCGCACCGTGCCTTCACCGAAGATCGCTGGCGCTCCTGACCCCTCAAGGCATCAGCATCAATGCGCGGCGGTCGTCAAGGCGGAACCCTCACATCTCTGCGAGAAGCTCGCTGACCACCGCGTTCACCGTTGCGCCATCGGCCTTGCCGCGCAGCTGCCCCATCAGCCCGCCCATCACCTTGCCGCGGTCGGACGGGCCGCGGGCGCCCAGCTGCTCGATCATCGCCTGTGCGGCCACGACAATCTCCTCGCGTGACATCTGCTGCGGGAGATATGCCTCGATCACCGCCAGCTCGGCGCGCTCGACATCGGCCAGGTCGCTGCGCTTGACCTGTTCGTACTGCGTGATGCTCTCGTGCCGCTGCTTGACCTGGCGCTGCATGATCACGACGACATCCGCGTCGGACAGCTCGGCGCCACGACGCTCGATCTCGACGTTCTTGATCGCCGCTTGGACCAGCCGGATCGTGTCGCGGCGCACGACATCGCGTGCGCGCATGGCGTCCTTGAGGTCTTCGCGCAGCCGCTCGCGCAGACTTGCCGCCCCGCCCGTCGCCCCAGGTTGCGCCATCTTGCGATCCGCTCCGGGCCTAGTCGGCCGAGGGCAGCACCTTGGGCTGCATCAGCTCCATCTCGCGGTCGTCCGCCTTGAGCTCGCATTCGCCCGGCTTGATGCAGAGCACCTCGACGCCGGTCGTCTCGTCCTTGTATCGCTTACCGAGTTGCACTGCCATCGTGCTGCCTCCTGCGCTGTGCTGGCTGGCTGGTCGGCTGGTGGGGGCGCTGGCTACTTCTTCACTTCGAGCGCATTGCCGCCGCACTTGAGCTCGGCCTCACCGCCACGTGTGACGATGAACTCCGCCCCGCAGCTGCTGCACACGTAGCGCTTACCGGTCTGGGCTGCTGCCATCGAATTCCTCCTGGGTCGGCACAATGCCGAAAGTCTACGTTATCGCGCCGTGCTGTCCGGCGTGTCCTAGCCGTCGTCGGAGCCGCGCGCTGCGAGCCAGCCGCCCAGCTCCTCACCCTCAGCGGCGACGATCAATTCCTCGATCGTGCCGAAGCTGTGCACCTGACCGCACGTTTCAGATGTGACCTGCGCCGGCGCCAGGGCGATCGGCAACCCGACGGCGAAGCGTTCTTCGGCCTCGTCGAGGTCCGACTGCGCAACCGCGAGGTCGATGACGACCTTGAGCCAGGCCCGCTGTTCGGCGACGCCGCGAGCGACCGAGCTGGCCTCGTTGAGGCGCCCCTGCGCCTCGACGAGCGGATCGCTGTCGTCGTCGGCTTCGGCCGTCGCGACTTTGATGAAGGCGAGCACGAGACGGGTGTACGGCTTTTCGAAGTCAGCCAGCGCGCTGTTCGCGGCATTGAGGTCGGCCTCGGCGGCGGCGATCTCGTCGGCGTCCGCGCCGTCCTCGCTCAGGGCGTCGAGGTCGGCGCCGGCCTGCGCGACCGCATCGCGGAGCCGAGCGAGGTCCGCGTCGTCGGCTTCGGCGGCGGCCACTCCGGCCTGGGCCGCTTCGAGATTGTCAGACCAGCCGCCGGCCTCGAGCAGGTCCTCGGCGCTGTCGAGCGCGATCTCCAGATTGTTGATCGCCACCTCGTCCTCTTCGATCGCCACCTCGTTGGCGAGATGCCACGCATCGCCGGCATTGGTCGTGATCATCGTGACGAGGTTCTCGATCTTGAACGAGTCGAGCGATCCGCCCTGATCGAGCGACCACGGCGGCATCGGGGTGCCGTTGCGGCCGCAGGCGATTGTGAAGCGGAATCTGTTCTGCAGGATCGCGAGCTGGCCGGCGTTCTCGGTGCGCCAGGCAAACGTGTTGGAGGGCTTGTTGAGCGCAATGCCCACGAGGCTGGAGTTGCTCTCGCGCCCCGCGCCGTCGTTGCCGTGGCAGACGCGGCAGTTGCTCGCAAAGAGGTGTGCGCCGCGTTCGGAGTCACGCTCGAAGACTTCGCTCGTCGCTTCGGTGCGACGACCGTTGTCGAACCACACATAGGCGCCCAGCGACGCGACCGAAATCACCAGCAGGATGACCATCGCAAGGATTTGCTTCTCGGTGTTCTGGCCGCTCATCGTTGTCCGTCCACTGCGCTATGCGTAGGGGATCGTGCGACGGGGGTTGTCCTGCCCGCCCTTGGTGACTTTGCCACTGTCGACGGTTAGCGAACCGTCGGGATTGATGGTGATCTCCATCGTGTCCATCGGCCGCGGGGCGGGTCCGAAGACGCGGATGCCCCCCGGGGTATAGGTGGAGCCGTGGCAAGGGCAGCGGAACCAGCCTGAAACGCCCTCGAACGGGAAATCGGAGCGCCAGGGGATGGTGCAGCCGAGGTGTGGACACTTCCACCACAGCGCCAACAGGCCCTGGTCGCCCTCTTCGCCGAATCCGCCGTGCGTGCCCGCGCCGGCGTTGAGATGCGAGAGGTAGAACTTGCCGATTTGCACCGGCTCCGGGTCGTCGCCGCCCTCTGGGACGATGGATGCGGCGACCGAGATCTTGCCGCCGAAGCCGGTCACGTTGCGCGGCCAGAAGTTGGCCAGGAATGCGCCGAGCCCGCCGGTCAGGCCGAACATGAAGAAGCCCCAGAAGCTGACCCGCAGCAGCTGGCGGCGGGTGACCTGGCCGGCCCGCGCGCGGCGGCGCTGGGCGCGGGTGACGATCGCGCGCTCACCCTGCTGGTCGGCGACGACGCCGCCACGCGCTCCGGGCGCGAGGTGCGGCGCGCGCGCCGGCCGCGAGCTGCCCGAGGGCTCGGCGGCCGCCGGCAGACGCTGCTGCCGCCCACCCTCGCTGGTCGGTTGGCGACGCTCAGACACGGCGCACACTCATCCTTGATCTCGGTAGATCGAACAGCATTCGTCTACTCCTCCAGCACCACGATGTCCCAGGGCGGACGCAAATCCTGACCCTGGCCGCGGAACGCCGTGCCGACGATGGTGGTCGTCAGGTAGACGCCGATGAAGGCGCTGAAAATCAGCAGCGCGATGTCGCGACGGGTGTGAACCCAGCCGAGCAGCTTGCAGAACAGCACGAACATGATCGGCAGGCCGACCATCGTCGCGACCGGCACAAGCTGCTGCGAGAGGAACGACGGGAAGTTCAGATTGAGTAACCACGGATCTGTGGTGGTGCCGGGGATCCCGAGTGGAATCGCCCGCCAGTTCTCGAACATCGTGAACCCGCCGATGCTGAAGCTCAGCGACTCCCAGGGAATGCTGGTGTCGAGCCCACGCAGGTTGCGCAACCAGTCGAGCCACGCAGGCCACTGGAAATCGCTGTTGATCCCGGTCCCGCGGATGATGTTCTCGGTCCAGATCACGTGCAGCGAACCGTCGTAGATGATCAGCAGGCTGGTGAGCATCACCGCGGCGGTGAAACCGAAGATTGCAAGGCGGCCGGCGAAGCGGGTCCCGAACCAGACGCCCTGGCCGTCGGTGTCGCGGTCCCAGTAGGGGATCGCGGCGAGCAACACGAGCGCGATGGTCGGCACGATCACCCCGGCCCAGGCCGGCTCCATATGCAGCAGCAGCTCCTGCAGGTTGAGGAAGTACCACGGCGCCTTGGACGGATTCGGCGTGGTGTCGGGGTCCGCGCGGTTGAGCAGCGGCGCGTTGACCATCGCCGAGAGCACCAGCAGCGCGATCGAGAAAAGCACGGCCGAGATGAACTCGATGAAGACGAGGTCCGGCCAGACGAGCACTTCCGACTCACGCTCACGGCGCGGTCGGGTGCGCACGGCGGCGGCGGCACGACTCACCATGCTTGGCCTCCCCCGCTCGCTACAGCGGCCGCGCGAGCCCGCCGTCACGGCGGACGCGCCAGAAGTGAACTGCCATGAAGACCGAGATCACCAGCGGCAATCCGATCACATGCAGGGTGTAGAAGCGAATCAACGCGTTGGGACCGACGGAGAAACCGCCCAACAGCAGGAACTTGCTCTCGTCGCCCAGCACCGGGGCCGAGCCGACCATCGTGGTCCCCACGGTGATCGCCCAGAAGGCGAGCTGGTCCCACGGCAGCAGGTAGCCGGTGAAGGAAAGCAGCAGGGTCAGGATGAACAGCACGACGCCGACCAACCAGTTGAACTCGCGCGGCGGCTTGTAGGCGCCGGTGTAGAAGACGCGCATCATGTGCATCAGCACGAGGATGATCATCGCGTGCGCCATCCAGCGGTGCAGATTGCGTAGCAGCTGGCCGAAGCGCACGTTGGTCTCGAGCTCCTGGATGTCCTGATAGGCGCGCTCCACCGAGGGCACGTAGTAGAACATCAGCAGCACGCCGGTGACGGTCAGCCCCAGGAACATGAAGAAGGAGAGACCGCCGAGGCAGTAGGTGTGGGTGATCTTGACGTGGGTGCGGTGGATCCGCGTGGGGTGCAGGTGCAGGAAGACGTTGGTCGCGACCGCGAGCATCTGGTTGCGCGGCGTGTTCGGGTAGCCGGTGCGGAAGATCGACTGCCAGATGTAGTTCTTGAACAGCAGGTCGTAGAGCAGCTCGTTGATCGACTTGCGCGGGGCTCGTTCGAGTTCAGCCATGCTGGATTAGCGCTCCCACCAGCGGCCGAGCACGACCAGCGCCGCGAAGCAGAACAGCATCGTCAGCGCCACCAACGGCAGCTCCATGATCTCCGAGCGGAAGGGGATCGTCACGAGGGCGAATTCGATCAAGCCCACGGTCCATCCTGTTCCATCGCGCCCGTCACGGGCCCCGCTCGATTCATACGGTCGCAGCCGCAGCGCTCACAGGCAACCAGCGGCGCGCCGCGATCACGCAGCATGACAGCGTGCAATCCGGCGCAAGCGGAATGTACGCTCGCCCCATTGGACGGTCAAGCGTCTCGGCTGCTCAGAGACCATCAATGTGCACCCGCGCTCCGGCCTGCCAGGCGGTCACCTCGCCGATGCGCTCCGCCCCGTCGAGCGCAGCGCAAAGCGCCGCCGCGTCGGCGGCCGCGACGACCACGATCATTCCCACGCCCATGTTGAATACGCGGAACATCTCGGCGCTTTCGATCTCGCCGCGGCGCTGGATCAGCCTGAAGATCGGTGGCTCGTACCAGATAGCGCGATCAAGCCTCGCGCCGAGTTCGGCGGGCAGCACGCGCTTGAGATTCCCGGCGATTCCGCCGCCCGTGATGTGCGCCAGTCCCTTGACCATGCCGAGCACAGGTCGCAGCGCGGACCAGTAGGCAATGTGCGGGCGCAGCAGCGCGTCGGCGAGCGTTTCTCCGAGCTGCGGCTCGTGGGCCAGCAGCGTCGCGCGGCGTGCCTCGACGTCGTCCGTGCTGTCGGCGTCGCCGCCGCGCACTCCCAGCGCGTCGCGGGCCAACGAGTACCCGTTGGTGTGTAGCCCGTTGCTGGGCAGACCGATCAGCACGTCGCCGGCCGTGATCGTTTCGCCGGTGATCGCGCGCTCCCGATCGACCACGCCGACGATCGTGCCGGCGAGATCGAATTCGCCGGCGCGGTAGACATCGGGCATGTCGGCCGTTTCGCCGCCCAGCAGCGCCAGGCCGGAGTCGCGGCAGGCTTCGGCGACGCCGGAGACGACGGCCACCTTCTCGTCTTCTGTCAGGCCATTGCCGGCGAGGTAGTCGAGAAAGAAAAGCGGCTCGGCGCCGGCGGTGAGGATGTCATTGATCGAGTGATTGACGAGGTCGCGGCCGACCCCGTCGAGGCGTCCCACGAGACTCGCCAGCAGCACCTTGGTGCCGACGCCGTCGGTCGAGGCGACCAGCGTGGGCCGCTCCCAGCCGCTCAGGTCGAACAGGCCGCTGAAGGCGCCGACCGCGCCCACCTGCTCGGGCCGACGGGCCAGCTCGGCGAGTTCGCGGTAGCGCGGGATCAGGCGATCGTTCGCGTCGATGTCAACGCCAACTGCGCCGTAGCGCGGCGCGCTCGACGTTTCGGCCCCCGGCTCGGTCATCTAGCGCAGCGCTCCGGCGAGCTGGATCGGCGCTGCTTCGCGCTCCAGCATCAGCTTGTCCATGCCGAACTGCACCGGTACTGGGTAGTCGCCGTTGAAGCAGGCCAGGCAGGATGGTTTGCCCAGATCGACGGCGCGCAGCAGCCCCTCGATGCTCAGGAAGCCGAGCGAATCGGCGTTGATGTGCTCTCGAATCTCTTCGACGCTGTGATTGGCGGCGATCAGCTCGGCTCGGGTCGCCATGTCGACGCCGAAGTAGCAAGCGTGCCGGATCGGCGGCGCTGAGATGCGCATGTGCACCTCGGAAGCCCCTGCCTGGCGCAGCAGCTTGACGATCCGCGGCGTCGTCGTGCCGCGCACGATCGTGTCGTCGATCACCACAATGCGGCGACCCTGGAGCACCGTCTTCATCGGGTTGTACTTGAGATGCACACCAAGGTCGCGGGTGCGCTGGTCCGGCTCGATAAACGTGCGCCCGACGTAGCGGTTCTTGACCAGGCCGTCGGAGTAGGGGATACCCGATTCGCTGGCGTAGCCGACGGCGTGCGCGGTTGCGGAATCCGGCACGCCGATCACCAGGTCCGCGTCGGCCGGGTGCTCGCGTGCGAGCTCGCGGCCCATCCGGCGCCGCGACTCGTAGGCCAGATGGCCATCGAGGAACGAGTCGGGGCGGGCGAAGTAGATGTGCTCAAAGACACACCCGGCGGGCGTGCGCGCCTCCACGACCTGTTCACTGCGCAGGCCGTCGGAGTCGATCGTGACGAGCTCACCGGGCCGCACATCGCGGACGAACTCCGCGCCGATGTGGTCCAGCGCGCAGGTCTCTGAAGCAACGACGTAGCCGCCCTCGATCGAGCCGATGCAGAGCGGGCGCACACCGAGCGGGTCGCGCGCCGCCATCAGACGGTCGGGCGTGAGCATCACGATCGAGTAAGCGGCCTCGATGCGATGCATCATCGCGGCGAAGCGGGAGTGCCAATCGACGCCCTGATCGAGCAGGTAGAGGCCGAGAATTTCGGTGTCGGTCGAGGTCTTGAACCGATGCCCGGATTCCATCAACTGCGCGCGGATCTCCGCGGCGTTCACCACATTGCCGTTGTGCGCGATCGCCACCGGCTGCTGGTTGTTCGGGTCGCACAGTTCGATCGGCTGTGCATTGCGGAAGCGGCTCGAGCCGGTCGTCGAGTAACGGGTGTGGCCGATCGCGGCGACGCCGTCGAGCGGTTCAAGCCCGTCTTCGGTGAAGACCTGCGAGACCAGACCCATGCCGGTCTGCAGGTGCAGCGTCTTGCCGTCGGTAGCGCAGATTCCCGCGCTCTCCTGGCCGCGATGCTGGAGCGCGTAGATGCCGTAGAAGGTCAGCCGGGCGACATCGACTTCGGAGGACCATACGCCGAACACACCGCAGGCTTCCCGAGGTGTGTCAGCGGAGGGCGGCAGTGCCACAAGCGCTCCGTGCGTCGTCTGCCGTTGGACTTCGAGTGTAGCCCAGAGCGTTTCGCAGCCGTGGCCGTTATGCCGCAGCTAACACCCCGGCTCAGCCACCGGCTATCAGGTGATCAGCCGGTGCTCGACCATCAGACAACGATTTTCGACCGCCCGCAGGCCGGCCGCCCGGGCGCGCTCAAGGCCCGCAGGGTTTTCGATCCCGAGCTGTAGCCAGACGGTGTCGGCGCCGGCCGCAATGGCGGCGTCGATCGGTTCGTCGGTTTGGTGCGAGCGGCGGAAGACGACCACGGTGTCGACCGGCTCCTCGATCTCGTCGAGCGTCGCGTAGACAGGCTCGCCGAGGATTCGCTCGTCGCGCACGGCGGGATTGACGGGAATGATGCGGTAGCCCGCGTTCTGCATGTAGGCCGAGACGCGGTGGCTGTCGCGCTCGGGCCGCGGCGAGAGGCCGATCACCGCGATGTTGCGCATCGCCGGGAGCGTCTCCGCGACGGCGCGGTCAATATCGGCTTCCCAGCTGCTGTCTTGCTCAGTGCTCACCAGATTGGCCCTCGGATTGGCGCGTCGCTGAGGGCGGCGAACGCATCAGCGACGTCCATGATCAGCTCGAGGCCCTCTTCCTCATGCTCGCGCGGCACATTCACGCTACCGAGCGTGTGTCGTGTGCCGGATTTCTTGACCAGAATCAGCTGCCACTGCGCGACCTCCTGCGAGGGCAGCTCGACATCGGCGCGCGCGACCGGCCGGCCCTCGTCTTCGATCCGCAGCTCGCGAATCTTCCAGAACGGGATCATCTCGTTGGTGCCGATCCCGAGCCCGAGGAAGCGCTGCTTGAGCGACACGTTGTTGCCCGGCCCGCTGGCGACGATGTGCGCGCCCATCAGCGCGTAGACCAGCGACATGCCCGAGAGCGGCAGCAGCAGCACCGAGACCAGCAGAATGATCGGCAGCAACCAGAAGGGCAGGCTGTCGACCGAGGTGCCGAGCAGCGCCAGCAGGCCGGCGGTCACGGCGACGCCCAGCGCCGGCGCGATCACGGCCGAGCGGGGCGGGCGAATCTCGATTCGCTCAGCCGCAATCTTCACGACTCGGCGGTGCAGGAAGACGGTCCGTGGCGCGAGCGGGTCCGTCGCGGCTTCCCGCTCCGCCTCGCGCTCGTGCTCGTGCTGCACTACGTCGCTCACGCTGCGGAGCGTATCAGCGCTGAAGCGCGCGACGCCGATAAGCTCGCGGGGATGGAACGCACACGTCTGACCGGAGCGATCGTGATGGGCGCCGTGGCGCTGGAGCTGCTGCTGTTCCTGCGCGCGCTCTCGCGCGGGAGCTACGCGGCGGTCGCCGTGCCCGCCGCGCTGCTCGTGCTCGTGATCTCAGCGCTGATCTTCTGGACCGGCTGGACGCTGCTGCAGATGGAGGACGAACTCGAGGGACTTGAGTTCGCCACCGAGCCGATCGACAACGTTTAGTCGGCCCAGCCCGGCCCCTCGACCTCGAGCACATCGTCAGCGTTCACGATCGTGAGCAGCTCGCCGATCTGCGATCCCTCGGGCGGAATCGAACGGCCCGGCGCGAGGTCGGCGAGCGGCCGCAGAACGAAGCCGCGCTCGCGGATGTGCAGGTGCGGAATCGTCAGCCGCGGGTGCGAGACGACCTCGCCGCCATAGAGCAGGATGTCGAGATCGATCGCGCGCGGCCCCCAGCGGCGGCCGCTGCGCACGCGCCCAAGCCGATGCTCGATCGCCTGTGTCCGATCGAGCAGCTCAAGCGGCGCGAGCTCCGTCGCGCCGCGCACCACGGCGTTGAGGAACGCTGGCTGGTCCTCGTCGCCCCAGGGCGCCGTCTCGTAGAGCGCTGAGGCGCGCAGATTCGCGAGCAGTTCGCGCAGCTCGGCGACGGCCGCGCGGAGAGTTCCGCGCCGATCGCCCAGATTCGCGCCGAGGCCGAGAAAGACTTCAGTCACGGCGCGTCACGGCGCACCACAGCGTCGGCGATCCTCGCGACGCGTCCCATCTCGGCGACATCGTGGACGCGCACGAGGTCTGCGCCGTTAGCGATCGCAATCGCGACCGTGGCGGCGGTGCCCTCCAGCCGCTCGCGCGCCGGCCAGCCGAACTGCTCGCCGGTCATGCGCTTGCGCGAGGGGCCAACGAGGATTGGACGCCCCGCCCCGCGCAGCTCCCGCAGTCGAGCCAGAATCTCGTAGTTCTGCCGCGCCGACCAACCGAAGCCGAAGCCCGGATCGAGGATCACCCGTTCGGCCGCGATACCCGCGTCGCTCGCGCAGGTCAGCGATGCCTTGAAGCCCCCCAGCACCGCCGCGATCGGGTCCGCCGCCATCGGCCGCCCGCGCTGGTTGTGCATCGCGATCACCGCGACGCCGTGGCGGGCTGCAACCGCGGCGAGGCCCGGGTCGCCGCGCAGCCCGTTGATGTCGTTGAGCAGCGCGGCGCCGGCGCAGAATGCGGCCTCCGCGACCTCCGGCTTGGTCGTGTCGATGCTGAGCGGCGCCGCGACGCCGTTGGCCTGCAGCGCTTCGAGGACGGGACAGACCCGCGCGAACTCTTCGTCCAACGAGACGGGCTCGAAGCCCGGGCGGGTGGATTCGCCGCCGACGTCGATCAGGTCTGCGCCGGCGCGGCACATCGCGAGACCGCGCTCGACGGCTGCATCGACACCGACAAGGCCGTCGCCGGCGAACGAGTCGGGCGTCACGTTGAGCACGCCGACGATGTACGTCCGCGAGCCCCAGACGAACTCTCGACCGCCGATGTTCAGCGATTCAGACATGGTGCAGGCATGGCTCAGAGCTCGCGCTCGCGGACCCGCGTGCGGCCCTCGAGCTCGAACAGCTCAAGTTCGAGACGCCGTGCCGGCCCGTCGTCGATCTCCAGCTCGATCTCGCCGGCGACGACGGCGTCAGGGTCGGGGCCGTCGTCGATCCGCCAGGCGCGGACCGACGGCTCCGGGTCCTTGAGCGAGACGAGCACCCAGTAGGGCCAGGGATCCGGCCCGTGGTGCAGGCGAGCGATGTTGAGGTCGGTCGGCGAGGGCCGCGCCTCGCTCATCGTGTGCGAGTGGTAGATGACCAGCATCTCACCATCGGAGCCCTCAATCGCGTTGTAGAGGTGCAGCAGCTGCTGGGCAGGGATGTTGAACCGGAACGGCGAGGCCTCGGCGTTGGTCGTGCGGTAGAGCGTCAGCGCGCCATCGGCCGCGCGCGCGATGATCCCGCAGCATTCGTTCGGCAGGTCCTCGCGAGCGTGCGCGACCATCTCGTCCACGAGCGAGCGGGGGAGTGTCACCGTCACTGCGTCACCGCCGTCCAGAATCCGCGTTGCAGGCCGTGCGGGATGTCCTCACCCCAAGTGTCCCAGCCGCCTGCGGCGGAGCGTGCGAATAGCTCGATCTTCGACTGTGTCGGAAACATCTCTGCGATCCGCATGCGCACCTCGTCTGGCTTCTCGGAGTGACGCCCGCGCGGCTCGCTGACCAGCTGGCGGATGTCGCGTCGGCCGCGCGGCTGCGGGATGCGGCCGCGCTTGAAGACGAGGCAGAGCTCGCATTGGGACAGCGTGTAGTGCCCCGGGTTGACGCGCTGCTTGTCCCAGACGAAGGCCACGGTCGCCCAGGCGAAGCCCCAGGCCTTGCCCAGCTCGATCGCCTGGTCGAGGTGCGGCGAGGTCGCCCAGAGGAACAGCACCGCGTCCGGCTCGGCGATCGTGGCAACCGGCAACTCCATCAGGTCGCGCGTCGTCACGGTGGGGAAGTGCCGGACCGCGCCGCCGCTGTCGCCGCTGCCGGGGCCGGCGTGCTGCAGCTGCCCCTTGTAGTCCCAGGGCGGGTCGGCGTAGATCACCGCGTAGCGCTGCTCGGGCAGCGGCGCGAAGCTGGTCAGCACGACGGCTCCGGTCGCCAGTCGCGCAGCTCGCCGTCGTCGTGGCAGGCCCCGGGACTGAGCTGCATGCGCAGCAGGCTGTGACTCAGCTCCGGCGCGAGCAGATGATCGAGCCAGTGATCACGCTCCTTTTCGGGGACTAGATGGATCAGGTCGGCGAAGCGCAGGTGGATGACCTGATCGTCGCCGACGATCCCGAAGTCGATCGTCGGCTTGCCCGGCTGCAGCAGGCGACCGACTGTATTGGTGCGCAGGATGCGATTTTCCGGGCGCTCGAGGTAGCGGTCGAGCACGCGCGCGCTGAGCCGCAGCGGCAGAGCGGACGCGTCGTTCGACGCGACCGCCCGCGCGACGGTCAGCCGCCAGACGGGATCCGCCACTGCGCGCGACTTACGCCGTGGGGTTGTCGATCGGCACGCCGACCACGCTGCCGTACTCGGTCCACGAGCCGTCGTAGTTGGTCACGTTCTCGATCCCCATGAGGTATTTGAGCGCGAACCAGGAGTGCGACGAGCGCTCGCCGATGCGGCAGTAGGCGATCACCGACTGCGACGCGTCGATCCCGCGGCTGCCGTAGACCTCGTGCAGCTCATCGGCCGACTTGAACGTGCCGTCCGCGGCGACCGCGGTCGCCCAGGGGATGTTCGAGGCGCCGGGCACGTGGCCCTTGCGCTGCGCGGTCTCGGGCAGGCCCGGTGGCGCCATGATCACGCCGTTGAACTCGTCCGGCGAGCGCACGTCAACCAGCTGGCCGCCGGCGCCAACGTGCGACAGCACGTCGGGCAGCTTGGCGCGGCTCGACTCCTCGCGCCCGGCGACAGCAATGTTGCCCGCGACGGGATCGGGAGCGTCGGTCGTGGTCGCCCGACCCTCGGCGAGCCACTTGACGCGGCCACCGTCCATCAGCGCGGTGTTGGTCACGCCGTACAGCTCGAGCATCCACAGCGCGTAGGCGGCGAACCAGTTGTTGTTGTCGCCGAACAGGACGATCTGCGAGTCGTCGTTCGCGCCCGCGCCATGCAGCAGCGCCTCAACGGCGTCGCGGCTGGCGACATCGCGCTGGACCTGGTCCTGCAGCTGGCTGGTCCAGTTCCAGGCCACGGCGCCGGGCGGGTGGCCCTCGTCGTACGCGCTGGTGTCCACATCCACCTCGATCAGGCGGACGTTCGCGTCGTCGAGGTGGTCAGCCACCCAGTCGGTGCTGACCAGCTTCTCAGGGTGTGTGTAATCGGCCATGGTCGGGTCCCTTCTCTGACCTGTCTCAGGCTGTCATGTCAATGGCGGCGATCACCACCAGAGTTTTCCCTCAATCGTTTCGTCGCCGGCGATGTCGTCGTATTCGCGTGACCAGAGGCCGGTCGAGATGTACTTCCAGCCGCCGTCGGCCAGCAGTACGACGATATGGCCGGTGTGGCCGTCGGCGCCGAGGCGTTCCGCCGCGCGTTGCGCGGCGCGGACGGCCGCGCCGCAGGAGATCCCTGCGAAGATGCCCTCTTCCTCCAGCAGCGCCTTGGTCACTGCGAACGAGGTGCGGCTATCGATCATAATTCGGCCGTCGAGCACCGATTCGTCCAGGACCGGCGGGATGTAGCCCTCGTCGAGGCTGCGCAGGCCCTGCACGAGGTCGCCGGGATGCGGCGCCGCGGCGATGATCTTCACGTCCGGCCGCCTCTCTTTGAGATAGCGACCGACGCCGGTCAGCGTGCCGCCCGTGCCGAGGCCGGCCACGAAGTGCGTGATCTCGGGGCAGTCGCGCAGGATCTCGGGGCCGGTCGTCTCGTAGTGCGCGCCCGGGTTGGCCGCGTTTTCGTACTGCATCGGCATGAAGACGCTGCGGTCCCGCGCATATATCTCCTGGGCCATGCGGACCGCGCCGTTGCTGCCCAGTTCGCCGGGCGACAGGATCACCTCCGCGCCGAAGAACTTGAGCAGTTCGCGGCGCTCGCCGCTCACGCTGGCGGGCATCACGCAGCGCACCGGGTGGCCCGCAAGCCGCCCGATCATCGCGATCGCGAGCCCGGTGTTGCCGCTGGTCGGTTCGAGGATCGTCTGGCCGGGCCGCAGCGAGCCGTCGGCATGCGCCGCGTCGATCATCGCCCGCGCGATCCGGTCCTTGACCGAGCCGCTCGGGTTCTGACCCTCAAGCTTGACCCAGATGGCGACATCGGGGTTGGGCGACAGTTTGTTGAGCCGCACCAGCGGCGTGTCACCGATGGTGTCCAGCAGCGACTCAAAGCGCACCGCGGTGGCCGTCGCCGTGGTCATTGGATGCCGCCGGCCAGCGCCGGCAGAATGGCGAGCACGTCGCCATCGTTCAGCGCGGTCTCCATGCCGTCGAGGAATCGAATGTCCTCGTCGTTCAGATAGATATTGACGAAGCGGCGCAGCTCGCCCTGATCCATCAGCTGACCGCCGATCCCGGGGTAGGAACGCTCAAGCGAGCTGAGCAGCTCGGCCACGCTGGCCGATTCAAGCTGGACCAGCCGTTCGCCGGCGGTGAACTTCTGCAGCATTGATGGCACGCGCACTTCAACGGGCATCGCAGGCGTTCCTCTCCGGCAGCATCAGCATCATCCGCGGGTCGACGGCGTCAGGCGCCGGCCGCCGCGGCCGGGCCCTCGTGGAACGGTGAGCCACAGAACTCTTCGTAGTCGATCAGTTCCGTGACAGTCGGCGCGTCGCCGCAGAGCGGGCAGGCCGGGTCGCGGCGAATCTTGACGGTCCGGAAGTCCATCGCCAGCGCGTCGTAGAGCAGCAGGCGGTTCTTGAGCGGTTCGCCCTCTTCGAGCAGGACCTTGATCGCCTCGGTCGCTTGAATCGCGCCGATCGTGCCGGGCAGCACGCCGAGCACGCCGGCCTCGGCGCAGGACGGCACCATGCCGGGCGGCGGCGGGCTGGGGTAGAGGCAGCGGTAGCAGCCCTCGCCCGGGAAGAAGGTCGTGACCTGCCCCTCGAACAGGAAGATGCTGCCATCGACCAGGATCTTCTCGCTCAGGAAGGCGGCGTCGTTGACCAGGTAGCGCGTCGCGAAGTTGTCCGCGCCGTTGATGATCACGTCGTACTGCGGGATGATCTCCATCGCGTTCTCCGACGTGAGCGGCTGCGTGTGCGTCTCCACGACGACGTTCGGGTTCATGTCGGCGATGCTGTCGCGGGCCGATTCGACCTTCGGGCGCCCGATGTCGCTGGTCCCATGGATGATCTGGCGCTGCAGGTTCGAGCGGTCGACCACATCGAAGTCGACGATCCCGATCGTGCCGATCCCGGCCGCGGCGAGATAGACGAGCACCGGCGAGCCGAGCCCGCCGGCGCCGACCGCCAGGACCTTGCCATCGATCAGCTTGCGCTGCCCGATCGGTCCGACCTGGTCCATGATCAGGTGCCGCGAATAGCGCTCGACCATCTCGGGGGTCATCGCTTCGCCGCCCGCGATCGCGGGGATCACGGCGACTTCATCGCCGTCCGCGACGGCGGTGTTCGCGCCCTGCAGCGAGCGGATTTCGTGGCTGTTGAGGTAGACGTTGACGTGTTCGAGCACTTCCTGCTCGCCGTCGAAGACCATCTCGCCGAAGCCCGGGAACCGCTGCTCAAGATCGCGCAGCACGCCGTTCACGTCGACGCCGTCAGCGTCGACGAAGGTGCGGTTGCCGGTGATCTTGCGGAACGGCGTCGGGATATAGACGCGAACGCTCATGCCAGGCTCCTCTGTCGTTGGCGAGCCGATGCTCGCATCGCGCAGCCCACTGCTGCGCACGTTAGTTGTCCCCCAGCGACACGCTCAGGTATCGCTCCCCGGTGTCGCAGATGGTCGTGACGACGCGCCGTCCCTCGCCGAGCCGTTGCGCGATCTCGATCGCAGCGTGCACGTTGGCGCCGGAGGAGATTCCGGCGAGGATGCCCTCCTCGCGAGCCAGGCGGGCGGTCATCGAGCGGGCGGCATCGTCGCTCACACCGATCACCTCGTCGTAAATCTCGCGATTGAGCACGCCCGGCACGAACGACGCGCCGATGCCCTGGATCGCGTGCACCGCAAAGCGACCGCCCTGCAGCACCGGCGAGCGCTGCGGTTCGACGGCCACGATCGCCAGCTCGGGCTTGCGCTCGCGCAGCCACTCGCCGACCCCGGTGATCGTACCGCCGGTTCCCACGCCGGTCACAAAGGCGTCGAGCTCGCCATCGAGCGCGGCCCAGATCTCGCCGGCGGTGGTGCGGCGGTGCACCTCGGGGTTGGACGGGTTGAGAAACTGTTGCGGCATGAAGTAGCCCGGCTCGCTGGCCAGCTCCTCCGCGGCGAAGACGGCGCCGGTCATGCCTTCGATGGCGGGCGTCAGAATCACCTCCGCGCCAAAGCGCTCAAGCAGCCGGCGCCGCTCGTGGCTCATGTCCTCGGGCATCGTGAGGATCAGCCGGTAGCCCTTGACCGCCGCGACCAGCGCCAGCCCGACGCCGGTGTTGCCCGAGGTCGGCTCGACGATCGTGTCGCCGGCGTTGAGCGCGCCGCTGCATTCGGCGTCCTCGACCATCGCGTGGGCGATCCGGTCCTTGACCGAGCCGCCGGGGTTGAGCGACTCCAGCTTGGCGACGATCTCGGCCGCGCCAACCGGCGTGACGCGATGCAGGCGCACCATCGGGGTCGCGCCGATCAGGTCGAGCACGGTGTCCGCCAATGCTGGTCGCTGCACGCTCACGAGTGTGTTAAACGCTCCGCATCCCGCGCCGCTCGTCGTTCGTCATTTGCTGTGCGCCGGCCTCTGTGATTGATGCTGTGCCGGGTCGTGTGGTCAGTCGTGTGGTCAGTCGTGTGGTCAGATGTGATAGCGGCCGCCGCTGGCCACCTCTTGCTGCGCGAGGTCCTCGACAGTGCGCCCGTTGAGGACCTCCAGGATGGCCGCGCGCACATCCGCCCAGAGGCGGACCTGTGCGGCGGCCCCCGTACAGCGCGCGATCGGCGCGTTGTCGAGGCAGGCCCCGGGCACGATCGGGCCTTCGAGCGCCTGAACCACCTCGTCGAGCCGGATCTGAGCGGAAGGCATGGCCAGCTGATGGCCGCCGCGCGCGCCGCGCGTCGAGCGGATGAAGCCCGAGGTTCGCAACCGCCCCAGCACCTGGCCCACCAGCGAATCGGGGATGCCCTGCCGGGCGGCGATCTCGCTGCTGGGAATCGGGCCGGCGCCCTCGTGCTGGGCAAGGTCGACGAGCGCCCGGATGCCGTAGTCGCTCGTGCTGGCCAGCTTCATCATGGCGAACGAACAGCTTCCCGATGGCAGCTCGCGAGGGTCCGCAGGAGGGCTCGATCGGCCCCTCGGCGTTACGATGTTGACAATCCTAACCGAAATAGTCCGATTTCGCCCAACACCCGCGAGTTCAACATGTCACATGACACTCCGCGCACCGAATCCAACGTTGAGCAGGCCGCAGCGCGACTCGAGCGCAGCCATCCGGCCGACATCGTGGCCGAGGCGCTCGCACAGTTCCCGGGGCTGAGCATTTCCTTCAGCGGCGCAGAGGATGTCGTGCTGATCGACATGGCGCAGCGCGCCGCCGGCGCCGACGCCTTCCGCGTCTTCTCGCTCGACACGGGGCGGCTGCACGGCGAGACGATGGCGTTCATCGAGCGCGTCCGCGAGCACTACGGGATCACCATCGAGCTCGTCAGCCCGCAGGCCGCGCCGCTCGAGGCGCTGGTGCGCGAGAAGGGACTGTTCTCCTTCCGCCGCGACGGGCATCAGGAATGCTGCGGGATCCGCAAGGTCGAGCCGCTCGGCCGCGCGCTGCACGGCGTGCGCGCCTACGCAACCGGCCAGCGCAAGGACCAGAGCCCCGGCACCCGCTCCGACCTCCCGGTGGTGCAGCTCGATGCTGGATTCGGACGCGGGGCCGAGCCGATGGTCAAGTTCAATCCGCTGGCCAACTTCTCATCGATGCAGGTGTGGGACTACATCCAGACCTATCGCGTGCCCTACAACCCGCTGCACGACCGCGGCTTCAAGTCGATCGGCTGCGAGCCCTGCACCCGCGCGACGCACCCCGGCGAGCACGAGCGGGCCGGTCGCTGGTGGTGGGAAGCGGCCACGCAAAAGGAGTGCGGGCTGCACGCGATCAACCTGAGCGAGCCGCACGGCTAAGCGCTGCGCGCACGTCGCGCGCGAGCGCCCCCGCGTTGACGTGGGTCACAGCCAGCTCGACCGGCTCGTGGTCGCCCTCCAGCACGATCACCGGCACACGCGCCCCGTAGCGGGCCTGCAGCTCGCTGTCGCCGTCCACCTCGCGCTCCTGCCACCCCACTCCCACGACGCTGGCGATCGACCGCAGGGCGTCGGTCGCGCGGTCGCAGGCCGAGCATTCGGCGCGGCGATAGAGCACGAGTCGCGCTTCTGCGGTCGTGTCTGTGGGCTGCTCTGTGCGCTTCTCTGTGAGCATGGCAGGCTCAGCCTCTGGCGAGGCCGCCGCGCATCAGGCGGCCACGACGCGGCGCGTTGCCGCGCGACGATCCGCCGCCTGCGCCGCCGCTTCTGCCGCGCCGCAGCAGCTGCGCGGCCATCACCAGCGCGGCGATCGCGGTGACGATCGCGGTCAGCTGAGGCACCGAGAGCGCCCCCGCGACGAGCGCCTCATCGGTGCGCATGATCGCCAGCGTGCCGCGCACCGCCGCATAGGCCAGCACGTAGACGACGAAGCGCCAGCCATCGCCGATCGGGAAGCGGCGCATCCAGAGCAGCACACCGAGAATCATGAAGTCGAGCAGCAGCTCGTAGCCGCCGGCCACCGGATGCACCGGCACGGGCATTTCGCCGGCGCGCTCGAGTGAGCCGCGGAACCAGCTCCCAACCGGGTGGCCGTCCTCCCAGACAGCCCAGGGCCCGTCGGTCTGCGGATGCGTGTAGCGGAAGGCCCAGGGCAGGCTGGACTGCGAGGCGAAATGCTCGCCGTTGACGAAGTCACCGAGCCGGCCGATCGCCTGGCCCAGAATCATCCCCGGCGCGGCGACATCGAGCGCGACCCACTTGGGAAACGAGCGCTTGAAGATCGAGACGTAGATGAACCCTCCGAGCACCCCGCCGATCATCGCCCCGTAGACTGAAATCCCGCCATCGGTCACCGCGAACACATCGCCGACGTTGTGAATCTGGTCGGTGTGCTCGAAGACCCACAGCAGCCGCGCGCCGACGATCCCGAATACGACCGAGACCACCGCGATGCTCATCGAGTCGTCCTCGTTGAGCCGCGCCAGCTGCGCCAGCCGAATCGCCAGCCAGACGCCCGCCGCGATCCCGATCGCCGTGAACAGCCCGTGCCAGGTGATCGCAAACCCGCCGGTGTCGATCAGCACCGGGTTGATCCGAATGTTGATGAATGCGATCAGCGAGGTTGGCACAGAGGGAGCGTATCGCGCGCCGCCCGAACAGCGGCCGCCGTCGCCTTACAGCAGACGCCGTCGCTCATCTCGTCGCAGGTTATCGCCGTAGAAGAGCGTGCTCTCCAGCCCCGCCGTCTCTGTCATCTGGCCTCGTCCTCGTCGGTCGCTCCCGCGCCGTAGTCCTCGCTGTAGCGGCCGCGTAGCCAGCGGCGCTTGGCGGCCTTGACCTTCTCGATGTCGCCCGCCGACTCGTCGGCGATGACCTGCAGCTCGCGGCTCAGCCGCACGCCGTGGCCGGCCTGGCCGGCCAGCGCCACGCGCTCGCTCGTGACCCGCGCCCAGACGCGCCGACGCGGGACGAAGAACGTCGTCGACATCCCGATCACGCCCAGCGCCACGCCCACCCAGAACACGATCCCGCCGGGGTCGCGGCGCACGTTGAGCCCGGTGAACTCGCGCGGGCCGCTGAACTCGTAGCGGTAGCCGTTGGCGACGATGTCCTCGCCCTCGTCGAGCTCGATCCGCGGCGTCTCGCCGCCGAGCCCGAGCACCATCCGCGCGGGCCGTCCAACCTGCCCGCCGCTGCTCGTCGCGTTGGAGCCGACGGCCAGCTCGACATCCTCGCCGCCCATCGCGTTGAAGGTCTCCGCCGTCCGCGCCTGGCCGAAGCGCTCCAGCGCCACGAGCGTGTCACCGTCGGCGCCCGGCACGTCGCCGACCACCGCGTAGAAGACCGACTCGGAGCCGAGGTAGGTGAGCTCGATCGCCCCCACCCGGCGGCGCTCGCCCGCCTCGAGCCGGCCCTGCCGTGTCGTGTCGCGCGCTTCGCCGAGATACTCAAGCGTCGCCGTGCCGACCCGCGCCGACCCGCCGGCCGCCAGCGCGCCGCGCGCCGATTCATCGTCGAACGAGTAATAGAAGAACTCACGCCCGGCGCCCACCGCACGGAACCCGACCGCGAGCCGCTCGCCCGATGGCAGCGTCAGCGTCGCCAGTCGCGCGTCACCGTCCTGTAGCGCCTGGTCGAGACCGACCAGTCCGTCGACCAGCAGCTCTCCGTCAGCTCCAACGAGACGTAGTCGCGGCGCCCACGGGGCTTCAGCGCCCACGCCAAGCTCGGCGAGCGTCAGGCGCTCCGCGATCGGCGAGCGGGCGGGCACATCGACGACGCGGTACCAGAAGTCGATCCCTGCCTCCGAGGGGATCAGCGTCAGCGCGAGGCTGCGATTCGCGTCGAGCGCCACCAGCGTGTACGCCGCGCCCTCCGGCGCATCGCCGGCGACGGCGTACTGCAGGCTCAGCACCTCTTCGCTCACGAGCGCCCCGGATCGCTCGATCCGGATCCGCGGCCCCACCAGCTGCTGGTCGAGGAAGTGCGTCTCCGCGTAGACCAGCTGGCCGCTGTCGTGCTCATAGACGCGCAGCGGCGCGCCGTGCTCCCAATAGGAGGCCTGGTGGAAGCGATAGCCGGCCGCGTGCAGCGGCCCGTTGACGGTCACCTCGCCGGCGGCGACCTCCGTCCCGCCCTCGGCGACGCGCAAGACGCTGCGGAAGTCGAGCGCCTGCCCGTCGTCGGCGAACCGCGCGATCGCGTCGTCGACGATGATCTGCACCTGCGGCCGCTCGGCGCCCGGCGCGAACAGCGGGTGGCTCTCGCCCTCCGCGACCCAGAACTGATACTCCTCGCCGCCAAATTTCGTGGTCAGCGTCGCGCCCAGCAGCAGCAGCAGCGCGAGATGCGTGACGAACGTGGCCAGCTGGGTCCAGCCGAAGCGGTCCGCGAACAGCTCGACCGTGCCGTCCGCCTCGGCGATCTGCTCAACGCGATAGCGGCGGCGGCGTAGCGCCGTGGTCACCGTCGCGACGCTCTCCGCAAGCGGCAGCGGCGCCGCCAGGTCGCGCGAGTAGCGGTGTCGCGCCCGCTCGAAATACGCAGCGTTGACGCGCCGCGGCGGCCGCCGCACCGTCCGCCAGATCGGCGCCGCGCGGCTGACCGCGCAGACAGCGATCGCCACCGCCACCAGCGCGATCAGCGCGTACCAGTAGGGCTGTTGGTAGAGGTTGAAGATGCCGCCGTTGGCGTCATAGAACCAGGGAAACTCGGCCAGCGGGTCGGTCGCCCAGCCCCACGTCCCGCGTTGCGCGTCGATGTGCGCTTCGATCTGCCCGGGGATCCCGATCAGCTGCGGCGGCACCTGGGGGATGATCACCCCCGCGGCAGAAAACAGCGCCGCCACCAGGATCAGCCCAATCGCCCACCGCACCGAGGTCAGGCGTCGCCAGATCCAGTAAGCCAAATTGGGCAAGGCGACCCGTCCGGCCGGCTGCCGCGAGCCCGAGCTGACTGCCGACATCGGCGCCTCAACCCCTTTGCCCCCCAGCCTACCCCGCGATCAGATGCGGGCGCCCTCCGCGAGTACAGCCCCCGTGAGCGGGAGGACGACCAGGTCGGCATCGGCGATCACGCCGCGCTCGCGGAGCTGCTTGAGGGCGACGAGCGGGACGGCGGAGGTGGGTTCGCAGGCGAGGTCGTGTTGGGCGAGCACGCGCTCGGCATCGAGGATCGCCGCTTCGGGGA
Source organism: Dehalococcoidia bacterium (assembly GCA_965237475.1). Lineage (GTDB taxonomy): Bacteria > Chloroflexota > Dehalococcoidia > Bin125 > Bin125 > CATQGW01. Next base: position 1,103,976 of record OZ250140.1, on the reverse strand, counting down.
CTGCTGTGGCCGTGCCGCCGCTGGCGCGGATCGCTGCGACCATCTCGGCGAGCCGCGGCGGCGACGCGACGGCGATGCCGTCCGCGACGGTCGCCATCGCGGGGCGCGTCGCTCGGCCGTTCACGGCGGCGACCAGCGGCTCGACCGACTCGGACTGGGCGGCGTGCAGCCTGGGCAGCCGGTCGAGTCTGCCGATCGCCAGGAGTTCCTCGAAGCCGCGCTGTAGGCCCAGCAGCAGCGAGCCGTTGCCGACCGGCAGCACGATGTGCTCGGGCGGCGCATCCAGCCGCTCGACCAGCTCCCACGCGACCGCCTTCATCCCCTCAGCGAAGTAGGGGCTGTGATTGTGCGAGAGGAACGGCAGCCCGCGCTCCGCGGCGAAGCGCCGCGCGGCCTCGGACGCCGCAGCGCGCGGCCCCGGGACAGGGTGCGGCACGCCCCACCGCTCGATCTTGGCCAGCTTCGCGGGCGGCGCGTCGGCGGGCAGGAAGATGTGCGCCCGCATCCCCACGCTGCTGCCGTAGGCGGCGAGCGCTGCGCCGGCGTTGCCCGACGAGTCCTCGACGAACTCGCGCACCCCGAACTCCCGCGCCGCCCCGATCAGGATCGCCGCGCCGCGATCCTTGAACGATCCCGTGGGCGCCCGGAACTCGAGCTTCGCCCAGAAGCCACCCTCGAGTTCGACCCGCACGAGCGCCGTCTCGCCCTCGCCCAGCGTGACCGGCTCCCACGACACGCGCGGCCCTTCGGCGGAAGGTGGCTCGTCGTACTCGACGCGAAACAGACCGCCGCACTCGCCGCAGTACAGCTCCAGCGTCGGCTCGGAGGTCGCGTCGCAGCGCAGGCAGCGCAGCCGGTGCGGGGTCATGCGTGCCGCGCGAAGAACGTGCGGATGTCGGCCAGCAGCAGCTCAGGCTCCTCCATCGCGGGGAAGTGGCCGCCGGCCGGGAACTCGGTCCAGTGCACGACATTGTACGCGCGCTCGCACCAGCTACGCGGCGGCAGCGGCGTGCCGCGCACCAGCCGCACGATCCCGGTCGCCGCGCCCACCCGCTGACCGGCGCGCAGCGCCACCTGACCGCCGACCTCCGCTTCGACCGTCGCCGCCGGGCGCCCCGCCTCGTGGTAGATGCGCATCGAGGAGTTGATCGTCTCGCTGAACCAGTAGATCGAGATCGTCGTGAGCAGCTCGTCCATCGTGAAACGCCGCAGCACATCTCCGCCGCGCGGAGCTTCCTCCGGCGTCATGCAGTCGCTGAGCATCCACCACTTGTCGAGCAGCCACGCGGCCAGCCCGGCGGGGGAGTCAGCCAGGCCATACGAGAGCGTCTGGAAGCGCGTGCCGTGGATCGCGCGGTGCGCCGCGTCGTCGCGCACGTACGGCGCCTGCTCATCGCGGAAGAAGCGCCGCTCCGCCTCGGACTGCGGCCGCGCCGCGGCGCCGGGCGGCGCGAGCGGCGCCGCTGTGAGATGCAACGCTCGCAGCCGTGACCCATGCCGTAGGCCGAGCTGGCCGCCAACCGCCGCGCCCCAGTCCCCGCCGTGGTAGGCGAACCGCTCGTAGCCGAGACCCTCCATCAGCTGCACCCACATGTCGGCGATCGCCGGCGGACCGACGCCGCGGCGCCGCGGAATTTGCGACCAGCCGTAGCCGGGCAACGAGGGCGCCACGACATGGAACGCGGGAGCGTTCGAATCCTCGGGCTCCGCCAGGCGATCGATCAGCTTGTAGAACTCGAAGACCGACGAGGGCCAGCCGTGCTGGATCAGCAGCGGGATCGCGTCGGGCCGCGGACTACGCCGCTGGATGCAGTGAATCTCGAGCGTCTCGCCGTTCGGACAATCCAGCGGCATCCGGTACTGCGGGAACTCGTTCAACAATCGCTCTGCAGCGCGCCAGTTGAAGCCGTCGGCCCAGTAGTCGCAGAGCTCGCGCAGGAACGAGCGATCAACCCCGTAGAGCCACTCCGAGCCCGGCACTTCGGTCAGCCAGCGGGTCTCGCGCAGCCGCTCGCGCAGCGCCTCGATCTTCGCTTCGGCCACTGCGACCTGGAACGGCTCAGATTCCACCGTCAGCCTCGAACTAGCGCAGCGGGCGGAAGAACTCGCGGATGTCCTGAGCCAGCAGCTCAGGCTCCTCAAGCGCCGCAAAGTGCCCGCCGCGGTCGTGCTCCGACCACTGCGTGATGTTGTAGCCCGGCTCGCACCAACTGCGCGGCGCGGTGATGATCTCGCTGGGGAAGACCGAGAATCCGGTCGGCGTCTCGAGCCGCCCTGGCAGGAAATTCTCGGGCCCGTGCTGGCGCATCTCGTAGTAGTAGCGCGTGCTGCTGTTGATCGTGGCGGAGAACCAATAGATCGAGATGTTGGTCAGAATCTCGTCCTTGCTGAAGCGCTTCTCGATGTCGCCGTCGCAGTCGCTCCAGGCGCGCCACTTCTCGGTGATCCAGCCGGCCAGCCCCGCCGGTGAGTCGGTCAGGCCGTAGGAGAGCGTCTGCGGGCGGGTGCCCTGAATCGCCTGGTAGCCCGTCTCCTGCGCCTGCCACTGCTGCGCCCGCGCCGCAACCGATCGTTCTTCGTCCGTCCACGTCTTCGGATCGGTTTGCGGCGGGCGACCGATCGGCATGTTGATCTGCGCGCCGATGCAGTTGTCGGGGTGCTGATAGGCGACCTGCGCGGTGACGATCGCGCCCCAGTCGCCGCCCTGCGCGCCGTAACGCTCGTAGCCGAGCTGCTTCATCAACTCGCCCCAGAGCAACGCCGTGCGCTTCTGCCCGAAGCCGCCCGAAGTCGGAATCTCAGAGAAGCCGTAGCCCGGCAGCGAGGGCGCGACGACCGTGAACGCGTCCGCCGCGTCGCCGCCGTGCGACGCCGGGTCGGTCAGCAAGGGCAGGATCTTGCTGACCTCGTAGAACGTGCCCGGCCAGCCGTGCGTGAAGACCAGCGGCAGCGGGTCGGGCCCCACACCCTGCTGGTGCACGAAGTGGACGTTGTAGTCCTCGACGCCGTCGGCGCTGACCGCTTGCGTGAACTGCGGCATGCGGTTCAGGTAGGTCTCTTGCACGCGCCAGTCGAAGCTGGTCCGCCAGTATTCGCAGAGCTCCTTCATGTAGGCGAGGTTGGAGCCATATTGCCAGCCGCTGTCTTCGACTTCGGAGGGCCAGCGGGTCTGCGCGAGGCGGCGCTTCAGGTCGCGCAGGTCGGTCTCGGCGACCTCGATCTTGAACGGCTCTGGCATGGCTCGATCCTCCCGGAGTGTGGTGCGTCAGGCGTGGTGGGCGCAGTATCGCACCCGATCGCAGCGATCAGCTCTCGACGACATCGCCGGAGACGGGGTCGACGCGAACGCCCTTGGCTTGGACCCAGGCGAGGCTGCGGTCGATCTCGTCGTGGTCGCCCTCGAGCTCGAGCACGACCCAGCCGAACTCGTGCTCGACATCGGCCATGCGGATGTTGGTCACGACCGAGAACTCGTGGCCAAGCAGGTAGATCACGGGCTCGCGCACGGCGTCGCCCTCGAATGTGAAGCGGACGCGTCGGGTCGCCATGGCTGTCCTCGTGTTCTGTGCGTTCAGTTCTTGCCGGCCGCCGCGAAGGCGTCCTCGAAGGACTGCAGCGTGCCCTCGACCGGGATCGGCTGCGTGACGTGTTCCACGACGGCGTCCGTCGTTTTGAGTCCGCCGCCGGTGATGAAGGCGACAGTTGATTCGTCGGGATCCAGCAGGCCGCGTTCGAGCGCCTGGCGCAGGCCGGCGATCGTGACGCCGCCCGCCGTCTCGGCGAACACGCCCTCGGTCTGCGCGAGCAGCTGGATGCCCTCGACCACCTCGTCGTCGCTCACCGAGGCCGCGCCGCCGTCGGTCTTGGCCATCGTCTTGAGCGCGTAGTAGCCGTCGGCCGGGTTACCGATCGCCAGACTCTTGGCGATCGTGTTGGGCTTGACCGGGCGGATATTGGTCGTGCCGTTCTCCCAGGCGGTCGAGATCGGCGAGCAACCGGTCGCCTGCGCGCCGATCATGCGGACCTCGGCCTCCTCGATCAGCCCGTAGGTCTGCAGCTCCTCGAAGCCCTTGTGAATCTTGGTGAACAGCGAGCCGGACGCCATCGGCGCGATGCACTGCCGCGGCGCCTTCCAGCCCAGCTGCTCGGCGACCTCGAACGCGAGCGTCCGCGAGCCCTCCGAGTAGTAGGGCCGCACATTGATGTTGACGAAGGCCCAGTCGTGGTTGTCGGCCAGCTCCGAGCAGAGCCGGTTGACATCGTCGTAGGAGCCGTTCACGGACACGATCGTGGGGTTGTAGATCGCCGAGCCCAGCACCTTGCCGGCCTCGAGGTCGTGGGGGATGAAGACGACCGCGCGCATGCCGGCGCGCGCGGCGTGGGCCGAGACCGCGTTGGCGAGGTTGCCGGTTGACGCGCAGGCCAGCGTCTCGAAGCCAAACTGCCGCGCGCGGCTGCACGCCACCGCGACCACGCGGTCCTTGAAGGACCACGAGGGGTTGCAGGTGTCGTTCTTGATCCACAGCTCTCGCATGCCCAGCTTGCGCGCGAGGATGTCCGCGCGCTGGAGCGGCGTGTAGCCGACCCCGAGGTCGACGATGTACTCGTCGTCGACCGGCAGGAGGTCCTTGTAGCGCCAGATCGAGCGCGGGCCGGCCTCGATCAGCTCGCGCGTCACGCGCGCCTGGATCGCGCCCTGGTCGTAGCGAACTTCGAGCGGGCCGAAGCAGAAATCACAGACGTTGAGCGGATCGAGCGGAAACTCGCGATCGCACTCGCGACAGGCGAGGTGTGTGGCGTTGGTCATCGGGCGGGGGCTTTCGAGTGTGGACGCTGGCGGTCGCTCCGACCGTCGTGGAGGCCCTCGCCAGTCCGGCGCAATGCTCAGCGCGCCAGGCCGGGCAGGGCCCCGGGCATCGCCATGCGGCCCTCGGCCGCGACCACTGGGTGCAGGCCCTCGGCCGCGCGTCGCGTCATCGTTCCAAGTACAGGCATCATCACCTCGAAGCGTGCCATCCCGTGAGACGCGGGTCAAGCGCAGAACCGTCAACGAACACGCCTAGTCGGCTTCCCAGACTCGCGTCATGTCGATCGACAGGCCAACACAGACGTCCTCACCTGAGAGCGCTTCGGGCCGCTCGAGCTGCTCGACCGAGCCGTCGGCCCGATAGATCCAGGCTAGCTCTTGATAGGGGTCGATCAGCCAACCGAGCCGCACGCCGTTGCTCATCCACTCGTTCATCTTCGACTGCTGCGCGCGGCGCGTCTGCATCGACGAGATCACCTCAACGACGAAGCGCGGGGCGAGCTGGAATTGCCCGCGCAGCGGCCCGTGCTCGGCCAGCTGTTGCGGGCTGACCCAGGACACGTCGGGCGCCCTGGCAGGTCCCCCGGGCAGGAAATAACCGCGGTCGCCGCCGAACTCCTCACCAGCTGTAGCGAGCACCCACACCCCGACGAATCGCCGAATCCGCGCTGCCACAGTGCTGCTCAGTAGTTCGGGCCAAGTCACCTGATGCAGTCGCCCATCGGCCGTCCGCTCAAAGATCTGCTCCGGATTGAGCTCACCAATCTCCAGGAACCGCTCATCCGTCAGCTCCCAATCGGGAGGCAAGTGGATCGGCTGCGGATCGTCGTAAACGAGCGCCGATGGTTCGAGTGAGACCGCATGGGGCTGTCGCTGCGCGACCATGTGCGAGACCTCTCAGGGCAACCATACGAGCACCGGCTCGCCGCCGCCGGCCCGCGCCGAGCTAGCCGTAGCGCTCCTCGCGCCAGGGATCGCCGTGCATGTGGTATCCGTACATCTCCCAGAAGCCGGGTTGATCACGCGGCAGGAACTCGATCCCGCCGACCCACTTCGCGCTCTTCCAGAAATACAGCGACGGCACCACCACCCGCGCCGGTCCCCCGTGCTCGGGTCGTAGCGGCGCCCCGTCATGCGCGACGGCCAGCATCGCGTGGTCGTCGGCGCGCAGGTCGGCCAGGCGGATGTTCGACGTGTAGCCGCCGTAGCAGTGGAACATCACCGACTCGGCCTCCGGCGAGACATCGAGCTGCGCGAACAAATCGCTCAGCAGCACGCCCTGCCAGTTGTTGTCGTAGCGCGACCAGTGCGTCACGCAGTGAATGTCGTTGAAGCGATCGGTCAGCCCGATCCCGACGAACTCGTCCCAGTTCAAGACGCGCTCCTGAGCGACCGCCCCCCAGACCTGCAGCGTCCAGTCCTTCGTCTCCACGCGCGGCGTGCCGCCGTAGGTCAGCACCGGCCATTGGCGCACGAGTCGCTGCCCCGGCGGCAACCGGTCGTGCCCCGTGCGGGCGCGAAGCTCCTGAGCCTCGCTGAACATGGGACCACTCGAGATCAGTTCGTCCGGCACACACACACTCCTGCGGCCCCACGATTCGCCGGGGCCACGGGCTGATCGTATCGCATCCCCGACCAATTGACGCTGTACGCTCGACACACAATGGCGGGCCCAGCAAGCGCTCACGAGACCGCCGAACCGCCACCCCGATCACGCTTCGACGCCCGACGCCACTTGCCCTTCCTCGGCGCCGCCGCGCTGATCGTGGCGCTCGACCAGATCACCAAGGTGATCCTGCGCGCCTCGCTCGAGCTCGGCGAGCACGAGCGGCTGGCCCAGTTTTTCTCCTTCTCGCACGTCGCCAATGATGGTGGCGCATTCGGCATCTTCGGCGGCGCGAACACGATCCTCGCCGTCTCCGCCGTCGTCGCGATCGTGATCGTCGCCGCCTACTACCTGTTTCCTCCACTCAATCACTGGCTGATTCGCAGCGGGCTGGCGCTGATCCTCGGCGGCGCGATCGGCAACCTGCTCGACCGCATCTACCAGGGCCACGTGACCGACTTCATCGACTTCATCCACTTCCCCGCCTTCAACGTCGCCGACGCCGCAATCAACGTGGGCGTCGCCGCAGTGATCATCGCGATCATCTTCTCCGACAGCCGCCGCCTGAAGCGCTGACGCGGTCAAGCGGTCCGGCCTGCTGCTGATAGCGTGATCGCGTGCCAGATCCCCCGATGGAACTCCTCGCCGACCTTGATGACGAACGGCTCGATGTCTTCGTCAGCCGTCGCCTGCCGGGGACCTCGCGATCGCACGTGCGCAAGCTGATCGACAGCGGCCACGTGCGCGTCGAGGGCTCGCTCGAGCGGCCCGCCTACCGTCTGCATTTCGGCGAGCTGATCGCGGTGCACCCGGTCGAGGCCGCCCCGGCTCCGTCCCCCGTGGCCATCGACCTTGATGTGATCTTCGAGGACGAGCACCTCGTGGTGCTCAACAAGGCCGCAGGCCTCACCGTGCATGCCGCTCCGGGCGAGCGCGACACCACGCTGACCAGCGCGCTGGTCAGCCGCTGGCCGCAGCTCGCCGAGCTCGGCGACACGCTGCGCGCCGGCCTCGTCCACCGCCTCGACCGCGACACGACCGGCCTGCTGATCGTCGCCAAGACCGAGGCCGCACTCGCGGCGCTCCAGCAACAACTGCGCGAGCGCTCCGTCGAGAAGAAGTACCTCGCCGTCGTCGCCGGCGTGCCCGACCCCGAGATCGGCCTGATCGACGCCCCGCTCGGCCGCGACCCCGCCGACCCCCGGCGCATGGCGGTGGTCGATCGCGGCCGCAGCTCGCGCACCGGCTACCGCCTGCTCGAGCGATTCGCCGACGCGTCGCTGCTCGAGTGCGACCTGATCACCGGCCGCACGCACCAGATCCGCGTGCATCTCGCGGCGATCGGCCACCCGATCGCGGGCGACGGCATGTACGGGATTCAATGCGGCGACATCCAGCGGCAGGCCCTCCACGCCCGCTCGATCAGCTTCACTCACCCACACCACGGCGAGTCGGTTGATTTCAGCGTCGATCCGCCGGACGATTTCCGCGCGCTGCTCGAGCGGCTGCGCGGCGGCGCGATCCTGCTCGACACACCGACCAATTCACCGCGACCACGCAGGCCGCGCGACCCCAACCGCACCAAACGACGCCGGAGCCAGCGTGTCCGATAACCCCGTCCGCGTCCGCTACGGGCCTTCCCCGACCGGCGAGCCGCACATCGGCAACATCCGCACTGCGCTGTTCGACTGGCTGCTCGCGCGCCGCCACGGCGGACAGTTCATCGTGCGGATCGAAGACACCGACCAGTCACGCCGCGTCGAAGGCGCCGAAGAGCAGATCCTCGACGCGCTGCGCTGGCTCGGCCTCGACTGGGACGAGGGGCCCGACATCGGCGGCCCGCACGCGCCGTATCGACAGTCGGAACGTCTGCCGCTCTATCGAGCTGCAGCCAACCGCCTGCTCGAGTCGGGCGCCGCCTACCGCTGCTTCTGCTCGCCCGATCGTCTCGACGCCGTGCGCAAGGCGCAGCAGCAGCAGAAGCTCCCGCCCGGCTACGACCGCCACTGCCGCGGCCTGACGCCCGAGCAAGTTGACGCCGTCGCCGCCGACCGCGGGCCCGGCGTCGTGCGCTTCGCAATGCCCCACGCCGGCCTGACCGTCGTGGACGACGCGCTGCGCGGTCCCGTCGAGTTTCGCAACGACCTGCTGGACGACCACGTGCTGCTCAAGCGCGACGGCTTCCCCACCTACCACCTCGCCTCCATCATCGACGACCGTGAGATGGAGATCTCCCACGTGATCCGCGGCGAGGAGTGGTTGCCGAGCGCCCCGCGGCACGTCGCCCAATACGCAGCGCTCGGCTGGCCCGCGCCGATCTGGGTGCACGTGCCGATCATCCGCGGGCCCGACAAGGGCAAGCTGAGCAAGCGCCACGGCGCGACCAGCCTGCGCGCCTACGGCGACCAGGGCTACCTGCCCGAGGCGCTGCTCAACTTCATGGCACTGCTCGGTTGGTCGAAAGACGAATCGACCACGATCATGTCGCGCGACGAAATCCGCGACGCCTTCTCGCTCGAACGCCTCGGCCTGGCCAGCGCGACGTTCGATGTCGAGCGTCTGCGCGAGATGAATGCGCGCTACATCCGCGACCTCGCGGCCGGCGACTTCCTCGAGCGTGGCCGGCCCTGGCTGGAGGCCGCAATCGGCCGCCCGCTCGATCTCGCGCCGCTGCTGCCGCTGGCCGGCGCGATCCAGGAGCGCGTCAAGCTGCTGCCCGAAATCGTCGACTACGCCGACTTCTTCTACATCGCCGGTCCGCTCGATTACGCCAACGCCGAGCTGATGGGCCGCGGCTACCGCGACAAGCCCTGGGCCGCGCTCGAGGCCCTTGAGGCCGTGCTCAACACGATGCGTGCCCTCGAACCCTGGACCGCGGAGACGATCGAGGCGGCGCTGCGAGCCCTGGCCCAACAACGCGGCGAGAAACCGGGCGTGCTGTTCACACCGATTCGGGTCGCCACGACCGGCAAGCGGATCGCCCCACCACTCTTCGAAACCCTTGAGGTGCTCGCTCGAGAGAAAACGCTGGAGCGTCTGAACGCCGCCGCTGAGCACCTGGCCCGGCCCGACGACTGAATCCACGACTGACGCCTGGTTTGACGCCGGCTCGCCCGCTGGTTTGACACTCGGTCTGACGCCTGCTTCGCTTGCCGCCTTCGTGGGGCCGCTGATATCGTGGCGACGTTGGGGATTGGTCTAGTGGTAGGACGACTGACTCTGGCTCAGTTAGCGGGGGTTCGAATCCTCCATCCCCAGCCAACCCGCTCACCGCGTGGGGCATTCGTCTAGCGGCCCAGGACACCGCCCTCTCAAGGCGGAGATCGGGGGTTCGAATCCCCCATGCCCTACCACCTCTTATACCAAGACATCTATCTGCGTTCGATGTGATCGTGGACTAGCCGAATCTTCGATCGTTCGCAACGACCGACCTGGCTAGTCCTCCCAGGCGGTGTGATCTCCCAGACCAACCGCGTTCAAGTCCCAGAGGCGCATTCGCTTGATTGGCCCCTGGACACGCCGGCGTTCTTTGCGATTCCTCAGAACGAGCTGGGTCTGCGTTCCCCGGCATCGTGAAGGGACGAAATTCAGAGCTCCGTTAGTGCGAGGCTGACGCGAGAAAACTGGAGCGGAACTTGACGCCCCAGTGGCCGTCCTGGTTGGTGATGATCCAGAACGTGTCGAACTTGTGGTAGACGGCGCCGTCGGCGTGGCAGCGGTGATTGATCAGCGCAACGTGCGCCTTGTCGGGGCCCTCCTGCACGACTTTCATCGAGGCCGTCGTGGTGTGATGCCAGCCCTCCGCCTCGAGTTGCGATTGCCCCCGTCTGCTGACCTCGGCGAACTCCTCGGGAGTGTCGATCGTCGTGAACACGCCGCTCCAGAGGCGCACGTGCGGATAGTTGAGCGCAGCGGCCAGCCGCTCGTGGTCCTGAGCGTTGAACGCATCCTGAAACGCGCATACGGCCGCTTTCGCCTGTTCTCCAACGTCAGACATCTGAGCTTCCCTCCGAGCATTCGGCGCGTGCAGACTATCGGACGCTGGAGGGCCGCCAATCTGGGTACAGTTCTCCAACGTCATGGAGCTGCCAGCATGCTGTTCACTCCCCAAGCGACAGCGAGCCCGTGACGCAACGAGGAGACGGATCAATGGCCATTCCCGCTCTCGACCTCGAGGCATACCTCGACGCCGATCACATCGCGGCGCTCAACGCGCTACCGGTGCGGCAGGATCCGGAAGACCACTTGGCCAGGCGCGCGGCGATCGCGAAGCTGCGCGCCGCGATGCCGGATGTGCCGCTTCCGGACGGCGTCTCGCTCCAGGATCACCTGGCCCCGGGCCCGGACGGCGCTCCTGATGTGATGGTGCGCCTGTACCGTCCTGCCTCGCTGCCTGCGAACGCTCCGGCGCTCTACTGGATACACGGCGGCGGGATGGTGGTCGGCAACGTCCAGATGAACGACCCATACTGCGCCGGCGTCGCCGCGGAGCTGAACGTGCTCGTCGCGTCCGTCGAGTATCGCCTCGCACCCGAGCACCCGTTCCCCGAGCCAATCGAGGACTGCTACGCCGGGCTGCGCTGGCTCGCGTCATCCGCCGACGAGCTTGGCCTCGACCGCAGCCGTCTGGCGATCGGCGGCGGCAGCGCGGGCGGCGGGTTGGCAGCCGCGCTGGCGCTGATCGCCCGCGACCGCGGCGAGGTCGAGGTGTGCTTCCAGTTGTTGGTCTACCCGATGCTCGACGATCGCAACACGACCCGCAGCAGCCAGGCGATCGTCGACCCGCGCGTCTGGAACCGTGCCTCCAACCTCGCCGGATGGCACGCCTACCTCGCGGGCGATGCCGGCGCCGACGATGTCTCCCCGTACGCGGCGCCGGCGCGCGCCACGGAGCTGGCCGGACTCCCGCCTACGTACGTCAATGTCGGAACGCTGGACCTCTTCGTCGACGAGGACATCGCGTACGCGCAGGCACTGCTGGCCGCGAACGTGCCGACTGAGCTGCGCGTCTACCCGGGCGTCTTTCACGGTTCGCCGGGGATGCTGCCGGACTCGGAGGTCTCCAGGCGCTGGAGGCGCGACGAACTCTCGGCGCTCGACCGCGCTCTCAACCGATCGCGCTAGCCTGCGGGGCGTGTCACCAGCGCACCGACACGGGAGCGGACATCATGGATTGCGGAACCTTCCTGCTGCTCCAGTCGCCAGGCGCGCAGGACCATGCTGCGGTGTTCGCGCGAGCCACGGAGATGGCCCAGACCGCCGACCGGCTGGGCTTCGACAGCATCTGGTGCGCCGAGCATCACTTCTCGACCTATGGCTACCTGTCACGTCCCTTGATGTTCGCGATCCACCTCGCGGCCCAGACCGAACGGATCCGCGTCGGCTCCGCTGTCGTGGTGCTGCCGCTGCACCATCCCCTGATCGTCGCCGAGGAGATCGCCACCGCCGACCTCCTGAGCGGCGGCCGTCTCGATGTCGGCCTGGGCCGTGGCTATCAGCGCTACGAGTTCGAGCGGCTCGGTCAGACGCTCGATGAGAGCCGGGCGCGCTTCGACGAGTCCGTCGACATTCTGCTGAAGGCGTTCGCGGGGGAGCCGTTCTCCCACGAGGGCAAGTACTACAGCTTCGGCGAGACCAGTGTGTTCCCGATGTCCATCCAACAGCCGCACCCGCCGATCTGGATGGTCGCGCAGAGCCCCGAGTCGATTGTGGCGACGGCTCAGCGAGGCTTCAATCTGATCTCCGGCGGCTTTGGCATATCGATCGAGCGGTTGGCCGAGTTCCGCGAGACCTTCGACCGGGCGATCACTGATCCGGCGCAGCGGCAAGCCGTCCGGGTGAGCACCCAGCGCCCGGTCTACGTGACGCACGATGAATCCGAGTTGCCGGCAATCGTCGAACAGGCCCGCTGGAACCAGCGCGTGACCTTGAGCCTGCGGCAGGGCCTCGCGCGCGTCGATCGCGGCCGAGCGCTCGCCATCCCCTTCGACGGCGAACCGACCACGGAGGAACTGCTCAACGGCTCTTTCGTGATGGGCACGCCCGACACCTGCATTGCCAAAATCAAGCAGCTCCGCGATGTCATGGGTATCGACCACTTCAACGCAAACTTCTGGTTCGGCGACCTGTCGCAAGAGCAGGTGCTGGATTCCATGATCCTCTTCGCCGAAGAGGTCTTGCCCGTACTCAAGTCGGACCAGATCTAGCAGGCCGCTGAAAAAGTCAACGCGCCCGCTCTCCCTCTCCCCCCGCGGTGCGGGGGGAGATGTCACGTAGTGACAGAGGGGGGCTGCCGTCCCGACTCACCGGCGCGGCTGTATCTGGCCAAGCGGGACCGCCCCCACTTCTCCCCCCGCGGGGGAGATGCCGCAGGCAGAGGGGGAGGGCGCGGCCGTTGCGCGGTGCTCCAGATTCAGGCTGTTGCATGACGCTCCCTCCCCCTCATTCGCTGCGCGACAGCTCCCCCGCTCCCCTCGCAGCAGACCCGCGGGTGATCCTACGAATCCCCTCTCCCCCCGCACCGCGGGGGGAGATGTCCCGTAGGGACAGAGGGGGGCTGCGGTCCCGACTCACCGGCGTGGCTGTATTTGGCCAAGCCCGACCGTCCCCACTTCTCCCCCCGCGGGGGAGATGCCGCAGGCAGAGGGGGAGGGCGCGGCCGTTGCGCGGTGCTCCAGATTCAGGCTGCTGCGTGACCGTCCCTCTCCCTCAGTCGCTGCGCGATAGCTCCCGCGCTCCCCCCGCAGGAGACCTGCGGGTGATCCTACGAATCCCCTCTCCCCCCGCTGCGCGGGGGCAGATGTCACGAAGTGACAGAGGGGGGCCGGCCCCGTCTGACCAAATACCGCCACACTGTTGAGCCTGGGTCGCGGACCCCCTCAGCCCCCTGCTAGGCCCCGCCCGTCACATCAATCGTGACCCCGGTGATGAAGTCGGCGTGTGACGACGCCAGGAAGCACACCACGTTGGCCTGGTCGATCGGCTCGGCGAGCCGGCCCAGCGGCGTCGAGGCGACGGCGCGTTCTCGCAGCTCCGCCGGCCGCCCCTCCCAGTGGCGACGGATGCGGTCGGTGAAGGTGACCGAGGGTGCAATCGCGTTGACGTTGATGCCCGCCGGACCGACCTCTGTGGCGAGCTTGGTCGTGAACGCGATGATGCCACCCTTGGCCGCCGCGTAGGCCGACGAACTACTGGCGCTCTTGCCCCGGCCGGCGATCGACGCGAAGTTCACGATCTTGCCACTGCCCTGCCTGGTCATATGTGGAATCACGGCGTGACAGAACAGGAAGGTACCGCTGAGGTTGAAGTCCAGCACCTTCTGCCACTCCTGCATCGTCAGTTGTTCGGCCCTCGCGGCCGAATTCGCGATGATCGTCGAGCCACCGACCCCGTTGATCAGGATGTCGATCTTGCCAAAGCGGCCGACGACGTCGGCCACGACGGCATCCACCTCCTCCTCGTCAAGTGCATTGGCGGGGTAGGCATGGTGCGGGCCGCCGCCGGCCGCTGCGAACGCCTCCATCGCGCCGTCAAGCAACTCCCCGTCGTTGTCCACGGCGGCGATCGTGCCGCCCTCGGCCGCGATGATCTCGGCGCTGACGCGGCAGATCCCGTTGGCGGCCCCGGTGATCAGCGCCACCTTGCCTTCGAAGCGGGCGAATGAGATGTCTGTCATGGCGATTTCTTTCGTCACCCCCCGTCCGGAGGCGAAGCATGCTGGCTAGTGTGAGTGTCGCCGCGCCGCCATCCAGGCACAACCGCTCACCGCGATTCGCGCTGAATCCATCAAGGCGATCAGGGAGCCGGCGCTGGGCCACAAATGGCCGACCACTCAGCGGCCCTTGAATTCTGGGGCGCGGCGCTCGCGGAGGGCCGCACGCGCCTCCGCGGCATCTTCCGAAGTGGCGAGAATCGAGGAGGCGTTCGAGGTCAGCACCGCCGTGGTTTCCAGCGTGCTGTCCATCGCGGCCCTGATGACCCGCTTGTTGATCCACGTGACCAGCGGCGGGTTGCGCATGATCCGGTCGCACAACGCGCGCACCTCCGCCTCCAACTGATCGGACGGGACCAGCTTGTTCAAGACGCCCCACTCCGCGGCGGTCTCGCCGTCGAGGTGGCCCGTGAACGAGAACTCAAGTGCGCGACCAAGCCCGGCAAGCCTGGTCAGGTAGTAGGCGCCACCGTTCTCGATGATCTGGCCAACCTGCTGGTAGGAGATAAATCGCGTCTGCTCGCTGCCATAGCGAATGTCGCATTGCAGCGCCATGTCCATGCCGAATCCGGCTGCCACGCCATTGATCATCGCAATGGTCGGCTTGCGGATGTACGAGATGTCCTTCATCAGCTTCGTGATGCCGTAGTAGAAGCGCTGCCGCGTCGCATCCAACCCGCCGGCCTCGTACGGCGCGTTACCGAGATAGTTATCGTTCGGCTCGAATTGGCCAAGATCCGTGCCGCGCACGTCCACACCCGCGCAGAAGCCGCGCCCGACCCCGGTCAGCACGATCACCTTCACGTCCGGGTCATCGTCGCCGGCGCGCATGTACTCACCAACCTTGGCCAGCGTGCCGGTCCGCTCGCTACCGCCGACGGCCGCGTTCAACTTCTCCGGTCGATTGAATTTGATCCACAGAATCCCGTTGTCCTCCTTCTCGTAGAGCAGGTACGGGACGAGCTCGAGTTGCTCCATCTGAACCCCCTTCGGACGCCGCGGCTTCTCAGACTCGAACAGGGACGTGGGCGAACTCTTGATCGCATTCAGCGGGGTAGCGTTGACGAGGGCGCTGCCCGAGCGCCAGTCCGGGCTACCGACGACATATTTCTGCGACATTTCGATTCTACCGTGAGCCCCATCGCAGGTACCTCACGAAAGGGATGTAGGGATGACTGGCAAGCAGCTCACCACGAAGTTCATCCTGGTTGGGGCGGTGATAGGCGCCATGCTCCCCGGGCTGATGCTCTACGGCTGCGCGGGCCACAACGGAGCCGGAAACGATCCAGACGCTGAGCACGCGACGCAGAGTCAGCACTCCCAGCGAGAAGGCGGCCAGTCGGGAGCTGAGCCTGGCGGTCAAGGCGAACATGGCCAGGAGCGCGGTGAGCACGGGGCAGAAGGTGAAGGATCCGATCAATCTCGGCAGAGCAGAGAGGCCGAAGCGTCGAGCCCAATCACCCCTCTCGATCAAGAGTGGAACGGTGTGCTCGGCGGAGTGGCTGTTGCCATGCGCTACGACGCGGCAACCGACTCGGTCCACACAACGGTACGCAACACGCTCTCAGAGACGCTCTGCTACGTGCAGGTCGAACCTCACTTGAAGGCCGGCACGAGGACGGTCGGGGAGCTCGGGCCCGACAAGCTGGGCGATCTGCAGCCTGGACAGGAAGCATCGTCAACCCTGCGAGTTGACAGCGAACCGAAGCTTGCCGGAGTTTCCTTCGATGGCTACGTCGCTCACATAGAAGTGTTTGAATGCAGCGGCCCCGGCCCCACGCCTCACGGCGGTGAAGAAGGTGCTGAACGCAGCGATGAACACGGCTCCGCTGGTGAAGGCGGTGATCAATCCGCTGCTGGTGACGAGGACGGTCGCGGCGCCAATGCCCTGGCTCTGAATGAAACTCTTGATACCATCCGCAGCGGCGGCCGCCTGATCCTTCGATACCACGCTCCAAGCAATTCCTTCCGGGGCACGGTCGAGAACACGACCAACGGCGTGCTGACCCGGGTCAGGATCGAAGTGCACC
The DNA here is from genome assembly GCA_965237475.1 of Dehalococcoidia bacterium. Taxonomy (GTDB): domain Bacteria; phylum Chloroflexota; class Dehalococcoidia; order Bin125; family Bin125; genus CATQGW01. The sequence goes on along the minus strand of OZ250140.1, from coordinate 1,087,822 downwards.
TGTCCAACGGTGTGGAGCTTGGACCGACGACTCCAACGGACATGGCTCCCGGCGAGGTGCTGGCGATCGACCTACCCGCGACGCAGGAATCGTTCACCGGCTGGACAGCACACGCCGAGGTCGGTGGCGGGGATGGCGGGAGCGAGTCTGGCGGGGAGCATTCAAGTGATGATGAGCACGGTGGCGAACATCGCAGTGGTCGCGAACAGCGCGAAGGAGGCTAGGCACGCTCCGCATATCTCTCCCCCCGCTTTGCGGGGGGAGATGCCGAAGCCTGCCCCTGCGCAGGCAGGGGGCAGAGGGGGGGCTCCCGTCCCGACTCACCGGCATGGCTGTATCTGGCCAACCGGGGGGAGATGGGGTCCGACTTGCTCAGAGGATTCTTAGACATCGCTTCCAGGACGGCCCTGTAGAGGATTAGTGATGCGCGGCACAGTATTGATCGTCGAAGACGACACGAGGATCGCCAACTGGGTCAAGGTGTACTTCGAGCGGGCCGGGTTCTCCGTTCAGGTCACTCATGATGGTGAGTCCGGCCTGGCCCTCGCACGTGCGCTCACGCCGGACCTGATCGTCCTTGATCTCATGCTTCCCCGTCTCGATGGCGTGGAGCTGTGCAAGATCCTGCGGCGAGAGTCGGAAGTTCCGATCATCATGCTGACGGCCCGAGAGGCCCCCGCCGAGCGAATCGCCGGATTGGATAGCGGAGCCGACGATTACATCGTCAAGCCCTTCGATCCGGAGGAGGTCATTGCGCGCGCCGACGCCGTGCTTCGTCGCGTCAAAGGCCGAGTCCAGCGGGTGCTCACACGCGGCCAGATCACCCTGAACGAGACCACCCTGAGCGTGACGGTCGATGGAGAACCGCTCCCGTTGAGCCAGGCGCAAACGGCTCTGCTGTCAACGTTCATGCGTCATCCCAACCAGGTGCTGACCCGTGATCAGCTGATCTCGCTGACCTTCAACCACGGCTTCGATGGCTCCGACCGCGCAATCGACAGCCATGTCGCTCGCCTGCGAAAGCTGATCAACCGAGCTGGCCGCCAGCCCATCCGGACGGTCTACGGCGCCGGCTACAAGTTCGTCGTTGAGGACGACTAATGTCGCTGCGCTGGCGAATACTGGCTTCCATCGTCGTTGTGCTCGTCCTGACCGTCGTGATCACCGTAGGGGTCGGCTACTACACGACGGAGGCCCGCCTCGGTGTATTCGTCGACCAGATCGGTGACGACGAGGCGACCCAGCTAGCCCGGAACTTAAGCCGCGAATACACGGCGGCGGGCGGCTGGGAGACGGTGGACAAACCGCTGTCCGAGGCCGGCTACAGCTACGCCGAACGCCCTCGCGGGGAGCGATCGGACGACGGCGACGAAGGACACTTCGAGCTCTTGCACCAGGACCCGGTTCGGGTCGTCATCGCTGGCCTCGACGGGCGTGTGGTGAAGGACAATTTGTTCCAGCTGCCGCCCGGAACGGCCGCACCCGAACTGGACGGGCACCGAGAGACAGTGTTCGATCTGTCTACGGCCCAACCCGTGGGCCAGGTGTATGTGGATGTCAACCATGAGCTCCTGTCCGGCGAGTCGCACGGGTTTCTCAACACGCTCCTCGCCATCACCCTGATCGCCGCATTGCTCACGGCAGGCCTGGCCACACTGCTGGCCGTCTGGCTCTCGAAGCGGATCACGGCGCCCGTGCTGGCGTTGACGGAGGCAACCCAGGCAATCGCCCAGGGCGCTGCGACCGAGCTACCTGTCTCATCCTCCGACGAGTTGGGACGGATGAGCGCGGCGTTCAACCGAATGACCTCCACCCTGGAATCCCAGCGCGACCTGCGCAAGCGGCTGATCAACGATCTCTCCCATGAGCTGAACACGCCGCTGAGCGTCATCCAGCTGGAGGCCAAAGGGCTGCGCGACGGACTTCAGACGCCTGAGCATGCGTCCGATCACATCATCCAGGAGGTCGACAGGCTCCGCGGCCTGGTGACTGATCTGAACTGGTTGGCGGAGACGGACCACGGTGAGTTGCGGCTCAGCCTCCAGCGAAGTTCCGTGCACGAGTTGCTCGCCGCAGAGTTGGACCGCTGGCAGCCACAATGCCAGGCTCAGGCAATTGAGTTGTCGCTACAGGTGTCCCCTGACCTCCCATCCATCGAGCTCGACCGGATGCGCATGAGCCAGGCCTTGGGAAACATCGTGAGTAACGCCATTCATGCCACCGAGCCCGACGGCAAAATCGCGCTGAGGGCAGAGCTGAGCAGCAACGACCAGCTGGCCATCTCGATCGCCGATGACGGAGTTGGGATTCACGCCGCAGACCTGCCCCACGTCTTCGACCGCTTCTACCGCACCGACGAGTCTCATGGTCGTGGGACGGGCCGCACAGGTCTGGGACTAGCCATCGCCCGAGCGATCGTCGAAGCACACGGAGGCACGGTCGCCGCAGCAAGCGACGGCCCCGGACAAGGCGCCACCGTAACCATCCACCTGCCCGTGCCATCGCGCATCGCCTCTTGACAGCTTCGCCATCTGAAAAACCGGACCACGGCAGGTGCAGAGCCAAGTCACCACCACCCAAAGACGCCTCAGTCGATCGGCACGACACCCCCACGCTCCCGATCTCGAACCACCAAAACAGCCACGACGCCAAGCCGGCTCCCCGCGTTGCAACCCAAGACCTCCACCGTCCCTCATCGCCGCAACAAATCCCACCAATCTCCCCGGACCGGTCCAATAGTCCCGCGGACCAACGCGCCCCCATCCCCAAAAATCGCGCTCGACACCTCAAGTCCGCAGCGCCGTCGAGGCCGTCCCCCCCCCCAACTCTCACAGCGCCACCTCCCAAACCCCCGTTCGCAGCGCAATCCCTCTTGGCCTCCCATCCTCTACGTCAACAAGCATCCTTGTTCCGGATAATGCCGCCGGCCGGCTCCGAAGATCGCAATGTAATCCCTGAGGGCCCACCAAACTGGACGAAATTAACATCCTTCGAGCTGTCTATTCGGCTGGAGTTATGAAGCGCAGCACATCCGGTGACTACTCCTTTGCGTCAAGCCGGCTGGGCGCACCTCGATCAGAACGACCGCATTCCGAAGAGCATCATCCTGAGCTTACGTCCCAACAAGGACGCGCAGCTCTTGCAGTGCGTGCCTACGGTCCTCAGTGAGGTCGGACTGCATCAATCGCGCAATCAGCTCGGGCCAGTCGAAGAATGGTAGCGTAGCTGATTCTGAGTTGGCCAATCGATCCAAGAGGCCTACCACCGCGTTAGGCTCTCGCTCGCATTGGTCGCCTTCCTTGAGGCCTTGGATCAACAAGAACGCATCCTCGCGACTGGAGGGCATTCGCAGCGCAAGCTCGACGCCATCGGCGAAGAGGCTGTGCAGTCGCGGTAGCCAGTTCTGCATCCACTCAATCTCGCTGTCTACGAGGGGTGTGGGGGTGCCCTCGATGCGGTTCTCCCAGTAATGCCGAAGCCAGTGATTCCATAGGTCCGTCTGCTCGGGATCCGACATGTCGCCGAGACGGTTCCACATTGCCCACGCGAAGCGTTGGCGCTCTTCCTCTCCCGCGTTCAACAAGAACGCTGGAACCCACTCGTCTGTCGGGTCATCCACGAAGTCAATCAGTAGGCCCACCAGGTAGGCGACGAACTGTTCGCGTGTGTGTGGAGCACGGAATCCCTGGACGTGGGACGCGGCGAATCGGAATGGCTCTGTCAATACATCGATGGTCGGAACAGACAGTTGTCCATACATCAGCCCATCCCAGACAGCCTGGAAGTCGTCTGAGTCGGGGACCGCGGTCAGAGGAGGGACGAGGTGTTCGCGCGTCCACGCCTCGTCCACGCTTAGGACAAAGGCAAACGCGGTCATGAGGACGGCGCGGCTCATCCGGCCGGCGGACGTTTCGTCCTGCGCGAACGAATCGAAGGCCGTGAGATACGGCTCCGGTAGTCTCCCTCGCTGAATCTGCTGTTCGCGCAGTTTTATCGAGAGGCTGCCGAGCCAGAACTGCGCCAGCGAGCCCACCGCCCGATTGATGGCGAGTGTGAACCAGTCGAGCGGGTCGGATGCATCTGCATCTGTCGCGGCGTATGGCCACAGTTCTTCTGCCACGCGGTTCGCGTGGTCGAGCAGGGCCGGAGCATACGCTCGACCGCCGTTCTTCACCAGCTCGCACAACACCCGACACGCGGCTCTCGTGCGACGACGGTATACGTTCGCATTGGATAGAAGCAACAGAACATGTTCGAAGTGCTCTTCCCCTATGTCGGTTTCCCAGGCGCGAAGGAGAGCGTCCCAAATCGGAGTGTCCCAATGCCCATCCTCCATCAGAGCATCGGCGAGCTCGTTACCCCATGCCACGTCTCGAGTAGCTGCCTCCCCAATAGTCCTGGCAAGACCTTCGGGGCCAGGGCCAAGCGGGTCTGTTCGTTTGAAGCCAATTAGCTGGTCGGTCCATTCGCCTCCTGGACGGTCGAGCAGTTCTTCCACGCTCCACGGGCTGTCTTGCTCGATCCACTTGAACTCGATACGAGGAGACTCTGCGTTGGCCTCGTCGTAAACTTCAATGTCTGGGAACTGCGCTTGAAGACGGTCCAGCGCCGCCTTGGTGTGGGGACACTCAGGTGCGATTCGATTGAGCCGTGCGAGCCATTCCATCTTGGCAGCAGCAACGAACTCACTCATCACGATCCCGCGATTCCCGCCGGACATCCGGATAACCGTCGACCGCCGCCAGGACTAGTTTCCGCTGAGCGGTGGATGCCTCGACATACGTCTGCTCCAGAAGGGAGGTCGACTCGCGCACACATGCCGTGTCGTATAGCGATTCGTGATCTAGGAGCCACTGGATCCTCTGGTCAGCCGAAAGGTCGGCGCGCCGTGTCGTGCCATGCACCGCGATTCTGCGCAGCAGCGGCGCATCCGCTCGGGCCATGTGATCGATATATGCGGCTGCGACGGACGGATCATTCTCCGACAGGTAAACCACGCAGTCGCGGGCAGCTTCGATCAACGTGTCGACTGGGGTTCCATAGCGGTAACCGTCTTTGGCGCCTTCGACTGCCTCTCGATGCCAAGTGTCGACATCGTGGGTTCGGGTCGCACCCTGCCAGATGCAAAGTAGCTCGTGCCGTTCCTGGAGCCGGCGATTCACAACTGCCAGCAGCGGCGAAGCGAATCGGTCTAGACGACCGGCTAAATGCTCGTTCCATGCCATTTCAACCACTGTGGATCGGGCGACAAGATCTTGTCGAATGCCAAATGCAGGCCAAGTAGGAATCAGTGGGAGCGCCATCGCATCGAAGACCGAGACCAGCGATTGTTCCAGCCCGGCACGGTCGGCTTCTTGCGCAAGGTGGAGGAGGTGGTACTCCATGGACCCCGACGCGCCTGGGATGGTCTTCAGCAACAGTGATATCCACTTCGCGATGACATCGGCCCGCCAACCCCGTTGTTCGTGTGTCTGTTTATCTTCCGATCCCAGTTCTGACGCCAACGCAATCCATAACTCCGAGCTCATTCGGAGGCCGTGCCGGCCGAACAGGAGGAGAAGCTTGTCAGCCTCTTCGCGCGCGAATGTCTCGCACAACCACGAGGCCAACCGGCGATGAGTAACATCGCCCCGACCAGTCAGACTCGGGTCGAGGACCGTCCTAAGGTGTCCGTGACCTTCGAGCCAGTTGACCCAGGCGAAGTCCTTAGCAGAGGCTGTCGCATAGAGTCTGGCGACGGTGGGGGTGGTGGTCAGGCGTCGCGGGGTTGTCCGTTGCCAGATCTCCTTTGACACCGGGAGTGGGCGATTCGATGTTGGCCGCGTTCGGTCAGACGGGGTCGGCAAGAACGTGGGCGGGGCCTCGGTGAGGGGCGGCCGGACGGCCGGGGCGCGGGTTGGGTCTGCCTGTGGCGGTAGAGCTTGCGCAGGTTGTGGGTGGCGGCGATCAGTTTCCACTCGCTGGCGCAGGCGTCGAAGCCGCGGCGCTGGAAGCGGCGGATGCCGCGGTTCTCTTTGACATCGCCGAAGACCGGCTCGATCATCCAGCGCCGCTGTTCGTAGAGCCGGCGGCCACGCTGCGTCGTCAGCTTGCGGCGCATCCGCTCGCGTGTTGAGAGTCCGGCCGGGATGCGCCCGTGCGGGGCTGCGCCGGCGGCGCGCCGGTTGCGGTCGTTGCGACTGGCGATCAACAGCTCGGGACCAGCCTCGGCCAGCGACCGGACATTGGCGTCGGAGTAGTAGCCGGCGTCGGCCAGCAGGATCCCGATCGGCGCATGACCCAGCGCCTCCAGATTGCGCTGCGTCGCCTCGAGCATTGGCCCCAGTTCCTGCACATCGGTCGCCGCGCGGGTCAGCTCGGCTGCCACGATGACTTGCTCGCGGGTCGCCATCGCCTGCACGTTGTAGCCCTGGTAGTGGCCCCAGTAGTCACGCACGACCCGGCTGTCCGGGTCGCTCAGGTTGACCTTCGTCTCCGGGTCGGGCGTTGGTCGCTTCGGCTGGCGTCCGCGCGCATCCTTCTGCTCGCGATCTCGCAGCCGCGCCTCGTAGGCATCCTGCCGTGCCTGCTCGCGCGCCGCCAAGCGCGCCTGCGCCTCACGCAGCCGCGCCAGGCGCTGCGACCGGTTGCGCAGCGCGGGCGGCAACGCGTCGCTCTGCTCCCTGCCCGCGCCCGCCTGCTCCTCGGCGTCCACCCGCTCCGCTTCGGCCAGCATGCGCTCGACTTCGGCCTCCAACTGCGCCGCCGTGCGGTTGCGCTCACGACTCGCGTCGGCGCGCAGCTTGGTCCCGTCCAGCGCCAGCAGCCCGGCCCGCACCAAGCCCGCTTCGGCGCAGAGTCGCAGCACCTCGACGAACAGTCCCGCCAGCGCCTGCTCGTGGCGTTGCCGGAAGCGGCAGATCGTGGCGTGGTCGGGCTGCTGGTTGGCGCTCAGCACGCGGAAGACGATGTCTTCCCGGCAACGCCGCTCGATCCGCCGGCTCGAACGCTCGCCCTCGCAGTAGGCGTAGAGCAGCAGCGCCAACATCATCGCCGGGTCGTAGGCCTGGCGTCCCCAGCCATCGTCGCGGTAGGCGGCATGAAACGCCGACAGGTCCAACTGCTCAACCGCCTCCAACACGAACCAGGCCAAGTGGTCCTCGGGCAGCCAATCGCTCAGGCTCACCGGCATCAGGTACTGCTGCTCACGCTCACACGGCAAGTAACGCTGGCTCACGAGCCCGCCCCTCTCTCCCGGATCCGTCCACCCGCTCAGGCTAGGACCACCATCCCTACCCAAGCCGTTTGTGCGACAGCCTCTGCTAGGTCACTGTAACTCACTATGGACGAATCCTGGCGCAGCCTCTGCTCTGCGCTCAAGTAGTCTCATGGCCAAACATCGCTCGGTCACTCGCTGCGTGGAACTTGGAATCTCGAACCCAATGCAGATGCTACGTGGGGACTTCGAGATGGATAGGGCCCTGGGTCAGTCCGGGAGCGATTTTTTCCACAGTCGAACTGTGAATCGGCTCTCATCCTCGATCAGGTTCGGAACGGTGCCATTGTGATCTCTCATCGACCCAATGATCCGGTTCCGGACACCCATGCCCAGGTGGTCGACGTAACCGTAATCGCGCAGGACCTCCTTGAGGAGTTCATTCCTAGCTGCGCGCAGTCCCTCCGCCATCTTCTCCACGGTGACGCCGTTGGGGAGTCTACCTGGCGAGATCACGTCTAGGTGGTCTTCGTATAATGAAATCTCGATGTCAGTTCCTGCCAGCGTGTAATCCCGATGCGCGACGGCGTTCACGATGGACTCCCGGATCGCTGCCGTCGTGTAAGACGCCTTGCGTCTTCGCCGACCGCCTTCAAGCCATGCGACTGACCCCATATTCCTCGCGACAAAATCGACCGCCCGATCAATCACGCCCTTTTCGACCGATCTCTTCCTGCTCGAAAGGGTTGAAACGATCGGCCCCCTGATTCGTTCTTCATCGATTGTATGATAGTCCTTTTCTTTCCCAGGGAAAGCCGCGGCAGTAATGCCAGCCTGTGGCAGGTGTCGATTGGGATTCGTTCCAAAGAGCAAAAGGCCTGCAGCAGTAACGACCGGTCTGCTATGAAATTCCGTCATCAAGTCGATGTTCAGTAGGGTCCTGACCCAGTTTTCGTCGCCGCGGGGAGCATCTCGCCCCAGAATCACCTCGAAGTAGTTTTCCAGCCTGGCGCGGTCGAGGCTGTCCAGCCCCGCTCCGGGTACAGGCCTAATGTCGTGCCGAATGAGAGAGGCGGCCTGAAAAAGCCGCGCCACTTCCTCTCTACTCGCTTCACGTGAAGTGCTTCCCTTTCGAATGAAAGTCACCCAGGCACTCCCGCGTCGAGCCTCATATGGCTTGTCGGGACTATCAGCCGCCAAGTGGATGACACCTATTTGCGATCCATCATCTAAGGACACGATCGACCAAGATGGGATGGGACTCGGCCGGACGTTGTTGGATGCGATGTTCATGATCCAGCGTTCAACTTCGTCCTCGCCGCGCTTCAGCCCGCTGATCTCACCTTGATCACTTACGCCCAGCAGGATGTGTCCGCCCTCATGATTCAAAAGCGCCGACATTTCTTTGGCGATTGAATCAGCATGGACCTGATCCTCCTTAAATTCGACCAGCGATCCTTCGCGGTTCAAGATCATCTGCAGAAGCTCGGCAAGAATCACCTTAGTTCCTCAGAATCCGTACTTGAGCCTTCGAGTCTCGAACGCGTGTTTCCCGCCTTCGAGAATCTCCCCAACAAGCTCTCGGACGCTCGGCAAGTCGATCGACCCCATGTGCTCTCGCGGAACCGTCGTTCGCCCCCCCGCGGCTTCCCCGGTCGGAGACAGTCCAAGGATCAGTTCAGCATCTCCCAGAACTGGAATGTTGGCATTATGGGTGCAAAACACGAACTGCCGACGACGTTTCGCCTCCCGTATCTTCGGGACCACTCCCTCCGTAATAAATCGGTTATCGAGATCATCCTCCGGTTGATCAACGATCAGTGGAGCGTCCGAATCGAGGAGCAACAGCAGTAGTACGGCCGTGGCCTTTTGACCTGTGGACAAGTCGTCGAGGGCCTGCCAAGCCGGCGGGTCGCTTGGAGAGGCGGTGTTCAGCCGGATAACGGTCGTCGAAGGCAGTTCCAGCTCCTCGATCCGCATCATTGCCTGTTGTGATGAACTGGCGAGTCTCTCGGCTTGCGCAGGAGGAATGGAGTAAGCTGCTTGAACTGCAGGTGCACCCTCCCGGAGACGCTGAACAAACTCCGGCAGTGAGAAATCCGGCGCTTCCCGTATCGCGCCAAACGTTTCCGATAGGCGGCCGCCAACTTCTTCCTTCAGTACCTCGATGAGAGGCTCTCGCTCTCCCGAGGCGTTGACTTCGACCTGGACTCGATTGCTGAGTTGCCGCGTAACCTGATTGGCTGCGCGGTCGAGGCGCCTAAATTCTTCCGCTTTGATTTCTTCCCATTCTGCCAGCAGCGCACGCCTGCGGCCCGAGTGCTCTAGCTCCAGTCGCTGCAGTAGGGGCCGGCGTTCTCGAACTGGCCGCAGGCTCTCGATCGCGCGCCGGAGTCGAATAAACTCTTCGCCGTCAGCAGCCGATTTGTCGAGCCCACGCAGAATGTGCTCGTAAGATCGATCCACCTCGAGCTTACGCTCGTCCCAGCGGTCTCGAATCTTCGCCAGATCATCATCCGCTCGTTTGAAGGCCTTCTCGATCAGTTCCGCACCGTGCTGCAAGTCGTTGTTGAGATGTTCCAGTACGGAATTGATGTCTGTAAGGATTTCTCGACCAGGTAGCTCCAAGAGGGCGTCGTCCGATAAGAATGTTCTGTCGATGGGCAGCTCTCTGCGTAGCGTCTCTAGAGAATCACGGAATGCCAACTGGCGCTCTGGGATCGAATCGAGTATGCGTTCCTCCTGTACCAACAGGCTCTGCTCTTTCAATCGATCCTCCAGGCCCGCCTGCTGAAATCGCCGAAGCGTATCTTCCAGGCTCGGCAGGGTCGCCATCTGCTCGTCGATCTGGCGCAATTCAGCCTGGACTTCAAGCAATGAGCGCCCAGCAAGCTCCAGATTCCGCCGCGTGTCCGCCTTGCGCCCACTGAGCACTTCATTCCGTCCGGTGAACCGACCAAGCAGCGAGGTGAGCTTTTCCTGGCTTCTGCTCAACTCGGAGATTTCGTGCTGCCCGTATACCTCAATGTTCGGAAGTATGTCCGCGGGAAGGAGATTGAGAATGCTGCCATCTGAATCACGTACGATCGGGGGATTCGGAATGGTACGTTCTATACGATACTCGCGCATCGCAGGACGGTGCGAGCGGACGCTCAACGATATCTTCGTGCCACTGCGAAGGACGTGTCGAACCAGTCCCTCGTGGGCTTTGCGGGCCTCTTCCCCGGCGGGATCGAGATCCAAGGCGAGCCTCAGACTCTCAACGACTGTCGACTTTCCTGATCCACGACCACCGACCAGCACGTTCAGATTTTGGTTGAAGTGGATCGCCACGCCATCGAGGAATCCGCCTTCCCAGGCCATCGCAACCAACTCTGCATGGTCTTCGATCTCCAGATCGCTGTTCAGGCGGATGCGCGAATCCGGGTCCAGGAACGCTTGGCGTAGACCTTCCACCGTGACTTCCGACATCTTGATCCAACAGGTCGCGGTCTCCAACTCGAGGTCCTCCAACCCCACGACATCCTTGGCGTTGATGACACCCACCGCAACTTTCTCTCCGGCCTGTCGGGCGCGACGGTAATCGGCGTTCTTGTTCATCACAATCTGGCGCATGTCCTGCGGCAAGGCGTCTACCGGGCCGGGTATTTGGATGGCGAGAAGGTCGTCACTTCGCCACGCGTTTATCCGTGCTTGCCCTGACAAGACCTTGAAGATTCCACTCGCGGAGGATGCGTGCGCTGCAATCGTGATCCCTCCCTGCTGGGGGACCTTCCGCAGGATCTCTTCAAACGAATGTGACGAGAGGTCGGCGGAGGGGTCAGTGAGACGGATTCCAAACTCCCCGAGGAATCGTCCCAGCTGATCTTGCTCCATATCTGGGGGGTATATGCACAGGATGTGAATACCCTCTGATGAGGACAACTCGAAGCCGGGGAAGATTGTGATGCCTCGGCGAATCGCAGCGTCACGGAACGCCGACACACCACTCACGTCGTTGTGGTTGGTGATTGCCAACACGGAGATCCCGGCCTCCGCAGCCCTGGTGACCATTTCCTCGGCGAAGGTCGCGGGGTCGGTCGCTGTCTGGTTGCCTTGGAACTCTAGAGCATAGTCACCGGGATTAACTTGCAGCGCACACTTGAAGAAATGGGCACCTGAAGGGAGTCGTCGAGCCATCCTGAGAACGTTTGATTCGTCCATTGGTCCCTCCACGGCTGGTCCCGTCAGACTACGCCGTCTTTGGCTTGATGTGGACAAACGATTGGCAACCCGATCGAGTCTCGCATTCCGACTCAGTGGGGGTGTGCCCCCTCGTGCGCTCCGGCTTGATGCGGCTGGCGGCCCGACCCCTTGGCCGTGATGCCTCCTCTCCGGGTTGCCCATCGCCGGGGCGCCCCCATCTAGCCCTCGAACGCCGTCCGGACTGCCGCAGAGGGTCTCTTGCTGTGCGTTGCCTGGGGGGGGGAGCAGCCGTGCGCGGGGGAGGGGGAGCGTTTAGGCGGGAACCGACTCGGGTTCGGGGGCGGGTTCGGTGGGGCGTTCGAGGGGGAGCTCGACGATCATCTCGGTGTATTCGCCCTGGACGGAGTCGACGCGGATGGTGCCGCCGTGGCTGCGCACGATGTCGCTGGAGAGCGAGAGGCCGAGACCGGTGCCCTGGTCGGTTGGCTTGGTCGTGAAGAAGGGGTTGAAGATCTTCTCGACGACGTCCGGCGGCATGCCGGTGCCGTTGTCGCGGATGCGGACTTCGAGGTGGTCCGGCTCGCGCTTGGTCGTGAGCCAGACCGTCGGCGAGTATGGGCCGCCTGGTCTGTCCGCGCCGGGCGTCGCGCGTCGCCGGTCGTTCGTGGCGTGGCCGGCGTTGTTGACCATGTTCAGGAACACGCGGCCCAGATCCTGCGGGACGACATCGAGCTCGCCCATCTGCGGGTCGAACTCTTCCTTGATGTCGAGCTGGAAGTCGGAGTCGGTCGCCCGCGCGCTGTGGTAGGCAAGCCGCGCGTGCTCCTCGAGCAGCGCGTTGATGTCGGTGCGCTGCGACGCCCCCGAACCTCGCCCCATGCGCAACATATTTTCTACAATCCGGTTCGCCCGCTGCCCGTGAGAACTGATTCGCCCGAGGTTGCTGGTCAGGTCGCCGGTGATCTCCGCGACCAGTGACTTCTGCTCTTCGCTCAGCTCCACGCCGTCCTCTTCCAGGACTTCCTGCAACTCGGTCAGGAGTTCCACGGAGACCTCGGAGAAGTTGTTGACGAAGTTCAGCGGGTTGCGGATCTCGTGGGCCACGCCGGCCGTCAGCTCACCCAGGCCGGCCAGTTTCTCGCGCATCACGATCTGGTCTTGAGCCTTGTGCAGCGCACCAAGCGTGCTCTCCAGCTCGACGTTCTTGCCCTGCAGCTCGTTCGCGAGCTGCTCGACCAGGTTCAGACGCTGCACCTCGAGGGCGTGCCGGCGGAACACCTCCAGCGCAGCCGCCATGTCGGCCACCTCGTCGCGTCCCTCCATCTCCACACTGGTCTCCAGATCCCCGCCGGCCATCCGCAGCATCCAGTTCGAGAGCATACTGAGCCGCCGCAGCAGGATCCTGCCGAGGTACAGCCAGATGATCAGCACCGCACCGACAATGCTCACTCCGCTAATCACGAGCAGGAGCGTGCGGCCCGTGAAGATCGCCGAAGAGGAGGCATCGGTGGCCTGGGCGGCGCTCGCCTGGGCGGCGATCACCAGCCCATCGACCTCAGCGACCAGGTCGATCGAGAGGTCGCGGTTGCCGGCGAGCAGCTCGGCCTGGCGGCTCTCGATCCGCAGCTCCCGCGCGAAGACCCCGAACACGCTCTGCTCGCCCAGCCCGAGCGCGAACAGTTTGTCGAAGATCGGCGCCGCTTCGTCGTGGAAGGCCGACCCCGAGAGCGTCCCGAGGTTTCGCTCGATGCGGTTGATCGCAGCTTCGAAGCGTTCTCGCAGAGGCTCGATCAGTGAGGCATCGGACAGCGTGAAGGCGTTGGCCAGCAGCTCCGTCGCGATGTTCACGTCGCCCTGCAGCTCGCTCAGCCGCCGGTAGCGCACGATCTCCGCCTCCGCGAAGTGCTCCGAGCGCGGCGCTACAGCCTCGTCGAGGGCGCTGAACCCGGTCAGCGTGTAGAAGAGCTGGTCGTCGATGGCTGGCGCCAGAATGTCGTCCAGCTGGGCGCGCACCTCCGTCAAGCTGTCTTGCAGCACCGCTCGACGTCTGGTCAGTTCGAACACGCCCGATGTCTCGCTCCTAATCTCCGCGATGTTTGAGATGAGCGTGTCGGCGTGGTCGCGGATGCGGCCGACCCGTTCGGTGTCGGTGTCCTGGCGCGCTTCGAGCGTGGCCATCCGCGCTTCGAATGAGCGATAGGCCTCGTCGATGTCCTGGACGACCTGCTGGAACTCCTCGGGCGTGGCCGCCGCCGTGAGGTTGGGAGCAGCCGCGACCAGCACGCCGCTGTAGCGAGCGACGCCGAACGCGGCCACCAGTTCGGGCACGCTTGCTTCGTTCACCCGGCCCTGCGCGGTGCCCACCCGATCGAACGAGAACCAGCCGACGAGACTGGCTGCGAGGGTGAGCATCACCGCTCCACCGACCGCCAGGTAGAGCTGGGTCGAGATCCGGAACCGGCTGGCCAACAGCTTTTTCAGGCGGTCGATCATCGCCCCGACTCCAGCAGCGCATCGATCTCGCGAAGAGTTTCAATCGGGTGGTATTCGCCGTTGCGGCCGATCACGGTCAGGAATACCTTGTCTGAGCCCTGATTGTCGTCCTCACCGTACTGGAGTGAGAACCCCTCGATATCGAGCGCCTGCGAGCCTCGCAGGTTGGCGAGGAAGCTCGATCGACTGACGTCACGGCCGCACTTCTGCAGACCGGCGATGGCGAGACGGCCGGCGAGATAGCCCTCGAACGACACGAATCCGGGGGCTGCGTCGGGCGCGTAGGCCGCGAGGGCGCGCTGATAGGCGGCGACCACCGCCAGCGAATCGTCCTGCGGGAAGGGCACGACCTGCGTGACCAGAACACCGACGCCCTCGGAGCCCAGTTCCTGCGCCAGCGCGTTGCTGCCAACGAACGAGACGTTCAGGAACAACCAGTCCATCCCGGTCAGCCGGGCCCACTTGATCAGCGCCGCCATCGGCTGGTAGGCGCCGATCATGATCACCGCCTCGGGATTGCCCTCCTGGAGGTCGAGTAGCGCCGTCTTCACCGCCGAGGTGTTCCGGGTGTAGCGCCCCACGGCTACGGCCGTGCTGCCTCGGCGCGCGAGCGCATCCTGCACGCCGTCGTAGCCGCTGCGGCCGTACGAATCGTCCTGGTAGAGGATGCCGATTCGCTCGATGCCCAGGTCGACCGTCAGCCGCTCGACCATCTCCTCGGTCTCCTGCGCGTAGGAGGCGCGTAGGTTGATGATGTTCTCCCACTCGGGATCACGCAGGAACGCTGCGCCCGTGAAGGGCGCGATGTAGGGCACCCCAGCCTCGGCGGCGATCGGCGTGGCGGAGCGCGACGTTGGTGTGCCGACCGCCCCGATCAAGGCGAACACGCCTTCGCCGATCAGGCGTTGCGTGTTGGCGACGGCCGCCTCCGGTTCGTAGGCATCGTCCAGCGAGGTCAGCTCCAGCATCCTGCCGTGCACCCCGCCCGCCTGATTCACCTCGTGAAAGGCGGCTTCGATGCCCAGTCGCATGTTCTTGCCCAGCTCCTGGGCCGGTCCGCTGAACGCGGCGGATTGTCCGAAGAGCACGCGGTCGTCGGAAACGCCGGGCGTGTCCGTCTCGGCCGGTTCCGTCGCTGGCGGCTCCGTCGTCAGGGGTGGGTCGGTCTCGCCCCCGCCGCTCTCCGAGCAGCCCGCCACGATCAACAAGGCGGTGAGGACTGAACAGACGCCTGCCAGCCAGGCGACGCTCGCGGGCCGCGCTCGCCTCATCTCGCCTTATCTCACCTTGCGCGTGACGATGCTCAACCGGTTTCTGCAGGCTGCGCGCGAGTAGCGCACCTCGTCCATCAATGTCTTGGTCAGATGGACGCCCAGGCCGCCTATGCTCCGCTCGTCCAGCGGCGCGGTCAGGTCCGGCTCGGGGGCCTCGGTCAAGGGGTCGAAGGGCCGGCCACGGTCGCTGAGCTCGATTCTGATTGAGTCGTCTTCAGACGCGATTTCAAGGGCGATGTCGGGATCGCGCCCGTCCCGGCCGTAGTCGATGATGTTCAGAACCAGCTCTTCGAGCACCAGATTGACGCGGAAGACGAGGTCGTCCGGCCAGTCGTCCTGCTGGCCCAGACCTTCGATGGCGGTCGCGATCCGCTGCAGTTCATCGCGGGACGTCTGGATCGCCATGGAAAGGGTGATGCCCATCGTCAATCCCGGCGCAGGGTCAGACAGGTGACGTCATCGTGCTGCGGGGCCTCGCCGGTGAACTCCAGCACCGCGTCCAGAATCGCGCGGCCGGCCTGCTCGGCGTCGGTTGGCGGAGCCGCTGCAAACATTTCGCGCACGCCCTCGAGCCCCAGCAAGTCTCCCTGGAGGTTGGTCGCCTCGGTGACGCCATCGGTGTAGAGACACAAGGTGTCGCCTGGTTCGAGCTTGAGCGAGACCTGCCCGTAATCGAAGCCTTCCAGCACTCCCAGGGCGATACCCCCGGTCAGTGACTTCAGCTCCGACGATCCATCGGCATGGACGATCAGCGGCGCATCATGCCCGCCGCTGGCGTAGGTCAACAGGCCGTTCGCGGGGTCGTAGACCGCGTACAGCATGGTCACGAACATGCCCGTGGTTTCGTCTGCGCTGAGGAGGTTATTGACCTCGGCGAGCACGGCGCCGGGGCCGCCCGTGGCGCCGATGGCCGCACCCTTGAGCAGCGTACGGCTCGACATCATGAACAAGGCCGCGGGCACGCCCTTGTCTGAGACGTCCGCGATCGCGAGGCCGATCTGGTCGTCCTCCAGGCGAATCACGTCGAAGAAGTCGCCGCCCACGTTCCGTGCCGGGTGCATGCTGCCGTAGGTCTGGTAGGAAGCCCCCCTGGGAAACGCGGTTGGCAGGATCGACTGCTGCATCTTGCTGGCGATGTCCAACTCGTTCTGCAGCGCCACGAGCTTGTCTCTCGAGCTCAGCGCCTCGCGCCACTGTTCGATGTGCTCCAGCGTTCGATCGATCGTGAGCTGCAAGTCGTCGAAGTCCACCGGCTTGGTCACGAAGTCGAACGCGCCGCGGTTCATGGCCGTGCGGATGTTCTCCATGTCGCCGTACGCCGAGACGATCACTGCGCGGATGTCCGGGCTTACCTTCGGTATATGTTCGAGCAGCGTGAGGCCGT
The DNA here is from genome assembly GCA_965237475.1 of Dehalococcoidia bacterium. Taxonomy (GTDB): domain Bacteria; phylum Chloroflexota; class Dehalococcoidia; order Bin125; family Bin125; genus CATQGW01. The sequence continues at coordinate 1,071,291 of OZ250140.1, read as the reverse complement.
CCATCCGCGGCATGTTGATATCCGAGACGACCATATCGATCTTGGGATCGGCTTCGAGCTTCTCCAGCGCCTCCACGCCGTTCCCTGCAAACACGAACTCGTAGCGGCCCCGGCGGATGTGCCGGCGCATCCGCTGCAGGACAAGCGGTTGAAGGTCAGGTTCGTCGTCGACAACGAGGATCTTGTAAGTCATCTGTGGCGCACCGGGCGTCGCACGCTCGCTCGGTCAGGGCGTGAGCTCGCTGCCGACGGCTGAAGTCGCCTCAGCCTGGGAGTCGTGAATCGGAATAATGTAGTCGAAGCCGCTGATCCGGAAGACCTCACGGATCGGCTCCGAGAGCGAGCACAGCGCCAGCTTTGCCCCGCTGCCCTCGAGCGCCTTGGCCGCCATCAGCAGCACCCTCAGGCCGGCGCTGCTGATGTAAGAGACGCGTTCGAAATCGAGGATGAGCGCCTGATCGCGCTCGTCGATGACGGCCTGCAAGTCCGCCTGGAACTGACTGGCGTTTGAGCCGTCAATGCGTCCATCGGCTTTGGCTACGGCAATCCCGCCCTCCCTCTCGACGCTGATTCCCATTTGTTCCGTCTCCTCAAGGCTGCCTTCGATGCCGGTTCCCGCAGTCTACTCTCCAGGCGAGGCCCGGTGTCCCAGGCCCGCTGCCCCCCCCTGCGGCCGCTGGTGAGGTTGAGCGCGGTCCGGTGTCAGCGTCGGCCCTGACAGCGCCTGCCGGCGTTCGTCCCGCGAGATGGCGCCCACAGTTCCCTGAACCGCACCGTTAGCCCACCAGAGTTCACGCAGCCAAGAGCCTTTGGATCGCAGTGCGTGGTGTCGCTGTGATCCGAGCCGCGGCCGGGCTGTGCGTCAGTGCGCTCGCCGCGTCCACCCCGATGACCAGCTTCATCCAGAAGTGCCACTCAACCCGCGAGTCCGCCAGTTTGGGACGCCGCTCAACGCCGTGGTAGCCGGCGTCGCCCCAGGCCTCGCGCTCGCCGGCGAGCACGAGCCGATGCGCCTCGGTCACGTCGGCAGTCTTCGCTGCGGCCGTGCTCAGGCTGTGGTCGGGCGGTTGAGGGAGGCCAGCTACCGAGTCAATCAGCTCGACCCGTATGCGTTCTGGCTCGGCTGCGTACCCGCGGTGCTCCGTCGTCAGACCGATGAGGGACTCCAGGATGCCTCTGTCCACTCGATGGCAGGGCTGGCTAGCATGGCGTCCGCCACTTCGACGCGCTCGACTCGAAACGACAACCCAGCGATGATTCCGGCCGACGAGACCTTCGACGGAACGTTTCCCTTCGAACCGCACTTCAGCGACGCTCCGGGCTTCCGGATGCACTACGTCGATGAGGGAGCGGGCGAGCCGATCGTGATGCTCCACGGTGAGCTGACCTGGGGCTATCTCTATCGCAAGTTCATTCCCGAGCTGTCCAGGACGCATCGCGTGATCGTGCCCGACCACATGGGCTTCGGCAAAACCGAGACACCGCAAGACCGCGACTACACGCTGCAAACCCACGTCGAGAACCTCGCCGCTTTGATCGACGACCTCGATCTTCGAGATATCACGTTCGTGTTGCAGGATTGGGGCGGTCCGATCGGGACCCAGTACGCGGTTCGCCATCTCGACCGGGTGAAGCGCTTTTGCTTCGTGAATGCCCTGATTCCCGGCGCGGCGCGCCCGCCGAGCGACTCGCCACAGGCACCCTGGTTTCAGTGGGTCCAGGCTCACCACGAGGCCGGGACGCTGCATGAGACGCTCGGCAACCTCAGCAGCAACGTGCTCAGCATCATGAAGATCGTTGGGTTCGAGAACCTGGCCGTGGTCGACGACACCTGGATTCGCGCTTACTCGGCGGCCTTCCCGGACAAGGAATCGTGCATCGGGGCGATTGAGTTCCCGCTCGACGCGCTGCTGAACCGTCCGCGTGAGTACGTGCTTGAAGCGATCGATCGGATCGGCGAACTGTCAACCAAGCCGGCGATGATGGTCGAGGGGATGAAGGACCACGGGCACAATCCCGAAGATGCGATCATGCTGTTCCGCGCGCTCTACCCGGACGGCCCGCTCACCACACTGCCCAACGCGGGCCACTACAGCCAGGAGGACGCGCCGGAGATCATTGTGCCGCTGATTCAGCAATTCCTGCAGATGACGTGACGGTGATGAAGCTGAGCAGGTAGCCGGCGGAGCGGGTCGGATTCGGACCCACGCGGCTCGTCGCCGCACCGATCGCGACGCCGGGGCGCAGGAATGGTGCGGCGAACGACGGCCCACGAACGCTCAAATTGCCTGGACGGCCACTCCGACAGCTTCTGCGACGACGATCGCGGTCGCGCCGGGGCGGCGCGGCCGCCCGGAGGCGCCTCTTCGGCAGCTCGCTCGGGGAAGCGGTCACCCAAAGCGTGGTCGCGTCTCTGGTCGCCGGCGTCTACCTGGGCGACGGGCTGAGCTTCGCGGTCTGCGCCATGGCCTCGCAGCCCGAGCTCTATCAGAGAATTCGAAGTGAAGCCGATGCCCTGTTCGCTGACGGCGATCCGGCTGGCGAGGACTTCAGCCTCGCCGCGATCGAGGTCACGCACCGCTTCATCATGGAATCGATGCGGATGTACCCGATCGTCCCGATCGCCCTTCGAAACGTGATGAATACTTGTGTGGTCGAGGGCTTTGAACTGCCCGTGGGCGCCCGCGTGATCATTGCCTCGACGGCTGCGCACTATATGGAGGACGTGTTCCCCGATCCGCTGTCGTTCGACATTGACCGCTACCTGCCACCCCGCAACGAGCATGCCAGTACGAGCTACGCTCCGTATGGGCTGGGCACGCACGCCTGTATGGGTTTTCGTTGGTCCGAGGTACAGTTGGCGCTCAACCTGCTGATGCTCGCGCACTACTTCAGGTTCGAGCTGGCGTCCCGTCCTCCCAAGCGACTGATCAATTCGTTCCCGTCGCAGTCACCAAGCAACAAGATACGATTCCGGATCGCCGAGCAGAGGCGCGAACTGCCCGCCTGAGTGCTACGTCGAGCCGTCGCCAGGCTCGGGGGGTTGCGCCGCATCCTCGAGCGCAATGTCCAGATCGTCCCACATGCGTCGCAGCTCCGAGCGCAGGCGCATGTTCTGGTACGCGCCCCAGATGGTCATCGCCGGCGGTACCAGCAGGGTGGAGACCAACAACGCGTAGGCGATGGTGATCGCCGCGGTGACGCCGAACTGGGCCGACGCGAGCACCGGCGAGAAGATTAACACGCCGAGTCCGAGCGCCGTAGTCAGGGCGGAACCAAGCAATGCCGAGCCAGTGCTCGCGAGCGTCTGGATCGCGGCCTGCTCCGGGTTGCGCGAGCGCGAGAACTCCTCGCGGTAGCGGTGAATCACGTGGATCGTGTAGTCCACGCCAATCCCGATCGAGAGCGCCGTGACGATCGAGGTCGTCAGCGTATAGGGAATGTCTAACAGCGCCATCGTGCCGAGCACCCAGATCAACACCAGCACAATCGGCCCGACGGCAATAAAGGCCAGCGCCGGCTGCCGAAGCGTGACCCAGAAGAACACGATCAGGACGCCGAGGGCCACGGCGATCGTGGTGATGATCGCCTCTGTTTGTTGGCTCGTGATCTCGTCCGTCACGGTCGTCGAAATGATGCTGCGCGAGGCCGCCACGATTGCGTCGTCGTCACCTTGCCAGATTACCTCGATGTCCTCCTGGATGCGCTTAGTCAGCTCCGGATCAAGCGCATAGGCCGGGAATTGGAGGAGCATCGTGTCGACCCCCGCTGGATCCTCGATCACGTACTGCGCAACGGCTGGATCCCTCTCCCTGAGTCGATCGAGGAACACTTGCATTCGCACCGGGTCGAGCTGCAAGCCAGCGGACGCATCGCGGAACAGCGCCGCGAGGTCAGGATCATATCGGTCGCCCGGCTCGCCGCTGTCCTCGATCCAGTCACGGATGAGCAGCTCGTACGAGGAATGGAGTGGTCCGACCGCCGCTCGCGGTCGGCGTTGTTCGTCCTCGAAGGCGAGCCGGAGGTCACGCAGGTTGAGCAACGTGCGTGTCTCTGACGCCTCGGCGCTGACGATCAGGTTGACCATCTCGGTCGAGCCGCCGACCGCTGCGTCCAGCGTATTCAAGTCCTCCAGCACGCTGCCGCCTCGGGGCAGGATGTCACGGATGCTGAATTTCGCTTCGATTCCCGTCGCCGCGAAGCCGAGTCCGATCGTTACCAACACCACCGCGAGGATGTAGGGGGCCGGCCGGCGCGTCACGGAGCGGCCCAGCGCTTCAGCTAGCCGGCCGATGCCGGGCAGCGCGTTCGCTACCAGGCGAGGCGGCGCCAGCGTACCGCGCGACTCCCGGCGCCGATCGAGGATGACGTTGCCTGCCGGAATCAGGGTCAACATGACAATCAGGCTCATGCCCACGCCCAACCCGGCCAGCACGCCGAAGTCCCTGATCGCCGGGATCGGGGAGAGCAGTGTCACCAGGAAGCTGACGATCGTCGTGATCGCCGCCAGCGTGAGCGGGACGGCCACCGATCGCAGTCCAGACCGCACGGCCGTCAACACCGGCACGTCGGTTGTTCGCTGCTCGCGGTAGTGCGAGACCGCCTGGATCGCATAGTCCACCGTGAGGCTGATCACGACGATCGGGATCGCCGCTGAGATCCCGCTCGGCGAGCCGATCAGCGCCAAGCCATCCGGACCGAGCCAACCCTCAACCCCGACAAGCCAGATCAGCGCCAACACGAGACCGGTCAAGGTGAGCAGCAGGTCGGAGAGCGAGCGCAAGAAGAGCAGGATCAGCGCCGCGATCAACAGCAACGCGATCCCGATCAGTGGCAACGTGCCCGTCCGCGTGGCCTGCTGGTACTCATCCTCCAACACCGTGGGCGACACGCTGCTGACGCGCAGCGGACCGTCCTGCTCGACGGCCAGTTCGTGGATCCTGCGTTCAGCCCGTTGAAGTTGTTCGTCGTCCGCTTCGCCTAGGCGGATCGTGGCAATCGCGACCGGCGAGCCGTTGGTGTCGATACCTGTGATCGCGTCGAGCCCCGCCTGGACGCCCGGCACGGTGCGGGCGCCGTCAATTGCCTCCTGCGAGAGCGACTCGAGTCGGTCCGTTTGGAGCGTTGTTGGGAGCGCAGCCCGGATCAGCAACGCAGGCGACACGATGGCATCGGCGGAGGCGAGCGACCTCCGCACTCCTGGCTCGCTGACGATGCGATCGGTCAGCGCGTCGATCTGCGCGAGCCCCGTCGGCGTGAGCGCCTCGCCGCGGAACACCAGCGTGACGATGCTGACCTCGCCCGATTCAGCAAAGCGTTCATCAATATCGTCCATCGCCTGCGCGATAGCGCTATCAGGTGGAAGAAACTCTTCGATCTCGGACAGTTCTCCGCGCAGGGACGCTCCCGCCGCCAATACGACAGTGACGACAAGAAGGACGGCCAGCGTGACGTAGGGGCGGACCGTGACCAGCCAGCTCAGCTTATCGAGTATCTGGTTCATGGCGTATGTTGATTACCCGAGGAAGCGTGGGAAGCCGATTGTACCTCAGCAATGCCAAGAGGCGGGGCCCGCCGGCGAGAGCGGCTCGCCGTATGCTTCATTGCTGCTGCGACGCTGCTCAGCCTCGCCGCATCGTGCGGATCGGGGTAGAACTGCGCGCAATCGGCTCGGTAGGTCATGATCTCGCCGTCGGAGCGGCACAGGCTTGGGTTGGACCGGTACCGTTTATGACTCCAGATGATCACATCCTGCTCGACGTCGTGGAGTTGCAAATGAACGGCCATCTTGTTGATGGGCGCGCGCAGCCGCGTCGGGAGCAACCCCAGGCCTGCGATTCGGCGCCTCGGGCTGCGTATCTCACGAACCTGCGAGACCAGCGACAGGTCGACGAGCGTGCCATCGCCCGGGTGCTCCTGAAGTCGAAGCGGCTCTTGAGACAGGGCCCGTCCACCGACACCGGCTGGACGTGGTTCACGGCGCCGTAGCCGTGGAAGGGGCAGACGAGCCGGCCGCCGCTGGTGTGCCTCCCGCGGCGGGCCCCAGATCGGAGCCGAGGTGCGCGCAATAGGATTCGGCGACACAGACGCGCCCGTTCTCGTCGCACCAGACGACGATGTTCTCCCCCATCCAGGTCTTTTGGATGAGCTTGGCCTTCAGCACGTCCTGACGGCTAGCGACGAAGTACCAGCCCTCGGGAAACGGGGAGGGCAACGGGCTGTTCGCGGGCTCGCTTGGCGGGGTTGGCATCGTTCGACACTCCTCACCAGGATTTGCGGGTGGACGGCTTCCTTACCGTCCAAAGCGCCCCACGCAGGATAGGAGACCCGATTGTCCCACTTCATTACGGGAGATGCACTCTGACACGTCCCATTTTTGGTTGTCAACCGGCCATTGCGTGTTCGCTGCGATCCCCTGTTCCGGTGGCGTTGGCGGGAGCGGCCTCGGGCGAAGCCCTCCGCCACTGCGGCATCTTCCACGCCGATCAGCAGGGCTGTCAGGGCGGCCACGAGGGACAAGATCTCCGCGATCATACGGCGATTCTGGCGTGCGGTCACCGCAGCTTCTGCCAAGCGAGCCTCGCGCCGTGCAGGTCGATCCGATGGTTACGAGGGCGGTCAGACTGTAGCGACGCCCGATCCGCCAGGCAAACAAGGTCGCCAGCCTCAACGCCATGGCCGCCAATGCCGATCCAGCGACTGATGAGGCCGCGGCTCTCCAAAACTGACTGGCAGAGGCGGTTGCGCAACCCCCCCCTTTTGTCTTTCCCTACTTGACCGGGAATCTCGTCCTGTTTCCGTTGCATACCGGGTGGGAGCGAGACTCCAGCTTGCGCTAGAACGACACACATGGGGCGATCAACCGTTTGTGCGCCACAATGCCAGGCCCGCTGCTTGGCCTGGATGGAGGGGAACAAATGGATCAGCCATGCGATCTGGCGCACGTCATGCACGATGTGTTGGAACCACCACCTGTTGGTAGTGTCTTGTTGATCGGTGTGGCTCGTCGGATTGCAGGACACCAGACACGGCCTGTCAGACCGATTGGCCCACGGCTGCTGGTGGTGCATGATGTACGTGATTTCATAGTTGTCCGGCCCGGTCACGTATTGCTCGATATGAATGTTGCGCGTTTCCAGGGGCTTCACTTCGTTGTCCGGGAGGACTGAGGAGTCCGAATCCACGACCGGAAGGATGTGGAGCTCGCTGCCGTGGCGGATCGAGGAGAGAGTATAGCGTTCCGGGAACGTCGGTCTTTCGAGGTTTACCAGTGTCTGGTTCGCATTGCAGGTAAGCGTCGCCACATCGAACATCTCCGTGACGTCGTTTCCGTCCTCGACCACGACGCGGGACGAGTGGCTATACACCTTAGATCGCCTTGTGCGCGGTCTGCGAGCCAACCATCGAGCAGATCGAGAGGCCGTACGTCGCGGGGTTGCGAGTAAGCGCGTCGCAGGCTAAGCCATGCAGGGGTATTCCGTGCCGAGTTTCAGATTCGTCGGGCGTGCTCCGGCGCGTGTTGAGACAGCTCCCGAGGAGGGTACGATGCGCGGCAATCGCGACCATCGAGCATCGACCATCAAGCGTCGTAAGGGGCAGGAATGATGCGAACGATCGCCGTACTCGTTTAGGGAATCCTGATTGGCGCAGCAGCGCTTGGCGCGGTCGCTGCCAAGTCCTCCGGGGCGATGGAGCAGTCGAGATGCGGATCACCGGCGAGCGCCTCGAGGACGGCCGCGTGGAAGTCGGACTGCAGCAGCGCCAGGGCGACGGCCAGTGGGGTGCGACCGAGAAGCCGCTGCTCCGCTTCATGCCGGCGGACGCCGAGATTGGCAGGCCGCTGCACAGCTCACCAATCGTGGTCGACACGGACACGCGACATGAGATGGTGGCGAACAACTACGCCGAGTATCTCGTCGAATCAGGCGACGGGATCGTTGGATTCTTCACGGAGTACTTCGAAGCGGTAGGGATTACTGAGGATCTGCCGCTGGTGCTCCGCGTGGAGGATCTCAACGATCCCGGCATCGGTGAGCTCTGTGACGGCCTGCAATCAGCTTATGCAGGAACGGTCGAGCGTCTCTCCTCAGCCGACTACGACGACCTTCGTGGGCAGCTGGAAGCGCGAGTCATCGAGAATGAGGACCTGGGCGCGCTCTTAGCGACGAGCGTTGCCGCTGCGGACGTGCTCGACCATATCTTCCACGCGACGGGCATCTTCTTGCCCTCGAGCTATTGGATCGAGTTGATCGATCCGCACCTGCCCGACCCCGACAACCTGTACTGCCTGATCAGCCATGGCGGCGAAGCGGACCTGTTCTGGGGTCTCGCTTCTGAGTCATCGGTCGCGGCGGCGGGTGCGCTGCACATCGACGTCCGCGCGGAGTCCTACGCCGCCGCTGCTGAGCAGGCAGAGGCGGTTCGCCGTTGCGTTGCTGACGGCGCCGCAGGCATCGCCACGACGTTGGCCGAGCCGGAAGTCCTCAAACCGGCGGTCCGCGAAGCGATCGACGCCGGTATCCCGGTGCTCTCCTTCAACTCGGGCGCGGAAGTCGCGTCCGAGGTCGGGACGGTGATGCACATTTCGCTCGACGACCGCGAAGCCCGGCTGGCGGAGGGCGATGTCGATGCGGTGCTCGCGCTCTCGTCGGACGCGGGCACGGCAGTCCGCATGGTGATCTTCCTGACCGACGCTGATATCCCCACCGCAACGTTCGGTTGGAGTCGCCTGATCGACGAGTTGGTGGCCGAGGGTCGGATGATGTCCACGATCCTGGACCATCCCGAGCTGCAGCCGTACCTGGCCGCCGTGGCGTCGGTGTCGCTCCGTCGTTGCCGGCGTAGGCTGAGGCAGTCCCACTCGGGGCCGTAGCTCAGCTGGGAGAGCGCCGCCCTTGCACGGCGGAGGTCAGGGGTTCGAGCCCCCTCGGCTCCACCATCCCGCACACAATCAAGAACCTTCGAGCTGACGTGCGACTTGGAAATCTGAGCAGTCGGGCGCCGTGACTCTTCCCTTCGGCGGTTGATCTGTTCCAGCGGCAGTGTCTCCTGGTAGCGGTGCGGATCTAGATTGGCCAACTCAAGAAGCATGGGGCCGCGGCCGGCGCGCGTTTGGCTGGAGATGTTGTTGACCAGGCAGGGCCAAGACATGTGAGGGGACGACAGGGGCATCTTCTCAGCCTCTGGGCGAAGCGTGTTCGAGTAGCCTGCCGATTGCCAGGGAGACCGCACCAGCAGGCGCCGAGCACTTCAAGTGATGGCCAAATTCGGTTCCACTCCAGACGAGCGAGAGGCGCTGCTGGCGGCTGCCCGCGGGATTGCCCCCAAAATCCGTGACGCGGCTAACGAGATCGAGAAGGCACGCCAACTTCCCCAGCATGTGGTCCAATTGCTTAAGGACGCCGGCGCGTTTCGGCTGCTCCAGCCACGCTGGCTGGGTGGCTGCGACGCCGATCCCGTGACCCAAATCCTCTTTATCGAAGAGATCTCCAAGGCCGACGCCTCGGCTGCTTGGTGCGTGATGATCGGCTGCGACAGTGGCTTCGTATCGCGCGAACTCGATCCCGACCTCGCCCGTGTCATGTACGCCGATGTCGATACGGCAACGGCCGGTGCGGCGTTCCCTCCGGGGACGGCGCTGCGGGTCGACGGCGGCTACCTGGCCAGCGGTCGCTGGTCGTATCTCAGCGGCGTGACGCACTCCGATTGGGTGCAGCTGCGGTGTCGCACCGTCGCGGGTGATGCGCGGGCCGATGTCTTGCCCGAGTTCGTTCGGGTGGTGGCGCCGCGCCGCGATGTCACCGTGCTGGACACCTGGCGGACGACCGGCATGCGAGGCACAGGTAGCCACGACGTGGAGGTCAGCGATCTCTTTGTCCCCGATGAGCGAAGCCTGCCGCCCTGGGCGTGGAAGCCGTCGGCCGGCGCTGATCCTCTGCGTCATCCCGCTTGGCTGTTGCCCAAGCACATGGGCGTGTCGCTCGGACTGGTGCAGGCGGCGCACGCGGAGGTGCTCGAGTTGGCGAGGGGCCGAGTCGCCGTGCGAGGCCCGCTGAGAGACGATGCACTCACGCAGTCCACGCTCGGCGAGACCGCTGCACGGATTGCTGCCTGTCGGGCCTATGCCGTCTCAGCCGCCGACGCAGCCTGGCGGGAACTTTGTGACACGGCCGAGCTCTCCGACCGCAACCGCACGCAGCTGCGTCTTGCGATCACACTGGTTAGCCGCGAATGCGTGCACATCGTCGAGCAGCTCTATGCGATTGCCGGTTCAGCTGCGCTCTACACCGAACGCTCGACACTCGACCGCCGCCTGCGGGACATGCACGCCATGAATCAACACGTCGTCCTCGGCGCCGCAAACTACGCCGCCGCCGGTCGGATGCTGCTCGGCCTGGAGCCGAAGGCGCCCTTCTGGTGAACAACCACTTCTCAACCCCCCCACTCCCACTTCTGGTTTGACCAGGAGTTCCGAAGCAATTGCGTCTCGTGGGCTGGCGCCTTCTGCCGTCGAGGCCTGCACTGCCATGTGGGATTGAACTACGGCATGTTTCTTTCACCGACAGCAAGATTCAGAGGACCGAGATTTCCCTTCAAGCCGGAAGACCCGAATTGCGCTGTCGGAATATTGGCATGGTTGCTACCGTTAGCGCCAAGAGCCCACCATCCCGCCCATGCGCGCACCCGTCCTGCACGACGCTGGGCGGTAGCCGGCAGCTCCGACAGCTGCGTGACGCGCGCCGCCAGATCGGGCCCTGGTCTCGGCGCTGGTCTCTTCGCTGCCTCGTGATATGCTCAGCGTGGTGCTGGTGATTAGAGCGCGGCGGTACCACCCGTTCCCATCCCGAACACGGCAGTGAAACGCCGCAGCGCCGACGATACTGGGGGGGCAACCCTCTGCGGAAAATAGGCCATCGCCAGCCCATTGCGACCCGCCCGTCAGACGACGGGCGGTTTTGCGTTGCCCGCCCGCCCGGCCGTCCGCCGCCAACCTGCGTTCGGCGGCAGACCGCCCGCGGGCCTGTGATATGCTGCCGCCCATCCTGGAAAGGGGGAGGGCGCTGCTTCGGCTGCGCCCCACAGAAAGTTTGACGACAGAAACAACCGATCCGACCACCGTTGAGGCGGCTGCGCCGCCTGCCTCTGCTCCCGTTGCCACCGACCCCGCGCCTGCGACGACCTCCCCAGCCGAGCTGACGATGGAAGAGTTGCTGGCCGAGGAAGGCCGCGAGCCACTGAACCCGCAGCGCGGCGATGTCATCGAGGGCGTCGTGGTGCACTGGAGCGGCACCGCACTGATCGTCGATGTCGGCGCCAAATCCGAAGGGGTCGTGCACTCCGAGGAGATGCGCTCGCTCGACCTCCCCGACCGCGATCTGCTCAAGACCGGCGACCCGATCCACGTCTACGTGACGGACTCCGAAGCCGAGGGCGGCACGCTGGAGCTGTCGATCGACCGCGCCCGTGGCGAGCAGGGCTGGCACGAGCTGCAGCGCCGCCACGACGAAGGCGAAGTCTTCGACGGGCGGATCACCGGCAGCAACAAGGGCGGCCTGCTGGTCAACGTGGAAGGCGTCAACGCCTTCGTGCCGCTCAGCCAGATCGTCGGCATCACGGGCGACCGTGAGCAGGCGATCGCGCAGCTCGGCGAATACGAAGGCCGCTCGCTGCGCTTCAAGGTGATCGAGATCAACCGCCGCCGCAACCGCGTGATCCTCTCGGAGCGCGCCGCGGTTCAGGAGTGGCGCGCCGAGCAGAAAGACCGTCTGCTCGAGGAGCTGCACGAGGGCGAGATTCGCACCGGCCGGATCACCAGCATCCGACCGTTCGGCGTCTTCGTCGACCTTGGCGGCGCCGACGGCCTCGCGCACCTCTCGGAGCTCTCGTGGGAGCGCGACGTCGACCCCGAGCAGATGTTCACGATCGGCCAGAACGTCAACGTCTACATCACCAAGATCGACAAAGAATCGAAGAAGATCGGTCTCTCGATCCGGCGCGCGTCGCCGGAGCAGTGGGACGAAGTGGTTGGCCAGTTCGAGGTCGGCCAGCTGGTCCCGAGCACGGTCACCAAGCTGGTCACCTTTGGCGCATTCGCGCGTCTCGAAGGTCCCGTCGAAGGTCTGGTGCACGTCTCCGAGCTCGCCGACCGACGGATCACGCATCCGCGCGAGGTCGTCCTTGAGAACGACATCATCCCGGTCAAGATCGTGCGGATCGAGCGCGACCGGCATCGCCTCGGACTGAGCCTGCGGCAGGCGCGTACCGATGCGGAGCGGGCCGGCTGGATCTTCAACGACGAAGGTGGCATCGTCCGCCTGCCCGATGAGGTCGCAGAGCGCTTCGGGATCTCACAGGGCGAGGCGCCGCCACCGCCGCCACTGCCGGTTGAGGTCGCTGCAGGGCCGTCGGCGCCCGCGCCGGACCCGCAAGCCGAGCTGCCGGCAGCGACGACGGCGATGGAAGAGGCGCTGCAACGCGCCGGCCTCAGCGAGCGCGACTTCGGATCGGGCTCCGACCGCGACTAGATTCGCGGCGCGCGGCAGCCGACGCGTTGGGCGCCGCCTTGCACGGCGGCACACCTCGCGCGGCGCATGATCCACAGACGCTTCTCACGGGTAGCTGATACGCTGACCCGACCTGAGCGAGTGCGCACTGGAGGGCGACATGGCAGACCGGTTCGACAAGTTCACCGAGCGCGCCCGCCGTGTTCTGACGCTGGCGCAGGAAGAAGCGCAGCGCTTCAATCACAACTACATCGGCACCGAGCACCTGCTGCTCGGGCTGGTCCGCGAGGGCGACGGGGTCGCTGCCAAAGTGCTCTCGAACCTCGGAGTCGAGCTGGGCAAAGTCCGCTCCGCGGTCGAGTTCATCATCGGCCGCGGCGACCGCGCCGTGCTCGGCGAAATCGGCCTCACGCCGCGTGCCAAGAAAGTGATCGAGCTCGCCGTCGACGAGGCGCGACGGCTCAATCACCACTACATCGGGACCGAGCACCTACTGCTCGGGCTGGTGCGTGAGGGCGAGGGAATCGCCGCAGGCGTGCTCGAGAGCCTCGGCGTGAACCTCGAGCGCGTGCGCGCCGAGACGACGCGGATCCTCTCGCAGAGCGGGCCGCAGACGGCCGGCGCGGGCGCCGGTTCCGGCGCACGCCAATCGACCCGCACGCCGACGATCGACCAGCTCGGCTTCGACCTCACCGCCGCGGCGCGCGCCGGCGAGCTCGACCCGGTGATTGGCCGTGAAAAGGAAATCCAGCGCGTCGTCCAGATTCTCTCGCGGCGCACGAAGAACAACCCCGTGCTGATTGGTGAGCCGGGCGTCGGCAAGACCGCCGTCGTCGAGGGCCTCGCGCAGCAGATCTCCAGTGGCGACGTGCCCGAGACGCTGCAGGGCAAGCGCCTGCTGACGCTCGATATCGGCTCGCTCGTTGCGGGCACCAAGTATCGCGGCGAGTTCGAGGAGCGACTCAAGAAGGTCGTCGAAGAGATCAAGGGCGCCGGTAACTGCGTGCTGTTCATCGATGAGCTGCACATGCTCGTCGGCGCCGGCGCCGCCGAAGGGGCGGTGGATGCGGCCAACATCCTCAAGCCGTCGCTGGCCCGCGGCGAGCTGCAAACGATCGGGGCGACGACGCTTGACGACTATCGCAAGCACATCGAGCGCGATGCGGCGCTCGAACGCCGCTTTCAGCCGATCGTCGTCGAAGAGCCGTCGGTCAGCGAGACGATCGAGATTCTGCGCGGGATCAAAGACCGCTACGAAGAGCACCACAAGCTGTCGATCACCGACGAGGCGCTGGTCGCGGCGGCCGAGATGTCGTCGCGCTACATCAGCGACCGCGCGCTGCCCGACAAGGCGATCGACCTGATCGATGAATCGGCCTCGCGGGTGCGGATTCGCAGCTCCTACACGCCGCCCTCGCTCAAAGAGGCCAACGTCGGCCTTGAGGGCATCCGCAAGGAGAAGGAACAGGCGATCGACCAACAGCAGTACGAGTATGCGGCCGACCTTCGGGACCGCGAACTCAAGCTGACCGAGCGAATCGCTCAGCTCGAGACCGACCTCGACCAGGAACGCGAACGCGAATCGTCGGATGTGCTCGCCGAGGACATCGCCGAGGTCGTCTCGATGTGGACCGGCATCCCTGTGGTCCAGATCGCAACGGAGGAATCCCAGCGCCTGCTGCACATGGAAGAGGACATCCACAAGCGAATCGTCGGCCAGGACGAGCCGATCGTGGCGCTGGCCAAGGCCGTGCGCCGCGCGCGCGCAGGTCTCAAGGATCCGCGCCGACCGATCGGCGTGTTCATGTTCCTCGGCCCCACCGGGGTCGGCAAGACCGAGCTGGCGCGTGCGCTGGCCGACTTCATGTTCGGCTCCGACGACAACATGATCCGGCTCGACATGTCGGAGTTCATGGAGCGCCACACCGTCGCCCGACTGGTCGGCGCGCCTCCGGGATATATCGGCTACGACGACGGCGGGCAGCTGACCGACACGGTGCGGCGCAAGTCCTACTGCCTGATCCTGCTGGATGAGATCGAAAAGGCGCACCCCGAAGTCTTCAACATGCTGCTGCAGGTGTTCGACGATGGACACTTGACCGACGCCAAGGGTCGGCGGGTCGACTTCCGCAACACGATCATCATCATGACCTCGAACGTCGGCTCGGACCTGATCCGGCGCGAGAACAGCCTCGGGTTCGCCGCGCATCTCAACGAGGAGCAGGACGACCGACAGCGCTACGAACGGATGAAGGACAAGGTCCTGACGGAGATGCGGCGGGTCTTCCGGCCCGAGTTCCTCAACCGGGTCGACACCACGCTCGTCTTCCACCCGCTCAGCAAGGCGCACATCCGCCTGATTGTCGACATGATGCTGGCCGAGGTCGATGAGCGCGTGCGCGAGAAGCACGTTGAACTCGACGTCACCGAACCGGCCCGCGAGTGGCTCGGCGAGAAGGGCTACGACCCCATCTTCGGGGCGCGACCGCTGCGCCGGGTGATTCAGGAGCGGCTCGAAGACTCGCTCTCCGAAGCGCTGCTGCGTGGCGACTTCGATCCCGGTGACACGATGCGCGTCGACCTCACCACCGAGATCAATGAGAACGGCGCCGAGGAGCAGATGCTCCGCTACGAGCGCATCCCAAGGGTCGTCGAACCCACGCCCGTCGAAACCGTGGTGGTAGAGCAAGACCCGGGCGAGGCGGAACAGGAAGAGGGCGAAGCGATCGCCACCTCCTGAGCCTCCGTTCGCTTCACGCTTCGGCGGGCCCCGCCTTGATGGGGCGTGTATTGCCCTAAGAAAGCTGTGAATCACTCTCCCCCCGCAGAGCGGGGGAAGATGGGATCCGGCTTGTTTGGAGCATTGCTAACGACGGCCATTGCGCACGACTTGGAAGATGGGGCGCGAGCGTCAGACCGGTCGCGGGCGGCTGTCGTCCGCCCAGGCCAGCACGCTCTGCAACAGCCCGAGCCCCACGAAGAGCATCAGCAGCGATGAGTTGCCGAGGCTGATGAACGGCAGCGGGATGCCCGTGACCGGCAGCAGCCGGATGTTGATCGCGACGTTGATGAACACCTGCATCGTGATCATCGTCAGCATGCCGACCGCGAGCAGCTGGCCGAGCGGTTCGGGCGCTCGCCCAACCACGCGCAGGATCCGGAACAGCAGCAACAGCAGTAGTGCGAACAGCGCCATCGCGCCGACGAAGCCCAGCTCCTCGCCGAGCACGCTGAAGATGAAGTCGGTCGTTTGGATGCGCACGAAGTCGAGCTGGGTCTGCGTGCCCTGGGTCAGCCCCTGGCCCCACAGACCGCCCGAGCCGACCGACGTCTCAGCCTGGATCACGTTGAAGCCGGCGCCCTGCGGGTCCATGGTGGGGTCGATGAAGGCGCGAATCCGGTCGCGCTGATAATCCTGCACCCCAGCCGCGAGCCCGACGGGAATCATGCAAAGTCCCAGCGCCGCGAGCGTCGCGTAGTGACGCAGCCGCGCGCCCGCGAACGCTGTCATCACCAGCCAGAGCGCGAGGAAGACGACCGCGCTGCCGGCGTCAGGCTCGAGGAAGACCAGAAACGCCGGCACCCCAGCGATCGCCAGCGACGCAGCGAAGATGCGCCATTCCTGCAGCCGATCGCGATAGTCGGTGAGGAACTTGGCCAGGCCGATGATCATCATCAGCTTGCCGATCTCGGACGCCTGCACCACGGTGAAGCCGAGGTCGAACCAGCGCCGGGCGCCGAAGTCGGTGCTGCCGACCAGCAGCACGAGCACGAGCAGCAGGACTCCGAAGCCGTAGGCGAACCAGCCCAACGTGTCGATCAGCCGGTAGTCGACCCGCGTCATCGCGATCATCAGCAGCGCGCCGACGATCGCGAATGTGATGTGGCGCTGCACCTCGGTCGAGAGCACGATCCCTTCGGCGCCGCGCGGCAGCGAGGCGCTGTAAATCACCACCGTCCCATAGGCCGTCAGGGCCAGCGCGGCCACGAGCAGCAGCGGGTCGAAGTGGCGCCAGGAGTGGCCTGTCATTCCGGCGACCTCGCGCGAATCTCTCGGAACAGACGGTCGTTCTCCTCGTCCGAGATGTTGATGCGCGCGTGGGGCGGCGCGATCGCCCCGTCGATCGCCCCGGAGGTCTCGGCCCAGGCGCGGGCTACCTCGCCCCCGGCGCCCGCGGAGAGGTAGCCCGCGCTGAATTCGAAGAACACGACGATCGCGACCTGCGGATCGTCGAATGGTGCGAACGCGACGAACCAGCCGTGCGTGGGGCCTTCCTCACCGCCGGCCGGCCCAGTCTGGGCGTACTCTGCGGTGCCCGTCTTGCCGCCGATCAACATCTCCGGCAGCGCCACGTAGGCGTCGTGCGACGTGCCCGCGAGGGTTGAGAGCGCCATCCCCTCGCGGACCACGCGCAGATGCTCGGGGTCGATGTCGAGCTGCCGGCGCACCACGGGCTGGAACGGTTCGACGAGGGCGCCGTTGACGTCGCGCACCTCGTAGACGATGCGCGGCTCGAAGACGGTGCCCCCGTTTGCGATCGCCGCCACCGCGACCGCCATCTGCAGCGGCGTGACGGCCACGAAGCCCTGACCGATCGCGAAGTTGTAGGTATCGCCGTCGACCCACGGTTCGCCGAACGTCTCGCGCTTGAGCTCCGGATCGGGGATCAGTCCGCCTACTTCGCCCGCGATGTCGATGCCGGTGGGATTGTCGAAGCCGAAACTCCGCGCCCAGGCGGCCAAGGCGCGCGGGCCCATCCCCTCGAACTCGACATCGCCGGCGATCGCGCCTTCGGCCAGCGCCGCAGCGATCTGGTCCTGCTCCCACTGTGTGCGCGGTGGCGCGTCGGGGTGGCGGTAGGGTGAGCCGCCGGCGAGGTAGAAGAAGTAGACGTTGCTCGACTCCGAGAGCCCCCGACGGAAGTCGTAGACGCCCAGCACGGTGTCGCCGAACGTGTAGACGATGCCGGGGTTGTCCTGATTGTGTACGACAAGCTGGCCCGGTGAGTAAATCTGGGTGTCGGGCGTCACGACCCCCTCCGCCAGCGCCGCCGCCCCGGTCACCACCTTGAAGGTCGAGCCGGGCGGCAGCTGGTCGGAGATCGCGTGGTTGCGCAGCGGTTGGCCCGGGTGCTCGATCAACGCGGTCCACTCTTCCGTCGTTAGCCCTTCGTTGTAGATGTTGAGGTCGTAGGTGGGGATCGAGACCAGCGCGAGCACCTCGCCGGTCTTCACGTCGAGCACGACTGCGGCGGCGAACAGCGATGCGCCGATGTGCTGCTCGAGAATCTCCTGCACACGCGCCTGCAGCTCGAGATCGATCGTGAGCACCAGGCTGTGGCCCGGGATAGGGTCCTCGGCATTGAGCACGCGCAGCTCGCGGCCAAGCGCGTCGACCTCGATCTGTCGTCGTCCCGCCGCCCCGCGCAGTACCGACTCGTAGCTCGCCTCGAGGCCCGTCTGACCGATCTTGTCGCTGTAGAGGTAGCGCTCAGCGGCCAGCTGGCCGTATTCCTCCTCGGTGATCCAGTTGACGAAGCCCAGGATGTGCGCGAGCAGCTCGGAGTGCGCATAGCGGCGCTCGGAGATCGTCTCGACCACGATGCCGGGCAACTCGCGCCTGCGCGTGGTCAGATCGAGCACTACCGAATCAGTCGGATCGTCGGAGATCACGAAGGGCAGGAAGGGGTCGTTGCTGGCCTTGCGGCTGAGAATCGCCTGCTCGATCTCCCAGGCCGACATCTCGAAGACCGCGGCGATCGCTGCGGCGATCCGCGCTTCCTCGCCGTCGGGTATGTCAGCGGCGACGAGCGAGACGCGGTAGGCGGCCACGTTCTCGACCAGCCGCGTGCCGTCGCGGGCGTAGATCAGCCCCCGCGCGGGCGCGAGGTTGAAGCTGCGTACGCGGTTGATGTCCGCTAACGCGGAATACTCTTCGTGCTTGAGTAGCTGTAGCCGCACCAGCTGCGCAGTCAGGATCCCGAACATCAGCAGCACCAGCCCACCGAGCACCCAGACCTTGAGCCGGACCGGAAAGCCCTCAACGGGCTGCTGCAAGGCGCCCGGTACGCGGGCCATCAGATCGGAGCCGCTGCACGTCGCGGCGCGGCGAGGATCCGCGCGACGGCGTAGACGGGGATGCCCAGCACCACGTTCGTCACGATCGAGGGCAGCATCACGTCACGCACCGCCTCAACCCAGTTGACGCCGGTGGTCTCGATCTCGACGGCCACCGCCAGCGCGCCGAAATGCGCGACGCTAGCGAACGCGATCAGCAGCAGCACGGCGAGCCAGCGTGGCAGGCTGTGCTGCCCCGACCAGAGCATCGCCGCGAACGCGATCGGCGCCAGCGCGGCCACGCTGACCGCCAGGCCCTGGAAGGCCAGCAGGCCCATGCCGACGCCGGCCAGCGGCGCCGCGACCACGACCTCCTCCGGGGCGCGCAGCAGCGCGATGCAGCAGAGCACGACCAACAGCAGGTTGGGGCCGACCCCGAACACGTCGAAGACCGGCGCGATCGATGTCTGGAACAGCACCAGGAGCACGACCAGGGCGACCAGGATCGGCCATCTCATGGCGTCGCCTGGGCCGTCGCCGGGTCGTCCCGCTCGATCTGCGGGGGCGGGAAGGTGAGCTGGATCAGCACCTGCTCGAGCTGGTCGAGCGGCGCCAGCGGTTGTAGTCGCACCTGGCGGAAGGCGTCCTGCGGACTGCCCGTGGCCGACGAGACGCGCGCGACCGGCAGGCCCTGCGGCAGCAGACCGTCGAGGCCGGAGGTGACGAAGATGTGCCCGAGCTCGACCTCGGCGCTCCAGGGCAGCAGTACGTCGAGGTTGCCCAGCGTGTCGCCGGTCGCCACACTCTCCGTGCGGGTCGGCTGATGCAACACACGGATCGCGCTGTCGGGGTCGGTGATCAGCAGCACGAAGGAGGTATTGGCGCGCACCTCGATCACCTTCCCGACCAGCGTGCCACCGGCAGCGATCACGGCCATCCCGATCTCGACGCCGTCTTCGCTGCCGCGGTCCAGCCCCACGATCGTGCGCAGGCCGGTCAGGTCGCGCACGATCACGTTGGCGGGCAGCAGCGGCGACGTGGACTCGGCCTGCACGGCGAGCAGCTCGGCGCGGGCGCGGACCTGGATCTGCAGCTCCAGCTGCCGTGCGACCTCGGCCTCCAGCTGCTCGATCCGCCCGTGCAGCGCGCGGTTCTCTTCCCGCAGCCGGTCGAAGTCGTCAACCTCCGCGAGCAGGTTCGCGATCGGCTCGCCGGCCTGCCGCAGCGCGCGTTGGACCGGCGCGAAGAACGAGGCTGTCTCGTCTTCCACCGGCGCGGCCCAGCCCTGCCAGGAGATCAGCGCCAACAGCGCGACGAGCGCAACGATTGCGAGCGACCATTGCAACCGGGCTCGACCGAACCGCATCGCCTCAGCCTAGGATCTGCGCGACGACGCCGACCGTGAATCTACGGTGCTCAGCGTGTCGCGCGCCATCAGCGCCTCGGTGCAGCCACGTACCACGCAGGTCAGCGGCGACTCCGCGACATACGCCGGGAAGCGCGTCTCCTGCGACACCCGGCGGTCGAGACCAGGCAGCAGCGCGCCGCCGCCGGCGATCGCGATCCCCTGCGTCATCATGTCGGTGACCAGCTCCGCCGGCGTGATCTCGAGCGTGCGTCGAACAGCATCAACGACGGCCGCGACTGCCCGCGAGATCGCGTCGCGCAGCTCCACGGTGCTCACCTCGACCGTCTTCGGCAGCGACGATGAGAGGTCGCGACCGCGGAAGGTGACGGTGCGCTCACGCTCGAGCGGGAACGCCGACGCGCCCTCCAGCTTGATCCGCTCCGCCGTCGCCTCGCCGATCTGCATGTTGTGGACCTGACGCGCGTAGGTCACGATCGCCTGGTCGATCTCATCTCCGGCCACGCGGATTGAGGTGCTGACGACGATCCCGCCCATCGCGCAGACGGCCACCTCGGTGGTGCCGCCGCCGACATCCACCACGATGCTGCCGCGCGCGTCGAAGATTGGCAGGCCGGCGCCGATCGCGGCGGCCATCGGCTCCTCGATCAGATGGACTTCGCGCGCACCCGCGCTTTTGGTCGCCTCGAAGATCGCGCGCTTCTCGACTTCGGTCGCGCCGCTCGGCATCCCCACCATCACCCGCGGGCGACGCAGCCCGATTCCGCTGCGCTCATGCGCCGTGCGGATGAAGTACTGCAGCATCCGCTCGGTGACCTCGAAGTCGGAGATCACGCCGTCGCGCAGCGGCCGAACGGCCACGATGTGGGCCGGCGTGCGGCCGACCATCGTCTTCGCTTCCGCGCCGATCGCCAGCACGCTGCGGTTCTGGCGGTCGATCGCCACCACCGACGGCTCGTCGATCACGATCCCGCGGCCACGCACGGCCACGAGCGTGTTCGCCGTGCCGAGATCGATCCCGATGTCGTGCGAGAAGCGGTTCGCGATCCAGCTCAGAGGGCGCCAAACCATCGCGTGGCTTTCCAGATAACGGGTCGGGTTTCACGCACGGAGAAAGATGCGCCATCCGCGCGATCCTACTCACGATACTCCGTATCGTCGTCTGCGACGCGCCGGCGCTTACGATGCGGCAACGCTCAGGCCGGGGTCGCTGCCTCCGTTGCTTCGTCTTCGTCGTCCGCTTCCTCTGTAGCCGGGGCTCGAAGCTCCGCCGCCGCCGCCTCCGGATCGTCCAGCGCGGCGAGCAGTCGCGCCTCGTCCCAGACCGCGACATTCAGCTCGGTCGCCCTGGCCAGCTTGCTGCCGGCCGCTTCGCCGGCGACCAGCGCCGTGGTGCTCTTGCTCACGGCGCCCGACACGGCGGCGCCCAGACGCTTGAGAGCGGCCTGCGCCTGCGGACGGCTCATCGAGTCGAGCCGACCGGTGATCACGAAGCGAAAGCCATCCAACGGGGTGGCGTCCGGCGTCGCCTCGCGCTCAAGCTCGTGCTTGACCCCGGCCTCGATCAGCCGCTGCGCGATCGTGCGATTGCCCTCGTCGGCCGCCCACTCCACGATGCTCGCCGCGATCACCTCGCCGACGCCGTCGACCGAGGCGAGCGTCTCGACTTCCGCCTCGAGCACCGCGCTGAGCGACCCGAAGCGCGTCGCCAGCAGCGTCGCCACCTCGCCGCCGACATGGCGGATGCCCAGGCCGGTGAGCAACGCCGGCAGCCCGCGCTGCTTGCTGGCCTCGATCGCGGCGAGCAGATTTTTCAGCGCCTTGCCCGGGACGCGCTCTTCGCCGTCGGCCTTGCGCTTCGGTTTGACGCCGAAGTGCTCGCTGGTCCCCAGCGCGTCGCGATGCTGCGGCAGGTCGTAGATGTCCGCCACATCGCGGACATAGCCGTTCGTGATCAGCCAGCCGATGCGTTTTTCGCCAAGCGACTCGATGTCCATCGCCCCGCGCCCGGCGAAGTGCTCGATCCCGCGATGCAGGACCGCGGGACAGTGCGCGTTGGAGCAGTAGGCCATCGCGTCGTCCTCTGGTCGAACGACGTCGGAGGCGCAGACCGGGCAGGACCGCGGCATTTGCCACGGCTCCGCCTGCTCGGGGCGACTGGCCAGAATCGGCCCCACCACCTGCGGGATCACTTCACCCGCGCGGCGCACCACCACGGTGTCGCCCTCGCGTACGTCCTTGCGGTGGATGTCATCGAGATTGTGCAGCGTCGCGTGCTCCACGGTCACGCCGCCCACTCGGACCGGCTCGAGCTCCGCGTAGGGATTGAGGCTGCCAGTGCGTCCGACGTTGATCAGGATGCGCTTCAGCAGCGTCGTCGCCTCCTGCGGCGGGAACTTCCAGGCGATCGCCCAGCGCGGCTCGCGACCGACGATGCCCAGGTCCGCCTGTAGGCGGAGGTCGTCGATCTTCACCACCACGCCGTCCATGTCGAAGGGCAGATCGTCTCGCCGCCGCGTCCAGCGTTCGCACGCCGCGACGACGGTTGCCAGCTCGTCATAACGCGCGGCGCGCGGCGATGTCGGCAGGCCCATCCGCTTGAGCCAAGCCAGCGTCTCCCAATGCGTGGCCGGGGGATCCCCGCCTTCCGCCCAGCCCAGCTGGTAGATCGCGATGTCCAGCGGCCGCTGCGCGGTCACCCGCGGGTCCTTCTGGCGCACGCCGCCCGCAGCCGCGTTGCGCGGGTTGGCGAACAGCCGCTCCGGTTTGCGACCCTCGCTGACCCGCTGCTCATTGCGCTCCGCGATTCGCTGATTGAGCTGCTCGAAGCCCTGCTTGGGCATGAAGACCTCGCCGCGCACCTCGAAGCGGCGCGGCGGATCGCCCTTCAGCTCGTGCGGGACCGAGCGAATGCGGCGAATGTTCGGCGTCACATCCTCCCCACGGCGGCCGTCGCCGCGCGTCGCGGCCTGCACGAGCCGGCCCTGCTCGTAGACCAGCGCGATCGCGAGACCATCGATCTTTGGTTCGGTCACCCAGGTGAACGACTCGCGGTCGAGCAGCCGCGAGGCGCGCCCGTGCCACTCGCGCAGCTCATCGGCGTTGAAGGCGTTGCTCAGACTGAGCATCGGCCGTGGATGCTCGACCACCGCGAACGTCGTCTCCTCAACCTCCGTGCCGACCTGCTGCGTGGGGCTGTCGGCCGTGACGAGCTCGGGGAAGCGTTGCTCGAGCTCCTTCAGCTCGCGAAACAGCGCGTCGAAGTCCGCGTCGCTGATTTCCGGGTCGTCGTCAATGAAGTAGCGGCGGTTGTGATGGCGGACGAGTTCGCGCAGCTCCTCGACGCGATTGCGCGCGTCGATCCGGGCGCTGTCACCTGTCGGGCGCTCTACAGAAGCCATCAGAATCGAGTATATGGACGAACCGGTCGTGCTGGTAGCCTCGAATCATGGTTGTTGACCTTGACGAACGTGACGAACTTGACGAGCTCGGCGAACTCGACGTCGTGATCCTGGATTACGACGCGGGCAACCTGCGATCGGTCGTGCGCGCCGTTGAGCGCGTCGGCGCCCGGCCCGAGGTCGCCTCCGTGCCGGCCGCGCTCGACCACGCCGACGTGGTGATCCTGCCCGGCGTCGGCGCGGCCGCCGACACCATGCGCAACCTGCGCGAACGCGAACTCGTTGAACCGCTCCGCGAGTACATCGCCGCCGACCGACCCTTTCTCGGCGTCTGCATGGGCCTGCAGGCCTTGATGACTGCATCCGACGAGGGCGGCGACCACGCCTGCCTCGACGTGCTGCCCGGCCGCGTCGTGCGCTTGCCCTCGGGCCAGAAGGTCCCGCACATGGGCTGGAACCGCGTCTGGCCGCAGCGCGAGAGCCCGCTGTTCGACGGCATCCCGGCCGGCAGCTACTTCTACTTCGTGCACTCCTACTACTGCGACCTCAGCGAGTCCGCCGACATCCTGGCCACGACTGACTACGGCGTGGCCGTGACCGCCGTCGTGCAGCGCTCCAATCTCGTCGCGACCCAGTTTCACCCCGAGAAGAGCGGCGCCTACGGGCTCCGCATCTACCGCAATTTCCTCACCAATGTGCTGACCAACGCGCCGACCGGCGTGACGACCAACGTGGCTGAGGCGCGATGATCGAGGTACTCCCCGCGATCGACATCCGCGGCGGGCGCTGTGTGCGCCTCGTCCAGGGAGACTACGAGCGCGAGACCGTCTTCGATCAGGACCCCGTGGCCGCCGCACAACGCTGGGTCGACGAGGGCGCAACCCGCCTGCACGTGGTCGATCTCGACGGCGCCCGCGAGGGCCGAGCGGTCAATGCCGAGGACGTCGAGCGAATCGTCGGCCTCGGTTTGCCCGTGCAGGTCGGGGGCGGCATCCGCGAGATGGCGACCGTCGAGCGCTACCGCGCCGCCGGCGTCGCGCGAATCATCCTCGGCACCGCCGCGATCTCCGACCCCGCGTTCCTCGCCATGGCGCTCTCGGACGGCGATGCGGATGTCATCGTCTCGGTCGACGCCCGCGGCGGTGAGGTCGCGATCGAGGGCTGGACCGAGACCAGCGGCCGTGACGCGGTCGAGCTCGCCCGGCAGCTCGAACAGGCCGGCGTGCGACGATTGATCTACACCGATATCGCCAGCGACGGGATGCTCGGCGGCCACGACGAGTCGGCGCTCGCCCGAATCGCTTCCGCGGTCTCGATCCCTGTGATCGCCGCCGGCGGGATCGCAAGCCCTGAACAGATCTGCGCCCTGCGCGGAGCGGGCGCGGCCGGCGTCGTGCTCGGACGCGCGCTCTACGACGGACGCCTCACGCTCACTGACGCGATCGCCGCGGCCGGAGCGCCGACATGCTGACCACGGGCTGACCAAGGCTGACCGAATGCTGAACAGATGCTGACCAAACGAATCATCGCCTGCTTCGACGTCGCCGACGGACGGATCGTCAAGGGCATCTCGTTCGTCGAGCTGCGCGACGCCGGCGACCCCGTCGAGATGGCCGCCGTCTACGACCGCGAAGGCATCGACGAGCTCGTCTTCCTCGACATCACCGCTTCCCACGAGGCGCGCAACACCGTCGTCGACATGGTCCGTCGCACCGCCGACCGCGTCTTTATCCCCTTCACCGTCGGCGGCGGGCTGCGCACGACGGACGACATGCGCCTGATGCTCGAGTCGGGCGCCGACAAGATCACGATCAACACCGCCGCCGTCGAACGCCCGGAGCTGATCGGCGAGGGTGCGCAGCGCTTCGGCAGCCAATGCATCGTTGTCGCGATCGACGCCCGCACCGAGGCCGACGGCAGCATGCAGGTCTACACCCACGGCGGCCGTCGCCCCACCGGTCGCGACGCGATCGAGTGGGCGCGTGAGGTCGTCGAGCGCGGCGCGGGCGAGATCATGCTGACCTCGATGAACACCGACGGCCACCAGCACGGCTACGACATCCCGCTGACCCGCGCCGTCTCCGATGCCGTTGAGGTCCCGGTGATCGCCAGCGGCGGCGCCGGCGACTCGCAACACATGATCGACGCGATCCGCAACGGCCATGCCGACGCCGTGCTGGCGGCGAGCATCTTCCACTTCGGCACACACCGCATCGCCGACGTCAAGGCGCAGATGCAGCAGGCCGGCATCCCGGTACGAATGGAGCACGTGGACTATGACGACGTCCTCTGAGCAGCTGCCCGAGCTCAAGTACGACGCCAACGGGCTGATCGCCGCGATCGTGCAGCACCACGAGAGCGGCGAGATCCTGATGCTCGGCTACATGGACGCGGAGGCCCTGCGCCGCACGCTCGAGCAGCAGTTGGTCACGTTCTGGAGCCGCAGCCGCTCGGAATATTGGACGAAGGGCGAAACCAGCGGCAACGTCCTGCGCCTTCGCAGCATCCACAAGGACTGCGACGTCGACGCGCTGCTGGTCCGCGCCGATCCCGCCGGCCCGACCTGCCACACCGGCCACAACTCCTGCTTCTACCGCACCCTCCACGAGGACTAGTCCGCGCCGCTCGGGCCGATGAAGCGCCGTCAGTGATCGAGAGCGCCGCGGCAGCGACTACTACGCCGCGGCGTCGGCTTCGCGCTCCAGCTCCAGCGCCGACTCCATCGCGACGATCGCCAGATCGATTTGCGCGGGCTCCGGCTCGCGCGTCGTCAGCGCCTGCAACCACAGATTTGGCGCGAACAGCCACGCGACGATCGCATGGTGGCGGTACTTCCCGCCCAGGCGGATCAGCTCGTACGCGATCGCCACGATCACGGGCATCAGCGCGATCCGGCTGACCAGCCGCAACCACAGCGGCGGGTTGCCCAGCGCCAAGAACACGATGAACGCGACGATCACCAGAGCGAGCAGGAACGATGTTCCACAACGCGGATGCGCGCGGCTGTAGCGCGAGACGCGTTCGCGGGTTAGCTGATCTCCAGCCTCCCAGGCCGCGATCGCCTTGTGCTCGGCCGCGTGGTACTGGAACGTCCGTCGAATGCTTGCCAGCCGCCCGATCAACCGCATGTAGCCGATCAGGATCAACAGCCGCAGCACGCCCTCGGCGATCGGCGAGACGATCGCCGGCGCCGCCGTGCTCTCGATCCAGTGCGTTGCGAGGACCGGCACGATGAACAGCATCCCGATCATCAGGCTCAGCGCGAGCGCCATCGCGACGAGCCCATCGGCCCCCAGCTCGTCGTCGGGCTCCGTGTCCTCTTTCGGCGGCGGCTGCTCGATGCCGTGTGCCAGCTGCGCCTCCTGCACCCGCTCCTCGAGACGCGCCAGGCGCGCCTGCAGCCCCGATGTCTTCGTCTGCGTGGAGACGCGCGAGGCGAACATCAGCGCCCACAGGCCGATCTGCAGCGTCTCGCCCAGCGTCAGCACGCCGCGGAGCAACGGAATCCGCCGCGCCCGCGTCGCGGAGGTGACGCCGAGTTCACGACTGCGCGAGATCAGCGAACCGTCGGGGCGTCGGCAGACCACGACCGCGTGATGCGGCCCGCGAATCATGATCCCCTCGACCACGGCCTGGCCGCCGTAGCCCACAGCGCCGCTGCGCGCAGGCTTCTGGTCCGTCAGGGACGGTTCGGACATGTTCAGAATATAGGTGATCGCCCGCGGTAGGTACTGCGATGTGGCGCTGGCGCTGGCGAGCTCGCGCCGCTACTCGGTGTCGGCGCTGATCCCGTAGCGGCGGCGGAAGCGCTCAACCCGCCCCGCGGTGTCCACGATCCGCTGCTCACCGGTGTAGAACGGGTGGCAGGTGCTGCAGACCTCGATCCGGATCTCTTCCTTGGTCGAGCGCGTCTGCCAGCTCTGCCCGCAGCCGCAGCGCACCGTCGCGTCGACGTATTTGGGGTGAATGTTGGACCTCATGCCGTCCCCCTCACAGAGACTCTGCGACGACGGGGAGCACGCTGACCTTCTTGCGCCGACCGCGCGCGTAGGGCGAGAACTTGACCTTGCCGTCGGCCAGCGCGAACAGCGTGTGGTCGCGACCGACGCCCACCTGGTCGCCGGCGTGGATGCGGGTGCCGCGCTGGCGGACGATGATCCCGCCTGCGCGCACGAGCTGTCCGTCGAACAGCTTCACACCCAACCGCTTTGCGTTGCTGTCGCGACCGTTGCGCGAGGAGCCAACGCCCTTCTTGTGAGCCATGTCTACTCCTGCTCGTCCGCGACGCCACCGGCGTCATCGCTTGACACCTCAGCCTCGACAGCTTCGACAGCTTCGACAGCCTCGATGGGACGCGTCCGCGGCTCGCTCTTCCATGAGCGGTCGCCGAGCGCGATCTGCGAGATTCGCAGGTCGGTCAGCTGCTGTCGGTGGCCGCGCAGCTTGCGGTAGCGCGTCTTGTTCTTGTACTTGAAGACGAGAATTTTCTTTGCCCGCCGCTGAGCGGCGATCTCGGCGGTGACCGACGCGCCCTCCACGATCGGGGCGCCGACGGCGACGGCGCCGACATCGTCGCGCACCAACAGCACGTCGTCGAAGGTGATCTCGTCGCCGTCAACGCCGTCCAGCCGCTCCACAGCGAGCCGTTGGCCGGGCGACACTCGATACTGCTTGCCGCCGGTTCGGATGACGGCGTACACGTCTCTGCTCATGGTTGTCCTCAGCTGGGGAACTCTATCAGCGTAGGCCGCGGGCGGCGTGGGTCAAGCGGTGGTGGGGCGGTCAGACGCCCGTCTGTTCATCGTCCGACTGGTAGCGGTTGGAGTTGCCGCCCCAGGCGAGGCCCGGCTTGGGCGGCATCAGCGGCTCGCGCTGCGTGCCGCCGCCGCTCGGTTCGCTCGGCGCGGCCGGCGCGGTTGGTTCGGGCGGCGGCTGCGCCGGAGCCTCGGGCACCGCGTCGCCCGGTTGCCAGGCCAGGATCGCGCGTAGTCCGTCGCCTTCAAGCGTCTCGCGGGTCATCAGCGTGGTGGCCAGCAGATCGAGCTGATCACGGTTGCGGCGCAGGATCGTGCGCGCACGGTCGCGAGCGCGGTCGATGATCTCGCGCAGCTCTTCGTCAATCAGCTCGGCGATCTTCTCCGAGTAGTCGCGCTGCTCAGAGATGTCGCGCCCGAGGAAGACCATCGTTTCCTTCTTGCCGAAGGTGCGGGCCCCGAGCCGCTCGCTCATGCCCCACTGGGTGATCATCGCGCGGGCGATCTGCGTGACCTTCGAGAGGTCGTCGTGCGCGCCGGTCGTCATCTCGCCGAACACGACCTCCTCGGCGGCGTGGCCGGCGAGCGCCGAGGCCATGAAGCCTTCGTAGTAGCTCTTGCCGGCGAGCCGATGCTCCGACTCGGGCAGGTAGCGCGTGTAGCCGCCAGCCATGCCGCGTGGCACGATCGTCACCTTATGCACCGGGTCATGCCCGGGGATGTGCGCCGCAACCAGTGCGTGGCCGGCCTCGTGGAACGCCACCACTTCGCGCTCGCGGCCGACCAGCAGCCGGCTCTTGCGCTCGGGGCCCGCCATCACGCGGTCAACGGACTCTTCGATCTCCGATTGCGTGACGCGCTTCTTGCTTCGGCGCGCGGCCAGAATCGCCGCCTCATTCAACAGGTTGGCCAGCTCAGCGCCCGAGAACCCGGGCGT
Organism: Dehalococcoidia bacterium; assembly: GCA_965237475.1. GTDB lineage: Bacteria > Chloroflexota > Dehalococcoidia > Bin125 > Bin125 > CATQGW01. Next base: position 1,042,273 of record OZ250140.1, on the reverse strand, counting down.
CTCCTTGGCGATCGTGCGGAGGTTGACCTCTTCCGAGAGCGGCTTGCCGCGCACGTGGACGGCCAGGATCGCCTCACGGCCCACGACATCGGGCGCATCAAGGATCACGCGGCGATCGAAGCGGCCGGGCCGCAGCAGCGCCGGGTCGAGGATGTCCGGGCGGTTCGTCGCGGCGACGACGATCACGTTCGTGTTGGTGTCGAAGCCGTCCATCTCGACGAGGATCTGGTTCAGCGTCTGCTCACGCTCGTCGTGACTGCCGCCCACGCCCGCGCCGCGCTGACGGCCGACCGCGTCGATCTCGTCAACGAACACGATGCACGGCGCATTGCGCTTGGCCTGCTCGAACAGGTCGCGCACCCGGCTGGCGCCCACACCGACGAACATCTCGACGAATTCTGAGCCTGAAATGCTGAAGAACGGCACGGCCGCTTCACCGGCGACCGCGCGGGCCAACAGCGTCTTGCCCGTACCCGGCGGGCCGACCAGCAGTGCGCCGCGCGGAATCCGCGCTCCCAGCGACGCAAAGCGCTCCGGGAACTTGAGGAACTCGACGACTTCCTGCAGCTCCTGCTTTGCCTCATCGGCGCCCGCGACATCATTGAACGTCACGGTCGGTCGGTTTGCCGTGATCAACCGCGCCTTGCTCTTGCCGAACGACATCGCCTGCGAGCCCTGGCCCTGCGCGTGGCGGAAGAGGAAGAAGAAGATGATCCCAAAAATCAGAATGAAGGGCAGGAAGTTGATCAGCAGACCGCCGACCACGCTTCCGAAACCGCCCGATCCGCGCACCACCACCTCGGGGAAGCCCTGAGAGGTGATATCAACGCCGTGGCTGGCGAAGAACTCGAACACGTCCCACGGCTGCGAGGGCGTGTTGGCCGACATCGAGCCGCCGTTGTCGCGGTATTCGAGCGTGACCTGGTTGGACGAGACGCGGATCGATTCGATCTGGCCGAGATCACGCTCGATCAGGGTGAGCAGATTCTCGCCGCCGCCGGCGAGCGGGACCGTCTGCGAGCTTCCACCGCCACGCCCCAGGATCGCGTACACGACGACGATCAGGACGATCAGGATCAATCCGTAGACGAGGAAGTTGCGCCCGCGACCACCCATATCCAGCGCCTCCCACGGAATCCATGGCGCGCGTTCAGCCGCGACGCCAATCAACCTTCGTTGCGAGCATACCGTAGCGATCCCCGACTGGCCCGCGCGTTCACGCCCTCACAACATCTGCAAAATCTCGATTCCGGGCAGTTGCCGCTCCGCTCCGCCGGCAGCCTGCGAATGTCAACTCACGGCGCAGCCCTGCGAACTAGAGTCGCCCGATGACGACCAAGCCCACGCGCCGACACGAGCTGCGGCACTGGCGCGCCGGCGCGACGATCGTCGCCGGCGCCGACGAGGTCGGCCGCGGCCCCTGGGCCGGGCCGCTCGTCGTCGGCGCGGTCGTGCTCTCGCCGCGCTCGCGACCCAGGTGGCTCAGCCGCGTTCGCGACAGCAAGGCGCTCAGCGCCGCCGCTCGGGAAGCGCTCACGCCCCTGATTCACGCCGAAGCTGCGGCGACCGCGCTCGGCTGGGTGCCCGCCGCCGAGCTGGACGCGCTGGGCCTCGCCGCCGCCCTTCGCCTTGCCTACCGACGCGCCCTCTCCGGCCTCGGCACCGACCCCGATATTGTGTTGGCCGACGGCTCCGACCGTCTGCGCCTGCCCTGGCCGACGGAGATGGTGGTGCGCGGCGACGCGCGCGTCGCCTCGATCGCGGCCGCCTCGATCATCGCGAAGGTCGCTCGTGACGCCTACATGGTGGAACTCGACGCGCAGTTTCCTGAGTTCGGCTTTGCGCGTCATAAGGGCTACGGCACAGCGCAACATCGCGCCGCGCTCGAAGCCCACGGCCCCTGCCCCGAACACCGCCGCTGCTTCGCGCCCGTCGCGCAGGCCCTCCAGTTCGCGCCGCTCGCGCCCTCGACCACCACCGTCGTCGGTTGACCGACGGAAACAGTCGCTCGGGCAGGCCGGCGAAACGCTGGCCGCCGACTGGCTGCGCGCCCGCGGCTACCGGATCCTCGAGCGCAACTACCGCCGGCCCTGGGGTGAGGCCGACATCATCGCTCGCGATCGCCAGGGCGTCACCGTGATCGTCGAGGTCCGCACCCGCCGCCACGCCCGATACCACTTCGAGGCGCTCGAGTCGGTCGGCCCGCGCAAGCAGCATCAGCTCCGCCGCATCGCCCGAGGGATGCTCGCGGAGCGCGAGCGCCACTTCGACATCCGGATCGACGTGATCGTGGTCGGCGGCGACTCCGACGGCCGCCTGCATGTGCTCACGCACGTCCGCAACGCGGTCGAGGACGTCTGAACGTCACGTGGGCTTACGGGATTGACATGGGTATCCTGAGACGACGATGCCGATCTACGAGTATCACTGCGCCGCCTGCCGCCGCGGGGTCGAAGTCTTTCAACGCCGCGCCCGCTCCGCGGGCGATGGCCCACCCGCGTGCCCGGAATGCGGTGCCGGCGCGCTCGAGCCCCGTTTCTCGCGCTTCTCCGCGCGCTCCGAGCTGTCCTTCGCCGGCTTCGACACGATGGATGACGCCGACGAGGAGGACCCCGAGTCGGTCGCCGCGTGGCGCAAGTCCGTCGACGCAGCCGAGGAGCTGCCCGCCGATCTGTAAGGTGACCCCGCGGACGAGGTGACCCATGCCGATCTACGAATACCGCTGCCCCAGGTGCCGCTCGATCACCGAGGCCTTCCACCGCTCGCTGGCGCGCACCGCGGCGCCGGCCTGTGAGCAGTGCGGCGCCGATGGCCTGCAGCGCGCCGTCTCACGCTTCGCGACGCCCAAGACCGAGGCACAGGTGCTCGAGCAATACGGCTCGCCCGGCCCCGGGGCAGGCCCCGACGCCTACCGCGACCCGCGCCAGATCGGCCGCTGGGCTGAGCAACGCTTCGAAGAGATGGGCGTCGAGATGCCCAGCGAGGCCAAGCAGATGATCGACGCCGCCCGCAGCGGCGAACTCCCGGCCCCCGTCAAAGACCTCTAAGAAGGCTCTGAATAACTCTCCCCCCGCAGGGAGGGTGTCTCAGAAGTCCCTTTTCCGTCATTCCCGCGCAGGCGGGAATCCATGCGACCAGCCAAGATGCGCGAGCGGCTCCGTGGTCTTGACGGCCTTCCAGAAGGGCCGAGGCGCGATCGCGAGGATCCAGCGCCGTCGGCCGTTCGGGGCGCCAACGGGCATTGGTCGGCTCGCCTGGATTCCTGCCTGCGCAGGAATGACGGAGGGAGGGAGCACGGAATGACGCGAGAGGACGCACCGCACCACGGAGGAGGACTCACGGCGCCACTGAGGAGGACTCACGGGAATGACGGGAGAGGGCGCGGGAGTGACGGAACACGGAGTTCTGAGACAGGCTCTCTGCGGGGGGAGATGGGATCCGACTTGTTCGGAGGACTCCTAAGTGCTCCCGTCGGCCCTTCCACGCGCTTTCCTGAATTCGACGAATGAGGCGCGCGAATGAGGTGTGCTCCGACCATGCCGGCAGGGGCGCGATCTGCTCGGTGCCGGCGCGCTCACGCTCGCGTTCCGCCTGCCGGCTGAGCTGCACTTCAGCAACGTCCCCGGCGGAGTTCGGCTGTAGCGCAGCCCAACTCCGCTCAGTGTCCCGCGCCGCATTGCCCAACTGATTGAGGCTCGATAAGGTGCGTTCGGCTCGCGTGCGCCCCGCGCTGGGTCCGCCTACCGCTCCATCGATGTCCGGCTGCTGAGGGGAACCGAATGACCATTCTGATCATCGCACTGATTGCAGCCGCGATCGCGCTGCTCTTCGCCGCCCTGCGCGCCCGCGACGTGCTGGCCGAAGACGAAGGCAACGAGACGATGCGCCGGATCGGCCGGGCGATCCAGCTCGGCGCCGCGACCTTCCTGAGGCGCGAGTACACCTTCATCGCCGTCTTCGTCGCCGTCGTCTTCGTGGTCCTGCTGCTCTTCATCGACATCGATCTGCTCGACAAGTTCACCGGTAGCAATCAGCGCTGGACCTCGGTCTCCTACCTCGTCGGCGCGATCCTCTCAGCCTCCGCCGGCTACCTGGGCATGCTGATTGCCGTCCGCGCCAACGTCCGCACCGCCGCCAAGGCCCAGCAGGGTCTCAACCCCGCCCTGCGCACCGCCTTCAACTCCGGCACCGTGATGGGTATGACGGTCGTCGGCCTCGGGCTGCTCGGCCTCGTGATCATGTACCTGATCTGGCAGGACTACCGTCCGCTCGCCGGGTTCGCCTTCGGTGCATCCTCAATCGCGCTCTTCGCCCGCGTCGGCGGTGGCATCTTCACCAAGGCCGCCGATGTCGGCGCCGACCTGGTCGGCAAGATCGAGGCTGGCATTCCCGAAGACGACCCTCGCAATCCGGCCACGATCGCCGACAACGTCGGCGACAACGTCGGCGATGTCGCCGGCATGGGCGCCGACCTGTTCGAGTCGTATGTCAGCTCAATCGTCGCCACCATGGCCCTAGGAGCGGCGCTGATCGGATTCGGAACCCTCACCCACGAATGGGGACACAACCTGCTCGTGCTGCCGATGCTGGTCGCCGGCGTCGGAATCATCTCCGCCATATTCGGCACCTTCTTCGTCCGCACCGGTGAAGAGGCCGATCAGGGCCGCCTGCTCTGGGCGCTGCGCGCCGGCGTGTTCGGGGCCTCCGGGTTGGTGCTGTTGGGCACTGGCATCGCCGTCGCGGTGATGGGGCTCGAAGTCGAATTCTTCCTCGCCATCCTGGTCGGCCTCATCGCCGGGCAGATCATCGGCACCGTCACCGAGGGCTTCACCTCCTCAGAAGGCTTCGCGTTGGCGGGCCGCCGCTACAGCCCCACCATCAACCTCTCCAGGCAGGCTCAGTCGGGCACCGGCCCAATCATCATCGGCGGCCTCAGCCTCGGGATGATGTCCACGCTGGTCCCGCTGATCACCATCGTCGTGGGAATCGTGATCGCCTTCGAGCTTGCCGGCTTCTACGGCGTCGCCCTCGCCGCGGTCGGCATGCTCGCGCCGCTCGGCGTCACGCTCGCGACCGATGCCTACGGTCCGGTCGCCGACAACGCCGGCGGGATCGCCGAGCAGGCCGGGCTCGACCCTGAGGTTCGCGAGCGCACCGACGCGCTGGATCAGCTCGGCAACACCACCGCCGCGACCGGCAAGGGTTTCGCGATCGGCTCCGCAGCGCTGACCTCGCTCGCGCTGCTCGCCACCTACGCCATCACCACCGGCATCACCGTGTTCAACCTGCTCGAGTACCAGGTCCTGATCGGCATCCTGATCGGCGCCTTGATGCCGTTTGTCTTCTCCGCGCTCTCGATGGGCGCGGTTGGCCGCGCCGCCGAGGCGATGGTCCAGGAGGTCCGGCGCCAGTTCCGCGAGCACCCCGGGATCATGGACGGCACCGAGGACCCCGACTACGAGCGCGCCATCAGCATCTCGACCGACGGCGCCCTGCGGGAGATGATCATCCCCGGCCTGCTCGCCGTGATCGTGCCGATCTTCGTCGGCGCCGTGATCGGCGCCGAGTCGCTCGGCGGCCTGCTGATCGGCTCGATCGCCGCAGGCTCGATGCTGGCGATCATGATGGCCAACGCCGGCGGCGCCTGGGACAACGCCAAGAAGTACATCGAGGAAGGCAACTTCGGCGGCAAGGGCTCCGACGCCCACTCCGCCGCCGTGGTTGGCGACACCGTCGGCGACCCCTTCAAGGACACCTCCGGCCCGTCGCTCAACATCCTGCTCAAGCTGATGTCGATCGTCGCCGTCGTCTTCGGCCCGCTCTTCCTCTAGGAAGGCTCTGCACAACTCTCCCCCCCGCTCCGCGGGGGGAGAGGGGATCCGACTTGTTCAGGGGGACTTCTAGGCCTCCGCGCTGTCGCTGACGCGCTCACGCAGCTGCGCCTGCACCGCCCGGCCCGCATTGCCCGTCGCCAGCGTCGTCAGCACGCCGCCGATGATCAGCCCAAGCACGAGTCCGATCACGAATCTCACTGCCCACCCGCTCTCCCCTGGCGTCCGCGTCGCGAATGCTCCGAACCTACGCCCCGCGTTGCCTACGCGTCAACGCGCCGATTGTCGCCGATGCGCCGCCGCAATAGCGTGAGTGACACCCGCGGCGCGCAACCGGCGCGTTCGTTGCCTACCCGTCCCACTTGGCGAGGCGCCCAATGACCACCACCGACCACGCCGATGCACCCGATGCACCCGATGCGCCCGATGCGCCCGATGCGCCCGTCAGCATGGACACGCTCGTGTCGCTCTGCAAGCGACGCGGCTTCGTCTTCCCGGCCAGCGAAATCTATGGCGGCTTCGGCTCGACCTACGACTACGGACCGCTGGGCGTCGAACTCAAGCGCAATATCAAGGACGCCTGGTGGCACTCCATGGTGCGCGAGCGCAGCGACATCGTCGGCATCGACACCGCGATCATCCAGTCGCCGCGCGTCTGGGAAGCCAGCGGTCACGTGCAGAACTTCACCGATCCGATGGTCGACTGCCGCGAATGCAAGGGCCGCTTCCGCGCCGACCATCTCGAAGGCGACGCCTGCCCGACCTGCGGGACAACCGGCTCCTTCACCGAAGCGCGCGAATTCAACCTGATGTTCCGCACGCACGTCGGCCCCGTCGAAGACGCCGCCGCCGCCGCCTACCTCCGTCCCGAGACGGCGCAGGGCATCTTCATCAACTTCGAAAACGTGCTCGGCGCGACCCGCCGCCGGCTGCCCTTCGGGATCGCCCAGCAGGGCAAGTCGTTCCGCAACGAGATCACCCCGGGCAACTTCATCTTCCGCACCCGCGAGTTCGAGCAGATGGAGATGGAGTTCTTCGTCGACCCAGCAGAGTCCAACGAGTGGTACGAGCGCTGGATCGAGCTGCGCGAGGCCTGGTACCACGACCTGGGCATCCGCCCCGAACACCTGCGCCGCGACGTCCACTCGCCCGAGTCGCTCTCGCACTACTCCGCTGGCACGACCGACCTGCAGTACCGCTTCCCGTGGGGCTGGGACGAGCTCGAAGGCATCGCCAATCGCACCGACTTCGACCTTACCCAGCACGGTGAATCGTCGGGCAAGCGCCTCGACTACTTCGACCAGGCCGCCGACAGGCACGTCATCCCACACGTGATCGAGCCCGCCGTCGGCGTCGACCGCATCATGCTCGCGCTGCTGTGCGACGCCTACCGCGTGATCCCTGACGAAAAGGGCGACGCTCGCGTCGTACTCGCCTTCGAGCCGCGGATGGCGCCCGTGACCGTCGCCGTACTCCCGCTGAGCCGCAAGCAACCCGTCGCCGATCTTGCGCGCGAGGTCTGGGACCAGCTCCGCCCGCACTGGACCACTCAGTACGACGACACCCAGAGCATCGGTCGCCGCTACCGTCGCCAGGACGAAATCGGCACCCCCTGGTGCGTCACCGTCGACTTCGACTCGCTCGACGACAACGCCGTCACCATCCGCGACCGCGACACACAACACCAGGATCGCCTCCCGATCCCCGAGCTAGCAACCGAACTCCGCACACGCCTCGGCTTCTAACCCGCGTTCCGTTCTCCCCCTCAGTCGCTGCGCGACGGCTCGCGTCCGCTGACCGGATTGTGTGGTCGGGGAAGTCCGAGCCCCCCTCTGCCTGCGGCATCTCCCCCCGCCGAGCGGGGGGAGATGGGAGCTAAGGCGCCAGCGCTTCGACCTTCTCGCGCGCCAACTCCTTGTCCTCGAACCACTCCGCGTTGATCTCCGTGAAGCCCATCCACTCGTCCGGCACGTCGTCCTCAGCGAAGATCGCCGTCACCGGGCAGGCCGGCTCGCAGGCTCCGCAGTCGATGCACTCGTCGGGGCTGATGTAGAGAATGCGGTCTTCGTCGTCGGCGTGGATGCAGTCAACCGGGCAGACCTCGACGCAGGACTGATCCTTGACGTCAATGCAGGGCTCAGTGATCACGTAGGTCATTCTGGGACCGTCCTCTCGTCGGAGGCTGCAGGCAGCCGTTCGTGCGCGCTCGTAGTCACCGTTATAGGGCCGCTGGGCGTCGCGGGCAATACCCCCCGCGCGATTGCGCTCAAGCTCGCGCCGGCGCCGTCCCTCGCGACCGCTTGGCGCCCGCCGGCTTGACCTTCGGGGCCCCGCCGTTCGCACCGTTCTTCGCGGCCTTGGCCGGGCTGCGCCGCGTCGCTTTCGCCTTGTCGACGCTTGCAGATCGGCTCTTGGCGCTGACTTTGCGGCTGCCCTTCGCGCCGTACGACCCGGCATGCGCCGCCAGCGTGACGCGCAGGTAGCGCCCCGTGTGGCTGCCCTCCGTCTCGGCCAGCTGCTCCGGCGTCCCCACCGCGATCAGCTCGCCGCCACGGTCGCCGCCCATCGGCCCGAGGTCGATCACCCAGTCCGCGTTCTTGATCACGTCCAGGTGGTGCTCGATCACGACGACCGTGTTGCCCTGGTCGACGAGTGTCTGTAGCACGCTGAGCAGCGCCTCCACATCTGGGAACGAGAGGCCCGTCGTCGGCTCGTCAAGCAGATACAGCGTCCGGCCGGTGGAGCGCTTCGACAGCTCGGTGCTCAGCTTGACGCGCTGCGCCTCGCCGCCCGAGAGCGTCGTCGCCGGCTGGCCCAGCTTGATATAACCGAGCCCGACCGACCGCAGCGTCTCCAGCTTGCGCCGGATCTTCGGGTTCGCGTTGAAGATCTCGACCGCCTCCGCGACCGTCTTGTCGAGAATCTCGGCGATCGTGAAGCCCTTGTAGCGAATCTCCAGCGCCTCACGGTTGTAGCGCGCCCCGCCGCAGATCTCGCAGCGCACGGTCACATCGGGCAGGAACTGCATCTCGATCGTGTTGTAGCCGTCGCCGCGGCAGGCCTCGCAGCGCCCGCCCTTCACATTGAACGAGAAGCGGCCCGGCTTGTAGCCGCGCATCCGCGACTCGGGCACCGACGCGAACAGCTCCCGCACCGGCGTGAACAGCCCCGTGTAGGTTGCCGGGTTCGAGCGCGGCGTGCGACCGATCGGCGACTGATCGATGTCAATCACCTTGTCCACCGCGTCCAGACCCTCGATCCCCTGCATCCGCCCCGGCCGACGCCGCGCCCCGTGGAGCTGCTGCGCCACGCCCGCATGCAGCAGGTCGTTGACCAGCGTGCTCTTGCCCGACCCGCTCACGCCCGTCACGCAGATAAACGTCCCGAGCGGGAACTCGACATCGATCTGCTTCAGATTGTGCTCCGACGCGCCCACCACGCGCAGCATGTCGCCGCTGCCGGGGCGGCGGCCGGCCGGCATCGAGATCCGCTTGCGGCCGCTCAGGTAGGCGCCGGTCATCGAGTTACGTCGCTTCATGATCTGTTCAGGCGTGCCCGATGCGACGACGTGCCCGCCGGCCTCGCCTGCGCCCGGCCCCATGTCCACAATCCAGTCCGCCGAGCGCATCGTCGCCTCGTCGTGCTCCACGATCAGCACCGTGTTGCCGAGGTCGCGCAGCCGCTTCAGGGTCCGAATCAGCCGCTCGTCATCCAGCGGATGCAGCCCAATCGACGGCTCGTCGCAGACATACAGGACGCCCATCAGCGACGAGCCGATCTGGGTGGCCAGGCGGATCCGCTGCGCCTCGCCGCCGCTCAGCGACGCCGCCGCGCGGTCCAGGGTCAGGTAGTCGAGGCCGACGTCCACGAGGAACGTCAGGCGCTCGCGAATTTCCTTGAGAATCTGCACCGCGATCGCCCGCTCGCGCGACGACAGCGGCGACTCATCGCCCTCCAGGCTGTTCGCCCAGCTTGCGGCGGCCGCGACGGCCATTCGCGTCACCTCGTTGATGCTGCGCCCGTCGACATGGACGGCGAGGATTTCAGGCTTCAGCCGCGCCCCGCCGCAGGCCGCGCAGGGCACCGCCATCATGTACCGCTCGATCTCGGTCCGCGACCACTCCGAGTCGGTGTCGCGGTACCGCCGTGCGAGGTTGGTCACCACGCCCTCGTAGTGCGTCTCATACTTCCGCGTGCGCCCCCGGTGGTTGGTCCACTCAATCACGATCGGCTCCGGGTCGCCGTGGAGCACCGCCTGAATCAGCTCCTCCGACAGATCGGAGAACGGGTGGCTCGGCTCCTCGCCGTAGCGCTCGAAGAGCGACACGAGGATCCGCGTATGCCAGCCCGAGTGCGAAGTCGATTTCGCCCAGGGCGCGATTGCGCCGTCCTCGAGCGACTTCGAATCGTCCGGGATCACCAGCGCCGGGTCGACCTGCATCGTGATCCCCAGCCCGGTGCAGGCCGGACAGGCCCCGTGCGGGCTGTTGAACGAAAACGAGCGCGGCTCGATCTCGCCCAACGCGAACATGTCGCGCGGGCAGGCCAGCTGCTCCGAATAGATCCGATCCTTGTCCTCGTCGAGCGCGCGGATCCGCACCAGCCCCTCGCCGAGCTGTAGCGCCTGCTCGATGCTGTCAGACAGCCGACCCGCGAGCTCGTTCTGTTCTTCCGCATCCGCGTCCGCGTCGAGCAGCGTGATCCGGTCGACCACCACGTCGATCGTGTGTCGCTTGTTCTTCTCCAGCGAGATCTCTTCATCCAGCGAGAGCACCTCGCCGTCGACCCGCGCCCGCACGAACCCGCGCGAACTCGCATCCGCCAGCACCTGCTGATGCTCACCTTTGCGGTCGCGAACCACCGGGGCCAGCACCAGCAGTCGCGACTCCGGCGGCAGCGAGAGCACGCTGTCGACCATCTGTTGCACCGTCTGCTGGGCGATCGGGTCTCCGCAGATCGGGCAATGCGGCCGGCCCGCCCGCGCGAACAGCAAGCGCAGGTAGTCGTAGATCTCCGTCACTGTCCCCACCGTCGAGCGCGGGTTGCGCGAGCCCGTCTTCTGGTCAATCGAGATCGCCGGCGAGAGGCCCTCGATGTAGTCCACATCGGGCTTCTCCATCCGCCCCAGGAACTGCCGTGCGTAGGCCGAGAGCGACTCGACGTAGCGACGCTGCCCCTCGGCGTAGATGGTGTCGAACGCGAGCGACGACTTGCCCGAGCCCGACAGCCCCGTGATCACCACGAGCTGATCGCGTGGGATCGTCACGTCGATGTCTTTGAGGTTGTGTTCGCGGGCGCCGCGGACCACGATCTTGTCGGTCGGCACGAACGGCTCCAGATACGCGCGGTCTCGGCTGGCTCCCGACCCACTCTACCAGCGGCGCGTTCGCGATTGGTCCGTCTCCGTATACTCGGACGATGAGCGCCGCCGGTGAGGGTCAACAGCGTCTGGGTGAGCGGCTCGTCGTGATCGACGGGCACGCGATCATCTTTCGCGCCTATTTCGCGATGGCGCGGGCAGCCGCGCCGTTGACCGTCAAGTCGACGGGCGAGCCGGTCGGGGCCGTCTATCAGTTCGCCAACACGCTGCGCAACGTGATCGAAGAGCTGCAGCCGACCCACCTCGCGCTCGCGCTGGATGTCTCCGACGACACGACCTTCCGCCGCGAGCGAGACCCGAACTACAAAGCTCATCGCGAGGCGCCCCCCGAAGACCTCCCGCCGCAGATCGACCGCTGCCGTGAAGTCGCGGAGGCCTTCTCAATTCCCGTCTTCGAGGCGCCGGGGTTCGAGGCTGACGACGTGCTGGCGACGCTCGCCGATCAGGCCGCCGCGCAGGGTGTCGAAACCTGGATCGCCACGCTCGACAGCGACCTGCTGCAGTTGGTCCGCGACGATGTCAACGTCTTCATGTTCCGCCCCTACCAGCGCGATGTCGTCCGCTACGACTCCGACGCGAAGGTCCGCGATCGCTACGGCATCGATCCGATCCAGGTCATCGACTACAAGGCGATCGTCGGCGACACGTCGGACAACATCCCCGGCGTCAAGGGCCTCGGCGACAAGGGCGCTGTCAAGCTGCTCAACACCTGGCGCACGCTCGAAGAGATCTACGAACACCTCGACGAGGTCAAGCCAGCCGGCACGCAGAAGAAGCTCCGCGAACAACGCGATGTCGCCTTTCACTCCAAGTGGCTGGCGACGATCAACCACGAGGTCCCCGTGCAGCTCGATCTCGATGCCGCGTCGCTGCACAAGTTCGACCGCAGCACCGCGATCGCCAAGTTTGAGGAGCTCGAGTTCCGCTCCCTGACTGAGTGGGCAAGCCAGCTCGGAAGCGACTCCTTCGCCGCCGCCGCGGCGCCGCCCGAGCCTGAGCTAGAGATCGAATATGATCTCGTGCGCGACGAGCTGGCGCTGCGCGAGTGGGTCGAGCGCGCCGCCGCCGCCCCGCTCCTCGCTGTCGACCTCGAAACTTCCGCGCTCAACCCGATCGACTGCCAGATCGCCGGCTACGCCCTGGCCGACGCTGCGGGCCGGGCCGCCTACATCCCCGTCGGCCACCGCGGCGAGCTAGGCGTCGAAGTGGCGGGCCAGCTCGACGCCGAGCTCGTGCGCGAGGCGCTGCGGCCCGTGCTCGAGGACCCCTCAGTGCCGAAGGTCCTGCACAACGCCAAGTTCGACATCAAGGTCCTCGCCCGCCACGGCATCCAGCTGCGCGGCCTCGAACACGACACGATGCTGGTCGCCTATCTGCTCACCGAGCCCCAGATCGGTCTCAAGACCCTCGCTCAGTCCCGCCTCGGCGTCAACATGACGCCAATCGAGGAACTGATCGGCAAGGGGCGCAAGCAGAAGACGATGCTGGATGTCCCCGCAGCCGAGGCGGGCCCCTACGCCGCCGCCGACGCCGATATGACCCTCCGCCTCGCCTCCGTGCTCGTCCCCGAGTTGGAGCAGGATGAGTCGCTCGCCGCCCTCTACCGCGAGCTGGAGCTGCCGCTGATCCCCGTGCTGGTCGAGATGGAACTGGCCGGCGTGACCCTCGACAGCAGCCGGCTCGAGCAGCTCGACGCCACGCTCGACCGCGAGATCGACACCACCACCGCCCAGATCTACGAGGATGCGGGCCACGAATTCAACATCGGCTCGCCCAAACAACTCAGCGTCGTCCTCTTCGAAGAGCTGAGCCTGCCCAAGACACGCAAGACATCGCAGGGCTTCTCAACCGACGCGCACCAGCTCGAACGGCTCGCCCAGAGTCACCCGATCGTCGAGCACGTGCTCGGCTGGCGCGAGTTGACCAAGCTTCGCTCGACCTACGTCGAGTCACTCCCGCCGCTGATCAGCGCGAGCACCGGCCGCATCCACACCGACTACAACCAGACCGTCGCCGCGACGGGCCGACTCTCCTCCGAGCGCCCCAACCTCCAGAACATCCCCGTTCGCACTGAGATGGGCCGCCAGATCCGCGCCGCCTTCGTGCCCCGCGCCTGGGACGCCCTGGCCAATCTCAGCGACGAGGTCTGCTTCGTCAGCGCCGACTACTCCCAAATCGAGCTGCGCGTGCTCGCCCATCTGTCCGACGATCCCGGCCTGATCGAGGCCTTCACCCGCGGCGAGGACATCCACTCCGCCACGGCCTCGGCCACCTACGGCGTGACCATCGACGATGTCCAGCCCGAGATGCGCCGGGTCGCCAAGATGATGAACTTCGGCGTCATCTACGGTCTCACCGCCCATGGTCTCTCGCAGCGCTCAGGGATGGCCCGCTCCGACGCTCAGACCTTCATCGACTCTTACTTCGGCCGCTTTGCCCGAGTCGCCGAGTGGATCGAGGAGACCAAGGTGAGCACCCGCGAGCGCGGCTACGCCGAGACCCTGCTGGGCCGCCGCCGCTTCCTGCCGCAAATCAACTCCTCCAACTTCCAGGCCCGGCTCGGCGCCGAACGGATGGCCGTCAACATGCCCGTCCAGGGCACCGCCGCCGACGTGATGAAGAAGGCGATGCTGCAGATCGACAGCGGCCTGACGGATCGCGAGCTGCGCGCCCGGATGCTCCTGCAGGTGCACGACGAGCTGATCTTTGAACTGCCCGGCGCGGAGGTCGACGACCTCGTCAGCCTGCTCCAGGACACGATGCCGACCGCGATCCGGATGGTGGTCCCGCTCCAGATCGACGTCCGGCGCGGCGCAAACTGGCGCGACCTCGAACCCCTTGCGCCGCTCAGCTCCAACTAGGCAACTCGGCAACTCGACAACCAGGAAGAGCAATCAGCATGGGTGGCATTTTCCGCACGATCGGCAACACCTTCAGCCTGATCAAGATGTCCTGGCGTGTCCTCCAGCTCGACCGGGAGCTGATCGTCTTCCCGATCCTCTCCGGCCTCGGCGTGCTCGTGATCGCCGCGATCGCCGCCGGCGTCTTCGGCGGGATCGGCACGCTCGACCGGATCGGCGAGGAAGGCACGCAGCTCAACCTCGTCGACGTGATCATCACAGTCGTCGTCTATTTCGCCTCGATCTACGTCATCATCTTCTGCAACGCCGCGCTGATCGCCGCCGCTCGCGAGCGCCTCGAAGGCGGCGACCCGAATGTCGCCAGCGGCTTCCGCGCCGTCCGCGGGATGTGGCTCGCGATCCTCGGCTGGACGCTGATCACCGGCACGGTTGGCCTGATCCTCCGCGCCCTCCAGGCCGCCGCGCAGAGCTCCGACAACCAGATGATGCGGATCGTCGGATCGATCATCGTCGGCATGATCGGCGCCGTCTGGGCCTACATCACGTTCTTCGTCGTCCCTGTCCTGGTCGCCGAGCGGGTCGGCCCGATCCAGGCCATCCGCCGCTCCGCCGGCTACTTCAACCGCAGCTGGGGCGAGCAGCTCACCGCCCAGTTCTCGTTCATGCTGATCTACTTCGTTGCGCTGCTGATCGCCGCCATCCCGGTGATCATCCTCGCGTTCTTCTGGCCGATCCTCGCGATCATCGCCGCGGTGATCCTCGGTGGCATCGCGATCGCCACGGTCGCGGCGATGGAGGGCATCTTCAAGGCTGCGCTGTACGAGTGGGTCTCGGAGGGCAAGTCCAACCAGTGGTTCGACGAGCGGCTGCTGCGCGATGCCTGGGCGCCCTAGTCGCGGATGCCCGAGCTCCCCGAAGTCGAAACCGTCCGCCGCGATCTCGAACCGCTGATCCGCGGGCGCGAGATCATCGACTTCTCCGTCGCGCCCGGCGCGAGCCGCCTGCTGCGCGGCCTCCCGGCGGACGCCGTCAGCGCACAGCTCCGGGGCCGCCGCTTCGGCTCCATCCAGCGCCGCGGCAAGTATCTCGGCATGAGTCTCGACGATGGCGCCTGCTGCGTCGTCCATATGCGCATGACCGGCTCGCTGCGCTTCCGCGGACCCAACGCAGAGCCCGACAGGTTCACCCGCGCGACCTTCCAGCTCGCCGGCGACTACCAGCTGCGCTTCGTCGACGTGCGCAAGTTCGGCACGATCGACGTTGTCGATCAGATGGCCGACGCCCTGCCCCAGCTCGGCCCCGAGCCGCTCAGCGACGATTTCGACGTGACCGCCCTCTGGGACGCCCTGCGCGGCCGAACGCTCGCCGTCAAAGCCGCGCTGCTCGACCAGCGCAGCGTCGCCGGGATCGGCAACATCTACGCCGACGAGGCGCTCTTCCTCGCCCACCTCCATCCGGAAGCTCCGGCCGGCTCGCTGCGCCCCAAGGAACGCGTCGCGCTGCACGCCGCGATCCGCCAGGTGCTCGAGGAAGGTGTCGCCCACGGCGGGGCATCCTTCCGCGACTACACCAACGTCGCAGGCGGCGAAGGCTCACAGCAACACTTCGTCCGCGTCTTCCGGCGTACCGAGCAGCCCTGCGACGACTGTGGCGCGATGATCCGGCGCAGCATCGTCGGCGGCCGCGCGACGCATTGGTGCCCCAAGTGCCAGCATCCGCGGCAGGCCTCGCGGCAGGTCAACAGCAAGCTGCGCCGGCGCCGCCGCGCCGACTCTGAGTGTTAGCCTCGCGCCGGAGGCAGCCGCATGTCAGCTCGCCGACCGACTGAGGCGCACCCGCGCACGCCGTACGCGCCGAACCGCGCCGATCGCGACCGCCGCCTGGCGATCGCCACCTGCGAAGACTGCGGCGACGACTTCGACCTCGCCGCGGCCGACTCCCGAGCGCGCGTCTGCGCGCCCTGCTTCGACCGCTCCCTGCACGCCGTCGAAATCTCCTTCCTTGAGAACTACGCGCGCTTCGGCGCGAAGGCCCACCGCACCGTCGCCGAGGCCCTCTTTCGCTCCCAGGCGCTCGCCGACCCCGACGACCGCAAGGTCATCGGGATGCGCATCGTCGAGGAATACCTCAACGCCGCTCAGGAACTGATGGCGCTCTATCTGGCCGTGCGCCGCCGCCACGAGCAGCCGCTGCTGACCACGTTCATGAACTTCGAGCTGAACGCGCCGTCGGTCGCGGCCTTCCGCGCCCTGACGCTGGGCCGCAGCTCGACCGAACTGCTCCGCGACCTGCAGCTGCCTGCCTTCTCAGACGTCCAGGCCGCCCGAGGCGAAATCCCCAAGCGGGACTATCGAGCCTTCGCCGCCGCGACATCCGCCGTGACCCACGGGATCGAGCGCGTTCAGAAGGTCGACCAGGGTGTGCTGCTGGAACTCGCCGACGGCCTGCGCGCCTCCTCGACCCTCACCCACAAGCTCGATTGGCTGCCGGAACGCGCGATGAACCCCGATCAGGTCGCACTCGTCGTGGTCGAGAACCGCCGCCGCGTCGTGCTCACCCACGTGCTCGCCATCCACGAACCACAGCTCGAAGTCTTCATCGACGCCATCGACAAGATCACCGGCGCCGCGCGTGATCTGATCTGGCTCTACCTTCACGTCCGCGACACGATGGCCATACAGGACAAGGCATGAGTACCTCGCCCTTCTCACTCGAAGACCACGTGGTGCTCGTCTCGGGCGCCGGCCGTGGGATCGGCAAAGCCGCCGCCCAGCTCATCGCTCAGATGGGCGCGCGCGTCGCCCTCACCGCCCGTACCGCGGCGCAGGTGGAAGAGGTCGCCGAGGAGATTCGCCAGGATGGCGGCCAGGCTTGGGCCTTCCGCGCCGATCTCGCCCAGATCGACGACCACATCGGCCTGATCGATGACGTCGAGCAGACGGCCGGCCCGCTCACCGGCCTCGTCAACATCGCCGGGATCAGCCCGATCCTGCAGCGCGGCGAGCGCGTCACGCCCGACCAATACGACCAGATTATGGACGTCAACCAGCGCGGCACCTTCTTCCTCACCCGCAACGTGGCTGCGCGCTGGATCGGCGAGGGCCGCGGCGGCAGCGTCGTCACCATCTCCTCGGTGGGCGCCGAATACGGCCTGCCCCGCCAGGCCCCCTACGCCATGACCCGCGCCGCGATCGAAGCGATGACCCGCACCTTCGCGGCTGAGTGGGCCCACGCCATCCCCCAACCAATCCGCGTCAACTGCGTCGCCCCCGCGTTCATCGACACCCCGCTCACCGAACCGATGCCGTCCTGGTACCGCGAGCGCGTGACCGAGCACACCGCGATGCGACGGCTGGGCGCCGACGACGAAGTCGCGGGCGCTGTCGCCTTCCTGCTCTCCGACGCCGCCAGCTACATCACCGGCACCGTCCTGCCCGTCACCGGCGGCTATGGGCTCTGGTCGCTCGACCCGCCGCCAAGCTGATTTGGGTGCTCAGATGTCCGCTCAGCCGTTCATCGCCGCCGCCGTGCAGTGGGCTCCCGGGCTGACGCTGAGCGACGGTGTGGAGCGCGCGATCGCGGCGATCGAAGAGGCCTCCGCCGCGGGCGCATCGCTGATCGTGTTCCCCGAAACCTGGATCCCGAGCTACCCCTACTTCCATTCTCGCTCCGCCGACCGCGACGCCTTCACCCGCCTCTACGAGCACCACTTCGAGCACAGCATGGTGGTTGGCTCGCCTGAGTGGACCCAGATCAGCGAAGCCGCGCGGGACGCGCAGGCCACCGTTGTGATCGGGATCAACGAACGCGACTCGACCGGCGGCACGCTCTACAACACGCTCGCCTACATCGGCGACGACGGCCGACTGCTCGGCAAGCACCGCAAGCTCGTGCCGACGCTCTCAGAGCGCCTCGTCTGGGGCTACGGCGACGGTTCGGACCTCGATGTCTACGAGACCGAGCGCGGCCGGCTCGGCGGCCTGATCTGCTACGAGCACCACATGGCCCCCGCTCGCTACGCGCTTGCGGGCCTTGGCATCCAGATTCACGCTTCCGTCTGGCCCGGCTGGGAGCTGCTGCACGGCATCGTCGACGCCGCTACCCGCCAGCTGGCCTACGAGAACGCCTGCTTCGTCGTCGTCGCCCGCGAGGTCATGTCCGCTGACCGCCTGCCCGCTGGCACGCCGCTCGCCGAAGAACCCTTCTGGGAGGCCGACGGCGGCAGCGCGATCATCGCTCCCGACGGCAAGTACATCGCCGGCCCCGTGACCGGCGAGGAGACCATCCTCTACGCCGAGATCGACCCGCGCGCCACGATCGAGTCCAAGCGCTGGGTCGACAGCGTCGGCCATTACAGCCGCCCCGACGTCTTCCAGCTGCACTGGAACCGCACCCCGCGACAGCCGCTCGTGATCACGAGCGACCTACCGAATGCAGCCGCCGATGCCGAGTGACAGAGTCGCCCCACGCCACGACGCCATCACCGCCGTGCCCGGCATCCGCCTGGGCCACTGGACCAACCGTCGCTGGGCCACCGGCTGCACCGCGATCATCTGCGAGCAGGGCGCCGTGCCCGGCTACTTCGGCCCCGGCGGCGCGCCGGGGACGCTCGACACCGACCTGATCCGCGCCGAGAACTCAATCACGCAAGTCCACGGCGTGCTGCTCACCGGCGGCAGCCTCTTCGGACTCGAGGCCGCCAGCGGGATCAAGCGCTATCTGGCCGAGCGTGGCGTCGGCGCGCGCCTCGCTCCCGGCCTCCCGTCGATCCCGATCGTCGCCGGCGCTGTCGTCTTCGACCTCCCGATCGGCCGGCCCAACCACCCCGATCGCGACTCGGGCTACCGAGCCGCTCGCGGCGCCCGCGCCGGCGGCGTCGAGCAGGGCTCGGTCGGCGTCGGCGCCGGCTGCACCGTCGGCAAGGCCGGCCCCCGCGGCCAGTCAACCAAAGGCGGCTTCGGCACCGCCGCCGCCCATCACGACTCCGGCCTGATCGTCGGCGCGGCCGTCGCCACCAACTCGGTCGGCGACATCGTCAACCCCGCCGACGGCAGCCTCGTCGCGGGCGTCCGCGTCGGCGAACAGGGCGAGATGACCCGCGGCGCGGCGATCCTGCGCGACAAGCCCTACGCCGCGTACCTCGCGGAGCTGGAGGCGGCCGAGGCCGCGATGGCCGGCGCGAACACCACCCTCGCCGTCGTGGCTACCAACGCACGCCTGCACAAGGGCCAGGCCCGCCGCATCTCGATCATGGCCTCCGCCGGCCTCGCCCGCGCCATCGACCCCGTCTTCACGCCCGCCGACGGCGACTCCATCTTCACCCTCGCCACCGGCGAGATCGACATCTCCGCCGTGCCCTCGCTGCTCACCCTCGTCGGAGTCATGGCCGCCGAAGCGATCACCGCGGCGACCCTGCGCAGCGTTCAGCACGCCACCACTCTCGGCGGCGTCCCCTCCGCCTCCGACTGGACCGCGAGCCCAGTAGACCTGTAGGTCATCATCGGACTGCAAGGTCTCTACTACCCTAAAGATCTTAGGGTGCATTAGGCTAGCTCTCATGATTCCGACGATCGAGCAGCTGGCAACGATACACCCCGAGCAGGTGACCGAACGCTTGCTGAGGGAGCCAGTGAGTCAGTGGTTCGAGCGCAAGAGTTCGAGGATCAAGGGACACGAGCTTGCCAAGACGTTGGTCGCGATGGCCAACGCCGATGGCGGCACGGTCGTCATCGGACTGAGCGATGGCGCGTGCGAGGGAGTGCTGGGGTTCTGGAAAGCGCAAAACAGCTGGTATCAGGCTGGCCTCGACTTCACGGAGCCTCCTGTGCACTTCGATGTGACACTGCTGGACTGTGTGAACAGCTCGGGCGCGGCAGATCGGCTCTTCGCCATCTCGGTTCTGCCGACCGGCCAGATGCACGCGAACCATCGGGACGAGGTGTTCCAGCGCGTCGGAGACGAAGATCGGCGGCTGAGCTTCGACCAGCGCATCCAACTGAGGTACGACCGAGGCGATACGAGCTTCGAGCTGACGCCGGCGGCGACATTCGGACACGCCCGCCTCGACGACGATGAGGTCGCGGCTTACGTCGCACGGTTCGATCAGACTGACCCACAGCGGTTGCTGCGGGCGCGCGGGTTGGTCGACTCGGACGGCGCACCATTGACCGCGGGGCAGCTGCTTCTTGGAGAGGAACCGCAGCGGGCGTTCCCCGCTGCTTATGTGCGAGTGCTCAGATATGAAGGGACTGCGCGTCGCACTGGCACCGCGCAGAACTTGCTCAGCGATGTGCGCTGCGAAGGGACCCTGCCACAGCAGATCGACGCGGCCCAGCAGGAGATCCGCCGCTCGCTACCCAGGCGGCGCTCTTTGGGACCGGACGGCCGATTCCATTGGCAGGGAATCGTGCCCGAGGAAGTCTGGCTCGAAGCACTCGTGAACGCCGTGATTCATCGTGCCTACAGCAACTTCGGCGACCACATCCGTGCCGCGATCTTCGACGACCGGCTCGAAGTCGCGAGCCCTGGCCGCTTCCCCGGAGTGACTCGGTTCGATGACCTCACCAACATCGGCCACAACGCCCGCAACCCCCGCATCGCTCGCGTGATGGCTCAACTCTCCTATGGTCAGGAGCTCGGCGAAGGGCTCAAACGAATGGTGGGCGTGATGGAGGCGGCGGGGCTCCGGCGGCCGAGCGTCGAGCACACGGGCAGAGGAGTCGAAGTCACGCTTTCAGGGACGAAGGCTCGTCCTCTAGCGCTTTCGAACATCACGCCGATTGCCGTGCAGATTTTCGATAGGCTCGGCAACGCTGGGCAGCTTCGAACGGGCGAAATCGTCGAGCTGACCGGCTTCTCTCGACCAACTGTTCTCAAGCATTTGTATGCACTTGAGGAGAGGCGTCTGGTGAGACGAGTCGGTGGCGCTCCAGCCGATCCGACTGCCTACTGGACCGTTGAGGTCGAGTTCGAAACGCCCGCGACTTAGTCCGACCGATTTGCAGAGCTGTCTTTAGAGTTCGTTCGAGCTGGCTTGACAGTCCCCCCCACCGCCCCTCGGTCAGCCAGCAGCGCCCGCCCCGCAGGCGAGCTCGAATCCAACTCGCAATGCTGTCTTGAGAGTTCGTTCCAGCTGGGTTGACAGTTCCCCCGGCGGACCCTCGGATCTCCGATGTTTATGGCGAAACGAGCTCGAAAGAACTCGAAAGACTGTCTTTCGAGTTCTTTCGAGCTCTTTTCGAGTTGCTCCGGTCAGCCAGCTGGTACCCGGCTCGCGCACTCCCGCTCTAGCCTGCCCGTCGCAAGGAGGTCCCATGACCGAACGACCTTTCATCCTGGTGTGCAACGACGACGGCATTGACGCTGACGGCCTTTGGTACCTCGCCGACGCGCTCACCGAGCACGGCGACGTGATGGTCGTCGCCCCGGCCTTCAATCAGTCCGGCATGAGCGCCGCCTTCACGCTCCACCGCGACCTTGCGTCCGAGCGCGCCCACTCCCGGATCGACGGCGTCGACGCCTGGCAGGTCAGCGGCACCCCCGCCGACGCTGTGGTGATGGGCCTGCGCCGCCACGCGGCACGCCGCGTCGGCATGATCGTGTCCGGCGTCAACCCCGGTCCCAACGTTGGACGCGACATCCTCCACTCAGGCACCGTCATGGCCGCGATGCAGGGCTACGTGCGCGGCCTTCCCTCCGTCGCCGTCTCCTCCGCCAGCCTCGATGGCGCAAACCTCGACGTCGCCGCGCAGATCGGCGCCGATGTCGCCGGCTGGCTGCTCGCGCGCGGCGCGGCGCAGCTGCTCAATGTCAACGTCCCCAACCGCCCGCGCGCCGAGATCATCGGTGTCGAAGTCACCCACACCGGCGACCTCTCGCTCGACCGCGTCGTCGATTTCCTCGAGCCCGACGGCTCAATCCGACGCCAGCTCGTCCGCCGCGAAGGCGTCGAACCTCCGGCCGGAACCGACGTGGCGGCGATCATCAGCGGCTCCGTCTCGATCACTCCGCTGGACAACGACATCACCGCTCACGCCGCGCTCGAACAGACCCGCTCCGCGATCGCCGAGCTGAACCTGCTCTAACGCCGTCCCAATCGCCCCCGCCCTGAGTGATACTCTCGTTCTACGATTCGCGAGCGGGCGCTGGATGAGGCGCTGCTTGAACTTCCGGAGACGCTGCGATGTCGGGACATTCCAAATGGTCGTCGATCAAGCGCAAGAAAGGCGTCACCGACGCCAAGCGTGGCCAGCTCTTCACCAAACTCGGCCGCGAAATCTCCGTCGCGGCACGCGGCGGGGGCCCCAACCCCGATGAGAACTCCGCCCTCCGCCTGGCGATCGAGCGCGCTCGACAGAACAACATGCCCAAGGACAACATCCAGCGCGCGATCGACCGCGCGACCAACGCCGGCGACGGCGCACAACTCGAGGAGATCCGCTACGAGGCCTACGGGCCCGGCGGCGCCGCCATCCTGATCGATTCGCTCACCGACAACCGCAATCGCGCCGTCTCCGACGTCCGCGCCGCGCTCACCCGCGCCGGCGCCAGCATGGCCGGGTCCGGGGCCGTCGCCTGGATCTTCGAGCAGAAGGGCGTGATCGGCGTCGACCTCGAAGCCGGAGTCGATGCCGACGAGGTCGCGCTCGCCGCGATCGATGGCGGAGCTGAGGATGTCGAGGTCGAGCCCGACCTCGTCGAGGTCATCACCGCCCCCAACGACCTCGAACAGGCTCGCAGCAGCGTTGAGAGCGCCGGCGTCTCGGTCGCCTTCGCCGAAGTCGTGATGCGCCCCACCAACACCGTCGAGGTCGATGTCTCACAGGCCCGTTCCCTGCTGCGCCTGATCGATGCCCTCGAGGATCTCGACGATGTCCAGCGCGTGTTCACGAACGCCGACTTCCCCGACGCCGTCCTGGCCGAGGCGTAGTCGGTGAGTCAGACGCCCGCGCGCCCAGCCGCCATCACTGGCGGCGTGCTGGGCGGCGTGTTGGGCGTCGATCCCGGCTTGCGCGCCACCGGTTGGGGCGTGCTCAGCGTCGACGACGACGGCGGCGTTGAGCTGGCCTGGGGCGTCATCCGCCCCAGCGCCGAGTCGCTGGCCGAGCGGCTCGTGGAGATTCACACAGGCATCTCAGACGTCATCGAGCGCTACGCGCCCCGCTCAGCCGCCGTCGAGCGACCCTTCCTCAACCGCAACATCCGCACCGCCGTCGCGCTCGGCCAAGCCGAGGCCGCCGCCATGATGGCCGCCGCGCAGGCCGGCCTCGATGTCGCCGAGTACGCCCCGCGCGCCGTCCGCGCAGCCGTCGTCGGCGACGGCGCCGCCGACAAGCAGGCCGTCGCCACGGCGCTCGTGAGGCATCTGCAGCTCGGTCGTCTCGAGGCCTCAAATGACGCAGCCGACGCCCTCGCCGTCGCCTACTGCCACACGCTGATGTCGCGGCGGCTCCCGCTGGCGACCCGATGATCTCGCGAGTCTCCGGCGAGCGGGTCGACTGGAACGACAAGGAGCAGAGCGTTGAGGTCCGGGTCGGCGGGCTCGTCTACGAGGTGCGCCTGCCGACGATCTGCTGGCGCGCCCTGCGCGACAAAGACCAGCGGGAGCTCAACCTCTTCACCCACTACCACGTGCCCGATCGCGCCCCCACGCCTGTCCTGATCGGCTTTCAGCGCCCCACCGAGCGCGACTTCTTCCGCAAGCTCCTGACCGTCGACAGCATGGGCGTCACCAAGGCGCAACGTGCGCTGGCCGCCTCCGTCTCCACGATCGCCCGCTGGATCGAGGCCGGCGATCGACGCGCGCTCAGCAGTCTGCCCGGCATCGGCCTGCGCCAGGCCGACAAGATCATCGCCGAGCTGCGCGGCAAGCTCGTCGAAGAGGCGCTGCTGCAGGACGAGGGCTTCGACGGCGCCGACGCCCCCGCAACCAGCCGCGCCCCCGATCAGGTCGCCGCCGACACCGTCGACGCCCTGATCGGCCTCGGCTACCAGCGCCGCGAGGCCGAGCGCTGGGTCGCCGAACTCGCCCCCGTGGCCACTGCCAACGCCACCACCGAATCGATGCTGCGCGCCGTACTCCAGCGCCTCGGCGGCGACGCCTGACGGACCGAGATCGGGCTAGGCTGTATCCGCGCCGAAGGATCGCAAGTGACCTCGACCGACCATTTCGACCTGGTTGCCGACTACCAGCCGACCGGCGACCAGCCGCAGGCCATCCGTGAGCTCCTGGCCGGGCTCCAGGCCGGCCACCACGCCCAGACTCTGCTCGGCGTGACCGGCTCCGGCAAGACGTTCACAATGGCGAACGTGATCGCGGAGCTCAACCGCCCGACGCTCGTGCTCGCCCACAACAAGACGCTCGCCGCCCAGCTCTGCACGGAGTTCCGCGACTTCTTTCCCAACAACGCCGTCGAGTACTTCGTCTCCTACTACGACTACTACCAGCCTGAGGCCTACATCCCGCGCTCCGACACCTACATCGCCAAGGAGTCGGACATCAACGAGGAGATCGACAAGCTCCGCCACGCGGCCACCCGAGCGCTGTTCGAGCGCCGCGATGTCGTGATCGTCGCCTCCGTCTCCTGCATCTACGGTCTCGGCGAGCCTGACGACTACCAGGGCATGGTGCTGACGCTCGAGAAGGGCAAGCACGTCGCCCGCAACCTGATCCTGCGCCGCCTGATCGACCAGCAGTACCAACGCGACGAAATGACGCTCACTCGCGGCCGCTTCCGGATCCGCGGCGACACCCTCACCATCCACCCTTCCTACGAGGACCTCGCCGTGCGAGTCGAGTTCTGGGACGACCTAGTCGAGCGGATCGTCGAGCTCGATCCGCTGACCGGCGAAATCCTCGCCGATCGCGACCGCGTCGATATCTACCCGGCCAAGCACTTCGTGACCACCGACGAGCGCATGTCCGCCGCCGTCACCGACATCGAGGTCGAGCTTCAGCAGCGCCTCGAAGAGTTTCGCCGCGAGGACCGCATCCTCGAGGCCGCGCGTCTCGAAGAGCGCACCAATTATGACCTCGAAACCCTGCGCGAGACCGGCTACTGCCCGGGCATCGAGAACTACTCCCGCCACCTCGCCCGCCGCGCGGCCGGCAGCACGCCCTGGACGCTGCTGGACTACTTCCCGGAAGATTGGCTGCTCTTCATCGACGAGAGCCACATGACCCTCCCGCAAGTGCGCGGCATGTACGGGGGCGACACCAGCCGCAAGCAGACGCTCGTCGACTTCGGCTTCCGCCTGCCCTCGGCGATCGACAATCGCCCGCTCAACATCGACGAGTTCGAGCGCCACATCAATCAGGTCGTGTTCGTCTCCGCGACCCCGGCCGTCTACGAACGCAATCACTCCGAGCAGATCGTCGAGCAGCTGATCCGTCCCACCGGCCTGCTCGATCCGGTCGTCGAAGTGCGCGGCACCGACGGCCAGATCGACGACCTCGTCTCCGAAATCCGAGCCCGCACCGAGCGCGGAGAGCGCACCCTCGTCACCACGTTGACCAAGAAGATGTCCGAAGACCTCGCCGACTACCTGCGCGAAGTCGGGATCAAGACCTACTACCTGCACAGCGAGCAGGACACCTTCCAGCGCGTCGAGGTTCTGCGCGACCTGCGGCTCGGCGTCTTCGACTGCGTCGTCGGGATCAATCTCCTGCGCGAGGGTCTCGACCTTCCCGAGGTCAGCCTCGTCGCCGTGCTCGACGCCGACAAAGAGGGCTTCCTGCGCAACGAGAGCACGATGGTGCAGACGATCGGCCGCGCCGCTCGGCACGTCAACGCCCATGCGATCCTCTACGCCGACCGCATCACCGACTCGATGCGCCGCGCGATCGATGAAACGCACCGTCGCCGCATGGCCCAGGCCGAGTACAACGAGCGCCACGGCATCGCACCCGTCTCGATCACCAAGGAAATTCGAGACATAACCGACCAGGTCCGTCAGGTCGCTGAGGACGCCCCGTTCGAGTACGACGCAGGCGCCACGCTTCCGAGAGACGCCAGCCCCGATCAGATCGCGCGCACGATCAAAGCGCTCGAGCTGCGCATGAAGCAGGCCTCCCGGGACCTCGAGTTCGAGAAGGCCGCCATTCTCCGCGACCAGATTGTCGACCTGCGCCACGAGCTCGCCGGCGACCCCGATGAGCTCGAGCCGTGGGTCGACCAGGCCTACGGCCGGCGGCGGCGGCCGCGCAGCCGCCGCGAGCCCGCCCGCGCCGGCCGCGGGCGGTAAAACCGCGGCGAGCGCTTTGACGCCCCGCGCAAAACACTGGTACGGTCGCGTTGACGCGCCCCTGCGTGTCGAGGACCAGCCACAACGAAGCGATGCTCAACCGTTTCCGCTGACCGGCTTGACTGTCGCAGGCGCTGACCCTTCTCACCCACCCGGCCCGCGCGGTGGGTGATTCTGTCTCGGCAGGTCAAGAAGACCTGCCTCTGAGAGGCGTCCCGGTGGTTTTGGATCCGATCCCCGAGCGTCGGCGCGCCGGCGCTGCGCAGCCGATCGCCGACGCGCCGCCCTCCTGGCTGGGCGGCGAGACGCGCGACCCCGGCGGCCGGCACTGCGCATTCTGCGGCGAACTCGCCCCGCCCGCCTCGTCGTTCTGCCCCAACTGCGGCCGCGCCCTCACTGCCGCGTTGATGCCCGCCCACGGCGAGGCGCTCACCGTCGTCTTCACCGACATTGAGGATTCCACTCAGCTCACCGAGCGGATGGGCGACTCCACCTGGGAAGCGATCATCGACGAGCACAACGACATCGTCCGCGAGGAGCTGCACCGGCACCGCGGCTTCGAGGTCAAACTGACCGGCGACGGCTTCCTGATCGTGTTCGCCGATGCGGTCGACGCCGCACGCTGCGCGGCTCGCATCCAGGCCCGCGTCACCCTCCGCTCGGCCAACCGCGGCGCCGCCTGGCCGGTCAGCGTCCGCGTCGGCATTCACCGCGGCGACGTGATCCTCCGGCCCGGCGGCGACATTCTCGGACGCACCGTCAACGTGGCCAGTCGGATCGTCGCCAAAGGCGACGGCGGCATGATCCTTGCGTCCTCGGTCTACGTGGACGAGGTGACGCACGAGATCCCGCCTCGCTTCTGGGTCGATATGGGCGCCCGGCGGATCCGAGGCATGACCCGTCGTGAGCGTCTCTTCCGGCTCAGCTGGGCCGACTACCTCCGCGCGCAGGCCACTGCTCAGGACGCGGGCCCCGACGCCACTCGCTTCGATGGTGACGAATCCTTCGACCCCTTCGACCCCGTCCTCGCCGCCGTCCACTAGCAGGCCGCTAGTCCAGCGACTGAATCCCCGACTCCGACCGCTGCAACACTCGCCGCGACGGGCCGCCTTCCGACGGCGCCACAATCCCCGCCTGCTCCAGCAGCTCGATCAGCCGCTCCGCCCGCGGCAAGCCGACCCGCAGCCGTCGCTGCAACAGCGACGCGGACACCCGCCGATGCTCCCGCGCCAGCGCCGCAGCCTCATCGAATCTGCTGTCAGCCTTGTTGCTTGGCCGCTCACGCTGCACGCCCGCGGGCAGGTCCAACGGATCGTCCGGCCCCACGATGTCCGGTTCCGCCGGCGCGCTCGTGAGCGCTGAGCGCAGCGTTCCGCGCAGCGAGTTCGCGTCCGCCTCGGCCCGCAGCACCTCGCGCAGATCCGGCGCGAGCTTCGCTTCCGCCTCGAACTCCTTGAGCATCTCATCGATCGAGCGACGCTCAGTCGTCGGCTGCGCGGGCGCGTCCCACGCTTCGATGACGCGCGCGATCTCCTCGTCCGAGACGTACGCCCCCTGCACTCGCCGCGGTGCGACGCTGTCCGAACTCATCAGCAGCATGTCGCCCCTGCCGAGCAGCTTCTCCGCGCCGGCTCGATCCATGATCACGCGCGCATCCGTCTGCGACGTGGTCGCAAAGGCGATCCGGGTCGGGAAGTTCGCCTTGATCAGCCCCGTCACCACATCGACGGATGGCCGCTGGGTCGCCACCACCAGATGAATACCCGTCGCCCGCGCCAGCTGCGCCAGCCGCACCAGCTGCTGCTCCACCTCGACCGGCGCGGCCATCATCATGTCCGCCAGCTCGTCGAGCACCACCACCCAATACGGCATCGGCTGCTCGATCCCGGGCAGTGCGTTGTACGCCGCGATGTTCCGTGCGCCCCGAAGCTCGAGCCGCCGGTAGCGCCGCTCCATTTCCGCCACAATCATGCCCAGCACCCGCACCACCTCATCCGAGTCCGTGACCACCCGCGACAATGCGAGGTGCGGCACCGATCCGTAGCCCGTCAGCTCGACCCGCTTCGGGTCCACAAGCACCAGCCGCAGCTGCAGCGGCGACACGTGCATCAGCAGGCAGGTGATGATCGTGTTGATGCACACGCTCTTGCCCGATCCGGTCGCGCCCGCGATCAGCACGTGCGGCATCTTGGTCAGGTCCGCCACCACGGCACGCCCGCGCACATCGCGCCCCAGCGCGATCGGCAGCCCCCCCTTGGCCGCTGCCTCGCGATATTCGGGGGATTCGAGCAGCCCGCGCAGCGCGACGATCCGCGTCTCGTCGTTTGGCACCTCGATCCCAATCACCGGCCGGCCGGGGACCGGCGCTTCGATGCGGATCGACGGAGCTGACAGCGCCAGCGCCAGATCGTTCGCCAGTCGCGTGATCCGGTTGACGCGCACGCGGGTCCGCGCCACCTCCTCGATCTTGGTCCGCGGCTGACCGTCCTTGTCGAGCAGCGCCTTGCCCTCCGCGTTGCGCAGCGGAACCTGCCGCGTGCGCACCTCCCAGCCGGGCTCGATCCCGAATTGCGTCACCGTCGGCCCCCGATTGATCTCCGCCACCCGCGCGTCCACCCCGAACGACGCCAGCGTGTCGACGATGATCTTCGCGTTCACGTCCGCGCTCGCCAGCGAAATCGCAGCGCTGTCACCGTCCAGTAGGTCCAGCGGCGGCAGCCGCCAACCGTCCGCAGCCTGTCGGTTCAGCGTCCGCTTCGTCGGCGCGGGCGCCGGAGGAGGCGTCAGCGGCTCGACAACGCGCGCCGGTTGCGGCGCCAGGGGCGCCGGAGCGGGCGGCTCGATGACCTGCGGCCCAGGCCCAACCGACACCTGCGTCGCCCAGCGCGGCGCCGCGATCGACACGGCGACCGGCGCTGCGACCGGACGCAGCCGCCGACGCTCCAGCGCCGCGCGCGTCGACGCCACGATCTCCGCCGCCGCCCCGCCGACCAGCTGGAAATACCAGCGAATCCCCACCCAGATCGCGCCGGACACCGCGGCGACCGCTCCCGGCCCCCGCGCCGCCACCACGCGGCCGCCGCTGCGCATCAGCCGACCACCCATCAGCGCGGTGCTGCGACTGAACTGCGGCGAGATCAGCGCTACGCCGCCCAGCAGCAGCAACGCGATCACGATCGCCCCGCGCCCGGTCGCCAGCGCCGCGCCCACATCCCCACCCAGCGAATTCCCCGCGAGCGACACCCCACCCAACGTTGCCTCGGGGCTCATGGCCCCCGCGATCCCCCAGGCCGCCGCCAGCAGCGCCAGCACCCCTGCCCCGCGTCGCGCCTGCACCCCGTTCGGACGCCGCAGCCGCAGCGCGAGCGCCGTGCCCAGACCGGCCAGGATCACACCAACCAAGTACACGCCCCCGCCCAATGCGCCGATCACCGCCTCACGCTGCGCCGCGTTCGGAGCCCCGGCCAGCGACACCCAGACCGCGAACAGCGTCGCGATCCCAACCACCACAAGTCCGACCAGCGGCGTCCGCTCGGCGCTCAGCCAGCGACTAAGGCGCCGCAATAGCGGCGTTCGGCGCGTCGATCGTTTTCGAGCCATGCCTAACCCTCCGGCACGCAGGCCGGAGCCGCCCCACTTCCCGCCCGAGACCCCGAAGGCGAGCCTCAGACTTCAACCGCCACAGGAATCACCATAGGCCGCTGGCGCGCCTCGCGGTAAAAGTACGTCGAGATTTGTCGTTTCAGCCCATTTTCCAGCTGGCTCCACTCGACGGGGTGCGAATCGCGCTTGAGCAGCTCCGTGACCTTCGTGATCGCCCCGTCGCGAAGCTCCGGCGACTGCTCCAGCTCCACGAACCCCTTGGCCACCAGCTCGATATCGCCCGCCAACTGCCCCGTCTGGTGGTCCACCGGCACCACCACGACGACCACGCCGTCCTGCGCCAGCTTCTGACGATCGCGCAGCACCGTGTGGTCCACTCCGCCCACGTTGACGCCGTCCACGTAGACGTACGAGGCCGGCACCCGGTCCACCACCTCCGACTGGTCAGCGGTCAGCTCCAGCGCGTCGCCATCCAGCACGATGTGGCAGTTCTCTTCCGGCACGCCCATCGAGATCGCCAGCCGCGCGTGCATCGTCAGGTGCCGATACTCGCCGTGAATCGGCACGAACGCCTGCGGTCGCGTCAGCCCGATCACCGTCTTCAGCTCTTCCTGACCCGCGTGGCCGCGCACATGCACGTGCTCGTGCCCGCCGCCCGAGTACATCACGTCCACGCCGCGACGGAACAGGTTGTCGATGGTCGTGTTGACCGCCGCCTCGTTGCCCGGGATCGGCGTCGACGACAGCACCACCGTGTCGCCCGGCTTCAGCGTGACATCGCGATGGTCGCCGCTCGCCATCCGCGACAGCGCCGACATCGGCTCGCCCTGGGCGCCCGTGCAGACGATCACCGAGTTCTCATCCGACACGTGCCGGTGCTCCCCGATGCTGCGGATGCGCCGATCGCTGGCCCTGATGTAATCCAGCTCCATCGCCATTCCGATGTTCTTCTCCATCGACCGACCGGTCGGGAAGACCGTCCGCCCCGCCTCCTCCGCCCCGTCGATGATCTGCTGCACCCGCGCGATCTGCGACGCGAACGTCGCGATGATCACCCGACCCGGCGCGGTCAGCAGAATCTGCTCCAGCGCATCGCCGACCACCAGCTCGGAGATCGTGTGCCCCGGTCGGTCCGCGTAGGTCGAGTCGCTGCACAGCAGCCGCACGCCTTCCTCGCCGTAGCGAGCCAGCGCGTTCAGGTCAGTCGGTGCGCCCATCACCGGCGTGTGGTCGATCTTGAAGTCGCCGGTGTGCACCACCAAGCCCGCCGGCGTGCGCAACGCGATCCCGAACGCATCGGGAATCGAGTGCGCGACCGGGAAGAACTCGGCCGAAATCTGTCCGAAGTTGAGCTTCGAGCCCGCCGCGATCGTGACCTGATCGACGTCCAACAGCCCCGCCTCTTCGAGCTTCAGCCGCAGCAGGCCGTGCGGCAGCCGCGCCGCGTAGACCGGCGCCGGCAGCCGCGGCAGCAGGAAGCGCAGCCCGCCGATGTGGTCCTCGTGACCGTGCGTGATCAGCCAGGCGCGCAGCTTGTGGCGCCGCTCCTCCAGATATGACACATCGGGAATGATGTAGTCGACCCCGTGCATCTCGTCCGAGGGAAACATCAGTCCCGCGTCGACCACGACCATGTCGTCGTCGGTCTCGTAGACCATCAGATTCCGCCCAATGTCGCCCAACCCGCCCAATGGCACCACCCGCAGCCCGTCCCGCCGCACGTCGCTCACTCGTCGCCTCCAGATGTTGACTGACCGACGCCCCACCGGGGTCGGGTCCGTTCGAGCGTATTCGAGCCAGCCTAGAGCAGGGCCAGCTGTGTGCCCTGCGTCTCATCCTCCGTCGCCGCGATGGCTACGGCACCCGCCTGCACCGCCGCCACAGGCCGCTCCGACTCCGCCAGCAGCTGCGGAATCCGCGCGAAATCCTCGCGCAGCACGTCCATGAACGCGCCCTGCCGCAGCGCCGCCGCCGGGTGATAGACCGGGTACACCAACCAGCGCCCCACCCGCGTCGGCACGCCCCGCGAGCGCCCCATCGTGGTCCGCGGAATGAAGTACTGCGTCGCGAAGCGCCCCAACGGCACGATCAGCTTCGGGCGAATCCCCTCGATCTGCTCTGTCAGAAACGGCTCGCACGCGCCGATCTCGTCCGGCTGCGGATCGCGATTCTGCGGCGGCCGACACTTCAGCACGTTCGCCACGAACACGTCCGCCCGTGTGAGGGAGATGCCCGCCAACAGTTCATCAAGCAACTGTCCCGCGCGCCCCACGAACGGCCGCCCCTGCTGATCCTCGTGGAAGCCCGGCCCCTCGCCGATGAACATCAGCTCCGCATTCGGGTCCCCATCGCCCGGCACGGTCCGCGTCCGGCTCCTGCTCAAGCCGCACGCGACGCAGCCCGCCACCCGCTCGTTCAAGTCCACCAGCTCAAGCAGTTCCATGCCGCGAGTCTAGGAGCGCCAACCCGAGCCACCCGCGCACGACATATGCGCGTTCCCTACGCCTCCGCGTCCAGGTCCGACTCCACCACCGGGATGATCGCGTGCGGCTCGACGATCCGCACCAGCAGGACCCCCAACCCGTAGAGGCCCATCGCCGGCACCGCCACGATTGTCTGCGTGACCGGGTCGATCGAGGGGGTGATCAGCGCCGCCAGGAGGAACGATCCGATGATCGCCCAACGCCACATCCCCACCAGCTTCTTGGCCGTGACCAGCCCGAACGCGCCCAGACCCATCAGGAACAGCGGCATCTCGAAGATGATCCCGGTCCAGAACACGAATCGCGTCAGCATGTCGATGTAGTTGTTGATCCGCACCTGCGGGTCGGCGATGTTGTCACCGAAATTGAGCAGGAAATCGAGCGCCGGCGGCCAGCCCAGGTAGAACGCGAAGGCGCCGCCGGCCGCGAACGCAAACGTCGCCACGAACACGATCGGCAGAATCCAGCGTCGCTCCGCGCGCGTCAGACCGGGGTGGATGAACGCGTAGACCTGATAGACGATCACCGGCATCGCCCCGGCGATGCCCAACATCAGGCTGATCTTGATGTAGGCCCCGATGTAGCCGAGCAGCTCGGTGTAGATCGGCCGGAAGTTGGGCAGCGCGTCGCGACCGGGCTGCAGCAAGTAGTCGAGAATCTGCTCCGCGAACACCAGCGTCACCACGGTGGTCAGCACGACGCTCAGGGTCGCGACCGTCAGCCGATGGCGAATCTCGACCAGATGCTCGCCGAGCGTCAGCTCCGCGCCTTCGTCGCCGCCGAGATCCTCATCCAGCTCCGGATCATCGGGCGGCGGAATAGGCGGCTCGTCGGGCGGCTCGGTGGTCGGTTGCGAGGCCATCGGTCAATACGCCCGCGCCGCTATACGTCGCGCCGGCGGCGGTTGAGCGAGATCACGTTCGCGGGCCGCGCCGGCGCCTCAGCCGCTTCGGCCGCGCGGACGTTGCGCCGCCGCACGATCGGGCGCCGCCGCACCCGTCGCTGCTCGGTCGCAGTCTCAGCCTGCTCGACGGCCGCCACTGTCACCGCTGTCGGCGCCGTCCCGGCGGCCGCGGGCGTCCCGCCGTCGCGCGCCGTCTCAATCGCGTCTGCGGTCGCCGCCTCCGCGTCGCGCGCCGCCGCCCGGATGTCCGCTTCCGCCTCCTCGAGGTCCCGCCGGATGTCCTGGTCCGTCTCCGCCAGCTGGTGGCGAACCTCGATGTACTCCTCGCGCATTTCTTCGAAGTCGGTCAGGTATTCATCGCGGAAGTCGCGCGCATACTCGCGCAGCTCGCGGATCGCGCGCCCGAACTGTGCGGCGAACTCAGGCAGCCGCCCGGGACCGAAGATCACAGCGGCCAGCAGCAACACCACCAGAATCTCGGGAATGCCGACGCCGAAGATATTCATGCGCGCCCCCGCGAGACCCCGCGCTACACGCCCTCGCTCCGGCGCGCATACGCGTCCGTGTCAGCCTATCCGATCTCCCCCGCCGCGCTGCCCCACTCGGCGGCGACGCCGACGAAGCCTCAGGGAGGCCGGCCGCGTGGCCTGCCTGGGGTTCCGCCGCACGCCGTGCTGCTGCGCTCTGGGACCCAACGCCCCGGCTCGCGCCCCGGACTACTCCGGGACGCCCTTGCCGATCAGGAAGGTCACCGCGTCGCGAACCGTCCCAATCCCCTCTGCGTCCTCGTCGGAAATCTCCAGCTCCGGAACCTCGTCGCGAAATTCTTCCTCGAACGACATGATCAGCTCAACGAGGTCCAGCGAGTCCGCCCCGAGGTCGTCGATGAACGATGCGTCCATCGTGATCTCGGACGGCTCGACGCTGAGTTGCTCTTCAATGATCCCCTGGATGCGATCGAACAGTGCCACTGCGGAAGCCTCCTGCACCGGCTCCGCGAGCCGGGTTCGCCGAATCGTACCCAATACGCCGCTGACCAGCCGCCGGCTGCCATCGCTGCCGAACCGCTTGGCCAACTCCACCGCTTCGTTGGCGGCGGTGGTCGCGCGTACCGCCTCAGTATTGAAGAGCAGTTCCCACAGCGCAATCCGCAGCACCGTTAGGTCGACCAAGGCCATCTGCGTGAGCGGCCGCTGTGTCGCGGTCTCGCGCACGATCGCGTCGATCTCCTCCAGGCGAGCGCTGACGCCGTCGACGATCGCCTGCGCATAGGCGTGCTCGGGCTCGCCCAGCGGTTGGTTGAGCTGCCCCCGCCGCAATGCCGCCGCGCCCGTGATCCGCTCAAACTCCGCCTCGAACAGCGCTTCAAACGCTCGCACGCGGGCCACGCGGTGTTGCAACTTGCTGCGACTGCCGACCGATGGCGCGCTCAGGCCGAACCGCCTGAAATGCTGTCACGGTCGCTCAGATTGATCAACGATGGTCGCTCGGGCTGCAGCGTCGTGCGCACCAGGCCGGTCAGCACCGACCCCGGACCGATCTCCACGAACGTCCCAACCCCCAGCTCGCGCATCCGCAACACCGTGTCGCGCCACTGCACGGGCCGACGAATCTGCGCCTTCAGGTCCTGGCGCACCGCCTCGGCGCTCGTCAGCTCAGCCGCTTCAACGTTGCCGATCACCGGGATCGATGGGGCCGAAATTGTCGCCGCGTCCAGTACCGGCCCCATCTGCTCCGCCGCCGGCGCCATCAGCGACGTGTGAAATGCGCCGCCCACGTTGAGCCGCACGACCCGCCGCGCGCCCCGCTGCTCCGCCAGCAGCGCCGCACGCTCGACCTCCTCCGGAGGCCCGCCGATCACGATCTGGCCCGTCGCGTTGACGTTGCAGACCTCCGCTCCCGTCTCCGCGCAGACCGCCAGCACCACGTCCTCGTCCATCCCCAGCACCGCGGCCAGCGTGCCGGGCTGCGCTTCGCCCGCCGCCTGCATCAGCTCGCCGCGACGCTGCACCAGCCGCACCGCCTCCGCGACCGTCAGCGATCCCGCCGCGACCAGCGCGCTGTACTCGCCCATGCTGTGCCCTGCGACACAGACCGGCGGCTCGGCCAGCGCCGCGTGCCCCACCGCCCGCGCGGCGGCCCAGGCTGCGAGGCTCGTGACCAGAATCGCAGGCTGCGTGTTGACTGTCTGTCGCAGCTCGTCGTCGGGACCGTCGAAGATGATGCGCGACAGCGATCGACCGATCGCCGCGTCCGCCTCATCGAAGACGGCGGCCGCTTCGGGATACGCGTCGTACAGATCGCGTCCCATCCCGACCTTCTGCGCGCCCTGGCCGGGGAACAGCCAGGCGCTCGGCTCTTCGGCCACGCGCTAGTCCTCGATCTCGATCACCGCGTTGCCGCGGTACTGGCCGCAGGCCCAGCAGATGTGGTGCGCCTGATGCGGCGAGTTGCACTGCGGGCAGGTGACCAGCTTCGGTCGCTGCACCTTGTGGTGCTGGCGGCGCAGCCGTTGGCGCGTCTTCGCATACTTGCGCTTCGGCAGTGGTGGCATCTCGGTCGTCCTCCCCCATCGCTGGGCTCACGTGTTTCGGGCTGAAGTGGGCGCTCGTCAGAGCTGTTCTCGCAGCGCTGCCAGCGCCGCCCACCGGTGATCAGTCGCTTGTTCGTCGTCCGCCGCCGGAAGTCCCGCTCCCGGACAGGCCGGACCGCAACGAGGACTCATCGGCCTCGCCATCTCAACATATTGTCGCACGACTTCGCTCAAGTCGATCTGCCCATCGATCAGCGCGAACCCGTCCCGCTCCGGGGGCGGCTCGACCGCCCGACCGGTCACCGGGTCGCTCGCCGGCCAGAACTCCTCGTCGAACTCGAGCTCCAGCTCCACGATCGCCGGCCCCAGGCAGGCGCCGCAGACCTCCTCGGCGCTCGTGCGCAGCTGCGCGCTGGCCATCACCGACAGATCGGTGCGCAGCAGCCGCAACGGACCCGCGACCAGCTGGACGCCGTCCCCATAACGGAACTCGGCCTCCGCCAGCTCGTACAGGCGCAGCGCCCCGATCGACTCCTGCAGCAGAGTCGAAACGTTGATCAGCAGCGAATTCAGCTGCCGAGGCTCGGCCGGGCGCGATGCATCCTCCATGGCCGAATTAGCCTATCAGCGCGCATCTCAGCGCACAGCGGTTCGCCCGTTGTGTCATCTCCGTCGTGTTCGTTGGCACTCACCCCGTCCGCGCATAGACTGATCGAAGCGTCGCCGGCCCGTGGAGAAACCACACCACATGGATCTCGAAGGAATGCAGGAGCTGCAGCAGGTTGACCTGCAGCGCGACGACGCCAAGCGCGTGCTCCAGACGGTCGTCGAGCAGATCACCGACCCACCGTTTGTCGAGGCCCTGGACGCCGAGAATGAGGCTCAGACCCTGCTCAGCGCCACGGCCGCCCGCGAATCCCGCGAAGCCGAAGCGATCGTCGGGACCGCCCAGCGACGCATCCAGGCCGCCGACGAACGACTCTACGGCGGCACGATCACCGACCATCGCACGCTCGAAGAGCTGCAGCGCGACCTCTACTCACAACGCCAGAACCTCGGCCCGCTCAGCGATGCCAACCTCGCGGCGCGTCAGCGCGCCGAAGAGGCGGCCACCGCCGAGCGCTGGCTGCGCGAATTTCGCGAGCAGGCGCTCACAATCTGGAACACTCGCCAGACCCAGCTCCGCGCCGAACGCGACGAGGCGCAGGGCCGCGTTGACGACCTCAGCGTGCTCGTCGAGCAGCGCCGCGTGCGCCTCAACGAAAGCGACCTGCGCACCTACGACGAGTACCGCCAGCGCCGTCCGCGCGTCGTCGCCGGTGTCGCCGGCGGCGTCTGCGAAGAGTGCCGGCTGACCCTTCCGACGATGATCATCACCCGTGCTCGACGTGCCGACCGTCCGATCGAGTGCCCCTCCTGCGGATGTCTCGTCCGCGTAGCCTGAGGTGAGAGTGGCCTGATCGTGCGCGCTTTTGGCTATCTCAGTCGGTGCGAATCAAACGCCGATGAGGCCACGCCCACGCTCGCGGAACAGAACGCTGAGTTCCTCGAGTTCTGCAACGAACACGGCTACGAACCGGCTGCCACCTTCCTCGACGCCGCGGTTGGCGACCAGCGCATCGGCATGTCCCAGCTGCTGGCCCACCTCTCTGAAGAGGGGCCCGGCTTCACTGTCGTGGTGGTACCCGCCTTCCGGCGCCTCGGCGGCGACGCCAATCAGAGCGCCCGCTCGGTGATGCAGATACGCGCCCGCGGCGCCCAGGTCGTCTCACTCGAAGAGGGCGCGCTCGATGAGAACCGCACGCTCGAACTCTGGGAGCGTCAGCAGCCGCGCGAGCGCAGCGCCCGCGTTCGCGAAGGCATGCGCCGCCGCGCCGTCTATGGCCATGCCATGGGACGACCGCCCTACGGCTATCGGATCGGCGACGACCGCCGCCTCGAGCCGGTCCCGGCCGAGGCCGAGGTCGTCAGGTACATCGTCCGCATGTACGTCGACGAAGGCCTCGGCATCCGCCGGATCGCCCAACGCCTCAACGCGGAGGCCTACCGCACGCGCCGCAGCGGGCCCTGGAGCATGGTCAGCATCCGCGACCTGCTCCGTAACCGGGTCTACACCGGGACCTATCAGCGCTTCGGCGTCAGCGTCCCCGACAACCACGAGTCGCTCATCTCGCGGTCGGACTTCCAGAGCATCCAGGCGCAGATGGTGGCCCGCCGCACCGCGCCCGGATCGTCGGCCCGCAGCCAGTTCCTGCTCGCCGGGCTGGCCTGGTGCGGCGAGAGCGGCAGCCGGATGATCGGCGTCACCCGCCGCCAGAGCTGGCAGCTCCGCGACGGCGAGACCGGCAGCGGCGTCTACCGCTACTACCAGAGCGAAGCCCGCACCAACCAGTCCGTCGGCGAGTATCACACGCGCCGCGCGGACGACCTCGAGGCTGAAGTCCTCCGTCACCTCCGCGGCGAGGGCGGTCACGACGCCACACCCGCGCTGGTCCTCGCCGGCGACCCGAACGCCGTCGTCGCCGAGACCAGCTCGGCGCTGTCTCGCGCCCGTTCGCGGCTGCGCGCCCTCGACCGACGACTCGGCCACGCGCTCGACGCCGTCAGCGTCCGCGGCGCGCCGATGCGCGGCCTGCGCGACGAATCCGCCCTGATCATCCAAGAATACGAGCGGGCCGAGGCTGATGTCGAACGCCTCCGCGGACGCCTCACCGCGCAGTCGACCGACGCCGAGCGGCGCCGTCGTCGCGCTCAGATGCTGACCCGCCTCAGCGACGGCTGGGATGAGCTGAGCTTCGAGGCCCAACGAGCCCTGCTCGCCGACCTGATCGAGCGGGTCGTCGTCCATGACGACCGCATCCAGACGATCCTGCGGCCGTAGCCCGCGATGAGAGTGATCGCCTGGGCCGACGGCGCGTCGCGCGGCAATCCCGGGCCCGCCGCCTATGGCTACGTCGTCACCGACGAGCACGGCGCGGAGGTCGATGCCGGAGGTGAGGCGATCGGCCGCGCCACGAACAACGTCGCTGAATACCGTGGCGCGATCGCCGCCGCGCAGGCCGCCCTGCGAGTCGGCGCCGACGAGCTGGAGCTGCGACTCGACAGCCAGCTCGTCGTTCGCCAGGTCGAAGGCCGCTACCGCGTCCGCAACGCCGCGCTCAAAACCCTCTATGACCGGCTGCTCGACCTGCTCGATGAATTCGACGACGCGCAGATGCGCCACGTCCCGCGCGAACAGAACACCCGCGCGGACGGGCTCGCCAACACCGCGCTCGACGAGCTGCGGCGGCGGTAAGCTGATTCCGCCAGGTCGCCGGGTGGCCGCGGGCCGGTCTCAACGCCGGCTCGAGGAAAGTCCGGGCTCCACGGGACAGGGCGCTGGGTAACTCCCAGGCAGGGCAACCTGACGGATAGCGCCACAGAAACAAACCGCCGCGAACGCTTCGGCACACGTCGATCCGTCTCGCGGTAAGGGTGAAATGGTGCGGTAAGAGCGCACCAGCGGTCGGGAGACCGGCCGGCTGGGCAAGCCCCGCCCGGAGCAAGACCAAATAGGGAGACCGCGCCGCAGGCCGTCACGGCCCACGCAGCGCAGGCGCGTCCCGCGTCGTCTCCGGGTAGGTCGCTCGAAGCGGCGGGCAACCGTCGCTCCAGATGGATGGCCACCGCCGCCGCAACGCGGTCACAGAACCCGGCTTACAGGCGACCTGGCACACCACTCCCCCTTTACCGCGCTCCCAGCCGCTCGCCGAGGGGCCCCTCACAGCCCGCGACCAAAGCTCCGACAGCCCCTAATCTCCCCAGCAGAAACACCACCATGCCTCCCCAACCACTGACCACCCTGCTCGCCTACACCCCACACCGGCTGATCGCCGGCGACGCGGACCCGCTGATCGCGGCGGTTCGCCAGGACTCCCGCGCGGTCGCGCCCGGCGACTGCTTCGTCGCGATCCCCGGCTTCAGCGCCGACGGTCACGACTTCCTCGTCGACGCCCGCGACGCCGGCGCGAGCGCCGTGATCGTGCAGGACGATCACCACTCCAAGGTGCACCAGCTGGTCGGCAACGCCCCCGGTCTCACCATCGTCGAGGTCGAAGACACCCGGGCAGCGCTGGCCGATCTCGCCGCCGCCTGGCACGAGTTCCCCGCGACCAAGCTCACCGTCGTCGGCGTCACCGGCACCGACGGCAAGACGACCACGAGCTATCTCACCCACGCGCTGCTCAGCGCCGCCGGCCACGCCACCGGCCTGATCAACGGCGTCGAGTTCCAGGTCGGCGGCGACTGGCGTTCGAACGCCACCGGCGAAACGACTCCCGAGGCCGACGTGACTCAGGCGCTGCTCGCCGAGATGGTCGCCGCAGGCCAGACCCATGCCGTGATCGAAGCCAGCTCTCACGGCCTCGAGCTTCAGCGCGTGCGCCACTGCGACTTCGATGTGGCGATCTTCAGCGGCCTCTCCGACGACCACCTCGACTTCCACCGCACGCGCCGGCGCTACCTCGACGCCAAGCTCTCGCTCTTCCGCGCGCTCGACGACGCGACCGCGGGCGATCGCTCGCGCTTCGCCGTCGTCCGCGCCGAGGACCCCCTGCGCGACGAGATCGCCGCGGCCCATTCGCAGCGCACGATCACCGCCGCGATCGGCCCGGGTAACAGCGATGTCTCAATCCAGGCGCTCTCGCGTGACGCCGCGGGTGCGCTCGTGCGCGTCGTCACCGCATCCGGCGCGCTCGCCTGCCGACTCAATCTGCCCGGCGATTTCAACCTCGGCAACGCATCGCTCGCGGTCGGCGCGGCTTGGGCGCTCGGCGCCGGCCCCGTCGCGCTGCAGCGCGGCTTCGCTGATGCCCGACCCGTTCCCGGACGCATGGAGACCATCGACGCGGGCCAGCCCTTCGGCGTGATCGTCGACGCCGCCGCAACCGGTCCCGCGCTGCGCGTCGCGCTCGAAGCCGTCCGCCCTCATGTGGCGGGGCGTCTGCTGCTGGTCTTCGGCGTCGCCGGCGAGCGTGATCCGGCCCGCCGCGCCGCGATGGGTCAGGTCGCCGCCGAGCTCGCCGACCACAGCTACATCACCAGTGAGAACCCCCGCTCCGAAGACCCTGCGCAGATCGTCGCCGAGATCGCCGCCGCCATGCGCAGCGCCGACGCCGGCGAGCGCCTCAGCGAAGAGCCCGACCGCCGTCGGGCCATCCGGCGAGCGCTCGCGGAGGCCGGGCCAGACGACCTGGTCCTGATCGCCGGCAAAGGCGCAGAGCCCACTCTCATCTTCGCCACCCACACCGAGCCATGGGACGATCGCGCCGTCACCCGCGAAGAACTCGCGCGCCTCGTCAGCTAGGAGAGCTCTGAACAAGCCGGATCCGCTCTCCCCCCGCTCTGCGGGGGGAGATGTCCCGTAGGGACAGAAGGGGGCCCGATCCTGTCCGACCAGATACAGCGACGGCAGTGAGTCGGCACCGCAGCCCCCCTCTGCCTTCGGTATCTCCCCCCGCTCTGCGGGGGGAGAGTGGTTCAGAGGTTTCCCAGGAATCCTCGGAACAAGTCGGATCGCATCTCCCTCCGCAAAGCGGGGGGAGAGTCATCCAGAGCTTCCCCAGCCTCCCTTCGCGCGCCCGACCGTCGTTCCCACGCATCGCCCAACGCCCGCTACCCCGACATCCGACTTGCTCATACCATTTGACCATCCCGCGCCATTCAGGAGGCCAGCATGGACGACGCGACGTACCGCTCCCTCGTCGAGGACGACCTCAACCACTGGGTCCACCCGCTCTTCCATCCGGCCTCGCACCAGCAGCCTGTGCTGATCGAACGCGGCGAGGGGATCTACGTCTACGGCGCCGACGGCAAGCAATACATCGATGGCCTCGCCGCGCTGTGGAACGTCGCCGTCGGACACGGCCGGCGCGAGCTGGGCGAGGCCGCGCTCGAGCAGATGTCGACGCTGGGCTTCAACAACTCCTACGAGGGCTACACCAACGAGCCGGCGATCCGGCTGGCCAAGAAGGTCGTCGGCCTCGCCTACCCGAACATGCAGGCCGTCTACTTCACCAACTCCGGCTCCGAATCGAACGAGACCAACTTCAAGGCCGCGCGGTTTTACTGGAACCAGCTCGGCCGGCCCGAAAAGCACAAGGTGGTCACGCGCGTTGAGGCCTACCACGGCAACACCATCGCGATGACCGCGGCGACCGGCATGAAGGTGTTCCACGGCAACTTTGGCCCGCTGGTGCCGAACATCATCAACGCCGACACGCCGAACGCGACGCCCTCCGGCGGCGGGCGGATCGACGCGGGCAACGTGATGATCGACAACATCGTCGCGACGATCGAGCAGGAAGGCCCCGACTCCGTCGCGGCCGTGATCGCCGAGCCGGTGCAGGGCGCGGGCGGCGTCTACCCGCCGCCGCCCGACTACTTCAGCCAGCTCCGCGACGTCTGCGACCGCTACGAAATCCTGCTCATCGCCGACGAAGTGATCACCGGCTTCGGCCGCACCGGCAAGTGGTTCGCGCTCGAGCACTTCGATGTTGAGCCCGACATGATGTCGATCGCCAAGGCGATCACCAGCGGCTACGTGCCGCTGGGCGCGGCGATCTTCTCCACGCAGGTCCACGAGGTCATCACCGGCGGGGCCAACGGCCAGAAGTTCATGCACGCCTACACCAACGCCGGCCACCCCACGGCCGCCGCCGTGGGTCTCCGCAACCTCCGGATCTTCGAGGATGAAGGCCTCGTCGAAAACGCCGCCGCCCGCGGCGACCAGCTGCTCTCGGGGCTCCAGCGGCTCTCCGAGCACCCGCATGTCGGCAACGTCCGCGGGCTCGGTTTCATGTGCGGCTTCGACCTGCTTGAAGACCCCGAAGCCGACAAGCCCTTCGACCTGTCCGCGGGCATGGGCGCCAAGCTGCTCCGCGCCTGCCAGTCCCGCGGTCTGATCTCGCGCGTGCGCGGCGACGCATATCTGCTCGCCCCGCCGCTGGTCGCCACCGCCGAGCAGGTTGACGACATTCTCAGCATCGTTGAGGACGCAGTCCGCGAGGTCACCTCAGGCGCTTAACATTGCGAGCCACTTCCGCGCTCGCCTCCGTCTGCTACTCTCTGCGGCAAGAAAGGAGGTGATGCACATTGGGACATAGTCAACTTTCGCCCAGTGGTAGGTTCCGAAGCGCAGTGGAGGTGGGTGCCTCCTGACCGCGTAGTTCGCCCTATCGACTGGGCAGAAGTACACATCGACGACCCCAGGGCGCCCACCTTGGGGTCGTTCAAATTCAGCTCCAATTCACCACAATGCTCGACCGGAGTTCAGTCCCATGGCCGCGCCCGACCTGCTCACGCCGCAACAGCGCCTTCAGATTCCGCAGGTCGAGCAGGCGCTCCGCACCACCGCGATCGGCCGTGACCTCCACTACCTGCGCGTGACCAACTCGACGATGGACGACGCGCGGCGCCTCGCGGAAGCAGATTGTCCGCACGGCGCGACGGTGGTCGCCGACGAGCAGACCGCCGGCCGCGGCACCAAAGGCCGCTCCTGGGTCTCACCGCCCGGTCAGAGCATTCACACCACCCTGGTCGTGCGACCGAACGCCGAGCAGATGAAGCGGCTCAGCATCGTCACGCCAGTGGCCGTGGCGCAGGCCGTCGAGCAGGTGTCCGGCCTGCGGCCGCGCCTCAAGTGGCCCAACGACGTCGAGATCAACCGCCACAAGTTCGGCGGCATCCTGATCGAGGGCGAGTGGCGCAGCGACGGCCCGACCTACGCACTGATCGGGATCGGTGTGAACGTCAACTTCGACCCCGCCCCGCACGCCGCGCAGATCGACCGCCCGGCGACCAGCCTGATGATCGAGCTCGGCCACGAGACCCCCCGAGAGCCGGTGCTCGCCGCCCTGCTCAACGCGTTCGAGGCCGCCTACGACCAGGCCGACTCGGACGAAGTGTTCGAGGCCTGGCGCTCCCGGCTTGACACGCTCGGCCGCGACGTCCAGATCATCGGCCGCGAGACGGTCGAAGTCGAAGGCGTCGCCGAGGATGTGACGCGTGACGGGGCGCTGCTGGTGCGCGACAGCCGCGGCGCGCTGCACACGATCATCGCCGGCGAGGTATCCGTCCGCGACGCTTGACCCCCCGGCTGATCGAAGTACCTCCCCCCGCGCTCAGCCGCCGCCCGCCACGAGCGGCAAATCCGCGGCCAGGGTGAGCGTGACCCTCG
Organism: Dehalococcoidia bacterium; assembly: GCA_965237475.1. Classification (GTDB taxonomy): domain Bacteria; phylum Chloroflexota; class Dehalococcoidia; order Bin125; family Bin125; genus CATQGW01. Next base: position 998,220 of record OZ250140.1, on the reverse strand, counting down.
GCGCGGCCATGTCGCAAACGATCACGATGCGCTCCCCGTGGCTCAGCGTGTATGGGTCTCCCCAAGTGCCGGCGGCGTCGATATAGCGCCAATCGCGCGGTTCGCCAGTGGGGACGCCGATCCCAATCACCCCGGGGCCCAGCGCGCTCGCGAACTCCCGCGCCGGCGTCCCGCTCAACCCGCGGAACACGAACGGCGTTGGTCCGGGGCGAATCGAGACCTCGTAGGCAGGCATCTCGGCGATGGCGATCAGGCTCGGCGCTGTGACGCGCATCGCGATCCACGGCGTGGGCGGATCCGGCTCGGCGGTCTCGCCGGCCGGTCTCGCTTGCTCGAGCGTTTCCGCTGGCTCGCGATCAGCTTCAGCTTCGCGGACCAGCCGATCGCACGGGTCCGTTTCAAGGTCGTCGCCCGGGTCGATCGCGGCGACCGCATCCGTGCCTTGGGGCGCCGACGCGGCCGCGGATTCGGAGTAAGGCTGGGCATCGCAGAGCGCCGACACGGTCGCCTGCTGCCACGCGTCTGCACCAAGATCGAAGGCCACGTATGTGAGCGGCCGGGTCGCGGCGGGCAGCGGCAGAACCACCGTGACCTGCGCCCGGCCATCGATTGGGGTGCCCCGCTCGTCACTGAGCCCGATCCGCCACGCGCTCAGGATCGTCGCCCTGTCGGCGTCCGCGTCCCAGGCCAGCGCTGAGACATCATCGAGCACGCCGCCGAGCAGCGTCCGGTGGGTGACGGGCCGCAGCTCGATCTGCGCCTCGCGACGATCTGCCGCGGTCTCGACCGAGTGCACGACAACTGCGGGCAATCCGTCTTGGTGGAAGGCCGCGAGCGCTTGATCGGTCAATGCGGCCGCATCGAAGGTCGAGTACACGCCGCCGCGCCAGGCGAACTCGCGCACCAATTCGCGCCGCAGCGCGACCTCGATCGAAGTGGTGGGATCACCCTCCGCGCGAAGCTGCGCCGCTTCGATCCGGCCATCGGGAGTCGGCGCGACGGTCATGTCGTTCGTCGCGGCGAGGCTGAACGCGGCGAGCCGCCGACCTTCATCGTCAGCCGCGCCGTCACGCGACTTGGGCTCGTAGCTCAGCGTCACGGCGTCGCGGGCCGTCACCTCGGAGTCGAGCGTCAAGCTCGCACTCGTCTCGCCCCACTCGATGCCGGTCACGCCGATCGTGCGCCGCCCGGCGACGACGGCGAACCAGTCGGGTTCGGTCGCATACGGCGTGATCACCTCGCTGAACCGGACCTCCACCGTCGTCGCGCTCGCCGTCGCAGCGACGGCTACGGGGTCGAGCTGGGTGTAGTTCGGGGCAAGGACGCCCGAGCCCGCGACAAGGTGCCCCGCCAGGCCGCGCAGCGAGCGGCTGCCGCTGTTGCCCGGGAGATATGCGACGAACACCTCATCGCCGCCCTCGGGCAAGCCCGGCTCTTTGAGCAGCAGGGTCACGTTGCCCGACCGCGAGACGAAGACCTCCGCGACATCAACCTGCATGTCGGCCATCACGAGCCACCACGACAGCGGCGGGACTCGCCCTGCGTCGAGTGGGGCGTCGAAGTAGATCAGGACGATCCGATTGAAGGCGATGGCGTTCAGCATCTGCGGCGCGCTGCCGCGATCCGCCACATCGATCGCGAACGAGTCCGCCGCGGTACCGAGCCGGTCGCGAAGTGGGTGGTTCGCGCCGGGCTCATACTTCAGGCGGATTCGGCTGTCGGGGCCGGCCCCCGGCTCGTGCAGCCGCAGGCGCAGGATCGCGCCGTCGATTGCCACAACTTCGGCCACATCGGGCGCCCAGCTGAGTTCGAAGTCGTCAGCGGCCGGCAGCGCTGTGGGGTCCAACGGCTCGTCGAATGTCACCACCAACGTGGTCAGCCACGACTCAACCAGCACCGGCCGCGGCCCCTGCAAGGTGCGATTCTCCGCGGTGATCGAGAACGCCTCGACCAGGTTGCCGGTCTGGTCGGCCAGCGCTTCGGTCGCCGGGGGCGAATACGCAATCCGGACGACCGCCGCCTCCTCCGCGGAGCGAGCCAGCGACAGCGACACCGCCCGCACCGAGAGCGCGACGGAGTCGACCGCGATGCGTCCTTCGCTGTCACTCACGCTGAACGGCGTTGCGGGTGTGTCAGTCGGCGACAGCTCCTGGTCGAACCTGATTTCAACTGAGGTGCCGTCAACCAGCGCCGAGACCGCTGCGGGAGCAGTGTCGGTCTGGTTGTCGACTGCGAGTTCGAAGGACTTCACGCGGCCGCCGGCGGAGTCGAGCAGCGCCGCGTCAGCCGGCTGGATGTAGCGGGCCGTGACCGCCGCGCCCTCGCGGACCGGAGCGGAGAGCGTCAACGTCAGCACGGCGCCGGATGCCGCCGCCGCCAAAGGCGCCGCCTGGTTCACCGCGAACGCCCAAGCGTCCACGTCCCCGCCGTCTCGCAGTGCCGCGTCGAACGTGATCGTGAGCACGGCTCCGTCCACCAGCGCCGACACGGGCGCAGCGGCGGTGATGTTCTCGACGGGCCGCGGGTCGAACGATGCGACTTCATGGCCGGTGGGGTCGATCAGCGGCCTCGTGGTCTGCAGCTGGTACTGGAGGGTCACGACGTCCGAGATACCGACGGGCGCCAGCAGGGTCAGGCGGGCGACTCGGTCGCGCACCTCAGATGCTCCGAACGCCGCAGGTTCCGGCACCTCGTTCACCATCACGCGATATGCGTGGATGGGAACGGGCGGATCAACCACCGTCCCGTCATCGAACTCCGCCAGATACGGCGGCCCGTCGGGTCCCACCAGCGGCTGATCGAATGTCAGGCTGAGCGTCTCGCCGTCAACGGTCAGCCCCTCGAGGACCGGCGCGGTATCGGCGACGTTGTCGACCGCGAGCTCGAACGCGGCAACCGGCAGCGCGGCCTGATCCGCGTCGATCAACAGGGGCTGCGTCGAGTCGGGGGAGTAGCTGAGGACGAGCTGATCCAACTCGTGCACTCGCGGCTCGAGCTCAAGCGATAACCCTTCCTCCGTCGCCTCGATGGCCGCAACTCGCGCCGCGGTTCCAACGAGATCGAACGCACCACGCGCGACGCCGTCAACGACAAGCACAGATTCGCTGGTCACGATCGTGATCGTTGCGCCGCTCATGTCGGTGCTCGCAGATAGCGCGGCCGGTGCGTCATCGGTTTCGTTGACGACGTCGATGTGGAACGGCTCGACCGGATTCAGCGTCGCGTCCTGCAACGGATGGTCCGACGCGCCCATGTACCTCACTCGCAGCTCGTCGCCATCCCCCGCGCGGAGTTCCAAGGTCAGATGCAGCACGGCGTCGTCAATCTCAACACCGCTGACCAGCGGACCGTTCGTCACGCTGAACGCCTCCGAGCCCGGCGTCGATCCCTCGTCGAGCGGTTGGTCGAACAGGATCAGCAGCGCGCTCCCGTTCGCCGTCGCCGCTTCGACACGTGGCGTCGTGTCTGTTCGATTCACGAGCACGCGCTCGAAGCCGCCGACGCGATTGGCGGTGGCGTCCTGCAACGGGCTGAGCTCTGGCTCTGTGTACTCGAGCGTCACCGTCTCGCCCTCCTTGACGGGTGGCTGCAGTGTCAGCATGAGCGTCGCGCCGGAGATCTCGAGGCCTGTCACAATCGCGAGCGTGCCCGTCAGCCTGAACGCCGTCGCGTCCGGGCTCGCCATGCCGAGCGCCTGGTCGAAGGTGATCGCCGCCGCAGCCCCATCGACCGAGCCAGCCAGCGCGACGGGCGCCGTGTCCGTGGCGTTCTCGGCCACGACATCGAACGCCGCAACCACGTTCCCCTCCGGGTCGCGCAAGTCCGATGCAGCCATCTGCGGTCGATACGCCACCGCGATCTCGGCGCCTTCGTTGACCGATCCGTCGAGCGTCAAGGTGACAACGCCGTGGCTGGTCACGGCGTCATTCCGGAGCGTGGCCGCGATCGCGTGCCGATCGGTTCCAGCCAAGCTGAGCGCGTCAGGATCGGGATTCACGCTGGTCTCCAGCGCCTGGTCGAAGTTGAGCGTCACGAACGCTTCCTGCACGGCGGCGCTGACCACGACCGGGACGGTGTCGGTCAGATTCCTGACTGCGATTCCGGGAATCGCTTCGACTTCAGCGCCGTGAGCGGACTGCAGCCGCTTGGTCGGGTCCGCCGGTGGCGCGTAGAACAGCGTCACCGACGCGTCTTCGGCGACGTGCGGGTTGAGAGCTAGCGTCACCAGCTCTCCGACCACCGTCACCCCCACGATCGTCGCGAAGTGCACCGTGAACGCCTCGCTGTCCGGGCGCGACGCGGGCTTGAGCGAGGCGTCGAACGTCAGCGTCAGCTCGTCGCCGTTGACCTCCGCATCCGCGAGCTCTGGCGCGGTCAGGTTTTCTGCGTCCAGCTCAAACGAGAGCGTGCGGTTGCCGGTGGCGTCAACGAGCCCCGCGCCGTCCGGCTGGGTGTATGCCACCGCGACCGCTTCGGCAGCCGTGACTTCCCGCTCCAGCGTCAGCGTGACCGAGTCTTCGCCGATGGAGCCGACGGACACGCCGATCGGCACCCCGTCGCTCGCGACCGTAAATGCGGCATCCGGCGGAACGCCGGACGAGTCGAGCGTCTGGTCGAACGCGATCGTGAGCGCGGCTCCGATCACCCGCGCGCCAGTCGGCGCCGGCGGCGTGTCGGTCAGGTTCAGCACCGTCCGAGCTTCGAACCCCTCCGCCGCGACGCCGTTCGCCCCGACGATCGCATCCTGCGGCACGGCCACCGGCTGGTACGAGATGCCGACCGCCTGCCCCTCAGTCACCGCCTCCGACAGCGTGAGGACCACTGCCTTCGCGGAGATCGCGACGCTTGCAACATTCGCACTGGGCACGCTGAACACACCAGCCGATGGAGCCTCGCTGCGCAACGCCGTGTCGAACGCCAACGTGAGCCGCGTTTCGTTCGCTTCTACCGATTCCAGCCGCGGGGCGCTTCGATTTTCGACCGTCCGCTCGTCGATCCCCCGCACGTACCCACCATCAACAGCACGCAGCGCGCCGTCGTCCGGCGGTGTGTACGTGATCGTGACCGCGTAGTGTCCCGCCACCCACTGGTTGAGCGTCACCACGAGATCGTTGCCGTCGACCGCTACGGATTCGATCGCGACGTCAGATCCATCCACCCCGACGCCGAACGAGTCGGCCGGGACCATCGACGCGGCGTCAAGTTCAGCGCCGAATGTGAGCCGCAGCTTCCGTCCCTGGACCACAACCGACTCGAGCACGGGTCCTGGAACGGTGCGATTCTCGATCGGGTGGTCGAACGCAGCGACATCGTTGCCGGTGAGATCCTCGAGTTCGTCGGTCGCCTGCGGCGTGTAGACCAGACTCGGGTCGGCTTGGGCATCGAGGCAGCACCCCAGCGCCAGCTGGAGCGTCGCGCCGCTGATCCCGACGGCGTTGACGTTCGCCGAGGCCTCTTCAACGCGGAATGCCGACAGCGGCGGCATTCCTCCCGTGCTGAGCGCCTGGTCGAAGCTGACGGTCACCAGTCGCGCCGTCGCGAATACCTCGATGACAACCGGCGCCGTATCAGTGAGGTTGGTCGCCTCGAGCGCGAACGCCGAGACGGCGATCCCGTTCACGTCCCGCAGCACGCCCCGCAGCACGCCTAGCGAGGAAGGCGTGTAGGCGACCTCCACGTCCGCTGCTTCCGCGACCGCCCCGGCGAGCGTGATGCGGAGCACCCTGCCCTCGACCGCAACGGCCGATCCCGGCCGACCGCTCGCCTCGAATGCGCCTGCCGAGAGCGTCGGATCGGCGATCAGATCCCGATCGAACTCGATGGCTGCGGCCGTCCCGTCCACCGTCGCCATGGACGCGACGGGACCGTCGTCTGTGAGATTTCCGACGATCAGCGCGAACGCACGCACCGCACTCCTGTCGGCGTTGAGCAACGCAGCCTCGAACGGCGGATCGTACGTCAGAGTGACGGCGACGTCCGTTGCGACGGGGGCGGCGATGCGCAGCACGAGCACGGAGCCGTTCGCAGAGATTCCGTTGACCGCAACGGCGGAAGCGTTGGCGGCGACGCCGAACCCTGCCGTGCCGATCGCGTCATTCGCCATGAGCGGGGCGTCGAACGTGACTCGTAGAGTCCAGCCGACGATCTCCGCCGACAGCGGGGCGACGGGCGTGACGTTGGTCAGCTGGAACGGATCGAACGAGGCCAGCAGGTTCGGCGGCATCGAGGCGTCGCCCAGCGGCGACGCCGTGCCGAGCTGATATTGGACTCTGACCTGAGCACCCGCGCGCACGGGCGAAGCCAACGTCAGTCGCAGCTCCCGGCCATCGACCGCTGCGGCCGTGAAGGACACCCGGATCTGGTCCGCGGTCACGGTGATCGCATTGCTCGGGCTCAGCCCCTGCTCGATCACGGGTGGCACGCTCGTCTCATCGATTTCCTGATCGAACGTCAGCGTGATCAGGTCGCCCGCAACGGCCCCGTGCTGGAGCGCAGGCGCCGTATCAGTCCGATTGCTGACAATCAGAGCGAACATCGCGACAGGAATCTGGCCCTGGTCCGCGTCGGCCAGCCCGCCGGCCGACGTCGGGTCGTAGCTGAGCACGATCGAGTCGCCCTCGCGCGCCGCGGGCGAGAGTTGGAGCGTGACCACATTCGCTTCGATACTCACGCTCGTCGCCGTCGCGCTCGTGCCCGCCAGCGAGAAGGCTGACGCTGGAGGACGGCCGTCGGTCAACTCGCTCAGCCCCTCGCTGAACGTGATCGTGAGCGTCGCGCCGGTCACGTCGATCTCCGCCGTCCCCGCCACGGGCGCGTCGTCCGTGCGGTTGTCAATCCCGGTCGTGAATGCGGCGACTGCGATCCCGTGCGCATCCTGGAGCGCGTCGGAGTTCGGCGGCGTATAGGTCACCGACGTTTCCTCGCCATCGGCGAGCGCTGTCGCGAGCGTCAGGGTGACGACGGCTGCATCCAACGCCACGTCGATCACAGCGCTGCTCGCCACGGAGAACGCGGCCAGGGCGGGCGCCGCGCCGGTATCGAGATCGCGGTCGAATCTGAGTTCGACCGTCGCGCCGTCCGCGACCGCTGCGAGCAGCATGGGCGGGCCGAGCGCCCCGTTGTCGATCATCAGCGAGAAGGCTGCGACGGCGAGCGCCCCCTGGTCGTTGTCGCGCAGCCGCGGAGCGTCGCTGGGTGGGATGTAGTCGACGCTGATCGAGTCACCGGAGAGCGCCACAGGCGACAACGAAAGAGTCACCGCCGCGCCCGACACCGTGACCACTGACACTGCGGCGCTCGTGCCCGTCAGGCTGAAGGCGCTGATCGCCGGGGTGGCGTCGCTGGCCTCACTCAAGGCCTCACTGAAGGTGATCGTCAACGTTGCGCCGGCGGCATCGACCTCACCCGACTCCGCGACCTGAGCATGGTCAGTGCGGTTGACGATCGCCTGCGTGAACGCGGCCGCGGCGATGCCATCGGCGCCCTGTAGCGCCCCCTCCTCGGGCGGCGTATAGCTGACCGACGCAGCCTCGCCATCGGCCAGCGCCGCGGCCAGCGTCAGCGTGACCACAGCGCCGTCGAGCAGCAGCTCGCTCGGAGCCGCGCCGTTCAGTGAGAAGGCAGCCACAGTGGGAACCGAGCCGGCATCGAGATCGCGGTCGAACGTGAGCGTCACCGTCGTGCCGACTCCGATGGCAGTCAGCAACGCCGGCGGCGTCGGTGTCGCTTCGGGCGTCCGGAAGGGGTGATTTGCGATGGCGGGAACGATCGCGCTGGAGTTGTACTGGTCGTGCAGATGATCAGATTCGGAGCCGCCCGAGTAGCGCAGCCAGACTTCCGTGTCGGCAGGCAGTGCCTCGGCCGGCGCCGTGAGCGTGACGACGGCGCCGTCGACGGCGAGCATGGTGGCCGCCGCGCAATCGTCGTCGCCGACATTCGCGGCGGGGCAAAGTCCGAACGTCGCGGGCGAGATGGTTCCCTTCGCCCGTAGCGGCGCTGAGAAGGTGAGCGCGATTCCGCTCCCCTGGACCGCAATTACTGTGACCACCGGTCCTGATGTGGTGTTGTTCAGCTCACGGGTGAACGCTGGAACTTCGGAAGCCGGTTTTTCCAGCGATTCCAGCGCGCCTGATTGAGCCGGGCTATAGCTGATCGAGGGGAACAGGTCGGGCGCCACGGGCGGAAGCACCTGAAGCAACACTTTGCGGCCGACGACCGAAACAGCGCGTACCTGCGCCGCGTGTCCCGAGGTCGCGAACGCCGTTGGCGGCGGGACCACGTCCGGATCGAGCGGTTCGCTGAAGTCGAGCGTGATCACATACGCATCGACCAGACCGCCCGTATCCAGCGGTGTCGGAGCCGGCCTGAGCTCGCTGTTGTTCTCGATCTCCAGCTCGAACGCCGCGACGCTCAGGCCGCCCTGATCAGCGTCGCGGAGTGGCCCGCCGGCTGCGGCCGTGTAGGCGATTCGCAGTGTCTGTCCCTGCAACGCAGCCGGGCTGAGCGTCAGGATCAGGCTCGTCCCGGTCACGCGGGCGGCGGTGGTCGCCGTGGAGCCGCCGCTGATCGAGAATGCGTCGGGGGCTGGCTGGTGCAAGGGCTCCTCGCTGAGCGCCTCGCTGAACGTGATCGTCAGCGACCCGCCGCCCGCATCGATCGCTGCGGAGATGGAGACCGGTGCGGAATCAGTGCGATTCTCGATTGGCGTACTGAACGCGGCGACGCGGACGCCGTCCGCATCCTGCAGGGCGCCCATCTCGGGCGGCGTATAGCTGACCGCGGCCGACTCCCCGTCCGCGAGCGCGACAGCAAGTGTCAGAGTGACCGTTGGCCCATCGAGCGCCGCTGCGCTCGGCGCGCTCCCGTTGGCCGTGAACGCACTCAGCGGTGGCGCGGTTCTCGCGTCGAGGGCGCGCTCGAACGTCAGCGTGAGCGTCGCCGAGTCGCCGACCGCTGAGAGCAGGCTCGGCGGGGCGACGACTACAGGCGCGGCAGGGGTCGAGAGGGGATGAGCGGCGATCGCCTCAACTGCTGCGCCGGAGTCCTGATCGAAGAGCCGCGCACCACTCGATCCTTCGGAATAGCGGAGCCACAGCACGGAGTCGGCGGGCAACGCGTCTTCAGCGACGGTCAGTGTCACGATGGTGTCGTTGACGACCACTGCTGTCGCACTCGGACATGTATCGGCGGACGCGAATTCGGAGATACAGAATCTGAACTCGGCCCCGGTAAACGTGCCGTCCCCACTCACCCGCGCAGAGAAGGTCAGCAGGACCGAGCCCGCGTCAACGGAGATCGCCGTCACGACCGGCCCATACGTGTTGTTGCTGAGCGGTCGGCTGGCGGTCGAGAACGACGCGACCGGGTTCGACGGCTTATCGGACGCCTCGATCCCACCCGTCGTGGGCGCCGTATACGTCAGAACCGCGTCGGCGCCTTCGGGAATCGGCGGCACGACGGTGAGGCGCACCTCTGCACCGTTGATCGAGACGCGCCGGACACTCGAGGCGTAACCGCTGATCTCGAACGCCTGAAGGGGCGGCACGATCGATCGGTCGAGCAGCTCATTGAACGACAGTGATACCCGGTAGCCGTTGATCTGACCGCTTCGATACTCTGGTGTGAGCGGCTCCTGAGCCCGGACTACGGCGAGCGACAACGAAACCGCAGACAAGAGTATCAGTAGACGACAAGCGGCGCGCAGCACTGCTCGCTGCCGTCCGCGCGCGCGTTACGAGTCGGCTACGGCTATACGATCAGCGGCCGGTCCAGTTCGGCGCTCGCTTCTCGACGAACGCCTGCGGACCTTCCTTCGCGTCCTCCGAGTTCAGCACCGTGCGCGAGACCCACTGGCCCACCCGGTACGACTCGTCGATCTGTAGCTGGCGCCACTGCTGCGCCATGAACTTGGTGCCCTCAACCGCCAGCGGCGCGTTGGCCGCGATCATCTCGGCGATCTCGACCGCCCGCGGGATCAGCTCGTCGGGCTCGAGCACTTCGCGCACCAGACCGATTCGCAGCGCGTCGGGCGGCTCGATCCGGTCGGCCGTGAGCATGATGTACAGCGCTTCGCCGATCGGCAGCATCCGCGCCAGGTGGTGAATCGCGTAGCCCGGCATGATGCCGCGCTTCACCTCGAACAGACCGAAGTAGGCCGCGGTCGACGCGATCCGGATGTCGCAATCGAGCGCGCGCTCCAGGCCGCCGGCGATGCAGAGGCCGTTGATCGCCGCGATGAACGGCTTGCGGCTGCGCGAGAACGGCATCGAATCTGCGAGGTTGTACCCCATCGTGTCGCGCTGCCCGTCGCGCGACTGGTTCTGTTCGTTCATCTCCTTGAGGTCGGCGCCCGCCGAGAATGCGCGGCCGGTGCCGGTCAGAATGCCGACGCGCATCTCCGGGTCGGCCTCGAAGTCGGCCACCGCCTCCGTCGTCAGCCGCCGCAGGTCGCCGCCCAACGCGTTCAGGCGCTCGGGGCGATTCATCGTCAGGATCGCGTAGTGGTCGAACTTCTCGTAGATCAGGTCTGGCATCTCGGGCTCCCACGGGATGTCAAAAGCGGCTGGTGGCGGCGGTCGTTAGAGGCTGGCGAGCTCCTCGCGCAGGTCGCGGTCGTCGACGATGTGACCGGTGTAGCTGGGCGGCTGGTCGCAAATCCAGGCCGTGGCGCGCGCCATCCAGGTCGCTTCGTCGAACTCCGTCTGCGGATTGTCGGGCTTGGTCAGCGCGTACCAGTGGCCGGGCGTCTTGATCAGGTAGCGCAGCGTCAGCACGTTGCAGGCGATTTCGTACGGCTGCAGCTCCATCGCCATGCCCTGGGTGATGCGCTCAAGCCCGGCCTTGACCATGCCGTAGAACTGGCCGCCCGACCGCGGGTCGTCGTAGGGGCCGGGTCCGGGCGCGTCGGCGGCGCCCGACGAGATGTTGATGATGTCGCCGCCGCTCTCCTTCATGTGCTCAACGGCGGCCTTGCAGAGCAGCACCGGGCCGCGCAGGTCGAGCTGCCAGATCAGGTCGATATGTCGGTCCTGCACCGACTCCAACGTGCCGGGGACCAGCACGGCGGCGTTGTTGACCAAGATGTCGAGCCCCCCGAGTTCGGCCACAGTGCGCTCGACCGCGCGGGTGATCGATTCGGGGCTGCGGACATCGAGCGGGACCGGCACGGCCGTCCCGCCGGCGCTGCGGATGCCCTCGGCGACTGTCCGGATCGTGCCCGGCAGGCGCGGATCGGGCGAGGCCTCGTCGGAACGCGCCGCGACGGCGACGGCTGCGCCGTGCGCCGCCAACCCCCGCGCGATGTCCGCGCCGATGCCCCGGCTCGCTCCCGTGACCAGTGCCTTGCGTCCATCCAGCAGCGCCATCGGGTCCTCCCTCTACCGCGCCAAAGATCCCGCGCCGAGTCTAGCCCCAGGTCACCCAAACTGTGTCAGCCACCCTGTGGACAACCCCGCCACCGCGATGATACGCCCCGTGGCGAGCCCCGCTCGCAGCCACCCCGCCCCTGTTCCAGGCAGCACGCGAGCGCGCCTCCCCCCCCCGCAGCCAAGTGGACCTTGCGCCACGCCCCACGCGCAGCCCGAGACTTGGCCGTCCGCGTCACGGACAATCTTGGCACGATCCGCGCGGCGACCGATTTGGTCTACGAGATCGCAAGGTGGGAGAAAACGCGGTGCCGACTTCCTTTACGGAGTGGCTGCGCACCCGCGATATGTCGACTAGCGTGCCTGAATAGGGGCGTATCCTCCCGCGTGTAGGGGAGCCGGAGTCCCCACTCCCTTCGATCGTCTCAGACTGGCAGCAGAATTTCCGCAACTCAGGAATCTAATGTCTCCGACCGCAATCAGCCTCTTCACTGGTGTCGGGGGACTGGACTATGGATTTGAGGCGGCGGGATTCGAGACCCGCGTTTGCGTAGAAATTGATGACGACGCTTGCCAGAGTCTGAAGTCGAATCGAGCCTGGAACGTCTTGCACGCTGATGCCGTCGAGACGAGGAGCTGCGAGATTTTGGCCAGCGCCGGCTTGCGTCGCGGCGAAGCAGACGTGCTGATCGGCGGACCACCCTGCCAACCATTCTCGACGTCCGGATATTGGGCACGGGGGAGAGCACGTCGACTTGAAGATCCGCGCGCGGTGACGTTGGGCGCATTCATGCGCATCTGGAAGGAGACAGTGCCCAAGACTGTCGTTTTTGAGAACGTTCCCGGGTTCATTCACCCAAAGGCAAACGACGCGCTTGACTTCGTGACTCGCACGATCAGTGAGATCAATGCCCAAGAGGGAACTGTCTACGAGCCTAGCTACCGAGTGCTGAACGCTGCCGATTTCGGTGTTCCACAGGCACGCCGACGGTTCTTCCTTGTCGCCAGCCGAGATGGGCGAGCCTTCGAATTTCCCGCACCGACACACCACTCTGGGGGACTCCAGACGAATTCCAGCACATATTTCTCCCTCGAGCCGCACCGCACCGCTTGGGATGCGATTGGTGACCTAGAGGACGACATATCTGATGAACTCGCCTTGACTGGCAAATGGGCGCGGCTGCTTCCGTCCATTCCCGAAGGAGAGAACTACCTCGTCCACACGAATCGCGGAAGTGGTCTGCCCCTCTTCGGGTGGCGCCGGCGCTATTGGAGCTTCCTTCTCAAGCTAGCTAAGGGCCGACCGGCCTGGACGATCCAAGCGGAGCCGGGTCCAGCGACGGGTCCATTCCACTGGCGCAACAGACGATTGAGCGTCCTCGAACTCTGCCGCCTCCAGACAATCCCAGACAATCTCTACTTTCACGGAACTGATCGCTCTGTTCGCCGACAGATTGGAAACGCAGTTCCGCCCCTTCTCGCCGAGGTAATCGCTCGGGAAATCACGGTGCAGCTTTTGGGTCTAGATTCGCGCTTGGACCTGCCTCTGCTCGTGCAGAACGTTCGGCCCAGTGAACCCAAACCTGAACCGATCGCTCCAGTGCCCACTGAGTATCTTTCTCTGCTCAATACCGACGATGCGCATCCTGGTCCCGGACTCGGGCGCTCTGCGCTCGTGCGGTGACCTATCTAATGTGCGGAGATGTCGTCCTCGACACCACAGGTGAGCGAATGCACGCGCATACACCTCCCGCTCGTTACAGACTTGCGATAGGAGTGCCCCTAATGCCCGCGAGAATGTTCAGTTCGGCCGTTGATACCGTCTTCAGCATCGCCGTCAATCTCAGACGGTCCAGCACAACACGGTTGTTTTCACTAACGAGTTTTGCCAGATGCCGCATTTCAGCTTGATGTGGCACTGCCAGGAACGGCTGTGGAGGGACCTGAGTGTCTAGCCGTAGCCTCCACGCGGGCTCCTTCACCTCGGTGATTTTCTGACCCCACGTGTCACTCATTGCGCAAGTGACTTGCCCGACGAGCGCCCACGCGCCAATACCACCATCAGGCGAGAAACCAGAGTTGATTTGGGCGATAACGTCAACGCCCTCATCTTGCGCCCATTTGCTGACTAGTGTCGCGGACGGCACGCCACGAAGAGACAGCAGCGGAGCCGCATGCTTGAGTGCTTCCGCAAATGCCGAGAAGGCGCCCCGAATCTTCGAGAAGTTCACAGAAGTGTGACCTGCCTCGCTAAGCGCTCGTGCCACTGTGTCTTCGAACACCTCGTGAGGCGGCGAGCTGCCAACGTCGACGCGGTAGGCGTGCGCGATTGTAAGCGCCAACAAGGCTAGGTAAGGGCATGGGCTAGCGTCCGCGGGCGTGAGATAGCCAGACTCGTTGTCGAACGAGAATGGGTAATCCGATCCGAGATATGCTTGGCGCGCCTCGACTTGGCTAAAGACCCTGCTCGCCGCCGATTCCGCGTCAGGACCGAGGTCATCATCGTCCCAGTCCGAGTCTCGACGATCGCCTGCTATCGCGAATGTTTCGCGAACAATCGCACTCCAGCCGTTGTCATCTATGTAGTCTGCGATGTCGGAACGGGATTTAGGTCGCTGTTGCAAGGCCCATAATTCAACGAAGTCCGCAAGTGCAGACGCTCGCGCGTAGGTCCCGTACGCATCGATGCTCGGTTCCAGGTCGGTCATGGCCCTTTTTGTGGGTCGCTTGCCTCGACAAGAGCCAAGAGTGACCTTGCCAGGTTCGCGAGTTCGCGGGCCGGCCCGAGTGCTTCGATCGGCGCTCCCTGGCGCTCCACTTCGCGATTGATCGCCTCCACTGACCGGCCTATGTCTTGGATTCGTGCCGGGACGGAGGCTTGCTCGACAATCCCCCTCGCGATATCGAGCCTGCCGTATTCGCGAAGGAGCTTGTGGGCCTGGCTGTTGGTGAGGATCTGCGAATAGATCGTGACTTCCCGAGAGTCGGCAAGTACTGCTTTTCCGCCGCCCACCGGCGGTGACATGTCGTTCAGAACCTCACGCAGATTCCGTTCGTGCAAGTTCTCGATAGCCTTCTCGATGTCGTGGAATGTGCGCGCGTCTCCGAAGCCGATGTAGCGGCGAAGCTCCGGCGAGTTCATCGCGCGATTTAAGACACCGAACCGGTGGCCTTGGACGAAAGTGACGTTGATTCCGAATTCCTCGCGCGCATGAACTAAGAGTTTCATAGCGATATAAGGATTGCGGACACCCTGGGAATTACTCCCAACGAGGCGGCCTACGACCCTGAATGGGTCTTCATCAGGCCGATCCTCGTGTGCGCGTCCCACTTCACGAAGCAAGTAGCGCGCCTTGGCTTCGGCGCTCCACGTCTTGATGCCGCCGATATGGCGAAACCCGAGGAAGCGATGTACAAGTTGCTGATTCTCGACGACGTAGCAAGGAACGTCGCGCAACCGACTGAGCTGCGATGAGGTTGGAGGCGGGTCCATTACAAAGGCGAGGTCTAAGGACGCCGCCGCGTCGAGTCCTAGCAGGATCATGAGGGTGGCCAGTCGCCTGTTGCCCTCAATTACTGTTCGGAGCCCGCTTGCGTCAGGTGGTGTCACTATGAGTGGTTCATGCTCGAAGTACCCATTGTCCACAAAGGACATCGCCAGTTCATCCAGCGCTGCGTTCTTGTACAGATACCCGATCAACTCCTCCTGACTGGAGCGCTGAAGCTCTTCGGGCAGGCGGGGATTCTCGGGGTCGAGACGAAGCTCCGCAACTGGAACCAGGGTGGTTCTCAACTCGCGGTCATCCATGAACTGCTCTTCCCCAAACGCAAAACCTAAGACCAAGTGCATTGTAGTGGGCCCTCAAGACCGACGCGCACTAGGGACGCTCTGAACAACGATCATTCGGCCTGGATCACTTGGCGCGGAAGCAGCAGGCCGAGGGGTTATGGGCACGTGCGGTCGGCACAGGCTGCGGCTCCGTCTGGCGTTGGCCGAATGCCCAGCCGGTCCCTCTTGCTCCGCCCCACTTCCGACATGCTTCCCCGTGCGGGCATCTCCGGCTGGCTCGCTGCGGCCCAGCTCCCCGATGGTCGTCCGTGCTTTGAGCTGCTCCTACCATGCCGACCATGGACGCGAACGAAATCGGACTGATCGCGCTTCCCGGCGGGCGGTTTGTGATGGGCTCCGACGGTGACCGACGCGACGAACGCCCCGCGCACGACGTCGTGGTGGGGGCGTATCTGGTCGCGCGACGACCGGTGAGCAACGCGCAGTACGCGCGCTATGTCGAAGCGGCGGGGGTCGCTCCGCCGCTGTTCTGGGCGCAGCAGGGTTTCTGCGGCGCCGACCAGCCGGTTGTCGGCGTCTCCTGGCACGACGCGGTCGGGTTCTGCGCCTGGCTGTCGGAGCAGGGCGAGACCCGCTTCCGCCTGCCCACGGAGGCCGAGCGCGAATTCGCGGCGCGCGGCGGGATCGAGGCCGCCGCCTGGCCTGAGATCGACGACGCATGGCCCGACGCCGAGGTCCGCCGCGCGGTCGCCCTGGCCGAAGCGCCGCACGCGCCGCTCGATGTCTGCCTCAACGGCTTCGGGCTGTTCTGCATGGCCGACAACGTCCACGAGTGGTGCTCCGACTGGTACGACCGCTCGTGGTACGAGCGCTCGCCGAGTGCGGCGCCAACTGGCCCGCAGAGCGGGCAGCGGCGCGCCAGCCGCGGGGGATCGTGGCGCCACCGGGTCAAGTTCACGCGCGTCTCGGCGCGCTCGAGCCTGCCGCCGAGCTACCGCTACAACGACTACGGCTTCCGCGTGTACGCCGATGTCGCCGCCCACACCATCTAGGAGGACTGAGATGGCCATCCGCACTACCGTCGTCGGCTCGTGGCCGATTCCCTTTGGGCAGCGGCTCGAGCTGAAGCGCTACTACGCGGGCGAGACCTCCGACGAGCAGGCGCACGGTGTCCTGCAAGCCGCGGCGCGGATCGCGATGGACGAACAGCTCGCCTGCGGCCTCGACCAGATCATGGGTGGCGAAGTCTTCGCGCCCGACTTTCTGCATCACGTCCCGCCGCGACTCGAGGGGCTGAAGACCGTGAAGCCGCGGATCACCGCGGCGGGTCAGCAGGGTGTCGGCGTCTACGAGGTCGCTGGACGGGTCACCGCGCCGCGCGGGACGGGTCATGCGAAGGCCTATCGGCGCGAGCTGGCGATCGAGCCGACGCTGGGGAAGGCGTCGGTCCCGTCACCGCTGACCATCGGCGGCGGCTTCCGCGGCGCGGACGACTCCAACCATCTGGTCGACCTGATCGCGATCGTGCAGGACGAGATCGCCGACATGGTCGACGCGGGCGTCTCCGAAGTGCAGCTCGACGCGCCGGCGGAGGCGATTGGGCTCGTGTCCGGGGCGCGCACCGTGGAGGAGCTGCTACCGCTCGTCGTTGAGCCGCTCGCTCCCGCCGCGGGGACCCGCCGCTCGGTCCACTTCTGCCTCGGTGACATCGCGCGCAAGCCCTCGATCGAGGTGCAAAACCTGCGCGCGCTGCTGCCGCTCCTCCAGGCGCTCGATGGCCACGTCGAGCGGGTCCATGTCGAGTGCTCCTATAGCGGTCAATGGGACGACCGGGCGTTGCTGGCCGAGGTCCCCGAGTCCATCGAAGTGATCGCCGGCATCGCCGACGTGAAGTCACGGCCCGCGAGCGTCACCGCCCTGCGCGAGAAGATCCAGGCGCTGCGCGAAGTCATCCCCGACGACCGCCTGCTCGTCTCATCATCATGCGGCTGCGGCCGCGTCCCGCACGACGAGGCGATCCGCCTGATCCGCAACCTGGTCAAAGCGGCGCAGGCGTCTTAGATGACGCTAGAATTGTGTGCGCGACGCAGCGTCGCGAAATCGACGGTGCACTGCTCGTTCCGATCGTGAGAGGCGATGCACGGTGAGCGTCAGGAGCACGAGGCGGCGTGGAGCTTCACTTTCGAACCACGAGGCTGCGTCGGTGCTTCGAGGAATCGGCGCTGGCGATGAGGCGATGGGGTCCGGACGCTGGCCGGAACTACATCAGACGCCTGAACCGAATCCAGTTCGTCGAACGGTGGGATGATCTGTACGCCTATCGTGATCTGGATCTGCATCCTCTGCGCGGAGATCGAGCTGGGGAGTTCGCGATACGACTCACCGGGGCGATGCGGCTGATCGTTCGGCGCGGCGCGACGGTCGGCGACATCGTTATTGTGAATGTCGAGGATTACCATGGCTGAGTTCAATCCGACGATCCTGTCGGACATGGCCATTCACCCTGGCGAGTTCCTCCGCGACGAGCTTGAGGCGCGCGGCATGACGCCGGCGCAGCTCGCGGAGCGTGCGGGGCTCCCATTGCAGGTCATTGACGACATTGTCAGTGAACGCGACGTGATCCGCGAAGACGTCGCGGACAACATCGGGCGTGCCTTGGGGACTTCCGCGCAATCCTGGGTAAACGCGACGACGCTCTACTACATGGTGCTGGAGCGGAACGCGAGGCACGCGGCCGATCGCGGTTCGGCTGCCTGCTAGGGCCTGTTCACACTCAGCCACAGAATGGCGTCGTTCTCAACTCCAACTCCGTCATTCCGGCGTTCGTCGGAAAGACGCAATCCCAAGCGACGCAACGGAGCTGCGACGGTTCACGCTCGCGGTGTGCACAGGCCCGAGCAGGGTTCTGACAATGGCGGCGGCTGGGACAATGGGAGGCGGTGATCGCGAACGTCGGAGGAGGGATGCGATGCACGGCGAGTCTGATCGTCAGGCCCGGATCAGCGCCGTCGGCAGCTGGCCGCTCCGCTTCAGCCACCGCACATTGGGCTTGCATCGGCTTCGCGGACCGCGTAGCGATGACTATGTCATTCGGCTGACCGGAAGGTGGCGACTGATTGTCCGGCCGGGCGCAACTCCGGAACGAATCGAGATCGTAGACGTCGAGGACTGCCATGAATCAATTCAAGCCGAAGTATCTGCAGGCGGTTCCGGTTCAGCCCGGCCTGTTTCTTCGCGAAGAACTGGAGGCGCGCGAACTCAGCCCAGCTGAACTCGCCAACAGCGCCGGCCTTTCGCTTGAAGTCACCCACGAAATCATCAGCGAGCGGGAACTCATTGGCGAACCGATCGCGCACAAACTCGAACAGGCGCTCGACATCTCCGCTCAATTCTGGCTGAACGCCACGACGCTCTACAACCTTACGGTTGAGAGAGACGCAGCTCGAGAGACGCTCGACGCCCGCGCCTAGTAATAGATCCCCCGGCCCACACCGCCGCCGGCGGCGATCGTGTCGCCGGTGATCGCGATTGATTTCGGCGAGGCCAGGAACGTCACGATCGCGGCGATGTCCTCGGAGTCGATGATCCGCCGCACTGAGTTGCCTGAGGCCATTCGCGCCTCGGCCTCTGCTTCGCTGATCGACTGCGACGCGGCGATCTGACTGATCCGATCAGCCGTCGCCTCAGTCCGCGTCAGGCCGGGGTGCACGACCGTCACGTTGATCCCGTCGGGGCCCAGCTCGTCGGCGAGATTCTTGGTGATCGCCGCGACCGAGACGTTGCGGATGCTGCCGACCGTGTTGCCGCTGCCGCGTGCGGCGAGGCCCGAGATGTTGATGATCCGGCCCCAGCCGGCGGCCTGCATGTAAGGCGCGGCCTCGCGCGTGCAGCGCAGGTAGCCCATCACCTTGACGTTTATATCGGCCATCACGATCTCGTCGGTCAGCTCGGCCAGCGGCTTCGGTCCGTGGACGCTGCCGGGCGAGGCGGCGTTGTTGACCAGGATGTCAAGCCCGCCCATCGCCGCGGCCGCGCCCGCGACCATCGCCTTGACCGAGGCGTCGTCCGATGCCTCGGCGCTGAACCAGTGGATTTCGCGCCCGACTTCGGCGCCGATTTCGGCGGCAGCCGCGGCCAGACGCCCCGGATCGCGCGCCGAGATCGCAACTTCACAGCCCTCGCGGGCCAGATCGAACGCGATCGCCTTGCCGATACCGCGGCTGCCGCCCGTGACGAGCGCCCGCTTGCCGATCAGTTCGAGGTCCATGCTCCCATCCTCCCCGCGATTAGATCGCGCCGTTGCTGAGTGTTCGTTCGCCGGGCGGCTTGAGGAACTCCGCCGCCGTGAGCGTTTCCCCGCAGAGGGTGGCCTCGACGACGCGCCCATGCTCGATCACGACGCGCTGCGGGCGTCCTGGGTTGCGCTGGCCGGGCGTCGGCCCGAGTGCCAGGATCTCCGCCTCGATCCGGCCGTGCTCGATCGTCAGATGCCCGACGGTGCCGAGCCGGGTCGAGAAGTGGTGCGGCAGCGAGGGCGAGCCGGAGTTGATCAGCAGCACGCCGTCGCGGTATTCGAGCCGCTCGACGTGCGTATCGCCGCCGATCAGCACGTCGACCTGCTCGCCGGCGAGCGATGAGCGGAGGATTTCGGCGATTGGGCGCGATTCGGGCCGCAGCTCGTGCGCCATGCCGATCCGCACGCCGTCGACATCGAGGAACTGGTGCTCGCTCATGCGCGGATCGTCGAAGATGTCGTTGTTGCCGCGCGCGACGAGCACCGGCGCGAACTGCTCACACCAGTCGATCACGCCCTTCACGGTGACGTCTCCGCCGTGCAGGATCAGGTCCACGCCGCGCAACGCGTCGCCGACCTCCGGCCCGAGTTGGTCGAGCGAGAAGAGCAGCTGGGGAAGGTGGGTGTCGGAGATCAGACCGATCTTCATGATCGCAGGCTAGGCGCGACGGTGGAGGCGGGCAATCAGGCACTCGCGCAGGGCGCGCGCGGTGACGCGCTGTAGGCCCGCGGCGCTCTAACCTGTGCGCCAACAGCCGCTGCAAGCGCAGCAGCCACAGCCACTGCAACAGCCCCATGGGCACGGAGGATCAAGATGGAGCGCATCGCCGCGATCGCAGGAATTCACGAGTACCCGCTGCGCGTCGCGCCGGGCGTCTCATCGATGCAGATCAAAGCCGAGTCGATGAAGCATGCGCTTGATGACGCGGGCCTCAGCTGGGGGGATGTCGACGGGCTCTACGACGCGCTCGACGGCGATGGTGGCGGCGGGCTGGGGCTCGCCGCGTACCTCGGCATCAACCCGCGGATGATCGACACCACCCAGGTCGGCGGCTCGTCCTATGAGTTCCACGCCGCGCACGCGTTGCGTGACATCGCAGCGGGGCGCTGCAACGTGGCCGTCACGACCTACGGCTCGACCTCCGCGTCGATGCGCGTGCCGATCGGTACCGGGGGCATGGGCCGCGGCGGCGCGTCGTGGCAGCAGAACATGGAAACGCCCTACGGCTCAACCCTGATCGCCAACTACGCGATGGTCGCCAACCGGCACATGTACGAGTACGGCACGACGACCGAACAGCTCGCGCAGATCTCCGTCGCGACGCGCAAGCACGCGATGCGCAACCCCGATGCGGTCAAAGCGATGACCGACCTACAGTTCGTCAAGGTTGACGAGATCACCGTTGAGGACGTGCTTGAGTCGCGGATCGTCGCCGACCCACTGCACCTGCTCGAGTGCTGCATGATCTCCGACGGCGGCGGCGCGGCGGTCTTCGTCTCCGCCGATGTCGCCCGCGACATCAAAAAGAAGCCGGTCTGGATCATCGGCAGCGGCGAGGCCACCAAGTACCGCGAGAACGGTGGCGACATCACGACGAGCGCGGGCGCGCAGAGCGCCCCCGCGGCGTTCGCCCAGGCCGGCGTCACACCGGACGAGATCGACATCGCGATGATCTACGACTCGTTCAGCATCACCGTCGCGGTCTGCCTCGAAGACCTCGGGTTCTGCGGCAAGGGCGAAATCGGTTCGTGGATCGACGACGGCCACCTCGCGTTCGACCAGCCCGGGCTGACACTCAACACCGACGGCGGCGGGCTCTCCTCGAACCACCCCGGGATGCGCGGACTGTTCCTGCTGCTCGAATCGGTGCGCCAGCTGCGCGGCGAATCGACCTCGCAGGTCGAGGGCGCCAGGCTCGCCGTCGCGCACGGCAACGGCGGACTGCTCGGCGGCACCCACACCGGCGGCACCGTGATCCTCGCCGCCGACTGAACAATCCTGACCAAACTGACCAGCCAACCCGAACCGACCGAGAGGCGCTCATCATGGCCAACCGACCACAGCCCAGCTTCCCCGAGCCCGACACCCAGCACTTCTGGGACGGCTGCAAGGCGGGCGAGCTGCGCTACCAGACCGATGCCGACGGCAATGTCGTCTTCTACCCGCGCTCCCACTCGCCGGTCAGCGGTGACCGCGAGCTCAGCTGGAATGTCTCCGCCGGGCTCGGCACGGTCTACACCTTCTCGGTCGTGCGCCAGAACCGCATGCCCGGCTTCCAGGAGCTGGGCGCATACGCAGTGGCCTACATCGACCTCGACGAGGGCTTCCGGATGCTCAGCACGATCGTCGGGGTCGCCAACCCCACCACCGACATTCAGATCGGCCAGCGGGTCCAGGTCGAGTTCGAGCCGCAGGACGCTGAGGGCGCGTACCCGGTCCCCGTCTTCCGCCCGGTCTAGGAACGCTCTGAACAAGCCGGATCCGCTCTCCCCCCCCGCTGACCACATTGAGTGGTCAGCGGAATCCGGATCTCCTCTCCCTCCGCTCTGCGGGGGGAGATGTCCCGTAGGGACAGAGCGGGGGCCGGCCGTGCCGGACCACATACGCCACGCCCTTGCGTCGGCGCCGCAGCCCCCCTCTGCCTTCGGCGTCTCCCCCCGCGGAGCGGGGGGAGATGGGACCCAGATGCGACTCTCCTCCCGTAGCGCGCGGGGGGAGAGGCCGAAGCCTGCCCCTGCGCAGGCAGGGGGCAGACGGGGCTCCCCCGCGTAACGCCCGCTGACCGCGCGGCGCGCAGCCGGCTCGTACCCGTTTCGAGTGTCACGTGGGACACAGGCTCGGCGTCGCCCCACTGGACCGCGCGGATAGGATTGCGGCGATGTCGTCGCTTCTTGGATCAGCCGGAATTGTTGGATCGGAGCTGGTCCGGCCGGCCGGTCAACACGGTCCGCCGCCGGCCCTGGCGATCCGCGCTGACAACCTGACCAAGCACTTCGGTGAGATCCACGCCGTCAACGGGATCGCGCTGCGCGTGCCCGTCGGGCAGGTCTTCGGCTTTCTCGGGCAAAACGGGTCGGGCAAGTCGACCACCGTGCGGATGCTGACCACGCTGCTCAAGCCGACGGCTGGTGACGCGCAGGTCGCCGGGCTCGATGTGCGTCGCGAGGCGCGACAGGTCCGGCAGTCGATCGGCGTCGCGCTACAGGACGCCGGGCTCGACCTGATGCAGACCGGGCGCGAACTCTTGCGTCTCTCGGCACGGCTCTACAACGTGCCCCGCGCCGATATCGAGCAGCGCATTTCCTACTTGCTTGATGTCGTGGACCTCGCCGCCGACGCAGACCGTCGGGTCGGCGAGTACTCGGGCGGCATGCAGCGGCGGCTCGACCTCGCCGCAGCGCTGGTGCACAGCCCCGGGATCATCTTCCTCGACGAGCCCACCACGGGGCTCGACCCGGTCAGCCGCCAGAACCTGTGGGAATACATCGTGCGGCTGAACAGCGAAGACGGCGTCACGTTCTTCCTGACCACGCAATACCTCGAAGAGGCCGACCAGCTCTGCGACGACATCGCGATTCTCGATGCCGGCGTGATCGTCGCGCAGGGCTCGCCCAAAGCGCTGAAGGACACCGTCTCCGACGATGTGATCTCGTTCGAGATCACCGGCGACGGAGCCGGCCGTGAACGCGCGATCGGCGCCGTCTCCGGCCTGCCGATGGTCGACAACGTCAGCGGCGACGGGCTGATCGGCGTGTCGATCTATACCAAGAGCGGCACCGCGGTCTTCCCGACGGTCGTGCGTGCGCTCGACAACGCGGGACTCCCCTTCGACAACCTGAGACTCGCGCACGCCACGCTCGATGACGTGTTCTTCCAGGCCACCGGTCACCGCATGAAGCCGCCCAGCGCGGCCGATGCGAGCGAGGGCGGCGCGTAGTGGTCACGTCGACCCCAACGGCGACGGCGCACGGCGTCGCACACAGTGGCGTGTTCCACGTCATGACCCACGCGCGCTTCCTCGCGGCGCGGACGATTCGCGAATCGCTGCGCCAGCCCGGCGTCGAAGTCACCAACATATTCATCCCGCTGTTCTTCCTCGCGGTCTCAACGGCGGCGATCGGTCAGGTCGCGGGGCGGGCCTTCGGGGTCGATAACTACCTCGGCTTCCAGCTGCCCGTCGCCGTGCTGCAGGCCGTGGCCGGCTCATCGAGCGCGTCGGGCATCGCGATCGTGACGGATATGGAGCGCGGCTATTTCGACAAGCTGCTGCTCACTCCGGCCTCGCGCTGGTCGCTGATCATCGGTCGCGTCAGCGCCGACGCGGTCCGCGCCGTCTTCTTCAGCGCGGTCATGCTGGCCGCCGCGCTGGCCTTCGGCGCCGGCATGCACGCCGGCATCGGCGGGGTGTTCGTCGTGCTGCTGATGGCAGCCGTGTTCGGCGCGGCCTACTCCGGCATCGGCATCTTCGTCGCGATGCGCACGGCCAACGCGCAGGCCGCACAGGCCAGTTTCCTGCTCTTCTTCCCGCTGCTCTTCATGGCCCCGGCGTTCGCGCCCAAAGAGATCTTCGCCCCCTGGATGCAGGCGGTCGCCACCGTCAATCCCGTCACCTACATGATGGAAGGCATCCGCGAGCTCGTGCTCGGCGATTACGCGGCTGCGGCTGCGGTCAAGGCTGCGGGCGGCAGCGAGCAAGCGATCGCGGCCGCGCTCGGCAACGGCTGGGACGCCGAGCGGATGCTCTGGGCCTTCGTCTCGCTGATCGGATTCGGGCTCTTCACGCTGACCATCGCCGCCCTCGCGTTGCGCAGCCGGGCCGGCTCGGGTTAACTGAGCTGGCTGGCCCCCTGTCCGAAGAAAGCTCTGAATAACTCTCCCACCGCTTTGCGGGGGGAGATGCCGAAGCCTGCCCCTGCGCAGGCAGGGGGCAGAGGGGGGCCGCGGTCCCGACTCACCGGCGTCCCCGCTGCGTCACGGCGCGCTGCTAGTAGGATCGAACACAGCAACCAAGGCGGCGAACGCCGCTGAAGCATCAAGGAGCAACTGAATGAGCTTGCTGACCACGACCGTGTCTGCGCATTGCGATCTGCCGTGTGGCGTCTATGACCCCGCGCAGGCCAAGATCGAGGCGATGTCCGTCCTCAAGTCGATGGAGAAGTACGTGGACTCCGACGACCACGACTTCAAGGCCCGCTGCCTGCTGGTCAAAGAGCAGCGAGCGGAAGAGGTCAAGCATCACCTCTGGGTGCTGTGGACCGACTTCTTCAAGCCGCATCACCTTGAGG
This sequence comes from Dehalococcoidia bacterium, assembly GCA_965237475.1. Lineage (GTDB taxonomy): Bacteria > Chloroflexota > Dehalococcoidia > Bin125 > Bin125 > CATQGW01. The sequence continues at coordinate 973,487 of OZ250140.1, read as the reverse complement.
CGGACGCGTCAATCCACGAGCTGATGTGGAACGCCACCAAGGTCGCCGGCGAAGCCAAGAAGACCAACGACACAGCCAAGGGCCAGGAACTGATCGACCTGATCGACCAGATCAGCGAGAAGTTCTGGGCGACCGCCGAGGGCCCCGGCGCCGGCGTCTACGCGCCCTAGTCCCTCCGACACCGGGAGCAGCTCCGCTCACTCGCAGCGCGACAGCCTCCCGCGACTTAGGAAGCCACTCCCAGCCCCCCCCGTCGCGCGCGGGGCTGGGGGGTGGCGCCTCCGCCTCGCGACGGTCCGTCCCATCACGCGCTCGCACGCCAGCTCCCCGCGTCACGGGGAGTCTCTTTCGGCGCGTTCCAAACATCCGCGTACCACCGCTGCTCCGAGACTCCAGCTCGCGCGCCGCTCACGAAGGCTCCTCCCGCCTGATCGTCCCGACCCGATCAAGCCCGCGGTCAAACGACGCCACCACCCCAACACCCGTGCGCTCCGCCGTAGCGACCAGATACGCGTCGGCAACATCTAGCCGCTCCAGCTCGTACAACTCGACAGTGCGATAGAGGAGTGCAGCGTCAACCACGCGGATGGCGCGGAACGCCAGAATCGAACGCAGCGCCTCCGCCACCTGCGAACGCTCGACCTCGTAATAGGACTCCAACACGTATGCTACCTCGGCCAGAATCAGATCCGGCAGCAACAACTGCTCGGCCTGTTCGAGGTACCGGCTCGCCCGGCTCGCCTGCTCTGGAGGGTCGCCTGTGAGATGCCGAATCAGGATGTTCGTGTCGACTAACGCCGTCATCGCCCAGCGGCTGCTCGGGTGCGCCTGGTCTCCCGGAGCACCTCGTCCCAGGCGGTGCCTCGCTTCGGCGCCGGAACACTGACGGAGCCGGCGAGCTGCAACAGATCGGGCGTGCGCGCGATGATCGCACGATCGCCTTCGACCCTGAACAGGATCTCGTCGCCCGCCTCGATCGCAAGCGCTTCGCGCACCGCGCGCGGAATCGTGATCTGACCCTTCGAGCTCAAGCGGGCGGATACTTCCACGTCGCGCTCCTTACAATCAAGTCAATGTAAGGACAGGGTACCAGGTTCACCACCGCGCCGGTCCCCCCGCGCCGCCTTCTTCAGCGCCCGCGTCCGCGAAGCGGGCTAGGAGTGACCGGGAAACCCGTCGTCCTTCGGGAGCGCGCGGCGCGATGTCGACGAGGCCGTTGAGCACTACCCGGCCGAGGCGCACGCGGCTGTCGAGCACTACCTGGTCGAGGCGCGAGCGGCGGTTGCGCTGGCCTTCATCGACGCACTGGAAGAGGCCTGGCACCGTATGGGCGAGCACCCTGCAAGCGGTTCGCCCCGTTATGCGCGCGAACTGGATCTCCCCGGCCTGCGCTCGTGGGTCGTGAGTGGGTTTCCGTATCTGGTCTTTTGCGTCGAGCGAGGGGCCGACATCGATGTCTGGAGGGTCCTGCATACGGCCCGGCACATCCCGGCGTGCTTGCAGGAGCCGCTCGAGGACTGATCACGGGCGCCTCTCGTTTCGGCGCCCTGCTGGTCGGGGAGTGTCGGGCCGCTGGTAGGCTCGCTGCATGGATGAGCCCACCCTGGCGCAGGTGCAACGGCTGCGGGTGCGGTTCGGGGCCCATGGCGCGCTCCGGTATGTCTCGCACCTCGACGTGATGCGGGTCTGGGAGCGCGTTTGCAAGCGGGCCGGGCTGCCGTTGAGTCACTCGCAGGGATTCTCCCCGCGACCGAAGATCGCGCTGGCCGCGCCGCTCGCGGTCGGGATGACCTCGGAGGCGGAGCTGATCGATCTGCTGCTGGCGCGATACGTCGAGCCCGCGCAGGCGCGGGCGGCGCTCGAGGCGCAGGCGCCCAGCGGCCTGCGGATTCTCGAGCTGACGGAGGTGCGGCTGAAGCAGGCGTCGTTGCAGTCGCAGGTCCGCGCTGCGGAGTACGAGATCGAGGTCGAGGACCGTCGCTCGCGCGAGGAATGGGAGCGGGCGATCACGGAGCTGCTGGCCGCCGAGACGCTGCCGCGCGAGCAACTGCGCGGCGACAAGCTGAAGCACTACGATCTGCGCCCGCTGATCCTCGATCTGGCCATCGCGGCCTGCGCCGACGGGCACGCGACGCTGCGGATGCGCCTGCGTCACGACGAGCGCGGGGCCGGGCGGCCGGAGCAGGTCGCGCTCGCGCTGGGCGCCGAGCGAGCGCCGGCGCGCGTGCATCGCGTGCGGCTGGAGCTCCTCGAAGCAGCCGCGCCGGCGGGTGTGGCTGCGACGGGAGCGTCGTAGCCGATGGCGGCGCGCATCCTGTTGTTGCGGCACGTGGAATCCGAGGCGAATCGCGCCGGCGTCGGCCTGGGCCGCACTAACTCTCCGCCGACTGAGCTTGGCCTGCGTCAGCTCGAGTTGACCGTCGAGGCGCTGGCTGGGGAATCGGTCACGCGGGTGCTGACCAGCCCGCTACAGCGCGCGAGTCGTCTGGCCGACGCCATCGCCGCGGCGCACGGCGTCGAGGCCGAGCGGGTCGACGACCTGCTGGAGATGGACGTGGGCGAGCTGGAGGGTCTGGAGTGGTCGGTCGCGCGACGGCGCTACGGGAAATTCCTGGATGCCTGGCGCACGAGCGAATCAGCCACAGTCCCGATGCCCGGCGGCGAGTCGCTGGCGGACGTTCAGGCGCGCGCCTGGCCAATGTTCGAGGCGCTGTTCGGCGGCGCTGGGACGACGGTGGTCGTCTCGCACAACTTCGTGGTGAAGATGTTGCTAGTGCGCGCGTTGGCGATGCCGATCGTCGAGTGGCGCCGCATCGATGTCGGCCTGGCCTCGATCTGTGTGATCAACGCCGGCGGCGAGGTCCCGGTGCTAGAGCGCCTAAACGACCGCGCACACCTGCAGTGTCTCGCCGGGGAGTGACTCTCGCTTCTCTCGCCTGCCCCACGGCGAGGTCTGCGCAAGCATCGCTCGCCCGCGTGATCGCTGCGGCGATTCGGCCGAGCTGAGCGCGGACCGGCCCGGAGCGCGGTCTTCGTCTCCTGATCGCTCGGAGCGGGCTCTTCGCCCAGCGTCGACGGCCATCACGCAGGAGCTGCTTGTGTTGGCGATGACCGCTGCGTGCGCCTCAATCGATTCCTTGCGGCCGAGCGCGTCGTGCTCGAACGGATTGTCGGCGGGACCGAGGGCTGTCGGCGCCGCCTACCCGCTTGCGCAGCAGAGGTGTGGGCGGACTAGAGTGCGGGTGTGGCTTGGGGTGGTTTGCGTGTATGGGCGAGCGGGTCGACGAGGACTCCGGCGTCGCGAAGCCGGCGCCGGCTCCAGCGGGCGTCTCGGGCGCGACGGTGGCGCGGCGCGTGTTTCGCGCGGCGGCCCTTGTCGCCGCATTGCTGCTGGCCGGCTGGGTCGCGTTCTCAGCCATCAACGGCATGCTGCGCTCGAATGTGGTCGAGGCGCGAATCGCCGAGACGCAGGCCGAAATCGACGATCTCCGGGGCGACGCCGATAAGCTGGCGGCGCTGGTTGCCTGGCTGGAATCGGATGCGTATGTCGAGTGGTCGGCGCGAGAGGACCTCGGCCTCGTGCGGCCGGGCGAGGAAGCGTTCGCGGTGCGCGCGCCGCGACGCGAGGGCCTGGCGATCACGCGTTCGCCCTGGTGGGCCAATCTGCTGCCGGAGAGCGCCGTCGATTGAGCCCGGTTCGCAGGCTCGACCGTGAGCGGCGCACCCAATCGCCAGCCCGGACTTCACTCGGGACGCCATCCAGCACGTGAGGGACGCGCGATTCGTCGAATCCTGCACGACGTCGAGACGGCGCTCGTTGGCCTGATCGGCGAGGGCGGCGGACGGCAGTTGATCGTCGCCCTGTCGGGCGGCTGCGACTCCTCGGCGCTGCTGTTCTGTCTGGCCGACCTTCACGAGCGCACGGGCTGGCGGCCGCATGCGGTGCATGTCGACCACGGGATCGCATCGGCTGCCGTGCGCAGGAGATTTCGCGCGACGGCCGCGGCTGCGGCGGAGCTTGCGCAGACGCCGCTCGAACTTGTGTCGCGAGATGCCGTCGCGGAGCGCCGGGCCGGCGGCGGCCCGGAGGCTGCGGCGCGGCGGGTCCGCTACGCGGCACTGGCGGAGCGCGCGGACGCGCTCGGCGCGAGCGTCGTGGCGACCGCGCACACGCGCAACGATCAGGCAGAGACGGTGCTGGCGCGGCTGATTCGTGGCGCCGGGATTGACGGTCTGGCCGGTATTCCCGCGCTGGGGCAGTTGCCGGGCGCGCCGCGGCTTCGCGTCGTGCGGCCGCTGCTGGGGCTGACTCGCGACGACACGGAGGCGGTCTGCCGCGCCTGGGGATTCGAACCGGTTGAGGATCCGTCGAACGCCGACCTGGCGGTGCCGCGCAACCGAATTCGCGCGGAAACACTGCCATTGCTGCGACGCGCGAACCCGCAGGTTGACGCGGCGCTGGCGCGTCTGGCCGAGCAGGCCGGGGCGGAGCGTGCGTTGCTGGAGACGCTTGCGGCAACGGCGGCGGACCGCCTGGGGGCGGCAGCGGGACCGTGGTCGCGGCATGAATTGCTGGAGATCGCGGCGCCGCTGAGGCCCCGCGTGGTCCGCTTGCTGGCCACGCGCAACGGCCTGCAGCTGACGGCGGAGCGCACGCAGGCCGCGCTGGAAGTGATCGAGCGAGGCCACGGGCGAGTCGAGCTGGGTGAGGGCTGGGGGCTGCGCGTGGGCCGCGGGCGGGTCTGTCTCGAGGGCGACGCTGGGGGCTGTTGACATCGGCGCGCGGGCGTGCATATGATGCCCCTCTGCGCATGACGCGAGCGCCGCCCCGGCCAACGGTCGGGGTGAGCGCCACGGCAAGCCGTCCTTAACAACTGGAGAGCGGAAGTCCAGTGACTTGGGTTGGCCCCCAAGTCCGGACACGGCATCGGTTCGCCGCTGAGGCTCGCCTCAGGGGCAGCGCTGATGTGGGTGTCCGGTTGAATCTCCGAATACGTCGACCGGCTTGACCGGTCGAATCCAATGGAGAGTTTGATCCTGGCTCAGGATAAACGCTGGCGGCGTGCCTTACGCATGCAAGTCGAACGAAGCCCCACCGTTCGCGGTGGGAGACTGAGTGGCAAACGGCTGAGTAACGCGTAGGTGACCTGTCCCGAGGTGCGGAACAACCCGTCGAAAGGCGAGCTAATACCGCATGAGCCCACCGTTCAGCGGTGGGGAAAGCTCCGGCGCCTTGGGAGGGGCCTGCGTCCGATTAGCTGGTTGGTGAGGTAACGGCTCACCAAGGCGACGATCGGTAGCTGGTCTGAGAGGATGATCAGCCAGACTGGGACTGAGATACGGCCCAGACTCCTACGGGAGGCAGCAGCGAGGAATCTTGCGCAATGGGCGAAAGCCTGACGCAGCAACGCCGCGTGGGTGACGAAGGCCTTCGGGTTGTAAAATCCTTTTGACGGGGAAGAAGCTCTGACGGTACCCGTCGAATAAGCCACGGCTAACTACGTGCCAGCAGCCGCGGTAAGACGTAGGTGGCGAGCGTTATCCGGATTTACTGGGCGTAAAGGGTACGTAGGCGGTGCCGTAAGTCTGCTGTGAAATCTCCCGGCTCAACCGGGAGGGGTCGGTGGAAACTGCGACACTTGAGGTGCGTCGAGGCAAGTGGAATTCCCGGTGTAGTGGTGGAATGCGTAGATACCGGGAGGAACACCAGTGGCGAAAGCGGCTTGCCAGGCGCTACCTGACGCTAAGGTACGAAAGCGTGGGGAGCGAACCGGATTAGATACCCGGGTAGTCCACGCTGTAAACGATGCATGCTAGACGTGGGGAGTATCGACCCTTTCCGTGTCGCAGCTAACGCGATAAGCATGCCGCCTGGGGACTACGGCCGCAAGGCTAAAACTCAAAGGAATTGACGGGGGCCCGCACAAGCAGCGGAGCGTGTGGTTCAATTCGATGCAACGCGAAGAACCTTACCTGGGCTTGACATGCACTGGAAGACGGCCGAAAGGTCGTTGCCTTCGGGCCGGTGCACAGGTGCTGCACGGCTGTCGTCAGCTCGTGCCGTGAGGTGTTGGGTTAAGTCCCGCAACGAGCGCAACCCTCGTCGTTAGTTATATTTTTCTAGCGAGACCGCTGCGTACAACGCAGAGGAAGGTGGGGACGATGTCAAGTCAGCGTGGCCCTTACGCCCAGGGCGACACACACGCTACAATGGCCGGTACAACGGGCAGCCACAGCGTGAGCTGGAGCGAATCCCTTAAAACCGGTCCTAGTTCGGATTGCAGGCTGAAACTCGCCTGCATGAAGCCGGAGTTGCTAGTAACCGCAGGTCAGCCATACTGCGGTGAATACGTTCTCGGGCCTTGTACACACCGCCCGTCACGTCATGGGAGTGAGTAACACTTGAAGTCGGTGCGCCAACCTTTAGGGGGCAGCCGCCGAAGGTGGGACTCGCGACTGGGACGAAGTCGTAACAAGGTAGCCGTAGCGGAAGCTGCGGCTGGATCACCTCCTTTCTAGGGAGTTTCCATCGGCCGGCCGGCGCTTCGGCGCCGACCAGCCGGGAATCCCAGGTCGATCTCCATCTGTTTCGGCAGCTGGATGACGGTCAACTCAATGCGCTGACTTCCGCTCTCCAGGTGCTAAGGCCGGCCCGCCGCGTAACACGCGTAGCGGCCCGCCTCGGCAGCCACCCTCCTCGGGCCATTAGCTCAGCAGGTTAGAGCGCAGTCCTGATAAGACTGAGGTCCCTGGTTCGAGTCCAGGATGGCCCACCAACCCGTCCGACGTCGCTCTCCGCCTCATACCGCGCCTTCGCCGCCGCCGCCCTCCGCGTGAGGCTTCTGGTCCGAGGCCCAATTGCCTTGTCCGCGCTGGTTGGCGGGGCTGAGCTCTGCTAGCGGAGCATGCATCGAACTCCTTCCACTGCCAATTCGTGAGCGGACGACCGCGACCTCTACGGCCGCCGCAACGGGATCGAACGCTTCCGCTGCCGGCTCAGTCGCTTCCGTCGGGTCGCCATTCGCTATGACAAGCTCGAGCTCATCTTCCTCAGCTTCATCCACCTCATCCTGATCTACGAGGCACTCCGAAGAGCGTGAACGGGCTCAAGTCGCCTGGACGACGCGCTCCGCACGATCGCTTGTCGTTCTGTCTCACCACGGATCGCCACCTTCGTCGCTCAACCGTCTGCCTTCAGCGCCGTTCGTTCAGGACCCTGCTAGCCTAGCGGCTCCGTGTTGCGAATCGCGATGCGTGTTGGTGAGGTTGCTTGCCATGGGCAGAGTGTTGGACGCGTTCAGTTGGCTCGTGACGGTCCGGCCTCGCGTCACACTTGTCATCCTCGCCGTGATCACGGTCGTGCTGGCGGCAGGCGTGACTCAGCGCGCGACGCAGGCCGACGCTCAGTCATTTCTTGCCGACGACAGCGCGGTGGCGGCCGCGTTGTCGAAGATCGACACCTTGTTCGGGGAATCCGCGCAAGATGTGTCGGTCACGCTCCTGTTCCGCGGGCAAGTGCTCACGCCGGCTGGGCTGGCGCAAATCGACGGCGTGATCGAGCGCGTGCGATCGGATCCGCGTGTCGCAGATGTACTGGCCGCGGGCGACGTAGTGGTTGCGCCCACGCACATCCTTGCGGCCGTACTGGGTCAAGACGACTTTGCTAACACTACGCAGGGGTCGATTGACGAGGCGCTCGATCGGATACGCAGTGATCCCGAATTTTCAGGCGCACGAGCCGCGCTCGACGCGCTGACCGGAACCGACGCGGACGGTAGCTCGGTAGCCGTCGCTACGGTCCGGCTGAGCGGCGCGGGCGACTGGGAACGTCTGATCGAGGCTGAGCTGGCGATTCAGGAGATTGCGGAGGAGACCGAAGGACCACTCGCCGGTAGCAGTCTCTCGCCCGCGACCATCAACCAGGAGAGCGCCGCGGCGACCGGCGCCTCGATGTCGTTGCTGATGGGGCTCGCGCTGGTCGTGATCGCGGCGGTGACCTTCCTCTTCACGCGCTCCGTTTCCGATGTCCTGCTGACCGTGGTCAGCCTGATCATCACGATCGTCTGGATCCTGGGGGCGCAGGGCTGGCTGGGTCCGAACGCGCTGGGGCTGATTGGTCCGCCGAACACCCTCACCAGCATGGTGCCGATCGTGCTGATCGGCCTTGCCGTGGACTACGCCATTCAGACCGTTGCGCTCTATCGTGAGCAACGCAACAGTGGTCAGGCAGTGGCTATCGCGGTGCGAGCAGGACTGCGACGGGCGATCATCCCGTTGGCGCTCGCGGCTGTGACGACGATGGCTGGTTTCTTCACGAACCTGGTCTCGCCGATTCCGGCCAACAGCGACTTCGGTGTTACGGCGGGGCTCGGGGTCGGCTTTGGCTTGATGGTGATGCTGACGCTGATCCCGTCCGCACGTACGCTGATCGACCGCCGTCAGGAGTCGCGCGGCGCGCTTCCAGCGGCGCGTCCGATCGCGAACGCGCTGCCGGGCGTCGCCGGGGCCGCTGCCGCGCTGGGGCGTGAGTTGGCGCGCAGACCCGCGCCTTACCTGGGCCTCGTGGGCATCGTCACTGTGCTGTTGGGCGTTGCGGCCACACAGCTCGAATCGTCATTCGACGCACGAGATCTACGCCCGTCTGGCGGTGATACCCAGCGCATCCTTGACACGCTCGATGCGGCCTTTGGCGGCTCGAGCGAGGATGTCAACGTCGTGATTGAGGCGGAAGTCACGCAGTCCCGCACGATCCTCAACCTGCTCGACTTCACTGAAGCCTTCCAGGACGACCTGCGGCGTCCGACCGGTGTGGAGGGCGGCATCGAGGCCTCACTTGGGTTGGTCGTGCTCGACTGGGTCACACAGAACGGGACCCCGGGCGACAAGTTCGACCCCGAATTGCTGACGCTGTTCGAGACAGCATCCTCCGGCCTCCGGGTCGACCCGGTGCGGGCGCAGGCGTTTCTCGACCGCCTGACAGCCAACGATCCGGAAGCAGTTGGTCGTGTCCTCAGCAACGATCCGGAGGGTGTCGACACGCTGCTGATCCGGTTCCGCGCGCTCAAGGGCGACCAGGACCGGACAGCCGCAATGCGCGACGACATCAACGCGCTGTGGTTCGGCAAGGAGAGTGAATTCACGGCGACATCGATCGACATTGTTGGCTTGGAGATCACCAACAGCATCACCGAGAGTCAGACTCAGTCGATCGTCATTACCCTCGCGGTCGCGCTGGTCATCCTGGTCGTCTTCTTCTGGATCACCCAGGGGCAGCCGGCGCTCGGCTTCATCGCGGTCTTCCCGATTGCGCTCGTGCTGGTCTGGGTGCTCGGTACCATGTCGCTGCTAAACATCCCGTACAACCTCGTGACGGCCCTGATCACGGCGCTCTCGATCGGGATCGGCGTCGACTACACCATCCACGTGATCCACCGCTACAAAGAAGAGTACGCCGAACTACGCGACCCCGAAGCGGCAGCCAGCCGCACCCTCGCCACGACCGGCTCCGCGCTGATCGGGTCGGCGCTGACCACCGCGCTCGGCTTCGGGATGCTGGCACTCTCCCCGCTCACGGCGTTCCAGCAGTTCGGGATGTTGACGGCGATCACGATCGCCTACGCGCTCATCGCCGCGGTGCTCGTGGTACCGCCGGCGATGATCGTCTGGGCCGCGTACCAGAACCTACGTCTGCGCCACGCAGTCGAGCGGGCACGGACCCAGCTTGAGGATCAGCCGTAGGAGCGTGCGAACCAGCTTGCGGCAGAGATGCATCTGCGCCGACTCGAACACCGTCGCAGCTCACACTCCCCCCCTCCGCGAAGCGCCAGTCTTGCGCCGCAAGCTCATCGACCTGCTCCAGTTCCGTCAGGTCTTCGAACTCGGCAATGATCTCAACGGTGCTGGCCGGGCCGGTCGTCGAGTCCCAGACCGAGAGCTGTGCCTCGATCCCACGCGCGGACTCGCAGTCGAGCGCCGCCTCAGCTCGAATCAGAGCTGGTTGCGTGCTTGGCCGCGATAGCAGGGCTGCGCGCCCTGCGGTTCGCTTTTGACCTAGAGACGCGCCTCGGGATCGTTCGTCGAGACGTGCGTCTCGCGACTGCGGCGCTCGCCTCCAGACTCCGCATCACCGTTGCGCTCACCCTCGCGAGGGGCCGCTCGTCACGCGGTCGGTAGCTCGTGTGCGAGGCCCAGGCCTGAAGCATCGTCCCGTCGACGGTGAAGTGCCCCCGAGACAGCAGTCGGCGGCGACGCACCTCGCGACTGGGACGAAGTCGTACCAAGGTGGCCGTAGCGGAAGCTGCGGCTGGATCACCTCCTTTCTAGGGAGTTTCCATCGGCCGGCCGGCGCTACGGCGCGGACCAGCCGGGAATCCCAGGTCGATCTCCATCTGCTTCGGCAGCTGGATGACGGCCAACTCAAGGCGCTGACTTCCGCTCTCCAGGTGCTAAGGCCGGTCCGCCGCGCGGCATGCGCGCCGGCCCGCCTCGGCAGCCACCCTCCTCGGGCCATTAGCTCAGCAGGTTAGAGCGCAGTCCTGATAAGACTGAGGTCCCTGGTTCGAGTCCAGGATGGCCCACCATCATCCCCCGCACTCCAAACCCGCCCACCTGGCCCTGCGTCGCCCTGCTCCTTCGGGGACTGTCCTCCGACATGAGTGCGGCGAACGTCGCGCACGTGCTCGATCAATCGCTCGCTTGGAGCCGGACCATCCAGGGCGGGGGCTTAGCGCCGCGTCTCACGACCGCCCAACCTGATGGCACGAACCGTCGACCGTCTCGAACAATTCCCACGAAATGCCACCCGCTGCGAGAAGAAGGCCGGGAACTGCGTGGCGGTGCCGCAGATCGGATCGATTCGGCTCGGGTCGTAGTCGCTAGCACGCCCTGGTCTGGTTGTGCTAGCCTTCCGCAAGCCAGTATTCCGAATGATGTGGGTACATGTGGCGCAGGTAAACGAGCATCTCCTCTATCAACCGGATGAGCGGCCAAGCCATCCGGCGTCTCTGGCTCTCGGAGTCCAGAATGTCATGACCCGCACGGCGGCAATGGCCGCCGCGGCGTCGATCATCGCTGTTGCGGGCGGACAATCGCAGGGCTATCTGTCCTGGATATTCTTTTCGGCCCTCGTGGTTTGCGGAATCGGTTCGGTGCTGCAAACCGTTCGATTCTGGAGATTCGGTTCGGGATACTCCCTTAACGTCAGTTCTGGATCCGCCTTCATCGCCATCTGTATTTCAGCGCTGGTGGCGGGCGGCCCGGCGTTGCTATCGAGCCTGATCGTCGCGTCAGCATTGATCCAGTTTGTGTTCATCGCCCGGCTCTCGTGGCTGCGCCGGGTCATCACCCCGTTGGTTGCCGGAACGGTCCTGATGTTGCTGGCCGCAACGATCATGACCGTCGTACTCAGCAGACTTTCTGACTTGCCGGACGGTGTGCCTTCGGTGGCGTCGCCAATCCTGGCAGGAACGACCCTGACGATCCTGATCGTACTGAGGATGTTCGCAGCTCCCAAGTTGCAGCAATGGGCGCCGATCGTCGCGATCGTGGTCGGTTGCGCAATCGCGGCCCCGTTCGGCGCCTACGACTGGCAGGGCGTGGTGGAGGCCCGTTGGGTCGGATTGCCCAGTTTCTCCTGGTCGGGGTTCGACCTGACCTTTGACGCCACCTTCTGGGGACTCTTGCCGGGCTTCGTGATCGTGAACATGGCGATCATGATCAACTCGATCAGCGACACCGTATCAATCCAGCAAGTGGCCTGGCGCCGCCCCCGCGCCACCGACTTCCGCGTGGTTCAAGGGGCGCACAACCTGGCGGTGTTGACCAATCTTCTGGCGGCGGGGCTGGGCACGCTTCCGAATAGGATCGGTGCGTCCAGCTCCGCGCGGGTGTTGCTCACCGGTGTCGCGGCGCGTCGAGTCGGGGTGTATGCAGGCCTGATTCTGATCACGGTAGCGTTCTCTCCAAAGCTGATCGCGGTGGTCGTCGCCATTCCACGCCCGGTGTTGGTGGCCTACATCTTCTTTATGCTGGCGCTCCTGTTTGTGCAGGGTATGCGGACCGTCTCCCGGGATGGCATAGATGCTCGAAAGGCCGCGGTCGTCGGAGTGTCCCTCTGGATCGGCATCGGATTTCAAAACCAGGCGATCTTGCCCGACCTGTTGACTGGGACATTGGGGAGTCTGCTCAGCAGCGGCATGACAACCGGCGCAGTCTGCGTGATGTTGCTCACGCTGTTGATGGAGTACACCGCCAGGCGCCGGAGGCGCTTGCACGTCGCGATGGACCTTTCATCCCTACCCACAATTGACTCCTTCCTCCAGGGATTCGCTACAAGCGCGGGCTGGAATGAGGCATCAACCGACCGGCTGAGGTCAGCCGGGGAGGAAACTCTGTTGAGCCTGCTTTCGCAGGATGAGCAGCCGGAAGAAAACGCCGGGAAGCGGCTCATCGTCGCTGTCGGTCGTGCAGACGCCGCCATTGAGATGGAATTCGTGGTGACCACCGAGGGCGAGAATCTGGAGGACAAGCTGGCCTATTTGAGCGATCAGCCTGAGCTCCAGGACGAGCGCGAAATATCCTTCCGCCTCTTGCGCCATTACGCATCTTCAGTGCAGCACAATAAGTACCACGATATAGATATCATCACGGTTCGGGTTGCCCCTTCGTCGTAATACGGCAGCGGTGGCCATTCGTCCTGTCCGGTTGATTTCGCCGCTTCACTGAGGCTGGCCGCACCCCCGGTCCCGACAGACAGACGCGCGCGCGCACCGCGTTGAAGACTGAGTCGGTTGACCCCGTCTTCGCCCCGGTGCGGGACGCGGCGTGTCGGCCCACAACGGGGATGGCGCCGCCTACAACCCTGGCGACCAGTGGTAGATCTGCTGCAGCGTGCCGCCCATCAGCGCCGCGCGCTCCGGATCGGAGAGTCGGTCGGTCACCCGGAACGCCTCGACGCCCTGCTCGTAGTTCAGCAGGTTCACCGCCCGGGTCCAGTCGGTGCCCCACATGCAGCGGTCGAATCCGAACGCCTCGAACAGCCTGCCCAGCGGCGCCCAGATGTCCGGGTAGGGGAACGGCTCGTGCGCCAGCGTGCAGGCCCCCGAGATCTTGATCGCCACGTTGTCGAACTGGGCCAACGACGCCACATCTTCGAGGTCCGCCCACGGCTCCGGCGGCGCCGGTGGCGCGAACGGCTGGGCCAGGCCGACGTGATCGATGACCAGCTGCGTGTTCGGATGCCGGCCTGCGAGTTCGCGCATGAGCGCCGTCTTGCCGGAACACAGCAGGTTGATCGGCACGCCGGCCCGCGCGCCTGCTTCGAGGATCCGGTCGAGGCCTGGCTCATCGGCATCGACATCCTCGAAGCCGAGCATCACCCGGGCCCCGACCACGCCGGCACGCGCGGTCCACTCCTCAACCTCGTCCGCGATCGTATCCGAACGCGGGTCGAACGGCTTGATCAAACCGAAGCGGTCCGGGTGCTTCGCGTGCACCGACAGCACATAGCTGGGGTCGTAGCCGTAGATCGTGAATGGTGAGATCAGCAGCGCCCCGTCGACGCCCACCGCGTCCATCGCCTCCACCATGTCGTCGCCCGTGACCTCGTCAGGCCCGGTCAGGAAGGACCGCCAGGGTTTCTCCGGCGTGTTGCGCTCGTACGCGTGAACCTGGCAGTCGATGGTGGGGGTGATTGTCGGCATGTTTCCTCAGCCTCGTTCGGCGCCACCCCTGTTTCACGGCACGCAGCAGTTTCCGCGCAGGCGGCTCGGCCAATCGGAGTCTAGAGAACCCGCGCCATCCAGCGACCAACCAGCTTCCAGCTCGCCCATCCTGTGGCGATTCGGGACCCCTCACGACGCGCTGCGCCAAGGCAGGTTGGGCACGGTGGGCACGTCAGGGCATCTTGCTACGCTCGGCCACGACGCAACGCCGAAGGAGCGCACGATGTCCTACACCGCGATCCAGTTCGAGACCGATGGGCCTGTCGCAACCATCACGATGGACCGGCCGGAGAAGCGCATCGCGCTCAATCACGCCCTGCTCGCCAGCCTGCTGACCAAGAAGGAGGTGTGGCACACCCAGGCCGACATGCTCGGCTGGGGCGCGCAGTTCCGCTACACCACGAGCCTCAACTCCTGGCTGCGCATGGCCCCGCCCCCAGCCGACAGCCGCGGCACGATGCGTGACTTCATGAACGCCCGCAAAGAGCGGATCGCCCGCGGCGAGGCAACCGACTACTAGCCCACCGCGCGATGCTGCGTCGCTCTACAATTCACCTGAACCGGAGAGCCCACGATGCCTGACGCCGCCATCCATCCCCAGGACCCGGTCACAGTCATCGCCGCTGCAGGAACACACGGTGAGATCATCAGCGCTCTACATGCAGGGGGCTGCCCCGAAATCGCCCAGCGCCTCCGTGAGCTCCGTGTCCTTGATGAGCAGAATCCGCCCGACGAGCTGCCGATGGGTCTGGAGTCTCTGCGTCGGCTCGCGCACTTTCTGGTCAGTGAGGATCAGTTGCCCCGACCGTGGATTGGTGTGAATGCCGACGGCTTACTTCAAGTGGAGTGGGATGTGCGTCCGGAGGGAACTCTGGCCATGGAGTTTCAGCCATCGGGCATGATCGGATTCGCGGGAGTTTGTGGGCCGCGCGCACTTGGTGAGAGGCGGGTTCGAGTGAGCGGAACGCTCAGCCATCGCGACACTGTTGCCGCTATTGAACCATTCGTGCCCCGACTCTGCGGCGAATGACCGGGGACCAGCTACCGGACAACGATCATTTCGCTCGCTACTGCCGCCCACAACAGATCCGAAAGGGGCGGCCTGCGGTCAGTGCGTTCGTGCCGAGAACGAATGAAGACCACCTGTCGGTGAACTGGCTCGAGTTCTTCGATGCTGACCCGCTCGGTGTCGCCGTGGCTCGCGTGCGCGAGGATCTCGGAGCGATCCTCAGCTTGGGTGTGGGCGGGCGATTCGCCGTACTGAATGTCGGCGCTGCAAAGTCAGGTGTGCTCACGGCGACCGGCCACCTGATCCGGATCGAACACGCACCTCTGGGTGGCAATCTTTCGCATGCCGGCATCTACGACTATCCCACGGACTTGAGAGCTGCTGCGCTCGAACTGCGGGAACTCGCGACCGCGCAGAATGTCTACCCGGCGGTTGTGACATGAACCAAACTCGCGCTAGCAAGTTGACTTGCTCAAAGCTCAGACCTCCGGGTGACGCATGAAGTCCGTCGCCTGCTCGTAGGCGTAGCCGGCCCTGCAGAGCGCCGCCTCGCTGCCCAGCGGGCCGACCAGCTGTAGCGCCATCGGCAGACCCTCGTCGCTCCAGCCGTTGGGCAGTGTCAGCGTGGGCGCGCGGTTCATATCCCACGGCGCGGTGAACTGCATCCGCCACGAATCGAAGTCGCCGGGACCGTCGTCGTACATCATGTCTTCTGTGATCCGATGCGGCAGGGTGCCTTGCGCCGAGCAGGCCAACATGTCGATGCCCGCAAACGCCCCCGCCAGCCGGCCGGCCAGATCGGCCCGCTCGTTGCACGCCTCGGCGTATTCGACCGCCGTGACCGACGCGCCCCGCGCCAGCCATGCGCCGAACCACGCCCCGTAGTCGTCCGCGCGGCTTGGGTAGTGCTCCGCGTGCGCCGCCAGCGCCTCGACCGAGCAGAGCGTTGGCCACGCCGCCATGTAGGGCCGCATGTCCGGCAGCTCTATTTCGACGATCTCCGCGCCCAGCGACGTCAGCACTTCGACCGACGCAGCGACCGCCTCCGCGATCGGCGGGATCACATCCACGCCCGAATACGCCCGGTCGTAGCCGATTCGCATCCCCGCCACGCCGCCCGCGATGCCCTCGAGCATCGCCGGCGCCGCCTCCGGCAGCGTCGTCCCGTCGTTCGGGTCGTTCCCCGCGATCACCTCCAGCACCGCCGCGCAATCCCACGTCGAGCGCGTCATCGGGCCAACGTGGTCCAGCGACTCGGCCAAAGCCAGCACGCCGTAGCGACTGACCCGCCCCCAGGTCGGCTTCAGCCCGACGATTCCGCACGACGCCGACGGCGAGCGGATCGACCCGCCCGTATCGCTGCCCAGCGACGCGTAGCAGAGCCCCGCCGCCGTCGCCACGCCCGAGCCGCTCGACGACACACCCGTCCAACGGTCGGCAGCCCACGGGTTGACCGGCACCTGGCGCGCGCGGTTATATCCCGCCATCGCGCCCTCGGTGAGGTTCAGCTTGCCCAGCAGCACCGCGCCCGCGGCGCGGAACCGCGCCACCACCGTCGAATCAAAGTCGGGCACGAAGTCCTCCAGCACCCTCGTCCCGCCCATCGTCCGCGTGCCGTCGGTGTAGCAGAGGTCCTTGACCGCGATCGGCACGCCGTGGAGCGGACTGCGGTACTCGCCCGCGGCGATCTCAGCCTCCGCCTGTCGCGCCTCGGCCAGCGCCGACTCGGCCATCACCGTCGCGTAGCTCTTCAACCGCCCGTCAGCGGCCTCGATACGGGCCAATTGCGCCTCCGTCAGCTCCACGGGCGACACATCGCCAGCCGCGATCCGCGGCGCCAGCTCCTCGATCGTCGCGAAGGCCAAATCGTCGTTCGTCATTGCAATCCCTCATTCGTCTCACGCTCGCTCAACCTACCGCCATGGGCTCAGCTTCGTTCCGCGCAGCCCCTGTTTCACGCCACGCAGCCCTTCCGGCGCAGTAGCGTCCGCGCAGCCGGCTTGGCCAATCGGAGTCTAGAGAACCTGCGCCATCCCAAGACCAGCGAGGCACCCGCTCGCCAGCCTGCTGACCAAGAAGGGGATGTGGCACACCCAGGCTGACATGCTCGGTTGAGGAGCGCAGTTCCGCTACACCACGAGCCTCAACTCGTGGCTGCGCATGGCCCCGCCGCCAGCCGACAGCCAGGGCGGCAGGCGCGACTTCATGGACGAGCGCAAAGCGCGGATCGCGCGCGGGGAGGCCACCGACTACTAGCCGACGAAGCCGAGACGCGACGACGCGGCTGCGCTATGATCAGGACCTGAAGTCCAGGTGCGAACGCGAAAGCGTGCTTGATTCATGGTCATCAACGCCACGAGCAGCCAGGCCCGAATCGAGGCCGCAGACACCCACGAGCAGATCATCGAGGCGCTGCGCGAGTCTGGCCTGACTGCGATAGCGGTGCGGTTGGCGTATCTGAAGAGTCTGGACTACGACGACCCGGAAGAGCAACCGATGGATCTGGAATCGCTGCGTGGGGCGGCGTCGTTGCTGGTTGAGCACCCTGAATGGCCCAAGCCGGGGATTGGCCTGGGTCTGGATGGACTGGTGGGGATTGAGTGGGATATTGCCCCGACTGGTCTTCTTGCGATGCTGTTCAAGCCATCGGGGCTGATTTCGTTCGCGGCAACATCGGGGCCACGAGCATTGGGACCTGATCGTCCGAGCGTCAGCGGTGCCGGCGCTGCTGACGACGCGGTCGCTGCGCTCGCGTCGTTCACGGGGCACCTGCGAACGCGATGACAGGTGACCGGCTGCCGGACGCTGACCACGTCGCGCGGTATTGCAGCCCTCGGCAACTGGAGAACGGCGTGCCGCGGTGGCTTGCGTTCAGGCCTCGGCCGGGCGGCGAGTATCTGTCCGTCAATTGGTTGGAGTTCTTCGCGGCGGGCGACCTGTCGGCGGCGGTCGTCGAGATGCGCGTCTTCTTTGGCGGCACATTTCAGCTGAGGACGAGTGGGCGGTTCGTCGTGTTGAACGTCGGTGATGTTGGGGCGGCGGCCCGAGATGCGACGGGCCGATCCGTTCACGCAGAGCACCGTCCGACCGAGCAGAATCCGTTCCACTCCGGCATCGTCGGCTACTCGGCGGAGGACACCGCGGTTGCGCAGGCAATTGCGGAGATCGTCATGTCTGAGGACGTCTATCCCGCGGTCGTTTGACTCAGCCGGGCGGAAGCTCACACCTCCGGGTGGCGCATGAAGTCGGTCGCCTGCTCGTAGGCGTAGCCGGCGCGGCAGAGCGCCGCCTCGCTGCCCAGCCGGCCGACCAGCTGTAGCGCCATCGGCAGACCCTCGTCGCTCCAGCCGTTGGGCAGCGTCAGCGTGGGCGCGCGGTTCATGTCCCAGGGGGCGGTGAACTGCATGCGCAGCGGGTCGAACTCGACCGGCGTGTCGCCGTACATCAGCTCTTCGGTCACACGGAAGGACAGCGCGCGCTGGGCCGGGCAGGCCAGCATGTCGATCTGTTCGAAGGCGCGTGCCAGGCGGCCGCGCAGCTCGTCGCGGGCGTGGCAGGCCTCGGCGTAGTCGACGGCGCTGACGGCGGCGCCGCCCGCGAGCCAGGCGCCGAAGAAGGCGCCGTAGTCGTCGGCGCGGCTGGGGTAGTGGTCGGCGTGGGCGGCGAGCGCTTCGACGACGCAGAGCGTCAGATAGTGGGTGATCGAGGGGCGCAGATCGGGCAGCTCGATGTCGACGATCTGGGCGCCGAGCGAGGCGAGCGTCTGGACCGAGGCGGCGACGGCCTCGGCGATCGGCGGGATCACGTTTTCGGAGGCGTAGCGGCGGTCGTAGCCGATGCGCATGCCGGCGACGCCGGCGCCGATCTCGTCGAGGATCGCGGGGGCCGGCTCGGGCAGCGTGGTGGGGTCGTGGGGGTCGTCGCCGGCGATCACCTCGAGCACCGCGGCGCAGTCCCAGGTCGAGCGGCAGATCGGTCCGACGTGGTCGAGCGACTCGGCGAGGGCCAGCACGCCGTAGCGGCTGACGCGCCCCCAGGTCGGCTTGAGGCCGACGATCGCGCAGGAGGCGGAGGGCGAGCGGATCGAGCCGCCGGTGTCGCTGCCGAGCGAGGCGTAGCAGAGCCCTGCGGCGGTGGCGACGCCGGAGCCGCTGGAGGAGGTGCCGGTCCAGCGGTCGGCCGCCCACGGGTTGACCGGCACCTGGCGCGCGCGGTTGTAGCCCGCCATCGCGCCCTCGGTCAGATTCAACTTGCCCAGCAGCACCGCGCCCGCGGCGCGGAACCGCGCCACGACCGTCGAATCAAAGTCGGGCACGAAGTCTTCCAGCACCTTCGTCCCGCCCATCGTGCGCACGCCGTCGGTGTAGCAGAGGTCCTTGACCGCGATCGGCACGCCGTGCAGCGGTCCGCGGTACTCGCCCGCGGCAATCTCAGCCTCCGCCTGGCGCGCATCGGCCAGCGCCGAGTCCGCCATCACCGTGGCGTAACTCTTCAGCCGCCCGTCAGCCGCCTCGATCCGCGCCAGCTGCGCCTCGGTCAGCTCGACGGGCGACACATCGCCAGCCGCGATCCGCGGCGCCAGCTCCTCGATCGTCGCGAAGGCCAAATCGTCGTTCGTCAATGCCATCCCTCATTCGTCTCGCGCTCGCTCAACCTACCGCCGTGGGCTCAGCTCCGCTCGCTGGCCTCCTCCGGCGACAGCCGGTCCAAACCCACGTCTGCGTCTCCCCGGCCCGACGTCCCGGCGAGCCCTCGTGCACGCCGCCCGGCCGGCAGCTCGGCCCCGCTCCGTGGTAGGCCATCCGGTCGTCCATCGGGAAGGCGCCCTCCCGCGACGCCTCGATCCACCAGCGATCGATCAGCGCCCTCTCCGCGATCACGCTCGACGGCGCGGCGGCTATCGTATGCCCCGCCGACGACCACGAATGGAACTGAGGCCGCGCATGGGTCACTACGATTCCCCCGAAGACGCCTACTTCGCCTTCTTCGAACGATTCACCGCCGAAGACGCCGCTGGCTGGGCCGCGTGCATGAGCTATCCGCACGTGCGCGTCGCTCCGCCCCGCGAGGGCGTCGACCCCCGCACCACCGCGCGCTACTACCCCACCCCCGAGGACTACGCCGCCGCCGCCGACTGGGCGCCCTTCAAGGCCGCCGGCTGGGTCCGCACGCAGGGCGTCGAGCCCGTCCGCCTGCACGAATCCGACGACATGGTCCACCTGCTGGGCGGCTGGACCCGCTACAACAAGGACGACGAGCCGATCGTCTCCAATCGCGTCACCTACCTGCTCACCCGCCTCGACAGCGGCTGGGGCATCCAGGCCCGCTTCGGGATCGACACCTGGCTCGAAGACGGCGACACGAGCGCGGCCGAGCAGGCGGCGCTGGGCGTCGTGCAGTCAGCGATCAACCACGGCAGCGCCGGCGACTTCGTGTCGCACTCCCAGAACTGTCACTTCCCGCTGATCATCGTCGGCCCCGGCAGGGTCACGCAGATCCCGTCGGCCGAAGAGCTGATTCAGTTCGAGACATCCCGAGACCGCGAGGTGGCCGAGGTCGAATCCAGCCTGCGCGTCGTGCAATCCGGCCGCACCGCTGTCAATATCGCGATCGAGCTGAAGCGCGGCGACAGCACGACCCGCGAACTGGTGCTCATCACCCAGCGCGAGGGCAAGTGGGGCATCACCGGCGCATCCGCCATGCAGGTCTAACAGCACAATCAGCGATCAGTGAGAGAGGCGCACCAATGAGCAAGCTCAGCGAAGACCGCCGAATCGACCCCAGGATCAAAGCGATCTTCGGCGGCATGGACACGCCGGCTCAGCCCAGCGCCGCCAACCGCGACGAACTGCTCGCAATCATGAACGACCCCGCGCAGTCCGCGGCGGCCGAGGGCCTCCTGGCCTTCCTCGCCACCGCCGACACCGAGGAGATCGCGCCCTCCGGCGGTCTGGAGATCAGCACGGTCACGTTCGAGTCCCAGCCCGACGGCAACACCGTAAACATCCAGCTGATTCGCCCTGAGGGCGACGAGCCCGTCCCCTGCGTCTACTACATCCACGGCGGCGGCATGATGATCATGTCCGCCTACGACGGCAACTACCGCGCCTGGGGCAAGATCATCGCTCAGAACGGCGTCGCCGTCGCCATGGTCGACTTCCGCAACTGCGTCACTCCGTCCTCGGCGCCCGAGGTCGAGCCCTACCCCGCCGGTCTCAACGACTGCGTCTCCGGCCTCCGCTGGGTCTCCGAACACGCCGCAGCGCTCGGGATCGACGCCAGCCGCATCATCGTCGCCGGAGAGAGCGGCGGCGGCAACCTGACCCTCGCCGTCGGACTGCAGCTGACCCGCGACGGCGATACGGATCTGATCCAGGGCCTCTACGCACTCTGCCCCTACATCGCCGGCAGCTGGCCGCGCGACGAGTACCCGTCCTCGACCGAGAACAACGGCATCCTGCTCAACCTCTGGAGCAACGCCGGCGCGTTGGCCTACGGCATTGACGAGTTCAACAACCAGAACCCGCTCGCCTGGCCCGGCTTCGCCAACGAGGAAGACGTGCGCGGATTCCCCTCCACCGTGATCTCCGTCAACGAGTGCGACCCGCTGCGCGACGAAGGGATCGGGTTCTACCGGCTGCTCCTGAGCGCCGGCCAGACCGCCCGCTGCCGCCAGGTGATGGGCACCATCCACGGCACGGAGGTCTTCCCGATGGCCTGCCCCGAGATCTCGCGGGACACCGCGCGCGATCTCGCCGCGTTCTGCCGCGGAGAGTGAAATCAGGAGTTCCCCATGAGCAAGATCAGCGAAGACCCCCGCATCGACCCCCGACTCAAAGCTCTATTCGGCGAATTCCCCGAGTTGACGCAACCCTCTGCGGCAAATCGCGAGGAAGTGCTCGCCCGCGCCAACGCCCCCGAAGCCCTCGCCATGCGCGAAGGCATGCAGACGTTCTTCGCCCCCTCCGACACCGAAGAGATCGCGCCCTCCGCCGGACTCAAAATCAGCACCGTCACGTTCGAGTCGCAGCCCGACGCCAACACGATCAACATCCAGCTGATCCGCCCCCAGTCGGACGAACCACTGCCCTGCGTCTACTACATCCACGGCGGCGGCATGGCTTCCAGCTCCTGCTACGACCACAACTACAAGGCCTGGGGCCGCATCATCGCCCAGAGTGGCGTCGCCATTGCCATGGTTGACTTCCGCAACTGCGTCACGGCATCCTCCGCGCCCCAGGTCGAGCCCTACCCCGCGGGCCTCAACGACTGCGTCTCCGGCCTGCGCTGGATCTCCGCGAATGCCGACGAACTCGGCCTCGACGCCAGCCGCATCGTCGTCGCCGGCGAGAGCGGCGGCGGCAACCTCACCCTCGCCGTCGGCCTCAGCATCACCCGCTCCGGCGACGCCGGCCTGGTCAGGGGCCTCTACGCGCTCTGCCCCTACATCGCCGGCAGCTGGCCGCGCGACGATCTGCCCTCCTCGACCGAGAACAACGGAATCCTGCTCAACCTGCACAACAACAACGGCGCCCTCGGCTATGGAATCGATGCCTTCGAGGCCGAAGACCCGCTCGCCTGGCCGCTCTTCGCCGGCGAAGAGGACGTCACCGGCTTCCCCGACACCGTCATCTCAGTCAACGAGTGCGACCCCCTGCGCGACGAAGGCATCGCGTTCTATCGTCTGCTCCTCCGCGCCGGGCAGTCTGCCCGCTGCCGACAGGTCATGGGCACGATCCACGCGACCGAGATCTTCCCCATGGCCTGCCTCGATATCTCCCAGTCCACCGCCCGCGATCTCGCCGCCTTCGCCAGCGGCAACTAGCCGGGGAATCCATACATGCCCAACGTCAACGACGACCCTCGTATCGACCCGCGCATCAAGGAGGCCTTCGGCCAGATGCCGCCAGTGCCGCTGCCAAGCTTCTCGAGCCGTGAGGAGCTGGTCGCGGCGATGAACACACCCGAGGCGCTCGCGGGGCTGGAAGCGGCGCTCGGCATGTTTAGCGAAGCAGACATGGAGGCCGTCGCGCCGACTGAAGGCTTGACGATTACGACGGAGACGTTCGGCTCGGAGCCCGATGGCAACACGATCAAGGCGCTGGTCATCCGACCGGAGGCGGACGAACCGCTCGCCTGCGTGTATTACATCCACGGCGGCGGCATGGCCCTGCTGTCGTGCTTCGACGCCATGTACCAGTCATGGGGACGGATGATCGCGCATCAGGGCGTCGCGGTGGTGATGGCCGACTTCCGTAACTGTGTGACTCCCTCATCGGCGCCCGAGCTCGAGCCGTTTCCCGCCGGCCTGAACGACTGCATGTCGGGCCTGCGCTGGATGCTCTCGAACGCCGACGAGTTCGGCATCGACGCCGATCGGATCGTCGTCGCGGGCGAGAGCGGCGGCGGCAACCTGGCGCTCGCTGTCGGCCTCAAACTGGTCCAGGAGGGAGCCACCGATCTGATTCAGGGCGTCTATGCGATGTGCCCCTACATCGCCGGTAGCTGGCCGCGCGACGAGCTGCCCTCGTCGATCGAGAACAACGGGCTCATCCTCGATCTGCACAGCAACTTCGGCGCATTGGGCTACGGCATGGACGCGTTCGACGCTCGGGACCCCCTGGCGTGGCCGCTGTTTGCCACGGACGAGGACGTGCAGGGCTTCCCACCCGCCGTGATCAGCGTCAACGAGTGCGATCCGCTGCGCGACGAAGGCATCGAGTTCTACCGCCTGCTGCTGCGAGCCGGCCAGGCCGCTCGCTGCCGCCAGGTGATGGGCACGACCCACGGCGGCGACAACCAGGTCCTGCCCTGCACCGACCTCGCCCGCTCGACCGCGCTCGACCTCGCCGCCTTCGCCCGCGGCGACTGAGCGAGCGGATCGTTAGCGGGTTCGTCGCTGAGCGCGCCGCGACATCGGCTGCCCCGGACTCCGCTGCGACTCGACCTCGGCGATCTCAGTGTCCCCGAAGCCAAGCTCCGACATCACCTCCGCCGTGTGCTCGCCCAGCTGAGCGAACCACGGCTTCGCGCTCGCCGGCGTCTTCGAAAACTGCGCGAACTGCCCCGCCATCGTGCGCTTGCCGACGCCCGGCACATCCTTCTCCACGATGTACCCATTCTCCAGCGCCTGCGGGTCGGCCATCACGTCTTCGTAGTCGAAGACGCGCTGATACATGATCTGCTCGCGGCGCTCGTCGAAGAACTGCTCCCACTCGTCGGTGCTGCGCGTTCGCATCGCTCGCACGCAGTGCGGCCGTAGCTCGGCGGAGCGTTCGACCCACTGGAAGTCCTTCATCGGCGAGCGCTTCTCGAACGTGTCCCAGCGCGGATCGGCGCCGATCTCCGGAATCCCGCCGAACTCGCAGAAGTCGTGCCACGCCTCGTTGCTCGTGATCCCCACGCAGAATGCGCCGCCGTCGGCCGTCTCATAGATGCCCACAATCCCCGCCACGTTCGGATGGTGCGCGCCCTCGCGCGTCAGCAGCTCACCGGTGATCGACGAGTGATTCAGCTCCCAGCCCTGCATCCAGACCATCACCCCGTAGGACGATGTCCGCACCTTCTGCCCAATCCCGTGCAGCTCCCGTGTGGCAAGCGCCGTCATGATCGCCAGCGTCAGGCCCATCGCCCCGCTCGTATCGCCGATCACGGCGCCTGGAATCACCTTCGGTGATCCGGGTTCGCCGATCATGCTGGAGATCCCGCTGCGCACCTGCGCGTACTGGTCGGTCATTCGCTTGTTGCGGTCGGGGCCCTCGTGACCGAACCCGTTCGCGATCGCATAGATCAGGCGCTCGTTGATCTGCGACAGGTCGTCGTAGCCGAGGCCCATCCGCTCCAGCGAATCCTCGCGGAAGTTGCTCACAAAGATGTCGGCGCGCTCAACCAGCCGCAGCAGCACCGCGCGACCCACCTCGCTGTGCACGTCGAGCGCGATCGAACGCTTGCCATGCGACACCGACAGAAACTGCGCGCCGGGAGTCTCCGGCGGGGCGGTCCAGTTCACTCCCGTGTGCCAGCGGTTGGGGTCGCCGCCGGGCGGCTCGACCTTGATCACATCCGCGCCCATGTCGGCCAGAAAGCCGCCCGCCAGCGGCCCCTGGATCGCAATCGCAAACTCAACCACCCGCAGACCCTCAAGCGGCTCCATCGGCCACCCCCTTACGCATCTCCGCGATGGTAGTCATCCCACCCAGGCCCAGAGCCCTGGGAATGCTCTGAATAACTCTCCCCCCGCTTTGCGGGGGGAGATGGGCTCCGACTTGTTCAGAGGATTCCTAACGGAAGGGCGTGTCGCCCTTGATCGTCACCCGGATCCCCGAGCGCGTCTCCGGGAAGTAATCCCAGATCGCCATGTGTTGCGTGCAGCGGTTGTCCCACATCGCCACCGAGTGATCAGCCCACTGGAACCGGCACTGGAAGTTCACGTTCTTCACGTGGTCCGCGAGAAAGCCCAGCACCGCGACGCTCTCATCGCGCGACAGCTCGTTGATCCGCTTCGTGAATACCTCGTTCACGAACAACGCCTTCTTGCCCGTCACCGGATGTGTTCGCACCACCGGATGCACCGCGCTCGGGAACTCCCGCTGCGGCTTGTGCTCGCCGTACTGCCCCGAATAGTCCGAGGCGTGCAGCGCCGTCAGCGGGTCGAGCAACTCCTGCATCGCCGGCGACAGCGCCTCGTAGGCCGCGTACATGTTCGACCAGCACGTGTCCCCGCCGCTCGGCGGCACGTGCTGGATCTGCAGGATGCTCGCCATCGGCGGCTCCAGATCGGCCGACACATCAGAGTGCCAGCGCTCCCCGTTGTTGCGGAACGAGCTTTCGTCGGTGTGGATGATCATCAGCTCGGGGTTGCCCTCCGCGTACGGCGCCGCAGGGTGGATGTGCAGGTCCCCAAACCGGCGACCGAACGCCAGATGCTGGTCGGAGTTCATCGGCTGGTCGCGGAAGAACAGCACGAGGTGCTCCATCCACGCCTCGTTGATCTCGGCCATCACCGCGTCGTCCAGCGGCTGCGTCAGGTCGACCCCGTCAACCGTGGCGCCGATCGTCGGCGTCAGCGGCTCAACTGCAATGTGCTCGTAGGTCATGGCTTGACTCCCTGGCGGACTGGGCGTGCCGTCTGAATGGAAGATAGGGCGGACGTCGCAGGGCTGTGATTCGGCGGCGTGCGCAGCGTCAGGCCATTTTACGAGTGGCCTCGGGACGCGGGGTCGAACGGCCGCGCCGCTCGTCGACGAGCTTGATCTCCCAGCGAAAATCCATCGCGCGAGCGGCCAGTTCGAGCGTTTCGAGTTTCGGGCTGTGGGCGCCCGCCTCAAGACGGCTGACGACGCCCTGGCTGACACCCATCCGCTCTGCCAGCTCGTGCTGAGTCAGCTTGCGCTTCATCCGCGCCCGGACGAGCGCCGCGATCGCGGCGCGACGCGGCCCCAGTCGCGCGTATTCCTCGCGCAGTTCCGCGCCGCCCTCGCCGAGCAGTCGGTCTCTAACCTCCGCGTGCGTTGGTCCTGTCAAGTTTGCCATGTCTGAGGCCGCCTCTCCTGTGACACGCAGTCATCAGCATCACATCGTTGCAATGCCCGCTGGCGTCATCGGGAGCAGGCTGCTGGGGCTCGACCCCTACTCCCACTGCGAGCCGTTCGGCGTGCCGGCCGTCGCGGAAATTGCGAAGTCGCCGGAAATCCAGGGGGTCCTGGACGTCAGCCCGATCAGCGTCGCGAACCGCGCCGGGTTCCGCTCGACCATCTCCGGCGTCGCCGTCGCCCAATACAGCTCCTGCGTCTGCACGTGGTCCCGCACGAACGGCATCACCAGCGTCACCCGCTGACCCTCCGTCGTCCGCGGCAGCGCCCCGTGCCACAGACTCCCGTGCCACGCGATCACCGATCCCTTCGGTACCTCCAGCACCTCGAGGTCGGGATGGTCGTGCGCCTGCTGCATCTCCGGGGGCACGTTCATACCCCAGCGATGCGAGCCCGGCCAGACGCAGACTGCCCCGTTTTCGCGGGTGTAGTCGCCCGTGATCCAATTCAGGTTGCAGTATTGCGCGAGCGTCGGCCACGGCGCGGGAAACTTGCCGCTGTGATCGGCGTGGATCGTCAGCGGCGGCGTTCGCGTGTCCTTGACCAGCCCCGTGACCTGGCTGATCTTCGCCCGCCAGCCCAGCATGTACGTCACCAGCGTCAGCGGCACCGGCGAGGTCAGCACCTCTTCGAAGACAGGATCGCGCGGCAGCAGATGCTGCAGCGTGCGCCCCAGCCCGGGGCGCAGCGGCCCCTCTTCGTCTCCTGCAATCCGCAGGATCGCCTCGCGAATCCGTTCGAACAGCTCCAGCGGCGCGGCCTTCTCCGGCGCGATCACCGCGTAGCCCTTCGTCTCCAGGCTCGCGACCTCAGCCTGCAGCTCGTAGCGCTCGATGTCCTCCCAGAGCCGCCGCTCAGCCTCTCTTCCCGCCGGAAGCGGATCATCGGCCAGCTTCGCCGCCGCCAACTCCCGCAGCCCGTTCAGATCCCGCTCAAGCGCGAGCGCGTCGATCGCCATTCGTGCACCTTTCCACAAGGCCACAGTGAAGTGTCTTTCGCGCAGGCTAGCCGAAGGCGGACCGTGCCGAATTTGGTGTCACGCGTCGCCGGTTGGATCGTTGAGTAGCGCCTCGACCTGGTCCAGGAGCAGAGGAAGGCTGATCTGAGCTGTCGCCCAGACGCGGTTGTGTCGGACACGTTCGAATCGATGTATGAGCGCATTGCGGAACTTGGTGATCCTTCGGCGGTCGGTAATTCGCTGCGCTGTGTCCCAGTCGAGACGCTCCGAGCGCCGCAGCGCCTCACCAATGATGATGAGCTGTCGCTCAACCGCCGCAGACCGCAGATCGTCCTCGATGTACTCGCCGTATGTCACACCTTGGGTGTAGGCAATGACTCGCCGGCCCGCTCGGCTGATGTGTTGCAGGCACTCACGAGCATCAGGGCTCATACAGTACGACTCGTCGCTCGGCTGGACGCTCGCAGAGTCTGTCCGCTGCCGGGGAGCCTTCCATGGCCAGACCGATTTCGTGGCCATAGATGGCTTCGAGGAGCGCGGCCAATTCCGTGTACTCAGCCATCCAAGGCAGCCTGAAGCCGTCTTCGTAAGTGACGATCAGCTCGGCATTCCGCTCGTCAATCTCCAGCGGGCCCTCGTCAAGCAGGCTGACCAACTCCAGTCGCTTCACGCGGTACTCGCTGCACACCGTCTCCAGCAGCCGCTGCTTGTTGATCGTGTACTGCTGGTTGACCTCGCTGAGATCCTCGACCTCGCTGGTCATGATCACGGCTCGTCGTGTGTTACGCGCCTGCCTTGGTTGACCTCCAGTATGCCTCGTCCGAGGGGAAGACGGTTGATGTCCTCTTGATCTCGATCTCGCCCTCGAGCGTGTCGGAGACCGCCGCCCAGGCCGCGTAGTGCGGCGCCTCGCGATGCGCCGCGAGCGCCGCCTCGTCTTCGTACACCTCGTAGAAGTAGTACGTCAGCTCGTCCTCCGCGTCCTGCAGCACGTTGAAACGCACGCAGCCGGGTTCGTCCCGCTCCGAGCCCAGCGCATCCGTCTCGATCCCGGCCAGGAACCGCTCGAGGCCCTCCGGCTTGACCCGGACTCTGACCCAGATCGCAATCATGCAAACTGGTCCTGTCCCGGAGCGATCATCTCCGCGATCTTGTCCGCCTTGTCGACCGACTCGCGGAACGGGTAGGGGTGGTCGTAGCCGAGGATCTTGTGCAGCTCCGGGTAGCGCTCAAGCCGATCCGGCGAGACCGCGCCTTCGTCCCACATGTTCAGCCGCTGCATGTAGGAGCGGATCCAGACGAGCACCATCGTGACCCGCAGGCCGGTGCTCATGCGGTTCATCGCCCCGTGCCAGGTGTTGCCGCCCCAGACGGCGAGCGAGCCGGCCTTGGCTGTAATCGGGACCGGTTCGAGCGTCGCGCCCTCTTCCCAGAACTTCGTCTCGTGTGCCGCCGGCGCGCGGCCCCAGCGGTGCGAGCCGGGCACGAACACCGTCGGCCCGTCCTCGCGTGAGTCGTAATCGGTCAGCACCCAGCTGGTGTTGACCAGGTGCGTGTAGGCGGCCTGCGGCGGCGGCACGCCGTGCGTGTCGTTGTGGATCGCCAAGTAGTTCTGCTCGTGCGGCGGCTTGATGATCGAGGACGTGCCGCCCAGGATCGCGCTCTGGCCGCAGTGCCAGCGAGCCATCGTCAGCACGACCGGATTGAGCACCGCCTCCGTGATCGCGTCGTCTTCGTCAACGAGCTGCCAGGCGCGCTCGTTGGGAGCGGGCAGGTCGGCGGTGCGCCAGTCGTCGATCTCGACGTCGTGGCGGCGCTGATAGGTGTTCAGGATCGCGTCGCGCAGGCGATCGGCGAATCCGGGCGACGTGCCCATCTTCTCCGGCGGGATCACGGTGAAGCCATAGGCGTCAAGCTCCACGATGTGGCGCGCGAGGTCGTGCTCCATGATTGTCTTGACCAAGGGGTCGGCGTGCGGTGATTTGCCCAGTTCAGCGATTTCCATTCACAGTTCCTTTCCCTGCGCGAACAGTCGCCGCGCAGTCTAGCCGCCCGGCGATCGGCTTCGCGGCCCCCTCTCTCATGCCCGCACTCCCATCCGTCATTCCTGCCTGCGCAGGAATGACGGGATGGGTAGTCGACTTCGCCGATCGGCTACCATCCCACTGCAAACCCTCCGCGCTTCGCTGCGCGCACCACGGCTCGAGAGAGAGGCCCACACCATGGCACTCGGTGGATTCGCCAATCGCGTCGCTCGCATCGATCTCACCAACCGCACCATCTCCTACGAAGGCATCAACGAGGAAGACGCGCGCAAGTACATCGGCGCGCGCGGCCTCGGCGTCAAGTACCTGCTCGACAACGGCCCCGAGACCGACGCCAACAGCCCCGACAACATGCTCGCCGTCGTCAACGGCCCGCTGACCGGCACCGAAGTAACCATGAGCGGACGCCTCGCCTTCGTCACCAAGTCGCCGCTCACCGGCACGGTGACCGACTCGCACATGGGCGGCTGGAGCGCCGCCCGCCTGCGCTGGGCCGGCTTCGACGCCCTGCTGATCACCGGCAAGGCTGACTCCCCCGTCTACCTCCACTGCGAGAACAACGAGGTCGAGATTCGCGACGCCTCCGACGTCTGGGGCCTCGGCGTCCACGACACCGTCAAGCACTTCGGCTCCGCCAGTGGCAACGCCACCAACGTCTCAGTCATGGCCATCGGCCAGGCCGGCGAGAACGGCATCCTCTTCGCATCGATCATGAACGAAGACGACCGCGCCGCGGGCCGCGGCGGCACCGGCGCTGTCGCCGGCGCCAAGAACCTCAAGGCGGTCGTCGCCGTCGGCACCAACGCCGGCCGCTGGCGCCCCGAGCGCGGCGAGGAGCGCGACAAGTTCCGCGCCGCCCAGCGCACCCACCTCGGCCTGATCCTCGAATCGCCCGTCACCGCACCCTCCGGCGTCAATCCCGATGGCACGCTCAAGGAGGGCTCCGGCGGCCTCTCCGCGTTCGGCACCAACGTGCTGATGAACGTCGTCAACTCGATCGGCGCGCTCGGCACCAAGAACTCGCAGATGACGCAGACCACTCCGGAGGCCGCCAACGCAGTCTCCGGCGAAATGATGCGCGACGAGTTCCTGACCGCCGAACCGACCTGCCACGCCTGCCCGGTGGCCTGCAAGAAGGAAGTAGAAATCACCGAGGGCGTCCACGCCGGCCTCAAAATGGAGTCGTTCGAGTACGAACCGGCGTGGTCGTTGGGCGCCAACTGCGACAACGACGACCCCGCCGTGATCGCCAAGGTGATCGATCAGTGCAACGACTTCGGGATGGACGCGATCGAAATCGGCAACGTCCTCTCGATGTACATGGAGGCCTCCGAACGCGGCTACGTCGACACCCCGCTCGACTGGGGCGACGGCGCCGGCATGGTGCGGGTCACCGACGAGATGGCGCATCGCAGCACGCCGATCGGCAACACGCTCGCCGATGGCACCGCCAAGGCGGCCGCCGCGTGGGGCCACAGCGAAATCTCGATGACCGTCAAGGGTCAGGCCGTCCCGGCCTACGACCCGCGCGGCGTCAAGGGCGAGGGCCTCGGCTACGCCACCAGCAACCGCGGCGCCTGCCACCTGCGCGGCTACACCCCGGCCTCCGAGCTGCTCGGCATCCCGGTCAAGACCGACCCGCTCGACTGGGACGGCAAGGGCCCGCTGCTGAAGATTTTCCAGGACCTGCACGCCTTCAGCGACTCGCTCGACCTCTGCAAGTTCTCCGCCTTCGCGGTCGGCGCGCCCGAGTACGCCGCCCTCTACGAATCGGTCGTCGGCCTGCCCATGACCGAGGAAGACGTGATGGTCGCCGGTGAGCGCATCTACAACCTCGAGCGCTACTTCAACAACCAGGCCGGCTTCGGCGGCGCCGACGACTCGCTGCCGCGCCGCTTCCTCGAAGAGCCCGGCAGCGGTCCCGCCGCGGGCCACGTCTGCGAACTCGACCAAATGAAGGAGCAGTACTACGACGCGCGCGGCTGGGACGACGGCGTGGTGCCCGAGGCCAAGCTTCGCGAACTCGAAATCATCGGCTAGCGCAGCAAGCAACGACCTCCGGCGTGGAAATCCGCTTCTACGCCACGCTCCGCCCGCTCGTCGGTGGGCGGAGCGTCCAGCTGGACGGGTCGCCGCCGACGGTGGGCGCCGTGATTGACCGCCTGATCGCCGACCATCCCGCGCTCGAGGAGAGACTCATCGATGAGAGCGGCCAGGTCCGTCGCTTCGTCGCCGTGATGCTCAACGGTCGCGACATCCGCCACCTCGAGGGTCTCGAGACCGCAATCCCGCCCAACAGCGACATGGACATCTTTCCCCCCGTCGCCGGAGGCGCCTCACCAGTTTTCGGGAAGCTCGGAATAACTCTCCCCCCGCGCATCGGGGGGAGTGGGGATCTGACCTGTTTAGAGGGTTCCTAGGCTTCTCCGCATGAGGCGAATCGTCGATCGCCTCCGCTACGACAACGTCGCGCAGGCTGCGCTGGCGTTCGTGATCGGCTTCCTCCTCGTCGGCTCGGTCGTGCTCGCAATCGGCGTCAGCACAACCCGCTTCCCCGATGGTCTCACTGCAGCGGAACAGGAAGCGGCCCAGATCCGCGGTGAAACCCGTGGGCGCTACCTGGCCGATCGCGAAGCAGCGCGCCGCGCTGCCGGCTACGTCACGCGCCAGGTCGACAGTGACATCGCGGACGTACTCAAGACCGGCTCCCGCGACAGCGGCTACGCGCTGGCCCACGACCATGCCTGGAATGACGCGGTCAATCGGCTCGCCCGACGCGTGCCGCGCCAGCTGCTCGCGAACGAAGAACACACGCAGTGGATCGAGCTGTTGCGATGAGCGAGCAGGCTCCGCCGCCGCCCTACGGTCCATCCATACCGGAGCACCTCAGCCGCGGCCGCCGTCGAGACTGGCTCGGGCGACACACCGTCGCGGGCCTGCTCGCCGGTGGCGCGTGCGCCGCGATCCTCGGCTGGTTCTTGTTCGCAGGGCTCGCTCAGCTCGAGGCCAATCCGCCCCCAGCCGCGGCCAGACTCGAGAACCAGGTCCTCCACGAGGCCTACGACGAGGCGTGGGATCAGGCCCTCGAAGCTGCGATCGCGGAGGCGCGGGTGATTGAGTTCGCCGATCGCGTCGTTCGCCGCGGAGAGGGTGGAGACGCGCCGTGGGCGATCGGCTTCCGCGACGGCTGGGCCGATGGCTGGAACGACGCGCTCACGGCGATGCATCACGCCTCCATCGGCACCGGCCTCAGCCCCGATTCGATCGAGCTCACGGTCCTCAACGACGAGCCGCGACGGAGCTCGGACCGCCCGTAACTCTCATCCGCTGCCTCTGCGTGCTGCCGACCCGCCCCGCGTTCCTTCCCCACACATCTCCGCCGCGCAGTCGCATCGCCTCGCCGAGGCCAAGATAAGCTCCCTCCCAATGAACCGCCTCCGCGAACTCCTGCGCTACGACCTGGCCCGACAGGCCACGATCGCCTTCGCGATCGGCTTCGTCGTCATCGGCGTCATCATGATCGCGATCGTCGCCAGCACCCCGTCCTTCCGCGCCGGCACGTCAAGGGTTGGTGAGGAAGCTGCCCAGCTCAGCGGCGAAGGCCGTGGCCGCTACCTCGCCTCCGTCGTGGCCAGCCGCGAGGCCCGGCCGATCGGCAAGCAGGCCGCCGCCGCAGATCTGTCCGGGCTGCTCCAGTCAGGCGATCACGACGAGGCCTACGATCTCGCCTACGGGTTCGCCTGGAACGACGCCATCACCCAGCTCACCCGACGCCTCCCTCGCCAAACGCTCGATCGCGAAGCGGGCACGCAGTGGATCGAGCTGCTGCGATGAGCGAACAACGCGGCCGTCCGCTTCGCGGCTGGGGCGAGGTCGACGCCGACCGCGTCGGCTGGCGCCGCAACCGCGACTGGATCGGGCGACACACCATCATCGCGGTGATCCTCGGCGGCGCGTTCGCCGCGCTGATCGGCATTCTGGCCACCACCTTCATCGCGCCGCTGAGCACCTCCCCGCAGGGCCGGATCGCCGAGATCGAACGTGAGGCCCGCGGCGCCGCCTTCGAAGCGGCCTGGGAGGGCGCCCTCACCGCTGCCGTCGCCGACGCGCGGATCGTCTCGCTCGCCGACCTCGTCGTCAACGACGCTCAGGGCGGCGACGCCCCCTGGGCCGTCGGCTTCCGCGATGGCTGGGCCGACGGCTGGAACGAGGCCCTCGAGGCCATGCGCGACGCCTCGCTCGACTCCGGCGCGCGCCCCGGCTCGCCCGAAGTCAAGATGCTCGACGACATCCCTCGCCGAACCGGCTCGCTGCCCTAGCCTGCCCCTCACGCCGCGGGGACCGCGATCTAAGAATCCTCTGAACAAGTCGGATCCCCTCTCCCCCCGCTTTGCGGGGGGAGATGCCGAAGGCAGAGGGGGGCTCTGTTGCGAGCATTTCCGTGAGAATTCACATCTGTTGGTGCAGAGCCGGCCCCCCCTCTGTCACTCCGTGACATCTCCCCCCGCTTTGCGGGGGGAGAGTGATTCAGAGCCTCCCTACAGTGCCTTGGGACGGAGGCGACGTGTCACAACCCCGTGGAGTCCGCAGCGTCGAGCTGCGCGGCGTCCCCATCTGGCGCCTGCGCGACTACCTCGAAGACCTCGGCGCCGTCGATGCCGAGCCCGGCGAGCCCGGCCTCGCCGACCCCGACGGCGCAGTCCGCCCCCACGGCGCGATGCGCGGCGACGGCTGGGATGTCGTCTGGCGCACCGAGCAGCGCCCCTTCCACCCCCGCCTCAGCACCACCATCGACGAGCACTACTTCACCTTCTCCGCCATCAACCAACAATCCGTCGACACCGTGTTCGATCGCTTCATGCTCAAGGCCCAGCGCGGCGGCGGCTGAGCGCAGCAAGCGACGACCGCGCTCAACACGGTCAAATTGGTTCCGTAGAATCGCCTGAATGGGCTCGGACGACACCGACAACGACACGCACCCAACCGAACCACCGCGGCGCGAGACTCCGCCGCTCCGCACCCAGCCCCCATCCGCCGCTCCCGACTTCGTCGCCGCGGTTCGCCACATTGCCGAATCCAGCTGGGCGCGAGATGTCGTCGCCGGCGACCAGCGTTTCGCGCTCCAGACCATCCCCCGCGGTCGCTCGCTCGCCGAGCACGCCACGACCGCGCTCGAATCCGGTTCGTCCGCGAGTGAGCTGCGACAGATCGCCTCGACCGCGCAAGACGCTCGTCAAACACGCTCCGAGATCGCCAGCTTGCCGCTTGAGGATCAGCTCACCGGCCTGCTCGGCGCGAGCAGTGAGCTGTCCGGCCAACGCCTCGATGCGGTCATGGCCCGTCTCGGCTGGCTCTCCGAGCCACCGCTGACGCTGCAAGCCGCCGGGCAGCTGATCGGTCTCACCCGCCAGCGCCTCAACCAGATCGAGACGCAGACGCGCCATGCGCTCCCGACACGCCCCTGGTTGCCCGCGCTGGACACCGCGCTCGACCGGTTGGCCGAAGCTGCACCGATCTCAGAGGACCAGGCGGCCGCGCTACTCGTGGAGGCCGGCGTTGCCACGGCCCAGATTTATCCGGCCGCGGTGCTCCGAGCGGCCGCAGACCTCGGACGCGAGCCGAGCTTCAACCCCGACGCCCTGCGCGACGGCCACCTCCTCTTCTGCGGGGAGCTCCCAGCCCCCATCTCGGACATCGTCTCCAGGGCCTCGCGCTGCATCTGCGCAAGTGGCGCCGCCAGCATCGAGACGATCAACGGCGAGCTAGCTAGACGCGGCACTCCCATCGACCCGTCGCTCGTCGAGTTGGTCGTCAAACTGCACCATCGGTTCGCGGACCTCGGTGACGGCTGGTTCGCGCAGCCAGGCGCGCCGCCGCCGCGTGATCGGCTCGCGAACAATCTCCGCAAGATGCTCTCGGTCGCCCCGCGTCTCCCACTCGACTCGATCATCGATGGACTCCAGCGCGACTATCGGTTTCAGAACTCGGGCGGAAGCAAGGCCGCGCGAGCCATCGTGCCGCCTCTCCGGACCCTGGCCGCCTACGTCCGCGCGCATCCCGGCTTCCAGCTCAGCCGCGATCAGGTGAGTCTCAGCCAACCCCTCAACCATCGCGACCGGCTCGGTCGCGATGAGGCTGCGCTCGTGGATGTGTTGCTCGAAGCGCCCGGCGGCTCGATGGCCCGCCGTGAATGCATCGACGAGTGTGCCGCACGCGGCCTCAACACGAACACCATGAACATCTACCTCACCTATTCCTGCGTGGTCGAACACCTGCCCAATGGCGACTGGGCGGCGCGTCGTGGCGCTTGAGTGAGTATCTTCAGCGCAGAGGAGGCCGAGATGACCGCTGGCCCGCTCGATGGTGTGCGCGTCTTCGACATGACGCTCTGGATGGTTGGCCCCTGGGCCTCGACCCAGCTTGGCGCGCTCGGCGCGGACGTGATCCACATCGAGCAGCCCGGCGTCGACCCGCGCACCCTCGGCGCCGGCGTCCCGCCCTCGATCGACGGCACCTCGATCGGCTACATCACCTGGAATATGAATAAGCGCGGCCTTTTCCTCGACCTCAAATCCCAGGCCGACCGTGAGACCGCCTACCAACTGCTCCAGACCTGCGATGTCTTCCTCGTCAACATGCGCCCCGGCGCGGCCGACCGCCTCGGCATGGGCTACGAACAGGTCCGCGCCGCCAACCCGAACGTCGTCTACACGGCGATCACCGGCTGGGGCGAAACCGGCCCGATGCGCGACAGCCCCGGCGCCGATGTCCAGTGCCAGTACTTCACCGGTTTCTGGTCCACCAACGGAGCGCGCGGCGGCCCTCCCGAGGTCTATCGGCACTTCACCCAGATGGATGCCAGCACCGGCAACGTCGCCGCCCAGGCTGTGCTGATGGGCCTGCTCGCGCGCCACCGCACCGGCCAGGGACAGCGCATCCACGTCGGCATGCTGCGCGCCGGCATGGCCCTCCAGAGCGCCCGCATCGCCGAGTACCTCGCCACCGGCGAGCTGCACCAGCCGCTCGGTTCGGCCGGCTTCGCCGCCGCCCCCGACCAGGCCTTCCGCTGCCAGGACAGCCAGTGGATCAGCGTCTCAGCCACCAGCGAATCGGAGTGGGAACGCCTCGTCAGCGCGCTGGAACGCTCCGAGGCCGTCGGCCTGCCCGCCCTGCGCGACGACGCCCGCTTTGCCACCAATCGCGACCGCGTCGCACATCGCGACGAGCTCGTCGCCATCCTCGATCGAGCCCTTGCCCAACGCCCGCGGGACTACTGGGTGATGCGCCTCACCGCTGCCCGCGTGCCTTGCGGCTACGCACTCTCCTGGGACGTCCTCCGCAACCACGCTCAGGTCATCGAGAACGGCTACATCCGCGACGTCCTGACCTCGGGCTGGGGCAGCGTCCAGACTGGCGGCCCGCCCTGGACCCTTGAAGGCACGCCCGCACGCTGGACCGGCACACCGCTGCCCGGCGAGCACACCGCCGACATCCTCGATTCGCTCCCGGCCCGCATCCCCTCGCTCCAGGCAGCGGGAGACTGAGTCTCCAAATGTCAGGACCGCTGGACGGCTACCGCGTCGTCGAAATCTCCGAAGCGGTCGCGGGCCCCTACACCGCGATGTCGCTCGGCGACGCCGGCGCCGACGTCGTCAAGATCGAATCCCCCGCCGGCGACCGCTCCCGCGGCTGGTCCCCCGCCCTCGGCGACAACTCGGCGGCCTGGCACGCACTCAACCGCAACAAGCGCGGCATCGTCCTCGACTGGTCCAACCCCGCCGATCTCGACACGGCCCGCCGGCTGCTCCGCCAGGCCGATGTCGCCGTCGTCGACAAAGTCGGCCTCCCGCCCGAGCTCGCCTGGGACGCGCTCGGCGCCGATCAGCTTGTCTACTGCGCCATCTCCGGCTGGGGACCCAACGGACCCTGGTCCGACCGCGAGGCTGGCGAGCTCGCCGCACAGCTCGCGAGCGAAGCCACGGCATCGCTCGGCTCGATCGGCGAGCCACCCGTCAGGCTCGGCAACGACGCCGGCTCGATGTACGCCGCCAACTACGCCATCCAGGGCGTCTGCGCCGCCCTCTACGCCCGCGACGTCAGCGCTCGCGGCGGCCAGCGGCTCGAAGTCTCGCTCTTCGGCAGCCTGCTCGCCATGCGCTCCACGCTCTGGGTCGCGCTCTCCAATCCCGACGAATGGTGGGGCTTCCACCTCGACTCCTACGTCAAGCCGCCCGACCACGGCTACCAGTGCGCCGATCTACCCATCTACTTCTCGCTCGCCCGAATGGGCCGCGATGCACTCGAGCGCCTCATCGATCAACTCGAGATGGGATGGGTGCGCGACGACCCGCAGTTTGCCCTGCTCCGGCGCGACGGCGCGGGCGGCGCAGGACGCTGGTCCCACGAGCTCAAGCACCTCTGGGAGCGCGGCTTCGCCAACTGGACCGCCGACGAGGTGATCGAAAGAGTCGAGCGCAACGGCGGCTGGGCCTTCCCGATGCACGACTACCAACGCCTCGCCGCAGACCCCCAGGTCGCCGCCGTCGGCGCAATCGTCAACGTCGACGGCCGCCCCCAGGTCGCCCCCCCATGGGACTTCGAGTCCACCCCGGCCACCATCCGCCGCCCCGCCCCCACCCTCGGCCAACACACCGGCGAAGTGCTGGCCGAACCGGGACGAGCCTGGGGCGATACCATGGCGAGGTGAGCGGAAGCGTCGAATGGGGAAGTTCATGGCCCTGAAGTGGTGGAAGCGACTCGTCAACGGCGCCGAACCGCGGTCCGCGAACGGACTCGGTGGCGCGCGCGACGGATCCGCGTCTACTACGCAGTCCAGCTCGGACCCCGCGCCCCAGGAATCCGCTCCGAAGCGCCGACCGCTGCCACGAACGATCAGAACGACGGGCGCGTGAAGCTCGCGGTCGAGTGCGTCAGGCGATCATGGCGACGTGATTGGGGCACATGATCGACATTCGGCGCGAGCAAGGTTTGCGATCCAGTCAGCCGGCTTCCAGCGCGCGAGCGACCAGCACGGCGAGCAGCAGGAGACTCTGGACGCCCGCAGCGTAGACAGCGCATCTCAGCAACCTGGCCTTTTGATTCAAGACGACTTCGTTCTGACCGAAATCAAGAACTAGTGTCTCGAGTGCGGCGTCCCGCAGCGCCTGCTCTGACTCATGCCGGAACGTGATCCGCAGGGTCGCAATGTCCACACCGGCGCCGACGCGACGTGTTCGATACGCCAACCAGGCGAAGACCCAAGTGACCAGCGAGGCCGCGAACGTCATCGGAGTGAGAATGCCGGATGCGGAGGGGCCGATCCGCGCCTCGCCGATCAGACCGCTCGCCGAGACCAGTAACACGCTGACGGTGATCACCGCCCCGCACTTAAGGTCTTGCGCAGCAAGCGCGGTGAGCTGTTCCTGGACTCTCTGTCGCGCTTCTGAAAGCAGGTAGCGCCGCGCGGGCGCCGAGAAGTCACGCGCCGGCCAGCCGTCTTCGAGGTTTCGTTCTGGTGCGATCGAATTCTCGTCGCGCGCGATCCACGTGATGCCGCGCAGAAGCGCGCGTACCATCCGGATCATTCGATCGGCTGGAAAAACGGCAGCGTGACCGTATCTGTCACCTGCTCAAACGTGACCTCAACCAACAGGTCGCAGCGGATCTCGTCCGCCTCGACGTTCACCAGATTCGTGTAGATGTACGGCCCCTCTTCGAGCTGAATCAGCCCGATCGTGATCGGATACTCCTCCGGCTCCCAGCCGGGGAAATACTTCTGGTACATCTGAATCCATGACCAGACCGTGCCGCGGCCGCTGATCGTGCGCCACTCCCAGTCGTCGAGCAGGCAGCGCGGGCAGTTCTCGGCCGGCGGGAACCACGGCTGCTCGCAGATGTTGCAAAACTGAATCCGCAGCTCTCCCTCGCGGCAGCCATCCCAGAACGGCTGCGTCAGCCGCGTCATCGGTGGCAGCGGCTTCAGCTCGGTGCTCTGAGTCATGATTACGCGCCGTCCCGTTTCAGAATGTGTCCCGTCGCCAGCGGCGCCGCGCATGCGTACAGCCCATAGTCGGCGTTCGCCACCTGCCGCTCGCCGCACTCTCCGCGCAGCTGACGCACCGCCTCCACATGCAGCGCCCAGCCCTGCATGTACGACTCGCTCGTGTGCCCGCCGCCGGTGTTCAGCGGCAGCTCGCCCGCCAGCCCGATCCGCTCGGCCGTAATCCAGTCGCCGCCCTCGCCCTGCTCGCAGAAGCCCATGCCCTCCAGCGTGAACAGCATCGACGGCGTGAAGTTGTCGTAGAGCTGCGCGAACGCGAGGTCTTCGCGCTGCGCCTCGGAGGTCGCGAACAGGTCGTCCGCGATCTGCGACATCGGCTCGAACCAGAAGTCGTCCGCCACGTACACCGGCGTGATATCCGCCGCCTGCGAAGTCGCGTGAATCAGCACCGGCGGATGCGGCAGGTCCCGCGCCCGCTCCGCTGAGGTCACGATGAAGCAGACCCCCCCGTCGTTGATCAGGCAGTAGTCGAACAGCCGCAGCGGCTCCGCGATGAAACGACTGTTGAGGTAGTCCTCCAGCTCGAGCGGCTGCTGCATCACCGCGTTCGGATTGAGCGCCGCGTTGCGTCGATTGCTGATCGCCAGATGCCCCAGCGCCTCAACCGAAGTGCCGTAGCGGTACTGGTGCCGGCGGAACATCAGCGATGTCACCGCGCCCGGCGAGGTCATCCCGAACGGCGCCTCGAACATCGCCTGCGTCGAGACGCCGCGGCTCTCACCGCCGTAGCGCGCCCCTGTCGAGCGCCCGTTGTTCCCGTAGATGCAGGCCACCGCCGTCGCCAACCCGCTGGCCACCGCCATCGCCGCATATTGCAACGCGATGCCCGACTGCCGACCCTCGCCCGGCAGCACGTTGACGAAGCGCGGGTAGCGGATCCCCAGCACTTCGCACATCCGCCCGTAGTGCGGAAGCCGCGACACGATCACGCCGTCGATCTCCGACTTCTTCAGCCCCGAGTCCTGCAGCGCCTCGCGAAACGCGATCATCCCCAGCTCATAGGCCGAGCGCTCCGGGTCGAGGTCCCGATAGATCGCCCCAAACTCCGTGGTCCCCACGCCCACGATCGCCGTCTTGTCCTGCAACCCCCGCAGTCGTTCAGTGTCTGTCATGCCCCAGATTCTAAGCCCAAGCCACCGGACTCAGCGCCGCCGGGAGACGCACGCCGCCCGATCGCGCCCCCGAATCGACCAACGCCTGCGCGCGCTCAGTTCGCGCCCAGCTTCAGCAACCCCCGCGCATTCCCACCCAGCACCGCGTCCAGCTCCGCATCGCCCAAGCCCGAGCGCAACAGCTGATGAATCTGCGGGCGCTGGTCCCCGCTCGGCGCATCCGAGCCGAACAGCACCCGCTCGACCCCGATCTCACGAATGATCCGCGCCGCATCACTCAGCGTGCACGCCCGACGCCCGTCCCGTGCCCCGTACCGCTCCTCGTCGAACCCGCCCGCCGTGTCGAACAGCACCTGCGGATGCGCCCGCGCGATCCGCATCCGCTGATCCCAGTACGCGCTCGGCATGTGCGCCATGATCAAGCTCAGCCGCTCGAACCGCTCAAACACCGGCAGGAAGTGGTCCGGCATCCCGTACACGTCCTCGCCCGGACCCCGGCGCAGCGAGCCCGTGTCGCTCAGTATCGGCAGGCCCGCCTCCTCCAGCCGCGCGTAGAGCGGGAACATCCGCGTGTCGCCGGGGAAGTAGCGCCCCAGCCCCGGGTGCATCTTCACGCCCATCGCCCCCAGCCCGATGCAGCGCTCCAGCTCCTCCATCAGCGTGTCCGTGTCCCGCCATGTCCCGATGTCGCAGCACACAAACGGAATCACCCGCGGGTCCTCGCGATGCAGATCGATAATCCACGTGTTGAAATCCCGCACCCGGCCGCGCAGCTCATCCCAGATCTCATGCTCCGCCGTCTCCGGATCACGCGCCCGGCGCTGCTCGAACATGTCCGGCACCACCATGTAGTTGACCGCCACGATCGCATCGACCGACTCCGCGGTCAGGTACTCCGAGACCCGCTTCTCGTTCGCCCAACGCCATTCGTCGGGATAATCCGTCCGCGGAAAGACCACCTTCTCTTGCCGCACCGTGCGCGTCAGATGCACATGCACGTCGATCACGGCTGGAAGCACGGCGTCACCTCTCGGTTGGCAGACGATCAGCAAGATATTCCGCGTAGTGGCGCGTCTCATGGGCCAGACCGGCCGCCTCCGCGCCCGCGCCGAGGTGCAGCACACAGCCTGGATTGTTCGTGATCAGCGTCCCGGCGCCCGACTCCCTTACGCAATCCAGCTTCCGCTCCAAAATCCCCCGCCCCACCTCCGGCGCCGTGATCGAGGTCAGCCCCCCGAACCCACAGCACGTCGTCGCCTCCGCCAGCTCCTCCCCTTCCGCGCCCGTCAACCGCGCCACCAGCCGACTCACCACATCGCCCTGTCCCAGCAGATTCGTCGCCTGGCAGAAACGATGCACCGCATACGTCCCGTCCGCGCCCCCCGCAAGCGCCCCATCGGGCAGCCGCGCCGTGGTCTCCAGATACTCCGCGAGATCATGCGTCCGCCCCGCCACCGCCTGCGCCCGCTTCAGCCATGCCGGGTCATCCTCAAACAGCTCCGGCCACTGCCGCTGAATCGCCACCTGACAGCTCGCCGCCGGCGTCACGATGTCCCGCTGCCCCCGCGACTCCAGCGCCTCGATGCTCTGCCGCGCCATCCGCCGCGCCGTCTCCCAATCCCCCGCGTCGAACGCCGGCAGGCCGCAGCAATGCTGGGCGGCTGGTACGTGCACCTTCGCGCCCGCCGCCTCCAGCAGCCGCGCGCACCCGTCGCCCGCATCGGGCAGCAGCGTGTCGGTCAGACACTGCAGGAACAGGTCCACGTCGCGACCGCTCGCATCCGTCTCCGCGATCGCCGCACCTGCCGCGCGTCCCCGAATCCGCTCCCGCGCCGTGCGCAATGGGATCCGCGGCACGCTGCGCCAGCGATGCCGCGTCGGCAGCGGAACCCGCCGCAGCACCGGCGAGGCCAGGGCGCCCAACCCCATCAGCAGCCGAAACGCCCATCGCCGCGACCACACCTGCAACGCCATCCGCTCCCATAACGGCGCATGCGTCTGCCGGCTCCGCAGCCGCAGAATCTGGTCCGGCAGCGGAATATCCACGGGACACACCTGCGCGCACGCCCCGCACGACACACACAGGCTCTGCGGCCCCGCCGCCTCCTCCTGGCTGTGGTGGAACGGCGTGTTGACCAGCCCGATCGCGCCCGTATAGATGTGCCCGAACGCGTGTCCCCCGACCACCGCATACGGCGGGCAGACGTTCGCGCACGCCCCACAGCGAATACAGCGCAGCGCCGACGCGATCTGCGGATCCGCCGCCATCCGGCGACGCCCGTTGTCGAGCAGCAGAATGTGCATCTCCTTGCCCGGCTGCGCCCCGGTGATGCAGGTCGTATACGTGCTCAGCTGCTGCGCCGTCGCCGAACGCGGCAGCAGCTGCAGCTGTCGCTGCGCATCGGCCCAGCTCGGCACCAGCTTCTCGATCCCCGCCGTCACGAAGTGCACGCCCGGCAGCGACGTCGCCA
Organism: Dehalococcoidia bacterium; assembly: GCA_965237475.1. Lineage (GTDB taxonomy): Bacteria > Chloroflexota > Dehalococcoidia > Bin125 > Bin125 > CATQGW01. Next base: position 930,520 of record OZ250140.1, on the reverse strand, counting down.
GCCGCGCGTTGCCCTCGTTCGTGACCAGCATGATGCTGCCCGTCTCCGCGACCAGCGCGTTCGCCCCCGTCAGCCCGGCGCCCGCGCCCAGAAAGTGCTCGCGTAAGCCGCCCCGCGCGCTGGCCACCATCGCCGGGATGTCGTCGGGATCGAACTCCTGGTCAAGCTCCGCCCCCAACAACTCCGCCACGCGCTCTCGACGCTGGTGAATCGCCGGCATCACCAGATGGCTCGGGCGCTCGCTCGCCAGCTGCAGCAGCCACTCCCCCAGGTCCGTCTCGATCGCCCGAATCCCCTCCGCCTCGAGCTGATGATTGAGCTCGATCTCCTCCGAGACCATCGACTTGCTCTTCACCACCAGCGAAATCCCGCGCTCGCGACAGACCCGCGTGATGTACTCGACCGCATCCTGCGCCGTCGCCACCTCAACCACGGTCGTCCCCGCCGCCTCCGCGTTCGCGCGGAACTCGGCGATGTATCCGTCCATCCGCTCGTGCGTGTGGTCCTTCGTCGCCGCGAACTCCCGGCGCAGCTCGTCGAACGTGGATCCGCTGCGCGCCTCCAGCTTCGACATCTGATCGTCGCGCGAGACACGCCACGAGCGCTGGAAGTCCAGCAGTCCGCGCCGCAGATGCGGGTCCGCCGCCGCCCGCCGGTACCGAGTCTCAAAGCTCGTCATCGCATGATGCTAAGCGAGAGTGGCGAAGCTCAGTCGGCGGCGGCTCCGATCGGGGCGGCGAGCTCCGCGCGCACTTGGTCGTTCTCGTCCACTACGAATCCCCTGAACAAGTCGGTTCCCATCTCCCCCCGCGAAGCGGGGGGAGATGTCACGGAGTGACAGAGGGGGGCCCTGCCGCTACCGGCTCACTGCGTCACCGCAACGGTCCCGTCAGCAGCGCCACCGTCAGCCGGCTGGGACCCTGCACCCCGATGGTCAGCGACCGCTCGATATCCGCCGTCCGCGACGGTCCAGTCACGAACGTCGCATAGGCCGCCGCCCGCGGCTGCGACGCCAACCACTCAAACGCCTCCGCCAGCGTCGCCACGATCTGCTCCTCGCGAACCACCACAATCAGATGCCGAGTCAGCAACGACACGTATCGGTCCACCGGGTCCGGCTCTACCAGCAACACCGAGCCCGTCTCCGCCACCGCCAGTGCCGCCCGCACGATCCCCACCGCACGGTCGGCAATCTCCGCCTCGATCTCCGCCACGCTCGTCGGCGTCTCAATCCGCTCGAGCGGGAGCCCCCGCACCGCGACGGGACGCGCATCCAGCCCCAGCGCAAACTCCGCTACCTCCTCCCACTCCCCGAACCGCCGCGCCTCCCCTTGCGCGCCCACCAGCGCCGCCTCAAACTCCGCCGCCAGGGACCTGGATGTAACCGTCATGCCCGCAAGACTAGCCCTCCGATAAGCTGCTGCCGTCCACGCAACTACGAAATCGGGAGCATCTGATCGCATGACGGAGGACGAAGCGGTAGCGCTGCTCGGCGTCCGGCGTGGCGCCGACGTGACGGTCGTCAAGCAGGCCTACCGCAAGCTCGCCTTCGAGCATCACCCCGATACCAATCCGGACGACGCCGCTGCCACGCGACGCATGGCCGACCTCAACGTCGCGCTCGACCTGCTGACCACCCAGGCCGCCTCCCCGACCGCGGTCACTCCGGCATCAGCCCCGCCCGCCCGACCTCAGACGCCCGAGCAACGCGCCCGCACCGAGGCTGAAGAACGCCAGAAGCGCGAAGCGACGCAGCGCGCCTGGCGCGAGGAATCAGCCCGCTCACGACGCACGGAGCGCGAACGCGACGTTCGCCGCCGCCGCCGCCGACAGGCGCAACGCGCCGCCGGCGCCACAGACACGCGGGCCGGCCGCGAGGCCGAGGAGCGAGCCCGACGAGCGCGCGAGCTGGATGCCATTCGCCGCGCCGAGGAACAACGCCTGCAGGAAGCCGAAGAAGACGCCCGCCGCGAGGCCGAGGCGGAAGCCGCTCGCCTCGCCGAGGAGCAGCGCCTGCGCGAAGCCGAGCAAGACGCTCGCCGCGAGGCCGCAGCGGAAGCCATTCGCCGCGCCGATCAGCAACACCTCCGCGAGGCCGAGGAACGGCTCCGCCGCGCCGCCGAGGCCGAAGCGCGCGACCGACACGCCGAACCCGCCTGGGTCCGCCGCCACGAGGCCGAGTGGGCCCGCCAGCAGCAAGCCGAACACGCTCGCACCGCGCAGCCCGATCCCGACCTCGCCGCTCTCGCCACCGATCGGGTACTCGACGCCTTATTGGACTGCGGCTGGGACGATTCCGTCTCGACGGACGGCCCGATCGTGATGTCGCTGCCGTTCGGCGGCGTCGTTCACGATGTCGCCGTGGTGCTGATCGACCCCGATATCACCCTCTCCGCGGACCTGCTGGACCGCGCGATCAGCCATGCCGAACAGCTCGGCGTCCCCTACGCCTTCGTCACCAACGGCGAGGCCTTCCGCCGCTCTAACCTGCTCAGGCGCACCCGCACCCACGCCATGCCGATGTCCTGGTTCCCCACCCCCGATCAGCTCCAGAACGAGCTCGCCGGCCACTTCACCACCCGCGAAACCACCCCGCGCGAGCGAGAACACTTCGGCCGCCTCTCTCGCCGCTAGCCGTCGTGTCGAACGAACCGAGGACCCCCATGCTCGAGCTCACCGAGGCCCAGCAGATGCTCCGCGGCGTGGTCCGCGACTTCGCCGACGCCGAAATCGACCCCATCGCCGACGAGATGGACCGCGACGACCGCTGGTACCCCCACCTCTGGCCGATGCTCGGCGACCTCGGCCTCCACGGCGTCACGATCGACGAGCGCTACGGCGGCTCCGACGCCGGCCTGCTCGCCGGCGTGATCGCGACCGAGCAGCTCGCTCGCGTCTCCGCGTCCGTGGCCCTCTCCTACGGCGCCCACGCCAACCTCTGCGCCAACAACATCGCCACCAACGGCTCCGAGCAGCAGAAACAGCGCTACCTGCCCGGCCTCTGCCGCGGCACGGAGGTCGGCGCGCTCGCCCTCACCGAACCCGAGGCCGGCTCCGACGCCATCGGCATCCGCACCACCGCCGTCCGCGAGGGCGACATCTACCGCCTCAACGGCACGAAGATGTTCATCACCAACGGATCCGTGGCCGACACCCTCGTGCTCTACGCCAAGACCGATCCCGAGGCCGGCTCGCGCGGCATCACCGCCTTCATCGTTGAGTCCTCGTTCGAGGGTTTCTCGGTCGGCCAGAAGCTCGACAAGGTCGGCCACCGCGGTTCGCCGACCGCCGAGCTCCTGCTCGAAGACTGCATCGTGCCCGCCGACAACGTGCTCGGGCGCGAGGGCGGCGGCGCCGCCGTGATGATGCAGGGCCTCGCTGTCGAGCGCTCCTTCCTCGCCGGCGAGCCGCTCGGGATCGCTCAGGCCGCCCTCGACGCCGCCGTCGCCTACGCCCGCACCCGGCGCCAGTTCGGCCAGCGCATCGGCGATTTCCAGCTCATCCAGGCGATGCTGGCCGACATGTACACCGAGCTCGAAGCCGCCCGCTGGCTCGTCTACCGCACCGCCTCGCTCGTTGAAGACCGCGCCGCTCGCGGCGAGCGCACCAACAAGGAAGCCGCCGCCGCAATCCTCTACTCCGCCGAGATGTCGAGCCGCGTCGCCGACAAGGCCGTCCAGATCCACGGCGGCTACGGCTATATGTCCGAGTCCCGCGTCGCGCGCTACGTGCGCGACGCCAAGCTGCTCGAAATCGGCGCCGGCACCAGCGAAATCCGCCGCCTGCTCATCGGCCGCGAACTCGTCGGCCCCCGCTGACCACATTGAGTGGTCAGCGGAATCCCGTTCCGCTCCCTCGCGCTGACCACATTGAGTGGTCAGCGGAATCCCGTTCCGCTCCCTCGTGCTGACCACATTGAGTGGTCAGCGGAATCCCGTTCCGCTCCCTCGCGCTGACCACATTGAGTGGTCAGCGGAATCCCGTTCCGCTCCCTCGCGCTGACCACATTGAGTGGTCAGCGGAATCCCGTTCCGCTCCCTCGCGCTGACCACATTGAGTGGTCAGCGGAATCCCGTTCCGCTCCCTCGTGCTGACCACCTTGAGTGGTCAGCGGAATCCCGCCCCCGCTCCCGCGGCTGAAGATGCCGCCCCGATCCCCTCTCCCCCCGCTCGGCGGGGGGAGATGCCGCAGGCAGAGGGGGGCTCCCGTCCCGACTCACCGCCTTCACTTCCCCGCTGTGACGCCGAGCAGAATCTGCACCCCCTGCGCGTAGGCCGCTGAGGCACGCGCCGCCAGCTCATCCTCACTCGCACTGCCGATTGGATGATCCACCAGCGCGAACGAGAAGTCAGGCAGACTCAGCGTCCGCGCGATCATCCGGCTGGTCGGCTGGAACGGCGTCGGGCAGATCGCCAGTGCGGGCTTCTCAAGCTGTTCGAAGGTGATCGCGTCGTGCACACTGCACGTCGAGCACGAGCCTCAATCACCCACCGCGGTGATCAGAAAATCCACATCCTGGCTCAGGTCCCGCAGCACCTGCGGGTCCACGATTCGCGACGCGTTCCGCTTGGCGGTATCGCAGACGATCTCACAACCGTGATTCGCCACGAAATGCTCCGCCGTCATCCGCAACAGCCGGTCGGCGTTGACCTTGCCGTTCGAGAGCAGGCCGATGCGCAGGCCGTCGAGCCCGCGCAGACGCGGTGCCGGCGCGTAGCCGGTTTCGGGAGTCTGGCCGGTGGGATCGAGCAGTTCAAACGCCATGTCACTCACTCCGATGCACTAACAATCGAGGCAAACCCCGATCGCCTTGGTCTGATACAGCGAGTTTCGCCCGCGGCTCCACGACGGCAGAAACGCCGAGTGCCCGCCGGCCTCGCCGCCCGCCACGACGATCAAGATGTCCGAAGGCTCGCGCCCGCGATGGAACTCTTCGGCGCCCTGCTGGACGCCGGCCGCGAGGCCGTCGACATTCCGTTTCGCCGGCCACTTGCCGTGCGCGAACAGCTCAGCGCGCGAGCGGTGCGCCCGCTCCAGCAGATAGCGCTGTACATCCTCGCGCGTATAGCCCGACGACGCCACGATCTGCGCGTGCTCAGGCGCCATCACGATCAGCGACTGGCCGTCGGTCAGCGCGCCGAGCGCCGACATGGTGTCCGCGAACGTGTCGAGCAGCGTGTCGGGGTCCGATGTGTAGTGATTCTCGATGTTGTAGAAGCCGGACGCCGCGAACGTCGTAACCGTGCTCACCTCCGGCGGGAAGCCCAGCTCCACGTGCAGCGGCGCCCAGGGGCTGTAGTTGATGTTCTCCCCGATGCAGCACGAGTACTTGCCCGGCCAGCCCGTCGTGGAGCGGTCCGCGATCCCCGGCGTCATCTGGAAGATGTTCAGAATCACCAGCCGGATCGCCCGCCCGATCGTCGCATTGGCCCGCGCCCCCGGCCCGAACACGTTCACTCCCACATTCAGGCTGATCTCCTCCTGAATGTCGCCCGACACGATCAGCACCGGTCCCGACCCGCCGGTCGAGGCGGCCGAACCGTGGAAGTTGTACGCGTCTTCGTTCAGCCCCTCCAGCGCCGCCAGCACCGTCGGGAAATACTGCGGCAGGCAGCCCGCCATCACCGCGTTGATCGCCGCATCCTGCACCGAGCAGTGGCGCCCCGTCGGCCCATGGCTCGCCACGATCTCCTCCGGCGGACGCCCCGCCGCCGCCAGGAATCGCTCCACCCGCTCCCGAGCCGGCGGCACCACCGGCAGCCCGTCCGTCCAGCCCTGCTCGTAGCACCAGTCAATCGCCGAAAGCTCGTCGTCAAGATGATGTGTCGTCGTCATCGACCAATTGTACAGCCGCTCGCTGGGAGTTGGTCGTAGGATTGCGCTGTGGACGGACGCCCGACGACTCCTGAGTGGCTGGTCAATCGGTGAGCGGCTCGCCGCGTTCAACCATCGGACCGGGCGACGATCGCCCGCTCGTCAGCGGGCCCAACCTCGGACCAATCCCCTACCGCTGGGTCGCCGCCGCAGTCGTCTGCGTCGGCATCTTCCTCGGCGTCCTCGACAACTCGATCACCAACGTCGCGCTGCCCACCCTCGCCGACGAGTTCGGCAGCCGCGAAGAGGACGTGATCTGGGTCGCGCTCGCCTTCATCGTCGTCAGCACCGGGCTCTCGCTCACGATGGGACGGCTCGGCGACCTCTACGGCCGCAAGCTGCTCTACACCGTCGGCTTCGCGATCTTCACCATCGCCACCATGCTCTCCGCCTTCGCGGGATCGCTCGAAGAGCTGATCAGCGCTCGCGTGCTACAGGCCGTCGGCTCCGCCATGACGATGGCCAACGGCGCCGCAATCATCACCGCCTCGTTCCCCCCCTCCAAACGCGGCACGGGGCTGGGGATCATGGTCTCCACCGTCGGCGCCGGCTTCGCCGCCGGCCCCGTGCTCGGCGGCGTCCTCGTCGAGTGGCTCGACTGGCGCGCGATCTTCTGGACCCGCGCCCCCTTCGGCCTGGTCGGTGCGTTCCTCGCCTGGCGACTGCTCGTCGACGCCCCCGCCGCATCGCGACCCAAGGGCCTCGACGTGCCCGGCGCGTTCCTCCTCTTCGGCATCCTCGGCGCCCTCACGCTCGGCATCAATCGCGGCCGCGACCTCGGATGGACCAGCCCGATCATCCTGCTGCTATTCGCCGCCTGCGCGGTCTTCCTCGTCTCCTTCATCATCGTCGAACGACGCAGCGTTAGCCCCGTCGTCGACCTCGGGCTCTTCAAGGGACGGGGGTTTTCGACCGGCGTCGGCGCGGCAATTCTGCAGTTCATGGGCATGTCCGCAGCGATCGCCCTGGGACCCTTCTTCCTGATCGACGCCCGCGGCTTCAGCACCATCACCACCGGCCTGCTGATCATGCCGATGCCCCTCGCGATGCTGCTGATCTCGCCCTTCTCCGGCATGGCCTCCGATCGGTTCGGCTCGCGACGCCTCTGCACCCTCGGGTTGCTACTCGTCAGCGGCTCCCTGCTCTCGCTCGCGATGCTCGACGGCGACGCTCAACCGATCGACTTCATGTGGCGCGTGCTGATCCTCGGGATCGGCACCGCGATCTTCAGCTCGCCCAACACCGCCGTGATCATGTCCGCCGTGCCCGCCAACCGGCTCGGTACCGCGTCCGCCGCGCAGACGACCGCCCGCACGATCGGCAACGCGATCGGCTACGCGATCGCCTTCGCGCTCTATTCCAGCGCCGCGGTCAGCTTCGGCGCTGAACACGGCGTCGCCCGCGACTCCCCCGGCGCGATCATCGCGGGCTATCGCCTCGCGGTGCTCGTCGCCGGCCTGATCACCGTGCCCGCCATCGTGCTCGCCTTCATCGGTGGGCAGCGCGGCATCCGGCAGGCCGCGGCGACGGTCCAGCGCCTGGTCGGTGTGCCCGTCCTGATCGCCGCGGCGCGCCCGCAGAAGGACGCGGCCCGCACCGACGAAAGCTGGATCGACTGATGACATCAGAGCAACGCCGGGTGATCGTCGTGGGCGCCGGCAACGCCGCGCTCTGCGCCGCGATCAGCGCCCGCGAGCAGGGCGCCGACGTCCTCGTGCTCGAAAAGGCGCCCGAGGCCGAGCGCGGCGGCAACACCTACTTCACCGGCGGCGGCTTTCGCTTCCCCTATGACGGCATGCCCGATCTCCAGCAGCTGATCCCCGACCTCAGCGAGGCCGAGATCGCCCGCGTCGATGTCGGCGCCTACCCCGCCGCGCAGTTCCGCGACGACCTCGCCCGCGTCACCGAGGGCCTGATCGACGACGGGCTCGCAACCCAGCTCGTCCGCGAGGCCGGCCCGACCCTGCGCTGGCTGCGCGAGCGGGGCGTCCGCTTCACCCTCATGACCGGCCGCCAGGCCAACGAGGTCGATGGCGTGCTCGTCTTCTACGGCGGCCTCACCGTCGAGGCCGTCGGCGCCGGCAAGGGCCTCTCCGACCAGGAGTTCGCCGCCGCCGAGCGCATCGGCGTCCAGGTCCGCTACGGCGCGAAGGTGACCGGCCTGCTGCGCAGCGGCACGCGGGTCAGCGGCGTCCGCGTCTGGACCGATCACGGCGAGGAGCAGATCGCCGCCGACGCTGTCGTGCTCGCCGCCGGCGGCTTCGAGGCCAACACCGAGATGCGCACCCGCTATCTCGGCCCCGGCTGGGACCTCGCCAAGGTGCGCGGCAGCCGCTTCAACACCGGCGACGCGATTCGCGCGGCGCTCGAGCTCGGCGCCCAGCCCTTCGGTCACTGGTCCGGTGCGCACGCCGTGGCCTGGGACCTCAACGCCCCGCCGACCGGCAACCGCGTCGTCGCCGACCTCTATCAGAAGCACTCCTACCCCTACGGGATCATCGTCAATCTCGACGGCCGGCGATTCGTCGACGAGGGCGCCGACCTGCGCAACTACACCTACGCCAAGTACGGCCGCGAAATCCTCAAGCAGCCCGGCCGCGTCGCCTTCCAGATTTTTGATCAGCAGACCGTCGGCCTGCTGCGCGATGAGTACCGCGTCCGCCAGGTCACGATGGCTGAGGCCGACACGATCGCCGGCCTGGCCGAGAATCTCGGCGTCTCCGTCGCCGGCCTCGAACGAACCGTCGCCGACTTCAACGCCGCCTGCGTCGGCGGCGACTTCCACCCCTCCGTGCTCGACGGCCTGCGCACCGACGGCGTCGAGCCGCCCAAGTCCAATTGGGCGTTGCCAATCTCCCAGCCGCCCTATCTGGGCTACGCCGTGACCTGCGGGATCACCTTCACCTTCGGCGGCCTCAAGATCGACCCCCGCACGGGTCAGGTGCTCGACACCGAGGAGCGCCCCATGGCGGGCCTCTACGCCGCCGGCGAGCTGGTCGGCGGCCTCTTCTACGACAACTACGCCGGCGGCTCCGGCCTGATGGCCGGCTCCGTCTTCGGCCGGATCGCCGGCCGCGCCGCCGCACAAGAGTGATCCCCTCTCTCCCCGGTCGGCCACAAGGAGTGGCCGACCGAATCCGGGGATCGGCCGCCCCAGTCCGTCCACCCCTCCCCCCCACTCGGCGGGTGAAGACGCCGCCCCGATCCCCTCTCTCCCCGGTCGGCCACAAGGAGTGGCCGACCGAATCCGGGGATCGCCCGCCTTGCGCGTTCAGACGCCGCCCGGATCCCCTCTCTCCCCGGTCGGCCACAAGGAGTGGCCGACCGAATCCGGGGATCGGCCGCCCCAGTCCGTCCACCCCTCCCCCCCACTCGGCCGGAGGAGACGCCGCCCGGATCCCCGCTCCGCCCGCATTGCGGGTTCAGATGCCGCCCCGATCCCATCTCCCCCCGCTCGGCGGGGGGAGATGCCGCAGGCAGAGGGGGGCCTCCGCGCCACCGCCACCCCCCCACTCCCGTGCTACCCTCAGACTAGAACAGGAGTTCTACCCACCATGCCCACATCCCCACAACGCCGCCGCAGAATCCTCCACGCTCACGAACTCCGCCAGGCCGGCCAGTCCCTCCGCCAGATCGCCACCGCCCTCAACGTCTCCCACGCCACCATCCACGCCGATCTCAAGCTCCTGGAAACCGACTGGTCCGGCATCGCCGAACAAACCGCCGACGACTTCCTCTTCGAACACGTCACCCTGCTCCGCCGACACGTCCATCGCCTGCTGCAAGAGGACCCCACCAAACCCCTCGAAGCCTTCTCCTTCCTCACCGACGGCGGCAAAGTCACCCCGCTCCTGCCCCACACCGCCCCCGCCCAGATCGCCCGCCTCCACGAGGTCCACCACCGCGCCGTCGCCACCGCCCTGCGCGAATACCGCCTGATCCTCCGCGAGCTCCGCCCTGCCGCCAAAGCTCGCGCGCTGGCCGATGCCGACGCCGAGGCCGAAGCCTTCGACTTCCCCGACGACCAACTGCTCGACGCCCCGCGCCCCAAAGCCCTTCCCGATCCCGCCAAGACCCAACCAAAGCTGAACGAACCCAACCATCTCCGACCAGTCGGCCCACCAACATTCGAGCCAGCCCAAACCCCCGAACAACGCGAGCGCACCGCCCTCTCGATCCTCGGCGACTACGAACGCAGCAAGACAAGATCAACCAATCCTGACCAACCTCAACCACCCCGACCAGATACACAGCCACTCGAGCCGGCGGCCTCCAAAACTCCCCCCGACACCCCAACCACCGAACCCAGCGAGAAGGCCGAGGCTGAAACCGACGCCGAACTCGAAGCCCGCATGCACGCCCAGCTCGACATCCTCGAACAAGCCGCCCTCGAGCGCTTCCCCGAACTCGCTCAAACCGACTGACCAGCCCGAACGGCTGCGGGGATCAGATGTCGATCACCCCGTCGCTACGGCCGCGGCGGAAGGACAAGACTCGCGCGCCGAGCCGGCCGGGGCCTCGCGTGAGCACCCACAGCGGCCCGACCACGCTTGCCAGCGCGAGCAGCATCAATACCGCCGCGGTCGCCGCGACCACGAACAACGCCATCAGGGCGCATCCGCCGATGATCGCCAGCGCGATCGCCAAACGCTTGCTGATCTGCCTCATCATCGCCTCACACGCAGGTCGGCCACGACGCGAGCGTCTTGGTCTGGCCGGGGGCCGGCGGCACGACCGGGAAGCGGCGGACGCTTTCGAGTAACCAGCGGCGGGTGTCGGCGGGGTCGATGATCTCGTCCAGGTTCATCAGGCCGGCGGCGCCCCACGGCTCGTGGCCCATCGTCCACTCGTCAACCAGGCGCTGGCGCTCGCCGTCTGGGTCGGCCGCGTTCGCGATGTCGCGCGCGTGCACCACATTGACGCCGACGCCGGGGTCCATGAACGAGATCTCGGCGCCCGGCCAGGCGGTCATCAGCGCGTTGCCCATGCTGTTGCCCGAGAGCGAAAAGTACGCCAGCCCGAAGGCCTTGCGCAGCACCACCGTGAAGCGCGGCACGGTCGTGAGCGCCAGCGCCTCGAGGAACATGATCGCCTTGTGCAGCAGCCGGTTGTGCTCGGGCTGGCTGCCGACGATGAAGCCCGGCACATCCTGCAGGAAGATCAGCGGGATGTTGAACGCTTCGCAGAGGCACAGAAACTGCGTGCCCTTGTCACACGACTCGGGCGAGAGCGCCCCGGCGTTGAACATCGGATTGCTCGCCAGAATCCCCACCGTGCGGCCCCCGATCCGGGCCAGCGTGGTGATCAGCGAGCGTCCGAAGCGCGGCTTCAGTTCGAGCAGCTTGCCGTCGTCGACGATCCGCGCCAGCACCCGGTGCATGTCGTAGGCGCGCTGTCGACGTGTCGGCACGAGCTCGGCCAGCCCGGGATCGGGCTCGGCGGCGTCGTAGCCGTCGAGCGCCGGCGGCGTCTGCCAGCAGTTGTCCGGCAGGTAGGAGAGAAAATCCTTGAGCAGCTCGATCGCATCGTCCTCGCACTCCGCCACCTGATCGATCTGCCCGGTCCGATCGAGGTGCACGCGCGGCCCGCCGAGGTCGTCCAGCGAGATTTTCTCGCCGGTCGCAATCTCGATCACGCGCGGGCTGGAGACGGCCAGCGAGGTGCCCTGCACCTGCACGACGAAGTCGGAGAAGGCGGCATGGAACGAGGAGCCGCCGAACGATTCGCCGACGATCGCCGTCGCCAGCGGGATCCGGCGCCGGCGTCGCGCCGACTCGAGCGCGGGCGGGATCTTGCTGAACCCCTCCGACCCCAGCGCGTCCGGCAGGCGTGCGCCGCCCGTCTCGCCGAAGTAGACATACGGCACGCCCTGGGTGAGCGCCTGCTCGTAGATGCGCTTCATCCGCTTGCCGCCGACCACCGACGAGGAGCCGTGCAGCACGGTCACGTCGTCACCGCACCCGGCGGCGGGCCGGCCGTTGATCTCCCCCCAGCCCCCGATCTTGCCGTCGCCCGGCGTGCGGTCGCGCACGTTCGGGACCTCCGAGACCGCGAACGTGCCGATCTCGCGGAAGGAGCCGTCGTCGAAGAGGCGGTCCAGCCGCTCGCGGATCGTCAGACGGCCGCGCGCGTGCTGGCGCTCGATCCGTTCGCTAGAGCCCATCTCGTTCACGATCGTCTCGCGGCGGGCCTGCAAATCGTCGCGAATCTGCTGCGGGCTGCGAACGGCGTCAGTCATGGCTGTGACTCGTCTCCGGAGTTGGCAATCCCACCGCTCGGGCCTCGCCGCTGTGGGTGAAGAGCAGCCAGGCCTCGTGGACCTGAGCGCCGGCCGCGCTCAGCATTTCGGCGTAGAGGGCGACCTGCTGTTGATAGCTGCGCTGTAGCTCCGGGTCGAATTCGCGGTCGCTCTTGAAGTCGACCACGACCCAACCCTGCGGCTCCTCGAAGACCAGGTCGGCCTGTCCCTCGATGATCTCGCTGCCGCCGTTCGCCGAGCGGTGCAGCACCAGCGGCATTTCGAAGACCTGCTGCGCGGACTGCCGGGCGCGCTCGAGCAGCGGGTGCTCCAGCGTTCGCTCGAGGTCGGCCACCACATCGTCGAGCGGGACATCGCGGCGCTCGCAGACGCGCTCTGCGCGGCGCAGCGTCTCGCCGGGATCTTCCGCCACGGAGAGCGCGAGCGCCTCGTGGATCGCGTTGCCGCGCCGCATCGCGAGGCTGCGGGCTTCCGACGCGGCGACCTGCGGTTCGGCTTCCCCGTCCTCGTCCTCGCGCTCCGTTGGCGGGTCTTCGAGCTCGCGCTTCACGTCGTCGTGGCCGATCGCCGAGGGCGTCAGCGCGCGCAGGTCGAGGGCGCCGTTGGCCAGCGCCTCGGCGCGGCGGGCTTGCCACTCGGCCGTGATCGCGGCGGCGTCGAGCTCGACCGGCGCCCGCGGAATCACCGGTACCGGGTCGAACGTGTCGGCGCGCCGCACGATCGTCGAGTCGTCCTCGGCAATCGAGTCGGCGTTGTCCTCCGCCAGCCAGTTGGGGATCGCATTCTCGAAGTACTCGTGGAAGCCGAGGCTGCTGCCGCGCTGGAAGATCGGCACCACCAGCCAGTCCTGCGCGCGGGTGGTGGCGACGTAGAGCAGGCGGCGCTGCTCGGCGTCGCGGTAGGCCTGCTCGCGCTCGGCGGCGCGGCTGAAGCCCTCCGTCTCCCAGCGGTCCGACCGCGGCCCGATCGCGAAGTCGATCCGGTTCTGCTCGCGGTCGACGATGAAGGTGCTCTTGTCGATCGTGCCCGAGGCAAGCTTGGGCAGGATCACGATCGGGAACTCGAGGCCCTTCGCCTGGTGCATGGTGAGCACGCGCACCACGTTGTCGGCGGCCTCGGAGGTGGCCGATTCGGCCTCTGGCAGGTCGGTCGCCGAACGCTCGGAGAGCCAGCGGACGAACGGTCGCAGGCTGTCGTCGCCGGCCTCGGCGAAGTCCCCGGCGCGCTGCACCATCATCAGCAGGTTGGCGGCGCGCAGCTGCCCGCGGGGCAGCGCGAACTGCGCTTCGAGCAGCCGCGATTCGCGCAGGACGTGGCCGACGAAGTCGGGCAGCGAGCGGTCGCGCAGCGCCGAACGCAGCTCGCGCAGCTGGGCAAGCGCTTCGCGCAGCGGCCCGTCGTAGCCGTCCGGCACGTCCTCAGGCCGCAGCGTGAAGCGCGCTCTCTGACCGCCTTGACCGTCGCCGCCCGAGCGCGAGTAGTCGAACAGCTCCTGGTCGGAGGCCGACCACGGGGGCGACTTGAGCGAGGCGACGACGGCGACCTCGTCGGAGGGGTCATCGAGCGCGGTGAGCATCGCGGTCAGGTCGCGGATCTCCTGGCGGGTGAAGAAGCCGCGGCCGCTGTCGTGGTGGTAGGGGATGCCCGCGGCTTCGAGCTGGTCAATGTAGAGCTCGAGCTTCGTACGGTTGTTGACCAGGATCGCGATGTCGCGGAAGCTCGGCGGCCGGCCGTCGAGCAGTGCGAAATCCGTGCGGCCGTCGACCATGGCGCGGATGATCCGGGCGACCGAATCGGCCTCGTCCTCGCGCGCCTCGTCGAGGTTGGCGTACTCCTGCTTGGCGCTGGGCACGACGACGACCCCCGGTCCCGCTTCCTCGCGGTGCGGCTCGAGGATCTGGTGCTGAGCCTGGGCGGTCGGCCAGCTCTCGTCGGCGCGCAGGACTTGCGCGTGGGTGCGGTTGTACCAGGCGATCAGCTCCGGCCGGGAGCGGAAGTTGACGCTGAGGCGCGTCTCGGCCGTGCCCTCGGCGTTCGCTTCGGCGGCCTGCTGGAAGAGGCTGCGGACCTTCGTGTAGGTGTCGATGTCGGCGCGGCGGAAGCGGTAGATCGCTTGCTGGGGGTCGCCCACGACGAGCAGTCGGCCGGGCGCCGGGCTGGCGTTCGTCCAGTCGTTGGTGTCCTGCTCGGCGGCGAGCAGCAGCACGATTTCGGCCTGCAGCGGATCAGTGTCCTGGAACTCGTCGATCAGGATGTGCGAGTAGCGCTCGCGGAAGAACCGTCGTGCCCCGGGGCTGGTCACGAGCAGGTTGCGGGCCTCGATCAGCAGATCTTCGAAGGTCAGGCGTCCCTCGCGGCGGCGCCGGTCGGCGTCGTCGCGGACGAACGCGCCCAGCACGGCGATCACGTCGTTGAGGATGTGGGCGCGTAGTGACCTGGCGTAGGCGGCGCGCTGCGCGGCGAACTCGTCCCAACGCTCTCTGAGTGCGCGCAGCTCCTCGCTGCGGCCGGTCGGTTTGCGGGTGCGCGCGGGAGCCAACAGCAGGCGGCTGAGCTCGTCGGGGTCGTCGAGCGGCATCTCGCGCAGCCAGCCAACCAGCGTCTCCGGCTGCGCGGCCTGCCTCGAGCCGAGCTGCTCGTAGTCGACCCGTAGTTGCTCGGCCGTCTGCAACCACTCGGCGTGGGTCTCGTGGGGATCGGGCGGAGCCGGTGAGCCGCGCGGCGGATCGAGGTCGCGGTTGCGGGAGAGCTGTTGGGCGGCTTCGCGGAGCCGATCGAGCGGCATGTCGAAGCGCAGGGCCCGCTCGATCGCGGCCTGCGCGCGGGGGTCCTCCTCGCGCCAGAGCCAGCCGTGCCAGGCGTCGGTGAAGTCGAGGTCGGCGCCCAGCGCGTCGAGAATCTCGAAGCCGGGGTCGATTCCGGCGTCGAACGGGCGCTCCTTGAGCAGGCTTGAGGCGAAGGCGTGGATCGTCTCGATGTGGGCCGCGTCGACCTGTCGCAGGGCGTCGTCGAGACGTCGTTGTTCGGCCGCGTCGGAGGCCCCGCCGCGGGCTTTGGAGAGGGCGGTGCGGATCCGCGCGCGCAGCTCGCCCGCGGCCTTCTCGGTGAAGGTGATCGCCACGATGTTGCGCAGCTGGGCGTGGTCGCGCCGGACGAGCTCGACCACCCGGTCGACCAGGATGCGGGTCTTGCCCGCGCCGGCCCCGGCTTGGAGGAAGAACGAGGTGTCGAGCTCGCTGAGCAGGCGATCACGCACGGCCTGGTCGGAAGGCGCGCGGCTCATCGCTTGCTCGGCTTGTTCGCGCGCATCACGACGAACGGCTTGACCGTGTTGAGATCAAAGTGCTCCTTGTAGGCGAAGCGCCCGTTGACATCGGAGCTGCAGGCGGCGCTGAAGTCGCAGTTGGTGCAGTTGTCACGGGTCTTGCGATTGTCGCCGGCGAAGGGGAAGAAGCGGCCGCCGCGCACGCCGTCATTGATCGTCTTGAGGGTCCGTGCGAGCTGATCGGCCTCGGTGACGGCGTCGGGGCGTTCGGAGGTGCTGCGCACGAAGTCGGCGCCCTGGATCGTGTCGATCGCGAAATGCCCGCGGTCGGTGACGTAATGCAGCGCCGCGGCGGAGTTGGCCATCCTGGCGCGTCGCTTGGCGGCGGGGCCGAGGGCATGCATGTAGAGCGGCAGCTGCAGCGCGGAGCCGTTGTAGTGGCCCAGCAGATCGGCGGCGCGGCGCTTGCCGGTCTTGTAGTCGATGGCGCGCAGGCGGCCGCCCGAGTTGGCGTCGATCCGGTCGAGCCGTCCGCGCGCGCTGATCCTGGCGCCCGCGCCGATCGGGAGTGAGACGCCGCTGAATTCGCGCTCAACGGCGAGCGGCGACCATCCGAGGGCCGCTTCGGCAGCCTGCATCCGGCGGTAGCGCTCGAGGTCGCGGAGCACCTTCTCGCGCGTCGCGCTGGCTGAGGCCGGCAGGCCGAGCGCCTGGTCCTGCTCGGCCTGCGTGAGCTCTTCTTCGGCGACGGCGTACAGGGCGTCGGGGTCCGCGACGTAGTTGCGCCAGGGCTCGTGGTCGGGTTCTTCGAGCCAGCCGCGGACCCAGCGTTCGAGGATGCGGTGGATCAGCGAGCCACGCTCCAGCGGGGAGATTTCGGCGTCGTCGCCCGGTTCGCTGACGGCGTTCAGCCGCAGCACGTTGCCGAGGAAGTAGCGGTAGGGGCAGGTCGCGTAGCGCTGCAGGGCGGAGGCCGACCAGTGCTCCGGCGCGGCCGGCTCGTCGCCGAGGCTGATCACGCCGTCGTACTCGGTGAAGGTCTGGGCGTTGCGGCGCAGTTTGGCGGCAAACGCGCGCTCGGCGCCGGGCCACAGCGCGGGCAGCAGCCGGCGCGGCTCGACGCCGGGCGTGGTCAGCAGGGCGAGATGCAGGTCGGCCTCGTCGATCGCGCGGAGCGGGGCTCCGATATCGCGCCCCCCCTCCTGAGCGTCCTGAGTCGTCTGATCGACCTCGGCGCGCGGGCGACGCGGACCGGCCGCGCCCGAGACGGTCGCGGGGAGGTGGTCGATGCGGCCTTCGGCGACGAGTGTGTCGGGGCCGTCGAGCAGGCCGGCCATCCCGCCGACCGAGCTGAGCAGCAGCGGCGAGGGTCGGCTGGGCGCGCCGACCGTGCTGGAGCGTCGGGCCCAGGAGAGCGTCAGCCGCTCGCGGGCGGCCTGGCGGATCAGCTGGAAGGCGAGCCGATCGGTCTCGGCCCGCTCGTTCTGCAGGCGCAGCGCTTCGACCTCGAGGAACTCGTTGAGGTCGCGGCGCTGCGGATCGGAGAGCAGCGGGTCCTGCCGGGGCACGGCGGGCATCGTGCGCTCGACCAGGCCGGCGATGAAGATCGCGTCGAAGCGCACCGAGCGGCCCGCGCCGTTGGCGTCGCCGATGTAGACGCCGGCGGAGAGCGGTCCGGTGTCGCGGCTGACGGCCTTCTCCAGCGCGCGCTCGGCTGCGCGGCGGAAGTCGTCGTCGGTGAAGCGGATCTCGAGTTCGTCGAGCCGGCCGAGATTGCCGATCGCGCTGCGAATCACGCCGGCGGCGAGCTCGTCGGTTACGGAGGGCGTCTCGATCCACTCGTTGAGCGCGGCGATCAGCTGCTGCGCGGCGGCGGCCCAGCTGTCGGCGTTGCGAGCCTGCTCGGCGCGTTCGCTGAGGACCTTGATCCGCGCGAGGAGCTCGCGAGTCAGCCCGCGCTCGTGGTCGAACAGATCGTCCTTTTCGATGTGCGTGCGCAGCTGGCTCGACATCCGGCCCCATTCGCTGACTAGTCCGGCGCTGCGCGAGATGCGCTCCCAGAGGATCGGCTTGGCTTCGATTTCGCGCTTAATCGCCGGGTTGGCGAGCAGTTCGAGCAGTGTGGAGCGGGTCGGGGTGTCCCAGAGCAGGCGCAGCAGCTGGCGGGTGGCGCGCCCCGCGGCGGTGCGTCGCAGCGACAGGCCGCGGGCGCGGTAGACGGGAATTTCGGCGCGCTGCAGGGCGGCGGCGAGGCGCTGGTCGGCGGCCGGTCCCTGGCGATGAAAGATCGCGATGTGGTGGAAGCGGAGGCCGGAGCGGGCCAGGTCAAGGATGCGGCGCGCGATCTCCTCAGCCTCGGCCTGCGGGTCGGCGGCGGAGAACGCTTCGGGTACGACATCGCGCGCGGCCGAACCGCCGGGAGCTTCGCTGGCGGTCGTGCCGGTTTCGCGGCAGAGCCGGCGGACGGCGCGGCGCGCGTAGGCGAAGTCCTGATCATCCGGCGCGAGGGCGACGAAATGCACCTCGGTGACGCGCGCGGCCTGGCGAATCAGCAGGCGCTGGAGGCGAGTCAGGTCGTAGATGCCGGTGACGATCAGCGGCGCAGCGCCGAGCGTCTCGCGCCAGATGTGCGGCGGCGCGTCGAGTGCGGCCTGGTAGACGGCCGGCCGGTCGCTGAAGTCGAGCGTCGTGAGCAGCGCGCGCCAGCGTTCGTAAACGAGCGCGAGGTCGCGCGCGGGCTGCGGGCGGGCCAGCGCCCAGGCGGCCAGCTCGTCGGCGTCGACGTCGGCGTCGCGCAGGTCGCCGAAGGTGCGGGCGAGCGCGGCGGGCAGGCCCGGCTGGTCGGGCCGGAACTGTTCGAGCCGGCCCTGCGGGGCGAGCTCGTCGAGGACGCGTTGCAGCAGCGCAACGTCTGCGCCATCGGGCAGCGGCGGGTTGGCGGCGCTGGGGCCGCGAGCGGCAATCTGGCGGGCGAGATCGAAGGGGGTGAAGAGTGAGACGTTGGCCAGCGCGCGGGCTTGCGTGCCGGGCTGGTCGTCAGGTTGCTTCGCCAGTTGAGTGGCGAGGCGGCGCTGGGTGTAGCGGCTGGCGATCCCGGAGCCGACCAGGATGTTGATCCGGTGGAGCGGGCTGGGCCGGAGGCGGCGGACCAGTTCGGCGGAGTGCTGTTCGGCGTGGTCGAGGTGTCGGCAGAGCGCGACGTGCAGGGCCATGCGGTCAGGATACTGGTAGGCCGGCGGGGCCGACCGGCGATCGCGGGACTGCGAGAGCGTTAGCGTTCCGAGCGTGGACGCGAAGCGGGGGCTAACCGCACGACCGAGGTCGTGGGCGCCCCCGCCCCAACCGGTCCCCGCGGACGGGGCTCGGCTGTCGTTGTTAAACGGCGGCCGGCCCCCGTTCGCGAGTGCGGACACGGACTGCATCCTCGACGGCGAGGACGAAGATCTTGCCGTCGCCGATTTGGCCGGTGCCGGCGTTTTCGACGATCGCCTCGATCACGGAGTCGAGCGGCGTGGTGTTGATCACGATCTCGATCCGGATCTTGGGCAGGTAGTCGACGCGAACCTGCTGGCCGCGGTACTCCTGCACTATTCCGCGCTGCGCGCCGCGCCCGCGGACTTCGGTGATCGTCATGGAGACGATGCCGATCTGTTCGAGCGCGTGCCGAACGATCGCGAGGCGCTCCGGGCGAATGATGGCGATGATCATCTTCATGATGTGAGCCTTTCTGGGTCTCTCAGCTGCGTCTCACGGCTGAGGGGTGGGGGCGGCGACAGCGCGATGCTGCGGCCGCCCCCGACTTGCCGGATTGAGGCTAGTCGCCGCCATCCGGGGCCGTAACGAGCGGGGCCTCTTCGACCGCCGAGATTTCGACCGCGGCGCCTGGGGCGACCGTGGGGAACTCGGGGTAGGCGCCGATGCCGTGCTCCTGGACATCGAGGCCGGCGAGCTCTTCAGCTTCGCTGACACGCAGGCCGATGGTCTTCTTGATGATCAAGAACAGCGCCGTGGCGGTCACGATGGTCCAGGCGAAGACGGCGAGGATGCCGACGATCTGCACGCCGAGCGCCTCGATGTTGCCGCCCATGAAGAGGCCGTGGGAGGGAGCTCCCCAGGCTTCGGCGGTGGCGGCGGTGGCGAACAGGCCGACGGCCAGGGTGCCCCAGATGCCGCAGACACCGTGGACGGAGATCGCGCCGACCGGGTCGTCGATCTTGATCTTGTCGAAGAAGGCGACCGCGAAGACGACGAGCACGCCGCCGACGGAGCCGATCAGGATCGCGGCCCAGGGCTCGACGAAGCCGCAGCCGGCGGTGATCGAGACGAGCCCGGCGAGCGCGCCGTTCATGGTCAGGCCGAGGTCGGCCTTGCCGTAGCGGATCTTGGCGGTGGTCATCGCAACAACGGCGCCGGCGCTAGCTGCGAGGGTGGTGTTGATCGCGATGTAGGCCGCTTCAGCGGCGAGGTCGCCGGTCAGGCCGAGGGTCGAGCCGGCGTTGAATCCGTACCAGCCGAACCAGAGGATGAACATGCCGAGCGCGGCCATGCTCATGTTGTGGCCGGGGATCGCGGTCACGGTGCCGTCGGAGGCGTACTTGCCGATCCGCGGGCCGAGCATGAACGCGCCTGCGAGGCCGGCCCAGGCGCCCACGGAGTGCACGACGGTCGAGCCGGCGTAGTCCATGAAGCCCATCTCACCGAGCCAGCCGCCGCCCCAGGTCCAGTTGACGACGATCGGGTAGATCAGGCCGGTGATGAACACCGAGTAAAAGAGGTAGGCGGAGAACTTGGTGCGCTCGGCGAGCGCGCCGGAGACGATCGTCGCGGCGGTCGCGGCGAAGGCCCATTGGAAGAAGAAGACGGCCGATTCGGGCACGCCGTCGGTCTCCGCGAGGCCGCCGAGGCCGGGGAAGAAGGAGTACTCGCCGATGAAGCCGTTGGAGCCGCCGAAGGCGAATCCGAAGCCAACGGCCCACCAGACGACGCCGCCAACGGAGGCGTCGAGCACATTCTTCATCAGGATGTTGGTGGTGTTCTTGACCCGCACAAAGCCGGCTTCGAGCATCCCGAAGCCCGCCTGCATGAAGAACACGAGCACGCCGGCGATGATGAACCAGATGGTGTCGACGGCCTTGATCAGGTCGAGGACCGCCTCCGATTCCTGGGCGCCGACAATTCCGATGGTGGCGAGCAGCGCCGTGAGCAGACCGGCCGAAAGGCCGATGGCGGCCCTCCTGACCGACTTGCTGACTCCTCGGGGGAGCCTGACTCCGACTGGGAGCCCTGCGGTACCGGGGTGAATCATGAGTCCTCCGTTCACGGGTCCGGTTTGTGATCCGCAAACTATGGAGGCCTCGGGTCAGCAGGGTTACGGCTGATTTACACCTGCATGTCGCGCGTGTGTCGGCGTGTTTCGGACGTGTTTCGGCGATCCCTTAGGCTGCGTCGGGGCCGGATCCTGTCGGCCTCCACGGGCCCCAGGGTCGCGCGAGTCGCTCAGGTCGCTGGATGCGCTATCCGGAGCCGCCTCATGAATCACCGACTGATGCGAATCATCACCGTCCTGCAGAGCCCGCTGTTCACGTTGTTCCGCGGGCGATTCATGGTTCTGCCGACGCTGCGGCTGACGGCGACGGGGCGGCGCACGGGACGCGACCGGCGCGTGCTGCTGCTGTTTGGGGTGGACGGCGAACGGCTGGTCGTGGTGGCCTCCGCAGGCGGCGCGCAGTCCGATCCGCAGTGGTGCAAGAACCTGCGGGTGGATCCCGAGGTGCGGGTCGAGCGCGCCGGTCACACGATTCGGCGCTACACGGCGAGCGAGGCGCACGGCGACGAGCGCGAGCGGATGTTCGCGATCATGACGGAGTTTTATCCGCGCTATCCGAAGTATCAGCGCAACGCAGGGCGGTTGATCCCGGTGGTCGTGCTGACGCCGGTCGAGGCCTAAGGGGCTCCCCTCAGTCGCTGCGCGACAGCCAGGAAACCTCCGAACAAGTCGGATCTGCTCTCCCCCCGCGAAGCGGGTGTCTCAGAAGTCCCTTTTCTGTCATTCCCGCCCGGCGGGAATCCATGCGACCACCCAAGATGTGCGAGCCGCTCCGTGGTCTTGACGGCCTTGCGGAAGGGCCAAGGCGCGATCGCGAGCATCCAGCGCCGTCGGCCGTTCGGCGCGCCAATGGGCATTGGTCGGCTCGCCTGGATTCCTGCCTGCGCAGGAATGACGGAGGAGGACTCACGGCACCACTGAGGAGGACGCGCGCGAATGGCGGGAGAGGGCGCGGGAGTGAGGGAACACGGGGTTCTGAGACAGGCTCACGGCGGGGGGAGAGGTATTCAGAGCTTCCCTAGCCGCGACGCTGGGGAGCGCAGGAGGATTCCGGGGGAGGTTGTTGTGGCGTGGGGTGCAGTGGCGATTGGCGGGGGCTGATAGGGTTGCCGCAGCCGATGTGAAGGATTGCTTTTGAGTTTGCTGAAACGACTGTTGGGACGAGACGAAGAAGCCGTGGTGGCGTCCCCGCCGACGCGGCGGGCTGAACCTCCGCCAAATCCGCGCCCGTTGACCAACTCCGCGCCCGCTGAGAACGGGAGCGAGCCCAGGCGGCGCCGTGCCCGCAAGCCGCGCGCGCAGCGTCGCAGCGCCCTGCCGGCGTCGGCGACGACCGCAGCGGCCCCGGCTGAGCGTCGACGGCGGCCGGATGGGCCGAACGAGCGAGGACCGCGCACGGAATCGAACGGCGAGCGACGGCGCGACGGCGCGGAGCGACTCGAGCGGTCCGAATCGGGCGGCGAGCGTCGCCGCGATGGCGCCGAGCGACGTGGCCGGTCCGACTTCGATGGCGAGCGTCGCCGCGATGGCGCCGAGCGACGTGGCCGGTCCGACTTCGATGGTGAGCGTCGCCGCGATGGCGCGGAGCCGGGGCGGCAACAGCGACGTTACGGCGGCGAGCGCGCTCAGCGCGACCGCGGCGGACATGGTGGTCGTGGGCAGCGCGGCGAGCGGCCGCGGCGACCACGGAGTGATGGCGGCCAGATGTCGGCCACGCAGAAGGCGTTGCTGTCGGGCGGGTACGACCTGCCGGACCTCGCGACGGTCGACGCGGTAGCCGAGGACGACTGGTCGCCGGCGTTTCAAGCGCTGGGCATCACGGAGCGAATGCTCTCGGTGCTGTCGGCGTTGGGCTTCGCCGAGCCGACGCCGATTCAGGCTGAGGCGATCCCGCTGCTGCTCGACGGCCGCGATGTCGTCGGTCAGGCGCAGACCGGGACGGGCAAGACCGTGGCGTTCGGGATTCCGGCGATCGAGCTGTGCGACCCCTTGATGGGTGAAGCGCAGACGATCGTGCTGGTGCCGACGCGCGAGCTGGCTGCCCAGGTGGGGACGGTGCTCGAGTACTTCGCGCGCGCCGCGGGCCTTGAGGCGACGGTGCTGATGGGCGGCCGGCGGCTGAAGGATGACTTCGCAAACCTGGAGCGCGGGCCTCAGATCGTGGTCGGCACGCCGGGTCGGATCATTGATCACCTCGAGCGGCGGACGCTGAACCTGAACTGGGTGAAGCTCGCGGTGCTGGACGAGGCCGACCGGATGCTCGACATCGGCTTCGAGCCGGACATGCGCCGGATTCTGCGGCGCTGCCCGGAGACGCGCCAGACGGCGCTGTTCTCGGCCACGATTCCGACCCCGATCAAAACGATGATCTGGCGCTACATGCGCGAGCCGCAGGAGCTGCACATCTCACCCGAGGCCGCCACGGCCGACGGGATCAACCAGCGCTACTACCACGTGGCGGGCCGCGACAAATCGCGCGCCGTGGAGGAGCTGCTGCCGGAGCTGGCGGGTCGCACGCTGGTCTTCTGCAACATGAAGGTGACGGTTGACCGTCTGGTCGCGCGGCTGCGTCACGCGGGTCTGAACGCGGACGCGATTCACGGCGACCGCGACCAGAACAAGCGCGACCGGGTGATGACCAGCTTCCGCTCGGGCGAGCTGCAGTTCCTGGTCGCCACGGACGTGGCGGCGCGCGGGCTCGACATCCCCGATGTGACGCACGTGGTGAACTACGACCTGCCGCAGACGGCGGAGGACTACGTGCATCGCGTCGGTCGCACCGGTCGGGCAGGCAAAGCGGGCAGCGCGGTCAGCTTCGTGGGCGAGTGGGACCTTGAGCAGCTGGACAAGATCGTGAAGCTGGTGGGCGACGACCTGCAGCACGCCGAGTTGGAGCTGTATCGGGGCTAGCTCCGCGCACTATCCTCGCCGCGCGAGCCTGCGATCGCGCAGGCCGCTTGTGCAGTCGGTCCGAGGAGGTTCGCGATGGGGCGTCTTGATGATCGGGTGGCGGTGGTGACTGGTGGGGGACGGGGGATTGGGCGCTCGATCGCGCTGGAGATGGCTCGGGATGGGGCCAAGATCGTGGTCTCTTCGCGGACGCTGGAGCAGCTCGAATCGGTCGTGGCGGAGGTCGAGGCGATCGGCTCCGAGGGGCTGGCGGTGATCGCGGACGCGCTGGACCGTGAAGCGTCGAAGGAGCCCGTGCGGGCGGCGATCGCGCAGTTTGGCCGGGTCGACATTCTGGTCAACAACGTGGGCGGCGGGGCGCCGCTGCGCGGCAGCCAGAACGTGTTCACGCATGACGACGACGTGTTCGAGGCGAACCTGGCGCTCAACCTGACCTCGGCTTACTGGACGACGCGGGAGGCGCTGCCCGCGATGCGGGATGCGGGCTTCGGCCGGATCATCAATATCGGCTCGGGCTATGCGAAACGCAGCGGCGGCGGCTTGGCCTACTCGGCCGCGAAGCATGGCCTGATCGGTCTGACCCGGGCGTGGGCGCATGACACCGCTGCACATGGGATCACCGTGAACTGTCTGTGCCCGGGCTGGACGAACACGGCACTGGTCGATTTCGAGGCGATGGGCCGGGCGATGGGGATCAGCGCTGAAGCGGCGCACGCGATGCGGGCGGCGGAGAATCTGCAGGATCGGGTGTTGGAGCCCGACGAGCTGGGCCCGATGGCGTCGCTGTTGGCGGCGCCGGAGTCGGCGGGGATTACCGGGCAGGTGATCAGCGTCGACGGCGGCTACAAGGTTTAGCAAAAGGCCTCCGTGTCTTGGAGGGTGTCGCGAACCAGCCTGTCCCCCGGCCTGAACGGGGAACGGGTGGGAGACCGCCGTGAGGAGCGCAGCATGAACGTAGGATTTATCGGCCTTGGTCACATCGGCGCGCCGATGGCGTTGAACGTCATCAAGGCCGGACATCGGACCACGGTCCACGACATCCGTCCCGAGGCCGCCACCGACCTGCTTGAGGCCGGTGCGAGCTGGGCCGAGACTCCCGCCGACGCAGCCCGCGGGAACGAAGTGGTGTTGGGTTCCCTGCCGGGACCGCCCGAGGTCGAGGCCGTCGTAGTCGGAGAGCAGGGGGTGCTCGAAGGCGCAGACGAAGGCTTGGTCTACGTCGACCTTGCCACGAACTCTCCCGACGTCGCCCGCAGGCTCCACGAGATCTGCGCCGAGCGAGGCGTCAGATATCTCGACGCGCCGGTCAGCAAGGGCTGGGGCCCCGATTCGGCCGACCTGGGTCGGCTGACGGTAATGGCCGGCGGCGATCCAAAGACACTGGAACGCGTCCGGCCTGTGCTGAACGCCATCGCCGATCCGGAGCGTATCTACCACTGTGGTCCCGTCGGAGCGGGCATGGTGACCAAGCTGTGCAACAACATGGTGGGTCTGATCAGCTTGAGCGTCTGGGCCGAGGCACTCACCGTCGGACTCAAGGCAGGCGTACCGCTCGAGACGCTGTCGGAGGTAATGGGCAACGGGAGTGCGTCTACTCCGCAGATCGATCGCTTTCGCTCGGTGTTCGATGGTGACTTCGATCCGGCCGGCTTCTCGTTCCTGAGATCGGACGCCAAGGATGTCCGGCTCGCGATCGAGCTTGCGCGCGAGGTCGACGTACCGGTGGAGATCGCTGCCACCGCCGACCAGAAGTATGTGGCCGCGCTGGCGGCGGGAATCGGCCTCCTGGGCGGCAACGCAATCGTCCAAGTTCAGGAGATGCGGGCAGGTGTGGAGTTGAGGAGCTAGGGAATCACGAGACCAGTTGTGTTTCCGCTTCGCTCAAGAGCGCAGGGAACGCAGGAACCGGCGAGAATGCGACCCCACAGCGGAAGGACTCAGCCACCTTGACCTACGAAGACCTCAGACTGGAAATCCAGAACCAAGTCGCCATCGTCACCCTGCAACGGCCCGAGAAGATGAACGCGATGGGCCCGCGGCTGGTCCATGATCTGCTCCACGCGCTGGAGTCGACCGCTCGCGATGATGCGGTCAAGGCGATGGTGATCACGGGCGCCGGTCGCGGATTCTGCGCGGGCGCGGATGTCTCGGGCGGGAGGCCGGCGCAGGAGTTGGGGCGCGAGCTCGATGAGGCCGACAGCTATCGCCG
The DNA here is from genome assembly GCA_965237475.1 of Dehalococcoidia bacterium. Lineage (GTDB taxonomy): Bacteria > Chloroflexota > Dehalococcoidia > Bin125 > Bin125 > CATQGW01. The sequence continues at coordinate 904,676 of OZ250140.1, read as the reverse complement.
CCACCGGGCTGCACCGATTGGTCACTTCGGCGTGCTGTTCGAAGCGCTCTCGGCCTGGCCCAAACCGATCATCGCGGCGGTCAACGGCGCCGCCGCGGGCGCGGGCATGTCGCTCGCGCTGGTCTGCGATATTCGCATCGCCTCGACCGAGGCGCGCTTCATCTCGGCGTTCGTGCATCGGGCGATCAATCCCGACACGGGCAGTACCTGGTACCTCCCGCAGATGCTCGGCAAGGGCCGCGCGCTGGAGATGATGTACACCGGCGAGCCGCTCTCCGCACAGGAGGCGGAGCGCTACGGGATGGTCAACCGAGTGGTCGACCCCGAGCAACTCCTGCCCGAGTCGCTGACGCTGGCGGAGAAGATCGCGAAGGGCCCGTCGATCGCGATCGAGCTGACCAAGCGTCTGGTCAACGAGTCAGCTCCGACGTTCAAGATGCAGGTGGAACGCGAGGCCTGGGGTCTGGGCGTGAGCGGCCAGTCGGAGGATCGCGAGGAGGGCATTCGCTCCTTCCTCGAGCGCCGCCCGGCCGAGTTCCGCGGGCGCTAGGCGTCGGCTAGTTGGGAGGGCGGCGCACATGCCGACCTGCACGGTCTGCGGCGAGCATGTCGGCGTCCTCGAGGGCCGTGGGCTGCTTCGCGGGGAGCATGCGCACTGCCGGCGGGAGCGTCGCGCTCGGGAGCAACGTGAGCGCGACGCGTTTCAGCGGCTTCAGAACGATGCGGTCGCCGCGGCCGTCGACGCTGAGCGGCTGGACGCATTTGATGCTGCGCTGTCGGGCTCGGGACTGGACGGCGGCCGGCGTGATCGGCTGCTGATCGGGGCGTTTGCGGCGGCGGTTGATCGGGCGCTTGAGGACGACATGCTGACGGTCGCTGAGGAGCGCTCGCTGGCGACATTTCGGGCGCACTTCGGCATCTCAGATGCGGAGTCGGACCGCTCCGGCGCGGCGACGCGCGTCGTGAAAGCGGCGATCCTGCGCCAGGTGCTGGACGGCGAGGTCCCGGACCGGAGCGATCTCGGCCGCGGCGCTGTGCCGTTCAACCTGATGAAGTCGGAAGATCTGGTCTGGCTGATTGAGGACGCCAGGTATTACCAGACGCAGACGCAGCGAGAGTTTCGCGGGTCATCGCAAGGCCTGAGTATTCGGGTGGCCAAGGGCGTCTACTACCGACCGAGCACGTTCAAGGGTCGAAGCGTGTCGCACGAGGAGACGGTGCACGCGGACACCGGGCTGCTGGGAATCACGACGAAGCATCTGTATTTCCACGGGTCACGCGAGCGGTTTCGGGTGCGCTATGACCGGATCGTGTCGTTCGAGCCCTATTCGGACGGGATTGGGATCATGCGCGACCGTCAACGCGCGAAGCCGGAGTCGTTCATCAGCGGCGACGGCTGGTTCATCTACAACTTGGTGACGAATCTGGCGCAGCGGTAGGCGGCAGGCCGCCGTCATTGCCGCGGGCGGTCGGTCGCACCCGATCTCCTTCACCCGCCTCCCCTCACCTTCGCCACCCCCCTCTCCGTTCATCACTGCCGCTCTCCTTCATCACTCCTGCACTCGATCCGTCATTCCTGCGCAGGCAGGAATCCACGCGACCTCCGCGAGGCCGTACGCAGCTCCGTCGACGCGACGTCCTACCGGGCGGACGGGGCTCTGCTACAGAGATCCAGCGCCGTCGGACCCTGGCAATGCGTTCGTGGGCACTTAGATCGCCTGGATTCCTGCCTGCGCAGGAATGACGGAAGGGACGCAGGGATGACGGACGGAGGACGCAGGGATGACGGACGGAGGACGCAGGAATGACGGCGGGAGGACGCGGGAATGACGGACGGAGGGCGCAGGGATGACGGAAGGAGGACGCAGGGATGACGCAGGAATGACGGATGGAGGGCAGGAGTGATGACGGAGGGAGGACGCGGGGATGACGCAGGGATGACGGAAGGGACGCAGGGATGACGGAAGGGGGACGCAGGGATGACGGAGGGAGGACGCAGGGATGACGGAAGGAGGACGCAGGGATGACGGAAGGAGGACGCAGGGATGACGGAAGGAGGACGCAGGAATGACGGCAAGAGGACGCAGGAATGACGGAGTGGGACGCCAAGACGGTCAGGCGAAAGGGCGCTGTGCGAGCCGGATCGTCGGGTGGATCGGGCGGTCGCAGCGGAGGGGACTGGCTCGTCGTAGGATTTGGGTGACTGCTTGGCGGATTGCGTGTGAATGCTGAAGGAGACGACAGATGAAGATCACGAATGTGTCGGTGGATGTGTTTGGCTGGGAAGTAGAACCGTGGCGGGTTGGCTCGGGGATGCGGTTTGGCGGCCCGCGGTCGATCGGGGTGGTCACGGTGGAGACGGATGCGGGGATTTCGGGCAACGCGTTTCTGAGCCGCCCGGAGCATCACGCGCAGTCGCTGATCGACGTGGCCGCGCCCCGGGTGCTGGGCTGCAACCCGCAGGACATCGGCTCGATCTGGGCCGACCTGTGGAAGCAGAATCGGGCGATTCAGACATCGGTGATGGGCGCGATCGATATCTGCCTGTGGGATATCAACGGGAAGATCGCCGGCCAGCCGATTCACCGGCTGCTGGGGACCTGCAAGACGTCCGCGCCGGTCTATTCGAGCACCGCGTGGTGGGAGACGCCGGAGGAGTACGCCGAGGAGGCGCTGCGCTTCCAGGCCGACGGCTGGCCGGCGCACAAGATTCACCCGCATGCCGTGCCCAAGATGGACATCGAGATCTGCCGCGCGGTGCGCGAGGCGGTCGGCGACGAGATGGTCCTGATGCTCGATTCGATGTGGTCCTACGGATATGAGGACGCCGTGCGGGTGGGACGCGCGATCGAGGAGCTGAACTACTACTGGTACGAGGATCCGCTGGTCGAGGAGGACATCTACAGCTACGTGAAACTGCACCAGAAGCTGGACATCCCGATCATGGCGACGGAGTACGCGCCGGGGCGCTACTACGGGATGACGCAGTGGATCACGCAGTACGCGACCGACATCCTGCGCGGCGACGTGGCGGTGACGGGCGGGATCACGCCGCTGGTTCGGCTTTGCCATCTGGCCGAGGGGTTCAAGATGAAGTGCGAGATTCACCACGGGGGGAACTCGCTCAACAACGTGGCGAATCTGCACGTGACGATGGCCGTGCCGAACTGCGAGTTCTTCGAGTATTTCCCCAGCACCGGCTCGAACATGTTCGGCCTGGTCGAGGACATCGACATGAGCGGTGGAGTGGTGCACGCGCCGACCGGGGCGGGGCTGGGCTATGAGATCGATTGGGACCTGCTGCGTCGCGATGAGCAGGGGCGGCTGGAGTTGGGGGCGAGTTAATCGAGCGGGGCGATCTTGCCGGGCTCCTGATGCTGTTCGGCGCGGCTCCAGGCTGCCTGGAGTTCGGGCTGCCGTGCGCGCGCCCATTCCAAGACTCGCTGTTGAGCGCGCGTGGGCAAGGAGCCGCGGAAGATCTGAAGTCGATCGATGGAGACCGCCGCGCGGTGTTCGGCGTATTTGACGTGGAAGTGGGGAGTGGGATGGTCGTCGAAGAACATCACGATCACGATGCCGCGGAAGCGGCAGAGTTCAGACATGCACCCGCTTCGGGGGCACGCCAGCGAGTAACTCGGCCAGGGTCAGCCCGTGGAGTTCTGCGTAGAGCGAGTCGGGGCAGAGGTCGATCTCGCCAGGCCATGCGGCGGTGGGGAAGTCGTCGAGACGCACCTGTTCGAAGAACCTGCGGTCTTCCCAGGCTTTGAACACGCCAAGGCCAACCAGGTCCGAGAGGTCGATCTCACCGCTGACGCCATCGTCGTATTCCAGCCAGATGCGATAGCCCTCGCGCGGCTCGACCTTGATCATGCGGGGTTCTCTGGGGAGCTTGGCTTGCTCGGCCTCCCAGATGGCGTCCTGCTCGTCCAGGTTTACGCCATTGAGATCGGCGTAGAGTTGATCGGCCCGAATCGAGATTCCGGCGTCCCATTCAATAGTCAGCGCATGACGGATTCGGACTCGCTCGAAGAACTCACGGTTCCTCCAGGCCTTGTGACCTGCAGCGATGTCGGAAAGATCAACTTCGCCGCTTACGCCATCCGAATATTCGAGCCAGATGCGGTAGCCGTCACGTGGTTCGACACGGATAGGAATGGGATGCATGAGGCCAGCCTAACGGGTAGAGAGGGCGCGGCGGTCAGTCGAAGACGATCACGCCGCGGCCGTCTTTGGCCTGGGCGAGGTCGTGGAAGGCCTCGTTGATCTCTTCGAGCGGGTAGCGGCGCTGGAGGTTGGGGCGAGCTAAGGAAGCGCTGAATGACTCTCCCCCCGCACGGCGGGGGGAGACGTCACGGAGCGACAGAGGGGGGGCCGCCTGACCCGCTGTCGCCGCCATTGTCGAAGCCATCCGAGTCGAGGCAACCGGCGTCGGTCAATCGTTGTCGCACCTGCGGATCGAGATTCGCGTCGGCGGCCAGCAACGCCGGGAGGCTGGCGAGCGCGGGGAGCAGCAGCTCGAACGGGTTGGCCGGGTCATCGGCGGGCTTGCCGTATGCGACCGCCGCAACCGCGGTGAGGAGTTCAATCTGCGCTTGATGAAGCTCGGCGAGTTCAGGCGGCGGTTCAATCGACCTCAATGTGGTGATGTCCGAATCCAACCCCGTGAAGATCAGTCCCCACGTCGGCGGATCGTCGTCGTCTTCGAGGCTGCCAAGCAGCTCAAGCCCGCCGCCGAGTTGGCTTGCGGGGTCCGCGCAGAACTCGAGGTATCCCGACAGGTCGAGCGTGCGAGATGGCTGCGCGTCGTTGATGTAAGCCGGAGGACCCTCGATTTGGCTGGTGATGGTGAGGGGGCTGCTGTTCGCCCAGTGGTTGACGAAGCCTGAGGCGGGGAAGAAGCGGCGTTCCGGGAGTAGTCGCTCGCCCCAGGCGCCGTCGGGCTGGCGCTGCTGGAGGCCGAACTCGACACGACCGTCGTCGAGGCGCTGGGCCGAGATGCGGACTTCGGACTCGGCGGTCTGGGTGGCGGCCTGGATGGTGTAGGTGGCGACGCCGCCGATCAGGGCGGCGACCAGCGCGACGATGAGGATGGTTCGTGACATGCGGGCTCCGGCTCGGCTGGGCCCCCGACGGCAGGGGGGCTAGGCGGCGACGATAGCGGGCGGTCGTGCGCGGGGGAGCGGCCCGCTCAGCGCCCTTCAAGCCGCGTTGCGACAGCTCCCCAGGCGGCGCGGGGGAGCGGGGAGGGGGACCATCAGGACGCGCCGGGACACGTGGGGTTGGAGCGCAGCGCTCAGTCGCAGTGGCCCAGAGGGGATTCCGTTTCCCACTCAATGTGGGAAACGGGGGGGGGAGCAGGCTCAGCCGGTGAAACGGATGATCGCGGGGATGATAATTGCGGTGACAGCGAGGGTGACGATGATGCTGGTGAAGAGGGCGTAGCGCCGGCCGTAGTTGGAGAGCAGCGCTGCGTCGTAGTACTTGTCGACGTCGTTGTCGGCGTACATCGCGACGAGGCCGGCGAGCAGCATCCGACGGGTACGGCGGCCGAGGATCAGGGCAGCGACCGCGAGGACGTTGAGCAGCACGGTCAGGACGATGAAGACGGCCAGGACGAGGTCGTATGTGGTGGTCGCGTTTTCCTCGGTGGCGGCGATTGAGACGGAGGCGTTGATCGCGAGCACGACCAGGTTGAACACGATCGCGGTGAGCAAGAAGATCGCGTCGCTGCGGCTGCTGTCGCTGAGTTCCTTGACGATGTGGTCGTGGGCCTGGCTGAGCACGGCGATACCTGTGAATGTCGGAGGGCGCCGGGCGGCGATGACGTGGCTGCCGTGGGGTCCGTCGTGAGGCGCTTCGTCAGCGTCGATGCCTCAACTATAGCTGATTTTGGTGTGGGGGATCAGTCGAAGACGATCACGCCGCGGCCGTCCTTGCCCTGGGCCAGGTCGTCGAAGGCTTCGTTGATCTTGTCGAGGGGGTAGTGGCGCTGGACGATGTGGTCGATGTCGATCCGGTCGTTGACGTACATGTCGACCAGCTTTTCGAAGGTGCGGTGCGGGCTGGCCGAGCCGTAGTAGCTGCCGACCAGGGTTTTCTGCTTGCGCACCATGTCGACGAGGTCGACGGAGCCGCGAGCTTCAACGGGGGCGAGGCCGACGATCACGGCGGTGCCGCCCTTGCCGGCCGATTCGAGCGCCTGGTTGGCGGTTTCGGAGGAGCCGAAGGTGTCGAAGGCAAAGTCCACACCGCCGCCTGAGAGCTCGCGCACAGCGGCTGCGGCATCGACGTTGCGTGCGTTGACGGTGTCGGTCGCGCCGAAGCGCCGGGCGAAGTCGAGCTTGTGGTCGTGGACGTCGACGGCGATGATCCGCGACGCGTTGAGCATTCTCGCGCCCTGGATGGCGTTGAGGCCGACCCCGCCGGCGCCGATCACGGCGACGGTCATGCCGGCGTGGGCGCTGGGCTGATTGATCACGGCGCCGACGCCGGTGGTGACGGAGCAGCCGATCAGCGCAGCGACGTCCATCGGGACTTCATCGGGGATCGGGAAGCAGGCCTGTTGCGCGGTGACGACGTGTTCGCCGAAGACGCCCAGCTTGCCCATCTGATAAATCTCTTCGCCGTTGCTGTCGTGCAGCCGAACGCTGCCGTCGAGCAGGCGCGAGCCGGTCGCCTGGTGCAGGTCGCAGAGCTGCGGCTGGCCCTTGCGGCAGGTGGGGCACTGTCCGCAGGGGGTGACGAAGGAGAGGATGCAGCGGTCGCCGGGTCTGAGGTCGCGGACGCCGGGTCCGACTTCCTCGATCACTCCGGCGCCTTCGTGGCCGAGCACGGAGGGCAGCGGGAAGGCCGCGGTGCCCTGCATGATGTGGTGGTCGGAGGCGCAGATGCCGGCGGCGCCCATTTTGATCCGGACCTCCCCGTATTGCGGCTCGTCCTGGACGAGGTCTTTGATTCTGAGCGGGGTGTTGGGTGCGTCGAGGACGGCAGCGCGCATGGTTGGGCTCCCTGATGTGGGCGGCGGAGTGTGCGTCGTGATGGTAGCGGGCGAGCTGCCGCGCAGCGGCTGAGGCGGAGGCTTGGCCCTGGCGTTAGGAAGGCTCTGAACACGTCGAATCCCCTCTCCCCCCGCTCTGCGGGGGGAGATGTCACGGAGTGACAGAGGGGGGCTCCCTCCGCTTGCCAGATACAGCCACGCCGGTGAGTGGGGATCGCGCCCCCCCCCCTGCCTGCGCAGGGGCAGGCTTCGGCATCTCCCCCCGCAAGCGGGGGGAGAGAAGAGATCCCGAGTGTTGCGAAGGTCCTAGCGAGGGTGAGCGGGGATGGCTATTGGTCGTCGTCGCGGACGAGCGTCCAGACCTGTTTGAGGGGGATTTCTGCGCGGATCTCTTCAGGAAGGTTGTCGTAGTTTCGGCAGACCGCCTCGATCATATCGTTCGCGTTCCAGAGCCTCATAGTGAAGAAGTTGCGCCGAGCCTCTTTTTCGGCATCGGCTGTGTAGCCGCTCCAACTGACGAACAATCCTTGGTCGGCGCCAAATTGTGTCATCGCGCCACGCAATTGCTGGACGGTCGGCGCACTGACCGTGCCCTGCGTGTGCTTCACCTGCACGCAGATCCTCGGCGGATCAAAGCCCATTGGCCCGTGACCTGCGAGCACATCCACGCCTTGATCAGCGCCCGCGTGCGATTGCAGGGAAACGTAGCCCTCGGCCGCAAGGATGGCCGCGACGAGTCGTTCCAACTCGTCGGCGGGAAACCGGCTGTGGATCCGCTCCGCAATTTCCTCGTGCGCAAGTTGCTGAATGGAAACCCCAGCAGGTGCCTCGTCATCCTCGGGCCCCGGATGCTGCGGCTCGATCGCTGCGGCTGGAACGCCGCCGGCCTCAATCAGAGCGCGAATTCGCTCTACCGCCTCGTTGTTGCGGATCGGGTTCACTGTCCGCTTCGGCCAGAAGTAGTGCCGCAGATGCTCGCCGAGCTCCTTCTTCGGCATTGACGGGATGAGCCAATTCACGCTCCGCGTGTGCCGCATTTCGCCATCAATCTCACGGTACTTGTAGGTACCCGTGATCGTGCCGATCGCGATCTGACCAGGTTGGTTATGCAGCGAGGCGGCAATTCCGTCGCCGATTCGCATCCGACACGCAAACATGCGTTGCTGACTGATGACGGAGGTGATCTGCTGCTGTGAAAGGTTGAGATGCAGTTCTTCGATCGTCACTCCAATCTCTTCCTCCAACAGGCTCGTCAGGTCTGGTATCTCCTGGAACCCCAGCAACGCGATGCCTAGCTCCACTGCGGTACTTTCGTACTCTCCTCCGCTGCCATGCATCATGAGCCAGATGGTTGGAGCGTCGTCTGGTGCATTCATCGTGGCTTGTCCTCAGCGCAGCGCGACCGCGGGGTCGCTGGGTCTTGGTAGGTTGTACCACGCGTTGTCGCAGAACTCGAGGTCTTCCTCGGTGAGTTCGAGCGACTCGTAGTTGAGCGAGTCTTCAATTTGGCTGGCGCGGCTCGCGCCGACGATGGCGGAGGTGATGCCGTCCTGGGCGAGCACCCAGGCGATCGCGGCGTGGGTGATGGAGCGTCCGGCGAAGTGCTGCTGGAGGCTCTGGACCTGGCCGAAGTGGGCGTCGTCCCAGTAGCGCGCGCGGTAGCGCGGGCCGGCGTTGCCGAGGGTGAAGCGGGTGTTCTGCTGGAGGTCTTCGGTGTTGGCGTACTTGCCGGTCAGGAAGCCGCCGGCGAGCGGGTTGTAGGCGATGATCCCGACGCCCTGGTCGCGACAGAGCGGCAGCAGGTCGGTTTCGATGTCGCGCCAGAGGATGTTGTAGCGGGGCTGATCGCAGTCGAAGCGGGTGATGCCGGCGCGGTCGGAGGCGGCGAGCGCGAGGCCGAGCTGCCAGCCGCGGAAGTTGGATGCGCCGGCGTAGCGGATCTTGCCCCAGCGGCGCAGGTCGTCGAGCGCCTGCATGGTTTCCTCGATGGGCGTGCTGGGGTCGGGCGAGTGGAGCTGGTAGAGGTCGATGTAGTCGGTCTGCAGGCGTCGCAGGGAGTCGTCGACGGCGGCGAGGATGTGCTGTCGGGAGGCGCCGCGATGGTTGGGGTCGGGGCCCATGGCGCCGACGCATTTGGTGGCGAGCACGATCTGGTCGCGGGGCCTGCCCTGCATCCAGTTGCCGACGTAGTCCTCGGTGGTGCCGACGTTGGGTGCGCCGATCGGGTAGACATCGGCGGTGTCGATGAAGTTGACGCCGCGGTCGAAGGCGGCGGACATGATGTTGTGGGATTCGGGCTCTTCGGTCTGGAAGCCGAAGGTCATGGTGCCGAGGCAGATTTCGGAGACGCGGAGTCCGGTGCGTCCCATGCGGCGGTACTTCATGTGGTGTCCTGTTCGTCGTTGGGTGGAGGATGCGTCACGCGCATCAGCGTGCAACTGCGGCTCGTCAATGCTTGTCGAACTCGTAGCCAACGTAGGCCGTCTCGCGGCGGCGAATGCGAAATACGTAAACCAGGTTCGGTCCGCGTGGATTCTGCTCAATGTAGTAGAGGATGCGAAGACCATCAGTGCGCACGCGGAACACTTCGGGGGCGCCGCAGAGGCTCAATGCCCAGCGGCCGAACGGGTCCTCAGCTATCAGCCGAAGGCGCGCTCGAATGATCCGCCGCACCGGAGCGCTGAGCAGCGCCCAGTCCTCGTTGCCATCATCCGTCAAACGGACGGTGTATCGCAACGGTCCGAGCGCTAATCGGGGTACTTGCGCTCGAGCTCTTCGAGCGTGATGTATTGGCCGCGCTCGACTTGCCGACGGGCGCGCTCGTAGGCGGCGATGTCGGCCGCGTCCTCTTCTGGCGTGGATTCGTGGTCAACGGGGACCTTGCGCATGAGTTCCTGAATTTGCTCGCGGGAGAGCTTCTCGTCGATCTGCTCGGACGCCATGTGGATCCTCACCCTCGTGGTCAGGCCAACATAGCATGTGGGTAAGCGGCGGCCAAGAGACGGATGGGCGCGTGCGTCTTGAGTTCGCCATGGCGGAGTCGGGAGGCTTCGGATTCTTCGGTCTGGAAGCCGAAGGTCATGGTGCCGAGGCAGATTTCCGAGACGCGCAGTCCGGTGCGTCCCATGCGGCGGTACTTCATGTGGTGTCCTGTTCGTTGGGTTGAACGATCGATGCGCGCCGCGCATCAAGCAGAGCGCTCGCGCCGTCAAGTCTCGCCGAATTCGTATCCCTCATAAACGACGGCCCGCGGCCGAATGCGGAAGACGTTGACCAGGGCCACACCGTGTGGAACGCGTAAGACCGTGAACAGGATGCGGTGACCGTCCGCGATCGCCCGAAACACATCGGGGCGACCGCACAGACTCAGAGACCGGCGACCGAAGGGGTCGCCGGCGAGGTCACGCAGTCGCGCCTTGACAATCCTGCGAACTGGCGGTGTCAGCGCCGTCCAGTCCGCATCAGCGTCATCATTCAGCCGAACCGAGTATCGCAACGGCGCGAGGGCTAATCGGGGTACTTGCGCTCAAGCTCTTCGAGCGTGATGTATTGGCCGCGTCTGAATTGCTCGAGTCCCCGCTCGTAGGCGGCGATGTCGGCCGCGTCCTCTTCAGGGGTCGATTCGAGATCGACCGGGACTTTGCTCATCAGCTCCTGGAACTCCTCCAACGAAAGCTTCGCGTCGAGCCTGTCTGAAGCGGCCATGGGGATCGTCTCCTCCGTCGTGACGCGATTTTAGCAGGTGGTGTGGTGGGTGGCGAGACGCGGGTGCCGCTCATGGCGCCGCGACTTATCCAACCAATCGTTGTTCGCGCCAGCGGGCGATAGGTGCCGGAAGGATCGTCGCGACGTTGTCGCCGTCGGCGCTCTCCCAGACTGCGACTTCATTGATCGTCCGCACGCGTCAATCCTGCACGTCGCTGAGGTTGAGTGGTTGCTGGCGATATTCGCGCCATGCGGCGACCACGGCCGCCGCGAAGTTGCCGACGGCAGGTCGGACGGCCTCCCAGCGTTCGTCGCTATCGACCGGGATCGCGTATCCACCATGGGGCCAGTCGCGAAGCTGAACGGCGGATGAGAGTTGCTTGAACGCCTCATCGGTCTTGACCAGCGACCAGCTGCCCACGCTGATGTCGACGACGCCGGGCTGCGTGTAGCCGGCGTACACGCCGAAGTAGCTGCGCGGGCCGCGGACGCCGGCCGACGAGCGGCCGTCGAGCTGAAAGCTGATCCCATATCGTCTCGCATCTTCGAATGCGCTGCCAGGGAGGCGCCGACGCAATTCGCCGCAGATGCTGTCGAAGCGTTGCTCGAGGCCGGATTCTTGGAGGTGTGTGCGCAGGGCGGCGCGCCGTTCGCTGATCGGCGCCTGGCCGGTGCGCGTGCGTGGAGCCGCGCGCCGCTCCACCGGCACCTGGCGCGCGAGCAGTGTCGCCTCGGTGTCTTGGAAGCCGTAGAAGGTGATCACCTCGATCTCGTGGCCAGCGGCTTGGAGAAAGTTCGCGATTCGCAGGGCCGTCTCGTCGATTCCGAGGCCAACGAGCGCCATTCGCGCTGGAAACAGCGAGACGAGGTCGCCGAACGTCGCGCTGTACCAATCGGCGAAGTCGTCGATCGGCTGGATTCCATCGTCGCCGGAGCGGTCGGCGATGTGTTCGCCTAGCTGGTCGAGATCCATTGCCGCGAGGGCGGACGTGTAGTCGAGGACCTGTGTGATGGCGTCGCGCCCCAGCGTGCCGCGCTTCAGCTCGAAGACCACGAGGCGTCCGTCACGGTCGACTCCGAGGAGGTCGAGCCAGCCGCCGGCCGAGGGCAGCTGTCGCCCGATTAGCTCAATGCCTGGGGCGAGCAGCTCGGGATGGGCAACGAGCGTCTCTTCGAGCTGGAGTTCGGTGTTGAGTTCGCCGACGGCGGTGAGAGGCACGATGTCGTTGGCGCCGTTGAGCCTCCAGAGGCTGATTTCGTCCATCGACCCCTCCCCGCTAGTTCCCTAGATGGCGGCGTTAATATTGGCGGCTAGCCTGATGAACGTCTCGCCATGCTTGCTCCAGTAGTCGATTGTGGGGATGAGGAACAAGGTGTGTACTTCGTGACGCCTATCTCGTGCCTTGTGATACTCGGAGCCCGGCCGCCAATCGTGGCCATCGCGGAGTTGATCGAGGCTCGCTTCACCGATTCGGTCGCTCGCCGGCAGGAACACGCACACTCCGACCTCGCCTGGAAACTCGCGAGCGACATCAACGCCGATGTAGTTGGTGCGCATTCCCCTGCATCCTCCGTCGACGTGCCAGATACCCAGCATGTATGGGCAAGGGGTGAGCCGCGACATCTGATCCCCGATCGATGAAGCCACCGTGTCGAACAGTTCGGTAACCCCCAGAAAGTCCTTCCACACGTCGAGCCGCCGGCTGGTCGGCCATTCGGGTCTCTTGCGAGCGCTTGCGATCTTGTGTTCCGGGCGTGGCACCTTATGCCGCGGGTGACAGGTCATCCGTGATCCCAATCTGGTGTGCGAAGTTTAGTTAGACGGAGGCGGAGATGACTTCTCCGTCGGGTTGTTGGAAGTAGTCGGAGTGTTTATGGGCTCCGACAGCTGCGGACGGGGGTACATCTCTTCCCATGTGCAGCCCGCCAGGTCCATGTAGAGGGCGTCCGCGCAGAGGTCGATTTCGTCGTTCCAGGCGATGGCGCGATGCGGCGTGAGGTGAACGCTCTCGAAAAATGCACGGTCGTCCCAAGCCTTGAAGATGCCCTCTCCAGCCACATCCGACAGGTCGACTTCGCCGCTAACGCCGTCGGCGTATTCGAGCCAGATTCTGTAGCCTTCGCGGGCTTCAACGTTGATGGGACGCACCCAGTCCATGTGGACAGTCTAGCGTCTCTAACCGGCTTTGCTCAGTCGAACGCTGCGATCACGCCCTCGTCCAGACGCTGAAAATACTCCGGGTCGTTCTCGCCGCGGCGGCCGAACATGATTTCGTTGATGCCGAACTCCTGGAACTCGCCGATTCGCTGGATGATTTTGTCGGCGGGGCCGTTGAGAGTGCCGGGGCCGATGCGCGCTTCCCACTCCCTGGCGGCGGTTTCGTCGTTGGTGAGCAGGCAGGGCATCAGGGCGGTGATCTTGATTTCGGCAGGGTCGCGGTCGACGGCTTCGCAGTGGGCGTGGAGGATGTCGACCTTCTCTTTGAGCAGCTCGACGGACATGCCGCGGCCGGCCCAGCCGTCGAGGTTCAGGATGTCGCCGAACATCGCGAGCGTGCGGAGGGTGCGCCGGGGGCCGGTGCCGCCGACGAGGATCGGGATTGGGCCGTCGAAGGAGCCGGGCGAGAGCGGTGCGTCGTCGAGCGAGTAGTACTCGCCGTTGAGGTCGACGCGTTCGTCCTTCGCGTGGAGCAGGGCGCGGAGCAACTTGCAGGCCTCTTCGAAGCGGTCCTGGCGCTCCTTCATCGAGGGGAAGTCCCAGCCGTAGGCGGCGTGTTCGCGCCGGAACCAGGAGGCGCCGATGCCGAGCGTGAAGCGCCCGTGGGAGATGTGGTCGATCGAGCCGGCGATTTTGGCGACGAGCCCGGGGTTGCGGTAGGTGTTGCCGAGCACGAGATGACCGATCCGGAGGCTGTCAGTGCAGGCGGCGACGGCGGCGGCGAGCGAAAGGGCCTCGAAGGCCTCGCGGCCTTCAGCCTCCGGTCCGCGGTTGGGCGGGACGAAGTGGTCGGCGAACCAGATCGAGCTGTAGCGTCCGGCGTCCATGGTCTGGGCGACGCTGCGGATGTCGTCCCAAGAGGTGAGATAGGCGCTGACCTGGGCTCCGAACTGCATAGGGTCTCCTGTCCGCCGGGGTTGGGTCGATGATAGATGTGCCTAATGTGCAGCCAGGTGGGATACTGTCGCCGGACTGGAGGGCTGAGATGCGCGTGCTGGTGATGCCGGGGCTGACGTTGCCGGAGGTGACGGCGGACGACTTGGCGCGGATTCGAGCCGCGGCGGGGTCGGACGCGGAGGTGGTGGTCGCGGAGAATCTCGAAGACGGACTGGAGCAGATCGGCGAGGCCGAGGTGCTGCTGGGCTACCTGACGCCGGAGCTGTTCGCCGAGGCGAAGCAGCTGAAGTGGGTGCATGCGACGGCGTCGGGCGTCGATGGCTACCTGTTCGACGCGTTCAAGGAGGCGGACATTCCCCTGACCGGCGAGAAGGGGCTGGTCGGCCCCCATCTGGCGGACCACGGGTTCGCGCTCTTGCTGGCGCTGGCGCGCTCGCTGGGTCCGGCCCTGCGGTTGCGCGGCGAGGCGTGGAAGGAGCGCGTTCCGATGCGGCGCGCGGCGTTCGAACTGTCGGGGCTGACGATGGGGATCGTGGGCTTCGGCGGCACCGGGCGCGCGATCGCGCAACGAGCGAAGGGCTTCGGGATGAAGGTTCGCGCCGTCGATGCGCTGCCCGTCGCGACGACGCCCGATGTGGGGATGGTCCTGGGCATGAACTCGCTGACGGACATGCTGGCGCGCTCGGACGTGGTCGCGGTCTGCACGCCGCTGACGGCTCAGACGCGTCACCTGTTCAACCGCGAGCGGTTCGCGCAGATGAAGCCGGGTTCGGTGATCATGAATGTGACGCGCGGCGAGATCATCGAGCTGGAGGCGTTGCTCGAGGCGATCGAGAGCGGACACCTGCGCGGCGCGGCGCTGGACGTGGTGGAGGGTGAGCCGCTGCCGGCGGACCACCCGGTGTTCTCGTTGGACAACGTGGTGATGACGCCGCACACGGCGGGCGCGAGCCAGCTGCGGGCCGGCCGGAATCTGGATCGATTCTGTGAGAACCTGCGCCGCCACCGCGGCGGCCGCGAGCTGGTCGGCCAGGTCGACAAGCAGGCGGGTTTCTGAGCATCGGCTACGCGGAGGAGCTGGCGGCGGCTCGGGAGGCGGCGCGGGAAGCGGGCGCGATCCTGCTGCGCTACGCGGAGAGCGGGGCCCGCTACGGCTGGAAGCCGGGCGATCGCTGGGGCTCGGAGCTGGTTTCGGAGGCCGATCTCGAGGTCGACACGACGCTGCGCAAGCGTCTGTTGGCGGTGTTCGGCGATGATGGCTGGCTGAGCGAGGAGCATCCGGACGATCGGGAGCGGCTGGGGCATGAGCGGGTCTGGATTGTCGACCCGCTGGACGGCACGCGGGAGTTTCTGCAGGGAGTGCCGGAGTACGCCGTTTCGATCGGCCTCTCAGTCGGCGGCGAGGCGGTGGCGGGGGTGGTGTTCAATCCGGCCAAGGATGAGCTGTACGCAGCGGTGGTGGGCGGCGAGGAAGGCGAGTTCGCGCTGGACGACGCGCAGTCGCTGGCCGAGGGGTACATGCTGGCGGGCCGTGGCGAGTGGCGGTTCGGCGACCTGCCGCCGGTGCCGAACGGGACGCAGTTGCTGCCGGTCGGCTCGATCGCGTATCGGATGGCGCTGCTGGCGAGCGGGACGGGCTCGCTGATCTTCACGGTGGGCCGCCGCAAGGAGTGGGATGTGGCGGCGGGCGCGGCGCTGCTCGCGGCGGCGGGCGCGCAGGTAACGGACGTGGATGGCGAGGCGCTGCGTTTCAATCGTCGGGATCCGGCGGTGCGGGGTCTGATCGCGGCGCGGCCCTCGATTCACGCGGAGGCGCGGGAGCTGTGGCGCCGATCAGGTTGGCGGCTGGAGTGAGGGTCGCAGCCCTGGCGAGTGTGGCACCCCGGATCGGCTGACTTCAGACAGGAATACGGAGGGCGAAGGATCCTCTGAACGAGTCGGACCCAATCTCCCCCCCGCTCTGCGGGGGGAGATGTCACGGAGTGACAGAGGGGGGCCTCCCCGCTTGGCCAGATACAGCCACGCCGGTGAGTCGGGACCGCAGCCCCCCTCTGCCCCCTGCCTGCGCAGGGGCAGGCTTCGGCATCTCCCCCCGCTCTGCGGGGGGAGAGTTATTCAGAGCTGTCCTCAGCAGACCTCAACTGCTGGAGGCAGGTAGCGACGTTGCGCGCGACGGCCTCGGCTGGTCGCTCAGCGCGAAAGCTGCGCATGCCGGCGGATTGATCGGGGATGGGGTAGCCTGCGGGGGCGTGGCTTTTGGCTGCGTGTCTTTGCTGTACATGGGCGCGGAGAGTCTCCGCGCGAGGGCGCGTCTGTGGGGCGCGCTGAAAGAGGAGCTGGAACGTGGCAGAACTGAGTGGGGCGCAGATTGTCGCCAAGTCGCTGAAAACGCAGGGCCTGCAGGAGATGTTCGGATTGGTCGGCGTGCCGGTCGGCCCGATTGCGTACGCCTGGCAGACCGAAGAGCAGATGCGCTACGTGGGCGTGCGGCATGAGCAGGCCGCGGGCTACGCGGCGCAGGCGGCCAGCTACATGCACGGCCGCATCTCGGCCGCGCTGGTGGTTTCCGGCCCGGGCATGACGAACGCCATTTCGGCGCTCGGCAACGCCGAGGCGAACTGCTGGCCGATGCTGCTGATTGGCGGCGCGGCGAACGTGGCGCTGTCGGCGCGGGGCGACTTCCAGGATGCGCCCCAGGTTGAGGCGGCGAAGCCGTTCGTGAAGTGGGCCGACCAGGCCCGCGACACGCGCCTGATCCCGCGACTGATCGCGCAGGCGGTGCGGGTTGCGATCAATGGGCGACCGGGACCGGTCTACCTGGACCTCCCGGGCGACATCATCGACGCGAAGGTCGATGAGTCAGAGGTGCAGTGGGAGCAACGTGTCCCGGACCCCGCGCGCCCGATGGTCTCCGCGGAGAACGTCGAAGCCGCGATCGAGGCGCTGAAGACGGCGTCGAACCCGCTGGTGATCGTCGGTAAGGGGATGGCCTGGTCGCGGGCCGAGCAGGAAGTGCGGGAGTTCGTCGACAAGACCGGGTTGCCGTGGCTGTCGACGCCGATGGGCGCCGGGGTGGTGCCGGCGGACGCGCCGAATAACGCGGCCGCGGCTCGCACGCACGTGTTGCGCAACGCCGACCTCGTGGTGCTGTTGGGCGCCCGGCTGAACTGGATTCTGCACTTCGGCCTGCCGCCGCGCTTCAAAGAGGGCGTGCGGATCATCCAGCTGGACATCGAGCCGGAGGAGATCGGGACCAACGTGCCGACCGAGGTCGCGCTGGTCGGCGACGGCAAGGCCGTGATGGGCCAGGTCAACTCGTTCCTCGATGAGAACCCGTGGCGCTTCGAGGACAACTCCGAGTGGGTGGCCTCGATCAACGCGGAGCTCGAGCGCAAGGCGGTCGATCAGAACGAGTGGATGGCGTCGGACGAAGCGCCGATGAACTACTACCGGCCGCTCAAGGAGATCAACGACCGGATGCCGCGCGATGCGGTCTTTGTCACCGAGGGCGAGAACACGATGGCGATCGCCCGCCAGGTGATTCAGTCCTACGAGCCGCGCTCGCGTCTGGATGCAGGCACCTGGGGCACGATGGGCGTGGGCCCGGGCTTCGCGCTGGCGGCCCAGGCGGTCAACCCGGGCAAGCGGGTGATCGCGCTGGAGGGCGACGCGGCCTTCGGGTTCGGCCCGATGGAGGTCGAGACGGCCCTGCGCAACAAGCTGCCGATCACCTGGATCATCTTCAACAACAACGGGATCGGCGGCGGTCCGGACGAGCTGCCCGAGGGCCCTCCGCCGACGAACGCGATGACGCCGCGGATTCACTACGAGCAGATGGCCGAGATGTGCGGCGGCAAAGGCTATTACTGCGTGAGCCCTGAGGAGTTTGGGGCTGCGCTGGACGACTCGTTCGCGCAGGAAGGCTCGACGGTGATCAACGTCGAGATTTCGACCGGCGCGCAGCGTCGGAAGCAGCAGTTCGCCTGGTTGCAGCGCTAAGGCTCCGGCCCGGGAGGACGGCCGCACGGCCCCGCTTCGGCGGGGCCGTTTGCGTACGCGGGGAGGATCGGGAGGAGGGATTCGCGCGGCGTCAGGATGGCGAAGGTTAGGGAAGCTCTGAATAACTCTCCCCCCGCTCGGCGGGGGGAGATGTCACGGAGTGACAGAGGGGGGCTCGCCCGCTCAGCAACGGGTCGGCCCCCCTCTGCCTTCGGCATCTCCCCCCGCGCAGCGGGGGGAGAGGGGATCCGACTCGTTCAGAGGATTCCTAGGGAACCTGCGTCCAGGTCTCCGCATGCTCGAGCTTGATCCAGATGGCGCCGCCGGTGCTGACGGTCTCGAGCGTGTTGATGAAGTCGGGGCCGTCGCGATGCCATTGGAGGTAGCGCTGCTGCTCGTTGTCCCAGAGGAACGCGCTGATGACCGAGCTGAGGCCGGCGAGGGCATCGCTCAAGGGTGCGTCGGGGCCGTGCCAGGAGACCAGATTCAAGCCCGCGGCGAGCTCGAGGCTGGGCGCTGTCGGGGCGCTGCGTGCGCGCGGCAGCCAGGCGACGCCTTCCTGGACCTTCCCGAGGATCGCGTCGCCGCGCGTGAGTTCGATCCGCGCGACCTGATCGCTGCCGGGCAGGCCGGGGTGGTAGCTGCGCCAGCTCTGGGTTTGACGATCCCAGCTGAAGAGGCTGGTAAGCGTGGCGCCGTGGCGGGCCCAGAGCGCGCCGATCGTGGTGTCGTGCTCGATCGCGAAGCTGCGCCAGCCGCCGGTCACCGTGCTGACGGGTCGGCGCTCGGGCGTGGCCGCGGCGATCGTCGGCTCGGACTCGGGATCTTCCTCGGAGTCGTCGACCTGCTCGGACGATTCGTCTTCGGAGTCGCCGGCCGTCGAGTCGGCGGACTCGGCCCCCTGCCAGCCGAGCCCGTTGGTGGAGGTGAAGCGGGTCCCCGCGTGCTGGTTGTAGCTCGTGTCGTCGAACAGCTCACGGCCCTCAATGCGGTACGCGCCGGTGAAAGGGACCGTGCGGCCGAGATAGCCGCCGCCGGCGGAGTGGTGCACGGCGTAGTGAATGTGGGCGAGGCCGCCGTTGTTGCCGTAGCCGGCGTGCCAGACCGTGCCGACGCGTTCGCCGATCGCGACATCCGTGCCGCGATAGAGGCCGGCGGTCGGCTGGATGTGGCAGAGCAGATGCTCCATGCCGGCGCCGTCGCGGATGGAGAGGCAATCATTCGAGGAGTAGCTGACCGTGCCGGTGGTGGGTGAGAGGACGGCGCTGCCGCCGGCTTGGCTGTCGAGGCGGACGAGATCGATGGCGTGCGGATCTTCGTTGTCGGCGTCGGAGTGGCTGAAGGTGTTGTAGCCGGCGGCGATCTCCCACTCGCTGCCGGCCTCGGCGGGGATCGGCACGCCGGAGTCGGCGCGCGCCTCGACGAGGCCGAAGGACAGGCTCGCCGCGGCACAGATCGCTGCGGCGATGGCAGCAATGGTGGCAGCAATGGCGGCTGCGCTGAGGGCTGCGGCGAGGATGCTCCGGCGGCTCGGCATACATCGATCTTCTCGCATCTCGGGGCTCGCTGTGTTCTGCTGACTGCATGAGGGCGTAAAATCGCCGAGGCGCCGCGATCTCGCGTGCGCATGGCATGGATGGTCGACACTGACGCCTGGCACGAACGGCTGGCACACCCGGCCGGCAGGGAAGGATGCGGATGTGAAGTACCGACGCTTGGGCAACTCCGGCTTGCAGGTTTCGCTCGCGGGCCTGGGCACGAACAACTTCGGGGGGCGGCTCGACTACGAAGGGACGGCCTCGGTGGTCGATGCCGCGATCGACGCCGGGATCAACTTCTTCGACACTGCCGACATCTACGGCGGCGGGCTGTCGGAGGAGTACCTGGGGCGGGCGCTGGGCTCGCGGCGCGAGGATGTGTTGATCGCGACCAAGTTTGCGATGCCGATGGGCGAGGGCCCGTTCAGCCGCGGCGGTTCGCGGCACTACATCGAGCGCGCCCTCGCGGCGTCGCTGCGGCGGCTCGGGACCGACTACATCGACGTCTACCAGATGCACCAGCCGGACGCCGACACGCCGATCGAGGAGACGCTGGAGGCGCTAACGGATTTGGTGCACCGTGGGGTGGTGCGCTACATCGGTCACTCGAACTTCAGCGGCTGGCAGATCGCCGACGCGGACTGGGCGGCGCGGAGCAAGGGCCTGGCGCGGTTCGTCTCGGCGCAGAACGAGTGGAGCCTGCTGCAGCGCAAGGCCGAGGCCGAGATCATGCCGGCTTGCCGCGAGTTTGGGCTGGGCCAGCTGCCGTTCTTCCCGCTGGCGAGCGGATTTCTGACCGGCAAGTACCGGCGCGGCGCGCCACTGCCGGAGGGCACGCGGCTGGCGGGCTGGCAAAAAGCGATGCCGGCGCGGAT
This sequence comes from Dehalococcoidia bacterium, assembly GCA_965237475.1. Lineage (GTDB taxonomy): Bacteria > Chloroflexota > Dehalococcoidia > Bin125 > Bin125 > CATQGW01. The sequence goes on along the minus strand of OZ250140.1, from coordinate 884,447 downwards.
TGACGCGATGATGGCGGACGCGAACTTCGACCTGCTGGAGGCGCTGGAGGGCTACGCGGAGGAGCGCGGCCACACGATCCTCGACCTGGCGCTCTCGTGGCTGGCCAGCGACCCAGCGGTCTCGTCGGTGATCGCGGGGGCGACGAAGCCCGAACAGATCGAGGCGAACGTGGTCTCGACGCACGCCTGGGAGCTGAGCGCGGAGGAGTTCGCGGAGGTCGACGCGCTGCTCTCGGGTGGCTAGGCCGCGTAGCTGATGGGCGCCTGGACCGGGACCATCGGGGCGGCGATTGCGTTGGGCGGCGGGCTGGCCGGCTACGCCTGGTGGGAGTCGACGCAGGCTGAGGCGACCCGGCGGACCGTGATCGTGCCCGGGCTTCCGCCCGGGCTAGAGGGGCTGCGCGTGCTGCACGTGAGCGACACGCACTTCCCGGCCAATGGCGCGTCGCTGGAGCGGTTCGGGGCACTGGTCTCCGAGTTGGAGTACGACATCGTGTTCGCGACCGGCGACTACGTAGAGACTGCGGCGGGTTGGGACGCGGCGGTGGAGGCGTTTTCGCTGCTGCACGCGCCGTTCGGGGTCTACGCGACGATGGGGGCGCACGACTATCTGGCGTCGGTTGCGACGCCCGGCGAGTGGTTCGCAGCGGCGCGCGAGCGGCTGTTGGGCGGTCGGCGGCGGTTGGTCGATGTGGCCCCGTTCGCGGAGCGTCTGGAAGCTCTGGGCGTGCGGGTGCTGCGCAACCGCTGGGAGCAGGCGGAGATCGGGGGCGAGACGCTGCGGATCGCGGGTGCAGGGGATGACTCCGTGGGCATGGCGAATCTGGAGCGGGCATTGCCGCCGGACGACGAGGGCGGCGGGCTGACCGTGCTGTTGACGCACAGCGCGGACGCCCTGTTGCGGCTGGAGGCGCCGCCGCCGCTGGTCTTTTCGGGGCACACGCACGGTGGCCAGATTCGGGTGCCCTGGTACGGGGCGCCGGTGCGGCACTCGAAGCTGGTGACGCGCGAGCAGGCGGCGGGCGTGTTCGAGCGGGGTGGATCGCAGGTGGTGGTCAGCCAGGGGTTCGGGACGGCGGTCGTGCCGCTGAGATTTCTGTGCCGCCCGGAGGTCTGCGTGGTGGAGCTGAGGGCTGCGAGGGATTAATGCAGGCGTTTTCGGAGGGGGCGTTCAGCGTTGCTAGAATGGGGCTGTCACGCGGCCGAACTGGGCCGGCTCGGGCTCGCATCGAGTCCGAATCGGCGCAGGCGGGGGACCCACCACCCGGGGTGCAGCAGGCTTCGGCCTGCCGATGACCTGAACATCGAACCCGACAGCTGACCCCGCAGGCGCATTCAGGGCGGGCGGCGGTTCACGGCCGAATGCGGTCGGGCCGGACTGCCAGGCCTTGGGTTGTGGCTTTTCGGCCGGTCCTGCGTGGGTGAACTGAATGGAGCCCTTGATGCCGAGTACCCAGACCACCACCACATCCGGTGGCGCCACGCCCGAGGCGCCGGCCGCCGAGCTGCCGGTGCTCGCTACCGACGACTTTGCGTCGGAGCTGTATCAGGCGATCAATATCCACAATTTCGAGAAGCTGCCGCAGATCCAGGCGCTGCCTGACGAGATCATCCACGACATTCACGTGGTCGGCCGGGTGTTGCCGTTCAAGTCGAATCGGTACGTGGTCGACCATCTGATCGGTTGGGACAACGCGCTCGAGGACGGGATGTTCCGGCTGACCTTCCCGCAGCGCGACATGCTGGCGCCGGCGGACTTCGACCGGATGGCGGCGGCGATCGACAGCGGCAAGAACGCGCGCGAGCTGAAGGTCATCGCGGACGAGATCCGGATGACGCTGAACCCCCACCCGGCCGGGCAGATGGAACACAACATGCCGCAGCTGGACGGGGTCCCGCTGGAGGGGATGCAGCACAAGTACCGCGAGACGGTGCTGTTCTTCCCGTCGCAGGGACAGACCTGCCACGCGTATTGCACGTTCTGCTTCCGCTGGCCGCAGTTTGTCGGGCTGGAGGGCAAGAAGTTCGCGATGCGTGAGGGCGAGCGACTGGCGGGCTACGTCGCCCAACATCCTGAGGTTTCGGATGTGCTGTTTACCGGCGGCGACCCGCTGATCATGAAGACGAAGACGCTGCGCGAATACATCGAGCCGCTGATCGAGCAGAAGGATGAGCACCACCTCCGCACTGTGCGGATCGGCTCCAAGGCGATCGCCTACTGGCCGCACCGCTTCATCTACGACAACGACGCCGACGATCTGCTGGCGCTGTTTCAGGAGGTGGTCGATGCGGGCCTGCAGCTGGCGCTGATGGCGCACTTCAACCACCCGGTGGAGCTGCGCACGGAGGTCTCGCTGGAGGCGGTGCGGCGGATCCGCGCGACGGGCGCGCAGATTCGCACTCAGACGCCGCTGTTGCGGCACATCAACAACGACTCGCAGCTGCTCGCCGACATGTGGGCGGAGCAGGCGCAGGCCGGCTGCGTGCCCTACTACCTGTTCGTGGCGCGCGACACCGGCGCGAAGCGCTACTTCGAGCTGCCGCTCGTCGAGTGCCAGGAGATTTTCCGTCAGGCCTACAACCGGGTCAGCGGCGTGGCCCGGACCGTGCGCGGCCCGAGCATGTCGGCGACCCCGGGCAAGGTGCAGATGCTGGGCGTCGCGGAGCACGCCGGCGAGAAGATGATGGTGCTGCGCTTCCTGCAGGGTCGCGACCCCGACTGGGTGGGGCGACCGTTCTTCGCGGCGTACGACGACAAAGCGTCGTGGCTCGACGAGCTGAAGCCGGCGAGCGGCGACGAGTTCTTCTACGAGCCGCGGCTGAACCAGCTGCTGGAAGAGGAAGGCAGTCCGTGGGCGCGGACAAACACGCGGCTGCTGCTCGATGGCGCGGCGGCGGGCAGCTGAGCTCGCCGCTTGCCCAACGCCTGACGGCCGCCGCCGAGGCCTTCGCGCCCGGTTCCGCAGAGCGGCTGGTGCTGCCGGGGATGCGGTCGTTCGTGTGCATCGCGGATGAGTGCGAGGCGCTGTGCTGTCGGGCGCCGTATCGGGTCGATCTGGATGAGGTCGAATCGGCGCGGCTGATCCCGCTGGCTGAGATCGAGGAACACGGCGCGGTGGCGCTCATGGCGCAGCGCGAGTCGGGGGCGTGCGTGCTGCTGCGTGATGACCTGCGCTGCGACGCGTATGCGCTGCGTCCGCGGGGCTGTGAACAGTATCCCTATCTGCTGCACTTCGAGGGTGGTGATGGGCTCGGCGTCGATCAGCTGGATGCAGCGGTCGAGGCCTGGGCGGACGGCGAGGGCGGGGGTGAGGTGACGCCGTTGTTGATGCGCGATCTGGCCTGTCCGGGGTTCGTCGGCGAGCCGATCTCGCAGGCGGAGTGGGGCGAGCTGCTGCGCTGGGTGTGGAGTCTGCAGCGGGCGCTGCTTCGTTCAGGGCGCGGCCCGTCCGTCATTCCTGCGCAGGCAGGAATCCATGCGACCGACCAACACCCGTCCGCAGCTCCATACCCCCGACGGCCCACCGGACCGTCCGGACGCGCGATCGGGCCGTCGCAGGGCCGTCGAACATCCAACCTGTGCTCGGCACCCCTCAGTCCGCCTGGATTCCTGCCTACGCAGGAATGACGGAGAGGGACGCAGGAATGACGGAGAGGGGCGCAGGAATGACGGAGAGGGACGCAGGGATGACGGCGAGGGACGCAGGGATGACGGAGAGGGGCGCGCGAATGACTGAGGGGGGCGCAGGAATGAGAGAGGAGAGCGCAGATGCCACGACGACTGATTGGGGTTGACCTGGCCTGGGGCGAACGCAACGAGAGCGGCTGCGCCGAACTCGCCTGGCGCGGCGGCGAGCTGGAGTTGATCCGCCTTGACGTGCTCCGCAGCCTGGAAGAAATCGTCGGCTGGATCGAGCCGGATCGGGGCGATTGGGTGGTCGCGGTCGATGCGCCGCTGGTGGTGCTCAACCAGACGGGGCGACGGCGGGCGGATGCGGATGTGAGCGCCAAGTATTGGCCGTTTCATGCTGGGGCGTACCCGACCAATCTGACGCTGCTCGGGACCGATCACCGAGGGGGGCGTCTGTGGCGGGAGCTGGAGGCCTGCGGCGCGGCGTTGGTCGAACGGGTTGAGGATCTGAACGAGGGACGGCTCGCGCTCGAGATGTTTCCGCATGTGGCGATGGTCGAGCTGTTCGGGCTCGAGCGGATCATCAAGTACAAGAAGGGGCGTGTTGCGAAGCGGCGGGTTGGACAGGGAGAGCTGGCTGATGCGATTCGTGCGCATCTCTGTGCGGTCGAAGCCAGGCCGCGATTGCGCGTCGATCCGACGTTGGAAGATTTGCTGCGCGAGCCGGAGGAACCACTGCGCGGCCGGGCGCTCAAGCGTCGTGAGGACGCGCTCGACGCGGTGGTCTGCGCCTATGTAGCCGCGTGGGTGGACGCTGGTCGGCCCCTACAGGGGCTGGGTCAGGTCGGCAAGGGGGTGGTGATCGCACCGCAGGTGTGGGGGATCGGCATACGTGCCCCGTGACCCAGTGGCGCGGTCATTGACCGGACACCGCGGCGCACGATGCCGGATCGGCCGCGTATGATCAGGTTCACCAGGCACGCCCGTGCGCGGATGCGCCAGAGGAGGATCTCCGAGGACGCTGTGGCTGTCACGCTCGCCGCGCCCATTCTCAGCTATCCGGCTCCGGTTCGAGGGCGCAGTCCGGCGTGCACGGTGTACGAGGGACAGATCGAGGGCCGCCGTTACAAAGTCTACGTACAGGACGGGACGGACCCGCCAGTCGTCGCCACCGTCGCAGTACGCGGGGAATAGAGCGGGAAAGGAAGTGGCCGATGAGCAGACCAGATGTGGTCGAGGTCGATCAGACCGCGGACGCGCTCTATGTGTACTTGGGGGACGCTCCGGTGGCCTCAACGCGGGATTTCGGTGATCTGTGCAACGTTGACTATGACGTGGAGAATCAGGTCGTGGGCGTGGAGCTCATTGGAATCGCTGGTGGCATCAGCCTCACCGGTGTGCCGGAAGCTCGGCGCGTTGAAGCAGCGCTCTTGGCGCATGGTCTCGGAGACCGGATCATCGAGGCGCGTCCGAGCGGCCCGAACTAACTCCAGCGTGGCTGCTGCTCAGCGGTGAGCCTGTCCGGTGTGCGCGGGATCGGCGAGTAGTTCCTATACATTGGCGCTCTGAGGGCGAAGGAGGCGTGGAATGCTCGATGGCGACACGATCGCGGCTCTGCGGCGCGACCGGGCAAAGTGGGATGGACGCGTGGAGGCGGAGGGTCGGGAGCGGCCGGGGCCGTTTATGACGGTGTCGTCGCGGCCGATTGAGCGGCTGTACGACGCGACGACGCTGGAGGAATCGGGCTGGGATGTGGAGCGCGACCTGGGCCTGCCGGGCGAGTACCCGTACACGCGCGGCGTGCACCCGACCGGCTATCGCGGGCGCCCGTGGACGATTCGGATGTTCGCCGGCTTCGGCAGCGCGGAGGAGACCAACGTGCGCTTCCGGCGCCTGCTCGACGACGGGCAGACGGGGCTGAGCATCGCCTTCGACATGCCCACGCTGATGGGCTACGACCACGACGATCCGCTGGCGGCGGGAGAGTTCGGCAAGTGCGGGGTGGGCGTCTCGTCGCTGGCCGATATGGAGCTGCTGCTGGCCGACCTGCCGCTCGACCAAATCACGACCTCGATGACGATCAACTCGCCGGCGCCGCTGATCTGGGGGATGTACATCGCGGCGGCAGAGAAGCGCGGGATCGACCGCTCGAAGCTGGGCGGGACGCTGCAGAACGACATTCTCAAGGAGTACATCGCGCAGAACGAGTATGTCTTCCCGCCGCGTCCGTCGATGCGCCTGGTGACGGACACTGTCGAGTTCGCGAGCGAGTGGATGCCGCGCTGGAACAGCATCTCGGTCTCGGGCTATCACATCCGCGAGGCGGGCTCGACGGCGGCGCAGGAGCTGGCGTTCACGCTGGCCGACGGGCTGGAGTACGTGCGTTGGGCGCTCGAGCGCGGGATGACGATTGACGAGTTCGCGCCGCGCCTGTCGTTCTTCTTCAACAGCCACAACGACTTCTTCGAGGAGATCGCGAAGTTCCGCGCGGCGCGGCGAATCTGGGCGCGCGAGATGCGCGAGACGTTCGGAGCGGAGAGCCCGCGCTCGTGGTGGATGCGCTTCCACACGCAGACGGCGGGCGTCTCGCTGACCGACGTGCAGCCGGAAGTGAACCTGCTGCGCGTCACGATTCAGGCGCTGGCCGCGGTGTTGGGCGGCACGCAATCGCTGCACACCGACGCGATGGACGAAGCGCTGGCGCTGCCGAGCGAGAAGGCGGCGCGCCTGGCGGTGCGCACCCAGCAGGTGATCATGCACGAGTCGGGCGCAATCAACACCGTTGATCCGCTGGGCGGGTCCTATTTCGTGGAGCAGCTGACCAACGACATCGAGCGCGAGGTCTACGAGTACTTCGAGCAGATCGAGGCGCTGGGCGGGGTGATCGCGTCGATCGAGACGGGCTACTTCCAGAAGGAGATCACCGACGCGTCGGTCCGCTTCCAGCGCGAGATCGAGCGCGGCGAGCGCACGATCGTGGGCGTCAACGACTTCGAGATTGAGGAACCGCTGGAGATTCCGATCCTGCAGATGGATCCGGAGGGCGAGGCGCGGCATCTGGAGCGTCTGCGGCGAACGCGCGCCGAACGCGACGCCGACGCCGCCGCGGGCGCCCTGATGGCGTTGCGCAACGCCTGCCGCGACCCGCGGGCCAACACGATGCCCTACATCCTCGACGCGGTGCACGCGTACTGCACGTTGGGCGAGATGATGAACACGATGCGCGAGGTGTTCGGCGAGCACCGCGAGAACATCGTCCTGTAGCCAGGGAAGCTCTGAATGACTCTCCCCCCGGGAAGCAGGGGAAGAGGGGATCGAAAAACGCTCCCCCCGCCGTGCGGGGGGAGAGGGGATCCGGCCTGTTCAGAGGATTCCTAGCACCCCACGAGAGGGGGCCCCATGACCGGCGCGCTCGACGGGATCCGCGTGATCGAGTGTTCGACCTGGGGCTTCGGCCCGATTGGTGGGATGATGCTGGGCGATCTCGGGGCGGATGTGATCAAGATCGAGTCGCCGACGCGTCCCGACGCCGCGCGGTTCGTGCAGAGTGTGGCGGGGATTCCGAACGTCATGCCCGACGGCCGTTCCGCCCTGTTCGAGGCGGTCAATCGCAACAAGCGCTCGCTGGCGCTGGACCTGAAGACCACGCGTGGGCAGCAGATCTTCCGCGAGCTGATCGTCGATAGCGACGTGTTTATCGAGAACTATCGGCCGGGCATCTTCGAGAAGTTTGGGCTGAGCTACGAGGTGCTCTCGGAACTGAATCCGCGGCTGATTCACGCGGCCACGGCGGGATATGGATTCAAGGGCGCGGAGGCGCATCTGCCGGCGCTCGACGCGGTCGGACAGGCGCGCGGCGGGTTCATGTACTCGATGGGCGCGCCGGGCGACCCGCCGAACTGGAACACGCTGGGGATCGCCGACGTGATGGGCGCGACCTGCCTGGCCTACGGGGTGCTGGCGGCGATCGCGGCGCGCGAGCTGAACGGCGGCCTGGGACAGCGGGTCGAGGTCTCGCACATCATGGCGACGATGTGGCTGTCGTTCTGGGGGATCAGCGTGGCGACGCTGCAGGGTCTGGACGAGTGGCCGCGGTTCGACCGCAGCAAGGCGGCGAACCCGCTCTGGAATCTGTACCAGTGCGGCGATGGCGAGTGGCTGATTCTGGGCATCCTTGAGGCCGAGCGCGACTGGGCCTCATTCTGCCGCGCGACCGGCCTCGAGGAGCTGGTCGATGACGAGCGCTTCAGCACGCTGGCGGCGATCGGCGCGCACTGTGGTGAGCTGATCGCGATCCTTGAGCAGCGTTTCGGCTCGGCCCCGCGGGCCGAGTGGGAAGCGAAGCTGGCGACGGAGCCGAACCTGATCTTTACGCGGGTGCAGAAGATCGGCGACCTGGTGACCGATCCGGCGGTGGTGGCGAACGGCTACATGGCGCCGCATCCGCATCGCCACTATGGCGACGTGCCGACGCTGCGCTCCCCGGTGGACCTGCTCGGCACGCCGGCTCGGGTCACGCGTGACGCGCCGGAGCTCGGCGAGCACAGCGCCGAGCTGTTGCGCGAGCGGCTGGGCATCGGCGAAGACGAGATCGCCGAGCTGGCCGCCGCCGGCGTGATTGTCTAGGAATGCGCTGACCACTCGAAGCGGGATTCCGCTGACCACTCAATGTGGTCAGCGGGGGCCCACCGTCGTGGTTGCCCCGGTGGTAGCCAGCCCCGATCGAAGCGGGATTCCGCTGACCACTCAATGTGGTCAGCGGGGGGGAGACGCCGCAGCCTGTCCCTGCGCAGGCAGGGGGCAGAGGGGGAGTTGGTCGCGGTGAGCCGGGGTCGGGGCGGGCCTCCCCCCCAGCCGCTGCGCGACAGCTCTCCCCCGTTGAGCACTCAATGTGCTCAACGGAATCCGATCCGGATCCCGATTCCGCTGACCACTCGAAGCGGGATTCCGCTGACCACTCAATGTGGTCAGCGGGGGCGCAGTAGAGGACGATGTACTTGTTCATGGGTCAATCCCCGCGAATATGTGCGCCATGTCTGGGCGGCTACCCGATTGCTGCATTCGAGCGGGTTCGCTCAAGATCGTGGGACACAGATCGCCGCCGCGAATCGCGGCGTTGACCGGTCGCTACGATCAGAGCGGTGTCGAAGGAGTGTGAGCAATGGTGCAGTTGAGGGCCCGTGCGGATGTGAAGGCAGCGATCCAAGCGCCGGGCGTCTGGCTGGACGACTGGCCGGTAGCACTCGCAGTCGTGCAGTTCCCCGAAGAGCACCCGCTGACCGACGAGTTGCTGATGCGACTGGGCGATCTGAACAGCTACTGGCAATTCGAGCGGACCGCAGCGGGAGGCCTGCAGATGAGTTTCGCGGTTGGCGGCGTCGGTGGTGAACTTGAGGGCGAACTGGGACGACAGCTCGGCAATTGGTGTGATCAAAACAAGCGGGGCAGGTTCTACAGCGTCGCCACGGGCTTCAACCTGACGAATAGTGCGATGCGGATGGCCGATGGCGCTTGGGTCAGCGACGAGCGGCTCGCGGCGTTGACTCCGGAGCAGCGCCAGGGGCTGCTGGAGCTTTGCCCGGACTTTGTCTTCGAAGTGCGTTCGCCCAGCCAGCGACTTGAGGACCAGCAAGACAAGATGCAGGAGTGGCTGGAGAACGGGGTGCGGGTGGGAATGCTGGTGTCTCCCGACGAGCGGCTCGTGTTCGTCTATCGGCCCGGGCGCGACCCCGAACGCCACGAACATCCGCAGAGCCTCTCGGCCGAGCCCGAGCTCGCGGGTTTCAGCGTGGACTTCGCCAAGGCTTGGGCACTGATCTGAAGGGATCGATCATGACGATGCAGGACCAGGACTGGCCGGACGCGCCGCGCGCGCTGGCGGATGGTGAGTGGCAGGTGGCGCTCTGGGAGATCAGCGATGAAGGGGTGCTGGCGATCACGATGAACCGCCCGGAGCGCCTGAATGCGCTCAGCTTTCGGCTGCTGCACGAGCTGCAGGCGCTGATCGACTTCGCGGCGCGGCGGCCGGATATCCGCGTCGTCACGCTGCGCGGCGCGGGGACGCAGTCGTTCTGCTCGGGCGACGACCTCTACGGGATGGAGCCGGTCAATCCGATCGACAGCAGCATCACGGTCCACCACCCGTTCCTGCTCTCGCTGCGGGCGCTGAACAAGCCGGTCGTGGCGCTCGTCACCGGCTGGGCCCTGGGCCACGGTTGGGAGCTCGCGTCGGCCTGCGACATGCGGCTGTGCGCGGACAATCTGGAGGTCGGCGACCACCGCGTGCAGCGCGCGATCGGGATGAACGGCGGCACGAGCTGGTTCGTGCCGCGGATCGTCGGTCGCGGTCGGGCGCTGGAGCTGTTGGTCACGGGCCGACACCTGTTCGCCGCGGAGGCGCTGGAGTGGGGCTGGGCGAACCGCGTCTGGCCGCTGGAGGACTTCGAGCAGGAGTCGGCGCGGTTCGTCGCGGAGCTGGCCAAGCTGCCGACGCTGAACGCTTCGGCGTTCAAGGAGATGATCGACTACGCGGCGGAGCACTCGCTGCGCGACACGCTCTCGCGTGAGGTCGAGGTCTCGGACCGCTATCGGCGGACCTACGACGCGGAAGAGGGTCGGCTGAGCTGGCGCGAGAAGCGGGCGCCCGTCTTCCGCGGCTACTAGCGGCGCGGGCGGCAGAGCGTTCTGGCTGGCTGCTACCCTCGCCGGAAGATGCAATCGTTGGGGTCGATGGCGCCCCGCGCGAAGGGAATTCACTGATGACGACGCCGGTCTACATCCTGGGCGGCTACCAGACGGACTTTGCACGCAACTGGCGCAAGGAAGAGTTGAACCTGCGCGAGACGATGGGCGAGGTGGTGCAGGGCGTGCTCGAAGCGACGGGCATGGAGGCGCACGAGGTCGATACGGCGCACGTGGGCAACTTCGCCGGCGAGCTGTACGCGAAACAGGGTCAGCTGGGCGGCTTTTTCGCCGAGATCGACCCGGACTTCGGCGGGACGCCGACATCGCGGCACGAGGCGGCCTGCGCCTCGGGCTCGATTTCGATTCTGATGGCGGCGGCCGAGCTTGAGGCGGGCCGCTACGACACCGCGATGATCGTGGGCGTCGAGCAGATGAAGACGGTGAGCCCGGTCGAGGGCGGCGACTTCCTCGGCACGGCCGGCTGGTATGAGCTGGAGGCGGCCGGCGTCGACCTGCCGTTCCCGAAGCTGTTCGGGCGCCTGGGCGATGTTTATGAGGAGCGCTACGGGCTCGACCCTGCGCACCTGACGCGCCTGGCGGAGATCAACTACGCCAACGCGCAACGCAACCCCAACGCGCAGACGCGCAGCTGGCTGGGCGATGTCTCGGAGCTGCACGAGGGCAAGTACGCGATGCAGATCACCGGCCGGCTGGCGCTGCGCGACTGCTCGCAGATCACCGACGGGGCGGTTTCGCTGATGCTGGCCTCGGAGTCGGCGGCGACGGCCTGGGCCGAGCGGCGCGGCATCGAGCTTGAGGATGTGCCGCGGATCGAGGGCTGGGGCCACCGCACGGCGGCGCTGACCTTTGACACCAAGATCGCGCAGGCCGCGGGCGACCCCTACATCCTGCCGCACACGCGGCGGGCGGTCACCGACGCGTTTGAGCGCGCCGGCGTCGACGATGTCTGGGACCTCGACGCGATCGAGACGCACGACTGCTTCACGACCTCGCACTATATGGCGATCGACCATTTCGGGCTGACCGAGCCGGGCCGCTCGTTCGAGGCGATCGAGGACGGCGCGATCGACTTCGAGGGCAAGCTGCCGATGAACCCGTCGGGCGGCCTGATCGGCGGCGGTCACCCGGTCGGGGCGACCGGCGTGCGCCAGGCGCTCGACGCCTACCGGCAGGTCACGGGCACGGCCGGGGACTATCAGGTGCCCGACGCTCGCCGGGTGGCGACGCTGAACATCGGTGGGTCCGGGACGACCTCGGTCTCGCTGGTGATCGGTCGCTAGGCGGGCGGGTTGTCGCGGAACGCGGCGACCCATGTTGCGCGTCGGTAAACCGGCTCGTCACCCAGCTCGGTCGAGGCCTGTCCGGCGCTGCCTGGACGCCGCTCCCGGAAGCGTCGCGTGGCGCGTCCGCAATCGTTGGGGTGGATCGCACGCGACGCAGCGCCGTATCTGGTCACGGATCGCGGGCGTGACAGAACCAGAATCGAACGCAGGCCCGCGATCAGCGGAGTTTACGTTCGTGGCAAGCGGCATCCTGTACATTGCGGACTAGTCAAGCGACGAGAGTTCTGCGATGCTTCGGGCGAGATAGCCGGAGCCGACAGCACAGGAAAGAGAATGGAGCGACGGATGAGTAAGCCTCGATTGATGGCGGTCGTTGGAGCGATGCTGGCTGCGCTGTTGATCAGCGCCGTCGCTCTCGCACAGACCCCGCCGCAGACGTTCTTCGGATACAGCGGTGATACCACGGTTGACGGCGAAGCTGCCGACGGAGCGACCGTCTCGGCGTGGGCCGGCGGCGAGGAGGTCGGCTCGGCGACGCTCGACGCGAGCGGCGAATGGTCGATCGAAGTCGAAGCCGGCACCATGGGTGTTTCGTTCTCGGTCAACGGCATTGCAGCTGACGGCAGCTACGACGCAGAGGTCGGCGGTAATACCCGCGTGACGCTCGCAGTCTCGACGCCTGTCGAGGAGCCTGAGGGCGACCTTGAGGGCGACGAAGACGCCGTGGCCGGTGACGAAGACGCCATGCCTGTTGACGACGACGCCATGCCTGTCGACGACGACGCCATGCCGGTCGACGACGACGCCATGCCTGTTGACGACGACGCCATGCCGGTCGACGACGACGCCATGCCGGTCGACGACGACGCCATGCCTGTTGACGACGACGCCATGCCGGTCGACGACGACGCCATGCCGGTCGACGACGACGCCATGCCTGTTGACGACGACGCCATGCCTGTCGACGACGACGCCATGGAGGGTGACGACGACGCCATGGAGGGCGACGACGACGCCATGGATGGCGACGAAGACGCCACGGATGGCGACGAAGACGCCGCGGATGGTGACAGCGAATTCCCGGTCGGCGGCACGGGCGGCCTTGCTGACAGCAGCGGCTCGAACAGCTGGGCCTTCGGCCTGGCCGGCGCGCTGGCGCTGACTGCACTGCTGGGCGGCGTTGCCATCCGGCGTCGCGTGCAGAGCTAGACCCCGCGGGGTTCAGCTCAACTCGACCCAACAGGATCGAGCTGACGAGGGCGGGGCTTCGGCCCCGCCCTCTTTGCGTCTCCGCGCTTAACGCGCACCTGACGCGGCTTCGACCGGGTTCGGTGGGGCATTGGCGGCGGTGTGGCGCATATCGCGCGGTGAACATCATCGTCGCGTAAACCGCTGCCGCAGCGCCCGCGTGGGGATCGCAGCCCGCACATACACTGGCAACGCGATGGCGGAGTGGGCACGGTGGCGGAGAGGTCGGCGACGATGGCTACGCGTCTGCTTGGCGCGCTCGCGCTGGCGGCGGCCTTCGCGCTCACGCTCGTGGCCGCCGGCTGGACCACCGGTCTGCCCATCGCCTTCGCTGCCGCCCAGGTTGACCAGCTCGAAATCAGCGCCAGCCGCAACAGCGCGTCGGCCGATGGCGGGCGCGTCGAGATCACCGTCAGACTGCCAGCCGCGCGTGGCGATGCCTCGCCCTCGGTGACGCTCACGACGGACCTGGGCGCGTTCGGCGCGGACTCCGGGCCGGCGCGCGTCGTCGTCAGCCCCCGCGCGAGCGCCGACGGCGCCGCACTACAGGCGTCGGTCGCGCTCGTCGGCGACGGGCGGGCGGGCATCGCTGCGGTCACCGCTCGTTCGGGGACGATGGTGGCGGCTGTCACGGTGACCTTCATCGGGCCGCCGGCTGAAATCACGATCCTCCGACCGGTGTCCGCCGGACCGCTCAGTGCGGCGCGCTCCCACGTGGTGCAGGTTGACGTGCGCGACAGCTTGGGACGGCTGGTGCCGGGCGCTCCGGTGCGGCTTGAGGCGGTGGGCGCGGAGGGCGGCACGGCGCCCAGGCTGCGCGGACCGGCCGGCGGCGAGGGCTCGCTGATCGCGCTGCGCGCGTCGGGCAACGGTCGCGCGAGCGCTTCGCTGACCGCTCCGGCCGGCTCGCTGCTGCTGCGCGCGGTGAGCGGCGACGCCGTGGCGTCTTCGCGGCTGACGTTCCACGGCGAGGTGGCGAGCCTGAGCGTCTGGGCGCTGAACCCGGTGCTGGAGCGGGGCGCCGAAGGCGGCTCCGCGATTGTGCTGGTGCGCCTGCACGACGCCGACGGTCGCGCCGTGCCGAGCGAGACGATCTCGGTCAGCACCGAAGCGGGGTCGGGCGTGACCCTGAGCGCGGACAGTGATCCGGCGTCGCTGGTCACAGACGCGGGCGGCCAGGTGGTTGTGCGCGTCAGCGCGTCGTCGGCCCCATCCGGCGACTACTGGATCCAGGCGCAGCACCAAGCCAGCGGACTGAGCGATATCGCTCACCTCACGGTGGTGGGCGCGCCTTCCACGATCTACATCGCGGCGACGCGGATCCCCGCGTTGGAGGAAGCGCAGGCCAACGTGCAGGAGTACGTGTTGCGCGCGGAGGTGGTCGATCCAACAGGCCGCGGGGTGGCGGCGGGCTACACCGTGAGATGGCGCATCGCGCTCGAGGAAGGGACCGTGGAACTGGCGGACCCGGCGTCGCCGGTGCTGCGTGGGGTCGCGACGACGCGTCTGCGGATTGAGGATGCGGGGCTGGCGCCGGTGCTGCATGCGGCGTTGATCGAGGCGCCGCAGGTGCAGACGCAGGGCCTGCTGGCGGATGTGGCCTCGGCCGGACTGCCGCTGCGGCCTGGTCTCAATGCGATCACCTGGGTGGGCGCGCCGAAGTCGGTCGCCAACGCGATCGCGCCGATCGCGCATCTGGATGTGACGGTCTGGCGCGCGCGTAGCGATGGCGCTGGTTGGGACTCGTTCACGACGGTGGCGGAGGGCCTGAGCGACGACTTCGAGCTGATCACCGGCGACCGGCTGCACATTCGCGTCGCTGCGGCCGCGCGCTTGCCGGGGGCGGCGCGCTGAGCCTGCGCGTGCGGACGCCGCAGCTCGCCTCGCTGGTCGGCGCGATGATCGTCGCGAGCATCGCGCTGCTGACGCTCCTCGCGCTTGTCGGTGAGGCGTCGGCGCAAGGCGACGAGCAGATCTGGATGGTGACGACGAGTGAGGATCCGGGGCCCGACGAGTGCGCTGCGGTCTGCAGCCTGCGGGCGGCGATCTCCGCTGCGAACGAGTCGGACGGGCCCGACCTGATCCACTTCGACATCCGCGGTTCCACCACGATCAGCCCGCAGACGGCGCTTCCGGGTCTGCGCGACGACGCGATCGAGATCGACGGCCGCACGCAGCACGGCTGGGTGTCGGGCCGCCCGCCCGTGATCTATCTGGATGGGCGTCGGGCGGGGGCGAACGCGGCGGGGATCATCGTGACCGCAGCCGACGCCGAAATTCGCGGCCTGGGGATCGGCGGCTTCGCTCGCTATGGCATCGGAGTACTGGGCGCGGCCGCGTTGCGGGCCGTGGTCGAGGCTAACTGGATTGGGATGAGCGCCGACGGCCGATCGGCGGCGTCCAATCGGCTCAGCGGCGTGGCCGTGCTGGGCGGGGCCGCGGATGCGCAGATCGGCGGGGCGTGCAAGGGCTGTGGCAACCGGATCGCCGGCAACAGCAGCCCCGGACAGACCGGCCACGGCGTGGTGATCGGAGGCGGCGGGACAACCGGGGCGCTGGTCGTGGGCAACGTGATCGGGCTTGACCGCGATGACGCCGCGCTCCCCAACGACGACGGCGTGCTGGTCGTTGATGCGGCGCAGGCTGAGGTGCGCGGCAACGTGATCTGTGCCAGCCGCGTGGCGGGGGTGGAGGTGCGCGACACGGGCCTGCCGAGCTCGATCGACGACAACTGGATCGGCGTGACCAGAAGCGGGGTGGGCGTCGGGAACGATGTGGGAATCTTCCTTGGCCCGGGCGCGGCGCGGGTCAAGGTCGGTGTGCAGGAGCGAAACGTGGTCGCCGGAAATCGGGTCGGCATCGCGGTTGAGCAGGGGGCGCGCGAGGTGCTGGTCCGCAACAATTGGGTCGGACTCGTGCCCACCACCGGCGGTCTGGAGGATGCGCTGGGGATGCCGAATCGGGAGAAGGGTATTTCCGTGATCGCGGGCGCGGCGGAGGTGCGGCTGGTCGCGAATCAGGTGCTGGCGGGCGAGCGAGGCATCGTGGTGGCGGGCGCAGGCACGACCTACATCAGCATGCAGCGCAATGTGGTGGCGTCGCAAGGTCGGGCGGTCGTCGGGATCGAGGTGCGCGACGCGCACTTCGTGACGCTGGGCGGCGAGTTCGGGCTGGGCAACTCGATCGCCGGCGTGCAGATCGGGATCGTGCTTGTTGACGTGGAGGAGGCAGTCGTGGCCGACAACTCGATCGGCCGCGACTTCGCCAGAGTCAGCTTCAGTGCGGCGCTGGAGACCCGCGTGGGGATCGAGCTTGGCGTGGGGGTGCGCGCCGCGACCGTTGAGCGAAACAATCTGGGCGGGATCGACGGTGCGGCGATCGCAGTGACGGGGCGCGACGCGAGAGACAACCGATTCACGCACAATGTCTTCGGGACGAACGCCGGCCTTGACATCGATCTGGGCGCCGACGGACCGACGCCAAACGACGAAGGCGACCGAGACTCCGGGCCGCACGGCCTCCTGAATACGCCGGTGATTGAGAGCTTCCACGTCGAGCGCGAAGCCTCGGTGCGCCTGCGAAGCGTCATCCGCGGTCGCGGCTTGCCCGGCGCGACGGTGGAGGTGTACTCCGCAGATCCCAAACAGCCACTGTTCTGGGCGCGCGGCGGAGTGGGCGCCGACGGCCGGTTCAAGGCCGTGACAGCGGTGGTGCCCGTGGGCGATGTGCGAGCGATCAACGTCGCCAACGTCGGCGGGACGTCGGAGTTCTCGTCGCCGTTCCCGACGCCGGCCCGGCAGTATGTCGCGGAGGGTCAGCAGTGGCTGGCGATCGTGGGCGATGAGCAGCCGGTCGGCGACGCGTTTGCACAGCTGGGGTCCAGCCTCGAAGTCGTCTGGCATTGGGATCCGGTCGCTCGCAAGTGGCTGTACTGGTCGCCGCGCGCGCCAAGCGCTCTCGCGACGCTGCGGACCGTGCAGGGCGGCGATGTGGTGCTGGCGGGATTCGCACCGAATCCGCCGCGCAACTGGTTCTCTGCTACGTCGCTCGACGGAGCTGGCGCGGCGATCCCACTGGTTCGCGGGCAGAACCTGGTCAGCTGGACGGGCGGGTGGGAGTCGGCGCGGGCCGCGCTCGAGCGGCTGGAAGCGGAGCAGCCAGGGCTGGTCGGACGGGTCTGGCAGTGGGACACGAGCGACCCCGGGGCGCTGCGCTGGCGCTTGATCTGGCCGCCTGAACGGGCCGAGTGGGACCCGGGCGTGTGGGCGGCGCCGGTGCTGACGCTGACGGCGACGCGCGGCGGGGTCTGGGACCAAGGCGAGTAGCGCGACGCTCGCGGGGCCGCTCTGTTATCTGCTCAGCACCCGCGACCGGGCATGACTTGTGTATCGAACTCATGTTCGACTAGGATTCGGTATGGCAACTTTCAGTGAACCCCTGATTCCTGACCAGATCCATCGCGCGGCCGATCTGAGCGACGACCTGATCGTCGACGGGATGCTCGCGATGGCCCGCGAAGGCGACACGCCGCCGGCGGTGCGGCTGCGCGCCTGGGAGCTGCTGGCCAAGACGCGAGGCCTGTTCAGCGATCGCAAGCAGGAGCCGACGATCAACATCGTGCAGGTGACGCCTCCGCTCAACGCCGCCCCGCAGGAGCGAACGGAGCGTGCCGATGACCGCAACAACTGACGCTCCAGAGGTCACGGCGGAGGAGCTCGAACTCGCCTTCTACCCGACGAGCCGGCAGCTGGCGCTGTGGAAGGCCGTGGCGGCGACGCCGCGCGACGGCCTGTCGATCGTGGGCTACGGCGGGGCGATGGGCGGCGGCAAGACGCGGGCGCTGGCGGAGCTCGCATTCTCGACCGCGCTCGCCTTCCCCGGCACGCGGATCCTGGTCGCGCGCTTGCGCTACAGCGACCTGATGTCGACGACGATGGCCGAGTTCATGCGGCGCTGTCCGCCCGGCGCGATTTTCAGCCGGCGGCAGTCGCCGCCGGAGTCGGTCACGTTGCATCGCACCGGCAGCCATCAGGCAGCGCGCTCGACGGTCCACTTCCGGCACCTGACCGACTGGAGCGGGCTCGGCTCGCAGGAGTACGGGGCGGTGTTCGTGGACGAGGCGGGCGAGGTGCCCGAAGACGCGGCGCGGATGCTGCTGACGCGTCTGCGCCACCCGGCGCAGCTGCAGCGCTACTTCGTGGCGGCCAGCAATCCCTGGCCGGGATGGTTCGAGCGCTGGTTCGTGCGCCGTGAGCTGCCGGTCGACGGGCTGGACGCGGCGGGTGTACGGCTGGAGTTCATCCCGGCGCGAATTCGCGACAATCCCTGGCTGCCGCCCAACTACGAGGCGGCCCAACGGCTGCTGCTGCCCGACGACTGGGTTGACCGCTTCGTCGAGGGCAAGTTCGACTCCTTCCTGGGGCTGATCTACGGGCGCTTCGACCGCGTGGGCCACCGCTGGGAGGGCGAGCTGCCGCCATTCGCCCGCTATGTCGGCGGCCTCGACTTCGGCGGGCCCGCCGAGCACCACCACATGACGGCTGGCATCCTCGCCGGCCTCACCGACATGCGTGCCGATTGCGGGCCCGATGTGCTGATCCGGCTCGACGAGTTCGAGGATCGCGGTTCGGCGGTGTTCGAGCGTCTGGAGCGGTGGATGCGTCACTGGCAACAACGCCTGCGCAGCCGCATCCACTGGCGCGCCGACCGCAGCCAGATGGCCTGGATCGACTCGATCGCGCGTCGCGGCGCGACGGTCAACCCGTCGCACGGCGGCCCGCACAGCGTCAACGCGGGCATCGATCTGGTTCAGCGCAGGTTGAAGTGGGGCGCAGACGGTCGGCCGCGCTCGTACTACGTGGCGACGATGCGTCAGTTCCCGGAGCGGATGGCGACCTATCACTGGGCCCCGCCGGGTGAGCAGGACGGGCCGACCCCGACCGTCGTCAAGCGCGACGACGACCTGATGGACGCCGACCGCTACATGCACGAGGAGGCGGAGCGCGGCCGGCTGCGCGGCGGGATGCGCGGGACAGTGCCGCTGCAGACGCGTCGATGACGAACCGAGCCGAATCTCAGCCCGCCGGGCTGGCAACAGAGCGAAGGAGCGGAGCGTGAGCAAGATGACACCGAACCAGTTCGCATCAGCGGCGATCCGGGCGACGTGCCCAAACTGCGGTCGCTTCCTCGGCCGGATCGTCGGCGCGGCCGAGTTCCCGCCCTGCCACAACTGCGGCTGGCAGACCACGCTCGCCCCACCACGCCGCTGAGCGCCTGGCTTGGTACATTTCCCGGGTAGGAGGGCCGAGATGGAGGAGCAGGGCTACGCACTGGGCAAGGGAGTGCTGCCGCACCCTCCCCACTTCTCCCCCTCGGGAGACCTTTGCGTAATCCTCGTCCGAGACCCTGTAGGGGCGACCCTTGTGGTCGCCCTCCCCGTCACGTTTCGATCTCCCAGATAGCCGGCAGACAGGGCGACCACAAGGGTCGCCCCTACAGATTCCTCGGTAGAGCGAAATTCGATATACGCAAGGGTCTCCTCAGGGAGAGATGCCGCAGGCCGAGGGGGAGGACGCGGCGGTCCAGCAGAGGTCAGCGCGGGCCTCCCCCTCAGTCGCTGCGCGACAGCTCCCCCTGGGGGGGAGCGATTCCCGACCCTTCCCACTTCTCCCCCTGAGCGGGAGATGCCGCAGGCCGAGGGGGAGGACGTGGCGGTCCAGCCGGCGTCGGCGCGGGCCTCCCCCTCAGTCGCTGCGCGACAGCTCCCCCTCGGGGGGAGCGATTGGGATTCCGTTGAGCACTCAATGTGCTCAACGGGGGAGAGATGTCGCAGGCAGAGGGGGAGGACATCGCGGTCCAGCAGAGGTGGCTACCCTCGCCGCAGACGCTCGGTGAGTCGCGGTCATGTCGCGGATGGTGTGAGGCTGATCATCGTTGATCCCGACGACGGCTCGGTTCGGACGACCGATCGTGACGGGGTCGCCGCGATGCTGCTTGAGCGCGGCTGAACGGGACGCGGCGTTAGACTCGCGCGCATGAGTGGGCCGCTTGACGGGGTGCGGGTGCTGGACCTCGGGCAGGGGGTGGCGGGCTGCTATGCGACCAAGCTGTTCGCTGATTTCGGGGCGGAGGTGGTCAAGGTCGAGCCACCCGCGGGTGATCCGCTGCGAGCGCAGGGCCCGTTCAAAGACGACCTGGCAGGGCCCGACCGCTCGGGCACGTTCTTCTGGTTCAATACAAACAAACGCGGCGTCGTGATCGACCTGACCGCTGCCGGGGCCGGCGCTGTGTTCGACCGGCTCGTGGAGTGGTGCGACGTGGTGCTGGAGACGGGCCGGCCGGGCGAGCTGGAGGCTCTGGGGCTCAGCTGGGAGCGGATTCACGCGCTCAAGCCAAGCGTCTCGCTGGTCTCGATCACGCCGTTCGGGCAGGAGAGTCCCTACCGCGACTATCTGGTGTCGGACCTGGTGCTCTACGGGTTCGCGGGCGAGATGTACACGATCGGCACGCAGGACCGCGCGCCGGTCAAGATGTATGGGACCGCCTCGCTGGTCGAGTCGGGCGCGGCCGCCGCGACGGCGGTGCTGGCCGCGGTGACGGTCTCAGAGCTGCAGGGGATCGGGCAGCGGGTCGATTTCGCGATGGCCGACGCGCACTTCAACGGCGTGGACCGTCGGCACGCGACGACGATGGGCTGGGAGTTCGCGGGGCGTCAGTCGCTACGGCCGCCTGGACCCGCGGCGGGGATGCTGGCCGGCGTCTATCCCTGCGCCGATGGCTACGTCGAATTCTCGGGCGCCGCGATCCGGATCGACCGCTTCGACCAGATGATGGGCAGCCCGGCCTGGTTGCAGGACCCGAAGTGGTGGGAGCCCGGCGTGGGAGCGCGCGTCGAGCTGCTCGACGAGTTCAACGTGAACTTCCTGCCCTGGCTGATTGAGCGGGGCAAGCGCGAGATCTGGGCCGCGGCGCGTGAGGCGAAAGTGCTCTGCGCGCCGCTGCTGACCATCGAGGAGCTGTTCGACGACGACCACTTCGCGCAGCGCGGCTTCTGGCAAAACGTTGAGCGCGAGGAGCTCGGCGAGTTTCGGATGCCGGGGCGGCCGTTCACGATGCGCGCGTCGCCGTGGTCGCTGCGGCGTGGAGCGCCACGGCTCGGCGAGCACACCGACGAGGTGCTCGGCGAGTGCGGCTACAGCGCCGATCAGATCGCGGAGCTGCGGGCGGCAGGGGTGGTCGGATGACGACGATCAAACCGCTCGCCGGCGTGAGGATCATCGACCTCACGGTGGTCTGGGCGGGCACGTTCGGGGCGACGCTGCTGGCCGACCTCGGCGCCGAGGTGATCAAGGTCGAGAACATCCACGTCTGGCAGCCGATGACGCGCGGCGCGGTGGCGCGTCCGTCGCCGGCCTCGATCCATGCGGGCGCCGGCTGGGGCGCGGGCTATCCGTATGGCGTGCCCGGCGAGCGGCCCTGGAACTATCCGCCGACGTTCGTGCAGATGTTCCGTAACAAGTATTCGGTCACGGTCGACCTGCTCGGCGAGGGCGGTCGCGACATCTTTGGACAGCTCGTCGAGCGTTCCGACGCGCTGATCGAGAACAACGCGGTCGGCACGCTGGAGAAACTGGGGATCGGCCCCGATTTCCTGCGCGCGCATCGCGAGGACCTGATCGCGCTGCGGATGCCGGCCTACGGCGAGACGGGGCCGTACCGCGAGGCCCGCGCGCTGGGCGTGCATCTGGAGAGCGTGATGGGCCACACGCTGCTGCGCGGCTATCCCGACCTCGACCCGTCGTACATCACCTCGATCTTCTCCGGCGACTACGTGGCCGGCGCGCACGGTGCGTTCGCGATCATGGCGGCGCTCAGGCACCGCCGGCGCACCGGCGAGGGGCAGTTCATCGAGATGGCGCAGGCCGAATGCGCCGGTGGGATGCTGGCGCAGGCCCTGATGGACTACTCGCTGAACGGGCGGGTGCAGGAGCGCGTCGGCAACGGGTCGCTCGAGGATGATGTGCCCCACGGCGTCTACCCCGCGCGCCCCCCACGACTTGGGGGCGACGCGTCGGACGGCGGCGACCGCTGGATTTCGATCTCGGTGATGAGCGACGAGCAGTGGCTGGGTCTGCGCGCGGCGCTGGGCGGGCCGGAGTGGGCGATCGGGGCCGAGCTGGAGACGATCGAGGGCCGGCGCGCGGCTCGCGGGACGATCGACGCGCGGCTCGCGGAATGGACATCGCAGCGCGACGACTACGAGATGTTCCACCTGCTGCAATCGCACGGGGTGCCCGCGGCGCCGGTGCTCGCGGCCTCACGCGTGCACGACGACGCGCACGTGCAGGCGCGCGGGCTGAACGAGGAGCTGACGCTGGCCGACGGCGTGGGCCCGTTCCGGTTCAATCGGCCCTTCTATCGCTTCTCGGAGACGCCCCTCGACATCTACAAGCCGCCCGTGGCGCTGGGCGAGGACAACGAGTATGTCTACGGCGAGATTCTCGGCTACTCGGCCGACGAGATCGCGGCCTTCGAGGCGGCCGGCCAGATCGGGCGCGACTACGACCCCCACATCCCCTGAGCGCATGACGAGATGTTGCCGGAGTCCGAACACGGAGCGCGAACAGGCATTACACGCGCGGCTCAAATTGGGCTTCGAGGGGACGGCAGCGGGCTGTCTCGTCCAGCTGAGCAGAGACCGCCATGAATCTCCGAGGGCTGGCCGGCCGGGCGCCGCGATGGCTCTGGCCGATCGTCGCAGGAGTCGCGATCGCCGTGGCTGTACTGACGCTGGTGGAGGCGCAGATCGGCGCCGAATTTGGTCGCGACTGGCGCCGTGGGCGACATCACCGGGCTCGCGGTTGGGCGAAGTCAGCGTCGTTTGATGGAGATTGTCAGACTGTGGTGGACCTCGTCGGCAACGCCGACAGCGGCGGGGTCTAGGCCCCGTCGGGCGACCGGAAGGAGCGCGAGATGGAGACGATTCTGGTCGCCGACGACGAAGCGAACATCCGCGAACTGGTCACGCTGTATCTCGAAAAGGAGGGCTTCAGCGTGATCACCGCGTCCGACGGCCGGGCCGCGGTGAACAGCGCGCGCGAGTTTCAGCCCGACTTGATCGTGCTCGACCTGATGATGCCGGAGCTGAGCGGCTACGAGGTCTGCCGCGAGCTGCGCCGCGACTCCGACGTTCCGATCCTGATGCTCACGGCGCGCGGCGACGATGTGGACCGGATCGTGGGCCTCGAACTCGGGGCCGACGACTACCTGGGCAAGCCGTTTCACCCGCGCGAGCTGACCGCGCGGGTCAAGGCGATCCTGCGCCGCTCCGGCGCGGCCGCGCCACGCGACACGGGTAGCGTCGTCGTCGGGCCGCTGAGTATCGACTGGCGTCGGCACGTGGTGATGCTGGATGGCGGGGAGCTGCGGCTGCGCAACAAGGAGTTCGATCTGCTGCGCCAGCTCGCCGAGCACGAGGGCCTCGTGCTGAGCCGCGAACAGCTGCTGGAGACGGTCTGGGGCTACGACTACTACGGCGAGACGCGCACCGTCGACGTGCACGTGAACCAGCTGCGGCGCAAGCTGACGACCGACGCGATCGCGATCGAGACGGTGCGCGGCGTCGGTTACAAGCTGGTCCAGACGCCCGCCGGTTGAGCAGTCGAGTCGTTGAGCAGTTGAGCGGCTGAAGCGATGCTGCGCGGGCTGTTCGATCGGGTTGAGCGGGCCGGCCTGGGGCTGCGCATCTTTCTGGCGTTCGTGCTGGTCGTTGGCTTGATGGTCGGCGTCGGCGCATCGGTCTTCGTCAGCCTGCTGGGCGGCTACCGCGAGGCGATCGATCGCCAGGAGCTGCACTCGGTGGGCGACACGATCGCGATCGACATCGCGCGCGGTGTGAAGGAGGCGCAGCCGGCCGACGAGATCGCCGAGCTGATCCGCCGTCACGCCGAGAGCACGCACACCATCGTCTTCCTGCTCGACTCCGGCGGCGGCATCCTTGAGGGCTTCGAGCCCTACTCCACGATGCGCGGGCACAGCCTGCCGATCACCTGGCAGATGGTCTCAGCCAACGAATCCAGCGATGGCTGGTTCCGCATCGATGTGGACCTCGACGGGGAACGTCAGCCGGTGATCTCGCGCGTGCTGGCGACGTTCGCCACGCGGCAGGGCGGCAGAGACGCGATCCTGCTGGCGGTTGGGTTCGCCGACGACCGACCGAACGCGGCGGTGGCCGATCTCGCCCCGCGGCTGCTGATGTCGGGGCTGGCGGGTCTGGTCGCGGCGGCGCTGCTCGCGCTGGTGCTGTCGCGCTCGCTGGTACGTCCACTGCGCGACCTCACGGGCGTCGTGGCCGAGTTCGGGCGTGGGCGTCAGGAGGTGCGGGCGGAAGCGGTCGGGCCGGCGCAGGTGCGTGAGCTGGCCGCGGCCTTCAACAGCATGGCCCAGCGGGTCTCGGCCAACGAGCGCGCGATGCGCGGCTTTATCGCCGACGTGAGCCACGAGCTGCGTACCCCGCTGACCTCGATCCGCGGCTTCACGCAGGCGCTGATGGACGGGACGGTGACGGCGCCCGACCGCCAGCGCCACTCGCTCGAGGTGATCCACCAGGAGGCCCGACGGATGCTGCGGATGGTTGAGCAGATGCTCGATCTCTCGCGGCTCGAGGCGGGCGACCAGCCGCTCGAGCTGAGCGACGTCTCGCCGAGCGAGCTGGTCGAGCACGTCCACGAACTGTTCGGTCCTCGCGCCGAGGAGCGGGGCGTCGAGCTGCGCCGCAGCGTCGGAGCGACCGCACCGCTCGTTCGCGCCGACCACGATCGGCTCGTGCAGGTGCTCTCGAATCTGGTCGAGAACGCCGTGCGCCACACCGAGGCCGGCTGGATCGAGCTGCGCGCGCATGGCGACAGCGGGCTGAGCGCCGCGGGTGATGCGGGGAGTCTGGTGCTGGAGGTTGAAGATACCGGCGAAGGGATCGCGGCCGAGCGGCTGCCGCACCTGTTCGACCGCTTCTATCAGTCGCCCGACCGGAGCGGTCCGGGCGCGGGTCTGGGGCTGGCGATCAGCCAGGAGATCGTACGCGCGCACGGCGGGGAGATCGGCGCCACGAGCGTGGCGGGCGAGGGCACGACGATCCGGATCCGGCTGCCCTCGAGCACAGCGGGCGACGACGTAAATCGCGCGTAACCGCGATCGTCCAGCGGGCGTGCCCGCTGGCATAAAGGCCGTACAGTGCGATCGTGCGGTAGGGGCTCCTCGGGCCGCTCGCGGCCTGTCTGTGGGCGCTGGATGACGAGTTTCATCCCATCCCGATCGGTACTTCTTGCGATCATCAGCATCGTCGCGCTGGCGGTGTTCGCGGCGTGGGCGCTCAGCCCGATGCGCGCGGCGCGCGCGGAGCAGCCGGGCGAGATCGAAGTGTCGATCTCGTTGGCCAACGACTTCGACGGCGTCGTCCAGGCGGGCGACCGCGTGCAGGTGCGCGCGGAGCTGCGCTTCCTCGTGGAGCCGCAGGACCGCAACGGCGACGGCGCGTACGACATCATCACGCACAACGAGCTGCTGCGCGGGCAACCGCTCGATCCCGACCGCTCGTGGCTGCGACTCTCCGGCGGACACACGTGGGACGGCAGCGACTCCAGCGCGTCCTTCGAGGAGCAGCTACAGCTCAACCTGAGGGACGAGGCGTCGGTCGGCAGCGATCTGGCGACAGTCAACGCCAGCGACCTCGAGGACAGCATCGTCGCGACCGACGGCGAGACGATCGTCTTCGGCGCACCAAACGCGACGGTCGACGGCGTAGCGGCGGCGGGCGCGGTCTACGTGCTCGACCGCGGCGGCAAGCTGCTGGCTCGCCTGACCTCGCCCAACGCGGTGGCGCACGCCCGCTTCGGCGCGGCAGTGGCCGTCGACGGTGCGACGATCGTCGTCGGCGCGCCGCAGGAGCCGACTCGCTACAACAACGCTGCGGCGGTCGCGACGGTTGGCGGCGAACGGGTCAGCCACGGCGGCGCGGCCTACGTATTCGTGCGCCCGTCGCGCGGCTGGAAGTCGAACTCTTCGCCCCTGGCGACGATCGTGGGCCACGTGGACGAGAGCCGGGCGCTGCCCGCCTCGCGACGCGCCGAGGTCTTCGCTCGACTGCGCGTGGGCTCCAGCGTCGCGATCGATGGTGACCTGCTGGTCGTGGGCGTGCCGGGCTTCTCGGCCTACCGCGTGCGCTCGGGCGGGATCGCCTACGCCGAGCGCGACGGCGCGGCCTTCGTGTTCACCAGACCATCGCGAGGCTGGACGCACGTCTCGACAGCGGACGCGACCGCGGTGCTGGTCGCGCAGGACGGAGGCGATCACGACGAGCTGGGCGCGTCGGTCGACATCGCGCCGGGCGGTGGCTCGATCGTCGCGGGAGCGCCGGGTGAGGACGATGGTGTGGGCGCCGCGTATCTGTTCATCCGGCCGAACGGCGGCTGGAGCGGGATCGGCTCGCTGATCGGCGGGGCGGCGGCGGTGAAGCTGGTCGCGGACGAGGAAAACGACGGCGCGGGCTTCGGGAGCTCCGTCGCGGTCGAAGACAACACGGTCGTGGTGGCGGCGCCGCGCGCGGACTATCAGCTGCGCAGCGCGCACGGTGTGGCGTACGTCTTCACGCGACCGTCCGGCGGCTGGACGCAGCTCGACCAGACCGATGTGGCGAACAGCGAGACGAGCCAGCGCGGCGTGCTGGGGCGATCCAGCCGCGGCGAGAAGGGCATCGAGTGGGCCAAACGGGTCGACATCAGCGGTACGCGCATCCTGGTGGCCGGCGAAGCGGGTGCGGTGCAGCTCTTCGAGCGCTCTTCGCGTGTCTGGTCGGGCACGATTCGCCCGACCCGCTCGATTCGCGAGACCCGCACGCTGAACGGTCTGTCGCACGGCGACGGCACGACCTGCTCGCAGGGCGCGTTGAGCGGGGAGCTGCTCGTTGCTTCGATCTGCAACAGCGGGCGGACTCTCGGCTACGCCGTCGATCTGTCGGGGACGCAGCGTTACTACCTGCACTGCCTGAGCATTCCCTCAGCGGCCGAGAAGGAAGCGGTGGCGACCTGCGTCGTCTCGACCAGCTCAACGGGGCCCTCGGTCGCGCAGAACGCGGGCGGCGACCGCGCAGCGATCATGCGCGCCTTCGCGGCGTTGCCGCTGCCGACGGTGGTGATCCCGGCGGCCACGGACGACAGCGAGTTCACGATCAGCGCCCAGTTCGCCACGGCCGACGACGGACCGATCGTCGGCAGCTATCGCGTGACCGATTCAAGCGGCGGCGGCTCGCGGACCCAGAACGTCAGCGCCGCCGCGCGGGTGTCCGCGTCGCTGCAGGTGCAGGTGGGGCAGGTCGATGAGGTGACCACGGTGACCTTCGCGCCGGCCGTTCCGGGGCAGGACTCGATCGACTCCGGCGGCGAGGCGGAGCTGCTGCTGAGCGCGCTGAATGACGCCGGCTTGGGCAGCGACCCCTCGTCGCTGCTCTCGATCGTGCTCGTCACCACGGGCGGCAGTCTCGCGTCGCCGCTGCGAGGCGTCGACTGCGCTATCACCTGCGTGCTCTTCGAGAACGACCTGGAGCGTCTGAGCGGGATCGGAGACGGTACGGCGGGGCGGATCTCGTTCACGCTGCGAGCGACCGACGAAGCAGGCGCAGCGTCCGTGCAGGCGCGTGTTGTGTCGGGCGTGGGTGAGCTGTTCGAGCCGCCGCCGCTGGCGTTCACGTTCACGGGCGAACAGCAGCAGCTGGCGCTGGGCCCGGCGCCGAACTCGCTGCTGTATCGAGCCGCCGTCGGCGACGGCGATCAGACGCGGCTGGAGGTCACCGCCGTCAACACGAGCGGACGGCCCACGATTCCCGCGGGCGACCTGATGATCCGGATCACGGGCCCCGGCGGTGAGACGATCGCAGGGGCCGACATTCGTCGCTCAGTCGTGCGCGAAGGCAGCCGCCGATACGTGCAGCTCGAGACGACCGCCACGCGCGCGCTGGAGACGGGCCGCTACACGCTGCGGGTGAGCCGCGGCGCGACGGTCGCGACCCAGACCTTCATCGTGGCCGGCGAGGCCGCGCGCATCTTGCTGCGGAGCGCGGCGGGTTCGGATGTCGCGGCGGGTGAGATCGTGAGCCTGATCGCGACGCTGACCGACCGCGAGGGCCAGCCGGCGGCCAGCACTGCTGTGAATTTCGAGGTCCGCACGGTCGGCGGCTCGCCGGCGCTGATCTCCGCGCAGTCGAGCGCCCGCTCGCGGGCCGGGACGGCAAGGATCACCTACTTCGCCGCGGGCGCCGGCCAGACGGTCATCCGTGCGGTCGCGGGCCGCGTGAGCGGCACGGCGGTGCTGACCGTCCGCGCAAACGGGCAGGCAAGCGAGGTGTCGTTGGGCGGGCTGACATCGACCGAGCCAGCCTCGTTCGCGGCCTGGACCGGGAGCGAGCCGGTGCGCGCCTCGACGCTGCTTGGGCGACTCTCCGGCGTGCGCGCGCTGCTGCTGCTGAGCGGCGACGGCTGGATCGGGTTCGGCGTGGCCGGCGGTCAGCAGATCCCCGGCTCGGTCAACTTCAGCGCCCGCTACGGCGACATCCTCTGGCTCGTTGAATAGGCAACGGCTCGAGGGCATGCTCGCGATATGCTGCCGGCGATGGACCCTCGTCAGCAGCTCACCTGGATTGGCGCGCGGCTCGCGGCCGACGCGCTGAGTTCGAACCACGCGATTGACGCCGATTACGACGCGCCGGCCGCGGCTGCGACGCAGACGGCGTTTCGCGCCGCCGGCCTCGATGGCGTCGTGGCGGTCTCGCCGCTCTTTCCGATCGAGGCCGACGGCGAGACGATGCGGCGCAAGGCGGAGCTCGAAGAGCGGCTGCACGCCTACGGAGCGCGTGACCTCGTGCTCTGGGCGCCGCCCGGCGCGCGCCTGCCCGACGACGCCGACGCGACGGCGGGCCAGGTCGTGGCCGCCGCCGCGGAGCTCCCCGAGGGTGGGCGCGGCGAGGTGGCGTTTGCGGTCAAGGTCGGCATCCGCAAGACGGGCGCCGACGGCTCGTACATGAGCGTGCTGGGCGGGCTCTCGCATCACTGGGCGCGCTTCACGACGCAGGTGATGGGCGAGTATCAGCTCGACAGCACCGCGATCCACCGCCTCCCGCAGGACCCTGAGAAGATCACGCAGCTGGTCGATTTCCTCGTGCTGGTCGCCAACGGGCTGCGCAAGTCGGGTGCGACCACGACGGTCAACAGCGAGGATGTCTGGACGCTCCAGCGCATCCCCGGCCTCGAGCAGCCGATCGTGGTGGCGGCCGCGCCCGACGCGATGGTCGATGGCCGGGCCGTGCGCCGGCTGATGCGACGCGGGCTGCGCGAGGCCGGCGCGGAGCTTGACCCGACGGCGCAGCTGCGGGTCCACGTGTTGGTCGGCCTGGTGCCGCAGATCGAGACGGAGACGGCGACGATCGCGCTGCGCGGGATGGACGCGATGCTGGTCGGCGGCTGGGACTTCATCGCGCTGGGCGCGGATGGTCAGCTGCGACCGTTGTTAGGTCCGGCGCCGCCGCTGGCGTAGGAATACTCCGAACAAGTCAGATCCCCCTTGACCACTCAATGTGTTCGGGGGCATCCGATCCCTTCCCAATGTCGCCCCCTGAGGGGGAGATGCCGCAGGCAGAGGGGGAGTGCGTCGCGGTCAGCCGGCGTTACCGCGCGCGGCGTGGCGTCTAATCAGCCTTCCGCTCTCCCCCTCAGTCGCTGCGCGACAGCTCCCCCTCGGGGGGAGCCATTGAGAGCGGGATTCCTAGTCCTCTCGACACCGGGGCCGGCTCCTCAGTCTCGCGGTGCGCCGGCCCCCCATCAGGCGCTTGACGACAGCTCCCCGCGTCGCAGGGCGTGTCGTCAGGTCCGTCCCATCCTTCGGCATACGGCTGCTGCTACGAGCCCTAAGCGACCTCTGCACAACTCTCCCCCCGCAGAGCGGGGGGAGAACGGATCCGGATTGTTCAGAGCTTTCCTAGGTCAAGAAACCGCCTTGGTGTTCGCGCAGGCGATGCGACGCGATGGGGCGGTTGCCAATGGTGGCAGGGTCGGCCGGCTCAGGCGCGCTCGAGGATCGTGACGCGGCCGTCGGCGCCGTTCACCTCGATCCGGTCGCCGCTGCGGATCGCCTCGGTGGCGTGCTGCACGTTGACCACGGCGGGGATGCCGTATTCACGCGCCACGACAGCGCCGTGCGAGAGCATCCCGCCGATCTCGGTCACGACGGCTGCCGCGAGCGGGAAGATCGGCGTCCAGCCGGGGTCGGTGAAGCGAGCGACAAGGATTTCGCCGGCTCCGAGCTGGCGCCCCTCGGCGGGCGTGGTCGCCACGCGGGCCGTGCCCGTCGCCGTGCCGGTCGAGGCCGCGATCCCGTACATCGCCCCCTGGCGATCGGCCCAGGGCTTGCTCGCAGCCGGCTGCTGGATTGGCGCGCCGTGAGGGTCGCGAACCGGCGCCGCCGGGCGGGCCGCCCATTGCTCGTACTGCTGCCGGCGGCGGCGGATGCGGCTGCGCATCCGGCCGACCAGCGGCTCGTCGTTGATCCGCCGGCGCAGAACCAGCGTCTCGTCGCTGAGCAGCCAGAAGATGTCCTGCGGGTCCTCGAGCGCACCGTGCGCGTGCCAGCGTCGTCCGAGCTCGAGATAGATGCGGCGCTGCTCGAGGTTGAGCTGCAGGAAGACGTACTTGGGGTTCTCGCGCAGCGGCTGCATCGCTTGCGCCTCGTGCATCTGAGCGCGGAAGAACCACCAGCGCAGCGGCAGCAGGCGCTCGATCCAGCGCGACGTGAGCGCGTGTTTGGCGTCGCGCTCGGCCTCCTCACGTGCCGTCACCTGGCGCTCGTGGAGCTGAGCGGCGCTCGATTGCTGAGGGTTTGCGACGTAACTCTGGAAGGTCGCCAGCAGCAGTTCGGGCTGTTCGACCCAGCGCGGCTCCGAGAGCTCCAGCTCCGTGGCGGCGCGGTGGCCGTGCTGCTCAAGGAACTGGTTGAGTCCCATTGCGAGCCAGGCCGTCTCTGGATCGGCGGCCAGGGTCTCCAGCAGCCGCTCGGGCGCTGTTGTGGCGACGGTCGCGGCGGCGGCGGCATCGTTCGCCGCGCGGTCGGCCAGCTGCCACAGTTCGAGGTTGCTCTCGGCCGTGAGCACACCGGGTAGGCCCTGGAGCAGGCGCAGCGCCAGCTCGCGATTGCCGACCCAGGACTCCGAGAGCCAGAGCAGCATCTGGATCTGACCGAAGGTCGAGGTCTGGCACTGCATCAGGTACTCGACGAACTCTGCCGAAAACTGGCCGGACGAGACGACAGCGAGCAACAGCTGACGATCGGTGCGCTCATTGAGGTCGAGCGCACGCAGTGCGTCGCGCTCGGCGAGCGCCCGCTCCCGCTCGGCCTCCCAGCGCTGGCGCAGCCCGCGTTGCTTGCGGACGCGGCCCAGGATGAACGGCAGGTTGGCGAGCATGCGACGGTAGTTGACGCGCTCGGTGACGGGCTGGTGCGCCTCGGGCCCGCCCATCGCCAGCAGGAAATGGCTCGTGAGCAGGCCGAGTCGGTCGGTGATCAGCTCGAGCATCAGGCCGACGTTGAAATAGACGTAGCCGTCATACAGCGCGACGAAGCGGCGACCTTCGGTCAGGTGCTCCCACGGCGCGTGGAAGCCGTTGTCGAGCGCGTCGCCCATCAACGACCAGGTCAGCGGCGTCATCACGACGGGCAGGACCTCGCCGGCGTTGGCGCGTGACCACTGGTCGCGATCGTGCTCCTCGATCTTGCCGTGCCCCCAGGGCAGGGGCAGGTTGAGCGGCTCGAGCGACTCGAAGTTGACGTCCTCGCGTTCGGCACGCCAGCGCAGCTGAGCGGGCTCGCCGAGGTCGTGTTCGAGCGCGATCACGCGATCGCGAATCTGCTTGATCACCCGCTCGTCGTGTTCGCCCAAGTCTTCGACCGGCCCCCGCCGCGGCACGAGCAGGTGGTCCTGCAGGTCGAAGTCGACCCGCGTGGCCCACATCAGGGCGCCATCGGGATCCTCGGAAAAGGCCGATCCGTGCACGATGCTCATAGCCGCAGTCTACTTATCCTTCAACTGCGATACGTGGGCGGGAGATGGAATCGCAATGCTGCGCGCTCGCCCCGGTTGTAGCTGCCAGCGAGGTTGTTGATGATGGATTCCGATCCACTCGCGCTCGGTAAGGCGCCGCCCGAGTTATTGGCCGCGCTCGCCGGAGCAGCTGATCGCGATCTGTTGCAGGGCCCCGGCGTCGGGCGCGACGCGGCGATCATCGACTGGGGCGATCGGGCGCTGGTCGCGACGGCCGATCCAATCACGTTCGTCGACAGCGGCGCCGCGCGCCTGGCCGTGGCGATCAACGCCAACGACATCCTGGCCGTGGGCGCCGAGCCGCGCTGGCTGTTGGCGACCGTGCTCGCGCCGGTCGCCACCTCGCGTTCGGAGCTGCGCGAGTTGTTGGACTCCCTCCGCGATGCGTGCGCTGAAGCGCAGATCGCGCTCGTCGGCGGTCACACCGAGGTGACCGATGCGGTCTCGCGGACCATCGTCTCGTGTGCGCTGATCGGAGTCGCGCCGCGCGGCGAGATCGTCCCGTCGGACGGCGCGCAGGCCGGCGACTTCGTCCTCCAGGCGGGGGCGGCGGCGGTTGAAGGTACGGCGCTGCTCGGACATCCGCAGCTGCTCGATGATCCCGGCGTGAGCATCGCTGCGGCGGCCCGCGCGTTGCGCGGCATCGCAGGGGTACACGCGATGCACGACGTGACGGAGGGCGGGATCGCGACGGCGGCCGGCGAGTTGGCCGAGGCGGCCGGGTTGGGTCTCGAGCTGCGCCTCCAGGCGATCGAGTGGCTGGCGGAGACGCTGGACGTATGCGAGGAGCGCGGCCTCAACCCTCTGGGCCTGTTGGGCTCGGGGACGCTGCTGGCGTCGGTCGCGCCAGGCGCGGTTGATGCGGGGCTGGCCGCGTTGTCGCGCGCCAGCGTCCGGGGCGCAGTGGTGGGGCGGATCGTGGGAGAGCCGGCTGCGACGCTCATCGACGGCACGGTGCGGCTGCAGCTGCCGCGCTTCGCGCAGGACGAGGCGCTCCGCGCGCTGGCTGCGGGCCGCGACGCGCCGCCGTCTTCGTGAGGCGGAGCCGACGATCCCCGGCTCGCGCCACGGGCCCGATCTGAGCTTCTCGCGGTGGGCCGTGGTCGGCTGCTGACCGCTGACGAGCGCGCGTGACGGAGCAGGCGACCCGCTATCATCTGGCGAGCCACGCGCCGCCTACGCATCCCCGCTGCGACCCGGTGAGGCGCAGTAATTTGGTGGCGAACCGCCGCCCGATCGCCGAGAGGGGGACCGCGTGACAGCTTCGCCTGCAAGATCGACTGCAACACTGCCCGCAACGGTGGGTCAGCTTCGGGAATCCGGCTATCAGACCAAATCCGTCCGCGACGAGATTCGCGACAACCTGATCGAGCGGCTCGGCACGGGCGAGCCGATGTTCCCCGGGATTCTGGGCTACGAGGACACGGTCGAGCCGGCGCTGCAGAATGCGCTGCTGGCCGGGCAGGACGTGATCTTTCTGGGCGAGCGCGGCCAGGCCAAGAGCCGGATGATTCGCCAGCTGGTGGGTCTGCTCGACGAGCAGATCCCGGTGCTCGATGAGGTCGAGATCTTCGAGGATCCGCTCGACCCGATCAGCGTCGAGGGCCGCGCCAAGGTCGCCGAATTCGGCGACGATGCCCCGGTTCGCTGGATCGACCGCGACCAGCGCTACGCCGAGAAGCTGGCCACGCCCGACATCACGATCGCCGACCTGATCGGCGAGATCGACCCGATCAAGGTCGCCGAAGGGCGCTACCTCTCGGACGAACTCACGATTCACTTCGGCCTCGTGCCGCGCACGAACCGCGGCATCTTTTGCATCAATGAGCTTCCCGACCTCGCCGAGCGCATCCAGGTGGGGCTGTTGAACATCATGGAGGAGCGCGACGTCCAGATTCGCGGCTTCCGCGTGCGGCTGCCGCTCGATGTGCTGGTCGTGGCCTCGGCGAATCCCGAGGACTACACCAACCGCGGTCGGATCATCACGCCGCTCAAGGACCGCTACGGCGCGCAGATTCGCACCCACTACCCCGAGGAGCTCGAGACCGAGATTTCGATCGCGCTGCAGGAGTCGCGGCCGATCGGCGCCGCCGGGCGCACGGTCACCTGCCCGCGCTACATGGAGGAGATCGTGGCTGAAGTGACGCGCTTCGCGCGCCGCAGCCCCGATGTCAGCCAACGCTCCGGCGTCTCGGTGCGGGCCACGATCGCGTCCTACGAGACGCTGATCGCCAACGCGCTGCGCCGCGCGATCGCGGCCGACGAGAGTCACATCGCGCCGCGCATCTGCGACCTCTACCACCTCGGTCCGGCGTTGCTCGGCAAGATCGAGCTGGAGTCGGTCGACGACGGCGCCGACGAGCTGATCGTGGAGAAGCTGATCCACGCCGCGATCGCCGCGGTATTCGCCCGCTACTTCAACGTCGCCGAGCTCGACTACGTGGTCGAGCAGTTCAAGACCGGTCTCGCGGTTGAGGTCGGCGAGCAGCTGGCGGCCTCTGACTACGCGACGATCGTGCAGCGGATCGATGGCGCACAGGCTGCGCTGCAGCCGCTCAACATCGGCGAAGACACCGCCAGCCTGGCCGCCGGCGTCGAGTTCCTGCTCGAAGGCCTGCACCTGAACAAGCGGCTCAACAAGGACACGATCGGGCGCGGCGCGTTCTACCGCGCCTGATTTCAGATCCAGCGCGTTCCGCGGGGAGCGCCGACGGGAGGCATCGGCCATGCCCAATCGGTTCCGCTACCGACAGTGGGACGGCACGCAGGACATCGCCGAACTCGACGCGGACGATATCCTGAAGAGCCTCTCCGACGACCTGCTCAACTTCGGTGACCTGCAACAGGCGCTGCGCAGCATGCTGCAGCGCGGCGTGCGCTCACCAAACGGTGACCGCTCGGACGGGCTGCGCGACCTGCTGCAGCGCCTGCGTCAGCAGCGCCGCGAGGCGCTCGACCGCTTCGATCTGACCTCGGTCTTCGACGACATCCAGCGTCAGTTGGACGAGATTCTCGATCTGGAGCGCGGGACGCTCGACGAACGCCTCGAGGAGGTCGGCCCGCGCCCGCAGCCGCCGCAGCCCGAGGAGGGCGACCAGCCGGCCGGCGAGCAGTCTGGCGAGCAGCAAACTGGCGAGCAACAGCCAGGCGAGCAGGGCGCGCCTCAAGCGGGACAGCAGCAGCAGATGAAGCAGGGCGGCGCGCAGCAAGAGTCGGGCGGCCTGACCGACGACGAGAAAGAGCGCCTGACCGAGGCGCTGCGCCAGCGCCTCGAACGCAAGACCGACCAGCTTGAGTCGCTGCCCGAGGATGCGCCCGGACAGGTCTCCGGCCTGCGTGAGTATGAGTTCGAGAACAGCGAAGCGCAGGAGCGCTACGAACAGCTACTCGAACAGTTGAAGCAGGCGATGATGAACACCTTCTTCAACGACCTCTCGCAGATGCTGCAGGACATGTCGGAACAGGACATGGACCGGACGCGGGAGATGATGCGCGACCTCAACGAGATGCTCGAGCAGCGCAGTCGCGGCCAGGAGCCGGACTTCGAGGGCTTCATGGACAAATACGGCGACATGTTCGGCGACAACCCGCCGCAATCGCTCGACGAGCTGATCGAGCAGATGCAGCAGCAGGCTGCGCAGATGCAGAACATGCTCGATTCGCTGCCCGCCGACATGCGCCAGCAGCTCAACCAGCTGATGCAGCAGCGCATGAGCGAGATGGGCATGGATTCCGAGCTGGCCCGCCTCGCGCAGAATCTCGAAGCCAACTTCCCGATGCGCGACATGCGCAATCAGTACCCCTTCCGCGGCGACGAGGACCTCAACCTCGAGAGCGGCATGAACCTCATGGACTACATGCAGCAGCTCGACCAGATGGAGCGCTCGCTCGAGCAGGTGCAGTACGGCGGCGACCTGAACAACATCGACCCCGACCGGCTCGAGGAGCTGCTGGGCGACGAGGCGCGAGACATTCTCGAGCAGCTCAAGTCGCTGCTCGAGCTGCTCGAAGAGGCCGGCTACATCCGCAAGAACGGCAACGCCTGGGAGCTGACCCCGCGCGGCACCCGCAAGATCGGCGAAAAGGCGCTGGCCGAGATCTACGCCAACCTCAAGCATCAGTCGTTCGGCAAGCACAACGTGCCCGAGACCGGCCGCTACGGCGACCGCGCCGACGACACCAAGCTTTACGAGTTCGGCGACCCCTTCCACCTGCATCTCAAGGAGACGATCAGCAACGCGATCTTCCGCACCGGCCCTCAGGTCCCGGTGCAGCTGCAGCCCGACGACTTCGAGGTCTACCGCGCCGAGACGCTCACCCAGACGGCCACGGTGGTGATGCTCGACCTCTCCTGGTCGATGGCGTTGCGCGGCTCCTTCCAGGCGGCCAAGAAGGTCGCGATGGCGCTGAACAACCTGATCAGCATGCAGTACCCGCGCGACAGCCTGTATCTGGTCGGCTTCAGCGCCTACGCGCGCGAGCTGAAGGCGCCGGAGCTGCCCTACGTGCGCTGGGATGAGACCGTGCTCGGCACCAACATGCACCACGCGCTGCTGATCGCACAGCAGCTGCTCAGCAAGCACAAGGTCGGCACCCGGCAGATCATCATGATCACCGACGGCGAGCCCACGGCGCACCTCGAGCGCGGCCGCTCCTATTTCGCCTACCCGCCCAGCCCGGTCACGATCCGCGAGACGCTCAAGGAAGTGCGGCACTGCACGAAGAAAGACATCGTGATCAACATCTTCATGCTCGACCGCTCCTACTACCTGAAGGAGTTCGTCGGCCAGGTCGCGCGAATCAACCAGGGGCGCGTGTTCTACACCACGCCCGACGAGCTGGGCGAGTATCTGCTGGTCGACTTCGTGACGCACCGACGCAAATCGCTCACGCACGTCTGACCGGTGCGCAGGCCGTCTGGCCCTCGCCGGCGAACTCGACCGCATCGCGTCGCAAGCCGACGCGCGATCTCGCTGGTGACCGGCGTGCCGGAGGCCGGCTTCCGACGTCTGGCCTGGGCCGCGGGCGGGCTACTCGTGATCACCGCGGTCGGCGTGCTCGGCTATCACTTCATCAGCGGCTTCAGCGTGTTCGACGCGCTGTATCAGACCGTGCTGACGCTGACCACAGTCGGCTTCCAGGAGGTCCATCCGCTGGACCGCGCCGGGCGCGCGTTCACGGTCGTGCTGGCGGTCTTCGGCGTGACGACCGGCCTCTATCTGATGGCGGCGGCGGCGGCGAGCCTGCTCGAAGGGCAGCTGTATCGTGACCTGCGAGGCTGGCGTATGGCGAGGGAGCTGGACGCGCTCGACGGGCACGTGATCGTCGCCGGCGCGGGGCGCGTGGGCCGCGGCGTCGTCGACGAGCTGGAACGGCGCAAGCGGCCGTTTGTCGTGCTCGACCACAATCCGAGCCAGGTCGAGCATCACCAACAGCGCGGCCGGCTGGCCCTGCACGGCGACGCCAACCAGCGCGAGACGCTGCTGCAGGCGCGGCTGCCCGCGGCCCGCGCGCTCGTCGTCGCGACCGGCAACGACGCGCAGAACACCTTCATCACCCTGACCGCGCTGGGTATCGACCCCTCGTGCTACGTGGTTGTCCGCTGCAACGAGCCGGAGTCCGCCTCGCCGCTGCGCCAGGCCGGCGCGGCGCGGGTCTTCACGCCGACGGAGATCGTCGGCCGCCAGCTCGCCACGGCGTCGCTGCACCCGAGTGTGATGGAAGCGGCCGAGAATCTGCTCGCGCTGCCCGGCGCGCCCGACGTGCTGCTGCGCCTCGACGTGACGGCAGGCTCCGTGGCTCAGGGCCTGACCGTCGGCGCGGCGCTGGGCGGCGCCGCCGGCGTGCAGATCCTCGGCGTGCGCAGCGCCGCAGGCGTCTTCACCGTCGGCGAACCGGCCGACCAGCTACTGCGCGAGGGCGACGCCGTGCTCGTGCTGACGACCCACGAGGACATCGACGAGCTGGAAGAGCATTGGTCGCGGGTCATCTGAAGTTCATGTATCATGCCGGCATGTCAGTGTTCGACCGACTTAAAATCTTCGACGCCTTCACCAATTCCGGTCTGCCCGAGCAAGCAGGGCGGGATCTGAGCGACGCGCTGGAGGATGGCGCTATGGGGCTGGCGAAACAGCCGGATATCGACCGGGTTCTCGACCAGGTCCATCGCATGTTTGCCGAGCACGAAGCCAGAATGGTCAAGTTGATGTTCGCGCAGTCGGGGTTCTTTGTGGCCGTTGTTGGGGTGGCAGTGATCATCATCGTCGCCGTCGTCGACAGCTGACGCGGTCGGCGGGCGAGCCCCCCCGCTGACCACATTGAGTGGTCAGCGGAATCCGATCCCTCCCAATATCGCCCCCTGAGGGGGAGATGCCGCAGGCAGAGGGGGAGAGCTGGCGGTCAGCGGCGGTGTAGCGCGGGCCTCCCCCTCAGTCGCTGCGCGACAGCTCCCCCTCGGGGGGAGCGATTTCCGACCGCCCCGCTACGTACTCCCCCCAGCGCGTTGCGAAGAGCTTCAGGCCGCTGCGATAGGCGGGCATCTGGGCCAGCACGTTGCCGAAGAAGACGCCGGCGAAGTAGCCGCCCAGCACCAGCGTCAGAATCGCGAACACCTTCGTCCAGCTCGGCAGCACCATGATCAGGCCGATCGAGACGCCCGTCGCCAGCAGGATCCCCAGCCAGGCCCCGCTGTGCACGAACAGCGCCTCGCGCTTGCGCTTGGCGACGTAAATCTGCGCCAGCTCGCGGTCGATCTTGTCCAGCGGCGCCGTGCTCGTGGTCTGCTCGCCGCAGACCTCGCAGCCGGGGCGATTGCCCAGCGGCGCGCAGCAGTAGCCGCAGAACCGGCCGATGTTCGGCGCCTCGCCGGCGCGGATTTCGTGGATCAGCCGGTCGAGCTCGCGCGAGAACGGCACCTCGCGCGAGGGCACGAACTCGCCCGCCTCGAAGCGCGGCGTCGCCGTCGTCATCTCATCACCTACTCGGGCCAGTCGGCCGGGCGGCGGCCCGGCAGCCACTCGTAGAACTGCAGCAGCACCCCGCCCGTGTCGCGCGGGTGCACGAAGAACTGCCGCCACTCGTAGTCGCTGAACGGCTCGCTGAGCGGCTCGATGCCCATCTCGTCGCGCAGATGAGCGACCGCCTGATCGACGTCCTCGACCTCAATCGTGATGTGGTGGAACCCGGGGCCGCGCTCGCGCAGGAACTTGTGGATGAACGAGTGCTCGTCGTAGGGACCGATCAGCTCCAGGCCGGCCTGCTTCTTGGGCAGGTGGAACTGGGCGACGCGGAAGCCCTCCTCGGGCGAGATCGTCCAGTGGTCGAGCTCGGCGCCGAGCAGCCGCGACCAGAACTTCGCCGCGGCGTGCGTGTCCTCGGTCGCAATCGCGACGTGGTCGAGCCGCTTCCAGCCGAGCGCCATTTCGCCGCCTCCCCCAACTCGCGAGCCGCTGCACGCAAGTTGTAGCTCGCAGCTCTAAAGCCGCTGCACGCAAGCTGTAGCTCGCAGCTCTAAAGCCGCTGCTCGCAGGCCGCAGCTTACACCGCGCGTATGATCTGCCAATGCCGACCCATGCGACGCTCCAGGCGGCCGACTCGGCGATCGCGACCGGCTCGCTGGTGTTCGTGGTCAACCCGCGCGCGCGTCGCGCCCTGCCCGCGGCGTTGCTCGCCGAGGTGTTCATGGAAGCCTGCCAGCCCTGGGGATTCGCGCCGCACGTCGTCGAGACGCGCAGCGCGGCGGAGGCCGAGCGGGTCGCGGCGATCGCCGAGCAGGCCGGCGCGGCGGCGATCTTCGGCTGCGGCGGCGACGGCGCGATGCACGCCGTCCTGCAGGGCCTCACGCCCGGTTCGCCACTGCCGCTGGGCTGCGTGCCGCTCGGCACGACCAACGTCTGGGCGACCGAGGCCGGCGTGGCGACCACGCCGCTGGCGGCCGTGCGACAGCAGCTCGAGGCCTTGCTGGTGGCCCCGCCGACCTGGATCGACACGGGGCGGGTCAGCTCGCCGACCGGCGCGCGGCGCTTCCTGCTGATGGCCGGCTACGGCCTCGACGCGGTCGCGGTGGACCGCGTCAACCAGCGCGCCAAGCGGGTCTTCGGCAAGTGGGCCTACGGGATCGCCGGCGGCCTGGTGCTGCTCGGCGACCGCGGGCTGCCGCTGCGGCTGACGTTCGACGACGAGCCCGGCTTCGACGCGCGCGTCGGCATGATGACCCTGGGCAACACCCGCCTCTACGGCGGCGTGGCGATGCTGACGCACCTCGCCTCGGCGGTCGATGGCGAGCTCGACGCGGTGATCTTCCGCGGCTGGGCCGCCCAGGCGCTGGCCACAACCCCACTGGCGCTCCGCGCCCTGCATCCAAGCGCCCCAGGCGTCTCCTACCACCGCTTCCGCCGCCTAATCATCGAGGGCGGCCCGACGCTGGAGTCGCAGCTCGACGGCGAGGTAGGCCCTCAGGAAGCGCGGTTGGTAGAGGTCGAGCCCTGGGCCCTGCGCGTCCTGGCGGGCGACACGGGCCAGGAGATCTTCGGCGCGGCGGGCGCGTTGGGGTGATCCCAATCCCTCCCCCTCTGCCTACGGCATCTCCCCCTCAGGGGGCGAAGTTGGGAAGGGGAGCGGAATCCGGATCGGGAATCGCTCCCCCCGCGGGGGAGCTGTCGCGCAGCGACTGAGGGGGAGGCTCGCGCTGACCTCGGCTGACCGCGACGCACTCCCCCTCTGCCTGCGGCATCTCTCCCCCGCTGACCACATTGAGTGGTCAGCGGAATCGGGATCCGGATCGGATTCCGTTGAGCACTCAATGTGCTCAACGGGGGGGCGAAGTTGGGAAGGGGAGCGGAATCCGGATCGGGAATCGCTCCCCCCGAGGGGGAGCTGTCGCGCAGCGACTGAGGGGGAGGCTCGCGCCGAGCTCGGCTGACCGCGACGGCCTCGCCACGTCTCCCCCTCTGCCTGCGGCATCTCTCCCCCGCTGACCACATTGAGTGGTCAGCGGAATCGGGAAGGGGATCAATCGCTCCCCCTCGAGGAGAGGTTGGGGGATTCTTGTGTTGGTAGGGTGCCGCCCATGGGACGGATGCACATTCGGGACTTCGCGCGCAGCCTGCGTCGCTCGACGACGGAGATTGAGGCGCTTGTCTGGTCGCGGCTGCGGCGGCGACAGCTTGGCGGCTACCGGTTCCGGCGCCAGCACCCGATCGGGCGCTACGTGGTCGATTTCGTCTGTCTCGAACAGCGCCTCGCGATCGAGTTGGATGGCGGTCAGCACGCTGAGCAGGCGGAGTACGACCGTGCACGCGACGACGACATCCGTCAACGCGGCTTCCGAGTGCTGCGTTTCTGGGACAGCCAAGTGTTAGCCGACCTGGACGCAATACTCGATACAATCCTCGCAGCGCTCGAAGAGCCTGATCCCAACCGCTGCCCCCGCTGACCACATTGAGTGGTCAGCGGAATCGGGATCCGGATCGGATTCCGTTGAGCACTCAATGTGCTCAACGGGGGGCGAAGTTGGGAATCCCGATCGGAAATCGCTCCCCCCGAGGGGGAGCTGTCGCGCAGCGACTGAGGGGGAGGCTCGCGCCGACCTCGGCTGACCGCGACGCACTCCCCCTCTGCCTGCGGCATCTCCCCCTCAGGGGGCGAAGTTGGGAAGGGAGCGGAATCCCGATCGGAAATCGCTCCCCCTGAGGGGGAGCTGTCGCGCAGCGACTGAGGGGGAGAGGGGATCTCGCGGGGCGGAGCGCTAAACAGGAATCCGGCGGCGGGTTTTGATCTGCGCGCGGCGGCGGCGGCGGGCGGCGCGACGTTCGGCTTGACGCTGCTTCTCGCGGTTCGAGATGAAGCGCCGGCGCCGGCGCGACTCCTGGAGCACGCCGTCGCGCTGGACCATCTTGTTGAAGCGCCGCAGCAGCGCCTCGGGACTCTCGTGATCCTTACGCGTCACCAGCAGCATTCGTGCGTCGCCCCCTCATGTGTCCCTGGGTGTCGTCGTGGCAGGATATCACGCGGATCCCATATCGCCCCCTGAGGGGGAGATGCCGCAGGCAGAGGGGGAGGGATCGGGATCGGATTCCGTTGAGCACTCAATGTGCTCAGCGGGGGGGGAGGCCGCGGCGTTGCGATGGGATGGGAGTAGCGCAGGCCTCCCCCTCAGTCGCTGCGCGACAGCTCCCCCTCGGGGGGAGCGATTGGAGCGGCGCGGAGCACGCAAAGAGGGCGGGGCCGGAGCCCCGCCCTCTTGATTGGTCTGACGACCAGCTGGTGTTCCGCCGGCCACTGGTCGTGGCCGGCGGAGGTTGTGCGGGAACTAGCCGCTAATCCAGATGACGTCGCCGTCGCGAACGGTGAAGTCGCGCGAGCCAGGGATGACCTGTCCGTCGACCACGCCGTAGCGCTGCCATGAGTCGCCGTCGTAGAACAACACCGCGGAGGCGTCGGAGATGCCGGCCAGCAGCTCGGAAGCGCTGACGGAGCCATCACCGGACCACGAAGCGAAGTTGTTCAACTGGGTCCGCGAGAGACCGTCGACGGGCTCGGGGTCGGGCTCGTCAACCACTGCGGCGGCCTCGGTGCTGACCGAAGTCACACCGTCAACGCCGCCAGTGCTGGCGATAATGGTCGCCGTGCCACTGCCGTCAACCACAACGAAGCGGGCTTCGGCGGCGCCGTCGTTGATCGCTATGGAAACACGTCCGCCATCGGCGTCCTTGCCGAGCGCGTTGAGCTTGAGGGCGCCAACGGCCTGGAAGGTCACCTCACCGACATCCGGCGACAGGTTGCCGTCTTCGTCGGTCACGGTCGCGGAAACGGTGATGATGTCGCCAAGACCGACGGAGTCGTGGCTGCTCTCAAGAGCAACGCTGGCGACCTTGCCGG
The DNA here is from genome assembly GCA_965237475.1 of Dehalococcoidia bacterium. Classification (GTDB taxonomy): domain Bacteria; phylum Chloroflexota; class Dehalococcoidia; order Bin125; family Bin125; genus CATQGW01. Next base: position 841,567 of record OZ250140.1, on the reverse strand, counting down.
CCACTACGATCGTCGCGGTCTCGGGGTCGTTGTCGCCGAAGGTCACCTTGACGGTGTACTCACCCGCGGCAGCTTCATCGCCGCGCAGGGTGAGGCGAACGGCGTTTGGATTCACAACGCCCTTGGCGTTCTTCTGCTGACTCGGCGTGACGATAACCTTGGTCGCCAGGTCGTCATCGGCATCAACAACTTCGACACTGATGTCGCCGAATGGGAGCGCCGCCACATTGCCGGACTTGTCAACGGCCGTGACTTCGATTCGAGCTTCGCCCGAAGATTTCACTGCCGTCACGGACTCGTCTACGTTGGCTGTGTCGGTGTCGTCCGCGACCGCAGTCACGGCTTCCGTTCCCGTCTGTGCCAGCGCGCTGTCAGGCTCGCCCACGGAGATGGTGTCGGCTGTACCGGTGAAGGTCAGCTCGGTCACCTCGGAGGTCGTCGAGCCGGCAGTGCCGATAATGATGGCACTCACAGAGACCGGACCAGCATCCCCACGTGCGACAAAGACCTTCACGGAGTTGCGGTCGCCCGGAAGCTGCGCGGTGCCGTTGAAGTTGTCGTTGCCGCTGTTAAGGTCGCCGTCGCCGTTATCGGCGATGATCGTCGCCAACGGAGCGAAGATGTGAATCGCCGAGACATCGGCGGGGTTCGCCGCATTGCCGAGCGAGTTCTTGATGCTGACCGTCAATGCGATACAACCGCTGTCGATGACATCGTCAGGAACATCGTCGTTGTTCTGGTCCAGGTCGTTGGCAACATCCGGGTCGTCGGCACAGGCGTCGTAGGCCATTGCGCCACTCGGAACGGTGCCGGCCGCTGCCTGGTCGGAGTCGGACGGCGCGCCCTTAGCCGTGGCGTGTCCCGCCTTGCCGAGCGAGATCGAGGCGGAAGCGACACCGTCGCCTGCCTCACCGACGGTGAACGTCAGCGTGTCCTCGAGGACCACGTAGCCATCCGCGCCAGCAGTGCCGCGAGTCACACGCGCACTGATGGTAAAGTCGCCCGATGCCGTTTTTGGAATGAGGACTTCACCGTGCCGTGACTTGACTGCATCAGTGCTCTTGTCACCGGGGACAACCGTGGCTACGGCGGCGTCGCCCGTCGCTACGCTGTAGACCACCCCAGACGAGGTGATCACGAACGCGATATCGTAGGCACCAGGTGCTTGGCCATCTTCGGGAGTAGGGTCGCCAATCACCTGTAGGTCGACGCCCACCGAGGTACCCGGATTCACGACGTTGTCGCTGTCAGCAATGCTGACCACAAGAGCGGGGGCCGCTGATGCGATGTTGATGACGGCGAACAAGGCGACCGCCAGCGCCAAGAGCGCTACTAGCGCGACCAGCGGCATGCGCCGGGCCGCAATCCAAGTCAATCCTTGACTCATGGTCTCTATGCCTCCTTCAGGCTGAGATGCTTGCGGTCCGTCGCTCACACGGCGCACGTGACCTTGAGGGGGAGGGTATCCGACCTGGGGGAGGTCCGGCAACGTGCCTTTACACGTGGTTGACACGTGGGCGGGGGTGTGAGCGCAGCCGGGCACAGTTCGCCGGCGCATGCGTCGGGGGGCCGGATTCCGCTGCTCAGTCTATGTGGTGAGGGAAGCGGAGGGGAAGGGGGGTGGGGAGGGGCTTCCGCCGGGCGGGCACTCCGGGATTCCGCTGGCCACTCAATGTGGCCAGCGGGGGAGAGCTGTCGCGCAGCGGCTGAGGGGGAGGCCCGCGCCGGCCTCCGCTGACCGCGACGCACTCCCCCTCTGCCTGCGGCATCTCCCCCTCAGGGGGCGAAGTTGGGAAGGGGAGCGGAATCCGAATCGGGAATCGCTCCCCCCGCGGGGGAGCTGTCGCGCAGCGACTGAGGGGGAGGCTCCCAACTGCGCGAATAGTGGCGATGCGAGGCGGCCTCCCCCTCTGCCTACGGCATCTCCCCCCCGTTGAGCACATTGAGTGCTCAACGGAATCCGAGATTGAATGGCCAGCGGAATCCGAATCGGGAATCGCTCCCCCCGCGGGGGAGCTGTCGCGCAGCGACTGAGGGGGAGGCTCCCAACTGCGCGAATAGTGGCGATGCACGGCGGCCTCCCCCTCTGCCTGCGGCATCTCCCCCCCGTTGAGCACATTGAGTGCTCAACGGAATCCGATCCGAATGCCCCCCTCTGCCTGCGGCATCTCCCCCCGCTCCGCGGGGGGAGAGGGGATCGAGCGGGGGCGAGATGGGAGCCGATTCGGATTCCGCTGACCACTCAATGTGGTCAGCGGCGACTCAGCCGAAGAGTTTGAGCAGCGCCATGGCGGCGATGATGACGCCGGCGAAGAGGAACATCCAGCGGACGATGCGCAGGTCCTGTTTGGCGAACGCGGCGTCGATGATTTCGCGCAGTTCCTGCCTGGAGGAGGCGTCCGCAAACGCGTCCTGGAGTTGCGCGGCGGTGTCTTCCGCCGCCCGTTCGGAGAGGCCGCCTTCAACCGTGGTGCGTCGCCAGTGGAGCGGGTTGAAGGAGACCATGGGGGGATCATACAGCAAATGTGGGCGTCGATCCGATAGCTGAAGGCGCTGTGGGGCCGCTGACCACATTGAGTGGTCAGCGGAATCGGGATCCGGATCGGATTCCGTTGAGCACTCAATGTGCTCAACGGGGGGCGAGAGGAGATCCGACGGGACATCCCGCCTCGCGGAGCCGGCCCGCCGACTCAGCCGAAGAGTTTGAGCAGCGTCATGGCGGCGATGTTCAGGCCGGTGGCGAGAGCGATCCAGCCCACGATGCGCAGTTCGAGCTCTTTGAGGTCGAGTTTGGTGGCCCGATCGGCGATTTCGCGATCAAGCGCATCGGCGAAGTCCTGTGCGCCCTCCTCCGCGAAGCCAAGCCGCCGCATCAGGGCCTTCCACAGCGGGATGTTGATGTGGGTGAGCTGGGCCATGGGGTCATCATACAGCAAATGTGGGGCGTGGTTCAATAGCTGAAGGCGTTTGGGGCCGCTGACCACATTGAGTGGTCAGCGGAATCGGGATCCGGATCGGATTCCGTTGAGCACTCAATGTGCTCAACGGGGGCCGAGCTGTCGCGCAGCGACTGAGGGGGAGGCGCCCAAGTGGCGAATGGTGGCGATGCACGGCGGTCTCCCCCTCTGCCTGCGGCATCTCCCCCTCAGGGGGCGAAGTGGGAGGGGCCAGCGGGAGGCGAATCGGTAATCGCTCCCCCCGCGGGGGAGCTGTCGCGCAGCGACTGAGGGGGAGGCCCGCGCCGGCCTCGGCTGACCGCGACGCACTCCCCCTCTGCCTGCGGCATCTCCCCCTCAGGGGGCGAAGTGGGGAAGGGGAGCGGGGCCGCCGACGTCAGTCGACGGCGATGATGATGGCGGTGCAGATCGCGAGGGCGGTGAGCACGACCCCGATGGCGATCCAGAGCGTGCGGTGGAAGGCGGATTCGCGTTCGGCGCCCTGGAGCGCCAAGTCGGCGATCGCCAACATCAGCTGCGCGACGGCCAACTCGAGTGCGTGCGTGGTCGCGAGGCCGCTGCTCGACTCCTCGATCTTCTCGTCGATCGCCTCCTCGAGTTGATCGGTCAACGTCTCTGCCTGCGGCTGAGGCAGGCCGGAGCGCGTAAAGACGCGGCTGAGCGCGAAGCTGGGGAAGGCCATGCCACAATGCTATCCGATTCCGGCGTTGGACTGCAAGGTTGGGGTGGCGTTGGTGGCCAAATGCTCCCCCCAAGGGGGAGAAATGGGAATGGTTAGCGGAATCCCGATCGGTAATCGCTCCCCCCGAGGGGGAGCTGTCGCGCAGCGACTGAGGGGGAGGCGGGCTACGGGGAATCGCATCGATTGCGTGGGCGGCCAACGCCGCGCACTGAGAAGGGCCAGTTCGGCGCCGGTGGGTTGCTCAACACGGATGAGCGATGGGGGTTTAGGCCTAGCCACGTCAAAACCGACATGATGAGGGCCGCCATTGCGCAGCTCGACACCAAGATGTGCAGATGCACCTTCAGGTTCAATTTGACATTGACCATGTTCCAACTCCTTTCGCTTGGCATCTCGTGTTCAAAACGATCGCTGACGCCGTACGGAAGGTCCGTTGACCAAGACCAATGCGTGACTAGGCTGAGTTCCCCCCATACCCCACCGCACAATGATGTGGGGTCAATCGGGCTGTGTTGATGCCGCCTCCGGGATTGACAGCGGCGACAAGCACAGTCTACGGCGTCAGCTCAGAAGCGGGCAAGCAGCGCGATGATCGCGGCGGTCGCAGCGGGATTCGGGGTCTTACTGCTCCCCCCGCCGAGGGGGAGCAGTGGGAAGGGGAGAGCTGCCGCCGTGCGATTACCCGTTAGGCGTTGAGCACGGCCGGCGAGATGCCGACGGGCGGGTCGTCGGGGCCGAGGTCGAAGGGGCCGGTGAGGCCTAGTTCCTGGCCCATCTCGCGGATCGCGGGGAGGACCTCTTCGCCCATCAGGCGCAGCGAGCGCATCGTGTCTTCGTGGGCCATCGAGCCGTCGCCGTCCCAGAAGGTGATCGAGCCGGGGCGCAGGTATTCGAGCACGTGGCGGATCTTGGGCAGCACGGTCTTGGGCGTGCCGGAGATGATGCTGTAGGACTCTTCGAGGCCGCGGTAGGTGTCGTCGACATCCTCAAACTGTGTGGCTGAGTCGAGCGTGAGTGGCCGGTACTTGCTTGGGTCGACCGTGCCGCGCGACTCCTCGACGTGGCGCACGCCGGCGGTCGGCAGCAGGCGGCGGCGGTCGATCATGCCGGGCAGGTTCTGGATGTGGCGCTTGACGTCGCCGCGCGAGCCCTCGAGGAAGATGTTGCCGGGGCCGGTCAGGTATTTGCGGCCGACCTCCTCGGCCAGCTCCTCGGTCTCGTCGACGTGGACCTTCCAGAGGTAGCCGCGGTGCTGGGGCCCGGCCTCGTAGCCGAATTCACGCGCGACCTGGTCGTAGTAGGCGAAGGAGTCGCGGGTCGGCTCGAGGCGGGTGGCGAGCATGATGTAGGGGTAGTGGTGCTCGGCCGCCCAGGCGACGGTGCGCTGCGAGACGGCGCCGGGGATCCAGATCGGCGGGTGCGGCTTCTGCAGCGGCTTGGACCAGGGGTTGACGTAGCGGTAGTCGTAGTGCTGACCCTCCCAGCGGAAGGGGCCGGGATCGGTCCAGGCCTTGACGATGAAGTCGTGGGCTTCCTGGTATCGCTCCCAGTTGTAGGGCGACTGGGAGTTGTGGGCGAGCGATTCGCGACCGGTGCCGCGGACCCAGCCGGTGACCAGCCGGCCTTCGGAGATCATGTCGATCTGGGCGAGCGTTTCGGCCAGCCAGAGCGGGTCTTCCCAGATCGGCAGGATGTTGCCGAGCAGGCAGATCTTGACGTGGTCGGTGATGCGGGCGAGGATCGCGGCCTCGACGTTGATCACCGAACCCATGCAGAACGGGGTCGAGTGGTGCTCGTTGAGCACAATCCCGTCGAAGCCGGCGTGTTCCGCGGCGACGGCCTCATCGAGATAGCGGTGGTAGAGGTCGGAGCCGAGCCGCGGGTCGTATTCTTCGTTGGAGGAATCGAGGTCGGTGAGACGGCGGCCGGTGCGGCCCCACCAGCTCGCGTTGGGGTCTTGATACGGGCGCTCGGTGAACCAGGAGATGAACATGCGTAGTCCAAAGACGTGTGTGCGGTCCCCGTGGCGTCAGGGGCGCGTGTGAGGATCGGGCTCTGGCACGCCCGGAGGGACTCGAACCCCCGGCCCCCAGGTCCGAAGCCTGGTGCTCTATCCGCTGAGCTACGGGCGCGTGCGGTCAGGGTACAGCGGTCGTGAGCGGGGCTCTCGGCCGGCCCGACGCGGCGGCGGTCTGGGATGTGGTGGCGCGGGTCGATGCGGGCGATCTGGAGACGGCGGCGGCGCTGCTGCGGGCTTTGCATGCGGCTGATCAGGCGGATGTGCTGGCGGCGCTCTCGACGCACGATCGGCGGCGGGTGCTGGACCGGATCGATTCGGCGGCGCTGGCCGACATCCTGGAGTTTCTGACGCCCGACGAGCTGGAGCACGTCGCGCCGGACGTCGAGGTGGAGCAGCTCGCCGAAGCGCTCGACGAAGCGCCGGCGCAGCGCGTGGCGGATGTGCTGCAGGCGATCCCGGCGGACGCGGCGAGCCTGGTGCTGGAGCGGCTGCCGAACGCGGACTTCGTGGCGCCGCTGTTGCTGCACGACGATCATTCAGCGGGCGGGATCATGGCGCCGGAGATCATGGCGCTGGGGCCGCACATGCTGGCCCAGCAGGTGATCGAGCATCTGCGCGCGACGCCGGCCTCGCCGGCCGTGCGCGATCTGATCTATGTGGTGGACCACGCCGGCCTGCTGCTGGGCAGCGTGCATCTGCACGAGCTGATCGTGGCGCGTCCGCTGACGCCGCTGCGCGACCTGATGTCGGAGGCGGGCCCGACGGTGACGACGGATGCGCATCAGGAGGAGGCGCTGCAGACGCTGCAGCGCTACGGGTTGCACGCGCTGCCGGTGGTCGACCCGACGGGCCGGCTGGTCGGGGTGACGACTGCGGATGATCTGCTCGATATCGCGCAGCAGGAGGCGACGACGGACATGTTCCGGCTGGTCGGCCTGGTCGATGACGAGGCGTTGACGGCGCCGGTCACGACGGCGGTGCGGCGGCGCCTGCCGTGGCTGGTGCTGAATCTGGTCACGGCGTTCGCGGCGGCGGCGGTGATTGCGGCGTTCGAGAGTTCGCTGGCGCGGGTCGCGGCGCTGGCGATCTTTCTGCCGATCATCGCCGGGCAGGGCGGCAACGCGGGGATGCAGGTGATGACGCTGACGGTGCGGGCGATGGCGCTGGGCGAGTTCGACCGGCACTTCCACCGCACGGTGCTGCCGCGCGAGCTGGCGATTGGGGTGGTCACGGGGATCGCGCTGGGGGCGATCGTGGGGGCGATCGGCTGGGTCTGGCAGGACAATCCGTGGCTCGGCGTGGCGGTCGGCGGGGCGATGCTGGCGACGATGATCGTTTCCGGGATGTCGGGCCTGGTGGTGCCGGTGGTGCTGCGTCGCACCGGGGCCGACCCGGCGCTGGCGGCGAGCATTTTCGTGACGACGCTGACGGATGTGTTGGGATTCCTGTTCTTTCTGGGGCTGGCGACGCTGCTGATCGATCGGATTGCGTGATTCGCACCGTGATACGCTCGAACGCGCGCGTCGGCGCGCGATCCTGATGTCGCGCGTGGAAGCTGCTTGGTGGGCGTCGCCTAGAGGCCTAAGGCGCCAGGTTGTGGCCCTGGTATTCGCGGGTTCGAATCCCGCCGTCCACCCCACCCACCGTCTTCAGCAACGCCGGGACGGCTACACACATATGGTGACGCTTCGCTCCGGGGTGCTGCTCGGGCTGACGGCGCTGATCGCGCTGCTGGCCGGCCTGGCGGCGGCGGCGTGTGACAGCTCCGACGATGAGGAGCGGCTGGCGGCGCAGCGGTTGTTCCGCAACTACCTGGTGCAGAGTGATCGCACGGCGGTGGCCGACGTGCGGATTCAGGGCGCGGTCGACGAGCTGCCGCCGAGCTTCCCGGAGCGTGAGTCGCTCGAGCTGCTCGGGTCGGCGTTCACCGACACCGAGAACACGCGGGAGCTGATCTTCGGCTGGCAGAGCACGGAGGAAGACGCCGACGATCTGTACCTCTGGTACCGCTCGCAGCTGGATGTCGCGCCGTGGTCGGTCGAGTCGGACCCGCGGCACGTGAGCATCGACTTCATCAGGTTCCGCGATGCGGACAATCCGTCCTTCCGCGGGGAGCTGCGGATTTCGCAGGAGGGCGACCGGGCGATCGTGATTCTGATCGTGACGGAGGACCTGCGGCGTCGGGACGAGACCTAGCCGCGCGATGCAGGTGGTTGGGCTGGTTAGCTGAGGAAGTGGTCAATCAGCGGGGCGATGGTGAGGGCGGCGACCGCCAGGATGAGGAGCAGGAGCCGGCGCTCGAGCGCGTGGATCCGATCGTCAACGTGCTTGTTGGAGGCGCCGTGGGCGAGGTCGTCGTTGAGCTGATTGCAGCGAAAACCCGGCGCGGCGGCTAGCCGGCGTATTGGATGAAGAGCGCGACGATGATGGCAGTGGCGATCGCGAGAGCGGTCAGGACGATGCCGACGGCGATCAGCAGTTGCTTGGTGAAGCTGGCCTCGAGCCGGGCGTCGCGGACATCGGCTTCCTGGAAGCCGACTTGCATGGTGTAGAGCAGGCGATCGAAGGCGCTGTCGTGCTCGTGCTGGGAGACGAGGGCGTCGACGGTCTGATCGACCTCGGTGGCGATCTCAGTGGCGGCGCGGGCGGGAGCGCCGGCCCGACGGAGCATGCCGGTCCAGCGCGGGATGCTGATTGCCATGCCGACAGTTTACCCAGAGTCCGAACGGCGACGCAAGAGCCGGTGGAAGAAGTCGCCAGTCGCCGGTAGCCTCTCCGACATGACGGTTAGCCGACGTATCGGATCAAGAGAGCGACGATGATGCCGGTGGCGATCGCGAGAGCGGCCAGGACGATGCCGACGGCGATCAGCAGTTGTTTGCTCAGGCTGGTCTCGAGCCGGGCTTCCACGGAATCGATTCGGGCATCGGTCCTCTCGAGTCTGGCGTTCATTTGTTCGAAGCCGAGCTGCATGGCGTAGAGCAGGCGATCGAAGGCGCTGTCGTGGTCGTGCTGGGAGACGAGGGCGCCGACGGTTTGATCGACCTCCGTGGCGATCTCGGTGGCGGCGCGGGCGGGAGCGCCGGCCCGACGGAGCATGCCGGTCCAGCGGGGGATGCTGATTGCCATGCCGAGAGTCTACCCAGAGTCCGAATGGCGACGCAAGAGCTGGCGTGAGGCTCGTCGGGTCGGAGGGCGCCTGCTCCGCCGCGCGAGCGTGGCGCAGGGTTAGCGCGCCACGAACTTCATCACGACCGAGACCTGCACCTGGTCCTGCCCGGGGTTGATGAAGCGCGCAGATCCAGCCGGCGAGTCGCTCGCGTACTCCGCCTCCGCCGCCGCCTCTTGCGTGAACGTGACGGGGCTCAGGGCGCTGGCGACGGTGACTTCAATGGTGTCGAAGATCTCCTTGCCGATCTGAGCGGCCATCGCGTCGGCGGTGGCGCGGGCGTCGGCCATCGCCGCCAGCAGCACGTCACGCTCAGCTTCGGCGCGGCCGGAGGCTGAGAACGAGACGCTGTTGATCGAGACGGCGTCACCGCCGGCGCTGACAATTCGATCGATCAGCTGACCCGCGCGGTCGGTGCCGTCGACCTGCAGCGTCAGCGACTGGCTGTAGCGGAAGCCGAGCGAGACGCGGCCCTGCTCGGTCCAGTCGTATTCCTGCCGCAGCGAGACTCGCTGCGTGTGCAGCTGATCCTCGCCGACCCCCGAGACGCGCAGACGCCACGCGATGATGCGCAGCGTTCGGTCGCCAGCGCGGACGGCGGCCAGTGCGCTTTCGTCGAGCGCGTTGACTTCGAATTCGATCGTGGTCTGGTCCGGCGTGAGCGCCTGGGTGGCAGTCCCCTGCACAGTGAGCGTCGTCGTGCCCGTCTCGACCACAGCCAGCTCGCTTGGTCCGGGCTCCTGGGCCTGCGCCTCGGCGAGACTCCATGCGGCGACGGCGACCGCGATGATCAGCGCGAGAGCGGATAGCCTCAGCGCTTTGCCTGGTTTCGGTATCGTCATTTCGATCTCCCTCTCACTGTCGCGTCGATGGCGCGTGGCTGGCTGCCGACCGCGCGGAGAGTTAGCGCGCGACGAACTTCATGACGACCGCGACCTGCACGTCGTCCTCACCCGCGCGGATCAACGGCGCGATGCTGCCGGCGTCGGCTCCGTCATCGCTCGTGGCTTCCGGGCGCTCGGCAAACGCGACCGGGCTGAGGCGGCTGGCGATGGTGACTTCGATGGTGTCGACGATTTCCTTGCCGATCTGAGCGGCCATCGCGTCGGCGGTGGCGCGGGCGTCATCCATCGCGGCGAGCAGCACCTCGCGCTCGGCTTCAGCGCGGCCGGAGGCGGAGAACGAGACGCTGTTGATCGAGACGGCGCCGGCGCCGGCGCTGACGATCCGGTCGATCAGCTGGGCGGCGCGGTCGGTGCCCTCAACCTGGAGGGTGAGCGACTGGCTGTAGCGGAAGCCGAGCGAGACGCGGCCCTGCTCGGTCCAGTCGTATTCCTCTCGCAGCGAGACGCGCTGCGTGTGCAGCTGATCGTCGCTGACGCGGTACGCGCGTAGGCGCGACTGGATTGCGCGCAGCGCCAGATCGCCAGCCCGGACCGCGTTCCGAGCGGTCTCGTCGCGGCCGGTCACTTCGAACTCGATCGTGGTCTGATCAGGAGTGAGCGCGCGGGTGGCGGTGCCCGGCACGGTGAGCATCGTCGTGCCGGTCTCGACCACCGCCGGCTCGGTCTGTTCAGGCTCCTGCGCCTGCGCCCCGCCGAAACTCCAAACAGCGACCGCGATCGCCGTCATCAGCGCAAGTCCCGTCGCGCTCAACACTCTCGTCCGCATCGACATGAGAGCCTCCTGGCTACGGCCGCGGGCACGGCCGATCGTCGTTCTCAGTGTATGGACGCCGGCGGGTGCGAAACGGTTCCCGACTGTTGCGCTGGCTATGCAGCCAGGTGCTCAGAGAGGAACGCCAGCATGCGCCGCCAGCTGTCCTCGGCGGCGTCGTGGTGGTAGCCGACCGACATGCGCGCATGCCGCATCAGCGCCTGCACCGGCCGCGGCATGTGGTGCTGGTTCATGTAGGAGTGGCCGGCGTCGGGATAGACCTCGATGTCGTGCGCCACGCCGAGCCGGTCGAGATGCGCGCGGAGGCGCGGAGGCTGGCCAAGGAACATCTTGTCGCGTCCGCCGTAACCGGCGACGACCGGGCAGATGCCGTCCAGCTCCTCGATCATGTGAGGGACGCGTGCGTAGAAGGCCGCCGCCGCGCCGACGGGCGCGCGCACGGCATGGAGAATCGCGAACGAGCCGCCCATGCAGAAGCCGGCGACGCCGACGCGCGACCGATCGACCTGCGGCTGCTCCGCAAGCCAGCGCTGCCCTGCCGCGAGGTCGTCGAAGACCCGCCCGCTGCCGCTGTTCATCGCCTGCATCGTGCGCAGGATGCAGATCGGTCGCGGCGGGCCGACCGAGTACAGGTCGGGCGCGAGCGCCGCGTAGCCGTTCTCGGCGAAGCGAGCCGCGATCCGGCGGATATCGTCATTGAGGCCGAACAGCTCGTGCAGCACCAGCAATCCAGGGACGGTTCCTTCCGCGTCATCGGGCAACGCGAGCGCGGCGCGCATCTGGCCGCCGTCGACGGGAACGCGCACGTCCTGTGTGGTCACCATCGGCGCTCCTCGATTCGCGGCGAGCATAGGGATCGCAGATAGACTGGCGGTCGAAACCGACGATCTCTAGCGGAGGAACAGTGCGATGCCGGACTACGAAACGTTGGCCTGGGACCTCAGCGACGGCGTGGCGACGATCACGTTCAATCGCCCGGAGGCGGCGAACGCGCTCACGATGAAGATGGGCGAGGAGCTGATGGACGCGTCGATCCGCTGCGACGACGACCCCGAGATCCGCTGTGTCGTGCTGACCGGCGCGGGCCGGATGTACTGCGCGGGCGCCGACCTCAAAGCGATGCCACATGCCGGCCCCGCGATGGCGACGGAGATCAAGCTGCTCACCACCTACCTCCACGCCGCCATTTCGCGCTTTGCACGGATGGACGCGCCGCTGATCTGCGCGATCAACGGCACCGCCGCAGGGGCGGGCTTCAGTCTGGCGTTGATCGGCGATCTGGCGATCGCTGCCGAGTCGGCCCGCTTCACCATGGCGTACTCGCGGATCGGGCTGACGCCGGACGGCTCATCGACCTACTTCCTGCCGCGGATGATCGGTCTGCGGCGGTCGCTGGAGCTGTCGATGACCAACCGCATGCTCTCCGCCGCCGAGGCGCTCGACTGGGGGATGTTGAACCGTGTGGTGCCCGACGCCGAGTTGCAGGGCGCCGCGGCACAGCTGGCCGCGCAGCTCGCGGCCGGTCCGACCACGACGATCGGCGCCGCGAAGCGGCTCTACCACCAGTCGTTCAACGACACGCTGGAGTCGCAGATGGAGCAGGAGACGCGCGCCATCAGCGACGCCGCGCGTCGCCCCGAGGCCATCGAGGGCCTGGCGGCGTTCCTGGAGAAGCGCGACCCCAAGTTTCACAGCTAGGAGGGTCGAGGAAGGCTCTCAACGAGCCGGATCCGCTCTTCCCCCGCTCAGAGCCTGTCTCAGAACCCCGTGTTCCGTCAGTCCCGCGCGTCCTCCTCAGTGGCGCCGTGCGTCCTCCTCCGTCATTCCTGCGCAGGCAGGAATCCAGGCGAGCCGACCAATGTCCGTTGGCGCCCCGAACGGCCGACGGCGCTGGATGCTCGCCATCGCGCCTCGGCCCTTCCGCAGGGCCGTCAAGACCACGGAGCCGCTCGCACATTTTGGGTGGTCGCATGGATTCCCGCCTGCGCGGGAATGACGGAAAAGGGACTTCTAAGACACCCTCCTCGGCGGGGGGAGAGTTGTTCAGAGCCTTCGTAGCCCAACGACGCCGGACGGGGCGCCCAACGGCGGGCGGACTGACGATGGGTGGCTAGACTGGAACGCACGTTAAGCACGCCTCGGACTGGGGCGATGAGAGGAATTCGTTGTGAAAGCTGCTGTGATGGAGGCCATTCAGGCGCCGTTGGTGGTGCGTGAGTTTGATGATCCGACGTTTGGACCGCGTGACGCGCTGGTCCGCGTTGAGGCCTGCGGCGTCTGCCGAAGCGACTGGCACCTCTGGCAGGGCGACCTCTCGTGGGTCGGCTTCCAGGTTCCCATGCCTGCTGTGCTGGGCCACGAGTGGGCGGGCACCGTCGAGCAGGTCGGCTCCGATGTGCAGCACGTTCGGCCCGGCATGCGCGTGCTGACGCCGTTCCACAACGGCTGCGGCAATTGCGACCTGTGCCGTCGTGGGTTCCCCAACATCTGCGATAACAACGCCGCGTTCGCCGGCGGATTCGCGCAGAAGGCGACCATCGCCAACGCCGACTTCAACGCGATCCCACTGCCCGACAACGTCTCCTTCGAGGCCGGCGCGGCGATGGGCTGCCGCTTCATGACCAGCTACCACGGCGTGGCCGACCGCGGGTCGGTGCGCGGCGGCGACTGGGTCGTGGTCAATGGCTGTGGCGGGATCGGCCTCTCGGCGGTCCAGGTGGCCTCCGCGCTCGGTGCGCAGGTGGTGGCAGTCGACCTCGATGAGGCGAAGCTCTCCAAGGCGCGCAGCGAGGGCGCCGTCGAGACGCTGAACGCCAGCGACGGCGATATCCCGGAGCGGGTCAAGGAGATCACCGGCGGCGGCGCGCAGGTCTCGGTCGACGCGCTGGGCATCCGCGCGACGATGCTGAACTCGGTCAACTCGCTGCGCAAGGGCGGCGTGCATGTGCAGATCGGCATCACCTCGGCTGCTGAGGCGGGCGAGGTGGGCCTGCCGATCGACCTGATCACGATGAGCGAGATCGAGTTCCGCGGCTCACTGGGACTTCCGAATCAGAACTACCCGACGATGCTGAACATGGTCGCGTCGGGCAAGCTGCACCCCGAGACGATCATCGGCGAGCGGATCAGCCTCGACGACGTGCCGGCCGTCGTCGAATCGATGACCACCTTCCAGACGATGGGCTTCACCACCATCACAGACTTTTCGTAGTCGATGACCTGCGCAGTCTGCGGTTGGTCGGGGGACGAGCGCTACTGCCCCGGTTGCGGCGCGACGCTGCGCGCGGAGCGCGACGCAAACGAGTGCGCCGTCGTCATCTCATTCGATGTCGACGGCGCATCCGGGATGATCAACCGCGATCCCGGGATTGAGCATCGCCCGTCGGCGCGGTCGTTCGGCGACTATGGCCCGGCCGTCGCCGTGCCGCACGTGCTCGCGATGCTCGCCGAGCGCGGCGTTCCGGCTTCGTTCTACATCCCCGGATGGGTCGCCGAGCGCCACCCGGCCGTCGTTGAGCGGATCGCCGCAGACGGTCACGAAATCGGGCATCACGGCTATCTGCACGAACCGCCCGCAACGCTCTCCGCGGAGGAGGAGGCCGCCGTCCTTGACCACGGCAGCGAGATTCTGAGCGGCATCACCGGCGAAACGCCCGCTGGCTATCGATCGCCCTCGTGGGAGCTGAGTGACCACTCGCTCGACTTGCTGCGCGAGCGCGGCTTCAAGTACGACTCAAGCCTGATGGGCGGCGACGCGCCGTATTGGGCCGGACCGGGGCTGGTCGAGCTGCCGATTCACTGGGCGCTGGACGACTACCCCTACTTCGTCTTCGCGCCGACCGATGGGCGGCGCCTGATGGCGGCCCCCGAACACGTCTACGGCGCCTGGCGCGACGCGTTCGACGAGCTGTACAGCCGCGGCGGCGTCTTCACGCTGACGATGCACCCGTACATCATCGGTCGCCCCGGCCGCCTGCGGATGCTCGACCGCCTGCTCGACCACATTCAGCGCCACCCGGGCGCGACGTTCCATCGCGCGATCGATCTGGTCGCCGAGTTCGCGGAGCGCCACGGTGAAGTTGCAACGGGCGCCGTGGATTGAAGCGTCTCCTCGGCGCAGCGGTTCTGGTTCTGGCGACGCTCCTGGCGTTCGTCGCCGCCGCGGCGCAGGCGCCCGACTACGTGACCTTCTTTGGGGAACCCGGATCGGTCACGATCAACGGACGCGCCGCGCCCGAAGGCACGAGGATCCTCGCCGAGACGCCGACCGGCTGGGGGATCGCGGTGAGGGTCGCGGCCGATGGCTCGTGGGCGCTCCCATTTGCCGCGGGCCCGACGCCGCTCGCGTTCACGGTCGATCGGCTGCCCGTGGCGGGCGGACCGGTCGACCGCTCGGAGGCTGGACAGCGCCAGCTGACGCTGGCCGCTTCAAGCCTCGGCGCTCCGCCGCCGTTGTTCGTGGAGTTCCACGGCGCTGCCGGTAGCGCCACGATCGGTGGCCACACGGCGCCCGAGGGCGCCACGGTCGCGGCCTGGGCGAACGGCAAGATGTTGGGTAAGGCAACTGCCTACGGAGGCGCGTGGGAGATGCCGATCCGCGCAGGCATGACCGGGATTCGCTTCACCATCGACGGGCTGCCCGACGCTGGCGGCCCCTACAGCTCCTCGCTGGAGGGCGTTCCGTACTGGATCACCCTTGCTGCGCCGCCGCGCGGGACGGACCTCGGGACGACGCGGTTTGGAGGTTCATTCGGCAGCGTGCTGACGGGCGGCTTTATGAAGCCCGCGCGACCCGGGGCGCTGATCACCGCCACTTCCGACGGCCGCGTTGTGGGTCGAACGACGATCCGGGCCGACGGCGGCTGGTCGATCGAGGTCCCCGTCGGAACGTTCGACATCCACTTTGAGGTCAATCGCGCGATCGACCCGACCGGCGGGTATGCAGCGACTCACCCGGGCGTTGAATCCTCCGTGCAGCTGTTCTCGCTGGCGCGCGTGCCTGGTTGGGAAGGCGATACCCCAATCAGTGTGGCGGCGAGCGACGTGCTCCAGCACGAGGTGGAGAGCTCCCACCGCTTCAGCGGCAGCGGCTTCCCGGTCGGGATCATCCGCGCGCTCAATCTCGGCGGCGATGAGCCCTATGCAATGGTTGCTAGCCGCGAAGGCGCAGAGATCACGAGCGGCTCGTGGTCGTTCACGTTCTCGCCTGACGACATCACGGTGCTGGTGTTTGAGCTCCAGTCCGGCGGCGTGGTCTATCGGACCGCAGCGCTCACCCCACAGGCGGGCGGCGCGACCGCGTTCACGCCGGCAGACCTCACGCCGCGCCCACAGCCGCAGATGTTCCGAGGGGTCGAATTGCGGTCACGCCATGTGCGCGCGCGCGACATCCGCGGATTCGGCGCGGAGAGTAAAGTGACGGCTTCGGGAGCTTGGTCGCTGCGCCTGCCACCACACGTTGGCAGTGCCAGGGCGATCCGCTTGTCGGCAGAGATCGACGGCGAGCGGCGCTGGACGCGCGAGTATCCGCTCACGCCCGGCACGGAGACGCGAGTTTCGGCCGCCGAGTTCAGCATCACCTCCAACCCCTTCCCGCCCAAAGTCGAAGGCAGGATGATGGTGGGGTTGGGCGATGTGCCGGAGACGGTGGAGATTCGGATCCGGGCCCGACCGCGGGCCGACGGCCGCATCGAGCTCGGCGTGCGTATCGAGGGCGATGCCGAACCGCTGTCGATCGACCGCCGATTCCTGCCCGCGACGCCGAGCGTGAATCGGTGGTTGCTCAGCTCCCGGATGGGGCTGAACGAGGCGGTCGAAGGACACGTGATGGCACGTCGGCTCGCTGATGGACGCACTGAGTTCGGCTTCCGCGTCACCGGTCGGGGCGACGTGTTCCCTGAGTCGAGGTTCGTGCCTTCGGGCGCTGAGACCGGCCGCTGGTTGAGCAGTAGCGTGATCTCGATACGGTCGGTCGTGGGCACGGAGTAGGAGCGGCCCTGCGTGAGCGACTTCGTCGATCGGGCGCGGTTCGATGCCGCCATCGCGGCGATCGATGCGGCGAATGCAGACGATCCGTTCACGCTTGAGATCGAAGGCGCGGCGCTGCCGAAGGAGCTGACTCACGCCGAGATGATGAGCCGCTGGGTGCAAGTCCTCGAGCCGGACGCGTCGGAGGAGCTGCTGCTGGCGGCGCGCGCGCACCACGTGCGGCGCTGGATGATTCCGCGAACGGCCTTCCCGGGGGGGCGCGGCGGGTATCTGCGCTGGCGGCGCGCGCTGCATCAGGTCCACGCAGAGCTGGCGGCGGCGATTCTGGAAGATCATGGCTACGGGCGCGCGGCCGTCGAGCGGGTCTTCGCGCTGATCGCCAAGGAGCCGCTCCTGCAGCAGGGCGACCCGGACGCGCAGACGCTTGAGGACGCCCTTTCGCTGGTCTTCTTCGACACGCAGCTGGCGCCGATCGTGGCCGAACTCGATGAACGGCGGCTGCGCCGGGTGATCGGGCGGACGTGGCGCAAGATGAGCGCTGCGGGCCGCCAGGCGGCGCGCGGATTGACATTCGATGCGGCGTCGCGGGACGCGCTTGAGCGCATCATTCCCGACTTCACGGAGGCGTCAGGCGATGGCTGAGGGATCCCGCGAGCGATACACGCATGGCCACCACGCCTCGGTGGTGGCGCAACACGCGCGGCGGCGCGCGGAGGTTGAGGCCTGGTTTCTGCTGCCGCATCTGCGGGCCGGTCAGCGGTTGCTCGATCTGGGCTGCGGGCCGGGCACGGTGACGAGCGGGCTCGCGCGAGCGGTCGCGCCGGGCTTGGCGACGGGTCTCGACGCGGCGGCGGATGTGCTGCTTACCGCTCGCGAGCACGCCGCTGAGCTGGGCTCGAACAATCTGGAGTTCGTCGAGGGGGATGTCTACGCGCTCGACTACGCCGACGCGAGTTTCGACGTGGTCTACGCCAACCAGCTGTTGCAGCACCTCGCGGACCCCGTCGCGGCGTTGCGGGAGATGCGGCGGGTGTTGCAGCCGGGTGGTCTGCTGGGCGTGCGCGACGCGGACTACGCGACGATGCACCCGGCGCCGAAGTTCGCCGAGTACGAGCGCTGGGACGCGCTGTATCACGCGGTGGCCTACGTGAACAACGCGGAGCCCGACGCGGGGCGATATCTGTCGGACTGGGTCCGCGCGGCGGGTTTTGAGGAGGTCGAGCTGCAGCCCAACGTGCAGTTGCTGGAGGGCGATGAGGCGCGAATCTGGGGCGAGGCCTGGTCGCAGCGCATCCTGCACTCGGCGGTCGCGAGTCAGGCGCTGGAGTACGGGCTCGCGACCCAGGCGGAGCTCGACGAGCTATCGGCCGGCTGGCTGCGCTGGTCCCAGCAGCCCCGCCCGCTCTTCATGTTCATCCAGATCGCCGCCCTCGCGACCAGGTAGTGGGGCGGCCAGGCTCGAGCGCACTCGAACGGTCGGGC
The DNA here is from genome assembly GCA_965237475.1 of Dehalococcoidia bacterium. Taxonomy (GTDB): domain Bacteria; phylum Chloroflexota; class Dehalococcoidia; order Bin125; family Bin125; genus CATQGW01. The sequence continues at coordinate 823,592 of OZ250140.1, read as the reverse complement.
GCACTGAGACTCCTCTGAACAACTCGAATCCCCTCTCCCCCCGCTTGGCGGGGGGAGATGTCACGGAGTGACAGAGGGGGGCGCCCCCGCATTGCCAGATACAGCCACGCGGGTGAGTCGGGACGGCGCCCCCCTCTGCCTTCGGCATCTCCCCCCGCTCTGCGGGGGGAGATGGGATCAGAGCTTTCCTAGAGCGTGACCCGCACAATCCGACGGACCCGCTCTGCCGCCACGATCGGTCTCGACGATTCGGGTCACGCCTACCCGCCAAACGTGACTTCGATGAGGGGGGAACCGTCGACCCACTCCTGGACGTTGTCCTCGGTGATGAACTCCTTGAGCTTGGGAGCGTTGAGGAACACGGCTCGCTTGGCCGCGGGGTCTGTCACGGCTGTGGCCATGGCCGGCAGGTCGGCCTGGGCAGACTGCTTGAGGTGGAACGTGATCCCGGGGTTGGTCAGCACGTTTGCGTACCAGGAGCGCGGGCCGGCGCGGCCGGTGATGTAGTAGCGGCCGTCGACGACGTGGTACCAAATCTCCAGCCGGTGCTGCGCGCCGCTCGTGCGGCCGGTGGTGGTGATGTCGATGATCAGGTCGCTGGCCAGCGCGGCGGCGACCTCGGGGTCCTGGTGGTTGCTCATGCTGTGCTCTCCGTGGCTGTGACTGTGGAGCTGTTGATCGCGCCGACTGTGGCGCCGTGCTGGCGTTCGTGGTCGAGGAACCACTGCTTGCGGTCGAGTCCGCCGCCGTAGCCGCCGAGCGAGCCGTCGGCACGCACGACGCGGTGGCAGGGTACGGCGATGCCGGCCGGGTTGCGCCCCGTGGCGGCGCCGACGGCGCGGACCGCGGCCGGCCGCCCGACGGCACGGGCGATCTCGCTGTATGACGCGGTGCGGCCGGCCGGAATCTCACGAATCGCCTGCCAGACCTCGCGCTGGAACGGCGTGCCCGAGAGGTTGACTTCGATCGTGTCGAGGGCGCAGATGTCGCCGTCGAAATAGGCGCTCAGCGCGTCGCGGATGACGCAGGCGGCGACCGAGAGCTCAGGCGTGTCGTCGGCGCAGCCGTCGCGCGTGTCGCGCGCCCAGATGTCTACGAAACCCGCCTCGCGCAGCGCTCCGTCCGCGACCTCGAAGTAGAGCGTGCCCAGCGGTGTCTCGACCCAACCGTGTTCGGTGTTCACGTGCGTTCCCTTCGCTAGCCGTGGCCCAGTCGTGGCGTGACGGAGCGTATCTGGCCAGACGATAGAACGCAAGTGCGATGCGGTGGTCAGGCCGCGTTCAGCATCGGTCAGGATCGTTCAGCCCGGGTTGCTAGCGGTCGGGCACGATCAGGCCGCCGGTGGTGCGGCGCATGCCCTCGGGGGTGGCCGCTTCGCGCGCCCGGCCGGCCGCCTGCGCGATTGGATCGAGCTCGCGCGGGCCTGGCGGTGGGCCGCGGCGCGATCCTTGCGGCGGCGGCGGCGGGCGCCAGGGGTGCACGGTGCCCGGCTGCGGCTGGGGCGGATTGAGGCGCGCTCGGCTCGGCCGCGACTGCACCATGCCGACGTACTGCGCCAGCTCGATCGGGTCGACGATCCCGGCGATCGGGTATTGGTCGTCGACGAAGGTGGTTGGCACCACCGTGACGGCGGCGCGCTGCGCGAGCGGCGCGAACTCGTCGATCATGATCACATCGGTCTGCAGCTTGGGCGAGAGCAGCGATGTCGCCCAGCACATCAGCGCCGCCTGCCCGCAGACGGGGTCCTCGGGGGAGGCGAAGAGGCGCAGTCGGCTGGGCCGGCGCAGCTTGCCGAGCACGCGCTTCAGCTGCGCCGACGGCTTCCCCGAGCGCGTCGAGGCCAGCACGATCGCGCGCACGAGCGCGACGAAGACGTGCCCGTTGGGTAGGCCATAGAGGCGCAGCGGCCGATTTAGCTCGCCGCGCACGACGGCGCAGGGCACGTCCATGGCGTCTCGCTTGGCGGCCATTTCGGGCTCGTCGGCGAGTTCGTAGACGTTAAGCGTGAGCTTGTCGGAGAGCGCTGCGAGTTCCGTGTAGAGCTCGATCGCGAGTTCGCACGTGGGTCGCTCGGGACGACCGGGCACGACGACCTGGCGCTTGCGCTGGTGGAAGTAGTCGATCTTGATCGGGCCTTCGACAGCGCTGAGCTGCTGGCGCAGCTGCGCGCGGTCGGTTCGTCCGAGCGCCATGGCCGCGTCCTCTCCCGCTGCACAAATCCTAGTCGGCGACAGTCGTGCCGGGGCGCTACTCGCGTTGGGCGCGCCAGCGGGCCAGCACATCGTCGACATCGAGCGCCAGCTCGGCCTCGGTCACGGCGCCCTCGTAGGAGGCGTAGATGCGGCCGTCGTGATCGATCACGAAGACCCACGGCTCGCTGGGCAGGTCCCACTCGAGGAAGGCCGCGGCCTCGCGCAGCAGTTCGGGCTGGTGGGGATTCTCGAAGACCTCGACGTGGACCGCGAGCAGCTCGCTCGCGCGCGGTCGCCAGACGGCCTTGACGACATCGAGCACCGGCGCGCAGCTGCGCGAATGACAGAACGCAGGCGTCGCGAAGGCGAGCAGCAGCGGCCGGGCTTCGCGCAGCGCTTCGTCGAGGCTGAGCTGGTAGAGCGCCGGCTCGGGCGTTGGGTCGGAGGTCAGCTCGTCGAGCGAATCGACGTCGGCCAGGGTGCGGCTGACGGAGGCGCGGGCCTGTTCGCCTTTGGCGGGCGCCGCTGGCCGCTCGCGCACGCTGAAGCGGAAGCGGACCTGCTCCCGCGTTGCGCCGTCGGCGCTGCTGATCTCGAAGGCGATGCCCCACTCGCCGGCGCGCGAGAGCCGGACCGGCACGAGATAGACGCCGCGACCCACGGCGGGTATCTCGTCGGAGACGCTGAAACCCCCCATGTGGGTATGCGGCGTGAGCGCCGGGGCCGCCGCATTCGGCCTGACGAACTCGACGAAGCGGGCGAACTGCGAGGAGACTGCTGTCTCGCGGTCGGCTTCGAGGTCGAACAGGGAGGCGCGCACGCGCGGCGGCGGAGCCTCGGGATCGCCGCCCTGCAGGGTGAACGCGACGCGCGTCACACCGACCGCGAGATCGCGCGTGGCGAGCACGGGCAGCCAGGTGGCGTCGGGTTGGGCGGCGGCGAGCCACGGATCGGCGGCGGGCAGCTCCGGCTCCGCTCCGCCGCAGCCGGCGACGGCGATCAGCACGGATCCGATCACGAACAGGGCGGCGCGCGCGCGCGCGTGGACCGCTGGTGGACAGCCGGTTGACAGGCGAGATCGCAAGTGTTTGAATAGATGGAGTAATCGCGTAGGCGCCTGAACAATATCAGGGCCAGAAAGGTTCCTCATGGCTTACTCCCGCGTCAACGCTCGCGGCCAGACCTACTACCTGCACAGCCGCGAGGTCGCGCTGCGCAACAACCGCCTGCAGCGCATCTACTTCTTCGCAAAGACGATCAAGGACGGCGCGTTGGACGCGATGCCGGCCGGCTACGAGATTGTGGAGAACCAGCGCACGGGGCTGCCCGTGCTGCGCAAGGCGACCATCGCCGGGGCCACGAACTAGCCCGCCGGCCGCAGGATCCGCGTCCGCGCAAGCGCGCTCGCGGGCGCGGACCAGGTAGCGGTTTGTCATCTGGTCAGAGGGTCGGCGAGGGCAATCATCGCCGCCGCGTGGAGTTGGGGCGTCGCGGTCGCCAGGGCGTGCTCAGCGTTGTCGAGGCTGAGCGGCTCGCCGGTCCAGTCGGAGATCATGCCGCCGGCGCCGCGCACGATCGGCACGAGCGGCAGGCAGTCCCAGGGCTTGAGCGAGGCCTCGGCGACCAGATCGACATAACCGCTGGCGAGCAGGCCGTAGGCGTAGCAATCGATTCCGTAGCGGACCCGCTGGAGTTCGTCGCTGAGGCGATTCCAGGCCTGTAGGTCCGCGCCCTCGAACTGCTCCGGGGATGTCGCGAAGCCAATTGCGGTGTGAATTTCGGCTGTGGATGATACGTGGATGGTGTGTGCATTCAGCGTGGCGCGACGCGGTAGCCCGGACCAGGTGACGCCCAGCCAGCGCTCGTTTAAGATGGGCTGATCCAACACTCCGAGCACGGGAACGCCCTCATTCAGCAGGCCGATCAACGTGCCAAAGGTAGGTACGCCTGAAACGAATGCACCTGTTCCGTCGATCGGATCGATCACCCAGACCCACTCAGCACCGCGCTGTTCGGCGCCCCACTCCTCGCCGACCACGCCATGACTGGGGAAGCGCTGCGCGATCCGCTCGCGAATCGCGGACTCCGCCTCGCGATCGGCGCGGGTGACGGGCGAGCCGTCGGCCTTACGGTCAACCGTCAACGGAGCGCGAAACCAGGGGCGGATCGCGGCGGCGGCGGCGTCGGCCAGCTCGTTGGCGAATTCGACATAGATGTTCGCCACCACGTCTCGCGGGTCGGGCATGTCGCCAGCCTACTCGCTGCTATCGTGAGCTACTCGCGGTCGGAGAGTTCTCGACATCACGAGGCGCGAGCTTCCCGTTCGGCGGCTCGCGGAGCCACCGACGCGGCAGCACACTGTCGAGCGCGCCCGAGAGGAACCAGGCATGGGAACGATCAACGTCGCGATCATTGGAGTTGGCAACTGCGCCTCATCATTGGTGCAGGGCGTCACGCTCTATGCCGACGCGTCGGAGGCTGACGAGATTCCGGGGATCATGCATCCGGTGCTCGGCGGCTACCGCATCTCCGACATCAACTTCGTGGCCGCCTTCGACATCGACCGCAACAAGGTGGGCAAGGACCTGTCGGAAGCGATTTACGTAGAGCCGAACAACACCTACCGGTTCACCGATGTCCCGCACCTGGGCGTGCCGGTCGAGCGCGGGATGACCCACGACGGGCTCGGCAAATACCTCTCGCAGGTGATCGAAAAGGCCCCCGGCTCGACCGTCGATGTCGCTCAAATCCTCAACGATCGCGATGTCGACGTGGTGATCAACTACCTGCCGGTCGGCTCCGAGGAAGCGACCAAGTGGTACGTGGAGCAGGTGCTGGACGCCGGCTGCGCTTTCGTCAACTGCATCCCCGTCTTCATCGCGCGGGAGGAGTATTGGGCCAACCGCTTCCGCCGCGCCGGCTCGCCGATCGTCGGCGACGACATCAAGAGTCAGGTCGGCGCGACGATCGTGCACCGCGTGCTGACGCGGCTGTTTCAGGACCGCGGCGTCCACATCGACCGTACCTACCAGCTCAACTTCGGGGGCAATACGGATTTCCTCAACATGCTCGAGCGCGAGCGGCTGGAGTCGAAAAAAATCTCCAAGACCAACGCGGTGACCTCGCAGATCGACTACGAGATGCTGCCCAGCGAGATACACGTCGGTCCTTCCGACCACGTGCCGTGGCTCGAGGATCGCAAGTGGTGTCATATCCGGATCGAAGGAACGACATTCGGCAACGTGCCGCTGAATCTGGAGCTGAAGCTCGAGGTCTGGGACAGCCCGAACTCGGCGGGGGTCGTGATCGACGCGGTGCGCTGCGCGAAGCTGGGGCTCGACCGCGGCGAATCCGGGCCGCTGCTGGCGCCGTCGGCCTATTTCATGAAGTCGCCACCGGAGCAGTGGACTGATGACCAGGCGCGCGACGCCCTCGAGGCCTTCGCCGCGGGCGAGTAACGCGGGGCGTCAGGCGCTGGTCGGCAACGCACTCTACTTCGGCTACGAATCGCTCGGACGCGCCGCTCGGCTACTGCCGCGTCCCCGCGCGTACGCGGCCGCGCGGATCATCATGCAAGCCGTCTGGCTCGGCTGGCCCGCGGGCCGCGCCGCGGCGATCGAGAACGCGTCGGTGCTGCTGCCCCACGTCGATTGGCGTGGCGATGCTGCGTCGTTGGCGCGGGCTCAGTTCCGCCGCTACGGCGAGTACCTGGTCGACGCGGTGCGGCTCGACGAACTAACGCCGCAAGCCTGCTTTGCAGCGGTCGACGGCCCGGCCGAGGACTGGCGGCGGCTGCGCGAACGCTACGGATCGCGTCCGACGCTGTTCGCGCTGATGCATATCGGCAACTGGGATGCCTTGGGCGGGGCGTATACGCACGCCTGCGGACGTTCACAGGTGCTTGTGGACCCGTTGGGTCATCCACAGCTCGACGCTGCCGTGCAGGCGCCGCGCGATCGGCTGGGGATGACGCCCGCGGCCGGGGCGCCGGGGGTGCGGCGGGTGATCGAGGCGCTGCGCGGCGGTGGGACCGCTGCGGTGCTGTTCGACCGTCCGGCGGCGGCTCGGGATCTGGGCGTGGCGGTGCGGCTGTTCGGTCGCGAGGCGCGCGTCTCGAGCGCGCTCGAACGGATCGCGCGGGCCGCGGATGCGACGGTCGTGCCGCTGGCGGCGGTCCGGGTGCGTGAGGGTGAGTTTCGGTTCCGCGCGTTGATTGAACTCGACGCGGGGATCGAGGGCGCCGGCGAGCAGGTCACGCAGCGCACAATCGAGCGGTTCGAGCCGTGGCTAGCCGCGTATCCCGATCAGTGGTACCAGTTTGGCCGGTTTTTCGGCGCGCCGGGGGACGGGGCTCTACATCACCGCGAGTACGGTGGCGGCGATCGCGAGGCCGGTCAGCATTAGACCGGTCCCGAGCAGCACCAGACGGCCGATTCGTACTTCGGTCTCCGCGATCATCTGGCTCATTTTCGCGTCACGAAGTTCGCCGTCCCGGCGAGCCTCCTCGCGTGCATGCTGCTCACGCTCGCGCATCTCTGCGCGCATTCGTTCGTCTCGTTCGCTCATCGCCGTGAGCATTCGCTCATCGCGACGATGCATTTCCTCGCGCATCAGGCGGTCGCGCTGCAGCGCGTCCTCGCGCATCGCGGCGAGCTCTGATTGGATCGTTGCGTCCCAACGGACAAAATGCTCGAGGATGGCCGCGTGGCGCTCTGCAGCATCCACTCGCGTCGCCGCGAATCCTTCGCGCATCTCCGCGTCGACGCGTGCAAAGCCCTCGCGCATTTCCGCCTCGACCCGTGCAATGACCTCGCGCACCTCGCGCACCTCGCCGCCCAGGACCGAGACGTCCTCCCTGGTGGCGGCATTGCCATGGAGTTCGGCGAACTCGGCACTGAGCAGCGACACGAACTTCTCCGCTTCTTCAGGCGGCAAGTTACCGTGCTCGAGGATGGCTTGCATTTCGGCTGCGTGCTCCATGCGCAGAGTATACAGCGAACTGCGGTAGTGATGTGCAGATGTGAGAGTGGGCGTTCCTGATGGGCATTGCCGCGGCGCTGCGGGCGCTTGAGCTGCTGGCGGGGGTGCTGCCGGAGGAGGCGCTCTATGCGCTGGCGGAGCGACTCGCCCTCGCGGCGTTGCCCGTCGCCGAACGGCGCCGGCTGCGCGTGCGCAACAACCTGCAACGACTGCATCCGGAGTGGGAGCTGCCGCGTCTCAATCGCGCCGTGCGTCGCGTCTTCGAGGAGACAGCCCGCTACTACGTGGACCTCGCGCTGCTGCCGAGCCTGACGCCGAAGCAAATCCTCGATGATCGGCTGAAGCTGCGCGGGCTCGAACATCTCCAGGGTGAGATCGCCGCCGGGCGCGGCGTGGTCGCGACGTCGGCGCACCTCTCCAATCCCGAGGCGGTGGTCCGAGCGATCGCGGCGCTCAAGATCTCGGCGACGGCGCTGATCGAGCCGCTCGCCGACCCTCGGCAACGGACGGCGCTGGAGGCGCGCCGCGGCGGCGCCGGCGTTGAGTTCGTTGAGGCCAACGCTCGCGGAATCGCGACCTGTCTGGAGCGTCTGCGCGGCGGCGGGCTGGTCGCGGTGCTGTGGGACCGCGACATCCAGGGCGGGGGGATGTGCATCCCGTTCTTTCAGCGCCAGGCGCGCTTTCCGGTCGGCGCGGTTGACCTCGCGATCCGCACCGATTCGGCGCTGATTCCGATCTGGCAGCGTCGCACGCGGGGCCTGCACTTCGAGGTCGAGTGCCTGCCCCCGATGCAGTTGCTGCTGACCGGCAATCGGGCGCTCGACGTGCGCACCGGCCTGGCCGACCTCGTCGCGCTGTTCGAGCCGATTCTGCACGAGCATTGCGAACAGTGGCGGATGTTCGAGTCGCCCTGGGCGCCCTGCCACGACACGCCCTGGGACGACCCACGCGCGCATCGCGAGCGGAGCGTCGTATGAGCGAACCGATCGCGGCTGACTGGTCGGCCGCGGACCTGCACGCGCACACGCGCGCGTCGGATGGGATGGACAGCGCCGAGACGATGCTCGCCGCAGCGGTCGCGGCGGGGCTGGACTGCGCTGCCATCACGGAGCACGACCAGATCGAGGGCGCGCTGCGCGCGCAGTCGATCGCAATCGAACGCGGACTGCCGATCGCAGTGATCGTGGGCAGCGAAGTGACATCGCGGCAGGGTCACCTCGTGGCGCTGTGGCTGACCGAGCCGGTCCCGGCCTTTCGCTCGGCGGCCGCGACCGTCGAGGCGATCTGGCGGCAGGGGGGCGTGGCGATCATCGCCCACCCCGCGGCGATCGTCCCGCCCAGCCTCGGAGTGAAGGAGATCGATCAGCTGGTGCGCGATCTGGCCCCGGCGCAGCGCGATTCGCCGGAGCTTGTGTTGGCCATTGAGCTGGCCAACCCCTCGTTGACCGCGCGGCTGCGCGTGCCGGCTGTCGCACTCGCGAACGCCGAGCGCTGGCGGCTGCCTGAGACGGGCGGCAGCGACGCGCACTTCGCGTCCCACGTCGGCGCGGCCGTCACGCGTTACCCCGGCAGCGGTCCCGACGCGCTGCGTACGGCGTTCGTCGCCGGGGAGACGCGCGCCGAGGAGCGCGAACATCCCTCACTGCTGCGCGTCGGCCCGCGGCTGCTCCTGCAGCCGGTGCTCGGGATCTCGGCGACGCCACGGGCACTGACGCGGCGCTTCATTCGGCGCGTCGGCGGGCGCTGAGCGGCGGGCCGGGTGCGGATCGCGCTCGTCCTGCCCTACGACCTCGCGCGGCCTGGCGGCGTGCGCACGCACACGCTGTCGCTCGCCCGATGGCTGCGGCGCACCGGGCACGACGCGCACGTGATCGCGCCAAGTTCGGACCCGGCCGCGGCGAACCAGTCGTGGCTGCACGATGTCGGCCGGCCGCGCGCCGTTCGGATCGGCGGAACGGTCGGCAGCCTGACGCTGAGCCCCAGCGTGGTCCGGAGCGTGCGGATCCTCCTCGATGCGGACTGGGACATCGTCCACATCCAGGAGCCGCTCGTTCCTGCGATCGGACCGGTGGCGCTTCACCGCGCCCTCGGCCGAGTCCCGACGGTGCTCACATTCCACAGCGCCGAGGCCGTCGCGGCCCGGCTCTACGGAGCGATCGGGATTGCAATCCGCCCTCACATCCGCCGCGCCGACGCCCGCATCGCCGTTTCAACCGCGGCGCTGGCGATCGCCGCGCCCGTGCTCGGCGGGCCCGCGGCGTTGATTCCTCCATGCATCGACTGCGGCGGCGCAGCGGCGCCGGGCCGGAGTGGCGAGACGGGCGCGCCGGTTGTGCTCTTCGTCGGTCGCGATGAGCCTCGCAAGGGGCTGCCCGTGTTGCTCCGGGCGATTGCGCGCATTGCCGACCGCGTGGCCGACCGTGCGGCCGACCGCGGGCCGGTGCTCCACGTGGCGGGGGCTGTGCGTCCCGACACGGCGCAACTGATCGAGCGTCTCGGTCTTGCTGAGCGTGTCCGCCTGCACGGCGTCGTGGGGACCTCGGAGGTGCGGCGGCTGCTAGGGGAGGCGTCGCTGCTCTGCGCGCCGGCGCTGGGCGGCGAGGCCTTGGGCCTGGTGCTGGTCGAGGCGATGGCCGCGGGCGTGCCAGTCGTCGCCTCCGATATCGACGGCTATCGGATCGCCGCCCGCGCGGGGCGGGCCGCGCTGCTCACGCCGCCCGGCGATGTCGCCGCGCTGGCCTCCGCACTCGAGCGGGTCGGGTCCGACCACGCCACGCGCGTACGCCTGGTCGCCGCCGGCCGCGCATCGGCGCGCCGCTTCGATGTCTCGGTCGTCGGGGCGCAGCACCTCAAGGTCTATGAGCGGGTGCTCAGCGCTGATCTCCGCTGACCGCCGCTGACCACATTGGGTGGTCAGCCGAATCCGATCCGGCCCCCCTCTGCCTTCGGCATCTCCACCCGCTTTGCGGGGGGAGAGGGGACCAGGATCTGCTCTCCCCCCGCGGAGCGGGGGGATGGGATCCGGATCTGCTCTCCCCCCGCTCCGCGGGGGGAGATGTCCCGTAGGGACAGAGGGGGGCTCCCACCGCGCTGACGCCGGCTGACCGCGACGCTCTCCCCCTCAGTCGCTGCGCGACAGGTCCCCCTCGGTAGAGCGAGATTCGATATACGCAAAGGTCTCCTCAGGGGGAGATATTGGGAGGGATCGGGAGCTGTCGTGCAGAGACTGAGCGCGTGGCCCGCGCCGCGTCCAACCGTCCCGCTTCGCGGCGCGGGCGGGAAGTTTGACTCTCTGGTGATGGGGGTGGCGGCCCAGATTCGGTACCGTGAACGCGCTGGCGCCTGAGCCCACGGCGGGGCTGACCGAACGCACCCGTGTCTCTGCTTCCCCATGCCCTGTCGCAGTCGATCTCCGAGCGTCTCGGTCGCGCCGTCGCGCGCACGGGCCTGACGCCCAACACGCTGACGATCATCGGTCTGTGCGGGATGGGCGGGGCCGGCTACCTGGCCTCGAGGGGCTGGTTCTGGCAAGCCGGCGTGGCGATGCTCGCGGCAGGCGCGTTCGACCTCTTTGACGGCGCCGTCGCTCGAGCGACCGGCAAGGCGACGACCTGGGGCGCGATCTTCGACGCCGTCAGCGACCGGCTCGCGGATTTCGCGATCCTCTTCGGCCTGCTCTTCTGGTTCCTCGGCGAGGAGCGCTTCAACCGCGAAGCGATCATTCTGATCATGCTGAGCCTGAGCGGCTCGATGCTGGTGAGCTATACGCGTTCAAAGGCAGCCGAGTACGGCGTGCAGATTCGGTCGGGCCTCGGCACGCGGTTGGAGCGGGTGCTGATCATGGCGATCGGTCTGCTCGCCGGGCAGGTGCTCGCGGTGCTCTGGCTACTCGCGGCTCTGTCGAATCTCACGGCGTTGCAGCGCTGGGCAATGACCTGGTTGGCCACTCGACAGCTTGGGCAGGTCGAGGCGCAGCAAGCAGCCGCCGACGAGCCTGCCTCAGCGGAGGGCCCGTTCGGCGGAAGCGCGTGAGACCGAGTCGGCCTTAGGCGCCGGCCAGCTCGACGATCTCGTCGACCGTCGCGTCGCGCCACGAGGCCCATTCGTCGGAGCTCTGGAGGTCGCGATAGGCGGCGCCGATGCGGGCGCGCATCGCCTCCTCGGACTCACCGTCCTGGCGCGAGAAGAGCTTCTGCATGTTGGCCATGTGCTCGTTGGCGACGGCCGGGCGCTCGATCCAGTGGCCGATGTACTCGTGGTCGATCGTGTAGAGCACCGCGGTCGGGATCGACTCGTGGAGGCCCTCCTTGAGGAACTCGGACATGATGTCGTTGTTCTCGTCGCGGGGGAAGATGCGCAGCTCCCAGCCGGCGGTCGAGGCGATCTCGGCCAGCACGGGCAGGCCGCGGTAGACATCGGGGCACCAGTCTTCGCCAAGCACCAGCATCTTCAGGCGCGGCAGCGACTGCAGCGCCTCGCGTCCCTCTTCCGACACCTGCCAGGAGCCCATGTTGCGCACGAACCGCTCAACGTTCGCGTCGCCGCGCGGGTTTCCGCCGGGGGTCGGTCGCTGATGGTTCTCCTCGCTGTTGATGTATGCGAGGTACTGGTTCCAGGTCTTGCCGCTCTTGAATCGCTCCAGCGTGACCACCGAGTCTTTGATCGCAGTCGCCATGTCGAGTTCCCTTCATCGTTCGTTGAATCGAGGGCCGCCGTCGGCGCCGACCGGTTCAGGCTATCACCAGGCAGCGGGGTTCAGTGGTGCTCCTGGTGACAGGGACACGAGCACTCGTCGAGCGAGTAGCGCATGACCTCCATATAGGTGGATTCGGCGAGGTGTTCGGCGAGTGGTTCAGGCAGAGGAATGCCGCCCTTCTCGCCAGCTTTGCGAATCGCCGCGAAGGCGTACGCCGCCATCGCCGCCGAGCGGTCGATGACGTCCGCGATGTCGCTGCGGATCACTCCCTCTTCGCCGGCGTGCCGTTCGTCCACCACCATGGCGACCTCCCACCGGCCCAATGATGCGCGATGCAGTGCGCGTTGGTCGCGTCGCGCGGGGCCAGCGGATGTAGGATACACGCGCAGCAGGCCTCCATCCGACCGACGTGCGGCGCTGCAGGCCGCGTTGGAGACGCGCGACGCAGAGGAGTTTTTTCACCATGCCGCGAATCGAATTCGGCGCTCAGATCCCCGCCTGGCACTGGCACTGGGATGTCTCCGAGGTGCGTGACTGGGCGCAGGGCGTGGAGGCGATCGGGCTCGATTTCATCTCGATGGCCGACCACGTGATCTACGCGTACGAGTTGTCCGATCGGCCGATCAACGGCCCCTACCAGAACGACGTGCACCAGCACGAGGTGATGATCACGCTGGCCTGGATCGCCGCGCTGACCAGCCGCGTGGCGCTGCAGACCAACGTGCTCGTGCTGCCGCAGCGTCAGCCGGTGTTGGTCGCCAAGCAGGCGGCCGAAATCGACATCCTCTCCGGTGGCCGCTTCCGGCTCGGCATCGGGATCGGCTGGCAGGTTCCGGAGTTTGAGTCCCTCGGCGTGCCGTTCCGCCAGCGTCCCTCGCGGATGGAGGAGGCGATCCACGTCCTGCGCGCCTGCTGGACCGAGGAACCGGTCAACTTCGAGGGACGCTACACGACGATCCGCGAGATGAGCGTGATGCCCAAGCCGGTCACGCCCGGCGGCCCGCCGCTGCTCTTCGGCGGGTACTCCGACCTGGCGCTGGATCGCGCCGCTCGTCTCGGCGACGGCTGGATCGCGTCGGTGCAATCCGACACCGCTCAGCTGATCGCGGTCACCGACAAGATTCGCGCGGCGCTCGAGCTGCACGGTCGCTCGAGCGACGAGTTCCCGCTTCAGTGGCTGCCCCCGCTGGACACGGACATGGCGAGCACGCGCCGCACGCTGACCGCCGCCCGCGACGCCGGGTTCACCCGGATCGGGATTGGCATGCCCAATTACGACCGCGAGGCGGCAGTCCCCGTCGATGACTACCTGCGCCACATCGAAACGACATGGCGCGAAGTCTGGCCCGAGCTGCGCGGCTAGGCCTCGGGTTGGTCGCGCCAGACCCTGCTGAGGTCGACGACAAGGCCGGGCAACACGTCTTCGCCGGAGAGTGAGTTGGGGCGCTGCAGGAGTTCGGGTTCTCGGTCAGGCCGGTAGATGTGAGCGGTGTCTGCAAACGGGTCGATCAGCCATCCCAGCCGCACACCTTGCGCCATCCAGAACCGCATCTTGCGTTGCTGGTCGGGCAGACGGTCGGACGGCGAACGAAGTTCGATGACGAAGTCTGGGCAGAATCGAGGGATTCCCTCGTCGTCCGGCTCCATCAGCGCGAGGCGCTCCGGTGAGAGCCAGGATACATCTGGGATTCGGATCGACACACCGCCGATCCGGAACGCGCCATCGGCCCCGGCCGCTTCGCCGCCGCCGCCCGCCACGATCCAGGCGTAGATCTGCGCGGCGATGGCGATCGCGCGTCTGCTGCTGCGGAAGCCTGCGCCAGGCACAATGCTGAGACTTCCCCGTTCATCGATTTCGAAACGCAGCCCGGGGTTGAGGTCGCACAGCTCGATAAACAGCTCGTCCGTCAACTCCCACTCCGGCGGTGGTTGGAGCAGAAGCGGCGCAACGGGACTGCTGATTGGCGCCACGCTCGGCGCTGTCGGGGGCTTGGCTCTCGTGACCATGGTCACCGCAGTGTAGGTCGAGATCGGTCGCGGGCGTTGTCAGCTCCGCAATCTCCAGCCGTATCATGGATGCTCACAGCGTAACACACGTACGCAGGCACGGGCGCTTGATGCAATCCTCTCAGTGCTCGAGCAATCCGATCGAACCGCTCCCCCCGCAGGGGAGCTGTCGCGCAGCGACTGAGGGGGAGGCGACCGCGTAACTCCGGCTGACCGGCAGCTCTCGGTCTCCGGCTGCTCCCCCTCAGGAGACCCTTTGCGTAATCCTCGTCCGAGACCCTGTAGGGGCGACCCTTGTGGTCGCCCTCCCCGTCACGTTTCGATCTCCCAGATAGCCGGCAGGCAGGGCGACCACAAGGGTCGCCCCTACAGATTCGTCGATAGAGCGAAATTCGATATACGCAAAGGTCTCCTCAGGGGGAGCATTCGTTTGGGGAGTATCGCGCGTGTGTTCTTGCATTAGCAGGATTCCGCGCACGGAGCCCATCCGCATTCGGGACTTTGTAGCGTTCGCGGCCTCGAGATCGTCACCGTGGTTGACGGCGAGGTGCGGAGGTTTCAAGGGTCAGATTGCTCGTAGTCCCGCCGACTTGCGGAGCGCGTTGGCGGCCCGCTCGAAGCTGGGGAAGGTGGGGATTGACTCCTGCTGGAGGCGCAGGCGGGCCTCCAGCGCTTCGGGCTCCACGTGGCTGGGGTGCAGCGTCGTGAGGAACGGCTTGCCGGACTCCGCCATGAATCGCTTCAACGAGCTGATCAGCCGCTCGAATTCCTCCGGCTTGTCGCGCCAGCGGCGCGCCATGAACGTGGCCGAGAGCTCCATCGCGACCGCGTCGATATTTTCGTCGGCGTTGAGGATGTCGAAGATCGTGTCGAGATGCTCGGGCGACTGGCCGATCGTGCCGGCTGCGTCGAGCGGGTTGCGGTAGGAGCCGCCGATGATGTTGAAGAATTCGCTCAGCTGGGCGTAGGACGCCTCTGTCAGCGTTGGCACCTTCCAGCCGGCCTTCTCGAACGCGTCGGTCAGCACGACCGACTGCCCGCCGGTCATCGCGATCAGGCCGAGCCGGTTGCCGCTGGGCCGGCGGGTCAGCAGCGTCGCCTTCACCACGTCAACCATCTCGTCGAGGTTTTGCACCGCGACGGCGCCGACCTGACGAATCACCGCGTCCCAGATCGCCTGGTCGCTGGCCAGCGAGGCAGTGTGGGAGCGGATCGCGCGGCCGCCGCCTTCGGTCTGGCCACCCTTCCAGATGATCACCGGTTTGCGCGCCGCGGCGGATTTCAGTGCGTGGAACAGACGCCGCCCGTCGCGCGCGCCTTCGATGTAGATCGCGATCACTTCGGTGCGCTCGTCGTCGGCCAGGTAGTCGAGGTAGTCGGCCGCCTCGAGGATGATCCCGTTGCCGAACGAGACCAGCGAGGAGCAGTAGAGCCCGTTCGCAGCGCCGGTCAGCGAGAAGTTCATCCCGTGCGTGCCCGACTGCGAGATGAAGCCGATGTTGCCCTCGACATCATGCGGCTGGTCGCGGTTGAATCGCACGCCAAGCCGCGGGATGTGCACGCCCATGCAGTTGGGTCCGATCAGCGCGAGGCCCGAGGGCCCGGCGATCTCATGAATCTTGTTCTGCAGCTGGAGACCGAGCTCCTCGCCGGTCTCCTCGAAGCCGCTGGTGAACAGCGTCACGCCGCCCACGTCGGCGTCGACGCACGACTGCACGATGAACGGCGCGACGTTACGCGGCACCGCGCAGACCGCGAAGTCGACGCGCTCGGGGATGTCGGTCAGGCTGGCGTAGTTCTCGATCCCCATCGCTTCGATCCCGGGGATCTCATTGGGGTCGACCTGCACCGAGTAGAGCTTGCCGGTGAAGGTCTGCAGCGAACGCAGCCAGTTGTAGCCGCTCGCCTGCTTGTCGCCGATCACGGCGACCACTTCGGGGTTGAGGGTGCGATGCAGTCGTTCGCGGGTCACGGGCATGGTCTTGGCTCTCCGCTCAGGCGTCGCTGGGGGTGAGCACGATGCGCGCGTCGACCGCGATCGCGCCGTCGGCGCGGGCGAAGACGGGGTTGAGGTCGAGCTCGGCCACTTCGGGGTGGGCTTCGGCGAACGAGGACAGTTGCAGCAACATCGTTTCGAGCGCGCCGAGGTCGGCGGCGTCGGAGCCGCGGAAGCCCTCGAGCACGGGAAAGCCCTGGATTTCGCGAATCATCTCGCCGGCGTCGCGCGGCTCCAGCGGCACGACCCGGAAGGCGACATCCTTGAGGACTTCGACGAAGACGCCGCCCAGCCCGAACATCAGCACCGGTCCGAACTGCTGGTCCTGCGTGATGCCGAGGATCACCTCGGTCCCGGGCGCCGACATCGGCTGGACCGAGACACCCGCCGCCCTGACGCCGGGCACCGCGGCGGTCACCGCCGCGTGGATGCGCTCGGCCGCGGCGCGCAGCTCGTCGGCATCGGCGATGCCGAGTTCGACGCCGCCGACATCGGTCTTGTGTGTGATCTCGTCCGCCACGACCTTCAGCGCGACCGGATAGCCCAGCTCGTCGGCGATGCTGAGCGCTTCGTCGATCGAGGTGGCCAGCCGCGTGTCGGTCACGGCCAGGCCGTGCTCGGCGAGCATCGCCTTGGCTTCCACCTCGCTGAGCAGGGCCCGGCCCTCCGCTCGCGCCCGTTCCACGATTCCGGCTGCCGTCGTGCCTGTCGTCATTGATGTCCACTCCTGCACTGCATCCCACGCCTGCGCGAGGATATGAACGCCCACGAACGAGTGTCAATTCGGCGCAGCAATTCGGGTCGCGCGGGCGGCTGCGCGCGGATTGCGATCTGAGCGTTGTTCTGTATAGTCAATTATGCAGTTGTGCGGCGGCGCGGCTCAGAACCGGGCACTGATCTCACATGACGACACGCGATGATCCGTTCGACGGCTGGTCAGACCTGGTTGAGGCCGCGCGCGAGCTACAGATTCATCCACAGAGCCTGCGACGGCTGATCAAGCAGGGCCGCGTGCCGGCCACGATGTTCGGTGGCAAGTACATGATTGAGCGCGACAAGCTCGACATGTTCAAGACCAACTACGACCGTCGGCCGGGCCGCAAGCGCTCGGCGCGGCTGATGCTGACGCCGGCGTCATCGCCCGCGCCGCAGCCGCCCTCGCGCCCGAGCTTCGGCCAGTGGTTTGACATCGTCGAGGCCGCGCGCGAGCTGCAGATTCACCCGCAGAGTCTGCGCCGGCTGATCAAGCAGGGCCGCATCGCCACGCGCTTCTTCGGCGGCAAGTACCTGATCGCCCGCGATCAGCTCGAGATGTTTAAAACCAACTACGACCCCCGCCCCGGCCGCAAACGCTCCGCCCGCCTGCTCTAGCTGCCGAAAAAATGCTCCCCCCGCGGGGGAGCTGTCGCGCAGCGACTGAGGGGGAGGCTCCTAGCCCCGCTCGTCGTAGGGCGCGTGCGGCCCCCCTCTGCCTTCGGCATCTCCGCCCCGCAAAGCGGGGGGAGAGGGGATCCGGGTCTGCTCTCCCCCTGCGGAGCGGGGGGGAGATGTCCCGTAGGGACAGAGGGGGGCTCCCCCGCCGACCTCCGTTGACCGCGGCAGTCTCCCCGTCTGCCTTCGGCAGCCCCCCCTCGGGAGACCTTTGCGTAATCCTCGTCCGAGACCCTGTAGGGGCGACCCTTGTGGTCGCCCTCCCCGTCACGTTTCGATCTCCCAGATAGCCGGCAGGCAGGGCGACCACAAGGGTCGCCCCTACAGATTCCTCGGTAGAGCGAAATTCGATATACGCAAAGGTCTCCTCGGGGGGGAGCAGTGCTACCGCGAACGTCGGTGAGCGTCCGTCACACGGCGCCGGCTAGCGCGAGGAGAGGAACTCGAGCAGGCCGATCAGCGCGCCGACGAAGCCGAACCCGATCGCCATCCCGCCGTAGACGATCTTGCGCATTCGGGACTCGTGCTCAGCGTTGGCTGCGTCGCGCGCCCGGTCGCGTTCGCGGGCTTGCTCCAGCCAGCTATGCCAGGCGCGTTCGCGCTGCCGCTCGCGCTCGTCGCGGTATCGCTCACGCTCGGCGTCGGCTTCGACGCGCTCGCGTTCACGTTGGTCGCGCTGGCGCTCCCGTTCGTCCATCGCCTCAATGAAGCGGTCGATGGTGACCTTGAGCTCGGCGATCGCCGCCTCGGTGCTGTCCTGCATCGCCAGCGGCTCCACGACCGATTCGACCGCTTCACCGATCACGTTCGCCACGCGATCGGCCGAATCCGCGTCGCAGATCTCCTCCTCGACGAGGGTATCGCTGACTCGTTGTCGACCGAACGTGACCACGGCGATCCACTTCCGACTGTGAGACGCCGAAACAGGATAGGCGGTGATCCACCGGCTCGCAAACCGATCGGGTGCTTCAAACCCACGCCCGATCGAAGGCGGATGCTAGTGCGCGTCGCTCACGCCTTCGATGATCGCCTCCACGACCTGCGGCTCGGCCAGCGTCGTCACGTCGCCGACATCGTCCGGGTTGCCCTCGGCGACCTTGCGCAGGATGCGCCGCATGATCTTGCCCGAGCGGGTCTTCGGCAGGCCGCCGACAAACTGCAACTTGTCTGGCGTCGCGATCGGGCTGATCGCGGTCCTCACGGCGCGTTTCAGCTCGGTGGCCAGCTCGGGGCCCGGGTCGAAGCCGTCCTTGAGCAGCACGTAGGCGTAGATGCCCTCGCCCTTGATCTCGTGCGGGTAGCCGACGACCGCGGCCTCGGCGCAGCCCGAGTGACCGACCAGCGCGCCCTCGATCTCGGCCGTGCCCAGGCGGTGGCCGCTGACGTTCAGCACGTCATCGACACGCCCCGTCAGCCAGTAGTAGCCGTCGGGGTCGCGATATGCGCCGTCGCCGGTGAAGTACTTCCCCGGATATTGCACGAAGTAGGTGCTGATGAAGCGCTCGTGGTCGCCGTAGAGGGTGCGCATCATGCCCGGCCAGGAGCGCGCCATGCAGAGCAGGCCCGCCTGCGGGTTGCCTTCGAGCTCCTGGCCGTCCTGGTCGACGATCACCGGCTCGATGCCGAAGAACGGCAGCGAGGCCGAGCCGGGCTTCATCTCGTTGGCGCCGGCCAGGCCGGTCAGCATGTGGCCGCCCGTCTCGGTCTGCCAGTAGGTGTCGACGATCGAGCAGCGCCCCTCGCCGACCACCTCGAAGTACCAGCGCCAGGCCTCGGGATTGATCGGCTCGCCGACCGTGCCGAGCACGCGCAGCGAGGTGCGCTCGTGCGCCTTCACCCATTCGTCGCCCTCGCGCATCAGCGCCCGAATCGCCGTCGGCGCGGTGTAGAGCGTGTTGATTCCCAGCCGGTCGACCATGTCCCAGTAGCGTCCCGCGTCGGGGTAGGTCGGGATCGACTCGAACATCACCGAGGTCGCACCGTTGCCGAGCGGCCCGTAGACGATGTACGAGTGCCCCGTGATCCAGCCCACGTCGGCCGCGCAGCAGTAGATCTCGCCCTCGCGGTAGTCGAACACGTAGCGATGCGAGAGCATCGTGAACAGCAGGTAGCCGGCCTGCGTGTGCAGTACGCCCTTGGGCTTCCCGGTTGAGCCCGACGTGTAGAGGATGAACAGCGGGTCCTCGGCGTCCATGATCTCCGGCTCGGCCTCAGCCGGCTGGCGTGCGACCGTCTCGTGCCACCAGATGTCGCGACCGTCCTGCATCGTCACGTCGCCGCCGGTGTGCTGGTGGACCAGCACGAACTCGACGCAGTCGACGCTCTCCAGGGCCGCGTCGACGTTGGCCTTGAGCGGCACCGTGCGACCGCCGCGCTTGCCCTCGTCCTGCGTGATGATCGCCCGGCAGGTCGAGTCGGTCACGCGGTCGGCGATCGACGCGGCGCTGAAGCCGCCGAAGATCACCGAGTGCATCGCGCCGATGCGCGCGCAGGCCAGCATCGCCGCGACCACCTCGGGCGTCATGCCCATGTAGATCGCCACGCGGTCGCCCTTGCCGATGCCGCGCGAGCGCAGCTCGTTGGCGACGCGGCAGACCTCGGCGTGCAGATCGCTATAGGTCCAGGTCTGGTTATCGCCCGGCTCGTCGCCCTCCCAGATGATCGCCGCCTGGTCGCCGCGCGCCTCGAGATGCCGGTCGAGACAGTTCACGCTGACGTTCAGCTTGCCGCCGATGAACCAGGCGATCTCGCCGGCCGCGAGGTTCTCCTCAACGAGCGTGTCCCACGGCTTGTGCCACTCGAGCAGCTCGTTGGCCGCCTCGGTCCAGAAGGCCTGCGGATCGTCGAGGCTGTGCCGCCAGAGCCGTTCGTACTCCTCGCGGCTCTGCACCATTGCGCCGTCGCGGACGCGCGCCGGCGGTTCGTAGCGCTCATCGATCGGGAGGGCGGCTGCTGCGGAGGTCATGGTGTCAACTTCCTGTCTGATTCGTGCTCTCGACCGCGCCAGGAGCGGCCCATTGGGTCGTCCCGGCCGCGGATCGTCGCTGGCGGAATGATACGATCCAGGCAACCCTCAGGCAGCAAGCCTGAACTCCGCAGCACAGCCACAGGGAGCGCCTCGATGCCCCAGACCGCCGAACCCTTCCAACGCATCTCCGTCGGGGATGCCGACGCCAAGCGGCTCGAAGGCGTGCCGATCATCGACACCCGCGAGCTCGACGAATACCAGGACGGGCACGTCGTCGACGCCCCGCTGATGCCCTACATGAGCCTGATGACGCGCGCCGAGGAGCTGGAGCAGATCGCCGGCGCGAAGGACGCGCCGCTGATGTTCATCTGCGCCAAGGGCCAGCGCAGCGCCGTCGCCTGCGAGTTCGCCGCCGCGCTCGGCTTCACCGACCTCTACAACATCGAAGGCGGCACCGACGAGTGGCGCGCTGCCGGACTGCCGATCGAGTAGTCGAGCAGCAATTGAGCCACTCGATCAGTCGCATCCAGCCGACCGCCGCGACCGAGCCGTCAGCGTGCTGAGGCGACTCGCGCGTCTCTCCGGCACGCAGGGCTACGCGATCTTCGTCGCGATCGTGGTCGTCGTCGTGCTCGTCTACCTGTTCCTCTCGGGCGCGCTCGACAGCGGCGGCAGCGACGACACGGAGCAGGAGATTCAGCAGGCCACGCCGGTCGAAGTCGAAGCGACCGCCGCGCCGCGGATCGTCGCGTTCGAGCAGTCGGCTCGAGTTGGCAACCTCGACATCGCGATCGAGAGCATCACCTGGGCCGACGAAGTGTTCAGCCAGGGGCGGAGGCAGCTCGCGACCGAGCGTTTCGCGATCCTCCGCCTCAGCGCGGTCAACCGCGGCGCCTCGCCTTACCAGCTCCAGCCCGACCAGATTCAGATCGTGGCCGCCGACGGCCGCAGCTTCGTGCTCGATTCGCTGCTCTCGACCGGCGCCGCGCAACACGAGCCCAGCCCCACGCTCGCCCCGCCGACCACGCTGCAGCCCGGCCTCGCGGTCTCGCTGCTGGTCGTCTTCGCGTTGCCCAATGACGCCGGCGGTCTGACCCTGCGCATTCACGGCCACTACGTCGACTTCGCGCTCTCCGACGACGACTAGGCGACTCATGGAGAAGCCGGGCACGATCCTGCTGTTCGACATCGATGGCACGCTTGCCGTTTCGCAGGGCGCTGGGTCGCGCGCGATGGCCCGCGCGTTCAAACAGCACGCCGGGATCAGCTTCTCGCTCGCGAACCTCGACTTCGCCGGCCGCAGCGACCGCTGGATCGTGGGCACGGCGCTCAGAGACGCGGGCCGGGACGACGGCGAGGAATCGCTGGCGCGATTCCAGGACGCCTACATCCCGGCGCTCAGCGAAGAGCTGCGCGACCGCTCGTGGCTGCTCCCGGGGGTGGCCGAACTGCTCGCGGCGCTGGCCGAGCAGTCGGTCGTGCTGGGCCTGGGTACCGGCAACTTCCGCCGCGCGGCGGAGGCCAAGCTCGACTACCTCGGTGTTCGGGATTACTTCGTGGACGGCGGGTTTGGCGACGATGCGGCGAATCGGACGGAGCTGCTAGCCGCCGCGCTGCCTCGCCTGCGGCCGCATGCCGACCCGAACGCCGAGGTGATCGTGATCGGCGATACCTACCACGACATCGAAGCCGCCCGCGGGATCGGCGCGAAGGTCGTCGCCGTGCAAACCGGCTTCGCCCAACCAGGCGACCTGATCACCGCCGACCACCTCCTCGCCGACCTCAGCAACACGGCTGCGGTTGTCGAAATCCTCGTCGGCAAGTCGCCGTAAGCGGCACGCACGATGCTGACGCGCCGCCGTTGGCGCCGGCTGCGGTAGCCTGAGCACATGTCCGCTGGCGTGATCGTTGGCATCATCATCATTGTGCTGGTCCTGGGCGTGCCGATCGTGCAGGCCGGCCTGCGCAGCGTCCAGCACCGACGCTCGTTGCGCGCCGAAGGCGTCCGCGAACTCGCCCAGGCCGCGATCGCGTCCGCCGACCTGCCCGCGGGCTTCGCGATCTCAGAGCGGCGCGCCATGCGCTCCGAGATGATCGCCTGGGGCGCTTCAAACCCTGGCGACACGATGCGCGAGCTCGACGACGCCGGCCACGTCATCTCGTTTCGACAGCAGTTCCGCGACCCGCGCAGCTTCGGCGAGCTGATCGATGTCCTGCTGACGCACACCCTGCGTCGCAACGCCCCCCATCGCCGCGTCGAGCTGACCCTGAGCCGCTACGAGAGCGCCGAGCAGGCCGCGGCAGCGCTCGACAAGCTGCCCGAGATCGGCGAGCAGGACGCCAACGTGCGCGTTGAGGACATCGCCAACGGCGACGACCTCCGCGCCCGCGAGTGGACGCGCCTCGACGGCGAGACTCCAACCCAGCGCATGCTCGAGCTGCGCTGGGCGCAGGGCAGCGTCCACGCCGAGCTGGTCGGCGACTCCGAGCCGCCCGGCGCCCTTGACGACACGACCCTCCGCGAGCTGGCAACGACCGTCCGCTCCCGGCTCCGCTAACAGGCGCCGCGATGTCTCAAACCGATCGCGCCGAATGGCTGAGGCGCTACCGCGCGGCCCCCCGAGCCCTCCGCGAAGAGGTCGCCGGAGCATCGCTGGCCCAGCTCGACGGTCCCGCCCCCGACGAAGGCTGGACGGCCCGCCAGATCGTCCACCACAGCGCCGATGTCGCGATCATGGGCGCGCTGCGACTGCGTCTGATGCTGGTCGACGTAACGCTGGAGTACTGGGACTACGAGCAGGGTTCCCTCCAGCAGGCGCTGAGCTACCGCAAGCGCTCCGTCGGTCCGTCGCTGGCCCAGATCGACGCGCTGGTCGAATCCTCTGCGCAGATCCTCGATCGCCTGCGCGACGAGCGGTGGTCAATCCCCCACCGGCTCCCGACCGGCGAGGTGTTCACCGTCCTCGACTGGCTCCGCGCCAACGCCGCGCACCTCGAAGAGCACACCGCCCAAACCCGCTACGCGCTGACAGGGACCTGTTGAGGCGAGACCGGCGAGGGGGATTCGGTCTGGTCGCGTCGGTGGCGCGCGCAGCTAGCCTGCGATTGAACTTGAGCCAACGGGAGAGCCGCCCATGCCCGCCTATACCCACGACGATATCGAGGCGCTGGTCACAAAGATGGCCGAAGAGCGCGGCAAGCTGATCGCCGCCGCTGAACGCCTCACGGACGATGACGCCAACGCCGTGCCGACCGACGCCGTCGGCGAGGAGCAGTGGACCGCCAAGGAGCAGCTCTCGCATCTCTGGGAGATGGAGAAGTCCTACATCGCCTGGTGCCGGGCCGCGATCGAAGAGGACGGCGCTGATGTCGCCGGCGTGCGCGGCGATCCCGTCGGTATCCCGATCGAAGACGCGCCGGCGCACGCGGTCCGGGAGCTGCTCGACGAACTGATCGCCGAGCGCGCCGCGACCAACGAGTTCATCCGCAGCCTCTCGCTCGACGAATTCCACCGCACCGCGCGCACCGACGCCTTCGGTGAGCTGACGGTCATGCAGTGGCTGCGCTCCTTCTACCGCCACGACCGTCAGCACGGCGCGCAGATTCAGGGCCGCCAGTCGGACTACAAACCAAACTTCCAGAGCGGCGTCGAGCCCAACCAACGCACCGCGCGCATCCAGCAGGTCGCTCAACGCGGCAGCGGGTGAGCCGCAGCCGACCGCTGAATGCGGTCGGCGGAATCCCATGCGCTCCGGGCCCCGTCCACGTCGTGGAGGGCCAGGAATCCTCTGAACAAGTCGGATCCCATCTCCCCCCGCTGACCACATTGAGTGGTCAGCGGAATCCGGATCTCCTCTCCCCCCGCGAAGCGGGGGGAGATGTCACGGAGTGACAGAGGGGGGGCGCCCCGCCGTGGCCGGATACAGCCACGCCGGTGAGTCGGGACCGCAGCCCCCTTCTGCCCCCTGCCTGCGCAGGGGCAGGCTTCGGCATCTCCCCCCGCACAACGGGGGGAGAGTTATTCAGAGCGTTCCCAGGGGAAGTCCGGTTTCGCAACGACCGGGCAGCCCCCGCTCTATCCTCAGTCGCGCGCCCACCGATGGTGCGCAGCGAGCGGAGCCGTCGATGCCACGGGTCTTCGTCACGCGCGAGCTGCCCGGCGAACGCTTCGCCGCGCTGCGCAACGATCCCGACTTCGAGCTCGACATCTGGCCGGGCGACTTCCCGCCCGGGCGCGACGACCTGCTCGAACATGTTCGCGGCGTCGACGGCCTGGTCTGCCTCATCACCGACCGCATCGACGAAGCCGTGCTCGAGGCGGCGGGACCGCAGCTCAAGGTCGTTTCGCAGATGGCCGTCGGTGTCGACAACGTCGATCTCGCGGCCTGCGCCGTGCGAGGCATCCCGGTCGGCAACACGCCCGGCGTGCTCACGGAGACGACCGCCGACATCGCGCTCGCGCTGATCCTCGTCACTGCTCGCCGCGTCGTCGAGGCCGCCGAGTACGTCACGCGCGGCGACTGGAAGACGTGGGGCCCCACAATGATGGCCGGCGTCGATGTGCACGACGCGACGCTGGGGATCGTCGGCTTCGGCGCGATCGGCCAGGCGATCGCGCGCCGCGCCCGTGGCTTCGGGATGCGCACGCTCTACTGGAACCGCACGCCGCGTCCCGAGCAGGCCGCCGAGCTGGGTGTCAATCTGCGAAGCTTCGACGCGCTGCTGGCCGAGTCCGATTTCGTCTCGCTCAACGTCGCCCTGACCGAGGACACCCACCACCTGATCGACGCCGCAGCGCTCGCCAAGATGCAGCCGCACGCGATCCTCGTCAACACCGCGCGCGGCCCGATCGTCGACGAAGCAGCCCTGATCGATGCGCTCCGCGCCGGCGAAATCGCGGGCGCGGGTCTGGACGTCACGGAGGTCGAGCCGGTCCGGCCGGACAGCCAGCTGCTCTCGATGCCGAATGTCGTGGTGCTGCCGCACATCGGCTCTGCGAGCATGGCGACGCGCGGCAAAATGGCCGACATCGCGGTGGCGAACCTGCGCGCCGCGCTCGCCGGCGAGCCGTTGCCGCACCAGGTCGGTTAACCGGGCGGTCAAGGGGAGGCGCCGCGACATCATGTCCGACTCGAAGCCCGCCTGGACGCCGCAGCCGCCCGAACCCGGCAATCTCTGGCTGGCCCACGCGCTGTGGGACTCGGGCGCGATCTCGTTCGGCCGCTTCGACCTCGGCGCGACGCTCGATTCGCCGGTGTACATCAACGTCCGCCGGCTGATCGGCAACCCCTGGGCGCTGCGCCGAATCGGCGAGCTGCTGACCGACGAGACGCGCATGCTGGGCGGCATGCTGCGCCCCCACATCGCGCCGTTCGAGCTCGTCGCCGGCGTGCCGATGGGCGGCCTGCACCTCGCCACCGCCTTCTCGCTGACCGCCAACCTGCCGATGATCTATCTCCACCCGGCCTCGCAGACGCGTCATCTGCAGGAGGAGATCGAGGGCGCCTACGTGCCCGGCCAGACCGTGCTGTTGGTCGACGACCTGATCACCGGCGGCGCGAGCCTGCGCGACACGACCGACATGCTGCGCTCGGCCGGCCTGGTCGTGCAGGACGCCTTCGTGCTGATCGACCGCGGCGCCGGCGGCGCGGAGTCGTTGCGCCGCGAGGGCGTCAAGCTGCACAGCCTGCTCACGCTCGACCGGCTGCTCAACTACCTACTCAGTCGCACCGTCATCACCGAAGCCGACTACGCCCGCTGCCTGACCTGGCTCTCCGCCCAACGCACCCCCCAGTAAGCCGCTGGTTCGCGGCGATCACGAGCAGAGTCTTGTTCCCGCGCTAGCTGGGTCGTCGGCCGGACGCGAGGAGATCAACCGGTCGCGGACCGTGGCGGCGACGGCGCGCGCGAGGAGCGGTGGAACGGCGTTGCCGATCTGGGTGAGCTTGCTTCGATCGGACCCTTGAAAGCGAAACCAATCCGGGAACGACTGTAGGCGCGCGGCCTCACGAACGGTCAGCGTTCTTCGACGGCCGTCGGGGAGTCGTAATCGCATCATGTCTCCGGTTGCTCCGGTTAGATTTCGAACCGTGAGCGTTCGGGATGGTCGGTCCGGATGGAGATCGCGTGGAACCCGGCAACCCGACGCCTGCTCGTAGCGCTCGATGTATGCGTCCATCACCGGCGAAAGCAGCCGCGCACTAGCCGCCTCACGGCGGTATGTGCCCGGAATCGCTTTGCGAACTGCGATCCGCTCTGACCACGCCGTCGGTGCATCGAGCTCTCGGCCGTTCAGTACGGCCGTGATGAAGATTCGTCGGCGTTTCTGAGGGACGCCGTGGTCGGCAGCGTTGAGGACGAATTCGCGCACCGTGTAACCCATTTGGTCCAATTGGGCCTCGAATCGGTCCACGTGCTGGCGGTTGCTTGATCGCGCTAAGTCGGGCACGTTCTCGACTACCACAGCTCGGGGCCGCACGTCACGCACTGACCGGGTCACAATGTCAAGGCCGTCGCGACCGTCGCGCACCCCCAAGCGCGTGCCAGCGCGGCTCCACGGCTGGCATGGCGGCCCAGCGATCAGCACATCTGCTGGAGGGAATCGCCTCACATCATTCAGGTCGACGCATGAGGCTTCGCCAAAGTTGCGCCTGTACGTTTTCACAGCCTCCGCGTCATAGTCGAGCCCGATGACATCAAATCCACACACCCAGAAGCCTAGCGATAGCCCTCCAGCGCCGCAAAACAGATCAAGCGCGCTTAGTTGAACGGGATCGTCGCGCTGTAGTGTTGCGTTCATTCCCTGTAGCCATGTCGAGCGCCCTGCTCCGCGTTCCGTCACCTCGGCAACCTGGCCCTTACTTCTTTCACCCAGCGATCCATTCGCTCGCCGAGCTCATCTGGCAGGTCCTGATTGCACAGGACGCGGAGCAGCCGGAGCCGGTCGAGAGGAACGCTCGAGAAGTTCGCCGGCAGACCCGTTACCACGTCCTGCGGAGTGAGGGACAGCGTCTCAACGAACGCGACTGCCGTCGTAGGGCGGGCGACGAAGTTCACTAGGCGGTCCGCGCGCGGCTCGCGCTCTGTCCACCGCGCAGGAGGCTGTCGGCGCGTCCACTCTCCCTCAGAAATCGTCGCTTGTCCGACCAATACAAGCTGTCCTCCTCTCTGATCGCCAAACGGCTTCCAGGCGATCGCATCGCCGCGATAGTCACGCGCGCTGCTATTGGGGGCTGTCCCAGGCTCCTCATTCATCCGCTTGCTCAGTTCGATCACGGCCTCGTCCAGCGGCAGCGGCAAACCACCGCCGCGCGTCCCGCCGGCCACACCGAATCGCACGCGGTGCTGGGGCTTCGACCCCAAGTACGCTCCTAGCGCATGCGTCACCAGGTCCTCGAAGATGAGACCCGACTCTGTTGCATCATCCCCGAGTGATCCGTCGTATATTTGCCTCGCTCTAAGGAGGCATAAGAATCGGAAGACCTCTATACGACTGCCGTCGGTGCGCAGTGAAGCCGTATCCCCGCCGACGACCAGTGGGTAGCAAGCTCCTAGCCATGCGGCGCGCCTCGCCAACTCCGCGAGTGCATCCTCAGCTGTACGCTCGGCGTCATCCCAAAATCTCTCCCGCTGTTCACTGTCGCCGGCTGCGTCAGGCGGAGCGTGTGCTATCTCCGCGGTCATATCATCGACCGAGATGACTGTCTCTTCCTCCGCGAGCAGGTTGAATTCGACCCAATCCGCAAGGCGGATCGGTTCGTGAAATTGCTTGGCGACGGTGGGCGGCAAGGCTAGCATGGGGGGACAAGAATGCGGTAGCGCTCCGCCATGTCGAGTACGAGTTCGTAGATGCGTTGAACGTCCGCGCGGATCTCATCGTCGTCAGCAAAGTCACGCGCTTTGCCGTTCACTTCAGCAAGTCGTTGATACACGTCGCTCAGGATCTCCATGACGTCGTCCTTGCCGCGTCCGGAGATCCTCCACGCCCGCTCTAGATCGCGGTACACGATCAGATTTGCCCGAGCTCGGTCGTCAGCAAGCACGAGTCCGAGCCTACGAAGCTCGCGCGACTCGCGGATCACTGCATCCAAGCCTCGACCTGGGTCACCATACAGAAGCCCGATCAGCTCCCTGAGCGCGTCGATGTGTTCCTCATCTACTGGAGCGACGGGTAATCCCGTGATCTGAACTTGGCGCCCTAATCCGAGAAACTGGCGGACACCCTCCCGGTCAAGGGCGTTGTAGAAGACTCCGAATCCCTGCTCGAGCTCATCGATTGGGAATTGCGCGTCTACCGCCTGTTCGAAGATAACGCTCGCTTCGGCGTAGCGCCGTACAGTACGGTGATTGCTACCGATTCGTCGCACCACGGCATCGATCGATTCGCCGCCCCGCAACAGCTTGGCGATGAAGCGACCCTTAGCCTCAGGCCGCCAAGGTCGAGGTCCCGTGATGTGCCGGAAGCCTAGGTAGTCATTCAGATCATCTCGGCCGGGGTAGACGATCACCGGAACACTGCTTTGAAGCCCCAGATCCTCCGCTCGTCCGGCCAATTCCTCCCATTCAGAACTCGTCCGAACGGCATGGCGACTCGCTTGGTCGGTTAACAGCTGCAGCGTGGCGAGCCGTCGATTTCCTTCGACTACCACGTAGAGCCCGTCCTCCGACGGGTGTTCGATGACCAGAAGCGCTTCGGCATGACGCGGCGTGAACCCCTTGTCTGCGATCGAGCGTGCGATCTCGATCAGGTTGTAGCGGCGGGAGAATTCCAAGAGAAGGTCTCGCTCGGGGCGCGCAGACCAATTCACGTCCCGCGGGAGTCGGGGGTTTTCCGGGTCGAGGCGAAGGCTACGCAGGGCAACCTCCTTGAAAGATTCTTCGGCCAAGATGCACATCTCCCGAGAGGATATTATGCCACGAACCCTCCTCAGTCGGAGGGGCGGGTGCGCGTTCTCGACGGATCTCAGGGGGGTGACGCGGGATCGGCACGGAGACAAGGCCCGATTGGCGCGCTCAGTCGGGAAATGCCGAGGCCGATCCAGTGCCGCAGCCGCTACATGCAATTGCGCCACCTCCGCGACTGCACGTCGCGCGTGAAGGCCTTGGTGCTGACTTTGATCTCTCGCTTCGGCGCGACGAGGGTCTCGCGATGCTCCGACTTACGCACGAGGAACAGGCGCGTGTAACTGTGCGAGCGCAATCAGGGTTCAGCATCCGGCAGTGCCAGACGCCATAGTTCGAGATCTGCTAGTGAGGCGACAGCGCGATCGCGTCGATGGCATGCCCTACCGCCGCGGCGTGAACTGCTCGCAGGCGGGCATGTCGGAGGGGGACGCGAACACGCCTGAGGCCGGGTGCGCGCACCGACCGCGGGCCAGCAGCGCGTCGCCCGGAGCGACCCACTCCAGGCAGCTCCCGCACTCGCGCGGGAGCGGTGGGGGCGCCGGGGCTGCGAGCCGCACGTTTAGCTCGCGCTGATCGCGCCTCGCTTCGCGGCGGCTCTCGGGATGAAACAGCCGCGGACGCTGACCCGGCCTGCGACCCTTGCGGTTGCGGCGGGGCATTCGCTTACTCGGCCAGCCAAGACCAGGTCGAGCGCAGGCGCTGGCGCCAGCTCGGCGTCTCCTCCGGCGGCCGGCGGTCCAGCGCGTAGCGGTCCGCCGCCAGCAACATCTCCAGGCCCGACTGCCAGCGGTCGCGCACCACCGCGTAATCGCGCCGCGTGCGCCGCCCGCGACGATTCGGCGTGCGCATCCCGTAGGCCCAGCCGGCCCGCATGCCGGCCGCGCCGAAGATATGATCGGCCCGCAGCGTGCGGTCGGCCTGCGGCGCCCAGCGCACCCGCATCCGCGCCCGCTGGCGGCGCCCGCGACTGTCCTCCCAGTTGACGATCAAGTCACGCGCCTGCGCGCCGCGCACGCGCCGGATGGTGCGCGTGGGCACCTCAAGCAGCGGCCGGCCGTCCTCGGCGTAGAACACCATCCCGTCGATCCCCAGCGCCAGGTCGCCGATCCGCGAGGTAAACGGACCCGGCCGCACCCACGTCGCCGCGTCGCGGCTGGGCAGCGCGATCTGCGGCGTCGCGGCGACATCGGCGCCGCAGTGATGGCAGGTCGTGCGGCCGTCAAACGTCTCGCGGTGGCAGAACCGGCAGATCTTCATCGCGCGCTCCCCGCACGCGACTACGTCCTGGCCGGCTGCAGGCCGAAGCGCTCGAACAGCTCCTCGGCCACGGCGACCATCGAGTTGACGACCTCCGTGGCGGGCCGGATCGCCTTGATCAGCCCCGCGCCGTTGCCGGCCGGGCCGCCGATCAGCTCCTCGATGTGCGCCTCGCGCGCGCCGCGCAGCGCCTCGCCCACCAGCAAACCCTGCAGCGGCATCGGCAGCGTCGCCGGCGCCTCGGGGCGCTCCCAGGCCTCGGTCCACGCGTTGTACATGTGCCGCATCGTCTTGCCCGAGTACATCCGGCCGATCCGAGTGTCCTCATCGACGGCGGCGACCAGCTTGTCGTGCTGCACCTTGCGCGTCCAGGCGTCGGTCTCGCCGCGCTCCTCGGCGTCCTGGTAGGCCTCCGGCGTGGCCAGGAAGGCCGTGCCGCACCAGATCGCCTCGGCGCCCAGCGCCAGCGCCGCGACCAGCCCGCGTCCGTCGACGATCCCGCCGGCGGCGATCGTCTTGATCGGCGCGATCGCATCGGCGACCTGCGGGACCAGCGCCAGCGTGCCGATCCGACCGGTGTGCCCGCCCGCCTCGGTGCCCTGCGCCACCACGGCGTCGACGTTGGCCGCCGCGACACGACGCGCGTTGCGCGTGTTGCCGACCAGGCCAATCACCTTCATCCCCTGCGCATGCGCGTCGGGCACCATCCAGCCCGGGTTGCCGAGGCCGGAGGCGAACACCGGCACATTCTCGTCGAGAATCACCTCGACCTGCTTGCGGAAGTACTCCTGCGTCAGCGGCGGACGGTCGGGCAGCCGCGACGGATTGGGAATCTCGAACTCCTGCTTCAGATTGTCGACGTACATCCGGTGCTCGGCCGTGATCTGAATTTCGAGGTCCTCGCGGTTGCCGGAGTCGGCGATCGAGGACGGCAGCAGCAGGTCGACGCCGAACGGCTTGTCGGTCAGTGAGCGGACCCTGGCGATCATCCCGGCCAGCTCGTCGGGCGTGTAGCCGGTCGCCCCAACCACGCCGAGCCCGCCGGCCTCGGACACGGCCGCGGCCAGCGCCGGCCCGGCCGCGCCGCCCATGCCGGCGAGCATGATCGGCAGTTCAATCCCCAACATGTCGCAAAGTTCAGTCTTGAGCGGAGACGCCACGAGAAGCCCCTTCGGTGCGTAGCTGCGAAGTCACGTTTGTCTCTAGAGCTTACAGCCGCCCGTCCTCCGAGTGCGCCGGCGCTCGAACGCGCGCGGGTACACTGGCCAAACCATGGTCACGACGCAGCAATCGCCGCCCGCGAAGCCGTCCATTACCGATGTCGACCGTGTGGTTCTGACTCTCCCGTCGGACTGGGCGATGACCGACGACGCGTTCGCGGAACTCTTGTCGCTGAACGAGGAGTTGCGATTCGAGGTGGATGAGGCGGGAAGGCTGATCATCATGGGCAGCGGTGCATGGATCAGCAGCTCGGTTGTGATGATGATCGGGGCGCAGTTCCAGAACTGGGCGGATCAGGGCGGTGGCGGTGTCGTCACCGGTGAGGGCGGTTACATCCAGGTGAGTGAGCTGGGACGGCGCGCGCCGGATGTCGCTTGGGCGTCGGCAGAGCGCGCGGCTCAGATGTCCCCCACGCGGCGGGGGCCAGGCCAGGTGGTTCCCGATCTGATCGTGGAAATTCGCTCGCCGTCCGACCGCCTGCGCGTGCTACAGGAGAAGATGGAGATGTGGATCACCCGCGGCGCCCGGCTCGCGTGGCTGATCGATCCCGATCGCACGACTGTCCACATCTACCGCCCCGGCCAGCCGCCCGAAGTCCTCACCAAGCCCCAGTCCCTCAGCGGCGAAGACGTCGCCCCCGGCCTCACCGTCGACCTCACCCGAATCTGGCCCCCTGCGTAGCTGCCCGCTCTCCGAGTGCGCCCTCGCGCGATCACGCGGGTACACTGGCCAAATCATGGTCACGACGCAGAAATCGCCACCCGCAGAGCCGTCCCTGGCTGATTCAGACTGTCTCGTCTTGACACTGCCATCGAGCTGGAAGATCACCGACGAGGCGTTCGAGGCGCTGCTCTCGCTGAACGAGGAGCTGCGATTTGAAGTGGATGAGGCGGCGAGGCTGATCATCATGGGCAGCGGTGCATGGATCAGCAGTACGCGCGCGGTCAAGATCGCCACTCAGGTCCAGAATTGGGCCGACGCAGCCGGCGGCGAGGTCTCGGGAGAGATGGGCTATTTCCGCGTGGGCGAGCTCGGCCGTCGCGCTCCCGATGTGTCGTGGACATCGCCGGAGCGCATTCCCGAGATGGGTGCGGAGACGAAGGGCCCAGGCGAGGTCGTCCCCGATCTGATCGTCGAAATCCGCTCGCCGTCCGACAGTCTCACGCAACTACAGCAGAAGCTGGAGATGTGGATCACCCGCGGCGCCCGCCTCGCGTGGCTGATCGATCCCGATCGCACGACCGCCCACATCTACCGCCCCGGCCAGCCGCCCGAAGTCCTCACCAAGCCCCAATCCCTCAGCGGCGAAGACATCGCCCCCGGCCTCACCGTCAACCTCACCCGAATCTGGCCGTCTGAGTAGCCGACCGATCGGTCCGCGTCCCCGTCTGCGGGCCAGATCATTCCTTCATCCTCACCGGCTACCTGACCCGACAGATCAAAGGAGAGTGACATGACGAGCAGAAGAGTGTCCGTCTGGTACGACGAGGAGGGGGACATGCTCGAGGTCCTGCGGGCCTTTCGCGAGGGCTACTTCACGCCGACCGCGGATCAGCGGGTGCTCAAGCGGCTGGACGATGACGGCGAGGTCATCGGGTTCTTGATTCATGAGCTGAGCACCCTGCAGCAGCCCAGTCCCGTCGAGTTCGAGCTGGCGCCTGAACCGCCCTCCGACGATGTCGCCAACGTCACCGTGAGCCGCGCGGCCGCCGAGTTGGGCGTTTCGGATGGCCGCGTGCGCCAACTGGCCCGCGAGGGTCGCGTGCGCGGAGCGGTCAAGGCCGGGCACGAGTGGCTCATTCCCATGCCCGTCGAGGTGATGCCAGGCGCCCGCGGTCCCGCCGGCGTTGCCGGACGCCACGACGCGGCACAGGGCTACGAAAGCTCTGAACAAGTCGGACCCCATCTCCCCCCGCTGACCACATTGAGTGGTCAGCGGAATCCGGATCTCCTCTCCCCCCGCTCTGCGGGGGGAGATGTCACGGAGTGACAGAGGGGGGCGCCCCCGCTTGGCCAGATACAGCCACGCCGGTGAGTCGGGACCGCAGCCCCCCCTCTGCCTTCGGCATTTCCCCCCGCAAAGCGGGGGGAGAGTTACTCAGAGCCTTCCTACGTCCCCGCCGGACCCACGATCGTGATCTCCTGACCCAGCGCCGACAAGCCAAGCGAGTGCCGAAGCTCGTCCGTCTTCCAGGCCATCACGATCCCGCCGGTGAGGTCTCGATAGAGCCGATCGATCTCGCTGCCCCGTACGTAGCCGTGCGCCCCTGCGACCGACATCGCGCCCTGCGCGACCTCCTCCGCCATGCGCCGCAGGTGATACGTCGTCCGCACCTGGAACCGTACCCACGACTGACGGTCGGGGAACGGCTGCTCGACCTGCCGCAGCGCGTCGTACAGCAGTGAGCGGCCGGTTCCGAGCCAGTGCTCCATCTCGCCGATCGCCATCTGCGCCCAGGGCTGCTCCGATCGCAAGCCGTCCAGCGCGCCGAACGCGCGGCTCGACGCGAGGTAGCCGTGGCGCCGCTGCACGTAGCTCACCACCTCATCGAACAGCGCCTGCGCGTTGCCCAGCCAGATCGCGAGGATCCCGAAGCCCGGGTAGGCGCGCCGCTGCCACTGTTGCTGCGTCTGCATCTGATCCGCCATCTGCAGCAGCGCCTGCGGGATGATCAGCGCGTCGGCCCGCGGCAACCGCAGGTTCTCGACCGAGATGTCGTGCGACGCCGTGGCGCGCAGCCCCATCCCGTCCCAGTTGCCGTGATTCGTGACGCCCTCAGCGTCGAGGTCGGCCAGTGCGATCGCGAGATCGGGCTGTCGCTCCTCGCCGTGATCGATCTGACCGCCGAGCACCACGAAGCGCGCCGCGTCGCTCATCGAGGCGAAGCCCGCCCGTCCGTTCCAGAGCAGATCCGTGCCCTCCTCGGTGGCTGCGTAGCCGGTCGTGCGGTTGTCGAGCTCGCGCAGCGGAATCGAGCCCGGCGCGCAGCACCACGCGCCCTCCTCCGCCACCGCCTTCAGCACCGCGTTGCGCCGCGGAAACGGCGGCACCAGGCCCAGCAGCGACGTGACCAGCAGGTGCATGTTGACCGCCACCGCGGTCGAGGCGTCGCCCCAGGCGATCTCCTCGATCACCCGCACGGCCGTCGCGCCGCTGTGGCCGCGACCGCCCAGCGACTCGGCGACCATCAGCCCCGGCACGCCCAGCTCGCGCAGCGCCGCCGCGTTCTCGTGACCGAACTGCCCTGTCACGTCCGCTTCCGGGGCCCGCTCGCGGAACGGCCCCCGCGCCAGCTCGCGCACCTGTGCAATCAGCTCCTGCTCGGCATCGGTCATGGCTCGCCTCCTCGCAGCCGACGCTAACTCGCGGCGAGGTCATGGCGTTAGGATCGGGGCCACAGATCCATCGCATCCAGCGACGCTATCGAGGCGGGAGACGCCATGGCCACCATCAACACCCTCCGCGGAGCGCTCGACACGTCGGAGCTCGGCCGCACCCTGATCCACGAGCACATCGGCATCCGCTCTCCGGGCATCGCCGAGAACTGGCCCGAGCTGTGGGACGAGACCGCCTGCGTGCAGACCGCCGAGGAGAAGCTCACCGCGCTCGCGCAGCGCGGCGTTGGCACGGTCGTCGACCTCTCGACCGCCGACCTCGGCCGTGACATCGGCTACCTCCAGAAGGTCGCAGCGGTCACCGACATCAACGTGATCCTCTGCACCGGCATCTACTGGCTGCGCTCGATGTACTGGCGCGGCCGCCCGCAGGAGGAGCTGACCCGAGTCTTCGTCAGCGACATCACCGAGGGCATCGCCGGCACCGAGATCAAGGCCGGGATCATCAAGCTGGCCTCCGACGAACAGGGCGGCGGCGTCGACGACTACAACCAGAAGTGCCTGCGCGCCGGCGCTCGCGCGCACCGCGAGACCGGCGTCCCGATCGCCACGCACAACGGCCCGCCGACGCTCGGCGCCGAGCAGCAGCGCGTCTTCAAGGAGGAGGGCTGCGACCTCAGCCGGATCGTGATCGGCCACGTCGGCGATACCGATGATACCGACTACCTGAAGTCGCTGATGGACGCCGGTTCATACATCGGCATGGACCGCTTCGGCCTCGACATGATCCTGTCCTTCGAGAAGCGCGTCGGCACGGTCGCCTCGCTCTGCGCCGATGGCTACGCCGAGCGCATCCTGCTGGCGCACGACGCGAGCTGCTGCCTCGACTGGATTCCCGATATGAATCTGATGCAGGAGCAGGTGCCCAACTGGCACTTCAATCACATCCCCGATGACGTCGTCCCAGCGCTCAAAGCGGCCGGCGTGAGCGACGCCCAAATCGACGACATGCTAATCAACAACCCCAAAACCCTCTTCGACCACACCGACGCCTACTGACGCCCGCGCCAGCGCCTGCTCGGCGTGCTCACGGAGGTCGCTGAGCGGGCGCATGTTGCGTTCGATCTCCTCGCCGAACAGGGCGATTCGAGTGAGGTCATGGCGGAGGTCGTCGTCGATGGAACGATCGAAGGCGAACGGAGCCTCAAACAAGAGCAGGTCATCCACAGTTGCGTCACCGTTGAGGAAGCGCCTGAGCAGCGCCGCGAAATCTTGGCGGATCGCCAGTGAGCGTTGGTCAGGCTTTGTCATGACTGCTCGGTCCTTCTGATGACCAGTATACGGGTCGAGGAGTGGGAACTCAGGGATCTCTTCGAGGCATTCGATGTGTTCGGGAGGATAGAAGACGGGCGATTGGGGGAATCTCTCGAGGAAGAGCCGGCCCTTGCGCGGCGGTGTTCCCTGGGTGGCGAGTCCTACTACATGTGGGTCGACGACCAGCTGTGCGGCTTTCAGGCGCGGATCCACTACATCCGCTGCGCCTTCGGGCATGTGGCGGGCTGCTGGCCATCGGCGATCAAGATCGGCGACGCGACGATCCACCGGCAAGGTCATCAGCGGAGGCCAGACGGATAGCGAGGGCGAGGCGATTTGTCCTTCCCCAGATCCGAGTTGGTCGTTGAGCGGCGCGCACGATCACGATGAGATGGCCGGCGTGAGCGACGCCCAAATCGACGACATGCTAATCAACAACCCCAAAACCCTCTTCGACCACACCGACGCCTACTAGGGGGTTGCAGGAGTCGATTCGGAGTCGTCTCGCGGCGCACGATGGACGCGGTCCACACGATCGAGTCGCCGGTGCATCGCGCTGATGAACGCGAGCCACTCGAACGCCTCGTCGTGCTCCATCGGATACTCATCCGCGTGCGTCGCAACGTTACGCAGCCCTAAGGCAAGACCGATAGCCAGGTTCCGGTAGCCATCGTGTTCATTACGCTCGACCCGCGTGCTGATGCGGCTGAAGCTGAGTAGCGGCGCCTCCCTCGCGAATGCCGCGGCCATCAGCGGGACTCCGTCTTGCTGGTCCCCTCGTTCGTCCTCCTCCGGATACACGAGCCCGGCGACCCGATTGATGAAGCGTTGTGCGGCGCGTCGCACCGCCTCTGTCCCGTGTCCGTCGATCAACAGCCCATGCGCGAGCTGGGTATCGGGGTGCAGCCGTTGAGCTGCACTGGCGAAGCGCCGTGGTGGTCGTTCGATACTCACCCAACCAGCGAGGACGCCAATTCGCGCGCCGCCTCCGTGCCGATCAGCCGCAATCGAATCAGGCGATTGTGTTCGCCGCGCTTGCCCCGCAACGCGACCTCCGGCATCGTGCTGATCGTGCTGATGAAGTTGTTCTTGTCGAATTTGCCCAGATCGTCGGCGGCACTGCGCACATCGGCAGTGCCCGTCTCGATGCCCAGCGCGTCGCGCGCCGCCGCGACCAACAACACAATCTGGCGCAGAGCGGGCCGTTTCTGCGCCTCGAGCGCGGTTTGATTGACCTGCAGGCGAGGTTGCTCAGAGGTCAGATCGAAGAGGTCGCCGGCCTGCTCTGGCCGGATCCGGAGGTAGCTGGCGACTGCATCGATCCGTTGTTCTTCTGTCGCGAACGTGTCGTCGATCAGCTGCGTCGAGGTGGCAGGCCGGCCATTCCCACCGTTCGATGGCGCAGATGCGGTGTCGCGTAGTAGTGCTTCGAGGATCCGTTCGAAAGCGATCGGTCGTAGGTCGCTGTCTGTCTGCGGATCCAGACCAGCGACTGCGTCTCGTGCGCGGTCGACCAAGCCCCTGAGGTCTTCGGTACTTGTCACCATCTCAATTCTCCCTCCCAATCAGCCTACCGGCGGGTGATCGGCAGCACAAGTGTGCAAGTTGTCGAGCTATTTCGCGTTGAAGACGTTCATCGTTTCCTCTGCAGGATGGCCTAGCAGGTGGATTGCGGCCTCGGCGGCGCGTAGCTCTGCCTCGTGCAGCAGCTCCCGCTCTGCGCGCGATGGGTCCGAGAGCAGATGCGCCGCGACATCCTCCGGGTCATGCGACGGCCGCTCGCTCACGATTGGCCGGCCCACCCCGATCCGCACCCGCGGGAACGTCAGCTCGCCGATCGTGTTACGGATCGAGCGCATCCCGCGCTGACCGGCGTCCGACCCGCTCGCTCGCACGCGAATCCGGCCTGACGCCAGGTCCAGCTCGTCGACCAGCAGAATCAGACGCTCCGGGTCGGCCCGATACAGCGTCAGCAGCGCCTGCACCGCGCGGCCGCTCTCGTTCATCCACGTGCGCGGCAGTACCACCGCCACCGGGCCGTGCTCAGTCTCGCCCTGCGAGATGCGCAGCAGCCGCTCGCGCTGAGGCTGCGCGAGACCGAGCATCCTGCGCACGTGCTCCGCCGCGCGGATCCCGGCGTTGTGGCGGTTCTGCGAGTAGTCCGGCCCCGGATTGCCGAGACCCACGATCAGCCGCGCGCCGGCCAGCGGCGCGAAGCCCCGATTGCGCAGCCTGGGAACCCGCAGACGCCGCGCCATCGCCTATGAGTCCGGCGCAAAGGCCAGCGCCCGCGTGCGTAACGCCGACATGATGAAGTGCTGCGCGTTATCACAACGCAGACTCGACCGATGCAGCGCGCTGCGCACCGCTCCGATGTGCTCGTCGCCGCCGACGAACGGCGCGTCCGACGCGTCCACCGTTAGCTGCAGCAGAAAGCGCATCGCCGAGCGCAGCGCCGCCTCGTATCGCGCCTCGCGCTGCTCGTCGCCAACCCGACGCGCCAGCGACAGCGCCGCCGCGATCCCCTCCGCGTACGCGGCCGTGCCGATGCCTGGGGTGTCCTGAAACGCGCCGCGCCAGAGCGGATGCCGATGCTCCGGCCCGTGCTGCGATTCCAGCGCCCAGTCGGCCATCGCGAATCCGTACCCCGCCACGTCGTCCCCGCCCTCGAGGTGATGCCAGCTGTCGCAGGCCTGCAGCATCCAGGTCGTGAACGACAGGTCGCGCTCGTCCGCGTCGGCCCAACGCTCGTGGTAGTGAGCGAGCGCCCGCCGAATCGCGCGCGCATAGCGGTCGCGCTTGCGCAGCCCGTGCAGACGCGCCAGCGCCAGTACCACCTGGCCCGCGTAGTACGTTTCCGAGCCCTCCAGCTCGAGCCCGCGCGCCGTCACCCCCAGCCGGCCCGACGGCTCCTGAATCCCCAGCAGCGTCGCCGCAAGCTGCTCAACGACCTCGCGCGAGACCGTCGCCGCCTGCGCGAGCTCGGCGATCGCCAGCAGCAGCAGCGGGATCGCGCCCAGCCGCGGTGGCTCGCCCTGCGCCGCGAGGTAGTACAGCCGGCCCGGCCCATCGCGCTTCAGCGTCGTGCGCAGCAGCGCTTCGACAGCTCCCGCCGCGGCCCGCGAGATGTTCGGCTCGCGTCCCAGCCGCCCGACCAGCGCCACCGCCCAGGCGCAGCCCGCCTGCCGCACGATCGAGTCCGCGTTCGACCACGACTGGGTCGCCGGCAGGAACTCATACGCGAAGAATCCGTCCTGCCGCTGGTGCCGCAACAGCCATGCCGCCGACTGAAACGCCGCCCCGATCATCCGGTCCGCCAGCACCTCATTCGGATCCACCACGCGAAATCCCGCCAGTCGCGGCGCAACGACCTCATCCTCGTCGGGCACCGCGACCGGTCCCATCGCCTCGATCGTGCCAAACCGCTCGATGGCGGTCGACGAGGCCAACCGCGCCCCCGGCGGTCGCGCCTGCCGATTCAGCTGTTTCGCCCATGCCGCGTGCCGACCGTCGGCGCGCAACGCATCGAACGGCCAACCTCGCGCGGCGTGATCCCCGTCGCGCAGCAGCAGCCCGTCGGGGCTGCCCAATGTCGATCCGATCAGCCCGCTCAGCCCCTCAACCTCGATCGGCCCGCGTTCGGCGACAGCCTCGACAAGCACCGATGCGTCGCTGGCGTCCGTTTCCATCAGTCGCGCCGCCGCGGCGCGCGCCGCCGCCGGCGGATCGGGCCCGCTCGCTTCCGCGAGCGCCAGCCGGGAACCCGAACGCCACAGCGAAACACGCGCCACAGCGTCGCCGTCTGCTTCGACTGCGCCCGTGGCCAGCCCCGCGCGCGCCGCGTCCAACAGTTCGTCAGTGTCAATCATGCAGCGAGGCTACATCGCGACCGGGCATCGTCCCGCGTAGACTCGATTGAAGCCCCGGGTTCGCGGGGCCCAGCCCGAGCGTCGATGACGAACGATTCGCTCCTCGCGCCGCTCTTGTCGGCGGTCGCCAGCCAAATCCCCCGGCTCGGCCAGCCCGAGACACTCGGCGTGCCCGACGCCGCCAAGCCCGCCGTGGTGGCGGCGCTCGCTGCCAAACACGCCGGCCCCGTGGTCGTCGTCACCGCCTCGCCGCGCCATGCCGCCGAGCTGCTTGAAACGCTGCCGACCTGGTTGCCCTATCTCCAGGCCGGCCGCGTGATCCCGCTGCCCGCGCGCGAGACCGCCCCCTATGAGCGCCAGTCGCCCGATCCCGACGTGATCGAGGCGCGCCTCGCCGCGCTCGACGCCCTCGCGCGACGCGATCCGATCGTGATCACCGACGCCGATGCCGTCACCCAGGCCACGCTGCCCGCCGGGGTCAGCGGCGTGAGCGTGGAGCGCGGCGAACGGATCAGCCGCGACGGCGTGATCGCGGCGCTCGAATCGTCGGGCTACGAGCGCGCGACGCTCGTCATGCAACCCTCCAACTACGCCGTCCGCGGCGGCATCATCGATCTCTGGCCGCCCGGCGACGACGCGCCCGTGCGCATTGAGCTCTTCGGCAACGACGTCGAGAGCTTGCGCCGCTTCGATCCGGCCACCCAGCGTTCGCTGGAGGCGCTCGATCGCCTCCAGCTCGGCTTCGCTCGCGAGACCAGCGCCGAATCGCGCGCCCGCGCCGGCGAGCTGCTCGACGAGATTCGCTGCAACGAAGACGGCTCCGAAGCCACGTCGCTCGCCGAGGCGCTGCGCGAGCTCGCCGACGGGCGCCATCCTGAGCGCGGCGACTTCTGGACGCCGTTCATCGCCTGCGGCG
This sequence comes from Dehalococcoidia bacterium, assembly GCA_965237475.1. Lineage (GTDB taxonomy): Bacteria > Chloroflexota > Dehalococcoidia > Bin125 > Bin125 > CATQGW01. The sequence goes on along the minus strand of OZ250140.1, from coordinate 782,505 downwards.
ACTTCTGGTCCCACGTCTCCCGCCGCGCGCTGCTGATCCTGGACGAGCGCAACGACATCGTCGAACGCAGCCGGCATCGCGACGAGCGGGCCCACCACGCCCGTATCGAGCTCGAACACGCCGGGCGCATCCCTCGCGGCCTGCCAGCGCCCTGGCAGGACGCCGAGGCGCTCGAGTGCGCCCTCGATCGAATCGATCGGCGCGTCGAGCTCTCGCGCATCGCCGGCCCGCCGCATCACACCCGGCTGCCCTTCCGTGCCGTCGACCGGCTCGCCGGCAAGCTCGGGCAGCTGATCGAAAACATCCAGATCCCCCGCCGCGGCGAGCGCGTGATCGTCAGCCTCCAGGCTGCGCGGCTCAGCGAGCTGATCAGCGACCACGGCCTGCCGATCGCGTCGCTCGAAGAGCGCAGCAAGCTCGTCGGTGACGAGCGTGTGATCACCCTCGCCCGCGCCTCGCTGCCCGAGGGTTGGCAGCTGCGCGACGCGCAGACCGACGTGCCGCTGCTGAGCGTGATCTCAGACACCGAGATCTTCGGGTTCGCCAAGCAGCGCACCCGCCGGCCGCCGCGCCACGCGCCCACCGAGGAGCCCGACGAGCACCTGCTCGACCAGATCAAGCCGGGCGACTATGTGGTCCACGTCGAGCACGGCATCGCCCGCTTCCAGGGCCTTGTCCAGGAGCGCATCGGCGACCGCGAGCGTGAGTATCTCGACCTCCGCTACGCCCACAACGACCGCCTGCTGGTCCCCACCGACCAGCTGCACCGTGTCCACCCCTATGTCGGCGCATCCGACCAGCGCCCCGCGCTGACCCGCCTCGGCGCGCAGCAGTGGCGCCGCGCCAAGCGCCGCGTCGAGGGCGCGGTCCGTGACATCGCCGAGCAGCTGCTCGATGTCCACGCCCGCCGCGACGCGCTGCCCGGCATCGCGATGGGCGCCGACACCCCGTGGCAGATCGAGCTCGAAGCCAGCTTCCCCTACGTGGAGACCCCCGAGCAGCATCGCGCGATCGAGGAGGTCCGACGCGATCAGGAGGCTGCCAGCCCGATGGACCGGATCGTGATCGGCGATGTCGGCTACGGCAAGACCGAAGTGGCCGTCCGCGCCGCCTTCAAGGCGGTCACCAACGGCTATCAGGTCGCGATCCTCGCGCCCACGACCGTGCTCGCGCAGCAACACGCCAACACCTTCGCCGAGCGCCTCGCCGCGATGCCCGTGACCGTCGAGATGCTCTCGCGCCTGCGCACCGGCGCCGAGCAACGCGTCGTCGTCGACCGGCTCAAGTCCGGCGGCCTCGACATCGTGATCGGCACCCATCGCATGCTCCAGGACGACATCGGCTTCCACAACCTCGGCCTCGTGGTGATCGATGAGGAACAGCGCTTCGGTGTCGAGCACAAAGAGCGTCTCAAGTCGGTGCGCCGCGAGGTCGATCTGCTCACGCTCTCCGCCACCCCGATCCCGCGCAGCCTGCACCAGGCCTTGACCGGCATCCGCGACATGTCGACGATCACCACGCCGCCCGAGGAGCGCCTGCCGATCACCACGCACCTGCTCGAGCGCGATTCGAGCGTGATCCGCGAAGCGATCCTGCGCGAGCTCGAACGCGAGGGTCAGGTCTACTTCCTGCATAACGAGGTGCGCACGATCGAGCAGCAGACCGCGGAGCTGCGCCGCCTCGTGCCCGAGGCTCGCCTGCTCTTCGCCCACGGGCAGATGCCCAGCGCCGTGCTCTCCGAAACCATGCGCAAGTTCGTCGCCTACGAGGCCGATGTGCTCGTCTGCAGCACGATCATCGAATCCGGGCTCGACATCCCGCGGGTCAACACGATCGTGATCAACCACGCCGATCGGCTCGGTCTGGCGCAGCTCTACCAGCTGCGCGGGCGAGTCGGCCGGGCCTCCGTGCGCGCCTTCGCCTACCTGTTCTACGAGCCCTGGCGCAGCCTCTCCGAGGTCGCCCAGAAGCGCCTCGCCACGATCCTCGACGCTACCGATCTTGGAGCCGGCTTCCAGGTCGCGATGCGCGACCTCGAAATCCGCGGGGCCGGCAATCTGCTCGGCGCTGAGCAGAGCGGCCACATCGGCGCCGTTGGCTTCACCCTCTTCACCCAGCTGCTCGCCATCGCCGTCGAGCAGGTCAGGGCCGAGCGCGGCGGCAAGCGTCCCGCGCCCCCGCGGCGCGGCCCGATCGTCAGCGTCGACCTCCCGATCCCGCGGCTGATCCCGACCGGCTACATCGACGACCTCGCGATCCGCGTCGGGTTCTACCAGCGCCTCTCCGAGGTCGAGACGGTCGAGCAGGTCGAGGAGATCGCCGACGAGCTGCGCGACCGCTTCGGCCCGCTACCGGCCGACGCCGTGCACTTGCTCGACAGCCTGCGCCTGCGCTGCCTCGCCGCCCGCATCGGCGCCGCCTCCGTCCAGCACGAGGACGACAGCGTCGTCGTGCGCCTGGTCGACGGCATCAGCTTCAGCGAGGCCCACCGCCGCCTGCCCGTCGCGCCCACGATCAACATCGGCCGCCGTCTGCTCCGCTACCGCCCGCCCACCACCCAACCCCTCCACCGAACCCTCCGCGACCCCAACTGGCACGACGACCTCACCGACGCCCTCAACGCAGTGGCCAACGCCTGACGCTTGGGAACGCTCTGAACAAGCTAGATCCGCTCTCCCCCCGCTCTGCGGGGGGAGAGCAAGAACGGACGCGTTGGCCTGTTCAGAGCTTTTCGACGTCAGCCTTCGGTCGCCGCCGGCGGCTCGGCATGCCGATGCATCGTCGGCGGCTGCTCGAGCATCTCGCCCATCTTCTGGAATTCCTTGAAGTGCGGCTTCGCCGCGTGCGCCGCGACATCGGCCTGCGTCGCCCACGACTCGAAGAACGCATAGTGGCCCGGCGTGGCCAGGCTGCGATACAGCTCGTACTGCTCGCAACCGGCGTCGTTGGTCTTGACGACCTCAACCATGTGGGTCAGAAACTCCTCGAAGTCGCTACAGCGGTCGGCCTTCACGTTGAACAGCAGTGTGAACTGAACGGACATAAGCTCTGCCTCTCATGCAGATATCACGTGGACCATCGCAGCCTCACGCGATTGGAATTGCACGCCGCAACTTGCCTCAGACCGCTCCGCGCAGTCGCGGATCCCAGGCATCGCGCAGCGCGTCGCCGAGCAGGTTGAAGCCCAGCACCGTGATCGTGATCGCGAGGCCCGGGAACACGCTGAGCCACCAGATCCGCCAGATCGAGCGGCCCTCGTTGAGCTGCCTGCCCCACGACGGCGTCGGCGGCGCCACCCCCAGGCCGAGGAACGAGAGCGCGCCCTCTGCGAGGATTACGCCCCCAAGCCCGGCCGTGATGAAGATCAGCAGCGGCGGCGCGATGTTCGGGAGCACGTGCCGCCAGAGGATCCGGAACGGCGTCACGCCCAGGACCCGTGCGGCCTCGACGTACGACTCCGAGATCGTCGCCAGCGTTGTGGCGCGGATCACCCGCGCCAGTCCCGGCGAGAACAGCAATCCCAGCGCGATCGCGACGGCCAACTTGCTGGGACCGAAAATGGCCGCCAGGAACAGCAGCAGAATCAATCCCGGGAAGGCCAGCAGCATGTCGACCAGGCGTTGCCCGAGCAGGTCGACCATGCCGCCCGCGTAGGCCGAAACCATCCCCATCATCAACGCCAGGCCCGTGCCGATCGCCATCGCGCTCAGCGACAGAATCACCGATGTGCGAGCGCCGACCACGATTCTTGCGAAGTAGTCCCGACCCAACGTGTCGGTCCCGAAGAAGTGGTTGATGCTGGGCGCCTGCTGATACTCGGTCGTTGTCCGCGTCGGATCGGCCACGATCAGCTCGCCGAAGATCGCCAGAAACAGCACGAGGAGCACGAGGAACGCCCCGAACGCCCCGAGCGGCTTGCGCCGCATGAAGCGCCAGATCACGCCCGCCAGCTGCAGCCCGACCCGCAGCGCTGCGTTCGACCGCGGCATTCGATCGTGCAGGATCGGATCGGTTGCCATCGATCATTCCCCTCCCGAGGTCATGAGCGACATCACGAGACCCGCACGCGCGGATCGAGCCAGGCATAGCTCATATCCACGGTCAGATTGACCAGCACGAAGAGCGCGCCGAAGAAGATCACGAACAGCTGGATCACCGGATAGTCACGCAACAGCAGCGCGTTGATGATGTATTGCCCGAGCCCCGGCAGGGAGTAAATCTGTTCGACGATCACCGAACCCCCAAAGCCCGACGCGAAGCTCAATCCGATGATTGTGACCACCGGAATGAACGCGTTCCGCAACGCGTGCCGGATCACCACGGCGCGTTCTTCCAGGCCCTTCGCGCGAGCCGTGCGGACGTAATCCTGGCGCAGCACTTCCAACAGATAGGAGCGCGTGACACGCATCAAAATCGCCGAGCCGGCGCCGCCGCTGACCGCCGCAGGCACGATCATCTGGGTCAGATTCCGCAGCGGATCGTTCCAGAGTTGCGAGTAGCCGACGGGCAGCGCGACGCTGAACAACAGCAGCGGTATGATCACCGTCATCGTCGCCAGCCAGAAGTTCGGGATCGCCAACAGCAGGATCGCGCCGAAGCGCAGGCCGTAGTCCTCCAGTTTGTCCTGGCGAGTGGCCGAGATCACCCCCAGACCGACCCCGAGCGGCACCTGAATCATCATCGTCAGAAGCAGCAGCTCAGCGCTGACCGGCAGTCGCCGCGTGAACTCCTCGGCGATCGAGCGCGCCGTGATGATCGACTTACCCATGTCGCCCTGAGCGATCCGCCACACCCAGCGCCCGAATTGCTCGTAGATCGGCTGGTCGAACCCGTATAGGGCGCGCAGTTCCTCAGCCTGCTCGGGGGTGTAATTGTTCTCCAGCTTCGTGTCGATGGCGCTCCCAGGCACGGCGCGAAGCATCGCGAACACGAAGATCGAAAGCAGAACGACGGTGACAGGCACCAAGAGGAGTCGGCGGGCGACGTACGACCTCATCCGGACTCCTCCTGGTGCTCGGAGCTACTCCCTACCGCTGACGGCCGTGACGCGGCTAGGCCGGCTTGCCATCGAGCCAGGTGTCGCCAACGACCCAGACCTGCGAGCCGGTCGTGATGTGCCAGTTCTTCACCCACGGCTGCCAGTACTGGAAGAACACCCAGGAGTGCATGTAGATATGCGGGGACTTCTCCAGCAGCATCGTCTGCAGCTCATCGGTGACCGCTTTGCGCGCGTCGAAATCGAAGAGCGTGCGCTGCTTCTCGGACAGCGCGTCCACCTCGGGGTCGTCGAACCGCCCGTAGTTGGTGGCGCCCGTGGAGTGCGTCCAGCCGAAGAGGAAGTCGTCCGCCTCGCTGCCCGCCGAGATCGAGCCGCCGATCATGTCGAAGTCCGCGTTGTAGCGCAGCGGCAGCAGGGTCGCCCGGTCGTACGCGAGCAGTTCGATCTCGATGTTCCCGAGATTCTGCCAGTTTTGCTGTAGCACCTCGTGCGTAAACCCGCGGCCGCGGAACACGAACTTGAGCTCATCCCCGCCGTCGCCGTAGCCCGCCGCATCGATCAGCCGCCGCGCCTCCGCGATGTCGGCGTCCTTTGGCGACTGGTATCCGGGCAGCTGGCTGAGCTCTTCGGGGCTCCACGCCAGCGGTCCCACGTAGCGCGGAACTGGGCCCATGGTCCAGTGGTTGCCCTGGTACGCCGCGATGTTCGCCGATCGGTCCGCCGCCAGCTGGAAGGCGCGGCGCACACGCGGATCCGTGAACGCCGGCACCCGCCCCGTGACGTTGAACGTGATGTGCCAGAACGCGGCCAACGGCTTCTCCGCGATCCCCAGTCCCTCGATCTGCTCGGCGAACCGTTCGTTGTTCTGGATCGAGCCGTCGGACCCCCATCCGGAGTTGATGTCGACCTGTTGCGAGAGAATGTTCGCCTCGCGGGCCGCCGCGTCCGTCACCGTGACCGACTCAAATCCGTCGAGATACGGCTTGCCCTTCTGCCAGTAGTCGGGGTTCCGTACCACGCTCGACCGAACGCCGAGTTCGAAGTCCTGAACCATGAATGGCCCGGTGCCGACGATGTTCTCGAACAGCTTCATGCCGTCCGCGCCGTGCAGGTCCGCCGCTTCCTTCGAGACCATCACCATGATGTCCGACGAGAGCAGCGAAATCAGTGGGGCAAACGGCTCCTTGGTCACGACCCGAAGCGTCTGCGTATCCACCGCATCCCAACTGTCGACCGCCCGCACCTTGCTGCCCCAGGTGAACTCCGGGTTGTCCTGCCCGAAGCGCGACCAGCCGAACGCTGCGTCCTCCGCTGTGAAGTCGCGACCGTGGACCGGCGCGAGATTCTGCCAGCGAATACCCGGTTTGATGTTGTAGACGTAGGTCAGATCGTCGATGACCTCCGGCAACTCGGACATCCCGCTGGCCACCGTCAGGTCGTAGGTCGAGAGGTGCGTCATGTAGTCGTAGCAGACGAAGCCCTTGAACATGTCCTGCGCGGCGATCGTGATCGCCGGGTCATACACGTCCGTCGTGGCGATGTCCTGCATCTGCAGGACGCCGCCGTAGACGCCCGGCAACGCGGCCTCTTGCTGGGCGACCTGCTGCACGGCCTGCTGGTCGTCGTCGCCGGCTTGCTGTGCGGCGGCGCCTTGCTGCGCCGCCTGCTGGGCGGGCTGGGCCTGTTCCTGCGTCGTGGCCTGCGCGGCCGCCTGATCTGCGCTTTGCTGCTGAGCTGGCGTCTCGGCCACGGTGGCCGGCGCGCCGTCGTCATCGTCGTCTCCGCAGCCGACGAGCGCCAGGCCGGCGGCGCCGACGCCCGCCCGCGCCGAGGCCCGAAGCAGCGCACGACGCGAAGTTCGTGCCGATCGAAGTCGCTGCCAGTAGTTGTTCTCGCTCATCGATCCATCCCTGCTGTGCCCCACACGGGGCTTCGGGCGGTATGAGTGCAACCGCAGGCCGGACACGGCGCCGGGTACCGCGAACCCCGGCGCTGTTCAGCCGGCCCTGCGCCAACAATGATGGTCTGTGTGGTGGTGGTTAGCCCCTCCCGCCGCGGAGCAGCTGCCCGGGCGTCGCGCCGGTGCACTCACCATCCTCGAAGGTGATCTCGCCGTTCACGATCGTCCAGCGGTAGCCCTCGGCCCACTGCACCCGGCGCCACTCGCCGCCGGGGAAGTCGTAGACGACCTTGCCGACCTCGAGGTCCTCCGGCTGAATCTTCAACGCAGCGAGGTCGTAGACCACGATGTCGGCGGGCGAGCCCTCGCGGATGAAGCCGCGGTCCTTGAACCCGGCCGCCGCGGCCGGCAGATAGCTCAGGCGGTAGTGCGCCTCCTCGAGGCTCAACACAGCCTCGTCCCGCACCAGCCAGGCGAGGAAGTCGGTGGTGTACGAGCCACCGGTGAAGAACTTGGTGTGCGCGCCGCCATCCGACACGCCGGGCACCGTGTACGGCGAGGTGATCATCTCGGCCATGTATTCCGCGTTGTGGCCGCGGCTCTGGCCGACGAACTCGACGCGCAACCCGCCCTCGAGTGAGAGGTCGAGCATCATGTCGATCGCGTCCTTGCCTTCGCGTTCCGCGAGGGCGCCGACCGCCCAGCCGACGTAGTGCTCGAGCTCTTCAGCGTTCTCGCACTGGTCGACGGACTGCACCACGAGGTCTTCGATCGGTCCGCCGACGGCGTTGACCCGTCGAGACTCCTCGATCGCGGCGGCTGTTTCCGCCTTGATCCCCTCGCGCACCTTGAGATCCGCGAGCTTCAGCAGCTTCTCTTCGTAGGTCCCCGTCGTCGCGTAGTTCCATGCCGGGCTGGAGTCGTAGAGGTTCCAGTGCTCCATGGTGAACGCGAAGCCGGGGCGAATCGTGACGCCCTGACCGTAGATCCGCAGCCCCTCGTCGTTGCAGCGGTCCAGCCAGGCGAGCCGCTTGCGATGGAACTCCGGGTGCTCGCTGCTCACGCCGACCAGGTTGTGGATGATCGGGCGGCCGCTGATCTCCGCCAGCCGCTCCTGCACCGCCAGGTCAACATCCTGCTTACCGGTGAAGCTGTTGTTGATCTGGATGAAGCCCTCGCCGCGCTCGCGCAGCACCTCACCCAAGGCGTAGATGTCCTCTTCCGCCATGGTGTCCGTCACCATCGGCGTGCCGTCAAAGTCGGCCTGCGCGGAGTTCGGACCGAGGCGCTGCAACGAGAACCCGCAGGCGCCCGCCTCCATCGCCTCGTTGAGCAGCCGCTTCATCTCCGCACGCTCGGCCGGCGTCGCCGGCCGACTCTTCGCCGCCTCCAGGCCCATCGCCCAGATCATCAGCGGCGCAATCGGCACGTAGCTCAGGCAGTTCACGCCCTTGGGGATGCGGTCGAGCGTGTCGAGGTACTCGGGGAAGGTGATCCAGTCCCAGAGCATGCCCAGCTGCATCGATTCGAACGGAATCGCCTCGGTCCGCGACATCGTCAGCATCGCCCGGTCGCGTTCGTCGGCGCGCACCGGCGCGAAGCCGAAGCCGCAGTTGCCCAGCACGACCGAAGTCACCCCGTGCCAGCCCGAGATCGTGCACCAGGGGTCCCATTGGATCTGCGCGTCGTAGTGCGTGTGCAGGTCAACGAATCCGGGCGCGACGATCAGCCCCGTCGCATCCAGCACCCGTTCCGCGTCCGATTCCTCCAGGCGTCCATCAATCTGGAGCACCTTCCCGTCTTTGATTGCCAGGTCCGCCCGATATTTTGGGACCCGCGTTCCATCGACAATCGTCCCGTTCTTGATCAGCAAGTCATACGCAGCCATCGTGGGGCTCCTTTTGGCCAAGCGAAAGTTCCATCGGTTCGTAGAAAATTACGCGCTCGCGAGCGCGATGTCAAAGTTTTTACAGGATCGCGGGCTGTGCCCCTTGATCAGAGCGCCGAGCTGCGATCCACTACGACCCGTTTTTCAAGCCTGCCGACCAGCCGGCGCCTGCACGTTCACGCCGGCCACGCCGAGCTTCCCTCCCGACATCGCCCCCGCGACCATTACCCGACGCCTGCGTAGGCTGAGACGGATGAAATTCCGCTCAGCCTGGACGCTGATCCTCGCGGCCGTCGCGCTCGGCCTGCCCGCGCTGATCGGCCGGCTTGGCGGCGTCCACATCCCGACCGAGCTCGAGGTCGCCATCTTCGGCCTCGGCATCCTCTCCGCAGCCTTCCTGATCTCGACCGGCGCGGAGGCCGCGCAGCACGATATCCCGGCCGCGCTCGCTGTCGCCGTCGTCGCCTTCATCGCCGTGCTGCCTGAATACGCGATCGATCTGCTGCTTGCCTGGGAGGCCGGCAAGGGCATTCCCGGCAAGGACGAGCTGGCGCTCGCCAACATGACCGGCGCCAATCGCCTGCTGCTCGGCGTCGGCTGGGCCACCGTGATCTTCCTCTTCGCCTGGAAGCGGGCGGGTCCGCGACAGCTCGCCGCCTCCGCCGCGCGCAACGTCTGGCGCAGCGTGCGACGCCGCCCCGTCGACCCCACCGAGCCCGTGCTCGCGCTGCCCGGCGGGATCGGCCTCGACATCGGCATCCTCGCCATCGCCACGCTCTACTCGTTCGTGATCGTCGCCAAGGGCCGGATCGCGATCGAAGACACGATCGTGCTCGGCCTGCTCTTCTTCTGGTACGTGCTTCGCCTGACTCGCTCACCCGTCGAAGAGCCGGAGCTGGAAGGCCCCGCCTCAGCGATTGGGGGCCTCCCCACCGCCTGGCGACGCGCCGCCGTCACGTTCGTGATCGCCTATTCCGCCGCCGTGATCGTCGTGTCGGCCGAGCCGTTCGTGCATGGACTCGAAGCGATCGGCCGCGATCTCGGGATCGGCGAGTTCTTCGTGATCCAGTGGATCGCCCCGCTGGCCTCGGAGTCACCGGAGTTCTTCGCGGCCCTCTACCTCGTCTGGCGCGGCTCTGCCGGCCTCGGGATCAACATGCTGGTCTCCAGCAAGGTCAACCAGTGGACGCTGTTGATCGGCTCGATTCCGGTCGCCTTCATGGCCGCCGGTGGCTCAATCGAGGGGCTGATCTCCAGCGACCTCCAGAAGGCGGAGGTCTTCATCACCGCCGCGCAGTCGGCCTTCGGCGTCATGCTGATCATCGATCGGCGCCTCACTGCGCGCGCCGGCTTCGTCCTCCTCGGCCTCTTCCTCGCTCAACTGCTCACTCAGTTCTTCTTGCAAGACAACAACCTCCCGCGGATCATCTTCGGCCTCGTCTACCTCGCGCTTACGGCGTTGATGGTCACCCAGCGCTGGCGTAGCATCCCTCCCGTACTGCGCGAGGCGTTTCGATTTCGCGAACTGGTCGCGGATGGGGCCTCCGCCACGGGAGCAACCCCAGCGAATGACCACCACGACTGACTGGACCGATCTGGCCGGGCAGCTCGAGCGCGCTCTCGGCCTGGCCAACGCGCCGCTCGCCATCACCTTCCACAGCAGCACGCCCGACGGCGTCCCCGCCTTCGACGATCCGATGCCCGAGCCCGCCGCCGACGGCCGCACGGGACGCGTCCCGGCTGGCTGCGTCTTCTGGGTCAAGTCCGCCGACCGCACCTTCTCCACCGTCGCCGCCGACCACGCGAACTGCAGCGTCGGCAGCGTCACCCACGGCTTCCTCGGGCTCGGCGACGTACTTGAGAACGGCGACGTCAGCGCGCTGCTCGAATCGGGCTGGGTCGACGCCGAGACCGCCATGCAGATCCCCGTGGTCAGCGAGACGCCCGAGTCGGTCGTCTACGGCCCGCTCTCCGAGACGCCGAGCGAGCCTGACGTCGTCCTGCTGCGCATCACCGGCCGCCAGCTGATGGTCCTGTACGATGCCTTCCCCGGCCTGCGGATCGAGGGCAAGCCGCAGTGCCACATCATCGCGATCGCCAAGCAGCAGGGCGAAATGGCCGCGTCGGTCGGCTGCCAGCTCAGCCGCGTGCGCACCGGTATGCCCAACGCCGAAATGACCTGCGCGATCCCGGCCGGCCAGCTCGGCGACCTGCTCGATCGTCTCGCCGCGACCGCCGCCGCCGACAACGCGGTGGCCCGCTACGCCGCCGACGACATGGGGCGCTTCGAATAACCGCGCGACCGAGCGACTGAGGCGGGAGGGGCGGGAGACTAGCCGATGGCCGGCAAGTACTTCGAAGAGCTTGAGGTCGGCACGACGTTCGTGCACCAGCCGTCGCGAACCGTCACCGAGACCGACAACCTGCTCTTCACGACGCTGACTCACAACACCCAGCCGCTGCATCTCGACGCCGAGTTCGCCGCGCGCCAGCAGTACGGCCAGATCCTCGTCAACAGCCTCTACACGCTGGCGCTTGTCGTCGGTCTCTCGGTCACCGACACCACGCTGGGCACCACGATCGGCAATCTTGGCTTCGAAGAAACCAGCTTCCCCGCCCCCGTCTTCATCGGCGACACGCTGACCGTCGAGACAGAGGTGGTCGCCGCGCGCGCCAGCAAGTCGCGGCCCGACCGCGGGATCGTGACCTTCGAGCACCGCGCCCACAACCAGCGCGGCGAGTTGGTCTGCCGCTCCCGCCGCCCCGCCCTGATGATGCGCCGGCCCCCTCGGCCACATTGAGTGGCCGACGGAATCCCTGAGCGCCCGTCGGAGGCCAAACCCCGCCAGTGATACGCTGCCCAACGCCCTCAGACGTGTCGGAGCGTGGCGCAGCTTGGTAGCGCACTTGACTGGGGGTCAAGAGGCCGCCGGTTCAAATCCGGCCGCTCCGACCACCGCACTATCCTGCCCGCGGCAGGCGAACCATGCGACTCTCCGAGCCACGTATCCAGCCCGTTCAGGACGACGAAGCGACCGACGAGCAGCGCGAAATCCTCGCCGCCGCCTCGGTGGCAGGACGTCCTCCGCTCAACGTCCAGCGCACCACCGCGCAGTATCCCGACCTCGCCCGCGCGCGACAGGCGTTCTCGTCCCACATCATGCGCGAGACGTCGCTGCCCCCGCGCGAGCGCGAGCTGCTGATCCTGCGCACCGGCTGGAACTGCCAGTCGGAGTACGAGTTCGCCCAGCACGCCCGCTACGGACGCTCCGTCGGCCTCAACGACGAGGAAATCGCCCGCGTCGTGGCAGGTCCCGACGCGGATGGTTGGGACCCGTTCGAGGCCAGCCTGCTGCGCGCCGCCGATGAGCTGCACGACGACGCCTTCATCAGCGACGCCACCTGGGACGCGCTCGCCGAGCGCTACTCCGTGCAGCAGCTGATGGACGCCGTCTTCACCGTCGGCGCGTACCACATCGTCTCGATGGCGTTGAACAGCTTCGGCGTCCAGTTCGAGCCGCACACTACCGACCGCTTCCCCACATAAGGCCGCACTAGCTCCAAGGAGGAACCATCGTGACCACCGCTGCAGCTCCCGCAACCGTCGTCCTCGTCCACGGCGCCTGGCACGGCCCCTGGTGCTTCGACTCGGTGGTGGACGGCCTCGAGGAGCGCGGCGTGACGGTCGTCAACGTCGAACGCCGTCGGCTCCACGAGCCCAGCGGCGAGCTGCGCGGCGTGACCAACTCCGACGAGAACGAACAGATCGTGCGCGCAGCGCTTGCCGAGGTCGAAGGCCCCGTCGTGCTGCTCGGCCACTCCTTCGGCGGCGTCGCCATCACCACCGCGCCGCTCGGCAACAGCAACGTCAAGCACCTCGTGTATCTGACCGCGATCATGCCCGACACCGACCTGGCGATGCCGGCGGATCTCCCCAACCCGGCGCTGGTAAATGCGATTCAGGTCGGCGAAGATGGCTCGACGACAGTCCAGCAAGACCTCATCCGCGACACCTTCTACGGGCAGTGCTCGGACGAGGATGTCGAGCGCGCGATGAGCGAGCTGGTGCGCGACGAGGCGCCCATTCCGTTCGACGCCCCGCGCGACACCGCCTGGCGCCAAATCACCACCACCTACGTGGTCTGCACCGAAGATCAGGCGCTGCTGGCCCCCGGCCAGCGCAGCCTGGCCAGAAACGCCGACCGCGTCGCGGAGTGGCCGACCGACCATTCGCCCTTCTTCAGCAACCCAAGTCTCGTCATCGACCTCCTGGACAGCCTGGCCCACGAATACGGGGCGTGAGGCGCGGTCAGGACCCCGCCATTGAGCGCCGGAGATCGATTCGACTGCGGGGGTACGACTACACGCAGGCGGGCGTGTATTTCATCACGGCAGTGGTGCACAGACGCGTGCCACTGTTCGGCGAGATTGTCGGCGACGAGATGTGTCTCAACGCAGCGGGAGCGATGGTGTCGGAGGCGTGGGCGGCGCTGCCGCAGCGTGTTCCGACGATCGAGATCGACGCATTCGTGGTGATGCCTAATCACGTGCACGGCATCGTGTTGATTCAGGCGACGGGCAGGGCAACCACAAGGGTTGCCCCTACAGGCGCCGATACGCTGCGACCACGACTGGGCGATGTCGTCGGGGGCTTCAAGTCATTGACGACAGTCCAATATGTGCGGGGCGTGAGGGAGCGGGCTGGCCCGCATTCGATGGTCGGTTGTGGCAACGTAACTATTACGAGCATGTGGTGCGCAACGAGGAATCGCTGGAGCGCATTCGCGAGTATATCGCACACAACCCGTCGCAGTGGTCGACAGACCCCGAAAACCCGCTATCCCCGTCCCCGTAGGGGCAACCCTTGTGGTTGCCCTGTGTGCAGCGCCGGAGGGGGAAGGGCAACCACAAGGGTTGCCCCCAACACGGACCTGGCCGCACGCAAATGCAGGGCGGCGCCCATATCCCGCCCAAGCGCCCCGCCCCACCGGGCCTGATCCTCCCTGTAGGGGCAACCCTTGTGGTTGCCCTCCCCGTTGACCGCTACGAACGCGTCAGTCGCAGCGACGGAGGGCGCCCGCGAGCGGCGCCCCGACACGGACGTCCGTCCGGTTACTCCTGCTCATCGAGGATCGCGTCGAGCAGACGCGTCGGGCTGGCGGGCAGGCGATTCATGCGGATGCCGGTGGCGTTGTAGATCGCGTTCGTGATCGCGGCCAGCGGCGGCACGATCGGCACCTCGCCCACGCCGCGCACCCCATACGGGTGGCTGGGGTTCGGCACCTCGACCAGAATCGTCTCGATCTCCGGCAGGTCCAGCGCCGTCGGCATCCGGTAGTCGAGCAGACTCGCGTTCATCATCCGGCCGTCGTCGTCGTAGACGTACTCCTCGGTCAGCGCCATGCCCGCGCCCTGCGCGACGCCGCCCTGCACCTGACCCTCGACGTATGACGGGTGGATCGCCGTGCCGACATCCTGCACGGCGGTGTAGCGCAGCACATCAACCTTGCCGGTGTCGCGGTCGACGGCGACATCGACGATGTGGCAGCCGTAGGCGGGGCCGGGGCGGTTGGGCAGCACATCGGCCTGGCCCTGGATCATCCCGCCGGTGTCCTGCATCCGCCCGCACAGCTCGTTGAACGTCAGCTGCTGGTCATCAGGACCGCGCACGACGCCGTCGCCGCCATACGTGACGTTCGCTGCGTCGGTGTCCCAGATCAGCGCCGCGCGCTGCTCCATCTGCCGCCGCACGTCGAGACCCGCCTCATGTACGGCGATGCCGGTGGCGTAGGAGACGCGGCTGCCGCCGGTCACGTGCGTGTAGCCAATCGAGTCGGTGTCGACGACCTGCGGTCGGACCTGCTCGTAGGTGATCCCCATGGTCTCTGCGAACTGCATCGCGAGGCCGGCGCGCTGGCCGCCGATGTCGACGGACCCGACGGAGAGATTGACGCTGCCGTCGGAGTTGAGTGAGGCGTAGGCGGCCGACTCCATGCCGCCATTAGTCCAGAAACCCATCGAAACCCCGCGCCCAACGTCCGTGCCCTGCAGCTCGGATCGGTAGTGCGGGCTGTCGATCGCGGCCTGCATCGTCTCGGTCGCGCCGATCAGCGGCATGACCACGCCGTCGGCGCGGCGGGTGCCTTCGCTGGCGGCGTTCTGGGCGCGCAGGTCCATCGGGTCGCGACCGAGCCGCTCGGCCAGATCGTCCATCAGACTCTCGGCGGCGAAGGTGCCCTGTGGCGAGCCGGGCGCGCGATAGGCCTGGCACTTCGGCTTGTTGGTCACCACGTCGAGCGCGTTCACGTAGAGGTTGGGAATGTCGTAGGAGGAGAACATGCAGGTCGCGCCGGCGCCCACGGGCGAGCCGGGGTACGCGCCGGCCTCGTAGGCGAGCGTGGCCTCGGCCGCGACCAGCGTGCCGTCGCTCTTGGCGCCCAGCTTGCAGCGCACGTAGGTCGAGGAGGTCGGCCCGGTGCCGATCAGCACCTCTTCGCGGTTCATGTACATCTTGACGGGGCGACCGGTCATCCGCGACATCAGCGCCGCGATCGGCTCCATGTAGGCCGGCAGTTTGCCGCCGAACCCGCCGCCGATCTCCATCGGGACGACCTTCACCTGCGAGAGCGGGATGTCGAGCATCTTGGAGAGCGTGGCGCGCGCCACGAACGGGCCCTGGGTCGAGACCCAGACCGTCAGCGTGCCGTCGGCGTTCCACTGCGCCGTGCCGTTCTGCGGCTCGATGTAACCCTGATGCGCGGCGGCCGTCTCGAACTCGCCCTCCACGATCACGTCGGCTTCGGCGAACGCCGCCGCCGCGTCGCCCAGCTCGAACTCGAGCTGGCTGGCGATGTTCGAGAAGCGCTCGCCGCGACCATCGCCGGCCACGAAGCGCGCCACCATCTCGACCGTGCGCATCGACTCGTGCAGCAGCGGCGCGCCCTCGGCCATCGCGTCATGGACGTTGAGCACCGGCGGCAGCAGCTCGTATTCGACCTCGATCAGGTCCAGCGCGTCCTCCGCGATGTGCGGGTCGGTGGCGCAGACCGCGGCCACCGCATGGCCCTGATAGAGCACCTTTTCGGAGGCCAACGTGTTGTCGAGGGTCCACTTGTAGGGCGAGACGCTCTCGCCGAGGTCGACGATCTCATCGGTCGCGCCGGGCAGATTGTCGTGCGTCACGACGCAGCGGACGCCGGCCAGCGCCTCAGCCTTCGAGGTGTCGATGCTGACGATCCGTGCGTGCGCGTGTGGGCTGCGCTTGATCCGGCCGTGGAGCATCCCCGGCAGCGAGATGTCCGCGCCGTAGCGCGCTCGGCCGGTGACCTTCTCAACCCCGTCGGGCCGGACGGGGCGGGTGCCGACTACGTTGTAAGCGGGCTTCGTCTGCGTCGTCATCTTGCTCTGCCTCTCGGATGCTCCACTGTCGGTGGATTGTCTCAGCTTAATTTGTTCAAGGGCAGACTATGCGCTGGCGCGCCGCTCGGCACGCGCAGCCATCCGCGGGCCGCCGCGCTGCGCCATAAGCCCGAGCGCTGAGCGTCAGAAGCCCGTCCGGGCAGCGTTGGTCGACGGTTGCGCTGCAGCCAGCCAGCGCGAGGGCCGCGACCAGCATCGCGACAATCGTCGAACCGAATCCGATGCCACGGGCACTCACGAAGGCGTAAGCCAGCGCTTCGTCGGCGCCCCACCGCTCATCGCGGGCAGGATGTGCAGCTCGGCGCCGGCGGGGACGCGCGCGAGCAGGCCGAGCGGCTGCATCTCGCTGTTGACCGCCACCGAGAGCCCGCGGCGCAACCGATCGTCCTGGACCAGCGAGTCCCAGAAGCCCGGGAACTCCAGCTCCAGCGCCTCCACGACCGCGCGGACGGTGGCGCCGCAGACCTCCACACGCCGCGCGCCGCCGCACAACGTGCGCATCCCGGTGGGGACGAACACCGTCACCGCCGTGGGCGGTTCCCCTGGCATCGCCCCCCTCTGCCTTCGGCATCTCCCCCCGCGAAGCGGGGGGAGAGGGGATCCGGCTTGTTCAGAGGTTTCCTAGAGCCGCACGCTGCCTTCGGCGACCACGGCGATCACGCCGTTGTCTTTCTCGACCCAGCAGAACAGGTTGCGGCGACCAGGGTCCTGCTCGTTCGCCCCCTGCAGGACGCCGCGCACGCGGATCGTCTCGCTGGGCCAGACGATGTTGGCGAACTTGATCAGCAGCTTGCCGCTTGAGGCCCAGGCCGAGCCGAAGCGCTGGTCGAGCAGCTCGCCGAGCAGCGACATCGTCATCTTGCCGCCGACCACGACATCGGTGAAGCCAAGCTCGGCCGAGGCTTCCTTGTCGGTGTGGTAGTTGCGATCGCCGTGGAAGAAGCTGCCGCACATCTCGAGCGTGATTTCCCGCTCGAGCGGCCCGAACTCCTCGCCCTCCGGCACGTCGAACTTGCGCGCGCCCTCCTTCTTCGAGGGATCGCGAAGCGTGACCTCGCCCTCGCTCTGATAGAGGACGAACGACTGGTGATGGCGCTGCACGACGACGAGATCGCCGTCCGGGTCGCGCAGCTCGGTCTCGGTCAGCACCACGGTGCGGTCGCGACGCTCGTAGATGTCGAGTGACTTGCCGCTGGCGACGTAACGCTTGCCAGCCTCCAGCGGCGCGCGGAAGTCCCACTCCTGGCGCAGCCAGAGGTTGCCGAAATCGTTGGTGAAATGCATCCGGGTTGAGAGGTCGGCGTTCGCCGCGACCATCGTCGGCACCGGCGCGCCGGCCGACCGCTCGAGGTTGAGTCCCTCGTAGTAGTCGCTGAGCGCCGTCTCGTCGATCACCACCTCGGCTGACCCGAGGTCAACTCCGGCCTTCGGCTCGTCAAACTTCGTGATTGAAACCATCGCCCACCCCCTCAATGAAATGCTTCCAATGCAGCCCCAGCATAGTGACAGGTCGGGTGCGCCGCGTGACGGGCTCCCGAATCTGCGCGAACATTGAAGGGGCCGCCCCCTCAAGAGGCCTGGGCGCCTACGGCATCCCCAGGGGCTGCGGCCACGTCACTGTGCCCTCGCCCTCGACCAGCAGCCAGACGACATCCGCCGTCGCCAGACGCGTCAGCGTGTTGATCTGCGCCGGCACGATCGGGCTGAAGCCGCGCCAGCGCTGATCGTCCTCGTCCCACACATAGGCCAGCCGCACGTTCGCCGAGATCGGCGCCAGCGCAGCCGTAATCCGCGTCGGCCGGCCCTCCCAGGTCACTGAGTTCCAGCCCGATTTCAGCGTGACCCGCCGGAACGTGTCGTAGAGATACGCGCCGCGCAGGCTGGTCGCCCGACCGTCGGAGCGCAGCACTGCGATATCGGTCGCACCGAGCCAGGCGGTGGGAGGCGACTCGATTTCGAGCCGGCGGTCCGTCGCCGACAGGATCAGCGCCTCCGCGCCGCCGACAAACACCCGTGGCGGCTCGCTGCCGATCCTGAAGCGCTCGCCGACGACGATCAGCGTCTCGCCGCCCGCGAAGCCTCCGATGTCCGGCGTCAGATCGGCGATCCGCGGCATGGGGGCCGCGGCCCAGCCGACGCTCGCGCCCGTTGCGGCGCCATCGGCGTCGTGCGCGACCACCCAGAACCGGTCGACCTCGCCGACGCTGAACCGCTCGAAGCTGAATTGCCCCTCGCTCGCAGCGACGGTCGCCAGATAGCGCGCCGCCGCCTCGCCGGTCGCGCCGTACAGGTCCACAGAGTCGGCCCCGGGCGCCAGCCCGCGCACGATCGCGGCGCCGCGCACGAACGTCACTTCGCGAATTCGCGGCGCTTGGCTCGATCCGTCCTCCACTTGCACCCAGCGACCGAGGTTCGACCAGATCAGATTGCCGCGCACCGTGGCCGCCCCGGAGCCATTTGCGACCGCGACCGCCGGACCCTCGTTGTTCGCGATCCAGTTGCCCGCGGCTTCGTCCCATGCTTGCGCCGGAGTCGCGCGCTCCGCGCGTAGCAACAGCTGCGAAGCACTGCCCGGCCTGAACTCAACGCGCTGCTCCAGCGGCACGCCGTCGACCGAGAAGCGGATCGCGGTGCCCGGTCCGGCGATCGTCGCGTCGAACCAGGCGCCGCGGCCCACCGACACGAGCCCCGCCGAGCGACGGTCGAGCCACAGTTCAACGACGCTCCCGGCCGGGGCTGGCAGCCCATCGACGAGCAGCACGCCGGTGACACGGTGCAGCCCGCCCGAGCGCGGCTCCAGCTCCGGCAGCGCCAGCGGCGCGATCGGCGCTGCGACCGTCGCCGCGTGCGTAGCGGCCTTGGCGACGCCGATCGTCAGCCCCGACGACTGCGACTCAACTGCGACCCCCGGCCCACCGTTGCCGTTGGCCCGGCCGTCGCGTTCCACGCCGATCGAGCTCGCCTTGATCGTCCCGCCGCCGCCGCTGCCCAGCACCACCCCGGCGCCGCGGTTGGCGACTGCGACGAGGTCATCAACGTCGACATTCGCGCCGCGGATCACGAGGCCCCTGCCGTTGGCAGCGACGCGAACCCCGCGTAGCTGCGACCGCTCGCCGTTGGCGATGATCCCCGCGTCGGCGGCGCCGATCACTTCCAGGCCCGCGACGAGGACATCGCGCCCGCTCAGCACCAGACCAACCGCGACGTTGCGCGCATCGAGCCGCCAGCCTGCGCCGTCGAGGACCGCGCCGTCACGCCGCAGCGCCGACAGCGGCGATTCAAGCATCACCTCGCGCTGTTGGAGATCAGCGGCGAACGCGATCACCGTGCCCGCGCCGCTGTTGACCGCATCGATTGCCGCTCGCAGCGTGCCAGGTCCTCGGTCGGCCGCTGATGTGACCATCACGACCGCGCTGCGCGCCGCCGCGATCGCGGCTTCGGCGTCGATCCGGCCGGCCCCGGCCTGCAGGTCCAGGCCGTCGGGTCCGACATCGATCGCCGTGCCGAGCAGCAGCTCGCGCAGCAGCTCACGCTCGATCGCGGCGGTGCCGCCGTCCGCCGCCATCAGCATCGGCTGCGCCTCCAGCACGAGCGCGGCGACAGCGGCCACGTGCGGGGCGGCGGCGGAGGTGCCGTAGAAGCGGCTGCCGAACTCGGTTGCGCCGGAGATGCGCACGCCGTCGACTGCGGCGATGTCGGGCTTCGACACCCCGTTGTTGGTCGGGCCCTGGCTGCTGTACTCGGCGACTCGGTCGAGGCCCGCCTCGCTCTGAGTGATCGCCGCCACCGTGATCACCCCGCCGCCGGCGTCGGCCTGCGCCAGCAAGCTGCTCTCCGCGGTGGCGACCTCGAGCGACGCGCGCGAGCGGTCGCCCGAGCCGAGCACGAAGAGCTCGAGCCGCAGCGGCGGCGCCGCGCCCCGCCAATTCTGAACCACCACGCCGAACCTCCCGGCGGGGCCCTCGTTCGTGTAGACGAGCACCTCCTGAGGGTCGACCGAGTCGACCGCCTGGCGTCGCCGGCTCGATGCCACCAGCGTGTCGCTCGGATCGAGCAGGTGCAGGTCGAAGTCGTGACTG
The DNA here is from genome assembly GCA_965237475.1 of Dehalococcoidia bacterium. GTDB lineage: Bacteria > Chloroflexota > Dehalococcoidia > Bin125 > Bin125 > CATQGW01. Next base: position 762,220 of record OZ250140.1, on the reverse strand, counting down.
GCGAGACCCCAGGGATCGTCCCAGTGCAGCGCGATCACGACCCGCTCAGCGGCTGCGAGTTCGAAATGATTGATCGCTCCGCCGCGCCACCAGACGTGAACCGGACCGGGATCGGGCAGTCCAAGCTGCGCGCCGTCGGCCCCCGCCGTGAAATCGCCGGACCAGTGCGTGCGCGCCCAGTTGCCGGCGGCCGTGACATAGGCGCGCAGCGGCCAGTCGGGATTGGCCAGCGCCGCCGCCGTGTTGCGTGAGACCTCGCTCTGTTGATCGTCGGGGAACAGGAAGCCGACGTCATCGACGATCACGTCGACGCGCTGCGCGAAGAAGCGGACGGCGGCGATCATGTCAGCGTCGGTGGTGACCGCGCCGAACGAGAGCGACGCGCCGGGCGCGAGGTCGTGGACCAGCTCGATCATCGCCGTGCCCTCGGCGCCGCGATCGAGGCGGCCCGCCCCGAACGCCATGGCCTGCACCAGCTCGGGTGCGTCGCCGCGCTCCTGCGACAGCTCGATCCCGAGGATCCCGTCGGAAATCACCGCCACTCGGACTCCCGAGCCATCCACCCCGAAGCGCTCGCGCGCCGCCGCGGCGCCGAGGGCCTCATCGCCCTCGGAGAGCACCGAGCCTGTGGCGAAGAGCGCGTAGTTGGGCGTCGTGACGCCGCCGATCCCCACGAGCCGGTGTAGCTCTGCAAGACGCGCGGGGTCGATCCAGCCTTGCACGCGCCCCAGATCGGGTAGCGCCAGCTCGATATCAAGGCCCGCGTCAACCAGCTCGCTGAGCGTCACACCGGCGGCGAGGCGGACTTCAACGTGGATCGGATCATCCGCGCGCGCCGCGCTCGGCCCTGCGAGTGCGACCGCGACTGCGCCTACGACCAGGCAGGCCGTGAGCAGGCGGAGCCGGGCTGCGAATCGGGACGCGGGCCGCGTTTGGTGCATGCGCCGCACGGTAACCAACGCCAGGCCGCGGGCGAGCCCTGCGATAGACTGAGTTTTGTGATCCGCGACCGCACCACTCCGACCGCGTTTCGTGGATTCCCCTGGTGGCTGCCGCTGATCACTGCCCTGGTCGGCGCGCTCGTGGCGCTCGCCGTCGCGGGCTCCGCGACCGCCAGCTGGGTGGTCGATGTGCGGCTCTGGGTCCGCTCCGATGTGAGCCAGAGCGCGGGCCTCAGCGACGCGTTACGCGACCCGGAGGTGCTGCAGACGACGCTCGACCTCAACGGCTCGGACTGGACGCCGGATCAGCTGGCGGCCGCCACCAGGGTGGTCGCCAACGAGGGATTGGTCACGGTCACCGTCACCGCGCGGAGCGAGCGCGAGGCGGAGGAGCTGGCGACGTCGCTCGCATCGGCCGCAATCGAGCAGCACCGCAACCGCACGCGCGGCGCAGCAGTCGTCGAGCCGCTCGGCCTGACCTGGCCCGGTGCGCAGCGCACGTCGCCGCACACCGCGCGGAACGCATCGCTCGCCGCGGTGGCCGGACTCGTGGCCGGGATCGCCGTCGCCGCCGCGCTCAGCGCGCGCGCCCCTGCCGTGGCTCCCACGGCGCTGGCGCTGCTGGGACGTCGCGGCTGGCGGCCGCTCGCGTTGATCCCCGAGCGACAGCGCGAGAGCCGCGCCGCGCCGCCCTCCGCCGCGCAGCTCGCGGACGCGATCGCTGCGCGTCTGCACGAGGCTCCAGTCATCGCGTTCGCCTCGTTGCATTCGCGCGCCGAGGCCGGCATCCCCGCGCTGCAGGCGGCGCGCGCGCTGGCCGGGCGCGGCGTCACGACGCTCTGGCTCGACGCACGGGTGGAGCGCCCGGTGCTGATCGCGCTGCCCGGGCTCGACGGCTTCGCACCAGCCCCGGTCCAGCTCGCGGACCCCGGGGCCGGCTCGGTTCCGCCCTGGCTGCACGGCCTCTTGCCGCCCTCATGGGCGGAGCAGCTCGGCTCGCTGATCGCCGCGAATCAGCTCCGCTTCGAGGCGATCGTCGTGGTCGCCGGCCAGCTCGGCGACGATGATCGGGCGCGCGACGCCGTGGCCGACTGCGATCGGGTGGTGCTCGCGGCCCGCGATGACTTCGACGGCTCCGAAGCGGTGACCGACAGCGCGGCGGCTGTGCTGCGGACCACGGGCACGCCGATCGTGGGTGTGGCCGTCACCCATACCAGCGAACGCCGCGCCAGCGCCTTCAGCGATGCCGCCGAGGCGGTCCAGGCCGAGGATTGAGGCGACCGTGCATTTTCAGCTGCCCGACGAACTCAGTGACCTCCAGGACCGGCTGCTGGCCTTCGTGGCCGAGCAGATCGACCCGGTCACTCGCGGCGCCGACCCCGAATCGCCGTCGCGTGAGCTGCGTGGCGAGCTACGTCGGGAGATCGCTCGGCTGAGCGAGGCGGCCGGCTTCTATCGCCTCTCGGTTCCGGTGGGCGACGGGGGCCTGGGGGCGGGCGCGCTGACGCTGACGGCGGCGCGGGAGGCGCTGGCCTGTTCGGGCAACCCGTTCGCCGGGCTGATCCTCGCGCGCGGCGCGGGGATCATGCGGCTCGCCGACAACGACGCGCAACGCGAGGAGCTCTACGCGCCGGTGCTCGCCGGTCAGCGCAGCGCCGCCTTCGGCTTCACGGAGGCGCCCGGCGCGCACCGCACGCAGGCCGTCCCGTGCACGCTGGACGGCGGCGAGCCGGGCTTCGCGGTGACCGGCCGGAAGGCCTTCGTGACGGGCGGCGACACCGCCGACTGGATCGTGGTGGTGGCCAACGTCCCGCCCAACACACACGCTGAGGCGGAGGCCGGCGGCACGGCGCTGCTGGTCGTGGACCGCGATGCGCGGGGTGTCGAGCAGGGCGAGGTCGGCGCGTCGATCGACGGGGCCACGCATTGCCCGTTCAGCTTCAGCGAGACGCCGGTGCCCGAGTCGCGGCTGCTGGGCAGGATCGGCGACGGCCTGCCGCGGGCGCTGGCGAACATCGACCAGATGCGGCTCAGCGTCGCGGCCTCGGCGGTCGGCTATTCGCGCTGGGCGAACCGCGCGACGCTGAAGCGGATCGAGGGCCCGCACCGCTCCGGCACGCCGCTGGCGGAGCGCGAGCAGGTGCAGGCGATCTTCGCCGACAACGTGACCGAGACGTACGTCGCCCGCGCCACCCTCTACGGCGCCGCACAAGCGCTGGAGCTCGGTGCGCCGAGTGCGAGCACCGAGGTCGCGATCGCCAAGTCGACCGCCACCGAGACGCTCGGCCGCGTCGTGGACCGCTCGATCCAGCTGCACGGCGCGCAAGCGCTGCTGCGCGGGCATCCGCTGGAGCGTCTGCTGCGGATTGCGCGCTCACTGCGGATCGCCGAAGGCCCGACTGAGCTGCTGCGTCTCACGATCGCGCGCGACGCCCGCGGCAGCGGCTCCGACGCGCTGTAGGTGTCGCTTCGCTGTAGCGGACGACCGCCTCAGTCGGTTTGAGCCAGTTCCGGGAAGCGTTGGAGGGCGGCTTGTTCGAGGATGTCGAGCTGGGCGTGCATGCGGGCTTCGAGTTCGGCGTGGGTTTCGGGTGTCTCGGGGGGTTCGGTGGTTGGGGTGTCCGGGGGAGTTTTGGAGGCCGCCGGCTCAAGTGGTTGCGTATCTGGTCGGGGTGGTTGGGGTTGGTCAGGATTGGTTGATGTTGTCTTGCTGCGTTCGTAGTCGCCGATGATCGAGCGGGTGGTGCGTTCGCGCTGTTCGGGGGTTTGGGCTGGCTCGAATGTTGGTGGGCCGGTTGGTCGGAGATGGTCGGGTTCGTTCAGCGTTGGTTGGGTCTTGGCGGGATCGGGGAGGGCTTTGGGTCGCGGGGCGTCGAGCAGTTGGTCGTCGGGGAAGTCGAAGGCTTCGGCCTCGGCGTCGGCCAGCGCGCGGGCTTTGGCGGCGGGGCGGAGCTCGCGGAGGATCAGGCGGTATTCGCGGAGTGCGGTGGCGAGGGCGCGGTGATGGACCTCGTGGAGGCGGGCGATCTGGGCGGGGGCGGTGTGGGGCAGGAGCGGGGTGACTTTGCCGCCGTCGGTGAGGAAGGAGAAGGCTTCGAGGGGTTTGGTGGGGTCTTCTTGCAGCAGGCGATGGACGTGGCGGCGGAGCAGGGTGACGTGTTCGAAGAGGAAGTCGTCGGCGGTTTGCTCGGCGATGTCGGACCAGTCGGTTTCCAGGAGTTTGAGATCGGCGTGGATGGTGGCGTGGGAGACGTTGAGGGCGGTGGCGATCTGGCGGAGGGACTGGCCGGCCTGGCGGAGTTCGTGGGCGTGGAGGATTCTGCGGCGGCGTTGTGGGGATGTGGGCATGGTTGGTAGCACTCCTGTTCTAGTCTGAGGGTAGCACGGGAGTGGGGGGGTGGCGCGGAGGCCCCCCTCTGCCTGCGGCATCTCCCCCCGCCGAGCGGGGGGAGAGGGGATCGGGGCGGCGTCTGAACGCGCAAAGCGGGCGATCCTTGGATTCGGTCGGGCGATCCCCGGATTCGGTCGGCCACTCCTTGTGGCCGACCGGGGAGAGAGGGGATCCGGGCGGCGTCTTCACCCGCGGAGTGGGGGGACATCGGTAGCGCTCACTCGGAGATGGCTCGCCGCGAGTGGGAGCTTCCGAGGGCGGAGGGGGAGGCCGTGCGGCGGCCCAGGTTGGCGCGGTTGGGAGCCTCCCCCTCAGTCGCTGCGCGACAGCTCCCCCTCGGGGGGAGCGATTGGATCGGGCTGCTCGGGAGGGGGCTGCAGGCTGGCAGACTTCGGCTCGCGGATTGGGGCGGCCGATGCCCGGATTCGGTCGGCCACTCCTTGTGGCCGACCGGGGGGAGAGGGGATCCGGGGATTTCTTAGTTGGCGACGCCGAGGCCGGACCAGCGTTGGCGCTGGTGGAGGCCGACGCGGTCGGTGAGCTGGCGGTTGGTGGCGCGGAGCAGACGGGCGAGGAGGCGGAGTTGTTCGACGGCGGTGCCGGCCTTGAGTACCTCCTGCTTAACCGATGGCGGCGCTTCGACTCGCGAACCGATGTGGTTGATCAGCCGGATTGGCCGCGCGGGCAGGCGGAAGCGACGTTGCCAGGAGTTCTGCAGCGCCAGCGCCATGCGCAGATGCTGGCGGTAGAGCTCCGCTGTCTCGGTGCAGGCGGCGTAGGCGTCGTCGCTGTCGCTGTCGCCGGGGTCGTCGAGGAACTCGACGTCGGCGATCCAGTAGGGCGCGGCGTCGAGACGCTGGATGATGCGGAAGCGCTGCTCGCCGCGGCACATGACGTTGAAGCGACCGTCGGGGAAGGGCTCGGTCTGCTCAATCCGCACGGTGCAGCCGATCTCGTGAGTCTCCTCGGCCTGCGCGCCGCGGCGAAGCAGGGCGATTCCGAAGGGCTCGCCGGAATCGTTCATGTCGCGCACGAGCTGGCGGTAGCGCGGCTCGAAGATGTGCAGCGGCACTTCCTCGCCGGGGAAGACGACGATTTGGAGGGGGAAGAGCGGCAGCCGCGGCATCAGCGGACTCCGATGGCTTATCTGGAGAGGCCGGCCATGCGACCGGCCAGACGCATGACTCGGCGGGCGCCGCCATTCTCGTTGAAGGCGCGGAAGACCTGGAGGCGCTCGGCCTGCAGCGAGCCTTCGGCGTGGATCGCGAGCACCTCCTGGTAGGCGCCGTAGTCGGAGGAGGTGAGGTCGCGCACGAAGTTGAGCAGGCGCATGCGGCGCTCGCCGTCGATCCCGTCGCGGCCGGCGAGGTATTTCTGCAGGAAGGGCCGGAGCTCCTCGTGCTCCCAGTCCTCGTCGCCGGGGCCGGTGACGAGGATCCCGCCGGCGATCTCCTGGACGTGCTGGACGGCCTCGTGGTAGCCGTGGGCGAAGAAGCTCTTGGCGAGGTTGACGGTCATGGGGTCGGGCGCGACCTGGTTGTTGGGCTTCTCGATGCAGCGGTCGGCCGATTTCTCGAGCAGCGCGCGGGTGGTTTCGGCGTAGGCGATGAGGTCGACGAACTTCTCGCGGACGTGGCCGGCGCCGATGATTCCGTTGTAGTCGGCGGCCAGGGCTGCGCAGCCGCCCAGCGCGTCGACCAGGGGGAGCTTGTAGGAGACCGCGGTGAAGCGGTGGTACTCGACGAAGGTGAGCGCCAGCGTGCCGGCGGCGTCGGTGTCGCCATCGAGGAAGATGCGCTCGTTGGGCACGAACACGTCGTCGAAGATGGTGATCGTCTCCATCATCTTGCGGACGGCGGAGATGGGGCGCTCGCCGGGGTGGTCTGCGCCGTCGCCGAAGGGGCTGGCGATTAGGCGCAGGCCTTCGGTGGCGACAGGCAGCGCGAATGCGATGCTCCAGTCGGCCTCTTCGGGGCCCATCGCGCGGGTCGGGAGGACGATCACCTCATTGGTGTTGGTCACGACCGAGGTGTGGGCTTTGGCGCCGCGCACGACGATCCCGTCGGGGCGACGCTCGACGACGCGCAGGTACATGTCGGGGTCGGTCTGCGCGCTGGGTCGCTTGACCCGGTCGCCCTTCATGTCGGTCTGGGCGACGGCGAGGGCGAGGTCGTTGTCGCGGCAGTGCTGCCAGAAGGCGAGGGCGCGCTGGTGGTACTTGGGGTCCTCGAACTCGGCGGTGACGGCGAGCAGTGCGAAGAGCGCGTCGGTGCCGATCTCCTTGATCAGCACGACCAGCGTGTCGCCCTCGGCGGTGGCGGCCTCGATCAGCTGCGAGCGCTTGCGCAGGTCGTCGGCCGTGCGCGGGACCTTGAAGTAGCGGCTGTGCTGCTCGCCGTCTTCCTCGTAGGTGGCGAGCTCGCGGTAGTGCTCGGACTCGGCCATCTCGTAGTCGATCACGGCGTGGCGGACAGCCTTGCCGATCACGGGGTGGGTGGTGACGTCGTCGACGCGTTCGCCGCGATACCAGATTTCGCGGCCGTCGCGTAGCGACTCGACATACTCCGCCGGCGTCCTGAGGCCCACAGCGCCCTCCTCGATTTTGTCAGTGCTGCGATGTTAACCGAGCGGCCCGACTCAACCCTGGCGTCAGGGGCGGTGTCTGGCCGGCTGTCAGGAGATGACCTTGTTGAGCGGGTAGGTGACGAGCCCGCTGGCGCCGGCGCGGCGCAGCTGGGGGATGATTTCGCGTTCCTGACGCTCGTCGAGGATGATCTCAAGCGCGACCCAGGTGTCGTCGATCAGCGGGGAGACGGTCGGGGCGTGCTCGCCGAAGCGGCCGATCACGGCGAGCACGTCGTCGAGGCTGGAGCGCGGGGTGTTGAGCTTGAGGCCGACCTTGGTGGTGGCGGCGATCGCGCCCTGCAGGAGGGTGTTGATCGCCTCGATCTTCTCGCGGCGTGCGCTGTCGGCCCAGGCGTCGCGGTTGGCGATCAGGCGGGTGGTGCTGTGCAGGACCTCGGCGATGATGCGGAGGTTGTTGGCGCGGATGCTGGAGCCGGTCTCGGTGATGTCGACGATCGCGTCGATGATCCGGGCCTTGACCTCGGTCGCGCCCCAGGAGAACTCGACGCGCAGATCGACGCCGCGGGCGGCGAAGAAGTCGCGGGTGGTGCGGACCAGTTCGGTGGCGACGACGCCGCCGGCGAGCTGCTCGACCTCGGTCACGGGGCTCTCGGCGGGCACGGCGAGCACCCAGCGGGCCGGGCGGCTGGTGGCGCGGCTGTATTGCAGCTCGGCGACCTCGACCACGTCGGCGCCGGTCTCTTTGACCCAGTCGTGTCCGGTGATGCCGACGTCGATGACGCCGTCCTCGACATAGCGGGCCATCTCCTGGGCGCGGAACATGGTGCAGGAGATGTCTTCGTCGTCGATCTCGGGGAAGTAGGAGCGGCTGTTGGTGGTGATCTGGAATCCGGCCCTGCGGAACAGGTCGAGCGTTTGACTCTCCAGCGAGCCCTTGGGGAGGCCGAGCTTCAGCATGTTGTCTCTTCCGTCGCGGCCAGGTCCGTTGCGGGGGTGTCTTTGGTCATCATGTGAGCAGCTTGAGTCATCATCGCGGTCGCCCGTGCTCCCGTGTAGCCCGTGTCGTACCGGGCGCGCCGTGGCGTGTCGCCCAAGCCACAGGCAAGTCGCTTGAGCGGCGGGATAAACTGGGGCCATGACGACTGCTCCGCAGGTCCCGCTGACCGAGACACGCCGCGAGCGCGTGCGCGAGATGATCGTTGACGAGCTCGAGGCGGCCTGGCTCTACGACAAGCTGGCGGAGCGGTCGGCTGCTGAATTGTCGAGGTCGCTGCGCGCGATGGCGGCGTCGGAGCGGGAGCACGCGGCGCACTGGTGCGGGATCTTGGGCGACGATTCGCTGCTGAGTGAGCCGGTCACGCCGTCGTGGCGGCGGCGGATGATGGCCTGGCAGGCGCGGATCGGCGGCTTCGGTTTCGTGATCGCGCAGCTGCGTCAGGACGAGCTGACCGACATCTACGTGTATGAGGCGGACCCGGACTCGGGCAATCTGGCCGAGGAGGAGCGGGAGCATCGCGCGGCGCTGGCGGAGCTCGAGGCCGGTGACGAGGTGACCGACGGGCATGGCGGGACATCATCGGGCGCGAACACGTTCCGCGCGACGCTGTTCGGTCTGAACGATGGCGTGGTTTCGAACCTCGCGCTGGTGGCCGGGGTCGCGGGTGTGGCGGTGGGATCGGACGCGGTGGTGGTTGCGGGGATCGGCGGGTGGCTGGCGGGGGCGTTCTCGATGGCGGCGGGGGAGTACATCTCGGTGCGCAGCCAGCGCGAGCTGCACGAGCATCAGATCGGGATGGAGCTCGAGGAGCTGCTGCTCGATCCGAAGGAGGAAGAGCGCGAGCTGGTGCAGATTTATCGCCGCAAGGGCCTCTCGCAGGAGCTGTCGGAACGGGTCGCGGCGGAGCTGATGGCAGACCCGAAGACGGCGCTGGACACCTTGTCGCGCGAGGAGCTGGGGCTCGACCCGAACAGTCTGGGGTCGCCGACACGCGCGGCGATCGGGTCGTTCACGGCGTTCTCGCTGGGCGCGATCGTGCCGTTGTTGCCGTTCCTGATCGGCCACGCGGCCGGCTGGAATGTCGGCTGGTGGGCGCTGATCGCGGCGGTCGGGGCGGCGACGGTGGTGTTGACGCTGGGCGGCCTGCTGACGTCGGTGATCACGAGCCGAAACCCGCTGTATGCGGCGGGCCGGTCGGTGGCGGTGGGGTTGGTAGCCACGGCGATCACGTTCGGGATCGGCTCCGCGCTGCCGTTCGATCTGTAGGGCCAGGGCTTATTCGGTCGCCGGCTCGACGCCGAAGTCGCCCAGGTCGGCGAGCGGGTCGTAGTCGTCGACGCCAGTCGAGCGCAGACGGCCCGGCAGCGGATAGGTGAATGCCCCGAGGTCGGCTTCGAGGTCGAAGGTCTCAATCCAGTCGGCCTGGTGATACGGTCCGGCGATCCATTCGTGAAAGCCGATCATCGCGAAGCGGCGGTCGGCGTCCACGCCGGCGACGCGGAGGGCGGCCATGTGCTCGAGGTAGCCGGCGTCGTTGCTGACGATCAGGACATCGCAGCGGCGGTCGATCAGCGCTGCAAGGTCCTTGTAGATGGCCTCATCCACGACGGGTCGCCGCTTGCCCTGGCGCTCAGGCCGGAGGTCGTCTTCGGGGGCGAGGATGATCGGCACGATGTCGAGCTCGTTGCGCAGGAACTGGGCGAAGCCGGTGAGCCGGTCGTTGTCCTGGAGGAACGATTTGATCAGCACTTGCCCGCCGTTTGCACGGCTTGTGGCGAAGCGTTTGATCGCTTCCCAGCGCGGTCGGGTCCCTTCGTCGAGGCGCAGCGGATCGATCATGGTGCCGAGCGTCCAGTCGATGTTCTCGTGATCGATCAGGACGAGCTGTGGGCGGGGCGCGCCGGCGGGAGCGGGGCTGGCGTCGGCGGCCGGTTCGGGGGCCGTCCGGATCAGGTCTGCGGGCGCATCGGCCAGAGCATCTCGGAGAGCCGATGCGAGCGGCGAGGGAACCTCCGCGGCGGCGCCGGGCTGCGGATAGCCGGCGGGGTAGGGGTCCGTCGATGCGGCTGCCTCGTAGATCCGGAGTGGTAGGGACCCCACGTCGCGCACGAGGTCGAACGTCTCGAACTCGGCGGCGTCGAACTGGGTCTGCTTGTCGAGGTGGGCGACGACGACGCGGCGCGGCGTCCGATCGGGGCGGGTGCGGAGGTCGCGGAGCGCGTCGGTGATCTCTCCGGAGAAGGCGTCGCCACCGACGAACATGACATCGTCGGTGGTTCCGGTGAGTTCGCGCAGAGTCGCGGCGATTTCGGATTTGACCGTCCGCCAGCCCTCCATGTAGGGGGTGAGCACGCAGTCATAACCGATGCCCTCGAGCGCGGTGTAGAAGGGTGTGGCCATGTCGTGGCGGCGTTGGTGATATGTCGCGGTGATGAGGTAGCCATCCTCGTGCAGCGATTGGGCGAAGCGATAGATGCGTTGATAATCGAGCCGCTCCGAGCGATTCGGTGGGCGGCCGAGCACGTCGCGGATGGCGAGGTAGAGATACTCACCGTCGACGATCAGGTTGAGATGTTTGCTGGCGGGACGGGATGTCATGTGAGTTCCGTTCGGTGTGTGGCAGGGGTTGGCCGGCCGCGGCTCGATCCCCTGAGCCGATCCCGCGAGGGGATCGGGGGACTTCGGGTCTTACCCGATTAGAGTGTGGGGTCGGGAGCTGAGGCTACGAACAAGCCGGGGCCAGGAAAGCTCGGACTGACTCTCCCCCCGCAAAGCGGGGGAAGATGCCGAAGGCAGAGGGGGGCTGCGGCGCAGCCCCCCTGCCGTTGTGATATGTCGTTATATCTGGTCGGAGAGGACCGGGCCCCCCTCTGTCCCTACGGGACATCTCCCCCCGCAGAGCGAGGGGAGAGCGGAACCGGCTTGTTCAGAGCTTGCCTAGCAACGTATTTCTGCAAAAAATGTGTGGGGCTTGATGCCCCGTCACGTAGCTCAACGCCCGGCTGTTTGTGCATCTGCGCCTCCAGCTCCGTCGGTTGGCTTGCCGTGCGCGGCGCTTCCTCAGCGCCGACGCGCCACGAAACTAGCAGGTCGCGGGCGGTGGTTGCGGACCGGAGACGGAGCGGAGGGTCAGGCGGGACGCACTGTGACGCGGGGGAGGGTGTGCGTGGTGGTGAGGCGGTGGGCGGCGGCGCGGTTGTGGAGGATCGGGAGGAAGGTGGCGCCCTGGGGGACGTCTTCTGTGACTTCGGCTCGCGCCTGGACTTCGGCCTGGGCGTTGCTGACGATGACTGATTGGCCGTGCTGGATGCTGAGGTTGGCGGCGTCGGCGGGGTGGATCTGGAGGGTCTCGCCGCGGTGCAGGAGGTCGGCGTCGGCGTCGCCGCGGGCGGCGGAGAGCCGGTCGGTGTAGAGGTCGCGGCCGGTGAGCAGGGTGAGGCCTTCGCCCTCGGGAGCGGCGGCGTCGACGGAGAGCATCCGCAGGGTCCTGGCGCCGTTGGTGGGTTGGCGGGACTGCGTCAGGAGGTTGCCGGCGAGGGCGCTGTAACGGGCGTCGGCGGCGGCGATCATGGCGCGCGCTTCGTCGTCGTTCTGGGGCATCGCGGGGGCGGGGATGACCGTTGGCTCTGCGTCGTCGTCGGCGGCGGGGACCGTGGCATCGACGGCGGGCAGGGCGTCGGCGAGCGCGGTGAGCCAGGCGTTGAGGTTGTGGCCGTTGCGCTGCGCGGTCGCGCCGGCGCGGAGGCGCAGGATCTGGCGGTCGGCGTTGGTGACGTGGCCGTCCTTGGCGAAGGAGGAGACATCGGGCAGCACGTGGGTGGCGAGTTCGACGGTCTCGCCGGCGACCTCGTCGATGACGACGAGCAGGTCGAGCGCCTCGAGGGCGGCGCGGGTCTGGTCCTGGTTGGGATGCAGGAGCATCGGGTTGTCGCGGGCGACGAGCAGGGCGCGGAGGCTGCCACTGCGGGCCGCTGCGAGCATCTCGCTGACGCCGAGGCCGCCGTCGCCGGGGGCGATCCCGAGGTCGCGGAGGCCGACGCTGTTGGCTTCGGGCGGGAGCACGTGCAGGCTGGCGGGCGCGGCGTCGACGCCGGCCAGGACGATGGCGAGGTTGGCGGCGGCGCGGACCTGCGCGCCGGCCTGCGCGGCGTTGCCGCGCGAGGGGGCGACGACGATGGCCACCGTCTGTGCTTCTGCACGACGGCGGCCGAGCGTGCTGATCGCGTCGGCGAGACCGTCGCGCGGGCCGGCTGTGACATCGGAGAGGCCCTCAACGCCGGACAGCGAGGCGCGCACGTCGATGTCGCGGAGCAGGCCGACCGTGAGCGCCTGCGTGACGCCGGCGAGGTCGCCGTCGGAGGGATGGATCGCGTGCTGCTCGTCGACGGCGTAGTCGGCGATCGGGTTGTGCCGTGCGGAGATGCTGACCAGCGAGGCGCGGTTGGTGGCGACGGCGTCCTTGATGCGGACGCCGAGCACGTTGTTGGAGGCGGAGATGTCGTCGCCGATGGCGACGATCAGGCTGGCCGACTCGACGGAGGTGAGGCGCGAGGGCAGGTGTTCGCTGCCGAAGGCGTCGTTGAGGGCCGCGCCGATAGCGGCGGTGACGGGCCCGAGCGAGGAGTCGAGGTTGGCGACGCCGATGCGCCGAGCGAGGATACGCAGGGCGAGCAGCTCTTCGACGGTGGACTGGCCGGAGCCGAGGATGCCGATCGCGGCGGGGCCGTCGGAGGCGAGAATCGCGGCGAGCTTGCCGGCGGCGTCGGCTGCGACCGCAACGCCGTCCTGCTCGAAGGCGTCCTCACCGCGTCCGATGGTTGCGGCGCGGAGGCGGTCCTTGTCGCGGGTCTGGTCGTAGCCGAAGCGCCCGCGGACGCAGATCTGGCTGCGCGAGACATCGTTGCCGTTGCCGGGGCGAACCTGCACGCCGCGTCCGTCGCGGACGCCGAGCTGGATCGTGCAGCCCATCGAGCACTCGGTGCAGGTGGTTGTGACCCACTTGTCGGGGCGCGCGACCCACTTGTTCGGGGCTTCCATGAGGGTGGCGGTGGGGCAGACATCGACGCAGGCGCCGCAGAAGTCGCAGTTGGACTCGTCGATCTGGCCGCCGGCGCCGAAGGCGATGCGGGTGGTGAAGCCACGCCCGGCGAGGGTGATCGCGGTGGTGTGGCGGAGGTCGTCGCAGGCGCGCACGCAGCGGGTGCAGATGATGCACATCTGCGGGTCGAATTCGAAGAAGGGGTTGGCGCGGTCGGGCTCGGCCTGGTCGAAGCGGTAGAAGGTGCGGGCCTCGTCGATGTAGGGCTCGACGTTGGCGCGGCCGACATCTGCGGTGTCGCAGGTGGTCTGCAGCTCGCAGCGGTAGTTCTTGGAGCAGGTCACGCAGCGGTGGGTGACCTCGTTGTCGCGGAGGCAGATCTCGCCGGTGCGGCAGTGCTCGACGCGGTGGCAGGTGAGGCAGCGGTCGGAGTGGTTGGCGAGGATGACGGCGAGGACTTCCTGGCGCATCTCGATCACGGCAGGGGTGTCGGTGCGGACGACCATGCCGTCGGTGATCTGGGTGGTGCAAGAGAGGGGGAGGCCGCGCACGCCCTCGATCTCGACGGCGCAGGTGCGGCAGCCGGCGTAGGCGGGCAGGCCGTCGAGGTAGCAGAGGTTGGAGATCGGGAAGCCGGCGTTCTTGATCACCTCGACCAGCGGCGCGCGGTCGGGAGCGTCGATGGATTGGCCGTCAATGGTGATCCGGGCCATGCCTGGTCCTCCCCTGCAGCGGGCACGATTGGTCGCGGGGCATTGTATCAGCAGGTTGCGGTGGCTCTGGCGGGGTGGCGGATTGTGGGATTGAGCGGAGGGGGAGCCCTGATTCGCTGCGCGTCAGCTCCTCGCTGCGTGGGGAGCGGATTGACAGGCGGGCGTGAGTGACGTATTAAACCATCAGGTTATTTTACTGACTGGTACATTACTGGTGAACGACTGTGGCGACCGCTCACTCCCTCCGCGACCCGCTGAGCCTGACCTTCGCGGCGCTCGCGGATCCGACCCGGCGGGCGATCCTGACGGCGCTGGCTGATGGCGAGGCGACGGTGACGGCGTTGGCTGAACCGTTCGACATGACGCTGCCGGCGGTGTCCAAGCATCTCAAAGTGCTGGAGCGGGCGCGGCTGATCGAACGGAGCAGCCAGGCGCAGTGGCGGCCGTGCCGGCTCGCGCCGGAGCCGCTGAAGGACGTGGCCGACTGGGTGGAGCACTATCGGGACCTCTGGGAACAACGCTTCGATCGTCTGGATGACTACCTCAGCGACCTGCAGGGGAGCGCCGGCGCGGATCGCGAGCGGGAGCAAGAAGCTCGGAAACATCGTCGGACACGAACGGGAACGAAGGAGCGTGACAGTGACGACAAGTGAGACCGCCGGTGATGGTGCGAGCGAACAGGTGATGACGGCCGATGATCAGGGTCTGGTGATGGAGCGCGTCTTCGACGCGCCGCGCGAACTGGTCTGGAGCGCGTGGACCGAGCCGGAGCAGTTCGCGCGCTGGTACGGTCCGCACGGATTCACGGTTCCGACCTGTGAGATGGACTTCCGCGTGGGCGGCGAGTATTCGCTGGTGATGCGCGCGCCGAATGGCTTCGAGATGGCGAACCACGGTGTGTTCAAGGAGATCGTCCCGCTGGAGCGGTTCGTCGCCAGCATGGCGGCGGATGTCCATGACGAGACGACCCTGACCGTCACGCTGGAGGAGCTCAGCGACGGCCGGACAAAGATGACGATGCGCCAGGCCGGCTGGGCGAGCGCCGAGATGGCCGAGGGCGCCGGCGGGGGCTGGGGTCAGGCCTTCGAGAAGCTGGCTGCAGAGCTGGCCGCAGCCTGACGTTGCGGGAGCATGCGCGCAGCGGCGGGGAGGGGGATCTCTCGGGCGCTGCGCGACGGCTCATCCGCGGCGAGGGGAGCGGCTCGCGTCTCGCTCCCCCGCTCCGCAACGGGCCGGCCCCCCTCTGCCCCCTGCCTGCGCAGGGGCAGGCTGCGGCATCTCCCCCCGCGAAGCGGGGGGAGAGGAGATCTGACTTGTTCAGAGGATTCTTAGGGGATTCGAGGGCTCCGCTAGCCTGCCGACGGGCACTCGGGCGGAGGAGAGCGGGGGTGCTTGGCGCCTGCGATGAGTGAATGGCGACGATTGCTGCTGCTGATGGTGGTGTGCGGTCTGGCGGTCGTGGGGGGGCTGGTTGATGTGGGGGGGCATCCGCGTGTGTGGTGACGGCGAACATCCGCTGATCAGCGGCGGGGGGAATGAGAGCGGCTAGACGGACGCGCCGGCGAGCCGCTACATGCAGCTCAGCGCGGGCAGATATCACAGTTGCACGCTGTGCGAGGAAGGTGCGCTGCCCTCGACCTGGACCGTCACGATGTCCACGCCGTGGAACTTCTGATGACGAACGGCGGAGGCATGGTGACGCAACAGTCGAAGCGACAGACTTTCCGCCGTGGGCAGCGTGGCTTCGTCAGTGAGATACGCCAGCTGATCCTCGATGTTCTCCTGCCGCGTGGTGGCGACGAACTCCAACTCCACCATGCTGCCATGGGGTCGGGCGATGACGACCAGGCGCGCACTGTCCGATTCAGCGGTGTCGGCATCGGGAGCAAGCAGGCTGGCCAGTGTTTCCTCGCCGGCCGAGCGCAGCCGCAGGGTGGACGGTTCGTCCCACTTGAGATTGGACGCCAGTCGAGCGAGGAAGTCGTCGATTTCAGGCAGCGACGCGAAGTCGAGCGTCACCTCCAGACGCGAGACCTTCGGGCCGGTCGCTTCAATGAAGAGCGTCAAGGCGATGGCGACGACGGCGCCGATCATGACGCCGTTGGCCAGCAGTGCGCCCAGCTCCGCGCCGAGTACGTCTTGCATGACGGAGTGGTTGTGCAGGCCAAGTCCCAGCGCGAGCGAGAGCGCGACCACCAGAGCGCGCTGCGGATCGAGCCCGTCTTTGACGATCGTTTGCACTCCGCCGACGAAGAGGATTCCCATCGCGAGCATCAGGTATGCCGCCAGGACGGGACCAGGAATCGACAGCAGGACGGCGGCGAACTTGGAGAAGAAGGCGAGTACCAGGAAGACAATCGCGACGCCAAACCCAACTCGTCGCGCTGCGACGCCGGTGAGCCGGATCAGCGAGAGGCTGAACGGGGAATACACCACCGTGGGCGGGGTCCCGGCAATTCCCGCGAGCAACATGCCGAGGCCGTTGGCGCTGACCATCCCCTGCACCTGGCGAAAATCGATCGCCCTGGGCCGCCGCCTGGATGCCTGTTGAATCACCACGCTGTCGCTGATGGTCCTGATTCCGAGTACCAGGGTGAGGATCGCAAACGTGGGCAGGAGCGCCCAGAACTCTTTGCCGGGTGTGAGATCGAAGCCGAGCTCCGGCAGCTCGGGAATGCCGAACCAACTGGCATCCGCAATCCGTTGCGTATCAATCGCCCCAAAACCAGCAGCCACCACGCATCCCGCGACAATGCTGAGCAAGGGAGCAAGCAGTCGCCAGCGTCCGCTGGCGCGAAGCGTCATGAGCACCGACACGAGCAGCGTCACGCCGGCAACCGCCGGCCCGGCGCCGGTCGAAGCGCCTGCGGGAAGACTCTGGATGTGATTGAACGGAATCGGCAGGACGGTGACGGCGATCAGGATCATCACCGTCCCGGAGACGACCGGCGTCACGATTCGGCGAAGCGTCGGGAGCCACCAGGCGAGCGCGACCTGAATGATGCAGCACACGACCAGCAAGCTCGCCAGGGTGGACGGGCCGGCGGCGGAAATCGCCGCCACTGTGATGCCGATGAACTGCGCCGTCGGACCCGTGATGACGATGTGACCGCCCCCGAATCGCCAGACCTGGAACGCCTGCAGTGCGGTGATCGCGGCGTTGATCAGGAGCGCGGCAAAGACGCCCCAGGTCAGGTACGTATCGTCCAGTCCGGAGGAACGGATCGAGATGGCGACGATCAGCACGGTCGGCGCGAGCACCAGGGCCGCGCCCTGCAGGCCGACTGCGATGGCCACGTGAGGCGGACAGGGATCGTCCACTTCGTATTGCAGAGGGTCAGCGGCGTCTCTGGCGGCCAAGATCTCGTCGCTCTCTGAGCGCGTCGTCCGCGCGACTAGCAGGGTGCTGAACACGTCTCTTTACGCTGCAGAGGTGCTGCTCCGCGCCTTCGCGAGCCTCGTCTGACCAGATACGCGGCAGCCCGAGAGTGAGATCACAGGACACCGAGAAACCACGCATCAGACTCTTTCAGCACCCTGTCTGGGCGTGTTCACGCTTTCTCGAGTATATCGTCGACGAGTGCAAGGTAGATGGAGCTGAGGTAGATGGTGTCCAGTTCGTCGTAGCGGGCGTGGATGCGGCGGAAGTGCCTGAGGCGACGAAACAGCCGCTCGATGCAATTGCGGCCGCGGGCGGGTGGGTGGCGGGTAGCAGCGCGGTTGGAGGGGATCGCCGTGGGTGCGCGGTTGAGACGCGGTGGGTCGACGGGTATTCAGAGGGCGCCCACGTGGGCCCTGTCTTATGGGTCTCAGAATCGCTGTGTCGCGGGCGCTGGGAAACGCGGAGCGGGCAGCCACAAGGGCTGCCCCTACAGGGACGGGGTGTGCGGTGACACGGCTCCTCGCGAGGACCTCGACCGCTCTTGTAGGGGCAAACCCTTGTGGTTGCCCTCCCCGTTCGCTAGTGGTGCTGGCGTTGTTCGGGGGGGTGCACTGACTGGGTGACGGCTCGCTGGCCGTTGGGGTAGACCCAGTCGTGCTTTTCGAGGTACTCGTTGGCTAGGCCGATGAGGTTTTCTTTGTCGTGGTAGAGGTCGTTGGGGTTGGTGACGACGTTGGTGTAGCTGCCGCCGACCTGGATGGCTTCGTAGGGGCAGGCTTCGGCGCAGAGTCCGCAGTACATGCAGAGGCGGAAGTCGATTTCGTAGCGGTTGACGAGGAACGAGCCGTCTTCGCGGGGCTCGGTTTCAACCAGGATGCAGCCATCGGGGCAGGCCTGGGCGCAGGTCGAGCAGCCGGTGCAGCGCTCGACGAACCAGACGAGGTTGGTGCGGGCGCGGGGCGGGATGTCGCGCTCCTGTTCGGGGAATTCGACGGTGACGGGCGTGCGGCCGACGTGCTTGATCACGGTCAGGAGACCCTTGGCGATGCCCTTGCCGAAGACCATGCGTTGGCGTTCCTCTCGGCTCTGTGGCGGCGCTAGCGGCTGGAGTAGAAGTTGAGGTCGTGCGGGAGGGCGCCGGTGCGGGGGTGGCGCTCCTCGCCGGCGGCGGAGAGGTAGGGCGGGAAGAGCGATTCGAGCTCGGCGCGGATTGGGTCGCCCTCGGGCAGCATTCGGGAGAAGTCGCCGGTCGGTTCGGGGCGGCGCTTCTGGTGTCCGTTGTCGTGCTCTTCCTCGATCACCTGCTGGAGCAGCATCAGACCGGCGAGCAGGGATTCGGGTCGGGGCGGGCAGCCGGGCACGTAGACGTCGACGGGGACGACGTTGTTGACGCCGGGCAGGGTGGAGTAGCCGTGGGCGAAGGGTCCGCCGATGTTGGAGCAGGAGCCCATTGAGATGACCCACTTGGGCTCGGCCATCTGGAGGTAGATGCGGCGGACGGGCGGGGCCATTTTCCAGGTGACGGTGCCGGCGACGATCATGAGGTCGGCCTGGCGTGGGGAGGCGCGAAAGACCTCGGCGCCGAAGCGCGCGAGGTCGTAGCGGGCGTTGGCGGTCGCGATCATTTCGATCGCGCAGCAGGCGAGGCCGAACATGGCGGGCCAGAGGGAGGAGCGTCGCGCCCAGCCGAAGACTTTGTCGACGGTCGAGACGAGCAGTTGGGAGCGGAGCTCGTCCTCGATGTCGGTGTTGGGTTCGAGGAGGGGGATGGGCGCCCCGCCGGTGTCGATGGTGCGTTGGACCACGGTGCCTCCTTGCGGGGTCGGAGGGAGGATAGCAGGCGGGGGTGGGCGCTCAGCGTCGACTCACGCCCCTGACGCCGGGCCGAGTCATCCTTCGACAACGTGAGGCAGCTGGCTTCGCCAATCACCCCCCAGCGATCGCTCGGCGAACGCGAGCATCTCCGCATAGTCGCCATCGGTGAAGAGGCCGTCGGTCGTTGGAATCATGGGGATGTCATGGGCGAGCCAGATCAACATCCACTGTTCGATGCGTTCGCGTGTTGTCGGCGCGTTGACATCGGCAAGCATCGTTCCGACATCGGCCACGTCGCTGCTGTACCAATCGGCGCTTTGAATCCAGCCGTCTCGAAACCCGCGGAGAGGCGGGAATCTGCTGCCGCTGCTCGCGTGCTGGAGCCACGCCACATCGTGAAGGTGTCGGCTCACGAGGTCGGCGCGAAGCCAATCCACATACAGATCGACAGCGGCGGCGAGCTCCGAGCGCAGGAGCACGCGGCGGTCGCATAGCGTCGCCGTGAGTTCGTTGAGCTGCTGGAACGGGAGATCGGGAGATCGGTCGAGTCGTTCGCTTGGCGACGGCATGATGCGCTTCTCTCAAGAGGCTTGCGCTGCACGAAGGTGCGATTGACCGAGGTCGCTAGAATAGCACATGCAATCTATTATACTCGCTACTTCCTGAGTTCGACATAAGGCCGTCCTGACTCGTTCGGGGCGGCCTGTGTGGCAAGGATTGACGCGTGACTTGGCGGACGTACGGCGGCGAACGCACAATCGAGGCATCGTCCAACCCGGGCGAAGTCGTCCTCGACCCGTTCTGTGGCTGCGCCACCGCCTGTATCGCAGGTGAGAAGCTCAATCGCCAGTGGATCGGCATCGACATCTCCGATGTCGCCTGGGAGCTGGTCAACCAGCGAATGATCGAGACGCCCGGCGTAGGTCTATTCGGCGGTCATCACCGCACCGACGTGCCGGCGCGCACGGATCAGCCGTCCGACGAGGTCAGCACGGACATCCGCGAGGTTCTCTACAGCGCTCAGACCGGCAAGTGCGCGGGCTGTGGCGATGCGATGCGGATGCGCAATCTGGAGTTGGACCACATCACGCCGCGCTCAAAGGGCGGTCGGCATACGGACTCGAAACTGCAGCTGCTGTGCGGGTGGTGCAATCGGACCAAGGGCAACCGCGACATGAACTATCTGCGGGTGCGGTTGCGGGAGACGGCTCGGTAGGCGCTGCTCGAAGTGTTACTCAGAACACATGATCTTGCTGATTTCGCGCCGCGAGCTGATGTGGGCGCCGATCGGATCCAGGGAAGCGCGTACTCTTGTGACCAGTTGGGGTCGTGTGACTCCGCATTATCGATCGGAGACTGGTCATGCCGACGCGCAAGCCTGAGAAGCAGGACGTCGACCACGACGGGCGTAAGGAGATTCGGTTGGTGCCGCGCCGCCAGGATGGAACCTATGCGCCCGGACCGAAGGGTTCGCGTCCGAAGGTCGGTGGGGGCAAGCGGACGCGCAAGTAGTTCGGCCTGGCACCCTTGAGGGTCAAGCGAGCGGCAGGGCGCGGGCAACCGCGCCGGACAGCGACGCACGCACGGTCGCGGAGCCCGTGTTGGGATCTCTCGTGCGCAGGCTAGGCGTCACCGGCCGGCGGGAGGATGTTACGCCTCGGCGGGCAGTGGCAGCCACTCAGCGGTCATGAATGCGACCGCGCTCGGGGCCGTCAGCACGTGGGTAGGTCTAGTCCCGTGGGCGGTCCCGGTTAGCGCCAAATCCGCGACAAGTCGATCTTCCAGTCCTCCGACGCTACTGAGACGATTAGGCTGAGCGGCCGCTCCAACCGCTCGGCCTCGCTCTGCTCCCGATACACCCAGAGCACACCTTCAAACGGATCCACCAACCACCCCAGCCGCGCGCCCTGCGACTGCCACATCTCCATCTTCGCCTGCACGGGCGCCAACCGATCGGTCACCGAACGCACCTCGACCACGAAGTCCGGGCACACGGCCCAGACTCCCTCGTCCCCCGGTTCTATGCCGGCGAGGCGCTCATCGCTGATCCAGCACGCATCCGGCGCGCGGCGCCAACCGTTCGGCAGTCGAAACATCACCTCGCCGAACGCTCGCCCGACTTTGTTGGCGAGGCTCAACGCGAACACCTGCGAGCCGATGTCCATCTCCCGCTCGCCGCTCTGCGGTCCCGGAGGCGGCATGATCAGCAAGCCCCCCGCAGCGTCGGCCTCCACGATCCACTCCTCATTGATCGCGGCCAACTCGAGCAGCGCGTCATCCGTCAACTCCCAACCCTCGGGCACGCGGAGCAACAGCGGAAACTCAATCCCCGCCCACGACTGAGACGGCGAGCCGGCCTCAATGGGTTTCTCAGGAGCCGAGACCATCGCGCACCCTCCGTCGTCTACAGGCTAGCTGGCCTGCGCAGGAGCCAGGGCGCGGAGGCGGGAGATGATTTGGGGGATGGCGGTGGCTAGCTGCTCTATGTGGTTCAGGGTGTTGGTCTGGCCGAGGGAGAGGCGGAGGGCGGAGTGGGCGGTGTCGGGGTCGACGCCGAGGGCGGTGAGGACGTGGCTGGGTTCGGTGCTGCCGGTGCTGCAGGCGCTGCCGCTGCTGGCGGCGATGCCTTCCATGTCGAGCTGGAGCAGGATGCTCTCGCCCTCGACGCCGGGGAAGCAGACGTGGAGGTTGTTGGGCAGGCGGCGCGACCAGTCGGCGGGGCCGTTGAGGCGGATCGGGTGGACGCGCTCGCGGAGCTCGCGCCAGAGGGCGTCGCGGAGCGGCTGAACGTGGGCGGTGCGGCTGTCGCGCTCGTCGGTGGCGAGCTGCAGGGCGCGGGCGAGGCCGGCGGCGGAGGCGACGTTTTCGGTGCCGGCGCGGCGCTCTTCCTCCTGGCCGCCGCCGAGCATGATTGGGTCGAGCGGGATGCGGCGGCGGTGGTAGAGCAGGCCGACGCCTTTGGGTCCGTAGATTTTGTGGGCGGTCAGCGACATGAGGTCGACGCCGAGGATGTCGGGGCGGATGTCGATGGCTCCGGCGGCCTGGACGGCGTCGGTGTGGACGACGGTGCGGCGGTTGCGCTGTTTGACGGCGCGGCTGATCTCGGCGATCGGCTGGAGCGTGCCGATTTCGTTGTTGGCGGCCATGATTGAGACGAGGATGGTGTCGTCGCGGACGGCCGCGGCGACGGCTGCGGGATCGACGAAGCCTTCGGCGTCAACGGGCAGGACGGTGACCTCGAAGCCCTCGTCGGCAAGCGCTTCCATCGGGTGGAGCACGGCGTGGTGCTCGATGGCGGAGGTGATCAGGTGTCGGCCGGCGTGGCTGCGGCTGGCGGCGACGCCGCGGATGGCGAGGTTGTCGGATTCGGTGCCGCCGGAGGTGAGGATGATTTCGCGGGCGGAGCATTCGAGGCTGGCGGCGATGGCGTCGCGGGCGTCGTCGAGCAGGCCGTGGGCCTTCTGGGCCTCGCGGTAGACGCCGGAGGGGTTGCCCCAACCGTCGCGCAGGACGGGCAGCATGGCGTCGAGCACGCGCGGGTCGAGCGGGGTGGTGGCGGCGTGGTCGAGGTAGGCGCGGTCCATGAAGTCAGGATAACGTGCACGGGGCGCCCTATTTTGAGCAACTGGTTGGGGCGGCACCGGCCCCCCTTTGCCTTCGGCATCTCCCCCCGCGGAGCCGGGGGGAGAGGGGATCGTGGCAACTCGCCCCGCCGAGCCGGGGGGAGAGGGGATCGTGGCAACTCGCCCCGCCGAGCCGGGGGGAGAGCTGTTGGGAGGGTTCCGAGTGGCGTCGGGTCGGCGGCTGGGCTATGCTGAGCGGGCCGAACAGATGCTTGGAAAGGGACGCGCGATGACCTTTCAGATGACTCAGATGCTGGATGTGACGGACCTGGCCGCGGAGAAGGCCAAGTCGCTGCTGGTC
Organism: Dehalococcoidia bacterium; assembly: GCA_965237475.1. GTDB lineage: Bacteria > Chloroflexota > Dehalococcoidia > Bin125 > Bin125 > CATQGW01. The sequence goes on along the minus strand of OZ250140.1, from coordinate 739,433 downwards.
GAGAAGGGTTTCGCCGACGGCGCGCTGCGCGTCTTCGTGGTGGGCGGTGGCTGCTCGGGCTACCAGTACGGGATGGCGTTGGCGACGGAGGCGGAAGACGGCGACATGGTGATCGAGAAGGCCGGCGTGCGGTTCCTCGTTGACGACGAGAGCGCGCCGCTGCTGACCGGTTCGCGGGTCGACTACATCGACGACGTGATGAAGCAGGGCTTCAGCATCACGAACCCGAACGCGTCGCATTCGTGCGCCTGCGGCTCGTCGTTTGACACGGCGGACAAGGGCGGCGCGTCGCAGGCTCGGTCCTGCGTCTAGGAATCGTCTGAACAACGCTCCTCCCTGTTGCCGCGCGAGGGGGAGTGAGCTGAGGGTGGTCTGCGGATCCGGCTCAATGCCGTTGCTGTATCTAGTCAGACGGGGTCGGCCCCCCCTCTGTCCCTACGGGACATCTCCCCCCGCCGAGCGGGGGGAGAGGGGATCTGCATTGTTCCACACGTCCTGTCGTTCCCGTAGTGCCCAGACGGCGATTTCGTGACGAGGATTCCGGAGCTGCTGGCGGCGGGTCCGACGCTGTCGTTTGAGTTTTCGGCGCCGCGCGACGCGGAGGGGGTGACGCGGCTGGAGCGGACGCTGGGGCGTCTGGCGGAGCTGCAGCCGGCGTTCATGTCGGTGACGTACGGGGCGGGCGGGGCGACGCGCGGGCCGACGCGGGAGTGGGTGTCGCGGATTCGTGAGGGTCATGGCGTGGAGGCGATGCCGCATCTGACCTGCGTGTCGCACACGCGGGCGGAGGTGGCGGCGATCGTCGATTCGTATGCGGCGGACGGGATCGAGAATCTGCTGGCGCTGCGGGGCGATCTGCCGAGCGGCGGCGGGGAGCTGCCGACCAATGAGCTGCCGAGTGGGGCGTTCGCGTATGCGCGGGAGCTGGCGGAGTTCGTGCGGGCGCGGGCGGCGATGTCGATTGGGGTGGCGGCGCATCCGGAAGGACATCCGCTGGCGGTTTCGGCGGAGGCGGATCGGGCGCATCAGGCGGCGAAGATCGGGGCGGCGGACTTCGCGATCACGCAGTTTTTCTTTGATGCGGAGCACTATTGGCGGTTTGTCGAGGCGATGCGGGCGCGGGGCGTCGAGCGGCCGATCATTCCGGGCCTGATGCCGCCGACGAATGTGGCGGGGATCGCGCGGATGTCGGCGCTCAACGGGATCGTGTTTCCCGAGGCGATTCGGGCGCGTCTGACGGCGGCGGGAGAGGATCTGGCGGCGCGTCGGGCGATCGGAGTGGAGGCGGCGGTGGGGTTGGGTCGCGAGTTGCTGGAGGGCGGGGCGCCGGGGGTGCACATTTACACGATGAACTTCTCAGTGGCGGCGGCGGAGATCGCGGCGGCGTTGGGGTTCGGGTGAGGAAGCTCTAAATATCTCTCCCCCCGCACCGCGGGGGGAGATGCCGTAGGCAGAGGGGGTCCCGCGCGTAACGCCGGCTGACCGCGACGCACTCCCCCTCTGCCTACGGCATCTCCCCCTCAGGGGGCGATATTGGGAAGGGATCGGATCCCGCTGACTACTCAATGTGCTCAGCGGGGGGAGAGGGGGCCCGAACCGTTCGGAGGATTCCCAGGGGTCCGTTTGTGCGCTACGTCGTCGGTGCGGTGGTGCGGAGGGCGGCGAGGACTTCGAGGTCGCCCTGGTGGAGGCTGCGGGCGATCTCGCGGACGCTGATTCGGCCGCGGAAGCGATGGTGGGCGCTTTGTTCCCACTCACGGCTGCTGATCATCGAGAGCACGCCGGTGATCTGGCCGCGGAGGTCGGCGAACTGGCGGACCTGCTCGTAGGCGTCGGGGACTTGTTCGTGGCGCTGTTCGAGCCATTCGAGGCTGTGCAGCGGGAGCGGGTCGGGGTCGCGGAAGATCAGGTGGGCGAGCTGCCAGGCGGCGACGGTTTCGCGCTCCCAGGCGTCGCGGATGAGCAGTTGGACGTTTTCGGCGTCGCCGAGCAGGGCGTTGACGAGCAGTTCGCGGACTTCGCCGGAGGCTTCGTTGAGCGCCTTGATGATCCAGCGTTCGCTGTCGCTCATGCTGCTCGCCCCTGGGGCGCACGTCCTGCAGTGCGTCCCGCTGTGTGGAGATTGTGACAGATGCCGCACGACTGTCGGAGAGTACGCCGCGCGGGTAAGATCGGGAGGTCGTGGGCGCGGGCAGCGGAGATCAGGGGGGAGCGAGCGGATGCTGACCGAACTGTGGGAATCTGACGCGTTCACCGAGCGCAAGGACGCGCTGCTCGACACGCTCGAGAGCGACTATCCGTGGTCGAAGGGCGATGTGCTGCGCTTCCGTCGGGGCGGTCGCAACGATCGGTACCGGGTGCTGCGGGTGCAGGTGGAGGTCGGCGATGAGGGCCTGCGCCGTGAGATTCTGCTGCTCAAGCTGGCGGATTGACGGCGCGGGCGGCTGCGGGCCGTTGAGCGCCGCATGTTGAGCGCCGGATGAGGCCGCAGTGAGCGCCTCCTCAGGGCTGCCGTACACGCTGTTTCTGATCCTGCTGGAGCTGGGGATTGGCGGCGTGCTGGTGATGCAGGTGGTGGACGTGCGCGGGCACGCGACGCGCGGCTTCATCCGGGCGACGACGGTGATGCTGCCGATCGTGCTGGGGCTGGCGTTCTGGGTGGCGTTCACGCTGGGCGGCGATGTGGTGGAGGGCTATCGGGTGGCGTCGGGTCCGCGAGCGTGGCTGGTGGCGCTGCTGGGGGCGGCGACCGGGCTGAGCGTGCTGCACAACGCGGCGCTGTACACGGAGCGGGTCGAGCTGGCGCGGAAGTTTGGTTGGGTGTTGAGCGTCGCGGCGCTGGTCGTGCTGGGGCTGACGGCGGCGATGCTGGAGGGGTCGCCGCGCGGGTTGTTGGCGCTGAGTCTGTTGGCGGGCAGTCTGGCGGTGGGATTGGCGGCGGTGGGGCTGACGCTGGGGCACTGGTATCTGGTGACGCCGCGGCTACCGGCGCGGGCGCTAAACGAGCTGACGGGCGCCTTTCTGGCGGTGGTGATTGTGCAGCTGATCCTGTTCGGCGTAGCGCTGGTGGTGGCGGTCGAGACGCCGATTGGCGGACGGGATCGGGCGTTGTTCGGCGACGTGACGTTCTGGCTGCGGATCGTGGTGGGGTTCGCGCTGCCGCTGATTTTCGGCTGGATGGCCTGGACGACCTCGCGGATGCGCTCGATGATGGCGGCGACGGGGCTGCTGTATCTGACGACGGCGGCGGTGCTGGCGGGTGAGATCGCGGGCTACGCGTTGATGTTCGACAGCGGCCGGCCGATCTAGCGCGACGTGGGGCTACTGGTTCGGTCTACTCGACGGTGTCCTGGTGGTCGACGCGCAGGTTGAGGCCGGGCGGCAGCGGGGGGAGGTCGAGATCGTGTTCGCCGCGCCAATCGGGGCGGGCGCCTTCGAGCAGATCGGCGACTTCGCGCAGCGCTCCGGCGGTGCGGACGCCCCACCAGGTGAGCGACTGGCCGTCGCAGAGGTGCACGCGGCCGGCCCTGGCTGCGGGGATGCGGTGCTGGGCGAGTAGCTCGTCGCGGTGATGTTTGCCGAAGCGGTAGGGCTCGTCGGGCAGCAGGAGCACGTCGGGTGCGAGTTCAGCGAGCTCGGCCAGCGTGGTGCGGGGGTAGCGGTCGGCGGAGCGGTGGGTTTCGAAGACGTTGGTTCCGCCGGCGAGGCGGAGCAGGTCGCCGATGTAGGTGTCGCCGCCGGCGGCCATGTAGGGGTTGCGCCAGATCAGGCAGGCGACCCGGACTCTGGGGCGGAGGCGGTTGAGGTGCTCGTGCTCTTCGAGCGCTTCGTCGAGCGGGCGGGTCTGCTTGAGCGAGACTGCGCCGAGGAAGGTGGCGAGGCGGCCGATCTCTTCGCGGACCTGGGCGGCGGTGCGGATGTCGCCGACGTAGACGGCGAGGCCGGCGTCGCGCAGGGCGAGCACGTCTTCCTCGCGGTTTTCTTCGCGGTTGGCGAGCACGATGTCGGGCTCGAGGCCGATGATGCGCTCGATGTCGGGATTCTTGGTGCCGCCGACCTTGCGGATCGCGGCGGTGACTTCGGGCGGGTCAGTGCAGAAGCGGGTGACGCCGACGAGTCGTTTGGAGAGTCGCAGGGCAGCGACGAGCTCGGTGAAGGAAGGAACGAGCGAGACGATCCGCCGCGGCGCGCCAGCCAGCTCGATCTCGGTTCCAAGGGCGTCCACGACTGAAGGCATGGGCGGAGCGTATCAGCGGGGCTTCGGCGATCCGCTAGCGGTCGTCACCTGCGATGATTAGTGCATGAGTGACGCCACAGCCGCTTCGGCGCCGATCGCGGGGGCTGCCGTGCGGCTGCGTGGGGTGAGCGTGGGCTATGGGGGGGAACCGGTGCTGGAGGGGTTGGACCTGGAGATTCCGCCGGGGGCGTTTACAGCGCTGATTGGGGGCAACGGGTCGGGTAAGTCGACGCTGTTGAAGACGATCCTGGGGACGTTGCGTCCGGAGCGTGGCGAGGTGCAGATCGATGGCGCGCTGCCGAAGCGCGCGCGCGGGCGAATCGGCTACATGCCGCAGGCCAACGAGGTCGACTGGCGCTTCCCGATTCGGGTGCGCGAGGTGGTGGAGATGGGTCGCTACCGCTTCGACTGGCGGCGGCGCTTCCGTCGCGGGCCGCTGGCCGACCCGACGCGCGCGGTCGACCGGGCGATGGAGACGATGGACGTGAGCGATCTCGCGGAGCGGGAGATTTCGGAGCTGTCGGGCGGGCAGCAGAAGCGGGTGTTGATCGCGCGGGCGCTGGCGCGGGAGCCGTCGCTGCTGCTGCTCGATGAGCCGGCGGCGTCGCTGGATGTGGCGGCGGATGATGATCTGGTCGAGACGTTGTGCGATGTCGCGGAGGCGGGCACGACGGTGGTGATCGCGACGCACGACCTGGCGTCGGTGGTGGATCACTATGCGCATGTGGTGTGCCTGCGTCGGGGGATCATCGCAGCGGGCCGGCCGACGGAGGTGCTGACGGAGGATGTGCTGCGGCGGACGTTTGGTCGGGAGTTGGCGATCGTGTCGCGCACGGGGAACGGTGGCGCCGGCTCGGCGGCGCTGGCCGGGGAGCTGCGGTTCCACTTTGGCGATGATCATGATCACCACGAGGGGCATCCGCACGGGGAGGAGCATGGGGCGGGGCGGTCGTAAGGGTTGGGCGGTGGCGGCGTGGCGGATGGGGATCGGATTCCGCTGACCACTCAACTCGGATTCCGCTGACCACTCAACTCAGATTCCGCTGACCACTCAACTCAGATTCCGCTGACCACTCAACTCAGATTCCGCTGACCACTCAATGTGGTCAGCGGGAGTGGCGGGCGATGCAGATGTGGCGGCGGAGGACCATTTCGAACTTGTGCTCGGCGGCGCGGCGATCGAGGTCGCGGCGCCACTCGTCGAAGCGGCGGGCGCGGATGGCGGGACGCTCGACGACGAGCCAGCGACGGATGGCGCGGAGTTGGTCGGAGGCGAGGGCGTTGGGTTCGAGCGAGGTGGCGCGAATGGAGATGGAGCGTAGGTCCGTTGCGATCATGCCGGCCGCTTCGACGGCGTCCGTGATGTCCGACTTGACCGAGGCTGTCGAGCTGTCGGACCAGCGTCGAACGAATTCGCGGGCGACGTCGGGGTCGTCGCTGTCGAACCAGAGCGCGGGCCAGTCGGACTGGACGATCACGATTGGGCCGCTAACCACGCGGGCGAGCTCCTGCACAGCGGTCGCGGGATGTCGGAGCCACTCGAAGCTGTCGACCATCAGACCGGTAGCGAATGAGGCGTCGGCGAAGGGCAGGCGTTGGGCGTCGGCGAGGAGGCGCGCGGTGTCGGGCGGGCCGTGCCAGCGCTCGACGGGGATGCGGTCGATGGCGACGGCGTGAAGCGGCGTGCCGGCGGTGATCGCCTGGAGGGTCGTGCCGTCGGCGCTGCCGACATCGAGCAGCGGGCGGGCCTCGCGAGGGTTGCGGCCGTCGAGCAGGGTGTCGTAGAGCTGGTCGTAGTGGGCGCGCAGCTCGGGGTGGGGCAGCGCGTCGCGGCGGGTCGGCAGGGCGATCGCGCGGTGGTGCGGCAAGCCTAGGCCCAGTCCTCGGCGGCGATCCGGCGGCGTCCCGCGAAGCCGTCGGCGATCTCGTGCCACCAGCTGATGGTGCGCTCGCCGATCTGCCAGCAGAGATAGACGTGGCGTCCGTCGCGTTCGGCGATCCAGTCGACGAGTCCGCGCCGGGGGTCCTTGAGTTCGACGCCGAGGCCGATGATGTGCTCGAGCAGGATTTGGGCCTGGCCTTCGAGCTTTTCGATCTCGGCGCGCAGGCCGGAGTCGTCGGCGGAGGCGGGCTGGCCGTCGGTGGCGCTGCTGCGGGCGAGCGAGCTGCAGAGCGCGTTGAGCTGATCGAGTCGCTGCATGCGGCGTTGCAGCACGACGCAGGGCGCGGCGACGTTGGGCAGGGAGCGTCGCGCCTGGGCGAGCGTGAAGACGCGGGTGGGCATGGGCGGAGTCTAGGCGCAGGCGCAGGGAATCGGATTCCGCTGACCACTCAATGTGGTGAGGGGAAGGAGAGGGAAATCGGATTCCGCTGACCACTCAATGTGGTCAGCGGGGGGGCGGATCGGGGGGGTGCGGGAGGAACCACCACTGGGAGCGACCGGCGGCGCTGGAGGCGGCGAAGCAGGCGCGGACGGCGCTCGCCTCGTCGGGCTCGGCGAGCACGACGACGAGGTCGTTGGCCTCGAGCCGGACCGCGCCGCGGGGGATCACGACCTCGCCGCGGCGGTGGATCGCGGTGATCACGGCGGCCTCGGGTAGGTTGAGCTGCGAGAGCATGCGGCCGACGGCGGAGGAGCTGGGCGCGACGTTGGCCTCGATCTGCACGGCGCCGCTGAGGCGGCGGACGGGCGCGGTGGCGGCGGCGGCGCGCTGTTCGGCGGGGCGTTGGTCGGGCGTTGCGATTTCGCGCAGGATGTCGCGCTGGGTGAGCATCCCAAGCAGGCGGGCGGAGTCGTCGGGCGCGACGACGGGCAGCTGACGCACATCGTGCTCGACCAGCAGCGAGAGGGCGTGGCGGAGCGAGTCTTCGGGGTGGACGGTGATGGGGGCGACGACGGCGAGGTCGCGGGCGGTGCGGTCGAGTTCGTTGCGCTCGACGGCGGAAGTGACATCGGTGGCGGAGATCAGGCCGATGAAGCGTCCGCGCTGGTCGGCGACGGCGACGACGTTGCCGCGCGACTGGCTCATCGCGTTGGCGAGATTGCGGATGTCGGCGGTGCGGTCGACGATCGGGGTGTCGGTGCGCATGGTGCTGGCGACCTGTAGGGAGTCGAGCTGCGAGCGCTCGGGCTCCTCGCGCACGTCGAGGCCGGCGCGGCGCAGGCGGACGTTGTAGATGGTGTCGCGGGTGAGCAGTTGGGCGGCGGCAGTGGCGAGGGCGACGGCGGCCATGAGCGGGAGGAAGCCGTCGTAGCCGGTGAGTTCGAAGACGATGAAGAGGGAGGTCATGGGGGCGCGGGCGGCGGCGGCGAAGACGGCGGCCATGCCGACCACGGCGTAGGCGCCGAGCGGTCCGACATCGCCGGGGATGACGTTGTCGAAGCCGAGGCCGAGCAGCGTTCCGGCGGCCGCGCCGATGAAGAGCAAGGGTGCGAAGGCTCCGCCGGAGGCGCCGGAGCCGATTGTCAGCGAGGCGGCGAAGACCTTGAGCATGAGCAGGACGCCGAGGGTGAGGGCGGTGAGGTCGCCGGCGGCGAAGCCGCTGATCTGCTCGAGGCCGGAGCCGAGGATGCGGTCGTCGATCAGGGCGAGCGCGCCCACGGCCATGAGCGCGAGGATGGGGCGGGTGAGCGTCGGCAGGGCGAGGAAGTCGAAGAGGTCCTCGGTGAAAAAGCGGGTGCGGACGAAGAAGACGCCGAGCAGGGCGGCGCCGACGCCGACGAGCGCGAGCAGGGCGACCTGGATGCCGGTGTCGACGACGTAGGTGGGCAGGGCGAGATCGTGATGGTCGCCGAAGAAGAGGATGGCGGTGAAGTTGGCGACGACGGCGGAGACGACGACGATGGTGAAGTTGCGGACGTTGAAGCGGCGCAGGATCACTTCGAGGGCGAAGAAGGTGCCGGCGATCGGAGTGTTGAAAGTGGCGGCGATGCCGCCCGCCGCGCCGGCGGCGACCATCAGGACGAGCATGTCGGAGGGCTGGCGGGTGATGCGTCCGATCGCGGAGGAGAGCGAGGCGGCGATCAGGACGATCGGTCCCTCACGGCCGGCCGCGCCGCCGCCGCCGAGGGTGAAGGCGGTGGCGATCAGCTTGGCGGGGGCGACGATCGGGCGGATGAAGCCGCCGGTCGTTTCGACGGCGATCATGGTGTAGGGGACGCCGGCGCCGCGAGACTCGGCCGAGACGTGGGTGACGATGAAGGCGACGGGGAGCGCGGCGATGGCGAGGACCAGGATCAGAGTCCAGCCGCCCGCGACGTCGTTGAGGAAGACTCTGAGTTCGTTGAAGATGGTGGTGAGTAGGTCGACGGCGGCCTCGAGCGCGATGGCGCCGAGTCCAGCGGCGACGCCGACCGCGACGGCGAGCAGCAGCGGGATGAGGTTGCGGGGCAGTCGGAGGTTGCGGAGGCGACGCGGCAGCCAGGGGATGCGGATCGGTCGGCTGCCGAAGCGGCGCGCAGGGCGGTAGACGAGGGACATGGGCGAGGCTCGGCGGCGCGTTCCGCGGGCCTCGCGGTCGCGCCGTTTTCCACGCTATGTGCGCGCGGAGGCGCGAACAAGACGCGGATCGTGTTTCGCGCTGGGCCGCGGCGGGGTCAGCAGGCTGCTGACAAGGCCAACGCATCCGCCCTTGCTTTCCCCCAGCTGAGCGGGGGGAGATGACGCACTCCTCCAATTCTCCCCCTGCGGGGGAGATGCCGCAGGCAGAGGGGGAGAGCGGCGCGGTCAGCGGAGGTCAGCGCGGGCCTCCCCCTCAGTCGCTGCGCGACAGCTCCCCCGCAGGGGGAGCGATTTCCAACCTCTCCCTCCGCGGAGCGGGGGGAGAGTTGTTCAGAGGTTCCCTAGCCGGACTGGGCGACTCGGGAGACTTCGACCAGGGCGTTGGCCTGGACGGTGAAGGTGAAGGTGAAGCTCTCGCCGGTGTCGGGGTCGAGGCCGACGACGACGATGTCGCGGACGCCGTCGGCGGTGCGGTCGGCGAGCTCGACGGAGGTGACGCTATCGACCAGCGCGTCGCTGCCGGTGATCGTGCGATAGCCGTCGCCGCTGCTCTGAATCACGTAGAAGGCGCTGGTGCAGGTCGCGCCGGCGCAGGCGACCTCGCGCAGCGTGATGTCGCGGATGTCGTCGCCGGTGAGGTCGAAGTCGCCGAGGGTCTGGAGGCCCTGGACGTTGCGTCCGTAGGCGAGGCGGTGGTCGTAGGCGATGCGGTAGAGGTCGGCGCGGCCGGGCACCGGGTCGTAGATGACGAGGTTGGAGAAGGGCACGGCGGAGCCGAAGGAGTTGGGGTCGGTGTAGATCATCGCGATCGAGAAGGCGCCGTCGCCGTTGGAGTCGACCAGCACGATGCGGTCGTTGCCCTGCACGAGCGGTGGCATCGGCCAGGCGTTGAAGAGCGGCAGGATTTGGTCGATGCCGCCGCGGCCGTGCAGCCAGGGCAATGCGGCTGCGCCATATTGGAGGAAGTTGGCCGGGGGACTGGGGATGGTGTCGGTGGTGCGGGTCGGTTCGGGGTGTGCGAACTGCGAGGCGGAGGTTGAGGTCGGCGTGGCGATCGCGACGGCGGTGTTGGGCAGGGTGACGGTCGGAGTCTGGACCTCGTCTGCTGGCTGCACCGCTTGCGCTTCCGCGTCGTCACTAGCGCTGGGGGGCCGGTCGCCCGGGGTCCCGGCGGAGGATGACGCGACCGGCTCGTTCGAGGGGATGCGAAGGACCTGACCGACACGCACGAGGTTGGGGTTCTGGATGTTGTTGAGCTCGATCAGGTCGTCGAGCCGGACGTCGTGGGCGATGGCGATGTTGGCGAGGGTGTCGCCGGGTTGCACGATGTATTGATCGGGCGGGGACGGCGGTTCGGCCTGCTCGGCCTGCGGCTGGGTCTGTTGCTGTTGGCCGGTCGGCGCGTCGTCGGTGGTGGTCACGGCCTGGGGCTGGTCGGGCTGCTCAGGCTGTGCTGACGCGGGCTGTGCCTGGGGCTCAGCGTCGTCGGACGCGGGCGGCGGCTCGGGGGCGGTCTGGGGTTCGTCGTCGCCGCCGAACAGACAGCCGGCGAGCGTCAGGGACGCAGCGACGAGGGCCACGAGGCCGAACAGCAACACGCGCGGATTGCCAGATTTGGAGCGGATCATTGCCCTGCCCGCACCCCGCCGAAATCACTGTAGCGCGGCGTCGGTTGTGTGGGAGGGGTCACAGGCGGGCGAGCTGCTGGCCAGCCCAGACCGCGGCAAGGCCGGCGGCGGGGGTGAGGAGCGCGTAGAGCAGGGCTGTGGGCCATTCGCCGCTGTCGAGCAGTTGGAGGACTTCGAGCTGGATGGTGGAGAAGGTGGTGTAGCCGCCGAGCAGCCCTACGGTCAGGCCCAGGCGGACGGCTTCGGGGGCGTTGGTTCGCTCAAGCAGGATGGTAGCGACCAGGCCGAGCAGGAATGCGCCGGTGACGTTAACGGTGATGGTGCCGAGCGGGAAGCGGTCGAGCTTGCCGATGGCTTCGGCGAGCAGGTAGCGGAGGACGGAGCCGGCCGCGCCACCGAGGGCGATGGCGAGCAGGGTCACGCTCAGCGGCCCGTCGAGCCGAAGCCGCCGGCGCCGCGCTCGGTGGGGACGAGCGTCTCGACCTCGAGCACGTCACACAATGCGACGGGGGCGACAATCAGCTGGGCGATGCGCTCGCCGTGGCGGATTGGCCGGACGCGCCCGGCGGGGCCGCGGAGTGCGAGCGTGACGAACAGTTCGCCGCGGTAGTCGGCGTCGATCGTGCCGAACGGTTTGTCGATGCCCTGGCGGGAGAAGCTGGAGCGGGGACGGATCTGGGCCTCCATGCCGGGCGGCGGTTGGATGGCGATGCCGGTGGGCAGCATGGCCATCTGCGAGCTCAGCGGGAAGGACTCGCCCTCGCCGCCGAGGTCGGCGTAGAGATCGAGGCCGGAGCTGAGCTTCGTGCCGCGAGTGGGCAGCTTGGCGGTGGGCCGGAGGCGCTGGACGAGCAATGGAGGTGTCGCGTCGGTGGCAGTGGCGGCAGTCGGGAGCCAGCGGAAGGCTGGGAAGGTCCCAAGCGGGGTGGCGGCGAGCTGCTCGGGGGTCTGGCCGACAGCGATGCGCTGTAGACGGGCGGCGTCGGCGATGGCGGCTGAGACATCAACGCCCAGATACGCGGGGGCGTAGGGGGCGAGTCGCTCGACGCCGCTGGCAAGTTTGATCTGGAGGCCTTTGGGGTTGTGTTTGGCGCGCCAGTGATGGAGGCCGGCGGCGAGCAGGATGATGCCCTGCCAGAAGCTGCGGATCGGTCGGCGCTCCTCCTGCCAGATGTCTTCCCAGGTTTCGTGCGCGTCGAAGAAGTCAGCGGCGTCCCACTGCTGCGCGCCGCGGGCGAGCAGCAGGCGGTGCTCGGCGGGCACGGTCGGCTCGAGCGCGAGCTGCTCGGGCCGGGTCGGGACGATGCTGACACGCGCCACAGAGATGCCTTTCCAGATGGTCCCAGAGTTGCCGCGACGACGCTGGTCTCACGCTCGTCTACCGTGCGCGCAGGCTAATCGAGAGCGGAGCCGGCTCATGTCGACGACCGGAACGGAGGCCTCGCTGCTGGCCGAGTTGCGGGCCAACTTCGATGCGCTCGCGGCGCTGCTTGATGGGTTGAACGAGGATGAGCTGGGGCAGCGGCTGGCTCCGGGCGAGTGGTCGGTCGGTGAGATCCTGCTGCACGTGGTGCATGCGGAGCGGTGGCTGCAGCCGCAGCTGTTGGAGCTGCGGCGCGCGGTCGCGCCGGCGGCGGCGGTGCCGCGGGTGGGCGGGGTGACGCTGCCCGACACCGAATCGACGCTGAGCGTGGCGGAGTTGCGCTGGGCGCTGACGGCGGTGCGCGAGGACACGGTGCGGCTGATTTCGGGGCTGGATGGCCGACAGCTGCGGGAGCCGGCGAATGTGTCGGTGGACGGCGACGTGCTCGATCTCTCGTTGCGCACGACGGCGTTGACGGTGGCCGACCACCAGCTCTTTCACGTGCGGCAGATCGAGCGCACGCTGGGTCGTCAACTGGCTATCGTCGAGGCTCCAACCGGAATCGCGAAGGAGGAGCAGCGATGAGCGACGCACCTGCAGGCGGCTATCCAGCGCGGCTTGAAATCGACTATCCGGAGCGTTTGAATCGTCTGACGACGCTGCTGCGGCCGATTCTGGCTATTCCGATCTTCATTCTCGCGTCGCTGCTCGGGGCGGTGGTGATTCCGACCGTGCTGATGCTCCTGTTCCGCCGGAGGTATCCGCGCTGGTGGTTTGATTTCAACGTGGAGCTGACGCGGTTTCAGAGCCGGGTCAACGCGTATGCGTGGTTGCTGACCGATCAGTATCCGGCGACCGACGAGCAGCAGTCGGTGCATCTCGAGGTTGACTATCCGGACGCGGCGACGGAGCTGAGCCGTTGGCTGCCGCTGGTGAAGTGGTTGCTGGCGCTGCCGCACTACATCGTGCTGGCGCTGTTCAACTACCTGACGATTCTGGTGGTGCTGATCGCGTGGGTTGCGATTCTGGCGACGGGGCGATACCCGCGCGCGCTGTTCAACTTGATGGTGGGCTACGGGCGCTGGAATCTGCGGGTGGGGGCGTATACGACGCTGTTGGTGACCGACCGGTATCCGCCGTTCCGCCTGGGCGCGTAGGGGTTGGTAGCTGGGGGGGGCGGGGGGAGCCCCCCTCTGTCCCTACGGGACATCTCCCCCCGCGGAGCGGGGGGAGAGGGGATCAGGGTTGTCCCGTCGCGGAGCGGGGGGGATCGGATTCCGCTGACCACTCAATGTGGTCAGCGGGGGGATCGGGGTTGTTCAGCGGCTTCCTAGGCGGCCAGGCGGAGGGCGCCGTGGAGTTCGATGCGGCGGAGGAAGAGGAGGAAGGCGCTGAGGTTGACGGCGAAGAGGGCGACCAGGGCGCCGAACTGGATGCCGACGGTTTTCCAATCGACGAGGAATTGGAGCGGGGGCACGACGTCGCGGCCGTCGGGGGTGAGGGCGAAGAAGTCGAGCAGGACGTGGCCGGCCTGGGTGCCGACGAGTACGCCGGCGCCGAGGCCGACGATGATCACGGCGATCTGCTCGATCGCGATCAGGCCGAGAACCTGGCGGACGCTCATGCCGATGCTCTGACAGACGGCGAACTCGATGCGTCGGGCCTGGGCGGTGACGGCCATCAGCACGACCAGGCCGAACGAGGCCGCGACGGCGACGGCGGCGAGGGCGCCGATGAAGACGCCGTTCCAGGCGGCGACGAGCAGCGGGTCGGCCTCGATTGCGGCGCGGGCTGATTCGACGGTGATGACTTCAGGTGTGTCGAGCGGGACTTCGGCCGCGGCAAGGAGATCGGCGAGCTCGTGCAGCGAGGCGTCGATCCAGAGCTCGTCGAGCACAGGCAGCGAGGTGCCGGCGGCGGCGCTGGAGAAGATGCGGGCGAAGAGCGCGTCGCGGTCGACGACGAGCAGCCCGGGGTCGATGCCGGGGTCCCAGGTGGGGAAGTGCTCGAAGACGCCGGCGACGCGGAAGACGATCGGCATGGGGCCGACGCGGATGCGGATGAGGTCGCCGACCTCGACGCGTCCCTGTTCGGCGGCGGTCTCACTGAGCAGGACGGGCAGCGGCTCCTGAGCGCCGGCGTAGCGGATGCCGCGCAGGGAGGCGACCTCGCGCGTCCAGCTGAAGCGGACGGCGCCGCCGCGAGCGTCCCCGATCGCGGCGCTATTGGGCGACAGCTGCGAGAGTCGGTCGACCGCTTCGACGCCGACTTGGAGCGGGGCGGGCTGCCAGGGATGGCCGGCGTCGAAGCCTTCGAGCACGCGGCGTTCGCCGTCGAGATCATGGGCGATCTCGTCGACCGCGATGCTTCCCTCGCCGCGCACGCCGGCCATGTCGATCGAGATCAGGGTCAGCGGAGCGACGGGCCGGAGCTTGATTCCGGGCCGGAAGCGGCCGCGGCCGTCGACTTCCTGCGCGCCTTCAGGGGCGAGCAGGTACGAGGGGGGCTCCTGGAGCGAGACCTGCACCTCATTCCAGTCGGCCAGCTCGTCGCCCTGGGCGACGCGTTTGCCGAACCCATCGGTCAGCGCGGCCGTGATGGCGGGTCGTTCGCCGCTGCTGACCACCGTCGTCCTGGTCGTCGAGCTGTCCGTGCTGCTGCTGACCACCGTCGTCGTGCTGGACGTCTGGCCGGCCGAGGAGCGGTTGGCGGCCTGGTCGCTGACGATCGCGAGGAAGTACTCCCAGTAGCGCCCGTTGGCGTCCTGGAAGCGAGCGCCCAGCGCCCATTGTCCGCTGAACTGCTCGATCCGCACGCGCACGACCAGGTTGCCGCGCAGTTCGTCGATGACGGCGCGGTCGGCCGACTCCGGCTCGACGGGCAGCGCGCGGAGCAGCGGGGGCGTATCGGCCCAGGCGTCAGCGCCGTCGTCGAACTGAGCCGCGACGATGTCGGCGCTGAGGGCGAGCATCTGGAGGCGGCCGGACTCCTCGTCGCCGTCGAAGGCGGCGGAGACGCGCTGGACCTCGGCGACGGGCCGGCCGGTCGCGGAGGCGATGTCTTCGGGCGCGATGATCTCGGAGACGGGTTCGAGCAGGCGGGTCTGGGAGCCGGCGGCGTGGAGGGCGCGGTCCCCGTAGGAGGATTCGAGGGTGCCGCGGAAGGAGCCGGCGAAGACGGCGAGCGCGCCGGCGATCGCGAGCAGCAGCACGGTGCGGGCGTAGTGCGTGGGCGTGCGGCCGAGGTACCAGGCGCCGAGCAGGGGGGTGAGCCAGCGCGAGGCGGTGGCGAGCCGCGCGGCGATCCGCATCAGCGCGGGGAAGAGGCGCAGCACGGCGAGGCCGACGACGGCCATCAGCACGGTGGGGGTGACGACGGCGAGCCACTCGAGGCGGGTGTCGCCGACGAGCGGAGTGTCGATCGGGCCGCCTGAAAACTGCAGCTCGAAGATGAGCAGTGCGCCGAGGGCGACGATCGCGACATCAACGAGGACGCGCTGGCGCCAGGCCTCGGGTGCGCGGCCGCGTTCGCGGCGAGTCGAGACGATCGTCTGACCGGTCGCGCGATAGGCGGGGATGGCCTGGGCGACGAGCGCGAGCGCGCCGGCGCCGATCGCGACGTACCAGGCGAGGGCGGGCAGGCGGACGGGCAGCAGGCCGCCGCCGAGGGCTTCGTCGAAGGGCGGCACGAGGCCGAGCAGCGAGACGAGGCCCATCCCGATCAAGGGGCCGAGTACGACGGCGGGGAGGGTGAGGACGGCGGCTTCGACGAGGTGGAGGAGCGCGATGTCGCGGCGCCGCGCACCGCGGCTGCGCAGCCAGGCGGTGTCTTCGGTGCGTTGCTCGGCGAGCATCGCGGCGGCGATCACGGTGTAGACGAGAACCGCGCCGACGAGTTGGAGCACGACCATCATCAGGGTGCCCTGGGCGAATTTGAAGCGGTCGCGGAAGCCGACGAGCGTGCTCGTGAGCGCGGAGCCCTGCGCGAGGCCGGGTAGCTGCTGGGCGAGCCGGGTCTCCATGATTTCGAGGCGATCGCCGGCGACCTCGGCGGATTGGGCGCCGAGCTCGGAAGTGTCGAGCCGATAGCGCTGGAGCAGGGCGAGGCGGAGCGTCGGCGACTGGTCGGCGAGGCGGCCAAGGATGTCGTCGCGGCCGGTCCAGAGGCGCAGCTCGGTGTCGCGAGCGGAGATCGGCAGGAAGCCGACATCGAGCGTTGACCAGCTGCGGACGTCGGTGGGCGGATCGAAGATGCCGACGACGATGACGCGGCTCTCGGCCGGGGTGCCGAGCCAGAAGGGCTGGGCGATGATCTCGTCGCCGACGGCGAGGCCGAAGATCTGGGCCTGCCGGCGCTCGAGCGCGACCTCGATCACACCGTCGGCGCGGGCGGGCTGGGGCAGCCGGCCGGCGCTGAACTCGGCGCGCTGTTCGAGGTCGGTCTGCGAGGCGAATGCGCCGTGCAGGCGGTCTGATTCTTCGAGCGACTGAGCGGCGGGGCGGATGATGTAGCCGCCGGTGCGGAGGGCGGTGGTCTGGCCCACCAGCAGGCCGCCCGAGGCTTCGATCGCCTCAGCCGCGAGCGCATTCTGGACCTCGCCGACGGATTGCTCGGTGGCGGCGAGGCCGGACTGGATGAAGCGCAGGTCCATCTCGGCGGGGTCGGCGTCGCGGAGCAGCTGGCGCAGGCCGAGGTCGCGGACCGCCTCGATGAAGATCGGCGCGGAGGCGGCGAGGCCGACGGCGAGCAGGGCGCCGATCAGCAGGACGGCGGAGAGCCGGGGCGCGGACATGACGCGGCGCAGGCCCAGGCGGATGACTTCGGCGACGAGACCACCGCGCATCTCAGTCCTCCCAATCGCGGAGCAGCGACGAAGCGTCGCGGGCTTCGACCCAACGCGCCACGAGCATCACGCCGGCGAGTCCGCAGCCGACGAGCACGGCGATGCCGAGCGCGGCGACGACCCAGTCGACGGAGACGGACATCGGCGGGGCGGCGCGCACGCCTTCGGCGGTGACCTGGAGGAAGCCGAGCAGGGCGCCGGCGACGGCGCGTCCCAAGGCGACGCCGAGGGCGACGCCGATGATCAGGACGAGCACGACCTCGACGGCGGCTTGCAGGCGCATGGAGACGCGTCCGTAGCCCATCGTCTGGAGCAGGGCGAACTCACGGGCGCGGTCCTGACCGTCGGAGGCGAGGGTCAGGAAGAGCGTCGTGGCGCCCATGATCACCAGGCCGAAGAATCCGACCACGAAGAGGGCGGCGATGCCGCCGGAGCGGAACGGGTCGGAGCGTGCGTCATCGAGCGAGAGTTCGGCGTCGAGCACGACGCTGGAGAGGTAGACCTCGTCCATGAGCTCGCGGACGACGCCGCGCATGGCCGCGCTCGAGGTGTTGGCCCAGACCTCGGTGACGGGCAGCACCGCGCGACTGGCGGCGACCAGCGAGGCGACGCGGAGCGCGGCGATGTCGGCGATCACGAAGCCGCCCTGGGCGGGGTTGAGGGTGGGGAAGTAGTCGACGACGGCGGTGATCCGGATCGGCACGGCGGCGCCGCCGACGAGAATCGGGACGATGTCGCCGATCTGCAGGTCCCCGGCGATCAGTGTGTCGCGGTCGAGCGCGGCGCGGACGGGGAGGTTCGGCGACTCGCGGACGATCAGCAGTTCGTCGTTGGCTTCGAGGCCGGTCCAGGCGTAGGCGAGAGCGGCGTCGCCCTGGCGCGCGGATTCGGGCAGCAGCTCGACGCGGTCACCGCCGGCGACGCCGATCGCGGAGCGCCAGGGCGCGCCGGCGTCGAAGGGTTCGAGCGAGACGAAGCCGTCGTCGGTCTCGATGCGCATGTCGTCGAGCCAGAACGTGCCGGTCGGCGCGCGGACGATTTTGGCTTCGGGGCGCAGGATGAGGGCGGCGAGGCGCAGCGGGCGTTCGAGCGGGCGCTGGGCGGTGGAGGCGACGGAGGCGCGGATTTCGGACCACTCCGTGCCAATTGGGCCGATGAACTTGCGCTCGGTAACGCGTCCGTAGCGGTCGAGCACGCGGGCGTAGAGCTCGAGATTGGAGTTGGCGGGCTCGGTGCGGGCCCAGGCGACGAGCGCGTTCGCGTCGTCGGGGATGGGCTGGCCGGGTGAGCCGGGCTCGCGCTCGATCGCGGCGAGCAGGTCGGATCCGGACATTCCGAGGTCAACGGCGTCGAGATCGACCAGTTCCTGCATGCGCTCGGTCTGGACGCCGAGCAGGATCACGCGGCTGCCGCTCTGGTCGCCGCCGATGCTGCCGATCCCGCGATAGGCGGCGGAGGACGCTTCGACGCCGGCGCGGGAATCGAGCGGCTCGGTGACACGTCCGACGGAGGAGTTGGAGAGGTTGCTGCCGATCGAGACGCCGCGCACCTGGCTGCCGACGGCGTAGCGGATGCGCTCCTCCTCGGTGTTGCGGATCGTGGCGGAATAGGTCGCGGAGATCAGGCCGACGGCGGTGATGAAGGCGACGAGCACGATCATCGACATGGCGGCGGCGGGCCGGCGGGCGGCGGTCTGGAAGGCGAGCAGGAACCAGGTGGGCGCGCGGGTGCGGGCCATGGCGAGAGCGATGGTGTCGAGCACACGGGGCGCGATGCGGATCAGCACGAGCGCCGCGCCGAGCAGCAGCAGACCGGGGCTGAGCATCAGCAGGGGATTGATCCCACCCTCCTCGAAGGCGGCGAGAGCGCCGCCGGTGGCCTGCGAGCGGAACTGGAGGAAGAGCACGGCGGCGAGGGCGAGCAGCGCGACATCGAGCCAGGCGCGCTGGATGATGCTGCGGCGTTGCGGTCGGCCGCGCTCGCGCAGGTCATCGAC
Organism: Dehalococcoidia bacterium; assembly: GCA_965237475.1. Taxonomy (GTDB): domain Bacteria; phylum Chloroflexota; class Dehalococcoidia; order Bin125; family Bin125; genus CATQGW01. The sequence continues at coordinate 720,864 of OZ250140.1, read as the reverse complement.
ACGGCGTCGCGCTTCGAACCAGGCGGGCGCGGCGAAGGCGATCCAGGCGGCGAGCGCGCCGACGAGCGCGAGCAGCCAGGCCTCGGTCGTGAGCCGGGTGTCGAGGGCGACGCCGCCGCTGACGCGGGCGACGGCGTCGAGCCCCCCTGCGTGGTGCAGGGCGAAGGCGGCTAACGGCGCACCGAGGACGGCGGCGGGCGCGGCGATCCAGAGGCCGAGCATCGCCTGGGTGGCGGCCTGCTGCCAGGCGCGCGCGCCGCGGGCGGCGAGACGTTCGCGGTCGTCGGCGGTACGCGCGGCGACACGTCGTCCGACGAGTGCGACGGCGAAGAGGGCGACGGCGACGAGCTGGAGGCCGGCCAGCAACGACTGACCGGAACTGAAGCTGGCGCGGCGTTGGAAGTCCTCCAGGACGGTGAGCATGAGGGCCGAGGCGGACCCGTTCTCGAGCTGGCTCAGCTCCTGCGTGTAGGCCCTGAGCGCCTCGACGACGTGGTCGACGTCGTCACTGGTCATCACCTCCGGGTGGAGACGGGTGCGCAGCTGGTGCAGCAACGGGACGCGCAGGGCGCGCTGGGCGAGCTCGCCGAGCAGCACGTCTTCCTCGATGAAGAGCGAGAAGTAGAGGAGCTCAGCCCCGCCCAGGGAGATATCGCGCTGCAGCTCGAACCAGACGTCGGTGTCGTGGAAGGCGAGCAGGTCGTCGGATAGCGGCTCGATCAGCCCGACGATCTCGAGTTCGAGCGCGCCGCCCCATAGGAGCACCGTGCCGACTTCGAAGCCGACGGTTTCGGCCAGCGCTGCGCCGGCCATCACCGGTACGGGCCCGCCTGCGACCTCGGCGGCCGTTTGCACGGACCACTGGCCGTCGACCAGCCGGGCGTTGGCGCGCAGCGCTTCGGCGGTCAGCAGGTAGCCGGGCAGCGCCTCTTCGAAGCCGGTGTCGACGCGCAGCCAGCGCATCCCCGCCTGCGGCGTCTCGCTCATCCGGCGGGTCTCGCCGACGATCGGGCCGACGGGCGCGAGATGGGTCGCGCGAGCGCGGGCGGCCAGGGTGTCCACCGCGGCGACATCGGCGCTCGTGGGGGGACGGCGGGAGCGTGAGTGATTGGTGTGCTTGACGGCCTTGGGGCTCTGCTCGATCGTCTCGCGCAGAGCGAGATCAGCGGAGGTGGCGCTGTAGACGATCGGCAGGGAGGAGAGAGCGGCGGCGAGGATCAGGACGGCGCCGGCGACCAGCAGCAGGCGCCAGCCACCGCGTAATTCCCGGATCGCCGCAAGACGCACCAGACCGAACATCGGTCACGCTCCGTTGTCGTCGGTTGCGACCGACTGCTTCTGCGAATAATCTCACACGGTAAAGTTCGACCAAGTGAAAGCGTTGCGCGTGACGACACAAACCGAGACCCATTCCGAGACAACCGTTGAGGTTGTCGGCAAGAAAGTCCGTGTGCTACAGGAGGGCAGCGGCCCGCCGGTGGTGGTGCTGCACCACTCGACCGGCAACATGGGCTGGATCCCGTTCTACGAGCAGCTGGCCGCGGGGCACGCGGTGAACGTTCCCGACCTGCCCGGCTTCGGGCAGTCGGAGCGACCCGCCTGGGCGCGCTCGGTGCGCGACATGGCGGTGCTGATGCGCCGCGCGATCGCGAAGCTCGAGCTGGGCCCCGTGAACCTGGTGGGGCTGGGCTTCGGCGGCTGGATCGCAGCCGAGATGGCGAGCCAGTCGGACCACGACCTGGCCTCGCTGACGCTGGTCGGCGCGGCCGGCATCCAGCCCGACGAGGGCGAGATCGCGGACGTGATCTTCTACGAGTTCGAGGAGTACGTAAAACTCGGCTTCACGTCGGACGAGGCGTACGCCGTGGTGTTCGGCGAGGAGGCGGCCTCGGAGCTCAAGGAGCTGTGGGACTTCAGCCGCGAGATGACCGCACGGGTGACCTGGAAGCCGTGGATGTTCGACCGGCAGCTGCCGCATCTGCTCAGCGAGACGAGCGTCCGCACGCTCTTGCTGTGGGGCGAGGACGACCGGGTCGTGCCCGTTGACGTGGGCCGGCGCTACGAGGCGGCGATGCCGAACGCGACGCTGCAGGTGCTGCCGGGCCTCGGCCACCTGCTGGAGCTGGAAGACGCGGAGGGCGCGGCCGCCGCGGTTTCCGCCTTCATCGCAGGCGGATAAGCGAACCGAGCGCGGCTCGGCGCGCACTGACGCGTTGACTGACGCTATCCTGCACAAGGCCGCCGCCGGGGGCGGGGGACCTGAGACACGTGAGAGGCGTGGGACATGTTCATTGGCTATTTCACCGAACGTCCCTATCAGGACTTTGAGTCGGGCTGGGTCGGCTCGACCGGTCGCGAGATCGAAGACCTGGGGATGACGAACGGGGACTACAACCCGCGGATCGGAGCGGATCTGTACAACCGCTACCTCGACGAGAAGGTTTACGCCGAGGAGATGGGCTTCGACGGGCTGATGCTGAACGAGCATCACTCGACGCCGTTCTGCATGGGCGGCGTGATGAACGTCGAGGCGGCGATTCTGGCGCGGATCACGAAGAAGGCGAAGATCGTGCTGCTCGGCAACGTGCTGCCGATCTGGGAAGACCCGCTGTGGCTGGCCGAAGAGCTGGCTGAGATCGACATGATCTCGCGCGGGCGGCTGGTCTCGGGCTGGGTGCGCGGCACCGGCCGCGAGAGCGTGGCGCACAACTCGCAGGCGCCGTTCAACTGGGAGCGCTTCCAGGAAGCGCACGACTTCATCGTCAAGGCGTGGTCGACTCCGGGTCCGTTCCGCTGGGAGGGCGAGCACTACCAGTACCGCTACGTGAACCCGTGGGCGCGTCCCTACCAGGAGCCGCACCCGCAGATCTGGATCCCCGGCGTGATGTCTCGGAACACCGTCAAGTGGTGTGCCGAGCAGCGCTACCCGTACATCATGCTGGCGACCGAGCTGGAGCCGACCAAGAAGTCGTTCGCGTACTACGACGAGGTCGCGACGGAGCAGGGCTACGAAGCCGGCACGCAGCACCACGGCTACCTGTTCAAGGTGCACGTGGACGAGACCGAAGAGCTGGCCGAAGAGGCGGGCCGCAAGTACATCGCGGGGCCGGCGAACCCGTTCCTCGAGGGCAACCAGGGCCAGGTTCGAGCGAACCTGCAGAACCTGCCGGGCCTGACCAGCCGGACCGCGCTGCTGCCGACCGTCTCGACGTTCGCAGCCGCGGCCCGCGGGCGCTCGCTGGTTCCGGCGGGCGCCAAGATCGACGCTCCGAGCGCTGAGGCGGAGGAGCCGTCTGACGCCTTTGGCACCTACGAACAGCAGACCAAGAAGTACTCGATCATCTCGGGGACGCCGAAGTCGGTGATCCCGAAGATCAAGCACGTGCTGGAGACGCTGCGACCGGGCTCGATCTTCTTCTGGGATGGCGATGGCGCGATGACCCACGAGGACTCGATGCGGTCGCTGCGGCTGTTCGGCGAGGAAGTCATCCCGGCGGTCCGCGAGATGAGCAAGGAGCTCGATCTCAAGGGTCCGTTCGAGGTCGACACGCAGACCAACGAGCCCTTCGAGGCGTAGCCTCTGCGGCTTGCGGTCAACCGCTCTGAGCAAACCAACCGCCCGGGCATCGTCCCGGGCGGTTGCGTGTCTGGAGCGGTGTCCACAGTGCTGCGCGGCGGTAGCCTGAAGCCATGAGTGACGGTCCGCGAGCAGGCCCAGCCGACCCGCGAGACGGGCCGACTACGGTGAACCGGCCTTAGGCCGTCTCGAGTTGCAGTGCGGGGATCTCGATTTCGACCAGGCGGAACGTGGTCGAAATCGTCGGAGGGGCATCACCGTATTCAGCCAGCGACTGCTCGGCGGATTCGGCGAGGATCTCGACGTAGTGCGCGATGGCGCCGTCGATGGACATCGTTGGCTCCGGGACCGGATCGCCGTCCTCGATCAGGAACTCGATGTGGAATGTGAGGGCTTCGCGGATCATCGCCAACATCTGTTCCCAGGTCGTGGCAGTGCTGACGCAGCCCGGCACGTCGGGCGCGTAGGCGGCGTAGTTGTTGGGGGTCTGTTCGATGACGACTGCATAGGTCAGCTTCATCTTGCGATCCTTCGGAGGCCGGCCTGTGTCGGCGGCTCCTGGCTGACAGCCAGCTTGCGACCAGCACGACGTTGCGGTAGTCCGTGACTGTCGGTGACCTGCGGGTGTTCAGCGCATCCCCAGGAACGCTCTGAATACATCTCCCCCGCAAAGCGGGGGGAGATGCCGAAGGCAGAGGGGGGCTCGGCCCCGACTCAGCGGCGTGGCCGTATCTCGCCAAATCGGGGAGCCCCCCTCTGTCACTCCGTGACATCTCCCCCCGCAGAGCGGGGGGAGAGTGGGTTCGACTTGTTCAGAGGATGCCTAACGAGAGGGAGCGGTGTCCACAGTGGTGCGCGGCAGTAGCCTGAAGGCATGAGTGACGCGCCGCGAGCAGGCCTAGCCGAGCCGCCAGACGCGCCGATTGTGGTTCTCGGCGGGGGGCCGGCGGGTTCGACGACGGCGACGCTGCTCGCGCGCCAGGGCTGGGATGTGGTGCTGCTGGAGCGGGAACGGTTTCCGCGCGAGCACGTGGGCGAATCGCTGTTGCCGGCCTCGATCCCGATCCTGGAGACGCTCGGGGTGCTCGAGGAGGTGCAGGCGGCGGGCTTCGTGCCCAAGTATGGCGCGACGATGGTCTGGGGGCGCGACGACGCGCCGTGGTCGTGGCACTTTCGCGAGACCAACGAGCGCTACCCGCACGCGTATCAGGTGTGGCGGCCGCGCTTCGACCAGATCTTGCTTGAGAACAGCCGGCGGGCCGGCGTGGACGTGCGCGAGGCCTGGCGGGCGCTCGATGTGGAGTTCGAGGGCGAGCGGGCGGCGCGGGTGCGCTGCCGGCCGGAGGCGGGCGACCAGGAGGAGACGATCGAGGCGGGCTGGGTGGTCGATGCGACGGGACAGTCGGGGCTGATCGGCCGGCGGCTGTCGCTGCGCGAGCCGGACGAGTTCTTTCGCAATCTGGCGGTCTACGGCTACCGGCGCGGCGCGCGCCGGCTGGATGGGATCGATTCGGGCAACATCTTCATCGAAGCGTTCGAGCATGGCTGGACGTGGGCGATCCCGCTGCCCGACGACGTGATGTCGGTGGGGGTCGTGGTGGACGCGGCCTGGGGCGCGGAGGAGCTCGGCGAGGCGTCGCCGCAGGCGTTTCTGGACGCGCAGGTGAGGCGCACGAACTACACCCGCGAGATGCTGGCGTCGTCGGAGCTGGTTGACGAGGCGCGGGTCGTGCGCGACTGGTCGTATGTGTCGCAGCGGCTGGTGGGCGAGGGCTACATCCTAGTCGGGGACGCGGCGTGTTTTGTCGACCCGCTGTTCTCGTCGGGCGTGCATCTGGCGCTGTCGTCGGCGGTGCTGGCGTCGGCGTACGTGACGAGCGCGTTGCGGACCCCGGAGCTGCGCGAGCCGGCGGCCGAGGTCTACACGCAGCTCTACATGCAGCAGTACCACCAGTTTCGCGAGATGGCCGCGCTGTTCTACGCGAGCAATCGCAGCGCCGACTCGTACTTCTGGGAGGCGCGACGGATTGTCGGCGGTGACGACGCGGTGACGGCGCGGGAGGCGTTTATCGCAGCGGTGGCGGGTCAGCCGCCGCAGGGCTACGAGCGCGTCGTGCTGGAGCGGGGCGAAGCTCCGGCGGATTTCGTGGAGGGCGTGGCGGAGGTCGAGCAGGAGCGGGGCCGGCGGGCGAAAGCTGTGGAGGGGCTGATCGACGCTGAGCGGCCGGAGTGGAGCTCGCTGCTGGACCTCGTGCCGACGCTGGCGGAGGGAGTCGGGCTGGAACGCAAGCCGGTGCTGGGCGTGGGGGAGTTTGAGTGGGGCGCGGTGGTGAGCTCGCCGCGGCGTCCGCAGGGTGCGCCGATCAGCCTGGTGGTGGCGCGACTGGTGCAGGGCATCGACGGACAGCACACGTCGCGTGAGGTGATCGACGAGCTGCTCGAGCGGGTCCCGGTGGAGCAGCGCGAGCAGTTGCTGCCGGGGCTGCTGAGCGCGCTGCGGGTGCTCTACGTGGACGGGATGATCGCCAGATTCAGCGCGCGCTGACGGGCGTGCCTAGACTTGCGAGAGCGCGCGTGCGCCTGGTTGTGCGTGCGAGAGGGGGACCGCGATGGCCGCAGTAGAGGGACGAATCGAGCAGCTCAGCGTGTCGCCCGGGGGCGTGCCCAAGCGGGCGGTGCCGGAGGCGATCGTCAATGCGTTCGGGCTGACGCGCGACCGTCAGCGCGACCGTCGCCACCATGGGGGACGTGAGCGTGCGGTGTGTTTGTGGTCGGCGGAGGTGATTGATGCGCTGCGCGGCCACGGGGACGGGATCCAGGCGGGCGCGGCGGGGGAGAACGTGACGGTGCGGGGCCTGGACTGGCGCAAGATCGTGCCGGGCGCGCGGCTGCAGCTGGGCGACCAGGTGATCGTGGAGGTGACATCGTACGCGGCGCCGTGCAAGACGATCGCGCACTGCTTCCGCGACGGTGATTTCAACGTGATCAATCAGCAGGTGGCGCCGGGGCGCAGCCGGGTCTACGCGCGGGTCGCGCGTGAAGGCGTGATGCGACCGGGCGACCGGGTGCTGCTGGAGGCGGACGACGCGGGCGATCGTGCGGCGCGGGTGCAGCCGCGGACGCTGCGCTGGAAGCCGCCTACCGAATAGACGCTCGCTGGTGATAGGGTTGCGGCTGCTGCCCGCTGGGGTGAGCGGTGATCGCGCAATGATCGTGCAATCTGATGAGGGGTACGGGACATGGCGGCAGAGGCACGGGATCGACAGGCTCAACTGATCGCACGGCGCTACCCGCGGCGCGCGACGCTGCGCGGGGGACGCGAGATCGACGTGCGCCTGATGGCGCCGACGGACCGGCCGCGCTTCCTCTCGTTTGCACGCGGGCTCTCGCACGACGACCTGATGTATCTGCCGTGGGATATCACCGACGAGCGCGTGGTCGACGAATGGCTGGGCAACATCGCCGCGAACCGGACGACGACGGTGCTGGCGATTGAAGGCGATGCAGTGCTCGGTGAGGCGTCGCTGGTGCGCAACGACGCGGGCTGGAGCGAGCACATCGGCGAGATCCGGGTGACGGTCAACAGCCAGGTTCGGGGCCAGGGGCTGGGGCGCTTCATGGCTGAGGAGATTTTTGCGATCGCCGACAGCATGGGCCTGGAGCGGCTCTCTGCGCGGATGACGTTTGACCAGCAGGGTGCGCAGGCCGTGTTCTCGAGCCTGGGCTTCCAGCCGGTGGCGACGTTGCCGGGTTGGGTGACCGACCGCCAGGGGCGGATGCGTGACCTGGTGGTGATGGCGTACGACCTGCGGGCGCGTGGGGCTCCGGCCCCTTCAGATCGCTAGGTCCGGCGGACCACACCAACGTTCCCTTCGATTTACTCTACTCTGGGGCGCGCCGCGCCATTGGCGGCGCAGCCACATGACAGGATGACCCATGACGACGCTGACCGACGCCCAGGCCGCACTGCACCAGCGCGGCCTCGAACACCTCTGGATTCCCACGCAGTCGTACGCCGACCTCGCGGCGGACGACGGGCTGCTGGTGATCCGCAAAGGCCACGGGGTCTACCTCGAGGACGAACAGGGGCGCGAGTACATCGACGCCATGTCGGGCTTGTGGCTGGTGGCCGTGGGCCACGGTCGCGAGGAGCTGGCCGACATCGCCCACCGGCAGATGTCCGAGCTGGCCTACCAGAACACGTTCGCGTACGCCAACGAGCCCGCGGTCGAGCTGGCCAGCAAGCTGGCGGAGCTGACGCCGTCCACCATGCGCAAGACGGTCTTCGTCAACGGCGGGTCGGAGGCCGTCGAGACGGCGCTGCGCATTGCCAAGCACTACCAGTACCTGCGCGGCAACAAGAAGAAGTTCAAGACGATCTCACGGATCGGCTCCTACCACGGCATGACGGCCGGTGCGATGAGCGTCAACGCCGCGCAGTACGCGAACCGGGTGCCGTATGAGCCGCTGATGCCCGGGGCCCTGCACGTGCCGGGAATCAACTGCGACCGCTGCCCGTACGAGAAGACCTATCCCGAGTGCGACGTCTTCTGCGCGCGGGCGATCGAGGCGCAGATCGTCGCGGAGGGCCCCGACACGATCGCGGCGCTGATCGCGGAGCCGATCTCGACCGCGAACGGCTCGTACGTGCCGCCGATGGGCTACTGGCGGACGCTGCGCGAGCTCTGCGACAAGTACGAGATCGTGCTGATCGCGGATGAGGTGATCAACGGCTTCGGGCGGACCGGCAAGTGGTTCGGCATGGATCACTTCGATGTCGAACCCGACATCATGACGTTCGCCAAGCAGCTCTCTTCGGGCTACTCGCCGATCGCGGCCACGATCGTGTCGGGCGAGATCGCCAAGACCTTCGAGGACGCGGGTTCCGACGGCACCATCGGCGGTATCACCTGGGGCGCGAACCCGGTTTCGACCGCGGTGGCGCTGGGCAACATCGAGATCATCGAGCGCGAGGGTCTGGTCGACAACAGCGCGCGGATCGGCGAGCACGTGCGCTCGCGACTGGTGGGGCTGAAGGAGGAGCACCGCACGGTGCACCAGACCCGCGGCACGGGCCTGATGCAGGTGGTCGAGCTGAAGAAGAACCCCGCGACCGGCGAGGACTTCGAGGAGTCGGACCAGGTCCAGCAGCGGATGACGCAGTATCTGCGCGACGAGGGGGTACTGGCGCGCGCCGGAACGAGCATCCCCTACGCGCCGCCGCTGTCGATCAATCTCGAGGAGTCCGACGAGCTGGTCGACCGGATCTCGCGGGCGATCGGTCGGCTCGAGACGGAGCTCGGGCTGTAGGAGCGCCGGGTCGCCTCCCGGTGGGGGCGCCCGCTGTGGGCGCCCCTCCGTCGCTCGACGCGATTGCCGCTGCGAGGCGTGGGTGCCAATAGCGCTCTGAATAGCTCTCCCCCCGCCTTGCGGGGGGAGATGCCGAAGGCAGAGGGGGGCCTCGGTCCCGACTTACCGGCGTGGCTGTATCCGGCCACGCGGGGGAGCCCCCCTCTGTCACTCCGTGACATCTCCCCCCGCGGAGCGGGGGGAGAGGGGATTCGACTTAGTCAGTGGATTCTTGGCGGGCGTTGAAGAGGGAGGTTGAGGCGGCGGCGCCGTAGGGGCCGCGGCTGTCGTGGAGGGTGGCCTGGGCGACGGCGACGCCGTCGTTGGCGCTGCGGGTGGTGACGCTGATGCAGTGCCACTCGCCGACGGGCGGGCGGTGTAGTTGCAACGTGATGTCGGCATTCACATACGCGGATGCCCCGTCGCCCATGTTGGCGAAGGGGCTGACGAAGTCGGCGATCGATGCCGCGCGCACGGCGGGGCTCGGTTGGACGCCCTCAAGCACCGAGGCGTCGGCGTGAATCCAGACTTCGGCTGGCTCGGCGCTGCCGGGGTCGCGGTGGAAGCGCATGTCGAGCGTGCCGGGGTAGGAGACCCAACGATTGCCGCGGCGGTCGAGCCGGCGCTTGGGCAGCGAGTCGTGCGTGGGCGGCGTCGGCAGCGGGTGGTATTGGGGACCGTCGCCGTGCAGGGGCGGATCGCGGCGCAGGCAGAGCGCGGTGGCGTAGGTGAGCGGTTTGCCGTCGGCCTTGATGGTCAGGCGGTAGATGGCGACGCGGCGGCCTTCGCGGGATCGTTCGAGGATGACGCTGAGCGGGGCGAACGGGACGGGGCGACAGAGGTCGACTGTGAGGCGGGCGAGCTCGAGGTCGGGCGGCCGCACCTGTTCGACGACGTGCGCTAACAGGGCAGCGACGGGCGAGCCGTGCAGCGCGTCGGGCGACCAGGGGCCGCGGGAGCGGTCGGTCGGGAGGTAGCGGCCCGCGTCGAGGCGGAAGAGGGCCTCGCTCATCGGGGCATCGCGAGTGTGCGGCCGAGCGCTACTGAATCGGCGAACGCGGGGTGGCGTTGAGGCGGGTCACGACGGTCCCCTCGCGGTTCATCAGCTGACCGACGGAGGGCGCGATTTCGTCGCGCCAGTAGTCGCTGTTATAGACGGCGTCGTAGAGCTGCTCGCGCTCTTCCTCGGAGCGGAAGCGGCGAATCCAGACGTAGGAGTCTTCGTCTTCTTCGTTGACGAAGGAGCCGAGGATGACCATGCCCTGCTGGACCTGGAAGGGGATGATCTTCTGTTCCATCAGTTCGACGAAGGCCGCGCGGTGGCCCGGCTCGATCTTGTATTGGCGTAGCTCGAAGAGCATTATTCGGCGCCTCCGCCGGAGACGGGTCCGCTTGCGGGCGCTTCGGCAGCGGGCGCTTCGGCGGCGGGCTGGCGCCCGCGCGGGCGGACGCGTCGCCAGCGGTTACGGCCGATGTTCTTGACCGAGCCGCGATCCTGGAGTCGATTGAGGGTCGACTGGAGCACGTTGCGGGCGTTGCCGCCGGGCGTGTTGCCCTCTGTGGCGAGATGCTCAAGGATGTCCGTGGCGTGCAGCGCACGCGGGTGATGTGAGTCGAGGAAGTCCTCAATGGCGGCGCTGATCGTGCCCGGTCGGCTCTGTGCGGTTCGGCGGCGCCGGCCGTTTGCCGGGGGCGCCTTCTCGGCTGCGGCGGGCTGGGCGGGTTGGGCGGGTTGGGCGGCCGGAGCGGGCTGGCGACCGCGGCGACGCCGCGGCGCCGGCGGCGGAGCGGCGCCGGGCAGCGCGGCGAGGGCGATCTCCAGCTGGGCCACGTCGGCCTGTAATTTGTCGATCTCGGCCTGGATTTCGTCTCGCGCTGTCTGGAGCTGGACTCGCGCTTGTTCGATTGCATTACCGCCGGGCATGGTTGACCACCCTTCCTCGATATGTGCCTACGTTATAGCATACCTGAGTACTCATGCGTATTGCCGCCCAATGCTACGCGATCTCGAACGGCGTGCGTTAACCCTGCGTCTACAAGGGCGGTGAGCGCTGCTTCGATCTCGTCGATCGGACGCCCGCTCTCGGTCGCGACGGTGCGCAGCAGGTCGTGGCGGTCGAGTGGCGAGTCGATCTGGCGCAATACCCGCATCAGCATGCCGCGCAGCTCGCGCTGCGAGCCGCTGAAGGCCGGCTGAGCGCGCAGCGGTTTGGCGCGTTCGCCGGCGGCGAAGCGCGGCCGGGCCGCGCACAGATGCGCGAGCGGGCAGTCGCGGCAGCGCGGGCGCGGCATGCAGACGGCGCCGCCGAAGTCCATCACGGCTGGATTCCAGCGCTCCGCCTCGCGGCGCGGCATGAGGCGCTCGGCGATGCGGCGGATTTCGCCCGCACTCGATTCGCGCGCGGGCTGCAGATCGCCGAGGACGAGCCGGCCGAACAGTCGGGTCACGTTCGTATCGACGGCTGCCGAGTCGATGCCGAATCCGAAGGCGAGCACGATCGCCGCGGTGAACGGGCCGACGCCGGGCAGGGCGAGCAGCGCGGCTTCGTCGTGCGGGAGTGCGCCGTCGTGCCGCGCGACGCACTGCTGGGCGGCGCGGCGCAGGTAGAGCGCGCGCTTGGGATAGCCGCCGCGGCCCCAGACGCGCAGGGCTTCGGCCTGCGATGCGCCGGCCGCGTCCTGCAGCGTGGGGAAGCCGGCCATCCAGCGTTGCCAGAGCGGGAGGACGCGCGACATCTGGGTCTGCTGCGCGCAGACGGCGGCGACGAGCGCCGCCCAGGGGTCGCGCGCGCTGCGCCAGGGAAAGGGCTGTTGGTGCTCGTCGTACCAGTGCAGCAGCCGGCGGCGGATCGCTCCGACGCGCTGCGGCGTGAGCGAATCGGCCGTGTATTCGCTCATGGCCTCAGGTGAGCGCGCACATGTCGTCGTAGTAGTCGCGACCGACGGGCGTGACATAAACGCGGAAGATGCCTGCACCGGCTTTGGTCATGTCGACCAGGCCGAGCTGGGCGAGCCTGGCCAGGATGTCGGGGTGGTAACCGCGGTGGCGGAGGGCGGGCTGAAAGGCGAGGCCGGCGTCGCCGACCGCGTCCGCAACCAGGACGCGCGATTCGGCCGGGTCGTCCTGCAGGTCGATGAGGTCCTTGAGCATGGCGCAGTGGTACTGGTTGAGGCGAGCGTGGCGGAACTGGATCATCAGTGCTCGCCTTCTCCGGCCAGGCGGCGACGGACGAACTGATGCACGTCGCGCGCGATTTCCAGGGCGCGCTGAGAATCGACGCCATCGTAGGCGTCGTGCGGGACGCCGCCGGGCAGCGCGGAGGGGTAGCGCGCGCCGAGGAAGTGCTTGTCGAGCAGCAGAGCGACGGACTTGATCACGTCGAACGAGGGGTCGAGCGCCATCGCGTCCTCGCAGAGGTCGGCGAGCGCGTTGCCCCAGACGCGTTCGGCGCCGCGAGCGATCAGGTAGGCGGTGACCGATTTCTCGGCGGCCTGCTGGGCGAGGAAGCAGGCGACGGCGTGGAAGTCGCCGCTGCGGCAGTGGTCGGCGGCGTCGAGATCGAGCTCGGCCTGACGCAGCCAGCGCGCGGTTTCGGGGCCGTAGTCGGCAGCTGCGTCAGACATCGATCGGGTCGCCCAACGCCACGGCGCGACGGATGTGCAGGTCGGAGTGCTGGTGGCGCTCGAACTCGTCGGGTGTGTAGACGAGGAAGTGCACGCCGACGCGGGGGCGCAGGTGGGTGGCGAAGAAGTCGGCGCGGCGGTGGTAGGGCTGGTCCATGTCTTTGACGATGATCAGCTCAAGCTCGGAGTCGGGCTGCACGGTGTCGGCGGCGAGGTCGCCGGAGAGCCAGAAGCGTTCGGCGCCCAGCATGCGCAGCTCGCCGGCGATGCGCAGGAACTCGGACTCCAGGAGGTCGCGCCGATGCTGCGAGAAGCCGAAGAGCATCGGCATCGGACGCGCCCGCAGCCTGCGGCGGGGCTAGGTCGTCGACAGGGTCGGCGCGACGGGCTCGGGCATGATCTCGTTTTCGCTCAGCGGGTAGGCCTCCTTCTGGAAGACCTGGACGCGGTGCGAGCCGAAATCGCAGATGTAGAGCTTGTCGCCGGCGATCGTCAGGCCCTGCGGGTGGCGCAGGTTCTGAATCGGGTCGATCGAGGTCATCTCGCGCAGCCGCAGCGTCTTCTGGTTGGCCATGATGTAGGAGCGGCCCATCTTGGACAGCGTGGCCTGGCCGGTGAACTGCTGCACGTAGCGGCCGGTCTTGTCGAAGAGCAGCACGCGGTTGCGGTCGCGGTCGGCGACGTAGACATCGCCGTGCTGATCGACCTGGATGCCGGTGGGGCGCGCGAACTCGACGCCGATCGTCCCGTGGCCGTCGATCGTCATCAGCTGCTCGCCGGCGGTGGTGAGCTTCTGGATGCGGTCGTTGCGCCAGTCGCTGACGTAGATGTCACCCTCGGAGTCGACGGCGATGCCCCAGGGCATGTTGAACTCGCCGGGGCCCTCGCCGAAGCCACCGAAGCCGCCGAGGTACTCGCCGGCCTTGGTGAACTGCTGCACGCGGTGGTTGAGCGTGTCGACGATCCAGAGGTTGCCAGCGTCGTCGAAGGTCATGCCGGAGGGGCGGTCCAGCTGGCCGGGTTCGGAGCCGTGCTCGCCCCACTCACCGAGCTTCTCGCCGTCGGGCGAGTAGCTGGTGATGTTGTGCGTCGCCTCGTCGAGCACCAGCAGGTTGCCGTTCTCGGGGTCGCGCAGCAGCGCGACCGGCCAGGTCAGGCCGGTGTCGGCGATCGTGCCGAGGTCGTCGTCATCCATCGAGACCATGCGGATGAAGCCGCCGACGCTGAGTTCGCTTCGGCCGATCGTGTAGATCCGGTCGTCGGCGATCGCGATGTCGACTGGATAGGTGGTGACCCGTCGCATCCCGAGGACGCGAACGTAGGGGTAGCCGGCGCGCAACAGCGCGTGTGGGAATGGCATGGCGGGACCTGTTCTGTTGCTCTCCTGCTTCGGGGCTTGTGCGGCGGGAGGCGCTAGTTGGCGACCAGCGTCTGCTTGAACGGGTGCACCTGCTCGTAGTCGCCAACGACGATGTCGTGCGGGTCCTGGCCCATCCACTGGTCGGCCATGGTGCCGAAGATGCCGCGGAAGTCGATGGTGTGCTCGAGGTCCTCGCCCTTGGCCCAGTCCTTGGGGTCGAGCGAGGGGTACTCGGAGTAGAGCCCGCCTTCGACGTTCTCGCCGATGATGAAGTAGCCGCCGGCGGAGCCGTGGTCGGTGCCGGAGGCGTTGTCGCGCATGCGGCGCCCGAACTCGGTGAAGACGAGGATTGCGACCTCCTCGGCCGCCTCGTGCTCGCGCAGGTCGGTCATGAAGTCGGCCAGCGCGCTGGTCGCGTCGCGCAGCAGTCCGGGGTGCTGATGGGGCTGGTGCGAGTGGGTGTCCCAGCCAACGTGGTTGGTGTAGAAGATGCGGGTGCCGACGCCGGCGGTGTGGATGCGGGCGACATCACGCAGGGCTTTGGCGATCGGGTTGGAGCCGTACTCGACGGAGGACTCGTACTTGCCGGGAACCTCGGCGAGGATGTCGGCGCCGGCGAGCGAGTCGATCCCGGTCTGGCGCAGGTAGTCCATGACCATCCCGGCGCCGATCGCGGGGGTGTACATGCGCTTGAAGATCTCGAGGTCGCGGTTGCGCTCCTCTTCGACCTCGATGTCGGTCATCAGGCCGTAGGTGTCGAGGTCGCCGACCGAGGTGGCGGTGACGCCGGGGGCGACCATCGCGCGCGGCAGGCCGCGGCCGATGTTAACGGCGGTCAGCGGGCGCTCGGAGTCGGGGTCGAGCCGCTGGGTGAGCTTGGCGACCCAGCCCTCAGTGGAGATGCGGTGGGGCTCGCAGGTGTGGATGATGTCCATGCCGCGGAAATGCGAGCGTGAGGAGTCGGGGTAGCCGACGCCCTGGACCACGGCGACATCGCCGTTGTCGTAGAGCTCCTTGAGGCGGCTGGCGGCGGGGTTGAAGCCGAGTTCGCCGTTGATCGGCAGGACTTCATCCTCGGGGATGTTCACCAGCGGCCGGGAGTCGTAGTAGTGGCCCTGGTTGAAGGGGACGAGGGTGTTCATGAAGTCGTTGCCGCCGGAAAGCTGGACGACGACCAGGACAGGGTCTTTACCGTTGCTGCTCATTCGTTGGGTCCCTTCAGGTGCGCTGGCTGTGCGCTGCGTGTCGCTGGCGTGGTTGAGGCTGCGGGTTTAGGCGAACTGGTACTCCGGGGAAGCGAGCACGAGGCGGAGCGTCTGGGAGACGCGCCGGGCGCTCGCTTCGCGGCCTTCCTGGCTGTCGAAGGCGAGGTCGCCGTCGGCCCGGGCGGCGTCGACAAGCGCGGAACGGGTCGCATCGCTGACGACCATTGGGCCGGCGTATTCCAGCGTCGCGTCAACCAGCTGGTCGGGCGTGGCGCGGTCGCCGGCGGCTTCGGCGAGGCGGCTGGTGAGCGCCTGCACGCCGGGCGTGGCGGGGTCGGAGACGAGCTTGGAGGCGAAGTTGATCCGCTCCATGAGGGTGCCGCCGTCGATCCACTCTTTGCCGGTGTGCCAGCCCTCAACGCTGGGCGGGTCCATCAGGAACTGGCCCATCGCGCCCATCTGGTAGTGGAGCGACCACATGGTGGGCTGAGGGATCGTGAGCGATCCGGCGAGCTTGTAGGCGCCCGCGACCCATTCGGCCGGTGACTTAACGCGCTCGTAGCGCGCGGCCTTGAAGAAGTCGGAGTTGAGCAGCTCGCGCATGACTGCGCGGAGGTCGCCGCCGGACTCGAGGAACATGCTCTGCAAGCGCCCGACGGCGTCGGGGTCGCGCGGCTCCTGGACGCTCCAGGCGGAGACGCCGGGCTCGTCGGCGACGAAGAAGTTGTAGAGGTGGCGGCCGATGAATTTCCCGGTCGCGGGCTGCCGGACGATGATGTCGATGATGTCGCCGCCATCGAGGTCGCCGCTGTGTCCGAGGAATGACTTCTCGGAGTTGTCGTGCAGGTCCTCACGGAAGATGAAGCGGGCTGCGTAGCCGCCGTGCGGGTAGAGCGGCAGGGGCTGCTCGAAGGTCCAGCCGGTGAAGGCGCGGGCGGCGGCCTTGATGTCGTCCTCGGAGTAGTTGCCGACGCCCATCGAGAAGAGCTCAAGCAGCTCGCGGCCGTAGTTTTCGTTGGGCCGGACGTTGAGGTTCTCGCAGTTGTCGAGCCAGGCGATCATGGCCGGATCGCGCGAGAGCTGGAGCAGCAGGTCGCCCATGTTGCTGAGTCCGTACTGGCGGAACATCTCGACCTGGCGCGGCAGCGAGGGGCCGTGCTCGGTCTTGAAATAGGCCGTCGCGAAGATGTGGTGCCAGAAGAGCGCCATCTTCTCGCGCAGCGGGTGCGCGCTGTTGACCATCCAGTAGATCCAGCGGCCGCTCCAGGGCCAGGAGGTATCGGAGTTGGCCAGGGCGGGCATGTAGCGGAAGATCAGGTCGTCGTCTTCGTCGGGCGCGTGGCCCGGGTTGATCAGCTCTTCGACCAGGTCTTCGTAGGGTCGCTCGGCGAGCACGTCGAGCTCCTCGGCGGTCGCGCCGACGCCGGCGCGGCGCATCAGGTGCGCCACCAGGCTGCGTTGTTCCTCGGTCGCCATACGTTTGCCTCCGCTGCGCAGTGAAAGGGTCTGTCTACTCCGCCAAATATAGGACATGGCGCGCGCGTTTGGCAGCCGCAGGGGGACGAATTGGGCGTGCTGCTCGCTATACTGACCGGCGTCCGCGCGAACAGCGCGAACATTCGCGCGAGGTCGAGGAGGCATGATGGCTGCGACGGCGTCGATCGACCGCGAAACGGCTGCGATCTACGAGCGCTATCGCGAAACCGTGTTGGGCCGCGACAATCAGGGCGCGACCGAGATCGCATTCGACTTGATCAAGCGCGGGCGCGCGACGACCGAGATCCTGTCCGAGACGATTCGCGCGCACGCGCCCTACACGCACGTGCCGTATCACCAGCGGATCGACGCGGGGATCGTGCGATTCGTGAACAATGATCATTGCCTGGGTAGCTCGCGAGCGACGCTGCATCTGCAGAATCTGGTCCCCGAGGACCTGCGCCGGCTGCCGCTGACGCAGACCGTCTGGTACGTGCCGACGGGGCTGGACATCTGGAATCAGCTGCTGGGCCGGATGCCGGGCCACTATTCGCGGCGGACCTACGACCCGGCCAAGTACCCCGACGGCCCGATGCCGCTGATGGCTCACTGGGCGCAGCCGGAGCCGGAGCCGTGGACGGGCAGCTACGAAGAGGGACTGAACGAGTGGCTGACGCGCGTGCAGCGCGGGGACGTTGACGGGGAATACGCGCTGTTCCTGGGATTGTGGCAGCAGAAGGAGCGGCGCTCGGAGCTGCTGGCGCAGATGGTCTTCGCGGGCCTGATCGACGTGCAGGACCGGATGTTCTGGAACCGCTCGTACACGACGGGACATAAGTCGTTCCGGGCGCGCGCGACGGTCGAGCTGGGCCGGGCGATCGGCTGGGAGCACGCGGACCACGTGCTCTACGCGGGGGTGCCGGACATCGCGGTCGGGCCGCGCTGGTATTCGCTCTATGAGTCGGCCTGCCAGCTGATGATGTACCACCTCGATGAGAAGGCGCCCGATTCGTCGCTGGCAGCGACTTCGGCGAGCGGTCGCGACGCTGAGCTGTTCGCAAACGACACGCCGCTCTCGGAGCCGGAGACTGAGGGTCTGATTCGGGCGATCATCCGTGACCCCGAGGAGGCCTACATCGAAGATCTGACGGCGCTGCTGCGGGCGGGGCGCTCGCCGCGTTCGATTCTGGATGCGATCCAGATCGCGGCGGCGCGCGTGGTGCTGGAATGCGGCGAGCCGGCCAACTTCTCGATGCCGCAGCACGGCTCGCAGTACTGCAACACGCTGGGCTGGTTCTACAAGAACTTCGAGCACCCGCACCGCACCAAGCTGCTCTATGTGGCGGCGAACTTCATCAATCAGTGCGCCCACTGGGTGCGCAACTCGAAGGGCAACCGGACGCGCGGCACGGCCACGTACATGGCGGGCTACGCGAAGAGCGAGGAGTTCGAAGCGATGCCGCAGGGGCGGGTGCTGGAGAACCTCTCGGAAGCGCTGCTGGCGCTCGACACTGAACAGAGCGTGGCGTGGACGCAGCGCTATCTGGAGCAGGGCTACCCACGGGCCGCGCTGGTGGAGACGCTGGCGGGCGAGATCGCGAAGCAGGGCAACGATCCACACAATCAGGACATCGGGCTGTGCATGCTGGAAGACTACGGTCGGACCAGCTCCAGCCAGCGAGACACGCTGCTGCTGACGGCGGCGCACCACACAGCCGGCCACATGAAGTACGGCGACCAATACGTGCCCTACCGGCGCTATGCGGAGGCGTTCGGCATGTCAATCGAGGACGGCGCGCTCGGCGAGGCGGATATCGTTGAATCGCTCGCCGATGACGTTGAGGCCGAGCTGCTCGTCGACGAGCTGAGCAAGGTGTAGAGGTCAGATTATTTCACCCACCACCCAGAGATCGGCGATTGCACGTGTCAGACAAGCCGTACCGTAGCGATACGGTGAGGATGCAATGGACCCCAACGCCCCGTTAGACGACCCGCCGGCCGAGATGATGCAGCTGCGCGACGGCCGGACGCTGTCGTGGGCTGAATACGGCGATCCGAGTGGGAAGCCGCTGTTTTTCCACCACGGTCTGCCCTCCTCGCGGGTGGCCGCGGCGCCGCTGGCCGCCGCGGCCGCGCGAAAAGGTGTGCGGCTGATCGCGCCGGAGCGGCCCGGGTTCGGCTTCTCCGACCCCAAGCCGGAGCGCACGATCCTCGATTGGCCCGACGACCTGCGCGAGCTGGCCGACTATCTGGAACTGGGGACGTTCGCCGTCTCGGGGATCTCGGCGGGTCTGCCGTACACCCTGGCCTGCGGTCTGAAGCTGCCGGAGCGCCTGGACAAGATCGCGCTGATTTCGGGACTGGGGCGGATCGACACGCCCGAGACACTCGAGGGCATGAGCTACGAGTGGCGGTTGATCTACTCGCTGTTCCAGAAGTCGCGGCGGCTCGCGAACATCTGGATGCGGGGCTACGGTCGCGCGGCGTTGCGCCGCCCCGAGCGCGTGGTGGCGCAGCAGATCAAGCGGATGCACGACGTGGACAGTTCAGTGCTGGGGCGACCCGACGTGACGGCGAACCGAATCGCCGACCTACGGCAGGCGTTTCGGCAGGGTCCGGTGACGGCGGGCGAGGAGGCGCGGATGCATCTGGAGCCGTGGGGCTTCGAGATCTCCGACGTCGAGACTGACGTCTACATGTGGCAGGGCACGCTCGACGAGAGCCACCCGATCTCGATGGGGCGGACGATCGCGTCTGAGCTGCGCAGTTGCCGGCCGGTGTTCGCGGAGGGCGCGGGGTCGCTGGGCTTCATCCTGTACGCGGACGCGATCTTCGCCGACCTGTGGGCGGAGCGGACGGCGCCGAGCGCGGCGCTCGCGAGCGACGCGGTGCGCCGGCCGGTCGAGACAACCGCGATCAGCCTGGAGATGCTCAGCGAAGCGGCGGGCGCCGATCCATCGCAGTAGCGATGGCGTGGGGATGAAGCGGGGCGGGGACGGGGACTCGGTCGACCTCTAGGGAAGCTCTGAATCACTCTCCCCCCCGCGAAGCGGGGGGGAGAGGGGATCCGACTTGCGGCATCTCCCCCCCCCTCCGTGAGGGTGTCTCAGAATTCCCTTTTCCGTCATTCCCGCGCAGGCGGGAATCCAGGCGACCACCCAAGATGCGCGAGCGGCTCCGTGGTCTTGACGGCCTTGCGGAAGGGCCGAGCCGCGATCGCGAGCATCCAGCGCCGTCGGCCGTTCGGGGCGCCAACGGGCATTGGTCGGCTCGCCTGGATTCCTGCCTGCGCAGGAATGACGGAGGAGGACGCACGGAATGACGCGAGAGGGCGCGGGAGTGACGGAACACGGGGTTCTGAGACAGGCTCTGCACGGCGGAGGGAGATGAGATCCGGATTCCGCTGACCACTCAATGTGGTCAGCGGGGGGAGAGGGGATCAGGGTTGTTCAGAGGATTCGTGGCCGCGCGGCGCTCGGGGCGCTAGCCGCGGGACCAGTTGATCGCGTTTAGGAGGAGCTGCTTGTACTCCTCGGTCTCCCAGGTGAAGCGCAGGATGCGAGGCATTTCGCCGTTCTCGCGGGCGTTCTCTTCGACGAATGGCTGCGCGTTGGTCAGCGGTGAGTGGCAGTGGCCGAGCGCGATATAACAGACGCCGCCCTCGCCGATGCCGCGGGTGAAGCCGAAGACGCGGGTCACGCCGTCGTCCTCGAGCGCCGTGTCTTCCTCGTAGTCGAAGCCGAAGTCAGGATAGTTATCGGGGCCGATCGGGGCCGTGAGCAGGATGTCGGTGTTGGGCCGATCGGTGACCTCGATCATGTAGGGCTCGTCGATCACGTCGAACTGCGCCGGCAAGCCCTCGAGGATCGGTGAGTCGACCTGCTTGACGTCGACCGTGAAGCGCTTGATCGGCGGGTGGTTGATGAAGAAGCCGCCGAGTGTGAGGTGGTGGTTCATCTTGACCATCTGGCGGCGGCCTTCGCCCATGCGGGCGGCCTTGCCGCCGGAGGTGCCGTGCAGGCCGACCCAGTGGCCGCCGTTGCCGATCCAGTCCTTGAGGATCTCGTTCTGCTCGTCGTCGGCGAAGGGGCCCGCGGTGTAGGTGATCAGCACATCGGTGACCTGCAGCCACTTCCACATGTCGGTGAAGTCGTTGCCGGTGGTGGTGCGGGCGTTGCCGTCCTCGTAGAGCATCTCGAGCAGCTTGAGACGGGCGAAGTCCATGTCGTGGCCGCCGTGGGTGCCGGGCGGGAAGCCGCCGGTGATGACGTGAACTCGGGTCGGTGCGGAGGCGGCCATGTTGGGTTCCTTTCGCGACGAACGCGCAGCTTCACGCGTCTCTTCGGTCGATCAGTGGGCTGATGATAGGCGAATGATCGGCACATGATAGGCGGAGGGCGGCTGCGCTCGGGAACCGAAGGGAGCTGCGCGTCGTTCTAACGGACAAGGCCGCGCGGGAGATCGGAACAGGAGCCGGTTCTCAGTCGCGGCCCGGGAGGTAGAACGATGAGACGAGCGAGCACCGATGCCAGGCGGCGACGCAGGCGCAACTGGATCGGAGGTGTGGCGGCGCTGATCGCCGCGGCGATGTTGCTGCTCGTCGCCGGCGGCTGCGGTCCCGCCGATGACGGCGAGCGGGCGTCCTACTCCGGCTCGGAGCAGGAGCAGGAGCAGGAGCAGGCTGCGGCGCAACGAGAGCCGGCGGAGCGTCAGCGACCGGCCCAGCCCTCGGAGCAGGCGCAGCAGCAAGCCGCGCAGCAAGAGCAGGAGGAGGCATACGAACAACAGCAGGCGATGCAATCGGAACAGCAGTCCTACGCTGAACAGCAGGTGCAGCAGCAGGAGGCTGAATACGAGCAGTCGTACGCCGCGGAGGAAGCGGAGCAGGCCGAGGAGCAGGCCTCGCCGGCGTCATCGCAAGCCACGACCTCGCGCGCGTCTTCGAGCAGCCAGCCGCCGCCGCGCGACACGACGTTCCGCGACTATGAGCGCGCCGGCTTCGCGGTGGCGTCGGAGGACAACACCTCGACGTTCAGCCTTGATGTGGATCGCACGAGCTACCGGCTGGCGCTGAACTGGGCCGCAGCGGGCTTCGTGATCGATCCCGACTCGGTGCGCGCCGAGGAATGGATCAACGCGTTCAACTACCGCTACGAGCCGCCGGCCGGCGAGGACTTTTTCGCGATCACGACCGATCTGACCGATCATCCGCTGGATCGTGATCTGCGGCTGGTACGCGTCGCCTTCCAGGCGCCGGAGCTGCCCGACGACACCCCGCTGAACGTGACGCTGGTGCTGGATGCGTCCGGCTCAATGGCCGACGGCAATCGCGTCGAGATCGCGCGGTCGGCGGCGGAGAGCCTGCGCCGCGGTCTGCGCGACGAAGACCGCATTGCGGTCGTTCAGTTCAGCACCGGCGTCGTGCGCGACCTGACAGTCGAAGGCACGCGTCCCGATGACCGCGATGTCCGCAACTCGATCGACGCGCTGTACCCGCGTAGCAGCACCAACGTGCAGGCCGGGCTCGATCTCGGCGTGGAGCTCGCCGACGAGATGCGCCGCGATCGGCCCGGGTCCTACAACTACATCATCCTGATGTCGGACGGCGTGGCCAACGTGGACGCGACCGACCCGTTCAAGATCCTGCGCCGGGTCGGCGATCGCGACGACCAGAACCCGCTGCGGTTGATCACGATCGGCGTGGGGATATCGAACTACAACGACTACCTGCTCGAGCAGCTGGCCCAGTACGGCAACGGCTGGTACCGCTACCTGAGCTCGGTCGACGAGGCGCGCGACACCTTCAGCCGCGACAACTGGCTGGCGCTCTCGCGTCCGTTCGCCGACCAGACGCGCGCCCAGCTGACCTGGGACGCGGAGATGGTCGGCGCGTGGCGGATGATCGGCTACGAGAACCGCGTCACCTCCGACGCGTCGTTCACCGAGAACCGGCGTGAGTTCGCGGAGATTCCGGTCGGCGCCGCGACGACGGTGTTCTTCGAGGTCCGCCTGACCAATGCGGCCGAAGCCAGCGATGTCGTCAACCTGGGCAAGGTCGAGGTGCGCTGGGTGACGCCGCTGGGGCGCGAGCTGCGGGCGCAGCGCGCGGAGATCGGCGGTCGGACCGACACGCGGATGGGAGCGGAGTCGAGCGCGTTGCTGCGGCTCGGCGCGCTGGTCGCGCTGGCTGCCGACCGCTACAGCGGCCTGCCGTTCGCGGAGGATCGCGACGGCCCGGCTGTGCGGAGCGAGCTCGAAGCGCTCGCCGACGAGGTTGGAAGGCTGGACGGTGAGCTCGGCTCGCTACAGGCCTTCCGCGACTTCCGCTCCCTGATCGACCACCTGATCGAGGGCCTGCCGGACGACGGCGACAGCGGGTACAGTCGCTAGCGACTGGATCGGCGCGAATCTGAGGCGGCGCGCAGCATGAATAGCATTTCATAGCTGCGCGGCGCCGCCAGGCCGGCACGGTGCGAAGTGTCCGAGAGAGGGTGATGAGATGCTCCGATTCGGCGTTGCACGGCTGCTGATCCTTGGCCTGGTTGGGCTTGCGCTGGCTGCGGCGGCGTTCGTGATGGGGCCGAGCGCTGTGGCGCATCCGGGCATCACGACGACTGAGAGTTCGATCGATGTCGTGGGCGCGATCACGGCTCGGCAGCTCGCTGATGGGCGCGTCGAGTTCGCATTCAGGCCCAGCGGCGGAGCGCGGATCTTCCCGGAGTTGCGACTCGTCCCGGCCGACGCGGAGTTGAATACTTGGTTGGTCTCGTCGGACGTGACGCATGTCGACGCGACCTTGGGGCGGATCATCGCGCGGCGGCTGGACGATGGGTGGATCGAGTTTGGTTTCCGCGTCGAGGGTGGCGAAGAGCTGTTGCCGGAGCTGCGGTTCGTGCCGGCGGTGACGAGCGGAGGGTGGCTGCGCAGCTCGGAGCTGAGCTTCAGCGTTGCTCCGCCTGACCTTGTCCCCGAGTTCTCGGCGACGCTGGGGGATCAAACGTTCAATACGTGGGACGAGACGACTGAATTGACGCTGCCGGCGGCGGAAGGCGGCGATGGCGCGCTCAGCTACACGCTGCTGCCCGTGGTCCCCGGCCTCAGCTTCGACACACAGCTGCGGCGGCTGGCCGGCAGGCCGAGCCGGGTCGGCACGTACCTGATGGTCTACCGGGTGGCCGACGCCGATGGAGACGTCGATGAGCTGCGCTTCATGCTCGACGTTGTGTACGCACCTGTGCATTCGGATGCGGACGACAGCTCCATGTCCGACAGCGATGCGGGGATGGCGATGGCGGACGACGCGGCGGACGGGGCGGAGGCGGAGGAAGAAGCGGCATCCGAGGAGGCAGAGGCAACCGTCGCGGAAGAGTCAACGGTGAAGCGAGGCCCCGGATCGCGGCCGCGACCGACTACCCCGAGCGACACGACGTTCGTCGACAACCCACGCTCCGGCTTCACGGTCACGGCGGAAGACTCCACGTCGACCTTCAGCCTCGACGTTGATCGCACGTCGTATTTCCTCGCTCTGAATTGGGCCAACGCGGGGTATCGGATCGACCCGGATTCGGTGCGCGCGGAGGAGTGGGTCAACGCCTTCGACTACGGGTACGAGTCGCCGGCGAGCGACGATCGGTTCGCGATCACGACGGAGCTCACGGCGCACCCCAGCGCGGCAGGCCTGCATCTGGCGCGGATCGCGTTCCAGGCGCCGGAGCTGCCGGATGACGCGCCGCTGAACGTGACGCTGGTGCTGGACGCTTCGGGCTCGATGGCCTGGGGCAATCGGGTCGAGATCGCGCGCGCGGCGGCGGAGGCGATCCGCGGCGGGCTGCGCGAGATCGATCGGATCGCCGTGGTGCAGTTCAGCGACAACGTGCTGCGTCGCTACACAGTGCGTCCGACGCACCCGGACGATCAACGAGTCACAGCGTCGCTGGCGGGCCTGCGGCCGACGTACAGCACGAACGTGCAGGCGGGGCTTGACCTCGGCCTGTGGCTGGCCGGGGGGATGCGGCACGAACGGCCCGACGCGATCAACTACCTGATCCTGATGTCGGACGGCGTCGCCAACGTCGATGCGACCGATCCGTTCGCGATTCTCGAGCAGACGGGCGACCGCGAACCGAGCAATCCGATCCGGCTGATCACCGTGGGCGTGGGGATCGAGAACTACAACGACTACCTGCTTGAGCAGCTGGCGCAGCACGGCAACGGCTGGTACCGCTACCTGGACACGCCTGAGCAGGCGCGCCAGACGTTCAGCCGCGCCAACTGGCTGGCGCTCTCGCGTCCGTTCGCCGACCAGACGCGGGCGCAGGTGGAGTGGGACAGCAGCGCCGTCGCGCAGTGGCGACTGGTCGGCTACGAGAACCGCGTCACCTCGGACGAATCGTTCACGGAGGATCGCAACGAGTTCGCGGAGATCCCGTCCGGCGTCGCGGTGACGGTCTTCTACGAGCTGGCACTGACCGAGGGCACGAGCGCGGCGCAGGTTGACCTGGGCGGGGTTGAGCTGCGCTGGCTGACGCCGCGGAGCGGGGAATCGAACAGCCAGGCGGCGCGAATCACGAGCGCCGCTGACGGCGATGCGAACATCGCGGCGCGACGGGAGCTCGGGGCGTTGGTCGCGCTGGCCGCCGACCGCTACGGCAGCCTGACAGCGGTGGATGACGCCGCCGGTGCGAATGTTCGCGCCGAGCTGGAGGGTCTGGCAACGCAGCTGGACGGGCTGGAGCCGGAGCTCGGTTCGCTCCAGGCCTACGACGACTTCCGCCTGCTCTTGAGCCACCTGATCGGTGGGCTTCCCGCGGCGCCGGAGGACAGCGGCTACAGCCCCTAGCGGCGGGGTCGTGCCTGCGGGGGCGTCGGATCGCGATGCTACGCTGCCCGCGCCGCCGCTCAGACCGCTGATTTTGAATGGAATTTGCCGTGCACGTCGTTGACCTGCGCTACTACATCGTTCACCCGACCGCGCCGGACACGGGGCAGCCGGACCGCTACATCGCGGGCAAGAACCTGATCTTCGTGCGGCTCGAGACGGAGGACGGCTTGCACGGCTGGGGCGAGTGCTACACGCAGTCGGACCGCGATGTGCAGATTGCGGCGCATCTGGACCAGCTGAAGCGCTACGTGATCGGCTGGGACGCGCGCAAGATCAAGCCGTTCACCGACGCGATCTACAACGACTTCGGCAATCGCCGCGGGGCGATGGACCTCTACAGCGCGGTCAGTGGAATCGAGCAGGCGCTCTGGGACCTGGCCGGTAAGCGGGCTGGGATGCCCGTGCACGAGCTGCTCGGCGGGGCGCTGCGCGAACGGCTGCGGGTCTACGCCAACGGCTGGGCGCGGATGGACTCGCTGGAGGAGCTGGCGGCGCGCGCGGAGGCGATCGTCGAGCGCGGTTTCACGGCGCTGAAGTTCGACCCGGTGCCGGGTCGCTGGCGCAGCTGGATAACGCGCGAGCAGGAGGAGCTCGCGGTCGAGCGGGTGCGGGTCGTGCGCGAGGCGGTCGGCGATCAGGTGGACGTGCTGATCGAGGTTCACCGGCGGCTGGCGCCGATGCACGCGGTGCGGCTCGCGCGGGCGGTCGAGCAGTACCGGCCGTTCTGGTTCGAGGAGCCGGTCTGGGCCGAGAACGTCACGGCGCTGGCGCAGGCGACGCGACAGATCAACATCCCGACGGTGACCGGCGAGGAGCTCTATACGAAGTTCGAATTCCGCGAGGTCTTCGAGCAGGGCGCGGTGGACATCATCAATCCGGACGTGGCCAACGTGGGCGGGATTCGCGAGCTGTCGGAGATCGCGGCGATGGCGGAGGTCTACTTCGTGGCGGTGGCGCCGCACAATTACAACAGCACGACGGTGGCGCTGGCGTCGACGCTGCAGGCCGCGTCGACGATGCCGAACTTCCTGATCACGGAGTATTTCGTCAACTTCGAGCCGTGGGGCCGCGAGGTCGCGACGCCCCCGTTCGAACTTGAGGACGGCTACCTGAGGGTCCCCAGCACGCCCGGCCTGGGCATCGATCTCGACGAGGCAGCGCTGGCCAACTACCCCGCAGCCGATTTCCCGCAGCGCACAATCGGCGAGTAACTCGGCGCTCGCACGACGGCTCTCGCTCCCCCCTGGAGGGTGTCTCAGAATTCCCTTTTCCGTCATTCCCGCGCAGGCGGGAATCCATGCGACCACCCAAGGTGTGCGAGCGGCTCCGTGGTCTTGACGGCCTTGCGGAAGGGCCGAGCCGCGATGGCGAGCATCCAGCGCCGTCGGCTGTTCGGGGCGCCAACGGGCATTGGTCGGCTCGCCTGGATTCCTGCCTGCGCAGGAATGACGGAGGAGGACGCACGGAATGACCCGAGAGGACGCACCGCACCACGGAGGAGGACTCACAGGAATGACGGGAGAGGGCGCAGGAATGACAGAAGGGGTGCGGGCGTGACGGAAGGGGTGCGGGCGTGACGGAAGGGGCGCGGGCGTCGCCGGGCCGGGTTTGGCAAAGGTCTCCGACGGGGGAGCAATGGGATGGTCAGGGTGACTCATTCCGGCGGGGGAGATAGCGGTTTGCGGGCTAGATGGCCGCGAGGAGCTTGCGGTGCAGGCTGCGCGGTTTGCTGTGCTCGATGACCAGGTCGGTGGCGGAGTGGAAGGCCATGAAGCTGCGCATTGCGGAGGCGACGCCGGCGATCAGGGCGTCGTCCGGCTGCACCCCGACTTCCAGATACAGGCGCTTGAGGCGCAGCGTGCCGGTGCGACGCTCGAGCTTGGGGTCGAAGCGTCCGACCAGCTCGCCGCCGTGCAGGATGGGCAGACAGAAGTAGCCCCACTCACGGATCGGCGCTGGCTTGTATGCCTCGAGCGTTTGGCGGAAGCCCCAGAACTGCATGTCACGGCGCTGGGCCCAGAACAGGCTGTCGAACGGCGACAGGAAGGTGGTGTGGCGCGGCGTGATGTCTCCGTCCGCGGCGCGCTCCAGCAGCGGTAGGTTGTCGCGGTGGACGACCTGCTCGGCGACGCTGCCGTCAAGCACTTCGGCGTTCACGCGGACGAGCATGCCGTCGTTCAGCATGCGCTGCACTAACGGCTTGGCGGGCGTTCGCTTGACGCCGCAGTAGTCGGCCAACTGCGCCGCGGAGCAGACGCCCAGCGAGCGCGCCGACTGCTCCAGCAGCGTCAGGTTGGCCTCTTCCTCGGTGGGAGGCGTGGTGTCGACCCAGCCGGGCAGCACGTGCTCTGTCAGCCCGTAGATGCGCTGGAAGTTGACGCGGTTGGCGATGGTCAGCTCGCCGGTGTTGTAGAGGTGCTCAAGCGCGATTTTGGCGGGTTTCCAATCCCACCATGTGCCGCGTCTGCCGTCGCTGCGCTTGAAGTCGGCGGAGCGCGCCGAGCCGTTCGCGCGCACATGTTCGCGCACGGCGTCCAGCAGTGCTCGGTTCGCCGCATCTTCGAGCCATTCGCGGCGGCGCTTGCTCTGGGGCATGGCACGGCGGCGCATCGTGGGCAGCACATTGCGGTAGAGGGTCAGCGGGATGACGCAGGCGGCATGCATCCAATACTCGAACAGGCGCCGCTCGTTGTCGCTGTCCGCGTCGTTGTTGATGCCGCCATCGCCGAATACCAGCCGATCTAGAATCTCGGTATCGTATGCGCCCAGCCTGCTCCAGAGGGCCAGGTACTGGCTGCGGTGCACCATCTGGAGGGTGTCGAGCTGGACCCAGCCGATGCGCTCCACCATGTGATAGATGGCGTCATCGTCGGGTGCGGCGTTGGGCGGGGGCGTGTCAAGTCCTTGAGCGTGCAGCGCAACAGCCCGCACCGCGCTCAACGGATATGGGGCTTGCGTATTCGTCATGTGGTCATAGTAAGCGGAACTTGGGTTCCTCGTCGCTTTTGCGCGTGCGTGGCGGTTGCTGGCGGTCAGCGGTTAGGTGAGGGCCTCGTAGGCGTGCTTCTGGAAGCGTTCGGAGAGGTCGGCGGTGGGGTTGAACTGGAAGAGGAAGACGTGGGTGAAGAAGAGCCCGACCATGTCCTCGCTGGGGTCGACGAAGAACGCGGTGCCGGCCGCGCCGCCCCAGCCGTAGGTGCCGGCTGAGCCGGGCAGGGCGCCCTTCCCGATTGTCTTGAGCGTGGCGTAGCCGAAACCGAAGCCATAGCCGGGGCCGACGGCGATGTCGACATCCCAGTCGCCGATGTGGTTGGCGGTCATCAGCTCGATCGTCTTGCGGCCCAGGATCCGCTGGCCGTCAAGCTCGCCGCCGTTGAGCAGCATCTGGGCGAAGCGGGTGTATCCGGCGGGGGTCATCAGCACGCCACCGAACAGGCCGTTGCCGGAGACCTGGCGGCCGAGCGACTCGCGGACCTTCTCGGAGTCCTCCGGGCGCTCGCGCGGAATCAACGCGCCGTCGGGTCCCCAATAGTGGTTGGTGACGAGCCGGTGGGCCTGGGCGGGCGGGCAGTAGAAGCCGCAGTCCTCGATGCCCAGAGGCCCGAAGATGCGCTCCTGCAGCAAGGTGTCGAGCGACTGGCCCGTGGCGCGCTCGAGTAGCACGGTCAACACGTCGAAGTCGAAGCCGTACTCTCAGCCGGCGCCGGGCTGAAGGGCGTTGGGCAGCGCGGCGCAGGCGACGACCATGTCCTCGTGCGTCTTGTCGCGGTCGGCCTCGCCCAGGTCGGTGGGCGAGAAGCCGGAGCCTTCCCAGACCTGCGCGAGGAACGGCCAGAGGCTCGCCGGCGTGTTGCCCATGCTGGGCAGCCCCGAGGTCATCGTCATCAGGTCGCGAATCGTGATCTGGCGCTCCATCGGCTCAGTCACGCTGAGCTGCAAAGGGACGCCGCGGACGTGCTGCGAGGCGCTCAGCGGGGCGGCCACCGCGCGGCCCTCGAACTCCGGCAGCCAGTTCGTGATCGGATGGTCGACGAAGAACAGGCCCTCTTCCTGCAGCTGCATGGTCAGCGCCGCCACGACCGGCTTGGTCTGGGAGTACATGCGGAAGAGCGAGTCGAGGCCGAGCGGGGTTTGCCGCTCGATGTCGAGGCAGCCGTGGACGCCGGCGTGTGCGACCTGGCCGTGGCGCAGCACGACGGTCACGGCGTCGGGGACCTCAGCGCGTTCGACGGCCTGCGCCATCGTGCGTGGCGTCGATCCGCGCAAGGCGCGTCGAATCGAATCCCACGTCCTCCGGGATCGCAACTGCCAGGCCGGCAAACTCGGACATTCATCACCTCGGCTTTCGTCGGCCCAGCGTAGACACGGACGATCCAAGGCTTAGAGCAGGTAGCCTGCGCTGCGAGCAACACGCACTTGAGCAGGTCTCAGCAGGTGGCGGAACATGGCAGACAACGGGCTTGACCACGGCATTCGCGACGCGGTTTGTGTGATTGGGGTGGGCGAGACGGAGTACACGAAGCATGGCCAGATCGGGCGGCCGGAGTTTCAGCTGGCGATCGAGGCGATTCTGGCGGCCTGCGCGGATGCGGGGCTGGACCCTCGGCAGATAGACGGATTCTCGTCGTACTCGGGCGACCGCAACGACCCGAATCGGCTCTCGACGGCGCTCGACCTGCCGTACTACGGCTTCGCGAGCATGGTCTACGGCGGCGGTGGCGGCGGCGTCTGCGCGGCGATCGGGAACGCGGCGGCAGGGATTCATGCGGGCTACGCGCGGTTCGTGGTTGTCTATCGGGCGTTGGCGCAGGGCGAGTTCGGGCGCTTCGGACTGAACCGTCGGGCGGGGCGGCTGCGCGGGCCGTACGCGTTCAACGTGCCGCAAGGCTTGATGTCGCCGGCGCAATTTCTGGCGATGCGGACGCGCCGTCATATGCACGAGTACGGCACGACCTCGGCGCAGCTGGGGCAGATCGCGGTGGCGGCAAACAAGCACGCGCAGCGCAATCCGCGGGCGGTGATGAACGGGCGGCCGATCACGCTGGAGGACCACCAGAATTCGCGGATGATCGCCGATCCGTTTCGGCTGTACGACTGCTGCCTGGAGACGGATGGCGCGGCGGCGATGATCGTGGCGCCGGCGGCGGTCGCGCGCGATTTCCCGAACCAGCCGGTGTATCTGGCCGGCTCGGTGCAGGGCTCGGGTCATCGGCAGCTCGGTGTGGTGGACGGGTTCTGGCATCCCGACTTCATGGGCTCGAACTACGGCACGATGGTGGATCGGCTCTACGCGGCCGCGGGAATGGGGCCGGAGGAGATCGACTGCGCCCAGCTCTACGAGAACTTCACCGGTCAGGTGCTGACGACGATCGAGGACCACAAGTTCTGCGAGCGCGGCGAGGGTGGGCCGTTCGTTGAGGGCGGGCGTCTGGAGCACGTCGATGTGGCAGACCCGGGCGCGCCGCACGCTGGGGAGTTTCCGATCAACACCAGCGGCGGGAATCTGGCCGAGGCCTACACGCACGGGTTCAATCTGGCGGTGGAGGCGGTCCGTCAGCTGCGCGGTGATTCGCCGAACCCAATCGAGGGCGCGCGAACGTGTCTGGTGGCGGCAGGTCCGGCGTCGGCGCCGATCTCGTCGGCGATCTTCCGCAACTAGCGCCTCCGCATCTGGGGGCCGCGGGCGGGATGGCCAGACGGGGGATGGGCGCCGCGATTAGCGGCGTGGCAGGGTGGCGGCGACGGATGGGCCGAGGGTGGGGGCGCAGACGGCTGGGGGCGGTTCGCCGCGCATTTCGCGGGCCGCGATTGCTGCGCCGATCGCGGCGCCGATCAGGTCCTCGCGCTGCATCGTGGTACCCCAGTCCTGCTGCTCGGCGGCCATGATCGCGACGATGTAGCGAGGGTGGCCGGCGGCATCGAGCCAGATCGCGGCGCTGTTGACGCGCAGGCCCTCCTGCGGCTGCACGAACTGACCCGTCTTGACGAGCGCCGACCAGCCATGGAGCGCTGCGGGCGGGTCGGCGGCGCCCCAGCGTTGGGCGTCGATCACGTTGCGCAACAGCTCGAAGCCTTCTTCGCGCACCGCCGGGGAGATCTCGGCGGCGGTGGCGAGCACGGCGAACGTTGCGGCGATGTCGGCCGGCCGGCCGCGGCCGCGTCCCCAGGAGAACTCGTCGAAGTGCTCGACCATGCCGTCGAGCTCGTGGGCGCGGTAGAACTCGTCGAGCGCTGGCAGCCCGCCGATGTACTCGAGCATCAGGGGGACCGGTTCGTTGTCGCTCCAGGCAATCATCTGCTGCAGCTTGAACTCAAGCGTCGCGGAGAGGGCTTCGCCGCGGCGTTCGGCGGCGTCGAGCGTGAGCCAGGCGATGGGCGCCTTGGCGACGCTGTGCAGCGCGAACGTGCCGGCGTCGCCGCCGACCCAGAGTTGGCCATCGACGAGGTCGATCGCGGCGACGCCGATGCGGCTTGAGGTGCGATTGACGAGCACCTGCGCGTGGTTCGAGAGTTCGCAGAGCCGGTGCTGGCTCCAACTGGCGCGGTCGGGGTAGATCGGCGGTTGGGGCGGCGTGGACCAGAGGTCCCACTGCTCGCCGGACGCGATCGATCCGGCGCTCGCGACGCGCGAACCGTCGGACTCATTGAAGGCGCCCAAGGCCGCGATGGCGACGAGCGCGCACAGCGTCGCGCGCGCCAGAAGACCTGCCAGAAGACAGGCCAAGAGACGTGTGAGCCGTTTGGACCGAAACGCCGCCATCGTGGCCGAGCGTATCCGCGTCAACCCGCGCCAATCTGCGCTTTGATGGTAGCCTGCCAGCGATTTACGCATGCCTAATCCAGCGCCCGATCCCGAGTTTTTTGAGGCGCCCTTCTTTCCCGAGGGCATGTCGCAGCCGGATCCTGAGGATCCGATCTCGCGCGGCTACTGGGCGGCGGCGGCCGAGGGCCGGCTGGTCGTGCAGGAGTGCAGCGCTTGCGGGCAGACGCAGTATCCGCCGGAGCTGAACTGCCACGCCTGCTACGGCTTCGAGCTGGGCTGGCGCGAGGTCAGCGGGCGCGGGACGGTCTGGTCGTGGGTGGGCGTGGCGCATCCGGCGCATCCGGCGCTGCGCGAGTTCGGGCCGTATGTCGTCGCGCTGGTCGAGCTTGAGGACCTGCCCGAGATCAAGCTGATGGGCGCCGTGGTGGACGGGGACGCGGAGACGCTGGCGATCGGCGATCAGGTGCGCGTCGTGTTTGAGCGGACGGCCGACGACCTGGTGCAGCCGCGCTGGCGTCTCGTGTGAGCGCCGCGGCGGGTGTGGCGCCGCAACTCGGATCGCGCCGTCGCTGGGTGATTCTGATCGTGCTTGCCGGCGCGCAGATGCTGGTGCAGCTCGACGCCACGATCATCAACACGGCGCTGCCGGCGATCAAGCGCGCGTTCGAGCTCACGGAGGCGCAGTCGCTGTGGGTGGCCGACGCGTATTTCGTGACGTTCGGCGGCTTGTTGCTGCTGGCGGGGGCGCTGGGCGACCGGTTCGGTCGGCGACGCATCCTGCTGATCGGGATGTTCTTGTTCGCGGCCGCGTCGATCGCGGTGGCGTTCTCGCCGGATGCGAACTGGCTGATCGTGGGGCGGGGCGTGCAGGGTCTGGGCGGAGCACTGGTGGTGCCGCAGACGCTCTCGATTCTGACGGCGGTGTTCCCGCGCGAGGAGCGGACGCGGGCGTTCGGCATCTGGGCGGCGGCGATGGGCTTCGGGATGGCGTTCGGGCCGTTCGCCGGCGGGATTCTGATCGACAACATCGGCTGGCAGGGCGTGTTCTGGGTGCCGGCGCCGATCGCGTTGCTGGCGATCGTCGGCTGCGTCGCGGTGCCGGAGTCGCGTTCGCTGATGCACACGCGGCTCGATGTGCCGGGCGCGGTGACGGGCACGATCGGGATGGTCGCAATCGTGTTCGCGATCATCGAAGGGATTCAGCGCGGCTGGGGCGACCCGATGATCATCGGCTCGTTCATCGTCGCGGCGGTGGCCTGGACGTCGTTCGTGGTGATCGAGCGGCGGACCGAGCAGCCGTTGCTGCCGTTGGCGTTCTTCAGGCAGCGCGACTTCACGGGCTCGATGGTGGGGATGTTCTTCATCATGTTCGCGCTGATGGGGGTGATGTTCTACCTGCCCCAGTTCTTCCAGCTGGCGCAGGGAGTGAGCGCGACGACGTCGGGCCTGCGGATGATGCCGCTCGCGTTGGCGATGATGATCGGGGCGCCGATCGCGGCCAAGATCCTGCCCAGGGTGGGGCCGCGGCTGATGCTGTTCTGGGCGCCGGCGGTGCACGGCGGCGGCGCGCTGCTGATGCTCAGCTTCATCGGTGTCGACACGCCCTACTGGATGATCGCGCCGGTGCTGGTCTTCCTGGGGCTGGGCGGCGCAATGCACATGCCCGCCACCACCGACACGGCGATGGCGGCGGTGCCGGTCGATCTGGCCGGCAAGGCCTCGGCGGTCAACAACGCCGGCCGACAGCTGGGCGGCACGCTGGCGATCGCGATCCTGGGCAGTTTCGCGGCGGCGGTCTACGCGTCGGGGACGCGCGACGGCCTGGCGGGGCTGCCGATCGACGCGGCCACGGTGGACACGATGGCGGGCGGGATCGGAGCGGCGTTTCAGCTGCTGCCCACGCTTGATCCGGGCATCCAGCAGGCGACGCACGCGGCGCTCACGTCGTCGTTCGTCGACGCGATCACGCAGACGATGCGATTCGGGGTGATCTTCGCGGTGATCTCGGGGGTCGCGGGGTGGGTGTTGGTACCGCGGCGGCAGCGCACGGAGCAGGTCACATCGCTGTCCGACCCGCGTCTGGGCGGAGCGGTCGCGCCGGTCGCGACAGTCGAGGCCGCCGCGCCAGTTGAGCTGGTGAAGGTGACGGCGAACGGCGCGGGCGCTGCGGGGACGAACGGGGCCGGTGTGACTGCAACGATCGCGCTGGTTCGGCCGCAGAAGCCGGGTGTCGAGTCTCAGTTCGATTGACCGCGGGCGGCGGCTGGCCTGGCGCGCCGCGGATCGACGCGGGGGCCGGCCGCGTTGGGCGCTCAGCCGGCGCGGGAGAGGTGATCGGCGATCCGTTCGCCGATCATGATCGAGGTGAGGTTGGTGTTGCAGGAGACGATGTCGGGCATGATTGAGGCGTCGGCGACGGTGAGATTGTCGACGCCGAAGAGGCTGCCCTGCTGATCGACGACGGCGAGCGGGTCGTCGGCGCGGCCCATGCGGGCGGTGCCGCAGATGTGCCAGGTGGTGCTGGTGGTGCGGCGGATGTAGTCGGCCAGCAGGCGGTCGGAGGCGATCACTTCGGCCGAGGGCGTGATCACGCGGCCGACGTAGGGGGCGATGGCATCGGAGTGGATGATCGCCCAGCAGAGCCGGGCGCCGAGCATCAGGCGGCGCAGGTCCTCGGGGTCGGAGGCGTAGTGCATGTCGAGCTCGGGCTGATCGTTGGGATCAGCGCTGCGCAGCGAGAGCCGGCCGCGAGTCTTGGGGCGCTGGATCACGGCGCCGATGCCGAAGCTGGGGTGTTGGCGCGGCGCGTCGGTCAGACCGCGGACCTGGTCGCCGTCCCAGATCGTGGAGATGGAGAGCTGCATGTCGTTGAACCGGTCGGAGCCGGGCGAGGTGTAGCGGGCGCCGACCTCGGTGACGACGTGGGGGTCGTGCTCAACGCCCTCGACCGGGAAGGCCTGGATGCCCGTGCCGAAGTGGTCGATCAGGTTCTCGCCGACGCCGGGCAGCGTGACCTGCTGCGCGATTCCGTGGGGCCGGAGCTTTTCGCGCGGTCCGATGCCGGAGCGGAGCAGGATCGCGGGGGAGACGGCTGCGCCGGCGGAGAGGGTGACACGGCGGGCCTCGACCTCCTCGCCGTCGGCGAGCACGACGCTGCGGGCGCGGCCATCCTCGATGCTGACGCGGTCGACCAGCGTGTCGTGGCGGATTTCGAGGTGTTCGCGGTCGCGGATGTCGAGCAGGTAGGCCATGTTGGTCGAGACCCGGTCGCCGTCGCGGCGGTTGCGCGGCCAGGCGCCGACGCCGCTGGCGTCGGGCAGGTTGTGGTCGTGCACGTCGTCGAAGCCGGATTCGCGGCAGGCGTCGTAGAAGGCGCGCTGGAGCGGCTGCCAGGCATCGATCTGTGGGCGCTCGATCGGGACGGGACCGTTGGTACCGTGGAAGTCGCCGCCCTCGGGGTCGTCTTCGAGCTTGCGGTACCAGGGCAGGACGGACTCGAAGTCCCAGTCGTCGCAGCCGAGCGCGACCCATGAGGCGAAGTCGTCGGGCACGCCGCGCAGGGCGATGGTGCCGTTGACGGCGGAGGAGCCGCCCATCACCTTGCCGCGGTGCAGGCGGATCTCGCGGCCGGGGCGGGCGTTGGCGTGGAAGCCCCAGTCGTGGTCGCGCCAGGAGACCCAGGGCTTGAGCAGGTCGCGGGGCATCTCTGCGACGGAGCGGTAGTCGGGCCCAGCCTCGATCAGGAGGACGCGCCGGTTGGGGTCCTCGGAGAGGCGCGCTGCGATCACTGCGCCGGCAGAGCCGGCTCCGACCACGATGTCGTCATAGGTCACGTTGGCACTCCCCGCTGTGGGCTCTGGCTGGCTCGCGCAGCGTAAGGCGGGGCGCTATTGGCGAGGTGGTCGGTGTTGCGGCTGTTTCGCCCAACGGCCGACCCAGGGCCTGGCCCTATCTGGTGGCGGTGGTCAGGAGTGGTGGGCTTTGTTCAGTGATTCCGTGTGGCCGACTGACCGTCGGCGCTCCGACACGTGGCGAACGGCTGGAGGTGGGTCGTGCATTAGCCTGTGGAACACTGCGTACGCGCGGGACGGCTCCTGTGCGCGCGGGTGAGTTGTTCATGCAGTCTGCCTTTGACGGACTTCGGGTCGCCGACCTGTCCACACGTCTCTCCGCCGCCTTTGCTGGTCGGCTGTTTGCCGACTACGGGGCGGATGTCGTGCTGGTGGAGCCGCCGGAAGGGCATCCGCTGCGCTCGGAGCCGCCGTTTCTGGACGACCGGACGGGGGCCGAGGGCTCGGTGCTGCACGCCTACGTGAACTGGAACAAGCGCTCGCTGCGCCGCGATGCGGCGGCGATCTCCGCGCTGATCGGGTGGGCGGATGTCGTGATCACCTCCGAGCCGCTCGCTGATCTCGATCTGACGGCGCTGCGATCCGATGCGGTCCATCTGTCGATCACGGCGCATGGGCTTGAGGGGGCGCTGGCTGGCGCGCGCGGGAACAATCTGACCGCCTCGGCGCGATCGGCGTGGGCGCACGTCAACGCGTACGCCGAAGAGCCGCCGCTGCAGCTGCCGTCGCGACAGGCGGGCTACGTCGGCGGGCTAGCGGGGTTTGTGGCGGCGTCGGCGGCGCTGTGGCGTCGGGCCGACGCGCCGAAGCCGGAGCGGGTGGATGTCTCGGAGCTGGAGGCGCTGGCGGTGACCTGTCAGCCGTGGGGTCTGGCGGCGATCTATGAGGCGCGGCCGTACTCGCAGGGTCCGGCCGGCGGGAGGCGGCGCAGCGAGCCGGGATCGCTGTACCAGGCTCGCGATGGGAAGATCAATTTAGGTTTCGGCGACTGGCACAACTGGCCGCAGGCGATGGAGCTGCTCAACCTGCCCGACCAGGGTGCGCGCGAGGAGCTGATTCCGCACGGCGGGCGCTACGTGCACGACATGTCGGCGGTGCAGGCCGGCGCGGCGCGGGAGCTGAGCGGGATCGACCGCTGGCCGCTGTTTCACTCGCTGGCGAAGCTGCGCTGCATCGCGGGTTGCCTGCAATCGGTCGACGAGCTGGTCGAGAATGAGCAGCTGAACGACCGCGGCCTGTTCGTGGAGACGCAGGTTGACGGGCGGACGCTGCGCGCGCCGGGGGCGCCGGGGCAGATCGAGCCGCCGATCTGGTCGCAGCGGACGCCGGCGCCTCGATTGGGCGAGCAAACCGGTGCAATCGTCGCCGAGCTAGCCGCGCCGCGGGCCTCGGCGGCGACGCCGCGCGGGACCGGTCCTGCCGGCCCACTCGACGGGCTGCGGGTGCTGGCGTTCACGCAGGCCTGGTCGGGCACGCTGGCGACACAGCTGCTGGGCTTGCTGGGGGCTGAGGTGGTGCAGATCGAGGCGCTGCAGCGGCCCTGCATCTGGCGGACGGTGCGGCCGACCGTGCCCCGCGCGATCGCCAGCGAGGAGCGCACGCAGCACCCGCTGAACACGCAGGGCCTGTTCAACGCGGTCAACCTGAACAAGCTGGGCGTCACGCTGAATCTCAATACTGACGAGGGGCTGGAGATCTTCTGGCGGCTCGCGCCGAAGTTCGACATGGTGGTGGAGAACTTCCGGCCCGGCGTGCTGGACAGATGGGGGATCACGATCGAGAGCCTGAGCGCGGTCAAGCCGGACGCGATCCTGGCATCGATTTCGGGCTACGGGGTGACCGGGCCCTACTCGACGTATCCGGCGAACGGCGCGACCACCGAGCCAATGTCGGGCTTCTCCTCGATCCACGGCTACGCGGGCGAAGACGGGATGAACTCCGGCGGGCTCTACCCGGACCCCGTTTCGGGCTACACGATGGCCGGCGCGCTGCTCGCGGCGCTGCACCGGCGTGAGCGGCTGGGCGGGGCGCAGCGGCTCGATCTCTCGATGATCGAATCGGTGGCGGTGGTGGTGGGCGATGCGGTGGCGGAGTTCGACGCGACCGGCTGCGTGCCGCGGCCGCTGGGCAATCGCGACCGTCGGCACGCGCCGCACAGCATCTATCCCGCGCGAGACGAGCGCTGGCTGGCGATCGCGGCGGAGCGCGACGAGGACTGGCGCACGCTCGCGGGTCTGATCGGACGGCCGGAGCTCGCCGGCGATGCCCGATTCGCTTCAGCGGAGGCGCGGAAGGCCAACGAGGACGAGCTCGACGCGCTGATCGCGGCCTGGAGCCGGGGGCAGGACGCGCTTGAGGCCGAGCGGCTGCTAATCGGCGCGGGATTGATCGCGGCGCGCGTGGCGACCTATGCCGACCTCTACGCAACGCCTGACGCAGACTTCGCGCGCTCGGGATTCGTGCAGCACGTCGACCACCCGGAGGTGGGACGGAGCTGGCTGGCCGGCGCTCCATGGCGCCTGAGCGGCGCGGTCGACACCGTGCTGCGGGCCTCGCCATGCCTCGGCCAGCACACCGAGCAGGTTCTCGCCGATGAACTCGGCATTGGCCCGGATCAATACGCGGCGCTCGTCGCGGCTCGCATCTGCGGGACGCTTGACGAGGTCGCGCCCGTGCGCGGGAGCAGCAGGAGGAATATCGATGGCAGCAAGTAAGCGCGTGCAGAGCCTGTTGATCGCGAACCGCGGCGAGATCGCGATCCGGATCGCGCGAGCGGCGACCGACCTGGGGATCCGCACGGTGGCCGTCGCGACGGCGGACGACGCAGCGAGCCTGCACGTGCGGATCGCCGACGAGAGCGTGGCGCTGCCGGGTCGCGGTGTGGCCGGCTACCTGGACATGGATGCGCTGATCGACGCGGCGCGGTCGAGCGGCTGCGATGCGATCCACCCGGGCTACGGATTTCTGGCTGAGAGCGGGGAGTTCGCGCGGCGTTGCCGCGACGCGGGGATCACGTTCGTGGGGCCGACGCCGGAGCTGCTTGAGCTGTTCGGCAACAAGGTGCGGGCGCGCGTGGTGGCGGTCGAGGCGGGCTCCCCGGTGCTGGCGGGCTCCGAACGCGCGGTGACGCTGGGCGAGGCGCGTGAGTTTCTGGCGTCGCTCGGCGAGGGCGGGGCGATGATGATCAAGGCCGTCGCCGGCGGCGGCGGACGCGGGACGCGGGCCGTGTTTGGGGCGGATGAGGTGGGGCCGGCGTGGGAGCGTTGCCGCTCGGAGGCTGAGTCGTCGTTTGGCAACGGGGCGCTCTATGTGGAGCAGCTGATTCCACGCGCGCGCCACATCGAGGTGCAGATCATCGGGGATCTTGCGGGCGACATCGCGCATCTGGGCGAGCGTGAGTGCAGCGTGCAGCGGCGCTTCCAGAAGATCGTCGAGATCGCGCCTGCGCCGAACCTCGCTGCGGGGCTTCGGGAACGGATCATCGAGGCGGCGCTGAGCATCAGCCGGGCTGCTGGATATTCGTCGCTGGGGACGTTTGAGTTTCTTGTTGACGCATCGGAGCAGCCGGCCGCGCCGGGCTTCGCGTTCCTTGAGACCAACGCGCGGCTGCAGGTCGAGCACACGGTGACCGAGCAGGTGACGGGGGTTGACATCGTGCAGTCGCAGCTGCGTATCGCGAGCGGGGAGTCGCTGGCGGAGCTTGGGCTCTCGGGTCACGCGCTGGCGCAGCCGCGCGGCTACGCGATTCAGACGCGGGTGAACATGGAGACGCTGGGCGCGGACGGCAGCGTACGTCCGGGCGGCGGGACGCTGACGGCCTATGAGGCGCCGTCGGGACCCGGAGTGCGGACGGACGGCTTCGGCTACGTGGGCTATGAGACCAGCGTGGCGTTCGACTCGCTGCTGGCGAAGGTGATTTCGCACTCGCCGACGCCGCGCTTCGAGGATGCGGTGACGCGCGCGACGCGGGCGCTGAGCGAGTTTCGGATCGAGGGCGTGCAGACGAACATCCCGTTCCTGCAGAACGTGCTGGCGCACGGCGACTTCACCACGGGCGGGGTGCACACGCGCTGGGTCGACGCGAATATCGCGGAGCTGGCCGGGGCCAGCGCGAACCACCGCCAGCGCTACCTGGCGACTGAGACGGTCGAGTCGTCGTCCGGCTTCGCGGGAGCGCGGGTGGACACGAGCGACCCGTTGGCGCTGTTCGCGCATGACCAGCAGGTGAAGGCGACGCAGACGGCGGTCGCGACGACCGAGGCGCCGGATCTGTCAGGTCCCGACGGTTCGGTCGGGCTGGCGGCGCCGATTCAGGGGACCGTCGTCGCGGTGCTGGTCGCCGAGGGCGACGAGGTGCGGGCGGGGCAGGACCTGGTGGTGCTTGAGGCGATGAAGATGGAGCACGTGATCCACGCGGATCGTGATGGCGTGATCCGGACCGTCGCGTGCGCGGTGGGCGATGTGATGCGGGAGGGCTTCCCGCTGGTCTACATCAAGGAGGCGCAGGTCAGCGTCGCGGCGCTGGCGGCCGCCGAGGTGTTCGACCCGGACTTCATCCGCGGGGATCTGCAGGAGCTGATCGATCGCCACGCCTACACGCTGGACGAGAACCGTCCGGTGGCGATGGCGAAGCGTCGGGCGCGCGGGTACCGGATGCCGCGGGAGAACATCGAGCAGCTGGTCGACCCGGGCTCGTTCCAGGAGTATTGGCCGTTGATCGTCGCGCGGCAGCACCAGCGCAACACCGATCAGCAGCTGCGCGAGAACACGCCGGCGGACGGGTTGCTGGCCGGCACGGCGACGATCAATGGGGACCTGTTCGACGAGACGGCAGCGCGTGCGATCGTCGTCCACTACGACTACACGGTGCTGGCGGGCACGCAGGGCGGGCGCAACCACTACAAGCAGGACCGCATGTTTGAGATGGCGAACCGCTACCGCTTCCCGCTGGTCTTCTTCACCGAGGGCGGCGGCGGGCGTCCGGGCGACGACCGCACGGGGCCGGGCGTGGCGTTCGACACCTACACGTTCACGCAGTTCTCGAAGCTGAGCGGGCTGGTGCCGCTGGTCGGCGTGACCAACGGGCGCTGCTTCGCGGGCAACACGGCGCTGCTGGCCTGTTGCGATGTGATCATCGCGACCGAGGGCTCGACGGTCGCGATGGGCGGGCCGGCGATGATCGAGGGCGGCGGCCTGGGCGTGTACACGCCTGAAGAGGTGGGCCCGATGTCGTTCCAGGTCCCGAACGGGGTGGTCGACATCCTGACCAAGGATGAAGAGGAGGCGGTCGAGGTCGCCAAGAAGTACCTCAGCTACTTCCAGGGTCCGATCGACGAGTGGGAAGCGCCGGACCAGCGGCGACTGCGGCACGTGGTGCCGGAGAATCGGCTGCGGCTCTATGACATGCGCGAGGTGATCGACACGATCGCCGATGTGGGGTCGGTGTTGGAGATTCGCGAGAAGTTCGGGATCGGCGTGATCACGGCGTTCATTCGCGTCGAGGGCCGGCCGATGGGCGTGATCGCGAACAACCCGCATCACCTGGCGGGGGCGATCGATTCGCCGGGCTCGGACAAGGGGGCGCGCTTCCTGCAGCTGTGCGACGCGTTCGACATCCCCGTGCTGAGCCTGATGGACTGCCCGGGGATGATGGTCGGCCCCGACGTGGAGGCGACGGCGCTGGTGCGTCACTGCGCGCGGATGTTCAACACGGGCGCGAATCTGTCGGTGCCGCTGTTTGGCGTCGTCGTGCGCAAGGCCTACGGGCTGGGCGTGCAGGCGATGTGCGGAGCGAGCGCGCTGGTCGGCTTCTTCACGGTGGCGTGGCCGACGGCTGAGTTCGCCGGGATGAACATCGAGGGATCGGTAAAGCTGGGCTACCGCAAGGAGCTGGCCGCGATCGTGGACGTTGAGGAACGCAAGGACGAGTACGAGCGTCGCGTGGCGCGCTCATACGAGAGCGCCAAGGCGATCAACGCCGCCGCGGGCGGCGGTCTGGACGACGTGATCGATCCGGCGGACACTCGCGCGTGGATCGCGAACGGGTTGAAGCGTCTGCCGCCGACGCCGCCGCGGACGCACAAGAAGCGCCCGTATATCGACACCTGGTAAGCCGATCTACGGGCGCTGCGGAGTGAGGAAGGGAGGGGAGGTGGCGACCCCGAGCGGATTCGAACCGCCGGTCTCCACCTTGACAGGGTGGCGTGTTAAGCCGCTACACCACGGGGCCGTAGGACGAGTGTACGCGGATGGCGCGCGCGCCGCAATTAGGCGAGCTGTCGATGCAGATGCGATAACGTGACGCCGAACACACGAGGAGCGGACCATGGCGCGAGGCGGACGAGGCAGTCGGGGCGGGCGAGCCAGTCGGGGCAACCGGGCCGCGCGCGGCGGAGCAGGGACGGCCCGCGCTGGTCGGGGGGCGACCGCGGCGCGACCCGGTCGCGGGCGTCCGAACCAGGAGCTGCCGACGGCGCAGCCGGGCGCGGCCGCTGCACCACCGGGCGCTTCGGTGTTCGGGGCCGGCAACATCACGATCCAGCACACGCGCATGCCGATCGAGCGGCCGCGCGGCGGTCCGCAGGGGCGCACCGACCGGCGGGCGCGGGCCGCGGCGGCGATGCATGATTTCCGCTATGTGGGCGCAGACCTTCGCTGGATCGGGCTGACGACGGTGGTCAGCGTGGCCCTCGTGCTGGCGCTCTGGGCGGTGACGCGGCTCTAGCCGTAGCTATTGAGCCAGCCGCTCAGTCGGCCGGCGGATCGACCATTGCAAACGTGAGCGTGCCGGCGGCGGCGACTTCGCCGTCAACTGTCGCGGTGGCGGTGGCTTTTCCGACCGGCCCGCGGATCCGGTCGAGCGTGACTTCGAGGCGCAGCTGATCGCCGGGGATGACCTGGCGGCGGAAGCGCACGCCGTCGATCCCTGCGAAGAGGCCGAGCTTGCCGTGGAACTGCTCGGCGCTGAGCGCCGCTACGGCGCCGGTCTGGGCGAGCGCTTCGACGATCAGCACGCCGGGCATGATCGGTTGCTGGGGGAAATGGCCCTCGAAGAACCACTCGTTGCGGGTGACGTTCTTGATCGCGACGGCGCGCTTGGCGGGCTCGAGCTCGATCACGCGGTCGATCAGCAGCATCGGGTAGCGGTGCGGGATGATCCGCTGGATGTCGCGGGCTTCGAGAGGTTCCATCAGCGGGCTCCGCTTCGTGTGGCGGCGCAGGCTTCGATGAACGCCCGGGCGCCGTTGGTGGGTTGTTCGACGGCGCCGGGCTCGATCTCGCGCTCGTGCAGGCCGTGCCAGTCGGAGCCGGCGGTCGGCATCAGGCCGGCCTGACCGGCGAGTTCGAGCGAGCGAGCGATGCGCTCGGCGTCGTCGTTGCGATACCAGACCTCGATCGAGTCGCCGCCGGCGGCGGCGAAACGCTTGACGGCGGCATCGGTGTCGCGCGCGCGGGTCGGGTGCGCGAGGCCCGCGAGGCCGT
This sequence comes from Dehalococcoidia bacterium, assembly GCA_965237475.1. Lineage (GTDB taxonomy): Bacteria > Chloroflexota > Dehalococcoidia > Bin125 > Bin125 > CATQGW01. The sequence goes on along the minus strand of OZ250140.1, from coordinate 677,296 downwards.
CGTGATCGTGGATCAGCCGCACGGCGTGCTCGAGATCGAGCAGGGCTCTGCCGACATACGCAGGACCGTCGTCGTGGAGGTACTGGTTGAATGCTTCCTGGACCGATGCGACATGGCCGGCTTCGACGAGCGCGCGGGCGATGTGGGGGCGTCCGACGGCTGCGCGGTTGGCGATCCGCTCGACGCGCTCCCAGCCGACCGGGACGCCGATTTCGTCGAGGCGATCCACGATCGCTCCGGCGCGGCTGAGCCGATCGTCGCGGTAGCCGGCGAGCACGGATTCGATCGTGTCGACCGCGGGGTCGTCGGGTTCGGAGATGCGCGGGAAGTAGCCGAGCACGTGCAGTTCGCCGAGTTCGCCGTTGCGGGTGCCGAGCTCGATCCCGGGCAGCACCCATAGGTCGGCGGCGCGGCCGGCGGCCAAGGCGGCAGGGATGCCGTTGAGCGTGTCGTGGTCGGTGAGCGCGAGCAGCGTCGCGCCGTTGGCGGCGGCGCGGCCAACGACCCACTCGGGCGTGCGGACGCCGTCGGAGTGCATGCTGTGCGTGTGCAGGTCGACCCGCACGATGCGGCCGGCCGCTAGCGGGCGTACTCGGCGGCGCGGGTCTCGCGCATCACGGTGACGCGAATCTGGCCGGGGTACTGCAGGTTCTCTTCGATCTGCTTGCTGATGTCGCGCGCCAGCCGCATCGCGCCGAGGTCGTCCACCTCCTGCGGGTTGACCACGACGCGGACCTCGCGGCCGGCCTGGATCGCAAAGGCCTGGCCAACCCCGGCGAACGAGGTGGCGATCTCCTCGAGGCTGCGCAGCCGCTCGATGTAGCGGTCGACCGACTCGCGCCGGGCGCCGGGGCGGCCGCCGGAGATGGCGTCGGCGATCTGCACGATGATCGCTTCGACGGATTGCAGCTCCACCTCGTCGTGGTGTGCCTCGATGCAGTGCGCGATCGGTTCGGGCAGCTTGAAGCGCCGCGCGAGGTCGCCGCCGATCAGCGCGTGGGTGCCCTCGACGTCGTGGTCGATCGACTTGCCGACATCGTGGAGCAGCGCGCCGCGGCGGGAAATGTTGACATCGGCCTTGATCTCGTCGGCGATCATCGCGGCGATGTGGGCCGTCTCAACGGCGTGGCGGAGCTGGTTCTGGCCGTAGGAGGTGCGGAAGCGCAGGCGTCCGAAGACATCGATCAGTCCGCGCGGGAGTCCATTGCAGTGGGCTTCGATGGCCGCTTCCTCGCCGGCCTCGCGGATGATCGCGTCAACATCACGCTGGGCCTTTTCGACCTGCTCTTCGATGCGCGTGGGGTGGATCCGCCCGTCGGCGACGAGCCGGCTGAGCGAGAGGCGGCCGACTTCGCGGCGGACCGGGTCAAAGCCTGAGATGGTGACCACGTCGGGCGTGTCGTCGATGATCAGGTCGCAGCCAGTGGCGCTTTCGAGGGCGCGGATGTTGCGGCCTTCGCGACCGATGATGCGGCCCTTCATCTCCTCGTGCGGCAGTTGCACGACGGAGACGGTTGATTCGGTGGTGACCTCAGAGGCGACGCGCTGGATCGCGGTGGCGACGACGTTGCGGGCGCGCTCGTCGGACTCTTCGCGGACGCGCTGCTCGGCCTGACGGACGAGACGGTCGGCCTCGTCGCTGATCTCGGTCTCGACCTGCTGCATGAGAATCGCACGCGCCTCGTCGGCGGTCAGGTTGCCGATCTGTTCGAGGCGGGTCTGCTCTTCGGCGGCGAGCTGCTCGATCTCTCTCTCTCGGTCGTCGAGCTGATTCTGGCGGCTCTTGAGCTGGCCGTCGCGACGGTCGAGGTCGCGATTGCGGGAGTCGAGCGACTCCTCGCGGCGAATCAGGCGGTCTTCGCCGCGCTGCACCTCGGACCGCATGTCGCGGACTTCAGCTTCGAGCTGTTCACGTTGCGTTAGCGACTGTTCCTGCGCGGCGATCAGTCGTTCACGAGCCTCCTGCTCGGCTCGTTGGACGATTCGATCGGCTTCTTCGCGGGCCGCGACTCGGGGGTCCGGCCCACCGCGCAGGAGCCTCAGCAGGGCTCCCAACATGTTGTCCTCGTGTCATGGTCGTAGTCATCGGCATAGCCGTGCGACATTGTCTGAATCCGCTCCTGAGGGAGCGGGCATTCGCTCTGCCGTCATCTTACGCGTGATCGAAATATTGCGCCAGCGGCCGGATCACTCTGGTCGAGGCGTTCCTGCCATGCGGTTAGCACGGCGCGGGAAGCGATCGAGGGGCTGAAGCCGCGGCGTTGGAGGCGATCAGCGCAGCGTCGTTGGGTGCGTTCCCCGTCGGATTCGCGGCCGGTTATGCAACGTCGGGCGAGTTCGAGCGCGTCATCTTCGTCGTTGTGTTCACCATCGGCCTCGATCCGCTCCAGCACGTCGAGCGCGGCTTGACGGGGGACGCCGTTCTGCAGCAGCCGGGCTGCGAGCTCGCGGCGGCTGCGGGGGCGCTCGAGCAGCTTGTGCGCGAGATATTCGGCCAGGTCCGTCGCCGCCGTCGCGCGGATGCGATCGAGCACGATCTCGTCGATGTCCTGCCCGCGGCCAAGCTTGAGCCGCTGAGCGAATTCGCGAGAGCAGGAGAGCGTCGGGGCGCTCTCGAAGCTGACGGTGCAGACGCCCGCACGGCGCTGGAGGTCGGTGATGAGGACCATGAGGCGGTTCAGGCGCTGCGCGCCTGAATCCCTCTTCGGCCCTTCTTGGCGCGCGGCGGCGGCTTGGCGATCGGCGAATCGCCGGAGCTTGCGGCGGAGAGGTCGATGATCGTCGGCAGGCCGCGTTCTTCGCGGATCAGGTCTTCGATCTCTTCGGCGATGTCGGGGTTCTCGCGCAGGAACGCCTTGGAGCGTTCACGGCCCTGGCCGAGTCGGAGGTCGCCGAAGCTGTAGAAGGTGCCCAGCTTGCGGATGATCGGGTCGGCGCCGCTGTTGGGAGCGGCTTCGATGCCGAGGTCGAGCAGGCAGCCGCTTTTGCTAATGCCGTGTTCGGCTTCGGTGAACATCATGTCGAACTCGGCGGTGCGGAAGGGCGGGGCGACCTTGTTCTTGACGACCTTGGCCTTGACGCGCGTGCCGATCACGACCGTGCCGTCCTTGAGCGTCTCGGCGCGGCGCAGCTCGATGCGGACCGAGGAGTAGAACTTGAGCGCGCGACCGCCGGGCGTGGTTTCGGGGTTGCCGAAGACGATCCCGACCTTTTCGCGCAGCTGGTTGATGAAGATCAGGACCGCCTTGGAGCGTGAGACGACGGCGGTGAGCTTGCGCAGGGCCTGCGACATGAGGCGGGCCTGGAGGCCGACCTGGACATCGCCCATCTCGCCTTCGATCTCGGCCCGCGGGACGAGCGCGGCGACGCTGTCGATCACGATCACGTCGATCGCGTTGCTGCGCACGAGCGCTTCGGCGATCTCCAGCGCCTGCTCGCCGGTGTCGGGCTGGGCGATCAGCAGGGACTGGATGTCGATCCCGAGGCGCTTGGCGAACTCGGGGTCGAGCGCGTGCTCGACATCGATGTAGGCGGCCTGGCCGCCGAGCTTTTGTGCTTCGGCGATGACGTGCTGCGCGACGGTTGACTTGCCGGCGCTCTCGGGGCCGTAGATCTCGACGATTCGGCCTCTGGGCAGGCCGCCGATGCCGAGCGCTACATCGAGTGAGAGCGCGCCGGTGGGGATGGCGTCGACGATCAGGCTGCCGGCGGTGTCGCCGAGGCGCATGAGCGCGCCGGCGCCAAAGCGGCGCTCCATCTCGTTGACCAGCTCTTCGACCTGCGGCGGCATTTCCGGCATCTCGTCGGGACCGGTCTTGCTGGCCTTGCTGTTCGTGTTGCTGGCGGTCTTGAGTTCCGTGATGTTGTCTTTGGCCATGTCAGCGCGTCTCCTGTTCGAGAATGTTGTGACCACCGCGACGGAGGGAGTCATCCGCCGCGATGATCGGAACAAGTGTGGCGAACGTGAGTGCCAATGTCAACCCTCTAAACGGAGGCGACCAGCACCCGCGACAGGATCGTGAGGGTCAGCAGGACGACGATCGGCGAGAGGTCCATCATCCCGAAGGTGGTGAAGCGGCGGACGGGGGCGAGCACCGGCTCGGTGACTCTGAGCAGCACGTTGACGATCGGGTTGCCGGGGTCGAGCGGGCGGCCGGTGAACATGGGCACCCAGCCCAGCAGCACGCGGCCGAGGATCACGAAGCTGTAGACCTGAATGACGACCGCGATGATGCCGACGACTTCTCTCACGATGACCCCAGCTCTACTGCGCGGGCGTGGGCGGCGGCGACGGCCTCGATCAGGGCGGCGCGCAGGCCGCGGTCCTCGAGGACACGGAGGCCGGCGGCGGTCGTGCCGGCCGGCGAGGTGACGGCGTCGCGGAGTTCGGCGACATGCGCGTCGGAGGCGGCGGCGTATTCGGCGGAGCCGATCACGGTTTCGAGCACCATGCGCCGCGCCTGGGGGCGGGTGATGCCGATCTGGACGGCGGCGTCCATCAGCGCTTCGAGGAACATAAAGACATAAGCGGGGCCGGAGCCGGAGACGGCGGTGGCGCGGTCGATCGCGGCCTCATCGGCGACGTAGAGTTGCTCGCCCATCGCGCCGAGCAGCGTGCGGACGCGCTCGTGCTGGGCTTCGGTGACGCCCTCGGCGGCGGTCCAGACGGTGTAGCCGCGCCCGACCTGGGCGGGGGTGTTGGGCATCGCGCGGACGACGCGGCGGTGGGCCAGCTGGGTCTGGACCTGCGCGAGCGGGATGCCGGCGAGGATCGAGACGACCAGCTGCGACTGGTCGAGATGGACATCGTGCAGTGAGCCGAGGTCCTGCGGCTTGACCGAGAGGTAGATGAGGTCGGCGCCCTTGACGGCTTCGGGCATGGAATCGGTGACCGCGAGCCCGAGTTCTTCGCGCAGCCAGCTGGCGCGGGCGGGGACGGCCTCGCAGACGCAGAAGTCGCAGGTTTCGGCGATGCCCGCGCCCGTGAGCGCGCGCACGAAGGTGGCGCCCATGGTGCCGCCGCCCACGACTGCGATGCTCGGTTGGGTCACTGTCGCTATGCCGTCCGCTCGCCAACGCGATCACCGAAGATCGCTCGACCGATTCGCACGATGGTCGCGCCTTCCTCGATAGCTACATCGTAATCGTTTGACATGCCCATGCTGAGTTCCCGTAATCCGAGCGCGTCGCGCATTTCACGCAGGCGGCGGAAGACGGGACGGACAGCCTCAGCGTCTTCGACGAGCGGGGCGATGGTCATCAGGCCGTTGACGCTGAGGTGGGGGAGCGCCGAGATATCGCTGAGCGCGGCCTCGACATCGTCGGGCGCGAAGCCGCTCTTGGAGGCTTCGGCGGCGACGTTGACTTCGAGCAGGATGTCGAGCGGGGCTTCGAGATTGCGGGCGATCGCGGCGGCGAGGCGGACGCTGTCGACGCTTTGCACGGAGGCGAACCGGCCGGCGAAGCGGGCCTTGTTGCGCTGCAGGTGACCGATCAGGTGGATGCGGGCGGCGCTGTCGCCGAGCTGCTCGAGTTTGTCGAGGCCTTCCTGGACGCGATTTTCGCCGAACTCGTGCTGGCCGGCGTTGAGCGCTGCGCGGATCGCAGCGACCGGCTGGGTTTTGGAGACGGCGACCAGCGTGACCTCGCCGGGCTCGCGGCCGGCGCGCTCGCACGCGGTCGCGATGTCGGCCCGCACGCTGCTGAGGCGCTCGGCGACGGAAGCCTCGGACGTGGTCACGGGATCACCTCGAACTCACCACGCCCTCAGCTGGTCGGACGGGCGAGCAGATCGAGCGGGATCAGCGCCGCCTCGGGGACGTAGGAGGGGATGTGTTCGCCGCCGCAGACGCCGCAGAGGTTGCAGCCGATCTCGGGCGGCGGGCAGGCGATGGTGGACTTGAGGCGGGTGTGCTTGCTCCACTCGCGTTCGAAGAAGCGGGCGGTGATGCCTGTTTCGACGGCGCTCCAGGGGACGGGTCCGCCGCCCCAGGGCTGCTCGCCGTCGAGGCCCCATTCGCGGCTGGCGCGGAACCACTCGCCGGCGGAGGGCCGCTCCATCTCCAGGATGGCGTGGGCCAGGCGCTGGTCGGAGCGCGAGCAGATGTCGTCGATGCGCGCCCAGGTGGGCGAGTCGCCGCGTAGGCGAATGCCCGTGCCGCGGAACGCACGCTCGAGGATGCGCTGCCGATCGCGCACCAGTTTGGCCGAGGATTGGGCCAGCTCCTGGTAGGCGGTCGCCGGCTTGGGGACGAGCGGGCCGACGCTCATGACGAGTTCGGTGCCGTGGCCGGCGGCGTCGAGCCGCTGCTTGATCTCGGCGCCGAGCTGGGCCATCTGGATGACGTCTTCGTCCTCTTCGTCGGGCAGGCCGATCATGAAGTAGAGCTTGAGGCGTCGCATCGCGGCGGCGCCGACCTTTTCGGCGGCGTCGATGATCTGCTGTTCCGAGACGGCCTTGTTGATCCGCACGCGCATGCGCTCGGAGCCGGCCTCGGGGGCAAGCGTGACGGTGCGCGTGCCGCCGCGTGAGAGCACCTGGAGGAGCTCGGGCGCGAGGTTGTCGACGCGCAGCGAGGAGACAGAGACGCGCGCGCCCATCGCATCGGCGGCGCTGGCGAGGTCGGCGAGCTCGGGGTGGTCGGCGACGGCCGCGCCGAGCAGTCCGATGCGCTCGGAGCGTTTGAGCCCGCGGGCGACCTGGTCGACGAGCGAGCTGAGCGGTCGGTAGCGCGGCGGACGGAACACGTAGCCGGCGATGCAGAAGCGGCAGCCCCGACCGCAGCCGCGCGCGGCCTCGATCAGGGTCATCTGGCTGAACTCGGTGTCGTCGGTCAGGACCTGCGAGATGGCCTCGGTGGTCGCGATGTCGCGTACCCACTGGCGTTCGACGCCGCCCTCGCCGGGGCCGAGCAGCGGCACGAAGACGCCGGGAATCTGCGCGAGCTGTTCGAGCAGCTCGACGCGCGGAGCGTGGGCGTAGTCGATGAGGCAGTCAACGAGTTGGTCGAGGATTGGCTCAGCTTCGCCGATCACGAAGGCGTCGAAGCAGTCGGCGAGCGGCAGCGGGTTGGTGATCACGGAAGCGCCGCCGGCGATCACGATCGGCGCGCCCTCGTCGCGGTTGGCGCTGAGCGGCGCGATGCCGGCGGCCTGCAGGGAGCGGACCACGTGGTAGTAGTCGATCTCGTAGGTGAGCGTGTAGGCGACGACGGGGAAGTCGGTCAGCGGGCGCTGGGATTCGATCGTGACCGGTCCGAGCGAGCGGTCGTCGCCGCGCTGGTCGGCCGGCGGCGGGTCGTAGAAGGCGCGTTCGCAAACCACATCGGAGCGTGCGTTGAGCAGCGCGTAGATCGCCTGGAGGCCGAGATTCGACATGCCGAGGTAGTAGGAGTTGGGGTAGACGAGCGCGAGTGGGAGGCGACCGCCCCAGTCCTTGGTCACGGCGCCGGTTTCGGCGGCCAGCCGACGGCGCGCAGTGGCGACCGACTGGGAGAGCGTGTGTTTGGCCATGTGTGCTCAGTCTAGGCGCGCACCGGGCCCAGCGGGCGCGGTGCGGCAGCGATCTGTGTGTCACACGGGATCTTGCTCGGGGGTGTGCTCGGTTTGACCGCCGATCAGTTCGAGCGCGTGAAGCAGGATCGGCTCGATCGCGGCGAGGTTTTCGCGCACGGCCTTCTCGGAGCCGGGCAGGTTGACGATCAGCGTGCGGGCGGCGACGCCGACCACGCCGCGGCTGAGCGCGGCCATCGGCGTATGGGCGAGGCCGGCGGCGCGCATCAGTTCAGCAATCCCGGGGGCCTCGCGGTCGATAACGCGGCGGGTCGCCTCGGGCGTGTGGTCGCGTGGGCCGAGGCCGGTGCCGCCGGTGGTGACGATCAGGTCGAGCCGATCGTCGACCCAGGCGCGCAGCGTCGATTCGATGGTTTGCGCGTCATCGGGAATGATCGCAGTTTGCGCGACGACCACGCCGGTGGCGGTAAGGCGTTCGTAAATCGCGGGTCCCGAGGTGTCTTCGCGCTCGCCGCGTGAGCCTGCATCGGACAGGGTCAGGACGCCGGCGCGAGGGGGTTGGAGCGTTGCGGCCATCTGGTCAGACCTCGCGCGGGCGGTTCAGCGTGGTGCGTTGATGCGGAACAGGTTAACTCCGCACACGATTTTCGCGGGGGGACTGGACAAGCCCGGCGGGCTGTCGTTGACATTCGGACGCGGGCGTGGGTAAGGTACCCACGCATGGGAGACGTAATGGGGAGAAATGGGACAGATGGCAGTTCCCACGACCTCCGCTCCCGTGCGACCGGTTTGAGGGCATACCAGTGGTCGAACACTCCTTCACCGGCACATACGAATTCACGATCGACGATCGTGGGCGGCTCGCCGTCCCGGCACTCTACCGGCACCGGTTCGAGGCCGGCGGGCAGCTCGCAGAGGGTCCCGACGGGGCGCTCGAGCTCTACGACCTGCCGGGCTGGGACGAGATGATCGCCCAACGCGTGCCCAGATCGACGAACCGCCGGGCCGACCGGCAGCTGCGCCGGCGGATCATGCCGAAGGCGCAGCCGGTCAAGCTCGACGCGCAGGGGCGGATTCTGATTCCGTCGAAGACGCGCGAGAAGCTCGACCTGCAGGGCGGCGTCGCGATCGCCGGGATGGGCGAGTTTCTGGAAATCTGGGACCTCGACACCTGGAACCGGCTCGAGGAAGCAGACGACGGGCCGAGCTACGCGGACTTGCTCGAGAGCCTGGAGACCGACGAGGGCGCCGTGGAGGCGACATCGTGACGACGCCACAGCCGGCCCACATCCCGGTGATGACGAGCGAGGTGCTCGGCTGGCTCGCGGTGCGGCGGGGCGGTGTCTACATCGACGCGACCGTTGGTCTCGGCGGCCACGCCGCGGCGATTCTTGAAGCATCCGCGCCCGATGGACGCCTGCTCGGGCTCGACGCCGACCCGCAGGCGCTGGCAGCGGCGCGGGCGCGGCTCGAGCCGTTCGGCGGGCGCTTCACGCTCGACCAGGCCTGGCTCGACGACTGCGCGGCGCACGCGCGGCGGCACGGCTTTGACGCCGTCGACGGCGTGCTCTGTGACCTCGGCGTCTCCAGCCTGCAACTCGACGATGCGCAGCGCGGGTTTTCGTTCCAGAACGACGGACCGCTGGACATGCGGCTCGGCCCGGGGGCCGATCGCACGGCGGCCGACATTGTCAATCACTACCCGGAGTCGGACCTCGCCGACGTGATCTATCAGCTGGGTGAGGAGCGCCGTTCGCGGCGCATCGCCCGCGCGATCGTCGAGCGGCGCCCGATCGAGACCACCGCTGCACTGGCCGAGATTGTTCGGGCGGCGGTGGGCGTCACGGGACGCCGGCGGATTCATCCGGCCACGCACGTCTTCCGGGCGCTGCGGCTGGAAGTGAATCGCGAGCTGGGGCGTCTGAGCGATTTTCTGGGCTCGACGCGTGAACTGCTCGCCGTCGGCGGGCGGCTCGTGGCGATTTCATTTCACTCGTTGGAGGACCGGATCGTCAAACGCTTCATGCGCGAGGCGTCGAGCGGAACCGATGCGCCCTTCCGGGCGTTGACCAAGCGAGTGATCCGGCCGAGCGGCGCCGAAGTGCAGCGCAACCCGCGTGCGCGCAGCGCGCGTCTGCGCGCGGCGGAGGCCGTGTGATGCCGGCTCAAGGATGTCTACGTCGTCGCAGTCCCGCAGGGGATCGCCGTTTCACGGCATCGGTCCGCAGCAGGATGAGGGGCGAGCGAGTTCAGAACGAAACAGAATGGAGTGTTGTTGCCAGGCCATCGGGCAGACCGCGCACGGGGGGCGTCCTACAAGTTTCCGAAGTAAAGGAGAAGCCCCGCCGCCACAACCCAAGTCCACGTTGGTTCCGCGACTCGTTGCGGGATCGGCGTGGCGCCTGCCCCCTTCTCACAGTGCACGGTCTGTCCGATGGCCTGGCAGCAGCTCCCGACCGCGGGTCGGGAGTCGCTCCCGTCCGCCCCAGTATGACAGCGCGATTCCCGATTCGTCGAGGGGATGCGCGAGCCGTGGGTAAATTGTCCAGCCCCTTGCGTTGGCCGCGATTGGCGGGTGGGAGCGCAGCGGGGTGAGCGCGCTGGCGATGCACGTCCGCGATGGGCGCCGGCATCTGCCGCACACCCGGCTGCCCGCCTGGGCCTGGATCCTGATCGTCACGCTTTGCTCGGCAGCGGTGCTGCCCGTCTTGCAGTCGTCGAACGCGACCGAGACGGGGGCGCGACTGGTCGCGCTCGAGGCGGAGCGCGAGCGGATGCGCTCGGAGATTCGCCACCTCTCGGCGCACGTCGGCGAGCTGGCCTCGTTGTCGCGCGTGGAACAGCACGCGCGCGGCCGCCTGCGGATGGTCGACGCGACGCCGACGGTGATCGTTGAAGTTGATCGCGCGCCGCCCGCGCGCGTCGTGCCAAGCCGATTCCTGCCGGCGAGCGAGCCGGTTGAGCGCCACGAGCGTGCGCGTTGGCAGGCGCTGCTTGACTTCTTAATCATCGAGTAGTCATCCGCCGCGAGTCGCCGCGGCGGCCAGCGGTGGCGTCAGGCCGCCGCGAGACGCGTGCACGTGAGCCGGCAGCAGCGCGGGAAGGCAGCGATGGCGAACGGGAAGCTCAGCCGCGCCCGGATGCGAGTCGTCGCCGTCGCGATGGTCGTGCTGGCGCTGATCATCGTCGCGCGCCTGGTGATGCTGCAGGTCGTGGAGCACCAGCACCACGAGGCGGCGGCCGATCGGCTGTCGAGGATCGAAACGCGCGGGCCGCGCGGGACGATCCTCGACCGCAATGGCTTCCCGCTCGTCACCAGCGTGGACCGCTGGGAGGTCCACGTCGACACGCGCCTGTGGGGGCAGAACGACTTCCAGCCGCACGCGGCGTCGGCGCGGCTCGCCTACCTGTTGCGCGCGGAGGAGTCGCTCGTGCTGAGCCTGGCCGCACACACCGACGGCCACGATGCGCTGATCGCGTATGTGCAGGACTACATCGGGGCGACGATCTACGCCGAGCAGCTCTACGGCGTGACGATTCGGAAGACCAGCAGCCGGCGGCACGTCGAAGGGCAGATGGCGGCGCCGGTGATCGGGATCGTGGGGCGCGACGAACAGGGCCTGGCGGGCCTGGAGTACGCGCTCGACGGCGATCTGCGTGGGCAGTCGGGCCTGCTGATCTACGAGCAGGACGGGCTGGGCCAGCCGATCCCGTTTGGGGCGCGGCTCGAGTTGCCGTACGAGGAGGGCGCGGACATCGTGCTCACGATCGACCGCAACCTCCAGCGGATCGCGGAGCAGGCGCTGGCCGACGCCGTGCTGCGCTGGCAGGCGGCGGGCGGCGTGATCATCATCATGGACCCGCGCGACGGCGACATTCTGGCCGTGGCGACGCTGCCGACCTACGACCCCGAAGGCCTCGACCTGGCCGACGACTCGTTCGATATCGGCGTGCTGCGCAGCCGCTCCGCGTCGGACGTCTACGAGCCCGGCTCGGTCTTCAAAGTGATCACGATGGCGGCGGCGATCGACGCGAAGATCGTGACCCCGGAGACGACGTTCGTCGACACCGGCGCGGTGGTGATTGGCGAACGGACGATCCGCAACTTCGATCTGTCCTGGCACGGCGAGCAGACGATGACGCAGCTGCTGCAGCGCTCGCTTAACACCGGCTCGGTCTGGCTGATTGAGCAGATGGGGGCGCAGATCTTCTATCGATACGTGAACGCGTTCGGGTTCGGCGAGGTGACCGATGCCGGGCTGCCGGGCGAGAGCCAGGGGCTGGTCACGCCGATCGGCGACCTGCAATGGTCGCCGGTGCAGCTGGCGACGAACTCGTTCGGGCAGGGCATTGCGGTGACGCCGTTGCAGATCGTGCAGGCCTATTCGGTGATCGCGAACGGCGGCAAGCTGGTGCGCCCGCGATTGGTGCGGGCGCTGATTAGCGACGACATCGTGCGCGAGCTCGAGCCGGTGATTGAGCGGCGCGTGATCTCAGTGGAGTCCGCCAAGACAATGACGTACATGATGCAGGCCGTGGTCGACGGCGTGGCCGCGCATCCCGCGCAGACGCCCGGCTGGGGCGTGGCGGGGAAGTCGGGCACCACCGACGTGCTGATCGACGGCGAGTACCGCGACGACACATCGCTCGCGTCGTTCGCCGGCTTCGCGCCGGTCGATGACCCGCGGATCGTCGTGTTGGTGCGGATCGACCTGCCACAGGGTGAGACCTTCGGCGGGATCGTGGCCGCGCCGATCTTCGGCGAGATCGTGGCTCAGGCGCTGCCCTACCTGGGCGTTCCCCCGACCGACTACGTCGCCGCGCCCGAGACCTGGGACACCGGACCAGGGACGATCCAGTCGCGCTACGTGCGATCGGACGGTGAGACGGTTGATCAGGGCGACGAGGCAAGCGGAGGCGGCGCGGCCACGCAATCCGAGCGTGTGGCGGTGGTCGAAGAATGATCTCCCCGCGCCGGCTCGCGGAATTGCTCGAGCTGCCCGCGCCCGGGGCGACGGCGCCGTTCTCGGCGGTCGTGATCGACTCGCGTGAGGCTCAGCCGGGCTCGCTCTTCGTGGCGCTGCGCGGTGAGCGGACCGACGGGCATCGCTACGTGGATGAGGCGGTCTCGCGCGGCGCGACGGGCCTGTTGGTCTCGCAGCCCGTCGACGCGACGGCGGGCGTCGTTGTGTTCAGCGTCGACGACACGCTCGCGGCGCTGCAGCGGGCGGCGGCGGCCTGGCGGAACCAGATGGCGGCGACGGTCGTTGGGATTACGGGCAGCGTGGGCAAGACGACGGTGCGCGAAGCGACCAGCCAGCTGTTGGGCGCGCAGCGCCGCACGTATCAGTCGCCGCGCAATTTCAACGGCGACATCGGTCTGCCGATCGCGCTGTTGGGGCTGGCTCCAGAGCACGAATGGGCGGTGCTGGAGCTGGGGCCGTATTCGCAGGCCGAGATGGAGCTGCTGGTCTGCACGGCGCGCGCCGACGTGGGGATCGTGACCAACGTCGGGCCGACGCATCTCGAACGGTTCGGGACGCTCGACGACACGGAGCGGATCAAGGGTCTGCTGCCCGCGAGCCTGCCGAGCGACGGTCTGGCGATTCTCAACGGGGACGATCCGCGCGTGCTGAACATGGCTCGCCGGACGTCGGCGCAGGTGCTGACGTTCGGTCGCTCGGCAGATGCCGACCTGCGCGCCTCCGACGTCGAGGCGCTGGGCTTCGACGGTCTGCGTTTCGAGCTCCACCACGGTGGCCGTTCGACGACAGTGCACACCCCGTTGGTTGGCGAGCACCAGGTGATGACCGTGCTCGCGGCGGCGGCGGTCGGGCTGCGGGCGGGGCTGTCGCTCGATCAGATCGCCGCTGGAGCGTCGTTGCTGACGCAGGGGTCGCGGCTGGTTCGTCGCTTCGCGCAGAACGGGGCAACGGTGATCGACGACGCCTACAACGCCGCGCCGCTCTCGATGCGCGCGGCGCTCGACCTGTTGGCGGTGCAAGCGCCGCGCCGCGTCGCCGTGCTCGGCGACATGCTGGAGCTCGGCAGCGAGGAGGCCGACGCGCATCTCGAGATCGGCGCGTACGCGGCGTCGCGTTGCGACCGATTGCTGACGGTCGGCCCGCGCGCCGTCGCGATCGGCGTGGCTGCGCGTGCCGCCGGGCTGGCTGAGGTGACGACCCACACGGACCCGGCGGACGCCGCGGAGGCGCTGCTGGCGGAGCTGCGCAGCTCCGACAGCGTGCTCGTGAAGGCGTCGCACGCGATTCAGCTCGAGCGGCTGGTCGACGCGGTGTTGGGCGCGCCGGCATGACCACGTTTTCGCTGGCCACTGCAGGCATCGCCTTCATCCTGGCGCTCGCGATCGGGCGCCCGGTGATTCGCTGGACGCAGCGTCGCGGGCTGGGCAAGGCGATCTCCGACGAGGGGCCCGCGGGCCACATCGTCAAGCAGGGCACGCCGACGATGGGCGGGATCATCTTCGTGGTCGCGATCGTCGTGCTGACGATCGTCGCCAACTTGGTCGAGGGCGACCGTTGGTCGATTTTGCTGCCGCTGGTCGGCGTGCTGGCGCTGGCGCTGCTGGGCTATGTCGATGACACGGGCACGATTCTGGGGCGTGTGCAGGGCGGGTTGTCGTGGCGGCTGAAGTTCGCGCTGATCGGCGTGTTCTCGCTCGCGGTCGGTCTGGTGCTCTACTTCGCGCTCGATGTGCAGAGCCTCAACGTGCCCTGGGCGGGGCAGTTCGCGCTGGGCCCCGCGTACATCGTGATCGCGACGCTGACCGTGTTCTCGACGATCACGGCCGTCGCGGTGTCCGATGGGCTCGACACGCTGACGGGCGGGACGGCGGCGATCGCGATCGCGGCGTTCGGCGTGATCGCGATCGGGCAGGAGCAGGACTTCATCGTTCGCTTCGCGTTCACCTCGGTCGGCGCGGTGCTCGGCTTCCTCTGGTTCAACGCGCATCCGGCGCAGATCTTCATGGGCGACACCGGCGCGCTGGCGCTGGGTGGGGCGCTTTCGATCGTGGCGCTGATGACCGGACACTGGTTGTTGCTGCCGGTGATTGGGATCGTCTTCGTGCTCGAGCTGGGCAGCGACATCATCCAGGTGGGCTACTACAAGTGGTCGGGCGGCAAGCGGGTCTTCCGGATGGCGCCGCTGCACAACCACTTCGAGCTGGGCGGCTGGTCGGAGCCGCAGATCGTGACGCGCTTCTGGCTGATCGGGATCGCCGGCGCGATCGTCGGCGTCGCGCTGGCATTGCAGGCGCCCGCATGAATCTGCCACAGCCGACACGTGCGCCCGAGAGCTTCCGCGGTTGGCGCGTCGCGCTGGTGGGCGTGGGGATCGAAGGCCGCGATGCGGCGCGATTCCTCCAGCAGGAGGGGGTCGCGACGTTGCACATCGTCGACCGTCGCCCGGCGGACGTGATCGAGGCGGAGCTGGCGGCGGTCGGTGTCGCCCCGACCACGATCGGTGCGGCCGATCAGCCTGGGCTACTGGAGCGCGTGGATGCGATCGTCGCGAGCCAGGGGATTCCGCACGACCTGCCGCTGCTCTGCGCCGCGGCGGAGCGCGGAATCCCGGTGTTTGGGCCGCTGGCCGTCTTTCTCGAACGTTGCCCGGCGCGTGTGATCGGCATCTCGGGGAGCGCCGGCAAGACGACGACGACGACGCTGGTGGGGCGGATGTTCGAGGCCGACGGTCGCGCCCCGCTGGTCGGCGGGAACATCGGCCGCGGCCTGCTCGCCCACCTGCACGAGCTGCACGCCGACTCGACGGTGGTGGCGGAGATCAGCCACGCGCAGCTGCTGCGCACGACGCGCAGCCCGCAGATCGCCGCGCTGCTCAACGTGACGCCGAACCATCTCGACCAGTTCAGCTGGGCTGAGTACGTCGAGCTAAAGCGGCGCCTGGTTTCGCGGCAGGCGGTTGGCGATAGCGCCGTCCTGCCGTGGGACGAGCCGAACGCAGCGGCGATGGCGGAGGACACGCGGGCGACGAAGGTCTGGTTCGGCTGCGACGGTGCGCCGCCTGCCGACGCCGATGCCGCGTGGCTGGAAGGGGAGACGTTGCGCGTCCGGGTCGGTGGGGAGACGCACGATGTCCTGACCGCCGGGGAACTCGCGGTGCCCGGCCGGCACAACGTCCGCAACGCATTGGCGGCGATCGCGATCGTGGCCGCGCGCGGAGTGCCGATCGCGACGATCGCCGAGGCGCTGCGCCGCTTCGAGGGCGTCGCGCACCGGTTGGAGACGGTCGCGACGATCGACGGCGTTCGCTATATCAACGACTCGATCGCGACCGCGCCGGAGCGCACCCTGGCCGGCGTCCGCGCGATCGAACAGCCGCTGGTGCTGCTGCTTGGTGGGCGTGACAAGAAGCTGCCGCTGGAGGGTCTGCTGGCCGAGCTGACGGACCGCGTGCGCGCGCTGATCTGCTTCGGCGAGGTCGGCGCGACGTGGAGCGCTCAGGCTCAAGAGGCGGCGCTGCCCTGCGTTGAGCGGTGCGACGACCTGGAGGCCGCGCTCGTCGCCGCGCGTCGATTCGCGGAGGCGGGCGACGCGGTGCTGCTCTCGCCGGGCGGGACGTCGTTCGACGCCTACCCCAATTTTGAAGCGCGCGGCGAGCACTTCCGTCGGCTGGTGGAGGCGTTCAAGTGACGGCGCAAGCGCCCGGCGTGCGCACCCCTCACGTGGTCGGTCGGCGGTTCCCGACGGTCGCCGACCTGCGGCCGGCCGCGGGCTCGCCCGACTGGCTGCTGATCGGCGGGGTGATCGCGCTGACCGCGATCGGCCTGGTCTTCATGTACTCGTCCTCGATCGCTGTGTCGCAACGGCTCTACGGCGAGACCGATCACTTCGTGATACGTCAGCTGATCGGTCTTGGGGTCGGATCGATTGCGTTCGTTGGCTTCGCCCTGTTGGACTATCGGCTGTGGCGGCGAGCTTCGCTGTTGTTGATGGTGGTGGCCGTGGTGTCGCTCGCGCTGGTGGTGATTCCGGGGATCGGATTCGAGCAGAACGGCGCGAGCCGTTGGCTGCAGTTCGGCGGGTTGCCGCCGCTGCAGCCCTCGGAGTTCGCCAAGCTGGCGATCGTTGTCTACCTCGCCGCCTGGCTCACGTCCGAGGGGCGCGACATCAGGCGGATCTCGTTCGGTCTGCTGCCGTTTTCGGTGGTGATCGGCGGGATCGGATTCCTGCTGATGGCCGAGCCGGATCTGGGCACGTTCATCGCGATCGCGCTGATCGGGATCGTGATGTTCTTCCTGGCCGGCGCCTCGATGCTGCACATGGGGATGTTGGCCGGCGGCGGCTTCCTCACGCTGGTGGCCATCGTGGTCGGCGCCGGCTACGGGATGGAGCGCGTGCGGACGTTCCTCTCGGCCGAAGACGCGCCGCAGGCTGCGGGCTTTCAGATCGTTAATCTGGTCCACACGCTCGGCTCCGGCGGCCTGACCGGCGTCGGGATCGGCGCCAGCCGGCAGAAGTTCTTCTACGTGCCCTCCGCGCACACCGACGGCGTCTTCGCGATCATCGGCGAGGAAACGGGCATCCTCGGGGCGCTGATCGTGCTCAGCCTGTTCGCGCTGATCATCTATCGCGGGATCCGCGCGGCGATGCACGCGTCGGACCAGTTTGGAATGCTGCTCGGCTTCGGGATCGTGAGCTGGATTGGTCTGCAGGCGTTCCTCAACATCGCGGGGATCACCCGCACGATCGTGCTCACGGGTATCCCACTACCGTTCGTCTCGTTCGGGAGTTCGGCGCTGATCGCCGCGCTCGCCGCATCGGGGATTCTGGTCAGCATTTCGCGGCAGACACGGGTCGATGATCCACCGCCGATCGAGGCCGATCCCGACGCGCCCGCGCGCGACTACGCACCGGCGGTCCCGCTCGACAGCCCGTTCGAGGCCAAGCAGGGGAGGGCGCGATGATCCGTGTCCTGCTGGCAGGCGGCGGTAGCGGCGGGCATGTCTTCCCGGCCCTGGCCGTCGCGTCGGCGCTGAAGGAGGCCGTCGCACAGCCGCCGGCGTTCCTGTATCTGGGCACGTCCGGGGGCGTCGAAGCGGAGCTGGCGACGGCGGCCGGCCTGCCGTTCGCGCCGATCTCGGCGCGGCCCGTGCGCGGCCGCAACCTCGCGAGCCAGCTCGTCTCGGCCGCGGCCACCGCGATGGGCATGTTGGACGCCGCGACCGTGATTCAGCGGTTCCGCCCCGATGTCGTATTCCTGACCGGCGGCTACGTCAGCGCGCCGGTCGGCGTGGCGGCCTGGCTGCTGCGTAAGCCGGTCGTGCTGTTCCAGCCCGACGTGGCGCCGGGCTGGGCGCTGCGAATGCTGGCGCCGCTGGCGCGGTGCGTCTGCGTGACGCATGAGCGCTCGCTGGAGCGCTACGGCGAGCGCGGCGTGGTGACGGGCTACCCGATCCGCGAGGGCTTCCAGGACCTCGACCAACCGCTCGCGCGCGCCCATTTTCAGCTCAACGGCGGGCCGGCGCTGCTGGTTACCGGGGCGGTCCGCGGGGCGCAGCGGATCAACGCGGCGATCGCCGACCGGCTGCCCGAATGGCTGGAGATCGCGCAGCTGATTCACATCTCGGGCGAGGCCGAGTATCGGCGGCTGAACCGACTGCGTGAGCAGCTCGAACCGCGACTGGCGAGCCGCTACCGGCTCTACCCGTACCTGGCCGAGGGGATGCCGCTGGCGATGGCTGCCTGCGACCTGGCGATCTCCCGCGCCGGCGCATCGGTGCTCGGCGAGTATCCCGCCGCCGGCTTGCCGGCGGTGCTCGTGCCGCTCGGCGAGGCGGGTGGCCACCAGCGCTTCAACGCCGAGGCGCTTGAAGCTTCGGGGGCGGCCGTGATCGTCGACAACGAGAGGGCGGATCGCGACCTCTTCGACGCCGCGACTGGGATTCTCGCCAATCCAGAGCGCCTGGCCGCGATGCGCGAGCGCGCGCTCGAGCTGCGCCGGCTCGACGGCGGCAGTGCGATCGCCCGCGCGCTGTTGGAGGCGGCCCGATGAGCGATCAGCACGCGCACCATGCACATGGCGCGGGTGGCGCGCACGTCCACTTCGTCGGGATCGGCGGCATTCATATGAGCGCGCTGGCGCACATCCTGCTCGACGATGGGCAGGTCGTGAGCGGCTGCGACCGGATCGACGCGCCGATCCTGCAGCCGCTGCGCGAGCGCGGCGCCCGGATCGAGATCGGTCACGACGCTTCGCACGCTCGCGGCGTTCAGCGCGTGGTTCGCACGGTCGCGGTGCCCGCGAGCCACCCAGAGATCGCGGCGGCGATGGCGTCCGGCATCCCAGTCGCGACGCGCGCCGAGCTGCTCGCGGAGATCGCGGCGCCGCGCGAGGTGATCGCGGTCGCCGGCGCGCACGGCAAGACGACGACGACCGCGATGCTCTCGCTGGCCGCTCGCGCGAGCGGCCGCGATGTCGGCTACGTGCTCGGCGGCGAGGCGGCAGACCTGCCGCGCCACGCGGTCCGCGGCTCGGATCCGTGGCTGATTTTGGAAGCCGACGAATACGGCCGCGCGTTTCATCACTACACGCCGCGGGTCGCGGTGATCACAAACGTCGAGCCCGACCATCTCGACTACTACGGGACGGCGACGCAGCTCGAGGAGGCGTTTCTGACCTATGCCCAGACCGTGCGACGCGAGGGGCTGCTGGTCGTCGGGGCGGAGTCTCCGACCGCGGCCGGCATCGCGGCGCGTCTGGCTGAGACGCGGCCCGACGTGACGATTCTGACCGCCGGCCTCGAGCAGGCAGCCGACTGGAGCGCCACGGTCGAGTCACACTCGGCGCTCGCTACGAACTACCGGGTGACGCCGCCGGATGGGGAATCCTGGGCCGCGCAGCTGAGCATCCCCGGGGATTTCAACGTCGCCAACGCGATCGTCGCGCTGGCCGCGCTGGACGCCGCCGGATTCGATCCGCGCGCCGCCGCTGAGGCGCTGGCCGGCTTCCGGGGGGTCGCGCGTCGCTTCCAGACGCACGGTGAGGCGGCGGGTGTGTTGGTGCTGGACGACTACGCGCACCATCCGACGGAGATCGCCGCCACGATTCGGGCGCTACGTGAGCGCTACGCGGACCGCCGCCTGCTGCTGCTCTTCCAGCCGCACACCTACAGCCGCTCGCGCTATTTGCTCGAGGGCTTCAGGACCTGCTTTGCGGGCGTCGACGAGGTGTTTCTGTGCGAGACCTACGCGGCGCGCGAGAATCCCGATCGGGGCCTGAGCGCGAGCCAGCTCGCAGAGCAGATCGAACACCCGCACGTGACCGACGCCGGCACGGTCCGCGCCGCCGCAGGCGTGGTCGCGCGGGCTGCGCGGCGCGGCGATGTGGTCGTGACGGTCGGCGCGGGCGATGTGGATGCGGCAGGCCCAGCGATCCTCGAATGTCTGGCGTCGCGAACATGAGCGCATTCGACAGCCTGATGTGGCGTCTCGGTGGGCGCGCCGACGAGCCGCTGCGTCGCCACACGACGCTCGGCATCGGCGGGCCGGCTGACTGGTATCTCACCGTCACGTCGAACGATGCGCTGGCCGAGGCCGCGCGGGCGGCCCGCGAAGACGCGCGGCCCATCTTCATCCTCGGCTCGGGCTCCAACCTCCTCGTCGGCGACTCGGGCATCCGCGGCCTCGTGATCGAGGACAACGCGACGGCGGTCGGGATGCCTTCCTCGGGCGAGTTGGGCAGCGCCGCGATCATCTCCGCCGACGCGGGCGCGCCCTTCGCGCGGCTTTCGCGGGCCACGGCGCGCGCGGGCTGGTCGGGGCTCGAATGGGCCGCGGGCATTCCCGGCTCGCTGGGCGGCGCGGTGATCTACAACGCCGGCGCCTACGGCGGATGTCTCGCTGATGTGCTCGAAGAGATCGACGTGATCGCGCCCGACGGGCAGGCGCAGCGACTGGGCGCGCACGAGCTGGCGCTCGACTATCGACGCAGTGATTTCACGCGCGGGCGGCTGCGTGAGTACATCATCACGAGGGTGCGGGTTCGCCTGGAGCGCGGCGACGCGCCGGCGAGCCTCGAGCGCATCGCCGAACTCGAGACGCGGCGCAAGGCGTCGACCCCGCCGGGCCGCAGCGCCGGCTCGACGTTTCGCAATCCAACAGGCCAGGCCGCGTGGTGGCTGATTGACCAGGTCGGTCTGCGCGGGCGTCGCGTCGGCGGCGCGCAGGTGAGCGAGAAGCACTCGAACTACTTCATCAACGCCGCCGACGCGTCGGCCGCCGAGCTGACCAGCCTGATGCGGCTCGCGCAGCGGCGCGTGCACGAACAGTTCGGCGTCCAGCTCGAGCCCGAGCTGACCAGCGTCGGTGAGGGCTTCGCATGACTGAGCGCCAGAGCAGTGAGCGCCAGAGCCTGGCCGTGATTTTCGGCGGTCCCTCGGTGGAGCACACGATCAGCGTGCGTTCGGCGCGCGCGGTGATCGCCGCCGCCGACCGCGAACGCTGGCGCGCCGTCCCGATCGCCGTGACGCGTGAGGCGCGCTGGTTGTCGCCGGCCGACAGCGTCGGGCTGCTTGCGCGGATCGACGCCGGCGCCGCAGAGGAGGTCGGAGCGGAGCAGACGCTGAGCGCGCTCGAGGCTGCGCCGCACGTCGCGGGCTGCGACGCGGCGTTCCCCCTGGTTCACGGCGCGTGGGGCGAGGACGGAGTGGTGCAGGGTTTCCTCGAGACCCTCGGCGTGCCCTATGTCGGCGCGGGTGTCGCGGCCTCGGCGCTGGCGATGAACAAGGCGGCGTCGAAGCCGATCCTGCGCGCCGCCGGAATTCCCGTCGCGCCGAGCATCAGCGTGGCGCTGGCCGGGTGGCGAGATGACCCGCTGGGCAGCCAGCGTGCGGCCTCGGAGCTGGGCTACCCGTTGTTCGTCAAGCCCGCCAACGGCGGGTCGAGCATCGGCATCTCGCGGGTCGAGTCGCGCGAGCAGCTCGCCGACGCCTTCGAGACCGCGTTCGAGTGCGACCAGACAGCGCTGGTCGAGCAGGCGATCGTGGACGCGCGGGAGATCGAGTGCGGCGTGCTGGGTGGCGTGCGGCCCTCCGCGTCAGTGTTGGGCGAGATTCGTACGACCCGGAGCTTCTACGACTACGCCGCGAAGTACGAAGACCCCTCGACCGAACTGATCGTCCCCGCCGAGCTCGATCCGGTGATCGCCGAGCGGATTCGCGAGTATTCGCTGGCCGCCTTCGATGCGATCGGCGCACACGGGATGGCCCGCGCCGACTTCCTGCTCGGGCCCGATGAGCAGATCTGGCTGGGCGAGCTGAACACGATCCCCGGCTTCACCAGCGTGAGCATGTATCCGCTGCTCTGGGAGGCCTGCGGGGTGCCGCTGCGCGAGCTGATTTCGCGCCTCATCGAACTGGCGCTTGAGCGCCGGGCCGCGAGCGGGGCCGCGCGATGACGCAATTCCAGACCCAGCCCGAAGAGGAGCCCAAACGCTCGCGTTTCCCGACCCCGTCGTGGCCGAGCCTGATCGTGATGCTGATGGTCGCCGGCGCGATCGTGCTGGTGCTGGTGGTGCTGAATTCGCCGCTGCTGGAGGTGCGCACGGTGCGCGTGAGCGGGGCCGAGTCGGTATCGCCGCACGCCGTCGCGCAGCTCACGCAGCTGCAGGGCGAGAACCTCCTGCTGGCCGATCTCGACGCGGCCCGCCAGCGTCTGCTGGGCCAGCCGATGATTCGTAATGCGAGCGTTGCCAGGCGTTGGCCTAATCGGATCGAAGTTGTCATAGTGGAGCGCAGGCCGTGGGGCCGGTGGCAGTCGGGCAACACCGTGTGGCCAATCGATAACGAGGGCGTGATCCTTGAGGGGGTCGCGCCTCCCGCCGACGGCCCGGTTGTGCATCAGGTATCAGCGCTGCCGGCGCTGCGCGCGGGCGCGCGCGTCGACGCGACCGTTGTCCAGCTGGTGGCTGTGCTCCACGAGCGCGGCGCACCGGTCGAGCTGCCGGAGATCGTCTCCTACGAGTGGGCGCAGGACAGCGGCCTGACGGTGGTCACACAGCACGGTGAAATCGTCTTCGGCGACGCCGAAGCGCTCGACTTCAAATACGACGTGTGGACGCAGCTCGAGCTGGTGGCGCAGCGGCGCGGCGAGCCGCTGCTACGCGCTGATCTGCGCTTCGGACTGCGCCCCCGCGTCGAAATCGGACTCAACGTCGGACGCGCCGTCCGCATCGAACACCGCTAGGGAGAGATCGCTATGGCCCGTCAACAGCCTGTCGCTGCGATCGACCTTGGGAGCAGCCGGATCACGACGGTGGTCGGCGAAGCAAACGAGCACGGCGCGCTGCAGATTCTCGGCGTCGGGATCGCTCCCTCGGCCGGCGTCGACCGCGGGCAGATCAACCACGTCGCCGACGCGACGCGCGCGATCACGGCGTCGGTCGAGCAGGCTGAGCGGTCCTCGGGCCGCCAGATTCTCTCCGCCTCCGTCGGCGTGACCGGCGGACATCTTGAATCGCTGAACAATCGCGGCGTCGTCGCGATCCCCGACCTCAACGTGCAGATCGACGACGACGATCTACAGCGCGTGATCGACGCGGGGCGCGCCGTC
Organism: Dehalococcoidia bacterium; assembly: GCA_965237475.1. GTDB lineage: Bacteria > Chloroflexota > Dehalococcoidia > Bin125 > Bin125 > CATQGW01. The sequence continues at coordinate 654,194 of OZ250140.1, read as the reverse complement.
ACGCTCGACTCGTCACGCACGGTGCTGCACGCCGTACCGCGTTACTACATCGTCGACGGCCACGATCGGGTCGCCGATCCGCGCGGGATGCACGGGCAGCGGCTCGATGTTGAGATGCACCTGGTGACCGCGTCGCGCGGCGCGGCGCAGAACGCCTACAAGTGCGTGACCGCTGCGGGCGTCGATGTCGAGCTGGTCGCCGCGCAGCCGATCGTGGCCTCGCGCTACGCGCTGCGGCGCGAAGAGGCGCTCGAAGGCGCGGTCGTCGTCGACCTTGGCGCGGGCACGACCGACCTCGCGGTCTACGTCGACGGCGCCGTGATCTTCACCACGTCGCTACCGATTGGCGGCGCGTTCGTCACGCGCGACCTGATCGTCGGGCTGCGCGCGCCCGCCGAAGTCGCCGAGGAGGCCAAGCTCAACTTTGGCCACGCGCTGCCGGAGCTGGCGCCGGATGAGCCGGTGACGCTCGACGGCTTCACCGACCAGCGCGACCGCCAGATCTCGCGGCGGCTGATCGCCGAGATCGTCCGCGCTCGCGTCGAAGAGATCACCGTGTTGGTGCTCAAGACGCTCAAGCGGGCCAAGCTCGACCAGCACATCAACGGCGGCTTTGTGCTCTGCGGCGGAGGCAGCCAGCTGCCCGGCTATGTGGAGCTGTTCGAGGGCCTGAGCAACGTCCCGACGCGCGTCGCCACGCCCGGCGAGCTCTACGGCCTCGCCGAGCAGGTCTCCGACAGCTCGGCGATCTCGATCCTCGGCCTGCTGCACTGGGCGGCCAACTCGGGCGACAGCGTGGGCGTCCGGCGCGCGCCGACACGGCGCGAGGCAGCCAGCATCGGCGGGTTCGCCCGCGGCGTGCTGAATTTCGGCAAGGTCTTCCTGCCGAGCTGAACTGCGAATCATCGCGCGCGCCAACCTGCGGCGCGTGTGCGAGTCAGAACGGGGCGCGAGCCCACCAGTCCGCTATGAAAGGGACCGCCATGTCGCACCGAATCTCAATCGACGGAGTGCCACCGATCAAGGTTGTCGGCGTCGGCGGCGGCGGCTGCAACGCCGTCAACCGAATGATCGAAGCTCAGATCCGCGGCGTGCAGTTCGTCACGATCAACACCGACGCGCAGCAGCTCGAGTTCTCCAAGGCGCCGGTCAGCATCCGGATCGGCGACATGGAGTCGGGCGGGTTGGGCGTGGGCGGCGATCCGGAGCGCGGCGCGAAGGCGGCGGAGGAGAGCCGCGAGGAGCTCGTCAGCCACTTCAAGGGCGTCGACATGGTCTTCATCGCCGCCGGCATGGGCGGCGGCACCGGCAGCGGCGCCGCGCCCGTTGTCGCCGAGGCGGCGAAGCGCTGCGGCGCGCTGACGATCGCCGTCGTGACCCGTCCGTTCAGCTTCGAGGGTGAGCGGCGCAGCGATGTCGCCCAGGAGGGCATCGAGCGGATCGAGGAGTTCGCCGACACGGTGATCGTGATCCCCAACGACCGGCTGATCGACAAGGACGACGCGAGCGTCACGGTCGTGGACGCGTTCTGCAAGGCCGACGAGGTGCTGCGCCAGGGCATCCAGGGCATCTCCGACGTGATCACGGTGCCAGGCCAGATCAACCTCGACTTCAACGACGTGAAGAAGGTGATGGGCGCCGGCGGCCAGGCGTTGATGGCGATCGGCCGGGGCAGCGGCGAGAACCGTGCGGTGCAGGCGGCCGAGCAGGCGATTCGCAGCCCGCTGCTGGAAACGACGATCGAGGGCGCGACGCGCGTGCTGTACAACGTCAGCTCCGCCGGCGACCTCGGCATGCTTGAACTGAGCGCCGCCGCCGAGGTGATCCAGGGCATGGTCGATCCCGAGGCCGAGATCATTGTGGGCACTGCGATCGACGACAAGCTTGGCGGCGACGTGCACCTCACAGTGATCGCGACCGGCTTCGCCCCGCGCGGGCCACAGAGCGACTTCCCGGCGATGGCGCGCAACGACTGGTCGGCCAGGCTGCTCGACGATCTCGACGTAGGCTCGCCGAGCGACTTCTCGACGCCGGCGTTCCTGCGCCGGCGCGAGGCTGTCGCGTCGCGCAGCGAGGCGCACTGGGACAGCGGCGCGTCGGTCCCAAACGGCGCGCATCCGCCCGTGTTGGGCCGTTAGGCGGCCCGCTCGCGAACGCCCAACACAACGTTTGGAACGCCGCGCCGTGCGCATCGACATCGTCTCGATCTTCCCCGAGCTGATCGCGGGCGCGTTCGAGGCCAGCATCATCCGTCGCGCCCGCGACGCGGGGGTCGTGGAGCTCCAGCTGCACGACCTGCGCGAGTTCACGACCGACCGTCACCGCACGGTTGACGACGCGCCCTACGGCGGCGGCCCGGGCATGGTGATGCGGCCGGAGCCGTGGTTTCGCGCGGTCGAGCAGGTTCAGGAGGAAGCGCCGGCCGGGCGCGTGATCCTGCTCACACCCCAGGGCCGCCGGCTCGACCAGGCGAACGTGCGGCGGCTCGCGGGTGAAGAGCGGTTGATCCTGCTCTGCGCGCGCTACGAGGGGATCGATGAGCGCGTCCGCGAGCACCTTGCCGACGAGGAGATCTCGATCGGCGACTACGTGCTCAGCGGCGGAGAGCCGGCGGCGGTGGTGCTGGTCGACACGCTGGTGCGGCTCCAGCCGGGGGCGCTAGGTTCGGCGCAGTCGCCGATCGAGGAGTCGTTCTCCGAGTCATTGCTGGAGTATCCGCACTACACGCGGCCCGCCGAATACCGCGGCTGGCGCGTGCCCGACGTGCTGCTCAGCGGCGATCACGGCGCGATCGCGCGCTGGCGCCGCGAGCAGCAGATCGAGCGCACACGCGAGCGTCGCCCCGATCTGCTGGAGCAACCCGGGCAACGCCCGCTGCACCACACAGGGCCAGACGGCCCGCAAGGCACTTAGCCAGATCCGTGCGTACACTGGCAACACGCGAAGGGGAACGCCGATGGACCGTTCTGATCTCCTGACTCTCGAACGCAATCCCCAGATCGAAGAGTTCCAACCCGGCGACACGGTGCGGGTGCACGCGAAGGTCGTCGAAGGCGAGCGCGAGCGCACGCAGGTCTTCGAAGGCGTCGTGATTCGGCGCAAGAAGCTGGGCTCATCGAGCAACTTCACGGTCCGCCGCGTCACGCAGGGCATCGGCGTTGAGCGCACGTTCCTCTACTACTCTCCGCGCGTCGAGCGCGTCGAGGTGACACGCCGCGGGCGGGTGCGTCGCTCGCGTCTCTACTACCTGCGCGGCCGCACCGGCCGCGCCGCGCGCATCCCGGAGCGCCCGCGCAACGCCAAGCGCGCGATTCACTCCTACTAGCTGCGGCGCCTCGGAGCGCCCCTCAGGACCAGGCGGTGGCGCCACCATCCTGGCCTGATTGGGCGGAGCGGCGCTGGCAGGGTGCTGAACAAGTCATCGCGTCCGATCTTTCTCTCCCCCCGCAGCGCGGGGGGAGATGTCCCGTAGGGACAGAGGGGGGGCGGACGTGCCGGACCAGATACGCCACGCCGTTGCGTCGGGGTTGCAGGCCCCCCTCTGCCTTCGGCATCTCCCCCCGCAAAGCGGGGGGAGAGCGGATCCGGCTTGTTCAGTGCCCTCCTAACTGGCGTGCAGGGCGATGGCGGACGCGACGAGCGAGCGCAGGGTCTCTTCGGGTAACGGTTGATCGCAGTAGACCTTGAGGTGGCGCATGCCTTTGCCTGTGCCTTCGAGCGCGGAGCTGGGGTCGTCGAGTTCGGCGCCGCGGAAGAACTGGAGCCTGACATAGGCTCTCGCGCCCATGATGCTGCACATGTTTCCGCCGCCCCTACTGCCCTTGCTGCCCAGCACCCACGCTGCGTAGCCCCACTTGACCGCTTCCTGCGCCTGCGCCGCTCGCTCGCGCACGACCTGTCGCACCAGGTCGCGAATCGCCAGCGCGGTCGCCTGTTCGGGCTCCGCCAGTTCGTCGAAACAGGCGGCCCAGCGTTCCGCTTCAGAGTTCGCGGACTGCGCCATCGCCGAGCGTCTCGGTTTCCACGGCATCGATCGGCACGGTCGGCTCGACGACTACCGTCAGCCCGTCCATCTCGACGACACGCACGGGTATCGAACGGGGAATTCGATGCGATGTGGAACGCGCCGACCACAGCTCCGCATCCAGCTGGACCGTCCCAGTGCCGCTCACGGCGGTGTGCGTCGTGCCGATATGCCCGATCAACGTGGAGCCCACGCCGGCCGGCACCCAGGCGGGCTTGCGCCGGTCGACCGCGAGCATCAATCCGAGGATCAGGATCAGCGAGCCGGCGATCGAGCCGATCACGGCCAGCGCCCAGATCGAGACGCCCTGCGCATCGACCGACGTGTCGCTGAACAGAATCAGCCCGCCGAGCAGCAGCGCGATGATCCCGCCGATCCCCAGCACGCCGAAGCCGACGACGAAAATCTCGGCGGCGAACAGCACCAGCGCCAGCACGATCAGGGCGATGCCGGCCGGGTTGGCGTCGAGCGGCCCGAGCGCGAAGAAGCCGGCGATCAGCATGATCACGCCGAAGATGCCGGGTCCCACCAGACCCGGTGACCACAGCTCGATGATCAGCGCCAGCTGCCCGAGGCCGAGCAGGATGAACGCGACGTTCGGATTCGCGATCACGTCGAGAACCTTCTCCGCGACCGTGTAGTTCGTCTCGACCCGCGGCGCATTCGCGATCCGCAGCGCGACCAGCGGACCATCGGGACGCACCTGCACCTCCCAGCCGTCGATCCTCGCCAGCAGATCATCGAGGTCGTTGGCCACGAGGTCGACCACGTTGAGCACGACCGCTTCATCGCCAGTGATCGAGACGGACTCGCGCACCGCCTCTTCGGCCCACTCCTGGTTGCGGCCGCGCACCTTGGCGATGCCGCGAATGTCGGCCGCCGTGTCGTTGGTGATCTTCTTGTTGAGGTCGCCCTCGATGTCGTCGCCGCCGCCGGCGACGGGATGCGCCGCCCCGATCTGCGTGTTGGGGGCCATCGCCGCGATGTGCGCCGCCATCGTGATGAAGGTGCCCGCCGAGGCCGCGCGCGCGCCCGCGGGGCTGACGAAGACCACGACCGGCACCTCGGCCGCGAGGATGCGCTGCACGATTTCGTCGGTTGAGGTGATCAGTCCGCCGGGCGTGTCGAGCATCAGCACCCAGGCGACGGCTCCCGCATCCTCCGCGCGGTTGAGCGCTCGGTCGATGAAGTTCTCCGAGACCGGGCCGATGTCGTCGGCCAAGCGGGAGACGTGCACCGCGCCTTGCGGCGTCTCGTCGCCGCAGGCGGCGAGCGTGATGCCGAGAACGATCAAGAGCGACCAGGCTGTCAGGCGCGCGCGTCGCAGGCGCGCTCGAGTCGTGCTCATACATCGAGCATAGGTCGGCGCTAGCCGGACGGCGGGAAGTGCTCCGCGCGCAGGGCAAACGCGTCGCCGTACGCTCTTGATGACTCGATCCAGCCGGTACGCCCGCTCGGAATGGAATGCCGCAGCCTCGCTGAGCCGGAGCGGCGCGCCGTCGCCGAACTCCGCGGTGAAATACTGATTCGATTCGCCCTGCAACAGCCCCGACTGTCGCCCCGCGATAAACTCCACGCATGCCGGCTCTCGTGTCCCACATGATCGCGGCCTGTCGCGCGGGTGAACGGCTCGCTGCGCAGCGGCTCGACGCCGCCAACGGCGAGTTCCTGCTCGGCGCGACCACGCCCGACATCCGCGTGATCACGCGCTGGGACCGGGAGCGCACGCACTTTTTCGACATCACCGACGAGGGCCACCAGGACAGCGTCGCGGCCTTCTTCGAGGCCCATCACAGCCTGCGTGACGCCGGCCGGCTCTCGCCTCAGACACGCGCGTGGGTCTGCGGCTATCTCACGCATCTGATCATGGATCAGGAGTACGTGACCACGATCTACCGCCCCTACTTCGGCCACCGCTCGCTGCTCGGCGGCGATGGCCACGCCAACCTGCTCGACCGCATCCTACAGTACGAGTTCGATCGCCGCGAGCGCGAGCGCGACCAGACGATGCACGACCTTCGTCAGGCGCTGTTTGCCTCCGCGCTCGATATCGACGCCGGCTTTATCGACCGCTCGACGCTCGAACAGTGGCGCGACACGACAGCCGCGGTGACGGAGCATCCGCCCGACTGGGAGCGGTTCGCGTTCATCGCGTCGCGGCACCTCGACCGCGCCGGCATCCAGGATGAGCACGGGCTGAATGAGTTCATGCAACGCGTCCCGGAGCTGCTCGACCAGACGCTCGGACACGTCGAGCAGGCGACCCTGGACGGCTTCTTCGAGCTGACCGCCGAGCGCACCGCGCAAGCGCTCGGCGCGTGGCTCGGCGACGGCGCATGAGCGGCGTCATCCCGATCTGGCGCGGCCTCGAAGCGTCGCGCGCGGCGCTGCTCGCGCATCGTCAGCCCGACGCCGGCGAGCTCACCCCGGCCGAAGCGGAGACGCTCAGTCGTCTGTTCGACGACGCTCCGACGTTTGAGCAAGCGATCACCCGCATCCTTGCTCAGGTCCGCGACGGCGGCGACGAGGCGCTGCGGGAAATCTGCGCGGCGATCGACGGCGCGGCGCCCGATCAGTTCAAGGTCTCGGAGGCCGAGTTCGCCGCGGCGCGAGATTCGGTGCCGCCCGATCTGCTGAACTCGCTGCAGGTTGCCGCCGACCGCGTGCGCTCGTACCACGAGTTACAGCTGCAGCACGCCGCAACGTCGTTCTCGCAGGATGGGCTGGGGCAGGTCGTGCGCCCGATCGCGAGTGTGGGCCTCTACGTTCCGGGCACCACGGCGGTCTATCCCTCGTCAGTGCTGCACACGGCGATCCCGGCGATCGTCGCCGGCGTGGAACAGGTCGCGATCGCCAGTCCGGCCGTGCCCGGCGCCGATCGGCGCGCGACCGTCTCGCCGCTGAAGCTGGTCGCCGCGGACATCGCGGGCGTGCGCGACGTCTACAAGGTGGGCGGAGCGCAGGCGATTGCGGCGCTCGCGTACGGCACCGAATCGATCCCCGCTGTTGACAAGATTTTCGGCCCCGGCAACCGCTGGGTGACCGCGGCCAAGCGTCAGGTGTTCGGGACGGTTGGAATCGACGCGATCTACGGGCCGACGGAGACGGTGATCGTGGCCGACGACTCAGCCGATCCGGCGCTGTGCGCCGCGGACCTGCTCGCGCAGGCCGAGCACGATCATTTTGCGGCGCCGATCCTGATCACTCCAAGCGAGACGCTCGCCGTCGCCGTCCGCGACGAAATCATCGAGCAGGCCGCAACGCTGCCGCGCCGCGAGATCGCGCTGGGCGCGTTCCAGCGGCGTGGCGGGATCGCCTGGGTGCCGACGCTCGACGATGCCGTGCAGCTGACCAACGACTACGCGCCCGAGCACCTCGCGCTGGTGACGCGCGATGCGGATGAGCGCTCAGAGCAGGTACGGAACGCGGGCGGGCTGTTCATTGGCGACGCCTCGCCCGAGGCGCTCGGCGACTACGTCGCGGGGCCCAGCCACGTCATGCCGACCGGTGGCTCAGCGCGCTACGCGTCGGCGCTCAACGTTGGCGAGTTCCTCAAGATCACGACGGTGGTCAACGTCGACAGCGACACGCTGGACGCGATCGCGGCCGACGCCGAGCGGATCGCTCACGCGGAGAATCTCGTCGCCCACGCGCGCTCGCTCGAGCGCCGCCGTGTCGACCGCTAGCGGGCGCGCGATGCCCGGTAGCCCGCCCCCGATTCGTCCTCACCTTGCTGAGCTGCCCGGCTACGACCCGGTCGTGCCGCTGGCCGAGCGCTGCCGACGCGTCGGCATCCCCGTCGAGCAGGCGCTCAAGCTCGACGCCAACGAGAATCCGTTCGGCGCTCACCCGGCTGTCCGCGCCGCACTGATCGAGGCGGTCGGCGGTAGCGACCTGCTCTCGATCTATCCCGACCCGCAGCAGGTTGAGCTACGCCGCGCCCTCGCGAAGCATCTCGCCGTCCCGGCCGAGCAGATCATCGCCGGCGCCGGCGCCGACGAGCTGCTCGACCTGGTGATGCGCGCCGTCGTGCAGCCCGGCCAGACCGTGGTCAGCTCCACGCCCACATTCGGGATGTACAGCTTCCTCGCCGATGTCAACGAAGTTCCGATGGTGGAGGTCCCGCGTGCGGCTGAGTTCCACATCGAGCTGGAGCCGTTGTTGGATGCCGCGCAGGGCGCCGGTCTGGTGATTCTGACCTCGCCGAACAATCCGACCGGCGACCTCTTCCCGCAGGGCGCGCTGCTGGAGCTGCTCGAGACCGGCGCGACGGTGCTCGTCGACGAGGCCTACGTCGACTTCGCGCGAGCGTCGGCGATCGACCTGATCGACCAGTACCCGCAGCTGATCATCCTGCGCACCTTCTCCAAGTGGGCCGGGATCGCCGGGCTGCGGCTCGGCTACGCGATCTGCCACCCCGAGCTGGTTGGCGCGCTGATGAAGATCAAGCAGCCATACAACATCAACGCCGCCGCCCAGGCCGCGGGCCTCGCGGCGCTGCGCGTCGCGGACGCGCTCAACGAGCAGGCCGACCAGATCATCGCCACGCGCGACGATTTGATCTTCGCGCTGTCGGAGCAGCCCTCGCTGCGCCCGTATCGCAGCCAGGCCAACTTCGTGCTCGTGCGCGTGGCCCCGCTCGGTGAGGACGCCGGCGCGACGGCCTCGGCCGGCCGGCAGTTCCACGACGCGCTCGCGCAGGCGGGCGTCTTCGTTCGCTTCTACGCGAACCGCCGGCTGCGCAACTGCGTGCGCATCTCCGTGCCGACGCCCGAGCAGCTGCCAACCCTGCTTGAGCGGATCGAGCGCGTCCTATCCTGACCGCCGTTAAGGAGTCCAGCCATGCGTCTCAGTAAGCCCCGGCTCGAACCGCTCGATCCCGCCAGCGCCGAAGGCGTCGCCAGGGAGCAGCTTGCCCGCGCCGCCGAGCGCGGCCGCGTGCCCAACATCACACGCACCCTCGCGCACTATCCGGAGCTGTCCGCGGCGTGGGGGCAGTTCTCGAGGCACGTGCTGGGCAACTCGTCGCTGCCGGAGCGCGAGCGCGAGCTGATCATCCTGCGGATGGGCTGGAACTGCCAGTCGGGCTACGAATTCGGCCAGCATCGGCGGATCGGCCAGGCGGCCGGCCTGACGCTTGAAGAGGTCGAGCGGACCAAGCAAGGCCCCGAGGCCGACGGTTGGACCGACCACGAGCGCGCCCTGCTGACCGCCGCTGACGAGCTGCACGGCGACGCCTTCGTCTCCGACGCTACCTGGGCCGCGCTCGCGGAGCAGTACAACACCCAGCAGCTGATGGATGTCGTCTTCACCGCCGGCCAGTACAACCTCGTCTCGATGGCGCTCAATACGCTCGGCGTGCAGCTCGAGCCCGGCACCCCCGGCCTCGAGCTGGAGTAGGGCGCGAAGAGGAAACGTCGGCAGGGGGAGCGGGGAGCGCCGACGCGCGATGGACGGGGACCTGAAGGAGATTCGTTCGGCAGGTCACCGGCCGCCGTGCGTCGATGGCCTCCAAGCGGTGGCGACATCGCTAGGCGGTGTACGGCGTGATTCCGCCACGACTGAGCAGAGCCGTTCCGCTAACGCCAGTTGTCCGAGTCTCGCACCATTTGCTCGAGTGACCACATCTTCCCCAGCTCCCCGTTCTTGCCGATTAAGTCTCCAGGCAGTTGGGGGTTCAGGTGCACCAGCCGATCGATAGCTGCATTCGGCATCGCTGGCGCGGTCTGGTTGATGACCTTCTTCAGCCTTGAGCCTCCGAACTCGGCCGTAACGCCGAAGAACCGGCAGTCTTGGTTCAGGCTGCGCGCGGCAGGCATGTACGCCCGCGCCTCATCGATGATGTCGACGCGATCGTGGCGGTACGTCCATCGCGTTGTGATCAGGGCCACCGGGCGCGGACCTCGTTTCACAACGATGTCGATGCGAGCCGCCTTGCTGCGGTTCCCAAAGTCGAACCCGGGGAAGAGTTCGCGAGGCGAGACTTCCTCGGCAACGTCGAGCTCTGCGTCGCCGAATCTCGCAACGGTTTCAGCTACCAGCGAACGAAACGCGTGCCCGCGGGGATTGTTCGGTTGAAGATTTCCGATGTCCGGATGTCCGAAGAACTGCCCCAGCTGGGAGCAAACTTCGTTCGGGCTGATGGCCAGCTGACGTGCGATCAACGTTCTCACCTCAAGGGCCTCCGACAGCGGCTTGTTGGCGATTCCCTTCTTCGTCAGGTGGTAGTCGTTCGACTCTCGGAGCACGGGCGCGTCATGTAACGGGCGCCACTCCCCATCACGCCAGATGTTGCATGTCATCAGGAGCATCGCGATCGCAAGCCACGATCGATCCAGTTGCCACCCCCGTGCGGCCAGCAACTCGCGATAAATCGTGACCGCGAGTTCCGCATGACGGTCCGAAGTCCCCTGCCTAGGCATGCGCGGCCACGTAGGCGCGTCGTTGCTCAAGCAGGCGTCGCTGGATGTGGTCGCGCTTCTCGCCGGGCGCGGGGTACCGAAGCGACTCCGACGCGATGCCTGTCAGCGCGTGTTCTACCGCCGCGCCAACTGCTTGAGCGACCGGCGGAGGGAAGGCGTTTCCGACTTGGCGATGGGCCGCCGTCTTGCGTCCCGAGATGGTCCAGTCGTCGGGAAATCCCTGGAGGCGAGCGACCATCCTCACGGTCAGCCTTGGGAGGACCGTCTCGCTGTGGTCGGGTGGGGGGGGTGCATCCGCGAGGCCAAGTCCGTCAACGCCGAGAGCACGCCATGCACGGCGCGCCCGCGTCGGGCCGAGATCGGGCCCCCCATGTTTTTTCGATCCGCCCACAATGGTGGGTGCGATCTTGTTGGCCCGCTTGGCCCATTCTCCCGCGCCAGGCCAACCGCCGGCCGCCATGAGATCCTCTAGTGCCTCGCCCACCGTAGGCGCTCCCGGCGTGGGCAACGGCCAGACGAATCGGGCAGCGTGCGGCGACCGCAACGCGACCAATACGAATCTCGGGCGGAGCTGCGGAACACCAAAGTCCGATGCCATCAGCAGCCGCCACTCAGGCTCGTACCCTAGCCGCGCCAACTCACCGAGTAACCATTTCCGATACTCTCCAAACCTTTTCGTGGCAAAGCCTCGCACGTTCTCCAGCATGACGGCCGCCGGGCGCGATTCCTCGATCAGGCGAAGCGCCTGCGGGAACAGATCGCGCTCGTCATCCGCACCCAGTTGGTTGCCAGCTATAGAGAATGGCGGGCAGGGGACGCCGCCCGCCAGCAGGTCGATTCCGCGGAACGCCTTCCCGTCGACCTTTGCTACATCGCACTCCATCACCTGCCAAGACGGACGGTTCTGCCTGAGGGTGGCGCAAGCGTCCGCATCGTTGTCCACAGCCGCCTCATGACGCCATCCCGCAGCCTCGAGGCCGATTGCTTGCCCGCCGGCTCCCGCACACAATTCAAGGACGCTGAGTTGGCTCATCTGCTCATCTGCTCCGGAACGCTGCGCAATCCCTTGAGCTGCTGAATCAGCCGAGCGGTGTCTTGTTCCAATGTGCATTCCCTGATCGTGAACACCTCCCACTGTGCCTGTTCGAGTGAGGATGCGTTCCGCTGGTCGCGCATTATGTTCCCCTCGATCTTTGGCCCCCAATACCCGGAGTTCGTGCGTGGCCGACGCGCGAGGCTGCAATCGTGACCGTGCCAGAAACAGCCGTGAACGAACACCGCCAGCTGGTACTTGGGACACACTAGGTCGGGTCGCCCGGGGAGATCGCGGCGGTGCAGCCGGAAACGAAATCCCGCCGCATGGACGCGGCCCCGCACGAACATCTCGGGCTTGGTGTCCTTGCTGCGGATTGCGGCCATGTTCCGGCGACGGCCTTCGGTCGGGGGCTTTAGCACTGGTCTTTCGCTTCAGGGACTGGGTCCGAATTGTTCGACGACGATATCACCTTATCCAAATCGGCTCGCAGAGCGCCGACAAAGGAGTCGCGGAGGAAGACGCCTGATCTGGAGCACAAGACTAGGTGCGGGCGCCGACGGGCGCAATCCAGCGGTCCCAAGCACGAGACCTTCGAACTCCCCCACGTAGGACTGCGGTGAAGGCGCCTCACCGGGGACTCTATTCTGTGGTGCGGAAAGCATGAAGGACACACTCAGCATGCCCGGACCACTTGACGGCCTGCGCGTTCTTGATTTCACCTGGGCCCTCGCGGGGCCCTATGGCTCGATGATCCTGACCGACCTGGGGGCCGAGGTGATCAAGGTCGAGCCGGCCGGGATGGACGAGCGGAGCCGCGGCGCGGGGCCCTTTGTGCATGGCGTCTCGACCTATTTCTTCAGCGTCAACCGCGGTAAGAAGTCGCTCACGCTGGATCTCAAGACGCCCGAGGCGATCGAGATCGTGCACGACCTGATCGACCCCGCGAACGGGGCGATCGACGTGCTGACCGAGAACTTCCGGCCCGGCGCGATGGCCCGGCTGGGGCTCAGCTACGAGGACCTCGCGGCGATCAACCCGCGCCTGATCTACGCCTCCACGTCGGGCTTCGGCCACACCGGGCCGTACACGAACCGCCCGGCCGTCGACGTGATCGTGCAGGGCATGAGCGGGATCATGAGCATCACCGGGCATCCTGGTGGGCCGGTCACACGGCCCGGCTACAGCATCGGCGATATGGCCGGTGGGATGTACACGGCGATCGGCGTGCTCGCCGCGTTGCACGAGCGCGAGGCCTCGGGGCTCGGTCAGCACGTCGATGTGGCGATGCTCGACAGCCAGGTCGCGCTGCTCGAAAACGCCGTCGTCCGCACAGCGAACACCGACGAGGTACCGGGCCCGATCGGCACCCGCCACCCGCTGGTGACGCCATTCCAGGCGCTGCCCACGAGCGACGGACACTGCGTGATCGCAGGCGTGAAGGACTGGCAGCTGTTCTGCGCGAAGATCGAGCGCCTCGACCTGCTCGACGACCAGCGCTTCCAGACCAACGCCGAGCGCACGCGTCACCACGCCGAGATTGAGCCGATCCTCTTCGAGGCGTTCGCCGGGCGCAGCACCGCCGAGTGGGAGGCCGAGCTGGAGGGCGTCTGCATCGTCGCGCCGCTGAACACGCTGCCCGACATCGTCAACGACCCGCACATCGCGGCGCGCGAGATGATCGCCGAGCTGCCGGTCGCGAACACGACCGAGACGATCAAGGTCAGCGCCAGCCCCGTCCACCTCAGCCGCACGCGGATCGAACTCGAACGCGGCGCGAGCGCGCCCGCCGAGCACACCGCCGAGGTCCTCGCCAGCATTGGCCGCAGCAAGCCGCAGATCGCCGCGCTCGCCGAGTCGGGAGTGATTTCGCTGCCCGAGGACCCTGCGTCAGCCGTCGAGAGCGACGCCGCCTCATAACCGCGAGGGCGATCCGCCGCGTCGGCGCCATCGCCCTCCTCGCCACCGTGACCTCCGTGCTGCTGCTCGCCACAATCCGCCCAGCGTCAGCCGCGGACTACGGCACGATAACCACCACGCTGCACCCCGGCTGGAACCTGATCGGCTGGATCCACGCGGACACTCCTGCGAGCAATGTTGTCGATGAGCTGCCGCAGCTCGTCTCCATCCACGCCCAGCCGCTCGATGCGGAACTCGTCGAGCAACTACGGCGGCTCGGCCTCCAGACGACCGACCAGTCCGACGTCGTGCGCACGCTCGAGACCGGCCACGGCTACTGGTTCCGCATCGCGGGCGACCAGCCCGTCGATTGGACGCGTGCGGCCACGCCTGCCCGGCGTCTGCTGAGGCGCGAAGCGGGTCTGCGGCTGATCGCCTGGCCCGGTCCCGACGAGACTTCGCCGAGCGCTGCGGCCGAGACGATCGTCGGTGCGCGCGCCGAGGCGATCTGCTGGGATCCGGTCGCCCAGCAATTCCTGCGCTGGACATCCGAATCGGACGAGTCCGGACCAGACCGGGTGCTCAACCGCGGCGACGCGCTGTATGTGCGGCTCTCGCATCGGATGGCCTGGCTGGAGGCCTCGACCGCCGTGCCGCGAATGGCGTTCGACGGCGGCCTTCACGGGGAGCTGCCGTTGAACTTCCGAGCCGGCGTTGAGGCCGATGTGCGCTACACGGTGCGCCGCTTCGCGAACCGCTTCGAGCATCGGCTCGAACCCGAACGCCTGACCGTCCGCGTCGTAACCAACGACGCCGCACTCCGGACGTTGCAGCACGGTGCTGAGATCGGCGCCGACTCGTGGACGAGCGGGCCAATCGAGGGCGGCTTCTCCTCGATCATTGTGCGCTCGCAGGTCTGGGCAGCGGACGACGGCCGCCGCTACGGGATCGTCGCTCCGACCGTCTCGGTGCACGCTCGGACCACCCTGTTGCGGCAGTATTTCCACGCCGTCCAGCGAGACCTGGCGGGCCCGCGCTACTCCGGCATCCCCGGCTGGTTCGTGCAGGGCGGCCCGTTCTGGATGCTCGCCGAGGCTGGGTTGCCGATCCGCTCACTCGAGCGCGACGAAGACGACGCCAGCCAGTTTGTGATCGCCGACCGCGCTGAGCCGGGTCTCGATGATCGCGCGCTGGGCGTCACCGCCACGCGCTGGCTGGTCGAACGTTTCGGCCGCGACTCCTACTTCGACTTCTGGCGCAACGCGTCCAATGCCGCAGCGGAGGCGACCTGGCGGGACGTCTTCCTCACGACCTTCGGGATCACCGTCGAGACGTTCCACGACCAATTCGAGCAGTGGATCCGCGCCTCGCACCCGTTCGCCCACGGCCGCATCATCGTCCCCGAAGGGATCGCCGCTCAGGACCTCGTCGTGACAGCGGAGCGCCTCGCGGGTTCGCCCCGTCGTGCGGACGTGTCGCCGGACGGCGCGTTCCGCGTCGCCATCCGCAACGATGACGACTACCGCCTCGGCGTCGCGCTCGCGGGCTCCGACTGCCACGCGGTTGCGTCGTTGGACGGCGTCCTGACGATCAACCGTCTGGCCCAATTCTTCAGCCACTCCGATCTGTCCGCGTCTCCGATTGAGATCGAAGTTCCGGCAGACTTCTGCCAACGGCATTTGCGCGGCCAGATCACGGCATCGAGCGCGGACGTGATCGCCGACCTTCGGATCATCGCATGCCTCAACTTCGACCTCTGCAGCTCCACAGTCACGGGCGCCGACGGTTCGTTCGACCTCCCCGTACCCCTGCCCGGCCGCTACACGATTACGATCGCCGACCGAACGAACTCTTGCGCCGTCTTCGCGCATGGCGGTGCAACAGTGGGAATACCCATAATCGCTACCAGCTACGAGGTGATTGATGGGGATGTCGGCGGCGTGGAAGTGCAGCTCGCCGCCAACTGGTGCGCACGACGTATACAGGGGCGGCTGACCAATCTGCCACAGGGCCGTACCAGCGGGATTATGATCGGCGTCACCGCGAATCCGCTCATGCTGGTCGCCTGCCGCGTATCCCGCAGCCCCTGCACCGAAGCCGAGCCGGCCGCCGACGGATCGTTCCTGATCCAGGTCCCTGCTGTCGGCTACTACGTGCTCTCACTGAAGCCCCGCTATGCGCCGACCAATCGCCCGCTCGGCGAATGTGGGATCGAGTTCCCGAGCCTTCTCCATGTCAGCCTGTTCGCACTCGGCGGCATCACCTGGGAGGTCCCGCCAGACTTCTGCCGCCGGCGGGTCGAGGGAACCCTGACCACGCCCGACGGTAAGCCGTTCCGCCAGTTCGCCGTTTCCGCCTGCACGGTTCGCCAGTCTGGGTTCGGCCGTTTGTGCGGGGGCAACTCGGTCACCGACGCTGAGGGCCGCTTCTCGCTCTACGTCCCCTACCACGGCCCTTTCTTCCTCGCACCCACCGCAACCCGCGAATGCCCGAACGCCGAAGACGCAGCTCACCGCCAAGCGCTGACAATGGAAGACGCCTACATCGTCGGCGTCGACTGGCGCCTCCCGGCGGACGCCTGCGCAAGCGAGTACTCGCCCGGGCGTGGGGCCTAGGCTCTCGCCAGATGCGTAGTCTGGCGTCATGATGCCTTCGGGCGCTCGCCTCCGCATCGCCGCCGTGGCCAGCATCACGTCCTTGCTGCTCCTCGCGGTGATCCGTCCCGCCTCGGCGGCCGCGGACGACGAGACGATCACCACCACGCTTTACCCCGGCTGGAACCTGATTGGCTGGATCCACGCGGACACGCCTGCGAGCGAGGTCTTCGAGCAGCTGCCTGAGCTGGAATCGATCCACGGCGGTGCGTTGGTCGACGGCCAGGCACCCGACGCCGCGGAGTCCGTTGAGCAGCTGCAGGCGGGTCGCGGCTATTGGTTCCGGATCAGCGACGGGGATGCAGTTGAGTGGGTTCGCCCGGCGACGCCCGCCGGCCGACGCTTCCAGCTCGAGCCGGGACGCCAGTTGGTCGCCTGGGCGGGCCGCTCGGATATCGAGCTGGCCGACGCGCTGGCCGGTCTGGCGGAGCATCTGACAGGTGCCCAGCGCTGGATTGCCGCCGAGCAGCGATCCGTGCCGTGGCCGCCTGACCCTTCGCTCGAACCCGTCGAAATCCCAGCGCTGTTCCGCGGCGAAGCGGTCGAGGTCACGCTGACCGAGGCGACGGAGTGGCTCCAACCATCCGGGGTGTACCACCGCGTCGCGTTCGCCGGCGGGCTCCAGCATCAACTACCCGACGACTTTCGCGAGACCGTCGAAGCCGATGTGGCGTGGGTCGTGGAGCTGTTCGCGTCTCGCTTCGCGTGGGAGATGGAAACGCGGCGTCTGACGGTCCGCATCGCGACCACGCCTGAGGCGCTCGCCCGCCTGCAGTCGCGACAGCGTGCAACGACGAACGCGTGGGCGCGATCACCCGCGACCCGGGCGGGCACGAACGAGATCGTGATGTCGGCCGGCTTCTGGACCAGCGGCTACACGTCGGGCGTCGGGGTCAGCTACGCGCGCGCGATCCTGGCGCACGAGTACTTCCACATCGCGCAGTTCGAACTCGCCGGTCCTGCCCGCCACCGCACGCCAGGCTGGCTGACCGAGGGCACTGCGACATGGCTGAGCCAGGGGCTTCGCGGGAGTCCTCCGACCGTCAGCAGCGCGCAATTTTGGACGACCGAACTCAATCTGGCCAAGCGTTCCCGTCCGTTCGACTACGCACACTGGGTTGGAGTCGCGGCGCTGACGATCCTGATCGAGCGGTCCGGTCCCGATACCGTCATCGACTTCTGGCGCAACCTGGCGCCGCGCAAGGGCGTAGCGCGGAGCTGGCAGACTGCCTTCCGTGAGACGTTCGGGCTCTCGTCTCAGGAGTTCTACGAGCTGTTCTACGAAGTCCGACGGCCGCACTTCACCGTCATCAGCGGCGCGATCAAACGATCAGGCGCTGCTGCCCTGCCGCGGCTCTCAGTGGAGGCCGAAACTGATCGGGGCAGACGGGAATCCGTCGACGTTGAGCCCAACGGGTCGTTCGAAATCACGCTGCCACGCTTCGGCAGCGCCGGGGCGGGACCGCTCAACTACGGCATCGCGGTGGTCCGGCGGGATACGACGTGCCGTGGCGAGGTTGGACCGGATCAGATCCTCACGTGGCCGACATCGGGCGATTCGCGAGCGCCCCAGCCGTTCTCGACCAGCGAGCCATCGGTGAGCGACTTCAACATCGTCGCACCCGCGTCATTCTGCCGCGAACAGGTCCGGGTGCGTACGACCGGAAGCATCAGAGATGTGCCCAAGGATCTCGAGATCTCGGTGTGCCGCCCAGACGGCACGGGCTGTACCGAGGCCGAAAAGAGGCGCGGGAGCCGCACCTACACCGCGACCGTGCCGATTCCCGGCGACCACGTGATCGCGTTCTCGACGCCGCAACACCGCTGCCCCTCCTACGCCGCTGCTGACGGCTTCACGCGTGACCCAGGCGAGGCGCTGATCGTGCAGTCCGCGCTACGCGCAAGGACGACGCAGATCCGGTTCGAGCCGCTCTCGCAACTCTGCGAGCTGGCGATCAGTGGCCAGGTGCTGGGCCGCGACGCGGCGTGGGCGCGTAACCGTCGCATCGCTGCGTATCCGGAGGAGGGTGGCCGGCACGTCACGACGCAGCTGCAGGTTGACGGGTCCTTCAGGCTCGCAGTCTCGGCGGCCGGAGCTTACCGCTTTGAGATCGGGGCTCCGCTGCTCCACGACGGCATCACACTTGGCTGCAAGATCGTCAGCTACAACCCGCAACAGTGGGCGTCACGTGCGACGACGCCGGCGCTGAGCGTCAGGGGCATTCGCGTGACCGGCGACGGCCCCACTTCCTTGCAGTGGGAGATTCACCCCGGCGCCTGTCGCTACGCAGTTGAGGGACGCGTGATCGACTCGGAGGGGATGCCGGTTACGAGCTGGGGCTTCGTCGCGTGCCCGGACAGCGGCGGCTTGTGCCAGAACGTCGCCACCGACGCCTCGGGCGACTTCGTCTTCGCGGCGACGAACACCGGCGGGATGACGCTGCGGCCCGGCATTGGCCAGTGCGTGAAGCAGACGTTCCCGACCGAGCGTCGCAGCTACGTGGTTCGAGCGGCCGATGACAACTATGTCGAATGGGTGGTTGACGGCGACCCGTGCGTCGGGTGAGCGACGCCACTACCATCCGCGCATGACCAACCGACACGATTTTGCTGAACGCATCCGCTCGGGGCAGACGACGTTTGCGCCGGTTTGCCTCGACCCGCTGACGGGTCGGCTGATCGAATCGCTGGGGTTCGACGCGGCGTACCTTTCCGGCGGCGGCTTCGGGTTCCAACTGGCGGTTTCCGAGGCGCTGCTGACCACCACCGAAATCGCGACGCTGACGCGGCAGATCACCGCCCGCTCCAGCGTGCCGCTGATCGTCGACGGCGGCGTGGGCTTTGGCGACGCGGTGCACCTCACCCGCGCGATGCGGGAGATCGAGTCGGCCGGCGGGGCGGCGATTGAGATTGAAGACCAGGTCTCGCCGAAGCGGGCGCACCACCACAAGGGCGTCGAGTTCCTGGAGCCGCTGGAGGTGATGGTCGACAAGGTGCGCGAGGCCGCCGCCGCGCGCAGCGATCCCGACTTCCTGATCATCGCGCGCACCGGCGCGGTGCGGAACGAGTCGTTCGAGAGCGCGATCGAGCGCTCGCTGGCCTATCGCGAGGCCGGCGCCGATGTGCTGATGATCTTCCCGACCGACGACGCGCAGATCGCCCAGGCGGGCGAGCTGCTCGGCGGCCCGCTCGCGATCATGGGCGCGGCGGGCCGGCAGGACCCCGAGATGCTCAGGTCACACGGGTTCAATCTTCAGATCGATCCCTTCACCGGCCAGGTCGTCGCGTTCGGTGCGATGCGTGCGGCCTACCGCGCGATCCGCGAGAACGGGGCGAGCGGCCACGAGATCGGCGACCTGATGCGGCTCTACCGCGACGTGCAGGACGCCGCGGGGATGGACGAGCTCTACGAGATCGAGGCGCGCACGACGGTGCCGCCTGACTCGTAGCGGCTTGCCAGCGCGCGCTCGCTCGGTAAGAGTGCGGACATGCGCAGCGCGTCGATCGAGCGAACCACCAAAGAGACCGCGATCAGCGTTCAGCTCGAGCTGGACGGCGGCGGCGACGCCGAGATCGAGACCGGCGTGGGGATGCTCGATCACATGCTCAACCAGCTCGCCCGACACGGCGGGCTCGACCTGACGGTCAAGGCCAGCGGCGATCTCCACGTCGATGCACACCACACGGTGGAGGACATCGCGATCTCGCTGGGGCGCGCGCTGAACGAGGCGCTTGGCGACCGCGCCGGGATCGCCCGCTTTGCCGACCGCAGCGTCCCACTCGATGAATCGCTGATCCATGTCTCAATCGACCTCAGCGGCCGCCCGTACAGCGCGATCGGGCTGGAGTTCCCAAGCCCGATGATCGGGCAGCTGCCCTCGCAGATGGCGATCCACTTTCTGGAGACGGTCGCGCACGAGGGCCGCTTTGCGCTGCACGTGCGCCAGCTCGCCGGGGAGAACGATCATCACATTCTGGAGGCCACGTTCAAGGCGTTGGCGCGGTGCCTGCGGGACGCTGTCCGAGTCGTTGACGGCGCGGGCGCTCCGAGTACCAAGGGGACGTTGAGCGGCTAGGAATCCTCTGAACAAGTTCGCCTCTCTCCCCGCGCGAAGCGGGGGGAGATGCCGAAGGCAGAGGGGGGCTGCGGTCCCGACTGACCGGCGTGCCTGTATCTGGCCAAGCGGGGGAGCCCCCCTCTGTCACTCCGTGACATCTCCCCCCGCAGAGCGGGGGGAGAGTTATTCAGAGCTTTCGTGGATCAGCCCTCACTGCCGGGCGCGGCCTCGCCGCCGGCGGTCAGTTGGACGCGGAAGTCCTCGATCACGGGATTGGCCAGGAGCTGATCGCTCATCTGCTCGACCTGGCGCTGCGCTTCCGCCTCGTCGGCGGCCTCCAGCCAGACCTCGATGAACTTGCCGGCGCGCACGGCCGAGACTGCTTCGAAGCCCAGCGCGTGGAGACCGCCGCGAATTGTGAGACCCTGCGGATCGTTGACCGTCCGCTTGAGGGTGACGTAGATGTCGGCCTTGAAGGACATGGCCCGGGCCACTAGGCGCCGACCAACAGCTCGCGGCCCGTGACGCGCTCAAACGCCGTTCGGTAGCGCTCGGTCAGCACGGCCACGACCTGGTCGGAGATCGGCGGACCGGGCGGCTCCTTGTCCCAGCCGGTCGATGACAGCCAGTCGCGCAGCGGCTGTTTGTCGAACGACGGCTGCGACCGGCCGGGCTTGTAGACGCTGGCATCCCAATAGCGCGACGAGTCGGGCGTGAGCGCCTCGTCGATCAGGATCACCTCGTCCTCGCCCTGCTCGTTCTTGGTCACGCCGAACTCGAACTTGGTGTCGGCGAGCATGAAGCCGGCCTGGCGCGCCCGCTCCAGCCCGAACAGATAGAGCGCCATCGAGCGCACCTTGACCGTGTTGGCCACGTCTTCGCCGACGATCTCGACGGCCTGCCGGTAGGTGATGTTCTCGTCGTGGCCCACATCGGCCTTGGTCGAGGGCGTGAAGATGGCCTGCGGCAGCGCGTCGGACTCGCGCAGCCCCGGGGGCAGGGGAATCCCGCAGACCCGAGAGTTGCGCTGGTACTCGGCCCAGCCGCTGCCGGCCAGGTAGCCGCGCACGACCGCCTCGAGCTTGACCGGCTCAGCTTTGCGGACCAGCATCGAGCGGCCCACGTATTGCGGGCCTAGCTGCAGCGGCAGGTCGGGGTTGTCGGTCGAGTCGATCACCCGGATCATGTGGTTGGGCACGACCGATGAGGTCGCCTCGAACCAGTAGGCCGACATCTGGGTGAGCACGCAGCCCTTCTGCGGTATCCCGGTCGGCAGCACCACGTCGAACGCCGACACCCGGTCGGTGGTCACGATCAGCAGCTGTTCGCCAAGGTCATAGATATCGCGCACCTTGCCGCGCCGTAGCGGCGCCGCGAGGTCAGATTCCAGCATCACGGTCATCGCAGTCCCTCGTTTCACGCCAACCAAAATTACAACGGCTCGCAGGCAGCGTGAATGCAGCTCCGCGAACTCGTTCCGTTAGCTCAGCGTCCGCAGCCGTGTCGGGGAGTCGGCAGGTCTCGACTGTCTGCCGGATCGAGGGCGGGAAGTGGGTGGTTGGGGCTGGCTGCATGGGAGTGATCGGTTTTGGGGGAAATTTTCGATTCTGGCTCGATTCGAGCGCCTGTTCTATCTGGTAGGGGTGATCGGAATCGATCGGTTTCGTTCAGCCCTGATCGGTTTGATCGGTCCTGATTGTGGGTGAGGAGTTCGGCGACAGGCAGTTCAGGGCTGCGACGAGTGGGTTGATCGGACTTGGGGATCGCCACATGCGCATGCATGTTCTGATTAGAGACGGGATCGCTGAGGATGTCAAGTCGGCTGCGTCGCACAGGCGCTCAGTGCGCGGCACTCCCAGGAGGGCTCTGAATAACTCTCCCCCCGCGAGGCGGGGGGAGATGCCGAAGGCAGAGGGGGGCTGCGGTCCCGATGCACCGGCGTGGCTGTATCTGGGCATGCGGGGGCGCCCCCCTCTGTCACTCATCTCCCCCCGCAGGGCGGGGGGAGAGTTTTTCGGAGCTTTCCCACGTCTCGTGCTGCCCCTGTGCAGGAGGTTGAGGGGCGGGTTGTTCAGCTGTGTCCAGCACAGCGGCCGTCGACATATGTTGCGTGTCGCAGGCCTGGTTGGTGGCCAGTTCGCGTGAGCCAGGTGATCGTGGCGTTGGCTGCGCGCTTGAGAGCGTGGCGGCACGCTATGCGGGTGCAGACTTCGCCGACGCATCGCCGGTGTCTTACATGCCGCCGCCCAGCGCACGCAGCATGGCCTCAGCCAGTTGCGCCGCCGTTCCTTGCGACCAACCGGCGGCCGAACCGCCGCGCGACATCCGCATTGTCCAGCGGAGCGTCTCGGAGTTGGGCCAGGTCCCGCCTGGTGGAGTCTCGCAGGAGACGGCAAAGACGATCGTCGCGAGGTCGCATCGGAGAATCGCGTCAGCCTGCCGAATCGCGCGTTCATCTGAGTGGGGACCGCTCTTGAACTGGAGCGCTACCGATACCCCGTCAAGCACTCGCTACAGGCCCAGACGCGCGAAGGATGTATCGATGTGCTTGAGAAACGCCGAGGGGTCGAACAGAGCGCACAGCGCCTGCTCGTCCAGCACGGAGGTGATCGCCTGATCGGCCTCGAGGCGCGAGCGGAAGTCGGTTTGCTCGTCCCACGCGGCCAGTGCGTGGGTCTGCACGCGGCGGAAGGCTTCGTCGCGACCCATGCCCGCCTCGGTCAGGGCCAGCAGGACGCGCTGGGAGAAGACCAGGCCGTGGGAGCCGCCGAGATTCTGCACCATCCGGTCAGCGTCCACGATCAGGCCGTCCATGACCCAGGTGAAGAGGTCGAGGATGTAGTCGAGCGCCTGGCAGGCGTCGGGGATCAGGATGCGCTCGGCGCTGGAGTGCGAGATATCGCGCTCGTGCCACAGCGCCACGTTCTCGAGCGCCGTCATCGCGTTGGCGCGAATCGTGCGGGCGAGCCCGCAGACCCGCTCGCACTTCTCGGGGTTGCGCTTGTGCGGCATCGCCGAGGAGCCGGCCTGGCCCTCCATGAACGGCTCCTGGACCTCGCGCACCTCGGTGCGCTGGAGGTGGCGAATCTCGGTGGCGAAGCGCTCCAGCGACGCTGCGACCAGCGCCAGGGTCGAGACGAAGTGCGCGTGCCGGTCGCGCTGCACGACCTGGGTGGAGACCGCTTCAACGCCGAGCCGGAGCTCCGCGCAGACGCGCTCCTCGACCCACGGGGGCACCGTCGCGTGCGTGCCCACGGCGCCCGAGATCTTGCCCACCGCGATGCTGCACCTGGCGTCCGCCAGGCGGACCCGGTTGCGCCGGACCTCGGCGACCCAGGACAGCAGCTTCAGGCCGAAGGTCGTCGGTTCCGCGTGGATTCCGTGCGTCCGCCCGACGCAGACCGTGTGGCGGTGTTCGTTCGCCCGGCGTGTCAGCACCGCTTCGAGGCGCTCGAGATCCTGCTCCAGGAGCACGGCGGCGTCGCGAATCTGAAGCGCCGAGGCCGTGTCCCACACGTCGTTCGTGGTCAGGCCGTGATGCACCCAGCGTGACTCCGGGCCGAGGCTCTCGCCGACCGACTGCAGGAACGCGTGCGTGTCGTGGTGCACCTTGATCTGGTAGCGGTCGATGTCGGCGGTCACGAAGCTCGCGTTGGCGGCGATCTTTTCGGCGTCCTCGCGCGGCACGACGCCCTCATCGGCCCAGGCCTGCACGACCGCGATCTCCACATCGAGCCAGCGGCGCCACTTGGCGTCGTCGGTCCAGAGCGCCGCCATTTCCGGGCGTTGGTAGCGGGGGATCATCGGCTGATGTACTCGTCACGCTTGGGCGAGAAGATGTCGAGCGCGACCGAATCTTCGAGCGCGGTGACCTCGTGGGGGACCTCGGAGGGGATGATCCAGGAGTCGCCGGCCGAGATTTCGCGCTTCAGCTCACCCAGCTCGAAGAGCACGCGGCCGCTGACCAGATAGCCGATCTGTTCGTGCGGATGGGTGTGCATCGGCACCACACCGCCTGCCGCGATCTCGATCTCGTGGATCGACGTGCGCTCGCCGTGGTTCAGCGTGCGCATCGCGACGCCCTCGAACATCTCGACGCGCTTGGTTTCGTCGTGGTCCTGCAGATTCGCGTCAGCCATCGGGTGCCTCTCGTTCGCGCTCGAACGCCACCATCCTACGCGCCTTACCCGCCCGAACCGTCCACTTCGCGCAGCGCGATGTCGCTGCGGTAGAAGCCGCCCGCGAAGCTGACCCGCCGCACGTTGTCGTATGCGATCGCGCGCGCCTCGGCCAGATCGCGCCCGCGCGCTACCACCGACAGCACGCGCCCGCCGGCCGTCACGACGCGGCCCTCGTCGTCCAGCGCTGTGCCCGCGTGGAACACCTCGACACGATCGTCGACGGCGTCCAGCCCCGTGATCGGCGCACCCGTGGCGTACGACCCGGGGTAGCCGCCGCTCGCCATCGCGACGGCGACGGTGGCCTCCTCGCGCCAGGTGATCGCGCGCTCGGCGATCGGCTGGCCGCGCGCCGCCGCCGTGAGCGCGGTGAGCAGATCGCCCTCGATCCGTGGCAGCACTGCCTGCGACTCGGGGTCGCCGAAGCGGCAGTTGAACTCGAGCACGCTGATCGCGGCATCGTCGACCATCAGCCCCGCGTACATCAGGCCTCGGAACTCGCGGCCGATCGCGGCCATCGCCTGCGCGACGGGCTGATGCACGCGCGCGAACACGCTCGCCTCCTCGCTGAGCTGGTCGGTTAGGAAGCCAGGCGGCGAGTAAACCCCCATGCCGCCGGTGTTGGGTCCGGTGTCGCCGTCGCCGACGCGCTTGTAGTCGCAGGACAGGGGGAGCGGCGCCACCGACGTGCCGGAGACGATCGCCATCGCCGACGCTTCTCGCCCTGAGAGCCGATCTTCAATCACGATTCGCTCACCGGCGGCGCCGAACCTCCCGCCCATCAGCTCGTCCACTGCCTCGTGCGCTTCGTCGAGGTCGGCGGGGACGATCACGCCCTTGCCCGCGGCCAGGCCGTCGGCCTTGAGCACGGGCAGGTAGTCGGGGTGATCACCGAGGTACTCGACCCACTTGTGCGCCGCGGCGGCGCTCTCGAACAGCTCGCCCGCCGCGTGGGCGACGCCGGCCCGCTGCATCACGGACTTCGCGAACCACTTCGACGATTCCAGTTCGGCAGCCTCGCGGCGTGGACCGAAGGCGAGGACGCCGCGCGCGTCGAGCGCGTCTACCAGTCCCGCTGCCAGCGGCGCCTCGGGGCCAACGACGACCAGATCGATCCGTCGGGCCAGCGCGGCATCGACGAGTCCCGCGATGTCGGAGTCGGGGATCGCCAGGTTTTCGCCGAGCGCCGCGGTGCCGGCGTTGCCGGGCGCGCAGAGCAGCTCGTCGCAGCCGGCGCTGCGCGAGATCGCCCAGGCCAGTGCGTGTTCGCGACCGCCGCCGCCGACCACCATCACGCGCATGCGCTCAGTCTCCCACCGGCGCGAGCGCCGGCCCGATGCGCGGCCCGATGCGGGTCAGGTCGCCGTGCAGGATGATCGGGTCCATCGCCAGCATTTCGCTCGCATAGGTAATGTCGGGTACCGGCTGCATCATGTAGATCGGCAGCTCCAGGACGTGCGCGAAGCCCATCTCGAGGAACGTGTTGCCGCCGATGTGCCCGGGCCGGTCCGGCAGGTCCTCATTGACCACCAGAATCGCGTCCGAGCGCTGAATCTTCTGCCAGTGCTTGCGAATCAGATCGTAGGAGCGCTTCTGCTCAGCCCGCTCGACCGTCGACGCGCCCACGTAATCAAAGCCCTCCGTGTCGACCGGGGTGAACACCACGTGGCCCGCCGCCTCCAGCTCGCGGGTCAGCGCGGGCAGCCGGTCGCTCAGCAGCATGCTCATGCAGATCGTGATGTTCACGGAGCTACTCCCACTCAATCGTGCCGGGCGGCTTCGAGGTGATGTCGTAGACCACGCGGTTCAGCTCGGGAATCTCGTTGACGATCCGATTCGCGATCCTGCCGAGCAGATCGCCGGGCAAGCGCGCCCAGTCGGCGGTCATCGCGTCGTCGGCGGTGACGGCGCGCAGTGCGACGACCCAACCGTAGGTCCGCGCGTCGCCCTGCACGCCCACGGTGCGCGTATCGGTCAGGATCGCGAACGACTGCCAGAGCTCGCGTTCCAGGCCCGCCGCGCGCACTTCCTGCACGACGACGGCGTCGGCGGCCTGCAGCACCCGCACCTTTTCGTGGGTGACCGCGCCGATGATCCGGATCGACAGCCCCGGTCCCGGGAACGGCTGACGCTCCACGATCTCGTCGGGCAGCCCCAGCTCGCGACCGACCGCGCGCACTTCGTCCTTGAACAGATAGCGGAGCGGCTCGACCAGCTCGAAACGCAGGTCGTCGGGCAGCCCGCCGACGTTGTGGTGCGACTTGATCGTCGCCGTCGCGCCGCCCGCGCCGGTGCCTGCGCTCTCCACGACATCGGGGTAGGTCGTGCCCTGCACCAGGAAGTCAACGGCGGCGCCGCCCGCGCCCAACTCGCGCGCCGACTCCTCGAAGACGGCGATGAAGGTCTCGCCGACGCGCTTGCGCTTGGTCTCGGGGTCGGTCACGCCGGCCAGCTCTTCGAGGAAGCGGTCGCCCGCCTCGACGGTGCGCAGGTCGATGTGGAGCTGCCGCGAGAACGTCTGCTCGACCTGCTCCCGCTCGCCGCGACGCAGCAGCCCATTGTCGACGAACACACAGGTCAGCTGGTCGCCGATCGCCCGGTGCACCAGCGTCGCCGCGACGGCTGAGTCGACGCCGCCGCTGAGCCCGCAGATCACGCGGCGATCGCCCACCTGCGCGCGAATCTCCTCGATTGTCTCGGTGACGAAATGCTCCGCCGTCCAGTCGCCCGAGCAGCCGCAGATGTCGTGCACGAAGTTGCGCAGCAGCTCGGGACCGTCGGGCGTGTGCACGACCTCCGGGTGGAACTGAATCCCGTAGAGCCCGGCGCCGTTGGTCATCGCCGCGATTGGAATCGTGGCCGTCGATGCGAGCGCCTCGAACCCGGCTGGCAGCGCCTCGACCCGATCACCGTGGCTCATCCAGACCGGCAGCGGCTCGGGCAGTCCGCGCAGCAGCGCCGAGCCGTCGGCCCGCGCGGTGACCGACGCCGAGCCGAACTCGCGCTCGCGTCCCGGCGCCACGCGGCCGCCGAGCTGCTGCGCCATGGTCTGCATCCCGTAGCAGATGCCCAGCGTCGGCAGACTGCCGTCCAGCGACCACTGCGGGGCTCGCGGCGCGCCTTCGTCGTGGACCGAGGACGGCCCACCGGAGAGGATCACGCCCCGCGCGCGCAGACGTTGGATGTCGGCGCGCGTCGCCGTGGCGGGCAGCAGCTCGCAATAGACGTTTAGCTCGCGGACCCGACGCGCGATCAGCATCGCCGTTTGCGAACCGAGGTCCACGATCACGATCGACTCGTGCGGATGCTCTCGCGACATCTAGTCCTGCAACCCTGCGTGATCCAGTGGTCCTCAGATTATGCGGTGTACGCTCGAGGTCCCGCCTAGCGCTATGTTCCCCAGCGACAGGGAGCAGACGCGCCCGCCGGTTCCTCAAGGCGCAGCCGTGAGTCCTGAGCCCCTCAAGCGAGCCGTTGACCTGCTTTCGAGCGGCGCCGTCGTGGCGATGCCGACCGACACGCAGTATGCGCTGAGCGCCGTCGCGACGAATCGCGAGGCGGTGGCCGCCGTGTTCAAGATCAAGCAGCGCCCGGCCTTCGAGAATCTGCCGATCCTGCTCCCCTCGCTCGATTGGCTGGAGCGCGTCGCCGGCCAGCCGCCGGAGCGCGTACGCGGCCTCGCCGAACGCGTCTGGCCCGGCGCTGTGACCCTGATCCTGCCCAGGAACCCGTCGTTTTACACAACCGCGGTCCGTGGCGAGACGATCGCCGTCCGGATTCCCGATCATCCCGTCGCGATGCAGATCCTGCGCGAGCTCGATCAACCGCTGACCGGCACCAGCGCGAACCTGCACGGGCAGCCTGCGGCGCTGACGCCGGACGATGTTCGCGCGCAGCTCCGTGACTCAGTTCACATAGTGGCGCCGGGCCCGCGGCTGCCTGCGGGCGCCGCCTCTACTATTCTCGATCTTGCCGGGCCGATTCCGCGCGTGCTCCGCCAGGGACCCGCGCTCGATCCCCGAATTGGCGATTGGCTCGTCGAGCACTGGGGTATCCCTGAGCCCGACGCGTCCGGCGCCTGAGCCGCACGCGCCACCACGCTGGGACGATCACGTGCGCATCGCGATCGGTAACGACCACACCGCCGTCGAGCTCAAACGAATGCTCAGCCAGCGGCTGCGCGAGGCCGGCCACGAGATCCACGACTTCGGCACGCATTCCGACGAGTCGGTCGACTATCCCGATATCGTCGCGCCGCTCGCTGCCGCAGTCGTGAACGGCCGCGATCAGCTCGGGATCGTGCTCTGCTCCAACGGCGTGGGGGTCAGCATCGCGGCGAACAAGGTCAACGGCGTGCGTGCCGCACTGTGCGCCGACCCCTGGTCAGCCCGCCGAGCCCGCCAGCACACCGACGCCAACATCCTCGCGATCGGGGCCTGGGTGACCGGCACGGCGCTCGCGCAGGAGATCGTCGACAATTTCGTCAGTGCCTCGTTTGAGGGCGGGCGGCACGTCCGCCGGCTCGCCAAGATTGCTGCGATTGAGAACGAACAGTCTGAGCCAACGATCGAACAGCCCGCACCGACCGACGCTGAAGCCTCCCCCGCCGGACCCGCTCGCTAGACCGCCGCAAGGACCCGAGCCATGACCAAGCGCTCCGTGCGCGACCTCACACTTGCGGGTCAGCGCGTCCTGCTTCGGGTCGATTTCAACGTCCCGCTGGACAACGCCCGGATCAGCGACGACACCCGGATTGCGGCCGCCATGCCCACGATTCGCTACCTGCTCAAGTCCGGCGCTGCGGTGATCTGCTGCTCGCACCTCGGCCGCCCCAACGGCGTCCGCGACCCGCGCTTCGATCTCACCCCCGCCGCCGTGCGCCTCGCCCGGCTGCTGCAACAGAACGTCAAGATGGCGCCCGACTGCATCGGCGAAGTCACCGCCGAGATGGCCGCCGCGCTCGTGCCCGGTGAGGTGATGGTGCTGCAAAACCTCCGCTTCCACCCCGAGGAGGAGGCCAACGACCCCGGCTTCGCCGGACAGCTCGGCTCGCTCGCGGACTACTACGTCAACGACGCCTTCGGCGCGGCCCATCGCGCCCACGCCTCGACCGACGCCATCACCAAGTGCCTGCCTTCCGCGGCGGGCCTGCTGCTTCAGCGCGAAATCGACGCGCTCTCACCGGTCGCCAGCGCCAAGGCGGGCCGCCTGGCCGTGATCACCGGCGGCGCGAAGGTCTCGGACAAGCTCGGCCTGCTCGACAGCCTGGTACAGAAGGCGAGCGTGCTCTGCATCGGCGGCGCGATGGCCAATACCTTCCTGCACGCGCGCGGCCAGCAGCTCGGAAACTCCCTGTTCGAGGCGGATATGGCCGAGCAGGCACGGCGGATCGTCGTCAGCGCCGCGGAGCACAAGTGCGAGCTGCTGCTTCCGGTCGACGCGGTGATCGCAGGCGGGGCAGACCAACCGCCCCGCGCGCGCCCGTTGATCTTCGCCGACGAGGCGGTCCCGCCGCGCTGGCAGGTCCTCGACGTGGGGCCGGCGACCGTCCAGCTGTTTAGCAAGGCCGTGGCCGATTGCGACACGATCGTGTGGAATGGCCCGCTCGGACTGTTCGAGCGCGAAGCCTTCAGCGGCGGCACGCTCGCCATGGCCGAGGCGATCGCCACGCTCGAAGCGAACACGATCATCTGCGGCGGCGAGACCGTCGCGGCGGTCGCCCGCCATCGCATTGCGCGCAAGATGAACCACATCAGCACCGGCGGCGGCGCCGCGCTCGAGTTTCTGCAGGGCATCGAGCTACCCGGCATTCGCGCCCTGCCCGAATCCGACAACTGAACCGAGAGTCCCCGCCATGACGACACGGCCCACCCGCACGCCGGTTAGCGCCGGCAACTGGAAGATGAACGCCAACGCCGCCGAGGCGCGCGCTCTCTGCGACGGTCTCGCCGGGATCGAACAGATCGACGGCGTCGACGTCGTGCTCGGCCCCGGCTTCCTGCAGCTCGCGATCGTCGCCGAGGCCTTCGGCGCGACCAGCGTCGGCGTGGCCGGCCAGAACATGCACACTCAGCCGAGCGGCGCGTACACCGGCGAGATCTCGCCCGCGCAGCTCGCCGAGCTCGCCGATTGGGTGATTCTGGGCCACTCCGAGCGGCGGCAGTTCTTCTGCGAAGACGATCTCGCTCTGCAGGCCAAGCTCGTCGCCGCGACCGAGCACAATCTCAAGCCGATCCTCTGCGTCGGCGAAACCGAGGCGGAGCGCGAGAACAACCGCACCCGCACGGTCCTCACCCGCCAGATCAGCATCGCGCTCGGCGACAACCCGGCGCCGCCGGGACTCGTCGTCGCCTACGAACCGGTCTGGGCGATCGGCGCGGGCCAGCCGGCGACACCCGAGCAGGCGCAGGAGGCCGCCGGGCATATTCGCGCGCTGCTCGAGCAGGTGCTCGGCGACGCGATCGCCGCGCAGACACGCGTCCTCTACGGCGGCTCCGTGAAGCCCGACAACGTCGCCGACTTCGTCCGCGAGGACGATGTCGATGGCGCGCTGGTCGGTGGCGCCGCGCTCGACCCCAATGCCTTCCTCGAAATCAGCCGGCGCATCGCCGGCGCCTGACCAGGCGCCGGTCCTTGCCGTCGTCGGACCGACCGCCTCCGGCAAGTCGGGCTGGGCGCTGCAGCTTGCCGAGCAGCTCGACGGTGAGATCGTCAGCGCCGACTCGCGTCAGCTCTACCGCCGGCTGAACATCGGCGCCGCCAAACCGACCGATGCCGACCGCGAGCGCGTCGCCCACCACTGCCTCGATCTGCGCGATCCGACCGAGCCGATCTCGCTGGCCGAATACCTCGAGCACGCACG
Source organism: Dehalococcoidia bacterium (assembly GCA_965237475.1). GTDB lineage: Bacteria > Chloroflexota > Dehalococcoidia > Bin125 > Bin125 > CATQGW01. The sequence continues at coordinate 623,064 of OZ250140.1, read as the reverse complement.
CGCCGCGATCGCCGACATCCAGGCGCGCGACCGCCTCCCGGTCGTCGTCGGCGGCTCCGGCCAATATGTCTGGGCGCTGCTTGAAGGCTGGCAGGTTCCGCCGGCCGCGCCCGACCAGGCCTTCCGCGAGCGCATGACGCTCGAGGCCGAAGCGCGTGGCGCCGACGCCCTGCATCGGGAGCTCAGCCGGATCGACCCGCAGGCCGCGGCCAAGATCGACCAGCACAACGTCCGCCGGATCATTCGCGCGCTCGAGGTCTACGAGGTGACCGGCCGCCGCATCTCCGATTGGCAGCGCGAGCGCCAGCCGATCCGCTTCGCGGCGATCGCGCCTGCCCATGAACAGCAGGCGCTCGACCGGCGGATCAACGACCGCACGGTCGCGATGTTTGGCGCCGGCCTGCGCGACGAGGTGCTCAGCCTGCTCGCGGAAGGCGTCGCCCACGACGCGCCCGGCTTCGAGGCGATCGGCTACCGCGAGGTGCTCGCCCAGATCCGCGGCGAACTCTCGCTGCTTGACGCGATTGTCGCGGTCACGAGCGCCACGAAACGGTTCAGCCGTCGCCAACAGGCCTGGTTCCGCGCGACCGATCCGCGCATCCGTTGGTCGCCCGGGCCACCCACAGCACACCAGGTCAACGCGCAAATCCAGTCGCTTGGGTAAGATGAGTTCACCGCGTGCCGCTCGCCGCGGACACTGAGCGATCACACATGTCCATTCCATTTCTCAAAGTTCAGGGCGCAGGCAACGATTTCGTGCTCGTTGACGCGCGCGGCCCGCTGGCCGATCGCCTGCAACTCGACTGGGCGGCCGCCGCGCCGCGAATCTGCGACCGGCACTTCGGGATCGGCGCCGACGGCATCCTGCTCGTCGGGGACACCGAGGCCGCCGCCGCGCGCATGAGGATCGTCAACGCCGACGGCTCCGACGGCCAGATGTGCGGCAACGGCTTCCGCTGCTTCAGCAAATACCTCGTCGAGCGGGCCGGCATCGCGCCCACCGACGGTCGCCTCGCGATCGAGACCGGCGCCGGCATCCTCCATGCAGAACTCGGCGACGTTGCCGACACGATCGACCAGGTCCGCGTCGCGATCGGCCCCGCTTATCTGCACCCAGACGAGATCCCCGTCCGCGCAGCGGGCCCCGGCCCGGTGCTGCACCACGAGTTGCGCGTTGCCGACCAGAGCTTTTCGCTGACCTGCGTCGGCATGGGCAACCCCCACGCCGTGTGGTTCACCGACGACGACATCGATACATTCCGGCTCAACGAAATCGGCCCGCTCGTCGGCCATCACCCCGACTTCCCGAACCGCACCAACTTCGAGATCGTCAACGTGCTGGCCGCCGACCAGCTCAAGATGCGCGTCTGGGAGCGCGGCGTCGGCGAGACGATGGCCTGCGGCACCGGCGCCTGCGCCGTGCTCGTCGCGGCCCAGCTGCGCGGCTTCGCCGGTCGCAGCGCGACCGTTTCGTTGCCCGGAGGCGACCTTCAGATCTCCTGGGACGGGCCCGACGACCCAACCGCATCGGTCGAAATGACCGGGCCCGCCGAGTTCGCCTTTGAAGGCGCGATTCCGACCAACTGGATACGAACGACTGGATCATGAGGATGCCGAATGGTTACGCCTGACTACACCGCATACGACCAGGACCGCACCCCGGGCTTAGTCCGGGAGCTGCATGAGAACCTCTCCACGCGGCGGATCACGTTCCGCAACCAACCGCTGCGCGACTACGACCAGCTGGTCAAAACGACCCGCCTGCTCTCTGTCCAGTGCGACGACGGCTACGTGATCGGCCTGCCCTACGGCCGCCACCTGCGACTCTTCTACGAGTTCGACACGATCAACCACATCCGGCTGCACCTGACCAACCTGCTCAACGACATCGGCGAACTCGCGCTGCAGCACTCCGAGTGCGAGCTGATGACGCTCGACTACAACGACTTCCCGCACCGCCACTACGTCGAGCCGATGCTGATCGGCGCAGCCTTCCCCAGCCCTGATGAGGTCTCGGTGATGCGCTGCCGCGATGTCCGCGAGCAGTCGCTGCCGGAGATCAACGCGGACGTGAGCGTGCGTCAGGCGAGCGAGGACGACGCCGCGATCATCGCCGAGCTGGAGCAGAGCGCGGCGGGCGAGGCCGCTCACGCCCCGCCGCTCAGCCCCGAGTTCTTCGGCAGCGCGGCGTGGGTCGGGATCGCCGAGCTCGATGGCCGTCCGGCCGGCTACATCCACCTCTCCGAGGCCGAAAAGCGCGGGCTGGCCGCCGAAGAGCTGGTGATCGCGGCCGACCAGCCATTCGCCGAGATCTCCGGCGCGCTGCTCGCCGCCGCGATGTCGTGGGGCGCGGAACAGAACCGCCGCGGCCTGACGCTGCGCGTCGCCGGCGACGCGGTCGGCGACCCGATGCTCAGCGCCTTCGGCTTCCGCCACGTCACCAACGAACTCTTTTACCAGCGTCCCGCCGACCCAGCCGTGATTCGGCGCCAGCGGGACGAAAAGGTCGTCACGCGGGTGAAGGTCGGCAAGATCTGGGGACGCTTCTAGGATGCGCAGCGCGCAGCGCGTCCAGTCACTGCCGCCCTACCTCTTCGTCGAAATCAGCCGCCGGATCGCCGAGCAGCGTGAGAAGGGCGTGCGCGTCATCTCGTTCGGGATCGGCGACCCCGACCTGCCCACGCATCCGCACATCCTCGAAGCGCTGCACGATCAGATCGACGTGCCGGCCAACCATCGCTATCCCGAGACCGAAGGCCTGCCCGAGCTGCGCCAGGCGATCGCGACCTGGATGCAGCAGCGCTTCGAGGTTGCGCTCGATCCCGCCAGCGAGATTGTGCCGCTGATCGGCGCGAAAGAGGGCATCGCCAACACCGCGCTCTGCTTCATCGACCCCGGCGATATTGCGCTCGTCCCCGATCCGGCCTACCCCGTCTACGCGATCGGCACGATGTTCGCCGGCGGCAAGGCGCACCACCTGCCGCTGACCGCCGAGAACGACTGGCTGCCCGACCTGGACGCGATCCCGGCCGACGTTCGCGAGCAGGCGCGCGTGCTCTGGATCAACTACCCCAACAACCCCACGGGCGCGACCGCTGAGATCGAATTCTTCCAGCGCGCCGCCCAGTTCGGCCTCGACAACGACATCGCCGTGCTGCACGACAACGCCTACTGCGATGTCACGTTCGACGGCTACGACGCCCCCGCCTACCTCCAGGCAGCCGGCGCCCGCGAGGCCGGGATTGAGTACTTCTCGCTCTCGAAGTCGTTCAACATGACCGGCTGGCGGGTCGGCTGGGCCTGCGGCAACGCCGAAATGGTCGACGCCCTGCTGCGCGTCAAGTCCAACATCGACAGCGGCATCCCCCAGGCGATCCAGCAGATGGCGATCGCCGCGCTGCTCGGCGACCAGTCGGTGATCGAGGCCAACAACGCGATCATCGAGCGGCGTCGCGACAAGGTCGTGGCGGCGCTCCGCGCGATTGGTCTGGAAGTGACCAACCCGAAGGCATCGCTCTACATCTGGGCCAGAATCCCCGAGGGCGACAGCTCCGCGGGCTTCGCCAGCCGGTTGATCGAGGAGCAGGGCGTCGTGGTCACCCCGGGCAACGGCTACGGCCCTTCCGGCGAGGGCTACATCCGCCTCTCGCTGACGCTGCCGGACGCGGAGGTCGACGAGGGCGTCGAGCGGATCGCGGCGTTCACGCGGGACTAACCCCCCGCCCCGCGCAGACTCCCCGGCGAATCGAGGACGCGGCCCACGCCATCCGATTTCGGGTAAGCTCGGTGAAACCGGCGTTGAAGGAGTTGAGCCGCGACATGCGCAGCTAGTTTCCGTCACGCCCCACTGGCTAGACTGAATCGCGCCCGGCTGCGTGCTTCCATGCGGGCGGGCGTAGCGACGGAGACTGCAATTCCACGCATTCGCAACCGCGGCGGACGCCGCAACGATCACCCGACCCGCGCGCCGCGCGAACGCGCCATCCTTGTCTGCGTTGATTCCCGCCGCGCTAACCACTGGAACGCTGAAGCCTCGATCGACGAACTCGCGCAGCTTGCCGAGACCGCCGGCGCGGTCCCGCTGGCGCGCGTAATCCAACGACGCCCGCAGCCCGACCCGCGCTCCTGGATCGGCAAGGGCAAGGTTCAAGAGATCGCCGCCATGCGCGACGATCTCCGGGCCACCGTCGTGATCTGTGACGACGAGCTGACGCCCGCCCAGCAGCGCAATCTCGAGAAAGGTCTCGACTGCAAGATCATCGACCGAACCGCGCTGATTCTGGATATTTTCGCCCAGCGCGCGAGAACCCGCGAAGGCGCGGTCCAGGTGGCGCTCGCGCAGCATGAGTACCTGCTGCCGCGGCTCGCCGGACAGTGGTCTCACCTCGAACGCATGGAGGGCGCGATCGGCTCGCGCGGTCCCGGTGAAACCCAGCTCGAAACCGACCGCCGGCTGATCCGCAATCAGATCAAGCGGCTCAAGCGGGACCTCGAGCGCGTCCGCACGCATCGCCACGAGCAGCGCCAGCAGCGCGACCGCGCCGGCATCCCGCTCGTCGCCCTGGTCGGCTACACCAACGCCGGCAAGAGCACGCTGATGAACGCGCTGACCGCGGCCAAGGTTCCGGCTCGGAACCGGCTCTTCGAAACGCTCGACCCGACCACGCGGCGCTGCCGGCTCGACGATGTCCACACGGTCCTGCTCTCCGACACCGTGGGCTTCATCCAGAAGCTGCCCACCCAGCTCGTCGCCGCCTTCCGCGCAACCCTCGAGGAGCTGCTCGAGGCCGACCTGCTGCTCCACGTGGTCGACGCCACCCACCCGGACGCCGCTGAGCAGGCCGAAGCCGTCCATGCCACGCTCGGCGAGCTCGGCGTCGACACGAGACCGACGATCACCGTGCTCAACAAGATCGATCTGCTCGAGGGCGCGGCTCCCACCGTCGGCGTGGGCATCCCGGTGTCGGCCGAAACCGGCGAAAACCTCGATGGGTTGAGAGCCTCGATCTCGCAGATCATCCCAACTCTGCCGAGCATCCAGGTCGTCAATGGCCAGCTGCTCAACGGAGCGCCCAGCTAGGAATGCTCTGAACGAGTCGGATCCGCTCTCCCCGCTCGAGGCGGGGGGAGATGCCGTAGGAGACCTTTGCGTATATCGAATTTCGCTCTACCGAGGAATCTGTAGGGGCGACCCTTGTGGTCGCCCTGTCTGCCGACTATCTGGGAGATCGAAGCGTGACGGGGAGGGCGACCACAAGGGTCGCCCCTACAGGGTCTCGGACGAGGATCACGCAAGGGTCTCCGTAGGCAAACGGGGGACTGTTGCGAGCATCGCGGTGGGAATTCGCATCTGCTAGTACGGAGCCGGCCCCCCTCTGTCACTCATCTCCCCCCGCTCTGCGGGGGGAGAGGGGATCCGACTCGTTCAGAGGATTCCCGCAGGGTGCTGAAGAAGGCTCCCTTGCACCATGCTGCCCCGATCTTGGTGCGAGGAGTGACAACTCGACCAGATCGGCGAGTGGATTCCCGGGTGCGGGGGGATGACGGAATTGGTGGGTTGCCCGACTTCTTGGGCAGCCTGCTGGCCGCTGCACTGTTCTGCCCGCGTCTCAGCGGTGCGCCTACGGTCCGGGCAGGCGGGTCACGAACTCTGAGCCGTCCTGCAACCAGCGATTTCCGATCGCCAGCGAAATGTGTCCAGCGTCATAGAGCCTCACTTCGGCGCCCGGCCAGCGCCGTCCGAGCTCAGCCAGACCCTCGGCGGTCGCGAGACGATCCCAGCGCCCGCCCTGCAGCAACACGCGCGATGCCCCGATCGCGGGAGGGCCGACCGGCTCCAGGCCGCGCAGCACCAGCTCCACGTCCTCGCGCGTCACACCGATCCCCCGCATGTGCTCCCGCATCGGCGCTGTGATCGGCGATCCCCAGGCCGAACCCGCGCGGATCGCCGGCTGCGCCAGTACCGCCCATGAGAATCGCGCGTCGCGCTCGGCGGCCAGCGCCGCGATCAGCGCGCCGATGCTCAGGCCCCAGAGGCCGACCGATCCGTACTCGTTCCGCAGCCAGCCCGCCAGCGAGCGCAGATCGCGCACCGCCTGAGCCACCGCTCGGACGTAGGTGAACAGATCGCCCTGAAGCATCTCGTGGCCCGAGATCTCGCGCGCCGGGGCGCGACTCTCGTGCAGCGGCAGCTCGATCCGCGCCGCGACCAGCCCCAGACTCGTGAACGCCTCCGCCACGCGGGGGTAGAGCCGCTCGGCGCCGTTCCATGGCGCGCCGGTCAGCGCCCCGGGAACCAGCACGACGGCGCCGCGCGGCGTCCCCTGCGGCTCATAGAACCGCCCGCGCGCCAGCTGGTCATGCCGCTGCGCGACCGGCTCGGACGACGCGAACTCAAACCGCCGGACGCCCTCCACGTCCAGCAGCGACAGATTCGCCGGCCCCGCGTAGCCCATCCAGGGAGCGCGCCACGACCGTGTCCGCAGCCGGTAGATGTCGTCCGGCAGCGGCCACGTCGTGCGCCGCCGCAGCTGCGCCGCGCGCACCTGCCAGCGGAAGAACACGGAGTCAATCGTCTGCGCCGCCACACGTCGCATACTCTGAGGCTATCGGCCCTCCTCCAGTAGCATGAGCCCGCAAGCGAGGGGATTGGCCATGGCCATCGCAGCCGCCAGCGGACCGCTCGCGCCCTTCCGCGTGCTCGACCTGACTGACGAACTCGGCCACCTGGCGGGACGGATGCTCGCAGAGCTCGGCGCCGATGTGATCAAGCTCGAAGCGCCGAACGGCGGCGGAGCGCGGCTCGCACCGCCGTTCTACCACGACGAGCCGCACCCCGAACGGTCGCTGCTCTGGTGGACCCTGAATCACTCGAAGCGCAGCATCACGATCGAGCTCAGCAAACCGCGCGGCGCTGAACTCTTCTTCCAGCTGGTCGATCGATCTGATTTCATCGTCGAATCGACGCCGCCCGGCGCGATGGAATCCGTCGGCCTCGGCTGGGATCTGATCCACGAGCGCAACCCGCGCCTGGTGATGACCTCGATCACGCCGTTCGGACAGGACGGGCCTTACGCCAACTGGCGAGCCACCGACCTGATCGGCGTCGCGATGGGCGGCCTCGCCTCACTCTGCGGCTCGCCCGGCCGTCCCCCGATCCGGCCCTCCGCCGCGCAGGGCTACGCCCAGGCCTGTGCGCAGGCCGTGGTCGGCACGATGATCGCTCACTTTCATCGCACGCGAACAGGCCGCGGTCAGCGCGTCGATCAGTCGATGCAGGAGGCGGTGACGTTCACGCACGACAACGCGATGCCGACCTGGGACATTCGCGGGATCAACATCGGCCGACCGGGCAACGGACGCAACATCGGCGGCTACGAGATGGGGCAATACGTCTACGAGGCCGCCGACGGGCACGTCGCCGCGCTCTCCTACGGCGGCCTGTTCGGACTCACCGCCCGCCAGACGATCGCCTGGCTCGACCACCACGGCATGGCCGAAGACCTCAACTCCGAGGAATGGCTGGCCAAGCTCGACGCCACGCAGGGCGTGCTGCTGCCACCCGGCGGCCCCGATGGTGACCATCTCAACGACGTGCTCGTGCGCTTCTGCAAGCGCTTCACCCGCGCTCAGCTCGTCTCGGAGGCGCAGCAGATCCGCAACGGCTGGGGGATCGTCCACACCCCGGCCGATCTGCTGGAGAACGAACACCTCGCGGCCCGCGACTACTGGGTCGAGGTCGAACACGAAGACATCGACGAGCGTGTCACCTATCCCGGACCGTGGGCCAAGCTCTCCGCGACGCCGCTCTCCGTGAGAGGCCGCGCGCCCCACCTCGGCGAACACAACCACGAGGTCTACGGCGATCTGCTGGGCCTCTCCGACGACGAAATCGAACAACTCGCTTCGGCTGGCGTGATCTAACACGATTGGAAGTGCCGCGACGATGACCGACTCCAGCGACCTGCCGAACGACGTGTTCGAGGGCATCCGCGTCGCCGACTTTGCCTGGGTGGGCGTCGGACCGCTCGTCTCGAAGTACCTCGCGGACCACGGCGCGGAAGTGATCCGGATCGAGAGCAGTGTGCGCCCCGAGCCGCTGCGCCGCGCCCCGCCGTTCGTCGACGACCAGCCGGGCCTCGACAACAGCGGCTACTACGCCGACTTCAACTCCTCGAAACTCTGCTGCTCGCTCAACATGCAGCACCCGCAGGGCATCGAGCTGGCCAAGCGGATCGTCGCCCAATGCGACATCGTGACCGAGTCGTTCACGCCCAAAGCGATGCGCGCCTGGGGCCTGACCTACGACGATCTTCGGCAGATCCGCCCGGACGTGATCATGATCTCGATGCCGATGTATGGCTCCACGGGCCCCTGGTCGATGTGGCAGGGCTACGGCCACGTCCTGCAGGCCGCCGCGGGCATCTCACACCTGACGCACTACCCCGGCGAGGAGCCGATCGGCACGGGCGTCGCCTACACCGACTTCCTCGTTCCGCACTTCGCGGCGATCGCCCTGATCGCCGCACTCGACCATCGCGAACGCACCGGCGAGGGCCAGAACATCGACTTCGGTCAGATGGAAGCGGCGATCCACGCCACCGAGTCGATGATCCTCGACTACACCGTCAACGGTCGGGAGCAGGTCGCGCTCGGCGCGCGCCATCTCGAGCATGCCCCGCACGGCACCTACCAGTGCGCCGCGCGCGGTGAGGATGACGACGACCGCTGGATCGCCATCGCCTGCAGCACCGACGAGGAATGGCAAGCGCTCGCTGCAACCGCCAAGCACCCCGAGTGGGCGCGGGATTCCCGCTTCGCGACGCGCTTCGATCGGCTCAGCAACCAGGACCGGCTGGACCGGATGATCGCCGCCTGGACCCGCACGCAGCCCGCTGAGCAACTGATGCGCGAGCTCCAGGAAGCCGGCGTCCCCGCGGGAGTGGTGCAGACACCTGAAGACCTCCGCCACGATCCGCAGCTCGACCATCGCGGCCACTTCTGGACGCTCGACCATCCCACGATGGGTCGCCGCGCCTACGATGGCCCTTCGTTCCGTCTCTCCGAGACCCCCGCCAACCTGCGCAAGGCGGCTCCGCTGCTCGGCGAGGACAACGAATACGTCTGGAAGAAGATCGTGGGGATCGACGAGGACGACTACGTTGAACTCCTGATCAGCGGCGCGTTCGAGTAGTTCGCTTCTCTCGACCTCCCCCTCTGGGCGAGAGCATGACGTGGGAGACGGGAGACCTCGATGCCAGTCAGCATCGAGTCGTACGAGGCCGATCAAATTCTGACCCCCGGCGCCGGCTATCTCAGCGCGTACGACTACTCGCTGAACCCCTACGTCGGCTGCGCCTTCGGCTGCTCCTACTGCTACGCCGCCTTCTTCGCCCCCGTCGACAAGCAGGCGTCGTGGGGCGATTGGGTCCGGGTGAAACAGAATGCCGTGCTCAGGCTCACGCGAATGCGTCGCCCGCTCGTAGGCAAGACCGTCTACATGAGCAGCGCGACCGATCCTTATCAACCGATCGAGAGGCGCCTCGAGCTCACCCGGTCGCTGCTTCCGATCCTCGCCAACAAGGGCGCAAGGCTGGTCGTTCAGACCCGCAGCCCATTGGTCGTGCGCGACATCGACCTGCTTCAACTCTTCGATCAGGTCTGCGTCAACTTCAGCGTCACCACCGACTCGGAAGACATCCGCCGAGTATTCGAACCGCGTAACCCGCCCATTGCGGATCGGTTCGAAGCCGCGACACGGGTGGCTTCAGCAGGCATTCCGATCGCCATCACAATGACACCGCTGTTGCCGATCGAGGACGCCATGGCCTTCGCCGACCGAGTCGCAGACACCGGAGCGACGCGATTCGTCACCGAATCGTTTGTGCCAACAAGGGGTCATTTCCAGGCGGGAACCGGGGAGGGGGCCAAAGAGCTGTCGGCGCGACACGGCTGGGACCGGAACGCCTACCAGGCTGCACGCGACGTGCTGCTCCGCGAACTCGCACCTCACATTCGCGAGGGGGAGTCGGGGTTCAGGCCGGACTTTCTGCTGAGCAATCCGTCGCCAGCGTGATCATCGCCTCCGCTATGGCATCGGGTCGGCGCATTGGTATGAAGTGGTCTGAATCCTCGATCACGGTCTCAAACGCGTTGGGAAACACTTCGGCCGCGTTTTGACCCGTCGGAGAGCCGTGGCCCTGTTGCTCGCCCGCCCTGAGAATCAGCGTCGGCTGCGCAGCCTGAGCCATCTCCGGCCACGGATCGACCGTCGCCGCGTGCTCGAAGCACCACGCTTCGACCTCCGGGTCGCAGGCGAGTTGCCATTCGCCCGACCGACCGATCGGAGTCAGTCCATAGCGAACATAACTCTCGACTGCCCCCTTCGGCCAATGCGTGAACGCGCCGCGCCCCGTCAACGACTCCGCCATCTCCCTCGGACTGCTCCAGATCCGCCGCCGCTTGCGAGCCGCCACAGCCAGTCCGTCGGGCGGCATCGGCGGCATCGGGCCTCGAGGATTGAAGAGCACGGGGTCAACCAGTGCCAGCGATTCAATCCGATCGCCCGTCGCTGCCGCGATCGTGCAGATGCAGCCGCCCATCGAGTGTCCCGCGGCGACGACATCGGTCAGATCGCGCTGTGCCAGCCACTCGTTCAGGTCGGCGGCCATCTCGCGCCAGTCGGCGCCCGCTTTGTCGGGCGGCGCTTGCGACGCACCGTGCCCGCGCATATCGAGCGCGAAGACGCGCCAGTCCTCGGGCAACAGCCGCACCACCGAGTCCCAGGTGCGCGCATGGAAGCCGGTCGCGTGGACCAGCGCGGCCGTCCGCGCGGGCTCGTCCGATGCAGGCCACTCCCAGACCCGTAGCGCGTAGCCGCGAACCTGCGCGGTCGAAGCCGTCGGTAGCGGTCGCATTGTCGCCTAGGTGCGGCGGCGGATTGCGCCGCGACCGTCGCCGAAGGGATCGTCGCGCCATTCGAGCGCGACCTTGAGGCCCTTCTCGCGCGAGATCCGCGCGAACTCGGGGATGGTCGGAGATTCGTGCCAGATGGCGTCGAAGTCTGCGCCCTCCATCGCCGCGACCCGCGCGCCCATCAGCTCGAACCAGCGGTTGGTGTTGTGCTTGTGCACGGTCAAGCCGTCCAGCGGCAGCTGCGCGATGCGCTGGCAGTAGTCCATCGTTTCCGCGTCGAGCTGATCCTCGGGGATCGCCCGGTTGATCATCCCGATCCGCTCCGCTTCGATCCCGTCGACCGTGTCGCCGCTAAACAGCAACTCTTTGGTCTTCAGCATGCCGATCTTGATCGGCCACATGCCGATCGTCGGCGGAATCCCGATCGCCCGACCCGCAGGGTGGCCGAAGCGAGCCGTCTCCGATGCGAACACGATGTCGCAGGCGCCGATCAACTCGCCGCCGCCGGCCAGGCACCAACTGTGCACCTGGGCGATGATCGGCTTGCGATAGGACCACATCCAGAGCCAGCGGTCGACACTCGCGCGCAGGCCTTCGCGGTCGAGCGAGATGCGTGACTCGCCCAGCTCCCAGGCCTGATCGCCGGTGCGTTGATTGGGCCGCCAGTTGAGCGCTCCGCCGGTCGTGGGGGTGAGGTCGTAACCGGCGCAGAACGCGCGGCCGGCGCCCTTCAGCCGAATCACCCGCACCGCATCGCCCGGATTCAGCTCCCGCAGGGCCGCCTCCAGGTCGTCGCGCAGCGCGCCGGAGATCGCGTTCAGCTTCTCCGGACGATTCAGCGTGATCGTCGCCACGGGCCCATCCACGTCAACCAGCACGTTCTCGTAGTCGGTCATGCCTGTTCTCCCCTCGACTAATCAGCGGTTTGCTTCAGACGCACGGCGAACTGCGCCGCGCGGAGGCCCAGCGCTCGCGCCTGCGCGCGGTCCAGCTCCGTTGCCTCGCCGTGCGCGGTGGCGCCATAGTAAGAGCCCGATTGGCGCATCGCCTCAGTCCACGGCAACCCCACGAACACCATGCCGTGTCCGATCAGCAGGTGGAACATCTGCAACAGCGTGGCCTCCGTGCCGCCCGAGCGTGACCAGCCCGCCGTGAAGCAGGCGCCCACCTTGCCGGCCAGCTCGCCGCTCTCCCACAGGTCGCCGGTGTAGTCCATCCAGTGCTTCAGCTTGCCCGTCATCCCGGTCCAGTTCGGCGAGCCGAGAATCAGGGCGTCGCACTCCAGCAGCTCCTGCTGCTTCGCCTCATCGACCGGCCGGTCGCAGACCTCGACCCCTTCCGCCGACGCCGCGCCCTCGATCACCGCCGCCGCCAGATCAGCCACGACGCCACGTGAGTCGTACACCACCAGCACCCGCGTGGTCATAGCGCCCTCTCGAACCATCCGGCCTGGCCCGGCATCTCCTCGACGCCCACGCGCAGCGTCGCCAATCCGATCGGCCCGGTCTCCGTGAGCCGCTCCGCGAGCCGGCTCGCGATGTACTCAGCCAACCGCTCGGCGGTCGTGTTGTCGATCGGCAGCGCCGCCACATCGTGCTTCGGCAGCCGATACGGCAGCGCCGACTTGTACTGCACCTCGAAGTGCGTCCCTTCGTCCCGAATCGAGAGCACCCGCGATTCCATCTGGAGGAGGAACTTGTGGTCCAACTCCGCGCAGACCGCCCGCGTGAGCCGTTTCAGCAACGAGAAGTCAATCACCCACGACTCGTCGGTCAGCGCCCCGCCGACCTCCACGATCACGTCGTAGTTGTGGCCGTGGATCGGCTCGAGTTCGTCGGCGAAGGTTGCGAAGTGCCCCGCGGCGAAGCGGAGCCGCTGCCGTTCAACGGTGACTGAGTGCGACATGCGGGCAGCGTATCGCCCAGCTCCCACATTGAGTCGCAGCCCCAACCCCATCCACCAATCGCACCTCCGTCCATCACTTCGTCATCCCGTCCGTCATTCCTGCGCAGGCGGGAATCCAAGCGGCCACCCAGGTCCGCCCGACGCCGCCATCCCGCCGACGGGCCACCGAGCCGCCGAAGGGGGCGCTCGGACCTTCGGGAGGCCGTCCAGCATCGGCGCCGTTCTCGAACCCACCCAGCTCGCCTGGATTCCTGCCTGCGCAGGAATGACGGAGGGGGCGGGGGAATCACGGAGGGGGCGAATGCGCGCAACCCTGAAGTGTGTCGAGCCGGTCTCGCCGGGATGGGCACGGGCTCCACCTACCCTGCTCCGATGCCCATGCTGCAGGCCCGAGTGAGCGGTTGGCTGCGCACCTGGTGGCCCGCGGTGCTGCTCGGCGTCCTTACGGTCGGCGCCTACGGGCTCGTCCTCTACGGCTTCGGGATCATCGCCGGGCCGATTCAGGAGGAGGAGGGCTGGTCCTCGGGCGCGACCAACGCCGCCTTCATGGCCTCGTACCTGCTCGGCGCAGCCGCCAGCATCGTATCGGGGCGCGTGCTCGACGCGATCGGACCGCGGCCTGTGCTGGCCGTCGGCCTGATCGGCGGCACGGGCCTGCTCGTCGCCGCCTCGTTCGCCGGCAGCGTCTGGCTCTTCATCCCGCTGTGGGGGGCCGGCGGCGCGATCACCATCGCGGGCCTCTTCTACAACGTCACGATGCCGATCACCGCGAGGCTCTACCCGCGCCGACAGATCGCCGCCATGTCCGTCCTCGTCACCACCGGCGGCTTCTCCGCGGTGCTGTTCATGCCCCTGACCGGAATCCTGACGGACGAGTTGGGCTGGCGCTGGGCGGTTCGAATTCTGCTGGCGCTTTCGGCGGCGCTCGTGATCCCGGCCCTGCTCACGGTGCGCCGGCTGCCGCCGATACCGGCGTCGACCGACGCGGCGGCGCCGGGAGCGTCCGGGAACGCGCCTCGCGGGGGCTACAGCACGGTCCGAGAGGCGCTGCGTTCTCCCGAGGTTCTGTTGATGCTCGCAGTGGTGGCGGTCTCCTCGTTCGGTCTGGGCGCGCTGCTCAACCACTTTGTGCCCGCAGCAACCGCTGCAGGCCTCTCGCTGACGGCGGGTGGCTACCTGACTGGCCTGCGCAGCTTCTTGTCGATCCCCGGCCGCGCCCTGATCGGACCGATGGCTGCGTTCCTCGGACTCCGCCCCGCGCTCGGCGTCGGCTACGCCGTGATGCTGTTCGGCACGATCGCCCTGATCGCGGCCGGGCCGCTGTACTGGATCTATGTCTCAGCGATCATCGCCGGGCTGGTCTGGGGACAGACCATGCCGCTGCAGGGTCTGATCGCGTCCGACACGTTCGGGCTGCGCCGACTCGGCACGCTGATGGCGGTGCAGACGGCGATCGGCAACGTGGCGCTGGCGATCGGGCCGTTTGCCGCCGGTCTGCTGCGCGACGCCACCGAGAGCTATGGGCCTGCGCTGATGACGATCGCCGCGGTCAACTTCGTCACGCTGCTGTTGCTGATCGCGCTGATCGGCGTTCACCGCAGGTCTACGGGCAGCCAGCCGTTACGCTGAACTCGCAGCTGGATCGGCGGAGCAGCAATGCCAGACCTCGACGGAAGAATCGCCCTGGTGACCGGTGGGGCGCGCGGAATCGGACGCGGAATCGTGCTCGAGTTGGCCAAGGCCGGCGCCGATGTCGTGATCGGCGACCTGCTGGTTGACATGGCGGAAGAGACCGCCGGCGAGGTCCGCGGGCTTGGCCAACGCAGCGTCGCGGTCGAGCTCGATGTGACCAACGAGGAATCGATCGAGCGCGCCGTCGGACAGGCCAGCGCGGAGCTCGGATCGATCAACATCCTGATCAACAACGCCGGAGTCGCGCCCGACCACACCGGCGGGGACGAGGACGAGAACGACTGGGATCGTTGCTTTGAGGTCAATCTGAAGGGCATCTGGAAGGTCTCGATGGTGCTCGTCCCGTCGCTGCGCGCGCAGGGCGGCGGGAAAATCGTCAACATCGCGTCGATCGCGGGACGCCAGGGCGGGGCGATCGGGTCTTACTCCGCCTCGAAGGCGGGCGCGATCAGCATCACGCAGACGCTCGCGACCGAACTCGGGCCGCACAACATCAACGTCAACGCGATCTGCCCAGGGCTGCTGTGGACCGACATGTGGCGCAAGCTTGAGGGCATGATCGCCGGCGACGACGCCGATGAAGTGATCGACCAGCGGCGCGCTTTCGAGGCGATGCTCGAAGCCAACTGCCCACTCGGCCGCGAACAGACGCCGCAGGACATCGGGATGGCCGCCGCCTTCCTGGCGTCCGACAACGCACGCAACATCACCGGACAGTCGCTCAATGTCGACGGCGGCATCCGGATGAGCTGACCCAACACCCGCCCCTCAAGCCACACGAAAGGCCCAACCCATGAGCGACGATGCAGCGGTTCTCTACGACGTGCAGGGGCATGTCGGGATCATCACTCTCAACCGCCCGGAGAAGCTGAACGCGTTCAGCAACGAGATGCTCGACCTCTGGCAGGGCTACATCACCAACGCCAGCCATGACCAGGGGGTGCGCGTGGTGATCGTCACCGGCGCCGGCCGCGGCTTCTGCTCGGGCGCGGATGTCTCGCGTGAACGCGCCGGCGGCGACGTGCTCGGCGGCGACCCCAACGCCCCCGCCGCCAATCGCAACAGCCTGCGCAACTCCGTCCAGCGCGTCCCGCGCGCGCTGTTCAACATGGAGAAGCCGTACATCGCGGCGGTCAACGGCGCGGCTGTCGGCGCCGGCATGGACATGGCCTCGATGGCCGACCTGCGCTTCAGCTCCGAGCGCGCCAGGTACGGCATGGCCTACGTCCGCATGGCGCTAATCCCCGGCGACGGCGGCGCGTACTACCTGCCCCGGATCGTCGGCATGTCCAAGGCCCTCGAACTGATGTGGACCGGCCGCATCTTTGACGCCCAGGAAGCGCTCGCGATGGGCTACGTCACGCGGGTAGTGCCCGGCGAGGAGCTGATGGAACAGACCCTCGACTTCGCCAACGACATCTGCAAGATGCCTGCCGTCTCGGTGCAGCTGATCAAGCGACTGGCCTACCGCTCAGCCGTCACGGGCCTCCACGAGGCGCTTGAAATGGCCGACCATGCGATGGTCATCGCGAGGTCCACGCAGGACGCCATCGAGGGCCCCAAGGCCTTCTCCGAGAAGCGCGAGCCTGTGTTCAAGGGCTTCTAACGGGGTGACCGAGGCACTACTGCTTGAACTGCTTGAGGAAGGTGAGCCACTCGCCGGTCGGGATTCCGGCGAGCGTCGTTTGCTTCATCTTCTCGACGTACTCGTCCATTAGCCCTGTACGAGCGATGCGCCCAAAGTTCCCGCCGCCGTCTGCTGCGGGGCGATCAAGTATCTGATCGCCCTTCTGAGGGTATTCGGGAACCGACTCCGGCATCGTAATTCCGCGATCCTGGGCGGACCTGCGGACGTTCGTCCACCAGTAGTTCCGAAACTCGGCTGCATACCTCGCTGACGCGACGAACGGTCGGAACGCAACGGGTGTGCCCGACAGTACGCGATTCAGGGCCCATGGCACCACGACCAGGAGGTCGCCGGGTGCGCACACTGCCGGCGTGACCTGAAAACGGAAGTTGGGCTCGCTTTCCTTCGCGAGGAGGTACCAGCCCTTCAACTCAATTCCAAGGATGATGGCTTCGCCGTTGGCGTCAGCCTTGAGCAATACGTCAGGGAAGACCTGCGCCTGGCGGACGAACGAGTAGCGGAGATACCGATCGTCGGGATCCCACACGTTGCGCATGCGATTCAGCGTGGCGACCATCTGCTCCTCGATCGTCGCGCCGAGCACCTGATTCAGAGTCTGTAGGTCGGTGGCGAGAACTCCATCAATGACGGTCCCGCTCCGAAAGTGGAACGGAACCGCGTAGAGTGCCTCGACGACTCGCTTGTAGAGGCGAAAGTGTTCCCAGTCGGGATCAGGTCCTGAGGGCGAGGGGGGCGCTGATTGCATGTTCATCCAAGCGCACGCGTGCGGCTTCGAAGTAGTTGGACTCGACCTCAGCGCTGAACGAGCAGCGCGAGGTGTTGGCACTGGCGATAGCGACCGAACAGAGCCCGCCGAACGGTTCCCACACCACATCTCCTTCGTCGGAAGATGCGGTGATGATCCGTTCGAGCAACTCGAGCGGCTTCTGGTTCGAGTGAATCGCCTTGTAGGCCCGCTTTAGACGCTCGCGGCCACGGACCGCGGGAGTTCGCCACACGTTCGTGATGCCGACATCGCACCTGAACTTCGCTCGCATTCGCCCCCATGTCGCTGCGTCGACGGGCTTGACACCATCGATGCTGAAGTACGGGCGACCGCCCGGCTCGCCATGAATATTGGCGTAGTCGACGAGTCGTTGCATAGCGGCAGCGGGAGGGAAGTACCACATCTCGCATTGAGTCAGGTATTTGCGAGTTGCGGCGTTTCTCACACCGCAGGCTTCGTTCGATCGTGAAAGCGGGAGTCCGCTGCGCTGCCACTCATGGCGAAGCCATTGCTTCAACTGGAGCGGACGTCCGGCTGCCGAAATCCGAACTTGGCGCACATACTGCACGCATACCTCAGTGACCACCGGGAAGCGCCGGAGCGTCCGGCTGTTCGCGTTCCCCGCAATGTGTCCGGGTCCCTTGTCCCAGATGTGGCAAGCGCGATAGGACCAGCCGTTCGCCTGCAGTAGGGGATGGATCGTCGCCCAGCCGAGCTCAGTGTTCCAGAACCAAAGGGTCGTCTCGGGCATCGCCCGTTTCGACCATTCGAGGATGTGTGGCTCGTACCAGTCCGGAAGGTCGTCCGACGATGTGGGGTCGCCTGGAAAACTCCCAATCCCATAGGCGCCGTCGGACACGATCACTGTCGGGTCGGGCCATGTGCGCGAAACTTCGAGGAAGTCCCCGTGCTCGATCGTGGTCCCGAGGCGCTCGAAGCGCCGCGGGCGGATCTGCGCCATCGTCGTCTCCTCCTGTCGCAGCCTCGGACGGCCCGCATCGCCGCCGGCGACAAGGAACGTCCTGCCAATGAGTTCACCATAGGGCCTTGCGAACAGACGGTCTAGTGCGATTGGTTCGACCGGTTACGTCGACATGGAGCGGGAGGTTGGGTCAGTCGTCGGAGATGTAGACGGTTTCGTTGGAGACTCGAGTCCGATAGGTCCGAATCTCGTCCGGCTCGATCTTTCGTTTGATGAAGCCCGGTGGCGGCGGCATCAGCTTGTGGATCGTGTTCCACATCCCGGTCGGCAGCCACTTCTTGGTCTGCCCCGATCGCATGTCGAACTCGGAGTCGTGCCAGGGGCAGACGATGTGCGAGCCCTTCAGCGCGCCCACCGAAAGCGGCGCGAACAGGTGCGGGCACTTGTCCTGCACCGCGAACACCTCGCCATGCACGTTCGCCACGCAGACCCGCTGGCCCTCGATCTCGGCCGCCGTGACCGATCCGGGCGGCAGCTCGCTCAGCGCACAGACTGCAACTTCGGCCACCTGCGGCTCCCCTCGTCGCGTGACAACGTCCCGCGCGCACAGCATCGCCCGCTACAAGTCTGCGGTCAACGCGGGCATACACTCAGATCGAACAGGAGGCCCAGCACATGGAGCGCATCGACCTGCAGGAAATGCTGTTTCCGCCGAGCGTCGCGGTGGTTGAGATCTCGGGGCAGATTGGCAGCCGGCTGAACGCGCGCGAGGTTTCGCGGATGCTTGATGGTCTGCGGGGCAATGCGCGGTTTCCCGCCGTCGTGCTCGACATCGATTCGCCCGGCGGCGGAGCGGCCGCCTCGGAGTCGATCTACCTCGCTGCCCAGCGACTCGCCGCGCGCAAGCCCGTCGCCGCCGCGATTCGCGGCGTCGGCGCCTCCGGCGGCTACATGGTCGCCTGCGCCGCCAACCCGATCTTCGCCCTGCCCACCTCGATCGTCGGCTCGATCGGCGTGATCATGGTCCTGCCGATGGTCGCCGAAGCGCTCGAACGGCTCGGCGTCAAGATGCGCACCCACACCTCCGGCGAATACAAGGACATCGGCTCGCTCTTCCGCGAGACCACTCCCGAAGAGGAAGCGAAGCTCCGCGCGATTATCGACTCGATCTACGAACGCTTCATCGACATCGTCGACCAGGGCCGCCCCGACCTCGCCCGCGACGAGATCGCCAAGCTCGCGTCGGGCGAGATGCACACCGGGGCTCGCGCCCGCGAACTGGGCCTCGTCGACCAGCTCGGTGACCTCGACGACGCCGTCGCCTGGGCAGCCAAGGCGGCCGGCATCCCAAAGCGCACCCAGGTGCTGCGCCCGCGTCGCCCGTTGCTCCAGATGATGATGCAGCGCAGCGCCGACGGGATGGCCGAGGCTCTGATTGACGCCGTCGTGGCGCGTGTGGCCGCCGAGCCTGCTGAGCGTCTGCTACAGGCCCGCCTCGGTCGCTAGGAAAGCTCTGAATCACTCCCCTCCCCCCCGGCTTTGCGGGGGGAGCCATTGGGAATCGGATTCCGCTGACCAGGGGAATCGGATTCCGCTGACCACTCAATGTGGTCAGCGGGGGGGGAGATGCCGAAGGCAGAGCTCCCGAGCCAGCGCGAACATACAAGCGGGAGTGCGTCGCGGTCAGCCGAAGCGGGCGCGGGCCTCCCCCTCAGTCGCTGCGCGACAGCTCCCCCGCCGGGCGGAGCCATTGGGAATCGGATTCCGCTGACCAGGGGAATCGGATTCCGCTGACCACTCAATGTGGTCAGCGGGGGGGGAGATGCCGAAGGCAGAGCTCACGAGCCAGCGCGAACATACACGCGGGAGTGCGTCGCGGTCAGCCGATGCGGGCGCGGGCCTGCCCCTCAGTCGCTGCGCGACAGCTCCCCCGCCGGGCGGAGCCATTGGGAATCGGATTCCGCTGACCAGGGGAATCGGATTCCGCTGACCACTCAATGTGGTCAGCGGGGGGGAGATGCCGAAGGCAGAGCTCCCGGGCCAGCGCGAACATACACGCGGGAGTGCGTCGCGGTCAGCCGATGCGGGCGCGGGCCTGCCCCTCAGTCGCTGCGCGACAGCTCCCCCGCGGGGGGAGCCATTGGGAATCGGATTCCGCTGACCAGGGGAATCGGATTCCGCTGACCACTCAATGTGGTCAGCGGGGGGAGATGCCGAAGGCAGAGCTCCTGAGCCAGCGCGAACATACAAGCGGGCGGGCGTCGCGGTCAGCCGAAGCGGGCGCGGGCCTCCCCCTCAGTCGCTGCGCGACAGCTCCCCCGCGGGGGGAGCCATTGGGAATCGGATTCCGCTGACCACTCAATGTGGTCAGCGGGGGAGAGATGGGATCCGACTTGCTCAGAGGATTCCTAGCGCGATGACATCATCATTGGGCCGTTGACGATGTCGTCGGCATGACCGTTGTCGTGGTCCGACAGCGCCTCGGTCAGCGACAGGGCGTTGGGGCGGAAGCCCATCGACGTCAGCACGTGGTCTTCGTCGAGCGCCGCCAATAGCTCGAGCGTCCGCTTGCTCCCGGTGCGCAGACGTTCGACCAGCTCGGCCACGCTGAGATCCGCGACGGCCTCGAACGCCAGACGGTTCGCCAGCGCGAGCTTGGCCCCCGGCCGGTCGGGATGCGGTTCGAACTCGGTCAGCGGCCGGTCGTTCAACGCGGCGATCAGCGCGTCGTGATAGCGCCCGTCCGATACCGCGAGATGGGCCAGCTGGTCGCGGCGGTTCCAGCCCGGCGCGGCGCTCGGCTCCAGCCAGCTGCGCGCCGGCAGGCGCTCGCCGAGCGTCAGCAGCCGCCGGCGCGCTCGCACCGCGCGGGTCAGCGGGACCCACAGCGCCGGCAGAAAGTCGTCCGCGTAGAGCGGGGGATCGAGACTCAGCAGCGGTCGGTCGTCAGCTTCGGCCATCGCGCCGCCATCGAAGCTCGGCCGCGGCGCGGCCGAGCACTAGTCGGTCGGCGCGAGCGAGCGGTAGGCGCCGCCGAAGAAGATGATCGGTGAAGCTTCACTCTGCCGGCCAATCGCCTCCACCAACCCCACGATGATCTCGTGGTCGCCGCCGTCCAGCACCTCGTGGACGTGGCAATCGAAGACGGTCGTCGCGCACGCCAGCCGCGGCCGGCCGGTCGCGCCGATCGTGTACGGCGTGTCGTCGAACTGGTGCGGCGGCGCGGGTCGCGAGCTGGAGGCGAAGAAGTTCGACAAATCCATGTCGCTGTCGGCCAGCACGTTCACGGTGAACGCGGCGGACTGCTTGAGCAGCGGCAGCACGCTGGCGCCCTTGTCGACACAGACGAGGACCAGCGGCGGGTCGAGCGACAACGATGAGAACGACTGCGCGGTCATGCCCACGAAGTTCGGCGCATCGCCGGTCGTGACCACGGTCACGCCGGTCGCGAAGCGGCCCAGCGTGTCACGGAACTCGCGGCTGTCGAACGCCATACTCGCCTCCAAACGCACGGGTCGCGCGGCACGCCGATGATACAGGCTCGCCCTCGCCCGCCCCCTGCCGTCCCGTCGCGCTGCAGCTCCCCCCGCTCTGTTGCCCGCGCGTAAATCCGCGGGCGAATGCACGTCCCGCTGGGGCTTACGAGAGGGCCATAGTGGACGTAACGTCGCGAGGCGTTGTGGGGCGGCGGTGCGCGATCCTTTCGATCAACGGAGGCAGCGGTGCACCAGCGAAGCCGTCGCGTCGCGATCGCCATCCTGCTCGTGCTCTGCGCCCTCCTGGTCGCCGGCTTCGCCGTCACTCCGGCGAAGGGCGCCAACCCCGACCCGCTCGCGCTTGAGATCAGCTTCCCCAACGATGCCGACGGCGTCGTTCAGCCCGGCTCCACGCTCGTCGTCAAGGTCGCGCTGACGCTGCGCGTCCACCCGTCGTTCCTCGACGATGACTGGGAAGGCGTGATCGCGCCGACGCTGCAGCTCACCACCGACGCGTCCAATCCGTTCACCAACGCGGTGAGCATCACCGACAGCCGGATCAACGCCGGGTCGTCCTGGCTGCGCCTCTCGGGCGGGCTCAGCTATCAGCTCGAGGGGGCTGAGTCCTCATCCGTCTTTCGCTTCGTCGGCGCCGGCTCGAGCGCGACCGGCGGGCAGCTCACCTGTCCGCGCGGCGTCGCCTCCCAGGGACCCGACCCCGCGATCGCCGAGTGCGTGATCACCAGTACGAACGACCTCGCCGAGATCGGCTCGCTCGGCGAGTTCGAGGGTCACTCACTGCCGCGCATCCGCATCCCTGCGGGCACGGCGCCGGGCACGTACACGGTTTCGGCGCGGCTCACGGCCGCCCAATCGTCGCATCGCTTCCTCGGTCGCTTTCTCGCCGCCGAGTGTCTGGCCAACGTCGACCTCTGTGCCGAGGTCGGGGCCAACAGGTACGTCGCCGTCGCGACGTTCCGCGTCGGCGAGACAAGCGGCGTTCAGAGCGTCGGCCTGGCGCTCAGCGACCGCGAACCCAGCGACGAGAACGACGCGACCACGTTCCCGGCGGCGATTCGCGCCGGCGGCAGCGCCTTTACGGAGCTCACGCTCAGCGTCCTCGGCGAGGGCGGCGGTCCCGCCGAAGCCTCAGACATCGCCGGTATCCTGATCACCGCGACCGAAGGCACGCTTGAATATCGCGGCTGCGAGGAGTTCGGCCGCAGGCCGCGCAGTTCGACCTGCACGATGACACAGGCCGCGATCGCCGGGTTCGCCGGCGGGGCAACCGCCGAGATCGATGGCCTGCGCCTCTATTCCGGTTCGCAGGCCGTCGAGTCGAGTGTGGTCGCCACGATCGATCGTCGGGGCGGCAGCCCGCTGAACTCAGATCCGGTTCGGGTCACGTTCAGCGGCGACGTCGCGCGCCTGGTGATCGACCCGCCAACCTCCACGCTCTACTACGACGGCAGCGGCGACGGCCGCGACATCCTCACCCTGACGCTGCGCGGCGTCGACCCGACCGGCCGCGATGTCGGCGTGCCCGCCGTTCAGCTCTCCGTCAGCGACGCCGCCGGTCGGCCGGTTCCGTCCTGGCGGCTCGCGGCCGAGCAGGACGGCGACCGGATCGAGCTTGAGGTCTTCGAGGAGCTCAACCTCGGCGCCTATGTGGTCCACGCTCGCGACGGCGAGATCACGGCGCAGCGCGCCTTCGTCGTCAGCGGGCGGCCCGCCCTGATCGCGCTCACCCTGCAGCAGACCGGCCGCCTCAATCCCGGTGACCGGGTTCGCGTGCAGGGTCGTGTGGTCGATCAACACGGCGCCGACGTGGCCGACGGCACGGTCGTGCAGCTGAGCTTCGACAGCATCCCCGCCACGGCCGACGCCCTACTCATCTCCGGCCAGGGAGGCAGCCGGATCGTCACCGAGGACGGTCGCTTTGAAGCGAGCTTCTTCGCGATCAGGCGCGGCCGTGCGCTGATCAGCGCGCGCGCCCACGCAGTCACCGCGGGCGTCGAAATCAGCACGACATCCGCGCCGCCGGCGGGACCGGGCATCGAAGCCCTCAGTCAACAGACCGCCGGCGACTTCGCGAACTGGCGCTCGCCCCGCCGTGGTCGCGCGTCTGAGCTGTTCGCCGGACTTGCCAGCCGCGGCGTCGCGTCGTTGATGCTCTGGAGCGGCGACTACTGGTTCATCTACAGCGAGCGCGAGGGCACGCCAACGCCCGGCTCGGTCGACTTCCAGATCGAATCCGGCGACCTGCTCTACCTCGGCGACTAGGAAAGCTCTGAACAAGCCGGATCCGCTCTCCCTCCCGCTCTGCGGGGGTGTCTCAGAAGTCCCTTTTCCGTCATTCCCGCGCAGGCGGGAATCCATGCGACCACCCAAGATGCGCGAGCGGCTCCGTGGTCTTGACGGCCTTGCGGAAGGGCCGAGCCGCGATGGCGAGGATCCAGCGCCGTCGGCCGTTCGGGGGGGCAATGGGCATTGGTCGGCTCGCCTGGATTCCTGCCTGCGCAGGAATGACGGAGGAGGGCGCGGGAATGACGGAGGAGGACGCACGGAATGACGCGAGAGCACGCGCCGCACCACGGAGGAGGACTCACGGCACCAATGAGGAGGACGCGCGGGAATGACGGGAGCGGGCGCGGGAGTGACGGGAGAGAGGGTTCTGAGACAGGCTCAAAGCGGCGGGAGAGGGGATCCGGATTCCGCTGACCACTCAATGTGGTCAGCGGGGGCGAGATGAGATCCGGATTCCGCTGACCACTCAATGTGGTCAGCGGGGGGAGAGTTGATCAGAGGTTTCCTAGCGCAGCGGCAGGTCCAGAACGGTCGCCAGGCCGCGGCGGGTGTTTGGGATCACCCGCGCGGCACGCAGCACCGACGCGATCGTCGCATCATCGCCGAACACCCCGCCCTCGAAGCGCAGCTTCAGCGGCGGCGTGCCGTCGACCTCAATCTGGTCGTACTCCTCGGGCGTCGCCCCGTTCGCCTCGAAGTGCAGCTCCACGACGTGGCCGTCATAGCTCGCCCCGCGCAGCGTCTCCAGCGTGCCCTGCACCAAGCCGTCCGCGTCGGGCTGGATCGGCTCCATCGCGTGCTGCCAGTCGATCAGCTTCCAGCCCAGCGCGTAGGCCAGCAGCCGCGCACTTTCATGCAGCCCAACATGGCCGAAGCCGCCCGCGTCACGCCGCGCCTCCCACTGCTGCCGGGTGAAATCGAGCCCGACCTTCTGCTGAAACGGCTCGCGCCGCCGCCGGGGATTCTGCACGCGCTCAACCCGCACGCGCCGAATGCTGTGTGAGATCGACGACAGCGACGCCGGCAGCGCGTCCATCAGGAACCCGGGGTTGACCCCCGCGCCGACCACCGTGCGATCGGCTCGGCGGGCCAACAGGTCGAGCCCCGCCGCGATCTCCGGATGGCTGTGCTGCGCGAAAGCCAGTTCTTCACAGGTCGAGACCACGTGCAGGTCCTGTCGAAGCGCCTCCTCGATCTGCGGGCTGACCTGCTCGAGGTAGGAGCCGGTGCAGTGCAGCAGAATCCCGCCCTCAGCCAGCGCGTCAACCCGTGCCTGCGCGACCGACTGGCGGATCACTAAGTCGGGGTGCACGCCCGGTGCGAACGATGCCAGCGGCTGATCCACCAGCTCCGACCGAATCTCGACTGCGCCGACCAATTCCAGAAACGGATCGGTCGCCGCAGCCGCGGCGAGGCGCAGTCCGATCGGGCCGAGGCCCTGAATAATCACTGGCAGAGGTGCGGACATCGTTGGTCCCTTCCACGGCTTGCACGTAGCGTGAGCCTATTGGCGTGCGCGACGCGGTGTGGAACGGAGGCGCATTGATGCCCGACGCCGGCGAGTTTCCCGATTCGAATGCGGCATCGATTGATGCGTGGCGGACCAACGCTGAGTTCTGGGACGCCGCGCAGGGTGATGAGGGCAACTTCTGGCAGCGCGAGCTGATCTTTCCGCCGACGCTCGAACTACTCGAACCACTCCCGGAACGAGTACTCGAAATCGCTTGCGGCAATGGGAATTTCGCGCGAACGCTGGCACGACGGGGCGTTGCGGTCACGGCCACGGATGCTTCCGCGGAGATGCTCGCGCTCGCCCGCGAGCGGTCGATCGGACTCGCGACGCCGATCGACTGGCGGCAGGTCGACGTGACCGCCGCCAGGCAACTCGCCGACATTGCGGGCGCGCCATTCGGCGCGGCGGTCTGCAACATGGCGCTGATGGACATCGCGGAGCTGGGACCGCTGTTCCGGACGCTGCCGCGGCTGCTTGCGCGGGGCGCGCCGTTTGTGTTCTCGGTGCTGCATCCGGCGTTCAATCAGGGCGCCGAGACCGCGCTGTTCATCGAGCGCTACGAACGGCCCGACGGCAGTTTTCGGACGGTCCGGGGCGTGCGCATCTCGCGCTATCTCAGCGCCCGGCGTGAGGATGGCGTTGCGGTGGTGGGGCAGCCGGTGTTGCAGCCCTCTTTCCAGCGCCCACTGGAGGCGCTGCTGGGGGCCGCGTTCGAGTGCGGCTGGGCCTTGGACGGCCTGCGCGAGCCGCCGCTGGACGACCGCGGCGACACTGCGGACGGTCGACTCCGTTGGTCGGAGCTGCCCGAGATTCCACCGGTGCTCATCGCGCGGCTGCGTCACATATCCTGAGCGCACAACGAAAGAGGCACGAGATGATCTACGAGCTGCGGATTTACACGGCGCACCCGGGCAAGATGGGCCATTTGATGAAGCGCTTCCGGGACCACACGATGGGGCTCTTCGAGAAGCACGGCATCACCAACGTCGGCTATTGGCTGAACGCCGTCGGCGGGCGCAGCGACGAGCTCTGGTACATGGTCTCGTTCGAGGACCACGGGCAGCGCGAGCGCGCCTGGGCCGAGTTCGGCGCCGACCCGGACTGGCAGGCCGCCCGCGCGGCCTCCGAGGCCGATGGTCCGCTCGTCCACCACATCGAAAACCGCATCCTCAATCCCACCGAGTGGTCGCCGTTGCCCTAGCGGACGCTGCGAATCACCGAGGGAGACAGCCAGTCACGCTGCGCTCCGGCGGCGCTCTCTCCGGAATAGCTCCCCCTGAGGAGACCTTTGCGCATGTCCAATTTTGCTCTACCGAGGAATCTGTAGGGGCGACCCTTGTGGTCGCCCTGTCTGCCGGCTATCTGGGAGATCGAAACGTGACGGGGAGGGTGACCACAAGGGTCGCCCCTACAGGGTCTCGGACGAGGATCACGCAAAGGTCTCCTGAGGGGGAGCTGCCGAAGGCAGAGGGGGAGACCTTGCGCCGCCTAGGGTTGGAGGCGTTGGGCGCCTCCCCCTCAGTCGCTGCGCGACAGCTCCCCCTCAGGAGACCTGCGCGTAAATCGGGGATCGGCGATCATGGCGGGGAACGAATGCATCAGGTAGGAGGCAGGCCATGCATCGCGAGTCCGGCGGCGAGACGTTCATTGAGGCGCTGGCGCCGCAGCGCTTGGGCCGCAACGCTCAGCTGGAGCGGATTACGGCGCTGGTCGACTGGGCGCCGTTGGCCGCGATCGTCTCGGTGGTCTACGACGCGCCGCGCGGCCGGCCGGCCTATCCGCCGTTGCTGATGGTCAAGGCGTTGCTGCTGCGCGAGTGGTACGCGCTGTCGGACGAGCAGTTGGAAGCGGCGCTCTGGGACCGGGTCTCATTCCGCCGCTTCGTCGGGCTCGGTCTGGACGCGGACGCGCCGGACCGCTCGACGGTGAGCCGCTTCCGCCTCCAGCTGGTGCGGCGCGGCTTGGCCCGGCCGCTGTTCGACGAGCTCAACGGTCAGTTGGAGGCGCAGGCGCTGGTGCTCAAGCAGGGCACGCTGCTGGACGCCACGCTGGTCGAGGCGCAGGTCCGCCGGCCCGCGCACGGTGCGGGCGCGGGCGCGCGCAGCGAGCGCGACCGGGACGCCAGCTGGACGCGCAAGGGCGGGCGCTCGTACTTCGGCTATCAGGGCCATCTCGGCGTCGACCAGGGTTCGGGCCTGGTCCGCCGGGCCGAGCTGCAGCCGGCCCACGTGAACGAGACCGAAGTGGCGGACGGCTTGATCGTGGGCGACGAGCAGGCCGTCTACGCCGACCGCGCCTACGAGGACAAAGCGCGTCGCCGGCGCCTGCGCGCGGCCGGGGTCAAGGACCGGATCAAACACCGCCGACACAAGTACTTGCCCCAGCTGCCGCATTGGCAGCGGCGCCGCAACGAGCTGATCGAACGCCGCCGCGCAGCCGTGGAACGCGTCTTCGCCACCCTCAAGCAGCACTACGGCTACCGCCGCGTGCGCTATCTCGGACTCGAACGCAACACGCTCGAACTGCTCTTCAAGTGCATGGCCTACAACCTCCGACGCGCCGATACGCTGCTCAGCCGCGCGCTCGCCTGAACAGCCGCTGACTCAGCCCACGCCGCCCCGAACGCGCCGCTCGAGCCCACCGCCGGCGCACACCGCACCCCGCTCCGCGCGCTGCCCGACGATCCAACCGAGCCACACCACAATCACGCCCCCGACAACGGGCCGCTCCCCGTCAAACCAGCACCAACACGACTTACGCGCAGGTCTCCTCAGGGGGAGCAATGGGATCGGACTGATCGAGCGCTGCGACTGTCGGATTGAGCGCCGCTTCAGGCCTCCGGTAGCACGTGCAGGTGCAGCGCTGAGGGCGTCGCCCCGCCGCGGTGGATGTTGTTGATCGCCGGCTGCGCCTCCGTCGACGTGTTGGCCGGCGCCCCCGTGTTCGGGTTCGGCATGAAGCGCGGGTAGTTGCTGCTCGATACCTCCAGCCGGATCCGATGGCCCGCATCGAATCGGTGCGCAATCGACGCCAGGTCGATCGTCACCTCCGCGACCTTGCCCGGCTCCAGCAGCACCTCGAGGTCGAAGCCCTCGCGGAAGCGTGCGCGGATGATCCCGTCCGTCAGCGAGATCGGTTTCCCGTCGGGGTGTACATCGACCAGCTTGGCTGTGAAGTCGGTGTCGGGCCGGTCCGAGGAGACGAAGAGGTCAACGCTGACCGGGCCGGCGACATCGAGTGGGCGCTGCAGCGGCTCAGTGCTGTAGCAGAGCACATCGTCGCGGCTTTCGGCTCGCGACTGGTCGCGCGGGCCGGGCATGCCAACTCCGATCTGGAGGATCGAGCCGCCGTTGGTGATGACCGGCTTATGAGCGATGTAGAGGTAGCTGTCCCAGCGGTCATCCTCGGCCGGGCACTCATCATCCAGCCGCCCGTCGCCGTAGTGCAGCGTGCCACCGCCGTTTGAGCCGAGGTAGAAGCTGCGAGCCTCGGCCTCGGCCGGGGGCCATGACGCTGAGCTGCGCCACTCGTTGGCGCCCATCAGGAACCAGCGCACCTCGGGCAGCTCCGGTTCGCGGCCCTTGAGGTGCTGGTCGAGGAAGCGATTGATGTCGCCGACCACGTTGGCTGCCGCCGCCGCGCCGGTCGCGCCGAAGTCCAGCTCGCCCAGCCAGCGGTCGTAGTTGGTGTGCGCCCACGGACCGATAATCATGTGCTGCGGCCCCACACCCGCCGCCGTGAGCCCCTGGAAGTTTCGGACCGTGCCGATCCCGAAGATGTCGAACCAGCCGCCGATATGCAGCATCGGCACGGTGAAGCGCGAGTAGTCCGCCGAGTGCCGCACGCTCTCCCAGAAGCCGTCGCGCGTGTCGTGGCCGGTCCAATCGGCCCACCAGTCGGCGACCCCGGGGGCCGAGAGGCCCGGCAGCTCCGTCAGCGGGCGGTTGCCGAGGTAGCGGAACGAGTCGCCCAATAGTCCGTCCTGTAGCGCCGGCATCGCATCCGGCGGATGCTCGTGCTCATGCTGCAGATAGCCCGTCGCTGCCAGTCCGGCGCCCCACAGCCCCACGAAGCCCAGCTGAAACGCCCCGCCTTGATACGTCCAGCCGTCGTAGTAGTCGTCGGCGGTGATGATCGGAATCGCGCAGCGCAGCGAAGGCGGCGCCTCGCGCGCGGCCAGCATCGTCGTCGCGCCGACGTAGGACGGCCCGTAGATCGCGGTGGTCCCGTTGCACCAGGGCTGCGCTGCGAGCCACTCGATGGTGTCGTAGCCGTCGGGGCCCTCCTGATGGAAGGGGTTGAAGTCGCCCTGGGAGGCGTAGCGGCCGCGAGTGTCGCAGACGAGGACCGCGTAGCCGCGCTCGGCCATCTTCAGCGCGTTGGGCATCACCGCCACGAGGCCGGCCCCCGACACCTCTTTGTCGTAGGGCGTGCGCGTCACGACGCCGGGCACGGCGGCGCCCGCTTCGAGGCTGTCAACCGGGCGGTAGACATCGCCGCGCAGGATGGCGCCGTCGCGCATCGGCACGCGGACATCTTTCTCGACGATCACATTGTTCGAGGGCATGATTGAACTCCAGAGTGTTGCGTGACTGGAGTATGCTAGGCGCGCCGAACGGTCGAAGGAGGACGGGATGACGAGCAGTGTTGAGACAGGCGAGCCGGGCATTCGCTTCAGCGAGGCAGCTCGGAGCAAGCTGATTGAGGTCCTTGAGGGTTATCCCGAGGAGGTGGCGGGTCTGCGCCTGAAGATCATCGGCCGCAGCTCGGACGGCTTCGAACACGTGCTGACGATCGTCGAGAAGGGCATGGAGCCGGCGGGCGACGCCGTGGCCGACTACCCCGACTTCCGTCTCTTCGTCGAAGGCGACCGACTCGAGGACCTGCGCGGCACCGCGGTCAACTATCAGTTCAAGGGTCCCAACGTCTCCGGCCTCGAGTTCGACAATCCCAATCCGGTCTGGAGCGACCCGCTCGCGCTGCAGATCCAGCGCATCTTCGACGAGCAGATCAACCCGCAGATCGCGGCGCACGGCGGCTACGTGCAGCTGCTCGATGTGCAGGGCAATCGCGCCTACATCGAGATGGGCGGCGGCTGCCAGGGCTGCGGCATGGCCAGCGTCACCCTCAAGCAGGGCGTCGAGGTCGCGGTCAAGGAGCAGATCCCCGAGATCGAAGAGCTGGTCGACGTCACCGATCACGCCTCCGGCGACAACCCCTACTACCAGCCCTCCAAGAAGTAACGCTCGTCGCGACCTCGGGAGAGCTGTCCCGCCGCGACTCAGCGGGTCCCTGCCATCCGGCTACTCTGGCCACGTGACCCGCGTTCTCCTGATCAGCACCTACGAACAAGGGCATCAGCCGCTCGGCCTGGCGGCGCCTGCGGCGCTGCTCCGCGCCGACGGCCACGATGTGCGAACGCTCGACCTATCCGTCGAACCGGGCGACGAATCCGGCTACGAGTGGGCCGACCTGATCGCCGTCTCGACCCCGATGCATACCGCCGCACGACTGGGGCTGGCGCTCTCGCGGCAACTCCAGCAGCGCGGCCTCGGCGACAAGGTCGTGCTCTACGGACTCGGCGCGATGGGCATTCCCGGACGCACCCTGACCGGCGACACAGACGGCCAGCTGTTGGCGCTGGCGCGCGGCGACGCTCCCGCGGGAATCGCGTTCGATCGTGATCCGCGGGCCGTCCCCGATCGCTCCGGCCTACCCGCGCTTGACGCCTACGCGCGTTACCACGGCCGCGAGGGCGAGTTCGAGTTGTCCGGCTACGCCGAGGCCTCGCGCGGCTGCGCCCATCGCTGCACCCACTGTCCGCTCACGCCCGTCTACGCCGGCCGGCTGCGGCTCAACGGCTCCGAATCGGTGCTCGGCGACATCGACCAACAGGCCGCGATGGGCGCCCGCCACATCACCTTCGGCGATCCCGATTTCTTCAACGCGCCCGGATACGGGCTGGAACTGCTCGAAGCAGCGCGCCGACACCACACGGAGCTGACATTCGACGTAACGATCAAGGTCGAGCACCTGCTCGATCACCGCGAACTGCTGCCCACGCTGGCCGAACTCGGCGTCAGCTTCATCACTTCTGCGTTCGAATCCGTTGATGACCAGCTGCTGACCGTGCTCGACAAGGGCCACACCACGGCCGACGTCGGCACGGCGCTCGGCCTCGTCGCTGACGCGGGAATCGCGCTGCGACCCACATGGCTGCCCTTCACTCCATGGACGGCAGGCGACGACTACCTCGCGCTGCTTCGCTTCATCGAGCAGCACGCGATGATCGCTGCGGTCCCGCCCGTGCAACTCGGCCTGCGACTGCTGGTCCCGCTCGCTTCGCCGCTGGTCGCGCCGATTCGCGCGGCCGGCTGGCTGCGAGAGTTCGACGACGACGGCCTGATCTGGCACTGGCGGCACCCCGATCCGCGCATGGACGCGCTGCAAGCGGAGATCGCGGCGCTCGTCGAACGGGCCGAGGGCGCGACGAGCGCGCAGGTCTTCGCCGCCGTCAAGCAGATCGCTTGCGAGCGGCTGAACGCCGCGCTCTGGCCCGACGCGCCGCCCGGCCCGCAGCACGTTCCCGGCCTGACCGAGGCCTGGTTCTGTTGAGCGGAACCGACCACGGGGCAGTTCGCCTCGCTCTGACTCCGCCGATCATCCGCGCAGCCTTCGATCTGCCGCGAGAAGCCAACCGAGGCTGACCATTCCTGACCAACCCTGACCGGGACTAACCGGGGCGACGGCCGTCCCACCCATCCTGGTCCGAGGCATGTCGAGTCGCGCCGCTGCGCTCGAACAGTCTGATCTAACTGCTCCGCCCGAGGGGGAGCTGCCGAAGGCAGAGGGGGAGTGCTTGGCGCCCTCCAAGCTGACGGTCTCGGGAACCTCCCCCTCAGTCGCTGCGCGACAGCTCCCCCCTCGGGAGACCTTTGCGTATATCGAATTTCGCTCTACCGAGGAATCTGTAGGGGCGACCCTTGTGGTCGCCCTGTCTGCCGGCTATCTGGGAGATCGAAACGTGACGGGGAGGGCGACCACAAGGGTCGCCCCTACAGGGTCTCCGACGAAGATTACGCAAACGTCTCCGAAGGCAGAGGGGGAATGCTTGGCGCGAGCATCGCGGTGGGAATTCACATCTGCTGGTGCGGTGCCGGCCCCCCTCTGTCACTCCGTGACATCTCCCCCCGCAAAGCGGGGGGAGGGTTATTCAGAGCTTTCCTAGCTCAGGCCCTCCAGCGATCGCAGGCGGTCGACCATCGTCGCTGCCTCGGAGATTCGCGCCTGCTGGTGCGGCTGCAGATCCTGACCACCGGCGCCGGCCGCGTTGTCGCCCATCGGGTCGGCCGCGCCGGAGGTCTTGCCGCTCAGCTGCTCGACCACCGCGAGTCCGCAGAACGGCACATAGGTCGGCGAGTAGCCGCCCTCGTGCGAGAGCACGAGTCGCCCCTCGCAGAGCTCGTCGGCCGCCTGCAACAGCAGCCCCGTCATCTCGCGGAACGTCTCGCTGTACGCCATCATCCGGCCCAGCGGGTCGTACATGCCGCCGTCGAACCCCGAGGGTACGAGGATCAGGTCGGGCTTGAACGCGCGCAGCGCCGGCATGACGACCTGCTCGATCGTCGCGACATACGCGCCGTGTCCCGAACCCGGCGGCAGCGGGATGTTGATGTTGTAGCCGTCGCCGTCATCCTCACCGGTCTCCTGCATCGCGCCTGAGTCGCGCGGATACCACTGGTCCTGGTGGATCGATATCGTCAGCGCGTCGTTGCGGTCGTAGAACGCCTGCTGGGTACCGTTGCCGTGGTGCACGTCCCAGTCCAGCGTCGCGATGCGGGCGAGACCGCGATCGGCGAGCGCGTGCATCCCGGCGATCGCGACGTTGCCAGAGATGCAGAAGCCACGCCCGCGGTCGCGCTCGGCGTGGTGCCCGGGCGGTCGCACGAGCGCGTAGGCGTTGTCGATCTCGCGGTCGAGCACCGCGTCGACCGCGGTAATCGTGCCGCCGGCGGCGAGCAGGGCGATCTCGAAGCCGCCGTGGCTGAAGGTGGCGCCCTCGCCGGCCTCGCCGCCATCGGCCTCGCTCAGCTCGCGGATCTTCTCGAAATACGCGGGCGTGTGGAAGCGGGTGACCTGCTCGAAGTTGGCCGCGCTCGGCTTCAGCGGGACCAGCTCCTCGCTGAAGCCCACATACTCCAGCAGGTTGTTGAGCCGGCGCTTGGTCTCGGGGTTCTCGTAGTGCTCCCAGGCCTGCAGCCAGCGCCGCATCGAGGGATCGAATGCGCGCATGCGGCCGGGGTCGTGCCACATGTAGGCCTCGTGGTGGACCCAGCCGGTGCGGCGCGTCGTGCCTGCGGTCATGGCGAACTCCCTTGGGGAAAATGGTCGGTCGCAGGGTAGACTCCGCGCGTTGCGGCGGTGCCGGATTGGTTCGCCCGCGCGCAGCGCGGGCGGGCAGAGGCGATGATCGTCCGCCCGGCGCCGCAGCGTGGGAAGACGGTGATCTGATAGAATCGGGTCATGCCCGAGCAAGAACCATCCCCGTGGAATGACGATCGGCGTGGTCCGAGCCCGGCCCCACTCAGGCCGTCACCGCGCCCGCCTCCGCCGGTCGCGCCGCGCGTGCCGCGCGAAATTATCGTCAAAGAGAACGGTTAGACGTTCCCGAAGGCGGAGCGAAGCGCCTCGGCTGCGACGAGCACGACCACTCCGACTACGAGCAGTCGAATCGCCCACGTGACGAGCCGTTCGGTTGACCGACTGCCAACGATTAGCCGAGCAACCGCGCGCGTCTGGACTTCGACCGCCGCAGCTTCGAGTGATGTGCTCGGAGCGCCGTCGAGAGCACGGATCGCCAGCCAGTGTGGATTGACGCCCAGGGAGCGCTCGCGAAGGCTCAGGGCTCCGATCCACATCACCAGCACGAGGCCCCAGGCGACCAGCGCCGTGAGCGACAGGCTGCTCCTGAATAGGCTGCCGGTGAAGTCGAACGCCCAGCGCTCGAGCAGTCCGGTCGATCCAATCGCAAACGTTGCTGCGGCGATCACGAAGTTGATCTTTTGCTGTTGTCGCGCCGCGGATTCGAAGAGGTCATCGCGGCGTGCACGGCTCTCGGCGAACAGGTGCTCCCGTGTGTCGAGATCGAGGGCCTCGGCCCATCCTTCCGGCAGCTCGGAGGGAACAGCGGATTGATGTGCATCCGGACCGCCGGGCGTGTGGGCGAGCGGAAGTCGAAGATGGTCTCGCAGGTGCATCGGCAGTCGACTCAGGAGATGTCGAACTGCAGGCGGGCGTGGGCGTCGCGGAGGGCTTGCTCGACCTCGGCGGGGGTGTCGGCGCGGGCGAAGATGAAGCCGGGGTAGTTCGAGCTCTCCGGGAGCGGGACCAGGCGGTCGCCGATGCGCGCCTCGATCTCGATGCTGTCGATGTGCGGCACGGTGCGCGCTTCGTCGAGACCGTGAACCGCCCGCAACTTGCCACGGCGCGGGACCGGAATCATCATCACGCCCGCGGCGCGCGTCTCGCGGTTGAGCGACTCCAGCGGCGCGCCGACCGCGTGCCGCAGCACGATCTCCTCGAGCGACATGCCGGCGCCGAAGTTGAGCGTGCGGGCGCAGAGGCCGCCGATCGTGCGCGCCGCCACGTCGACGGGCCAGGCGCCGTCGTCGTTGAGCCGTAGCTCGGCGTGCAGCGGGCCGTCGCGCAGGCCGAGGGCGTCCGCCGAGCGCTGCGTCGTCTCGGCGATCAGGCCCTGTTTCGCCTCGGAATGACGCGAGGGCGTAACATAAATTGTCTCCTCGAAGAACGGTCCGTGGAGCGGATCCGGCTTATCGAAGAGCGCAAGCGTGTGCAGCCGACCGTCGCGCAACAGGCCCTCGAGCGCGACTTCGTCGCCGTGGATGTACTGCTCGATCAGGTATGAATCGGGGCTCTCGGTGCATTCGCCGCGCACGTCCGGCGCCGAGAGCAAGCGACGCAGCCGCTCGACCGCCAGCGCGAACGCGGCCGGATCGTTGGCGCGGATCACGCCGCGGCTGGCGTTGAGCCCGAGCGGCTTGATCACCACCGGCCAGCCGATCTGCTGTTCGACGACGCGGGCTGTCTCGCTCGATTCAGCCTCGAATCGAGCGAGATGCCAACGAGGCGAGGGAACGCCGCCTTCGGCGAGGCGCCGCCGCAGCACCGACTTGTCACGAGTTGCGAGCACGGCCTCCGCGCCGTTGGTGGGCAGGTCCAGCGTCTCGCTGGCCAGCGCAGCGAGATGAATGCCGGGATCATCGACCGCGACCACCGCGTCAAGCGGGAAGCGGTCGGCATAGCGGGCGACCGCCTGCGCTCCCCGCTGCGGATCGTGATACGGCACTGTGAGCCAGCGGCCCGGGTACATGTCGGCCAGCGGCTGATCGAGATCCGACGCGACCACCACGTCCAGTCCCATTCGGTCGGCGGCGGCCATGAAGGCGGGTGCGCGCCACGAGGCCGTGGGAATCAGCAGCATCACACGCGTCACACGCGCTCCATCCCGCTCGCTCGTCGCCGCGATTGTATCCCGCAGCGGTGTGCGGCGTCCGTACACTTGAGCAGCGATGAGCGTCACGAGATCACCGACTCAGGCCCGGGCCCAGACGGTGCTGGCCGTCGAGGGGATGCATTGCGCCGCCTGTGTGCGCCGCGTCGAGCGCGCGCTCGTGCGCGTCGACGGCGTCAGCGCGGCCAGCGCGGACTTCCTGACCGGCCGAGCGATCCTCGAAATCGACGGCGAATCGCCGGACCGCGAAGAGTTCGCCGCCGCGATCGAGGCCGCCGGCTACCAACTCGGCGCCGGCGAGCGGGGATCGGCCGAGGGCGGCGACCTCGGCCAGGCCTGGCGGGCGGGCGCCGCGTTGGCGCTCGGCTGGGGCATGTTCGTGGCGATGCAGGTCAATCGCTGGGCGGAGCTGGGCTGGGATCGCGACGTGCTCTTCATCGCGCTGTTCATCGTGGCCACGCCGGCGCTGATCGTGGTCGCAGGGCCAATCGCGATGCAGGGCCTGCGGCTGCGCGACGGGGCAAACATGGACACCCTGATCGTGCTCGGGGTGAGCGCCGCCTGGGCCTACAGCGCAGCCGCG
Organism: Dehalococcoidia bacterium; assembly: GCA_965237475.1. Classification (GTDB taxonomy): domain Bacteria; phylum Chloroflexota; class Dehalococcoidia; order Bin125; family Bin125; genus CATQGW01. The sequence goes on along the minus strand of OZ250140.1, from coordinate 586,807 downwards.
ACGTTCGCCGGTGGCGCGTTCGAGGCGGCCGGCGCGTCGCGCGACGTGTTCTTCGATACCGCGCTGATCATCGTCGGATTCGTGACCCTCGGGCGCTGGCTGGAGACGCGCGTCAAGCGGCGCACCGCATCCGCCGTCGCCAACCTGCTTGGCCTGCGACCACCGACGGCTCGAGTCATTCGCGCTGGAGATGAACTGGAGCTCGATGTCGACGACGTGATCGTCGGCGACGAACTCGTGGTGCGGCCGGGCGAACTATTCGCTGTCGATGGAGTGGTCGTCGCCGGTGTCTCGTCGGTCGACGAAGCGCTCCTGACCGGTGAGAGCGCGGTGGTCACGAAGGATGTCGGCGACCTGGTGTTCGCGGGCGCGATCAATCGCGACGGGCTGCTGCGCTACGAGGCGCGCCAGGTCGGCGCCGGCACGGCGCTCGCGCGGGTCGCGGCGGCGGTCGAGCGGGCCCAGGCATCGAAGGCGCCGATCCAGCGGCTTGCGGACCGGATCGCGTCGGTGTTCGTCCCAGCAGTGATCACGGTGGCGGTTCTCGCCTTCGCGCTGTGGGCGGCGCTCGGCCCCGAGCCCGCCTGGACGCTCGGGTTGCTGACGGGAGTGGCGGTGCTCGTCGTCGCCTGCCCCTGCGCACTCGGACTCGCCACGCCCGCGGCGATCGCCGCGGGCGCAGGACGCGCGGCGTCGACGGGCGTGCTCTTCCGCGACGCCGAGGCGCTTGAGCGAGCCGCACGGGTGAGCGTGGTGGTCTTCGACAAGACGGGGACGCTGACCACGGGCCGTCACCGCGTCGTCTCGGTTGAGGCGCACGGCGGGAACGAGTCCGAACTGCTCGCGCTGGCTGCCGCTGTCGAGGCGGCCTCGGAACATCCCTTGGCGGCCGCCGTGCTCGATCACGCTCGCGAACTCGGCGTGGAGATCGCGCGGATCGAGGAGTTTCGTGCGATGCCCGGCCGTGGGGCAGTGGGCCGCGTCGGCGCGCGCGAGGTCGCGGTCGGCAACCACCGCCTGATGCGCGAGCTCGGCATTGAAGCGGACCAGCCGGCGGGTGAGGGCGAGGCGGCGACCGGCGTGTTGGTCGCCGTCGACGGGACGTTGGCCGGTGTGATTTGGACGGCGGATGAGCTGAAGTCGGGCGCGGCGGAAGCCGTCTCGCAGCTGCGCCGCGCGGGCCTGCGCGTGTTGCTCGTCACGGGCGACTCCGACGCGGTCGCGCGGTCGGTCGGTGACCAGGTCGGCGTCAGCGAGATCGTTTCGGAGGCGCTGCCCGAGGAGAAGGCCGGGATCGTGGCGGGTCTTCAGGCCGAGGGTGAGGTCGTGGCGATGGTGGGAGACGGCGTCAACGATGCGCCGGCGCTCGCTCAGGCCGATCTCGGCATGGCGCTCCGCAGCGGCGCTGACATCGCCGTCGATGCAGCCGACGCGACGCTGATGCGCGACGACCCGCGGATCGTGGCGGCGGCGCTTGCGCTGGCGCGCGCGACGCGGCGGACGATCGGCCAGAATCTGGGCTTCGCGTTCGGCTACAACATCCTGCTGATCCCGCTGGCGGCGGGGATCGGCTGGCCGATCTTCAGCGCCGTCGGCGGAGTGCCAGGCGGCCTCGAGTGGATGTTCGGCGAGCAAGGCACGTTTGAGCCGATCGTGGCGGCATGCGCGATGATGCTCTCCAGCCTCAGCGTCCTGACCAATGCCCTTCGGCTCCAACGCTGGCGGCCCGACGCGCGACACGCCTGACACGACCGGTGTCCCCCGCTCCGCAACGGGTCGCCCCCTTCTGCCTTCGGCATCTCCCCCCGCGTCGCGGGGGGAGAGGGGATCCGACTTGTTCAGAGGATTCCTAAAACGCGTAGCGGCGCGCGGGATCACGCGGGGCGACGGCGGGCTCGGGGGCGGGCGCGCCTGTCTGCGGGTCGAAGATGGTGAAGCGCCGATGCAGTTCGACGAGATAGTCGCGACCGGCCTGGCGGGTCTGATCGTCCGACCAGCCGATCCGCGGTTGCATGATGTGTGCGGTCGGCAGCGCCGCCGCGCGCCCGAGATCACGCGTCAGGCCGACCGCCGTGCGGCGCAGCAGCACATCGGCGACGGTTCGCGCGCCTTCGTGATCGACGGCGAACGCGACCTGCGCGCCGATGTCGGTGTGGTGCGGCGAGAGTGGTTGGGCCAGCTCGGGGTCAGTTGCCGTATACGCCGCCACCTCGGGAGCGCGCGGACCGTAGGTTGCGCGCAGGTGCTCCTGGGTGTGCGCGGGCAGGAAGGTGGTGCGCGCCTGCGGGGCAGCCGGCAATGCCCGGATGCCGCGGGCGCGGGGGCTTCCGATCGTCGCCCCGACATGCTGGGCGACGTGATCGGCGAGGTTGCGCGCTGTGGTGAGCTTGCCGCCGACGATCGAGACCAGCCGGCCCACGCCCTCAGCCTGATGATCGATCACGAACGAGCGACGCGTAATCGCAGACTCCGAGGCGCGGCCCGAGACGAGCGGCAGCGGGCGAATCCCTGAGTATGCGTAGAGCACGTTGCGCCGCTCGATGCCGATGCCCGGGAGCGCTCGCGACGCCTCGGCGATCAGGTAATCGATCTCCCAGGAATGCGTGCGGGTGTTCGTCGGGTCGCCGGGATCATGCACATCCGTGGTGCCGATGATGTGGTGCTCGAGCCAGGGCACGACGAAGACCGGGCGCCCATCGGAGCGAGCCGAGAGCAGCACCGCGTCGCGCGGTCCGCGACGCTCCAGGTTGAGCACCAGATGCGATCCGCGCGTGCCCCCAACCCGTCGCTCGAGCGTCTTGCCGGTCGCCTCGAGCACCGCGTCGACCCACGGTCCGGCGGCGTTGACCACCAGCCGCGCGGCGGCCGAGGAGCGTCGCCCGGTCAGTACGTCGTGGAAGTCGACGCCGCGCGCGCGCCCGCGGTCGACGATGATGAAGTCGACCGCTGAGTAGTTGCGCAGGTCGGCGCCCGAGCTTCGCGCCTCGGCCAGATATTCCAGTGTCAGACGCTCAGGCATCGTGACCTGGGCGTCGTAGTAGAGGTACGCCGCGTCGAGCCCGTCGGTGGAGAGCGACGGCTCGCGGCGCTGCAGCTGGCGGGTCGAGAACGAGCGATGCCAGGGCGTGACCTTGCGCGGTGAGAGCAGGTCGTAGAGCAGCAGTCCGGAGCGAATCACCGCCGCCGGGCGTGGGTCGCCGCGGTAGACGGGGAGCAGAAAGCCGAGCGGCTGCACGAGGTGCGGACGCTCGCGCAGCAGTCGTTCGCGCGATTGCAGCGACTCGCGGACCAGCCCAGCGTCGCCCGTCTCGAGGTAGCGCAGCCCGCCGTGAATCAGCTTGGTCGAGGCGGATGTGGTTCCGGAGGCGAAGTCGCCCTGCTCGAGGACGAGCGTGCGGTAGCCGCGCGCGCCCACGGCAGACGCGATCGCCGCCCCATTGATCCCGCCGCCGATGATGATCACGTCGTACTGAGGGGTCATGCGCCTGCTCGCTGGGATGCAGTGTATGTCGGGATCTGCGCTGCGGCGGCGCGCAGCGTTTGCCAGCGCTGATAGGCCGCGTCGAGATCGGCGCGCGGCTCGATCCGCGTGTAGTTGGGCTCGTGCGTGGGCGGATCGCCGAGGTCGGCGCGGATCGCCAGTCGCGCGGCGCCGAAGGCGGTTGTTTCGAGGTTGCCCGGACGCAGCACGGGACGCTGGAGCGCATTCGCCTGAATCTGCAAGAGCGCGTCGCTGTGTGCCAGGCCGCCGTCGACCCGCAGCTCGTCGATCGGGGTTGGCATCGCCTCGATGATCTCGCGCACGCGGAAGGCGATCGCTTCGAGGGCGGCGCGCGCGATCTGCGCCCGGGTCGTCCCGGTGGAGAGTCCGGCGATCATCCCGCGCGGCTGCGAATCCCAGTGCGGCGCGCCGATCCCGGCCAGCGCCGGCAGCACGGCGACTCCGCCGCTGTCGGCGGCCGAGCTCGCCAGCCGCGAGAGCCCCGCGCCGTCGTCGGCGAGCGCCAGCTCCGACACCATCCAGTCGATCAGCGCCCCGGCGGTGAAGACGCCGCCCTCGAGCGCGAGCGCCGCGGGTGAGTCCGCCGCCGCCGTCAGCAGCAGGCCCGCGGGCGGCGTCTGGCCGACGATCGCTCGCGTGAGCACGAACGCGCCCGTCCCATAGGTCGCCTTGGCGGGCCCCGGCGCGTCACAGTGCTGGCCGAACAGCGCGGCCTGCTGGTCGCCCGCGACCGCGAGGATCGGCAGCGGCTCGCCGAGATGCTCGGCTGCGGTGGTGGCGAATTCGCCGGCGCTGGGGCGAACCTCCGGGAGCATCGCGAGCGGCGCGCGGCTCCACGCAGCGAGATCGGCGTCCCAGGTGTCGGTCACCAGGTTGTAGATCAGCGTGCGCGAGGCGTTGGTGCGATCGGTCAGGTGGCCCAGGCCGTTGGTCAGCCGAGCGATCAGCCACGAATCGACGGTCCCGGCCACGAGGTCGCCGCGCGACGCGAGGTCGCGTGCGCCGGACGCGTGATCGAGCATCCAGGCCAGCTTTGGCCCCGAGAAGTAGGCGTCGGGCGTGAGCCCGGTGCGGCGGCGGATCTGCTCGCCGTGCGCCCGGCCGAGCGCCGCAGCGGACGTTGCCGTGCGACGGCAGTGCCACACGATCGCGGGTGCGATCGGGGCCAGGCTGTGTCGATTCCAGATGACCGATGTCTCGCGCTGATTGGCGATCGCAATCGCGCGGATGCGTGCTGCACCGCCGACCGTCGCGACCACTTCGCGCGCCGCGAGCAGCTGCGACGACCAGAGCTGCTCAGCGTCCTGCTCGGCCCAACCCGGTTCGGGATGACGCGTCTCGAGCAGACGTTGCGCCACGCCGTGCAGCCGGCCGTGAGCGTCGAAGGCGAGGGCGCGAACGCTCGACGTACCCGAGTCCAGGGCCAGATAGAGGTCGCGGCTCATGTCGCAGCTGGTCCGGCGACCGGTCGTACGGTCAGGCCGCGAGCAGCCCGGCGCGACCCGCGTGTCGCGAGCCGCTCACCGCGTCGGGGAGAGGTCGGAACCGGGACGGAGCCCGGTCGGCGGTGGCTAGGCCTCGTCTTCGGCGTCGCGTCGGCGTCCCATGACGACGCGGGCGACGGCCGCGAGGAGAGCCAGGACTGCTCCGATGCCAACGATGCGCTTCATCTGGCTGTCCATTCCTTGAGGGCGCCGCCGCGAGCGGCGCACAGGTGCGAATTGCTGGCAGGTTAGCACGGGCAAAGTGCTCCGTGGGTCAGTTTTGTTGCGCGGTTTCGAGTGTGACGATCAGTCGGTCGCCCAGCCCGATGCCGAGTTCGCCGAAGCGTCCGGCGGGGACCTCGAGGGCGTAGGAGTACGGCTGCTGCGGCTGCCTGATCTCCCGTGACCGGGCCTCGAGCGTGAGGATCTCCATGATTCGCCCCTCGGCGTCGAGGAATGCGACGTGCAGGTCGATCGGCACGTTGTCGTTCCAGAAGCCCGAGTGCACGGGTGGGTCCTCGAACACGAAGAGCATCGCGTTGGCGGGCGGCAGCCCGGTGGCGTACATCAAGCCGCGACTTCGGCGCGCGGGGGTGTCGGCGATGAAGACGCCGAGCTCAATCTCCGCATCGCCGGTGACCATCGTCATGGAGGTCCAGCCAAACGAGACCGCTTCCAGCTCGTCGGCGAGGTCGAGGAATGCCGAGAGGTCGGGGGCGCCAGGGTCCAGCTGCGGCTCAGGCGTCGGCGCGGGCGCGCAAGCAAGCGTCGCAAGCGCGGCGATCGCGATGAGGGCGACGGCTCGGAGCGTGATCATTCGTCGAGGTTACGCGAGCTATCCCGGATCAGCCCGGCCGTCGCTGCGCGACCAGGCCCTGCCCCCAGTTACTCGCCGCCGTTCCAGAGGTGGCGGCCGCTGGAGAGGGCCAGGACGACGAAGAGCGAATCGACTGCGGGGAAGTGGATCAAGTGCGAGGTGACGGCGAGGCCTGTCTCGCTCTCGGGGTTGAGCGTCCAGAACCACCCCCAGAAAAACAACATCGTGAGCACGATCGCCCTGTAGAACACTGCCGAGGCCCGCACTGAGGCCAGCGCGTCATCCTTCCGGCCGCCCAGCGCGTGGCGACGCATCACGCTGACCAGGAGGACCAGGAAGGTGCCGACGGCCATGAACCAGTTCACGATCTCCCAGGCCGGGTAGTCGGGCGCTGCGTCGTGGTAGACCGGGGTCAGAATCAGATTCACAGCCACGGCGAGCGCGATGAGCACCAGCCAGGCGCTCAGCGGTCGCCTGGCCAACTCGGGCAGCGCGTCGAGCTTCATTGTCTGGCTCCGCCAAGGTGCAGGGACGTTCCGGCGCCAGGCCGGACACGCCGGCGGGGCCGCGCGGTTAGAATCGCGGGCAGGCAGGGGCCGGTAGCTCAGGGGTCAGAGCAGGCGGCTCATAACCGCTCGGTCGCTGGTTCGAATCCAGCCCGGCCCACCAGCACACCTTTTCACGCGGACGGCCCAGCCGGTCGTGGTCAGCTCGCCCCAAAGGCTGTAGTTTTAACGGGCAGATCACCGCTGAACGGAGCCTCACATGTCCCAGCCAATTCGGGTGCACGTCGTCGCCGGAGGGTTCCCGCCGGGCAAGCACGCCGGACACGACATGGACTATGCGCGCCTGCGCATCCTCCAGGCGTTGCAGTCCAACGCGAACGTGCACGCCACCGTAAGCGGCGACTTCACCGACTGCCACAAGTGGATCGCCGACTGTCAGCTGCTGGTCTGCTACGTCGCGGGCCCGTTCGCCGACGAGCACGAGTCCGGCGTGATCCTGGACTGGCTCGACGACGGGGGCCGCTGGCTCGCCCTGCACGGCAGCACCGGCGGCATGCCAGAGCGGACCAGCGATCGCGCAGACGGCCGCCGCCGCATGGCCAAGCTGCCGTACCACGAGACGCTGGGCGGCTACTTCATGACCCATCCGCCGATCCGCGAGATGAACGTCACCGTGGCCGATCACAACCATCCGCTGACGTACAACCTGCCCGACTCGTTCTTCGTCAAGGACGAGCCCTACATGATCGAAGTGATCCATCCCGATACGCAGATCCTGCTCACCACAACCGATATTGAAGCCCCGGCGATCGTCGACGAGCTCTACGGCCGCGACCTGTCACTCTTGCCCGACGGTAAGTCGCACGCGCTCGGTTACGCGCGCACCGTTGGCGAGGGCGAAATCGCCTACATCGCGCCCGGCCATTGCCACACGCCGCTGACGCTGACGGGCCGCCAGCCCCCCGTCCACGAGTCGATCTCCCCCGACGGTGTTGTGCCGCCGCACTTCCGCGGCCCCTGGGAGACCGAGCCCTACGAGCAGTTGATTAAGAACGCGATTGCCTGGGGCACCGGGGTCGAGGGATAGACACGGGCACGCGACCGACGGGAAGCACCGGGATTCGACTGCTGCGGCACGGGCCGAAGGGCCGGAGCGACGCGGTCACGACGGGCACGATGTTGTCATCGTGGCGGGCCCTGCACCGGCACTACGCCACGACGCCTGCGTCGCGGAGATCGGTGATCTCCGCCGGCTCCAAGGCCAGATCGGCCCGCAGCACGTCGTCCGTATGCTCCCCCATGAGCGGGGCGCGGACGAACGGCACGTCGCCATTCGAGAGCCGCGGGGCGAAGCCCAACAACTCGATCTCGCCGTGCTCGGGATGGTCGAGCTGCTGAATGAAGCCCCGCTCGCGCAGGTGCGGGTCAGTGAAGAGATCTTCCATGCCAAAGATCGCACTACACGGGACGCCCGCCTCGCCCAGGGTGCGCATCGCCTCCTCTTTCGGCCGACCCAGCATCCAAGCGCCGATGACCTCGGCAAGGGCCTCGTTGTGCTCCTTTCGCGCCGGGGCCGTCGCGAAGCGGGGATCGCGTGCCAGCTCGGGTTGCTCGATCGCGCTGCAGAGCGAGCCCCACATCCGCTCGGTGCTGCACATGATGAAGACGTAGTCGTTGAGGCCCTGTGGCCGGCACGGGTACAAGCGCACGGTGGCCGGGCGTGCGCCGGAGCGATCGGGGTTTCCTCTCCCGAGGGCGGGGCGCGTGTTCCAGATCGTGGACGAAGCACGCGAGCGCATGAAGAAGGTCATCGCCTCCTGCATCGAGATCTCGATCACTTGGCCCGCGCCGGTCCGCTGGCACTCAACGTAGGCCGCCGTGATCGCCAGCGCGAGCTGGAGGCCGGTTCCCGAATCACCGGTCATCGATGCGGGGTACACCGGGGGCCCGTCATCGGGTCCTGTGAGAGCGATCGCGCCGGCAGCCGCCTGCGCGATGGGGTCAAGGGACTTGAACTGCGCGTACGGCCCAGTCAGTCCAAAACCCTTGAGCCGCCCATAGATGATGCGCGGGTTGGCGCGCCGCACGACGTCGGGCCCGATGTCGAGCTTCTCGACGACGCCGGGCCCGTAGTTCTCAACGAACACGTCGTAGTGGGGCGCCATGCGCAGGAGGAGGTCCCGCCCTCGCGGGTCTTGCAGGTCGAGGACGATGCTGCGCTTATTGCTGTTGAAGTTGAGAAAGTACGGCGAGTTGCCGTCGCCCGGCTGCACGTGGCGTCCGGGATCCCCGAGGCCGGGGGGCTCGATCTTCACTACGTCGGCGCCGAGCCAGGCCAGCGCCTGCGTGCAGGATGTCCCCGCTTCGCGTTGAGTCATGTCCAGGATTCGCATTCCATCCAATGCGGGCATCGGCGCTTCCTCTCCTCGAGCCGTTCGATGGGGTCAGCCTAGAGGGCGTCGCTCGGTCTTCGTTGGCACCCACCGCTCGCCCCGTAGGCAAGAATCTTGCCGAATCGATTGTTCCTGCATGGCACCGCTCATGTGCACGCCGGTTCAGGTACACGTCGCCGCCGCGGGCTTCCCCCGGCGGTAGACTCATGCGCAGCCAGCGCGCTACAAGAAGGAGGGTGGCGAAGATGACCCGTGTCGAATTCTGGTCCGGCGTCGGTCGGTGGAACGTGGGGCAAGACGCGCAGCGCGCCGAAGCAGTGGGTTGGGACGGGATCAGGTTCGGGGATTCGCAGAATCTGCAACCCGACTGCTACATCGCGCTGGCGCTGGCGGCGGACGCGACGACGACGCTTAAGCTGGGCACCGGCGTGACGAATCCGTTCACCCGTCATGCCTCGGTGACGGCGTCGGCGATCGCGACGATCCAAGCGCTGAGCGGCGGGCGCGCCCATCTGGGGATTGGGCGTGGGGATTCGGCGATGGCGCACCTGGGGTATGCGCCGGCCTCCGTGCCCGCGTTCGAGAAGTACCTGCAACAGCTCAGGGGCTATCTGCGGCGGGAGTCGGTGCCCTTCAACGAGGACGCGACGCTGGATGCGCTGAACCTTGCCCAGCAGCCCGATGGCAGCCGGCTCGAGTGGCTGCGCGAGAGCCAGGCGACGGTGCCCGTGGACGTGGCCGCCACGGGTCCACGCGTGATTCGGGCGGCCGCCCTCTATGCCGACGCCGTCACCCTTGCGGTGGGGGCGGATCCGGCTCGGGTGCGCTGGGGAATGGACGTGGCCCACGAGGCGCGGGCCGAGGCGGGACTGGCGCCGGAGATCCCGTTCGGTTCTTACATGATTGTCGTGGCGCACGACGACCCGAAAACGGCGAGCCGCCTGGCCGGGGGTGCGCTCTCCGTGTTCGCGCGCTTTTCGGTGATGCACGGTTCGGTCGTGGGACCGACATCGGCGTCCGAGCGCGAAGTCCTGACGCGGATCCACGACGGCTACGACATGACGTCCCACACTCGCACGGCCAGCCATCAATCCGACTTGCTGACGGACGAGGTCGCGCGCAAATTCGGCGTGTTTGGGCCCAGCAGCTACTGCGTGGAGCGGCTGAGCGAGCTGATCGATCTGGGGTTGGAGCGGATCTTCGTCGTGGGGCCCACGGGCGACGCCGATGCGACCGAGGCCCCGCGTGCCCGGCAGCGGTTCGTGGAGGAGGTGTTGCCGGCACTGCGCGAGAGGTTTAGCGACGACTGAAGCGATTGTGAATGGGTGGCTTGCACCGCGCGCTTCCCGGGCGCGGGCATCCACGCCCTTTTCGAGCAGGGTGACCAACGTTGCTACTAGCTGCCCTGAGGGCGGCGGGTGGGAGGAGTCGCGAGTCCTCGGTGAACTCGACGTCTGACTTGGGGCACTCCGCCGCGATGCGTGTAGCTGCTCTCCTCCAATCCGACGCAATCGACCGAGCGGAGACGCCGAGCGAGGCCGTCCAACGGTGGCGGGCCGATCCCAACTCCTTGGAGCACGTCAAGGACGGTGCGGCGTTGAGCTATCGCTTCTCCAGCGCGAGAGGTCGGGCCTACCGGCGGCTCATGCGGCCGAGCTCACCTTCCTCCGCCGCGCGCGAGAGGCCGGTGCCACCGGGCTGCAACCGCTCCGATCGGCTCTGCAGTGCTGAACCGAAGCGGTGCCGGGCCCGCGCGGACGCGCTCGGCGTCGGGCAGCTGCGGGTGATCCGGGCGCTGGTGTGGCTCCTGGTGCGTCGGGAGGTCCCGCGGCGCGACGATGGCGCCCACACCGTGGCGCTGCGCCGCCGGATCGATCACCCTCTCCGCTGGGAGGGCATGATCGAATGATCCTGACTGGTTGGCTGTCCCTAATCGATCACCCGATCGTGCTGACGTCCCTCCCCGCGAGTCGCGAGCCAAGGATCGTACGGGTAGAGCATTGGGTACGGGAAGAACGGGGTGTCACGTGGCGGCGTCGGCGCCAACCGTCGTGCTTCTCTTCGGGCCTATCGCGGTCGGCAAGACGTCGGTCGGCGAGGCACTCGCGCAGCGGACGGCGCTCACACTCCTCCGCGCGCACATGACGATCGATCTCGTCACGCAGTTCTTTGAGTTGGGGAGCGATCCGTTCCGCCGCGTCAACCGGGCGATCGTGCACCTGCTCCTCCAGTAACTGCTGGCCGCGAGGCGCGGGGCCATCGTCACGTACATCTGAACCTTCGAGGATGCCGGGAGCTCGACGGGCGTCACCGACCTGGACCGCACCGTCACGTCGTGCGGTGGGCGGCTTGGCTTCGCCGAGCTGCAGGCGCCGTTGTCGGTACGGCTCTTGCGCAATCGGTCCCCTGCGCGCCGGGCCAACAAGGATGTCTCGTGGGCAACCGACGAATACCTCCGAGAATGGGATGCGCAGCGTCGCACCGCGAGCGGCGGGGACTTCCCCTACCCCGAGCGGCGCGTGCTGATTGACACGATCCAGTATGGCCCCGACGAAGCGGCCGAACTGATCAGGGCGTACTTAGATCTGAGCTAGCCGGTCGTTCCTCACGATGTTGTCATCGTGGCGGGGGGCCCTGCACCGGCACTACGCCACGACGCCTGCGTCGCGGAGATCGGTGATCTCTGCCGGCTCCAAGGCCAGATCGACCCGCAGCACGTCGTCCGTGTGCTCCCCCATGAGCGGGGCGCGGACGAAGGGCACGTTGCCGTTCGAGAGCCGCGGGGCGAAGCCCAACAGCTCGATCGCGCCGTGCTCGGGATGGTCGAGCTGCTGAATGAAGCCGCGGGCGCGCAGGTGCGGGTCGCTAAACAGGTCTTCCGTGGTCATCGTCGCGCTACAGGGGACACCGCCCTCGCCCAGTGTCTGCATCGCCTCCTCTTTCGTCCGCTCCAGCATCCAGGCGCCGATCTCCTCGGCGAGCGCCTCGCTGTGCTCGAGTCGCGCGGTGTCCGTCGCGAAGCGCGGATCGAGCGCCAGATCGGGCCGCTCGATCGCGATGCAGAGCGAGTCCCACATCCGCTGGGTCGTGCACATGACGAAGACATAGTCGTTGGGGCCCTGTGGCTGGCAGGGGTACAAGCGCACGGTGGCCGGGCCAGCGCCGGAGCGATTGGGGTTTCCTCGCCCGAGGGCGGGGCGGGTGTTCCAGATCGTGCTCGAGACCCGCGAGCGCATGAAGAAGGTCATCGCCTCCTGCATCGAGATCTCGATCACTTGGCCCGCGCCGGTCCGCTGGCACTCAACGTAGGCCGCCGTGATCGCCAGCGCGAGCTGGAGGCCGGTTCCCGAATCACCGGTCATCGATGCGGGGTACACCGGGGGCCCGTCATCGGGTCCGGTGAGAGCGATCGCGCCGGCAGCCGCCTGCGCGATGGGGTCAAAAGCCTTGAACTGCGCGTACGGCCCAGTCAGTCCAAAACCCTTGAGCCGCCCATAGATGATGCGCGGGTTGGCGCGCCGCACGACGTCGGGCCCGATGTCGAGCTTCTCAACGACGCCAAGCCCGTAGTTCTCCACGAACACGTCGTAGCTGGGCGCGAGACGCAGGAGGAGGTCCCGCCCTCGCGAGTCTTGCAGGTCGAGGACGATGCTGCGCTTGTTGCTGTTGAAGTTGAGAAAGTACGGCGAGTTGCCGTCGCCCGGCTGCACGTGGCGTCCGGGATCTCCAAGGAGCGGGGGCTCGACCTTCACGACGTCGGCACCGAGCCAGGCCAGCGCCTGCGTGCAGGATGTCCCCGCTTCGTACTGCGTCACGTCGAGCACGCGCATGCCGTCGAGAGCCGCCATGGCCCGCCTCTCTTCCTGGTCCGTAGGCTACCGGGGTGCGCGTCCCGCGGCGCCCTGCGAAGAATGGCGCACCCCACCAGCCGACACGATGGCGAGAGCGTTCCGCTAATGCTCGGGCCGGGGCGTCCGAAGGTAGACTACACAGTACACGGAAGCCAAACACCGCCGCGCAAACACCGCCGCCCCCTGTCGATCCCGTGGGTATCCCGTCCGGGGGCCGGCAGGGTGCGGCTAGTCTGGCGGCTCGTCGCCTGTCACGCCGGCGGCCACGAGCGCCTCGTACTCGGCCCGTTCCATGCCCAGTTCCTGCCGGAAGATCTCAAAGCTGTGTTCGCCCATGCACGGCGACGGCCGCCGCAACGGCACCGACCGACCGCCGAACTTCCATGGAGCCACCGCAATCGTGTGTAACCCCGCCTCGGGGTGCTCCTGTTCCGTAACGAATCCTCGCGACACTGCCTGGGGGTTCGGCGACAGCACGACTTCCGGCAGCGTGGACACTCGCGCTGACGCGCAGCCAGCCGCGAGTAGCGCCGAGGCCGCCGCCTCGGCGTCCTGCTTCGCGCACCAGGCGCCGATCAGGTCATCGAGCGCTTCTTCGTTGGCCTTTCGGGCATCCGCGGTCGCGAATCGTGGATCCACGGTCGCGTCCGGCGTACCGATCCGCTCGGCGAGCGCCCGGAAATCAGCGTCGTCCTCGGCGGATAGCGCCAGCCACTGGCCGTCGCGTGTCGCGTAGACCGCGTGCGGCGCGATGCGCGGGTGGCGGTTTCCACCCGGCCAACGCAAGACGCCGTTGGCCGACCATTCCATGACCGCATCGCCCAGATGCGACGCCATCACCTCCATCATCGACAGATCGATCCGCTGCCCCTCCCCCGTGCGAGCCCGGTGATGGAGCGCGGCTACGATCGACGAGGCCAGATACATCCCACCGATGGGGTCGGGGATCAGGCCACCCGTGTTCCCGGCCCGGTCCCCCTCATAGCCGTTGAGCGAGGACAGCCCCGACATTGGTTCGATCGTGGCGCCGTTGGCCGAGTAGTTCGTGTAGGGCCCCGTCGCGCCGTAGCCGGACAGCGAGGCGAAGATGATGTCCGGGCGCGCATCCTGCAGGGTCTCGTAGGTGACGCCCCAGTTGGGCAGGACGTGCGGGCTGAAGCTTTCGGCGAAGACGTCGAACTTGGGCAGCAGTCGCCAGAAGATCTCTGCGCCGCGCGGGTCCTGCATGTCCAGCGTGATGGCGCGTTTGTTCAGATTCGTCGCGTTGTAGAGACCCATGGTGTTCCAGCCGCGCTGCCGGCGCGACGGATCGGCGATCCGCGGCGGCACCGGCGTGTTGTAGCCCGCGACGTACATGCGCCACACGTCCGGCCGCCGTCGCGCCTCCACCTGCACCACGTCCGCACCCAGCAGCGCTAGCAGCTCGGTCCCCAACGGCCCCGACCACGCCTGTGTAACGGTGAGCACGCGCACTCCAGCCAGCGGCGTCTCGGGCGGAACGGCGGCTCCGCGCCTGGCCGTGGGTCCCGCTCTACGACGCCACACAGCCGCCTCGCTGGACATCTGATGTTCGCCCAGGCGCGGCGCGTCCCGCCTCAGCGCCCACGGGGATGCGGACAGCTTGACCTGCGGCCCCGGCCGTTCGACTCGTTGGCCGTCCACCGTCGTCTCCACGAAGTAGTCGCGGGCGCGCAAATGGGGGTTGTCCAACAGGTCGGACGTGTTCTGGACCACTCCTGCGACACTGCGCACCTGCGAGAGGAGCTCGAATAGTTCCATCCGCGGGCGGCGCGCAACGGCCTCCTCGATTCTCCCCTGCACCGCGGCCAGGAGTTGGCGGCGCTGGTCCGGCTCGTCGAAGTCGGCGTCCGCCAGCTCAGCCAAGCCCAGCACAGTCATCGCGTCCCGCCAGAACGGCCCCTGACCCAGGACCACCACCATGTCCCCGTCCGCGGCCCGCAAGAATGGAGCGCGCCCGCGATCGTGCTTGTGCACGGCCTCCGTGTAGCCGCCGGGATCGAAGATCAGGGCCAGCGACCACGGTGCGCTGCTGACGATCATCGCCTCCAGCTCGCTCACGTCGACCAGTGTTCCCTGGCCGGTCGCCTGCCGACGCAGCAGAGCGGCGGCGCCGCCGGAGAACGACGCCACTCCGGCCAGGAAATCCGAGGAGTGGCGTGGCAGCGTGAGCGGCGGCTCCCCCTCGTAGCCGCAGATGAACGACCAGCCACTCATCGCCGAAAGCGTGAGATTGTTCGCCTCCGCCCCCGCCAGCGGCCCCTCCAACCCAAAGGGGGTGATCGACAGCACGACGGCATCGGGTCGCGCCGACCGCAGCGCTCCTCGCAGCCGCACGGGCCACGGGGCTTCCGTCGTCACGATCACATCCGCCCCCGCGATCTGCTCCGTCAGCGCGTCCTCGCCATCGTCCAGCCACGACGTCTTGTTCGCGTTCACGTAGGCGTGCAGCAGTGATCGCTCAGGCCCCGGCTCCCCGCCGAGGAACGGCGGCTCGCGGCGCAGCGGGTGACCTCGCTCGGTCTCCAGCATTCGCACATCGGCGCCGAAGTCGCCGAACAGCCGCGCGCAGTAGGCCCCGGCCAACCGGGTCGACAGATCAAGCACCCGCACTCCGTCTAGCGCGCCTGTCATCGTCTACCAAGTCGGCATGCTGGGACGCCGGCCGCGCCGGATTGGCTCCGACTCCGGCGCGGCCAGCAACCCCTGCGTGATCCAGTGGCGAGTCTCCATGGGGTCGATCACGGAGTCCACCCGGAACGTCTCCGCCGCGCGCAGCGGCCCGCCTCGCTCGTACGCTTCCGCCACCAGCTTCTCGTACAGCGCCGCCCGCTCTTCGAGATCGTCAATCGCCGCCAGCTGATCGCGCGCTCCAAGCCGGACAGCGGCTTCGAGGTTCATCCCTCCGAACTCGGCCGTGGGCCAGGCGACGGTGAAGGACGGCGCTCGTTCGTTGCCGAAGAGGATCGTGTTGGAGCCCAGGCCGTAGCACTTGCGCAGCACAACGCTGAAACGGGGCGTCTTGACGTTGCCCAGGGTGACGATGAGGTTGCTGGTCCGGCGAACCAAGGCGGTCTTCTCCGCCTCCGGGCCGATCATCATGCCCGGGGTGTCGACGAGCGTGCAGATGGGGATATTCCAGGAGTCGCAGAGCTTGGCGAAGCGGGCCGCCTTGTCGGAGCCAAAGCTCTCGATCGATCCGCCCAGATGCTCGTTGTTGTTGGCGATGATCCCCACCGGCCTCCCCTCGATCCGCACGAACGCCGTCACCATGCCGTTCCCGTAGCCCGTCCGCAGCTCGAGCATCGACCCGGTGTCGGCCAGCAGTTCAATCACGGCCCGCACGTCGTACGCGCTCAACCGATTCTCCGGCAGGGCGTGGCGTAGCAGCCGCTGGTCGCCGCACTCCCAATCCTCGATCGACCCCTGGAAGTAGGAGAGATACTGTTTGGCCGTCGCGATGGCCTCGGCCTCTGTCTGGACCACGACATCGACGGTTCCCGCCGGGACCTGGTCCGACATCGGTCCGATCTCTTCAGGCAGATAGACGCCCATGCCACCGCCCTCGATGACAGCAGGGCCTCCCATGCCGATGTTGGCGTCCTCCGTCGCGATGATGACGTCACAGATGCCGAGAATCGCAGCGTTGCCGGCGAAGCAGCGACCGGCGGTCACACCCACCATGGGAACGGTGCCGCTGAGGCGGGCCATGTACTCCCAGGTGCGGAAGACCATGCCGGGCATGCCGTCGGTGTCGCCGGAGCGCCCGCCGGCGCCCTCCGCGATGAAGATCAGCGGCAGCGCGAATTGTTCCGCGACCTCCATGATGCGGTCGGTCTTGGAATGACCGCGGATGCCCTGTGTCCCGGCGAAGACGGTGTCGTCGTAGGAGACGACGACAGTGCGGGCCCGTTTCTCGTCGAAGAGGTCGCCGTTGACTGACCCGATTCCGGCGACCAACCCGTCGGCCGGCGTCTTGCGCACGAGTTCGTCCAGCGGGTAGCGCTTGGACTGCGCCGCGATGACGAGGTCCCCGTATTCGATCCAGGTGCCGTCGTCGACGAGGTCGGCCAAGTTCTCGCGCACCGTGCGACGGTTGTTCGCGTGGCGCCGCTCGACGGCCGCGGGGCGGTGCTCGTCCAGCAAGAAGACCCGCCGGTCGAGCACTGCCTGCAAATCCGGGCGGATGTAGTCCGGGTCGGGCGCCGACGTGTCGTCCACGGCCGGCCCCCCGACGTCGGCCTCCTCAATGAACACCAGCGGGTGGTCCTCGTAGACGGTCTCCCCGACAGCCACGGCTACGTGGCGCAGGATGCCGCCGAGGTCGGACCGCACCAGATGCTCCATCTTGAGAGCGTCCATGACGCAGACCGTTTGCCCCTCGCGGACGACGTCGCCCTCGCCGACCAGCAGCTCGCGGATCGTGCCTTGGATCGGCGCACGCAGGGGTGTGGTGTTGGGTGGGCCCACGGGTTGGGGTTTGGCCCCGCGCGCGCCCATGGTGACGACTCCCCCGGGGTCGCCGCTGCGATAGAAGTCCAGCCCCGCCAGCGGGTCGGCCGGGCCCGACTCCGTCGCCGGCGCCTCGTCCTCGACGGCCAGCAGGGCGCCGGCGTTCTCGTCGACCCAGCGCGTGTGCACGGCCCCGGCGACGAAGTCGTCGTGGTCGATGACGGCCCGCAGGAACTCGATGTTGGTTTCGGCGCCGGCGATCTGGAACGCCCCCAAGGCGAGCTCGGCTCGCCGCGCCGCATCCTCGAAATCAGTCGTGGTCGTGTGTGCGATCACCTTGGCCAGCAGCGAGTCGAAGCTAGGATTCGTGGTGTAGCCCGCGTAGCCGTAGGTGTCGACACGGATGCCCGGCCCAGACGGCGGCTGGAAGACGCTCAACCCGCCGCCCGACGGTCGCACACCGCCGTCAGCCTGCATGCGCTCGAGATTCACGCGCGCCTGGAGCGCATAGCCGCGCGGGGCGGGCGTCTCCGACAGGCCGATGCTGGCCAGCGATTCACCACCCGCGACGCGCAGCTGCGCCTGCACCAAGTCGATGCCAGTTACTTCTTCCGTCACGGTGTGCTCCACCTGGAGCCGCGCGTTCGCCTCGATGAAGGCGTAGTCGCCGGTATGGAAATCGACCAGGAACTCGAACGTGCCCAAGCCGCGGTACTCGGCCGCTTGGGCCAGGCGCAACGCTGCGCTCGTCAGCGCCCGGCGCGTTTCGGCGTCGATCCAGGGGCTGGGCGCGATCTCGATCAGCTTCTGATGGCGTCGCTGGACGGAGCACTCCCGCTCGCCCAGATCACAGACGGCGCCGCTGCCATCCCCGACCACCTGGACCTCCAGGTGCCGCGCCCGCGGCACGAGACGTTCCACGTAGATTGACGCGTTGCCAAACGCTGTCTTCGCTTCGGACTGGCAGCGTGCGTAGGCCTCATCGATCGCCGCGGCGTCGGAGACGACTCGGATGCCGCGACCTCCACCGCCGGCCACCGCCTTCAGCATCACGGCTCCGTCGGCCCCCAATCCTTCCAGGAACGCTCGGGCCTGAGCCGCGGTGACCGGCCCCTCACTGCCCGCCAAGACGGGCACGTTGTGCTGCGACGCGAATGCCCGCGCGCGGGCCTTGTCGCCGAGCAGTTCCAGCGTCTCGACCTTGGGGCCCACGAACGTGAGTCCCGCTGCAGCGCACTTCGCCGCGAAGGCTGGCGACTCGGCCAGGAAGCCGTAGCCGGGGTGGACCGAGTCGCAGCCGGCGTCGACGGCAAGGGCAACGATCTGCTCAGCGTCGAGATAGGCGCGCGGACCGCTGCCATTGAGCGCCAGCGCCTCGGACGCTGCCTGGGCGTGTAGCGAGTTGGCGTCGTCCTCGGAGTACACCGCCAGCGCTGGGATGCGGAGCTCGGCGGCCGCCCGTGCGATGCGGACCGCGATTTCCCCCCGATTCGCAATCAGCAGGTGGGCGAGTGTCACGGAACCCCCAACTCAGCTGCCGCGCAGACGCGGGTCGAAAACGTCGCGTAACGTATCGCCCAGCAGGTTGAAGCCCAGCACGGTCACTGTCATCGCGACTCCGGGGAAGACCGAGAGGTGCCACTCGCGCCAGAGCGTGCGCCCGTCGGCCAGCATACGCCCCCAGGAGGGGGTGGGCGGCGCAATGCCGAGGCCGAGGAAGGAGAGGGCGCCCTCGGCCAAGATCGCGCCCCCGATCAGCGCGGTCGCGTAGATCAGCGCGGGCGGGCCCATGTTGGGCAGCACGTGGCGGATCAGGATGCGTGGCGCCGATGCGCCGACGACCCTGGCCGACTCCACGTAGGGATTGGCCAGCGTCGCGAGCGTGTTGGAGCGCACGAGTCGCGTCAGGTTCACCGCATAGACCAAACCCAAGCCCACGGCCATCGCTTCCCAGCCACGGCCCACTACTTGCGCCATCAGCAGCAACAAGATCAGTCCGGGGAAGGCCAGCAACATATCGATCAGCCGTTGCCCCAGCAGATCGACGATTCCCCCGGCGTACGCCGAAACCATGCCGATCAAGAGCGCCGCCACCCCGCCAATCACCATGGCGCTGAGCGACAACGACATCGACGCCCGCGCTCCGGAGATCACCCGGGCGAAATAGTCGCGCCCCAGCCCGTCCGTGCCGAACCAGTGTTCGCCGCTCGGCTTCTGCAGGATGTCGAGCGTGATCTCGTTGGGGTCCTCAGAGATGGCGCCCCCGAACGCCGCCAGGAAGAGCACGATCGCGACCAGGATGAGTGCGATTACGCCCACCGGATGCCTGCGTGCTGCTCGGACCAGGCGCCGCCGCCGGCTGACGCGGGGCACGATCGTGGTTTCGAGCTCGACTTCGGGGCTGGCGGCGACCTGCGTCATGTGAAGCGGATCCTGGGATCAAGCCAGCTGTAGCTCAGGTCGACGGCCAGGTTGAGCAGGATGAAGGCGGTGCCGAAGAGCAGCATCCAGCTCTGGACAACGGGCAGGTCATTGTTCGTCAGGGAGCGCACCAGATAGATGCCCACGCCCGGCAGATTGTAGATCTGCTCCGCGATCACTGAGCCGGCGAGCGCGCCAGCGATACTCAAGCCGATCACCGTGATTACGGGCAACATCGCGTTGCGCAGGGCGTGCCGTAGCACCACGGTGCGGTTCTGCAGGCCCTTGGCCTGCGCCGTGACCACGTAGTCCTGGAGCAGCACCTCCAGCATCTCGGAGCGGGTCACCCGGGCGAGCAAGGCGGCGCTCGCGATCGCCGTGATCGCCGCAGGCACGATCATCTGCTCCAGGTTGCGGAGCGGATCGTCCCAGAGCTCGCTGTAGGGCACCGACGGGGCGTAACCCCACCACAAAAGGGGCAGGATGATGGCCAGCGTGAACAGCCAGAAATTGGGGACGGCCAACATGAAGATGGTGAAGAAGCGCAGGCCGTAGTCCTCTGGCCGGTTCCGGCGCATGGCGGAGATCACGCCGATGCCGATCCCGGTAGGGATGTATAAGAGCATCGTCAGGACCAGAAACTCGAGCGTGACCGGCATGCGCCGCTCGATCTCCTTCGTCACGGGTAGATTGGTCAGCCACGAGCGGCCCAGATCGCCCCTGAAGATCTGGCCCAACCACTGCACGTAGCGCTCGTGCACCGGTTTGTTGAGCCCGAAGTGCTCCTCGAGCGCTTCGCGCGCGTCCGGCGTCACCGCCTCTTGCAGCGTGCCCAGGCGCTCGTCGATGACGCTCGACGGCACCAGTTGCAGCATGCCGAAGACAAAGATCGACAGCAGCAGCACCGTGGGCGGCACCAGGAGCAGCCGGCGGATGACGTAATGCCGCACGGTCACCCCTTGCAGGAACAGATCGCTTGCCAAGTAAGACTCGGCTGCCTAGACTCCGTTGTCTAGAAGTGGTTCGTGGCCTGATTTGGCAGGCCCGAATCACTGGGGTGGGAGTATACGTATGCGCGAGTCTTCGAACTACTGGCAGCGGATGCGTCGGGAGCGCATGTCACGCCGCGGTCTGCTCTCAGCCGCCGGCCGCGCCGAGTCGGCGCAGCCGGTCTGGCGCTGGTGGGCTGCGGCGACGGTGACGACGATGCCGCCGTCGCGCAGGACGACGAACAGGCCCCGGCCCAGGCCGAACAACAGGCCCAGGCCGAACAACAGGCCCAGGCCGAACAACAGGCCCAGGCCGAACAACAGGCCGAACAACAGGCCGAGGAACAGGCCGAACAACAGGCCGAGGAACAGGCTGAGGAGGAGCAAGCGGCGACCGAGCCCGTGGCGGGCGGCCCCGTGGCGGGCGGCATGTACAGCTACCCCAGCGGCGACGGCGGCATCTTCGACCCGGCCGTCGTCATTCACGGCGGCACCTCCGGCACAATCTGGAATGCCTACGATCGTCTGAACGGACAAGACGGCAACTATCGGATCACCGAGGCGATGGCCGATCTGGCGGAGGTCGTGGACGAGCAGACCTTCGTCTACAACATCAAGCCGAACGTGTTCTGGCACGATGTCGAGCCGCTCAACGGTCGCCAATTCACGGCCGACGACGCCTCGTTCGGGCTGCAGCGCTTCGCCCAAGACAACCCCGAGTTCATCCACACCACCGCCTTCGAGCTGATCGACTCGTTCGAGGTCATCGACGATCTCACACTGCGACTGGGCGCCAGCGCGCCGTTCGCCCCGCTGCTCACCAGGGTCGCGTCGGCGTGGGCGCTGATGGTATCGCGCGACGCGGTCGATGCCTTCGGCGACACCGCGATCGTCTCCGAGTTCGATAAGCAGATCGGGACGGGTCCGTTCATCGCGGACGCCCGCACTGCTGATGCCGAAACGTCGTTCAGGCGCAACCCGAACTGGTATCGGGGCGAGCAGCCCTACCTCGACGGCACCCGCAACATCTGGTTCCAAGACTCGGCGATCCAGCTGGCGGCCTTCGTTTCGGGGCAGATTGACCAGGCGAGCTCCATGGTCGGGGGCAACCCCGCCGACCTCGCCACGGTCCAGGACGAACTGGGAGAGGACGAGGTCTGGGGCGTCCTCCGCTCGCGCACGACGCAGGGCAGCGGCGCCCACTTCAACGTCACCGAGGAGCCATACAACGATCCTCGTGTGCGGCTCGCGCTGCACCTGGCCGCGAACCGCGAGCAGCTCATCGCCGTCAGCCTCTCCACCAGGATCCCGCAAACGCTCGGCGGGCCTGTAGCCGAGGTCCTCCAGCCCTACGGCTTCACGAAAGACGAACTCGCCCAGATCCCCGGTTACCGCTCGGGCGCCGAACGCGACGAGGATGTCGCCGAGGCGCAAACCCTGCTCGACTCGACCGGCATCGACTTGGGGAATCTGCCGCCGGCGATTGTGTGGTCGGGCGGGGGTGGGATTGCCTCGAACATGACCCAGGTGATGCAGGCCAACTGGAACGAAATCGGCTTCAACATCGAGGTGCAAGAGGTCGGAACGGCCGACTTCCTCTCCATCCGCTCGAGCCGCGAGGGCTTCGCCTTCATCGTCGGCGGCCACTCCGGTGGCTCCGACCCGGATTACATGCATGAGGAGCACCACACCAACGGCGGTCAGAACTACGGCCATTACTCCGACCCCACGGCCGACGACCTCCTGATCAAGGGCCGAACGACCTTCGACATCGCCGAACGCAAGGACATCTATGACGAAGCCCAGCGCTACCTGATGACAGAGAACCCGCCGCGCATCTTTGCCGGCCACTCGTTCGGCATGGTGATCGCACGGAGCTACGTCAAGGGCTTCACCGGCGTGGCGCACTACGGCTTCACTGGCGTCCACCTGGCGAATATGTGGTTCGACGGCAAACCGACCTAGGCCGTCGGTTCACGAGGAAACAGGCTGGGGCGATGGCGCCCCGGCCTGCTCGTGCTCGCACGCTCCGCGGTGATCCCGCAACTCAATCCGGCTGCGTCCGATCGACGATTCGCCGATCGCGCTTGGCCGTGGCATCGTGGCAACGCTTGTACTTCTTGCCCGAGCCGCAGGGACAATCGTCGTTGCGCCCGACGCCCGGGACTGTCACGTCCACGACGCCACCGCCGCCGCGCTTTCCGTCGAACCCCCACCAGCCCTGGCGGGGGCGGCCCGAGGCGAGGTTGTCGGTGAGCGCTGCGGCGAGGAGGGTGTCGCAGCGGGCGGACCAGATCTGGCCCAGCTCGGGGGCCTGGATGCGGCGGCGGAGGGCCATGTAGCTGGGTACGTGGCGGAGCTGCTGGGCGACCATGAAGGTGACGCCGGCCTGCTCGGTGGCCTCGAGGATTTGGCGGCATTCGTCGATCGAGACGGCCATCGGCTTTTCGAGCAGGACGTGCTTGCCGGCGCGGGCGGCGGCGATCGCAAGCGGGGCGTGGGTGTCGTGGATGGTGCAGATGTCGACGGCGTCGATCTGGGCGTCGGCGGCGAACTGGCGGGCGGCGTCGGCGCGGATGTCACAGACTGCGGTGAGGCGGACGCGATCAGGCGCGAGTTGGTAGCCGGGCAGGTGGGCGCGGGAGATTGAGCCGGTGCCGATCAGGCCGACCTTGAGTGGTTCTGTCATGGGCGCCACCGATCGCTGCGCAGGCGAGGATAGTGGCGCGAGGGCGGCGGGGGTGGGCGACCCAGACTGGATTCGGGCCCTTAGCTCAGTTTGGCAGAGCAGCGGATTTTTGATCCGAAGGTCCCTGGTTCGAGTCCAGGATGGCCCGCGAGGATCGGGCGGACGAGCAGCCCCACTCGCCCGCCCGTCGTGGCGGACGGACCAACGATCTGATCATCAGCGAGCAGGACAGGGGAAGTTAGGATGGAAACGGAGGGCGAGGACATGCAGAAAGTGCTCCATCAACGCGTCACGGTGATGCCGGGCGGCAAGGTCCAGGTCGTGGACCCGGATCTCGAAGTAGGCGAGCAGGTGGATGTGGTCGTCTCTCCGGTGCAGTCGCGCGCGGCTCGTTCGGCCTGGCGGGTAATCTCGGAGAGTTCGGGCCACCGCCTGTTCACAGAAGCGAAGCAAGTGGACGAGTATCTCGCCGAGGAGCGTTCGTGGGAACGCTGACGCTGCCGTCCGGCGGGTCCGTCTATCTGGATACCTCGGCCATCATCTACAGCATCGAGCGGATCGAGCCCTACCTGTCCCTGTTGGCCCCGGCATGGCAGGCGGCGGAGGCGGGCCGGTTTGCCTGGTATGCAGCGAGTTGGCGATTGCCGAAACGTTGGTCGGACCCATGCGCGAGGGCGACCGCGCACTTGAGACGGCCTGCCGCGACGTATTCGCCGCGCCGGAGATGCAGATTGTGCCGGCGACACGAGAACTCTGGGAGGATGCCGCCCGACTGCGCGCCGAGACCGGCCTGAAGCTGGCGGACGCGCTCCACGCGGCGACGGCGCTGCGGGCCAGCTGCGAGCTCTTCGTCACCAATGACGCCGACTTCCGCCGCATCGAAGGCTTGTCCACCGTCGTCCTGGACGATCTGCTTTGAGATTGCCGGCGACGGTCGACCACTTCACCGAGGTCGTGTCCAGATCGCCGGGGTCGGCGTGAAGGAGGGCCGCGATGAAGCAGAGACCTGCCACCTCGCTCGCCACGCTGCCGGCGATCGTCGTTGTTTCGGACGGTCCGAGGCACCTCCAGCAGCTCGATTAATCTGAAGCGGGCCGCCAACACTAGGTTGAGGAACGCGGTGTCACCAACAGAGCAAGAACGGCGGTGCGCATCAGCGGTCTGTCGCCACCTCACCGATCAGACTGGGCGGCAGTGGCAGCCGGCCCGGTGGCTCGACCGCGGCCGGGACTCGGAGCGCAGTCCCGATGTCCTGCTGAGCGACGGGACCAATGACATCGCGCTGGAGATCACTCGGCTCACCGCCGGGAGGCGCTTCGACGACCACGACAACGCCCAGTACTCCCTGT
Organism: Dehalococcoidia bacterium; assembly: GCA_965237475.1. GTDB lineage: Bacteria > Chloroflexota > Dehalococcoidia > Bin125 > Bin125 > CATQGW01. The sequence goes on along the minus strand of OZ250140.1, from coordinate 562,336 downwards.
ATCGGCGGCTGGCGCCAGCCGGGGCTGGCAACTTCACGCTGTTCCCGCCGCCACTGCTTGGGCTCCCGCTCGACAAGAAACTGGAAGGTTTTCTCAAAGCTCCAATTGAGGTCGCTACCAAGGATTTGCCTCTCGGAGGCTGGGGTACCGTACTGGTGCCCAGACGGGCGACGGTCAATTACATCCACCCACGGAACGACATTCCCATATTCTGCCAGCACGCTGCGAGCGATCACTTTGATGGGTTCTCGAATGGAATCGAGGGAACTTTCCAGCTACAGGACGAAGGCATCCCGCCGCATCAATTCCTCACTGAAGAGCGTCGGCAAACCTTCTACGATGACTTGCTCCGCGCCTGTCTGGAAAGCAAGCGAATCGGCCAAGCCCCCATCGAATGGCACGAGGAGTGGAAGATCTATCGGAGCGAGGATGCCGAAGACGGCAGGGGCGGCGTCGTGGTGAGTGCCTTTGTGTCCGACTGGGTGGAGTCAGCGGCGATTCAGAGCGTGGACAAGGCGATCGGCCACGCCAAGGAGAAGTTTCAGACAAAGAGGTGGGGGAGTCGGGCGGCGGTCGCACTTGACGCCGGCGAGGTGCGTGGCCACATCTCGCCCGAGGCCTTTGAGTGGGCAATCGACGAGTTGGATACGTACCATGTGGAGCCCATCGATGTGGTGTTCCTGGTCTTGGGTGATTCAGTGCGGCACCGGAGAGATTTCAGCGGGTGATCCGTTCCCCTTTGTATGGGCGCCTACGGGCTTGCAGGCGTAAGGAACTGTCGCTCGCCTGCGCTGCTGGGAGGCTGTTGGACTGATTGCGCTCGATCTACTGTTGCAACAACTGTCGCACGACTGCGGTCAAGCGGTCTGACAGGGATGGGACGCGGGGGGAACCACGGGACATCCCTGTCCTCGGTCGTGAGCAAGTCCACGTAGGGGTACTCGAACTCGCGGCCCGGCCGCGAGGCAACTGAGGAGATAGCCTTATAGACCCACTTCGAGAACACAGGTTCGCACTACAGTGCCGCTTGGTCCACCAAACTGGACGAAATCAAGAACCTTTGAGTTGCGAATCACGTTGGTTCCGTGGAACCGACGCGCTAACCGACTGCGTAACAACCCCGTGCCCACAGCTACCTCCAAGCCCGTTAAGGGACCGACTTGTCCGCAATCGATTGGGACGTTCTGTCCGCAAGATCTGGCGACACATTCTGCTGTGACTTAGGACCATCGCGTGGCCTTGCCGATCACGCTGTCGGACGCCGGGGCGCATGTGGCGGCGGTCTCGGACTCGCGGATGGTCTCGTGGAACCTGGCGTGCCGGGACCGCTTGCTGATGCGCATCGTCGCCATCCTGGTGGCCTCACAGACCGGCAACCTGATGGGCGACTGGGTGCGGGACGCGCGCGACCCGCGGCTGCGCAGTCTGCGCTAGGGCCTGTTCACATCGATTGCAGTGCGTCGTAGATGAGCACGAGGTAGATCAGGCTGAGGAAGATGACGTCGAGCTTGTCGTAGCGCGTAGCGATGCGGCGGAAGCGCTTGAGCCGACAGAAGAAGCGTTCGATCTCGTTGCGCTTGCGGTAGCGAACGGCGTCGTAGTCCCAGGGTTGGCGGCGATTGGACTTGGGCGGGACCACCGGGTCGTAGCCCAACTCGACGGCCAGGCGGCGGGTCCGGTTTCCCTCGTAGGCGCGATCCATGACCAACGCCGGGCAACCGCTGACCGGTCCCAGCCTGCGCAACAACGCGCGTCCGGCCGGTCCATCGCCGGCCTGACCCGGTGAGAGCGCGAACGCGAGCGGGGTGCGGTCGTCGGCCGCGACGACGTGCAGCTTGCAGGTCAGGCCGCCGCGCGAGCGGCCGATCGCCTGACGCCCCTTTTTGTGGGCGCGCCCGTCCCGTGGGCGTGAAACTTGATGATCGTGCTGTCCAGCGCGAGCGTGTCCAGGTCCACGCCGGCCAGCGCCTCGCGCTGCAACGCAGCGGCGACCCGTGCCAGCACGCCCGCTGTGGCCCAGCGGTTGAGCCGCACATAGATCGTGTGCCAGTTGCCGAACTCCGTCGGCAGCCCGCGCCAGGTGCAACCCTGATAGAGCACGTACAACCACGCGTCGAGCACCTGACGATGAGGAATCTTGAGATGGTTGCTCGGCGGCGGCAGCAACGCCGCAATCCGCGCGTACTGCGCGTCGGTCAGTCGCTTCTGGTTTGTCATCTGCTCACCAAGACCGCGCCGCCAACCCTCCTCACTCTGCCACAACCCTCAGCCGATGTGAACAGGCCCTAGTTGCACAATCAGCTGAATCGACGTCATCGCCTCAGGTGGTCGAGCTATACCCCGCGAGTGCAAGGGGCCAGATATGCGGCCGCTTGACATGTGGTTGGGGGGGCAGACGCCGAGCCAGAAAACGCTGAGCCACGCAAGAAGCGGTCGGCGATACCGGACGGAGTGCTCCCATGAGCGAACGAAATTACTGGCAACGGCTACGGCGCAACGAGATGTCGAGGCGGTCGCTGTTGCGGGCCTCGGCGCGGGCCGGCTTCGGTGCGACCGGGGTGGCGCTGGTCGGCTGCGGCTGCGGCGACGACGGTCAACAGACTGTCGCTCAGGCGCAGCAGCAAGAGCAGCAGGTCATACAACAGCAGGCCGAGCAGCAGCCACAACAGCAGCAGGCCCAACAACAACAGGCCGAACAGCAGGCGGAGGCCGTTGAACAACAGGAACAGGCCACCGTGGCCGACGCGCTGGCCGAGACCGCCGAGTTTTCCGTGCCCTGGCCGCTCGACCAGGTCGATCTGGACGCCTCGATCGTTACCGCCCGCGCCGACGACGGCGGGGGCTTGGATCAGCAGCGGAACGGCAGCTTCACGAACTATCACTCGCACGCCGCCGTGTTCAACGCAGCCATGGAGAGGGATCCCCGCGATGCCGATCCGATCCCGTCGCTCGCCACGCCGGAGTGGATCGACCGCGTGACGTTCCGGGCGTCGGTTGTCCCGGCGCCGTTCCACGACGGCTCGATCCTCAGCGCCCACGACGTGGTCTTCAGCTACGACCGCATGGCCGGGAAGGCCGCGTACCACCAGGGCGGCGAGACGACCGATCGTCCCGGCGGGTGGACCTCCAATGCGACGGCCAGGGGGTCCGCCAACTGGGTCAGGAACGAGGCGGTAGACGACCGTACCTGGGCGTTCGAACTCCCCGCGCCCGATGCAGGCTTTTTCACCGTCAACCTAATGGGTGTCCCTACAGTGGCAATCATGTCGCAGGCGGACGTGGAGGGGCGCGGCGACCTTGCGGTGGACCAATCCCCGATGGACACCGGCCCCTACCGCTTTGTCAGCCACACGGACGACGAGAGCTTCGTCTGCGAGCGCTTCGAGGACCACTTCCGTGCGGTCGACCACCCCGTCCGGGTGCCGCACTACACCCACAACCAACGCCTGACGGCCCTGGCGCGGCCGGAGGTCCAGTCGCAATTGGCCGGCATCGAGGCCGGCGAGATCGACATGTTGGTGTCGCTGGGCCCCGATGTCGTAGGGCCGTTCGTGGACGACCCCGACTTCACCGTTCAGTTCGTCAGGGCCGAAGAGTGGTCCACCCTGAACATCTATCCCAACCTGTGGGCCGAAACGATGGACGACGGCAGCCATGAATTCTGGCTCGCTTGTGAAACCGCGCTGCGGCTGCGTCAGTGAGAGCGTCCGTCGCCGCCACACCGCGCGAGAAGTGGGGCTCGGCTAGTATCCGCGGCATCCATCACCACAATTGAACCAAGGAGCCAGCCATGGCCGACTACGAGAACATCCTGCTCGACGTCGATGGCGCGGTCGCGACGATCACGCTGAACCGACCCGAGAAGCTCAATGCGATCAGCCCGGGCCTGCAGAGCGACCTCACCGACTGCCTCCGCGAGCTACGCCCCGGCGACGCGGTGCGCGTGATCCGGCTCAAGGCGGCCGGGCGCGCATTCTGCGCCGGCTACGACATCACGCCCGGAGCGCCGACTTGGCGCCCCAACCAACGCACCGGCGACACCGCGGCGGAGCTCGGCGAGTCGCGCATCTCGCTCGATCGCGAAAATTTGCGCGAAATCGTCGATGGCTGGCTCTGGATGTGGAGCTACCGCAAGCCGATCGTCGCCCAGGTCCACGGCTACTGCCTCGCCGGTGGCGGAGACATCATCGGCGCCTGCGACATCGTCTTCGCCGCCAAGGACGCGCGTTTCGGGCATCCCGCCGGCCGCGCGCTTGGCATCCCGACCGCCGCCGGCTTCTGGCCGTTCAGGATCGGCATGCTCAAGAGCAAGGAGCTGCTCTTCACCGGCGACATGATCGAAGGGGTCGAGGCCGAAGAGATCGGGATGATCAATCATGCTGTCGACCAGGAACAGCTCGACCAGACTGTCGCCGACTACTGCAACCGCGTCGCTCAGGTCCCGCTCGACCTGCTGACGGTCCACAAGCACACGACGAACCGCTGGTTCGAGCTTGCGGGCCTGCGCACCGCGGCCTATGAGTCGGCCGACTTCGACGCGATCGCGCACGAATCCCCGACGAGGACGGAGTGGCACAAGATCGCCCAGGCGGAGGGGCTGAAGCAGGCCCTCGCCTGGCGCGACGGGCCCTTCGGCGACGGCCGGGGCGCGAAACGCCCCCTTCGGACTAGTTGACGGGCCAGGCCGACACGCCGCGGTCCCCTGGCCAGAGGGAGTTCGCAGCGACGGGGATCGAAGGGGCGTCGGTCGCGATTCGGGGCCTGCACGATCGGCGAGGGCCATGAAGCTCAGGACCGAGTGGGCTGGCGGTCTCGATCTGCTTCCGACCTGGGCGCTCGATGGTCCTGGCGCGACGCGTCCACACGATGGGTTCATCGTGTCCGCCCGTGCAATCACGGGTGATTGAGCCAGTGTGCCTCTCCGGCACCGCGTCTAGAAGGACGGCAGTTGCGGATCGAGTCCCAGCCTCACGCGGCCTGCGCCCTCTTGCAGCCCTCGCCATTTCTCGAGCGAAGCGCAGATCGCGTGGGCATCCCGCAGACCGGCTTCGACGGGGTTCGCACTCGCGTAGAAGGCGCTGCCCATGAGCAGCAGGAGGTCACTGAGCAGCGCTCGCGTCTGATCCATGACCCAGAGCGACGTGGCGTACATCCGCGCCTGCGCCGCTTCGCTCAGCTCGCCCGCCTGGGCGTCGGCCCAGACCGCCTCCGCCATCGCCTGGAGGCCCGCGCTGTAGACGTCGACGGCCGCGGTCGCTTCGCCCAAGCGCTGGTGAGAGCTAACCCGGTCGCGCGCGATGATCGAACCGGACGTTCGCGCGGCGAGGCGCGTGGCCGTCTCGTCGATCGCCCGACGCGTGATCCCCACGATCATGGCAGCAGACGCAGGCGGGCCCATGTGCGCGAGCAGCGGGATCCGGAAGACTGGGCGATCGATGACCACGGCCGGCTTGATCAGTGACCGGGTGCGGCCTTCCGGGACGAAGGCATCCGTAACCGTTGCGGCGTCGCTGCCGGTCCCGCGCATGGCGCGGGCGGCTCCCCACGTGGATTCGACGGTGAAGTCCGAGGCGGGCAGGATGAACTGGCGTGTGTCCGGCATGCCGTCCAACTCCCGGACCGCCCCGTTCTCGTGGACGTCACCGTGGAAGAGCGCCCAGGGCGCGTCATTCACGCCGGTCATGAACGGGGCGCGTCCGCTTGCACGATAGCCGCCCTCGACCGGCTCCCCATGGACGGTCGTGACACCGCCAAAGCCAAACGGGCCGGGCTCTGCGGCGAAGATCGGATCGCGGGCGTCGGCCTCCAGGTCCGCGGCCGCGGTGCACAGGGCGGCCGAGTTCGCGACGTGCCACGCCGCGGTGGGGTCCGAATAACCCAGCTCTTCGAAGACCGCGATCCCCTCGGGGAACGCCACCTCGGCGCCCCCGACGTCGCGCGGTGCGGTCATGGTGAAGAGACCCGCGTCGCGGAGTGCCTGCACCACCTCAGGCGCCATGCGGGAATGTTCGTCGGCCCACGCGCGGCTGGCGTCGATCGTGCCTCGCAGATCGCGGGCAGCCGCGACCAGCTCGGTGCTGTTCGCCACGATGGCGTCCAATCATTGCGGTGTCGGACTGCCAGCGAACTCCTCGCCGGGGCGGGAAGTCTAGTTGACTCACGCTCCGATTCTCGTCGCGACGAAGATCCGCGCTGGGCCGCGGTCACGATGTCCGCATCGCGCCGGGAGCCTCGTCGCGCGGAGACGAGTGACATGCCGTTCGCGACGCACCGCGGAGAACAGATCCACTGTGAGGTCGGCGGCAGCGACCCGGCGCTGATCTTCCAGCACGGGCTGCTGGGCCACGCGGCGAGCTGGGCGCAGCACGGGTACGTGGAGGCGTTCGCCGACGGGTACCAGGTCGTCAGCGTGGACCCGCTCGGCCACGGCGTGAGTGACGGCCACCCTTTCGATGACATGCAGCAGTGGATCGCGCCGTCGACGTGCGTGCCGAGCGTGCCGATCCACACGATCCTGAAGCTGGCGCTCGCGTGGCTCGCCTCGCAGCCGGCGGTGGCTTCGGTCATTGCCGGCGCGACGAAACTGGCGCAGGTGCGGAGCAACGCCGCCGCCACGCTCTCCTGTCGACTGGACCGTGACGCGATGGCGGAGGTCGACCGCATCCTCGCGTCGATTTGCTGACACGGCGCACACCTCCGTCTCCACCGACCATCCGGGGCCGGCCAGCCTGACAGCCACGATGGTCCGAGCGTGCCCGCCCTCCCGATCTGGGTAGCAGGCCAGTACCGTATGGAGAGGAGACGCGGGTGGACTACGGCATCGCCTTCCCCTCGTACATCGACGCCTGGCGCGACGTGGCCGCGGCCGAGGCGGCGGGCTTCACGCACGCCTGGTTCTTTGATTCGCAACTGATCTACAGCGACGTCTACGCCACGATGGCGTTGGCGGCGCAGCACAGCAGCCGGATCACGCTGGGCACCCTCGTCGCCATCCCCAGCAATCGCATCCCCGCCGTGACCGCGTCCGCCGTCGCCACGATCAACTATCTGGCGCCCGGACGGGTCATCCTCGGCTTGGGCACGGGCAACACGGGCCGCAACACCATGGGCCTGCCGGCCGTGCCCATAGCGGAGTTCCGCGAGTACACGCAGCAAGTCCGCGGCCTGCTGCAAGGCGACGAAGTGCTCATCCGTGAGGGCGAACGCGAACGCTGGATCCGGCTGCTGCATCCAGATCGGGGCGGCTTCATCAACATCGACGACGCCATTCCCATCTACCTCGCCGCCAACGGGCCCAAAGCGCTGGCCGCGACGGGCGAACTGGCCGACGGGTGGGTCAGGAACGCGCTCAGCCCTCAGCTCGCCTCCGGCTTCGAAGCGATTCGGGCCGCCGCCGCCGCCGCCGGCCGCCCAACCGACAAGCCCTACACGGTCGGTCTGACCGGCGGTTGCGTGCTGCGCGACGGCGAGTCGCTCACGTCGCCGCGCGTGATCGAACGGGTCGGTCCCGGCGTGCTCGGCGGCCTGCACGGCATCTGGGAGTCGCACTACGGCCGGGGGGCGAACATGGGGCTGCAAGACCCGGACGCCGCGGCCGCGTACCACCGCTACATCGAGGAATACGGCGATGCCCGCGGCAGCAAGCCTGATCGGCGTTACCTGGACGTTCACACCGGGTACTCGGTCTTCCTCAAGCCGCAGGAGGACCAATTCATCGACGAGACCATGATCGGTGGCACCCTCACCGGCACGCCGGCGCAGATCATCGAACGGCTGGAGCAGCTGGAGGCGGCCGGTATCGACAACATCGCCATCTCCTGCACCGATGCCGCCGGCGCCCGCGACCTGGTCGCCGACTTCGGACAAGAAGTCATCGCCAAACGGTCGCGCACCTAGCGGCGCCGTCGCCGTCCAAAGTCTGGAAGATCAGCGGGACCGCATGGACGCAGCGCCGTCGTGGTCGTTGCCGGAGCCGGACGCGGCATCGGCCGCGCTGCGGCCCTCAAGCTCCCGGAAAGCTGGTGCCCGTGTTAGCCTGCGCGACCCGAGGCCGGGATACTCGACGCCATCTCGGAGACGGTGCGACGCCTAAGGAGTGCCTCACCCGCCGCCCTTGTCGATATCTCGGGTAACGCTTCGGCGAGTACGGAGATCACAATGGATGTCGGCATCTTCACATGGACGAACGCTTCGATCGACCCGGCCGTGTTGGCGAAGCGGGCCGAGGAACTCGGGTTCGAGTCGTTCTGGGTGCCGGAACTTCCGATCATCCCCGTTGAGGCGAGTCGGGACTTCCCGACAGACACAATCAGCGGGGTGGACACGAGCTCGGCGACTGACCCGTTCGTGGCGTTGTCCCGGGCGTCGGCCGTCACCACCAGGATCAAGCTAGGTACCGGGGTCTGCCTGGTACCGGAACACAACCCATTTCACCTGGCGAAGAAAGTAGCGAGCCTGGATCAGTTCTCGCGCGGCCGATTCATCTTCGGCATAGGCGCCGGCGGACTCCGAGAGCAGCAAGAGATCATGGGGGCCGACTTCGACCACCGCTGGACCCAGACCCGAGACGCGATGCTGGCGATGAAGCAGCTGTGGACCCAGGACGAGGCGGAGTACCACGGAACCTACTACGACTTCCCTCCGGTCAAGTCGTTCCCCAAGCCGGCCCAGAAGCCCTACCCGCCGGTGTTTCTGGGCGGTACTGCCAAGAATGTGCTCAAGCGAGTCGTTGACTACGGCGACGGCTGGATGCCCGCCCGAGCTGCCACAATCGTGTCCAAGGACCACGCAGACTTCGTTGATCGGGAGGAAATCGAACGAGGCCGGAAGGAACTGAACGATCTGGCTGAAGCAGCCGGCCGGGACCCCGCATCCATCCAGGTCTTGGCCTTCGGCGGTCCCCGCCAATACCGGACCCGGGCAGCGATCGACGCACTGGAAGAGGCTGGGGCAGACCGGGCGACTATCTGGTTGAGGAGTGACACTGAAGGCGGGGCCCTCGAGGAGATGGCGGAGCTCGCCGACCGGGTATTGGTCTAGAACACGGCGCCACGGCAGCGACCTCGACTAATGCTGTCGCGACACCGAGGGACTCCCCTGACGTAGTTCCCCAAAGTAGAATGCTCCCGTCGCGCCCATCTCATATGAGGAACCGACGGACAAACTGGAGGCCAACCTTGAGCGACGTCACAATCTCAGCTGCTGACTCCCACCCGCGGAAGCGAGTTCCCGTTGACGGAACTGAAATCTCCTACGTGGACATCGGCGATGGCCCCCCTGTGGTGTTCTTGCACGGGAATCCGACGTCGTCCTACCTGTGGCGCAACATCATTCCCCATCTGGCCGACTCGGCCCGCTGCCTGGCCCCGGACCTCGTGGGGATGGGGGACTCGGGCAAAGCACCTGATGGCTCGTACCGCTTCGTCGATCACCGGCGTTACCTGGACGTCTGGTTCGAGTCCCTGGGCCTGGGCGACGATGTGACGTTGGTGGTGCACGATTGGGGTTCCGCTCTGGGGTTCCACTGGGCCTACCGGAACCAGGAACGGGTCAGAGGGTTGGCGTATATGGAAGCGATGGTACGGCCGCTGACCTGGGACGCATGGCCGGCGAGCGCGCGAGAGCTCTTCCAGGGCCTGCGGTCGCCCGCCGGTGACGAGATGGTGCTCGAGAAGAACGCATTCGTGGAGTTCATCCTGCCCGCCGGCATGCTTCGAGATCCGAGCGATGAGGAGATGTCCGTCTACCGGCGTCCCTACACCGAGCCCGGTGAATCCCGCCGCCCGACTCTCACCTGGCCGAGGGAAATTCCCTTCGATGGTGAGCCCGCCGACGTAGCGGAAATCGTCGATGAGTACTCCCGGTGGCTGGCGGGAAGCGACGTGCCCAAGCTGTTCATCAACGGAGAGCCCGGATCGATTTTGACAGGTCCCCAACGGGAGTTCTGCCGTGCCTGGCCCAACCAGCAGGAAGTGACCGTTCCCGGATTGCATTACCTCCAGGAAGATTCCCCCGCCACGATTGGTCAGGCCATCGCCCAGTGGCACGCTTCTCTGCCGCTCGGCTGACGCGGATCCACGATCGGCGAATCCGGTTCGAGAGCTTCCTCGGCCACGATGTCGAGCCAGTCGTCGTTGATCGGCATGCGGCCTCCGAGTCAGGCTGGTAAGCGCCGCGTCGGTCACGGGACGCTGCCCGGGTGCGCCCTACGAGGAATCCCTGCCTGACGACCATCGGCGCGAGCCAGCCCGGACGGTGTCCAGGCTGCCCGAGTGGCCACGATTGCCGGCCGGCCTCAACGCGGCGCGAACCGAACAGCGAACGAATTTCCCCCGCCCCCCCGTAGCGTGGGTACCGTGCTTCCACTGCGCCGCGGACCGGAATCAGACGCCACGCAAGCGGGGGTCCAGGACATCGCGAAGGGCGTCGCCCAGCAGGTTGAACGCCATCACCAGGAGCGTGATCGCACCACCGGCGAAGACGCTCTCCCACGGATGAATGTCCAGCGCCCCGCGTCCGGAGGACACCATCCTGCCCCAGGAGACCTCGCCGCGCGGTCCCGCGCCCAAGAACGAGACCGTCGCTTCGGCCAGGATGAAGGCCCCGATCCCAATCGAGAAGGTGATGATCAACATCGCACCGATGTTGGGCAGCACGTGCCGCAGCATGATGCGGAGATCGGAGGCGCCGATCACGCGGGCCGCCTGGACGTACTCCGATCCGCGCACGGCGAGCACCGCGGATCGAATCAGGCGCGCGGCGAAGGGGATCCCGCCGAAGCCGAGGGCGAACACGACGTTTCTCGTGGAAGGCTCCGAGATCTGCACGAGCAGCAGGATCAAGATCAGGAACGGGAACGCATAGATCGCGTCCATCACACGCTGGACGACCAGGTCGATCCAGCCCAGGTAGTAGGCGGAGATCACCCCGATGATGAGGCCGGCGGCGACGGCGATCAGCGAGGCGCCGAAGCCGATGATCAGCGCGAGTTTGGCGCCGTGGATCACGCGGGCGTAGATGTCGCGCCCGAACCTGTCGGTGCCGAACCAATGGTCGCCGCTCGGCGCTTCGTACTGCGCCACCACACGCGGTGAGCCGATGTCCGGATCCTCGGCGAGCTCGGTGATCGTGGGGTCGGCCTTAAAGTTCGGATTCTCCGCATCAAAGATGAAGGTCGAGTCGTAGCGGGCCAGCGCTCCGGCGAACAGTGCCAGCACGCTGAAGACGAGGACGATGACGAGGCCGAAGCCGCCGAGTCTCTTCTGGCGGAAGAAGCGCCCCAGGGCGGCGGATGCGCTGGTAACGCGCGTCAGCGGCGAGATGCGGTCCTCGAACGGCAGAGCGGAGGAGGCGTCGGGAGGTGTCACGCGAGTCTCACACGCGGATCGAGCAGCCCGTAGAGGAGGTCGACGAAGAGGTTGGTGAAGACCACGACGAAGGCCACGACCAAGACGAGGCCTTCGAGCAGCGGCGTGTCACGCAGCGTGATGGCCTGGAAGAGCAGCCGGCCCACACCGGGGACGTTGAACATCTGCTCGAGCACGATTTGGCTGCCGATGATCGTGGCCACCGTCAGGCCCATGACCGTCAGAACGGGCAGCCAGGCGTTGCGCAGCACGTGGCGCATGATGATCGTGCGCTCCTGCAGCCCCTTCGCGCGGGCCGTGACGACGTAGTCTTCCCGCAGCACTTCGAGCATTTGGGAACGCAGCAGCCGCATGGTCGTCGCGGTGCTCGCGATCCCGCCTGCGAACATGGGGATCAGATACCACTGGAGGGCCAATCTCGGGTCCTCCCAAAGATGGGGCTGGCCGTCAACATCGATCTTGAAGAGGTCCCACTGCAAGACAAGGATCACGGCGATCGAGGCGGTCCAGAAGACCGGCGCGGCGAGGGCGAAGATCGCGCCGCCGCGTAGGAGATAGTCGGGCAACTGATCCTGCTTGACGGCGCTGATGATGCCGACCGGGATGGCGATCGAGAACCCGACCAGGACGATCAGGACGCCGAGTTCAATGGAGTAGGGCACGGCGCGGCCGAGCTCCCTCCAGACGGAGCGCTTGGAGCGGAACGACTCGCCGAGGTCGAACTGCACCAGATCCCCGAGGAACGTGCCGTACTGCTCGAACACGGGCTTGTCGAGCCCAAGGACCGCCTCGGCCCGTGCGATCGCCTCGGGGGTCACGCCGCCCAGGTTCGCGCTGGCGAACTGCTGGGCCGCGAAATTACCGGGCAGGACATGCACGGCGAAGAACACCAGCGTCGCCACGATCCAAAGGACGAAGATGTTCAGAATCGCGCGGCGAACGATGTACTGCTGCACTGGTCCGTCGGCGGTTTCCTAGCGCAAGACGAGGAGCGGGGCCGGGCGGAAGCCCACGGTTCGCGTCCCGGCCCCCAAGTGATCTCCTCGCTTAGCTCGTCGCCCTCTAGATCGGACGCGGCTCCGGCTCCGTGCGGCCTTCGATGCTCGGATCGGCCGGGTCGATCCACGAGTCGAGGGCCTGCAGGCTCTCCGACTCGAAGGTGTAGCCCTCGGTCTCCGACTTCAGCGCGGGGTGCAGGTAGTTCCACGCGATCGTCGGCGAGACGGCGTTGTAGATGATGTGACGACCGAACTGCCCGTTCTCGATGATGAAGTCCTGGACTTCACGCACAAGCCCGTTCGCGGTTTCGAAGTCGAATTCCTGGGTTGCGGCGTCGAGCTTGGCATCGATCTCGTCTGGCTCGCTCAGGCCCCAGTAGTTGCCCGGCGCGTCGGTCTTGAACGCTGCGGCCAAGTCCGCTCGTGCGTCCGGGACCGTAAGGTTTGGAATCCAGGAGAAGAACGTGGTGAACGTCTTGTCGAACCAAGAGGGGAAGATCTCACCATAGGTTTGGGTGACGCCTTGGAACTGGTCGGTGCCGAACGCCTGGTTGAACATCTGCGCGACGGCCTCCGTCGAGCCCGGCCGCGTGGACTCATAGGCCGCTGAATTGACCCAGTCGATCTGGCCCACCTCCGCGCCGCCGGCCGCGCTCCAGAGTTCGTTGGCCTCTTGCAAGGCCGCATCGCGGTCGAGGCTATAGGCCGCGAAGTCGGTGAGCTCCTCCTGCGGAATCGCCCAGGCCTCCTGCACCCACGGCACGGGTCCACTGACCTTGCCCAGCCCTTGCGTGAGTTGCTGGATGAGCTCACGCCGTTCGATGGCGATGTCGATCGCCTTCACCATGCGCGGGTCGGTCCAGGGTTCGAGGTTCCTATTGACGTAAGCGGCAATCGGGAAGGCGCTGCCTTTGAAGGTGACGAAGGTCGAATCCGGGGCGCCGTCATGGATCGACTGGAGCAGTTCCGCGCCCCCGGACAGCAACGAGTCGACCTGCTTCTGCTCGAAGGCGATCCGATAGGCCGTGGGATCCTCCCACGACTGGTTCCAGACCCAGTTGTGCGCCCGCGGGCCGGGGCTGTGGTAATCCGGGTTGCGAACGGCGGAGATGCTTTCGCCGGGCAGCCACTCGGTGAGGATGTAGGGCCCGGTCCCGATCACCTTGTCGGCGGCGACGTTGACGGCCTCCGGTTCGATGCCAGTGAGGAGTTCGGGCTGGCCCATGAGGTTGAACTCGTTGGCGAGACCCTGGAGGAATGCTGCATTGGGGTTGACCAGGTTGAGCGTCATCGCGCCGGCATCGATGTCGATCGACGCAACGCTGCTCCAGTAGCCCATGCGGCCGAACGCGCCCTGCGAGCCGTCCTGCAACAAGCCGGCCTTCTGCCGTTCGATGTTCCACGCGAGGTCTTCGGCGGTCAGCGGGCGCCCCGCGGTGGAGGCGGGATGGTCCGCGCCGGGCCCCTCGGCGTGCCAGTTCACGCCCTCGCGGAGCTGCAACACGACGGTCTGGCCGTCGGGCGCCTCCCATCCGGAGGCGAGATCACCGGTGAGTTCGCCCGAGTCCGGATTCGCGAATCGCAAGAGCTTCGATTGAATCCGGCCGAGCACCCGCAAGACCTCGCTGGACACGCTCTGGCTGGCGTCGGCGGAATCGAAGATGACGGCCGTAATATCCACGATCGTGCCGCCGTCGACGGGTGTCTTGTCGAAGCGGGAGACCGCGACCTGCTGCTCGGCCTGTTCCTGCTCGGGCTCGGCCTGTTCGGCCTGTTCCTCTGCCTGCGCTTCGGCCTGCTCCTCCGTCTGGGCCCGCTCGGGCTGGGCCCGTTCCTCGGCCTGCTCTTCCGCCTGCGCCTGTTCCTGCGCCTGTTCCTCCGCCTGCTCGTCGGATCGCTCCGTGGCGGCGGTGGCGGCGTCGTCATCGTCGTCGTCGCCGCAGCCCACCAGGGCCAGGCCGGCCACGCCCACGCCGGCGCGTCCGCTCGCCTGCAGCATCGCGCGGCGGGAGATCTTCCGGTCCCGCAGACTCGTCCAGTAGTTCCGCTCGTTCATTGGCTGCACTCCGACCTCCTGCGTGTGTCTGTCGAGACCCTTTCGGGTCGTTGCAGGCTACAGAGCACCGGCGAGATCGGTCAAAGAGTGCACTTCCTTGTTCATTGTTCGCTCGGGTTGACGTCACGAGCGCCAGCGCCGTATGTGATTACCTGGTGCGGCTGGTCACCGAACAGGAGGTCGTGCGAAGTTTGACCGATCCGAAGACCGGATGGCGCCCGGGAGATCGACGTCCAGCATCTCCTGCTCTTCGCTCGCCGCGAGGAGGTCGATTCGCGCGCGCAGCTGCGCCACGGCCACCCGGACGGATCGCCCGAGGCGCACGCTGGGGATCTCCCCGAGGCGGATCAGTTCGTAGCATCGAGCCCGCCCAATCCTCAGCGCGTCGGCCACCTCACTGACCGTCATCAGAATCTTCGTCTCGTCGGGCTCCCCGGGAGTCCGATCGCTCGCAGGAGCGAGCACGGATCCGTCCACGGTGGCCAGACTCGTCCGAGGATCGGAGGCAGGTGAGTCCGCCGGGCTCGTGTTGTCCCGCGGTCTGAGCAGCTCCCGCACAACGAGGCGCAACCCCATTCGAGGGCGTCGATCCGCTGCTCCATCCTCTCCACGTTCGTCATGGTTCCCTCGCCGTTCACCAGGCAGGCACTCTCATTCATCGGACACTAGTTCCTGTCTGAACTAGAGCATTCTGCGCGGTGAATGGCAGGATCTGCAATGATCACCGGGAGTGCCGGGCATGAACCTCCGCGCGAAACCGCTGACGTTCTTGCTTTTGGTCCCAACGTCGAACTATCTCGGCGCTGACGACGACCACACCGAGATCGCGCGGACGCCCGACGCACTGCTTGCACTCCAGCTCGGCGATGATGCGACGTGACGCCGCCACCTACGACTCGGCCAATGCCGCGGCTGCGCACGCGACGTTCAGCCCCATGATCCGGTTGCGGCAGGGCTGAGTCCTCCGCGCCCCCACGACCAACGCGCCATCTCATTCCGTTCTGTATGACATTCTCCGGTTCCTCCGTGGCGCCGCGGGTTGGGTGGAAGTCCCCCTTTGCCCCCCCCGAACTTGACGCTGTTATCTCCTTGACAGGGTACCCCCCCCGTGATAACGCCGCGAATCGATCGCTGCGCCTCCTCCCCGGTGGCGGATACCGCGCGTGGCCTCAGGAAGGACCGAAATGAGCGAGAAGAACTACTGGACGAGTCTGCGGCACCGGAAGATCTCCCGCCGCACGATGCTACAGGCGAGCGGACGCGCCGGCGTGGGCGCGGCCGGCCTGGCCCTGGTGGGCTGCGGCGACGACGACGACGATGGCGACGACGCCGCGACCGCCGTCACGGAGCAAGCCGACGAGCAGGCGGAGGAACAGTCGCAGGCGGAAGAGCAGGCGCAGGCCCAGGCCGAGGAGGCCGAATGTTCCGTGCCCTGGCCGCTCGACCAGGTCGATCTGAACGCCTCGATCGTCGCCGGGGTCGCCGGCGACAACCGCGGTCTGGATCAGATGCGGAGCGGCAGCGCCGCCAACTATTACTCGCACGGCGCCGTCTGCAATGCGGCCATGGAGGTGGATCCCCGCGATAACACCGTGATCTCAACGGTCGTCACGCCGGAGTGGATCGACCCCGTCACGATCCGGGCGGCAGTCGCCCCGGCGCCGTTCCACGACGGCTCGACCGTCACGGCCCACGACCTGGTCTTCAGCTATGAGCGCGTGGGCGGCGTCGCCGCATATCACGACGGTGGCGCGGCGAGCGATCACGCCGGCGGCTGGGCGACGTGCTGCGGGACCTACGGATCGAACAATTGGGCCCGCAGCGAGGCCATGGACGACCGCACCTGGGCGATTGAACTCCCGGCGCCCGACGCGGCCTTCGCCCTCCTCAACATGACCACGGTCAACACGTCCATCTTCTCCCAGGCGGATACGGAGCGGCGCGGCGACGCGGCCGTGGACGCCGCGCCGATGGGTACCGGCCCCTACCGCATCGTCAGCCACGCGGAAGACGAGGACTTCGTCTTCGAGCGATTCGAGGACCACTTCCTCCCGATCGACCACCCCGTCCGGGTGCCGCACTACGCCCACAACAAACACCTGACGATCCTGGTGCGGACCGAGATCCAGTCGCGTCTCGCCGGCATTGAGGCCGGCGAGATCGACATGCTGGACGCGCTGGGCCCCGATATCGTCCAGCCGTACCTGGATGACCCCGACTTCACCGTCCGGTTCCAACCGCCCGGACCGTGGGCCGTCCACAACATCTATTCCAACCTGTTCGCCGAGGCGCAGGCAGACGGCAGCCCGAACCCGTTCCTGGACCTCCGCGTGCGCCCGGCCGCGAACCACGCGGTCAACCGCCAAGCGATCATCGACAACCTCCTGCTCGGCCAGGGAGAGCAATAACTGTTCGCGTTCAGCGGCGTCCAGGGCTACCCGTCGCCGGAGCAGAAGCAGGAAGTGATCTTCGACTACGACCCGGAGCGGGCGAGACAACTACTGGCGGAGGCCGGCTACCCGGACAGCTTCGACATCCCCCTGTACTACGCGCCCGAGTGGGGCGGCTCGTACGCGACGGACCTGGCGCTGGCGGTGTCGCAGGACCTGAGCGCGGTCGGCATCCGCGTGCAGACCGAGTCGGTCATCTTCAGCGACTACTTGACCGACGCCTACCTGCGCGGCGGCCGCGAGCGCACGGCGGGCCTTTACTGGTTCTGGGGCAACACCGTCCCCGACGTCGGATCGATGTGGAACTGCTGCGCCGGGCCCGAATCCTCCTTCACGAAGCTCAACCCCTCGCCGCCCATGGATCCGAGCCTGCACGAGCTGTACCTGGCGCAGAAGGTCGAGCTAGATCCCGAGCGGCGCCTCGCGATGATCGCGGAGTTGTTCCTCGAGCACGCGCGCCAATCGTACTTCATCTTCCTCGTCGAGCCGCCCGACGGCGTGTTGACCCGCAGTGACGTGAACTGGCCGAAGGGCGGGCTCTTCGGAGCCCTGAGCGGGGGCAGCACCTACGCCGCGCAGCGGCGCAAGGCCTGACCCCCCCCCCCCCCGGAACTTGATGCAGTTCTGGAACTACTTCGCGTTCCGGCTGCTGCAGGCGTTCTTGGTCGTCTTGATCGTCGTGACGACCGTCTGCTTCGTCTCGCGCAGCGGGGGCAATCCCGAAACGACGCTGCTGCCGCTCGAGGCGCGGGACATCGACATCGAGGCTCTGAGGGAGACCCTGGGGTTGAACGCCCCGCTGATCGTCCAGTACGGCAATTTCCTGTGGGCCCCTGGCGCAGGGCGATTTCGGGACCTCGTGGCGGGGCGGGGGCACGCCGGCGCTCGGCGACCGGGCGGCGAACACGCTCAAGCTGGGGGTGGCGGGCGTGGTGTTCGCGCTGCCGCTGCCGCTGCCGCTGCCGCTGCCGCTGCCGCTGCCGCTGGGCATCTGGCGGCCTTGAGACGCGGCACGCCGATCGACTGGCTGTCGAGCTTCGTGGCGGTGATCGGGCAGGCGACGCCGAGCTTCTGGCTGGGCCTGATGATGATCCTCTTCTTCGCGGTGCAGCTCGGCTGGTTTCCGACCGGCGGCGCGAAGGACGGCTTCCGCTCGTTGATTCTGCCGCCGCTGGCGCTGGCGCTGTTCGAGATGGTCGCGATCATGCGGCTGACCCGCTCGGGGATGATCGAGGTGATGGAGACCGACCTCATTCGCACGGCGCGGGCCAAGGGGCTCAGCGAGCGAGTGGTGATCGGGCGGCACGCGGTGCGGCGCAGCCGCGGCTCCAAAGCGGCGCGCGTCGTCGAGGAGGCTGGCGCAAGTCTCCTCATCGAATTCGACTGCTTGCGCTTCGCCGAGGATCGGGACGATCTCGAGGCGCGATGACCACGTTCCAGTCGCAGACGCGTAGAGCGCCGCATACAGACGGAGCTGGACCGCGTAGCGCTCCTTCACCGGCGCTGGACTCGGACCGCGCTCGAACACCGCACCGGACTTGTCATCGAGGACTACCGGTCCATGATCCGAAGGAATCACCGCATCGATTGGGCCGCGAACCAGCCCGTCCGGCGACCATACCGGCAGCTCGAAGCCGTACTCGCCACTTCCGGAGGGCGAAGGTCTAGCGGTTCGGACCCCAGCCGATAAATGGAGTGCGCGTTCGTGGGCTTGAATGCATCGGACCTCAAAGTCGGGGATGGATTCATCCAGCGGGACAAGGTGGCGCTCGAGATGACTCGAGAGCATCGTTGACTCAGCCTCCTTGACAAGCGCACGCCAGCGATCCTCGATGCTCGATGCATCGTCGGGCGAGAAGCGGCCCCGTCCTGCCTGCTCGAGGAGGTGACGAATCACGGAGCACAGGCGTGCCTGTTGCTGTCTTGCAACGACCTCCCGCTCGCGCGTTGCGAACCGGGCATTGAGCCCGGCAAGGTGGTCGGATGGCGGGCCTGCCGCTGCGGGGCCGCTGATCGCGACCGGCCAGCCGAACCGGATTGGCTGTGGACGATTGCGGAAGGCTGGTTGGCCGCAGCAGGACAGCAACTGGCTTGGGAGCGTCGGAAACACAAGCGGGTGGGCGGTCATTTCCGCCGAGGCACAGTGATGGATCCGGTCCAGCCTTACGGCCGTGACGACGGCGCGGGGCCCGCAGGGCGGGGCATGCTGCGAACAACTCAGACGGTCGATCCGCCTCCGGCAACATGCGACGCACGCTGACACGCATTGTTGCGCCGCAGGGACACTAGAGCTATCGTAAATCGGTAATCAAGTAATTTGGCCGAATCGACCTTGTCCGGGCTCCTGCGAGCCACGGGGTGCAAGCGAAAGCGCAGGTGCAATCGATGGATCACTGCTGTCGTCGGCTGATCGGTCTGTTCTGGTCGATGTTCGCGCTGCTCGGGCCCGTGCTAGTCACCGTGGTCCGGCTGCATCCACTTCTCGCTACATGCCAGATCACCGCCACTCCTGAGCTCACGAGCGTCGGCCGCCTTCGCAGGCGCAACGGCGCTAGCTGGCCCTGTCTTTTGTGTGTGGCGGGTAGCTGGCGCCATCCATCTGGTCCAGGCACAGGGGCGCGAACGCGACAGGGCGGGTTGGGGCTAAACGATGCATAGGCGCATTTGTCGACGCATTGGCTGGGCCCGTTCCAACCAAGCTCCGCCAGCGTGCGTCGCTGCGCGCGACCGCTCTGCTCGACCGACGCGAACACGCAGAGCGCTGGCAGCGCCGAATACGGTCAGGCTGTTGGCCGTAGTGGCGATCGCGCTTGGCTGCGTGATCCTACTGGCCGAGCAGGGCTTCGACTCAACCGCCCATGCGCAGACCGGCAGCATTGACTACGACACGGATCAAGACGGCCTGATTGAGATCCGGTCGGTCGCGCAGCTGAACGCCGTCCGCTGGGATCTGAACGGCGATGGCAGCGCGGACTCCAGCGCCTCAGCGACTGATTACGCCGCAGCGTTCCCGGACGCGGTCTCGAGGATGGGTTGCCCATCGACCTGCACGGGCTATGAGCTGGTGGCGGACCTGAACCTTGCTGACGCAGGACATGGCGCTGCCGGCTGGTATCCGATCGGCGACGGCTCGACGGATAGCGAGACGAGCAGATTTAACGCCACCTTCGACGGCGGAGCCCCGGACTTTACGATCAACGGCCTGTACATCAACCGGGCGCTTTCGTACAGCCTTGGCTTGTTCGGCCAGGCGGGCACGAGCAGCGTGATCCGCAATGTCACCCTGGTCAATTTGACCATTACCGGATTGGGGACTGTCGGCGGGTTGGTCGGCTGGAACGCAGGAACGATCAGCGGCAGCAGCGCCTCAGGCCTTGTATCCGCTTCCGGCGACGTCATCGGCGGCTTGGTCGGGCTGAACTACGGCCCGATCAGCGCTAGCAGCGCCAGCGTCGTCGTCAGCGGCAACAGCTCCGTCGGCGGCCTGGTAGGCAACAACTATGACGCTCAGAACGATGGTGACAATCCGATCAGCGACAGCGCTGCCAGCGGCGCGGTGACCGGCTACGACCATTCCGTCGGTGGGCTGGTCGGCTGGAACAACGGCCCGATCAGCGCCGGCAGCGCCAGCGGTACCGTCAGCGGCGGCGCCAATGTCGGCGGACTCGTGGGCAGCAACTATGACGAGCAGGCAGACGGTCACAACCAGATCGAGAATAGTACTGCCAGTGGGGATGTGACGGCCAGCGGCCACTATGCCGGAGGGTTGGTTGGCTGGAACAACGGTCCGATCAGCGACAGCCATGCCCTCGGCACGACAGTGCGTGGACTCTCAACGGTGGGCGGACTGCTCGGGTCCAACGACGGCGCCGGAGGTGTCAATGCGATCAGCGAGAGCACGGCGAGCGCTAGCGCCATCACAGCGGGCAACTGGGCGGGCGGGCTGGTCGGCTGGAACGACGGTCCGATTAGCGACAGCAGCGCTCGCGGCGGCGTGACGGGCCACAGCTACGTTGGCGGTCTGGTCGGCCGGAATGTGAGCGCGCAGATTCAGCGAAGCACGGCCAGCGGCGCGGTCACCGGCAACAACGCGGAAGGCGAGGCCACCGGCGGTCTGGTCGGACGGAACAGCGGAACGATCCGCGACAGCTTCGCCAGCGGCGCCGTGACGGGCCACGACCAAGTTGGCGGATTGATCGGCTACAGCAGGGCAGCGATTTTCGACAGCAGCGCGATCGGCGCTGTCGGTGACGCGACCGGCACGGGTGACGAGGTCGGCGGCCTCGCCGGCCGCGCCATTTCTGGGGTCGGCGGGAGCACGGCGTTCGGCGACGTGCTCAGCACGGGCACGAAGGTCGGTGGGTTGCTCGGCGTCGTCGGCGGCACGATCGTCGAGAGCGCCGCGACCGGCGCGATCAGCGGAGGCGCGGAAACGGGAGGGTTGGTTGGCCATGGCTCGGTGGCATCGATCCTTAATGGAACCTTTGCCAGCGGAACTGTCACTGGAACCACAGATGTCGGTGGCTTGGTGGGGTTGGGTAACGGCGAAGTTCACCGCAGCTACGCAACGGGTGGCGTGATCGGATCCAGCAATGTCGGAGGCCTGGTCGGACGTCTCAGGGGCAGGATCTTTGCGTCGTATGCGACGGGATCGCTGAGCGGCGCCACAGATGTCGGTGGGTTGGTCGGCGCCAGCACAAGGCCCGGAGTCCGCGCCAGCTATGCCACGGGCTCAGTGACCGGCACGACGAACGTTGGTGGATTTGCCGGCTCGTTGGGGTTTGGTGGATTCTTCTATGACTATTGGGACACGCAGACCACGGGACGGAGCGTTGGCGTCGGGTCGGACGATCTCAACGGCGACGGCATGATCGGGAGCGGCGAAACGTCAACCGACGGCGCATCGGGCCTGACCACCTCCGAGCTACAGACGCCCATCGACTACACGGGCATCTACCTGCACTGGAACGTGGAGCAAGTTCTGACTGATTTCGGCTACTTTCCGGTCAGCGCGCATGACCCCTGGGACTTCGGCGCCAGCAGCGACTATCCGACGCTGCGGCAGCCAAGCGTTCCGCCCTCGTTTAGCTCGGCGACGGCCCTATACACGGTTGCCGAGGATGCAGCATTGGGAACCGACGTCGGCGCTCCCGTCGACGCCACCGATAGCGACGGCGACACGCTCTCGTACGCGCTGGTCGGGGCAGACGCCCTCGCCTTCGACATCGACCAGGCGACGGGCCAGTTGGCAGTCGGGGCCGTCCTGGATCACGAAGCCCAGGATGTCCTCAGGTTCGCCGTGCAGGTCTCGGACGGCAAGCTGGTTGCCTTCCGACATGTCGAGATCACGGTGAGCGGGGTTGATGAACCACCGGTTTTCGCGGAGGCGACCGCGACGCGCGAAATCGTTGAAGACGCAGCGGCGGGCAGCGCGATCGGAGCTCCGCTCGCGGCTGTAGACCCGGAGGGCGGCGCACTGACCTATACCCTGACCGGCCCGGCCGCTGCGCTCTTTGCGATCGACAGCGACGGCCAGTTGCGTACGAGCGCCACGCTCGACTACGAGCGCCTGCGCAGCCACGAGCTGACGGTCGAGGCCAGTGACGGCGCCAACGCCGCCTTGATCGACATCACGGTCAACGTAGTCAACCGGGACGATCCAGGCGAGCTGCGCCTGTCTTCGCTCCAGCCGCAGGTCGGCGCCGCACTAACCGCGACCGTGGTTGACCAGGACGGCAACGCGAGCAGGATCACGTGGACGTGGGAGAGCTCGAGCAACCTCGTGAGCTGGAGTCCAATCAGCGGAGCGACTTCGTTCCGCTACACCCCGGTTGACGCCGACCTGAACAACTACCTGCGAGTGACGGCGGCCTACAGAGACCCGCTCGGAGCGGGCAGGAGCGCGCAGTTCGAACTCAGTTCCGCCGTCCGCGCAGCGCCGGCGACGAATGCCGCGCCCGAGTTCCCGTCCACCGAAACGGGCGCGCGCAGCGTGGCCGAGAACACGGCCGCCGGCGTGGACATCGGCGCGCCGGTCGAGGCGACGGATGCCGATAGTGGCGACACCCTGAACTATGCCCTCAGTGGCTCCCGGGCCAGCGACTTCGAGATCGACGCTGATACGGGCCAACTGCGCACGAAGGCGGCTCTCAGCACGGAAAGCCGGGCCTCGTACTCACTGACGGTCACGGTCCGGGATCCGTCGCTCGCCGCGGACACGCAGGCCGTCACGATCACGGTCACCGGAGTGGACGAGGCCCCGTCCGTTTCGGGTCTGGCCGACATCGTGTTTGCCGAGAACCGCACCGGCGCCGTGGGCAGCTACAGCGCGTCGGACCCGGAGAGCGGCACGATTTCCTGGTCGCTGGCGGGGCAAGACCGTGACGACTTTACGATCACCAACGGGTCGCTCAGCTTCGTCACGACGCCCGACTACGAGGCGCCGACCGATGCCGGCCGGGACAACGTCTACCACGTGTCAGTGCAGGCTGCGGACCAGAACGGCAACAGGGGCGCGCGGAACGTCCGAATCGCGATCACCGACCGCGATGAAGCTCCAACGATCTCGGGACCAGGCACGGCGACCCAAGCCGAGAACACCTCTGGGGCGGTGGCCGTCTTCACAGCCAACGATCCTGAGAACGCGCCAATCGTCTGGTCGCTGCTGGGGACTGACGAGCTCCGATTCGAGATCAGTAGCAACGGGATCCTCAGAAGCAAATTACGTCGATTGCGCAACTACGATTTTCCCCTTGATAGTGGTGGCGACAACACCTACCGGGTCGACGTGCGGGCCTCTGACGGGACCAACGCAGTGACCAGCGCCATCACCGTCACGGTGACCAACGTGGAGGAGATGCCCCTGGTCACCGGTCCCGAGAACGCCCGGTACGAGGAAAACGGCGTCGGCGCGGTACACACGTTCACTGCCAGCGACCCGGAAGGGACGATGATCACCTGGTTGGAGTTGGCCGGCGCCGACAAGGACCTCTTCACGCTCAGCGAACGCGGCGTGCTCAGTTTCAATGCGCCACCAGACTTCGAAATGCCCGGCGACGCCGATGTGGACAACGTCTACCACTTGACCGTGAGCGTCAGGGACGAAGCGCTATTGACCGGCGCCTGGGACCTGACTGTCTCGGTCACCGATGCGAACGAAGCGCCAGTGATCTTGGGTGATTTTGCCCCGACCCGGATGGAGAACGACTCCGATCTGACGTACGACTACACGGCTGAGGACCCGGAAGATCAGCCGCTCGTCTGGAGTCTGTCGGGGACCGATAGCGAGGACTTCGAGCCCATCGCCAACGATGGCGTGCTCAGATTGCTGGCGATTCCCGACTATGAGTCTCCGACCGACGCGAACTCAGACAGCGTTTACCAGGTGACGCTGGAGGTCACCGACGGGACCAACACCGCGACGCAACCTGTCTCGGTGACCATTGGCAACGAAAATGAGCCCGGAACGCTGCAGCTATCGTCGCAGCAACCGGTCGAGGATGTCCCATTCAGGGCCGAACTGAGCGACCCGGATGGGGGTGTGACCAACGCCGTCTGGACCTGGTGGCGCAAGGGGACGGTGGTCGACCGGTGGTTTGTGATCAACGATGCCGTGTCGGCGACTTATACGCCCACAGCTACGGACACGGATTTCCTGTTGAGGGTCGTCGTTTCGTATGACGACCGGTGGAGTACGGGGCAGTCTGAGGAAGCGGTCTCCGTGAATCGGTCGCAGGCCAGGCCGGACACCAACGATCCGCCCGAGTTCCCATCCAGCGAGACGGGCGCCCGAACTGTGCGCGAAAACACCCCCAGCGGTCAACCCATTGGACCGCCCGTCGAGGCCACCGACCCGGACGGCGACCCGCGGACTTACCAGTTGGACAGCGGTGGCGAGCAGTATTTCGAGATCGAAAGAAACACGGGCCAGCTCAGTACAAGAGCCGCCCTCGACTATGAACAGAGAACCAGCTATACAGTGGTTGTGACCGCCACTGACCCCTCCGGTGAGACCGACTCGATACGCGTGACCATCAGCGTCATCGATGTGAATGACCGGCCGGTCGTGACGGGCGAATCGTTCTTGACCTTTGAGGAGCATGTAGACGATCCCGTGGCGACGTATACCGCGACCGACGAGGATGGCCATACACCAATCACCTGGGCGTTGTCCGGGGCCGACGGCGCCGACTTCGAAATCAGCGCAGGCGGCGTGCTCAGCTTCTATAACGACAGGCCTTTCAGCCTGCCGGGCACGGACCCAGGCTTCGAGCACTTGTACACAAACTGGGCCCCGTTGCCCAACTATGCTGCGCCAACAGACAGCGGCTCCGACAACATCTACGAGTTGACAATCACGGCTACTGATAGTGAGGGCAACTCGGCTGACTTCGAGGTAAAGGTGATCGTCACCGAGGTAGATATCTCCGAACTTCTGGCTCAAATCCCGGTCAGGACCACCACCTCAACGGGCGGCGGCGGTGGTGGCGGGGGCGGAGGCGGGGGACCGCCGCCGATCCCGATCCCCTCGGAGGTTGACTTCGAGTGGAACGTGACTCGCGACATCGAGTCACTGGACCGCGAACACGATCTGCCCACCGGGATCTGGTCCGACGGCCAGACGCTCTGGGTGCTGGAGAACGCCGCCGGCGGCGCCGACGCGGTCTTCGCCTACGACCTCGCCAGCGGGGAGCGCCAACCCGAGCTTGAGTTCCCGCTCGTCGCTCGCAACCGCTTCGCGCACGGCATCTGGTCCGATGGTGAGACCATATGGATCGCCGATAGCGGCCAGGACCGGCTGTTCGCCTACGAACTCGCCACGGGCGAGCGTGTGGAGCAGCGCGACCTCGAACTGTCCGAGGATAACCGCGACCCACGCGGCATCTGGTCCGACGGCGCAACGCTCTGGGTGCTCGACAGCGTGCGCGACTCGCTGTTCGCCTACGACTTGACGAGCGGCGAACTGCTGGCCGAATATCCGCTCGACCGGCTCAACCGCAGCCCGCGCGGCCTATGGTCCGACGGCCTCACCCTCTGGGCCTCCGACGACGGCGCGAAGCGGCTCTTCGCCTACCGCGTCGAAGCCGAGACGCTGACCCGGATCGAGGCGGAGGAGTTCAGCTTCCGTCCGCTGCTGAAGGCCGGCAACGGCCAGCCGCGCGGCATCTGGGGCGACGGCGAGGTGGTCTATGTGGTCGACGAGCAGGACGACCATGTCTACAGCTACAACCTGCCCGACGCGGCCGACGCGAGGCTGGCCGAGTTGAGCCTGAGCGAGATCGAGTTCGGCGCGTTCTCGAGCCGTACAACGCAGTACGGCGGCTCCTCAACGGGCGGTGCGGCGACCAGCACGATCGCAGCCGCAGCCGTGCAGGAGCAGGCCGGCGTGGTGATCGAGCCCGCCGACGCGGACGCGGACGCGGAGAACGGCCACCAGGTCGCGATCACGGCGGGCGCCGAGATCACGATCACCGTGACCTCCGCAGACGCCAGCCGCAGGCGCGTCTACCGAGTCCGAATCGAGAGCGTCGAGTCGCTGATCGAGCTTGACGCCGGCCTGAGCTCGTTCAGCTGGCCCGGCCGCGACGGCGTCCCGATCGCCGACGCGCTGCGCGGGACCGGGGCCGACGACGACATCTCAGACAAGGTCATCGCGATCTACGAGTACGACCCAGCCACGCAAACCTGGCGCATCTTTGTCACGGACCCCGAGCTGGCTAACGTTCCCGGACTCCGCACGCTCACCACTCTCAGCAACGGCAGCGCCTATCTGATCTCCGTCACGGAGCCGTTGACCTGGACCATCGTCAGCGCCGCGCCGGGGCTCGCGGCGACGCGGCCGGACGGCTGATTGCAGCTGACCGACGGTGCGGCGGCGTCTGACCCTGTGGGGTGGCAGGGGATGATGCGCAGGCGTGCGTGAAGATCACTTCACGAACGATCGTCCTGGATGTGCGAGGACGCGGTGAGCTGGTGGTCGCGTCAGCGTGCTCGACCGCGAGGAAGCGGGAAGCGGTCGCGCCGTCGGCGGGTAGCATCGAGCTGCGGGCCGAGCTGCGAATCGCGGCGCGGCGTCTGGCCGATGGACGGGTGGGGTTCGCGCTGCAGCAGCAGATCGATGGCGAGTGGGGCGCGCGGCTGCTGGCCAGCGCCCGCTTGCTGCGCGACGCGGCCGAGCTCGACCGCCGGCTGTCCAGCAGCGCCGCGACCATCCCCGCGGTCAGTCGGCCGCCTGCCAACTAGCGCCCTCCAGCGGTAGGGCGACCGACGGGATCCAGTCTCGGACGGTCGGCTTGCGCGCGGCTGCGGCTGGTTGTCTCCAGGCGCGCGAGGTCATGGCGACCACTGCAGCGGCGACGGGCCTGGTGGCGTTCTCGCCGCCTGCTACCCATGCGCTGCTGCGTATCTGGGGCCCTCGGATCGGCAGCGCCACGCTAGCGGAGCGGCGGCTGACTCTGCGGCACGGCCTGCGATCGAACCCGATCGACTGGGCGCTGCAGGCGCTCGACCGCGCCAAGCTGGCGTGCGATGCCTCGTCGGTGCACACTCCTACAACGCGACCTTCCAGCAGAAAGTTCGCAGTACGGTCCCGGTAGGTCCACCAAACTGGACAAAGTTAAGAACCTTCGACCTGACCTTCGCATTTGAGCTCCGAGCTCCTCCGTTTCGCGCGCCGCCCGTCGTGGTAGATCCATCCGATGAGGCACGCGTTGCACGCTCTGTGTGCCTCGCACCTGTCCGAGGGCAGCGCCCGCGCTCAGAAGCACGGGTTGCGATGGCGCTACCTGCGTGTCTCCGCACATGTCGGCTGTACGCTTCTGCCACTTGCACCGCGGTAGCGACCGCATGTAGCGCGGCTTGCGGTCCTCGTCACCAAACTTGCGCGTGGTCGCTGGACCGTTGGGCGGCCGCGCCACGACTCGCTTGCATCGCCGATCTCGCTGAGTCGACTGCGGCGATGCGGGCATCTAGGGACCCCGCCTCCCTATCGCAAATCTACGTGAAGGTGCGGTCACTTGATCGCGGTCAGCTGGACCAGCAGGAGAAGGAGCGATACTGCGCATTCGCCAGAGGCAGTGACCAACTCACGCGGCACCGTCGGCCGTTCCTCCTCATATACGCCGCCGCGGCCGAGCCGCACGATCTGCTGGGGCCGTTGCGCGAGACTCGCTGGGAACAGTCTGGGACGCGATCGGTGGCCTGGGACCCGAGTCCCGGCTCTTGAGGGGAGTCTGCCATTCGAATGAGGCTGACCCGCGAACGGACGAGCGTAAGATGAGAGCCAAGCCGAGTCGAATCAGGATGCGCGACCTGGCCCTGTTTGTGCTGTCGGCGGGGCCGCTCGCGGTGGCGGGGGGAATCGCGGCTCGCGAGGCGAGCGTCGGCGAATGGGCTGGCGCCGGGGACGAAGCGGAGACAACCAGGCAGCTTGTCCGTGGCGACGAGGGCGAGGCTGAGCAGACCCCGGCGGCCGCGCGTCGGTGAGCTGCGTGACGACAGCGGCGGAGTCGTTGATTGACAAATTCGACGGGCGAGGATTGCGCGAACATCCCGAAGTGGACTCAGGGCCCAAGCCGATTCGCGCGGTCGTGACGGACGCAGCGGGTCAGATGGACGAGGCCTCGGTGGACTTCTACGTGATTCTCTACTTCGCAGCCGGCTGCCACATCATGCGCCGTGGCGAGAGCGATCGGGCCATGGCTTTTTGATCACCGCGCCGTCCAGCCACGACCTGAAACTTGGGAGCATGGCGGAGCCGGAGTGTACTGACGTGCCGGCCGGCGAACGCTGTGAAGCCTCGTTCACGGTCAAGCTGGTCGGCGAGGACGTCGATGCGGGTGTGTCCCTGTTCTTCAGCGACGGTGCCGAGCGCGGGCGCGATAGCCGTCCGACCCCCGCTCGCGCGCGGGACACGGCCGGCGAGCTTGAAGACGTATTGGACGCGATCGTCGAATCAGTCGGGCACGAGCCCGAAGTTGGCGAGGACCCTCCATGCAGCTCTTCGTCTTGGCGATTACAACCGGCATCGGCGTCGCAGCCGGCATCCTGGGCGCTGAAACAGAGTTGGTCCATGGCTCGACCCGGTCCCTAGAACGGGCGGTCCGATAGACGACTGAGAACAGAGCAGATTCTGTCGGAATTCACTGTGGCCGACTCGGCTCCCCGATCGAATACGATGCGCACAATCGAGCGTGGACCGAAACCGGCCGATGCCAAGCCAAGCGCGCCTGACATGTCG
This sequence comes from Dehalococcoidia bacterium, assembly GCA_965237475.1. Lineage (GTDB taxonomy): Bacteria > Chloroflexota > Dehalococcoidia > Bin125 > Bin125 > CATQGW01. Next base: position 533,228 of record OZ250140.1, on the reverse strand, counting down.
TCTTGTTCTCGCGTCGGTAGCGGTCCTGGCGGTCGCGCTGGCGGTGGCGCGTGCTCCGATTTCGGCTGAGGACGCCTCTACGACCATCTTGTACCCGGGTTGGAATCTTGTTGGCTGGATCCACGAGGACCGCGCCGTTGCCGAGTTGTTCGAGGAGCTACCACAGCTCGAGTCGATCCACCAACTCGACGGCCTCTCCGCAATCCGCAATACGGCTGAGGATAAGCGCGGGCTACAGCTGCTGCGCTTCGGAGTCGGCTATTGGTTCCGAGTCAGTGGAACGGAACAGGTCATCTGGACACGCGATGCTCCACCCGCCCGCCGGTTCTTCGAAATGGGCGCCGGCCACAATGCGGTCGCCTGGACAGGCGGAAACAACATTCCGATTGGCGATGCACTGGTCGGCCTGCAGCCGCACCTCGCTATCGCCTGGCGCTGGGACCCGAGTCAACAAGAGTTCAAGGCCTGGGCGCCCGACGTATACGCTCCATACCGAGACGGGCTGCCGGTGAATCGCGGCGACGCCTTCATTCTCCAGCTAAAGAGGGCTACTCCCTGGCTGCATCCGTCTGGGCGTTTGCCGGAGATTGAGTTCCCCGGTGGATTGGACCACGATTATCTTGAACGCGACTTCGAGCTGATCGTCAAGAACGACCTCATCCACACGGTTGCGTTGTTCACAGGCCACGGCCGAGTCGAAATCGATCCATCTCACTTCGTGGTCAAGATTCCGACAACCTCGCAGACGCGCTCGGGGCTACTTAAGGATTCGGACGCCGCCGGAGCCGCGCTGCGGGGTGCTCCCACGACCGGCGGGAGTCCACATGTGATCGTGATCCCATGGGAGACCTGGGACGAGACCCTCGGTCGGGAGTACGAGTCGGAGCTATACGCATTCGGACGACATGTGATGACGCACGAGTACTTTCATCTGGTTCAGTTCGAGTTCACGACGCCGAACCGTCCATTCGTCCCGAACTGGCTGGTGGAAGGGACAACGGTGTGGGATCGGTTTGGCAGACCATTCCCGGTCATCGACCAGCAGACCGCAGCTCGCTCGAATCTCTTGGACTTGTCGCTCTATGACCAGGGCGGCCTCGTCAGCCCAGGATCTTACCGGCAAGACACGATCGCCATCCCTTACCTCCTCGAACTGACCGACCTCGACTCGCTGCTCAACTTCTGGCGCATCCTGGGCTCCGACGAACCGAGGTGACCACCTGGGAGGCAGCATTTGCCCGCGCCTTTGGACTGACCACCGCCGAGTTCTATGACTATTTCTACGAACGCAGGCGCGACCTGTTCACGCAGTTCCACGGACGTGTGCAGTTCGACGCCGATGCGCTTCCGTCGGGAGGGTTCGTCGTCGCGACGGCTATCGATCAAATCGTTGATCGCCTCCCGCTCGTGCACGTCGCGGCGGTCGCCGATGATGGCGCATTCACGCTCAATCTGCCGAAGGGTCAGGCGCATACCCTGGCGTTGGCTGACGGGGCGACCGACTGTCGCTTGCCTGTGAGCGTTGCTGGTGAGGCGGCATGGACAAGGACACCCCTCAAGCTCAAATCCAACTTGGACATGGTCGCTGGCATTGACCTGGCCCTGCCCCCCTTGTTCTGTGATTTGACCGTCACCTTGAGACTGCCTGAAGGTCAGGCAGCCGATGCTGTACGCCACAATCTGGTCGTATCCATCTGCAAGGCGGACGGCGCCGGCTGCGTGAAGGCAAGGCCAGCAGGTAGAGAGGCGTACATTGCCTCGATTCCGCTGCCGGGCGAATACGTGATCTCTCTCGATCAGCAAGGCCGTTCTTGTCCGTTGTATCTGAGCGATGACGGGCTCGTCGCCGACCTCGATAGCGCGAGGCGCTACCCGCTTGAGACTGGCTCGCAAACGGTGACGGTGTCTGCGGAGCAACTCGGCGGGTTATGCAACCTGGTAGTGAAAGGCCAACTGCTCGGCCGCTCGGCCGATTGGAACGACAGCCACGCGGTGACCCTGTACCGACTACCCGACGAGCTAGGTCCGGCATTTAGTTATTCTGCCCGGATTCGGTCCGATGGAACATTCGTCGCTTCGGTACCTGAGGCGGGCAAGCACCGCTTGACGATCACCGTCCGTCGTCCGAAGCTCGGAGTAGCTGGCGCCTGTCATATCACGTCCGACAATGTGGAGCAATGGCAGGAGCGGGAAACCTCGACCGCGGTCGAACGAGGCTATCTCCACGTCGGTCCGGAAGCCCCGGTGACGTTAACGTGGCGCATCGACCCGGGTGCCTGCCGCTGGTTGATCGAGGGCCGAGTGACCGACTCGGACTTGAATCCACACGCCAATCTGACATTCGACTTGTGCCAAGGAACGGACGGCCGCGGTCCCTGCGTCGGCCCCACTACCAGCGAGAGCGGACGCTTCAGCGTGGTCGCTCCTACAGCGGGCCCGCAAACTCTTGTGTTTCCCCACTGGCGGCGAAGCGACTGCGCCGCAGGATCGAATCCCGCGTTGCAACGCCAGCTCTCCGTGAGTTCGGCAGACGTGAAGGACGTACATTGGGTCCTCCCAAGCGACCCCTGCGCGCCATGATGTCGACGCCCACAACCGTCCGACCGACAAGGACGGCGCAACACGCAACGCTTCACCCCGCGCTACGAAGTCCGGGCAAGGTGGGACCTCCCCGCGGCTCGGGTTCCTGTCCGTTCAGCACAGCTCGCTGTCGACCGGTCCACCGCGCTAGCGAACAAAGACAGGAACCATCGAGTTCAGCCCGTCGCTGCAGCTCTGCGGTGGACGGCAATGCAATGGCAGCTCACCGCTGCAACCGATCGGCGAGGCAATGCCCTGGGCCCTGCCGAGTTCTGCTCCGGACCGGCCGAACTCGCGCGAGCGGAATTCGGAACCGTTGCCGCTTACAACGTTCTCCATCCGCAGGCGGCGAGATCGCGGACGACGCGACGGTCCAACGGCGAGGCCCACCGAACCGGACGATATCGAGAGCCTTCGTGTTGACGTTCGATCTTGAGCTTTAGCTCGGAAGGGTTCAATCCCCTGCATTGGAGTCACTGCCGCGCGCTTCGTCCTTCAATCCAATTGCGCGCCCTCCGCCTAACCCGGGCTGGCAGCGGGCGCGCACCTCCCTCCGACGTCATTGTGCAGGCAGCGACCGCAGGTGCATGCCGAAATGCGCCACGAAACGGCTCAGGCTGGTTCGGGTCACGGTCTCGAAGTGCTCGCCGTAATCGAACGTGTCTGTCGGACCCAGCAGCTCCAAGAGCGCGTCGTGGCCGAACAGCTCAATAATCAGCTTGATTGCTGCCTCGCCGGCGACATACGGTTCATCGTTCAGGGCCGCCTGGGCCAGTTCCTCGTCGGTAAGCCCTGTGCCCAACCACGGCGGTATCCGCCTGAGGTCGTTCGCCCTGCTGTACGGGCTTGATCCACCGTGCTCCTCGATGCCCATCGCGCCGACGAACTCGTAAGCCAGGTAGTCGGCGTGACCCTCCAGCAACCAATTTGGATAGCTGCCCAGGACGGTACCGACGCGGAAGTGGCCTTGCAGCACCTGCGCGTACTCGTGCGCGATCTGGTTTGCCATCCCGCAGCCGGCGACGATGAGGAGCACGCTGTCAAACGTCCGCCCGCATGAGAGGTATCCGGGCTCTCCGCTCAGAACCAAGTAGTCAGCCGGCAGGAGGCCGAGGATGAAGGTCGCCGAGCCCGCCCTGAGATCGTGTTCAGCGTCGAAGTGGTTGATGATTTGCTCGACCAGCTCCCAGGTCTCCCAGCGGCGTTCGGCCAGTGCTCCGAGCATCGCAACCTGGTGATAGGGGCGATTCGACCACGTGCGGCGACCGTCGATCAGCGAGAGCTCCAGGCGGTACGCCTCAAAGTCTGCGAGGGCTTCGGCGGCCGTTCGCCCAAACGCCTGCTCAAACGCATCGGCCCAGTGGATCGAACGCGTGGCGATGATGTGAGAGCGCACAGCCGCTTCGCCGAAGGTCTCCGCGAGCCACTCGACGGCTAGCGCCCTCAGCACGCCGTGCAGCACCTCTGCGTCGTTTGCCCACAGCGGCGCTCGCTCGGGAGTCTGGACATCCTGGGAGAACAGGGGGTCATCCAGTCTCAGCCGCGTGGAACGGGACAGCTCGATCAGGGTCCCACGGGACTTGGCCAGTGGGTGAATCCCGCGATCGGCGCGATAGCGCGCGCCGGTGTACTGGGCGATCCCGACCTTCAGACAGGCGGGCTCGGACCGCGGGCCGGCCTGACGTGATTGCCATTCGAAGCGAAGAACGTAGTGCTGGGACAGCGCGACACCGATGAGCCAGTCGATCTCTTCGCACGGCAAATAGAGCACGAGTAGCAGAGCGCTTCCGCCGGTCAGACAAGGGAGTGGTAACTCGGTGATCGTGATCGCGGCGCATCTCGTCCCAGGTGACCATCGAAGAAGTCATGCACGCTGGCGATTGCCGTTCGAAGATCCCGCTCCTGCTCGACAGAGAGCCATTCGGTCCCGACTCCCGCCGGACCCTGCGGAGCGTGCCAGGAGGGTTGGTTGGAGACGTTGACCAGCAGCGCCTCGCCGGTTTGCAGCGCCGGAATGTCCCGCGAGCGGTGGTCGATGGGCGCGCCACGGCCCCAGAATTCAAAAAGCTGGCTTTATGCGTTCCAGCGCCAGATAGCGTTCAGGTTGGAACCCAACACTGTCGCCGCCGCATCCCAGGCGCTGAACTCGGGCAGGTCGCGGCGCCAGCGCCTCTGCGCGAGATATTGCCGAGCAGCCCACGAGTCGTGGCGCCAGGCCCAGACGGCGGCATTGAGCCCGGGTTGGAGTTGCAGCGGATCGACTTCGGTGAACGCCTGCTGGGTCCACGACACCTGACCGTCTTCGCGCAGCTTCAGCCAGAGCGCTTCTCCCGCTTGCATGGTCAGATCCGACTTGCGCAGTACCTCCTCCCATTGGACTCCACCGACCCGCTTGACGTGGCGACTGACGAAGACGACCTCCAGACTCTCAATGGACTCGAACAAGGAGCCCGCGGTGGTTTCCTCGCCCAGCCAACCGACCAGGTTCCAACCCGGATACAACTGGATCGTGACGGGCAGCGACGCTGGCGGCTGGTCATCCGCAGACACGGACTGCGCGGGGAGGATGAGGGCGGCTGCAACGGCACTTATGACGAGGCAGGCGATGTGCTTCATGCGCCGCATCAGAAGATTCTCGCCCATCCGATTGGCATCTGACCATAGCGCGCTGAAGAGGCAACCGATGATGCATGTCAAAGCACCTTGCCAGTGCAACTGAGTTTGAATCAAGCGGTGCTGGGTCATTTCGGACGAAGGACGGTACACATCTGGGGCAGAGATGTTCGTGGTTAGTCAACTCACCCGCCGACTGGCTCGGTGACCCGGCCCCGCTCGAATCGGGGAGCGGGAGCCAGGGGCAGTGGGAGATCCAACACCGGCTGCGATTGGCGATTCCGTCGCCGATGTGAACGTGCGCTAGTCGGTTCTGTGCCCAGGCTCTGGCGACCCATGCGGCTGTGAGTTGCGACCACAGTTTGGCCCTGTCGATCACGCGCTCTGAGGTTCGGCCGCGGCTCCAGCAGCCAGTGTGGGCGCGGTCTGCAACGTAGTCACGCAGGTTGCGGACCCGCTCGGCCTCGGCGCAGTCGTCAGTCTGGGACCAGCCAGTTCAGCTAGGAAGGCTCTGAACAACGTGCCAGCGAGCCTGGCTGGCGACCGCTGAGGCGTGTTGTAGGCGAGGCACGGCCTTGCGGAGGGGGTCCGAGGCGGGTCGCGGCCGCTGCTGGAGTTGTTGTGCAGCGCCGTAGGAGCGATCGGCAAGCGACGGCCCGGTTCAGGCGAGTTGCGGCTCAGCGGTCAGCAGGTTGGCCAGGCCGAGCAGCAGCGCCAGGCGCTGATGGTTCTTGACCAGGCAGCGGTAGCGCGTCCGGCGATCGCCGAAGCGCTGCTTGAGGTAGGGGAAGGGATGCTCAACCTTGGCCCGCAGCGAGGCCCGCTCGCGCTCGGCCAAGGCACTGTCCGGCGCCAACCGGCGCCGGCGTCCGGGACGCATCGCCACCCGCCACTCAACCGCTGAGCCGGCCGCCTCGGGTCGCCGTTCCGCGCCCTGGCAGCCGGCGTCGCCGTGGGCCTCCCGCTCGCCCCCGCGCAAGCGCCGGTGGGCCTCGGTCACATCGGCCGCGTTGGCCGCGGTCGTGCTCAGACTGTGCGTCAGGCCCGTGTCGGCGTCCACGCCGATGTGCAGCTTCATCCCGAAGTGCCACTCGTTGCCCTTGCGCGTCTGGTGCATCTCCGGGTCGCGCGCGCGGCGTTGGTTCTTGGTCGAGGACGGCGCGGCGATGATGCTGGCATCGACGATCGTGCCCGCGCTCAGCCGCAGGCCCTGTCCGGCGAGCCGCGCATTGATCGTCTCCAGCAGCGCCTCGCCGAGCTGCTGCTGCTCGAGCAGGTGGCGGAAGTGCAGGATCGTCGATTCGTCCGGGATCGCGCCGCTCAAGCTGAGCCCGCAGCAGCGCCGCACCGACTCGGCCTCGTAGAGGAGGTCTTCCATCGCCGGGTCGCTCAGGTTGCAGCAGAGCTGCACCAGATGCACGCGCAGGATCACGCTCAGCGGGTACGGGCGCCGCCCCCGTCCGGGCTTGGGATAGTGCGGCTCAATCGTCGGCTCCAGCTCGGCCCAGGGCGTCAGCGCCTCGGTTCGTTCCAGGAACCGCTCGCGCCGGGTCTTGTGCTTCTTGTGGGCAGACTCCAGGCTGGCAAACGTCAGCTCCGGCATGCCAGCGCTCCCTTCGGCGGTCGCTACCCGGATCCTATCCAGTGCTCAGACGGGTGACTTGTTCAGAGCGTTCCTAAAGCCCTGGCGGCTGGCAAGTTCGCTCCCGCTGCGCAGCTACTATCGTGAGCGGACCTCAGGGCGGCTTTCGCAAATCAACGTCCCCGGCTTCCAACCGCGAGCGCCGAGGTCAACAGCGATCCGGCAGGCGAACTGCGCAGTCCACCAAACTGGTCAAAATCAAGAAGCTTCCCGCTGAGGTTCGTGCTCGAACTCTGATCAGCCGACGGGCGGTCTGGATCTCGGACGGTCTGAGTCGACAGGCGACGCCACCAAGCCTAAGGGCCTCTTGCCGGGCGGGATTGAACGCCCCAACTGCGCCGGCGGGCTGGTGGGAAATCGACCGGCGACTGCGCGGCCCCATCGCGCGTATCCGCACGGACTGAACTGAGCCCGAGATTGGGGCGCGGGAGCACGGCGGTTGGCGGGCGCATTGCGCGAGCATTCCCAACGGACGCGTCTACTCGGCGAGTGCGAACTACCTAGCCGGCAGCCAGTCCCGGGCACTCCAGATGCGGTCGAGGATTTGGCGTCCCTTGTCAGGTGGGTTCGAAGAACTCGGACCGGTCGATCCACGGTACGGGGCTGCTGTGCGCGCGGATCACCACAGGGCGGATGCGATGGCCGATCAGCCGCCCGGTCATGAAGGCCAGCCCCATCAGCATCCCCTGGCGCGGCGATTGAGGCGGAGCGCATGTGGGTGTGCGGAGGCTCGTGAATCGCCGCTCACGCGGGGCGGGGGTGCTAGGCTCGATGCACATCGGGGCTGGGGCGGCGCAGAGGCTGGGGATGTCGCTGAACGCGCGCGCGGTCGGATTCGTGCTGAGCCTGCTGGCGCTCGGGTGTGGGCTGGCCTGGTCCGGCGCAGCGGCGGAACACCGCGAGACGCTGGCGGCCACGATCGTCCTGACGCCAGACGCCGGCCCGCAACCTGCGGCGGTAGCGCTGCGTTCTGGCGGGCCGGCACAGGCCGAGGCGCCGCACGCAGCCGCAGCACCAGACGACGCGCTCGTCACGACCGAGTTCCTGCTCCCGGTCCCGCCGCTGACGCTGGAGCTGACCAGCTCGCGTGAACTCTGCACGGCCAACACCCTGACCGAGCTGAGCTGGGAGATCGCGGGCGGCCTGCCGCCCTACACGCTGACGATTGACGGTGAGATGGTGGACGCCGCCGCCGAGTCGCACCGCGCCAACTGTGGGCCGCTGCCGACGGATCCGTTCACGAACGACCCGCTGCCCGATCCGAGCAAGGCGTTCAATGCGGCGGTGACGGACTCACAGGCGACGCCTGTGACAGCGACTGCCCAAACCGAAGTGTTACTACAACCCCCACTAGATGCACCCGCAAACGTCAGATACCTGTCCCATTACCGCGAGGTATCTGTGTTCTGGGATCCTGTGCGGGGATCGGGATCCCAATCCCCCATCGGCGTACACCCCGTCACCAGAGGCGATTCGCAAGTGTCCGGAGTGGTGCGGACACGTGCGACTGATGCAACGCAATGGGACTACCACGTGGTCGATCGGTTTGGCCACGCTGCGTATGCACTGGAGCCGACGACCAATTTGAAGGTCTTTCAAGTCGCGGCCGTCAGACACCCGTTGGAAATCGAAACCCCGGCCTCGCTCAACTGGAGCGACGAGATTCGCTACAAGTCGACAACGCTAGCGCAGAACGTTCAGTTCACATCGACGCATGACAGCGTCACCGTCTCGTGGAACAAGCAGCCGTACGCGCGTGGACAAGAGATTCAAGTCAGTCTGTATATCCGTCGACACGGTGGCTGGCGGATGCAACGCTCTTGGGAGGATGGCCTCAGCGGCCGCCACGAAGTGACATTCACACATTTGCCGCCGGAGACGGATTTTACGCAATCGTTCCGAATGGTCCACGGGTTTGGCGGACCCGCGACGACGTACGCAGTTAGCACCGGCGAGGCTCCCAGCGACTGGACGCCGCTGCCCCGCGGAGCGCAGAACCTGCGTACGGCGTCCGCGGCCAACGGAATCGTCATTTCTTGGAATTCGCCATCACCTAGTGCGAGCGACGCTTGGCACCTCCGTATCAACAACAGGCAGACGGACCGACGAGCCTATTCAGCATTCACCCACGGTGCGACGAGTTGGACCGTGCCACTGGATCGTCTGCTTCCCGAGACTACCTACCAAGCGACGGTCGAGCATACGGATTTTGAGGTAACAGCCACCACGGTGGACTTTACGACACCTCCGACGGGAGCCAGACGCTCCGCTCCTCCGACGCTGGCGCTGACGAGTTCGCGTGAACTCTGCACGGCCAACACCCTGACCGAGCTGAGCTGGGAGATCACCGGCGGCCAGCCGCCTTACGCGCTCACCATCGATGGCGGCACCGTCGACGCCGACGCCGAAGCGCACCGCGCCAACTGCGGGCCGCTGCCGACGGACCCGTTCACGACCGACCCGCTGCCCGATCCGAGCAAGGCGTTCAACGCCACGGTCAGCGACAGCCGGGGCGCCACGGTCACTGCGAGCGTAGCGGTTTCGCTGGCGCCCCCGTTGGCTCCGCCCCCGGGAATCACGGTCTGGACACTTCCAGAGAGTGTCTTTGTCAACTGGGCGGAAGACTCGGACGAGTTTCGGGCAGTGAATGCGCAAGACAAGGGAGCCGGGGTCGTCGCTCGCCACCAAGCCGTAGGTGCAGACACTTGGACGTATTCGCGGCTGCATCGCCGGTTTTCCGGAGGCTGGTTGGAGCCGCAGATGGGCGAGCACATCGTTCAACTGACTGCCGTTAGAGCGCGCATCGAGCTATCCACACCGGACGCGCTGGAGTGGAGCGAGGAGCAGCGCTTCGCCCGACCCACGGCCGCCGAGAACGTAGTCGTGAGTGCGACACACGATTCGGCCACCGTGAGTTGGGACGGACAGCCGCTCGCATATTACGCTGGCACGGTTTCCTTGCGCTCGCCGGAGCATCACTACCTGACCCGTTCCTACCGCAACGACCGCTTGTCCGGACGGCACGAGGTGGTCTTCCAGCATCTGCCGCCCGACACCGAGTACGAGGTCATTACTCGCGTCCATCAACCGGACGTTGGCGACATCGTTACCAACATCACGACTACAATCCACACGATCCGCACTGCGACCGCGCCATCGGAATGGCAGCCGCCTCTGCGCGGTCCCCAGAATCTCCGTGCGAGCGCGACGAGCAACAGCATCACAATCAGCTGGGGTCCGCCGTTCGAGGGTGCCGAATCGAAGTATCTGGTGCAGATCTTCGAAAGGTCAACCAACACCAAGATTGACAGTAGGAATTTCTTTGACGGCACGATGACGTGGACGACCCAAGGCAGGTACTGGCGGGTCGTAGCCGGGTTCTCGTATCGCGTACACGTCATCCATCGCACGATCCCGGAAGTTGAAGCCTCCGTCGTTGTCACTGCGGCGATACCCGGTGAATCCCGAGTTCGAAGCGAATCGGCCGCGCCGACCGATCCGTGGGAGGAGATCTGGACACTTCCCTTTCGTCCCATCTGACCGGTAGCGATTGACGAGAACTACGACTACGTTCATGATCCGTCCACCAATCGCGGCAATGGGTTCCACATCGGGCTCGACATCGGCGAGTACAGCCGCTCCGCGGGGAGCGAAGACCAAGTCGCCGGTGACCCAGTGTACGCTGTGGCCGACGGTGTGATGCGGGTGTTTAACGACGATCCGGATGCCAGCGATCCGGTGAATATCAGCAAGCACCGGCACATCGCCCGCAACATCATCGTCGGAGACACCATCGAGGTCTGTACGGACGACTATCCCAACGCCGCCGCGGACGCGGTGCGGATGTGGAACCAGAACCTGCGCGACCATACTCCGCCGTACCTCGCGGCCGGGCGAAGCATCTTCACTCTCGCGTCAATGTGTCAAGACGATCCAAACGGTAGTCAGCTCGAGTCTGTCGAGATTGATGCTCGTCTACCAGCTAGGGTGGCGGACGGCATGGCGTCGTTGGCTTAACTGCGCTTGCAAGACGCCCTGAAACAGCGTTGGGGCCGAAGCCCCCCCTGGGAGGGCTCGTGGGTCGATCTGAGCGGCGCGACTTGCACGTCGGCTAGTCTCGGGGTTCGCGAGCCTGAGCGAGGATGGAGAACGCGTGCCTGGAGAACAAACCCAGCCGAAGCCACTGCTGCGGGGGCTCAAGGTCGTCGAGATGGCCACCTGGCTCTTCGCCCCGATGAGCGCGTGCCTGTTGGGCGAGCTCGGCGCGGATGTGATCAAGGTCGAAGCCCACACCGGCGATCCGATGCGCGGACTGGTGCATCGCGTTCGTGATCATGTCGACTGGGTCTACGAACTGGCCAATCGCAACAAGCGCAGCGTCGCGCTCGATGTGCGCAGCCCTGAGGGCGGCGAGGTGATGCGGCGGCTGTTGGCGGACGCCGACATCTTCATCGTCAACCTCCGCCGCGGCGGCCTCGAACGGCTCGGGATTGATTACGAGTCGCTGCGCCAGGACCACCCACGACTGATCTACGCGCACGCCACGGGCTACGGCACGGAAGGTCCCGACATCAACCGGCCGGCGTTCGACGAGCTGGCCTATTGGGCGCGCGGCGGCTTCATGTCGATCCTCGGCGCGCCCGGCAACGACCCGGTGCGGCTCGTGGGCGCCATGGGAGACCTGCCCAGCGCGATGAACATTACCGCCGCGATCTTCGCCGCGCTCTACCAGCGCGAACTCAGCGGCGAGGGACAGTTCCTCACCTGCTCGCTCTATGGCGGCGGGATCTGGGCGAACGGGTTCGCCGTCCAGGGCGCATTGGCGACCGGCCGGAACTTTCCTCGGGGCGACCGCTACAGCGCCTTCAATTCGCTGTATAACTCGTATCGCGCAGCCGACGACAAGTGGCTACAGCTCGCGATGATCCAGGAGGAACGATTCTGGGCGCCGTTCGCCGAGGCGATCGATCTGCCGATCCTCACGGAAGATCCGCGCTTCGCGGTGGCCGCCGAGCGCCGCCGGCACACCCGCGAGGCGGTCGAGCTGATCGAGCAACGCATCGCTGAGGAACCGTGCGAACACTGGGCGGCGATCTTTGACGCCCTCGACTTCCCGTGGGCCCCGGCTGCGGATGAGCTGGAGATCTCTCAGGACCCGCAAGCCGCGGCCAACGGCTACGTCAGCGCGATGCAGCACCGATCAGGGATCGAGTTCAAGGTGCTCGGGGCGCCGTTCAAGCTCGACCAAGCGCCCACGACCAACTACAGCAGCGCCGCTGAGCTCGGCGAACACACCGAACTCGTCCTCGAAGAGTTGGGCTACGACTGGGACGCCATCGCAGCCCTCAAGCAGGCCGGCGTGATCCCCTAAGCGGACCAGCCGCCGGCAGTGAGCAGCAGCGAAAGGCGGACCGCACATGCCCGAGATCATCGACTTCAGAGTCACCCTGCCGCCGCGTGAATGGATCGACCCCGCCGGCGATGGCGACAACCGCTTCGGGGACAGTAGTTACCTGGCCAACTACGACCGCATCTACACGCGCGAGCGTGGCGGCGGGCGAGACGCCGACGCGATGGTCGCCGCGATCGGCGAGGCCGGCATCGACCGGGCCGTGCTGCAGGCCGAATGGGCGGCGGGCGACTACCGCGCCATGAACGATGCCGTCCATCGCATCGTCACTGATCATCCTGACGTGCTGACCGGCTACGTCACCGTCAATCCCGGCGCGGGCGACAACATGGCGGCGATGGTCGAGCACGAGGTCCGCGAACGCGGGGCGCGCGGCGTCAACCTGCAACCGTTTTCGTACCGCGTGCTGGCCAACGACAAGCGCTTCTACGCGCTCTATGCGAAGTGCCAGGAGCTCGGCGTTCCGGTCACGATTCACTCCTCGATCAACTTCTCGAACGACCGATCGATCGAGTTCGGCCGCCCGCTCTACCTCTGCGAGATCGCCTGCGACTTTCCGGACCTCGTGATCGTCGCGAACCACGGCGGCTGGCCCTGGGTCAACGAGCTGGTCGCGGTCGCCTGGAAGCACGCCAACGTCTACATCGAGATCGGCGCGGTCGCGCCCAAGTACATCGGGACGCCCGGCACAGGCTGGGAGACGCTGATGCAGTACGGCAACTCATCCCTGCTCAGCGACCGGGTGCTGTTCGCCACCGACAACATGATCCCCTTCCAGCGCGCCGTGAGTGAGTTGCAGGACTTGCCGCTCAAGGACCACGTCAAGGACGGCTGGCTGGGAGAAAACGCGGCGCGACTGCTGTCGCAGGTGGAGGAGCGGTTAGCGGCGTTGTGAGCATCCTGTCCGGCGTTGTAGGCCTTCTCAGCATTTGATAGGGTGCCTGATCGGCTGCTACAAGTCGATGGTGAGCGGGAGGCGACGCATGCGTATTGAGATTGGCGAGTGGCAGCTCAGGAGCTATCGCGTCAAGGATGCTCCAGCTCTGGCCCGGTACGCCAGCAATCGCAACATTTCGCGGAACATGCGCGACACGTTTCCGTACCCATACGCGCTGTCCGATGCGGACGACTGGATCAGTCTCGTGATGCAGCAGTCACCCGAAGCGAACTTTGCCATCACTTCAACCGACGAGCTGATTGGCGGTATCGGGCTGACGTTCCGCGACGACATCCATCGACGATCGGCGGAGATCGGCTACTGGCTGGGAGAGGCGTTCTGGGGTCGCGGCATCGCCACGGCCGCATTGCGGGCGCTCACCGACCATGCCTTCGCAAATCACGACATCGTGCGGCTGGACGCCTCCGTCTTTGAGTGGAACCCGGCCTCGATGCGAGTGCTGGAGAAGGTCGGCTACGTCCTGGAAGGCCGATTGCGCAAGAGCATCACCAAAGATGGTCAGACGATCGACGAGTTCCTCTACGCCCGGGTGCTCGATTGACTTCGAGCAACTCAGGTCGTTGGACGACACAGTTCGCAGCCTTGATCACCCTGCTTATGGCGTCCGCAGGGACAACGAGATACGCCCCCACCCTAGGTCGGCCTCAGCCTTGATCCACCGCAGCGGAGCGTCCGCGGGGACCAAGGAGACGAGCGTTGACGTCAAACTTGCTCGCAAGCCGAATCGCCGCGCATCCATGCCTTCGCTTAGCAACCGGTTCTCCGGACCTTCATTCTCCCAGACCTGAGTCCTTCAGCTCTACGAGTGCGAGTCAAGAGAAACCGCCTTACGGCTCTTCCTCTGCTGAATCCGATCTGTCAGGCCGACTTCTGACGATCACCTCTCTCCATCTGTCGAGGCTCCTATCATCAACGTCAAACTGAACAAGAGCATCGCGTAGTGAGATGATCGCAGGCATCGGGAGCTGGGATAGCGACCTCAAGAACGGCGCTACAGCGGCCGTCCTCGCTGTCGCTTTACCTATCGACAGGTCATGGATCATGGCAAATCGACGCAGTTCGCCCATAGAGGGGAGGATCATGCCGGATAGTAGCTCACGCCTGATCTCAGCTACCACGGCGTGTTTTGCTGCATCAGACAGCCTTAGCTCTCTCAGCACTCCCATTCCAGCGCGGTCGGCCCTGCTGCTCGGCGTAGCCTTACGTTGGCGTGCCGTAGCGGCTGCACTTTCCAACGCGTCGGCTAGACGCTCTGCCTCCTTCGGGTCCCGGACCAGCTCAGCCAACCGGGTCACCTGACGTGGTCCATACCGCGCTACAAGCCGGTCCAATGCGCGCAGCATTGCCTTGTCGTATTGCTCAGTCATATGCCGATTCGCTGTGCAAACTCGCTGGCGAACCTGTGGAAGTTAGCCTTGGCATTCGTCCTCGCATATGAAGTCCAGAAGATAGGACTCCCTTCGCGTGCGCCCTTTGGAAACGATCGCGAATAGGCAACCTCTTGATCGAAGACAGGCCAGCCCTGTGCGGCTGCGACTCGTTGGACCTGAGTTCTCGAAGTCACCTCCTCCGGTGCATACGCGGAGATCGCATTGAACACAAGGCCCAAGACTTGAGGCTCGTATCCAGGGTGAGAGGCAGAAAACTCACTCAAAGATCGCTCCAACAGCGGCAAGCCAATCGTGGACAGAAACTCCGGTCGAACCGGGACTAAGAGATGATCGGCAACGATATAGGCTGCCGTGGTGAGCATGGATTCAGTCGGCGCGCAGTCGATGATCACGAGGTCATATGCTTCTTCCAATTTGTCAACCGCGCGCTTGAGCAACTGTTCTTTACCTGCGGGGTTGCGCAGTGACTGAGACAACTCCAATCGCGAAGGAATGAGGTCAATGGATCCAGCAGACCTTCTGGAGAATACACGGACTACCGCGTCGGAAGGATCGAACGGGGCACTTGGCCTGTCAGGAACTGTCGTGTGCTGTTCAAGGATGTGCCAGACCGTTGGGTCGCCGGCCGATATAATCTCTTCGACGCGGCGTACGCCTAACAGATACTGACTACAGTTGAACTGTGGATCGAGATCCACTACGAGGACCCTTTTGTTCCAAGGCTCCGTAGCCATCTCCCACGCGAGATTCACGGCAAGAGTCGACTTTCCTACTCCGCCCTTCATATTGAGCAACGCTATCTTGTGTGCCATGCTGCTCCTTCGTTCTGACGCTGCCCCGGCACGCAGTTGTCATCGGTGATGAAGTGTTCCGACCGTCGTCGACAGTCAGCGATGTTGTCCGGTAGTCGAGCGCAGATACCATTAGGCGTGTTTGTTGCTCGGCCACTCTAGCGCACTCTGGTGCTTGAGCGGGATGGCGGCGAGCGGGCGGCGGCGCATCGTGTTGCGATCGACTTCAGCAGCCGGGCGCTGGGCCGCATCGCGGGTAGCTGCAGGGTTGCCTGTTCGATGCCGTTCTAGGCAGCGTGTTGATTCAAGGTGGATAGGCGGCGAACCGTTCCCCCAGCTTACGCGGCCGTGTCGTGGGGTCGCGGCATCGCCACGGCCGCATTGCGGGCGCTCACCGACTACGCCTTCGCCAATCACGACATCGTGCGGCTGGACGCCTCCGTCTTTGAGTGGAACCCAGTCTCGATGCGCGTGCTGGAGAGGGTCGGCTACGTCCTGGAAGGCCGATTGCGCAAGAGCATCACCAAGGATGGTCAGACGATCGACGAGTTCCTCTACGCCCGGGTGCTCGATTGAGTTGGTTCGCGTCGCAGGGTCCCGAGCTGGACCTGCCGCGCGCGTGAATCCGTCAGCAAGCTCGGCGACTTTCTATCCTCGCAGGCATGAGCGGTGCAACGATGACGAGCTCCAGTCGTTGGACGACACACTTCGCTGTCTCGATCGCACTGTTGGCGGTCGCCGTCCTGGTTGGCGCCGCGTGTGGTGGCGGAGATGGGAATGGCTACGGGGCGAGCGAATCACCAGCTGACGAACCCGTAGCGGTGACCCGCGCCGACTCGCCGGAGGCCGGCGGCGGCGGAAAGGAGCTGTTCATCGCCAACTGTTCAATGTGTCATGGCGAGAACGCATCGGGGACTGCACAGGGACCGCCGCTCGTGCATGAGTTCTACGAACCCGGTCACCATCCCGATGCCAGCTTCGTGATCGCGGTCGCGCGCGGAGTGCGGCAACACCACTGGCAGTTCGGCAATATGCCGGCCGTCCCCGACCTGTCAATCGACGAGATTCAGCAGGTCATCTGCTTCGTGCGTCAACTTCAGGTGGCCGATGGCATGATCACCGAACTGCCGGCATCAACCCGGTGCTGAGCATCGCGTAGTTCGAGCGAAGTTCTAGCCGACGACACCCGCCGCTCTGAGTTCCTCGATTGCCTCGGGAGGGCAGCCGATCTCCTCAAGCAGCGCATCCGTGTCCTGGCCGAGTTCGGGGCCGAGGCATTTGACTTGGCCCTGGACGCCGTTTGCTCGGATTGGCGAACCTACCGTTGTGAGTGTGCCGAAGCGCTCGTCTTCGAACTGGACGATGTACTCGTTGGCGGCGGCTTGCTCGTCCTCGGCGATCATCGGGTAGTCCTGGATCAGCGTGCTCGGCACCTCTTCGTCGTCGAAGCGGGTCGGCCATTCCGCCGCCGGGCGCGTGCAGAGGGTTGACGCGACTTCGCGCCGGAGCTCGTCCATGTTGGCGTTGCGGTCCGGCACCGTGGCGAAGCGCGGGTCGGTGACCAAGTCTTCGCGCTCGAGCGCCCGGCACATCGGCACCCAGCGGTCGGTGATGTAGCCGACGAACAGCCAGTCGCCCTCGGAGCCCTGCGCTTGCAGGGTGAACATGTTGGAGATTGGCATGTTCCTCGCCGACGGCACGACGTTGCCGTTGGCGATGGCGTTGATCGCCGGCGCGCGGCCCCAGATCTGACTCCCGTACAGCGATGTCTGCACGAGCTGGCCTTCACCGGTGCGCTCGCGCGCGACCAGCCCACTGGCGATGGCGAAGGCGAAGATCATGCCACCGGTCTGGTCGGGGTCGGGTGCAGCCACATTCGCGTACGGCCTGTCGCCGTTGCTGCCGCGGACGCCGTTCGGCCACATCCCGCCGCCGGCGGCGCCGGCGACCGATGCCCACGAAGTCGCCCGAGCGCGCGGCCCCTGCGGTCCGAAGCCGCTCGCGCTCGCGTAGACGAGCTTCGGATTGCGCGCGCGGAGTTCGTCCCAGCCCAGACCGAGACGATCCATCACGCCCGGCTTGAAGTTCTCAGTGACCACGTCGACGCGCTTCACGAGTTCGTAGATCAGGTCACGTCCCGCGGGCGCGCGCAGGTCGACGGCGATGCTTCGCTTGCCACGATGGTGGGTGTGGAAGTACTGCGAGAACCCGTCCTCGCGCTGGGCGACGTGCCGCGACGGATCGCCGACATTCAGTCGTTCCACCTTGATCACTTCGGCGCCGAGATCCGACAAGAGCACCGTCGCCGACGGGCCTTGTTGGAACTGTGTGAAGTCGAGCACCCGGATGCCCTCGAGCAATTGGCCGGCCATGGTTCATCCCCCCATCAAGTGGGTTGAATATACGTCAGGCGGCGGCGACATGTTGGCGACCAGTTGGCGCCTAGGGGCAGCAGGGCGGTCCTCAACGGACGTGTTGCGAGCTTCCGCCGCGAGCAATGAAGGCCGATGGAACTCGACGCTGACAGGCGGACACGGAACGGCCGTCGTCCCGCACGCGGACCGCATCAACCGCCTCGGCGACGCACCGTCCGACGATCCGATGTCAGCCTGTCAGTTCGGGCTGCCGTTGATCGGTGTAGTGATCGCAGCTGGGTTGCGTTTCGCGATCAGCGACTGGCGAGCTGCCAGGCCGCCGGCGAAGCGGTCGAAGAAGGGCTGGCTGAGGAAGGCGGGATGGTCCGGGAAGAACCCGGTCCAACCGTCCCTTGTGTAGTGGTAGAGCGCGTCGACGGAGAGATCGCGGGCGCACTCCGCCAGCCCATCCAGGCTGCCGCCGGTGTAGGTCACGGCACTGAGCGGCGCCTCGGTGAGACCTGGGAGGCAGCGCTCGCTGCCGGCGGGCGCGCGTTTGGCGATCAGCGCCTGGCCAGCCCCCAGACCGTCGGGGAACCGCTCGCGGAAGGGCTGACTGAGGAACGTGGCATAGCCGGGGAAGAATCCGGTCCAGCCGTCCTCGGTCTGGCTATAAAGCGTGTCGACGAAGAGATCGCGAGCGCAATCCGCCAGTTCAGCGAGGCTGCCGCCGGTGTAGGTGACGGCGCTGAGATGCTCGTCAGTGAGACCGGAGAGGCAATGCCCGCTGCCGGCCGGCGCGCGGTTGGCGATCAGCACCTGGCCGGCCGCCAGGCCGTCGGCGAAGCGGTCGCGGAAGGGCTGACTGAGGAACACGGGATAGTCGAGGAAGAATCCGGTCCAGCCGGTCTCTTTGTGGTCGTAGAGCATTCCCACGGAAAGGTCGCGAGCGCAATCCGCCAGGTCAACCAGGCTGCCGCCGACGTAGGTGACAAGACTGAGGCCCACCTCGGTCAGACCGGAGAGGCAGTGCCGGAGCGATACCCGGTAGACCCGCGTGCGGCTGCGGTCGGGAGAGATCACCGTGACAGTGATTTCCATCCCGTCCGACACTGCCGCCTGGTGACCGTTCTCGGGGTCGGCATCAGCGTCGGTCGGTGCGAGCATGACCGTGGCCTCCTCCTGCATCGCGGTGGCCTGCACGGTGGTCTCGGTCAGACCACTGCTGAGGATCGCCGCGTATGACTTCCGTCTCGGTGAGAACTCGTCGATCGCGATGCCGCTCAGCGATAGTGACGCGAGGCGCGCGTCGATCGCGTCGGGCAGGTTGTAGGTGTAGACCTTGTCGTCTGCGTCGTCGACGACGTAGACCACCCCGCCGTCGGACCAGATGCCGCGCGGGTCGCCGTTGCCGGCGCGCAGCAACTGTTGGAAGCTGAACTCCTCCGCCTCGATCCGCTTGAGCGTTTCGCCGTCGATGCGGTACGCGAAGATGCGATTGGCGGCGTCATCGGAGACCCAGATTGTGACTCCATCGGACCAGATGCCGCGCGGATCGGCGTTGAGTTTGTCGAGTTCGTACTCGGCGATCAGTTCGCCAGTTTCGAGGTCATAGGCGAAGATCGAATCTCTGCGGTTGTCGAGTACGTAGATCACCTCACCGTCGGACCAGATGTCACGCGGGTCGCGGTTGTCCTCGTGGAGTTCGATATCCAGCTCGGGCAAGCGTTCCCCGGTGTCGATGTCGTAGGCGAAGAGCAGGTCGCGGCCGCTGTCGGAGATCCAGATGGTTTCGCCGTCGGACCAGATGCCGTGCGAGAAGCGATTTCTGTGGTCGAGTTCGAACTCGCGGTCCTCCACGCGTTCGCCGGTTTCAAGGTCGTAGACGAAGATGGCGTCGGGGCCGGAGGTAGCATTCTGCAGGACCCAGAGCAGCTCACCGTCTCCCCAAATCCCTGTGGGCTGGTCGTTCCCCCCGTGCAGTGAGTCGATGTCGCGGGTGACGTTCCAGGTGAAATCGGCTTCGGATGGGACCGGCTTGGGCGGTGGACCGCCGCCACCGCCGCCGCCACCGCCGCCGGGGGTGGTGATGATCGGGCTGGTGCCCGCCTCTGTGCGGAACTCTGCGCGTCTTACGCCCCGATTGAAGCTGTCATCGAGCGACGCCTCGACCGAGTACATCTGGTCGGGAATCAGGGCTGGCAGGGGGATCTCGACACTGTCGCCGGTCGTTGTCCCCTCCTTGCTCTTCGTCTCGGTGCTGCTCTTCGTCTCGGTGCTGCTCCTGCTCGTCTTGGTTGTCCTTTCGCTCTTCGTGCTTGTCTGCGTTTCGGTTTCATCGACGGGACCGTAGCGGAGGTGCACCGTCTTCTCCGCACTCCCGGGGTTGCCGATCTCGACGGTGACCTTCGCGGTCTGCTCGGTTACGTCGACGCTGACCTTCACCACGTCCGGCGTAGAAAAGCTGGTTGCGGCAGGGCTGGTGAAGTCGTCCGTGAGCGATGCCTGCAGCTCGTAGTTCGAGCTGACCATCAAGGTCGTGATGTCACGCGTGGCAGTTTCAGTGACGCTGACTTCCAGGGGTGGGTCACTCCAGGCGGCGGCGCCGACCTCGCGATATTGCAGGTAAATCATCCGAGCCATGTTGTTTGCGTTGGCGATTGCGACGGTGACCGTCGCCTTGGCTGCGCCGCCCGAGCCCGACTGCGCGATGTTCGTCACCCGTACGTCGGTGAGCGTGGCATCGAACGCCAGGGTGGAAAAGATGTCCGACACGCGTGGTGTCGCGGGGAACGGGGTGCCGAACACCGCCGTCACTTCATACTCTGTCGACGGAGACAGGCCAGACAGAGTCAGCGAGTGTCTGGACGTGTCGGCGGCGAAATCAACGGGCGCGCTCCATGAGCCGGGCGGGTCGCCCGTCGTGCGGTAACCCACGTAGACGCTGCTGCCATCCGGGTGGTTGATGGTGACCGTGACCGTGGCCCTGGTCGACGAGTCGCTGGTGGCGATCACACTCACGATCTCCGGGTCCGGCGCGTCGGTCGTGAAGGTGGTCTGCTGAGTGCCGGTGGCAAACGTCGAGTCCAGCGACGCCTGCACGTCGTACTGCGTGCCGGCGATCAGATTCGTGATCCTGATCGTCGCAGTATCTTGAGCGATCGGATCGGTATCGGCCTCCAGCAGCGTTGCGTTCCAGCTTCCCGGCGTATCGCCGGCGGTGCGGTACCGAAGGTAGACGTGTCTCGGCACTCCGCCCACGTTGGCGACGATGATCGTCGCCCAGGCTTCTGTCTGGTGGATGTCTTCTTCGTACACAAAGATGTCCTCGACGATTGCGTCATCGCCCAGGGTGGAGAAGACGGTCGAGCGCACACCGGAGGTGAAGTCGCTTGCCAGCGTGGCCTCCGCCTTGTACTGCGTGGCGGCGGTCAGACTCTGGAGCGGGATCGTCGCGTCTGCGTCAGTGCTGGTGGCCGGCTCGGCGGTGCTCCAGCTTTCCGCCGCTGTGGGGGAGTAGCGCAGCCGGACGGTCTGCGAGTCGCCGTTCGGCGCGGCGATCTTGATCTTGGCGTTCGCGGTCGTCTCGGTCTTGTCGCGAACGATGACGGAGTAGACGCTGGGCGGCAGGGTTGTGAAGGTCGTCGACAGCGTGGCATCGGTGTCCGGGAAGCTCGAATCGTAGGAGGCCTGGACCTCGTATTCGCGGTCGGAGATCAGCCCGCGCAACGCGAACTCGACGGATGTTTCGCCGGCGAGTACGGGCTTGCGGGTCGTCCTCCAGCCACCGGTACCGGTGCGGTAGCGTAGCTGCACTTCACTGCCGTTGGGCGCTTCGACGGTGACCGTGACGGTCGCACTCGTCTGTCCCTCGTCACTGACGTCGACCGATTCCACATTCGGCGGCAGCGTCTTGAAGCTGTCAGAGCGGATCGCGTCACTGTCGGTGAAGGTGTTGTCGTACGACGCGTCCACCTGGTAAGTGGTATCCGACGTCAGATCGATCAGGGTGAACTCGTGCGAGACCTCGCCGGACGCGACCTCCGCGGATTCGGACTTCCAGGTCGCGCCGGCGCGGAATCGGATGTAGACGAGGCTGCCGTTTGGCTCGATGACATTCACGGTGATCGTCGCCCCGGTCTGCGTCTCGCCGCTCGCGACGACCGAATCCACGCTGGGCGGTTCGGTCGCGAACTTGCCGGTAGTCGTCTCGTCGGTCGGGAAGTTGCTGTCGAACGAGGCCTCCAGCTCGTAGTCGGTCCCGGAGGTGAGGTCGCTCAGCGCGAAGTCCGCGTGATCATTGGTCGTATCTACTGGGTCCGTTGCCTGCCACGCCGTCTCGTCCTTGATCCGGTAGCGGAGCTGGACCCTCTTCGAGTCGCCGTTCGGAGCGCTGATGATGGCGCTGATGGTGGCCGTGGTCTGCGTCTTTGCGATCGCGCCGACGGACTCGATAGCGGGCGGCAGCGTCCTAAACGTGGCCGTCTTCGTACGCGCCGCCGGGAGGCTGCTGTCGAAGGACGCCTCCACCGTATACTCACGGTTCGCGGTGAGGCCGGTCAGCAGGAAGTCGACCGTCGTCGAGCCGATCTCCGCCGTCAGAGAGGTGAGCGTCCAGTTCTCGGGGTCAGTTGTGTCTGAGTAACGGAGGTGGACGAGTCCGCCGTTGGGCTCGCTGACCGTGGCCGTTGCCGTCGCCTCGGTCTGCGTGATCGAGGCCTCGGCCACCGTGACCGACTCCACGGCAGGCGGCGAGGACCAGCCCGAGTACTGGCGGTTGTTGTGCAGCGGGTAGGCGAGCAGCTTGTCCCTGGTGGTTGTAGAGCTGGTGTTGGAACTGACCCAGACAATGTCGCCGTCGGACCAGAAGTCTTTAATCTCGCCATGCGCAGGAGGCAACGTGACGTCGTGAACGGGGATGTGGTGCGCGTTCCCCGGCCCGTCTGACAGGTCAAGCGCAAACAGCTTTCGCGTGGAGCACTGCGTCGCCAGATATAACAGACCCTGCGATGAATCGTGCCAGATGCCCACGACCTGATCGTGCTGACAGACCGTGTCCGGCACGAGGATGTCCTTGTCGTAGTCGCGCTCGCCGTCGGACGCTCGGTAGGCGAACAACGTGTCACGCCCCGACGCGGCGGCCCAGAACGTCGAACCGTCGCTGAAGAACGCCTCGGCCGCTGGTAGCGCTGCACGGTCCACGCCACTCGGGTGGTAGCCGATGGGGCGCATGTCGCCATTGGTAGGTAGGAGATCGCTCGAGAGGAACGCGCCGTCGGATATCCGATATGGGACAAACGCGACTTGTTCAGGGAGACTGGGTCGGGGGTGCTTCGCGGTCACGGTCCAGATGCGCGTTGCGTCGCCCCACAGGCCACCGTCGACATCCGTGTAGGCAGTGTTCGGTGTGATGTCATCGTCGGCTTGCGCGTCGCCCGTCGCCAGATCGTATGCGTAGAGCGTCTGATCGGATTCGTGCGCGACCCAGATCGTGTCGCCGTCGGACCAGACACCGGAGGCCTCACACTGAACAAGTGCCCCCGACGTCAGCTCGATGTCTCGCAACGCTGCACAGCGGGTGGTGGCGTAGTAGACGGCGCGGACCCGGTAGCGGTACGCCGTGCCCTCCACGACGCTCTCGTCGAGGAGGCTGCCCGAGTCCCCGTCGACGCAGGTCAGCAACGCGAAGGCGCCGCCATCGACGGATCGCTCGAGCTCGTACTGGTAGACCTCGGTGCGGAGGCCGGGGGTGATCGGCGTCGGCGGCGGACTCCAGCTCAGTTGGGTGCCGTCGGCCTGATCTGCCCGGGCGAAATTGACCGGACCAGCTCCACTGTCGGCCACTGTGACCATTACATCCGGCAGCGTGATGGCGTCATATTCGCTCGAGCTGCCGCCGATCGAATGGGACAACTGGAGGCCGACGTTCTCCGTGACGGAGTCGGCGGGCGCGCTGACGATCACGTACTGGGGCGTCTCCCAGTTTGAGGGCGTGAAGCTGAGCCGGGAGACGTTCGTGGTCACGCCCGGGCCCGCTGAGATGGAGATGGTCACGACACCCGAGGGTTCGGAGATGACCATGGCTTTGTAGTAGCCCCTGCCACCCTCGGGAACCGTGATGTCAGTTGGGTTGATGATCCCGCCGCTGTCGTCATCGATGACGATGACCGGGACCTGAGCCTCCGTGCCGGCGTAGAGGGAATCGCCACCCCCACTGCCTCGAATGTTGACGGTGACCTCGTCATTGGCGCCGTCCTCATCGGCTCCGGCGCTGACGGTCACAGTGATCCCCGACGCCCAGTTCGACTCGTCGAAGCGGAGCCTGTTCGGGTCGACCGTCACGTCCCCGCCGGCGGAGATGCTGATCCCGACGTCGGGCGAACCACCCGCACGTCTGGCCCTGGGCTTGGTGCAGAGCGCAACATTGAACGTGGCTGTCCCAGCCTCCGGCACATACAGACGCTTAGGCCGGACGCTCAGACACGCCCAACGGCCGTCGTCGTCGGCGAACTCGACGACGACCTCCGGTCCTCTGTATTTGGTGATGTTGTAGTTGCTGTCGCTACTCCCGGCCGTGAACGTAATCCTGAAGCCCTCGCTGCTAATGCCGGCGTCCTGCGGGGCGGACAGCGTGAGCTGTTGCGCCGTGTTCCAATCGTTGCTGGTAAACGTCAACGAATCGAAGTCCGGAACCGAGCTGTCGCCTGTCGTCGTCGTCGCCGTCGGAGTCACCGTCACATCCGCCGTCGGCGCAGCTTCCAGCTTCACGTCAATCGTCGCCGAGTGGCCTTCGGCGATCCGCATCCGGGTCGGCGACACGTAGATCCCGGCATCATCGTCGTCTTCTATCACCACGTGCACGCTCCGCACGACCACGTTTAGGTACTCGGACGCGCTGCCGATCTTGACTTCATGCGTGATCAAGATGTCTTCGTTGGTCGTGTCCGCGTCGTCCGGCGCGCTGACGGTGATGATCTGAGCGCTCCGCCAGCTCGTAGGCGTAAACTTGACCTCCGCCGGGTAGGCCGCGACGCCCGCACCCGCGCTGATCACGATCGCCACATCGGCGCTGGGCGCGGTTCGCAACCAGACCCAATAGCTACCGCTGCCGGCCTCCGCGATCCTCAGAAAGGTCGGGGTGACTAGCACCTCAGCCGGCGTTGTCTGAGTGGTCGCGGGCCCGCCGCTCGTCGGGGTGTTGGCGATGGACGAGTAGGCGCCCCTAATCCCGATGCCAGACGGACCGTGCGGCGCAGTGCTCCACACCACGGCAGACACGCTGTGGCCTTCGTCGATCGCACCGGCATCGGAAAGTTGGGCGAACTTGGTCAAGCCGTTGCCACCGCCGGCCGAGACGCGGCCGCCCTCAACGATCCAGCGGGCGGTGGTGTCCGCGGACACCTGGTCGAAGCTCTGGCCATGGGCGGACAAGGGGCTGGACAGCAAGGCGCCGAGCAGGGCAACTCCTGCAACTCCGACGAGCAGCAACGTGGGGCGATGGCGGACAATGCCGAAGACCGCCGCACACACACGCCGCGCGCGCCGCGTGAGTTCGCCCATGGATCGCCCTCTCCCGCGCACTCGCTCACTCTGATGATCAGAATGAGCCAATTATCGACGCCAGGAGCGCTTGCGCGCGCTAGGCGTTATGTCCGCACTGGGGAGTCACGGGTGCAGCGCGACCCCGAAGGCTGAGTCGCGCTGAAACACCGCCCGAAACGACACGGCGCGTGGGCCGCAATCAGCGCCGTCGCCAGGGGCTTCAGAGGGCGAAGTCGGCGTCGCGCCTTCCTGCGGAACAGATTCTGGCTTACGGTTCCGGTCAGTCTTCTGGCAGCCGGCTGATTCCTTGCCGGCTCTACGGACTGATTTTCGGAAGCAGTTGTTGGGCCAGCACTCTGGCCTCTTCCAGCGTCTCGACACGACGATCGTTCGGGATCATGTCGAGCGCGCCGATCGACTCCAGCGCATCGGCCGGGGCTCCGCGGAGGCCCGCGACGATGCTGGGGGTGTTGTTCTCCTCCGCTCGATGGAAGAGCTGCTCCAGCACTCGAACCGCGCTGTCGTCGAACTCCGAGGCGCGGGTAAAGTCGAAGATCACCACCTCATGCTCTTCGATGTCCTCGGTGATCACTCGCACGAGCGCATTCGATGAGGCGACGGTGAATCGTCCCCGCAACTGCACCAAGCCGACGCGCGCGAGGAAGGGGTCGTCCATCGATCTCTCAAGCAGCGGCACCGAGATGACGTCGCTCAACTCGATGCGTTCCAGTCGAGCGGCGTTGGCCATCCCGGCCAGGATCAGCCCGATCGCGACCGCAGTGATGACATCCGTAAAGATCATCACGATCAGTGTCATCGCCATCACCGCGACTTGACCGCGAGGCAGCCGACGGACGCGCAGCAGGAAGCGCCAGTCGATGACATCCCAACCGATCTTGACCAGGATGCCGGCGAGCACGGCCTGCGGGATCGGCTCCGTCAGCCGGCCGGCGCCCAGGGCCACGGCCAACATCAGCAGCGCGACGATCACTCCGGCCACGGGTGAGCGCCCGCCGGCGCGGATGTTGACCACCGTGGTCAGCACCGTCGCCCCGCCGGGGAGTCCGCCGATCAGGCCGGAGACCGTGTTGCCCAAGCCCTGCCCGATCAGCTCGCGATTGGGGTCATGCACCGCTCGAGTCATGGCATCAGCGATCGGCGAACTGAGCAGGCTGGCGAACGCGCCGATCAAGGCCACAACCAGAGCCGACTGCAGGGCGCTGACCAGGAAACCGCCTGAGAAGGCCGGCCAGTCGAGGCTGGGCAGGCCGGAGGGAACATCGCCGATCACCGGCGCATCGGAGAGCAAGAGGACCCCGATCAACGCGCCCGCGATCAGCGCCGCGAGGGTTGGCGGGACGAACTTGCGCAATCTGAGCGGCCAGAAGATCGCGACCAGCAGCGTCACCGCGCCCAGGATGAACGCGGCGATATCGATCTCGCGCAGGACATCGGGCCAGGCGGCGAACTGCCGGAGCAGACCTCCCGACTCCAGCTCCGAGCCGAAGAAGGGCGCGACATGCAGGACGACGATGATCACGCCCACGCCCGAGACCAGACCCGAGATCACGGAATACGGCGTGTAGGCGATGAACCGCCCCAGTCGCAGCGCGCCCATCGCGATCTGGATCAGTCCGGCCAGCACCACCACCGTGAATGCCTCGGCCAGGCTGTATTGACTGACGACGGCGGTCATCGCCACCGTCATCGGCGCCGATGGACCCGACATCAGCCCACGGGTCCCGCCGAACACGGCGGCGAAGAATCCCACCGCAACCGCGCCCCAGAGCCCGGCCAGCGCGCCGACGCCTGGGTCGTCGCCCGATGTCGCGGCAACGGCCACACCTAGCGCCAGCGCGACCGGCAGGGCGACCACGGCCGTTGCGACGCCGCCCAGCACATCGCCGCGCAATCCCTGCCAGCCGTAGCCGGTGAGGATTGCGACGACTCGGTCCTGGAGCGCGGAGGTCATCAAATCACCGGCGAATTCGTCGGCTGCACATCAATGGCGTAGGTCAGTGTCACAGATCGGATCGAAAGTCGGGGTGAGCAATGGTGCGGAGGGCAGCAGCGCGCTGCGCAAGCGTGCGGCCGCGGAGATGAGCCGCGCCGTGCTCTGTGACGACGATGTCGGCGAAATATGGCGGCGTCGTCACCGCCGCACCCGGCGGCAACGCCTTGACGATTCGTGACACACGACCGCGCGCCGCTGTCGATGGCAAGGCGATGACATTCAAGCCGCCGTGGATCACCGCCGATGCCGCGAAGTCGGGCTGACCGCCCGGCCCGGAGATCCGGCGACCGCGCACCGTTTCGGCATTGACGCTGCCATCGAGCCCGACTTCGATCGCGGAGTTGATTGCGACAAGCTGGTGTTGCTGCGACAGCACGATCGGTGAGTGGGTGTAGCTCGCGGGAGCGAACAGGACGCGGTTGTTGTAGTCCAGCCAGCGGTACAGGTTGGCCGTGCCGATCGCTTCCGTGACGACGATCACGCCGGGCGCCGTGCCTTTGCGCGCGCCCGTGATGGCTCCGCTCTCGAGCAGCTCGATCAGGCCGTCGCTGAACAGGCCCGAATGAATACCGAGGTCGGAGCGGCTGGAGAGCAGGCCCATGATCGCCTCGGGCACAGCGCCGATCCCAAACTGCAGCGTGGCGCCGTCCCGGATCAGCGAGACAACGTGCTCGGCGATTTGCTGCTCGATCGGGCCCGGCTGCGGTCGGTTGACCTCGGGAATCCGCCCATCGAGCTCGACCAGCCAGTCGAAGTCTTCGGCGAGCAGCTCCGACGCGCCGTAGGTGTAGGGGACGCGGGGATTGACCTGTCCGATCACCAGTGGCGCCGTTCGAAGCGCGTTGAGGATGCCGCCGACCGAGGCGCCAAGCGAGTACCGGGCCTCCTCGTTGGGCGGGCTGACCTGGACCAGGACGGCGTCGGCGGGCAGCGCGCTGTCGGGTTCGAACAGCTCTGACACCTGAACGTAGAACGTCGGGATATGGTCGAGCACTCCCGCTTCCTCTGCGGGACGATATGCAGCGCTGGTTTGATACGTGATGAATCTAAACGGGTCGCCGGGATGGTCCAGCGGCGCGATCGGTTCCAGCAGCAGTCCGCTGGCGAGCTCGAGCTGCGTCCAGCCGTGACGGAGGCTGTCCAGCTCGGCAAGCAGGCCAAGAGGAGTCCCGCCGAGCGGCGGAATGACAATTCGGGCGCCGTCCGGGATTTCGCGCAGCGCCGCCTCGGGCGTCCCGCGTCTCGCCGCGCGTGTCCTGCTGCGGGGCGGGACTGAGAGCAGCAATTCGGGCTCTGCAGAGCTGCTTGCCATCAGGCTCTGCTCTTGATCATCCCCAGGGACTGAAGTGTCGCGACTCATGGTCCGGTGTGCCCTACCCTGCGCATCCGGCGTTGCCGAGGTCGTTGACTGCGCGGCCAACGATGGCACAATATATTGGCTGCGCGCGAACTACCGGTTGAGAACAGAGAGAGGCTCGGCATGACAGCCTACATCACAGTTCTGGAGATGGCGGATGACTCCGCCTACGCAGACGCGCGGGCGAGGCTGGTCGCCAGGGCGCCGGAGCATGGCGGGACGTATCGCGTCGAGCACGCTCCTTCTGAGATCTTCGAGGGGAGCTTGACTCCTCAGCGCGTGGCCGTGATCGAGTTTGAGAGCGTCGAGGGCGCGCGGGCATTCCTGGCAACCCCCGAATACGATCACGTCAAAGCGATTCGGGCGGCCTCGGGAGCCGATGTGAGCGTGGTCCTGGTAGAAGGCACGTAGCCGCTCGTCGTCGCAAGCCGCGCCTGGTCCCCCCGCAGCAACACAGCCCAACGAGCGGTGACCATTACTCGCCGGGGCTCACCGTAGGCGCTCTCACCCATCGGGAACGCGGCACTTCAGCTCTGTGCTGTTCGCGCTGGGGCTGCCTTCCCAAGCGACAATGCGGCCTCACCGGCTAAATTTCACAATGCGGTTCCGCATGGTCCAGCAAATGTGACCTACGCGTACCGAATTGTGAACCATACTGTAGATCGCGACGGCGGATTGTGCCATCTGTCAGCGCACCCCGCCTCGCGGACTAAGAATCCCCTGAACAAGTCGGATCCCCTCTCCCCCCGCACGCCGGGGGGAGAGTTATTCAGAGCTTCCCTAGAACTCAAGCGGGAAGGTCGACTCGAACGTTCTCGATTCTGTCCGGTTTGGTGAGCCCATGGGTGCACCTGATGAGACCGCACGATCAACGTTCGAGCTGGCAGCTGTGCTAGGTTGGCGCCAAACGCAGTGGCAAGTCGGTAAGGGGGCGGTGAAGGATGCGTGTTGCAGTACTTGGCGGAAGCGGCTTCATTGGCCCACGCGTGATGCGTGAGCTGGTAGCGCATGGACACGAGGTCCATTGCATGGACATCGCTCCGGACGCTCCCGCGCTCGATCCGCTACGTGACCGAATTCAGATCACCCGCGGTGACATCACGCTCATGGACGATGTCGTCGAGGCGCTCACGTTGAGCAAGCCTGACCGCGTGCTTAACCTCGCGTACGCCCTGGGTGCGTCCGAGCGTGACCCCCATCCCCAGGTGCGGCTGAACATCCTCGGCATGGATAACTGCTTTGAAGCGGCTCGTATGCTCGAGATCCGGCGCGTGGTCTATGCGAGCTCGCTTGCCGTCTACGGTCCGCAGCGCCTGCACGGCGACCGCGCCGTGACCGAGGAGGACCTTCGGCTTGGCACCGGGATCTACGCGGTCTCGAAGACCTTCAACGAACACCAGGCCGACTGGTACAACCGCGCGTTCGACATGGCCATCACCGGCGTCAGGCCCGCGAACATCACGGGTCCGGACAAGGTGCGCGGTTCGATGAACCACGTCCAGTGCCAGGTGCTTCCGGCACGCAACGAGCACGTCCAGTTCCCCTATCGCGACACCATGACTCTGCCACTCCACGTCGACGATATCGCCGAAGTGTTCCTGCGCGTGACGCTCGCCGAGGAGACGCACTACTCGATCTACAACTCGGGCGGAAACCCGACGAGCATGGGCGAGCTCGCAAATACCGTGCGCGAGTTCCTGCCCGAGGCAGAGATCACGTTCGAGGCCGACGAGGGCGGGCACGAGGATTCGGGACTCTATCTGATGGACAACTCGCGTCTTGTCGAGGAGTTCGAAATCCAGTACGCCCCGTTCCAACAGCGCGTGATGGAGACCATCAACGAAGTCCGGCGCGCCGAAGGCCTCCCCGCGGTCGGCTAGCACGGTGCGCTGAACAACGGCCCGATCGGGATCTGGCGGCTGCTGGGGTAGTGGCAGTATCCTCGCCCTGCGACAACCCTCACACGACTTCCTGGTACCGAGGAAGCGCAGGTAGACCAACGTGTCCCCACACGCCGACGCCGACAGCGCCACAGCGGGCTATGAGCAGAAGCTCTGGGAGATGGCCAACGCGCTGCGCGGCAGCATGGACGCGGCCGAATACAAGCATGTGGTGCTCGGCCTGATCTTTCTCAAGTACATCTCGGACGCGTTCGAGGAACTCCGCGCGCAGCTCGAGTCTGAGCGCAGCGAGGGCGCCGACCCAGAGGACGCCGACGAATACCGCGCGAAGAACAGCTTCTGGGTCCCGCCCGAGGCGCGCTGGCGGACGCTCCAGACGCAGGCGCGCCAGTCCACGATTGGGCAGGTCGTCGACACCGCGATGACCGGCATCGAGCGCCACAACCCGGCGCTCCACGATGTCCTGCCGAAGGAGTACGCGCGTGAATCGCTCGACAAGCAGCGGCTCGGCCAGCTGATCGACCTGATCACGAACATCGAGGTGGGCAGCGAACAAGCCCGCTCGACCGATGTGCTGGGCCGCGTCTACGAGTATTTCCTCTCCCAGTTCGCCAGCGCCGAAGGCAAGAAGGGCGGCGAGTTCTACACCGCGCGCAGCGTCGTCCAGCTGCTCGTCGAGATGCTCGAGCCCTACGACGGCCGCGTCTACGACCCCTGCTGCGGCTCAGCCGGGATGTTCGTTCAGTCGATCGAGTTCATCCGCGCCCATGCCAACGGCAACGGGAATGGCGGCAAGGCCAAGGCCGACATCTCCATCTACGGCCAGGAGTCCAACTACACCACCTGGCGACTGGCCAAGATGAACCTGGCGATTCGCGGCATTGACGCCCAGATCGCCCACGGCGACAGCTTCCACAACGACCGCCACCCCGACCTCAAGGCCGACTACATCCTTGCCAATCCGCCCTTCAACGTCTCCGTCTGGGGCGGCGAACGCCTGCGCGACGACAAGCGCTGGCTCTGGGGCGTCCCGCCCGCGCGCAACGCCAACTTCGCCTGGGTCCAGCACATGGCCAGCCACCTTTCGCCGCGCGGCGTCGCCGGCTTCGTGCTCGCCAACGGGTCGATGTCGTCCAATCAGTCAGGCGAGGGTGAGATACGCCAGAATCTGCTCGAAGCCGACCTGGTCGACTGCATGGTCGCGCTGCCGGGCCAGCTCTTCTACTCAACACAGATTCCCGTCTGCCTGTGGTTCCTCGCGCGCAACCGCCGCAACGGCAAGTTCCGCGACCGGCGCGACGAGGTTCTGTTCATCGACGCTCGCAAGCTGGGCCGGATGATCGACCGCACCCACCGCGAGCTGACCAGCGAGGACATCGGGCGGATCACCGAGACGTACCACGCCTGGCGCAGCCACGACGCCTCCGCCGAGTACGCCGATATCCCCGGCTTCTGCAAGAGCGCAAGTCTGGAGGAGGTCGAACAGCACGGCCACGTGCGGCGGCTTCACCTTACGAAAGCGCTGGGCGTAACCGCCTCGGCGGTGTCCTACCTCAGGCAGATCTCGTGATCCCGCGACCGCACTCACAGGCTCTGCATCCGTGCCGTCCATCGGGCGCACATGACACCACTTGGGACACACTCTTGCCCCGACTCATTTCGATTGGACTCGGATCGGCCGCCACATTCGGCACAAGAATCGGGGAGGGAGCGACCTGATGGATCCCGGCGCGCCGACCACCCTCGAGATCATCACCGCGATCGGATCGATTGTCACGCCGATTCTGATCGTCCTCGCTTCCGGCATACTGTGGGTGTTCCAACGACGGATCGAATCGGCTCAGGCGAAGGAAGCTGCGGCTCGCCAGAGGGCACAGAAGCTCGAAGAGGAGATCAGGGACGAGCGTGTCGACGTCTACAACAACATTCTCGCGCCGTTTATCGCCATATTCAGCGAGGGCTTGGGTGACTCCGGCGAACCGAATCGGCGGAAGGGTCGCAAGGCGAAGAGTGGCGCCGAAGTGATGCAGTCGATCGAGTATCGTCAGGCTGCGTTCAAGCTATCGCTGTTTGCGAGCGACGAAGTCATCCGTGCGTTCAACAACTTGATGCAGTTCGCCTACGCGATGGAGAATGCGACCTCTTCGGCGATCGACTCCAGCCAGCCCACTCTAGAGAATGGAATGGAATTTGTCACGACCTTCAGCGAGTTCTTATTGACGATTCGACGGAGCGTGGGCAACGAGACGACCACACTTCGCAATCTCGAGATGCTCGAATGGATGATCAGCGACCTAAGGACGATGGTCGAGCAACCAGCACAAGCGAACGGATCGGCCGCCTGAGTGGAATGCCGCACAGGTTACGCTCGCCTAACCACTGCGCCCCATCGATCGCGCGACAGGCAGCCCTAGCTGCGCGGCTCGCGAGCTGACCCCTGGCGAGCGACGCCGGCCCGCGGACCGAGCCTTCTACCATGCTCACCCAGCAAGAATTCGAATCGCTCCTCGCCGATGACACGAAACGGATCACCGGCGATATCGTCTGGACGTCAGACGAGTTCCACTCGGCGGCGCAGGGGTTCCGCGCCGGCGTGCAGTCAGAAGCCGACTGGCCGTTGTTCGTTGAGGGATGGTGGAACCCGCATTCTGGCAAGCTGACTTTCACACTGGTTCACCGGCGGGCCCGCCGCATCGTCGGCCTCGATCTTGGCGACCTTCTCCACCACAACCCGTCGTGCCCACGGAAACGCGGGCGGCGCGTCGCCTGTGACTGCCCGCACGGCACCCACAAGCACCGCTGGACGGAAGAGTTCAAGGCCGAGTGGGCCTACAAGCCCGGGGACATCACAGCCACGTGGGATCAGCCTCTCGAGGTCTGGGAGCAGTTTTGCGCGGAGACGAAGATCATTCATTGGGGTATCCTGCATAATCCTGAGTGGCAGGCGGAGCTCGCGTTATGACACCAGACCTCTTGTGCGACTCCTTGCGAATCACGCTCCCCGCCATCTACGAATGTGCTCCGGCGCCAAGCGAGGGAGTCCGCGTCCGAACGCCCCTAACGTATCCCGACGGTGGCGCCGTCGACGTGTTCGTGCTGGACCGGGGTGTCGAGCATGTCGTCACGGACCACGGCGACGCGACTGGATGGCTGCGGATGCAGTCGATCGCCGAACACCTCTCACAAAATCAACGCTCATTGATCACCGATATCTGCCGGACTCAAGGCCTGGAGTTTGATCGCGGCCGGTTGGTGGCGCGCTGCGAGGGTGTTGCAGCCGTTGCAGATGCTGTCAATCGGGTAGCGCTCGGCGCGGTGCGAGTCACCGACATCTGGTTCACGTTCCGCTCGCGCGGTGCGGCGTCCATCGCAGATGATGTGGATGAGTGGCTGCGCGGCCGAAGATTCAGTGTCGAGCGTCAGATCAAAGCCGTGGGGCGCTCGGCGCGCGAATGGACTGTGGACTATCGCGTCCGCTCCGCGTCGCGCACATCGATGATCTTCCTACTCAGCACCGGCACGCGCGGCGCGACACATCGCATCGCGGAGCATGTGCTGGCAGGCTGCGTCGACCTCAGCAACCTGAAGGCCGACCGGTCGGACCTGGTGTTCGTCTCACTATTCGACGACACGCAAGATGTGTGGCGTGACGAGGACTTCGCCCTTGTGGAGCAGCATTCCGAGGTGGCCCTCTGGTCGCGCCCGGACGAAGTGGAACAGATCCTGTCAGCAAAATAAACCTCCTCGATGAAGCCTCACTCGAGGACATGGCGCTCGGCTGGCTGATGGATACTGGCTGGCAGACCGCCCACGGCCCCGACATTGAGCGCGACTACTCACATGTCATCCTCGATCAGCGCCTGCGCGACGCCATCGCCGAACTCAAACCCGACCTCCCCGATGACGCCCTCGACGGCGCGTTCCGCAAGCTGACCCGACCCGAAGGCTCGACCCTCGCGGCGCGCAACCGCGCGTTCCACCGCATGCTCGTCTGGGGCGTCACGGTCGAATACCGCACCGGCGAGGGCGCCATCCGCGGGGCGCAGGCACGGGTCGTCGACTTCGACGAGCCCGCGGCCAACGACTGGCTCGCGGTCAACCAGTTCACCGTGACCGAGAACAAGCACACGCGCCGGCCTGACATTGTGCTGTTCGTGAACGGCCTGCCCCTGGGGGTCATCGAGCTGAAGAACCCGGCCGACGAGGACGCCATCATCTGGGACGCCTGGCAGCAGCTGCAGACGTACAAGTCGGAGCTGCCGACGTTGTTCTCGATGAACGAGATGCTGATGGTGTCTGACGGTCTGGACGCTCGGATCGGCACGCTGACGGCGGGCAAGGAGTGGTTCAAGCCGTGGCGCACGATTCACGGCGACGCCCCCGCCGACCCGCACATGCCCGAGCTGCAGGTAATGCTGGAGGGCGCCTGCGCGCCTGCGCGCTTCCTCAGGCTGATCCGCGACTTCGTCGTCTTCGATGACGACGGCGGCGGCGAGCCGGCCAAGAAGATGGGCGGCTACCACCAGTTCCACGCCGTGCGCGTCGCCGTCGAGGAGACGCTGCGCGCCGTCGAACCGAAGGCGACTGCACGGCGCGTCGGCGAAGACGAGCACGGCCGCTACGAGTCGGGGCGCCGACCGGGCGGCGAGCCCGGCGACCGCCGCATCGGCGTCGTCTGGCACACCCAGGGCTCGGGCAAGAGCCTCACGATGGCCTTCTACGCCGGCGCGATCATCCGCGAGCCCGCGATGGAGAACCCAACCATCGTCGTGCTGACCGACCGCAACGACCTCGACGACCAGCTCTTCGGCACGTTCTCGCGCTGCCAGGACCTGCTGCGACAGCCGCCGGCACAGGCCGAGAGCCGGGCCGACCTGCGCAGCAGGCTCTCGGTCAACGCGGGCGGCGTGGTGTTCACCACGATTCAGAAGTTCTTCCCCGAAGCGACCGGCGACCGGCATCCGACGCTCTCCAACCGGCGCAACATCGTGGTCATCGCCGACGAGGCGCATCGCAGTCAGTACGACTTCATCGACGGCTTCGCCAGGCACATGCGCGACGCGCTGCCGCACGCCTCGTTCGTCGGCTTCACCGGCACGCCGATCGAGCTCAAAGACGCGAACACGCGGGCCGTCTTCGGCGATTACATCAGCGTGTACGACATCCAGCGCTCGGTCCGCGATGGCGCGACGGTCCCGATCTACTACGAAAGCCGCCTGGCGCAGCTGGCGCTGGATGCAGACGAAGCGCTCACGCTTGATCTGGACTTCGAGGAAGTGACCGAGGGCGAAGAGGTCGAGCGCAAGGAGCAGCTGAAGACCAAGTGGGCGCAGCTCGAGGCGATCGTCGGCGCCGAGCAGCGAATCAAGCTCGTCGCGCAGGACATCGTTGCGCACTACGCGGCGCGCCTCGAGGCGATCGAGGGCAAGGCGATGATCGTCTGCATGAGCCGGCGCATCTGCGTGGACCTGTATCGGGAGCTGGTGCGGCTGCGGCCGGACTGGCACGACGACGATGATGAGCGCGGAGCGATCAAGGTCGTGATGACCGGCTCGGCGTCGGATTCGCTGGACTGGCAGCCGCACATCCGCAACAAGCCGCGCCGCGAGGCGCTGGCGAACCGCTTCCGCGAGCCTGACGATTCGATGCGCGTCGTACTGGTGCGCGACATGTGGCTGACCGGCTTCGACGCGCCGAGCCTGCACACGATGTATGTCGACAAGCCGATGCGCGGGCACGGTCTGATGCAGGCCATCGCGCGCGTGAACCGGGTCTTCAAGGATAAGCCCGGCGGTCTGGTCGTCGACTACCTCGGGCTCGCGCACGACCTGAAGCGGGCGCTCGCGGTCTATACCGAGAGCGGCGGCACCGGCAAGACGGCGATCGACCAGGGTGAGGCCGTCGCGCTGATGATCGAGAAGTACGAGATCTGCGCCGGGCTGTTCCACGGCTTCGACCGCTCGAAGTGGGCGACCGGCTCAGCGCAGGAACGCCTCGGATTGCTACCCGCAGCTCAGGACCACATTCTTGGTCAAGAGCACGGCAAGGAGCGCTGCATCGGCGCCGTACGTGAGCTGTCGCAGGCGTTCGCCCTGGCCGTGCCGCACGAGCAGACGCTCCGGATCCGCGACGATGTGGCGTTCTTCCAGGCTGTCCGCTCGGCGTTGGCAAAGCGAGCGCCTGGCGAGGCGCGCGCCGACGAGGAGTTGGACCACGCGGTGCGCCAGATCATCGCCCGCGCGGTCGCGCCCGAGGGCGTGCTCGACATCTTCGCGGCAGCCGGGCTGGAGCAGCCGGATGTCTCGGTGCTCTCCGACGAGTTCCTCGCCGAGGTCCGCGGCATGCCGCACCGCAACCTCGCGGTTGAGCTCTTGCAGAAGCTGCTCAAGGGCGAGCTGTCCACGACTCGGCGCAGCAACGTCGTGCAGGCGCGCAAGTTCTCGGAGATGTTGGAGCAGTCGCTGCGCCGCTATCAGAATCGTGCGATCGAGGCGGCGCAGGTGATCGAAGAACTGATACAACTCGCGCAAGAGATGCGCGCAGCGAACGCCCGCGGGGAGAGTTTGGGCCTCTCGGACGACGAACTCGCCTTCTACGACGCGCTGGAGACCAATGACAGCGCGGTCCAGGTGCTGGGCGATGAGGCGCTCCGCGAGATCGCGCGCGAGCTGGTCGAGACGGTTCGCCGCAATGTGACGATCGATTGGACGCTCAGGGAGAACGTGCGGGCACAGCTCCGCGTGCTCGTGAAGCGGATCCTGCGCAAGCACGGCTACCCGCCCGACCAACAGGAGCAGGCGACGATCACAGTCCTGGAGCAGGCCGAGCTGCTTTCGGAAGCATGGGCCGCGTAACGGCGCAGGCAGAGCGGTTGCAGGACCCCTCGCGGTGTTGACTAACCGGTGCACCACGCCGAACCGCATCGAGGAACCTCATGACTCAGTTCGCACTCGATCTGTATTCCGGCGCCTGCCCGTTGGTCAGCGACGCTCGCCGCCGACAGGGATCCAGACGAATGCTCTCTCCGCTCCACCGTGTCGGGAACTCGGCGATCACCGGTTGTTGCCACAGTGTGTGAGCTTCGGGTTGCTGAAATCGCGGATGTCGAATCTGAATCGCTCCAGTCCGGCTGGGATGCAGCCCTCGAGCCGGTTGGCGTTCAGATACAGACGGGTCAGGCGCGGCAGCGTCCCGAACCCGGTCGGGATCTCGCCGGTCAATTCATTGCCAGACAACCCGATGGTCTGCAGCTTGCTCAGCTCGGCCAACTCCACCGGGATCTCGCGGCTGAGCTGATTCGACTTCAGGACCAGATGGGTGAGGTTGCGGAGCTGCCCGAGTTCGGCGGGAATCTCGCCGGTCATTCGGTTGCCCCTCAGCGACAACCACTCGAGGCTGGTCAGGATTGCGAGGACCGACGAAATCCGGCCGCTGAGCCCTTCACGAGAAAGTCCAAGACTCCGGACTCTGCCTGTCGATGCGTCCAACCCGACACCGATCCATTCCGCGAGCGGGGTGACGGCGCTCCAGTTCAAGACCTCGGAGTCACCGGCCAAGATCTGCTTCGCCTCGAGCAGGGTGGCGCAGTCGTTGATCAGATCTTGGCTCTGCTCGAAATCGGCCAGAGCGCCGCCGCTCGCGCAGGCCTCGACCAGCGATGGATTGAGCGGCGGTGTCGCCACGAGCACCTCGACGGCGTCGCACCAAGGCAAGTCGATGGTCCCGATCGGCGTGCCGTCGTCCCACACGGGCACCGATAACTTGGACCACAACGCCGTCGGAATGCAGCCGGTCAATTGATTGTTGACGCATCCGAATCGCACCAGGTGTGGCAAGTCGGCGAGTTCTTACGGGATCGGACCCGTCAGTTGATTGGTACTCACCGACAACTCCCTCAGGTTCGTGGGGTCGCCCAGTTCATGCGGAATCTCGCCCGTTAGCCGATTGCTACTCACGTGCAGGAAGTTAAGGCCCTTGAGCGAACCGAGCTCCGGCGGAATTTCGCCCGTCAACAAATTCGCAACGAGGTCCAGTGCGTGCAGCGACACGGCCGATCCCAGTTCGGGGGGGGGATCTCACCAGTCAGGCGGTTCCCTCCCAGATATAAGATCCCCAGCCCGGTCCTACCGAACTCAGCCGGGATCTCGCCGCTGAACTGATTACCCCCCAAGTCCACAGACCAGAGGTACGGCAACGAAGCAACCTCCACCGGAATCTCACCCTCAAGCTGATCATCGAGCAGCCACAGCTCTCGCAGTCCTGCGATCTGGCCCAACTCCGCTGGGATCCGGCCGGTTAGCTTCGAACCGATGATATGGATCACGCTCAAACCCGAGAGTAGGCCGAGTTTCCGCGGGAGAGCTCGATTCGGCGGCGGCATGCTGACGCCGTTGGAGCCGCTGAAACTCGAGAATGGCTGCGAGGTGACGATCGAAGTCGTTGCAATACCTGCGCAGGCGTCGCTGCCCGAAGGGTCGGAGTCAGAGACTCTGCCGGGGATGATCCGACGGATTCGCGAGGCTGTGCCAGACGCCGCCGCGGACGGACTGCCGACCGACGGCGCCAAGAACTACAAACACTACCTGTACGGGCACCCCAAAGAAGAGGACTGATGCGAACGGCCTTCGCCGACACCGGCTACTGGGTTGCCGAGCTCGGAACTGCCGACCAGCTCATGAATCGGGCCGAGTCGGTGACTGAAGCACTCGGCGAGATTCAGATCCTGACAACCCAAACGGTGCTGGTCGAAGTGCTCGCTTTTGTAGCCAGAGCCGGTCAAGTCTCACGGCGACGAGCCGTATTGTTGGTCGAAGAGCTACAGAGCCGCCCTGAGGTGGAAATAGTCGCTCAGTCGGATGAGCAGTTTCGAGCAGCGCTTGCGCGCCACGCGGCTCGACCCGATCAGCGCTGGAGCCTGACCGACTGCGCCAGCTTCCTGGTCATGGAGGAGCGCGGCATCACCGAGGCGGCTGCGTCGGCCGCTCGGCGCCGGCGGCTCCTGCCAGGCCGTCTCGCCGGAGAAGTAAGTCAGCGCCTGCCCGTAGCAATCCGCGAACGCGGCGAGCTCGATCACGTCCACGCGGCGCTCGCCCAGCGCACACTTCGAGACGTGGGACTGGGGCCGCCGCAACTGCCGCGCGACCTCTTCTTGCGACACGCCCAGTCGTTCTCCCCCGGGCGATCAGATGATCACGGACGATGCCGGTCCGAACGGACCCCTACCGAACCGCTGGCCGAAGCGGCGCCGACACCGAGCCCGCGGAAGCCAGACGCCGGCCGGAGCACACGGACCTGCAGCCGAACTTGCGCTCCGAATCCCTGC
Source organism: Dehalococcoidia bacterium (assembly GCA_965237475.1). Taxonomy (GTDB): domain Bacteria; phylum Chloroflexota; class Dehalococcoidia; order Bin125; family Bin125; genus CATQGW01. The sequence continues at coordinate 493,353 of OZ250140.1, read as the reverse complement.
CGACCCCCTGCAAGATCCCTGCTGTTTCACTGCTGACTCCGACTCGACCGGCCTTCTTCCCAAGCAGCGGGTCGAGGGTTCGAGCCCCTTCTCCCGCTCCAAGTCCCTGCCCCAGGACAATTCCGGTCCGGCTCTGGCTCCCTGAGGTCCGATCGCTGCGCGTCGGATTCCGCGTCCACACGATCCACACATTGTGTGTGGCAAGGGGAATTTTCGCGAGCCGCGGAGGATCAGGGGTCCGGGCTAGCGGCGGGCGATTGCACCGCGGCAGGCCTCGTTTGACCGTCTTCGAGGCGAGCTATCGCTCACTGCTCCGCCGCTGCCTGTATTCTGCAGCAACGCCGCGGGCGGTCGAGCAGCGCCGCGCAGCGACAGGGGGAACCGATGACCAAGCAAGGCGTGCTGCCGGACAGCTTCAGTCAGCCGTTCTGGGACGCCGCGAACGAAGAGCGCCTGGTGATCCAGAACTGCCGCGCCTGCAATCGGTTGCAGCATCCGCCGGCGGATGCCTGCCGCCAGTGCGGCGCCAGCGATCCACTCGAGTGGAAGCCCGTCAGCGGGCGTGGCACGATCTACAACTACGGCGTCGTGCATGACTGTCCCGTGCGGCTGCTCCAAGAGAATCAGCCCTTCAACGTTGCCGTGATCATGCTGGAGGACGACCCGGAGATCCAGATGTTCTCGCACCTGCCCGGCACGCCGGTCGACGACGTGCCGCTCGGCGCGGCCGTCGAGGTGATCTTCGAGCCCACGGCGAACGGTCAGCTCGTGCCCGAGTGGCGCGTGATTGCTGGCTGATCCCGATCCACCTGAACAGCCCATGCCGCAAGGAGTACGCGTAGTGACGACACCAACTGCACCGGTTGCGATGTACCGCAACGACGAAGGGCTTGGTATTTGGGAGCACCGCGGCAAGGTCGCCGCCGTCGGCGTCGGCCACGCGCCGACAAACCGGCGCTGGGACGGCCGCCCGGAGACGTGCGTCGGCGCGATCAGCATTCAGGCGCTGCGGCAGGCGATCGACGACGCCGGCGTCGCGCCCGATCAGATCGATGGTCTGGTGGTCGTCCGCGACACCACGACCGGCGCGTTCTGGGAGGAGGGCAAGCCGCTTCCTCTGGACGTGATCCAGAGCTTCCAGCAGACGGAGGACCCGCTCGACGGCATCGCGAAGATCAGTACCGAGTGGCTGCTGGCGAACATGCCGGAGCTCAGCAACGTCCAGTTCACGATGTACGGCCCCGGCTGCATGTCGAACGCGCTCAACGTGACGGCTCAGGCCGTGGGTGACGGTCTGACCCACACTTGCCTCGTGGTCAAGAGCTGGCACAACTTCGAGGGCCGCTATTACCAGGGTGGGGCCAACGCCGGGGACGCCCTGCCTGGCACCGCCGCCATGACCCAACTATGGGGCGCTCCCGCCTCGTACAGCACGGCCCTGCAATTCGCGGAGTATTGCCGGAAGTACGGCAAGAGCCACGAAATGATGGCGCCGTTCATGGAGAATTCGCGCCGCAACGGGCTGATGTTTCCGGAGGGCTACTGGGCGCAGCACCGGCCCGAGGAACTTGGAGCAGAGGACTATCTCGCGGCGCGCTGGATCGCGAAGCCCGCCAACCTGTTCGACAACGACATTCCGATCATGATGTCCGGCGCCTACCTCTTTTCCACGGCCGAGCGGGCGGCGGACATGAACCAGAAGCCGGTCTACATCCTCAATCACGCGTCCAGTAACACCCGGTCGCGCAGCTTGCTTCCCACGCTCGATGAGGTGGAAGCCGACACTGCGCGCACCGCTCGCAAGATCTACGAGGGCGCGGGGATCAGCGCGGACGATCTCTCCTTCGAAAACATGTACGACGGCTTCTCGCTCTTCCATCAATTCCACCTGGAAGGCCTGGGCTATCGCGGGATCCAGTTCGGGGAAGCACTGGACTTCTACCAGACCGACATCAGTATCGAAGGCCCCAACCCGGTCTCCCCCAGCGGGGGCAACGTCGGCAGTGGCCGCAGCCGGGTCTGGATGCACACGGACTGCATTCAACAGCTGCAAGGCCGCGCGGGCGCGAGACAGGTCACTGGCGTCAAGCCGGAAGTGGCGGTCTCGGGTGGGCCGATGCCGCTCGGGGGGAACTACACCGTGTGGAGCGCCAGCCCCGACTAGTCACGGTCGAAGACGAGGAGTGGCCCGTGGTGGTTCTGATCAGCTTCGACATCGACGGCACGTTAGAAGTCGGCGATCCGCCTGGCGTCTTGACGATGGACATGGTCCGCCGGGTACGCGAAAAGGGCTTCCTGATCGGGAGCTGTTCGGATCGCACGCTGAGCGGTCAACGGGCCCTCTGGGCCGCGCACGACATCGAGGTCGACTTTGTTGTCTCCAAACACATGCTGCCGGACGTGAAAGCCAAGCATGAAGCGGACGTATATCTGCACATCGGCGACCGCGAGGACCTAGATCGCCAATACGCGCTCAAAGCGGGATTCGACTTCCTCTGGCCCGATGAGGCTGTGGCTCACGCCTACTTCCAACCGCAGCACTGATCGGTCGGGCTGGTTGGCTACGATTTGGCGCGAATCGGCTCGTCCCAATCGACGCCGCACTTCGAGCACCATCGCCTGAGCCAGACATCTCCGCTTTCGTTCTCGTCTCCGCGCTCCGCGTGGATCTGTCCGCCGCATCGGCATGGCCGGGGAAACGCCGTCCAGCAGCCAGCGCAGCCGGCATCAGGCTGATGCGTCTGGAGGAACTGAGGGTGCGTGGACAAGCTCATCCCCGATCACCTCTCCGGCCACGGCGCGTGCAGGGTGCACAGTTTAGTACGCGGCCTGCGGCGCTCATGTTCCTGGGAAGCCGCTGAACGACTCTCCCCCCGCGGAGCGGGGGGAGAGGCCGAAGCCTGCCCCTGCGCAGGCAGGGGGCAGAGGGGGGCTGCGGCGCCGACTCACTGCCGTCGCGGTATCTAAGGGGACAGGACCGGCCCCCCTCTGTCACTCCGTGACATCTCCCCCCGCTTTGCGGGGGGAGAGGGGATCCGACTTGTTCAGAGGATTCTTAGCGGCGGCGCGGGGGGCAGCCTCTTCCGCCCGACAACAACAGATCCCCGTGCCGCCACGATCCCGCCATCGTGTGCGAACTCGTCCGCCCACGCGACACCCCTAATTGCGCGGCGCGGGGCGCTCAACCAGGGGTGTCTCCGGCAGCCGCAACTCGAAGCTCAGCGAGTCTGGCAACAGGCACTCCCTGGCCGTGCAGGCCTGCAGTGTGACGCGTCCACGCACGTCCAATTCGCCGGCGTCCACGGTCATGAACGTGACCGGCACGGAGACGCGGATCTCGCCGCTGAACACGTGCAACTGCTCGTCGAGCCCCTCCACGTGGAACGGCTTCGGCGTCGGCCAGCGCGGGGCGCCGACCGTCACCCGATCCGGTGGGTCGATCTCGATCTCCAGCGGCACGTAACCGACCGGGATGGGACGCCCGTTGACGTGGTAGCCGGGGGCGATGGTCAAACTGACGGTCAGCCAGAGCCGCTGCCCCCACGTATAGCTGGATGCGTCGAATTCAGCCTGGAGCTGGACCACATCGGACGCCACCTGCGTCTGGGGCCCGTCGTGCGTGGCGGCGATCCCGAGGACGTGTTGCAGGAGCCCCGCGCCGGTGTCTCGCTCCCGGTAGCTCTCGTAGAAGTGTTTCTCGGCCACCGTGCCGTCCGCGTCGAGGACGAACACGCCGGGATGCGGGATGCCCTCGACGCGCCCGCTCGCCGCCTCGTTGAGCAGGCCGAGCTCGCGAATCAGTCCGCTGCCCGCGTCGCTGAGCAGGGGATAGGTGATGCCATGCCGCTCGGCGAAACCGGCAAGCACGTCCGGAGGGTCGTAGCTGATCGCATACAGGGCGATCCCCTCGGCCTCCAGGTCCGCCGCCACCTTCTGCAGCTCCACGAGCTGCGTCTTACAGAACGGTCACCAGGCGGCACTGCGATGGAACACGACCAGCGCGCCCCGGCCGGCCCGATCGGCCATCAGATCGATCGCCTGCCCTGCCTGATCGCGGAGCTCCCACGACGGGAATGCCGCTCCCGTCGGGGGGCCAATCCCCATCTCCACCTGAATGTCGGCCACGCCAGCGCCTCCAGAATCCTGCAGCAACCCCAAGGTTGCGGAGGCTAACCGATCGGTCAGATCGGTAGCCACTCGGTCGCTGGGTCGCCGGAGCGGGGTCAGCACGCGAACCGCGAGGCGGACTCTGGAGTCGGCAGATCTTCCTCCTGCCCGCCCGCGCTGCCGCCGCTCCCCGCGCGGGGGCGGGCGCGGCCTCGACCGGGACCGCGCCGCCGCCGATCGATGAATCCCACGATCAGTTGCTCGTGCACTGACCGTGGCGCCCGCTGGTATGCTCCGCCGCCACCTGAACGAGGAGCGAGGATTGCCGATGGCAGACCGATTCGAGGGAAGGGTCGTCGTGATTACGGGAGCCGCCGGGGGCATCGGCCGGGCGACGGCCGTCCGCTTCGCATCAGAGGGCGCCCGCATCCTGGCGGTTGATTTGCCGGACTCTGAACTGGACGAGACGGTGGCAGCGGTACACCGGGCTGGCGGCCAAATCGCGACCCATCCAGCCGATGTCACCGTCGCCGGCGAGGTCGACGGGTATGTCCAGGCGGCACTCGACCAATTCGGGCAGATCGATGTGTTCTTCAACAACGCGGGGATCGAGGGCTGGGTTGGACCGCTGCTGGATTACCCGGAAGACGAATTCGATCGGGTCTTCGCTGTCAACGTCAAGGGCGTCTTTTTCGGCTTGCAGGCTGTGGGACGAGTGATGCAGGAAGCGGGCGGGGGCGCGATCATCAACACGGCCTCGGTCGCCGGGCTCCAAGCCAGTTCCCGAGCGGCGGCATACGGGGCCACTAAGAGTGCGGTCGTGAGTTTGACGAAGTCTGCGGCCATTGCCTTGGTCGGCGACGGCATCCGTGTCAACGCCGTCTGTCCCGGTCCCATTGAGACGCGCATGATGCGAGCCATGGAGCGAGGCGTTAACCCGGATGACCCGGAGGCGGTACACACGAGGCTCGCGGCGTCGACGCCGATGGGACGCTACGGCGAAGCCGATGAGATCGCAGCGATGGTGGCCTTTCTCGCCAGCGAAGACGCCTCCTACATCACGGGCGGCATCTTCCCCGTCGACGGCGGCACCCGCGCGCGCTAGTCCGCCGCCGCGGCGCCCTCATGCTGCGGCATGGCCGCCAACTCGGGGCCCGGCGAGCAGGCCAGGGGCGCGGGTAGCGGAAGGCCGAGCGTTGTGGCGGCGAGTTGCCGCCGGTAGTATCGTCTCGAAACAAGGAGCAAGACATGGCACGGATCGACATCGCCCCGGGTGAAGGCTCCGAAGGCGCCCGTCTCTTCCAGGCGCGCCCCGAAATGGGGGCCGCGATGACGGCGCTCTCCCGCGCGGTCCTGCAGCACAGCCAGCTTCCCGTTCGCGAACGGGAAGTCGTGCGCATGCGCATTGCGGAGATCAATCAATGCTCTGTTTGACTGGCCACCCGCTCTGCATCGGCGATGCAGAACGATCTGACCGAAGAGGTATACGCGCAGGTCTCGAACTATCGCGAGAGCCCGCTGTACACGGCTCGGGAGCGCGCCGCGATCGACTTCGCCGAGCGTTACTGCTACGACCACTCGTCGATGGACGATGACTACTGGGTGGGCCTGCGGGCGCTGTTCGATGACGACGAGATCCTCGATCTCTCCACCTGCGTCGCGTGCTTCGTTGGCGGCGGCCGCCAGCTCGCGGTGCTCGGCATCCATCGGGAAGGCCCGGCCGAGATCCCCTAGTATCCTCTCAGGAGGCCCATCATGACTGTCACGTTTCTCGATCCCACTGCCGAGGGAGGCATCCCCGTTGAGCCCTACGAGCTCTTCGCGGACACCAGCGGCCCGATCCGGATCGGCCTGCTCGCGAACGCCTTCCCCGACGGCGTCAAGTTTATGGACAACTTGGAATCGGAACTGGCGAGCGCGCTGCCGCAGGCCGCCTTGCTCCGCTACCAAAAGCCCAACGTCGCGCCCGTGACCGGCGAGCTGATCGACGCCATCACCGAGGAGTGCGATGCCGTCTTAGCTGCCTGGGGGCATTGAGGCGGATGCACATCCGGCACCGTGCGTGACGGAACGATCTTCGCCAGGGCCGGCCTGCCCGCCGTCGCCATCATTACCGAGGCGTTCGTCGAGCTGGCCGCCTTCATCGCCCAGGCCGAGGGCATGCCCGCTATACCCCGCTACGTCCTGCCTCACCCCTGCTCGGGCACCGGCGACGAGAACCTCGCCCGCGTCGCCCGCGAGGCCGCGCCCCGCATCATCGACCTGCTCGAGGGGCGCAAGCTGTGACCCTGCGCGCCACGCGCCACCAGGCCCCGGACGAAGCGACGGCGCTCGAGGTCTTCCATATGCGCGAGTGGACCGACGGCCTGCCGGTCGTGATCCCCACTGAGGAGCGGGTGGAAGCCCTGCTCGCCGGGGTAGAGACCGACCCGGACGTCATTGTCGGCATGATCGGCGCCGGCCAGGCCACGGTCGAGAAGATCGCGATCAACGCCGTCATGGCCGGTTGCCGCCCCGAGCACTTCCCTGTCGTCCTGGCCGCCGTGCGGGCAGTCGGAGATCCGGACTTCGACATCGACAACATGCAGTCGACGACACACGCGCTGGGACCGGTGGTCATCGTCAACGGGCCCGCGCGGGAGGTCTGCGGTCCGATCGCCTCCGGCTGGGGTGCGCTCGGCCCGGGGCATCGCGCGAACGCCAGCATCGGCCGCGCCCTGCGCCTCTGCCTGATGAACATCGGCGGCGCCCGCCCCGGCCACGGCGACATGGCCGCCTTGGGTCAGCCCGGCAAGTTCACCTGCTGCCTTGCCGAGGATGAGGAAGGGAGCCCCTTCCCGCCGCTACACACCGCCTTCGGCTACGACGCCGACCAGTCCGCGGTCACCCTGGTCGGCGTCGACTCACCGCACTCCGTGATGATGACGACCGACGTCGACGATCCGCAAGCCCCCGAACGCATCCTCCGCGTCGTCGCTGCGTCCATCGCCATTGCCGGCGCCAACAACACGCAGATCGGCCGCGGCCCCGTGATCGTCGCTCTCAACCCCATCCACGCCGGTGTCTTGGCCGCTGCCGGACTCAGCCGCGAGGCCGTCTGCGACCGCCTCGCGGAGCTGGCCGTGACGCCCCGATCAGTAATGCGAGGCTGGGCCACGAAGCGGGCCATGCGCGACGGCGACGGCGACGACGACCTCCCCGCACTGCGCGGCCCCGAAGACATCGTGCTGATCGTCGCCGGTGGCGGCGGCATGTATTCCGCCGTCTTCAGCGGCGGCCTGGCCGGATCGACGCATCCGGTCCACGCCGCCATCGACTTCGCCTTCACCTGCGAGCTGCCGGCGCTGGCACCCGTTTAGGAATGCTCTGAGCAACTAGGATTCCATCTCCCCCCGCTCGGCGGGGGGAGAGTAGAGAGCGCCCGCGCAGCGACTTTCCCAGCGGCCTGCTAGACGACGCCCGTTTCGAGGTAGGCGCGGAGCTCGGCGCGGCTGAGGCCGAGCTCGCCGACGTAGACCTCGTGGTTGTGCTCGCCGAGCAGCGGGGGGCGGCGGCGCAGGCGGACGGGGGAGCGGGTAAAGCGGTAGGGCGCGCCGGGGTAGCGGACGGGCTGGTCGACGCCGGGGCATTCGCCTTCCCAGAAGAAGCCGCGGTCGGCCCAGTGCGGGTCGTCCAGGTTCTCTTCAGGGCGGCGGACGACGCCCCAGGCGAAGCGGAGGGACTGGCTGCGGCGGTAGACCTCTTCGGCGGGCAGGCGCTGGACGAAGGCGCCGATCGTCTCGGCGACGTGGAGGCGGGCTTCGGGGTCGGAGCGGGGATCGCGGTAGAGGAGCTCCTGCCATTGGGGATCGCGGAGGTCGCCCGCGGCATCGTGCTCGTCCATCCAGTCGAGCAGGCCGGACCAGGCGGGGACGCTGCGCGGGAGGCCACCGCTGATCAGGCAGACGTGCTGGCCGTCGGCAGCGAGGTATTGCCAGGGGGCGGAGAGGTCGGGGGAGGCGTGACGACCGGTCTGGCGTTGGACGAGGCGGCCGAAGTACTCCCAGTTGGGAAAAGCGCCTTCGGTGGTGGCGGAGACGGCCTCATGGATGGAGACGTCGACTAGCTGGCCGCGGTGGCCGGCATCGCGCATCCAGAGGGCGGCGAGCAGGCCGGCGACGGCGTATTCGTTGCTGATCGCGATGCTGTGCTCGCCGTCGGGGCGGATCGGGGGGAGCTGGTGGTCGTCGTAGCCGTTGCTCATCATCGGGCCCCCGAGGGCGAGCTGGACGAGGTCGTTGGCGGCCCAGTCGCGGCGCGGGCCGCTGCGCCCGAAGGGGGTGATGCTGCACCAGACGCAGGCGTGCAGGTCCGGCTGGGCTTCGGCCCACTGCCAGCCGCCGCCGAGCGCGTCGAGGAAGGTGGGGCTGGTGGCGTCGATCACGACATCGACGCGGCCGACCAGCCGTTGCCAGATCTCGAGGCCGGCGGGCTGGGTGACGTCAAGGGTGACAGCGCGCTTACTGGTGTTACGGCTGGCGTGGAGCAGGGAGGGCTGACCGGGGTCGTCGTTGACGAAGGGGCCGACATGGCGGCTGCGGCCGCCGCCGGGCGGTTCGATGCGGATGACGTCGGCGCCGGCGTCGGCGAGCAGCTTGCCGGCGATCTCGCCGCGGTCGCCGATCTCGAGCACGCGCAGGGTTTCGAGTGGGCCTTCGCGGGGGCCGGGGAGCTCGTCGCTGGGGCCGGATGGGTCTGGCTGGGGGGCGGTATTCGAGGGCGGCATCAGATGGCGAGCTCCGCGAGCATGGTGGCGAGCTCCTCGTCGTCGTAGCCGAGCAGCTCAGTGAGAACGGCGTGGTTGTGCTCGCCCATGAGGGGGGCGCCGCGGTCGATCCGCCAGCGGGCGTGCGAGAACTGCATGGGCAGGCCCTCGAAGCGGTGCTCGCCGAGCTCGGCGTGGGGGGCGCTGGGGTAGAAGCCGCGGTCGGCGAGTTGAGGGTCGCGCTCTTGCTTGTCGTCATTGCGCTGGCAGACGCCGGCGGGGACGCCGCGCTCCTGGAGCTGGAGCATCAGGTCGAAGGGGTCGCGCTCGCTGGTGACGGCGGCGATCGCCTGGTCGAGGGCGTCTTCGTGAGCCTTGCGGGCGGCCATCTCCGCGAAGCGGGGAGCGTCGCGGAGGGCGTCGAGGCCGAGCACGTCGCAGAGCGCGGCCCATTGGACGTCATCGTCGACGGCGATCGCGATCCAGCGGTCATCGCCGGCGCAGGGATAGGTGTTGTGGGGCGCCGTGGCGGGGTGGCGGGAGCGGTTGCCGATGCGCTCGTAGGTGCGGCCGTTGACCTGGTAGTCGAGCATCGGGACGGCGCTGACGACCATGCCGGCTTCGATCTGGGCCATGTCGACGTGCTGGGCTTCGCCGGTGCGGGCGCGGTGGTGGAGGGCCATCAGGACGGCGATCGCGGCGTAGTAGCCGGCGCTGTGGTCGAGGTAGGAGAAGCCCCAGCCGGCGGGCGGCTGGTCCGGGAGCCCGGACATGGCGGTGGCGCCGGAGATGGCCTGGGCGCTGGGGCCCCAGGTGCGATATGAGGCGTCGCGGCCGACGTGGCCGAAGCCGGAGACGGAGACGTAGATCAGCGACGGATTGATCTCCCGCAGGTGCTCCCAGGGGAAGCCCATGCGGGCGAAGGCCCCAGCGCTGTAGTTCTCGATCACGACGTCCGAGACGGCGAGAAGCCGCTCGACCGCTTCGCGGCCTTTGGGGTGGTAGAGGTTCGCGGTCATGGAGCGCTTGTTGCGGCTGAAGTTGGAGTGGAAGCCGGAGCGGCCGGGCGAGGGCTGGTCCTTGTTCTGCTGGAGGCCGATGCGCATCGAGTCGAGGTGGGACTCGTTTTCGACCTTGACGACATCGGCGCCGAGGTCGGCGAGGATGCGGGTGGCCTGGGGGCCGGCGACGATCCAGGAGAAGTCGCAGACGCGGATCCCGTCGAGCGGGAGGGGCGGGTCGGGCGGCATGGGCGCTCCGGGGCGGCTACTGTCCGGCGCTGAGTTCGACGAGGACGCCGCCGGCCATGGGGACTGCTTTGGTGGGTCCCTGTGGTTATAGCACAGGCTGGGATTCGGGTGGTTGGCGCTTGCGCCGTCGAGTGTTTGTCTCTACACCCGGGGGGCTGCGCCGTCCGGAATCTCCCTGCACGTTCGGTCGGCTGGGGGTGGCGCTGAGAGGGCGCCCCCCCTGCTGGGCGTCAGCGCACGTTCCTCAGGCGCGGATCGAGAATGTCGCGCAGCCAGTCACCCATCAGGTTGCCCGTCAGCGAGATCGTCAGCAGTGCCAGCCCCGGCATCCAAATGGGCCACCACGCCACGAGCATGACCTCGCGCCCCTCTGTGATCATGCGGCCCCACGAGGCAGTGCCGGCAGGCACGCCCACCCCCAGGAAGCTCAAGGCCGCCTCCACCTGGATCACGATCGCGATTTCCATCGTCATGATGATCACGATCGTGTTCACGACGTTGGGGAACAGGTGCTTACGCATGATCCACCACTCGCCGGCCCCCAACGCCCGTGACGCCGTCGTGAAGTCGCGCTCGCGCAACGACAGGACCTCCGCGCGAACCAGTCGGGCGTAGCCGGACCATGTCCAGATCAGCAAGATGATGATCACGTTGCGCAGGCTCGGCCCGAAGATGCTGCCCAGCAGCACCGCGAAGAGGATCGCTGGCAGCGCGAGCTGTACGTCCACGATCCGCATCAAGAGCTGGCCCGTGCGGCCCCCCATCCAGCCCGACGTCATCCCCACCAGCGTCCCAACCAAGGCCGCGCTCGGCAACACGATCGCCACGACGATCAGCGAGATCCGCGCCCCGTGCATCAGCCGGCTGAAAATGTCGCGGCCCACATCGTCCGTCCCCAGGGGGTGGTCCCAGGTGCCGCCATCAAAGACTGGCGGCACTAGACGCGCAGACAGATCAACGAAGCTCGGATCGTGCGGGGCCAGCACATCCGCCAACGCACCCGCCAGGACGAAGACCACCCCAATCGACAGCGGCAGCGACAGGCCCAGCCAACGTCGCCAGCGGATCGGGCGGCGCTGCTCGGAGAACTCGACCTCGATCGGCGCCGCCACGCGTTCGGTCATCAGAGAGCTCCCACCCGGATCCGCGGATCGATGAGCCGGTAAGACACGTCCACCAGCGCATTGGCCAGTGCGATCGAGGCCGCCAGCACGATGATCGCCGTTTGCACCATCGGGTAGTCGGACTGCACAATCGAATCGATGATCAGCCGCCCGATCCCCGGCCAGGCGAACACCACCTCGATAATGATCGCCCCCGAGATCAGGCGCCCCAGCCCGAGACCGAGAATCGTCACGACCGGCAGCAGCGCATGGCGCAGCGCGTGCCGGATGATGACGGAGCGCTCCCGCAGCCCTTTCGCCCGCGCAGTCACGATGAAGTCAGCCCCCATCACGTCGATCATCCCGGAGCGGGTCAAGCGCATCAGCGCCGCCATCTCGAGTAGCCCCAACGACGCCGCCGGCAGGATCAGCGACTTGAACCCCTCGGCCCCGCCGGTGGGGAACCAGCCCAGTTCCACGGCGAAAAAGAAGATCACCATCAGGCCCAGCCAGAAGCTGGGCGTCGCCTGCCCGAACACGGCGAGCAGGCGGGCCAGCCAGTCATCCCACTTGCCGCGGTGCAGCGCCGCCACGATGCCCAGCGGGATGGACAGACTGACCGCGAAGACCAACCCCGCGGTTGTCAACTTCAACGTGTTCACCGCGCGTTCGCCGATCGCAGCAATCGTCGACGTGCCCGCGCCGCGGTACGACGTCCCGAAGTCCAGTTGCGCGAGATCCCAGAGGAAGTCGCGGTACTGCACGATCAGCGAGTCGTTCAGGCCCAAATGCTCGCGGACCGTCTCGATTTCCGCGTCGGTCACCTCGTACGGCAGCAGGAACGATTCCGGGTTGCCCACCAGGCGCGCGACGACGAAGACGATGCTCGCCACGATGAACACGACGACGAACGCCTGGAACAGGCGGGCGGCGAGGTAGTTCCAGAACTGCACGGTGCGCTCCGACTCGCGTCCGGCTCATTCAGACCCGAACCCATGCGCCGCATGCTAGTCGCAGCGGTCGGGCTCGGTTCAGCCCTCCGATGCCGTCGCGCCTGATCCCGTGGCGCGACTGAAACCGCACCCCATGGACGGCGCCCGGCTCGCCCCGGCTTCGTGCGGCAAAGCTAGGATTTCCTGTACGTTGACAAAAATATACCCGCAAGCGATACTCCCACATATTTCGGTCTGGACTGATGCAGCGCCCAATCGCGCCGCTTAGGTCCAACTGGGGGATTGACATGAGCGAGCGAAATTATTGGACGCGGATCAAGCGGGATCGAATGTCCCGGCGGTCGCTGCTGCGGGCGAGTGCCCGCGCCGGCGTCGGCGCCGCGGGTCTGGCGCTGGTCGGCTGTGGCGACGACGACGACGACGACCAGGCGGCGGCGGCCGTCCAACAGGAGCAACAGCAGCAACAGGCGGCGGCCCAGCAGCAGGCCATGCAGGACCAGCAGCAACAGCAGGCCATGCAGGACGAGCAGCAACAGCCGCAGCAGGCCGCGCAACAGGCGCAGCAGGCCGCGCAGCAGGAACAGACCGAAGCAGAACAGGCGCAAGAACAGGCGGAGCAGCAGGCGGTCGCTCCGGCCCCCTTTGCTGACGTGGACCTGGACGCCACGATCACGACCGCGGTCGCCCGCGACGGCGGCGGGCTGGACCCGATCCGTTCGGGTAGCCACGTCAACTACATCTCACACGGCAACGTCTACGACGCCGGGATCGCGTTCCATCCGGACAACAACGATGTGCTCCCCCATATGGTCGCGCTCGAGTTCGCGGACGATGTGACGATTCTGGCCGACGTCCAGCCTGCCCTCTTCCACGATGGATCGATCCTCGTGGCGGGGGACATGGTCTTCACCTACGAGCGGATGGGCAACATCGCCGAGTACCACCAGGGCGGCGAGACGACCGATCACCCGGCCGGCTGGACCAGCGCGCGCACCTCGTTCGGCTCGCAGCACTGGGTCCGCAGCGAAGCGGTCGATGAGCGGACCTGGAAGGTGGAGCTGCACGAGCCCGATGCCGCCTGGGTCGCCAACCAAATGCCGAACGCCTCAACGGTGGGGGCGATCTTCTCCCAGGCCTACGTGGAGCGCGTGGGCGACGCGGTGATGGACCGCGAGCCGATGGGGACGGGCCCCTACCGCTTCGTCAGCCACGGCGAAGACACGGACTTCGTCATGACCCGCTTCGACGACCACTGGAACCCGCTGGACCACCCGATCAACGTGAAACACGTGCCCTTCCATAAGGACCTTAAGGTGCTGGTGCGGCCCGAGGTGCTGTCGCAGATCGCCGGGCTCGAGGCCGGGGAACTGGATATGGTCTACGGCTTGGCGACCAAGGACGTGGCGGGGTTCATTGACGACCCCACGTATACAATCCACTACCAGGGCGCCACCACTATGCTGCCCAGGTTCAACCTGAACAACCCGCTGATGGAAGACGGTTCGCCCAATCCGTTCCTGGACATTCGGGTCCGGGAGGCGGCCAACATTGCGGTCAACCGCCAGGCGATCATTGACGGCCTGCTGACGGGCACAGAGAGCCAGCCCTTGTTCACGGGCCGCACCGCCTTCGGCTATCCCACGGAGGATGAGATCGCGGCCGCGGGCCTGAGGTTTGCCCACAATCCCGAGCGGGCCCGCGAGCTGATGGCCGAGGCGGGCTACGCCGACGGCTTCGACACCACGTTCCACATCGTCGTCGGCTTCTCTCCGGGCATCCCAGAGATGGCGCTCGCGGTCCAGCAGGACCTCGGGGCGATCGGCATCCGGCTGACGATCAAGGAGTATCCCGCCTCGGAGTACTTCACCAACGCTGGCATTCGACAGGCGGGAAGCGGCAAGACCGACGGGGCGCCCGGGATCTGGTGGTTCATCGACGGCCAGCGTACGGACATACAAACAACCGTCAACATCTCCGTCTTGCCGGAGGGCGTCTACACCCTCGGGAGCAGCGACGAGGTCACGGCGCTCGCGCGGGCCCAAAGGCTGGAGCTCGACCCGGTCAAGCGGAGCGAGTTGATCAGCCAGTTGTTCATCGAACATACCCTGGGGTATTTCATGCTCCCCTTGGTGGAGATCCAGACCGCGTCGGTCATTCGTTCAGGTGTGCGCTGGCCCGCCGGCGCCGTGCAGTCGCGGGGCAACGAACAACTCTTCGCGGTGCAGAAGTTGAAGAACGCCTAGCAGGGTGCTGAACACGTCATCGCATCCGCTCACTCATCTCCCCCCGCTCCGCGGGAGGAGATGAGTGACAGAGGGCGCCGGTCCCGTCTGACAAGGAACAGCGTCGGCACTGAGCCGGAAGCGGAGCCCCCCCTCTGCCGCCTGCCTGCGCAGGGGCAGGCTCCAGCAGCTCCCCCGCGAGGCGGGGCGGAGCGTAGAGAGCGCGCGCGCACCGCGCACGGCGACGACAAGAGTGGCTATCTTGCCTTCCCCGATGACAAGGAGTTCCCTGTGAGTTCACTCGACGGACTGCCCTCGACCGAGCCCGGGGCGGTCGGCTTCGATGCCGATCGCCTGTCCCGCATCGAACGCACGATCGATGCGGCGGTGGCGGCCCGAGAGCTGCCGGGCGCGATCACGGTCGTCCTGCGCCACGGCCAGGTCGTCCATGCCCATGCAGCGGGCACCCTCGACATGGAGCGCGAGACCGCACTCGGCATGGACAGCCTCTTCCGTATGTACTCGCAGACCAAGCCGGTGACGGCCGTCGTGCTGATGAGCCTCTTCGAGGAAGACGCCTTCGCTCTCAACGACCCGATCTCCCGCTGGATTCCGGAGTTCGCCAACCGGCTGGTGGTGACGCAGACGCCGCCGCACGATCGCGTGCGGGGTGCGTTCCCGCCCCAGAACGTCGAGCCTGCGCGGCGTGAGCTCATGATCTTCGACCTGATGACGATGACGTCGGGGCTGCCGGCAGTCGGTCGGCTTCCAGCGGCCTACTGGCCGCTGCTCCAGCGAACCTCCGCAGGCACCGGCTTCATGCCCGGGGACGCACGGGTCAACGATCCGCCGCGCAGCTATGAGGAGATGGTCCTCGCGATCGCCGACCTTCCCCTGTACGCCCACCCCGGCGACAGGTGGAACTACGGCTCGGACTTCGATGTCCTCTCGCTCTTGCTCACTCGCCTGACCGGCAAGGACCTCGACGAACTCTTCCGCGAGCGCGTCTTCGATCCGCTTGGGATGGACGACTCGGGCTTCTACTGCGACGACGCTGATGAAGGACGCCTCGTCACCGACCACACTTGGGACGCGGAGGGCAAGCTCGCGATTCGCGATCGCCCCGAGACGGCTGAGAAGGTGCGCTCGCGTTCGAAAAACCTGCGCTCTGGCAACGGCCTGTTCGGGGGCATGCTCTCCAGCGCGCCCGACTACACCCGCTTCGCGCAGATGTTGCTCAACGGTGGCGAGCTCGACGGCGTCCGGATCCTGGGCCGCAAGACGGTGGAGTTGATGACCGCCAACCACCTCGGAGATCGTGAGATCGATCTGTTGCCGATCCCCAACTACGGCTTCGGCCTCGGCTATGCGGTCCGCAAGTCGGTGGAGCGCTCGTTCTACCCCGGCTCGGCCGGGACCTATGGCTGGGGTGGCGCGGCGGGCACCTGGTTCTTCGTCGACCCGCTTGAGGACCTCGTGGGCCTCTTCTTTAACCACGTCTTCCTCTACGGGAACCGGCCCGGCGGCATGGCGGACCTGACCCGGCGCTTCATGAAGATGACCTACGAGGCCCTCGTCTGAACGCTGCTCCGGCCGTCGTGAAGTGCTGACCTCCGCCGCGCTGTCGGGCCGCGCCTCCGCAGCGCATCAGCTGGACTGAGGGCGAGCCATGCTCCCAGCCGATGTCCTCGATGTCTTCGAGAAGCAGCTCGCGGGCCTGCCCGGGCCCGTCACGATCGAGTATTTCCAGACGAGCGCGAGTCGGCTCA
Source organism: Dehalococcoidia bacterium (assembly GCA_965237475.1). Taxonomy (GTDB): domain Bacteria; phylum Chloroflexota; class Dehalococcoidia; order Bin125; family Bin125; genus CATQGW01. Next base: position 477,205 of record OZ250140.1, on the reverse strand, counting down.
CCGTTCCCGGTCGGGCGGCCTTGCCCCCTTGCCCCGACTGCCGGTCGACGCTCGAGCTGCTGCAAGAGGTGACTGCCGTCAGCGACCTGGTCTCGTTGGTCGTCCACGAATTCGGCCACGACCCCGAGCTGGCCGCCGAACACGATATCGATCGCGTGCCGGGCATCGTCGTCAACGGCGGAACTGGCCGCCGCTTGTCCCTCTACGGCCTGCCCCTGGGGCACTTCCTCCCGGTCCTCCTCGACGCCATGCCCCAGGTCGCGCGTGAGCCCCGCGAGCCGCCGGAGGAAGTCGCGCGCATCCTCGACCAGATCGACGAGCCGCTTCAGGTGCGGGTCGTGGGTTCGGTGCGCCACTCGCCCGCGACGCAGGCTGCGATCGTCGCTTACACGCTGGCCTCGGACGTCGCCCGGGTCGAAGCCTCCGTCTACGCCATGGAGAGCTTCCCTGAGCTCGTGCGCGATCTGGACATGACCCACACGCCCCTCACCTTCGTCAATCAGTCGCTCGGCTTCGCCGGGGTCACCACGCCAGTCGGCCTGGCCCAATACGCGCTCGACGCCCACAACGAACCGGACGATCCACGGCCCCCCAGCGTGGCCAGCAGCACGATTGGCGAGGTAGCAGGCCGGACTGCTCAGGCGCCGGGCAGGCCGGGCAGCAGCGGGGCTGGCCCTTCCTCCCTCCGCCGGAGGCGTGTGGCGCCCCGCGGGGAGCCCTCCGACACCCGCGCCAAGGGCGCGGTAGGTCCAGCGCCGCTGCGCGGGCGGGTCCCGGCCGTGTGGACCGTGCCCCCCCCCCCCGCTCCGCAGTCCACTCTCCCCCCGCTCCGCAGGGGGAGATGTCACGGAGTGACAGAGGGGGGCTCCCCGCGTTGCCCCCGTCGCATCGCGCGGGAGCCCCCCTCTGCCTTCGGCATCTCCCCCCGCTCTGCGGGGGGAGAGGGGATCCGACTTAATCAGAGCCCTCTTAAGCGTCGCGGCCCGCTTGGCCGAGTCCAGCTCCCTCGATCGGGCCCGGGCCAGCGCCACCAGGTTCAGGAGACCGACGCGAGGATGCGGTCGACTTCCGCCATCGCATCCCCGTCCAGTCGCCACGAGAGTGTGGCTGCCGCGTTGCTGCGAACCTGCGCCGGCGTCGTCGCGCCGGCAATCACCGATGCCACGGCCGGCTGCGAGGCGAGCCAGGCCAACGCCAGCTCCAGGATCGTGTGGCCACGTTGCTCCGCGAACATGCTGAGCGCTTCCAGCGCGTCGAAACGAGCGTCGGAGAGCGCCGCTGCTGCCTGATCCTCTTTGAAGTTCGTCAGGCGCGAGTTTGCCGGCATGGTCATGCCGCGCTGGTACTTGCCGGTGAGGAAGCCCGCCGCCAGCGGGAAGTACGGGATCACGCTGACGCCGGTTCGCAGGGCGCTCGGCACTACGTCGGCTTCGACATCCCGGCGGAGCAGGCTCCATTCGTTCTGGGCGGACACGAAGGGCTGGAAGTTCCGCTCCAACGACACTCGGGCCGCCGCGGCAATCTGCTCGCCGCTGAAGTTCGATGATCCAATCGCGCGCACGACGCCCCGTTGGACAAGCCTGTCCAGCGCTTCCAACGTCTCCTCGATCGGTGTATGGCGGTCCGGCAAGTGGATCTGATAGAGGTCGATGTAGTCCGTGCCCAGGCGCCGTAAGCTGCCTTCAACCGCCTGGAGGATGTAGTCGCGTGATCCACCGATCCCCGGCTCCGCAAAGCCCAGCCAGTGACCGAACTTCGTCGCGATGATGACATCCGAGCGGCGCGCGCCCAGCGCTCGGCCCAGGTACTCCTCGGACCGGCCGTTGCCATAGCTCTCGGCGGTGTCGAACAGCGTGATGCCCTGATCGAGCGCCTCATGCACGACGGCCGTGCTCGCCGCTTCGTCAAGTGCGCCCTCCTGCCAGACGCGATCACCGAAGTCCGTGCAACCCAACCCCACCGCCGAGACCCGCAGCTCCGAGTTACCAAGGCGCCGGTATTCCATCACGTCTTGCCCTCTCCGTGGGCCGACCACGAGCCGTGCAGCTCCGACGGCTGCGGCGCTGAGTTCTCCACGCCAGAAGCGACGGTCATGGTATCGGATGGTTCCGATCGTCAACAGCAGCCGACCTTCCGTCCCCGGGGCTGCCGGGTTCGACGCCCCAGCGGCCCACCCCGCCGCGAGGCCAATGCCAAACTCCTTACCTCCACGACGCCGCTGACGGTAACCGCGATGTTGCGAAGCGCTGGAGCTGACGTCAAACCGGGGGCAGCGGCGGTATCAGAAGCGGCACTAGTCGGAGCTGGCCGGCGGAGCGGCCAGGGAATAGCGAGCGTCGGCTGGTTTCTATGCTCGCCGCGCAAGCGAAGGGGCCTCCTGTGGCGACAGCGGCAGTGCGAGTCAGATCGGGCGAGCTGATCGGACGCGACGAGGATGGGCTGTCCGTCTTCCGGGGCGTGCCATATGCGCAGCCGCCGCTCGGCGAACTACGCTTCGCGCCTCCGCAGGCCGCCGAGCCGTGGTCGGGCACACGCGAAGCGTTCGAGTTCGGGCCGGTCTCGGTCCAGGCGCTGAACCCGCACATGCAGCAGACGCTGGCGATGGGACCGGAGCCGGTCTCGGAGGACTGCCTGACGCTGAATGTTTGGACGCCGGGGCTCGACGACGGGCGCCGGCCCGTGCTGTGCTTCATCCACGGCGGCGGCTTCACGTTGGGGGCGGGCTCGCAGCCGGTCTACGACGGCGCTTCGCTAGCGCGGCGCGGCGACGTCGTCGTCGTGACCATGAACTATCGGCTGGGCATCCTCGGCTTCCTGTACCTGGCCGAGATCGCCGGGGGAGACGACGCCTGCTCGAACTTCGGCTTGGCCGACCAGGTCGCGGCCCTGCGCTGGGTGCGCGACGAGATCGCGTCCTTCGGAGGCGATCCAGACAACGTCACGATCTTCGGCGAATCGGCCGGAGGGTGGGCGGTGGCGGCGCTGCTCGGGACCTCCTCCGCGTCGGGGCTGTTCCATCGGGCGGTGGCGATGAGCGGGGCGGCGCAGGGAGTGATCGGGGTGGAGCAGGCGCAGGCCGCGGTGGGCGAGATCGTGCGGGAGCTCGGCGTGGCTGAGGCATCGATGGCGGCGCTACGGGCGGAGCCGGCGAAGCGATTCCTCGAGGCGCAGCAAGCGCTGGATCAGCGCTTGCGCAAGGTGCGGGGAGCCCCAGCGGCGGGCGCTGGGAGCGTGCTGGCGTTCTCGCTCCGTCCGGCAGTCGGCGGGAACCTACTCCCGCGCCACCCCCTGGAAGCGGTGTTGGGTGGGAGTGCGGCCGGGATTCCGGTCATGGCCGGCACTACGGGGGAGGAGAAGCGGAGCCAGCTGGCGCGCAATCCCGGCCTACGGGAGATGACGCCAGAGCAAGCGATCGCCGCGATCACGCGGCAGGGCGAGCAGCTCGCGGATCCTGAGCAGTGGGCGCGAACGACCTTCGGGACGATTCGGGAGGCGCTGGAGGCGCGGGCAGCCCCGGCGACGCCGGCCGATGTGGCGGTGACGGCGGAAACGGAGGGTTTCCGGGTGGCGGCGGAGCACCTCCTGGAGGCGCATGCGGAGCACGGACCGGCCTTCGCCTACCGCTTCGACTGGCAGTCGCCACGAGACGGGGGCGCGTGGGGCGCCTGCCACGCGCTCGACGTGCCGTTCGTGTTCGGGACGCGCGACCTGCCGCAAACGGTGGACTGGGCCGGGACCGGACCGGAGGCGGATGCGCTCGAGGCGCTGATCCAGGACGCGTACCTCAACTTCGCGCGGACCGGCGACCCCAGCGGTGGGGCACTTGCGGAGTGGCCCCAGTTCGACGCACGCAGCCGCCGGACGATGCTGCTCGACCGCGAGTGCCGCGTCGTCGAGCGGCCGAGACCGGAGGAGCGCGCGGCGATGGAATCGGTCGTTCACTGAGCCCAATCGGCAGAGGCGACGCAGCGCCCGCGCTGCTTATACTCCGCCCTGCAGACGAGGAGGCCAACCATGCGCGAGTTCGAGGGCAAGACCGCCGTCGTGACGGGCGCCGCCAGCGGCATGGGCCGCGCCTTCGCGGAGCGCTTCGCCCGCGCCGGCATGCAGGTTGTGCTCGCCGACATCGAAGAGCAGGCGCTCAAGACGGCGGTGCGGGAGTTGGAGCAGGAGGAGCATCGGGTCATCGGCGTGGTCACCAACACGATGTCGCGTGACTCCGTGCAGACACTCGCCCGGCGTGCGATTGATGAGTTTGGCAAGGTCCACATCGTCTGCAACAACGCGGGCGTCACCAGTCGCGGTGACGCGGGGGCAGCGGTGCGGCGCGGTGTCTGGGAGATCCCGCAAAACGACTGGGACTGGCTCGTGGGCGTGAACTTCTGGGGCGTGCTCTACGGCCTGCAGGTGTTCATCCCGCACATGCTGGAGCATGGCGAGGAAGGTCATATCGTGAACACGGCGTCTCTCGCTGGGCTGATCCCAGGCGGGGGCGCCTACGGCGTGACGAAGCACGGCGTCCTGGCGCTCAGCGAGGGTCTGTATCGCGACCTCAAGGCGCGCGACGCCCGGATCGGGGCGTCTGTGCTCTGCCCCGGGTTCGTCAACACGGGCATCTTCAAAGCCGAGCGCAACCGCCCCGAGGAGTTCGCGAGCGGCTTACCCGAGTCCAACGCCGGCGCCCGATCCAACATCGACTCGGTGCTGCAGCACGCCAAGCAGCCCGCGGAGATCGCCGAGATCGTCTTCGAGGCTATTCAGAACGACCGTTTCTACATCTTGCCCCATCCCGCCTGGGACGAGATCGTCCGCAGCCGCGTCGAGCACGTCCTCGCCCGCGAGGCTCCGCTCGTGTTGGACTTCGACGACCTCACGCGCCGAACCGCGGCCGGCGAGGGCTTCTGACGCGCTCACACGAGAGCCCAGGCCGCAGCAAGCCGACACGGCCTCGGCGCCTGCGCGCACGATGAACTGATCGTGTCCTGCGAGGGCTACCGGGCGCCGGATGGTATCTTTCAACCTCACGGCCGGGGGGCAACCCGCCCTGCTAGGCGGGGGACCGTTTGGCGATCACCTCTCTGCCGAAGTCGGCGACCAGGTCGCGTGCCCCGGCGGCATCCGTGCAGGCAATGGCGATGTTGTCGATGCCGGCCGCCTCAAGCTGCTCAAGCCGCTCGATGATCTGCGCCGGCGTGCCGGTCAGCGTGCCGCCGATCGAGGTCTCGTCGATGAATTGTTCCTCGCCCGGCTTGAGAAAGACCATATGCCCCGTATGCACATCCAGGTAACGTCGGTCGGGCTTGCTGCCGCGCGCGTTGCCGTACTCCTCAATGTACCGATGGTAAGCGGCCGCGGCGTCGGGGTCCTTGAGACCTAAGCTCGCCCCCGGGCCGAAGTGCGACTCCCACACCGCATGCACACCCCCCAGCGCGTTGGGGCCGACCCGCTCGACCACGCGTGGCGAACTGAGCGACTCGCCGTCGCGCAGCACGCAGCCGCCGATCAAACCGACTGTGTAGGGCCTGTCAGTGGCCCGGCCAGCGGCGGCGGCGGCGGCGCGAATCGCCTCGAAGCCCATCGCGAGCGGGGCTGTGAGCGCGCCCGTGACCCAGCCGTCGGCGAGCTCGCCCGTCGCCGCGAGCGCCTTGGGCCCGCTCGCGGCGAGGTAGATGGGGATCGCGTCGTCGATGTTGATGAAGCCGCCACGATCCGGATGCAGCAGCCGAATCCAACGCTCACGCGTGCCCTCGCGGATCAGCACTTCGTCGCCCTGCAGCAGGCCGCGTACTTGCTGCGTGTACTCGCGGAACTCCGCTGCCGGCACCGCAGGCAGGCCCATCGTGTTGCGCCCGGTGTAGCCGGTGCCCAAGCCCAGAATGACTCGTCCGGGCGCCAGATAGTTGATCGTGGCGATCGCGGAAGCGGTCACCGCGGGGATGCGGTTGCTGGGGATGGCCACCAGGGTGCCCAGCTTGATCCGGCTGGTGTGCTCCGCCGCCAACGCCATCGTGGCGTACACGTCGCTGTAGATCAGTTGCGAATCAAAGAACCAGGCGTGGGTGAAGCCCGCGGCCTCAGCCGCGGCCGCGTCGCGCCACGCATCAATGTACGAGGGGAAGGCAATGCCGTAGTCCATGGAACCCCCTGGGGTGCGATCGGGATCGCAAGGAAGATAGGCGACCACGACCGCCCGGGTGAGTCAGTGCCCCATTCCTATTGGGCGGACGGAGTGTTGCACCGCCACGACGCCGTGTGGTCGTTGTTCTTGAGGACGAGGTTGGAGTTGCCCGCGCAGGTCAGCTCCGTGGCCGGTCCCGGGAGCTGGCGCGCTCGGCTAGGTTGGTCCACATGACCAGCCAGGCTGCCCCAGAGTTCCGCACGGTCCACGGTCACGCAGTGCAAGGTATCGATGTCGATGCGCAGACGCGGTGCGCCCACTGGCGGGGGCCCATGGATGTGATCGCGCTACGGATGAAGTGCTGCGGCGCATGGTTCCCGTGCTTCGAATGCCACGCGGCGCTGGCGGATCACCCCGCGCAGGTCTGGCCACTGGACCAGCGCACTCAGGGCGCCGTCCTCTGCGGCGTCTGCGGCGGGGTCCTTAGCGTGAGCGGCTATCTCGCCTGCGACTCCACCTGCCCGGCGTGCGGAGCTGCCTTTAACCCCGGCTGCCAGACGCACCTCCAGCTCTACTTCGAGCTGGACTAAGTACGTCGTACGACACTGCCCCGCATCCGGCTACCCGGGGCTGCCGCACGATGGCGGGATCCGCGCGCTGATCTCGAATCGGTCGCTCTCGATCGGCTAGTAGGATCTCGCTGCCAGAGAGCGCCCGCGCTTGGCGGAGGCCGACCGACGCGCGCTCAGGCCCCACCCACGATCCGCTCATCGTGTGGCCCGTCCGGCTTCTGGCCCATATTCGGCGCGCAGGACCGGGCGCGACGGACGATCGCTGGCGCACCACTCGAAGGCATCCGCGTGCTGGTCTACGTGACCCACACCGCCACCCGCGACATCACGGGACGGCTGGAGGGCAGCCTCGCCCGCCACGGGTTCCGTGCCGCCGTGATGAAGGCCGACCAGGTCGCGCCCGACAAGCGCGAGGCCTGGGTCGCTCGGCAGGTCGAACAGGGCATCGATGTCGTGATCTGCCACCCACGGCTGGTCCAGACGGGGCTCGACCTGATCGAGTTCCCCACGATCTGCTGGTTCGAGACCGACTACTCGGTCTACACGATGCGCCAGGCCTCCAGGCGCTCCTGGCGAATCGGCCAGACCGAGCCGGTCAAGGTGGTGTTCATGGGCTATCGCAACACGCTTCAGGCCGACGCGCTCAAGCTGGGCGCGCAGAAGCTGCAAAGCTCGCTCGCGGTCGAGGGCGAACTGCCCGAGGACGCGCTTGCCGCCTACGGCGACGACGGCGACGATCTCATGTTCGCGCTGGCTCGCAAGCTGGTCGCTGGCGAGCAGGACGACGGCGAGACGGTCGAGTCGGTCTTCGCGCAGGCTCAAGCCGTCGCCGCCCAGGCCGAGGCACTGCTCGTCGACGCCGACTGACGGCAGGCCGAGTCTCTACCCGAGTCCGAGCCACTGTTCGTCGTGTTCCGACAGGGCGGGCGGGAACCGAGCGTCGCGCTGGCTCCGTGTGCCCACCATCTTGGCGAGCCGGAAGAGCAGAGAACGCTGCTCTCCTGGGCCGAGTTCATGGCCGACGAACCGGACGAGCCGAAACGCCGTGGACGGAAGGCTCAGGCCCCCGCTCCCTCGCTGTTCGAGTGGACCCTGGACCGGGAGGCCGAGTTGGTCGGCGCCGGACGCGAGACCGCGCAGGCAGGGGGAGGCCGTCACTGAGATAGCGGCGGCCTCCCGCGCCGGCTATGTATGCAGGCCATTCGCGTTTCAGCGCCGCCGCCGAAATCGGCGCCCGTCGCACGGACGGCGTGATCGGCGTCTAGCCGCCCCCCTCCGCCGGTGGCGCGGCCGGCAGCATCGCGTCGAACACCGCTCCCAGCTCTACGCTGCCCTCCGGGATATGCCGGGCGAGTTCGGCGCCATCCGTGAGCGCCAGGGTGATGTAGCCGCCGCTGGCGATGTCGACGAATATGGCCGCGGGCGTCTCAGCCTCGTCGCTGCCGGTCCCTTCGAGGATCAGCCATTCGCGACCGGCTGCAAGGGTGATCGCCAGCGACTCCCCGTCCTGCACGACGGTGATCGCGCCGCCGCCGCGCACGATGGCGCAGGGCTCAGCGTCGAGATTGACGATGGGCACACCGTCCTCGGACGCCTCCGCGACCGCGCACTCGGTGGTGGTGGTCACGCTCGGCTCGGCTTCGGCCGGCGCCGGCGCGCGCAGTGACGCGGCGATGGCGCTGAGGGTGGGATCGGTGGTCGCGGCGAAGCGCGCCGTACGCTGTTCGTCGGTCCCGCTGAGCGCCTCGGCGGTAACGACCAGCTCGGCGCCGCCCTTGACGGTCAGCACTGCGGCATGGCCGCCGCCGTCAAGGGTGCGGCCGCTGAGCTCGACCGTCGCGCCAGCCGGCACGGTGAACACGAGCCGTTGGCTCTCCCATGCCAACTCGTAGTCGCCCGCGGTGAGCAGGGCGGTACCACTCGAGGCGGATCGCTGCGAGCCGCTGCTACAGGCGCCCGTTGCCCCAGTGCGCGTCCACGCGCTGTAGGTAGACATCTCTGTTGTATCGGAGCTGCTCACCCAGCTTGAGCCGCCCCATGAGTATGTGACCTGGGTCGTAAATCTGGACGACTTGGTGCGCCGCTCTTCGTGCGATACACAGTCGAAGAACGGTGGTACATACACATCGACCCAGCGGGTCTCGGTCGTCGTGATCGGCGGCAACGACAGCGCCGGCACCGATACGACGTAGTCGTTGGGCTTGACCTTGGTCTCGAGCGTCGTCGTCTCGGTGTAGGGAGTGCCCTTCTGCCAGTCATCGTTCCAGGAGCAGGCCTTCGGACCGCTCCAACTGAACGGGTTGGTGTCGTCGCGCTTGGTCACTGTCCGCTGCTTAGTAGCCGTGTCCCCGCTCACGACCCAGGCGCTCGTGGTCGAGACGGTAACGGTTAACGTCGCTTCCGCCGGGCGCGCCGCAGTCGGCGGTGTGCACTCCCATGGCCCGGTTGGGCTCCATGGTCCGTTGATTGGGTCCCCATCATCCTGCCACTCACCCGTATCCCACTCGCCGTCCGAGCCGCAGGTCACGTTGCGCTTCAGCTTCTGCGTCACGGTGCGTTCGATGGGCCGCCGCGCCGGACCGTCGTCGTCCCACCCGGTCTCCGTCGTTTCCTCCATATCGGTTGTCGGTGGTTTTGTGTTTGGGTCGCATGTTGGCGGCGGCGGGATGTAGGTGAAGTTGGCATGCGCCGTCAGGCTCGAACTGAGCGTGAACGTCTGTGGATTTGCGGAGCCGCTCGTACCGCCCGACCAGTGCGAGAAGATGTAGTTAGCGTTCGGCGTCGCCGTGATCGTCGCGCTCCGTCCGCACAAGCCGGTGCCGCCGCCTGATGCTGTGCCGCCCGTGCCGGCCGTCACCGTCAAGCTGCATGTCGGTGAATCGTACGTAAAGTTGGCGCGCACGGTCAGATTCGAGTTGACCGTGATCGTCGTCGGATTCTGCGAGCCGCTCGTACCGCCCGACCAATACGAGAAGATGTAGTTGGCGTTCGGCGTCGCTGTGATCGTCACCCTCCGCCCGCAATCGCCGGTGCCGCCACCCGAAGCCGAGCCGCCTGTGCCCGCCGTCACCGTCAGCGTGCACTGCTTCCTAGTGAAGTGGGCGTTCGCGCTCGAATCTGAACTGAGCGTGAACGTCTGTGGATTTGCGGAGCCGCTGACCCCGCCCGACCAGTGCGAGAAGATGTAGTTGGCGTTCGGCGTCGCTGTGATCGTCACGCTCCGCCCGCACGCGCCGGCGCCTCCGCCCGATGCTGTGCCGCCCGTGCCCGCCGTCACCGTGAGCATGCATTCCGCCAATGTTGTTGCTATCACTGAGGTCCAGGCAGACGGTCCCTGCGCGTTGCGCGCTCGTACGCAGAGCGTGTACTCGGTGTCGGCCGTGAGGCCGGTCGTGAACGGGTATGTCAGTGCGGTCACGTTGGCGTCGCCGTCGCCGCTGCATGCGCTCGCGGCGGCGAGCCGCTTCACGTCGTAGCTGGCGGCGCGGTCGACGCTGCTCCAGGTGAGCGTGATCGAGTTCGCGGTCGCCGTCGGCGTATTGAGCGTCGGCGGGACGAGCAAGGTCAGGCTGGCGAACGGGGAGTCGCCATGGCTGTTGCTCGCCGCCACCTCGAGCACGTGGGCCCTCCGCGGCGTCAAACCCGTGAACGGGTGCTCGTTCACATCGCCGAGCGTCTCTAGCGTCCTCGCGTCACCGTCACGGCGCACCTTGTAGGTCGCGCCGGTCACGTCGTCCCAGTGCAGCGTGGCCCCGTTGTCCGTCACGTCCGTCACCCTCAGCCCCGTGGGGGTCGCCGGCGCGCCCGGTGGCGGCGGCGCCAGTGTGCGCGCCGTTGCCGGGGCCCAGCGGGATCTGACCTCGGCCTGCCCGACCGACCGCGCAGCGTCGCTCCGGGCGCTGTCGCTCTGCGCGCCGCCGCTCTGCGCCTGGACGCAGAGCGTGTACTGGGTGTCGCCCTCGAGCCTTCGGAAAGTATACGAAGCGCCAGTCGTGCGCGCCGTCGGCTCGCCATCGCACTCACTGCCGATCGTGTGCTTAACCCCGTACGTACTGGCACCAGGCGACGCCGTCCAGGTGAGCGTGATACTGGACGCAGTTCGGTTAGTCACGCTCAGGTCAGTCGGCGGCGGGGGCGGAAAGCTGTACGTCAGTGTGTAGGGGTGGTCCGCCGCGCCCGCGTCGCCGACGCGGTCGCGCCGTCGCACCATCAGAACCACGGTTTGCTCGGCGGCATCGTCCGGGCCCGGCGTCCATGCCAGCTCGGCGGTCCCGCTGTCGGCAGCGATCTGTCCGGCGGACCCCCACAGCTCCATCGTGGCGACGCTCGAAGCGCCCGTAACGATGCAATCGCTATTCCCGGCCGGGTAGGCGCAGAACTGGTACGTCTGATCGCGGGAGGCGAGGAACGAGAAGAAGTCAAAGTCGTGGCCATCAAGCGATTGGCCGGCTCGAATGACGCCAGCACCCGGCGACAGTTCCGTGATCCACGTGAGCGTGGCGCTCGGGTCACGCAGCTCGATCCGCTGATCCGCGCGATTGAGGATGCGGTCCCGATTTCGCCCTTCCCAGTGCCCATTGCTGGCTCGCACGGTCACCTTGCTGGACCGACAGGGTGGATTCAGCGAAAGCCGTAGCGTGCGGACTTCGCGTGGCAGTTCACCTGCCAGCAGAGGGTCGCCTCCGAGAACTCGTGCATCAGCACGCACGTCGATTGTGGGCAAGTCGGGCCGGTCGGGCACGATCGGCAAGGTCGCGTCAGCGGGCAGGTCGGCGGGTGGAATGCCGCAGAGCATGTTCGTGTGATAACTGTCGACGCCGGGTCCAGTACTGGCGATCCCCTTGACCCTGGTCCGCGAAGGCTGACCGGCCAGAGGATTCACAGTACCTGAGTATCGTGTGTAGAATGCTGGTCGCCACAGCGCCATCGACAACGTCACGCGCAACGATTTGACATTCGATGTTTCTGAGAGAGCAGCGCTGGCAACCTCGATGACATGCTCATCGGTATTGGCGTCGGCGATCGGACCGGGATCCGTACAAGAGTTTCCGCGGCAGCCCACATCGCGAGGGACGAAAGAGGCCGGTAGCGGCGGGAGATAGGCTTCCGCGTCCAGAACGGTCGTCATCGTCCGCGGGCCAGAGCCCGACCAAGTGCAATCCAGAGTTGTTAGATATCGCTCACCGCAATTGCGGGCATCTAAGTACCACTCGTCGCGGGTCACGTTCCACTCGGCTTCCGAGATGTTGAAGTGACGAATCTCGAAATGAACGTGTGCATCGAAGCCCCCGTCCTCTTCACCCTCCGAAGAAGCTCCTACGCTAGCTATGCGCTGGCCTTTAGCTACTCGGACCCACCGATTGGAAGCGAGCGCACATGGTTCGCGATCCTCCAGAGCCGGGTCGCACTTGCTGAAGTTAGTCGAGAGAGCCCGGGCGATCTCGCGCGGAAAGCCTTCGTGGTGAAGGTGACCGTACTTTGTGACAATCCACGTTCCATCGGGCAGCGTATGGGCGATCAGCGCGGTCCTACCGCCGTTGGGTGTGACAATGGACTGGCAATAGATCTGATCGGCAGATTCAGGATTGAGGGGATCCGTAATGTGTGGGTCGCGCCAGACAGAGCCAGGTCGTTCATCCACGACGTAGAGTTGCCAGTGAAGCGGACGGTGCTCCGGACAGTACATGACGGATTTGTTTGAGAGATCATCCGCGAAGACACGCATGACGCCGTCTGCGACGGCGTAGACCGGCTCACCGTCTACCTGGTCCTCAGGCGCCGCACCTGCGTGGTGCTCCCCAATATCCAGTCCGGCGTGGTATCGGTTCTGGTTGGTGTAGTAGCGCCACTGGAACGGATCGTCCGTCATTGCGTAACTGACATCCAGCCCAACCGGCCAGATAGGAAAAAAGGCAAGCGTCAGCTGATCAACCTCCGTTCTTGACGTTCTTGGGCCAGTTTGACCCGATGCGCGCGCAGCCGGCGTCGTGAACTCGATCGACCGTTCAGCCACCTCCAGATCGTGGTGGACGACGGTGACGCGATACCGCGTCGACGAGAGCAGACGGTTGAGCGGGATCACCCAACGCGTGGCTCCGTGGGTGAATTCGCTATACACCAAGTCACCTGAGTTCACGTTGACGACGTCGAGCGCCCAGGTCCGACGCCCATGCGGCGAGGGAGACTCCCAGGTAACGATGTGACCAACATCCGAACTCGTAACCTGCAGGTTCTGCGCTCCCGTGGGCGGCGGCGACCAACTGGCCGGAGCCGCCTTGGTCCGCACGTCGAAGACTGGCGGGCCGGTCTTTGCGGTCGTGTCGACCATGAAGATCGCGAGTTTGTAGTCGGTCGCCGGTTCCAGCGCAGCGAAGCTGACTTCGTGTCTGCCGGACTCGCCCAGCACTTCCTGCAGCTGCGCAGCACGGAAATAGTTCTGGAACGGATACCGCTCGGCCAGTTTCACAGAGATCTGCTGACCTCGAGCGTACGGCTGCTTGTCCCACGCCACGGTGACCGTGTCGTGGGTTGAGGTGATCACTACATTCTGCGCTTCCGTCGTCGCGGCGTATGTCTGTTCTAGGCTCCAGTTCAAGGCGTCGGGAGTCTCCAGTTCCAAAGGATGCCGCACCGCAGCTACGGAGAACACCCGTAATCCTGGCACTGGCGGAAGCTGGTACTGGCTCGCGTGCCGATGCGGAACGACGTGATAGGTCCACACCAGGGAATCGTGGGGGCGAGCGCGAACCCCTCCGGTGACTTGCTCAATGTTGGCGTTGTCCGGGTTGATGCTCCTGGGAGACTGCATCCCTGCGCCGGGTACTGGATCCCAGTTGAGCAGAACATCCGCCACGTAGCTTGAGTAACGAACGTTCTGTGGGGCAGGCAACGGTGGCAATAGGTCCACCAGGATCTGCTGGCTGGTCGCGGTAGCCGCAGTCTGCGAGTCCGTCACCGTCGCCGTGAACGTCTTGGTCGGGTTGGCGACCGGCTCGCCTGCCTCTGGGTCGGTCGGGATCGCCCCGCAGTTGGCGCGGTGCGAGTCCGCCTCCGTATTGACCGTCTGGCCATCAATCGTCAGCGTGTAGGGCGGCTGGCCCCCGGCGATCTGCCAGCTCAGCTCGGTCAGGGTGTTGGCCGTGCAGAGTTCGCGCGAACTGGTCAGCGCCAGCGTCAGCGGCGGGACCGGGAGCAGGAACTCGGTCGTGACTACCACATCGCCGAGGATCGGCTTGAGCCCCGGACGACCAAGCGGATTCGGCCGCGCAGCGGTCAGATCGAAGGTGATCAGCGTGGCGCCGTCGTCATCGGTCGTCGGCGTGAACGTGTAGGTCGTGCCGACCGGCGGGATCAGCTGCGAGAACGAGACCGGCCAGGGCTGTTCCAACGGCCGCTGTTGCAGGTAGAACCGTGTATACCCTGCGGGCAGTTGCGCCGCGGTGACGACTGTGATCTGCTGGCCGCGCTCGACCTGGTAGCGGCCGTCCGCGTCGGGCTGGATGATGACATCTGCGGGGATGTCCTGGACCTGGACGTAGTCGTCGGGGGCGCCTCTGTAGACCGCGCGGATGCAGTCGACGTCGGTTGGGGAAGCGCAGCGATCGGCGGGTAGCGCCGTGAACGTCGCCGTCACCGTCTTGTTGGCGTACAGCTCCAGCAGGCAGGTCGTGGCCGCGCCTGAACAGTCGCCGCCCCAGCCGCCGAAGCTGTGCGTCGCATCGTTCCAGCTCGCCGTCAGGGTGACCTCCGCGGCCTCGTCGTGCGTGGTTATTCCTGCGGGACTGACGCTGCCGCCCTCGCCCGCCGTGACGGTCAATGTGTAGGTCGGCAGCGGCGTCGCCGGCGTGGCGGGCGCGTCCGCGGCGCAGTCGGGCAGGTTCAAGTGCCCCAGGTCATTGGTCCGCACCGACCGCAAGCGCGGCGGCACGCAGCCGCTGATCCCGCTGTTGCCCTTCAGGTACAGCCGGCTCAGTTCATCCAGATTCGTGAGCTGCGTCGGCAGCGAACCCGTCAAGCGGTTGTGCTCCAGGCGCAGATTATCGAGGTTCGTCAGGTTGCCCAACTGGGTCGGAATCGAACCCGAGAGCTGGTTGCGCGCCAGGTACAGCCAGCTCAGGTTCACGAGCCGGCCCAGGCGCGTCGGGATCGAGCCGGTCAGCCGATTGCCGTCCAGGTAGAGGTCCGCGAGGCCGGTGAGGTTGCCCAGCTGCGGCGGGATCGAACCGGTCAGCCCGACCCCCTCCGGCAGCGGCCGCGGTCCGCTCAGGATCAGGTCGGTCAGCTGCGGGCCGATCGCGCCCAGCTCGGGCGGGATCGGTCCGGTCAGCCGGTTGCCGGCCAGGTTGAGATCGGTCAGCCGGGTGAGCTGTCCCAGTTCCGCCGGGATTGAACCGGTGAGTTGGTTGTTCCAGGCCAGCTGCAACTCACGCAGCCCGGTCAGCCCGCCCAAGGCGGGCGGGATCGTGCCGTCAATGCCCGCCCGATCCAGGTTCAGCACCGTCACTCGCTGGACGCCGTCCACCGTGCCGACCGTGATGCCGGTCCACTGATTGAGCGGGCGCTCGGCGCTCCAGTTCAGCGTGGCCGTGCCGCGCAGCGTGTCCTTGGCGGCGAGCAAGACCGCACAGTCCGCCACGAGCTCCGGGTTGTCGGCCGGGCTAGGCACGATCGTGCCGTTCTCGCAGGGCGGCGCCGGCGTCGTCCGCGGCGCCGCAGACGGGGAACCCGTGCTAGCCGACATCGCAGCCGCCGGCTGCGGGTCAGCGTCCCTGGTCAGGACGATCGTCGTCGCCCGCGTCTCCCCCTGCTGCGCCGCTGCGCCGGACCAGGCCAGCCCACACCCGAGCGCCAACAGCGTTGCGAGCAATCCGACCACACGCGCGTTCCGCCACATACCCCCGCCTCCCCACCGCCCCACCGCTGATGATGCGCCGAGCCTAGCACCCCCGCCCCGCGTGAGCGGCGATTCACGAGCCTCCGCACACCCACATGCGCTCCGCCTCAATCGCCGCGCCAGGGGATGCTGATGGGGCTGGCCTTCATGACCGGGCGGCTGATCGGCCATCGCATCCGCCCTGTGGTGATCCGCGCGCACAGCAGCCCCGTACCGTGGATCGACCGGTCCGAGTTCTTCGAACCCACCTGACAAGGGACGCCAAATCCTCGACCGCATCTGGAGTGCCCGGGACTGGCTGCCGGCTAGGTAGTTCGCACTCGCCGAGTAGACGCGTCCGTTGGGAATGCTCGCGCAATGCGCCCGCCAACCGCCGTGCTCCCGCGCCCCAATCTCGGGCTCAGTTCAGTCCGTGCGGATACGCGCGATGGGGCCGCGCAGTCGCCGGTCGATTTCCCACCAGCCCGCCGGCGCAGTTGGGGCGTTCAATCCCGCCCGGCAAGAGGCCCTTAGGCTTGGTGGCGTCGCCTGTCGACTCAGACCGTCCGAGATCCAGACCGCCCGTCGGCTGATCAGAGTTCGAGCACGAACCTCAGCGGGAAGCTTCTTGATTTTGACCAGTTTGGTGGACTGCGCAGTTCGCCTGCCGGATCGCTGTTGACCTCGGCGCTCGGCAGGATGATCAGCTCCGCCGGGATGTCCTGGACCTGGGCGTAGTCGTCGGGCGCGCCCTGGTAGACGGCGCGCAGGCAGTCGGCGTCGATGGTAGACGCGCAGCGGTCCACGGGCAGTGGGGTGAACGCCGCCGAGACTGCCGCATCGGCGTACAGCTCCAGCAGGCAGGTCGTGGCCGCGCCTGAACAGTCGCCGCCCCAGCCGCCGAAGGTGTGCGTCGCATCGTTCCAGCTCGCCGTCAGGGTGACCTCCGCGGCCTCGCCATGCGTGGTTATTCCTGCGGGACTGACGCTGCCGCCCTCGGCCGCCGTGACGGTCAATGTGTAGGTCGGCAGCGGCGTCGCCGGAGTGGCCGGGGCGGTCCAGGAGCAGTCGGGCAGGTTCAGCCGGGCGAGATCGTTGGTTTGTACTTCGCGCAATCGGGGCGGCACGCAGCCGCTGATGCGGCTGTTGCCCCGGATGTACCGCCGCAGCAGATTGTCCAGATCCAGCAGGTTGCCCAAGTGGCTCGGAATCACACCCGAGCGCTCGTTGCGGGCCAGATGCAGCAGCCCCAGGTTGGCGAGCCAGCCCAAGTGCGGCGGAATCACGCCCGCCAACGGGTTGCGCCAGGCGAGGCGCAGTTCGCGCAAGCCCGTCAGCCGGCCCAGTGCCGGCGGGATCACGCCGTCGAGATCCTGACGCTCCAGGTTCAGCGCCGTCACCCGCTGGACGCCGCCCGCTGTGCCGACCGTTATCCCGGTCCAAGTCGTCAGCCCCAGGTCGCCGCTCCAGTTCAGCTCGGCCGTCCCGCGCAAGGCGTCCCTGGCCTCAAGCAAGGCCGCGCAGTCCGCCACCAGCGCAGGGTTGGTCTCCGGCTCAGGCACAGCCAGACCGCTTCCACAGGCTGTCAGCAAGGCGCTCTCAACCGGGCCGGCCGCGGCCGGCGTGCGTCCATCGGAGAGCAGCACCAGCGCCGCGCTCAACGCGCCGAGGACGACGAACAGGCCCACTCGGAGCGCCGCACGACCTGGGCCTGTCAACGAGCTGAATGCCGGTCCCGGCAGTCGCGGTCGCCGCATCCTCCACACTTCCCCATCCGCCGCAGGTTCGCACGCACCATGAATTGTAGCGCCATCCGGAAGGCGCGTTCACGACGCCGATCCGCTCCGCGTGACTCCCGAGAGTTCACCCGCATTAGCGCGCTGGGAGGCGGTCCTGGGCGTTCCAGATGCGATTGAGGATCGGGCGGCCTTCGCCGGCGGGGTCGACGAACTCGGGCCGATAGGCCCAGGGGAGTTCGCTGCTGTGGGCGCGGATCACCACCGGGCGAATCCGATAGCCGATTAGCCGCTCCGACGTGAAGCCCAGCTCGATCAGCATTCCCTGCGTCGTCGCGATCGACCAATTCTGGTCGAAGATGAAGTTACCGAACGAGTAGGCCACCAGCGCCCCGTGCTCGCCGTCGAAGTGCTCGACCGCCTGCACCCAGTGCGGATGGTTACCGATCACGAAGCTCGCGCCGGCCTCGACCGCGATCCCGCCGATCTCGCGCTGGGATGCGATTGGGTCGGCGGTGTACTCGACGCCCCAGCCCGCGCCCACCACTACGTGATCGGCGAGTGCGCGAGCCGCGCTCACGTCCTCACGCACGCTCTCGGCGCTGAGCGGCGCCGTGCCGGGAGTCTTGTCCCTCGCCGCGTACCAGGGCGCAATTGAGTCGTAACCGAGGAATGCGAAGCGCACGGGACCCTGCGCCGTCTCGACGCTGACCACGGTGGGTCTGCGGGCGGCCCGCAAGTCCTTCCCGGCGCCGGCGGTGGCAATGCCCGCCTCATGCAGTCGCGCCAGCGTGTCGAACAGCGCCCCCGCGCCCGAGCAGCCGCCCCAGCAGTCCAGCATGTGGTTGCCGATCGTCAGCACCACGTCGACGCCGGCGTCGGACAGCGCGGGGACGACGCGGGGGCTGCCCTGCAGGACCAGCGTTTCGACGCACGGCGTCGGTCCGCCCAGGTCCGTCAGCGCAGACTCGAGCGGTGCGACGGCGATGTCGGCTGCGAGGATCGCCTCGCGCACGCCGTCGAACATTGCGCCGTAGTCATCAAGGGCGGCGAGCACATGGTTGGTGCAACGCACCGGGATCAACTCGCCGGTGACCAGCATTCCCGCTGGGTCGAACGGCGGCGCGACCTTGATGCCGGCCGCCGCAAGCAGCGCGATGGCGTCCGCGGCGGTGGGCGCGCGCACCCAGCCCAGCAGACGCAGTGGCGACATCCGCGCCGGGTCGCGGTACGGGTCGTAGCCACTGACCGTGAGCGCCAAGACTCCCAGGCGCAGCCGTTCGGGCTCGATCAGTGCGAACGCGCCCGGCGTGGATTCGACGCGGTCCGTCAGCTCATCGTCCGGCAGCAAGTCTGCCGCCAGCTCGATCAGCGAGAGGCCGAGCCCGGCCGCGATCGCGGCGGCCTGCGACGCTGGCAGGTAGACGCTGATCGGCTGCGGGCTACCGCCGAACTCGGACCAGTCGTGGGCCTCGCCGCGCAGGATGCGCAACACGTCGCCGCGACGCAGGTCCAGCACATCGCGCCGCTGATCGGTGATGGCCGCCCAGCGCGCGAGCACGACCATTCGCGAGCAGGGCAGCACCGCGCTCGCGATCCTTCGCTGCGCTACGACGCCGCCGCCTGCGATGGACAGGTCAGGCACGGTCGCCAGCGTCCCGTGCCGCCACACGCACTCCTTGGGGTCGGAGGCCAGGAATGCCGCCTCGGCATCGGGGGCCGGTGTGGTGGTCAGGGCGGCGCCCGTCTCGCCAGGAATGCCCGCAGCGGTGGCGACGGAACTCGGAAGCGCAACGAGTCCCTCAGCCATGCACAGCGAGGCGGCGATCAGCAGCCACACGGCGGTCGCCTGCAGCCGGGTCGCGCGCCTCCCGCCTGCCGCGAGGGCCGCCCACAGATCGAACAGAGCCCCGCGCACACGCGCCGCCATGGTCATGGAAATATCGCAGGCCCACCCCGGAGCCACACCCTAGCGGCAGACCCTGAGCGGACCGTCCGGCCAGCTCAACTTCGGCCTCGACGACCGAGAAATCTGAGCGAAGATCAGCCCACGTACGCAGCGAGACAGATGCGGCGACCGCAGTCGAGCCAGCGTGCCGATCGGCTACGTTTCGAGCCGGGTCACAAGCCCGGCTGACCAGACTGACGGGGGCGCGAATCGGGCCGGGTCGATCAGCACGGGCCTCCAGCTTCGACGCCGCCAGCGCCTCCGCTGAGGGACGAGGAGTCACGAATGGCCTTCGGCATCGAGCAACGTCGCGCGAGGGCGATCGAACGGCTGAACGCCGCGTCGGAGGTCGTCGAGACCGCGCGCGGGCCCGTCGAATTCGCGCGCGGCGGCGTTGCTCGATTCGCTCTCGATCGACCAGGTCGCTGCCTACGCGATATCGGGCGGCGGGCCGAGCGGCATCGAGTTCGCCGCGCGCCACCCTGAGCGCGTGAACGCGCTTATACCCGAAGTCGCCATCTCGCAGACTTGGACCGTCGAGGTCTCCGCCCTGGCGATGACTTTGCTCACCAATCCGATCGTTGGTTGGATCCAGGGCCAGATGCTGGAACGCGTCCCGCGATTCGTAGTGGGCCAGTTCCTGAAGCTCGAGAGTACGCTGGGTGCATCGGACAGGTCCCGCGTGACCGCCGATATTCTCGCAAGCCCGGAGAAACTTGAGTACTTGCGACGGGTCGTGGCCGACATGCCGCCCTTCGATCTGCTCCGCGCCGGGTTTGACAATGATATCGAACAGTTCGGCGCCATCGAACAGCTGCCCCTCGGCCAGGTGCGCTGCCCGATGTTGGTCGCGCACGGCACACACGATCGCGACGTGCGCTTCAGCCATGCCGAGAACTCGGCGCGCGAGATCGCCGGCGCTGAGCTCCACCGCGTCGAACAGGGCTGGCACCTGCTCGCGTTGAGCGACGGCGCCGAAGAAACCGCTCGGGCCGAGGTCGCCTTCCTCCGCGAGCCTCTCGGCGCGTAGCGACTGTTCGCATCAGGGGCGCGATGGAATGAGGCGCCGATCGGCGTGCGTGCGGGCCTGCGCTGGCACGTTTGATGTCCCTACGCCGGTTCCGAATTGAGACGATCCCGACGTACGTTGCGGTCGGCCGCAGTAGCGACATACGCGGCACGGGAGGCGCAGCGTGGTCGCCGAAGCTTCGGACATTCGATTCTTCGAATCGCCGATCCTCAACTCGCCGTACGCGCAGCCGACGCAGCACTGGGCGCTCGAAGACGGCCAGCCGACCGGCGACATCAATCCCGGCCGCCGCGGCGCCGAGTTCTTCACGCCGATTCCCAAGCCCAGCACGCAGCCCGCGGCTCAGCGGGAACTCATCCTCGACGAGGGCCGGGGGCTCTCCAGCGCGGACCAGCAGTACCAGGCCGTCGCCGCCAATGTGACCAACATCCGCCGCGAAGTCGACGCCTGGCGCACCCTCCCCGACGAAAGAGACTGGGGCGTCACTCCCGAGACCGCTCGCCTGCTCCGACATTGGCGCCACCACAAGTTCAGCAGTATCCGCCCGTTCTTCTGCCAGCTGGAGGCGGTTGAGACCATCATCTGGCTCACCGAAGTCGCCCCGCGCCGCGGCCAGCGCCTACTCGACCGGATCGCCGACGCCAACCGCGAGGCCAACCCCAATCTCGTGCGCTACGCCCTCAAGATGGCCACCGGCGCCGGTAAAACCACCGTGATGGCGATGATCATCGCCTGGCAAACCGTTAACGCCGTACGCCATCCGCAGCGACGCAGGTTCACCCGCGGATTCCTCGTCGTCGCGCCCGGCATCACGATCAAGGACCGCCTGCGCGTCCTGCAGCCCAACGACCCCGACAGCTACTACCAGAGCCGCGAACTCGTGCCCACCGACATGCTCCCCGACCTCGGCAAGGCCAGGATCGTGATCACCAACTTCCACGCGTTCAAACTGCGCGAAGCGATGGAGGTGTCGAGGGGCGGCCGCCGGTTGCTGCAAGGCCGCGGCCCCGTTCTCACGACCACCGAGACCGAAGGCCAGATGATCCAACGCGTGATGCCCGAACTGATGGGCATCAGGAACATCCTCGCGCTCAACGACGAAGGTCATCACTGCTACCGCCGCAAGGCGGGCGACGCCGACGAAGGCAAGTTCACCCGCGACGAACGCTCGGAGGCGAACGCGAACACCGAGGAAGCCCGCATCTGGCTCTCCGGTCTCGAAATCGTCCAGCGCAAGCTCGGGCTGCAGCGCGTGATCGATCTCTCAGCCACGCCATTCTTCCTGAGCGGCTCGGGCTACCGCGAAGGGACACTGTTCCCCTGGACGGTTAGCGACTTCTCGCTGATGGACGCGATCGAGTGCGGGATCGTCAAACTTCCACGCGTCCCCATTGCTGACAACATCCCCGACGGCGACATGCCCAAGTTCCGTGCACTCTGGGAGACCATCGGCCCGCGCATGCCGAGGAAGGGCCGGGGCGCCGGCCAGAATCTCGATCCGCTCGGCATCCCGGTCGAACTGCAGACCGCGATGCAAGCGCTCTACGGCCATTACGAGAAAACGTTTGAACTCTGGAGGAAGGCGGAGATCACGGTACCGCCCTGTTTCATCATCGTCTGCAACAACACTGCGACCTCGAAGCTCGTCTACGATTTCGTCTCCGGCTTCTACCGCGACGATGGTGACCCATCGACGTTGCAGAACGGCCGGCTGAAGCTGTTCCGCAACTTCGACGACAACGGAGAGCCGCTGGCCCGCCCCAACACGTTGCTGATCGACAGCAAACAGCTGGACTCGGGCGAAGCGCTCGACCGCGAGTTCAGAAAGGTCGCGGCCGACGAGATCGAGCGCTTTCGTCGCGAGCGCCTGCAACGCAGCGGTAATCAGGTCGACGCGGCCAAGATCACCGAGCAGGACCTGCTCCGCGAGGTGATGAACACCGTCGGAAAGCCGGACACGCTTGGCGCCTCAATCCGTTGCGTGGTCTCCGTCTCGATGCTCACTGAGGGCTGGGATGCCAACACCGTCACTCACGTCCTCGGCGTGCGCGCTTTCGGCACGCAACTGCTCTGCGAGCAGGTCGTCGGCCGCGCGCTGCGGCGCCAGTCCTACGACCTGAACGAGCATGATCTGTTCAACGTCGAGTACGCCGACGTGCTGGGGGTGCCCTTTGACTTCACCGCCAAGCCCGTGGTCGCGGCTCCGCAGGAGCCGCGCCAGACGGTGCAGGTCAAAGCCATGCGGCCCGAGCGTGACCACCTCGAGATCCAATTTCCGCGGGTGCAGGGTTACCGCGTTGAGCTCCCCAAGGAGGAGCTCAGTGCCAATTTCAACGACGAGTCGGTGCTCAGGCTGACGCCCCAGCTGACCGGCCCGACGATCACGAGGAACTCGGGGATCATCGGAGATGCGATCGATCTGACCGTGGAGCACCTGGAAGACGTTCGCCACCAGACGGTGGTCATGAACCTCACCAAACATCTGCTCTTCACGACATGGCGCGACCCGGATGGCGACCCGAAGCTGCACCTCTACGGCAAGCTGAAACGCATCACGGCAGACTGGCTCGACGGTTACCTGATCTGCGCCGAAGACACATATCCCGCACAGCTGATGTACCAGGAGCTGGCGGACGTGGCCTGCAATCGCATCACCGCCGCGATCACCCGTGCCCACGCCCCCGAACGGCCCGTGCGGGCGATGGTCGATCCGTACAACCCGCTCGGCTCGACCGCACAGGTGAACTTCACTACCTCGAAAGAACACCGGTTGCTCACGAACCCGGATAAGTGCCACATCAACTGGGCCATCTTCGACCTGGGTTGGGAAGAGGCGTTCTGGCGCATCCTCGAATCTGAGCCGCGTGTGCGGGCCTGCGTCAAGAATCACAACCTCGGCTTCGAGGTTCCCTACCGACTCGGCTCCAACATGCACATGTACATCCCCGACTTCATCGTGAAGCTCGATGACGGGCACGACGACCTGCTGAATCTGATCGTCGAGATCAAGGGCTACCGCGGCGAGGACGCCAAGGTGAAGAAGGAGACGATGGACACCTACTGGATCCCGGGCGTCAACAACCTCGCCCGCTACGGGCGTTGGAAGTTCGCAGAGTTCACCAGCTTGTCCTCGATGAAGGATGACTTCGCGGACTTGATCACCCGGGTAACAGCCGACGCCTGAACGTCGAGGAGGACGAACGATGGCAGCACGCCGACGCCGCAGCAAGAAGCCGAAGTCGATCGAGACGATCAAGCACCTTGAGGCGTCGCGCCCCAACCTGCCCAGCGCCGAGCACCAGCCGCTGATGAACGCGCGCGAACGCCGGGCGATCCGGATCGCCTACGAACGCCGCAACCGCGATCTCGATCCGCAGCTCGTCTGGCGCGGCAAGGATGAGCAGGACCAAGCGGACCTCGTCGTCAACGCGCCGCCGCTCTACATCCAGGAGCGCGTGCACCCGAAGGCATTGATCGACGATCTGCTGCGGCAGACAAAGCGGGAGCGTGAGGCGGGGAGCGACGGTGTGCAGCCCGACTTCGCGGACATGTTCGCTGACTTCAATGGCCTGCCCTCGGAGGACGCGAAGACGGAGTTCTACCAGCACGACGCCAAGTGGTCGAACCGCATGATTCTGGGTGACTGCCTGCAGGTGATGGCGTCGCTGGCGGAGCGCGAGGGTCTTCGCGGCAAGGTCCAGTGCATCTACATCGACCCGCCCTACGGGATCAAGTTCAACTCTAACTTCCAGTGGTCGACTACGAGTCGCAGTGTGACTGACGGCAAAACAGACCATATCACCCGCGAGCCTGAACAGGTGAAGGCATTCCGCGACACTTGGAGAGATGGAGTTCACAGCTATCTGTCCTACTTACGGGATCGCTTGGAGGTCGCACGAGATCTGTTGTCCGAGGCGGGATCAGTATTCGTTCAGATCGGTGACGAGAACGTCCATCTTGTGCGGGCATTGTTGGATGAAACGTTCGGCCCGGACAATTTCGCAGGTCTTATCTACTTTCTGAAAACAACCGGGAAGGGAAGCGGCGCAATCGATTCGTCCGGCGATTACCTTATCTGGTATGCAAAAGATAGGCGTCAAGTCAAGGTTCGTCCCAGTTTCGCTCCCCGGAAAGCTAGTACCCTCGAGGGCGCATACTCCTATCTTCAGACTAGCACAGGCCCCTGGCGGCGATTGTCATCTGCAGAACGAAGGACAGAGTCTCTCTCCTCCAGCGGCCGGCGCTTCATGGCATCAAGCATCTACTCAGATTCCGGAGGACAAACCACTCGATTCATCTATCCCTTCCAAGGCTCTGACTATACGCCGCTCCGCGGTTACTACTGGCGCACGAGTCAACGCGGTATGGATCGCCTGACGAAGTCTGAACGTCTGATCGTGTCTGGGAGATATCTTCGATATAAAATGTTCGCAGATGACCATCCAGTCGTGCGTATTTCGAATTACTGGGATGACGTGAGAGCAGGTGGTTTCGGAGAAGCCAAGATCTTCGTTGTTCAAACGACCACTGATGTTGTCCAGCGCTGCATCCTCATGACTACCGACCCCGGCGACCTCGTCCTCGACCCGACCTGCGGCTCGGGCACGACCGCATACGTCGGCGAGCGATGGGGGCGGCGCTGGATCACGATTGATACCTCGCGCGTTGCTTTGGCACTGGCTCGGGCTCGGATCATGGGGGCCCGCTATCCCTACTACCTGCTCTCCGACAGCGTTGAGGGTCAGCGTAATGAGGCGAACGTCAGTCGCAGCGAACCGTCGCTGCGCCGGGCCTCCGGCGACATCCGCCAGGGCTTCGTCTACCAGCGCGTTCCGCACATCACCCTCCGCGACATCGCCAACAATGCCGAGATCGACGTGATCTGGGAGCGCTACCAGGAGCAGCTCGAACCGTCCCGCGAGATGCTCAACGACGAGCTGGGTGAGTCGTGGGAAGAATGGGAGATTCCGCGCCAGGCGGATCCCAAATGGCCCGACTTCGCCAATGAGTGCCACGCCGACTGGTGGAACCTGCGCATCGCCCGGCAGCGCGAGATCGACGCCTCGATCGCGGCCAAGGCCGAGTTCGAGTACCTCTACGACAAGCCCTGCGAGGATGATCGCAAGGTCCGAGTTGCTGGGCCGTTCACCGTCGAGAGCCTGTCGCCTCACCGCGTGGTTGGTGTGGACGAGAACGACGAACTGATCGACCCCAGAGACCACGTGGTCGCCGAGGCCGGAGCTCAATACGGCGCGCCGCAGGACTTCGCCTCGGTGATCCTCGACAACCTGCGCACCGCCGGCGTCCAGCAGGCGCACAAGGAGGACAAAATCGATTTCTCCGCGCTCACCCCCTGGCCGGGCCACTTCATCTGCGCGGAGGGTCGCTACGAGGAGTCGGGCGCGACGAAGCGGGCCGGCGTCTTCGTTGGCCCCGAGTTCGGCACCGTCTCCCGCCCCGACCTGGTCGAAGCGGCCCGCGAGGCGGCGGAGGCCGGCTTCGACGCGCTCGTTGCCTGCGCTTTCAACTACGACGCCCACTCCACGGAGTTCAACAAGCTCGGCCGCATCCCCGTCCTCAAGGCGCGCATCAATCCCGACCTGCATATGGCTGGGGAGCTCAAGAACACGGGGAAGGGCAATCTCTTCGTGATCTTCGGCGAGCCCGATATCGACATCCTCGACGGCCCGGACGACCAGATCCAGGTGCGCGTCAACGGCGTCGATGTCTTTCACCCCCAGACCGGCGAAATCCGCAGCGACGGACCCGACGGCATCGCCTGCTGGTTCATCGATACCGATTACAACGGCGAGAGCTTCTTTGTCCGGCACGCGTACTTCCTCGGCGCCAACGATCCCTACAAATCGCTCAAAACCACGCTCAAGGCCGAAATCGACGCCGACGCCTGGGAGTCGCTCCACAGCGCCGTCTCGCGGCCGTTCGAACGGCCCGCCGCCGGGCGCATCGCCGTGAAGGTCATCAATCACCTCGGCGACGAAGTCATGAGAGTCTTCCGCGCGTAGTTCCGGGCGCACGAGGGGGCTGCGGCGCTGGCGTTCGCTGCGTCTGATCGACGGCGCCGCGCGCACAGCGGAGCCGGAGCGCTGAGGCCGTTCGCCGGTCCAGCTGCGCGCCGGCGCGACGCGACTTAGTCGGCGATGTAGGTGTGGGTGATCACTTCCCACACGTGCCCGTTCTCGCAGTCGAAGTAGAATCCGCGGCCCTGATGGCGGTGGTTGATCTTGCCGTCGGTGCGGGAGCCGGGACCGCTGCCGAACGGGATTCCCTCATCCCTGACCCGCTGAAGCACGGCCTCGAACTCGTCGTCGGAGGCCAGAAACGCGTAGTGATTTGAGCGAATCTCCTCCGCGTCGTCGAAGTCGAGCGTGAGCGTGTCGTTGATCTTGACCGGCGCGAAATGCCCCCAGGCTCCCTCATAAGCCAGCCCGAACATGCGGGCGATGAACTTCGCCGACCGCACTTTGTCGTGGGCCGGCACGATCGTGTGATCGAGCTGCAATGGCATGGCGTCTCCTTCAGCGACTCAATGCGCTCCAGCTGAGCCGTGCGCTGAGGATGCAATTCTAGCGCCCCGGCCGGCGCCCTGAGGGAGTGCGCTCCGGCGGCGCGCTAGGGCCGCTGCAGCTCCTCGAACGCCGCGCGAAAGCCTGGCTCGGCACCCTCGAGCTCGCTCTGGGCGACGCAGTAGGAGATGCGGAAGTAGCCCGGCATCCCGAAGCCTCGACCGGGTACGACCAGGACGCCGTGACGCTGGAGCGCCGCGATCAGCTTCATCTCGTCGGCCACGGGCGAGTGCGGGAACATGTAGAACGCGCCCTCCGGCTTGCGCACGCGGTAGCCGATCGAGGTCAGCATCTCGTACAGGTAGTCGCGCTTGAGCTGATAGTCGCGCACGTCGATCGTGACCGTCTGTAGCGTGCGCACCAGGCGCTGCATGATCGCCGGCGCGTTGACGAAGCCCAGCACGCGGTTGCAGAAGATCAGCGCATCCATCAGCTCGCCGCCATCGTCATACTGCGGATGGACCGCGAGATAGCCAATCCGCTCGCCCGGGAGCCCCAGGTCCTTGGCGTGCGAGGTCGCCGTGATCGTCCGTTCATACGCCAGCTGCGGGAACGGGTAGATGTGCTCGTCGAACAGGATCTTGCGATACGGTTCGTCGCTGACGATGAAGATCTCCGTGCCCAACTCCTCGCATTTCTGGTCGAGCAATGCCGCCAGCGCTGCGATGAACGACTGCGGGTAGATCGCGCCCGAGGGATTGTTCGGCGAGTTGAGGATCACCAGCTTCGTACGCGCTGTGATCTTCTCAGCCAGATCTGCGAGGTCGGGGATGAAATTGTTGTCGCAGCCGACCACCACCGGCACGGCGCCGTGATTCGTCGCATAGAACAGATACTCCGCGAAGTACGGCGTGAGGATCACCAGCTCGTCGCCCCGGTCGCACAGCGAATGGATCACGACATTCAGCGCGCCCGCCGCGCCGACCGTCATCACGACGTCCCCGGCGTGGTAGGCCAGGCCCGTCTCGTCGGACAGCGCGTCCGCGACCGCCTGCCGCGTGTCCGGATATCCCGCATTCGGCATGTAGCGGTGCGAGCCGGCGGCCGGTGCGGCTGCCAGTTCGCGCAGCGCGTCGAAGAACTCGACGGGCGGCTCGGCGATCGGATTGCCCAGCGACAGGTCGAACACGTTCTCCGCCCCGCGCTCCTGGCGCAGCGCGATGCCCAGCTCGAACATCCGCCGAATCCAGGAGCTGTCCGCCATCCCCCGTTGCACGTCCGCAGCGATCGCCATCATCACCTCCGACGACGCAGATTCGGAGCGCGCCGCATCCGCTGCACGCTAGCTCAGGGCGCCGCAGGCGGCGCGTCGGGCGGGCCGACCTCTGAGGCGCAGGGCGACATGCGCCCAAGACCCGCGAAGCTACCGTGGCAACGATGGGAGGCGCGATCTGAAGCTGACCACTGAACAAGCCAGGCACGTGCGGCTTGAAGCGCAGATGCTTGGGCCGCGTCGGGCTGTTGGCGTCGCTGAGCTGGCGCGGTCGATTGGGGCGGTGCAGGCGCAGGATGGGATGGGCGAGGTGCTGGCGGTGCGGGCGCGCTCGGACCATCTCACCGCTGCCGACGTGCACCGTGAGCGGGTCGAGTCGCGCTCGGTCGTCCGCACCTGGCTGATGCGTGGAACGCTGCATCTCGTGCCCTCGGCCGACATTCGTTGGATGCTCGACGTGCTGGGCACACAGATGGATCGGAAGGCGCTCAAGCGGCGCGCCAACCTCGGGGTGACGCCCGACATCTACGCCGCGGCGATGACCCTGATCGGCCGCGAACTCGCAGGCGAGGCGCTCACGCGGGCGCAGTTCATTGATCGCTTCCGTGAGGCCGGCCTGGCCTGGGAGGGGCAGGTCGTGCCACACCTGCTGCGCTCCGCTTCGCTGACCGGCCTAATCTGCCGCGGACCGCTGGCCGGCGGCCACGACACCCACGTGCTGCTCGATGAGTGGCTGCCTGAGCGGACCGCGGACCCGCCGAATCCGGCTGCTGAGCTCGCGCGCCGCTTCTTCGCCGCTTACGGCCCGGCCACGCCGTCCGACTTCCGTAGCTGGACCGGCCTCGCTGCGGCCGACGCGCGGGCCGGATTCGACGCGATCGCCGACGAGCTGGTGGAGGTGCGCGTCGACGGCCGCTCGATGCGCGTGCTGGCCGAGGCGGCCGAACGGATCGACGAGGTCCTGGCCGGTCCGACCCCCGTCGTGCGGATGCTGGGCCCGTTCGATCCGTACCTGCTGGGCTACGCCAGGCGCGAACTCGGGGTCAGCGCGGAACTGGTCCGCCGGGTCCACCCCGGCGGCGGCATGATTCTGCCGACGATCCTCTCCGACGGCGTGATGATCGGCACCTGGACCCGTCGTCGCACGTCGCGCGGCGTCAAGATCAGCGTCACTGCGGTGGAGAACCTCTCGGTCGACGAGCGAGCCGGCGTCGAAGCGGAGGTCGCGGCGATCGGCCGCTTCCTCGGTGTGGATGCCAGCTGGCAGCTCGAGGTGCGATGATCGAACCGCTTCAGCCGCTTTGATACCGTCGGGGCGGATTCGCGAGCGCAGCAACGGAGGCGCAAGATGGCCCAGGTCCGGTTCAATTGCACGATGCAGGAGGGCGTCATCGGGAACGATGTCCGTGACCGCTTGGCCGACGGGCTGGTCGCCGTCACGGGGACCGTGCTGGGGACGGACGCCGCGGAGATCTCGGTCGAGTTTGAGGACATCCCCTACAGCTACGGCTTCCGCGGCGGCGAACTCTCCACCAGCTCGTTGGTGCGTGGCTCGATCGAGGGCGGAGTGGAGCAGCCGGTACGGGTTGAGCTGATGACCGCGATCTCCGACATGTGGATGGAGATCAGCGGCTGCGGCGTCGACGAGCTCGTCGTGTCGGCTCGCGACGCCTGATTGGCTAACATGGTTGGGTGACCTGCGGGCGTTGGCCGCCCGTGCTGAAGAGGAGCTGAGATGCCTTACTACCGCTTCGTCGTTCCCCCGGATTCGGTCGGACTTGAGCAACGCCAGGCTGTCGCCAAGGCCGTCACGGACATTCACTGCGGCTCGACCGGCGCGCCGCGCAGCTTCGTGCACGTCGTGTTCGACGAGGCGCCCGACACGCGCTTCGCGGAGCCGTACTACCTCGACGGATCCAATCGGGCCGGCCGGGCCGAAGAGGTCAAGCAGGCGCTGCTCAGCGACCTGCTCGGGGCATTCACGGAGATCACCGGCGTCGACGAGGCGCGGCTGGGCGGGCGGATCAACGAAGGGCCGGCGTCGTGGTCGATGGAGGGCGGGATGGTCCTCCCCGAGCCCGGCGAAGAGACCGAGGAGTGGTACTCCCACGGGGCTGCGGCGGCCAGCGGCTAGCCCCCGTCGCGGCTGCGAGCTCTCCCTGACGGTTCCCTCGGCGCTTGCGCACTCAGTCGGTCGTGCGCAGACGTTCGGCGGCGCGTTTGATCGCCTCGCGGGCTGCGCGGGCAGCGTGTTCGAGGGGCTGCGTGGGCATGAGGATGGGGAAGTGCATGTGATCTGAGCGAGCGGCGCCGGGGCTCGCTCGGCGCTCTCCGCCCGCGCCTGTAGCTGGACGTGTTGCTCGACCTGTAACTGAACCTGGCATCCGAGGCGCATGTGGGAAGCGTATCCGCACGGACGTGCTTCGCGCGAGGCTGAGGTTCGCGCCGCGACTGAGCGCTCGTCGCGCGCGAGCGGTCATGGTCCGTCCTGCGCGATCATCGTGGCGTGACCCGTCGGCGCGACCGTGAGCAGGCCGTTCGTGCCGAAGTGGAAGATCGCCTCGAGCCCCTCCAGGACGTGCGTCTCGTTGATGCCCCGCGCGATCCAAGTGTGCGGCCCGCAGGTCAGGTCGACCCGCGCGATGGCGGGCCAGAGCAGCAGACGCAGATTGCCGTTCTCGCTGCGATGCTCGATTCGCCAGAGTGGCCCGCTCGTGGGGTGGTCGGCGAGCTGTAGCTGCGCCTCGGCGCCGAACAGGGCGGCGATCTCGGCCACCGCAGCGTCAGGCAGCCCAGTGAAGCTGACCGGGGTCGCCTTCATGATCCGCGCCGCTCATTGAGCCGGGCTTCGGCTCCGTGCCGGGTGGCCTGGTAGAAGCGGCTGCCGCCCAGCTCTTCGGGCAGATGCGCCTGGTCGGGCGGCAGGGCGTCGTCGTAGTCGTGGGCGTACTGATAGTTCTTGCCGTAGCCGTGCGCGGCCATCAGCCCGGTCACAGCATTGCGCAGATGCAGCGGGACGGGCAGTTGGCCGCGCTCCTGGATCGCCTTCGCGGCGTTTGAGTAGGCCGACATCGCGGAGTTGCTCTTGGGCGCGAGCGCCAGGTAGATCGTCGCCTCGGCGAGCGGCAGTTTGGCCTCGGGCAGGCCGATGAAGTGGGTCGCCTGCTGCGCCGCGACGGCAACCGCCAGCGCCTGCGGATCGGCCAGGCCGACATCTTCGGCGGCGAGGATCACGATCCGGCGGGCGACGAACAGCGGGTCCTCGCCGGCCTCGAGCAGACGCGCCAGCCAGTACACCGCCGCGTCGGGGTCCGAGCCGCGCACCGATTTGATCAAGGCCGAGATCAGGTCGAAGTGGGAGTCGCCGGCCTTGTCGTGATGCAGCTGACGCTGCGTGGTCAACTCGACGGTCTGGAGGTCAACCAGATCGGTCGCGTCGGCGACGGCGAACTCCAGGGCGTTGAGCGCCACGCGAGCGTCGCCGCCGGAGAGCTGCACCAGCGCATCGAGCGCTTCGGCGGTCACCGTGACGCCCGAACCGGCCAGGCCGCGCTCCTCGTCAGCGAGGGCGCGCTGCAGCAGCGTGCGCACGTCGTCGGCATCGAGCGGATCGAGCGTGTAGACGCGGCTGCGCGAGAGCAGCGGGGCGATCACCTCGAAGGAGGGATTCTCGGTCGTGGCGCCGATCAGCGAGACCGCTCCGTCCTCGACCGCGTGCAGGATCGCGTCCTGCTGGGCCTTGTTGAAGCGGTGAATCTCGTCGATGAAGAGGATCGTGCGCGCGCCGCCGTGGCGACCGGCCTGCTCGGCGTCAGCGATCACCTGGCGAAGGTCGCGCACGCCCGACGACACGGCGGAGAGCGTCGCGAAGCGGGCCTGGGTGTGCTGCGCGATGACCCGCGCCAGGCTCGTCTTGCCGCTGCCCGGCGGTCCCCAGAGGATGCAGGAAGGCACGGCGTCGGCGTCGATGGCGCGTCGCAGCGGCGCGCCGGGACCGACCAGCCGGCGTTGGCCCACGACCTCGTCGATCTTGCGCGGGCGCATCCGCGCCGCCAGCGGGGCGCGGGGGTCGATTTCGTCAACGACGGCGAACAGTGAGCGCTGGTTGGGGTCGGGTCGCGCGGCCATTGTTAGATCAGACGCCGGCCGTGGCTGCGCCGTTGTTCCTGCCAGCCGACCAGCAGCATCTCGGCGCGGCCCTGGGCCTTCTTCCAGGCGCGCTCCGCGCCGTGCTCCTGCACCTGATCGGGATGCGCTGCAAGCCAGGCGTCGTGCGCCTCCTCCGGGCGTAGCTCGCCGACCATCGCGCCGCGCAGCAGGGCCGACCAGAGGATCGCCGTCGCCTGATCGAGCGGCACGAGCGGGGCGCCGGCGACCCTGGGTGGCTGGAAACGCGTCACGGCGACATCGACGAAGCCGATCAGCGAGTCGGCCTCGATCCCGCCGAGCGCCTCGAGAATCTCAGTGGCGGCGCGTTTCTCCACGATATAGGGCTGCACCGCGGCGGCGTCGACGTGGATCTGGCCGAGCAGGTTCATCGTGTAGCGGCTGCGGCGCTGCGAGAGCAGCAGCATCGACCAGAAGGCGGGGTGGGCCAGGTTCGAGACATCCCAGCCGTTCACGCCGGCTGCGCCGGAGCGGCCCTTCTTGGCGGGCAGCTGGCCGGCGAAGTCTTCGGCGGCGATCTGCAGCACGGAGCGCCGCTGGCGCCCGGTCTGGGGACGTCGGTCGATCGCCTCGGCGATGCGGCGGAGGACCATCAGCGCGGCTCCTCGGTGCCTGTGCGTCGAGTGTAGGTGAGCGTCGCGGCGCAGTGGCCGCGGGTGGTTGGGTGTTCGCAGCCACAACCCGACGTCGGCGGATGGCGACGGGACTGTATCTGGTGGGGGTGGTCAGCGCCGGTCGGGATCGTTCAGCGACGGCGAGTCCATCGTGCCTGCTCACGATCCGGTGCGCCAGGAGTGGCGGAAGGGTGCAGAAGCGCGGTCGACGGGCGGTCAGGGCGTGGTCAGGGTCGGTCAGGAGTGGTTAGGCGGTCAAGTGGCTAGCCGACGAGGTGGACGATGGTGACGCCGTCGCCGCCCTCCTTCGGAGGGGCTGTTTCGAAGCTGGTGATCAGCGGGTGGTCGCGGAGCATGGTGCGGACCGCGTTGCGCAGCGCGCCCGTGCCTTTGCCGTGCACGATTTCGAGCCGCTGGCGACCGGCGCGGTAGGCGTGGTCGAGGAAGCCGTCGACGGTCGGCAGCGCATCGTCCGTGGTGCGGCCACGGATGTCGCAGCGCCCGCCGGGATCGGGCGGGGCGGGCGGGCGCTTGGCGCGCGGTTGCTCGATGTTCGTCTGCGACGTCCGGCCGAGGCGCTCGATCTGGTCGGGGCGGACGCGCGTCCGCAGCGATCCGAGCTGCACCTCGATGGTGTCGTCGACGAGCCCGCTCAGCAGCACGCCGGGCTCGGGCAGGCCGCGCAGGTAGACCACATCGCCGGGCGAGAGCCGCTCAGGATCGGGAGGCGCGTCGGTCGTGGCGGCCCTGCGACGTCGGCCCGAGCGTCGGCGGCGGGTGCGCAGACGTTCGAGGCGTTCGCGGGCCTCATCGGCGCGGGTCTCCGCGCGCTCGACGTGCTCGCGCGATGTCGCGCGAGAGATCGCACTGGCGGTCTGCGAGAGCTCGCGATTGGCGTCGCGCAGGCTGCGGCGGAGCCGCGCGAGCTCGTCCTCCATCGCGCGCTCGGCCTTGCCCAGGATCTGGTCGCGCTCGACCTCGATCTGATCCCGCCGCAGCGTCAGGTCGTGGCGGATCTGCTCGGCCTCTTCGCGCGCGAGCTGCTCGCCGCGCTGGGCGACCTCCAGGCTGTCGCGCTGCTGCTGGAGGTCCGTCAGGAGGCCCTCGATGTCGGCGGTCTCAGGGGCGGTGTGGGCGCGGGCGCGTTCGACCACGGCGGCGGGCATGCCCAGCCGCTGGGCGATCGCGACGGCGTTCGAGCGGCCGGGCGAGCCCATCAGCAGTCGATAGGTGGGTTGGAGGGTCTCGGCGTCGAACTCCGCGGAAGCGTTCACGATGCCTGGCGTAGCGTGGGCGAAGACCTTGAGCGCGCCGTGGTGCGTCGTGGCGACGACGGTGGCCTCGAGTTCGAGCAGCTGCTCGAGCAACGCCCGCGCGAGCGCCGCGCCCTCGGTTGGATCGGTGCCGGCGCCGAGTTCGTCGAGCAGCACCAGCGTGTGCGGGCCGGCCTCGGCGAGGATTCGGATGATGTTCGTCACATGCCCCGAGAAGGTCGAGAGCGACTGCTCGATGCTCTGCTCGTCGCCGATATCGGCGAAGACGTTCTGGAAGACGGGGATGCGCGAGCCTTGCTCGGCGGGGATCGGCAGCCCGGCCTGCGCCATCAGAGTCAGCAGGCCCACCGTCTTGAGTGCGACCGTCTTACCGCCGGTGTTCGGGCCCGTGACGAGCACGCAGCGTTGATCGAGCGTGAGCGTGATCGAGATCGGCACCACATCGCCGGTGAGCAGCGGGTGACGCGCCGAGAGCAGCTGCAGCTCGGAGGGGCTGGCGGTCAGCCAGCTCAGGTCGTCGTCCTGCGCCGGCAGCGGTGCGTCGAGCTGGTGCGCGAGCTGCGCCTTGGCCTGCGCGAGATCGATCTGCGCGATGCAGGCGATCGCCGCCCGGATCGCTCCGACCTCCGCCCCGATTGCGTCGCCGAGCGCGCGCAGGATGCGCTCGACCTCGCGTTGTTCCGTGCGTCGCGCCTCGCGCAGACGGTTGCCCAGCTCGACCACCGCGATCGGCTCGACGAACAGGGTTGCGCCGGAGGCTGAGACGTCATGCACGACCGAGGGGATGCTGCGGCGCAGCTCGGCCTTGATCGGGATGACATAACGGCCGTCGCGCTCCGTGATCAGGTCCTCCTGCGCGATGCCGTCGGTGACCGCGCGGCGCAGGATCGCTTCCAACGCCCGCTCCAGACGCTCGCGCAGATGCTCGCCCTGCTGTCGGGCATGGGCGAGTTCGGGGCTGGCGCGGTCGAGCACCTCGCCGCGCTCGTCCAGCGCGTGCTCGATCTGCCGCAGCAGCGGCGTGAAGTCGGCGATGCGGCTCGCGATCCGGCTCAGCAGCGGCAGTTCGCGGCTGAGCGGCGCGACCTGATTGCGCACGTTTCGGGCCGCCCGCAGCGCCGCACCGACCTCCAGAATTTCCCCCGCAGGCAGCGCGGCCTGTCGCGACGCCGCCAGCAGATGCGCATCCACGCGCGGGAGCGAGCCCAGCGCGAAGTTGGGCTTCAGCCGGCGCAGCACGTGCGCCTCGGCGGTCTGAGCGTGTCGGCGCCGCGCTTCCTCGAGGTCCGACGTGGGGCGGATGTCCTCAGCGCGCGCGCGTCCCTGCGGCGTGTGGCAGAGCCGGGCCAGGCGCTCGATGATCTTGGGGAACTCCAGCGCGTCGACCGCTCGCGCGTCCACCATCAGCCGGCCGCCTCGACGTTGAGCAGTGCGGTGGTGTAGGCGACCCCCCACGGGGCCTCGGCCGACAACAGCTCCGCGCTGACCTGCTGGTCGTGCAGAATTCCGCCCAGCATCGCGGTTGGCGCGACCACTGACTCGTCGACCTCGCGGCGCAGCTGGGAGTCGAACGCGAGGATCGCGTCGATGTCCCACGAAGCCAGCGCCGCGTCGAACTGACGCTGAAAGCCGGCCGCCTTCGGGTGGTAGCCCTGCGGACTCTCGGGCGTGAGCGTATGCACGCCGTCGCCGCTAGCGATGACGGCGGTCGTGCCGTGGGTGTTGGCGATCCCGTCGGCGATGGCGCGGCCGAGTTGGCGGTGTTCCCCCGTCGAGCGAAAACAGATGCTGACCACGGTCGTGGGCGTCTCGGCCAACGCCTCGCGCAGCAGCGTCAGCGGGACGACCATCGAGTGGTCGTGCGGCTCCCACTCCTTGACCGGCATCAGCGGGCGCCTCGAGGTCGAGCGGTAGATGGCGGCGCTCAGCAGCGCATCGTTTGGTTGCTTGATGCGGCATTGGTCGCAGCCGAACGGCTCAAGCGACCCCGTCAGCGCGGCGCGCAGCAGGTGGAACCGGTTGAGCGTGACGATCCCGTGCGTCGAGATCATCAGCAGGTGGTCGGGCGGGCTGGCGAGCAGGCGCTCGCTGATCTGTGCGTAGGCGTCGAGCGTGGCCTGCGCGGCGCGCTCGCGGCCCGCCCCGATCTCGGCGACGAGAATTGGTGGATGCGGAACGACGGCGGCCAGCGAGATCGGCATGGTGCTTAGATCCTCGCGCGCAGCTGCTCGAGCAGCATTGATTCTTGATCGGGCAGCACCGTTCGCGGGTCGAGCTGGAGGTGGTCATCGACCACGCGCGCGACGATCGGCGGATTGCCCATCCGTAGTGTCGCCGCCAGTTCGGGATGTGGCAGCCTCAGCACGTAGGCGGGACGAGTTTCGCCGGGCAACGAGCCGCCGCCGATCGGCGATTGGTCGCTGACGACCGTGCCGTAACCGAGGCTCGCGCGCCACGATTCGGCCCGCTCGCGCAGCTCGCCGGGCTCCGCCGCGATCATCTTCCAGACGGGGATGTGCGTCGCGGCCTCGCCGCGCAGGTAGTGCTGCAGGGTGGCGGCCAACGCGGCGATCGTTGTTTTGTCGGGTCGCAGGACGCGCATCAAGGGATGCGAGCGAAGCGGACCGACGGCGGCTTCGCGGCCGACGATGATCCCGGCCTGCGGGCCGCCGAGCAATTTGTCGCCCGAGAACAGCACCAGATCCGAGCCGACCGCGACGCTCTCCTGCGGCTGCGGCTCGTGGCTGAGGCCGTAGTCGCGCGTCTCCAGCAAACAGCCGCTGCCGATGTCGTCGATCAGTAGCGCGCCGCCCTCGTCGGCCACCTCGCGCAGCGCGTCGAGCGGCGCTGCCTCCGTGAAACCGATCACGCGGAAGTTGCTGGTGTGAACGCGCAGCAGCGCAGCGGTCTGGTCGTCGAGCGCGTTGCGGTAATCGGCCGCGCGGGTGCGATTGGTCGTGCCGACTTCGACGAGCGTGGCGCCGGACTGACGCAGCACGTCGGGAATCCTGAAGCCGCCGCCGATCTCGACGGCCTGGCCGCGGCTGACGATCACGCCGCGGCCCCGCGCGTGCGCCGAGAGCGCGAGGTAGAGCGCCGCCGCGTTGTTATTCACGACCACGGCCGCCTCCGCGCCGCTGAGCGCGCGCAGGAGCTGATCGAGATGACCCGCGCGGCTGCCGCGCGCGCCCGTCGCCAGGTCGAACTCAAGGTTCGAGTAGTGCGCCGCATCGCGCATCGCCTTGATGGCGGCGTCGCTGAGCGGAGCGCGGCCGAGGTTGGTGTGGATCACGACGCCGGTTGCATTGATCACGCCGCGCAGGCTCGAGGCGAGCGTGGCGCTCAGGTCGGCGGCGACGGCCGCCGCGATGGCCTCGAGCTCAACGGGCGGTGCGTCGGCGCCCTTCTCGCCTAGCCTGTCGCGCAGCCTGCCGCGCTGCCGCTCGAGTTCGTCGCGCACCGCGGCCGTGATCAGCTCAGCGGGCAGCCGTAGCTCGCGCACCGACGGGTGGTTGAGGACGCGGTCGACGCTTGGTAGTGCGCGCAGGGGGTGTGACATGTGTGGTCGATTACGTGTTCGAGCCGACGCGCATTGTGGGCAATCGGGTCGCTCGATATCGTCAGCTTCAGTGTGCCGCGTCCGGGTTTTGCTCACCCCATCGTAAGCGGCGATCTCCACAGGTGCGCGACGGAGGCAGGCTGGATGGCGAATCTACGGATCCCCGGACCAACCCCATGCCCGCCCGAGGTGCTTGCCGCCGCGGCGGGTGAAATGATCAACCACCGCGGTCCGGCCTTCGCCGAGATGCTCGAGCGGCTGACCACCGGCATGCGGCCGTTCTTCGGCACCGACCAGGAGATCATGCTGATCTCGGCCAGCGGGACCGGCGCGATGGAGGCGGGGATCGTCAACCTGCTCTCGCCCGGCGACGCCGTGCTGGCTGTCACGGTTGGCTCGTTCGGCGACCGCTTTGCGACGATCGCCGAGAACTACGGCGCCGATCTGACGCGTCTCGCGATCGAGTGGGGCGACGCCGCCACGCCTGCGCTGGTCGCCGAGGCGATCGCCGAGCGCGAGTACCGGGCGCTGTTGATCACACATAACGAAACCTCGACGGGCGTGACCAACCCGATCGCCGAGATCGCCGACGCGGTCCGCGAGGTGGCCGACCCACTGATCATCGTCGACGCCGTCTCCTCGCTGGGCTCGATGTCGATGGAGATGGACGCCTGGGGCCTTGACGCGGTGCTGACGGCCTCGCAGAAGGGCTGGCTCTCGCCGCCGGGAATCGCGATGGCGGCGCTGAGCGAACGCGGCTGGGCCGCGACCGAGAGCTCGACAATGCCCAGCTTCTACTTCGACCTGACGGCGCACCACGAGTACGCCGCACTCGGACAGCCACCGTGGACGCCGGCGCTGCCGGTGCTCTACGCGATGGACGCCGCGCTGCCGATCATGGCCGCGGAGGGACCCGAGGCGATCTACGCGAAGCACCATCGCTTCGCCAACTGGACGCGCGACGCGATGCGCACGCTGGGCCTCAGGCTCGTCGCCGAGGAACGCTACGCCTCCGACACCGTGACCGCGGTCTGGGTACCCGAACAGATCGCCGTGGGCGACCTCTCGCGGCTGCTGCGCGAGAAGCACGATGTGGTGATCGCTGCGGGGCAGGGCAAGCTGGCCACGTCGATCTTCCGCATTGGCCACCTCGGCTGGCTGCAGGAGTCGGAGATGGCGGCCTGCTACGAGGCCATGCAGTCGGCCCTGATCGAGCTTGGGTTTGAGCCCGCCGCGGGGGCGCAGCTCCCGCAGATGCGCAGCGCCCTGACGGCAAGTTGAGCAGCCCCGGCGACCGCCCAGCTAACCGCGTGGCCAACCGCGTCGCCAACCGCATCCTGGTCACCGAGCCGGTCGCTGAAGAGGGCCTCGCTGCGCTGCGCACGGCGGCTCATGTTGATGTTCGTCGCGATCTGTCCGCCGACGCCCTGGCCGAGGTCATCGGCGGCTACGACGGGCTGATCGTCCGCAGCGGCACGCACGTCACGGCCGACGTGATCGCGGCCGCCGATCGCCTGCGCGTGATCGGACGGGCCGGGGCGGGAGTCGACAACATCGATGTCGACGCGGCCACGCAGCGCGGCATTCTGGTGCTCAACGTCCCCGGCGGCAACACCGTTTCCGCCGCCGAACTGGCAGTGGGGCTGCTGCTGGCGCTCAGCCGGCATCTGGCGGCAGCGAACGCGAGCCTGCGCGCCGGGGGCTGGGAGCGAGAGCAGTTTGTCGGCTCGGAGCTGCGCGGCAAGACGGCCGGGGTGGTGGGGCTTGGGCAGGTCGGTTCGGCGGTCGCGCGGCGGCTGCAGGGGCTTGAGATGCGCGTGCTCGCCTTCGACCCGTTCGTGCCCGCCGAACGCGCCGTCGCGCTGGGCGTGGAGCTGGTCGAGTTCGACGAGCTGCTCGCGAACTGCGACGCCGTCACGCTGCACAGCACGCCGGCGCCGGGCGCGGGGCCGCTGATCGGCGCGCCTCAGTTGGCGCTGATGCCCGCTGGGGCGCTGCTGATCAACACCGCGCGCGGCAGCCTCGTCGACGAGACCGCGCTCTGGTCGGCGCTCGAAGCTGGTGAGCTGGGCGGCGCGGCGCTCGACGTGTTCGGCGCGGAGCCGGCGACTGAAAATCCGCTGGTTGGGCACCCGCGGGTGCTGGCCACGCCGCACCTCGGGGCTTCGACGCTGGAGGCGCAGGAGCGCGTCTCGGCCGAGCTCGCGACCGAGATGCTGCGCGTGCTGCGCGGCGAGCCGGCGATGCAGGCGGTCAATGCGCCGTTCATCGATCCGGAGACGCTGGAGGTCGTTGGTCCGTACCTCGAGGTGGCCTCGATGTGCGGGCGGCTCTGCACGCAGCTCGTGCGCGGACAGTGGCGCGACGTGCGGGTGCACTACCGCGGCGAGATCGCCAACTACGACGTGACGCCGCTGAAGGCTGCGGTGGTGGCGGGGCTGCTCGCGCCGATCTCCGACGAGCACGTGAATCTGGTTTCGGTGAACAACGTGATCGCGCACCGCGGCTGGCGCGTCGCCGAGGAGAAGCGTCCCGACGCGGAGCCGTACCAGGCGACGGTGACGGTCGAGCTGACGACATCGGCCGGCGGCATCTCGCTGACGGGGACGCTCGAGCATGGGCGCGCGGCGGTCGTCGAGATCGATGGCCTGCCCGTGCACATCGCCGGCCCGCGCGCGGCCGCCGACCATCTGCACTTGCTGGTGCTGCGCAACGAAGATCGGCCCGGCCGGATCGGCGCCGTCGGCGGCGAACTGGGGCGACGTAATGTCAACATTCGCGCGATGGACGTCGGTCACGACGCCTCGGATCCGTCGGCCGACGCGTTGATGGCGGTCACCATCGACCGCGCGCTGACCCCTGATGAACTCAGTGCGATCGCCACAATTGACGGCATCGACGAGGTAGTCCAGGCCACGATGTAGATCGGCGGCGTGCGCCCGCGCCGATCAGTCGAGCGCGTGCAGGACCACGCCGGTGGGGAGCTTGGGCACGAAGTAGGTGCTCTTCTGCGGCATGAAGCTGCCGGCGTCGGCCGTCTGGATCACGTCCTGCAACGTCGCGGCGGGCAGGATGAACGCCGCGGAGGCGCTGCCGCTGCGCACTGCCTCGCCGGCCTCGCTGACGAAGTGGGTGTAGCTGACGGCCTGGCCGCCGGCCAGTTGCTCATCGCCGATGCCGAGCAGCGGTTCGAGGATCGCGTACTGCAGGATTGCGGGGGCGAGATTGCGCCACGCGCTGGGGACGGTCGCGGGCATCGCGCTCGACGCGTCGGTCGGCTGGAGGAGATAGGCGCCCGATGCTGTGAACAGGCCCAGATCGACGCTGCCGGGCTCGAGCGAATCGAGCGCTTCGGGGGATGCGTCCGCCAGGTTGAAGCTGGCGGCGAGCCGCGCCGGCAGATCGGCGGGGATGTCCGCGTGGATGACTCGGTGCGTGGCGCCAACGTTGAGGCCCTCGTCGCTGTCGCGGAGAATGCCCATCAGGACGAAGTTCGAGGCCGGCCGTTCGTCGCGCGAGGCGAGCGCCGACTCGTAGCGGTGGTGGCCGTCGGCCATGTAGACGTTGCGCTCCGCGAGGAGGTCCATGAACGACTGGACCAGCGTGCGCTCCGAGACCCGGCGCAGGATGTGCTGATCGCCCGCGGCGTCATTGCCCTCGCACACGACCGGCGACGCGTGCGCGTCGGACATCTGGTTACCCAGACGGTGGTCGGGATCGGGCACGAAGGCCATGAGCGGCGAGACGTCCGCGCCGACGAGTGAGCGCAGCGCACTGCGCGTCGCCCTGGGGCCGGGCATCGTGCGCTCGTGCCCCATCACGCCGGCCGCGCCCCAGTCCGACAGCTCGACGGCGGCGAAGAGGGTGTGGCGGATCCTCCGGCCGCGCGGCGTCTCCAGCCGTTGTTCGTGCAGGTAGAACGACGGTTCGTCGTCCTGGACGAGGACGCCGGAGCGCCGCCACTCGCGGAGCAACTGCGCAGCCGCGTCGATCTGCTCGGCTGAGGAAGCCGTTTCGATGTGCGCGATCTGGTGCGGGCTCGAGGCCTTGAGTGCTGCGGTCTGCTCGGCATCAACGATGTCGTAGGGCGGACCGAGCTGGGCGGCCCAGTCGCCAACTCGCGACGGCTCGTAGCGGAGACCCCGAAACGGTTGAACGTTCGTCATCTGCGACTCTCCGACGGGAGCATATCAACGCGATTGATCGGGGCGGGCGGCGGTGCGACGCTTCAGATATGGCCGACGACGAACCACTGAGCGTGCGCGGGTGTGTCTTCTGCGGGATCGCCGACGGACGTGAGCCGGCGCTGTTCTTCCGCAACGAAGGCGGGATGTTCGTCGATTCGAGACGCGACGCCCCGTCGGTCCCCTGGAGCGATGAGCTTCCCGGTGTCTTCGTCTTCGAGAACCAGTTCCTCTTCTTCGACCTGACCTCGCTGGTGATCCCGCGCAATCACGCGCCGACGCACGGGCGCCGCTTCTATTCGCAGCAGGTCGACCTGTGGCGCGACCTCGGTGAGGTCGGCCGCACCTCGCGCGACCACGCCGTGCGCACGCTGGGGATGATGCAGGAGCGGCATCCGGACCGAGCGGCGCAGGGCTTCCGCGTGTTCTGCAACTTCGGCGCCTACGGCGAGCAGAGCCAGTCGCACGCGCATCTCCAGGTACACGCCGGCCCGGAGCTCGACGTGAGCCGCTTCGCGCCGACCGGCGAGCCGTGGCTGGACGCTGTCGAGCGAGCGGGCGGGCGGGTCGTCGCCGAGACGGAGTCGACGATCTTCTACGACGCGCTGCCGGTGTTCGAGGCGGGTCGCGGCGAGATGTGGAAGGTCACCGTCAACGTGGGATTCTCGGCCGCCCACCGCAGCCTGCCGCCGCTGGCGCTGCTCGCGGCGCCGCGTTCGGGCGTCAGCCAGTGGGATCTGTGGCAGGACGTGGGACAGCTCGGCGCAGACGCGGTGGAACTCGGCGAGCGCGAGAGCCCCGGCGGCTTCCGCCTGATGGCGAACTTCCCCGGCCAACAGCGCGACGAGGCCTGGGGTCCCGGCCACGTGCTGCTGATCGGCGGCGACTACCTCGGCCTCTACGCCGACTACTACTAGCAAACCTCTGAATTGCTCTCCCCCAGCTCTGCAGAGGGAGATGCCGGTTCGGATCCCCTCTCCCCCAGCTCTGCAGAGGGAGATGTCGGTTCGGATCCCCTCTCCCCCAGCTCTGCAGAGGGAGATGTCGGTTCGGATCCCCTCTCCCCCCGCTCGTCGGGGGGAGAGGCCGCAGGCAGAGGGGGGCTCCCGCGCGTAACGCCGGCTGACCGCGACGCACTCCCCCTCTGCCTTCGGCATCTCCCCCTCAGGGGGCGATATTGGGAAGGGATCGGATCCCGCTGACTACTCAATGTGGTCAGCGGGGGGAGTGGATCCGACTGGTTCAGAGGATTCCAAACGATCCTCGGACGTGTGCGACAGGCCTCATTCCGCGCTCAGGCGGTGATCGCCACCTGCTGGGCCGCGAAGATCTGGTCGAGCGCGGCGCGGCCGGCGGCGAGCATCTGGTCGAGCTGTTCGGGCGTGAAGGGCTCCCGTTCGGCTGTGCCCTGGATTTCGACGTAGCCGCCCGCGTCGGTCGCGACCAGATTGAGGTCGACGTCGGCGGTTGAATCTTCCTCGTAGCAGAGGTCGACCAGCGCCTGGCCCTCGAGCAGGCCCACGCTCACGGCTCCTACAGCCGCCTTCAGCGGCAGCTCGCGGTAGTGGCCCTGGCGCTGCAGCTCGCTGAGCGCGCGATGCAGCGCGACCCACGCGCCGTTGATCGCGGCGGTGCGGGTGCCGCCGTCGGCCTGCAGGACGTCGCAATCGATCGTGAAGGCGCGCTCGCCCAGGGCGTCGAGGTCGGTGACCGCACGCAGCGAGCGACCGATCAGCCGCTGGATCTCGTGCGTGCGACCGGATGAGAGCGTCCGCTGCCGATCGGTCCGGGTGTTGGTGGAAGCGGGCAGCATGTTGTACTCGGCCGTCACCCAGCCGGAGCCGGTTCCGCGCAGGAAGGGCGGCACGCGGTCGGCGATGGTCACGGCGCAGAGCACGCGCGTGTGGCCGAGGGTGACGATCACCGAGCCTGCGGCGTGGCGTTGCACATCGAGCTCGAACGAGAGCGGGCGGAGCTGATCAGGCGTGCGACCGTCGATGCGTGATGTGCGTGGCATCGCACGAGTCTATGGCGCGCGGCTGAGTATGCTGCGACCCGACCCAGACTGAGGAGAGCATCCATGCCAATTCAGGGCTACAGCAACTACGACGCGGTGGGTTTGGCGGAGCTGGTGGCTTCGGGACAGGTGACGCCTGCGGAGCTGCTCGAGGAAGCGA
Organism: Dehalococcoidia bacterium; assembly: GCA_965237475.1. Classification (GTDB taxonomy): domain Bacteria; phylum Chloroflexota; class Dehalococcoidia; order Bin125; family Bin125; genus CATQGW01. Next base: position 433,157 of record OZ250140.1, on the reverse strand, counting down.
TCATGCGGGTCGAGCGGGTGAACGGCGAGATCAACGCCGTCGTCTACCCCTATTACGACGAGGCACGCGAGCGGGCGCTCTCGGGCCTGCCGGAGGGCCCGCTGCACGGCGTGCCGTTCCTGCTCAAGGACCTGTACCTGCTCTACGCCGGCCAGCCGATGTCGAACGGCTCGCGGATCTTCGAGGGCTACGTGCCCGATCACGACCACGCGATGACGACGCGCTACAAGGCGGCGGGGCTGAGCATCTTCGGGCGCTCGACCTCGCCCGAGTTCGGGATCACCGCCACGACCGAGTCGATCGTGCACGGCAAGACCCGCAACCCGTGGAACCTCGAATACACCGCCGGGGGGTCCTCGGGCGGCGCGGCGGCGGCGGTGGCCGCGGGCATTCTGCCGGCCGCCAACGCGTCCGACGGGGGCGGCTCGATTCGCATCCCGGCCTCCTGCTGCGGCCTGTTCGGTCTCAAGCCGACGCGCGGGCGGACGCCCTCCGGCCCCGACGTCGGCGAGGGCTGGGCCGGCATGTCGACGATCCACGTCGTCTCACGCAGCGTGCGCGATTCGGCCACGCTGCTGGACGCCACGGCCGGGCCCGATCTCGGCGCGCCCTACTTCGCGCCGCCGCCCGAGCGGCCCTGGGCCGAGGAGGTCGGACGCGACCTCGGGCAGCTGCGCGTGGGCGTCGTGACCTCGGCGTTCAACGATGTTGAGACGCACCCCGACTGCATCGCAGCGGTCGAGCACGCGGCCTCGCTCTGCGAATCGCTTGGACTGGCCGTTGAGCCGGCCGAGCTGCCGACCCCGGGGCATTCGGCCGGCTGGCTGTTCGACGTGATTCGACCTTCCACGCGAGTTGGGCTCGAGGATCGCGCCGCGGAGCTCGGTCGTGCGCCGAACCCGGAGGATGTCGAACCGATCACCTGGCAGATGATCCAGGGCGACGACACGACGGGCGCCGACTACATCCGCGCGACCCGCGTGGTACACGCGATCGGCCGTGCCGTGGCCGCCTTCTTTGAGGACTACGACCTGCTCTTGACGCCGACGATGGCCGCGCCGCCGATGGAGCTGGGCCGGCTGGCGCTGGACCGCGAGGATGCACGCGCCCAGGGCGAGGACGTGATGTACACGGTCGGCTACACCTCGACCTTTAACTCGTCCGGCAATCCGGCAGCCACGGTGCCGCTCTGGTGGAACGACGACGGCCTGCCGATCGGTACGCAGTTCGTCGCGCCCTACGCCGACGAGGCGACGCTGATTCGGCTCGGATCGGCGCTGGAGCAGGTCCAGCCGTGGTTCGATCGTCGCGCTCCCGTACACTCCGACGCGTAAGCGGCTACCGATCAGCCGCAATTTCCAGGCATATCCGGCGCTCAGAGCGCCCGGGGAAGGAACTGATCATGAAGACCGCGAACGCTGTTGCGGAGATGCTGAAGCGAGAAGGTGTGGAGTTCGTGATCGGCTATCCGGTCAATCCGATCTTCGAGGCCGCCGCCGAGGCCGACATTCGCACGATCATCGTGCGCCAGGAGCGCACCGCGATCCACATGGCCGACGCCTTCGCGCGGCTGAACTCCGGCGACCGGATCGGCGTCTATCTGACGCAGAACGGCCCCGGCTCGGAGAACTCGTTCGGCGGTCTGGCTCAGGCCTACAGCGAGTCGGCGCCGCTGGTGGCGATTCCCGGCGGCTACGCGCGCTCGCAGACCAACGTCTCGCCGAACTTCAGCGGACTGATCAATTTCCAGCACGTGAGCAAGTGGACCGAGCAGCTGACCGACGCGAACGACCTGTCGAACGCGGTCCGCCGCGCCTTCACGCACGCCAAGAACGGGCGGCAGCGACCGGTCGTGCTGGAGATTCCGGGCGACATGTGGGGCGCCGACATTGAGGAACCGATCGACTACACGCCGACGCCGGCGCATCGCTCCGGTCCTGATCCGTCCGACGCCCGCAAAGCCGCGCAGACGCTGGTCAACGCGGAACGTCCGGTGATTTACGCAGGGCAGGGCGTTCACTACGCGAAGGCGTGGGACCAGCTCAAGGAGCTGGCGGAGCTGCTGGAAGCGCCGGTCACGACGTCGCTGCAGGGCAAGAGCGCGTTCCCCGAGACACACCCTCTGTCGCTGGGCTCGGGCGGTCGCGCGTTCCCGCGCGCCGTGCACGAGTTCATCCAGGCTGCCGACGTGATTTTCGGGATCGGCTGCTCGTTCGCCAAGACCGGCTTCGGGCTGCAGATGCCGAAGGGTCCGTACTACATCCACGCGACGCTCGACCCGGAGGACTTCAACAACGAGGTCGAGATCTCCGAGGGCGTGGTTGGCGATGCGGCGCTGGTGCTTGATGCGATCATCGCTGAGGTCCGGGAGCTGGTAGTCGGGCCTCGCGGCCGTGCCGACGCGATTGCGGCCAGGATTGCCCAGATCAATGGCGACTGGCGCGCGCAGTGGTCGCCCAAGAGCGACTCGAACGACGCACCGATCAATCCGTATCGGGCGCTGAAGGATTTGCACGCGACGCTGGATGAGACGGTCGGGATCGACAACGTCGTGGCGACACACGACGCCGGTTCGCCGCGCGACCAGATGTCGCCATTCTGGAACTCGACGACGCCGCTCAGCTACATCGGCTGGGGCAAGACGACGCAGCTCGGCACCGGCCTCGGGTACGCCATGGGCGCGAAGGTCTCTTGCCCGGAGAAGACTTGCCTCAACGTCTGGGGCGACGCCGCGATCGGGATGACCGGCATGGACTTCGAGACCGCCGTGCGCGAGAATCTTCCGATCCTGAGCGTGCTGCTGAACAACTTCTCGATGGCGATCGAGCTGCCAATCATGCGCACGGCCACCGAGAAGTACCGAGCCACCGACATCTCCGGTCACTACGCCGACATGGCCAAAGCCTTCGGCGGCTACGGCGAGCGCGTCGAGTCGCCCGGCGACCTCAAGGAAGCCTTCAAGCGAGGCATCGCCGCGACCGAGGACGGTCAGCCAGCGCTAATCGAGGTGATCACGTCGAAGGAGATCGACTACTCGATTCATCGGTAGGGAGTCCATAGACCTCGCGGAGCGTTCGGAGGAATAGCTGGAAGCTCCGCGAGGTATTGTGGTTGGGGTCGAGGGTGAGGTTGGCGGCGATATTGCGCGCGACCTCGACTTTGGGCATTCGGGTAACGAAATAGTCTCGCCGAATGAGCTGGCGTTCCAGCCACTCCCACGCCTGGGGCAAGGAGTCGACGGATTCACCGGCTCGTAAGCGCATATCTCGACGCGTGATGCGCGGATATGCGGCCCGCACAGCTACCATGTCCCCGATGAACCATGCCTCGAGTTCTGTCATTGCGAGCCGAATACGAAGAGCCGAGTCAGATGTCGGCTGACCTGGATAGATGAGGGTTGCGGCGACGGCATCTGCGTGGATCTGTGCCTTCAGAGCGCGGCAGTCGTCCATGTCGGAGTCGATGACCACGATGACCATGTCGGCGAAGCTGCCGCGCCTGATTGCCGCGAGCGTTGCACGGAGCTTCGCCAGCATGTTGGGCTTGCTACCGAAGAAGCGTGTGTTCCACGTATGGCCCAGCGCCTCGACGCGCAGGCGGCGCAGGAGCACGTCCACCGTCTCGGCGGTCGACTGATCTTCAACGAGGATCTCAGCGTGCACTGGGCAGCGAGGTCGGTTCGTCGAAGAGCTGCATCTGCCACGCTTCGCCCAGCACACCCCCCTCGGCGATGTAGTTCTTGACCATGGCGACTCTTGATGCGCTTCTGACGCGAGTAAAGCCGTCGCGCTGGCGGTCGAGCACGCGCACCTGTTCCGGCGCGAGGGCGTCCAGGAACTGCGGTGCGTGCGTGGTGACCAACAGTTGGGTCTTGACGGCTGCGGACATGCACTCTTCCGAGAGTGTCCGCAGAAGGCCGGGGTGGACGAAGTTCTCCGGCTCCTCAATTCCAACCAGCGGCGGCGGCTCGGGATCGTGGAGCACGAGCAGGTACGCCAGTAGCTTCATCGTCCCATCTGAGACATTGCGAGCCAGGATCGGGTCCTCAAACATCTGGTCCTTCAGTTGGAGCAACAGACTTCCATCGCGTAGCTCCTCGGTGGTTACGCGTTCGAGCTGAGGTACCCGTGATGCGAGCTTGCCGAAGAGCTGAGACAGATGATCGGGGTTAGTCCCCTGGAGGTACTGCAGCACATTGGCCAGATTCTCCCCCGTCGCCGACAGCCGCCGCTCGGGACCGGCATCGCGAGCACGTCGGAGGCCGGGCGCGGTGAGGTACGAGAGATACCAGCCGGTGATGAAGCTGCGCAGTGCTGCGAGTCGCGGATGGCTCTGTAGCTGTCCCAGCGCACTCACTGCTAGCAGCGCAGGCGACGTCAAAGGCTGATCGGTCCGAGCAGCCTCTTCGTCGGGCATATCGCCTTCGATCGCATTCCCCTCGCCAAACTGATATGAAAGGAAGCGGAACGGGCGCCCATGGCTCCTCCCGCGACGCCACTGCAGCCACTCCTCCGCGACCACCGGCGCCCGGTCGTGCTCGTCGATCGCCAAGTGGTACGTGATCAGCGGTTCGCGCGCCCGCTCACGGTATTTCACCTCGATCGTGATCGGGCCATCTTGTCCGCGTGCGCGTAGCTCACGCATTCCGCCACGGCGCCCCCAGGCGTTCGGGAGCCCACTCGCGAAACACTCGGCGAGGAATGCGAACACGTCGAACAGCGTCGATTTCCCACTCCCATTAGGCCCGATCAAGACCGTCAGCGGCGTCATCTTGTCAAGCTGCACATCGCGCAGGACGCGGTAATTTTTTACGCGGAGCATCTCGATACGCGGGACACTTCGCATGTCGTGCTCAGACATGGCAACCCCCTCGGCCGTCACTACTCCACGATACCGTCAGCGGCGGCGGTTTGGACTTCGGTGGGCGACATCCCGAGCCAGTCATTGAGGACGGATTGGTTGGATTCGCCGAACATCTCCGGGCGCTCGTAGCGGGATGCCGGCGTCTTGGAGAAGCGCAGCGCCAGGCGGTCGCCTTTGATTGGACCGTGCAGCGGGTGCGGGTCGGCGTAGTCGAAGAACATGCCGTTGTGTTCGAGCTGCGGGTCTCTCGAGGTCAGGTCGTCGCCGGTCTGCACCACGCCGGCGGGGACGCCGGCCTGCTGGCAGCGCTCCGTCAGCTCGTAGGCGTCTTGGCGGCTGGTCCAGCTCGTGAGTTGACCGTCGAGCTCGGCTCGGCCTGCCCAACGGCCCTCCGCCGTGTTGAACTGACTGTTGCGCGCCCAGCTCGGCTGGCCCAACAACGACCGTAGCGACGCCCACTGCTCGTCCGTCTCGACGGCGACCGCGATCCAGCGGTCGTGGCCGCGGCAGCGGTAGATGTTGTGCGGGGCGGCGATCCGCCAGGGCGGATCGTTGGCCAGCGGCTCGGCCGCGACGCCGTTGGCGAACCAGTCGAGCAGCGCCGGGCCGGAGCAGCCGACGCCGACTTCGAACTGCGACATGTCGATGCGCTGGCCGCGCCCGGTCGCGCGGCGCGCCTCCAGCGCGCCGAGCAGCGCGACGGCGGCGTGCAGGCCGGCCATGTGGTCGTTGTATGAAAAGCCGATCCCGATGTCGTTGCGGCCGGGCACGCCGGTCAGGTAGGTGAGGCCGGCGAGCGCGTGGACGGTCGGCGCGTACGTCACGTAGGAGGACCAGGGGCCGCCGATGCCCATCCCCGACATCGCGATCGAGATCACGCGCGGGTTGGTCTCGGCGACCGTGTCCCAGTCGAGCCCCCAGCGGTCGAGCACACCGACCGAGAAGTTGTCGATGATGATGTCGGCCCTGGCGGCCAGCTCGCGCGCGATCTGCTGCCCTTCGGGTCGGGCGAGGTTGAGCTGCAGCAGCCGCTTGTTGCGGTTCCACATGACGTGATAGGGCGACTCAGGTCCGCCGCCGGTCGCGGCCCGGCTGAGGGTGCCGATCTTGACCACGTCCGCGCCGAGGTCGCCCAGCACGCGCGTGCAGAACGGGCCCGCGAGCACGTGGGTGAAGTCGAGCACGCGAATCCCGTCGAGCGGTCGCGCCATCAGTCGGCCCAGCCGATCTCGTCGAGGATCTCCTGCGCCGACGCCCGCGTCGGTTCGCTGGGGTCGCCGCCGATCGAGGCGGGCGTATCGACGAGCTGATAGGGCGCGCCCGGGCCGGCGACGCTGCCGTCGCCGACGGGATACTCGGCCCACCAGTCGCGGGCCGCGAGCTGTGGATTCGCGGCGACCTCGGGGATCGGCATCACCCAGCCGAACGGATGGTGGCGGCGCTGCGCTTCGTGGAAGAAGGGTTCGACCTCCTTCTCCGCCACCCAGGCGCGCAGCGCGTTCATGCTGTCCTCGATCAGCAGCACGAGGTTCTCGGGCTCCATGTACTTCGGATCGAGCAGGTCGGCGTGCGCGTCCTCCTCGACCAGCCAGACGAGCTGCTTCTGGAAGTCGGGCGTGGGCGTGATCATGATCGAGCCGCCCTGCGCCTGCATCACCTGGTAGGCGCGCGACCAGTGCAGCGAGCCCTGGCGCGGCAGGTAAGGGCCGGCGGCGCTGGCGCCGAACGGCAGGGCGTCGTCGTACCAGGCCCACATCAGAACGTGCTCCAGGATCGAGGCCAGCGTCTCGTGGACGGCGAGCTGCACGACCTGTCCCTCGCCGCCGGCGCGGGCGTGGTGCAGGGCCGCGAGCGCGGCGATCGCGGCGTAGACGCCGGCGACGAAGGCGTACTGGTCGCCGAACAGCTTGAGCGGCGGCGTATCGGAGTCGCCGCTGGTCGCGGCGACTCCGCCGAGCGCCTCCGCGACGATCGCCGGCGCCTGATAGTCGGCCCATGGGCCATCCGGGCCGAACGATGAGACATCCACGATCACCAGCGCGGGATTCGCGGCGAGCAAGTCGTCATGCGCGATGCCGGCCGCCTTGAGCCGCCCGCAGTCGATCACGATCTCGGCGTGCTCCGCGAGCGCTGGAATGGTCTCGGCGTCGGAGTCGGAGCGCGCATGGCTGCGGCTGCTGGCGAAGAAGGCGTGCCAGAGCGACTCGCCGTCCAACTGGCCGTTCATGTGGGGCCCGCGGCGCCGCAGCGGATCGCCGTCCGGCGGCTCCAGTCGCAAGACCTGCGCGCCGAGGTCGCCGAGCAGCTTGCCGGCGTAGATCGCGCGGTCGTCGGCGAGGTCGAGGACTCTGACTCGTTTGAGGGCGGCGGGCATGATCGGGAGTCTAGGTGCGGATCTGCTCTGATACGATCCGCCCCAAATTGCGCGGTCTGGCGGAGGTGCCCAATGGAGTTTCGATTTTCGGCCGAGGACGAGGCGTTTCGCGGGGAGGTGGTGCAGTTCCTCGAGACAGAGCTCCCGCCGGGCTGGGCCGACATGTCGGAGGGCCCCGCCGAGGATGGCGCGGCCAACGAGGAACGCTGGCAGTTCACACGGTCATTCCAGCGCTCGCTCGCCGCGCGTGGCTGGCTGACGCTGGGCTGGCCGACCGAGCACGGCGGCGGCGGCGCCGGCCCCGTGCGCCAGGCGATGTTCAACGAGGCGATGGCGCACTATCGCGCGCCCGCCTACAACCAGGGCGTCGACCGGGTCGGGCCGACGATCATCATGTACGGCTCCGAGGAGCACAAAGAGTTCTTCCTGCCGGCGATTCGCAACGCGGAGATCACCTGGTGCCAGGGCTTCAGCGAGCCCGGCTCGGGCTCCGACCTCGCCTCGTTGCAGATGCGCGCGCTGCGCGACGGCGACGACTTCATCATCAACGGCCAGAAAATCTGGACCTCGGGCGCGCAGCACGCCGACTGGATCTTCTGCCTCGCGCGCAGCGAGCCCGACGCGCCCAAGCACCGCGGCATCTCGTTCTTCCTGATCGACATGAAGACGCCCGGGATCACCGTGCGCCCGCTGGTCAACATGGCCAACCGCCACCACTTCAACGAGGTCTTCTTCGAGGACGTGCGGGTGCCGGCGTCGAACATGGTCGGCGAGGAGAATCGCGGCTGGTACGTCGCCACCACGACGCTCGACTTTGAGCGCTCGGGCATCTCGCGCGTCGTCAGCGGCGTGCGGCTGCTCGGCGAGCTGACCGAGCTGGCGTCGAAGCCGGGCCCCGATGGCCGCCGGCCCGACGAGGACATCCGCGTGCGCCACAAGCTGGCCGACCTGCAGATCGAGTTCACGGTCGGCCGCTGGCTGGCCTATCGGGTGGCCTGGATGCAGTCGCAGGGGCTGGTGCCGAATCAGGAAGCCTCGATGAGCAAGCTGTTCGGCACCGCGGTCAATCAGCGTCTGGCGGGGATGATCAACATGTTCGGCCTGCACGGCCAGCTCGCCGGCGACGCCGAGCGCGCCCCGCTGCACGGCCGAATGCCCGACGAGTACCTCAACGCCGTCCCGCTCACGATCGCCGCCGGCACCTCCGAGATTCAGCGCAACATCATCGCGACGCGAGGGTTGGGTCTGCCGCGGGGCTAGGCGGGTCCGCTGCCGTCGTCGCCTCCTGCCGCGCGGGAGGACGGCGAGGCGCGTGACGCTGATCTGGTTGACTACCACTGAGGAGTGCTGAGCCATGCCGATGAAGGCCCCCTGTCATCCCGGCGAGATTGTGCTCCACGAGTGCATCGAGCCGCTCGGTGTCAGCGTTGAAGAGGCGGCGGAACACATGCGGATCAGCGCCGAACTGCTTGCTGAAATCTGCGCCGGACGCGAGCGCGTTTCGGCGGACACGGCGATCCGTTTCGAGCAGGCGTTCGGCAGCACGGCCGAGGTCTGGTTGGGCATGCAGAGCGCGTATGACATCGCCGAGGCGCGTCGGACAGACAGCGCTCCGCAGATCGCACGGATCGAACGAGCTGCCTAGCGGCGCGTGTAGGCGTTGCCGAGGGCGCCCCAGGTGGTGACCAGGAAGGGGACGCAGTAGGTCAGCGGGACCTTCCAGGCGAGCGCGCCGGCGAAGTCGCCGTCGAAGAGCATCGGGCCCTGGTTGATCAGGGTCAGAATCGTGCCCACGACGGCGCTGGTCAGGACGCTGCGGCGCAGCATCCGGCGGTTACGAAAGGCGCAGCGCCAGCAGTTCAGACGCGCCGCGCCGGCCACCTGCATGCGGAAGTGACCGCTTGAAGGCGGCGTCGAGAGGTGGGAACAGACCTGAGCGGGGGCTGCTTCGGACATTGGCGATACCCTACCGGCTGTGAATCGCGGACTGAACATCTTCTTCGATGTCGACGGCTGCCTGGTCTCCTGGAACCTGCACCTGCGCCCCTATGCGCGCGAGGTGCTGCAGCGCTTGCAGGAGCGCGGACATCATGTCTTCATGTGGTCGGGCTACGGGGCGCGGCGCGAGGTGGCCGACAAGCACGACCTCTGGCCGTTGCTGGCCGGAGTGATGGGCAAGCCGATCTTCCAGTACCGCGAGCGGCTGCATCTGTTTACCGACATCGAGCCGGACTTCATCATCGACGACCACCGCGAGATCGTCGAGGCGCTCGGCGGCGCGGTGATTCGCACGCCGCGCGAGCCGCTCTCCGAGGACCGCGAGATGGTCCGCATCTACCGCCGCATCCTCGAGTTCGAGCGCGAGTGGCGCCGCAGCTGGGCGTGATCCGGACCTTGAGCGGCGCTTGGCGGCGAGCGGCGGCCCCTCCCCCTCAGCCGCTTCGCGGCAGCTCCCCCTCGGGGGGAGCGTTTTCGTGCGGTGTGAAGGCTTGACTACTCGGGGTCGGGTGGGGTGCGGAGGTCGGCGGGGTAGGCGGAGGCCTCGCTGGTGTCGAGCCAGCTCGTGGCGAGATGTTGGGTGGACCAGGCGTAGGCCAGTGCGCGCGGGTCGAGGTGCAGCCACGGCTGCGAGACGCCCAGCTGGATGCCGTTGGCGAGGTTGTACGCCCAGCCGGCGGCTCCGCCGCCGAGCAGCAGCTGCTGGACCTGGCGGCTGAGGTCGCGGCGGGCGTCGAGATCGAAGGTTCGCCGCATCTGCTCAATCAGATCGTCGAGCCCGGAGTCGGCCACGGCGCCCCAGTTCTGCTCACCGGTTGAGTGCAGGCTCTCGCGCCAGCGGTCGGTCGGGTCGGGACCGTGCGGGGCCTCGCCCCAGCCGAGGAAGAGGAACCGCTCGCCCTGTTGCAGCTCGGTGAGCGCCTCGGCGAACGGGCGGAACTCGAGCTCGAGCGTGAGGCCGGTGGCGTCCTGGACCATGCTCTGCACGAACGGCGCCGCGCCGGGGAAGAATCCCTCAAACAGGTCGGCGACCACGAATGGGACGGTGGCGATCGCGTCCACGCCGCCGGCCGCGGCGATCAGCTGCGCGGCCTCGGCCCGATCGTCGGCCGGCGCGGCGCGATAGCCGGGATAGTTGGCGAGCTGATCGTCGGGCAGCGCCCAGCCTTCGAGATACCAGGGCAGCGGACCCGAGACACGACCGTGGCCCTGATAGAGCCGATCGATCAGTCGTCGCCGGTCGATCGAGGCCGAGATCGCGCTGACCACGCGGGGATCGCCGAGCGCGGCGAGCGGGTCGGCAGCGATCGGGGCGAGCAGCTGCACCGGGGCGTCGAGCGGCAGGTCGAACCGCGTGTGCTCCGGCTCCTGCTCGCGCAGCGCCTCGATCGTGTCGTTGCTGAGCGGGAAGTCGGCGCGGTCGAATTCGGCGCTGAAGTAGGCCCTGATGATGTCTTCCGGCGGCCCGCCGGCGAGCGTGATCCCGTCCGGCAGCGCGCCCGAGCTCCGCCACCAGTTCGGCGAGCGGATCAGCTTCAGCTCAACGGACGGGTCGTAGCCGCTGGGGACGTAGGGGCCGCTGCCCGAAACGAGCGTGTGGTCGAAGGGGTCAACGCGCCAGCCGGCCGCGGCGTCGATCGCCTCGCTGCTGATCATCCAGGCGAAGGGCGAGGCGATGACGCTGCCGAGCAACGGCGCGTCGAGTCCGTTCGCTGCAAGGCTGAACGTGCCGTCGTCGCCAGGCGCGAACGTGGCGCGATTCCAATCGCGGCGGCGGAACAGGTAGACGTCGGGCGCGCCGTTGGCGTCGACCCCCGCCTGCTGACGCTCGATGTTGAGCCGGATGTCGTCGCCCCCGACCGCGCGGCCGTCGGTCGGCGGCTGGTCCCAAAACGTCGCGCGCGGGTCCAGCGTGAAGACGTAGGTCGACTGGTCGGGCATCTCCGGGAGCCCGCAGAGGTCGGCCTGCAGCTCGCCCGTGTGCGGATCGGCGGGCTGCAGGATGCGGCTGTAGACCAGGCTGTGCATGTTCTGCGCGTAGCGATAGCGCGAGCGGTGCGGGTCCCAGGTGTCGAAGCGATCGATCGGCAGGTAGCTGCGCATGATGCCGCCGGGCGTGGGGCGCAGCGGCGGGGCCTGCTCGGCGGGCTGCTGCTGCTGCGCGCCCGGCTGCTCAGCCTGCGCGGCGGCGGGCGCCTCCTGCTGCTGCTGTTGCGCTGCGGGCGGCTGGTCCTGCGGTTGAGACTGCTGCTGCGACTGCTGCGGCGCGTCGTCGGGTTCGGGATCGTCCTCCGAGCTGCAGCCGACCAGCGCGAGAGCGGTGGCGCCGAGGCCGAAAGTGGCGGCGGAGCGCAGCAAACCGCGTCGACTGAGCGTGCGTCGCATTGCAGCGAGCTTACAGCCCAGCGGCGGTCGGGCAGCCGCCGAGACGGGCGGGCGCATGAGGGTGGCGCATCAGCGCGGCGCTTGCGATACTGGCGGCGCCTGACCCGTGTAGCGCAGGGGAGTGTGCAATGCCGCCGCTGGTTCCTTCGTTCATGTTGCCACAGTTCGTCAAAGACCTTCCGCCCTTGATCCAGATGGCGCTGCTGCTGCCGGGCATGGTGGTGGGCGGCGTGCTGGGCGTCGTGGTGAACGCGATCATGGTCAACCTCGGCGCCGGCAATCAGCACCTCAGCAGCGCCAACGGCGGGTTCGACGCCTGGCTGCTGTGGATCATCGTCGGCGCCGGCCTGTTTATCGGGCTTGGCATCGGCGGCTTCGTCTACATCGGCGTGGGGCTGGGCGCGGACGCAGCGCTCGAGGACGAAGATGAGCACGGCGAGACGGGGATGCTGGAGCTGTAGCCGGTCGGCTGACTCGCCGCCGCGCCGGTGGCTCGCGGGTGGTCAGCGGTCAGGCCTGGTTGGGCTTGGTCAGATTTTCTCAGATCCGATCAGATTCGGTCAGGCCTGAAGTTCGGCGGCGAGGAACGCGGTCAGCTTGCTCCAGGCGTCGGAGGCAGCGTCCGGGTGGTAGACGCCGGCGTTGGTGTCGTTGAAGAAGCCGTGGTCGGCGTCGTCGTAGACATGCAGCTGATGGCGCACATCATTGGCTTCGAGCGCTGAGCGGATCGACGCCACGGCGTCGGCGTTGACCCAGCCGTCCTTGCCCGCGAAGAAGCCGCAGACCGCCCCGGCGATCCCGGAGGCCGCGGCCATGCCTTCGCCGGGGATGCCGTAGAACGGCGCGGCGGCGCTGACCGCGGGGTTGTGCATCGCGAGCAGCAGCGACATCCCGCCGCCGAGGCAGAACCCGGTCACGCCGATCCGGTCGGCGCGCACGTCGTCACGGGCCTGCAGCGCCGCGACCGCGCCGCTCATGTCGAGCAGCGCCTGCGGCTCCTGCACGCCCATCATGATCTTCTCGGCCTCGCCGGGTTCGGCCGTGATCTGTCCGTGATAGAGGTCGGGCGCGAGCGCGACATAACCCTCGGCGGCGAGCCGATTGACGATGTCGCAGATGTTCGGGTTGAGCCCCCACCACTCCTGGATCACGACCACGCCGGGGAACGGGCCGCCCTCGCCGGGCCGCGCCAGGTAGCCGCCGGCGCTGCCGCCGTTGGCGGCAAAGGTCACGTATTCGTAGTTCAGAATCGCCATCGTTCACGCACTTCCCTGCTTGCGTCTTGGTCTCGGGGTCAGGTCCGCGGCGCCTGGACCGGCCAGAGGTTCGTCTGGCTGGCGAGGTAGGACTGGGCGGCGGCGCGGTCGAGCTCGTCGAGCGTCCAGGACGGTCCGCTGGCGAAGATCGAGGACTCGACTCTGGGCTCGTTGTACATCCCGATCTCGTTGCCCCAGACGAGGAAGGTGCGGCCGTTGACGTTGGCCGCGGCGTCGGTGCAGAGCCAGACCACAAAGGGCGAGACGTTTTCGGGCGCCATCATCGCCTCACGGTCGCCGCCGAACGCGAGATCGCCGGCGTCGCCCGAGGCCAGGCCGGCCGCGCGGGCGCGGCGCTGCGCTTCGGCCAGCTCCTCGGTCAGGGTCAGGCGGGTTCCGGCGCGCGGACGGATCGCGTTGGCGGTGATGCCGTAGCGGCCGAGGTCGCGCGCCAGCGTGCGGGTCAGGCCGACGATGCCCTCCTTGGCCGCGGCGTAGTTGGCCTGGCCCATGTTGCCCAGACCGGACTCCGAGGAGGTGCCGACGATCCGCCCGGAGCGCTGCTGGCGGAAGACCTGCGAGGCGTACTTGGTGACCGTGAAGTGGCCCTTGAGGTGGACCGCGACGACCACGTCCCACTCCTCCTCGGTCATGTTGAAGACCATCCGGTCGCGCAGGATGCCGGCGTTGTTGACCAGGATGTCGAGCCGGCCAAACCCGTCCAGCGCTTGCTGGACCATGCGCTCGCCGGCGACCATGTCGGAGACGGAGTCGTAGTTGGCGACGGCGTTGCCGCCGGCGTCTTTGATCGTCGCGACGACTTCATCGGCCGGCCCGGCCTCGCCGTCGAGCTCGCCGCCGGCGCCGCCGCCGTAGTCGTTGACGACCACCGATGCGCCCTCTGCGGCGAGCAGCAGGGCGTGTCCGCGCCCGATCCCGCGTCCCGCGCCGGTCACGATCGCCACCCGTCCAGCCAGTCGATCGCCCATGGTTGTGCTCCTCTGATGTGTGCGCTTGGCACGGCAAGGCTGTTGTTGAGTAGAATACAGACCGACCTCCAGCGCGAGTGATCAACGTCGCATCAGGATCACTCGCCACGCCCGGCGGTCGTCCGAATCACATGCCGCACCCTTGGCAGTCAGACGTTCGTGCCAAGTCATCTGCGAATTCATCCGTCGAGGAACAAATGGGGCGGCGTCGACGCTCAGCATCACTTCACGCGGCTACACAGAGTTTGTCGCGTCAGGTTGAGGCTGCTGCTCGGCGGCGTCTAGCTCCCGAGGTCACGCCGTCGGAGCGACAGCTGACGGAAGACACCCCAACCGCACATACGCCAAGGCAACCCAGCGCACGTGAACGGAAGTTTGCCAAGACGTTGGCCAGACGTGAAGAACGCCGTGGCCCCGGGGGCATGGACGACGGGGAGTATCGACGAACACGTTCTGAGTACACGAACTTCACATACCTGTCTGCCGCGCAGGTGGAAGCGATTCATCGCGAGTTGACAAGGAAGTTCGTCGGCACGGACGATCCGATTGGATCGGACGGACCGGTGGACGGCGGTCAGCTTCTGCGCAGTGCGGTTACCCGGCCGCACACCGGAATGCGAACGGGCGGTGCGGGCAAAGCGAAGTACTCGAGGCTCGAGGAGGCTGGCGCGGCCCTTGCGCATTCGCTGATTCACAACCATCCATTCCCTGATGGCAACAAACGCACGGCGACTCTCGCGTTGGTTGCCTTCCTGTATGAGAACAAGAGGCTGCTAATCGCCCGTCCGGATGAGCTGTATGGAGTGATCGTTGCTTTAGCACAGCACCGAGTTCCACGGACTGGCGGTGCCATTGGGGCGACTAACGATGGTGAGTTCGCATCGGACGCCGATGACGAAGTAACGGCAATCGGCAGATGGGTGAGAAAAAACGTGGTCGACATCGACCGGGACCATCGTCGAATGCAGTGGCGGAAGCTCCGTACTCTGCTCGTGCGACGCGGCTGCAGGATCGTCCATGGACAAGGAAACAGCATCTCCGTCCATCGCGCAGGCAAGCGGACGCGAAAGAGCTTCATCGGTGCAAGAAACGACGGCGACGAGTTGGATGCCTCGACTGTCGCCAAGGTGATGCGAGACCTCGAGTTGACTTCCCTCCACACCCCTTTGGCGAAAGAACGCGAAGGAGCGCCGACCTTCATCGAGGAGGCAATCGAAGACTGGCAAGAGGTGCTCTACAAGCTTGGGGAGCTTGATCGTGGCATTGTGCGGACTGATGAGTGACTTAGGCCCCGGCACGAACAGGCCTCACCAAGGTCATTTCTAGCTGGTCGGGGTGATCTGCGATCCCGAACCATCTCCGACCACTACTTGACGAAACGGGGAGCCGTGCTTCAGAGTCGGGACGGGCGACGGGCGCGGGCAACAGCACATGGTCGAGGCGATTGAGCGGATCCAGGCGCCGGTGCCGGCCGGCAGATATCAGGCCAGCCGAGCGCAGACTCACGACTCCACGCGCTGCGCGATTCTGACCCGCAGCGGCTCGCTGCTGGCGCGCGGCCGGGTGGCCGACCGCGCGCCCGAGCATGTCGGCGAGGCCTACGAGCTGAAGCTGACCGAGGTGGCCCCGCCGGGCGCGCTGGAGGCGCTGTTCCACGCCAACCAGCCGGAGGTAGTGCTGCGCGCCGGCCGCGAGGCCGAGCTGGCGCTGCGGATCGATCACATCACCGGCCCGCCGGCCGGCCGCACCTTCTGGCTGCAGCCAGTCGGCGGCTGAGCGCCGCGCGTTCGGGCCGCTCGCGCGCCCGGCCCGGCCCGCAGGTTGGGCCCCATGTTCGTCCGCCTGTCGGCCCGCAGGTTGGCACGCAGGTTGGCCGCTGGGCGAGCCGACTAGGCTGCGCGCTGCGACGCCGCGACACACCGTGCGCGGCGCGCGATCGAGGTTGCGCAGGATGGAGCCGAAGATGGTCGAATATCGCGAGCTGGCGAGCGGACTGCTGTTCCCCGAGGGCCCGATCTGGCTGGAGGACGGCAGCGTGCTGCTGGTCGAGATCGCGCGCGGCACGCTCTCGCGTGTGCAGCCCGACGGCAGCGTCGAGGTTGTGGCGGAAACCGGCGGCGGCCCCAACGGGGCGGCCCTGGGACCGGACCAGAGCGTCTGGATCACCAACAACGGCGGCTTCCAGTGGCGCGAGGTGGGCGGCCGGCTGCTGCCCGGTCCGCAGGCCGAGGACTATGCGGGCGGCTCGATCCAGCGCGTCGACCTGGCCACAGGCGCGGTCGAGGACGTCTACCGCGAGGTCGGCGGTCATCAGCTGCGCGGGCCCAACGACATCGTGATGGACGGCGCCGGCGGCTTCTGGTTCTCCGACCTGGGCAAGAATCGTGAGCGCGACCGCGATCTGGGCGGGCTCTACTACGCGACCCTGGACGGCGGCATGATCCGCGAGTGCGTCTACCCGATCCCGGGCGGCGCGAACGGCGTGGGCCTCTCGCCGGCGGGCGACCGCGTCTATGCCGCGGAAACGCCCACCGGGCGTCTGTTCGGCTGGCAGATTTCATCGCCCGGGCAACTGGCCGCGGACGCGCCCTCGGCCGGCTTCGCGGCGTTCATCGCGAACGCGGGCGGCTACACGCTGTTCGACTCGCTGGCCGTCGAGGCCGGCGGCGCCGTCTGCGTGGCCACGATCGGGCCCGGCGGGATCACCGTGATCGATCCCGACAGCGGGATGGTCGAGCACGTGGCGGTTGGCGACGACCCGCTGACCACCAACATCTGCTTCGGCGGCGCGGAGCTGCGCACGGCCTACATCACGCTCTCAACCAGCGGCCGGCTGATCGCCTGCGACTGGCCGCGGCCCGGCCTGCGGCTGCAGCACGCGCGCTGAGCGGCGCGCTGACGGGCGCAGTGATGGGCGCGCTGACGCTCGATCGGGGACGATCGCCAAGCGCATCGCCAAGCGCCCGCGCCGCGCGCTCGCGCCCGCGCTTGTTCGGCTGGCGCTGCGGCGATAGCCTGCGCGACGGTCGCGGCCGCCGCGTCGCGGCTGCGCCTGAGTCCGATCGAGGGGCGACACGATGGAGCGGTTCGCGGGCCTCCTGCAGCAGCTGCCGCGCGCCAGGGGCGAGCTGCTGCGCGCGCTGCATCTGGCCCAGGAGCAGCTTGGCTGGGTCTCGAAGGACGCGATCCGGCTGATCGGCCGGCATTTGCGCATGTCCGACGCCGAGGTCTACGGCGCGGCGACCTTCTACGCCGAGTTCCGTCATTCGCCGCCGCCCCGGACGCTGGTGACCTGGTGCTCGGGTCCGAGCTGCCGGGTGGTCGGCGGCGACCGCATGAAGCGGATTCTGGAGGCCGAGCTGGGCTGCCGGATGGGTCAGAACGACGCGCGGGACGAGGTCGGGCTGTGGCTGGGCCAGTGCAACGGCACCTGCGAGCGGGCCCCGATGATCTGGGTCAACGGCCGGGTGGTCGGCCCGCTGACGATGGTCGAGACGGTCAAGCTGGCGCGCCGGATTCGCGCCGGCGAGGACGTCGTCGAGTGGCCGCAGCGTCCGATCAAGATCGCGCCGGCGGTCTTCGTCGGCGCCGAAACGGTCTACGGCGTCGAGCCTGGGGCGGATCAGCAGAGATGAGCGCCGCCTACGACGCACTGCGCGAGTCGGCCGAGATCGCGGCGGCGCCGCGCCGCGCGCCCGCGCGGCCGCTGCTGCGCGTCGATCTGAGCACATCGTCGATCGCCGTGGGCGCGGACCTGCTCTGGGAGGCGCTCGAGGCGGCGATCGCGGCGAACGGTTACGACCTGGAGCTGGTCCGGGTCGGCACGCTGGGCATGTCCTGGCTGGAGCCGGTGGTGGAGGTCGAGCGCGACGGCGCGGCGCTGGTCTATGGACCGGTTGAGCCGGCCGACGCGGCGGAGTGGCTGGCGGCGGCGCTGGGCGCGAACCCCGTCGAGGCGGCGGGGCGCTGGCTGATCGGCTCGCGCACGGGTTCCGTGAGCGGCGCGCCGCCGCTCAGCAGCGGGCCGTTCTGGGCGTTGCAGGAACGCCGGCTGATGCAGCGGATGGGCGTGATCGATCCCGAGCGAATCGAGGAGTCGATCGCCGACGGCGCCTACGCCGCGCTGGACCGCGCGCTGACGCTGGCCCCGATCGAGATCTGCGACATGGTCGAGGCGGCGGGCGTCGGCGGGCGCGGCGGCGGCGGCTTCCCGGCCGGACGCAAGTGGAAGTTCCTGTTGGGCGCGCCGGGCCCGACCAAGTACCTGGTCTGCAACGCCGACGAGGGCGACCCCGGCGCGTTCGTCAACCGCGTGCTGATGGAGTCCGATCCGCATCTCGTGATCGAGGGCATGGCGATCGCCGGCAAGGCGACCGGCGCCGCGCACGGGTTCATCTACATCCGCGACGAATACCCGCTCTCGATCGAGCGGATGGAGCTGGCGCTCAGTCAGGCCCGCGAGCTGGGCCTGCTGGGCGAGTCGGTGCTGGGCACGGACTTCGCGTTCGAGCTGGAGATCACGCGCGGGGCCGGCTCGTATGTGTGCGGCGAGGAGACCGGGCTGATCGCCTCGGTCGAGGGGCTGCGCGGGATGCCCAAGATTCGCCCGCCGTTCCCCGCCCAGCGCGGCGTCTTCGACATGCCCTCGAACGTCAACAACACCGAGACCTACGCCAACGTGCCGCTGATCGTCGAGCACGGCGCGGTCTGGTACCGCGAGTACGGCACGGAGGCGGACCCGGGCACCAAGATGTTCAGCATCAGCGGCTCGCTGCAGCGGCCCGGGATTCTGGAGGTGCCGTTCGGGCTGCGCATGGACCAGCTGCTGCTCGACGCCGGCGGCGGCCCCGAACCCGGCCACACGGCCAAGGGCATCCAGCCCGGCGGGCCGCTGGGCGGTCTGCTGCCGGCCTCCGACCTGGGCCTGCTGCTGGAACGTCCGCCCTTCACCGAGCGCGGCGTGCTGCTCGGCTCGGGCGGGCTGATCCTGTTCGACGAGCGCGCCTCGGCGGTCGACCTGACGCTCTACTTCTCGGAGTTCTGCGAGGACGAGTCGTGCGGCCGCTGCACGACCTGTCACGGCGGATCGCAGCGGCTGGTCGAGCTGCTGCAGCGGATCACGGAGGGCGGCGGACGCCGCGAGGACATCGAGCGGATCGGCGTGCTGGACCGCACGCTGCAGAACTCCAACTGTCTGCACGGGCAGTTCACGCCCTACGCGGTGCGCGGACTGGTCAACTACTTCCGCGACGAGCTGGACAGCCAGATCGACGAGAAGCGCGATCCCGCGCGGGTCGCGCCGGGGCTGATTCGCTACGTGCTGACCGATCCCGAGGCGCCCGAGCTGGCCGAAGCGGCGGAACTCTGCCCGACCAAGGCGATCGTGCCGCGTGCGCAGCCGGCCGACGACGATGATCAGCCGGCGGCGCAGCCGAGCGGCTGGCGGATCGACGATTCGGCCTGCATCCGCTGCGACGTCTGCCGCGAGCTGGCGCCCAACGTGGTGCGCGTCGAAGATCGCTTCCTCGCACTGCTGACCCCGGTCGACGCCTAGCCCGTCCGACCGCTGCGTGTCTGCCTGGCATTCTCAGGCCGTCGCAGAGCTACAGTCTGTCCGCGAGGCCCAGACGCTCGGGGCGCTGCGGCGGCGGTGGTTGGGCGGTTCGGAGCGCGCGGCTCGACGGAACGGAGCGGCGCCGGACCCGGAAGCCGGTTGAATCAATTGGTAACCTGTCTGTGCGCCTGCCGGGGGGCGAAGCGTTATGCTACACGGTACCGTGTATCGTAGGGAGTGGAGCTTTGAGAGGTGGGCGGCGTGAGCACGCCGATGCGGCGCCAGTATCTGGAGCAGAAGGCGCGTCAGCCCGACGCGATCCTGTTCTTTCGGCTGGGCGATTTCTACGAGACGTTCGATGACGACGCCAAGCTCGTGGCCGCCGAGCTGGGCATCACGCTGACCTCGAAGCCGATGGGCGGCGGCCTGCGCGCGCCGTTGGCCGGCGTGCCGGTCGCCCACGTCGAATCGCACCTGGCGCGGCTGGTCGCGCGCGGTCACCGGGTCGCGATCTGCGAGCAGCTCGAGGATCCGCGCGCGGCGCGCGGCCTGGTCCGGCGCGGCGTGGTGCGGGTGCTCTCGCCCGGCACGGCGCTGGAGCCGGCGCTGCTGGAGGCCGGCGAGCCCTCGGCCTGCGCGGCGCTGACGCTGCAACGCGAGCCCGCCCGCGGCGGCGCCCCCGGCCGCGGCGCCTGGCTGCTGGGTCTGGCCGCGCTGGAGCTCAGCACCGGCGCCTGTCATGCGCTGGAGCTGCGCGCCGCGGCGCTGCCCGAGCTGGCCGCGCCGCTGGCCGCCGAGCTGGCCCGGCTGGGCGTGCGCGAGCTGCTGCTCGGTCCCGGCCTGGGCGAGCAGCGCTGGGCCGTGATCGGCGCGGAGCTCGATGGGCTGGCGCTGCGGCGCGCGGGGCAGGATGGGAGCGATCGGCACGCTGGGCTGGCTGGGCGCGGCTTCGGCGCCGCGCAGGCGCGCCGCGCGCTGGCGGCGCGCTGGGGCGCCGAGCTGGGCCGCGAACCGGCCGCGGCGCTCGGCCTGGAGGAGCGTCCGGCCGCGCTGGCGGCGCTGGGCGGCGTGCTGGAGCTGGCCGCGACGGCGCTGCCCGCGGATGCAGACGGGGCAGGTGAGGGAGCAGCCGACGGTCGCGCGGCGGGCGACGGGCCGACGGCCGACCGGCTGGCCCACCTGGCCCCGCCGCGGCTGCTCGAGGCGGGCGCGCGGCTGCAATGGGACGCGGCGACGCAGCGCGCGCTGGCGATCGTCGACGACGCGCCCGGCGGCGCCGGCCGCGGCTCGGCCGCGCCGCGCACGCTGCTGCAGACGCTGGACCGCTGCGGCAGCGCGGCGGGCCGGCGCTGGCTGCGCGCCGCGCTGCTGGCCCCGCTGCTCGATCAACAACGGATCGAGACCCGGCTGGACCGGATCGCGGCGCTGCGCGAACGCGCCGCGCTGCGCCGCGCGGTCCGCGCGGCGCAGCGCGGGGCGGCCGACCTCGAGCGGCTGCTGGGGCGGCTGGCGGCCGGTCTGGCGCGTCCCGCCGAGCTGGCGGCGCTGGCCCGCGGTCTGCTCGCGGCCGCAGCGCTGGCCGAGCGGATCCGTGCCGAGATCGGCGACGCGGGCGACGCGGGCGACGCGGGCGACGCGGGCGGACATTCGGACTCGGGGGCATTGGCGGCGCTGGCGGCGCTGGCGCAGCGGCTGGGGCCGGCGCCGGCGGCGGCGCGCCGGCTGGCCGCGGCGCTGCTCGAGCAGCCGGAGGCCGGCTACGGCGGCGGCGTGCTGCGCGCCGGGGTTGACGCGGCGGTCGACGCCGCGGCGGCGCGGCGCAGCGCGGGCCGCGCGCGGCTGGCCGAGCTGGAGACGACGCTGCGCGCCGAGAGCGGGGCCGCCGGCCTGAAGCTGGGCTATCACCGCACGTGGGGCTACTACATCGAGCTCACGCGCGGTCAGCTGGGCAAGCTCGCCCAGCCCGGCCAGCCCGACGCGGTGCCGGCGGGCTGGGAGCGGCGCCAGAGTCTGCGCGCCTGCGAGCGCTTCTCGGAGCCGCGGCTGCGCGCCCTGGCCGACGAACTGGCCGCCGCCGAGCGCGAGCTGAGCGCGGCCGAGCGCGGCTGCGTGGAGCGCCTGGCCGCCGCGCTGGCGGCCGAGGCGGCCCGCATCCGGGCCTGCGCCGGGGCGCTGGCGCGGCTCGACGCGGCGGCCGCGCTGGCCGAGCTGGCCGCCGAGCGCGACTGGCGGCGGCCGCGGCTGGACGCCGGACTGGGCCTGCGGATCGAGGCCGGGCGGCATCCGATCATCGAGGCCGGCGGCGATCCGGCCGGGTTCGTGCCCAACGACCTCGAGCTGGACGCGGCCGGCGCCGGCGCGCCGCAGCTGCTGCTGCTGACCGGGCCGAACATGTCGGGCAAGAGCACCTACCTGCGGCAGGCGGCGCTGATCGTGATCCTCGCCCAGGCCGGCTGCTTCGTGCCCGCGGCGGCGGCGCGGATCGGTCTGGTCGACCGCATCTTCGCGCGGGTCGGCGCGCACGACGACCTCGCCGCGGGCCGCTCGACCTTCCTGGTCGAGATGCTGGAGACGGCGCGGCTGCTGCACGGCGCCGGCGAGCGCTCGCTGGTGCTGCTCGACGAGGTCGGGCGCGGGACCAGCACCTGGGACGGCCTGGCGATCGCGCAGGCGGTCGCCGAGCGGCTGGTCTCCGGCCGCAGCGGCCCGCGCACGCTGTTCGCGACGCACTTCCAGGAGCTGACCGCGCTGGCCGGCTCGCTCGAACGGGTCGCCAACGCCGCGGTCACGGCCGAGGAGGACGGACGCGGCGGGCTGCGCTTTCTGCACCGCGTCGCGGCCGGCGCGGCGGACCGCTCGTGGGGCGTGCAGGTCGCCGCGATCGCCGGTCTGCCGCGGCCCGTGCTGGAGCGCGCCGCGGAGCTGCTGGCCGCGCTGGAGTCGGGCGGGGCGGGCGCCGAGGCGCTGCTCGAGCTGGCCCCGCCGCCCGCGCGCGCGGGGCCGGATCAGGACTGGGGCGCGGGCGCCGCGCTGCTGGACGAGCTGGCCGCGCTCGATGTCGACGGGCTGACCCCGCTGGAAGCGATCTCGGCGCTCTACGCGCTGCGTGAACAGGCGCGCCTGGCCTGCGACGCCGCGGGGCCGACGGTCCAGCCGACCGAGCAGCCGAGCCCCCGGGCGGCGACGCAGCAGCAGCTCAGCTGGCTGGCGGCGGGCGGCTGAGCGGATGACCACGCTGCGGCACAGCGCCCACGCGCCGGCCCGGATCCGCGAGCTGTCGGCCTCGGTCGCGGGCCAGATCGCGGCCGGCGAGGTCGTCGAGCGGCCCGCCGCGGCGCTCAAGGAGCTGCTCGAGAACGCGCTCGACGGCGGCGCGCGGCGGATCACGGTCGAGCTCGAGGGGGCCGGGCTGGAGCGTCTGGCGGTGCGCGACGACGGCGCGGGGATTCGCGCGGCGGAGCTGGAGCTGGCCTTCCGGCGCCACGCGACCTCCAAGCTGTCGCGCGCCGAGCAGCTCTGGTCGATCGACGGCTACGGCTTCCGCGGCGAGGCGCTGGCCGCGATCGCGGCCGCGGCGGGGCGGCTGCTGGCCAGCTCGCGGGCGGCCGCGGATCCCGTCGGAGCGCAAATTAGCTATCGGGGCGGACGGCTGCAGGGCCTGGAGCGCTGCGCGCGCGGCCCCGGCACCAGCGTCGAACTCTGGGAGCTGTTCGCGCAGCAGCCGGCGCGCCGCTCGTTTCTGCCCGGCCCGCGCTCGGAGCGGGCGGCGCTGACGCGGGTCGCGGCCGACGCCGTGCTGGCCCGTCCCGAGGTCGGCCTGCGGCTCGAGCTGGAGGGTCGGGTGACGCTGCGTCACGACCCCCAAGCGGCCGAGGGCGGCGGCGCCGAGCCGGCGCTGCGCGAGGCCTGGGCGTCGGTCTTCGGCGACGAGCCGGCCGAGCGGGCGATCTGGTGGACGGGCGAGGACTCGGAGCTGCGGGTCGAGGGTCTGGCCGGGGCGCCGCGCGACGGCCGGCGCGGACGCGAGGGGCTGCGGCTGTTCGTCAACGGCCGCCCGGTGCGCGACCGCAGTCTGGCCTGGGCGCTGCAGGAGGCCTACCGCGGCTGGCTGCCGGCCGGCCGCTTCCCGCTGGTCGTGGCGCGGCTGAGCGCGCCGGCCGAGCAGGTCGACGTCAACGTGCACCCGACCAAGGCCGAGGTGCAGCTGCGCGAGCCGGCGCGCGCGTTCAGCCTGCTGCAGCGCGCGCTGCGCGCGGCCCTGGCCGGCCAGGCCTCGAGCTCGAGGCTGCGGCTGCGCCGGCCCGACCGGGACCTCGAGTGGGCGGCGCAGGCGGACGGCGTGATCGCGGACGCGGGGATCGCGGCGGACGCGGACGCGCTGCAGGGTCGGATCGAGCGCGCCGCCGCGCGGTCCGCCGAGCCGGCCGCGGATCCGCGCCGGGCGCTGCCGCGCGCCACAGCGGCGGCGGCGCCGAGCACAGCGCCAGAGGCCAGCCCGGACGCGCTGCCGGGCGCGGCAGCCGGCCCGGCGCCGGGTTTCCGCTCGAGCGCCGCGAGCGGCGCGGCTGAGCCGCTGCCGGGCTCAGCGTCGCGCTCGCGGCGGCGCGGGCTGGCGCCGCTGCGGATGGTTGGTCAGCTGCACCGCACGTTCGTGATCGCCGAGGGCGAGCAGGGCCTGGTGCTGGTCGACCAGCACGCGGCGCACGAGCGGGTCGTCTACGAGCGGCTGCTGGCGGCGCGCGCGGTCGCCGGCCGCCCGGCCGCGGCGGACGAGCGGGCCCGCCAGCCGCTGCTCGATCCGCCGGTCGTGGCGCTCGACGCGGCGGAGTCGGCGGTCTGGTCGCAGGCGGCCGAGGCGCTGGCCGCTCTGGGCTTCGAGCTGGACGAGTGGGGCGAGCGCGCGCTGCGGCTGCGCGCGGTCCCGGCCGGGCCGGGGCTGCTCGAGGCGCGCGGCGAGCTGACGGCGGCCGGCGCCGAGCGCTGGCTGCGCGACGTGCTGGCCGAGCTCGGCGGCGACGCGCGGCGGGCCAACGAGCAGCGCTTCGATCGGGTGGCGGCCTCGGTGGCCTGCCACGGCTCGGTGCGCCGCGGGGTCGTGCTCGACGCGCCGGCGATGGTCGCGCTGCTGCGCCAGCTGGAGGCCTGCGCGGACCCGCATTCGTGCCCGCACGGACGCCCCACGCTGGTTGAGATCGCCGCCGCCGACCTGCTCCGCGAGTTCGGCCGCAGCTAGCGGACCCGGTCACAAATCCGTCGGGGCTCCCCTGGGGGCTCCTGAGCCACGATTCGGCGGGATGGTCGCAGTCCCCACCAGACAGGCGGCGCGGGGACGCCGTCCGGCGCTGCGGTTGACGCGTGCGTGACCGACAGGGGGGAGGGCAACCACAAGGGTTGCCCCTACGCGGAGATTGTGTTCCAGCGCAAGGTCCCTCGTGTGGACCTCGACCACTTCTGGAGGGGCAGCTCTTGTGGCTGCCCATTCCGTGTGTGACGGCGCTACTGGGTGCCGCGCAGGCGCGGGTCGAGGATATCGCGCAGGGCGTCGCCCATCATGTTGAAGCCGAACACGGCGATCGTGATCGCGAGGCCGGGGAAGAAGGCCAGCCACCACGCTTCGGTGGCGTAGACCAGCGCGATCTGGCCGGTGTCGCGGCCCCAGGTCGGGAAGGGCGGCGGGATGCCGAAGCCGAGGAAGGAGATCGCCGCCTCGATCAGCACCGCCGCGCCGAGATTCAGCGAGGCCAGCACGATGATCGTGGCCATGATGTTGGGCATGATGTGGGCGACCATGATCCGCACGTTGGAGGCGCCCAGCGAGCGCGCGGCCTCGACGTAGGCCGCCGCGCGGGTCGCGAGCACCGCGCCGCGCACGATTCGCGAGTTGCCCGCCGCCAGCACGATCGCCACAGTCAGGATCACGATCGTGGTGCGCGGGAAGACCTGCCAGAACCACTCGTCGCCGATCTGAGCTTGCGGTCCGATGTCGGGACCGACCCCCAAGCCGAAGAATCCGTCGCCGCCGCTGCCCAGCACCGCCAGGATGCCGAGGATCAGGAAGATCGCGGGGAAGGAGTTCCAGACGTCAATGACGCGCTGGATGACCAGGTCGACATCGGGCAGCGGCCCGGCGCGGCTGGGCAGGCGGCCGAGCAGATGATCGCTGAGATCTTCGATTCGCTCGCTGAACAGGTTGAGCGTGGCGAGGTCGGCGAGCTTGAAGAGCAGCTGCACGGCGAACACCGCGGCGGCGAACGGCAGACATGCAAACCACCAGAACGGCGTCGGTAAGCCGATCAAACGGCGCGGCCCGCGCATCGACCAGGACATGCCGACGCCGGCGAAATAGCCGGAGACCACTCCGATCATGGTGGAGAGCACCGCGGTCGCGATCACCGAGCCGAAGCCGACCAGCACGGTGACCTCGGAGCCGTAGATGATCCGGGTCACGATGTCGCGGCCCTGATTATCGGTGCCCATCACGTGCTCGGCGTTGGGCGCCGTGAAGCGCTCGCTGAAGCTGGCCTTGATGTAGGGGGCGACGCGCACGGCGTCCGGGTCCTGCTCGACGGTCTGCAGCAGCGGCGCGATCGCGGCGACGAGCACACAGACGAACAGGATCGTCGCGCCGAAGGCGCCGAGATACTTGCGCCGCCGGAGCATCCACCAGGGCATCACGACGACGGCGACGAGGAAGCCGATCGAGCCGGCCAGGATCAACGTGGCAACGGCGGCCAGGAAACCGAGCGGGCTGGACAGGGAGCGATCGACCAGCAGCTGCGTCTGGTCGCGCAGCCAGCCGCCGATATCACGCTGTTCGTCGACGATGAGGGACCCGGTCCCGCGCGTCTCAGCCATCGCTGCGCAGCCTTCCGTTGCGGACCGCCACTTGCGGCGCCGGCTAGTTGTAGCGAATCCGCGGGTCGACCAGTGAGTAGGCGATGTCGATCAGCAGGTTGGCGACGATCACGACGAACGCGATCACGACCATGATTCCCATGATCACCGGAATGTCACGGTCTTTGAGCGCCCGCAGCATGCGGAAGCCCATGCCCGGCAGGCTGAAGATCGATTCCATGATCACCGATCCGCCGATCAGGATCGAGGCCGAGAGGCCGATCAGCGTGAGCACCGGGATCAGCGCGTTGCGCATCGCGTGGCGCACGATCACGGACTGCTCCTGGAGGCCCTTGGCGCGCGCGGTGCGTACGTAGTCCTGGCGCAGCACCTCCAGCATCTCGCCGCGGGTCAGGCGCATCACGGGTCCGGCCAGGCCGACCCCCAGGATGATCGCCGGGATGTACATCTGGCGCAGGTTCTCGGCCAGACTCTCGGTCGGATCCTGATAGACCAGCGGCAGCGGGGGTAAGCCGAGCTGGGGGAAGATCACGCGAATCATCAGCACGGCGAGCCAGAAGCCGGGAATCGAGAGCGCCAGGATCGCGGTGCCGCGAAACAGGTAGTCGGTCCACGTATCCTGCCGCACCGCCGCGATGATCCCGACCGGCAGCGCGATCATGACGCCGACCAGCAGGGCCAGCAGGCCCAGTTCAAGCGTCACCGGGATGCGCGTCTGAATCTCCTCGACGACGGTGTTGAAGCTACCGATCAGCGAGGTACCGAGGTCGCCCTGCACCGCGCGCCAGAGCCAGTTGCCGTACTGCACGACCCAGGGGTCGTTCCAGCCGAGGTCTGCTTCCCACTTGGCGCGGATCGCCTCGCGGTCCTCGCCCTGCGCGACGTGGTCGGCGAGCATGATGTCGATGAAGTCGCCGGGCAGCAGCTCGGCGAGCAGCGAGACGATGATCGTGACGCCGATCAGCGTCGGGATGATCAGCAGGACGCGTCGGAAGATGTACTGGCGCACGGTCGCCTACCGGTTTTTCTGCTTCACGACGCGGGGCGCGCTCGGCGTGAGCCTGCGCGACGCCGCTGCGGTCGTGCGTGAGCGGGAGGACGCCCGGCGTCCTGCCGCTCACGCCTGTGTAGCTGAATGGCGGTCTAGGTGTGCTGGTCCTTGATCTCCGGGTCGATCATGAAGCTGAACTCGCTGGCCCCGCCCCAGGCGTAGGTGGCCTTCGGCCACATCCGCTGCGAGGCGTTTTCGATCACCGCGCCGGTGTTGACGTCGACCTGCTTCATCCAGGGGTTGAAGGCGTAGACGCCGGGCGCCGCGGGGTAGGGCACGAGGTACATCTTGGTCGCCATGTAGCGCTGGATGTCGTTGATGTATTCGATTCGCTCCTCGAGGTCGAGGAGCGCCTTCTGCTCGTCGAACATCGTGTGCAGCCGCTCGTCGGTCTCGGGCCCGCCGCCGGAGACGGCGTTGGGGTGGCTCCAGAGCGCGGCGTTGCCGCCGGTGTCGAGCGCGGTCACGGAGTCCTCGGCGACGCGGCCGGAGGAGCCCCAGTTGTGGCGCCCGGAGCTGCGCGCGTAGCAGGCCGCGAAGAGGTCCTCGGGGTCCGTCGCGCCGCCGTACAGCGGGCCGATCGCGAGGTGGCTGGATTCGCCGTCCCAGCCGTCGGGGAAGTTGCCGCGGAAGATCGAGGCGATGTAGGCGGCGTACTCCTTGAAGAAGAACTCGAACTGGAAGCCGGCCTCGGCGGCGGTCGAGGCGCAGGCCTCGTAGAAGTTGACCACGGTCGCGCCGTAGTCGGCAGTGCCGTGCAGCGTCGCCGAGATGCCCTCGGGGAAGCCGGCCGCGTCGAGCAGCTTGCGCGACTCGGCGATGTTGCGGTGGAACAGCGTGCCCGAAGGCTCGCCCTCGAAGGTCTCACCGAACTTGTTGAGGTCCCTGGGGTCCAGCCAGTAGGGCGGCAGCTGTGAGATGCCGGAGTGCCAGCCGCCGCGCCCGGTGTCGTCGGTCGCCGCCAGCACGCCGTCGCGGTCCATCGCCAGCGAGAGCGCCTGGCGCACCCGCGTGTCGTTCCAGGGCGGGATCGAGAAGTTGAAGTAGAACCCGCCGGGCACCGTGTTGAGCGTGAACACGTAGCCGTCGTCCTCGATCTGCGGGGCGGCCTCGACGGCCTGTTTGTAGATCGCGGGCGAGAGCTGTGAGTAGTCCAGCGCGCCTTCACCGAGCGCCGGGATCAGCACATTGGTGTCGCCGTTCATGGTGGCGATGATCCCGTCCAGCAGCGGCATGTTCTGCGCGACGGCCGGGAAGTCGGCGTTGCGGTGCCAGTTGTCGCGGTTGTGCCGCCACTTCAGCGCCACGCCGGGCTCGAAGCTCTCGAAAATCCAGGGACCGGAGCCGACCGGTCGCTCGGCGACGGTGCCGTCGTCGACGATCTCGGGCGGGATGATCCACATGTGCTGCGAAGAGCCGGCCAGCGTCAGGAAGGGCGCGTGCGGACGGTGCAGCTTGAAGGTGATCGAGCGGTCCTCGCCGATCGCGAAGTTCTCGACCACGTTGTCCCAGCCCGCCGAGTTGGCCGAGATCTCCTTGAAGCGGTCGTGCGTCTGCTGGATGTCATCCATCGTCAGCGCGCGCCCGTTGAGCGGGTCGACATCGTGCCAGTTCGCGTCCTCGCGCACGGTGAAGATATAGGTGACAGGGTCGGGGATTTCGGGCAGGCCGGCCAGGTCGCCCTCGTACTCGGCGGTGTTGATCGGGTCGACGCCCTCGGCGCCGCTGACCGCCTGGATCAGCTTCGAGTAGTGGAAGGCGGACGGGATCTGCGAGCGGTAGGTGAGGTTCTCGTAGGGGTCGAGCGTGGGCGGGTCGCCCGAGTAGGGGCCCACGAACGGCGCGGTGCGGGTGCCGCCGACGATCAGGTTGGAGGGCGCGGCGCTGACCGCCTGCTGCTGCTGCTCCTGTTGCTCGTCCATCGCCTGCTGCTGCTCGGCCTGCTCGGCCTGCTGCTCGGCCATCGCCTGCTGCTGTTGTGGCTGCTGCGCCTGTTGGCGCTGTGCGGCGGCCTGCTGCTCGCCATCGTCGTCGTCGCCACAGCCGACCAGGGCGAGCCCGGCTGCGCCGACGCCGGCGCGTGCGGACGCGCCCAGCAGGGTGCGGCGTGAGACGCGACGCCGTCGCATCCGACTCCAGTAGTTTCGCTCTTGCATGGGTCTGATCCTCCTGTTGGGCTGTCGCCCGCTGGGTATGCCGCGGCTGGCGTGGATCACACGCCCGCGACCGATTGAAGAATTCTACCCAAGTGTGTCGATAGAGTCATCCGCGAGTTGGCGAATAGTTCAGCCGTGCGTAGCAGTGTCCGCGGCGGCCGCCTGCGCCGCTGCGGCCAGCTCGTGCGGGCTCAGCTCGGAGGTCGCGGTGAGGAAGCCGAAGCGTCGCAGCTCGGGGCTCAGATCGGGATGAATCTCGACCCGCATGATCGCCGGGTAGGGGATGAAGACCTGGATCGGCTGCTCGTTCCGCTCGGCCTGGGTATGCAGCGCCACCCAGCTGTCGGACACGGCCGAGATCGCGCGGATGTAGTGGCGCGCGCCGTCGGAGGTGAACAGCTGCACGAGCGGGATCGTGCAGGCGACCTGCGTGCAGTAGGCGCGGACCGCGCCGGGCAGGACGGACTCGAAGAAGCGGCGATCGAACGGCGCGCCGGAGGGCGGCGGGGCCGGCCGCTCGGGCGGCAGCACCCCGGCCGGCAGCACGAGCGGAGCAGGGTCGGCCATCGCTGCGCTCCCGGGGTCCGGCGGCGCGCCGGACCCGTGCGGATGGTGTGGTGGTGGAGACGGGGGAGAATCGAACTCCCCGTCCAGTCGGTCGCTCCCCGCAGCCTCTACGCGCGTAGCCGTCGCTTGTATTGTCCCCAGTCGCCGGCGCGTCGGCCTACCGTGACGACCAGGTGATCCGGAATGGTCTTAGCGCTGCGGTCCCGTCATCCCGCGGCGAGCAGCCAAACTGATGGCGCCGCACTCCCACCGGTTCGGCGGCGGACGGGAGGCGACGTCGCCGCGCTTAGGCGGCGAGAGCGAATTCCTTGGTTTCGCCAGTTAAGGAAAGGTTGGCGCGGATTAGCGAGGGACGCCACCTCGGCGCGCAGCCACAGATCAGTCGGCCGCTGTCGATCCCTTTCGTCCCCAGGTTGTGTCTCTGCGCATCGTTGCGCGTCGTCATCCTATCCGAGTCTGAGCATTGCGCGCCCGGACCTGGCATCGCGCGCGTGCTCAAGCGTTGCACAGCTCGCGTTCAGATCCACGCTGGCGAGCGGCTCGTCGGGCCGGCGGGGCGACACCGAGGAGCGCTCTGAATAACTCTCCCCCCGCAGAGCGGGGGGAGATTGGGTCCGACTTGTTCAGAGGATTCCTAGCGGCGAGCACGGCCTAACGCGGCAGCCATTCCGGGGCGTGGGCGCCGGGCTTGACGGTGCGCGACCAGGCGGGCTCGGTGTCGGAAAAGCTGATCGGGAACTTCAGACGCGTCAGCGTCCCGTAGTCCGAATCGACATCCTCCGAGTGTTGCGCCGCCAGCCGATAGCCGATCTGCGGATCGCGCGCCGGATGATCCGCACCGATTTCGTGCGGCGTGCCCATGCGCAGGAACCAGGCCGCGGTCTGGCCGAGCGAGACCGTCACGTGCCACGAGCCGCCCTCGATCGCGCGGCGCTTGAGCGCCTCCAGCACGCCGTACGCGCCCCAATAGCCCGTGCAGTAGTCGTTCATCGCCATCGCCGGGCCCACCGGCGCGAACTGGCCGGGCCGCTGGTGCAGCGATGCGATTCCACTGGCCGCCTGCACGTTGCCGTCGAAGCCGCGCTTCTCGCGCCACGGCCCCGATTGGCCGTAGGCGTTCTCGGAGACATAGATGATGCCCGGCCGCCGCGCCGCCACCGCGTCGAGGCCCAGCCCGCGGCGCGCCAGACTCTCCGCGCGGTACGACTGCGAGAACACGTCGGCGCCCTCGATCAGGTTCCACATCGCCTCCACACCGTCGGGCGTCTCCAGATCGACGAACGCGCGACGCTTGCCGTGGCCCGTGTCGGCCTGCGCGGACTGCATGTCGGGCACGTTCGGCGAGCCGACATGCAGGACATCGGCGCCGAGACCGGCGAGCGTGCGTGAGATCGTCGGCCCCGCCAGCACCCGCGTCGAATCGAGCACGCGCAGCCCCGCGAGCGGTTGCGCGCCCTCCGGCAACGGCGTGGGCGGGGCGTCCCCGATCCGCTCGATCCGCACCGCCGGCGACTCCGCGAGCAGCCGCCCCTGTGGGTGGGCTGCCCACTGCTGCGTGTCGCGCATGACGACGCCGGTCAGCTGCGCCTCGACCAGCGCCGCCTCGAGATCGGCGGAGTCGCGCTCCGCGACGTGCTCGGCGAGGCGCGTCAGGTCATGGCAGCCGATCGCCTCGAGCGTCCGCTCGACGATGTGCGCGAAGCCGCTGAGCAGATAGAGATGCCGGCCGTCGCGGGTCGGGAAGATGCCCTGGCCGGGCGCCATGTCGTCGGCCAGCGCCTCGCCCGCGAGCACGCCGTTGACCCGCAGCACCCACATGCTGGAGATCGAGACGAGCGCGTGGCCGATATCGATCTGCGCCGACTGCGAAGTCCCGCCGGTCGCGGCCGTGATCTCGCTGACCGCGCCGGCGACGTTGGCGAGCAGCGCCGCCGTGCCCTCGCCGAGCCGCAGCGGCGAGGGGTAGGTCGGATCGTCGGGCCCCGTGAACTCGATCGGGGTGGTCGTCGCCGGCACCCCGGCGGCATCAGAGATCGCTTCGAGGTCAGCGCGCTGCATTTCGCGAATCCGTTCACTGCGGGGGGATGGATCGCGAGGCTAGCGCGGTCAGATGTTGTTTTGGCGCAGGGCGCGGGCGATTTCGCGGTTGGTCTCGCGCTCGCGAATGCGCTGGCGCTTCTCGTGCTCGCGCTTGCCGCGAGCCACGCCGATCTCCAGCTTCACGAGGCCGTGTTTCAGGTACAGCCGCAGCGGCACCAGCGTCAGCCGGCGCTGCTCGAAGGCCGCCTCCAGCTGGTGGATTTCACGGCGGTGGACCAGCAGCCGACGGTCGCGGGTGAGCTCGTGGTTCTGCTCGCCGGCCGGCTCGTAGCGCGCGATGTGCGCGCCGATCAGCCACAGCTGGCCGTCGCGCGGGCGGCAGTATGCCTCGGCGATCGAGCCGCGGCCCAGGCGCAGCGACTTGATCTCGCTGCCGCGCAGCTCGATCCCGGCCTCGATCCGCTGCATGATCTCGTATTGCCAGGTTGCGCGGCGGTTGCGCGCGAGCACGCGGTTGTTCGCCCGGTCGGGGTCGGTCTGTGCCGCACGCTGCGCGGCCCGCGCTGCGCGCCTCGCCTTGGCCCGTGATGTCGTCGCCATTCAGGGAGTGTATGTCGGTGTGGGGTCGGCGTTCGTAGACTCACGGTCATGAAGCGTGCGCAGAATGCAGAGCGTTGGTGGGCGAGCTTGGGAATCCCCTAGACAAGTCGGATCCCCTCTCCCTCGCGAAGCGGGGGGGAGATGCCGAAGGCAGAGGGGGGCGACCCGTTTCGGCGCGTGAGAGCCCCCCTCTGTCACTCCGTGACATCTCCCCCCGCGCGGCGGGGGGAGAGTTATTCAGACCTTGCGATGCGGCCGCTTATTCGGCGCTTTTGACGGGGATCAGCTCACCGTCGGGGCGCGGGTGATTGGCCCAGTGACCGGTCGGCTCGGAGCCGCGGCAGACGATCGAGTGAGCGTTCCAGCCGTTGTAGGCGCGCACATCGGATGAGAGGTAGCGCATCGCCAGGCCGCAGCGACGGCGGTTCGATTCGTTGGGCTCGGAGCCGTGCAGCATCCAGTCGCTGTGCAGCGAAATCTGGCCGGCGCGCAGCTCCAGCGCGACCGGCGGGTCGCCGTAGTCCTCAGGATTGGACACGGTCTGGTTGAGCACGTTGTGCTCGTCGGCCGCGCTGTCCTGGAAGGCGACCTGCGCGTTGTGGTGCGAGCCGGGGATCACCTGCATCGCGCCGTTGCCCAGGTCGACATCGTCAAGCGCCAGCCAGGCGGAGACGACCTTGCTGGGCGACAGCGGCCAGTACGACGCGTCCTGGTGCCAGCTGACGCGCATGCCGTCGCCGGGCAGCTTGGCGAACAGATGGCTGTGGCGCAGGATCACCGTCTCGCCCAGCATGTCCTCCATGACGTCGATGATCCGGCTGTCGGTGACGACATCCCAGACGCCGCGGCAGTGCTTGTGCCAGTTGGTCAGCTCGTAGCTGTTCCAGCCGGCTGCCATCGCCTTGGGCAGCAGATCGTCGAAGTAGCCGCGGATCACTTCGATCTCGGACTTCGAGAAGATGTCGATCGGGAAGATGTAGCCCTTGTCGTTGTACTGCTGAATCTGCTCGGTGCTGAGCTGCCGCGGCTGCTCGACGCCGAGCGGAAAGAAGCGCAGGTCGCGGTCAAGCTCGGGGTAGGCGTCGGTTCGCTGAGTCATGGGGGCTGATCCTCACCGGTGCATTCGTCCGCAAGTTAGTCGGTCGCCGCCCTCACCAACGCCTCTACCAGGGCCGGTCAGCGCGGTGCGAACAGCTTGTTGGCCTGGTCGGCGAGTGCCATCGGATCGGTCCCTGGCGCGGGGGCGACGACCGCATCGCCGTCGGGCCAGAAGCCCTCGGGGATCGACCAGAAGCGCAGCGCGCGCAGGCGTGGGTCGCCGGCCTCGGTGAGTCGGCGGCCCATCTCGATGATCGCCTCGCCGAGCACCGTTTCGCCGAAGATCCATTCGTTCAATGCGCGATGCGACGGCGCCCGCGCGCCCGGCTGCCCCGCCGCCGCCTCCTGATAGAAGCAGCGCAAGTCCTGCACGAGGTGACGCAGCAGGAAGGGCATCGGATGCGACCAGGCGATCTCAGTTGCCGCTTCGGCGGGGTTCGCGCCGGCCGGCTGCTCGATCACAGGCGGCGTGTCGAGCGGCGCGCCCTCCGCGACATCCACAAGCACGGCGGCCAGCGTGTCGACGTGCTGCGGCACGGTCACTTCGCGGGCTGGTCCGCCGGGCAGCGGCGCGCTGGCGCCCACCAGGGTGCGGCCGCGAGCCCGGTGCGTCTCGCGCCACCAGGGCGCGAGCCGCTGCGTCTCGCCGCGCAGGCGGGCGCCGAGCGAGTCGGCATCCGACGCCTCGAACGACACCGGGCAGGCCCAGGTGTGGGAGAACGAATCGTCCGGCGCCTCGACTGGATAGTCGACGATCCCGTGCTCGGTCAGCGTCGGCAGCAGGTCGAGCGCGGCGCGCAGCACGTCGCGCTGGAAGTCGGGGTCGTCGGGCACGCCGAACGGGCGGCCGAGGTAGAACGGCACCCACAGCGCGCGCGGCGGCTTCATGTACTCGCTGTGCTCGCGGACCAGCGAGATGCTGGTCGTGGCCACGCCTTCACGCTCGATGAAGTGGCCGAGCGCGCCGACGGCGCGCGTGCAGGCCGGTCAAACGGGTATCAGCACGGCGGCGTCGACGCCATCGCGCTTGAGCAGGCGCGCCACCTCGCGGGCGTACGGCTCCAGCCGCTCGGCGCGCGGGACCCCGCCCATGAACGAGTAGTGCCAGCCTGCGACGCCGCCGATCTCGCCCGCCTCAGCCAACTCCCGGAGGCGCTCGATCGGCAGCACCACGTTCAAATCCTGCGCGAGCGCCGCGCGATCCCAGTTGGAGCTCAGATGCGTAGAGATGACATCCGCGAAGTCAACGTCGCCGGGGATGATCCGATAGTCCACCGCGCCCGACGCGAACGGTACGTCGTCGCGGCGATGCAGGCCCGCGGTGGTGATCAGAGCGATCGTCGACTCGGTTAACGGCCTGGGCGTAATCCACTCGCCCGGCTCGATCTGAGTATGCGGCCAGCTCCTCAGATGCTCCGCTTCTTCGGGGTGGAGGTCGGAGAGGCGGACCATGCGGGCTCCTGTAGATGTCGGTGGCAGGGCGAAGTCAGGGCGAAGTCAGGGCGAAGCTACCACCACTGGGTCGCGCACAGGCCCAGGCGGACGAGGCGTGACCAGTAGCGCCGCCGCATGAATGGACCCGCTGGGGTCAGGTCTCAGCCGCCGCAGAGCTGCATCGAGAACGAGCCTGAGTGCAACGTGCCGATCGCCAAGAGCCACCACGGGAGCATCTAGAGCAGCGAGGCGTGTCACGCGGTCCCCGAACTGTTGGTGGAGACGCCTGACGGCCAGAACAACCCGGCTAGAAACTGGCAGGCTGCTGAAAGAGTCAACGCGTCCGCTGCTTCTCTCCCCCCGCGAAGCGGGGGGAGATGTCCCGTAGGGACAGAGGGGGGCCCGGCCGTGCCGGACCAGATGGGCCACGCCGTTGCGTCGGGGCTACGGGCCCCCCTCTGCCCCCTGCCTGCGCAGGGGCAGGCTTCGGCATCTCCCCCCGCGATGCGGGGGGAGAGAGGCGAGCGCCAACAGGCGGCCTTTTTCAGCAGCCTGCTAGCTCTCCTCGGCCAGGGCGGCGTCGATCCGCTCGGCTGCCTCCGGGGTGACGAACTTGCTCCAGACATCGCGTTGGGTACGCAGGTACCAGAGCGCGCCCGCCTCGGGTGACTCGTTGTTCTCGCCCATCCAGATCTCGGTGGCGACCTGTTGGGCGGCTGAGTAGTCCCAGGCGCGTAGGAACGTGATCACATCGGGCGCGCGATCGACCAGGCTCGAATTGACCGCGATCCGCACCTCGGAACTCGGATACGCGCAGCCCTGATCGCCATCCCAGCATTCCCGGGTCCACTCGGGCTCCTCCAGGCGGTAGAGGTCGAGCGTCGCGGTCGGCTTCGTCGGACCCCACATGTAGCCGAGCCACGGCTCGCCGCGCGCGTAGGCGGCTTCGAGGTCGGCGAACAGCGCTGCGCCGCTGCCCGGGTCGACCAGGTCGACCGCGTCTTCAAGGCCGTAGGCGACGATTTTGTTGGCGTTGGTCTCCTCGCAAATCCAGCCGGCGATACAGCCCACCAAGCGCGCCTTGCCGTGCGAGTCGGCCGTCACGAACAGGTCCTGGTAGTCGGCCAGGTCGGTGACGGAGACGAGCCCGGGATTCGCATCCTTGACGTACTGCGGGATGACCCAGCCCTCCCAGTTCTCGTCCAGGCTGTCGCCGAGCAGTTCAATCACGCCCGGTTCGAGCTCATCGATGTGGGTCTGCTGCGTCGGCCAGATCTCCATCGTCACCTGCGTGTCGTCGTTGATCAGGCCCTGCCAGAGCGAGATCGAGTCGCCGGCGATCAGTTCGGTCGGGTACTCGTAGCCATGCTCGACGATGTAAGCCACGATCCGCGTCTGGACCTCCGCCGAGAGCCAGTTCAGGTCGGAGAAGACGATCGGTTCCTTGGCCTCTTCGCCGCCGCAAGCGGCTGCGCCCAGCAGGACAGTGAGGCCGATCACTCCCCCAACCAACCAGACCTTCGATCGTCGTAGCAGCTCGCCGACTAGCGTCATCATACAATCCTCGCATTCCTTCTGCGCTCTGTGCCTACAGTCTGACAGGTGGGATGTCCTCCTCGCTACCGGCCTGCCGCCGCGCCGCTAATGACTGGGTGATGCGGTCGATAATGATCGCCAGGAAGACGATCCCGAGCCCGGCGAGGAACGCGTTGCCCGGCTCGATCCGCCCGAGCGCGCGGTTGACATCCTCGCCCAGCCCGCCGGCGCCCACCAGCGACGCGATCACCACCATAGCCAGCGCCATCAGCGTGGTCTGGTTCACCCCTGCCATGATCGTCGGGATCGCCAGCGGCACCTTGACCTTGAGCAGCAGCTGGACAGGCGTCGCGCCGAACGACTCGGCGGCCTCGATCGTCTCCGCCGGTAGCTGCCGGATGCCCAGGTTGGTCAGTCGCACGGCCGGAGGGATCGCGTAGATCAGCGTCGCGATCACCGCCGGCACGTTGCCCAGGCTGAAGAACGAGATCGCCGGGACGAGGTAGACGAAACTCGGCATCGTCTGCATCGCGTCAAGCACCGGCCGGATCAGCCGGTCCAGCCGGTCGCTCTGCGAGGCCCAGATGCCGAGCGGGATCGCGATCGCGATCGACAGCGTGACCGTGACGACGATCAGCGCGACCGTTTCCATCGTGCTGTCCCACAGGCCGAACGCGGCCAGCAGGCTCAGCGCCCCCGCGGAGCCGATCCCCAGTCCCCCACCCGAGGTGCGCCAGCTCGCGACCGAAACCCCCGCGACGAACGCCGGCCACGGCAACCACAGCAGCGCGTCCTCGATCCAGACGAGGATCGTCAGCAGCACGTCCCGGATCGTGGTGAAGATGAAGCCCAGGTTGACCTTCATCCAGTCGACCGTGTTGTCGATCACGAGGCCGACATCGCGGCCGATATTGACCGGGAACTCGTCGGTCGCGTCGGGCGCGGCGACCCTCAGGGCCACGGCGAGCAGCGCGAGCAGCGCGGTCCAGCGCATCCAACCGGGCAACCGCCCCCAGCCCGGAATGCCGCGGTTTGCGGCGTACAGCCGATCCACCGCCGCGGCCACTTGGGGCCGGACCGTGCTCACCGGACGGCCGCGGGAGTCGCCATCGAGTGGGCGTCGTTGGCGGTGATCGCTTCCGCCAGTCGCACCAGGGGGACCTCACCGACAAGCACCCCGTCGTCATCAACGACGGGCAGCGAACGGTCGGCGCCGAGGCCGATCGGTACGAGATCGTCCAGCACGGCGTCCTGGCTGACCGCCTGCGTGGAATACAGCGTCAGGTCGGAGAGTGCACCGTCACTGCCGCGCACCGCGGCCTCGAGCTGCGAGAGCCGCGCAGCACCGCGATAGCGCCCAGCCTCGTCGACGACGACCAGATCGTCGCCGTGCTCGCGGACCAGTCGCTCCAGCGCCACCGACGCGTGCACATCCGAGCGCTCCACGCGGGCCGGCGGCTGCATCACCGCGCTCGCGGTCAGCATCGAGTTGAGCCGCACGTCTTTGGTGAAGTCGCTGACGAAGTCGTCGGACGGGTTCAGCACCACATCGCGCGGCGTGCCCTCCTGCACCACCCCACCGTCACGCATGATCGCGATCCGGTCGCCGACCCGCACGGCCTCGCTGAGGTCGTGCGTGATGAAGATGATCGTCTTGTGCAGCTCCTGCTGCAGGCTGATCAGCTCGTCCTGCAGGTCGCGCCGGATCACCGGGTCGAGCGCCGAGAACGGCTCGTCCATCAGCAGTACCGGCGCATCGAGCGCCAGCGCGCGGGCCAGGCCGACCCGCTGCTTCATCCCGCCGCTGAGCTGCTCCGGCATGCTGCCCGCCCACTCGGCCAGGCCGACCGCGGCGAGTGCCTGCACCGAGCGATCGCGCCGCTCGTGGTCCGCCACGCCGTTCACTTCCAGCCCCCAACCGACATTCTCGAGCACGTTGCGGTGCGGCATCAGACCGTAGTGCTGGAAGACCATCGCGATCTCCGTGCGGCGCACCTCGCGCAGGTCCTCGTCGCTCAGCCGCATCATCTCCCGGCCGTCGATCCAGACCTCGCCGACGGTCGGCTCGATCAGCCGGTTGATGCAACGCACCAGCGTCGACTTGCCGCAACCGGACAGACCCATCACCACGAAAATCTCACCGCGCGCGACCTTGAAGCTGACGTCACGGAGCGCCAACACCGCGCCCGTCTCCGACTGGATCTCGTCCTTCGAGAGCCCCGCTCGGGCCTGTTTCAGCGCCTCGTATTCCTCATCCCCGAACAGCTTGTAGACGCCATCGACCGACACCGCCACATCATTGTTCGGCGCCGTGCGAGTATCGTCGAATTGTGTCATCGATTTACCGAATCTTCACCGCGTTTGGCGCAACGTACTCGCCTGCGGGTGTTCTGCTGATTCTATGTCTCGCCGCACTCGCACTGTCGGGCTGTTCAACCTGGGGCGCCGGTCACAGCGCCGAGGCAGCGCTGGGGCTCGACCTGCAGGACCCCGACAAGGGCGTGCTCGTCCCGCTCGAACGCAACCTAACGGTCGACGAACGGTTCTGGGTGCGCCTCGACCTCGCCACGCCGACCGAGGCCGACCATGTGATCGTGCGCTTCGAGCTGGACGTCGGCGGCCGCTCCTACTTCGAGGTCCAGGATTACCGCTTCGAGGATCTCATCCCGCCCTGGGATGTCGCCGCGATCCCGCTCAGCATCTCCCAGCCCGGCGACTGGAACATCGCCCTGATCGTCAACTCCCGCAAGATCACCGATGTGAAGGTCACGGTGGAGCGTTGAGCGTGGGGTAGATTAAGCGCCGCAGGGCAAGATCACGGCCTGACGCGCCGGGCAGAGGGGTGACGGAATGCGGCGGATCGTGGACGTGGCGGCGGAGCTCGGCCTGGCCGAAGACCAACTCGAACTCTACGGGCAATCGAAGGCCAAGCTGACGGTCGACGCGCTGGCCAAGCTCGGCGACGCACCGCAGGGCAAACTGGTGCTCGTGACGGGCATGACCCCGACCACCGCGGGCGAGGGCAAGACGACCACCGCGATCGGGCTGACCCAGGCGATGCGCGCCGGCGGCGCGCGCGCGACCGTCGCCTTGCGCGAGCCCTCGATGGGGCCCGTCTTCGGGATCAAGGGCGGCGGGACCGGCGGAGGGCTCTCGATCATCGAGCCGTCCGACGACATCAACCTGCACTTCACCGGCGACCTGCACGCCGTGACCGCCGCCAACAACCTGCTCGCCGCCGCGATCGACAACTCGATCTTCCACGGCAACCCGCACCAGATCGACCCGCGCCGAATCGCCTGGCATCGCTGCATCGACATGAACGACCGCGCCCTGCGCGGCGCGGTGATCGGTCTGGGCGGCCAGACCGACGGCATTCCCCGCGAGGAGTCGTTCGACATCACGCCCGCCTCCGAGGTGATGGCGATCCTCTCGGTCGCCTCCGACCTCGAGGACCTGCATCGCCGTCTCGGCGACGTGATCGTCGGCTACACGAGGGAGATCCAGCCCGTGCACTGCCGCGACCTCGAGGTCGACGGCGCGATGGCGGTGCTGCTCCAGCAGGCGATTCGGCCCAACCTGGTCCAGACGCTCGACGGCGGCCCGGCCTTCGTCCACGGCGGCCCCTTCGCCAACATCGCGCTCGGCTGCAACAGCATCGCCGCCACCCGCGCCGCGTTGGCGACCAGCGACATCACGGTCACCGAGGCCGGCTTCGGCTCCGACCTCGGCGCCGAGAAGTTCTTCAACGTCGTCAGCCGCGTCGGCGGCTTCGAGCCGCAGGTCGCGGTGATCGTCGCCACCGCGCGCGCGATCAAGCGTCACGGCGGGCGCGGCCCGCGCGAGCTGGAGGTCGAGGATGTCGCCGCGCTCGAGGCCGGCCTCGTCAACCTCGACGCGCACATCGACAACGTCGAGCGCCACGGCGTCAGCCCCGTCGTCGCCGTCAACCGCTTCCCCAGCGATACCCGGGCGGAGCTCGACGCGGTGCTCGCGCACTGCCGCGCGCGCAACGTCCGCGCGGCGGAGGCCGACCCCTACGGCGGCGGCGCGGCGGCCTGCGCCGAGCTGGCCGAGACGGTCCACGCCGCGCTCGACGCCGGCGACTCGCAGCTCCAGCCGCTCTATGAACTCGACGATCCGCTCCACGAAAAAATCGAGAAGGTCGCCCGCGAGGTCTACGGCGCGGGCTCGGTCGTCTACCTGCGCCGCGCCGAGCTGACGCTCCGCCGCGCCCGGCGCCTCGGCATGGAGGCCTGGCCGATCTGCATGGCCAAGACGCAGTATTCGCTCTCCGACGATCCCGCCCTGCTCGGCCGTCCGAGCAATCACGAGTTCACGATCCGCGAGGTGCGGCCCGCCGCCGGGGCGGGCTTCGTCGTGATCATCTCCGGCGAGATCATGACCATGCCCGGCCTGCCGCGCGAACCCGCCGCGACCCGGTTCGCGATCGGCGGCGGATAGCTCACTGATTAGCTCACCGATTAGCTCAAGGGGTCACCCAATGCCCGAGCAGCGCAACACCTTCGCCGGCAACCCGCTCGATCGAGTCGCCGCTCAGCGCCGCGACGAGGACTGGATTCGCAGCCGTCTCGCGGACGATTCCACTCGCCTGCTCCCGCTGTATCGGCTTGGCGTGCCGATCGTCGACGACGCCGGCACGCTGCGACTCGCCTGGGCGCCCGTCAGCGACCTCGAAGACGCCGACCCCGAGAGCTTCCCGGTGCTGCTCGGCGTCGACGCCGAGAGCGGCGCGGCCCGCTTCGCGATCAACGTCTCGGGCGCCGCCGACCCACTGGCCGCGCTGGACCTCAATGATGGCGCCGCCTTCGCCGACCTACGCGAAGCCTCCGTCAGGCTCGACGCCGACGACGCCGGGATCGCCGCCCAGGCCCGCTCGCTGATCGACTGGCATTCGCGCAATCGCCACTGCGCCGTCTGCGGCGCGCGCAGCGCGCCCGTCCAGGGCGGCATCTCGCGCAAGTGCGTCGAGTGTTCAGCCGAACATTTTCCAAGAACCGATCCAGTCGTGATCACGGTCGTCAACGACGGACGGCGATGCTTGTTGGGACGACAGGCGAGCTGGCCCGCGGGGATGTTCTCCGCGCTGGCCGGATTCATCGACCATGGCGAATCGATCGAGGACGCCGTACGCCGCGAGGTCCGCGAGGAGGCCGGCATCGAAGTGCGAGCCATCCGCTATCACTCGTCGCAGCCCTGGCCCTTCCCCGCGTCGCTGATGATCGGCTGCCACGCCGACGCCGAGACCTCGGCCATTGATATGGACGAGTTCGAGATGGACGACGTGCAGTGGTTCACCCGCGACGAAATCATGGAAGCGCTAGCGGGCCCGCCGGCGAGCATCGTTGGCGAGCCCGCGCGCGGCGGGGCGCTCTCGCTTCCGGGCCCCATGGCGATCGCGCATACCCTCATTCGAGCCTGGGCGGTGTCGTCGGGCTAGGGCCCCCATCGGCCCGCATCGCGATACGGTGAGCCAATGAAACCACTTCTGACACGTCTGAATTGGGCGATTGTAGGCGTAACGGCGCTGGTGATCGGCGCGCTGGCGCTGGCCGCCTGCGGCTCGGACGCCGAGCGGCAGGCGCAGCAGAGCGCGACGCCGGCGGCGGCCGCGCAGACGCAGCAACGACAGGTCGCCGAGCGACCGGCCGACGACGACCGCCAGCAGCAAGCCGCGCAACAGACGCGGCAACAGGCCGCCGAGCGACCGGCCGACGACGACCGCCAGGAGCAAGCCGCGCGACAGGCGGCACAGCAAGGGGACGCGGAAGACGACGACGCGCAGTCGGCCGCGACCGTGGACTCCGAGGACGACGGCGGAACCCAGCAGCAGGCCGCGCAGCCCCGCAAGGACGATCTGCAGGCAGAAGAGCAAGCAGAAGAACAGGCGGAAGACGAGGCCGAAGCGCAGGCCGTCGAGCAGGCCGACCCGGAGGCCGAGGCCGCCGAAGCAGAGCGACTGCGTTTGCGAGCCGAAGAGATCGCCGCCGATGCATCCGTCAGTGACCTGCGCGGGATCAACGCCTGGCTCAACGGCGAGGAGACCTCGATCGCCCTCGAGCTCGCCAAGGG
Organism: Dehalococcoidia bacterium; assembly: GCA_965237475.1. Classification (GTDB taxonomy): domain Bacteria; phylum Chloroflexota; class Dehalococcoidia; order Bin125; family Bin125; genus CATQGW01. Next base: position 390,308 of record OZ250140.1, on the reverse strand, counting down.
CAACGTCGTCCTGATCGACTTCTGGACCTACACCTGCGTCAACTGCATCCGCACGCTGCCCTTCCTCGTCGAATGGCAGGCGAAGTACGGCGACCGCGGCCTCACGATCATCGGCGTGCACTCGCCCGAGTTCGAGTTCGAGAAAGAGCGCGACAACGTCGCGGACGCGATCGAACAGTACGGCATCGAGTACCTGGTCGCGCAGGACAACGACTTCCGCACCTGGCGCGCCTTCAACAATCGCTACTGGCCGGCCAAGTACCTGATCGGCCCGGACATGAGCGTCCGCTACCAGCACTTCGGCGAAGGCGACTATCTGGAGACCGAGCAGAAGATCCGCGAGGTGCTCGAAGAGGCCGGCTGGGACCTGAGCGGCATCGAGGCGGGCACCTCCGCCGTGGCGCCCCGGCGCGACCCCGTTGCGCTGAGCCAGACCCGCGAGCTCTACGGCGGCACCGACCGGAACTACGGCCGCATCCAGTACGCCGCGCAGCCCGAGTTCTACCTCACCTCTAACGTCGCGCAGGAGTACACCGACATCGAGGCCGGCGCCGGCGGCCGGATGGCCAACAAGTGGTACCTGCAGGGCCTCTGGCGCAACACCGCTGAGGCGATCGTGCATGCGCGCAACACGAACGATCTCGAGGACTACCTCGCCTTCAAATTCACCGCGCGCACCGTCAACGTCGTGCTGACACTCGAGGACGGGGCGCAGCCCTTCGATGTCTTCATCGAGATGGACGGACGCTGGCTCAAGCCGTCCGCGGCGGGCGACGACATCAATTTCGATGCCGACGGCCGCTCCTTCGTGCGCGTCACCAAGAACGATCTCTTCCGCCTCGTGAAGCTCCCCGAGTGGAGCACCCACGAACTGAAACTGCGCTCGAACTCCAACCAACTGGCGATCTTCGCCTTCACATTCGGTTCCTACGTAGGCGGTGAATGATGTCTCTGCGACTCCCGATTGGTGGCGCGCTGATCGCCGGCGCGCTCGTCGTTGGCCTGCTGCTCGCGGCCTGCGGCGGCGGCAGCGATCAACAGGCGGCCTCCTCCGCTCCCGCCGCGCCGGCAGCCCAACAGTCCCAGGACCAGGCACAGCAGCAGGTCCCAGCCGAAGCGGCCGCAGCCGACGAGCCCGCCGCGCGGCAGACCGCCCAACAGGACGACTCAGAGGCCGACCAGACGCAAACCGTCGACGAGCAGTCCGGCGACGCGACGGTCTCCACGGTCAACGCGCTGCAGCCCGTGCCCGTGGACGAGCTCAGCCCGCGCCTGGCGCTGCTGACCGACGGCGGCTACCCCGTCTTCATCAGCCCCCAGGGGTTCACCGTCGCGCTCGGCACACCCGACCTCGGCCTCGGCCGACAACGCGTCAGCATCGTCGTGGAGAGCGACGACGGCCTCGTCGAGTTCCCCGCCCTGGCGCTCAGCTACTGGCCCGTCGCCAGCGGCCCTGAGTCGGCCAGCGATGCGCTCGCCGCCTACACGCTCTTCCCCGACGGCATCCGCGGCTTCCATGTCGCGCAGCTGACCTTCGATCAGGCCGGCGACTGGGTGCTCAGCATCCGCACCCCGAGCCTCGATGGCTTCATCGACATCCCAATCGCGATCACGGTGCGCGAGCAGACGCTGGCGCCCGCCGTCGGCGAACAGCCTCCGGCCTCGATCAACCGCACCCTGCGCGATGTCGCCGGCGCCGAGGAGCTCTCGACCGCCGCGGAACCCGACGCGACGCTCTACGAACTCACGATCGCCGAAGCGCTCGAGAGCGGCGAGCCGTTCGTCGTGGTCTTCGCCAGCCCCGGCTTCTGCACCAACGCGTTCTGCGGCCCGCAGGTCGAAGTGCTCAGCGAGCTGCGCCTGCTGCATCCCGCCGGCGTCGCCTACATCCACGTCGATCTCTACGAAAACCCGCTCGGCGTCCGCCGCGGCGAGCCGCCCCAGGAAACCCCCTTGCTCGAAGAGTGGGGGCTCCAGACCGACGAATGGACGTTCATCGTCGACGCCGACGGTGAGGTCGTCGCGCGCTTTGAGGCCTTCGCCCCAATCGAAGAAGTCGAAGCCGCCCTCGCCGCCGTGCTCGAGCGCAGCTAAGAAGGCTCTGAACAAGCCGGATCCCCCCTGACGACCCAATGTGTTCAGGGGCATCCGATCCCTTCCCAATGTCGCCCCCTGAGGGGGAGATGCCGCAGGCAGAGGGGGAGTGCGTCGCGGTCAGCCGGCGTTACCGTGCGCGGCTTGGCGTCTAATCAGCCTTCCGCCCTCCCCCTCAGTCGCTGCGCGACAGCTCCCCCTCGGGAGGAGCCATTGAGAGCGGGATTCCGCTGACCACTCAATGTGGTCAGTGGGGGGAGATGGGGTCCGACTTGTTCAGAGGATTCGTGGCGCAGCCCGCCCGCCTACTCGGTCTCCATCGGGTGCTCGAGCGCGTTGCCGTACTCGTGCCATGAGGCGTCATAGTTCGCCGCGTGGTCCCAGCCGAGCAGTCGCAGCAGGAAGTATCCGTGCGCCGCACGGATGCCTCCCTGTCAATACGTCGTTACCCGCTTGTCCGGAGTGATCCCCAGCTCGCCGAGCATCTCCCGCAGCACCGCGGGCGACTTCAGCGTGCGCACCGGCGACTCCAGCGTGTGCAGCCACTCCAGATGCACGGCGCCCGGGATGCGCCCGCCGCGCTGCGTGCCGCGCTTGTTCGCGCCCGTCCATTCGCCGTCCGAGCGCACGTCCCAGAAGACGTGGTTCTCGTCCTCGATCAGCGCCGGGATGTCGTCGAGCCTGCAGATCGAGTCGCTGTGCGGCGCCGCCGGCGCCGGGTACTCGCTGCGCACCGGCCGCGGATTGTCGTTGACCAGCGGCCGGCCCTCCGCGTACCACTTGTCCAGACCGCCATCGAGAATCTTGAACCTGGTGTGTCCGAATCGCTCAAACGTCCACCACGTCCGCGCCGCGTAGAGGCAGCCCGACGCGTCGTAGGCGACCACCTGCGTGTCGGGCGTGATCCCCAGCCGGCCGACCAGCGCCGCGAACTGCGCCGGGTCGTCCATCCCGTAGATCTGCGAGTCGTCCGCCGGGTCGGTCTTCCAGTAGCGCGAGAGCGACCAGATCGCTCCCGGGATGTGCAGCCGCTGATACGAGGGCAGCACGTCGCAGTCCAGCAGCACCACGTCATCGTCGTCGATGTGTTCCGCGAGCCAGTCGGTGTCGCAGAGCAGTTCAGGTCGGGCCCAGCCGTCGACAGTTGTCATCTCAGTTCCTGCTCATTCCTCTGATTGCTGATCCTCTGGAGTGGTCGCCTCGGGGTCGTCGGCATCCGGCGTGGCCTCGGACTCCCCATCCTCGGCCGATTCGTCGGACTGACCATCCGACTCATCATCGCTGGTCGCGCCGCCTGGTTGCCACTCGCCGCGCAGATAGTCGATCGCCGTCATCAACTGCACGTCGATACCCGCCTCGAAGCCGGTCTCCGGCTGCGCCACCTCGATGTCGGGAATCACGCCGATCCCCTCGATCAGCGTGCCGTTCGGCGAAATCCAGCGCGCCGTGCTGACATAAAGCACGCTGCCATCCGAGAGCTTCCGCGGCACGTTGACCGTGCCCTTACCCGATGTGACCTGGCCAATCAGCACCGCCCGTCCGTGGTCGCGCAGCGCCGCGGCCATCACTTCCGAGCCCGATGCCGAAGCCCCGTTGAGCAGGATCACGACCTCCATCTCGAGACCATGACCGCCAGGCTCGTCGCGGAAGATCTGTTCCTCCCCGTCGCGGTGAATCTCGCGCAGGATGATCTCTTGATCAACGAACTCGCCGGTCGTCTCGACCGTCGCCCGCAGCAGGCCGCCCGGGTTGTTGCGCAGGTCGATGATGATCTTCGACAGCCCCGCCGTCTGCGCCGCCTCGAGCAGGCTGACGATCTCCGGCCGCGTGTCCTCGGTGAACTGCGAAATCCAGATGAAGCCGATGTCCGCCACCGGGTTCCCGTCGCGATCCGTGATCGGCAGCGAGCGCACGCTTGGCACCACGATCCGGTCGCGCGTGATCGGCAGCAACTCCTCAGTCTGGTCGGTGTGCCGCACGAGCAGCTCGACGACCGTGCCCGAGGGCCCGCGAATCCGCTGCACCGCCTCCTGCAGGCTCCAGTCTTCGATCGATTCGCCATCGACCTCCAGAATCACGTCACCGTTGCGCACCCCGGCCGCCTGCGCCGGCGAGCCGCTGAACACCGTCACGATCGTGATCTCCCCGTCGAAGTCGTTGACGGTGCAGCCGATCCCCTCGAACGAGCCGCCGATGTCCTCCGACGAGAGGCGGTAGGTCTCGGCGTCGATGTAGGCCATGTGCGGATCCCCGAGCGCGTCGATGATCCCATTGATCGCCGCGCGCCGCAGATCGGTCGATTCGAACGTCTCGGGCTCGACGAAGTCGCGGTCGAGCACGTCGTAGACCTCGTCGAGGATCGCGAAGCGCGAGTCGCGCGCGGCGACGGGTGCGGCCGCGGCCACGGCGCTGGGCTCGTCGTCCCCCGCAGGCGCGGCCACGGCCACAGCTCCGCGCGTGCTGCGCAGAAACGCGCTGCCGTCGTCCGGCGGATCAACGATTCGTAACACTCCGCCGCCCAACGCGAAGGCCGCGAGCAGCATCACCAGCATCAACAGCGCCACCACGCTGCGGCGCGGCCCCCGCGGGGCCCGTGGCTCACCTGGCTCGCTCGGCTGAAGCGATGGCGCGGGCGGCGGAGGCGGGGGCGCCGGGGAATCCGCGCCGGCTGCCGGCGGCGGCGCGGACGGCGAGGCGGGCGGCGTTGCGCCGCTCGGATCGAACGGCGGGGGCGGGGGGAGGGCCTCGGACATCGGCTCGCCTCACGTTCGCGGCGCTCGCTGCCGCGAGGTCAGCCTACCAATCGCGCGTAAAGTCGCGGATCGGCCAGGTGCAGAAGCTGTACCATGCCAGCCGATTCACCAGCGCACGCCCACGGGCGCGGAGGAGGTTCGAGATGGTTGCCGTAGCCGGATACAGTCACGTCGCGATCTGTGTGTCGGATGTCGAAAAGTCACGCCACTTCTACGGAGAGCAGTTGGGCCTGGAGACCGTCAACCGCCCCGACTTCGGCTTCCCCGGCGAGTGGTACGTCGTCGGCACCTTGCAGCTGCACCTGATGCAGCGTGAGAACGACGCCGGCGCCGGCGAGGGCATCGGCCCACACTTCGCGCTCTACATCCCCCGAGAGGACTTCCACAGCGAGGTCGAGCGCCTGCGCGAGGCCGGCGTCGAGGTCATGGTTGAGCCCAACCACCGCGAAATCGACGACATCTGGGCCGCCTTCTGCAAGGACCCCGATGGCAACATCATCGAGCTGACCGACATGGGCCCGCAGTACCTCACACAGGGGACCGGGGGCTAACCCGAGCTACCGCGCCGCAGCGCCGTCAGCCGAGCCACGATGGCCGCAGCGGCGCTGCTCTGCCCCGGTCAGGGCGCGCAGCGCGCCCGCGGACTCGCCGATCTCCCTGCCGCTGCGCAGGAGCTGTTCGACGACGCCTCCGTGATCGCGGGCGTGGACCTCTGGAAGCTCGGCCTCGACGAATCCTCCGAGGCTGAAATCGAGCTACGGCAGCCCTCCCGGCTCCAGCCCTACCTCGTCTGCTGGGCCGTCGCCGAATGGCGCGCCGCCCGGCTCGACGAACGCGTCGACTTCGTCACCGGCCACTCCTCCGGCCTCAACGCCGCGATGGTGCTGAGCGGGGCCGTCACGCTCGAGCGGGGCCTCCGCTTCGCCCACGCCTGCGGCCGCGAGATGGACCAGGCCTGCGCCGCCGGCGCGGGCGGCTTGATGGCGCTGGTCGGATCGAGCCGCGAGCAGGCCGAGGCGCTCGCCGCTCGCACCGGCGCCGTGCTGGCCAACCACAACGCCAGCGACCAGACCGTCCTCGGCGGCCCGCAGGAGGCGCTGAGGGCGGCGCTCAGCGAGCTGCAGGCAGCCGAGTCGCAAGCCGTCGAGCTGCGCGTCGCCGGCGCGTTCCATACCGACGACTTCGCCGCCTCCGACCGTCGCAGCGAGCGCTGGATCGACGAACTCGAGATCGCCGACCAGTTCACCCCGATGGTCGGCAACGCCGGCGGGCAGCTGATCGAGACCGCGGACCAGCTCAAGGCCGAGCTGCGCGGCCAGTATTCACGTCCGGTCGAATGGCTGCGCGTGATCGAGACGCTCGACCGCCACGGCGTCGAGCGCTACCTCACGCTCGGCCCCGGCAACGCGATGGCCGGGCTGGTGCGGCGGTATGGTCGCAGCAACCCCGGACGTGTGCAGATCGTTCGCGTGGCCCAGCACGTGCCCAAACACACGTCCCACGACGCCGCCAACAGACCAGATGGAGCCTGACAATGGATGCCGACCACGTATTGCGAACGACCCGCTCGGTGCGCCTGCGCCTTGACTTCGAGCGCCCGATCGACCCCGCCGTGATCGAAGAATGCCTTGAGGTCGCGCTGCAGGCTCCCACCGCTTCGAATAGCCAGCAGTGGCAGTGGGTCGTGATCACCGACCCCGACAAAATCTCCGCCGTCGCCGACATCTACCGCAAGTCGTTCCAGGTCCTGATCGACCGTCCGCCCGAGCAGCGGCCCTCCTACGGCCCCGACGACAGCCGCACCCAGCAGTCCGAGAAGGTGACCAGGTCGGCGATGTACCTCGCGGCGGAGATGCACCGCTGCCCCGCAATGCTGATCGCCTGCATCAACGGCCGCATCGAGCAGCTGCCCGCCACGGCGCACGCGGGCGTCTACGGCTCGATCCTGCCCGGCGCCTGGTCGTTCATGCTCGCGGCTCGCGAGCGCGGCATCGGGATGGCCTGGACCACGATTCACCTGCGCAACGAGGCCGACGTCGCGGAGCTGCTCGGCATCCCCGACGATGTCACCCAGACCGTGCTCTTCCCGATGGCCTACTTCAGCGGCGAAGACTTCAAGCCGGCCCCGCGGCTCCCCCTATCCGAGGTCGTCCACTGGAACGCCTGGGGCCAGCGCTCGCCCTAGCAGGCTGCTGAACTGCCCCTCTGCGACGTCGAGGGGGACCGCACCACCGTCTACCGTCCTCCGCCCAGATCAAACCATGCATGGTGAATCCCGACGCGGTAGCCGGCCATCCAGCCGTCGTCCCACGCGTCCTGTGTGAGCTGCTCATAGCCTTCGTCCAGGTCGTCGCGCCCCGCGATCGCGCCGGCGATCAGGCCGGACGGGTTGGGCAGATAGTCGAGCAGCGGCGCCGCCTCAGTCGCCAACAGCCCGCGCTGGTAGCCCTCCGACTCCTGGCGGTCGGCCTCCAGCTGCATCCGCTGGGCCGTCGCCTCCTCCGCCGTGGCGAAGCCGGCCTCGCGGCTCGCGACCACGTCCTGTTGCGTCGGCCCGCGGTCGAATATGCCGCTCAGGCCTCCGGCCAGCGCCATCGCAAGGGCGCCGACGATGAACGCAACCACGAGGGCGACATGCCGGTTCATGGCGGCTGCTCAACCGGGCCGCTCGGCGGCGCCCCGCGCACCTGCTCCCACGCGGTGCGATAGCCCGCCCGCCAGCCCTCGTCCCAGGATTCGATCAGCCCCCGCTCGGCCAGCTGTTGCGCCAGCTCGTACGCGGCCTCGTAGGTGAATCCGTAACGAAAACGCTCAATCTCGTCCGGGGTCAGCGTTGATGCCTCGCTACGCCCGCGGGCAAAGCCGATCCGCTCGCGGCGCACGAGTTCGTCCTGCCAGTCCGACTCAACCACGCTCGCGCCGCGCTCCGCGCCGCGCTGGTACGCGCGGTCCAGATCGGCTCGCGTCGGGCCCGTCTGAAACAGGTCGGTCGCGAAGCCGATCGCGAGCACGAACACCACGCCAAGCACGAATGCGACGGCGATCCGGCGCAGATCAGGCGGCTCGCGCTGCTGCTCGCGGGCAAGCTCGCGCAGCGCCGTGCGACCGGCGCGAGTGTCGAACGCCGAGCCGGGATCTGGAGATCGAGACATGGCGCCGGCTAAGCGCGCGCGGCCACGAACGATGCATGCGGGCGCGTCCAGCCCACCGCCCGGCCAACGAGCAACGCGCCCAACGCGACGACAGCGGCGATCGCCGCCGCCCAGAACACCATCTCGACCGAGAGCACGCCGCCGACCAGTCCCAACACGGGCCCGCCGCCGACGAACCCGCCGATATCCCAGGCGAGCTGGAACGTCGCGGTCGCGCCGCCGCGCTGAGTCGGCGCCACCCGGTCAACCGCCAGCGCCAGCAGCCCCGTGTGAGCGCCGCCCATCCCGACCCCGGTCAGCGCTCCGGCGATCCAGAGCATCGAAGGCACCTGCGCCTGGGTCAGCACCACCAGCCCTGCAATCGTCGCGATCAGCCCCGGGATAATCACCGGCACGCGCCCCAAACGGTCGGAGATCCGCCCCGCAATCGGCCGCGTGACCATCGCGGCCGCCCCTCCAAACACGAAGAACAGCCCCAACCCGGTCACGCCTCCGAGGTTTCGATTGGGGTCCGCGTCTTCGAAGGCGGGCAGGAAGGTGGCCGCCGCGCTGAACGTCAGCGTGATGCTCAGGAACACCAGCATCGGGAAGACCGCCGCCGGCGGCACCAGCGCGCGCAGGCTCATCGGCGGCGCCGGGTGGCCCGAGTGGGTCGGTTCGCGCTTCAGCGCCGTCAGCGCGAGCGCCAGACCAGCCGTCGCGACGCCGAGCACCAGCACCGCATCGAAGCCCCCAAAGTGAGCCACCACGAGACCGCCGATCAGTGGCGTGATCATCTGCGATCCGCTGGTCGCCAAGCCGAAGAAGCCCAACCCCTCGCCGCGCCGGCGGGTCGGCACGATCTCGGCGATGAACGAGCCGGCCGCTGTCGGATAGGCGGCCATCCCGATGCCCTGCACGCAGCGCAGCGCAAAGAACACCCAGATCGAATCGGTGAAGATCATCAGCGCGAACGAAACCGCGAACGAGATCAGGCCGATCCGCATCAGCCGAATCCGCCGCCCCGCATCGCTCCAGCGCCCCACGAACGGGCGCAGCAGGATCGGGATCACGGCATAGCCGCCCACGATCACGCTGACCTCGAAGACGCCCGCGCCACGGTCGCCAAGCTCGGCCGGCAGCGTCGTGGTCAGGTAGAAGAAGCAGGCGAAGAAGCAGAACGTGCCCGAGAGCGTGAGCAGATACTGAGGCGTCCAGAGCGGCCGCTGCGGGGCCAACTGAATCGCCGCGTCGATGACGCTGTTGACGATCCTCTGGGGGGCTGAGCGCGCGGTCCAGGCGGCGTGCGAGAGCGGCGTGCGCGCGGAAACGGTCAGAACTCCGGTGGGCCGATGCCTGCCAGCGAGCTGTCGCCATGCCCGTTGGTCTGCGGACAGAGATGCGTGTCGCCCTCCAGCGGCTGCTTACACAGCGGACACGAGGGCCGCCCCCCGGCCACAGCCAGCTCGGCCTGCACCGTGAAACCGCGCGCGATCTCGCGGCTGAAGTCGACTCGCAGCGTCGGACGATCGCTCTGCGCGTCGATGTCCGTCGCGTAGAGCGTCAGGGTGTGCGCATCCTCGTCGTAGCCCAGCGCGATTCTGCCGGCCTGAAACTCGTGCGTCGGATTGAGCGGGAAGCCGATCAGGCCGAGCGCGGTCGGACGCCGTCGCTCCTCGTCGCGCCGGTGCCGCGCGAGAATCTGCTGGACCGCGGTGGCCAGCGAGTTCACCTGCTCCTTCTCGCACCAGATCGAAGCCGTCACGTCGCCCGCGGTCACGCGCAGCCGGAATCGACGCTGACCGGGCTCTCCGATCGCTTCAGCTTCGAGCGCGGTGGCAGCGCCGAGGTCCCATTCGGCGGAGGAAGTCATGCCTCAGAGTCTATATCCACTCCTCCCGACACCTCCCATGCACCCCCGACGCGCTCCCATGCACCCTCGTGCGGAGGCGTACCATGCAGGCGGCAGGACCCGGCGGCGCGCCCGCGTCGCAGCGAAGGGAGCGGCGCATGGCCGTCGAAGTTGGACAGCAGGCTCCGGATTTCACGCTGATGGACGGCGACCGCCGCGAGCATCAGCTCAGCGAGTACCGCGGCCGGCCCGTCGTCGTGGCCTGGTACGTGCTCGCCTTCACCGGTGGTTGAACGAACGAACTGAGCCGCTTCCAGGAACTCCACGACGAGTTCGAGGCGGCTGGAGCCCAGGTCCTGGGCGTCAGTGTCGATTCACCGTTCGCGGCCGGAGCCTACGCACGCGAGCTCGGCCTCAGCTTTCCGCTGCTCGGCGACTTCCCCTTCGCCCGCACCGGAAAGGTCTGGGGCATCTTCAACGAAGAGCGTGGGATCACCGCCCGCACGACCTACGTGATCGACGCTGAAGGCATCGTCCGCCACATCGTCGACGCCCCGCGCGACTTCGCGCTGCACGCCGAAGATTCGCTCAAACAGGTCCAGGCGCTCGCCCAAGCCGCGTCGTAGATGCCATCGGACACCCGGTAGATAGCGGGTAAACAGCCTGTAAAGAACATTGCACCGGCGCGGCCGGTGCTCGACAATAACGCTCGCAACGGTCGTTCTGCTGCGACGCAGGGCTGGACCGCTCAGCGTCGTGGCGGCGCACGGGCTCCTCCGGGAGTCGACCCATGGTTACGAAAGTTTCCGAGGGACACTGCACCCACAGCTGGGTGCTCGCCTCACCGAATGGGTCCACGAGCCCCGGCGAATGCGCGAAGTGCGGCGAGTGCCGCCGTTTCGCGAACTCATTCCCCGATCTCGAGCGGACCAACAACTCCGATATCTTCGCCGGCCGCGGTCGGCGCGGCTACGAGCCCGTCCCCGAGAGCAGCGAGAGCGATATCGAACAGGCGCTCAGCTCGATGCGTGGCCACCGTGGCCGCCATCGCTAGCCCGGCCCCGCCCCGGCGGGGCCCGACCGCACTGTCGCAGGCGCGCGGTAGACTGCCGCGGTGAGCGCCAACCCCGGAGACCTCGCCAGCTACAAGGTCCACACCCTGCCCTTCGAGGAGTGGGTCGATATCGACACGCTGCTGCACCGCAGCTCCCTGACCAGCGGCGAGTTCGACTACGCCCTGCGTCCGCTCTGCCCCGAGTGCGGCCAGGAGTGCGAGCTCGAATACGAGATGGTCGAAGAGGGCACCGAGGTCATCTCAGCCCTCGTCTGTCACGTCTGCCAGGAGCTCTGGGAGGCCGACGATCCCAAGGATGAGGCATAGCCCGCCCAAACCCCGCGACGCGATAGGCTCGCGGAGTGCCCCAGCGGGGCGGGCACGAGACAGACGCAGCCAGACGCGGAGAGTTGAGCTGGGCCAGATGAGCATCGTTGTGCGAATCCCGACGCCGCTGCGCGGCCTCACCGGCGACCAGGATGTGGTGGACGGCGCCCCCGGCTCGCTCGGCGACCTCGTCGTCGAGCTCGAGCGCCAGTACCCCGGGATCGGCGAGCGCCTCGTCGACGACGGCGGCGAGCTGCGCCGCTTCGTCAACGTCTTTGTCAACGGCGAGGACATCCGCTTCCTCGAGGGCATGGCCACTGCAATCGGCGACGGCGACGAAGTCAGCATCGTCCCCGCCGTCGCCGGCGGCTCAGACTCGCCGCGCCGCTAAGCCCGAATCCACGCCACCAAGAGTTCGCCGCGCTGCACTCCGGCCGCGTGTAGCATCGCCTCATGCCACTGCTGATTGAGCACTCAGGCAAGATCGCGACCGTCACACTCGACCGCCCCGAGCGGATGAACGCCATTTCGCCCGAAATGGCCCGCGAACTCGAGGCCTTCTGGCGCGAGTTCGAGGGCGATGACGATCTCCACGTCGCAATCATCACCGGCGCCGGTCGCGCCTTCTGCTCCGGTCGCGACCTTGTCCGTGACGACGCCCACGACGACGAGCGCAACCGGGCCAAACGCAGCGCCACGGACGCGGCCGGCCTCGGCAGCTGGGGCCCCGGCGCGACCGTGAAACCGGTGATCGCCGCGATCAACGGCTGGTGCCTCGCCGGCGGCTTCGCGCTGGCCCTCGCCTGCGACATCCGGATCATGGCCGAGGGCGCCCGAATCGGCAGCATGGCCCCCAAACGCGGCCTGCTGCCCGGCGGCGGCCAGGTCCAGCGACTCGCCCGCTACGTCCCCTTCGGCGTCGCGCTCGAGATCCTGATGCGCGCCAACCACATCGACGCCCACGAGGCTCATCGCATCGGCCTCGCCAACGCCGTCACCACGCCTGAGGAGCTGCTGCCCACGGCCCGTGCGATGGCCGAGGAGATCGCGTCCAACGCACCGCTCGCCGTCCGCGCCGCCAAGCGCGCCGCCTACGAGGGCGTGCTCGAGCCCAGCGGCTTCGCCGAGGGCATGGCGATCGAGAGCCGCCTCTACTCCGAAATCATGGAGACCGCCGACTCCCGCGAAGGCACGACCGCCTTCGCCGAAAAGCGCGAAGCCAACTTCCAGGGCCGCTAACAGCTCCGCCTCCCGACGGCCTTACGCACGCGGCAACGACGCCTCCACCCACTCGATCAGGATCTCCCACAGCTCATCGCGCCGTTGGCGCAGCGAGTGCGTCGCCTCCGGCAGGACGTGCAGCACCTTCGGCTCCCGCGCCTGCGAGTAGACCCACTCCGACAACCGCGGCGGCAGACGCCAATCTGCGGCCCCATGCACCAGCAACAACGCTCGCGGCGGCAGACGCTCGAGATCCTCCAACTCGATCCCGGCCGTCTGCGTCGACAACGCCGCCACCGACCCGGCATGCTCCGACCGCGCCCCCGCGCGGATCACGATCGCGCCCCCATACGAATGTCCAATCAGCGCGACCGGGGCAGCCGCCTGCTCGGCGAGCCACTCCAGACCGGCCAACACGTCATCCGTCCCCGGATCAATCGGCCCCGGCGACGTCTTGACCCGGAAGTCCAGCCTCAACACTCCAATCCCGATGCCCGGCAGGAAGTCGGCCAGGGCTGCATAGATCCCGTTCGCGGGCCCCTCAAACCCGCCGTCGAAGCCCCCAACGCACAACACCGACCCGCGCGAGGCCCCCTCGGCTCGGCGCCACATGGCGTCAATCGGGCCCGCGCGCGAAGGAACGATGATCTCGACAGACATGATCGCGACGCGCAGCCTATCCGCCGCGTTAGCTTGCCAGTACGCATCAATCCGCAAACGGAGCTCCACGCATGGACGACCTCACCCATTCCTCGCTTGTCACCATCGCCGACGCGATCCGCGCCAGGGAGGTCTCCTCCTCCGAGGTGCTCGAAGCCCATCTGGCCCGCATCGACGAGGTCAACGGCGAGCTCAACGCGGTCGTGCAACTCTGCGCCGAGCGCGCCCGCGAGGAGGCCGCAGCCGCCGACGCCGCGAGCGCCCGCGGCGACGAGCTCGGCCCCCTCCACGGCGTCCCGATCACCCTCAAGGACTCCCACGACACCGCCGGCGTCATCACCACCGGCGGCACGCTCGGCCGCAAAGACTTCGTGCCCGAGGCCGACTCGACCGTGACAGCCCGCCTCCGCGCAGCCGGTGCGATCCTGATGGGCAAGACCAACACCCCCGAGCTGACCCTCTCCGGCGAGACCGACAACCTCGTCTACGGCCAGACGCGCAATCCGTTCGACGTCAGCCGCACCCCCGGCGGCTCGAGCGGCGGCGCGGGCGCGATCATCTGCGCCGGCGGCTCCCCGCTTGACATGGGCAGCGACACGGGCGGCAGCATCCGCCTGCCCTCCCACTTCAGCGGGATCGCCGGGATCAAGCCGACCGCCGGCCGCGTCCCCCGCACCGGCCACATCGTCCCCTGGGGCATGGGCGCGCTCGACGCCTGGACCACGATCGGACCGATGGCCCGCTACGTCGAGGACCTCGTCCTCGCCCTGCCGATCATCTCCGGCCCCGACGGCGTCGACCCGGCAATCTACCCGGTGCCGCTCGGCGATCCCGCCGATGTCGACATCAGCAGTCTGCGGATCGCCTACTACTCCGACGTCGACGGCTACCAGCACGCCACCGACGACACCCAGGCCACGCTCTCCGCGGCCGTCACCGCCCTCGCCGAGCTCGTGCAGTCGGTCGAGCAGGACGAACCGCCGCCAATCAGCAAGTACGTCGACCTCTGGGCCCGCGTCGGCGGCGGCGACGGCCGCGCCTGGGTCGACCGCATGCTGGAGAAGTGGGGCACCACCGAGATCTCCCCCTTCATCGAGAAGGGCTTCGCGCGAACCGAACCCACCACCACGGCCGAGTACACCGAGGCGCTCGAAGCCCAGGACCAGTTCCGCAGCGAGATGCTCCGCTGGGTCCAGGACTACGACGCCGTCGTCGCGCCCGTCGCCTCGCAGCCCGCGCCTAGCCACGGCGCGACCTACGAGGGCGACAACCACACCATGTTCTATACCGGCCCCTACAACATCACCGGCTGGCCCGGCGCGGTGGTCCGCTGCGGAACCTCGGCCGAGGGCCTGCCAATCGGCGTCCAGATCCTCGCCAAACCGTGGCGCGAGGACATCTGCCTCGCCCTCGCCGCCGCGCTCGAATCCGCCCTCGGCGGCTGGCAGCGTCCGCCGCTGTAGGCCGCCCGCTTCGCTCCCCCTCGCAGGGGGCGCTGCCGCAGCCTGCCCCTGCGTCGGCAGCGGGCTGAGGGGGTCCCGCCCCGCGGCCGACTTCACGCCCCATCTCCGCGCCCGAAGTCCTCGCCGCCCTCGCCAGCACCGCCCCAACCGCGTAACCGGCCCGCGAACAGCCCGCGTCCGCGCTAAACTTCCCTTCAGGTGGACGGGCGGACGAAGACGCCGGCGCAATCATGTCGTTGCACTTGCGGTGGGTCGTGGCCGTCGGCCTGTGCCTGATCGCAGCCCTGATCGTCGTCCTCGTCCTGCTGGTCCTTGGCCGGTCGGACCCAGCACCCCGCGCCCGAACAAGCGCTCCTGCTCCGCAACAGTCGGATCAGCCACGAGGGCTGACGGGCGACGTTGCCCATGACTCGGTCAGCCTGCCTGGGGACGACGACGATCGCATCGCCGGCCACGAGGCCGTGCGCAGCGCCGACAGCGACACGACCGAACCAATCGAGGAAGACACGGGCAGCGCCGACACGACATACGCGGTTGAGCAGCCGGAGACGAACGGCAAGCGCGCCGCGCGGGCGGTCAACGCCGATGAAACGAACGAGAACTCCAGCACGGCAGACGTCACCAGCCCGGCGGCGCAGGCGCGCGTGACGAGCGTGGACGCGAACGCGCCGCTGGCCGGACTGATCGTGACCGCCGGAACGACCACGCCGACGCTCTGGCCAGCCTTCAGCCGCGCAGTCAAGTCCTACACGATCCCCGTAGCAAACGCAGTGACCCGAATCACAATCGAAACGACGCCAGACAGCGACGCCACGGTCGCCTACCAGAACCCGGACGGCACGGCGCTCACGGACGCCGACATGAACACCGCCGGCCAGCAGGTGGAGCTCCCCGCGGTGGGCGCCAGGCGGATCAACGTGGTGGCCACGCGCGGGACCGAAACGCAGGCCTACACCGTGCTGCTCGTTCGCCAGGCGACCGCCGACGCCGCAGCGCCGTGTTCAGCAGCGGGGCAGTCCGGCGGCGATGGCCCGGCGCCGACGCCGGTAGCGATTCGGGCTGTGCCAATCACGGTCGAATCCACAACCGACCAGTACTTCGTGCTCTATGTGCGCAGCCAGATGGACCCCATGCTGGAGGCGCCAGTCTCGGTGACGTTGGGCAGAGAGCGCACGACCACGCTCGCCGAAAACGTGGCGGCCCTGCCGATTGTGCGCTATCGCGTCGAGCGATTCCTGATCGCCGACCCGGCCGACATTGACGGCGATTGCATCGACGACATCACCGAACTCGCCGACCCGATCCGCATGAACCCGATCAACCCCGCGCCCGGCATCGAGCTCAGCGACGGCGCGATGGCCGTTCCCGATCGGGCGACATTCGAGGCGCTCTCCTACCAAAAGGAACGATCCCCGCAGGGCTTCGAATATGTCAAGTTCGTTCTGCTCGGCATGAACACCGATCGACCGCGCGCCTACTTCTTGAACGGCGAGACGCACCGATACCATAAGACCTTCCGGGATGCGTTGGGCCTCGCTGAAAGCGGGCTGGGGATGATCTCCGGCACGATCGTCCATCACCCGAATATGATCGCCCGCGACGGCAGCCGCGCAGACTACCATTACGAGTTCTGGCCCCACACTGCCTACCCCTTCAACACCGTGGCGCTCTCCCATACGGTGCTCGCCGCCAACATGCCGCTGCTCGATGACAACCTAGTCTACTACATGCCGCCCGTTGCGATTCCCGCCTCCCGACGCGAATTCGCGCTCTACGAGGATTCTCGAATCAGCCTCGTGTTCGACGAAGACATCGCCCCCGAGAGTGGCTTCATTTCGTTGAATCGAGCGGCAGGATATGGCTTTCTGCGGGTCATGGAACCGGGCGAGCGTCCCAACCCCCGTGATGTGGTGATCTACGCGGCTCTGCCCAACGAGCTTTCGCGCGTCGCCGGAATCATCACCACCGTGCCCCAAACGCCGCTATCGCATGTCAACCTTCGCGCCGTTCAAGACGGCGTGCCCAACGCCTACATCCGCGACGCGCTCAACGTCGACGAGATCACTGATCTGATCGGGACCTACGTTCGCTACACGGTGGGTACGAGCGGATACTCGATCCGCGCAGCCACCCGCGCCGAAGTCGATCAACACTTCGCAGCTGCTCGGCCGGCCAACGCACAGACGCCGCAGCGCAACCTCTCGGTCACCTCGATCACCCCGCTCAGACGGATTGCCTTCGAGGACTGGACCGCGTTCGGCGTCAAAGCGGCAAACGTGGCCGTGCTGGGGACGTTCGGTTTTTCGCCCGGGACCATCCCCAACGGGTTCGCGGTGCCGTTCTATTTCTATGACGAGTTCATGAAGTTCAACGGCTTCTACGCCACAATCGAGACCCTGCTGGCCGACCCCGATTTCGACGCAGACCTTGCTACCCAGGCAGCCGAGCTGAAGACGCTGCGCAAGGCCATCAGAGCCGCCCCGATGCCCCACTGGATGACCGCCGCGCTGACTACGATGCAGGAATCGTTCCCCGCGCAGACCTCGATTCGCTGCCGGTCGAGCACCAACAACGAAGACCTGCCCGGTTACAGCGGCGCCGGGCTATACGACTCCAGGACCCAGCATCCCGACGAGGGCCACATCTCCAAGTGCATCAAACAGGTGTACGCCAGCCTCTGGAACTTCCGCGCCTTCACTGAACGCAACTTCCATCGCATCGACCACCTGGCAACCGCGATGGGTGTCCTCGCTCATCCCAACTATTCCGACGAACTGGCCAACGGGGTGGCCGTCAGCTTTGACCCTGTGTACGGCAGCGACGCGACCTACTACGTCAACACCCAGGTCGGCGAGGATCTGGTCACCAATCCCGACGCGCTCTCGACGCCGGAGGAAATCCTGTTGAAGCAGGCCGGTGGCTACACCGTCGTCGCCGCCTCCAACCAAATGCCCCCCGGTCAGCCCATAATGAGCGTCGACCAACTGGGCCAGCTGCGCGCGCACCTCGCTGTGATCCATGAGCAGTTTGCGGCGCTGTACAACGTCGGACCCGACGAACAGTTCGCGATCGAGATCGAGTTCAAGATCACCAGCGACAACATCCTGGCGATCAAGCAGGCCCGCCCTTGGATCTTCAGCGCCGCCGCGTCCGCTCGTGAGCGCTGAGGCGCGTCCGACGCCGGGCTCTCAATCGGCCTCGAGGTGATCGCAGCCCCCGCCGCTCTGACCAAAGCTGACCGCATCTGAACACTTGGTAACCTGACCCGGCAGCAGAAAGCGTGCAGCCTTGGGCAACATGACAGACCCGGTGACCGCCCGTGAACGCGACGGCCAGGACGCACTCGGCGTCGCCTTCGCCCCACGTTCCGTGGCCATCGCCGGCGTCTCCGCCTCCAACGTCGGCTGGGGCGGCGGACAGTCCTTCCTGCGCGGCATCCGCAATCTCGACCGGCTCGAGCACGTTTACTGCATCAATCCCAAGGGCGGCAAGCTGCAGGACGGCACGCCGATCTACCGCTCGCTGGTTGAGGCGCCGGGCGAGGTCGACTACGTCATCTCCTCCGTGCCTGCCTCCGCGATCCTCAGCCTGGTCGACGACGCAGTCGCCAAAGGCGTCCGCGTGATCCACCTGTTCACCGCCGGATTCTCCGAAACCGGCAACGACGAACGCACCGACCTCGAGCGCGAGGTGCTCAAGCGCCTCGACGCCGGCGGCATCCGCCTGATCGGCCCCAACTGCCTGGGCATCCACTCGACCCGCGGCGGCGTCTCCTTCAGCGACTCCGCGTCCCCCACACCCGGGCGAGTCGCTATGCTTTCGCAGAGCGGGATGAACGCCAGCGAGGTGCTCGGCCACGGGCCCCGCCGCGGGATTGAGTTCTCCAACGTCGCCTCGTTCGGCAACGCCTCCGACCTCAACGAGGCCGACTACCTCCAGTTCCTCGCCAACGACCCTGACACCGACATCGTGCTCGCCTACCTCGAGGGCATCCGCGACGGCCCTCGCTTCCTGCGCGTCGCCCGCTCGATGGCCGGCAAGCGACCACTCGCCGTGCTCAAGGGCGGCCTGACCGAGGCCGGCTCGCGAGCCGCCAGCTCACACACCGGCTCGCTCGCCGGCTCCGCCCAAATCTGGAACGCCGTCCAGCGCCAGGCCGGCTTCATGCGCGCCGAAAGCGTCGACGAGCTGCTCGACCTCGCGGTCACCGCCCAGCGAATGCCTCACCTCGAAGGCCCCCGCGCTGCGGTGCTCGGCGGCGGCGGCGGCGTCTCGGTGCTCGCCGCCGACATCTGCGACCGCGCCGGCATCCCCGTCCCCTGGTTCAGCAAGACCACCCAGCAGCGGCTCAGCAAATTCACACCGATCGCCGGCACCTCCGTGCGCAACCCGCTCGACGCCGGCTTCATGTTCGAGGGCGAAGGCGTCGAGGCCGCGCTGACCGCCGTCGCCGAGGACGACTCGATCGACTGGATGATGGTCCACACCGGGATGGACATGACTTTCGGCGGAAACAGCCGCCGCGACCGCGACGGCTTCGAGGAGCAGTTCGCGAACCGCATCGGCAAGCTCGCCCCCAAGCTCGGCCGCCCGATCGCCGTCGTCATCCGCGAGCCCAACAGCGTCGAGGGCTTCGAGAAAGGCATCGAGCTCCAACGCTCGCTCAACGAGGCCGGCATCGCCTGCTACCAGTCGATCGAATCCTGCGCGACCGCCGTCCGCCGCTACCTTGACTGGAAGACGCACCCGACGGGCACATGACCGGAGATCCGCAGTGAAGCTGCGACCGAGGAACCTGCTGATCACCCCCGAGGCGCGCATCCTCAGCGCCTCCGATTCCGAAGTCCGCCTCGCCGTGGACGGCCTCTTCTGCGGCATCTGCGCGGGCCGGGTCCAGTCGGCACTGGCCGACCTCCCAGGCGTCGAGTCCGCCGAATGCTCGCTCGAAACCGGCGAAGCCCGCGTCCGGCTGCACGCCCGCAGCGATGCCGATTGGCTCGCCGCCGTCGAATCGACCGTCTTCCTGCCCCGCGCCCGCCGCTGGCTCACCACGTTGAGCAGGCTTGCAGGTGGCTAAGCGACGCGGGCGCAACCCCGCCGTCGGCGCGCACGTCTCCGCCTCCGGCGGCATCTACAAGGCCGTCGAACGCGCCGAGAAGATCGGCGCCGAAGCGATCCAGATCTTCGGCGCCGCCCCCCAGCAGTGGCGACGCAAGGACCACGGCGACGACATCAGCCGCTTCCGCGCCGACGCCAGGGCCGCCAGGCTCGGCCCCACCTTCATCCACGCGATCTACCTGATCAACCTCGCCAGCCCCAACGACGAGCTGCTCGCCAAGAGCGTTGACGCGCTGAGCGCCGAGCTGCGGCTCGGCTCCGAGCTCGGCGTCAAAGGCGTGATCGTGCACGTCGGCTCGCACATGGGCGCAGGCTTCGAGACGCAGCTGCCCCGGATCGTGGCCGGCATGCAGTCCGCGCTCGACGACTCGCCCGACGATGTCTGGCTCTGCCTCGAAAACAACGCCGGCGCGGGCCGCAGCGTCGGCTCCAGCTTCGGGGAGCTGGCCGCGATGATCGATGGCGTCGACAACGACCGCGTGCGACTCTGCCTCGACACCTGCCACCTGCACGCGGCCGGCTACGACGTCGCCACCGAGCGTGGCCTGCGTGAGGTGGTTGAGGCCTACCGCGCCGAGTTCAGCGACGACCAGCTCGTCGCCGTCCACGCCAACGACAGCAAGACTCAACTCGGTTCCGGCCGCGACCGCCACGAAAACATCGGCCAGGGCCACATCGGCATGCGCGCCTTCCGGCGGATGGTCCGCAATCGCCTGCTGCGCAAGGCTGCCTGGCTGCTCGAAGTGCCCGGCTACGAGAGCGACGGCCCCGGCCTCGCCGACGTCGAGATGCTCCGCGCCCTCCGCGACGACTCGGACCTCCCTGCCACCCCCGCCCCGCCCCCAGACTGACCCGCCATTCGCCTGCAGGGCAGGCGCCACCCCCGCGCCCCAACACACGAGCTCCGCTAAGAATCCTCTGAACAAGTCGGATCCCCTCTCCCCCCGCTCCGCGGGGGGAGATGCCGAAGGCAGAGGGGGGCCGACCCGTTGCCGAGCGAGGGAGCCCCCTTCTGTCACTCCGTGACATCTCCCCCCGCTCTGCGGGGGGAGAGGGGATCCGGACCCAATCCCCCCACCCGCAAAGCGGGGGGAGAGTTATTCAGAGCTTTCCTAGTCGTCGCCCACCCCGTAGGCGTCCTTAACCAGCTCCAGGAATGCCAGCGCCGCGTCCGACATCGAGCGCCGCCGCCGATAAATCACCGAGATACTGCGGCTGATCGGCGCTTCGCCCTCGATCCGAATCGGCACCAGCTCGCCTGACGCCAACTCCCGCTCCACCGCCACCCGCGGCAGAAACGCCAGCCCCAGACCGCGCAGCACCAGATGCTTCGCCATCTCCAGACTGTCGACATCCAGCGCGTGACGCGGCGCGATCTCCGACTCCCGAAACACTGCGTGGCTCAGCGCGTGATACGAGGAGCCCGTATCGAAGAACACGATCGACTCCCGCGCGATGTCCGACACCGGCGCCCGCCGACGCTGTGCGATCGCGTGCGCCGGGCTCGCCATCAGCATGATGTCGTCCTCGTAGAGCGTGATCGCCGCGATCTCCGGGTGCCCCAGCCGCCGCTCGAACCCGATCTGCACCACGTCGTCGAGGATCATCTGCGACACCTCGAGCGAGCGACCGGTGCGAATCGTGATCTCCACATCGGGATACGCCGCGTCGAAGCGCTGCAGCAGGTCGGGCAACACGTACGTCCCGAACGTCGGGGCCGTGCCGATCAGCACGCTGCCGCCGCCACCCACACGCAGTGCCCGGATCGCCTCGGCCGCGTCCCGCGCTGCATGCACCGTCCGGCGCGCGTGCGGCAGCAGCGCGTGGCCGGCGTCGGTCAGCCGAATATCGCGCCCCAGCCGCTCGAACAGATCCACGCCGAGGTCGCGCTCCAGCGCCGCCACTCGCGCCGAGACGGTCGGCTGCGTCAGCGAAATCGACAGCGCCCCGCGCGTGAACGAATGCTCCGTCGCGACGGCGATGAACGCCTCCAGTCGCGGAATCCCGATGTCGTGCAGCACCCGGCCCTCGTGGTGGTTCTGCGTCATCGCTCAGCCCGCGCGCACGCCGGTTTTGCGCACCGTCACGTCGCCGTAGATGCCCAGCTGGCAGGCCAGCCGCACCGGCTGCTCGAGCGCGTGGCGTCCGCGCTGATTGAGCAGCGCCTCGCGCTCCGCGCGGCCCATCGACGACAGATGCTCCCCGCCCTCCAGGACGATCACGAAACAGCCCGTGCAGCGGCACTGCATGTCGCACTGATTCGGCCACCACATTCCCAGGTTGCGCGCCGACTGCATCAGATTCTCGCCGTCCGACACCGCCACCTGCAGCCCCGACGGCTCGACCGTGACAGTGTGGACGCTCAGCGAAACCACGGCCACCGGTCAGCCGCTGCGCTTGATGCCCGCGAAGCCGAGAAAGTCGTCCTCCCACGAGAGCACCTGCTCGATGAATCCGCGCGGCACCGGGCGAATCTGCGACATGTCGATCCCATCCGTCGAAGTCGTCTCCGGCGGCGGCCCGACCATCACGTTCGCTTCCCGCATCCGCCCCACGATCGCCTCCACCAGCGCCGGCCGATCGTCAACCGGCGCGCCCCCCTCAATCGCCGTCCACTCCATGTCGAGCACGAGGTCCACAAACCCACCCGTGACCATCAGCCCCTCCTCCGAGAGCATCTCTGCGATCCACTCACCGGCTTCGTTCATCAGCGCTTCCGAGGGACGGGCCATGGGCGCAGCTCCGCAGGTTAGTTAGTCGTCGTCGTTGCCGACGATCTCAGGTCGGTTGCGGTCGGTGATCGTCACGTCGCTGTCCACGCCGAGCCCCGTCTGCAACAGAATGATCATCAGCAGCACAAACAGGACGCTGCCGACGGTGATGAACAGCGCGCGACGCATGACCGCAGCGTATCGCGACTTCCCGTCACTTTGGCGTTCGGAGCCCTTCGCACAGCCGAGACCGTCGTGGCGCCCCGTCTCATCATTCCCGCTGTCGGAGACTGTTGCATGATTCGCGCAGTACCGAGGGCTCCACTGCTCCCCCCGCGGGGGAGCTGTCGCGCAGCGACTGAGGGGGAGGACCGCGCCGTGCTCTGAATCGGGACAGCCGCGCCACACTGCGCCCTCCCCCACTGCCTGCGGCATCTCCCCTGCAGGGGGAGAGGTGTGCGATGGGGCATTCGAGCATGAGGGGGCATCCCGGAACAGTCTCCTTCCCCGGGAATGACGGATCGGGGGCAGGAATCGTCTCCCCGCCCGCGTGCTAATATTTGCACGCGATGGAGACGAACAGGAGGCGGGTGAAGCAACGCTTGGAGCGTGATGGTTGGTTTCTGCACCGGCGGGGCTCGAGCCACGATATCTACAGACATCCGCAGATCGAGGGCATTCTCACGTTGCCCCGTCACCGGACACTCTCCCCAGGGGTGGCTGGAGCAATCGCAGCAAAGGCGCGCTGGAGCGACCAGGAGGAGTGAGTGATTCGATATCCGGCGCTCATTGATGGAGAGGAAGGCGCATATGGCGTCGTCTTCCCGGACATTCCCGGCGTCGTCGCCATGGGCGTCACAGTCGACGAGGCTCTGCTAAACGCTGGAGACGCGTTGCGGGACTATGTAATCGAGGCTGAGCGCGACGGTGCGGAGCTGGCGCCGGCCAGCCCGTTCCAATCCATCGAGACGCCGAGCGGCGTGCAGCTGGTGTCGATCCCCTTGATCCGCTCCTCCGGCAAGAGCGTACGGGCCGGATTGACGCTTGACGCGGACATCGCAGAGTTCATCGACAGCGAGGCGCAGCGGCGAGGCATGACGCGCAAGGCGTACATCACCTGGATCGTGCGCCGGATCGCTGCGACGGGCGGATAGCCAGAACCGCGATACTGCCGATCCTCTCCCAGCTCCCCCGCGACGCGGAGAGCTGGCGCAGGCCGAGCGGGCTCCCCCCCAATTGACCCGCCGCCCCGCGAGCGAAACAATGGATCCCGCGCTCACGCACACCAACAGACCGAACGCCCGGGGGTGAGAACCATGGATCGACCCGTCCTGCACACCGAAATGTGCGACCTGCTCGACATCGAGTACCCGATCGCGCTGGCCGGCATGGGCCCGACCGTGGGCGGCGGGCAGGGCGGCGTCGCCGGACCTGAGCTCGTCGCCGCGGTCTCCAACGCCGGCGGGCTCGGCGTGCTCGGCGCCGCCGGGTTCCCTCCCGACCGCCTCGGAGAGCAGATCCGCCGCATCCAGGACCTCACCGACCGCCCCTTCGGCGTCGACATCCTCGTCCCCTCGAACGTCGCCCCACGCCCCAGTGGCCGCCAGCGGCCCAAGGACCCGCGCGACCTGCTGCCCGACGAGCAGCGGGCGACGATCAACGACATCCGCGAGCGCCTCGAGCTGCCCGACGCCCAAGCCTCCCGCGCCGACGTGCGCGTGCCCCGCTTCACGCCTCAGGACCAGGTCGACGTCATCACGGGCATGCAGGTGCCCGTGCTCGCCACCGGCCTCGGCAACCCGGCGCCCTACGTCGACCAGGTCCACGCGGCCAACGGCAAGGTCATCTCGCTCGTCGGCAACGTCAAGAACGCCCTGCGCGTCTCCGCTGGCAACGCCGACATCGTCGTCGCCCAGGGCCACGAGGCCGGCGGTCACACCGGCCGGATCGGCACGATGGCGCTGCTCCCGCAGGTGCTCGACGCCGTCGCGCCCAAGCCCGTCGTCGCAGCCGGCGGGATCGGCGACGGTCGCGGCCTCGCCGCCGCCCTCGCCATGGGCTGCGTCGGCGTCTGGTGCGGCACGATGTTCATCGCCACCCAGGAAGCCAACCTCGACGAGTTCCGCAAGCTCCGGATCATCGCTGCCCGCGACGAGGACACCCGCGTCACCCGCCTCTACAGCGGC
Source organism: Dehalococcoidia bacterium (assembly GCA_965237475.1). Lineage (GTDB taxonomy): Bacteria > Chloroflexota > Dehalococcoidia > Bin125 > Bin125 > CATQGW01. The sequence continues at coordinate 365,738 of OZ250140.1, read as the reverse complement.
AAAACGATGCGCAACATCACCAACGAGCTGATCGAAGCCTGGGAAGACAGCGGCGAACAAGCCCTCCCGATGGGCCTCCAAGGCCTGCTGATCGCCGACATCGCCGAAGCCGCCAAACAAGGCGACCGCCCGGACCTCCTCATGAACGCCGCCGGCCAAATCAGCGGCCTACTCAACGAAATCCGCCCCGCCGCCGAAGTCCTCGAAGAGATGGTCCGCGAAACAGTGGAGGTGTTCACCTCAAGGCTGCCCGCCAACGTCAAAGCCGCGGTCACCGCGTAGATAACGCGTGCGAACGCCGACCACCTCGTTAGCGCAATGCTCTTTCCTGCGCTCAATCGGAGAACACAATTGCTAATGCCAATCACCAAGTTGCTAGTTGCGGTCCTGGTCGCTGGCCTCGTCGCAGGATTGTCAGGAGACTTGGTAGCGCAGGACCATGCGAGCGAACGCCGTGCGCGCGTAAGCGCCCGCCCGCTTGAGGATGGGCGGATCGAGTTCGCACTCCAGCTCGAATCCGATCCGATCGACATGATGGAAGGAGACGCAAGTGCGTCGCCAACGAGTTGGGACGAACGAATCCTGCCACGCGGGCGTAACTTCCCGGCAGACCCAACCAGTGGCGGCTGGCTTTCGTCAAATCCTTCAATCCTCGTTGGTGACGTCGAAACTCGGATTCGAGCCCGAAGACTCGATGACGGCCGTACTGAATTCGTCGTGCAACAAAGGACTGACGGGGAGAACTGGGGAGAGCACATCCTTCCTTCAAGTCGATATCTCTCCGTTTCCCACAGGACTTCACACATCAACCGTTGGCTCAACTCCTCAGTGGTCATGCTGTCGACAGTGATTCCCCCGGTCGAGGTGCCGGCTGGTGTTCCGATCGTGGCAGAAGCGATTCTCGAACGAGCCGAACTTGATGGCTGGACCTTCAATGGATCCGAGCCGTCCTTCTACTACGGCGTGCTTCAAGACCCGCTGGATGACACCTACTTCACCTGGATCGTCAAGGTCGCTCAGACTGACGACGATCTGTATGACACGATGAGGATTCAAGTCTCTTGTCGTGCGGGATCATTTGAGCTCTCGTTCTGGGAGCGCGGGTTGCCTTATCAGCGCAGTGATAGGCAGGTCCAGGTGTCCTATCGGTTCGACAGCAACGACGCTGTCACAGAAAGTTGGAGCCACTACTCGGGCAGTGATGATGGCTTCTATCCACCCGATACATCGGAGTTTGCGGACAAGATGCGCAACGCGAACAGGCTTGTCGTCAGGGCACAGTTCTACTCTGAGACGCTAACTGCGACCTTCACACGAGTGAACCAGATGTTCATCACGCGCGTTCAACCCAATATCGAATACTGCGGGCACTACTAGGTTGGTCAGGCTTGCCGATCTGAGCAGGGTAAGGGGCTTCGGGCTGCGCATTGCTCGAATCACGCGCGACTGCCGCGGGTGTACCCGCCATGATCATGAGGTCGGCTACCCACCCTCCCCGCCACCACTGACACGGTGGGTTGCGGACGGATCAGCGCCTCCCCGTCGGACCACTCCCGCTCAGCACCGGTAGCTTCACTTCGGAAAGTGCTTGGGTGTGCGCAGTCACAAATGCGTGGCCACCCGTAACGCAGGCTGCGCATCGCGTGGCAACGCCGTAACCGTGGCTCAGCGCCACATCCATATTCAGCGCCCAACCCACCCGCCCCCACGCCTTCCGAATCCCCTGTCACATAACTGAGCACCCCCCGCGCGTGCGATCCAATCTGTCCACTAATCGAGGGCGGTCATACCCACAAAGCGATGGGACGTCGTGTGTTGCGTTTCTGGATCGGAACCCCGTAAATCGATCCCGTTGCAAACGGACACGTTCTGAGTTGCTTGGTATCGCTGGTAGTAATACCCGAGCGGATCGCCGCATGCCGTCGCTGAACAGTTGCACGGACCTGTATCGGTCCGCGCACGGCGGCCTGCGCGAACACGCGGCCGCGAACGATGCCCATGCGACGCAGCGTTCGAATCGGCATCGCCCTCGTCCTCTTCGCCGCGACCTGCGTCGGCGTCAGCCTGATCCTCACGCAATCCGCCGAAGCCCACGGGACCTGCGCGAATCACCAGTACCGCACCTACGACGGCACACACGACGGGGACGGGGATGGCGTCGGGTGCGAGTCAAAGCCTGCCCCGCCGGGGCGCTCCAACACAGGCTCATCGACCACCGGCGGTACATCCACAGGATCACACCCTGCAGCGCACCGGACATGCGCCGGCCATCAGTACCGCACGTACGACGGCACGCACGACGGGGACGGGGATGGCGTCGGGTGCGAATCCAAGCCTGCACCGCCGTCCCGCGCAGGCGCCACTTCGGTGGGCTACGACCGCGACAACTGGAGCTTCGCGTCCAGCGGCGCGCGCGCCCGCCTGGGCTGTAGCTCCAGCGAACACGTTGACCACATCGTCGCGCTCAAAGAGGCATACGATTCCGGCGCCGCCGCATGGTCGAGCACGCGCAAGGCTGAGTTCGCCAACGACCGCGCGAATCTTTGGTGCCTCGCAGCGAGCGTCAATCTCAGCAAGTCCGATGGCGACCTCGCCGAGTGGGCCGGGGGCTCGTGCGCACAGCGCAAGCGCATCGCGACCGTCACGCAGCAGGTCAAGCGCGCCTACGCGTTGTCGACCGATGGCGCGGAACAGCGCGCGATCACCGCCGCGTTGGCCGCTCAGTGCACGCCGTTGACAGATTCGCAGGCAGGAACAGCGCAGTCCTCGTCAAGCGGCCCGCAGGGCGACGCGGAATCGAGCGTCGCCGGCGGCTCGTCAGAGGCTCCGGCGCCCGCGGACAGCGCCAACAGCCAAGCCGAGCCCGACCAACCCGAGTGGTGCTTCAGCCCGCCGCCGTTGCGCGTCATCGCCCTCGCCCCGCAGCTCATGGACTATTGCCACGACGACAGCTGGCGTCAGCTCGTCCCCAACAACTGACGCCTCAATCCGTCAGCCCAACGCGATAGCGCACTACTACTCGTCGACCTCAGTCGTCCGGTTCGTCCGGATCGAAGACGACACCCCCGCCGGCGAGGATCTCTTCACGCGCTTTGCGTGCGATCTCCACGAGCGCCTCTTCGGCCTCAGGCGTGAAACCGGGCTCGTCATAGCCGTAGGGCACGCCGTAGTCCGGGTCAAACATCGGCACCCAGGCGCAGCCCACTTCGTCGTACATCAGCCGATTGCGGCGCCGACGCTCCGACCACTCCCAATCAGGATGCTTGCGCGTGAATTCTTCGAGCAGCATCCCCTTGTGCCGACGAATCTCCGGCATCGGCGTGACCGGATGGGTGGAGTCTGACTCGCTGTCCACGTCTCTGAGCGCCATGCTGAGCCTCCTCAGGGTCACGATAAGCTATCGGGCATGGCTCCCACAGCTCTCGATGGCGTGCGCGTGCTCGATCTCACGTCCGAGCTGGGGCACTACGCCGGCAAGCTGCTCGCCGACCTCGGCGCCGACGTGATCAAGGTCGAACCCCCGGGCGGCGACCCCGCGCGCGGGCTCCCGCCCTTCCATGCCGGCCACCCGGGCCGCGAGACCTCCCTGCGCTTCTGGTATTTCAACGCCAACAAGCGCTCCGTCACCCTCGACCTCAGCCAATACGACGGCCGCCACCTCTTCGGCCGGCTCGCCCAGACCGCCGACATCGTGATCGAGTCCTTCCAGCCGGGCGAGCTCGAAGCGCTCGGGGTCGATATCGACGCCATCCGCGAACGACAGCCCGCCCTCATCTGGGCCAGCATTACCGGCTTCGGTCTGGATGGGCCCCACGCCGGCTGGCAGGTCACCGACATCATCGCCCAGGCCGTGGCCGGCATCGCCGTCCTCGCCGGCGACCCCGAGGGTCCGCCGCAACGCATCGCCGGCAATCAGGCCTACATCGTCGCCGGCATCTCGGCCGCCCAGGGCGCGATGCTCGCCCTGCTTCACGCCGAAGCCACGGGCGAGGGCCAGCTTGTCGAAACCTCAATCCAGGAGGCCCTCTCGATCTGCCAGGAGACCGCCCACCTCGGCTGGGATTTCCAGCAATGGTCCCGCGAGCGCATCGGCGAACAGCACCGCATGCCCGGGATCGGCACCTACCAGACGCTCGACGGGTACATCTACAGCGCCGTCGGCATCCCCGGCTTCGGCGCGCCCTGGCCGGTGTTGATCGGCTGGATGGACGAGGAAGGCAGGGCCGAGGACCTGACCGAGCCGCACTTCGCCGAATCGTTTGCGAAGTTCAACATGCGCACGATCTTCGACCCCGAGCAGCTCGCCGCTCTCGGCCCCACGCTGCACCGCGCCCAGGAGGTGCTCACCGCCTTCTACGCCGGCAAGACGTCGATGCAGGTCTACGAGCAAGGTCAGGCCCGGCGCCTGCTGATCGGCATGGTCGCCTCGCCGGCGGACATCGCCGACAACCACCACCTTGCCGCGCGCGAGTGGTGGGTCGAGCTCGAGCAGCCGCGCAGCCTCGGCACGGAGCCCGTGCGGCTGACGATGCCGGGCCCGCCATACCGACTCTCCGCCACGCCGGTCGAGCTCCGCCGTCCCGCCCCGCGCATCGGTGAACACAACCAGCACGTCTGGGTCGACGAGGTCGGCATCCCCTTCGAAGACCTCAGCACCTACGCCGGGGAGGGCGCGATATGACTGAAAATGGGACCCGCCCGCTCGACGGCGTCCGCGTCGCCGATTTCTCCTGGTTCGGCGCCGGCCCGATCGCCGGACGCACCCTCGCCGACTTTGGCGCGGAGGTGATCCGCGTCGAGAGCGAAGCCCGCGTCGACGGCCTGCGCCTGACCCAGCCCCAGAAGCCCGGCAAATCCGGTTACAACGTCGGGTCCTACTTCAACAACTTCAACGCCGGCAAGGCCTCGTTCCTGCTCAACATGGCCGCCGAGGGCGCGCGCGATGTGGCGCTCCGCCTGATCGAGCGCTCCGACATCTTCCTCTCCAACCTCACTCCGCGCGTGATCGAGCGCTGGGGCCTCACCTACGAGGAGCTCTGCGCCGTCAACCCGCAGATCATCGCCGCCTACCAGCCGATGCAGGGCACGTTTGGACCGCACCGCGACTTCCTCGGCTTTGGCGCCGTGCTCACCCCCGTCACCGGCATCTCGCACCTCTCCGGCGAACCGCAGCGCCGACCGGTCGGGATCGGCACCAACTACCCCGACTACGTGGTCAACCCCGGCCACACCGTGCTCGCGATCCTCGCCGCGCTGCGCCACCGCCGACGCAGCGGCGTCGGCCAGCGCATCGAGCTCGCTCAGCTCGAGTCCGTCGCCGCCACAATGGGCCCAGCCCTGCTCGACTACACCGCCAACGGCTGCAACCAGGTCCGCAAGGGCAACGCCTCGTCCTGGATGGCCCCGCACGGCATCTACTGCTGCCGCGACGGCAAGCGCGGCGCTCCCCACCCTGACGGCTCGACGATCCGCGAACGCTGGGTCGCCATCGCCGTCCGCAGCGACGCCGAGTGGGCCGCCCTCTGCGGCGCGGCTCGCGGAGCGTCCTTCGCTGCCGAGGACCGCTTCGGAACCCTGCTCGGCCGCCGCGCGCACGAGGACGAGCTCAACGCCGCCATCTCAGCATGGACCCTCGGCGAAGACGCCGCCGCGCTGGCCGAGCGCCTGCAGTCGGTCGGCGTCCCCGCGGGCCTCGTCCAGGACGCCGAGGACATGTGCGAACACGACCGCCACCTCGCCCAGCGCGGCTTCTACCAGTACCTCGACCACCCCGAAACCGGCATCTCCCTCTACGACGGCCCGATCGTCAAGCTGCACAGCACCCCGGGCGAGCTCGCCGCCCCCGCCCCGCTCTTCGGCGAGCACACCTTCGCCGTCGCCACCGAGCTGCTCAACTACAGCCCCGAAGAAGCAGCCGACCTCACCGCCGCCGGCATCCTCAGCTAGGAACGAGTCGGATCCCCTCTCCCCCCCGCAGAGCGGGGGGAGATGTCACGGAGTGACAGAGGGGGGCCGCCCCCGCTTGGCTAGATACCGCAACGCCCGCGAGTTGGCACCGCCGCCCCCCTCTGCCTGCGGCATCTCCCCCCGCCGAGCGGGGGGAGAGGGGAACGGGTGTTTCGTTACGATCACAGGATGTTCCCCCGTAGAGGCAACTGTTGTGGTTGCCCATTCCTTGCAGGGTTCGACGCAGCCGCTGCATCCAGAACGACCCGTTAGCCGTCAGACCCGTAGCCCAGGCTGCGCTCCAGAAACGGACCCACCGGCACGATCCCCTGCGGCATGAAATCCCAGTGCCCGCAAGGGATCCAGACGATCTCGCGCGGCTCCGCGAGCAGGTCGTAGAACCGCTGCGTCGCCTCTGGGGTGATCAGATCGTCGAACTCCCCCGCCACCACCTGGATCGCCCGCCCCTCCATCATCGGCGCGTACACACCCGGCTCGCTTAGCCGGGCCGCCAGACTCGTCGCGGCCGAATCCGCCTCGCGCATCAGTGTCGTCCCGCCGCTGATGCAGAACGACGCTGCCTTGACGCGGTCGTCCAAACCCACGAACGGCGCCCCGCGCATCCCGCCCATCGAAAAGCCCACGAACCCCACCCGCTCCGCATCCACCTCCGGCTGCGTGACCAACCAGTCCAGCGTCCGCATCCAGTCCACGACCGTCTGCAGCGACTGATCGAGCCGCCGCATCGGGTAGCTCGTGAAGTCATCCATCGTGACCGGCTTGAGCGCGCGGTCGCCGTGGCCCGCCTGGTCAATCGTGGCGCAGATCGCCCCGCGGCTGACCCACTGCTGCGCCGGCCATACGACATAATCAGCAGCCTTGTCCAGCGTTCCCGGATGCCCGACCAGGATCAGCGGCCGCGGACCTTCACGCCGCGGGTCATACAACAGCAGCCCCGGGACCCGCTGGTCGTTCCGCGACGTGAGCTCAAACCGCTCAATGTTGAGCGTTTCAGCCGCCTGGCCCATCTCGCGCGTCGCCCCGAACGGCAGATCGCGGTCGTACCCAAACGCCAGGTCCAGCATCAGATCGCTCATGCCACGAGCCTACTCGTAGCGCAACGCCTCAGCGACCGGAATCCGCGCCGCCTGACGGGCCGGGAAATATGTCAACAGCAGCGACGCCGCGAGTGACCCGAAGATGATCGGCAGGATCGTGCCCAGCGGGATGTACATCCCCACATCCGAACCGAACGTGCCCTCGGCGAACAGCTTCCAGGCCAGCCCGAGCGCGAGCACGGTGCCCAGCCCGATGCCGAGGAAGGCGATGAAGCCCATTTCGATCATCAGCTCCAGTCCGACCATCCGCGACTGAAAGCCGATCGCACGCAGCACGCCGATCTGCTGCCGACGCTCGACCACCGCGCGCACGGCGATCACCCCCAGCGCCGCCAGCCCTGCGACCAGTCCGAGCCCGATGAACGCCTGGAAGAGCAGGAAGAACGACGAAGTCTGCTCGCGTTGCTGCTCGAGGTCGCCCTGGATATCGACCGCCTCGATCGCCAGCGCGCGCTCGATCGCCTGCGCCGTCTCGCGCGAATCGGCGCCATCCCTGACCGCGACCAGGTGCCGCGTGAACTCCACCTCGTCGTAGAGGCCCGCCCAGATCCGCTCCGACACGAGCACCGTCGGCAGCTGCCCCAGATCCGACTCGCCGACATCGAGAATCCCCACGGCGAGATCCACCACCGCGATCACCTGCAGGTCGACAAACCGGGCGCCGTTGTTCACCCGGATCATCACGTCGGGAAGCACGGTCGCCTGGAAGTCCACCGAGTCCGGCAGCCGCCACGCGTCCTCGCCGGGGCCGCCAAACCCACCGTCAGTCACCGCCAAAGCGGTCGCGATCGCCACCGGCTCGCCACGGCGCACCGCATCCCAGACCGCGTCATCAGAGCTGTATCCGCGCGCGCGCGACTGCAGCTTGATCTCCTGGCCGATGAGCAGATCATCGTTGGCGCCGGCCAGGTGCAACGCCCGCAGCGCAGCGGCGTCATCGGGATCGTCCACGCGCATCACGACGGGTTCGCCGTTGCGCAGCACCGGCCGCTCATTGACGATGTCCCACTCCTCAGTGCTGAGCGTGATCCCGCCCGTGCCATCGAACGCCCCAAAGCTCAGCCGGCCGACATGCTCAATCTGCTCGAGCGTCTCCGTTTCGCCGGCCTCACGCAGAGCGGCGGGGATGTCGTCGACCTCGTTGAGCTGGCTCGTCGCGGCCACGATCTGGAAGCCCCCGAGCGCGTCATCGGTCGTGAATGCCCTGTCGAACGAAGCCGAGATCGTGCTGAAATTGACCAGCGCGAAGGTGATGATCGCGATCATCGCAATCGTCATCCCCGTCCGATATCGGGACGCCGCCGGGTAGGCCGCCGCCGTCCGCACCACCGGCGCCAGACGCCCGAACAGCACGCCGATCACGTTGATCGCCCGCAGTACGAGGTTGAGATTGAAGACCAGCAACAGCGTCGCGGCCGTGGTCAGCAGGATCCCGCTCAGCACGAACAGCTGCGGGCCGCCTTCAAGATTGGTCCCCCACACGTCCTGATGCCAGTTGAGCGGCGCGAACCAGAGGAAGACCACGAATGCCGTCGCCACGGTGTAGGTCGGCCGGCCCGGCGCGCCCAGCCGCGTGGCCAGCATGACCAGCCCGATCGGCGCGATCGAGATGCCCAGCATGTAGAGGAACAGGTCGTTCCGGTCGACGCCGTAGACGATCACCAACGCGCCGGCCACCAGCAGCGTCGCCCACCACTCCGGTCGCCAGCGCATCAGCCGCCAGGCCGGCAGCACCAGCGCCGTCGCCGTATTCGAGCTCCGCACACCGCCGAACATCATCAGCACCAGCGCCAGCACCCCGCCCGCGACGAAGGTGATCGGCGTTGTCAGCAGCAGCGCTAGACCGACCGGCGTGCTGAAAATGCCCGGGATCGAGATCCGCCGCCGCACCTCAATCCGCGAATCCGGAATGTCCCGAATCGCCGCCACGATGTTCAGCTGGCTGGCCCGGAACGAGGAGATCGTGACGGTGATGAACGTGACCACGATCCCGAGTCCGGCCGAGATGATCAGGCTCTTCAGCGTGACTCCGTAGGTGAACGAGAAACCGAGCGTCGCGAACAGCCCGTTCAGCGCGGACACCATCCCGATCGAGAGCGCCACTCCGAGCGCCACGCCGACCGCCGCCGCCGCGAGGTTGTAGGTCATGCCCTCGGACATGAACATCTGAATCAGGTGATCGCGCTGCATGCCGACCGCGCGGGCCATGCCCATCTCTGAGCGCCGCTCCTCCGCCAGCATCGCGAACAGCAGGAAGATCAACAGAATCCCGGCCGCCACCGAGAACGACCCCATGAACAGGAACAGCGCCGTGAAGATGCTCGCGATCAGCTCCGCCGTGTCGAGTGCGTCCGCCTTGATCGGCTCCGACTGAAAGCGCGACAGCAGGGTGGGCCCACCGCTGCTCGCGTAGACCTCCGGGTTGACTCGCGCCTGCTCGTTCAGCCAGGCGCCCAGATCCTCATCCAGCGCCGCTGAACTATCGAGCGCGCCCTTCACGCCGCCGGCCGCCGACACCACGACGACCGCCCATTCGTCGTCCGCCTGCCCGACCAGCTCCCGTGCGCGCGCCGCGCTCAGCACCCCGCCCGACGAGTCCCCTTGCACGTCGCCGGTGAGAAACCCGGGCTCCCCGATCTCGACGATCCGGAACGAACGCGGCTCGCCCCGCACACGCAGGACGATCGTGTCACCAACGCCCGCGTCGAGCTCGTCCGCCGCCTGCGGATTGATCACGATCTCATCAGCCGCCAGGCCGCCGACCGCGAACGGATCGCCGTCTGTATCCGGCACCGCGCCCACAGAGTCCGCCGCCGCCGCGTCAACGCCGATCAGCCAGAACGACGGCTCGATCTGCCCGCTCGCGGGATGCAGCGCCGGCAACACCTCGATCGTCACGCCGAACACCGCGTCGACCCGCTCGTCGTCGCCGAACTCCAGCCGCGCGTCGTCGACCAGCTCCTGCGGCACGCCGCCCGACTGTTCGCCGCCCAACGCGCCGGTGGTCACGTTGTAGGTGATCATGTGGTCGACTCGGCGCAGCCCCGAGAACACCGCATTCTCAATACTGATCGCCAGCGTGTCGCCAATCGCGAACGACATCGTCACGATGATCGTCGCGATCGTCAGCCCCAGCACGATCAACGCCGTCTGCGCGCGCCGGCGCTGCATGTTGCGAATCCCCATCCGCGCCAGCACCGGCTTGCGCCACCAGATCACCGCCATGATCCCGGCCGCCACACCGGCGATCGCCACCACGATCCACATCACTGTCAGCGTGCTCAGGCCAAAGATCTCGTCCACGTCGCCGCCCTCTCGTCGTCCCGATGGCCGCTGGTCAGCCTGCCGCGATCGCCAACGGACGATGCTTCGTCTCACCCTCGATCACGCCGTCCCGCATGTGAATGGTGCGGTGTGCGCGCTCCCCGATGCCCTGATCGTGCGTCACGATCACAAACGTCTGCTGGTTCGCCTCGTTCAGCGACTCCAACAGGTCCATCACCGCGTTGGCGTTCGTCGAGTCCAGATCGCCCGTCGGCTCATCGCCCCACACGATCGCGGGATTGTTGACCAATGCGCGCGCGATCGTGACCCGCTGACGCTGCCCGCCCGAGAGCTGCGCCGGGCGATGCCGCGACCAATCGGTCAGCCCCACGGTGGCGAGCGATTGCATGGCGCGTTCGCGTGACTCGCGGGGACTCACGCCGCTGACCAGCAGCGGCAGCTCGACGTTCTCGACCGCGTTCAGCACCGGCAGCAAGTTGTAGAACTGGAACACAAAGCCCATCCGCCGTGCCCGGTAGTCGGTGCGCTGGTTGTCGGGCATGTGCTGGATCGCCTGCCCCTCGATCAGAATCTCGCCTTCTTCGATCACCTCGAGCCCCGACAGGCAGTTCAGCAGCGTCGTCTTCCCGCAGCCCGAGGGGCCCATGATCGAGACTATCTCGCCGCGCTGCACCGACAGCGTCACGCCCTGCAGCGCGTGGACCGGTTGGCCCTCCGCTGCATACGTCTTGTGCACGTTCTCCGCGACGATGATCGCGTCCGCCGTGTCGATTGAGACCATGAGACCTCCGGAACTCTCCCCGCGCGTACCCTGCGACCATACGCGGGATGTGCGTCACAGGGTGCGCGATTCGCAGAAAGAGGTGAACTGTGGCGGAGCTGTCAGATGCCGTCGATCAGCTGGCCCAGAACCTGATCGCCAACAACATCGCCGCCCTGATGCCCAGCTTCACACCCCAGGGACTCATCCAGGCCCTCGCGCTGCAGGCCCACCCCGACAGCGCCGAGGGCTCCGACGAGTACGAGATCACCCCCGAGGGCGACGACCGGTTCCGCATCTGGTTCCGCGGCGACGACGGCGAAGGCGCCATCTACACCGAGTGGCAAGAGGTCGACGGAGTCTGGAAAGTCAACGCCATCGGCCGCCTGGAGGACTGAGCGGTGCGGGCACATTCGCATTACCCTCATCTGAAACTCTGGGAGCACGGGAGCACGCCATGACGACGGAACGAAGCCAGCTGACGCTCAGCCTCGACGAGGCGCTCTGCAAGCGTCTCCGCGTCACCGCGGGGCGCATGAGCGTGCCGGTCTCCGACTACTGCGCAAACGCGATCGAAGCGGCCCTGCAGAGCGACGCTCCGTCGCTTAGGACGATCGAAGAACGTATCAACGCGCTCGACAGCATCGATGCGCTGCGCAAGGAGATCTTCGGCGACCGCGTCGTCAAGTCAGACTCCGTCCTCGACATCCGCGAAGCGCGCGCCATGCGGGACGAGCAGATCGACATCGCTGTGCGCGGCGAGTATCTGGACAACCTGTGACCGCCCAGGTGGTGATCGACGCCAGCGTCGCGGTTGCGGTCTTGTTGGACGAAGCGAATTCGGAGGCCGCGCGCCGGCTTCTCCGCGCGTCCGCTCGTGACCAAGTGGCCGTGGTTGCGCCGCATCTGTTCGGCTACGAGGTCACGAACGCACTGCATCGACGGGTCGATCGGGGTCTGCTATCCAGTGAGGCCGCCCTGGGCCTCTTGCGACGGCTGGAAACGTTCGGGATTGAGCAGCGGCAGCCGCCCGATTTTCACGAGCGCGCAATGCAGCTCGCCAACGAACTCGCACAACGGGCGGCTTACGACGCCCATTATCTCGTCCTCGCACAGTCGCTGAATTGCGAGTTCTGGACTGGCGACCAGCGGTTCTACGCCGCCGCTCGCAGATTCAGCAACAACGTGCGGTGGATCGGAGATTTTGACCTCGCCGAGTAGGCGCCTACGTCAGCTCCATCACTACATCCCCGATCCCCGGGAACCGCACCGTCGCCGTCTGACCTGCCGACGCCGGCTGATAAATCGCCGCCGCCCCCGTCGTGATCACCTGTCCCGCCTCCACGGTCATTCCGCGGGCGCCGATCTCATTCACCGTCGCCGTCAGAATCTCCAGCGGGTCGGGACGCTCGTCACGGCCCCCCGCGACCGATTCACCATCCATCAGCACCTCGACCTCCACCGCTCGCAGGTCGCGGTCGCGCCAGTCGCTAATCTCCGGCCCCATGACCAGCGCCTGTGCGCCCACGCCATCCGCGACCATGCTCGGCATCCCGCCCGAGCCGTCGCTGAAGCGCATGTTCGGCGCCTCGATCACCACATTCGCGCTGGCTACCGCCGCGTGCACCTCGTCGTCGCTGTAGCCGCCCTCGCGCGGCGCGAGATCTGCGTTGATCCGGAAGGCGACCTCGCCCTCGATCACGCATCGACCGAACACCGATCCCGCGATCTGCGCCGGGCTCTCGAAGACCATCCCCTCAAAGAAGGGCGCCAGCACCATCGCGCCCTCCAGCACCGCCGCCTTCCAGGCCACCGCCGGCTCGCCCGTCTTCGCCCAGCGCGCCGCAAAGATGCGCTGCCCGTCGGCCGCAGTTTCGGGCCGGCAGTCCTCGGGAATCGTCGGCAGCGCGCCGCCCGCCGCGGCAGCGGCGTCCAGGAAATCGGCGGCGGTTGCAACTTGCTGGTCGGTCAGGGCGGCGGGCATCGTCTCATCCTCACGCATGGTCGGTCGGTTGATCGACCCTAGGATAGAGGCCGCAACAGCACGGAGAAGGAGCGCCGGTATGGAGGTCGCGCCACGCCACGAGATGGTCGCGTTTCTCGAATCGCTCGGCGCCGCAGAGGTGGACCACACCGGCGGCGACTTCCTGCAGCACCTCTGCGCGGTGCACGACCTGCTGCTCGCCCGCGGTGCATCGGCCCGCGTCGCCGCAGCCGGGATGTTTCACTCGATCTACGGCACCGAGACCTTCCAGAGTTTCAGCCTGCCGCTCGACCAGCGCCCGCGCGTGCGCGAGCTAATCGGCGAGCGCGCCGAGCGGCTCGCCTGGTGCAACTGCGTGATGGACCGCGCGTCGTTCGACGCGTCCCTCAGCGACGCCCTGGCCGGCGCGCAGCGGCTCGAAATCCACGATCGCCAAGGCTCACCGATCTCGCTCAGCCTCGACCAGCTGCGCGAACTCGCCGAAGTCCACCTCTTCGACTGGCTCGAGCAGGTCGAGCGCATCGCGTGCGACGCTGCCTCCGCCGATCACGCCGATCAACCGATGGGCTGGGGCTACCGCCGACGCGCCTACGGACAGATGGCCGAGCTGGTTGGGCGGCGTGGACTCTGGCTCTACGGCGCCGTCTTCTCCCGCGAACCCGTCGCTCCGCAGGATTGAGCCCCTCCCCTAGACTGCGCCCGCTGACGCAAGACCCGCGGCAGACTCGAGAGGAGTCGGCTCAATGACCCAGATCGACACGACCGCGGACACGTATCTCCGCGACAAGTACGCCATCATCGGCGTCGGCGAGACCACCTACACCCGCGGCTCGGGCATGACCACCCGCGCGCTCGGTACCTGGGCGATCAAGAACGCCATGGACGACGCCGGCATCCCGGCCGGCGAAATCGACGGCATGATGTCCTACTCCGGCAACGACTCGACCGCCTCGCCGATGCTTGCCGGCGACCTCGGCATCCGGCTCAACTTCTACATGGATGTCCAAGGCGGCGGCTCCAGCAGCGAGGCCCTGATCGGCCTCGCGATCGGCGCCATCGAAGCCGGCATGTGCCAGACCGTCGTGATCTTCCGCTCGATGAACGGCTACTCGCAGGTCCGCATCGGCGGTACCGGCGCACGAGCCAGCGTGCCCGTCGGCGGCGACGCGCTGCACACCTCGGCCTACGGCTGGTTCTCCGCCGGCCAGAGCTTCAGTCCCACCTTCATGCGCCACATGTACGACTACGGCACCACCCCCGAGCAGGTCGCGATGGTCAAGGTGATCCACTCGGAGCACGCCGCCAACAACCCCAAGGCCTACTACAAGCAGCCCGTCACAGTTGAAGACGTCGTCAACAGCCGCATGATCTGCAAGCCGCTGCACCTGCTCGACTGCTGCGTCGAAACCGACAACGCCACCGCGCTGATCGTCACCCGCGCCGATCGCGCCTATGACTACAAGAACACCCCGGCCCGAATCATGGGCGTCGCGGGCCGCGTCTGCAAGCCGCGCATCGACATGCACTTCCAGCACGGCCCGATCTCCACGGTCGCCGGCTACTACATCAAGGACATCATCTACCGCAATGCGGGCCTCGGCCCCGAAGACATTCAGTGCACCGGCGCCTATGACGCCTTCACCTTCACCTCGATGCTCCAGCTCGAGGACTACGGCTTCTGCGAGAAGGGCGAGGGCGGCGACTACGTCAGCAGCGGGATCATGCGGCTCGGCGGCGCCCGCCCCAACAACACCTCCGGCGGCCACCTCTGCGAGGGCTACACCCACGGCATGAACATGATCATCGAAAACGTCCGCCAGCTGCGCGGCGAGGTCGATGACCACTGCCCGGTCGACGAGAGCGGCTCGCGCCAGCACACCTTCAACTACGCCACCCCCGCCAACGGCGGCGGCTGCCGGCAGGTGCCCGACCTCAACATCACCCAGAACCTCGGCTGGGCGATGCCCGGCACCGGCTCCTCGCTGATCATGCGCAAGGGCTAGCCGCGAGCGCACGGCACGACCACCGCCAAGAGCACAACCGCTAAGGAAGAACAATGCCGCAGGGCGAATATCTCGGAATGACCCTCACGGTCCTCGACCTCGACAACGAGAACAAGGCCTACTTCCAGCACTGCGCCGAGCACAATTTCCATCTGCAACGCTGCACCACCTGCAACCTGCTGCGTTACCCGCCCGGCACTGCCTGCCCCTGGTGCTCCAACCGCGAGTTCACCTGGACTCCGGTCGATGCACGCGGTGAGGTCCACTCCTACGGCGAGGTCCACCACGCCATCCAGCCCGCCATGCGCGAGCGCGCCCCCTACATGATCCTGCTCGTCGAGCTCGACACCCAGGCCGGCGTCCCCACCGAGCACGAGGCGATCCGCGTCGCCGGCAATCTCGTCACCTCCGAAGGCGAGTTCGCCCCGCCGGAACTCGTCCGCCAGGTTGGCATCGGCAGCCGAATGCGCATGGTCTTCAAGGATGTCGCCTCCGGTCTCGCCCTGCCCCAGTGGACGCTCGACGAAGCGGCCGAGCAGCCCGACGCGATCTGGCGCTACCCGCAGCAGGTCAACGGCGTCTAAGCGGCTCCACGGGAGGACCGACATGGTTGAGTGGTCCCCGCGACGGTTTGAAGGCAGCGTCGCGCTCGTCACCGGCGGCGCCAGCGGCATGGGCCGCGAGACCAGCGTCCGCCTCGCCCGCGAGGGTGCGGCCGTCGTCGTCGCCGGCCTGCCCGATGACCCCCGCGGCGCTGAGACCGTCGCCATGATCGAAGCTGCCAACGGCCGCGCCGTCTACGCCGGCGTCGATGTCTCCAGCGATGCCGACTGCCAGGCCATGGTCCAGACCGCGGTCAACGAGTTCGGCCGTCTCGACTACTGCGTCGCCGCCGCCGGCATCCTCAGCGCCCACTACGTCAGCGGCGAAATTTCCCCCGAAGACGCCAACCCCGACCGCACGGTCGGACACCTCACCAACAAGCCGCTCGAGTTCTGGGAGCGCGTCCTCGCCGTCAACCTCACCGGCGTGATGCTGACCAACCGCTACGTCGCCCGCCAGCTAATCGCCCAGAACGAAGGCGGCGCGATCGTCAACATCTCCTCGGGCGCGGCCAAAATCCCGATCCGCGGGGGCGCAGAGTACTCCGTCTCCAAGGCCGGCGTCTGGATGCTCACGCGCTGCCTGGCGCTCGAACTCGCCCCCCACGGCATTCGCGTCAATACCGTCGCCCCCGGCGTGATCGACACCCCCATGGCGATCGCCGTCACCAGCGACGAATCCCGCCGCGCCCAGTTCGAGCGCACAGTCCCGCTCGGACGCTTGGGCGAAGCCGCCGACATCGCCGAGGCCGCGCTCTTCCTGCTCAGCCCCCAGTCCGATTACATGACCGGCCAAATCCTCCACCCCGACGGCGGCCTCTTCGTCGGCCAGTAGCGCCAGCGGCGCGTTCACGCGACATTACTCAGGTCGAACGCCGAACTGACATCCGCTGTCCAGCGTGCCAACCGCCCGCGGGCCGATCAGCCCGCGCCCCACTGAGGAAGCGCCCACATGAGCGCACAAGATGTCGACATCGATGCCCTCGTTCGTGGTCGCCGCGGACCGCGCCGCTGGCTGCTGCTCGTTGGCCTGCTCATCGTCGCCGTCATCGCCGTCCTCGCCTGGTATTTCACCCAGCCCGAAGACGAGGTGCTCGTCGCCGAGCCGCAGCAGCTGCAGGCCGTCTCCGCCCGCCTGACCACCACCGCCGCACTCTCCGGAACCGCCGCGGCGGCGAACAGCGCGACCCTCAGCTTCGCTGGAGCCGGCGTCGTCGCCTCGGTCGAGGTCGCAGTCGGCGAGCGAGTCAGCGTCGGCGCTGTGCTCGCGACCCTTGACGACGGCGCGGCACGCCGCCGGCTCGAAACCGCCGAAGTCCAGCTGCGCCTCGCCCAGCTGCGGCTCGACGAGCTGCGCGAAGACCCCGTCGCGGCTGACATTGCCGCTGCCGAGCGCGCCATCGCCGCGGCCGAATCTCAGGTCGTCAGCGCCGAGCTCACCCTTCAGCGGCTCAGCGAGCCACCCGACAGCAGTGAGATCGTTGCCGCCGAGCAGGCCGTCGCCAACGCCCGCTCCCAGCTCTCCGGCGCGGAGCAGTCGCTCTCCGACCTCACCTCCGAGATCAACGCCGCCGAGCTCGCCGCCGCCCAACAGGCGGTCGCCACGGCCCTCAGCCAGCTCTCCGGCGCTGAACAAACCCTGACCAACCTGACCAGCGGCCCCAGCGAAGCCGACCTCGCCGCCGCCGAGCAGGCCGTCGCCAACGCCCTCTCGCAACTGTCCGGCGCTGAACAAACTCTGACCAACCTGACCAGCGGCCCCAGCGACGCTGACCTCGCCGCCGCCGAGCAGGCCGTCGCCAACGCGCTTTCGCAGCTGTCCGGCGCCGAACAAACCCTGACCGACCTGACCAGCGGCGCGAGCGAAGCCGAGCTCGCCACCGCCCGCTCCAACGTCGCTGCCGCCAAGACTCAACTCACCAACGCCTCGACGCAGGCCGTCACCGCCGACAGGGCGCTCGAAGACGAGCTCGAGCGCTACTGCGACATGAACCGGGCGCTCGAAGAAATCTGCGACGCCAGCGTCCCGCTGACCACCGAGCAGATGGTGTTTCTCGAAGTCGAGAGCGAGGACGTCTACGCGAACCTGCGCTTACGCGCCGAGATTCTGATCGAGGCCCATTCCATTCGCGAGAGCGCGATCACCACCGAGCAGTCCGCCGTCGCCGCGTTGGAGGCCGCCGAACTGAGACTTCAGGACCTGCTCACGCCGGCAACCGATGACGAGATCTTCGAGGCCGAGCAGTCGATCGCGGCCGCCGAAGCGAACCGCGACGCCGCACTCGCGCGCCGCGCCGAGCTGCTCAGCCCCGCCGGCCAGGACGAACTCACGCAGGCCCAACAAGCCGTCAGCGCCGCCCGCGCCAGCCACAATGCAGCCGCCGCCCGGCTCGCCGAGCTGCTGAGCCCGGCCGGCGCGGAGGAGATCTTCGAGGCCGAGCAGTCGATCGCCGCCGCCCGCGCCAGCCGCGAGGCCGCCGACGCCCGCCTCACCGAGCTGCTCGCCGACGCCGACGCCGACGCGGTCTACGGAGCACAGCAGGCCGTCGCCGCGGCGCGGGCGAACCGCGACGCTGCTCTCGCTCGCCAGCAGGAGCTGCTCGCGCCGCCCAGCGACGACGACATCCGCCAGGCCGAGGCCGCACTCGACAGCGCCCGCTCGAGCCTCGCGGAAGCCCACGCCCGTTTCGACGAACTGCTCTCCGGCTCCACCGCCACCCAGATCGAACTACAGGTGCAGAACGTCCGCCTGGCCGAAATCTCGCTCGAAGATGCACGGGCGGCGCTCGACGAGCTGCTGATCGTCGCCCCGTTCGCGGGAGTCATCGAAGAGCTCAACATCGATCCCGGCGACCAGGTCACGACGGGAACCAGCGCGTTGGTGCTCAGCACCCGCAACCAGATCGTGATCGACCTGACCGTCACTGAGGCCGAATGGTTCGAGCTCGAAGCCGGTCAGGTCGGCCTCGCCAGCTTCGACGCGATCGACAACCTGCAGTACGCCGTCCGCATCGCCTCCGTGGGCCGTGTGCCCGAGGTCCAGCAGGGTGTCGTCACCTACTCCGTCGAGGCCGCGATCCTCACGCCGCAGGAGCTCCCGGCAGTCGAGAACGAACTCGCCTCGATCGGCGGCCAGGGCGCAGTCACGATCGGCGCCGAGGGCGCGACCGGCGGTGGCGGCGGCGGGATCAACCCTCAGGCCCGCGCAGCACTCGAGGCGTTCGCCGCCCAGGTCACGCTGCCCGCCGGCGTCGACATCCTCGATGTCGTCCGCGCGCTCGCCTTCGACGAACCGCTGCCCGAAGGCGTCGTCCTGCCGGACGGCTTCGAAATCCCCCAACAGTTCAAGGCGCGGCTCCGCTCCGGATTCGAAGCGGCCGATCGCCGCGCAGCCGAACGTGAGGCTGCCGGCGATGTCAGCGCCCCGCTGCCCGCGCCGGGCATGAGCGCCAGCGTCACCATCCTCACGGCGATCCGCCCCGAAGCCGTCCAGGTTTCCACCTCCGCAGTTCGACAGATCGACGGCGCCTTCTTCGTTGCGGTCCCTACCGAGGCCGGCGGCTGGGAACGAGTCGCGGTCGAGATCGGGGAGTCGGACGCCAGCAACGTCGAGATCCTCTCCGGCCTCGAGGTCGGGGCCACGGTCCTGGTCGGCGCCGACACCGAGGGGATCGCCTTCGCGGCCACCCAGCTCTCCTCCGGCCCCGCCACGGGAGGCGGCCCGGCTGGCGGCGCTGGGCAGGGCGCTGGCGCGCCGAGAGGCGCAGGCCAATGATCCGCCTCGAACAGCTCACCAAGACCTTCTCCACCGGCGGTACGGAGATCCACGCGCTCGCCGGCGTCGACCTCCAAATCGAGCGCGGGGAGTTCGTCGCGATCATGGGCCAGTCGGGCTCCGGCAAGAGCACCATGATGAACGTCATCGGCCTGCTCGATCGCCCCAGCGAGGGCCGCTACCTGCTGCAGGACCGAGATGTCGCTACGCTCAACGAGCACGCCCGCGCCCGCCTGCGCGGCCGCGCGTTCGGCTTCGTCTTCCAGTCCTACAGCCTGCTTCCGCGCATGTCGGCCCTTGAACAGGTCGAGCTGCCGCTGATCTACCAGGGCACACCCGACCGACGACGCCGCGCCGCCGAAGCGCTCGTCCGCGTCGGCCTCGCCGACCGCATCTTTCACCGCCCCACCGAACTCTCGGGCGGCGAGCAGCAGCGCGTCGCCATTGCCCGCTCGCTCGTCGTCGATCCGCTCGTGCTGCTCGCCGATGAACCCACCGGCGCGCTCGACACCGCCACCGGCCGCGAAATCATGACCCTGCTCAGCGAGCTCGTTGACCAACAGAGTCTCACCGTCGTGCTCGTCACCCACGAGGCCGAGGTCGCCGCCTTCGCTCAGCGCAGCATCCGCATGCGCGACGGGCGCATCATCGAGGACTCCGCGAGCCCCGGCCCACCGAGCGTCCCCGGCGCAGAGGCCGGCGAGGCGGCCGCAGACTGACATGAGACTGACATGAAACTGACGTGAGCCAGACGTGAGCCCGCTCGACGCCTTCCGCATCGCGATCCGCGCCATCATCGGCAACCGGCTGCGCAGCTCGCTGACCTTGCTCGGTCTCGTGATCGGCGTCAGCTCGGTGATCGCCCTGATCGCCGTCGGCCAGGGCACCCAGAAGGGCGTCACCGACCAGATCCGCGGCCTCGGCACCGACCTGATCTTCATCGAGCCCAGCGCCGTCCCCGGCGCCGGCGGGGCCGCCGCGATCGTCACCACATCCCTCGTCCAGAGCGACGCCGACGCGATCGCCGCCAACGGCAACCCCGCCATCGCCGCCGTCTCCGCCCACATCACCGGCGAAACCCAGGCCATCGCCGGCCCTTACAACGTGCCTGCCGAGGTCGTCTTCACCTCCACCGTCTACGCCGAGGTCCGCGACCTCCAGGTCGCCTCCGGCTCATTCATCACCCCGCTGCACGATCAGCAGGGTGAGCTCGTCGCCGTGCTCGGTTCGCGTGTCGCCGAGAGCATCTTCCCCGGTCTCGATCCCGTCGGCCAGGAGGTCCGCCTCTCCTTCCTCGCCGGCCGCGTCGTCTTCGCCTTCACGGTCGTCGGCGTGCTTGAGCCGATCGGCGGCGAAGGCGCCGCCAACCGCCAGGTCTTCGTCCCCCTCACCGGCCTCGCCAGCCGTTTCCGCTTCCTCTACACCCCGACCGGCGACCTGCGCGTCACACAGATTGACGTCCAGACCGCCACGGGAGCCGACACCGAAGCGGTCAAGCAGCAGATCACCGACCTGCTGCTCTTCCGCCACGAACGCGCCGACCCCGACTTCACGATCCAAAGCCAGGACGACCTGCTCGACGCCGCCAGCGAGGTCGCCAACACGCTCTCAATCCTGCTCGGCAGCATCGCTGGCATCTCCCTGCTCGTCGGCGGGATCGGCGTGATGAACATCATGCTCGTCTCGGTCACCGAGCGCACTCGCGAGATCGGCATCCGCCGCGCCGTTGGCGCGACCGCCGGCGACATCGTCACCCAGTTCGTCACCGAAGCGCTGACGCTCAGCCTGCTCGGCGGCCTCGCCGGGGTCGTGATCGGCATCGGCGCATCCCTGCTGGTCGACGGTCAGACCGTCGGCGAGCAGGAGATGACCACCGTGATCGAGGCCTGGAGCATCGCCGCCGCGTTCGGCGTCGCCGCCGGGATTGGCTTGCTCAGCGGCATCTACCCGGCCTGGCGGGCCACCGTGATCGACCCGATCGCCGCCCTGCGCAACGAGTAGCGCTCACTCAAGCTCGGGCATTGCGCGCTTCATGAACTCATCAAACAACGGCGCCGTGAAGGCCGTCAGCCCGGATGCAGGGCTCCAGACCATCCCCTTGTCGATGAGTCGGCTGCGCACGGAACCCACCGAACTCGTCCGCTGTCCGAGCACCGACGCGACATCGCGCGACCGGTGCGGGCCCGCGCCAAGCTCGGCCATTGCGCGCACGTAGCGCCGTTCCGCAGGCGTCATCCGATCGACCCGAACGGTGAAGAAGCTCCTGTCGAGCGCTTCGATTGCGCGGCCGGCGCCGACAGCCACATCGGACGCCGTGATCGGCGACCGCTCAGCGACGTCCCACACGTGCTTGCCCCACTCCTGCAGGAAATACGGGTAACCCTGCGTCTGCGACACGATCGCCGCCAGTGCATCCGGCTGAAACTCGACCCCCTCCGCCGCGGCCGGCTTCGCGATCGCGTCGCGCGCGTCTGCCGGCGGCAATGCTCCAAGGTCACTGATCTCGAATTGCCGTTCGGCATACGTCTTGGCCTGCCCGAGCTGTCCGCGTACCTGTGGCAGGCCCGCGCCGATCATCATGATCGGCAGACGACGCTGCGCAGCGCGGTGAAGCGCACGCAACAGTGCCGCCATCTCCGCTTCGCGCACATATTGCAGCTCGTCGATCATCAGCACGACGCACGTGCCGCCGGCCTGTGCCGCTTGGCCGACCAGCTCGAACAGATCGATGAGGTCCCCAGTCAGGTCGCCGCTGTCCGCCACCCCGGGCTCCGGCTCGATGTTCAGACTCAGCTCCACGCCCTGATAGCGCAATCGCACGGTGGCCACGAATCCGGCCAGGGCACGCAAGGCGCGCGTGGCGATCGCTCTGGCCGCGCGCCTCCGCGACAGGTTGATCAGCGCTGATCGCAGCGGCTGCACCACAGTCGCCGCCAGTGAGAGCTGCTCCGAGGCTTCGATCGAGACTGTGACGATCCCGCCATTGATCGCATCGTTCTCGATGCGGTCAAGCACCACGGTCTTGCCCACGCCACGTAGGCCGACCAGTATCATCCCTTTGCCGGAACGTCCGCTCTGGCGCCTCGCCAGGGCGACGCGGGCAGCTTCAATGAGCGGCGCTCGCCCTGCCAGCTCGGGCGGGGGCGTTCCCGCGCCTGGCGCGTAGGGGTTGATGATGGGATCCATCGTTCACGCCCTTGCCGACTCGAACAAACATTATCACCGTTCCCGTCGTTTCCGCCATTATCACCATTTCCAAGATTAACAAGACCGCCGGTCACCTCGCAGCCCACACGAACGGAGCAACGACATGGCAGAACAGGCCCAGGGTCCAGGCGTCAATCGCTTTGCGGGCAAGGTCGCCGTCGTCACCGGCGCAGCCAGCGGGATGGGGCGCGAGAGCTCCCTCCGGCTCGCCCGCGAGGGCGCTTCGATCGTCGTCGCCGCGCTTCCCGACGACGAACGCGCCGCCGAAACCGTGGCCCTGATCGAGGCCGAAGGCGGCCAGGCCATCGCCGTCGCCACCGATGTCACCCGCGACGCCGACTGCGACGCCATGGCGCAGTCAGCCGTCGATACCTTCGGACGCCTCGACTACTGCATAGCCGCCGCGGGCATCTCCCACGCCGGCTACATCAGCGGCGAAGTCACCGAAGGTGAACCACTGCTCGGCGGCGCGCACCGCTACGTCATCCACAAACCGCTCGAGTACTGGGAGAAGGTCCTCGCCGTCAACCTGACCGGCGTGATGCTGACCAACCGCCACGTCGCCCGGCGCATGATCGAATTGGGCGCCGGCGGCGCGATCGTCAACATCTCCTCCGGCGCCGCCAGAGCGCCGATTCGCGGCATGGCCGACTACTGCGTCTCCAAGACCGGTGTCTGGATGCTGACCCGTTGCCTCGCGCTCGAACTCGCCCCCAACCACATCCGCGTCAACACCGTCGCGCCCGGCCTGATCGACACCCCGATGACCCTCGCCGTTACCACCGACGAAGAGCGCAAGCAGCGCCGCGTCGAAGCCACCCCGCTCGGCCGGCTCGGCCAACCCGCCGACATCGCGGAAGCCGCCCTGTTCCTGCTCAGCGACCAATCGAGCTACATCACCGGGCAGATCCTCCACCCCGACGGCGGTCTTTTCGTCGGCTCATGACGCTCAGGCGGCGCAGCCATCCGCCCCGCGTATCCGGTTCAGAGTTGCGCAACCTCCGTGCCAGGCTGCCGCGCGCTATGCCATCGCTGATCGCCAGCGAGCGCTTGGGCGAACCGCAATACGAAGGGATCGATGATGAACCGAGTCCGATCGGGCCTGTTGGCCGCTCTGGCCGCCGTCGTCGCACTCTTGGGCGTCACGATGCTCGGCCCGACCACCACCGCCAACGCCATGCCGCCGACCCTGTTCCGCATCACCATCACCAACACGAGCTCCCCGTCAATGCCGATCTCCCCGGGCATCATCCTCCCGCACATCGATGAGGGCGTGCTCTGGGTCTCCGGCGGGACCGCAGGCCCCGGGCTCGAGCTGCTCGCTGAGGTCGGCAATCGCTCAGCGCTGATCGGCGCGCTCAACGGCTAGCCCGACCTGTCGCGCGGGGCCGAGCACCTCGAAAACGGCGAGGCCACGAGCGAGCCGATCACCCGCAATGACCAGTTCAGCGGCCCCCAGGCCACCATCACCATCGAAGTCGTCTACGAAGACGAGCTCGAAGCCGGCGACGACTCCGCAATGGACAGCGGTGCGGACGCCACGCTGGCCGCTCTGATCGCGCTGGCCGCGGCGGCCTCCGTCTACGCGGGCGCCCGCGTCGCGGTTCGCCGCCGCTAGCGGCTTCCGGCCACGATTCAGCGGCGGCGCCCCACAGCGGGGCAACGGGGCGCCGCCGCTGACCACCGCGGTTCGCCCGATCCGCACTCGCCCGATACGCACTCGCCAAGTACGCTCGCTTCGTGCTTGGCCTCGCGCTTCGTCACTTGTTGGGTAAGAAGCTCCGCACGGCCCTGACCGTGCTGGGCTTCGGCGTCTGCGTCAACCTCTACATCGTCGTCACCTCCGTCATGCGCTTCGTGACCGACGACCTCGACCGCTCCGTCCAGCGCTTCACCGGCGTCCTCTTCGTCCAGAGCCGTGGCCTGTCCGGCATGTCCGGGATCGAGTGGCCGCCGATCTCCTCGACCATCGATGAGGCCGACGCGCGAAGCGTGCTCGCCTCACCCGCGGTCGACCGCAAGCGCTCGACCGCCGTCTCACTTGCGGCGCTTGCGCCGCCGCCCTTCCCCACGGCGCCGCCCGAAGCCCTCCTCGTCGGTATCGAGGAGGACCACGAGGATGTCTTCCTGGCCGGCGCCGGCGCGATGATCGGCCGTCCCGATTTCAACGGCGCGGCAGCCGACGCCACCGCTCCGCCGGCCGTGCTCGGCGTCCTGGCCGCCCGACACTTCGCCTCCGTCGCCAGCTCCACGATGGAAGCGCCCTCGCCCGTCGGCCCAATCCCGCTCGCCGCGCCCGGCAGCCGGATCAAAGTCCGCGGCCACGAGTTCGTGGTCCAGGGCATCATCGAGCCCGACACCAACGGGCTGCTCCGCTCGGCCGTGATGGTCCCGATCGATTCCGCGCGCGAGCTGCTGCGCCAGCGGGACACCGTCACCGCCCTGCTGATCTCGCCCGCTCGCGCGACCGGCATCGAGCCGCTGCAGCGCGAGATCGAGCAGGCCCACCCGTCGCTGATGGTGATCTCCGACCGCCAGCTCGCCGACAACGCACGCACCCTGCTCGACCGCGTCAATCAGCTCTTCAGCGTCGTGCGCTGGACGTCCGTCTGCGTCGCCGCGCTGCTGATCGCGATCGTGATGTTCGTCTCCGTGCTCGAACGCACCCGCGAACTCGGCACCCTCCGCGCGATCGGCGCGCCCGGACACCTGCTGGTCGCGATGATCCTCTCCGAATCGGCCGGCATTGCCGTCGCCGGCTCGATGATCGGCATCCCGCTCTCACACATCGTCATCCGCGAGGCGCTCGGGCCCGACGCCGCCGGCATCCGCAGCCGCAAGATCGAGCTCAGCGCGGCCGGCATTCTCACCGGCTTCGGGCTACTTGCCTCCCTGTTGCCCGCCGCCCGCGCAGTCCGCGTCGACCCGATCATCGCCCTCCGCTATGAGTGACGTATGAGCGAGCAGCGCCAGCCCCTGCTCTCCGCTCAAAACCTCGCCCGCGCGTTCCGCGTCGGCTCGCAGACCGTCGACGCCCTGCGCGGCGTCAATATCGAGATCCAACAGGGCGACTTCATCGCCATCGCCGGACCCAGCGGCAGCGGCAAATCGACGCTGCTGCATCTGCTCGGCCTGATCGACTCGCCCACCAGCGGCGAAGTCCGCGTCCGCGGCAGCGCCGCCCAGGCGCTCGGCCTCGAGCGCCGCGCCGCGCTGCGACTGAACACGCTCGGTTTCGTCTTCCAGGCCTTCAACCTCCTGCAGATGCTGACCGCGCGACAGAACGTCGAGATCGCACTCGCGCTCGCCGGTGTCGGACGCCGCGAACGCCGCTCGCGTGCAGAGGCTCTGCTCAACGCGGTCGGCCTCGGCCAACGCCTCAACCATCGCCCCGTCCAGCTCTCCGGCGGCGAGCGCCAGCGCGTCGCGATCGCACGCGCGCTCGCCAACAAGCCCGATGTCGTGCTCGCCGACGAGCCCACCGGGAACCTCGATTCGCAGACCGGTCGCGAGATCGTCGACCTGCTCGAACAGCTCAACGCCGCCGGCCAGACGATCGTGATGGTCACTCACAACCTCGAAATCGCGCGCCGCGCCCGTCGCCTGTTCCTGATGCGCGACGGGGAGATCGACGAGATCGACCCAGCCACGCTCGGCGGCGGGGGATCGCCCGACGCAGCGGGGGGCTAATCTGCCTATGCGACGCGTGACGAGTGCATCGCCGGAGGAGCGCCGTGGCTGAACGCGAGCCGGATTTCTGGGACGAAGCGATGGCCCTGATCAAGGCCGCCCCGATCGGCTTCCTCGCGACCGCCGGGAGCGATCAACCTCACGTTCGTGCCGTCACTCCGGCATACGTCGGCGTGGATATCTACATCGCCGCCGGCGCGAACAGCTCGATGGTCCGCCAGATCACACGCAATCCGCGCGTTGAACTGCTGCACTGGACGCGCGACTTCCGACACCTCCACATCACCGGCCTCGCCAGCGTCCAGCCGGGCGCACAAGCGGCCGATGTCGAGGAGCACTTCCCCTACGCGCTCGACGACTTCTTCGCGCCCGACCGCAGCAGCATGTCGTTGATCTCCATCACAGCGCGCCGAATCTCGATCACCACCCTCGCCGATATCGCCGCCGATCGCCCGCCACGCGTCTGGCGAGCCGACGGCTAGTCCGAACCCCCACGGAAGGACGACCCCATGCGCATCGCTCTCATCGGTCAGGCCCCCTTCGGAGCAGCCGTCTTCCAGCGGCTCGTCGAGGATGGCCACGAGATCGTCGGCGTCTTCACTCCGCCCGAGCGCGAGGGTGGCCGACCCGACCCGCTGGCCCAGGCCGCGCGTGACGCCGGGATTGCGCTCCAGCAGCCGCGCCGCTGGCAGCGCCGCGGGGTGGCCGATGAGGAGGTCGCCGCCGCCTACGAGGCGACCACGCCTGAACTCAACGTGATGGCCTTCGTCACCCAGATCATCCCCACCCGCGTGCTCGACTTCCCGCCGCTCAAGACCATCCAGTACCACCCCTCGATGCTGCCCAAGCACCGCGGACGTTCCGCCATCAATCACTCGATCGTCGCGGGCGACGCGATGACCGGCGTCAGCATCTTCTGGGTCGACGAGGGCCTCGACACCGGCCCGATCCTGCTGCAGGTCCCGGTCGAGATCGGGCCCGACGACACGATCAACTCGCTCTACCGCGACAAGCTGTTCCCGCTCGGCGTCCAGGCGATGTCCGACGCGGTCAAACTCGTCGCCGCCGGCCAGGCCCCGCGCCATGGGCAGGTCGAAGAGGACATGACCTACGAGGGCCCCTGGGAGGGCGACATCGCGCGGATCGACTTCTCACAGCCGGCCCAGACCGTACATAACCTGATCCGCGGGAGCGACCGCGCCCCCGGCGCCTGGAGCACGATCAACGGCGAACGCATCACGCTCTATGGCTCAACCCTGTCCGCTGCCTCGGGCGCGGCAGGCTCAGTCGACGCAGTCAGTGACTCCGGCGTCACGATCGCCTGCGGCGACGGGGCAGTCACTGTCGACCTGGTCCGCAACCCGGCCGGCCAGCGCGTCCCCGCATCCGAATGGGCGGCCGAATCAGGCATCACCGCGGGCGCAGCCTTCGAGCCGCCAAACGCGGAGTAGTCCCCCTGCCTGCGGCACCCCCCGCGCGCACGCGTTGCTGATCCGCCGACCGCCGTCAGCGCGCTCCGAGGCCGCAGCTCGACGCTACGACGCGTCCTGCACCCGCTTGCCCGAGTCGATCATGCCGGCGAACCGCGATTTGCTCAGAGGGTCGTTGCGCGATGCCTTCTCCCACGCCGCGTCGACCATCTTCGCGTACTTCGGGTGCATCTCCCGCATCTTCGTCTTCTCATCCTTGATGAACGCCGTTCGAGCGATCAGTCGCTCCACCCGCTCGTCATTGCCGCACTCCTCGCACGGCGGCGCGTCCGCCCCAATCTTGCGATGGAACTTCTCGAACTCTGCGCCGCAGGCGCGACAGGCGTACTCGTAGATGGGCATCGTGGACTCCCTGATTCGCGCTCCGGCGCGCGTCGCTGCATCGCCTGCGGCGTCGCCTCCCTACGATGGTACGGTCATCCACGTCCGAAGCAGCTGAAGGACTCTCCATGCGCGGCTACGGCGTCCGAACGGTCTTCCTCCTGGTGCTCATGGCCGGCCTCATGATGGTCGTCGGCTACGCGATCGGCGGCACGCTCGGCCTGATCATCTTCGGGGTGCTCGCGATCGCGCTGAACTTCTTCTCCTTCTGGTTCTCCGACCGCGTGATCCGCACCGCCATGGGCGCGAAGGAGGTCACACCGCAGCAGCAGCCGATGCTGCACCGCATCGTTGATCGCGCCGCCCACGAAGCCGGCCTGCCCAAGCCGAAGGTCTACGTCGTCGATACCCCGGTGCCCAACGCCTTCGCGACCGGCCGCAGCCCTGATCACGCCGCCGTCGCCGCCACCACCGGGATCATGAACATGCTCACCGAGCGCGAGCTCGCCGGCGTCTTCGCTCACGAGCTCGCTCACGTCAAGAACCGCGACACTCTCTGGAGCGCGATGGTCGCGATGATGGCATCCGTGATCATGCTCGCCGCCATGGTCGCCAAGTTCAGCCTGATGATGGCGTTCCTCTTTGGCGGGATGGGCCGCGACGGCGAGGGCGGCGGGATCGGTCACCTCGCCGGCGTGCTCGTGCTCGCGATCGTCGCGCCGATCGTGGCCTCGATGATCCAGATGGCCGTCTCGCGCACGCGCGAGTTGTCTGCCGACGACGCCGGGGCGCGCAACTCCCGCGACCCGCAGGCCCTCGCCTCGGCGCTGATGAAGATGGAAGCCGCCGCCCGCATCCCCGCCGTTCATCACGCCGCCGAAGAGATGGCCACCGCCGAGGTCGCCAACCACATGTTCATCGTCAACCCGCTCGCCGGCGGCGCCGGCAAATGGTTCCACAGCCATCCCCCGACGGAGGAGCGCGTCGAGCGCCTGCGCAAAATCGGTCAGGAAATCGGCCAGCTCTTCTAGCCGACGCCTACCATCGCCCGCCCCGAGCCATTCTGCTATCAAGCTCGCCGTCGCTCGCGCATTCGTATGCCCGTGCGACATGACCGGTTCACGATTCCACACGCGGAACTGATGTAAGCTGCGTCGCAGGGATGCAGACGACGAGTGGTCAGTCGAAGCAGCTCCGAAGACGAAGGCGCGTCCGCCGTCACGGCGGACGCTCAACCCGACATGTCGCTCTACCTCGAAGAAGCACGCTGGCTGCGCAGCGACCAGATTCACCGAATCGCCGGCCTCAATCAAAAGCTCGTCACCTCGATCACTCTGAACGCCGCCATCGTCGGCATCCTGGGCGCAGCCCTCTCCCTGTCCCACTCTGGCCTACCCACGGTGGCCAGCTGGACGTACGCGGCAGCTCTCGGCGTCTTCGTTCTGAACTGCTTCGTCGCTGCACAGGGCTATTCCGCGACAGCATGGAGCCAGCGCCCAGATCTTCCGACGCTCAGGCAACACCTGTGGTCCTACGGCGGCGACGCGATGGCCCAGTGGACGGGCGACGAAATCGTCCGCGCGATCGCAGCGAACGAACCGAAGGTGCGGTCGAAGGCCCGATATGTTGGGCGCTCGCTCGTGCTCACGCTGATCAGCGCGATCGTGGCCGGGGCTGCAGTCGCGCTCGCGTTTCTGGCCGTGTCAGCACAGGATGAATGCCCTTATCGCGCGTCCTGTGCTTCGATCGCTCGCCCCCACGTCTCCGGCGTGATTGGCCCGTCGCCTCTTGGGTACCCGTCTATGGCGACAAGACTATCTGGTCCGGGAGGAGGCTTGTTCGGCAGCGGCGCAGGCTCGCGGGAAGGCTCAACCGGCGCCGAGTCAAGTTCGCCCGTTGCCGGCGCCTCGCGAGTGTCATCTGGGGCCATCATCAGCTCCGCTTCCGCGTGTCCCCACTTTACTCTGATCGACGATCGCCTTCGAGTGCAGCGCTGACGGTGCCGAGCGCCCGATCAACCCGGCTAACCGCTCAGGCTCGAACGCATCTGATGCCACGCTTCGCGCGCGTCTTCGACGGAGCCTTCGTCCTCGATCGTCGAGATGTCGCCCGGATCCGTGTCCCGCGTCACCGCCTTCAGCACCCGACGCATGATCTTGCCCGAACGGGTCTTCGGCAGCGCGTCAACGAAGTTCAGCTCGCCGATCACGGCGATCGGGCCCATCTCGTTGCGCACCGTGCGCAGGATCTCCGTGCGCAGCTCGTCCGACGGCTCGTTGGCCGTCTTGAGCACCACGAACGCCGAGATCACCTCGCCGCGCAGCTCGTCGGGCCGACCCGTCACGCCGGCCTCGGCGACCGCGGTGTGGCGCAGAATCGCGCTCTCCACCTCGATCGTCCCGAGTCGGTGCGCCGCGATCTTGATGATCTCGTCGGCCCGCCCGCTGAACCAGACGTAGCCGTCTTCGTCGACCGCCGTGGCGTCGCCGGTGAAGTAGACCCGCCGGCCGGGAACCTTCTCCCAGTAGTCGATGTTGTATCGCTCCGGCTCGCCCCAGAGCTGAGCGGTGAGGCCCGGGAAGGGACGCGTGATCACGAAGATGCCCTTCTCGCCCGCGGCCAGCTCCTCGCCCTCCGGACCGAGCACCACTCCCTCGATCCCGGGCAGCGGCACCCCCGCCGAGCCTGGCTTGATCGGCAGCATCTGAATCCCCCAGGGATTCCCGACGATCGGCCCGCCGGTCTCTGTCTGCCACATGTGATCGAGCACCGGGATCTGGTCCTCGAAGATCTCGTGCTGGAACCACTCCCAGGCCGGCGGATTGAGCACCTCGCCGGCCGAGAAGACACGCGTCAGCGAGCCCAGATTGACCGACTCCGCCGGCGCCGTGCCCGAACGCATCAGCAGCCGAATCGCCGTCGGCGAGGTGAACATTCCCGTCACCCCGTGGTCCTCGACGATTTTGTAGAACGTGCTCACGTCGGGGAAATCGAGCGCCCCCTCGAATGAGATCGTGGTCGCGCCCATCAGCAGCGGCGCGTAGACGATGTACGAGTGGCCGACCACCCAGCCGATGTCCGAGGTCGCCCACCACACATCGTCCGATTCCAGCGCGAACATCCAGTCGGACATCGCGGCGATCCAGACGGCGTAGCCGCCGTGCGAGTGCACGGCCAGCTTGGGGCGCGCCGTCGTGCCCGAAGTCGCGAGGATGAACGCCGGCTCGTTCGCCTCGACCGGAACCCACGACCCATCGCCGCCGGCGCCGCGCTCCAGGAACTCATCCCAGCTGAGCTCTTTGCCCGGTGCGACCTCCGGCGAGCCCTCGCGCCGACGCTCGACGATCACCTGTTCGACGACCGCGTGCGCGCCCTCGTTCTCCAGCGCCCCGCGCACGAAGCCGTCCAGCGGCACGTCGCGCCCGCGCCGATAGGTGATATCGGTCATGAACAGGAAGCGAGCGTTGGCCATCTTGACCCGCTCGGCGATCGCGCCCGCGCCGAAGCCGGCGAAGATCACCAGGTGAATCGCGCCGATCCGCGCGCACGCCAGCATCAGCGCGATCGCCTCGAAGTTGGTCGGCATGTAGATCGCCACACGGTCGCCCTGGCGCACGCCGATTGCGCGCAGCGACGCCGAGATCCGCTCCACCTGCCGCAGCAGCTGCGCGTAGGTGTAGACCCGTTGCCCGCCAAGTTCGTCGAGCGCGATCAGCGCCGCGCGGCCGCCGTTGCCCTGCTCGACCTGCGTATCGAGGCAACCCCAGGCGATGTTCGTCTCGCCGCCCACGAACCAGCGAAACGCCGGCACCTCATCGGGCGTCCACTCGAACACCTCGTCCCAGTGCGCGGCCCAGGGAATTCGCTGTGCCGCCTCGCTCCAGAACTCGTCGGGATCCTCGAGCGCCTCTCGCTGAATCCGCCGCACCACAGGGCCAACGAGGTCCATGACCAGCTCCGATCAGGTTGGGCAATAGCGTGTACGGAGGCTATCAGCCAATCGCCCGCCCATTGAGCGGCCCATTGAGCGGCCCACTGAGCGGCCCATTGAGCGGATCGTGAGGAGCCCGACGATGGACGACGAGCTGATCGAAGAGGTGCTGCAGGTGCGTCGCGCGGCGATGGACGATGCGCGCCCCGGGGCCGTCGCCAAAGTCCACGCCCGCGGCAAGTTCACCGCCCGCGAGCGCATCGCGATGCTGCTCGACGAAGACTCGTTCGTCGAATACGGCGTGCTTTCGGTCCCGAGCAACCGCAACATCGTGGGCCCCGCCGACGGCCTGGTGCAGGGCGTCGGCACGATCGACGGCTCGCCGGTGACCATCGCGTCGTACGACTACACCGTGCAGGGCGGCACCCAGACCGCGCTCAACCACGGGAAGTTCGACCGCCTGATCGAGCTGGCCTACGACCGCGGCTGGCCGCTGATTAGCTTCGCCGACGGCGGCGGAGCGCGCGCTCACGATCTCGGCGGCGGGCGCGCGGGGCTCAGCGGTCGCTGGGGCACGTTCGACGGCATGGCCGCGCTGTCCGGCTGGGTGCCCACCGTTTCCGTCATCTCCGGTCGCTCGTTTGCCGGCAACGCGAGCATCGCCGGCCTCTCCGACGTGGTGATCGCAACCCGCGACTCGGCGATCGGCATGGGCGGCCCGCCCTTGGTCGAGGCCGCGACCGGCCAAAAGCTCACGCCCGACGAACTCGGCCCCGCTGAGATGCACAACGAGGTCGGCGGGATCGACCTGATGGTCGAAACCGAGGCCGAGGCGATCGACGCCGCCGGCCGCTACCTGCGCTACTTCCTGCGCGACGGCGAGGACACCGGCGAGGCGCCGGAAGCTGCATCGATCCGCGGCATCGTCCCTTCCAACCGCCGTCGCGCCTACGACATGCACAAGGTGCTCCGCGCCGTCATGGACCGCGATTCGATCATGGAGCTGCGCCCCGTCTGGGCCCCGCAGCTGATCACGGCGCTCGCGCGCCTCGGCGGGCGCGCGGTCGGCGTGATCGCCAACCAACCGCTGACGGTGATCGCCGGCGCGATCGATTCCGACGCCTCGGACAAGATCGCCCGCTTCATCCAGCTCTGCGACGCCTATGACGTGCCGATGATCTCGTTCATCGACAACCCGGGCTACATGGTCGGTCGCGCCGCCGAGCAGTCGGGCATCGCGCGCCACCACGCGCGGCCGATCATCGCGCACCAGCACCGCACCGTGCCGCTGTACACGATCCAGCTGCGCAAGGCCTACGGGCTGGGCCCCGCCGCGATGGGCAACAGCTTCGCCCCGCGCGACCTGCGGCTGGCCTGGCCGACCGCGGAGTCGGGCGGCATGGGCCTGGAGGGCGCGGCGCTGCTGGTCCGCCGCGACGAGATCGCCGCGGCGGGCGACCCGGAGGAGGCGCGCCGCATCCGCGACGAGTTCGCCGAGGACCTGCGCCGCCAGGGCTCAGCGCTCAATGCCGGCAAACGCTACGACTTCGACGACGTCATCCCACCCGAAGAGACGCGCGAGCGGCTGATCAAGATGCTCAAGATGACGCCGCCGCCGCCACCGCGCACAGCCAAGAAGCACCCTATTGACGCGTGGTAACCGAATGAGGCCTAACGCGTAAGCTACGGATTCGCAGAATGATGGGAGGCACTCGTGTCACGAACGAACGTGCTCGGATTGCTCGCCATATGTGCGCTCGCGGCGCTGCTCGTCGGCGCGTGTCGCGAGCAGCCGTTCGAGCCCGGTCCGTCGGGCGCCGTGGAAATCGGGCCGGGTGAACCGATTGAGATTCGCTCGATGCTCTCGTTCACCGGCGCGTCCTCGTTCGGCGATTCGGTCAACAACGCAGTGAAGCTGGCGATCGATGACTACGGATCCATCCACGGCCACAGTGTCGTGCTCGCAGACTCGCTCGACAGCCAGTGCTCGCCGGCGGGCGGCGCCATCGCCGCGCTGGCTGCGCTCGCCCATTCCCAGACGGTTGGCGTGATCGGCACGTCCTGTTCTGCGGCCGCGACGGAGGCGTCGCCGTTGATTTCGGCGGCCGGTCTCGCGATGGTCTCGGCGTCGACGACTGCGCCGTCGCTGACGTCCGACCTCGCCGGCAACCCCGGCGCCCATCATCATCCCGGATTCTTCCGCGTCTCGGGCAACGATCTGATCCAGGCGCAGGCCGTCGCGTATTTCGCCTACACCGAGCTTGGACTGCGCCGTGTGGCCACGATCCACGACGGCGACCCCTACACCAGCGGGCTCGACGTTGCGTTCAAAGACGCCTTCAGCGCGTTGGGCGGCCAGGTGGTGGTCACTGAAGTGATCAACAAGGGGCAGACCGACCTCTCCGACGTGATCAGTTCGTTTGCGGCGGCGGAGCCCGACGGGATCTTCTTCCCACTCTTCGCCGCTGAGGCGTCCGAGCTGATGCGTCAGGCGCGGGCCAGCGATCTGCTCGGCCGTGTCACCTACGTGACCAGCTCAGCGGCGTTCGTCGAACGATTCTTCGCTCTGCCGGAGGCGGAGGGCGTCTATCTGGCAGGGCCGACTCTGGACCTCGGCGCGAACACGAACCAGGCCACCGGCAAGAGCGCGAACCTCGCGCTGACGGCGTACGTCGCCGAGTATGGCGAACCCGCGTCGCCGTACTGGCTGCACGGCTACGACGCGACCACGCTGTTGCTGTCGGCGATCGAAGCCGTGGCGGTGGTGCGCGGCGACACGCTGTACATCGACCGCTCGGCGCTGCGCGAAGCGCTGTACGCGACGGCCGACTTCGCCGGCCTGATCGGCTCGCTCAGCTGCGACGAGTTCGGGGACTGCGGGCCGGGACATGTGCGCATCTACCACCACACCGATTCGCGGGTGACGGACGGGACGAAGCTGCCGGTCGTGTACAGCTATGACCGTGAATAACGGCGGCCGACGCGCGACTGCGGGACGGCTACAACGAGGGCCGCCCCGCGTCGATCTGTACCTCAGGGATCCTGGTGTTCGCCGCCGCCTCGAGCGCCTCAAGTGTGGCGAGAAATGACAGCTCGCCAAGGCCGGCGGCCAGCGCCCGCAGGTAGGTCGGGTGCCGAGCAGGTTGAGATCGCCGTGGCGCCGGCGATCGGCGACTAGGGCGAGGTCCGCGCCTATCGCATCGTGCTCGCCCGGCTGCGCGACCGCGAGTGCTCCCCGAGTGGGTGCGCCAACGTGGGCTTACCCTCCGCTCAGCTCAGCGATGGGAGATCGCGTGCCACGATCAGTCGGAGTCAGACTCGCAGCGCTCTTGGGCGTATGCGCGATCATCGCGCTGCTCGTGGGCGGCTGCCGCGAGCGACCGTTCGAGGCCGGGGCGCTCGGCGCGGTCGAAGTCGGTCCGGGCGAGCCCGTTGAGCTGGCGGTGATGCTCTCATTCAGCGGCGCGCCGGCGTTCGGCGAGCCGATCGCCAAGGCGATCAGGATGGCCATCGAGGACTATGGCGACGTTCACGGCCATCCTGTGCTGATCGCCGATTCGCTCGATAGCGCGTGCTCGCCGGACGGCGGACGCCGCGCCGCCCGACGCGCGATCACGGCGCCGCAGACGGTCGCCGTGATCGGCACCACCTGCTCATCAGCGGCGATCGAGGCGTCCCCGCTGATCTCGGCAGCCGGGATGGTGATGATCTCCGGCTTGAACACCGCCGCGGCGCTGACCTCCGACCTCGCCGGCCGGCGCGGGGCGGACAACTTCGCGGGCTACTTGCGCGTCTCGAACAACGATCTCGACAATGCCCGCGCGGTGGCGCGATTCATCTACGAAAACCTGAACCTCAGCCGCGTCGCGACTGTCCACGACGGCGATGCCTACACCAGCGCACTCGCGGCGGGATTCACGGCCGCATTCGCCGAACTGGGCGGGCAGACGGTGTTCGCCGGGCGCATCAGCAAGGGCGACACCGACATGAGCCGCGTGCTTGGTGCGATGGCCGCGGCGGAACCCGAGGCGGTCTTCTTCCCGCTCTTTCCCGATGAAGCGGTTCATCTGATTCAACAGGCTCGATCGGTCGCGGCGTTCGACGAGGTCGAGTTCATCGGCAGCGACGCCGTGTCCGTCCTGAGGTTCCTCGGGCTCACGGAGGCCGAAGGCGTGTACATCGCCGGAGCCGCCTTCGATTGGGGAGACAATACGAATTCGTCCACCGGGAAGAGCGTTCGCGAAGCGCACGACGCCTACGCCGCTCGCTGGGGGCCTCCGCAGTCCGGCTATTGGCAGCAGGCCTACGACGCGGCCACGCTGCTGCTCAGCACGATCGAATCCGTGGCCGTCGTCCGCGGCGACACAATCTATATCGATCGCGCCGCGCTGCGCCAGGCGCTCCATGCCACCGTTGATTTCGCCGGGCTGACAGGTTCGCTGTCATGCGACGAGTTCGGGGACTGCGGTCCCGGCCTCGTTCTGGTCTATCACCACACCGACAGCGGCATCACCGATATCGGACAGCTCCCGGTCGTCTACCGGTCCGTCCGGGAGTAACACCAACGAGGGTCATCGGGCAGGCCGAGCCGTCGGGTGCGTTAGAGCGAGGGCCGCCCCGCGTCGATCTGCACCTCAGGGATCCTGGTGTTCGCCGCCGCCTCGAGCGCCTCAAGCGTGGCGAGAAACGACAGCTCGCCAAGGCCGGCGGCCAGCGCCCGCAGGTAGGTCTGGTGCGCGGCGTTGGCGACCGGCATCGGGACGTGGTTGGCGCGAGCGGCTTCGAGCGCGAGCGAGACATCCTTCTCGGCCAGCTTGAGGGTGAAGCTCGGATTCTGGAAGCGGCGTCCCAGCAAGTACGGAGCGAGGCCCATGTAGGGGCGCGCGGTGCCGAGCCGTAGCTTCTCCAATAAATTCTCGGGATCCAGGCCCGCCTTGACGCCGAGGACCAGCGCTTCCTGCACGATCTGGTTGCCACAGAGGATGATCACGTTGTTGATCAGCTTGAACAGGCAGCCGGTTCCGGCCTCGCCGAGATGGAAGACGTTCGAGCCGATCGCGTCGAGCAGCGGCCGTACGCGCTCAAATGCCTGCTCCTCGCCGCTGCCGAGCACCGTCAGGGCGCCCGCCTCCGCGCCGGTCACGCCGCCGGTCACCGGCGCGTCGATGTAGGTCAGGCCGTGCTCGGCCTCAAGCGTGGCGAGCCGCTGCACGGCGGTGATCGAGTTGCTACTGAGGTCGACGTGAGTATCGCCCGCCGAAGCTCCGGCAAGGATGCCCTCGCCGCCCGCCACGGCGGCATCGACCTCGACGGGCCCGGGCAGCGAGGTGAACACGACCGAGCAGCGCGACGCGACGTCAGCGGCGCTCTCGCCGGCGTCGGCGCCGAGCTCGAGCAGATTCTCCATCGTTTCGGGGCGCAGGTCGAAGACGACCAGGCTGTGGCCCGCGGCGATCATCTGCCGCGCCATCGGGTTGCCGATGTTGCCGACGCCGATGAACCCAATCTGCTCTTCACGGTTTGGCAGCGTCACTTGGATCTCCTTGCGCTCAGTCGGGTGTCACGATGTTCAGGATCTGCCACATGTACCACGATGCGACGGAGGCATAGGGCGACCACTTCGCCCCAATCTCACGCGCCTGCTTCGGGGTCGGCGTTGCGTCGAGACCGTACGCGACCTGCATACCCTTGCGCACGCCGAGGTCGCCGACCGGCAGCACATCGGGCCGGCCGAGGTGGAACATCAGCATCATGTGCGCGGTCCACTCGCCGACTCCCTTGACCGCCGTCAGCGACGCCTGCACCTCCGCGTCGTCCATCTCGTGGAGTCGATCGAAGGGCAGGCTGCCGTCTGCAACGTGCGCCGCCAGATCGCGCAGGTAGCTGATCTTCTGGCGCGAGATGCCGCATGAGCGAAAGTCCTCGTCGCTGGTGGTCA
Organism: Dehalococcoidia bacterium; assembly: GCA_965237475.1. Taxonomy (GTDB): domain Bacteria; phylum Chloroflexota; class Dehalococcoidia; order Bin125; family Bin125; genus CATQGW01. The sequence continues at coordinate 327,688 of OZ250140.1, read as the reverse complement.
GAATCTGCTCCGGCGTCGGCGTCTGAGCTTCGTCGCCGTAGAAGCCATACCAGCGCCGCATGATCGAGCTGGCCGCCGGCCCGGCGAGCTGCTGGAAGAGCAGCGTGCGGACGAGCTGCGCGTAGGGATCATCGCCGGGCCGCGGCGTGTAAGGGCCGACCTCGTCGATCAACCGCCCGATCACGGGGTCGGCCTCTCGCAGGTGTCGATACGCGCGAGCCGCGGAGAAGCGCAGGCGGTTGGCCATCGGCGATGCGTCCGCCTCTATCAGTCGCTCTCGGTCCAGGCGTCCCAGTGGAGGAACTCGCTGACGGGCTTGCGGGTGACCGGGCCGAAGTTCACCGCCGGCCAGCCCATCGGAATGACCGCGACCGGCAGCGCGTTGTCGGGAATCGCCAGCTCCGCGCGCAGCTCGTCCATGATCCCGTCCTGAGGAGTGGTCAGCACGGTACCGAGACCCTCGGCGCGCGCCGCCAGCATCAGGTTCTGGATGCTGGGATAGATCGAGCTGCCCGCCAGCAATCCCCCGGGCGAGGGCGACTGGGCGCGCACCAGGCAGGGGATCACCAGCAACGGGGCCGCCGCGAAGTTGGCGAACAGCGCGAACGCGCCGCGCATCATCCGCCGCTGCGTAGCATCCTCGATGTCATCGGGGTTGGGCAGACTGCCACCCATGCGCTGCTCGAACGAGTCGCGGATCGCGGACGCCAGACGCTCACGCTTGGCGTCGTCCTTGACCACCACGAAGCCCCAGGGCTGCAGGTTGGAGCCGCTCGGCGCCCACGTGGCGGCCTGGATGATCCGCTCCACCAGCTCGTCGGGGACGGGCTCAGCGGTCCAGCGGCGCACCGCGCGCTGCGTCTGCATCACTTCGTAGATGTCGGTCGTCCGGGCCATGTCGGGCTCCTTCAGCCTGCGCGTTGGTCGCGCCGTGTGTGCCAGTCGAGCAGCCGCCGCAGGGTGCGGCTGGCGTCGCGAATCGTATAGAAGAGAGGCAGATGCGCCTGGCTGGCGATCTCGATCAGTTCGCCGTTGAGCGAGGCCGACTTGTGGTCGCGCGGCAGCGGCACGACGACGGAGATCGGAAGCTCAAGCTGGTCGCGCACGTCCGCGATGGTCCGGATCATGCTGCGCCGCAGCGATGCTCGCTGTGCGCCGCCGTCGTCGGGCGATCCCCAGTTCATCCCCAGTTGGACGACCACGCTGTCGATCTGTGGGTCGCGCGCGACGGCGACGAGCGTCGGCTCGAGTGACTCCGAGTTCCACATCGACATCGTGTCGACGGGGTTGCGAATCCCGGTGCCCGCGAGCGGTGTCACGCGCCCCAGCTCGGCCAGCGTCGAGTCGGCCAGCGCCGGCAGCTCCAAGCCCTCGCGCTCCACGTCGTCCGCGCCCTGCACCGACACCCCGCCACCGCCGACCACCAGGCCCACGCGCGGACCAGGCGGCGTGGCGCGGAAGCGCCAGCCAACCAGCGTGTCGACCATCTCGGCCATGTTCTCGACCAGGACCGCGTTGGCCTGCCGCGCGGCGGCGCGCCAGAGCTGGCCGCTGCCGGCCAGGCTGGCCGTGTGCGACTGGGTGGCCCGCGCCCCGGAGGGCAGCAGCCCGCCCTTGAGCAACGCCACCGGCTTTTCCGCTGCGGTCGCCCTAAGCTCGCGGAACAGATCGCGGGCGTCGTTGGTGCCCTCGATGTAGGCGCCGACGATCTCCGTCTCTGCGTCGGTCCGCGCGTACGCGAGTAGCTCGGCCGCGCTGACATCGATCGCATTGCCGAACGAGACCACCTTCGAGAAACGCAGCCCGCGCAGCGCGCCGTTGTAGGCGGCATCGTTCGCGTTCGTGCCGCTCTGCGAGAAGAACGCGACCGGCCCGGGCTCCGTCGAGAGCCCCGCGCCGAACGCCAGGTTGCCACCCGGCACGTAGAGCCCCATGCAGTTCGGCCCGATCAGGCGGATGCCAAGCTCGCCGGCGCGGGAGCGCAGCTGCTCCTGCAGCTCCTGGCGGTCGCCGATCCCCGTTTCGGCGAACCCCGCGGTGAAGAAGTGAATCGAGCGCACCTGTTTGCGCCCCGCATCCTCAAGCAGATCAAGCACGCCCGCCGCGGGGATCGCGCTGATCACGTGGTCAACCGGACCGGGGATATCGATCAGCCGTGCGTAGGCCGGCAGCCCATCGATCTCGGTCGCCTTCGGATTGACCGGATAGATCGATGAATGCCCGGCATTCTGAAGCGATCTCACCCAGTTGCCGGGCCCGCCGTTGCGCGAGCGCGTGGATGCGCCCACCACCGCAACGCCGCGGGGATGGAAGAGCGGTTCGAGGGGATGAGTCACCCGCGGAGTGTAATGTGGCCGACCGCAAGCAGCCCGCGAGAGGCAGGCCCGAAGCACGCCAGCGCGGGCAGCCGGGCGTATCGTGAGGATGTTGGACAGCGGGTGGTAACAGAGCGGGGCGCTTCCTTCGGTCCAATGCCGAAGGCCAGCCGCACCTGCTGCGCACGATTCATCCACGAACTCCGGCTAACAGTCGACAGACACACCTGCGTCATCCACACGGAAGTCCTGTAGGCGGAATGCGCCTCAGCGCAGCTGGTCCCAGCGCCCAGGGTGGTTGGTCGACTTGACTGACCCCCAGCCGTGCGGAGACTCTCCGTCATCGATGCCCACTCAATCGTGGTAGACTGGCGCCGCTATGTTCGGGCTGGTGTCCGCGCGCCGCGCTTCTCTGGTTCATCACCAGGGGCCAGCCACTCACCTCTCCTCAAAGAACACTGATTCGCTCGCGATGTTGGCGCCAATCCGCCGATAGGCGTCGAGCTTGCCGTGCTCCCATTTCCGCTGAATTGCCCAACAGCAATAGTCGGCGATCTGAAGCCCGGGATGCATCGCCGCTGGTACGACGTAGCAGCGGGTGTCTCGCGGACCCGTCAGCTCACAGATGTCGTCGAGGGCGAGCTTGGCCGCGTTCGGCCGAATCTTGGAGTCCAGCCGCGCAGCGATGACCATCAGATCGTCGATGTCGCTGACGGCGCTCCGGACGACATGCCGGAGGTGTAGAAACCATGCCAGACTCCAGATCTGAAGGTTCGAGGACCGCAGATGACCGACCAGATTCGACTTCGTGAGGATCGTCGCGTCGATCCGAACCGCAGAAGTGCTGAGCAGGTCAAACACGGCGTTGCGGATCGGCCAGTTGTCGGCGCGAGCATGGAACCCATGGCGCACATCCTGACCCGACCAAAGGAACTCGCGCCGGAGCTCAACGATCTCGTGCACGAGGCGGTAGTCCGTCATCGTGACGGTGGCCACCATGAAGTAAGCCGATAGCTTACGCGACCGGTCGAACGAGAAATCACCCGACTCGTCACCGTGGATCTCGATACGCGGCATTCGGATCAGACTAGCTGGCCGTGACGCACCCTCCTGCGGCCGTCGGCTCGGGGGCGTCGTGCTTGAACTCGTCGATGAACGCGGTGACCACCGCGGGTTCGACTTCATCGAGGTACATCCGCTCACCCCAGCTCGCCAGTGCGATCGGAGTCGCTAGTGCGCCAAACGGTGCCAGGACTGTGTAGACGGAACCCTCAAGCTGCCTGCGTGCGATCGCGCTGAGCGCCGCGAGTCCGTCCGCATCGAGCAGGCGAGGCGAGTACCAGACCACCACGGCGCCATGCTCCATGGCGTGCACCGCGTTCTCGAACCGCGGCTCCGTCGTGTAGATGCCGCACGGCAGCGGAATCGAGTCGTGCGGCCCGCCGTAGGGAGGCACGGTCTCGTAGGAAACGTCCACCGCGGACGGGTAATGAGCCTGACCCTCCGCCGTCAGCTCATTGTCGTACTGCTCGAGGCGAGGGTCGTCGCGGATGTCGAACGAGCCCGATCCGGCGCCGCAGGCCTGCAAGGCCAGGGCCGCGCCGAGCAGCAATAGCGCGGTGAGCGCGCGCATCACTCTCCCTGCGCCGCGGCGAGCAGCTCTCGCTGGCCGTCGCGATCAAGCACGTAGCGCTCGTAGTAGCCCTCTTCACCGTTGCTCAGGAACACCTCCAGGAGCGTGCGGTAGAGCGGGAGCTCGTCTTTGTCATCATCCTCAGACGGGGCTGGCAGCGGCAGCAGCGTGCGCCAGGCCGCGGCGACGATCGGCGCGCCATCGTGCATCGCGGTCAGCCCCTCAACGGGCACGGCCGAGAGGTTGTAGCGAACCCCTGCGAGCGACCTCAGCCACGGCAACAGCTCGTCGGCGACCGCGTGGTCCGGGTCGTAGTAGACGACCACTCCGCCGCTCTCGAGCAGCGGCAACATCTCGTCGGGGCTCGGGATCGCGTTGAACGGCGCCGGCTGATCGGCGCCGTAGACGCCGGGCCGCGGCGTCTCCCCGTGATGCGGGCCAGAGGTGGGCGGCGCTGAGTTGTAGTCGTCGAACGACTCGCCATCAGCCAGATGGCGACGCCCCTGATCGGCGAACGAGACCACGCCGCGAATCTCCGTCACGTCGTCCGAGGGGAAGGCGAGCTGCAAGCCGAACATCGCGATCAGCGCGATCAGCAGGCCGGCGAGAATCGCGAAGGACATCCGCGGCAGGCCGAAGATGGTCCGCTTCGCCGGCGCGCCGCCGGCTCGCTCGTTCCCGCGCTGCCGACCGCCGCCACGGCCGCCGCTGGGGCTGGCATCGGCGTCGGACGATTCACTCGTCGCTTCGCTACTCGCAACGGGGCTGGCCTGGCCCTGGGCGGGGCGTCGGCTGCGACGCCTGCGGCGGCGGCGTTGGGGCTGGTGACTCATATCAGCATCTTACGTGGCGCATCGGTTGACGGCATCGCTCAGGCAACGACGCCCGCCGCCGCGAGCGCCGCGATCTGCTCGGGCGACAGATCGAGCTCGCCCTGGAGAATCTCGACGGTGTGCTCGCCCAGCAGCGGCGCGCGCCGACGGTGCCGCCAGGGGCTGGCGCTGAGGATGTAGGGAGCGCCCGGATAGGTGGCCGTGCGATCGTGCTCCGGATGCTCGACATCGATGAAGAAGCCGCGTTCGTGCCAATGCTGATCCTCAGCCGCCTCGTCGGGCGTGCGAACGATCGACCAGGCCGCGCCGGCGTTCTGCGCGCCGTGATAGATGTGCTCCGCCTCGTTCGCGGCGATGAACTCGGCGATGTTCTCGAGCATCACGGCGGCGGAAGCCTGCCGAAGCCCCAGTTGACGGTTGCGGCCATCCAGGAGCTCGGGACTGCTCAGGTCCTGGCCGCCGCCGCTCTGCTGGATGAACTCGACCAGTTTCAGCCACGAGCCCTCGCTGCGCGGCATTCCGAAGATGTTGATCAGGCGATCGTCCGCCGTTGGAAACTGCCAGGGCTCAGTCGGCTGCGGCCCGGCGTGACGCCCCGTCTGGCGAATCAGCGGGTGATGCTCATAGAGCGCCCACGGAGCGGACGACTCGATGGTGAAGGCGCAGGCTTCGTGAATCGAGGCGTCAATGTGCTGCCCGAGCCCGGACGCCTGACGTTCGTACAGCGCGGCGATTGCGCCGAACGCCGCGTAGTAGGCCGCGATATGTCCCGCGTGGTGTTCGGTCGGCCGAATCGGCGGCGCGCCTTCCAGGTTGTCATAACCACACGAGCCCATCGGTCCGCCCAGCGCGAGCCCGACGCCGTCCGACCAGGCCCACTCCGCCCACGGGCCGTCCTGCCCGAACGGCGTGAGGCTGAGCACCACCAGTCGCGGGAACTGCTCGGCCAGCGCGACCGGATCGAAGGGTCGCTGTGCCGTCGGCTGCGCGGTCTCCAGCACGACGTCGGCTTGCGCCGCGAGTCGCACGAAGAGGTCGAGACCGTCGTCAGTCGCCGGATCGAGCGCCAGCGAGCGCTTGTCGGCGTTGTAGTACCACCAGAACAGCGAGCGCTCGGGACCGGGGGTGTCATCAAGGAACGGCCCGATCCGGCGGCCGGCGTCGCCCGCCGGAGGCTCGATCTTGACCACGTCAGCGCCGAGGTTCGCCAGGAGTCGCCCGGCATATTGGCTGTGCGGCTCGCTCAGGTCGAGCACCCGAACGCCATCGAGTGAGGCTGGCTGAGTCGTCACAGTGTTCGCCGATGTGGTCGCGGGCCTGGCTGAGGTCGGCGCACTGGATGGGAGGCGGCGCCCGACAGTGACAGCCTACCCAACGGTCGCGGACGGGCGAGCGTGGCTGCGTCTGGCCAAGCGGCGGCGCCCCCCTCTGTCACTCCGTGACATCTCCCCCCGCTCTGCGGAGGGAGAGGGGGATCGACCTGTTCAGAGCATTCCTAGCCAAACGCTCCATCGATCATGAGTTCGGTGATCTGCTCCGGCGTGAGACCCAGGAGTTCGCCGTAGACGTAGTCGTTGGCTTCGCCGAGCTGCGGCCCGGGGGCGTCGCGGTGAGCGGGGGTGCGCCCGAGCTTGACCGGCAACCCATCGGTGATGTGGTCTCCGACCACCGGGTGGCTGCGCTGCGCCGTCCACTCGCGATGGCGCAGTTGCGGGTCGCGATCGACCAGGTCGACGCCGTTCTGCACGACGCCGGCGGGGATACCGGCCTCCTGTAGCCGCAACATCAGCGCGCGGCCCTCCTGCGCGCTGGTCCAGACGGTGATCAGGTCGTCGAGTTCGTCCTGGTTGCGCACCCGCGCGGGCAGCGTGGCGAAGCGTTCGTCGTCGCGCCAGTGAGGGTGATTGGTCAGCGCGCACAGCTCCGCCCAGTGCTCGTCGGTCAGGCAGGTGATCATGATCCAGTTGTCGTCGCCGGCGGTCGGATAGGTGTTGTGCGGCGCGACCCTGGGCCAGACGGCGCGGTTGCCGGGCGGATTGCCGGTCTCGCGGTAGCGCCGCCCGTTGACCGTGAAGTCCAGCGTCGCGGGACCCGTCAGCACCATCCCGCTCTCGACCTGCGAGAGGTCGATGTACTGTCCCTCGCCCGTCCGGCGGCGGTGCACTACCGCCGCCGCGATCGCGGCCGCCGCCGTGAAGCCGGCCATGTGGTCCAGATATGAGTAGCCCCAGCCCGCAGGCTCCTCACCGGCAAAGCCCGACATCGCAGTCAGACCGGAGAGCGCCTGCGCCGTGGGGCCCCAGGTGCCGTATTCGCGCTGCGGCCCGCTGTGGCCGAAGCCGCAGAGCGAGACGTAGATGATGTCCTCGCGGATCGCCCGTTGCTCCTCATAGCCCAGGCCCCACGACTCGAGCACGCGCGACGAATAATTCTCGACCACGACATCCGAGACCGCGATCAGCCGCTTGAGCAGCTCCAGCCCCTGTGGGTGGCGCGCATTGAGCGTGATCGAGCGCTTGTTGCGGTTGAGCCAGTTGAACATCGCCGACGAATCGGGCGGGTCGAAGCCGTTGGGATGCGGACGACCGAAGCGAATCGAGTCGAGCGTCTGCTGGTTCTCGACGCGGATCACTTCCGCGCCGAAATCGCCCAACAGCCGCGTACAGGTCGGCCCGGCGACGATCCAGGTGAAATCGATGACACGAATGCCGCTCAGCGGCGGATCGGTGGGTTGGGTCATACCGGCGCCCGGCCTCGCTGCATTGCTGCGTCGCTCTACGCGGGGGCGAACTTGGGCAGCGTGAAGTCCTCGGTGATGTCGTCGAAGTAGACCTGCACCCGCATGCCCGCGTGGATCGCGTCGGGCTCAACGTTGACCAGCGTTGTCTGCATCCGCGGGCCCTCGTCGAGCTCGACGACGGCGAGGATGTAGGGGATGTCTTCCTTCCATGACGGGTGATAGAGCTGGTGCATCCGGCCCCAGGTGTAAACGGCGCCCGCGCCGGCCGACTCGCGCCATTCCCAGTCGGTCGACCAGTCCTTGGTGCAACGGTCGCTGTAGGGGTATTGGTAGTGGTCAGCGGAGGGGAAGTATTGGAGCAACAGCTTGTGTTCGCGCAATGCGTCGAACCACGGCTCCGTGTTCGCGTCCGGCTGCGGGAGGGGCTTTTCGTACGGCATGTGTCTCGCTCAGTTTGCGTTCGGGGACAGGATCATCGTTCCGTGGGTGTCGAACGTGCCGCCATTGCCGCTGCACAGCACGATGTCGTGCTTCTCGACCTGGCGCTCGCCGCCCGAGCCGCGAGCCTGGATGACGCCTTCCGAGATCGGCGTCATGCCCCACATGTAGTAGCTCGAGAGCTGGCCGCCGCCGGTGTTGATCGGCAGCGAGCCGCCCGGCCGCGTGTGGCCTTCGGCGACCCAGTCGGCCGCTTCGCCCTTGCCGACGATCCCGTAGTCCTCGATCGTGCGCAGCACCGTGTAGGTGTAGCAGTCGTAGAACTCGCAGACATCAACGTCCTGCGGGCCAACGCCGGCCATCTTGTAGGCGGTCTCGCCGGCGATCGTGGCGCCGGAGGTCGTGCCGACCTCAACGTCCGCGTGCGGCAGGTTGCCGGGGTGGCCCTGGCCCATGCCCCAGACGTATGCCGGAGCCGTTTGGAGGTCGCGGGCGCGCTCGGCAGTGGTCACGATCGTGGCGACCGCGCCGTTGGAGACGAGGCAGCAATCGAGCAGGTGGAACGGCTCGATGATCCAGCGGGAGTTGTGGTAGTCCTCCAGCGTGATCGGGTTTCGCATCGTTGCGTGCGGGTTCATCGTGGCCCACTCGCGCTGCGCGACGGCGACCTTGCCGAAGTGGTCGTTGGTCGCGCCGAAGGTCTCCATGTAGCGGCGCGCGGCGAGCGCATAGGAGGTGTTTGCGCCGTAGAAGCCGAACGCGGGCATCAGCGAGTTCATCCCCACGGGCCCGCGGCGACCCGCCCCGCCGTAGGCGGCGCCGGCGGAGCCGCCCTTCTGCAGCGGCGCGTCGGAGAAGACGCAGGCGACGTAGTTCGCCATGCCGTGATGTACGGCCAGCGCGGCGTATTGGATCATCGCGCTGGCGGTCGCGCCGAAGGAGTTCATGTGGTTGAGCAGCCGCAGATTGCGCAGCCCGAGGTAATTCTGCAGCGGAATCGAGATGCCGGTGCCCATGCCGCCGGTGATCCCGGGGTTGATCAGCAGGCCGTCGAGGTCGTCCTTTTCGAGGCCCGCATCGGCCAGCGCCAGGCGGATCGCTTCGCCCGCGAACCACGAGGCGTCGTGCCCGTAGACCTTGCCCATCTCGGTGATCCCCAGCCCACACACCGCCGTCTGCCCTCGAATCGGGTCACTCATGCCATGATCCTCCATCTCCGCGAGCGATTCTAACAGCGCGCCTGAAGCGAGCCCTAGCGTGTCTGGGTCCGTGAACGAGCGAACGGAGCGCAGGGTGGTTGACGAGAGTGGCGATGAGCTGAACGAGTCGGCGGGAAACGGCGACGCGATTTTCTACGAACTCGCGTTGTGGCGGATTCAGGAGCAACAGGGGCGCATTCGGGCGCTGCAATCCCCGCTGCTTGCAAGCCTCGCTGTGGTCGTCGCGGCGATCGGACTCTATGCGGCGATCGTCGCGTTCCGCGGTTCGGGGATGAGCACAGCCTGGTGGTCGCTGACCGCGGGCGTCGGGGCTGTGCTGGTGGCCTACGCCGAATGTACGTTCGTGGCGCTGCGCATCCGTGCTATTCACCTGAGGCCGCGGCTGAGCGATCTGCGGGTCGCTGCCGCGAGCTTGAGCTACGCCGACACGAGGCTCTGGGCGGCTTACGAGCTGGAACGCGCCTACTACGAGAACGAGCCTCAAATCAGCAGAAAGACCATATGGGTCGACCGGGCGGCTGCGCTCGCGCTGGTTGAGGTGGTACTCGTTGCCTTGACAGCGATCGCGGCTGCTTCTCCGTGGTAACGCCCGCGGCGTGCTAGAAGCGCGCTGGGATGTCGTCGTGACCGGGCGGGTGCAGATCGCGGTAGACCTCTTCGATCCACTCTTTGCTCCCCACCTCGCCCGGCAGCGGGCCCGCGGTGGGTTCGGGAATTCCCCGCATCCGACGGATCGCCTTCATGATTAGGCTCACCAGGAAGAACATTGTCGCCTCTCTGCGTGAGGGTGGCCGCGGTTGTCAGCTACGGCCACTCTACAGAACGGTGATGTCCTCGGCGCCGTCGACGTTGATCGTGTTGCCCGTGAGCCAGTTGGTCTCGGTGGCGCTGAGCGCGATCAGGGCCTGGGCGATGTCTTGCGGCGTCGTTACGCGGCCGCTGGGATTGTGATTCTGCGCGAACTCCAACAGCTGGATGCCGGCGGGGATCTTCTCGAGCGCCGGCGTGTGCGTGATGCCCGCCTTGATCGCGTTCGCCGCGATGCCCTGTGGCGCCAGTTCGACGGCCAGCTGACGCAGGTGCGCGGCCAGCGCGGCCTTCGCCGCTGAGACCGCGCCGTATTGCGGAATCACCCGCATGTCGCCGCCCGAGGTCATGCCATAGATTTTGCTGCCCGCGCCGAGCAGACCGCGGCTGACCATGTCCTGCGTCCAGTAGACGACCGAGTGGGCCATCACGTCGAGCGTCATCTCCATCTGGCGCTGGGTGATCGGCCGGTCTTCCTTGGCCCCGATGTACGGTCCGAGCGTTCCGAAAGCCAGCGAGTGCAGCAGCACCCGCACCGTCGTGACGCCGCCCGCCGCGTCCAATCGCTCGCGCAGGTCGTCGAGCACCTGACCCCGCTTCTTGGCGTCGGCGGCGTTGATGTTGTGGAAGACGGCCTCGCGCTCGTGCTCGCCGGTGATTGTCTCGGTGATCCGCTCGACGTTCGGCATGGTCGAGCGGCGGTCCAGGTGCACGCCGCAGATATTCATGCCGGCCTCCGCCAGCGCGGTGGCGCAGGCGCCGCCGAAGCCACTCGAAGCGCCGAGAATCAGTGCCCACTGTCCGTCGAGCGCGGGATTTCGCACGTTGTCTTCCTTCCGGCGAGCGCGGCCGTCAATGCAGTCTGTCAGGCGGCGGTGAAGCGCCGCACGACCTCGAAGAGAATCTGGATGCCCGTGTTCAGCCCGTCGATCGGGATGCGCTCGTTGTGACCGTGAATGCCGGCGGCCAGCGACGCGTCCATCAGCGTTGGGACGAAGCCGTAGGCGTGCACGCCGTGGCGCCGCAGAACCCGCGAATCCGTGAAGCCGACGCAGGTCGAAGGCACGACCAGCGCGCCCTCGATCTGCTCGCGGACGACGTCTTCGACGACGTTGACGAGCTGGGTCTGAAAGTCGGAGGCGGGCGACTCGGACTGGAAGACGGCCTCGATCTCGACCTTGTCGTCGTCGATCACGGCCTTCATGCCGCGAATGAAGTCGTCGTGCGACTCGCCGGGCAGCAGCCGACAATCGAGCGTGGCCTCGGCGTCGGCCGGGATCACGTTGTGCTTGAAGCCGCTGGTGGCGCCGGTGTTCGAGATGGTGTTCTGGGTGATCGCCGAGAACGTCGGGTAGGTCTGCCGCAGCCGCGTGATCGAGGGCGCGCCGTTGGGCCACGCATTGCCGGTGCGCAACCGGTGCAGCATGTCCTGGGTCTGCGGCTGAACCGAGATCGTTCGCTCCCAATCCTGAATGCGATAGAGCGCTCGCACGAGCCGATCGACCGCGTTGTCGCCGTGCGGCGTGGAGCCGTGGCCGGGCTGGCCGATGGCTCGCAGCCGCAGCCACAGCGGGCCCTTCTCCGACGCCGAACAGGCGAACACGGGGTGCTGCGATCCGAGGAAGTTGAGCGAGCCCATTCCGCCCTCGTTGAGCGCGAACTCGGGCTCGGTCAGCCAGTCGCGATGCTCGGTGTCGAGCCACTCCATGCCGAACGCGCTGCCGGCCTCTTCATCGGCCACGGCGAGAAACACAATGTCGCGATTGGGCGTCAGGCCGAGCCGCTTGAAGAGCAGCATGACGAGCAGCTCGAGCACCCCCATGCTCTTCATGTCGAGCGCGCCGCGACCCCAGATCTCGCCGTTTCGGACCTCGGCCGCGAACGGGTCGACATCCCAGAACTCCGGCTGCGCCGGCACCACATCGGTGTGATTGAGCAGCATCAGCGGTCGCTGCGCGCCACTGCCGACGAGCCGGGTGCGCATCGAAACGCGGCCCGGCCCGGCCTCGACATACTCGGTTTCGTAGCCCTCAGCCTCGAGCCGGCGGGCCAGAAACTCGGCAGCCACCTGCTCGTTGCCGGGCGGGTTGGTGGTGTCGATGCGGAGGTATTCGACGAGCGTGCTGACGATCTCCGCCGTCACTTCGTCCCAGTCGATCTGCGGTTGAGTGGTCATGGAGGCGAGTATACGAAGGCTTGGTCCAGGAGATCTGCAGACACGCGTCAGCCGCGCCCGGGCGCCAGGCGCTGCGGGGTGCCGGGCGGCCGATCAGCACGCCTCGGCGCGGATCTCTTTCACGGCCGCGGTGATGCGTGACATCAGCTCGCCGGCTTTGTCGTGAATGGCGACTGCGCAGTACTGCGAGATCACGGTCGGGTCGAGGTTGACCTCGATCATCGGATGGCCACGCTGACCGACGGCGAACGCGAAGTCGGCCGCGGGCGAGACCACGGCCGTGGTGCCGACCAGGATCACGCAATCGGCCCGCGACGACTCCGCATAACAGCGGTCAAGAGCATCCGGGGGGATCGGCTCACCGAACATCACCGTGTCCGTTTTCACGATTCCCCCGCATCGGTCGCACCTGGGCGGGAAGATCTCCGGGATCTCGTCGAACGGCGTGCGCGTCGTGCACTGGGTGCAGCGCAACAGCCGCGTGTTCCCGTGGATCTCCGTGATCCGCTCCATGCCGGCCAGCCGGTGCAGACCGTCGACGTTCTGCGTGATGGTGTGTTTGAGCACGCCGATGCGTTCGAGCTCGGCCATCGCGAAGTGCGCGTCGTTCGGCTCGGCATTCACCAGGCTGGCCGTCAGCTCATCAGGATTGCGACGTCGCTCGGCGACATTCCGCCACCAATCGGCGGGGCTCTCGCGGAACTCGTCGTACTGATTCATCGGCGGTTCGCCATGCTTCGTCCACAGGCCGTCCTTGCCGCGGAACGTGGGAACGCCGGACTCGGCGGAGATGCCGGCGCCGGTCAGCGCGATGCAGTGCGAGGCGTCAGCGAGCAGCTCTGCGGCGCGCCAGATGGCTTCGGCGTGGCGATCGTCAGCGAATGCACTCATGTCACGGCTGGTTGATGTTGGCTTGAAATGGCGAGCGGCGGCTCGGTCGAGGATCGAGCCAGACACGACGACGCCCCCATTAGGGGGCGTCTACTGAGTTCTGCGCGCCCCGAGGGGCGCCAGGTCAGTCGACTTGCAGTACTCCGTTGAGGAGGTGGATGTTCAGCTTCAGCATCTGGTCTCTCCTCCTACCTTGTCGGAACTGAATAGTATCACGATCAAATGGCGCCTGCTGCGGGGCCAGGGGCGGGTCTAGAATGGCCGGCAGATCGCGACCTTGCGGGGGGAGTCGACCCGGATGCGAGCCAACCCGTGGTAGCGAGGGGCGCGGCACGCAGTGGCGGCTTGCGGTCGATGCTCGGCGGCTGGGAGTTCCAGCGGCCACCCGAGCAGCGCGCCGTCCGCCTGGGCAAGGGCGTCACCGAGCTCCTCTCCGTCGGCGCGCTCGTGACCGCCGCGGCCATCGCCGTGGCCGCGCTGTTCCTGACCCGCGGCGATCCGACGCCGCTCGTGATCGAATCGGTCGCTTCGCCGGCCACCGCCAGCGTCGAGTCATCGGCGCCGCAGCCGCAGCCGGAGTCAGCAGCCACGGCGCCTGAGCTCCCCGTTGAGCCGGCGTCGGCGATCAGTCCGACTACCAGCTCTGCGGCCGTCGCGCCCGCCGTCGACCGGACGCAGCAAGCAGCGATCGACAGCGTCACGATTGAAGCTGCCGCCAGCGCGGGGCGGACCATCGCCGCGACTGCGAACACGCCCGAGGCCGAGCAGCAGATCCGCTCATATCTCGGCCTCGGCGCGACCGCCGCGCTGCCACCGGCGTTTGTCTACACGGTGGAGCGCGGTGACACGGTCAGCAAGCTCGCCAACCGCTTCGGCCTGCAAGAAGCCACGATTCGCTTTAACAACTTCGAGATCTACGACCCCGACCTACTGGAGATCGGCGCGACGTTGAATCTGCCCGTGCGCGACGGCGTCATCTATGTGGTGCAGGGCGGGGATAATTTGACCTCCGTGTCGCAGAACTATGCCGCCGATGTCGAGGCGACGGTCGCGTTCGCGGGCAACGGGCTGCGCAGTGCGGACGAGATCTGGGTCGGCCAGACCCTGCTGCTCGTCGGCGGATCGGCGTCGGTCGCCAGCGGCTCGTTCGTTGGCGAGTGGTCGATGCCCAGTTTCGGCTGGCCCATGGCGGTCACCCAGATCAGCACCTATTTCGGCGCGCCACGGGCGAACTCCTACGGCTACCACACTGGCGTCGACTGGCCGGCGCCCTACGGCACGCTGATCGGCTCGACAGCCGGCGGCGTCGTTTCCTTCGCCGGCTGGGACGGCGGCTATGGCTACTGGGTCGAGGTCGATCACGGCGGCGGCGTGCGCTCGCGTTATGCGCACCTCAGCGAGATCTTCGTCGGGGTCGGGGAGTGGCTTGAGGCCGGCAGTCTGGTTGGCGGAGTCGGCATCTCGGGCAACAGCAGCGGGGCGCACTTACACTTTGAAATCATCATGAACGGCCAGCCGGTCGACCCGTACCGGTGGCTCCAGTGAGATGGAGGCGGGGATGGAGGTGCTGACCGGCGAGGAAACGTGGACTCACGGCGACGTCGAGACGAACGGCGTTCGCCTGCACTATGTCGAGCAAGGCGAGGGTCCGCTGGTGCTGCTGCTGCACGGCTTTCCGGAGCACTGGTACTCGTGGCGGCGCCAGATCGGCCCGTTGGCCGAGGCCGGCCACCACGTCGTCGCGCCCGACATGCGCGGCTACAACCTCTCCCAAAAGCCGCGCCGCGGCTACGACATCAAGACCCTGACCAAGGACGTGCGCGGCCTGATCCGCGCCTTCGGCGAAACCAGCGCCACGATCGTTGGACACGACTGGGGCGGCGTGATCGCCCTGCAGTTCCCAATCGACTATCCGCGGGCCTGCGACCGCCTGATCGTGATGAACGCGCCGCTGATCCGCTCCTGGTACTGGCAGCGCCGCAACTATCCGGCCAATCTCTACGCGCTGGTCATGCACGTGCCGTTCCTGGCCAAGCGGCGGATGTGGGGCGACATCGACGCCTCCGTGCGCCAGATCGTGCGCGGCGTTTCGGCCGACAGCGAGGCGCTGACCGAAGCGGACTACGAGGAGTTCGCCCGCGCGCTCAAGCAGCCCGGCGCGATCGACGCAGCGATGAAGTACTACAGCGACATCTACTGGCCCGACTGGTTCCTGACCTGGCCCGACCGCAACAAGCGGATCGAGTGCCCGACTCAGTTCATCTGGGGCGCCCAGGACCGTGCCGTGCGCCTCGAGTTCATGGAGGAAGCGGCCGAACGCGTGGACAACCTCAGCACGCACATCGTTGAGGACGCCGGTCACTGGGTGCAGCAGGAGCAGCCCGAAGAAGTGACGGCGGCGATGCTCGCCTTCCTGTCGAACAGCCTGTCGAGCACGGCCGGATGAGCGAGGCCGCCACGGAACTCGCCCCCGAAGGCGAGCCGCCCGGCCCCTGGACGCATGGCTACGCCGTGGGCGCCGCAGGCGTACGCCTGCACTACGTAGAGCAGCGGCCCCAGGGCGGCGGCGACGACGCGCCGCTGGTGATCCTGCTGCACGGCTTTCCCGAGTTCTGGTGGTCGTGGCGCGAGCAGATCCCGGCCCTCGCGGCCGCCGGTTACCGGGTTGTCGCGCCCGACCTGCGCGGCTACAACCTCTCCGACAAGCCGCCTGAGATCGCCGACTACTCGATCGAGCTGCTGACCGAAGATGTCCGCCGGCTGATCGCCCACTGTGGCCGCGAGCGCGCGGCGATCGTCGGCCATGATTGGGGCGGCGTGGTTGCCTGGGCGTTCGCGATGGAGTTCCCCGCTGCGACCGAACGGCTCGCCGTGCTCAATGCGCCGCATCCGCAGCGCATGCAGGAGGCGCTCAGCGGCCGGATGAATCTGCGCCAACTACGTCGCTCCTGGTACATGTTCGTGTTCCAGTTGCCGATGCTGCCGGAGCGCTGGCTGGCGATGAACGGGCACGAGCGGATCGGCCTGATCTTCCGCGACACCGCGGAACACCGCGAGGCCTTCCCAGCCGATGTGCTGCAGCGCTTCCGCGCCGCCGCCGCGCGTCCCGGCGCGCTCAAGGCCGCGATCAACTACTACCGCGCGGCCGTCCGCAGCGGCGCACGCGAGGGCTGGTGGCAGCTCCGCGCCGCTCTGCCCGCAGCGCTCGAGCCGCTCCTCGCGGCGGTCGTGGGCAGCGGCGAACCGCCGGAGCCGCGCACCTACCCCACGATCGACGCCCCAACGCTGCTCGTCTGGGGCGAACGCGACACCGCGCTGGGCAAAGAGCTCACGGAGGGCATGGGGCCGCTGTTCGGTGGCCCGTTCGAACTCGTCTACCTGCCCGACTGCGCCCACTGGGTCCAGCAGGAGTGTCCCGAGGACGTCAATCGCCTGCTGCTCGATTTCCTCGAGCGCTACGCGGGCGGCTAACCGCGCACCATCAGCGCAGCCCAAGCCAGCCGAGCACACCCCCGACCGCCACGACCACGCCGCTCACGATGAAGGCGAAGCGAAACAGCAGCTTCTGCGCGCGCTCATCAGAGATTTGGCGAGTGTCGTCAATGCGCCGGTTAATGGCATTGATCAACTCCGCGGTCTGACGCCGATCCTCCGCTAGTTGGGCCAGAATCTCGTCGAGCCGACCCTCTAACGAGTCGAACCGAGCGTCCACCGCCGCAAAGCTCGCGTCGGACTGTCTCTCCTGCGCCACAAAGCGCGCGTCGGACTGCCTCTCCTGTGTAGTAAAGCGCGCGTCGATTCGCTGATCCTGCAACGCGAAGCTCGCGTCGATCCGCTCGTCTTGGGCGGCGAACTGCTGCCGGATCAGCTCGTTCTGGGCGGCGAACAGATCCGTGATGCGTCGGTCCTGCGCGGTGAAGCGTTGGTCAACAGCATGGAAGCGCTCATCGACCAGATTGAATCGGTGATCGGTTCGCTCCGCGGATTGACCGAGATCATCCTTCGTGACCAGCGTCCCGAGCTCGTCTTCGAGCGCATCACCGAGCGCACGCGCTGGCTGGTCCGGGAAGCCGCCCTCACTGGCGATGTCGTAGATGCGTCGTTTGTCGACCATGTTCGGTGGCCACAAGGATAGGCAGTTTCGGTGTCACAGCGCAAGGATCAGGTCAGTGGGTGATCGGGATCCAGATCGGTGCTTGCCGCGATCCAGTAGCGGCGCCGGATACCCATGGAGAGTTCCTCGAGGTCCTGCGCGACCCGTCGCTCATGCTCAGCAGGGAGCGCGGCCGTCCCACACACGCCGGTCAGCATCGAGCGCTTGAAGATCAGGCCCACGCTGGCGTCGACAAACGACAGCTCGCGCGCGGCGCGGGCCAGGAAATACTGCATGTCGTGCGAGTCGAACGGCATGGTCGAGCGCGGCGCGTCGGTCGGCCAGAGGCCCCAGCCGAGGTAACCCCCACGCGCGACGTGCTCACGAACGGCCCTGCGGTGCGCGATCACGTCCTCGACATGACCCTCGCGACCGTCGAAGTGGATCAGATTCGGCCGGCAATCGAGCACGCGCGTCCAGTTGGGCGTCGCGCAGCAGTGAATCCCGGCCAGCGCCCCGATCCGCTGCAGCGGCTCAACCGCCGCTCGCAGCACCGGCAGCAGGTGCCGCCAGGCCAGCGGCAGCGACGGCTCGCCGACCGCGGCCAGCTCCGGCTCATCCAACATGATCACGGCCTGGAAGCCGAGGTCCTGAAACGCCTGCGCCTGCCGGGCCGCGGCCTGGCCGATGAACGAGCCCAGCCGCTCGAGCAACGCGAGGTCCTCATGCGGCGCCGCGCCGGTGGCCGTTCTTGACCACTTCGCCAGCGTGATCGGCCCGACGATCTGCCCCTTCACGACGTTCGGTCGCCGGTTGTCGGGGAGCTTCGGCAAGCGCTCGAGTAGTTCGTGAAAGCCCGCCGCGCGCTCGCGATTCGGGCCCGCGGCGTTGGCGATATTCGCATCGCTCAGCGAGCCGCTCCAGTGCAGCAGCTCGCCGTCCCAGCTCGCACCCGGCAGATCGAGCCCGGCCTGCGGGAGCATCTGCTCCAGCGGGTCGCGATTGGGCAGCTGTGGCCAGAACGGCATCCGCCAGTAGCCGTCGAGGACCTCGTCGACCGCCGCGCCGGCGTTCGTGTGTCGCGTCGAGCCGACGCCGGTGGGATAGAGCGGGAGATGAATTGGCGCGTCCACGAGGCTCCTGACACTGGGGCGGCTCCTGCGAGTGAGTGTACTTGCGCTGCCCGGGGTGACGGAACGATCCCCGAGCCTTGCGCCCCATGCAGCGCTACGCTCGCGACCAAGCGCTTGGGGAGACGCCCGCGATGTGCACAAATGTGCACCAGATTTGTGCGCGCCAGTTTGCACAATTGTATAGCTGTGTGTACACTTTCGCATCTAACCATCGCGCGAACACGTGTCGAGGCGCGTACGCTTATTTCTGGTGGGAGACGGCCATGTCCGCCCGTTCCGACTCTGACGACGCCAGCGTCGCTGGTAGCGACCTGATTGAAGAGACGGAAGCCCAGGCCGATCCTGTCTCGCGGTCGCTCCGCGCGCCGCTGATTGGCCGACATTTCACCCGACCGGGCGACGATGTCTACGGCGACATCGAGTGGGTCTTCCGCACCGCGGCGATCACCTCCGACACCGGCGACACCATCTTCGAGCAGCAGGGCATCGAGACGCCCTCTTTCTGGTCGCAGACCGCGACCAACATCGTCGCCTCGAAGTACTTCTACGGCGCCCCTGGCACGCCGCAACGCGAGAGTTCGATGAAGACTCTCGTCGACCGCGTCGTCAACACCATCACTGCGTGGGGCCGCTCGGGCGATTACTTCCCGGACCGCGCATCCGCCGGCGCCTTCGAGCAGGAGCTCCGCTTCCTGCTGATCAACCAGTACGCCGCCTTCAACAGCCCCGTCTGGTTCAACGTCGGCAACGAAGACAAGCCGCAGTGCTCAGCCTGCTTCATCAACTCCGTCGAAGACACGATGGAGTCGATCATGGACCTCGCCAAGCGCGAGGCGATGCTCTTCAAGTGGGGCTCCGGGACCGGCAGCAACCTGTCCACGCTGCGCTCCAGCAAGGAGGCCCTCGCCGGCGGCGGGATGGCCTCCGGGCCGGTCTCCTTCATGCGCGGCTACGACGCCTTCGCCAACGTGATCAAGTCCGGCGGCAAGACCCGCCGCGCCGCCAAGATGATCATCCTCAACGCCGAACACCCCGATGTCATGGAGTTCGTCGGATCGAAGGCCGAGGAAGAGCGCAAGGCCTGGGCGCTGATCGACGCCGGCTACGACGGCTCGCTCAACGGCGACGCCTACTCCTCCGTCTCCTTCCAGAACGCCAACCACAGCGTCCGCGTCTCCGACGAATTCATGCAGTCGGTCGAAGCCGGCGGCGCCTACTGGACCCGCGCTGTGACCTCGGGCGAGCCGATGGACCGGCTCGAGGCGCGCGAGGTGCTCCGTGCGATCGCCGAGGCCACCCACCAGTGCGGCGACCCGGGCATGCAGTTCGACACCACGATCAACGACTGGAATCCCTGCGCGGCGACCGACCGCATCCGCGCCAGCAACCCCTGCTCCGAATACATGTTCCTCGATGACACGGCCTGCAACCTGGCCTCGCTCAACCTGCTCAAGTTCTACGACCTCGAGACGCACGAGTTCGACGTCGAGGCCTACCGCCACGCCTGCCGCGTGCTGATCACCGCGCAGGAGATCATCGTCGGCAACGCCTCCTACCCGTCCGAGCTGATCGAACGCAACAGCCACCGCTTCCGCCCGCTCGGGCTCGGCTACACCAACCTCGGCGCGCTGCTGATGGCCCACGGCCTGCCCTACGACTCGGTCGGCGGCCGCGCGCTCGCCGGCGCCGTGACCGCCGTCATGACCGGCGAGGCCTACGCGCAGTCGGCGCGCGTCGCCGAGCGGCTCGGCCCCTTCGAGGACTACCCCGAGAACCGCGAGCCGTTCCTGCGCGTGATTCGCAAGCATCGAGCCGCCGTCGCGAAGATCGGCGGGATCGAGACGGTCGCCCCCGCGATCCGCGCCGCCGCCGACGATGCCTGGGCCCAGGCGCAGCGCCTCGGCGAGCTGCACGGCTATCGCAACGCGCAGGCCACGGTGCTCGCGCCGACCGGCACGATCGCGTTCATGATGGACTGCGACACCACCGGCGTGGAGCCGGACCTCGCGCTGGTCAAATACAAGAATCTCTCCGGCGGCGGCTACCTCAAGATCGTCAACCGCACTGTGCCCGCCGCGCTCGCGAGGCTCGGCTACGGCGACGCGGCGGTCGATTCGATCGTCTCCTGGATCGACCGCGAAGGCACGATCGAAGGTGCGCCCGAGCTGAAGCCCGAACACCTGCCGATCTTCGACTGCGCGTTCAAGCCGGCGACCGGTGTCCGCAGCATCGCGCCGCTCGGACATGTGCGGATGCTCGGCGCCGTGCAGCCGTTCATCTCCGGCGCCGTCTCCAAGACGGTCAACGTGCCCGAGGACGCCACGGTCGAGCAGATCATGGACACCTACGTCGAGGCCTGGAAGATCGGCGTCAAGGCGATCGCGATCTACCGCGACAACTCGAAGCGCATCCAGCCGCTCGAAACCGGCGAGCGCATCGATGGCAAGAAGGTCGGCGAGACCGCCGAGCTGCGCGCGAGCAGTCCACAGGACCCGCACATCGTGCTCAACGACGCCTCATCGCCGCCCGCCTACCGCCGTCACCGGCTGCCCGACGAGCGCAATGCCGTGACCCACAAGTTCACCATCGGTGAGCACGAGGGCTACCTGACGATCGGCCAGTACGAGGATGGCCGCCCCGGCGAGGTCTTCGTGCACATCTCCAAGGAGGGCTCGACGGTCTCAGGCCTGATGGACGCGGTGGGCACGCTGACATCGGTCGCGCTGCAGTCCGGCGTACCGCTTGCGACGCTGGTCAAGAAGTTCAGCTACATGCGCTTCGAGCCCTCCGGCTGGACGCGCTCGGACGAGATCGGCCACGCCGATTCGATCCTCGACTACGTCTTCCGCTGGATGGGCATGCGCTTCCTCGACGCTGACGACTCCGACGCTGCGGCGGGGCAGGCCCGGCTCATCCTCGAAGACGAAATCGTGCTCGCCGACGAATCACGCGGACCGGCGCCCGTCACTGCGCCCGTCTCGCGGCCCTCCAGCAGCCCCGATCGATCGCGCGCGAGCGCGTTCCAGAACCAACTCGACGCGCCGCCCTGCGCCGAGTGCGGCTCGATCATGGTTCGCAGCGGCTCCTGCTTCCGCTGCTACAACTGCGGCGCCACCAGCGGCTGTTCGTAACGTTCGCGCGCACGGGGCGTCTCTACAGGGGGCGGGCAGCTGTCGCGTAGCGACCGGGGGGCGCCGGCCTATCCGTCCGGCCGCGTCTCCCCCGCCTCACGCAGCCGCCGCATCAGATCCGCTCGCCGTCGCTCGTACTCGAACTGCGACAACCCCT
Organism: Dehalococcoidia bacterium; assembly: GCA_965237475.1. Taxonomy (GTDB): domain Bacteria; phylum Chloroflexota; class Dehalococcoidia; order Bin125; family Bin125; genus CATQGW01. The sequence goes on along the minus strand of OZ250140.1, from coordinate 306,121 downwards.
CACGCTGCTGCTCGAGCGCCAGCAGCTCCGGCGGCGGGGCCGGCGTGGCCGGCTCTGGGGCCGGAGCCGGAGCGGGAGGCCGCGGACGCTCGGGCGGCAACACGGCCGGAGGCGCCGGCGGCGGCAGCGCGACGCCGCTCAGATCGGGCCGCGGCGCCGGTCCCCGCGGCGCCGCGAACCGCTCCCGATGCACCACCACCAACGTCCCGACCATCCGGTCGTGCACGCACTGCCGGTCGGGATTGAGCAGCATCCAGCCGCCATCGATGAGCGTCGGCAATCCCGAGAACAGGTAGCCCAGCAGCCCGAACAGCAGCCGCTTGATCGCCAGCTCTCGCATCCACATCCGCTGCGGCGAGATCGGCTGCCCATCCTCCGCGATCACATACATCCCCAGCAGCCGCTTGCCGGGCGACTGTCCGTCTCGCGCGGTGTACCACATCCAGATCAGCCAGGGCGCAATGCCAAGGGCGAAGATCAACAGGTCGAGCAGCTCTGCCGCTAGCCGATAGAGGTATGGGGCCGCGCGGTCGCCGCTGAGCGGGTGCGAATTCAGCACCCCGCAGCGCAGGCAGAACCGCGCCACGTCGGGATACCGCCCACACGCGGGACAGACCTCGGGCCGTTGTGGCTGCGTCATACCCCGCAGCATTGCGGAACGCGCGAGGACTCGCGCGCCACGAACCCCTATCGATCGGGCGGGAGCGTTCCCGGCGGCGGGTGAACCGGCGCCGGCGCCGGTCGTACCTCGACCACGAGCGTGTTGAACACCTTGTCGCGCAGCGTCTGGCGGTCAATGTCAACCAGCAGCACCGCCGCGTCGGCCGCGGGCGCGATCAAGCCAACGATCAGCAGCACCAGGAACGGGACCCCATTTTCCGCATTCGCGTCGACGAAGAACAGCGCAACCACGATCGCGGCGATCATTCCGACCCCCACATCCCACCAGAAGTCGCGCAGCCACATCAGCATCATCCCGGCCTGCGTCCCGTCGACTCGGTGAACCCGCATCCGCAGCAACATCTTGCCCGGCGACTGCCCGCGTCGCGACGTAAAGATGTGCCAGACAATCCAGCCGATCCCAAACGTCAGGTTGAGAATCGCGTAGTCGAGCACCCAGCCGCCGAAGCGCGTCCAGCGGGACGCCGCGTGGGCGCTCTGCGTGGGGTCTGAGAGCAGCACCCCGCACGAGCTACAGAAGTACCGCCCGCCGCCGCGCGGATGCCCACACGCCCGACACTGCAGCACGTACGCGCTGGTGCTCATCGACCCTCCGTGCAGCGAACGCTCGCAATCGATCCCACGATACCCGCCGATCAGTACGGCAGCGCGACCGGGCGATATGCGCCGCTGCGCAGCGCTTCGACGAGATCAGCGATCGAGCGGATCTCGGCGTCGAACTCGGTCGAGGCCGTGCCGACCTCGTGATGCGCGTGACAATCACTGCCGCCGATCGGCGGCAACGGCAGATTGCGCCCGCGCCGCGAGGCCGACTGATTCTGCAGCGGCCCGTCGCAGCCGTTCAGCCCCTCGGCGCCGTCGAACAGCTCGATAAACGCACCCGGCGGCACGCGCAGGCCAGGGTCCCGCGCCGGATGCGCGAGGAACATCAGCGCCCCATGCTCGTCACACAGCTCGCGCAGCAGCCGCGCCTCCGAGATGCGCGGGATCAGCGATGGCAGCCCGTAGACGAGCACGTGCCCCAGCTCGGTGGTCACCTCCACGCCCGTGAGCACCAGAATGTCGACGCGCTCGTTGAGCACCCGGACCCGCTCCGCCGGCCAGACCACGTCGTGCTCCGTCAGCACCACGCCGTCGAGCCCACGCGCGGCCGACTGCACGATCAGATCGTGCGGCAACAGATTGCTGTCGGTCGACCAGACCGAGGTGTGCGAGTGCAGGTCGATCAGCATCCTGCGCACTGTCCCGCGCGGCATGGGGTGGGTCAACTCGCGCGCGTCGCGTGTAGGCTGCGCGCGTGCCGATGGAGCGAGCGAATATCGTCGCGATCGCCGTGCAGGACGAGCGCCAGCTCGACGGCAGCTGGCACCTCGAACTGGTCGGCGAGACGGAGGAGTCAACGATGGCTGTCTCGCTGCTCATCGTGCTCGATCGCGAAGGCGCGCTCGTCGAGGGCGAACTCGGTGTGTCGCAGCGCGACGACGAACAGCTCGGCGAGATCGAAGCCGACGCAGTCGCGGACGACCTCGAGCCGCTGGCGATCGAGTTCACCGCGGAGCTGGAGAACGGGCGCGCCAGCGTCTCGGTCGCACAGCGTGAGGATGGCGACTTCGACCTCGATCTTGACTTCGGAGCGGCGGGATGAGCCCGCGAATCGCCGTGCTCGCCGGCGGCGTCGGCGCGGCGCGCTTCCTCGACGGCCTCGTGCGCGTCGTTCCGCCTCAAGATGTCACGGCGATCGTCAACGTCGGCGACGACATGGAGTGGGCCGGCCTGCACATCGCGCCCGACCTCGACACCGTGATGTACACGCTCGCCGGGCTGATGAATCCCGAGACGGGCTGGGGCCTGGCCGGCGACGACCGCCGCGTGCTCAGGCGTCTCGAGTCGCTCGGCGGCCCCGCCTGGTTCTCGATCGGCGACGACGACCTCGCCACACACCTCTACCGCACTCACCGCCTTCGTGAGGGCGCGCCGCTCTCCACGATCACCGCTGAGCTCTGCGCGGCCGTCGGGCTTGAGTGCCGGATCACGCCGGTCACCGACCAGCGTCTCCGAACCGTCGTCAGCACGCCCGTCGGCCGGCTCGCGTTCCAGGACTATTTCGTGCGCCGCCGCGCCGCCGACACGGTGCAGGCGCTGCACTTCGACGGCGCAGCCTCAGCCGAGCCGGCGCCCGGCGTGCTCGATACGCTCGCGCAGGCGGACATCATCGTGATCGCCCCGAGCAATCCCTTCCTCTCGATCGACCCGCTGCTCGCCGTCCCCGGCGTGCGCCCGGCGGTGCTCGACAACGACGGCGCGGTGATCGCGATCAGCCCGATCATCGGCGGCGCGGCGGTCAAAGGCCCCGCGGCCGAGATCCTCGCCAGCCTCGGCCACGATGTGTCGGCGCGCGGTGTTGCGCGGCTCTACGCCGGCCTCATCGACGTGTTCATCCTCGACGAGCAGGACGCCGGTCTGGCCGACGAGATCCACGAGTCTTTCGGAATGCGCTGCGTCGCGCGCCCCACGCTGATGACCGGCGTGCCCGAGAAGATCGCGCTCGCCGAGGCAGTGCTCGCCGAAGCGGACCAGCTCGCGTCGGGGGTGACGGCGCCGTGACACTCGACGTAACGGGCGAAATCGTCGCGGTCGTGCCGGTCCGCGGCCTGCCGGCCGGCAAGCGGCGCCTCGCCGCGCGGCTCAGCACCGACCAACGCAACTCGCTCGTGCGCGCGATGCTCGACGACGTGGTCGGCGCGCTGCTCAAGGCCGCATCGATCGACCGCGTCGTGATCTGCAGCCGCGACGTCGCGGCGCATGTCGAGGGCGACCGGCTCGGCGTCGATTTCCTCGACCAGGCCGACCAGCGGCCCGGCTACAACGGCGCGATCGCCCGCGCCCAGGCCGACCTCGCCGCCGCCGAAGCGTTGCTGATCGCGCCCGCCGATGTCCCGCTGCTCACCCCCGACGCGGTCGACCTCGTGGTCGCGACCGCCCCCGCTGGCGAGGCCGTCGTGGTCGCGCCCGCCCACAACGGCGGCACCAACGGCCTGTTCGTGCGTCCGCCGGGCATCATCCGCCCCGCGTTCGGCCCGGCGTCCGCCCGCGCGCACGCGCAGGCCGCGTCCGACGCCGGCGCGGCGGGCGTCCCCTTCCGCCTCGCGCAGATCGATGTCTGGGCCTACGACATCGACACCCCGGCCGACCTCGATCACCTCGAAACGGTGCTTCCCCAGCTCCCCGACGAGATCGCCCCCAACACCCGAGCCTGGTTCGCCCTCGTCGGGGCGGTGGGGCCGGGCAGCTGAGTCACGGCCTGTTCACACCACGAAGGCGTACCGGAACCGCTCAATTGCGTCGCTTCATCAGCCGTCATTCCTGCGCACCCCTCCGTGATTCCTGCGTACCTCCCCGTCATTCCTGCGTACCCCCTCCGTCATTCCTGCGTACCCCCTCCGTCATTCCTGCGTGCCCCCTCCGTGGTTCCTGCGTGCCCCCTCCGTGATTCCTGCGTACCCCCTCCGTGATTCCTGCGTACCCCCTCCGTCATTCCTGCGTAGGCAGGAATCCATGCGACCAAGGGGTTTCGAGAGGGCGTCAGATGTTCGACGGACCGGGAGTGGCAGTGAGGCCGCGTTCGGGCGGTTGGCTGCGCCGTCGGGGTGACCGAGGCTTGACCCGACGTTGGGCGATCGCATGGATTCCTGCCTACGCAGGAATGACGGGAGGGCAGGAATGACGGCGGCAGGAATGACGGGCGGTACGTAGGAATGACGGCCCTACGCAGGAATGACGATGGGGGGACGCGGCACCGGGGCGCCAGGCGTGCGCCCCGGCGTCTCACATGTCTTGCGTCCGCGCGCCTAGATGCGCGGCATGCCGAGGCCTCGCTGGGCCATGATGTTGCGCTGTAGCTCGTTGGCGCCTGCTCCGAACGTCGGCATGATCGCGGCCATGTAGCCGTTCTCGGCGCTGCCGCCGATTGGCGCGCGCGGGTCGTCGGGCTCGAGCTGGCCGTAGAGACCCATGCAGTGCAGTGAGAAGTTCTGCAGCCGCTGCATCATCTCGGTGCTGAAGACCTTGACCTCGCTCGCCTCGTAGTTCGGGCTCTCGTCGCGCTTCAGCATGTCGAGGATGTGCCACGAGAGGTGCTGCAGCACCTCGATCTCGATCCGGAAGGTCGCCAGCCCGTTGCGGATGCCCACGTCTTCCACCGCGCGCCCGCCGGGACCCGCCATGCGCGCCCACTCGATCAGCCGGTCGTAGACGGCGCGAACGCCGGAGACGGTGAAGATCGAGATGCGCTCGCGGTCGAGCGCGTGCGCGGCGTAGTACCAGCCGCGGTTCTCCTCGCCGACCAACGCCTCGGTCGGCACTCGAACATCCTGGAAGTAGACCTCATTGGTGCGGTAGCCGGGCATCGTCCAGATCGGCTTGACGGTGATCCCGTTCGACTTCATGTCGACCAGCATCATTGAGACGCCGCGGTGCTTCGGCGCATCGGGATCGGTGCGCGTCGCCAGCCAGACGTACTCCGAGCGGTGCGCGCCCGAGGTGAAGCGCTTCGTGCCGTTGAGGATGTAGTCGTCGCCGTCCTTGACGGCGCGCAGCTGCAGCGATGCGAGGTCGCTGCCGGCGTCGGGCTCGGTGTAGCCGAGCGCAAACTCCACCTCGCCGCGCGCGATCGGCGGCAGGAAGCGCTGCTGCTGCTCTTCGGTCCCGAAGCGCATCAGCGTCGGGCCGACCTGCTGCGTCGCGACGGTCGCCTGCGGGGCGCCGACGTAGTTCATCGCCTCCCAGAACAGGTACTGCTCTTCGAGCGAACGCTCCTGGCCGCCGTATTCGGCCGGCCACGACATCGTCAGCCAGCCGCGCTCGGCGAGCAGCTTCCGAAACGCGCGCTCCTCAGCCATCGTGTCGGTCGAGGCGTCGCCAATTTTGGCGCGCAGCTGCGGCGTCCATTCGACGTCGAGAAAGCTCTTGATCTCGGACTCGAACGCAAGCGCCTGTTCGCTGAAGTGGTATTCCATGATGCAGCTCCTGTGAGGCGGCCGCGCGCTTAGACGGGGCCGGATTTGTTCGGGGCGACGCGTGCAATGTACGACACGACCGAGCCGTTGGGCGCGGACGCGGGCGCGGCGACAGCCAGGGGCGGCTGCGGCGGGGACAGGTGCGCGTCGGGGTCGACGCGCGCGCGCAGAATCACGGGCCGCACGACCAGCACGAGGATCAGGAAGACAAACGTGCCGATCGCCATCAGCGGGAACAGCGTTTCCATCGAGACGACCTGCGCGACCGCGCCGATCGGCAGGCCGAGCACCTGGGCGAGTCCCATGCCCTGGAAGAGCAGGCTCATCACGCGCCCGCGGAAGTCGTTGGGCGTTTCGTGCGCGAGGATCGCGATGCCCGCGATGTTGGCGACCGACATGCCCACGCCAAGCAGGAAGTTGCCCGCCATTGCGTTCAGCTGAGTCGTCCCCACTGTGAACACGATGAAGCCCAGCGCCATCGTCACGACGCCGATCCCCGTCAGCAGACCCTTTCGTTCGATCCACGAGAACGCCACCATGAAGCCGGAGGCGATGATCGCGCCGAAGCCCCAGAAAAAGGCGATGTAGGAGAACTGCGTCCAGGAAGCGCCGACGACCGTCGTGACCCAGGTCGGCCCGAGCGTGCCGGTGGGCGGCATGATCAGCGCCATCATCAGCACGACGATCAGGATCGTCCAGAGGATCACCGGGTTGGAGCGGCTGAAGCGCAGTCCGGCGGCGATGTCGCGCAGGGCCTGTCTGGGGCCGGTTTCGACACCGCGCATGTGCTCGGCGGAGAACACGGTGCGGTAGCTCATCATCGCGAGCACGACGATCTCGGCAAGGTGTCCGGCGGCGCTGATCGCGAAGACGTTGCCGGCGCCGAGCCGGTCGATCATGACGCCGGAGAGCAGGATCGCGACAGGCATCCCGAACTGCATGCCGGCCTGCTGGAGCGCGATACCGGCGGGCGTGAGGCGCGGGCCGAGGATTTCCGGCGCGATCGCCTGTCGCGTCGGCGAATCGAGCGCGAACGCGGCCGAGGCCAGCAGCGTGAGCAGGAAGAAGACGATTAGGCCGGTCGTGTCGGTCATCCCCAACCACATGACGGCCGCGATCCCGAGGTTGGTGGCGAGCGCGACGGCCTGGGTCACGATCAGCAGATTGCGGCGGTCGAAGCGGTCGGCCAGGGCGCCCCCGAAGAGGCCGAAGCCCAACATGCCGAGCCCCCGAATGGTGCCGATCGCGCCGACCAGAATCAGCTGCACGCTGTCGTCGGCGAAGCTCTGGACCCAGGCGATCGAGGCCACGAACTGCAGCGGCATCATGCTCTGGCCGACGATGAAGCCGGTCAGCAGCAGGCGGAACTCGCGGACCCGCAGCGGCTCGGTTATTTTCGGCCGGGCCTGGATGGCAGCGGGGGTGCTCACGGCTGGAGGCTACCGCGCAGCGCGGGCGGCCTCTAACACCGTATGGCGATGGCCTTGGTGAGCCTTGTTGGCGTCGCCGAAGATCAGCTCGAGCCGGCGCTGCACGGCGCGGCGCAACCCGTTGACCACCACGACGACCAGCGTCCCGCCATCGGCGAGGTGGTCGTGCGCTTCGAGCAGGATCTCATCTAGCGCGTCGTTGCCCGCTTGGGCGGGCAGGTTGGAGACGATCAGGTCGAGCGAGCCGGCGTCGACATCGCGCAGGCCGGGGCTGAGCACGGCCTGCGCGTTCGCGAGCCGGTTGCTCTCGATGTTCTCTCGCGCGGCCTCCACCGCGCGCACGTCCGTATCGACGAGCGTCACCGCGGCGGTCGGCCAGCGGCTGGCCAGCGTGAGGCCGATCGCGCCGTAGCCGCAGCCCAGATCGAGCACTCGCGGCTGCGCCGGCACCGGCTCCAGCTCACGCAGCAGCAGCGCGCTGCCGGCGTCGATCGCGCGCGCCGAGAACAGTCCGTGACGCGTGCGCAGCGTCAGGATGCCGGCGCCGGTGTCGTGCTGAATCGTGGGTTGCCGCGCGATCGATTCGCGCAGGCTGTCGAGCGAGTCTCGAGTCCGCTCGCGGGTCCTGGTGCTCACGCGCTGATGGCGGCCGAGGGGGGCACGAACCGGCCGCGCCCCACAAACGGGCCCCAGCCCATGCCCGTGTAGATGCTCGTCCATTTGCCCGCGTGACTGCCCGCCACGGTGAGCTGGATCGCCGATGGATCCATGAACTTGGAGATCGGCCGGTCGAGGTCCTCATCGGTGAAGCCCTCCTGGCCGAGCAGGTAGCGCGCGTAGCCCGAGCCGGCCTGCTCGTCCTCCAGCCGTTCGTGCAGCGGCCGCGCCGTCTCCTCGATCATGCACTCGCGGATGTTGTCCTTGCTCCAGCCGTCGGCGCGGAAGACATCCGCGTGCTCCGGAGCGACCACAAACATCGTCGGCGCCGACGGCGCCTTGGGGTCGCCGATCGACTGCACAGCGAGCGCCAGCGAGCCGGTCAGCGCACGCGCCGTGCGGCTGGTCTGGTCGATGCAGACGCGCGGACCACCCATCACCGCCATGATCGAGACGACGTCATCGTCGGCCTGGTAGCCATGCTCGACGTGGAACGGCTCCCACGGGCTGGCCTCCTCATACTCGGCGAAGCCCAGCGTCCACTTGTGCCCGCCACCCTGAATCGACTGCTCGATCTCGCCGGGCTTCGCGCCGCCGACGTTGCGGAGCAGCAGACGGAAGGCGCGGCCCAGCGTGTTGCTCGGTCGGTTGGCCTGGCCGAGCGCGTTGAGCCCCGAGTTGATCCCCAGCCGCTCGCGAATCGGACCGTTGATGATCATCATCGCCGAGGCGCCCGCCGTGGTCGCGAGCAGCCCGTGGTACTGGTGGCGATCACCGCCGCGGCCGACCAGCGCCGCCTGTGTCGCGGCCAGCACCATCGGGAAGTACTCCGGCCGACAGCCGGCCATCACCGCGTTGATCGCGATCTTCTCGATCGTGGCGTCGCCGTAGTTCGGCGGGACCTCGGCGACCACCTCCTGGGGGTCGCGCGCGGTCGCGCTCAGCATCTCGAGCACCCGCTCGCGCGTCGGCGGCACGACGGGCAGCCCGTCGGTCACGCCCTGCTCGAACAGGAATTCGTGGACATCAACGTGTTCGGCGATGTCGATGACGCGGGCGATCAGCTCGCCGGCGACGGCTTGGGCCACGTCGGCCACGTTGCCTAGGCGACCGGCTGCATCAGCACATCGAGGATTTCGTCGATGTAGCGCTCCGCGTGGGCGTGCATCTCTTCATCGGTGCGGTCCTGCATCGGATGCGGGATGAAGACGCGCCGGACCTCGGGGAGGCCGAGCGTCTCTGCCTGATGCGCCGCCGCGTTCACGAACTCGGTGGTCGCGATGAAGACCGCAGGCTTGCCCTGGATTTCGAAGTTGACTGTGTCGTGCACACTGCACGTCGTGCAGGAGCCTCAATCAGCCAGCGCTTCGATGACGAAGTCGGCCTCCTCCAGAATCGCCTGCCTGGTGTCCTCAGGCACCGGCTTCGCGACGGTCGGCTTCATGTAGCGCCGCGTCTCGATGCCCGGGGCGCGGTCGTGCAGCAGCTCTTCGAGGCGGTCGAGGAACACGTTGCCGCGCGGCTTCGAGATGTCGAGCAGGGCGACGGTGCCGTGCAGCGACTCCGGGCGTGGCGTCAGGCTGCGCTTGATCGGTACCCGTTCGTCCGTCGGGTCGAGAATCTGGACCATGGCGTTGTCTCCCTTGCTGTAGCGCTCGCATCCTCGAACGCCTGGTTCCCCAGTTTACTTGCGGCAGTCAGTCGCCGCCCTTAGTCCCCGATGGCAGCGCTCGTCGGCGAGGAGTAGACCCCGCCGGCCCAACCGCCGAGGATTGTCGAGAACTTGGCCGCGCCGCTGCCGGCGACGACCAGCACGATGTTCTCGGGCTTCTGAAACTTGGCGATCGGACGATCCAGCGCGGCTTCGCCGCCGAAGCGTTCAATGATGTTCGGCGGCAGCCCCGCCCCGGCCCGATCGTTGCGAATCCGCTCACGCAGCGGGATCGAGGTGTCCTCCATGATGCACTCGCGCACATCGTCCTTGCTCCAGCCGTCGCGACCGAAGACGCCCGCGTGGTCCGGCGAGACCACGACCAGCGTGTCGCTGGCCGGCGACTTCGGGTCCTGCAGGCCGGCCAGCGACAGCGCGAACGTACCCGCCAGCTGACGCGCCGTGCGGCTGGTCTGATCGACAAACGTGTTCGGCCCGCCCGACATCGCCATCAGCGTGGCCACGTCCGCATCGGGCTCGAAGCCGCGCTCGACAGCCAGCGAGGGCCACGGGCTGGCCGCCTCGTTCTCGGCAAAGTTCATCGTCATCCGGTGCGGCCCGCCCTGGGTCGCGCGGTCCGTCCCGCCCGGCTTCGAGCCGCCCACGTTGCGCGCGCAGAGCCGCAGCGCCCGACCGATCGCCGCGTTGGCGCGGTTGCCCTGGCCCAGCGCGTTGTGTCGGTAGTTCATCCCGATCCGGTCGCGAATCGGGCCGTTAAACACACCGACCGGCGTCGCGCCCATCGTCGTCGCCAGCACGCCGTGAATGTTGAAACTCTCCGTGCAGGCGATCTCGACGAGCGTGATGATCGAGGGCAGATACTCCGGCTTGGCCCCCGCCATGACCGCGTTGATCGCGATCTTCTCGACGGTGATCGGCGCCAGGTTCGGCGGCATCACCGCGATCTCTTCCTGCGGGTCGCGCACCGTGCCCTGCAGCATCCGCCAGACGCGCTCGCGGGTCGGCGGCACCACCGGGAAGCCGTCCGTGTAGCCCTGCTCATACGTGAATTCGTAGATGTCGGCGTCGAAGGCCGTCTCGACGACGCGCGAGAGCAGGTCGCCGCTGCGCCGCGCGGCCAGCCGCTCATAGATGCCCGGTTCGTAGTTGCGCGCCCCGCAGCCGGGCCGCTGCTCGGGCAGCGCGTCCCAGTCGATCCCCAGCGGCCCGCCCTCGCGGCCCGCCAGGGTCATCGCCTCGTTGCTGATCTGGCGCCACTCGAACTTGTCGAAGCCGAACGTCTGGATTTCGCAGCTCTGCGACTGGTCGTAGAGGAACAGCGTCGGCACGGTGTCGATGTCGGCGTCGTACGAGAGGTCGAGCTCGTCGTCATCGAGCAGCGGCATCGTCAGCTCGTGACGCTCACGCAGCACGGCGATGTCGTCGCGCTTCTGCACCGCCACCCAGACATCGAGGTCATCCCCCGTCGCGCGGTGCAGCGACTCGAGCAGCGGTAGCGTCAGGTTGCAGGTCTCGCAGTCTTCCTTGACCAGCGCCAGCAGCACCGGCCCGCTGGGCGGGAAGTGGCGCACCGCGCCATCGGCGTCGGGCAGCGCAAAGCTGGTCGGCGGTCGCATGCGGGTATGGTAGCGGCCGTCGATCGATTGCTGCGATTGACGGCGGGAGCATTGCGCGGGAAACTGCACCGCAGCGCGTGAACAGCGTCAACATCGGCGTCGAGCGCGCCGTGCAATGACGTGTCGGGAGAGGCGGGTGAAGGTGCGAGTTGTGAAGCTGCTGATAGCGCTGGTCTTCGTCGCGGCCGTGGCCGCGCCCTCGTTCGCGCTGGCCGCCGGCGACGCCGGCGTCTCGGACCCGGTCAGCGTCGCGCCGCAGGAAACCGAGGAGATTCACACCTCCGACGAATCGCTCGCCACCTCGCTCTTCATCCCCTTCTGCTTCCTCGGAGCGACGTTCTTCATCTTCATGTGGGCGATCCGCAATCGCGCCCGCCGCGGCCAGGAGGACGAGCCGATGCCCTGGTGGCGAACCCAGCGGTGGTACACGCGCGACGACGAAGACGCGGGCTAGCGCCAGCTACCAGCTAGATCAGAAAAGCAGCGAGCCCAGCCGGCGACGGTATTCACCGACGATCGGCTGATCACCGAGCAGCGCGAAGATGTCGAGCAGGCGCTTGCGCGCGCCCTCATCACAGGCGTGCCGATCGAGCCGCACCGATTCCAGCAGCGTGTCGAGCGCGGCCTGCCACTGGCCCTCCAGCGCCAGCAGGCAGCCGTGCCGGAAGCGCGCTTCGGCGTCGTCGGGGCGCTCCGAGGCCCGGCTGCGGATCTCGTCCGGCTCGTAGCCCTCCAGGACCGTACGCAACTCGATCGAGGCCAGGATGCCCTTGGTCGTCGGGTTCTCCGGCCAGCGCTCGGCCAGCTCAACCGCCTGCTCGATCTCGCCGATCCCGGCCAGCAACGCGGCCAGGCCGACGCCGGCCGGCTCGTGATTGGGATCATCCTCAAGCGCCGACTGGAAGTGCAGGCGCGCGATCGGGACCTGATTCTGCTGCAGCATCCGATAGCCCTCGGCGGCCTTGATGTCGGCCTCCGAGGGGACCAGCGAGTCGAAGAACTCGCGCACCCGCTCCTCGGGCTGCGCGCCGACGAAGTGGCTGATCACCTGGCCGCCCGCGAAGGCGAACACGGCCGGGATGCCCTCCACTTGCAGCGCCTGCGCAACCTGCGGGTTCTCGTCGGTGTTGACCTTGACCAGCTGCACCTGCCCGTCGCGTTCGTAGGCCAGCTTCTCCAGGATCGGCCCGAGCACGCGGCACGGCCCACACCACGGGGCCCAACAATCGACGATCACCGGGAGCTGGTGCGAGCGCTCGATCACGTCCTGCTGGAAGGTCGCGTCGGTGCTGTCGATCACCGCGGCGATCTGCCCGTGCAAGCCGGTCGGTGCGTCCGAGTCCCCCGCTGTCGGTGGCTGCGGCGCGCGCTGCGGTGCAGCCGGCGCAGGCGGGGGCGGGGGCGGGGGCGGGGCAGCGGAGCGAATCGGCTGCCCCGAGGGTGAGTAAATCACCGGCCCGGCGTTCGGCGGCGCCGCGGGCGGCGGAGCTGCCCGGCGCGGCGGTGCACCGCGGCCCGGAGGCTGAGCGCCGGGCCCACCGGGTCGGCCGCTCTGTCGGAAGGGAATCGGCTCGGGTGGTCGACGGCTCATGGGCGCTCCCGGATCCGCTCGGCTGCTACCAGTTGGTGTAGCGCTTGCGCCTGGGGAAGTTCGACGACTTCTCCTTGGTGCTGTTGTGTTCAGTGATCGAGGCCACGCTGCGTGAGGCATCCGTGCCGCAATCGGGGCACGGGAAGTCCTCAGCCGCGAGGCTCATCGGCCGAATCTTCTCGAAGTTGTTGCCGCATTCGCAGCGGTACGTATAGACAGGCATCGCGCTCCGCTCCTGTAGTTGGGGCAATCTTACTCTGCCCCGTCGCGATGCATGCGCTCCCGCAGCGCATCAGTCACGCGCAGCGCCGCTGCGACCTCCGCCACGTCGTGCACGCGCACCACGTGACAGCCGAGCCAGGCCGCGAGCGCGTTGAACGCGAGCGTCGCCTCCAACATCCCCGGCTGCCCCTGCGCGTCGCGCGAGCGCAGCTCGCCGTGGCCGAGCAGCTCGGCCAGGAAGCCCTTACGCGAGGCCGAGATCACCACCGGATGGCCGAGCGCGACCAGGGTTGGCAGCTCGACCAGCATGCGCAGGTTGTCGGCCAGACCCTTGCCGAACTGGAAGCCCGGGTCGATCCAGACCTGCGGCACGCCCTGCTCGCGAATCTCGGCCGCGCGCTCGCGTAGGTAGTCGCGCACCTCCGCCGCCACATCGTCGTACGAGTGATCGATATCGCGGTGCCGCTGCGGTCGCCCGCGCAGGTGCATGATCAACAGCGGCGTCTGCGTCTCCGCCGCGACCGCGACGGTCGCCGGATCGCCGCCGCTCGTGATGTCGTTGATCAGATGCGCCCCCGCCCCGACCGCTGCTCGCGCGACCTCTGCCGTCCACGTATCCACCGAGACCAGATGGCCCGCGCGCACCAGCGTTTCCACGACCGGCGCGATGCGTGACGCCTCCTGTTCGGGCGAAACCTCGGCCGCGCCGCTGCGCGTCGATTGCGCGCCGACATCGATGATCGTGGCCCCCGCCTCGCGAAACTGCTCAGCGCGGCGCGCGGCCTGCGCCACCGACACGACCGACTCGCTGACCGGCGAGTCCGTATCGACGTTGAGGATGCCCATCACCTGCGTGCGGTAGGTGCAGTCGAGCGTCCGCCCGCCGAGCTGCAGCAACATCGCTGTTCAGCGCCGCCGTGCGATGTAATGGGGGCTGCGACCGAAGTAGAGCTGGGCCGCCTCCATCAGCGACTCGGACAGCGTCGGGTGGGCGTGGATCGATTCGGCGAGATCGGTGGCGCGCGCGCCCAGCTCAACCGCCAGCACGCCCTCGCCGATCAGCTCGCCGGCGCCCGGACCAACGATCCGCACGCCCAGCACGCGCTCGCTGCCGCGTTCGATCACCAGCCGCGTCAGCCCGTCGTTGCGCCCGTTGGCCGAGGCTCGTCCCAGCGCCGTCCACGGGAACGAAACCGTCGTCACGTCGATGTCCAGCCCCGCCGCCTCCGACTCGTTCAACCCGCACCAGGCGATCTCGGGATCGGTAAACACGACCGCGGGTACGGCGAGCGGATCGAAGGCCGTCGGTTGGTCCAAGATTGCGTCGATCGCGACCCCGGCCTCGTGCGTCGCCTTGTGCGCCAGCATCGGATCGCCGGCGACATCGCCAACCGCGAAGATGGTCGGCTCGGCGGTGCGGCGCTGCAGGTCGGTCTCGATGAAGCCGCGCTCGTCGATCATCGCCCCGGTGTGCTCGAGGCCGAGCCCCGCACTGTTCGGCCGCCGTCCCGTGGCGACGAGGATCCGGTCGTACGTCTCCGTGCGCTCAACGCCCTCCGGCCCGCGCATCACGACCGAGACGCCGTCCGGCAGCTCCTCCAGCGACGTCACAGCCGTCTCGACGTGAATCGCATGCAAGTCGGCGCGCAGCCGTCGTTCGAGCACGGCGACGAGCTCGCGATCGACGCCGCTGAGCAGTTCGGGCAGCAGCTCGACGACCGTGACCTGCGAGCCGAGCGCCGCGTAGACCGAGCCGAGCTCCAACCCGATGTACCCGCCGCCCACCACCAGCAGCGTCGCGGGAATCTCGGGCAGTTGCAGCGCGGTCGTCGAGTCCATCACGCGCTCGGACTCCAGCCGCAACGGCGGCGGGATGGTCGGGCTCGAGCCCGTCGCCAGCACCAGCGCGTCGAACGCGATCTCGGTCACTTCGCCGGCCCGCTCGACGTTCAGGCTGGTCGCGCTGCGCACGCGGCCGTAGCCCTGTGTGAAGCGCACCTGATGCTGCCGCCGCAGCAAGCCGAGGCCGCCGGTCATCTTCCTGATCGTTGCGTCTTTCCAGTCGCGCAGCGCCTCGAGATCGATCTCGGGCTGGCCGAAGCGGATGCCCCACTCGCCGGCGTGGTCGGCCTCGCGGATCAGCCGGCCGACATGCAGCAGCGCCTTCGAGGGGATGCAACCGTCGTACAGACAGACCCCGCCCGGGTTCGGCGCGGTGTCGATCAGCGTCACATCGAGGCCGCGCTCGGCGGCCAGGAAGGCGGCGGGGTAGCCGCCCGGCCCGGCGCCCAGCACGGCCAGCCGCAGCGCTTCGCCATTGCTCGCGGCTGGCGAAACCATCTCCGCTAACCCTCGAGCGCCAGCACGAGCGGCTGGCGAATCGCATCGGCAATCCAGGTCATGAAGCGCGCCCCGTCGGCACCGTCCATCACGCGATGGTCGAACGTGAACGAGAGCGGCATGATGCTGCGCGAGACCCACAGCTCCTGTTCGTCGTCCCAGACCGGCCGCCGCTCCGCGCGGCCGATCCCGAGGATCGCCGCGTTCGGATGGTGAATCACCGGCGTGAAGAAGCCCGTCCCCATCCCGCCCAGGTTGGTCACCGTGAAGCTGCTGCCGCGGAAGTCTTCCAGCCCCAGGTCGCCGCTGCGTGCCCGGTCGGACACGTCCGTCAGCTCGACCGCCAGCTGGATGATGTTCTTGCGATCAACGTCGCGAATCACCGGCACGACCAGCCCGCGCGGGGTGTCGACCGCCACACCGAGATGCACGAAGCGCTTCAGGATCAGCTCGTCGTTCTCCGCGTCGAGGCTGCTGTTGACGTGCGGATGCGCGCGCAGCGCCGAGGCCACGATCTTGAGCATGATCGCCGTCACGGTCAGATTGCCACCGGCCTGCTGGGCCCGCGGTCGGTATTGCCGGCGCACCTGTTCGAGGTCTGTGATGTCGGCCGTGTGCTGCAGCGTGACGTGCGGGATTTCGTGCCACGCCGCCGTCATGTTGCGCTTGATCGTGCGCCGCAGGCGCGTCAGCTGCAGGCGCTCGATCGGCCCGAACTCCGCGAAATCGGGCAGTCGAGCGGGCGCCTGACGCGGGCTCACAACCGCCGGCGCCACCAGCGGTCGGTTGCGCGCATGCAGCTTCACATCATCCTCGGAGATCCGCCCGCCCGGCCCGTTTCCTGCCACCGCGCTGATCTCGACGCCGATCTCGCGAGCGAACCGGCGCACCGAAGGCGAGGCGAAGACCGGTCGCTGATCGGGCTCGCCCTCGAGTAGCGGCGGACGCGCGACCGGCAGCTGAGTCGGCGGCGCGACCACATCCGTCTGCGGCTCGCTCGGCGCGCTCTCAACCGGCGGCCCGACGGGTGCGGGCAACTGCTCGAGCAGCGGCGCGGGCGCGGGCGACTCGACGCTCGTCGGCGGCTTCGCAGAGAACGCCGCCGGCTGGCTGCCGCTGACCGTGAGCACCCGGTCGCCGGGGCGGATCGTGTCGCCGACGCCGACGTGAATCGCGGTGATCTCCCCAACCACCGAGGACGGCAGGTCGAGCGTCGCTTTCTCAGTCTCGATCTCCAGAATCGCCTGCTCGAGCGCGACCATGTCACCGACCGCCACGTGCACCTGCAGCACATCGGCCTCCTCGATCTCTTCACCGAGATCGGGCAGCAGGAATTCAGTCAGCTGTGCGGTGCTCGCGTCAGCCACGGCGGCGTCCCCTACTCGCCCATCGGATCGGGGCGATCCGCGTCGATCTTCAAGTCATCGCGCGCTCGCAGCAGCACGTCGCCCTCAACGCAGCCCGCGCGCGCCAGCTCCGAGAGCGCCGCCCAGGCGATGTGCCGCGCGTCGATCTCGAAGAAATCGCGCAGTTCGTCGCGCGTCCCGCTGCGTCCGTATCCGTCGGTCCCCAGCGCGGTCAGCGGCCCCGGCAGCCACTTGGCCACCTGATCCGGCAGCGCCGCGAGATAGTCGGTGGCCGCGATGATCGGCGCGTCGTGCTCGCCCAGCGCGCTGCGCACGAAACAGGCCCGCGGCTCTTCGAGCGGGTGCATCAGATTCCAGCGCGCGACTCGCTGCGCGTCGCGCCGCAGCTCGGTCCACGAGGTCACCGACCACACGTCCGCGGCGACGCCGTAATCGCTCCAGAGCAGCCGTTGCGCCGCGCGCACCTCGTTCAAAATTGGACCGCTGCCGAGCAGCCGCACCTGCGGCGCATCCGCTGCCGCGACGCCGTTGAGCGACGCCTGATCCGCGTTCGGCGCTGCGTCGAGCCGATAAATCCCGCGCAGGATGCCCTCGCGCACCCAGTCGCCGTCCGGCATCCGCGGCTGCACGTAGGCCTCGTTCTCGAGGGTCAGGTAGTAGAAGACATCCTCGTTCAGCTCGTGCATCCGTCGAATGCCCTCCTGCACGATCACGGCCGTCTCGTAGGCGTAGGCCGGGTCGTAGGAGACCAGGTTCGGAATCACCGAGGCGAGGATGTGGCTGTGCCCGTCCTGATGCTGCAGCCCCTCGCCGTTGAGCGTCGTTCGACCCGCGGTCGCGCCGATCAGGAATCCGCGCGTGCGCGCGTCGCCCGCGGAGTACGCGAGGTCGCCAATCCGCTGCAGCCCGAACATCGAATAGAAAATGAAGAACGGAATCGTCGGCCGATTGAGCGTCGCATACGACGTGCCGGCCGCGATGAACGACGACATCGCGCCCGCCTCCGTGATCCCCTCCTCGAGTATCTGCCCGTCGCGCGACTCGTTGTAGAAGAGCAGCCGGTCGGAATCGACCGGCTCGTAGAGCTGCCCCGTCGACGCGTAGATGCCGAACTCGCGGAACATGCCCTCCATCCCAAACGTTCGCGATTCATCGGGCACGATCGGCACGATCCGCGGCCCCAGCTCGCGGTCGCGCAGCAGCCGGCTGAGCATCCGCACGAACGCCATCGTCGTCGAGGCCTCACGGTCGCCTGTGCCCTCGTGGAACTCCGCGAACGTCTCATCCGGCGGTGAGGTCAGGTCGCTGGGCGGCGAGCGCCGCTCCGGCACCGGCCCGCCGAGCGCCGCGCGGCGCCGCGCGATGTAGGTCGCCTCCTGGCTGTCGTGCGCGGGTCGATAGAGCGGCGCACCGACTACCTCGGCATCCGAGAGCGGGATGTCGAAGCGGTCGCGGAACTGCATCAGCTCGCGCTCGTTCAGCTCCTTTTGCTGGTGTGTGATGTTGCGCCCCTCGCCCGCCTCACCCAACCCGTAGCCCTTGATCGTGCGCGCCAGAATCACCGTCGGCGCGCCCTTGTGCGCGACCGCCGCCGCATACGCGGTGTGCACCTTGACCGGATCGTGGCCGCCCAGCCGCAGCCGCCAGAGCTGATCGTCGCTCAAGTCTTCCACCAGCGACCGCAGGCGCGGGTCGACGCCCCAGAAGTTCTCCCGGATGTAGGCGCCGCCCGCCACGGTGTACTTCTGGTACTCGCCATCAACCACCTCGCCCATCCGCCGCACCAGCAAGCCCTGATCGTCGCGCGCCAGCAGGCCGTCCCACTCGCTACCCCACAGCACCTTGATCACGTTCCAGCCGACGCCGCGGAAGACGGCCTCAAGCTCCTGGATGATCTGACCGTTGCCGCGCACCGGACCATCAAGCCGCTGCAGGTTGCAATTCACAACAAAGATCAGATTGTCGAGCGACTCGCGCGAGGCCAGTGCGATCGACCCGAGCGACTCCGGCTCATCGGTCTCGCCGTCGCCCAGGAAGCACCAGACCTTGCGGTCGGTCGCCGGAATCAGGCCGCGATTCTCGAGGTAGCGAATGAAGCGCGCCTGGTAGATCGCCTGAATCGGGCCGAGCCCCATCGAGACCGTGGCAAACTGCCAGAAGTCGTCGAGCAGCCAGGGATGCGGATAGGACGGCAGTCCGCCGATCATCTCGCGCCGGAAGCCGTGCAACTGGCTCGGATCCAGCCGCCCCTCGACATATGCGCGCGCGTAGATGCCCGGCGCCGCGTGGCCCTGGAAGTAGATCAGGTCGCCGCCCTCGGCATGATCCTGCCCGCGAAAGAAGTGGTTGAAGCCCACCTCATACAGCGTCGCCGCCGAGGCATAGGTCGAAATGTGCCCGCCGATCCCGTGGCTCCGCATGTTGGCTTCGACGACCATCGCCATCGCGTTCCAACGGATGATGCTCTTGATCCGCCGCTCCAGCTGGACATCGCCCGGGTAGGGCGGTTGCTTCTCGACCGGGATCGAGTTGACGTAGGGCGTCTGCGAGGTGACCGGCAGCCGAATCCCCGATCGCTGCGCCTCAATCTGCAGCGCCTGCAGCAGGCGGCTGACTCGCTCGGGCCCGCGGCGCCGCGCGACATCGCGCAGCGAGTCGATCCAGTCGTGCGTTTCCAGCCAGTCATCCGACCCATCGAAGCCGCCGCGGGCCAGGGCTGAGCGCCAGGGAGATTCAGACGTGGTCACAAGTTGACACCGGCAGCCGGTCGCGGCCGCGTTGCGCGCGATTCCGCTGCTGACCCAATCTAGCCGATCGCGCACCCGCTTCTGTGTCGCCGTCAGGACCGGACGGTGCGATCCGGACGCGTAGAATGCACACAGAATCGGAGCGTGTCGGATCTCGTGACGACGATCGCCAAGCCACTCGCCCCGAGCAGCGGCTCGGCGATCGTTGCCGCCGAGCGCTGGCGCATCACCGACTACGACGCCGCGATCGCCTGGCAAACCCGGCGCGCCGCCAACGTCGCCGCCGACGCCGCAGCCGAGATCGTGCTGATGCTCGAACACGCGCCCGTCTACACGATTGGCCGCCGCGGCGGGCGCAAGCACTTGCTCGTCGGCGCGCGCGCGCTGAGCGCCGCAGTGATCGACAGCGATCGAGGCGGCGACATCACCTTCCACGGCCCCGGACAGCTCGTCGTCTACCCAATCCTGCGCCTGCGCGAGCGCGGCCTCGGCATCGTCACCTACATGCGGATGCTCGAAGCGGTTTCGATCGCGACCGCCGCCGCATTCGGCGTCCACGCCGAGCGCATACGCCGCCGGCCCGGCTGCTGGGTCGGCGAGCGCAAGCTCGGCTCGGTCGGCGTGCGGCTGCGCGACGGCGTCTCGACCCACGGCCTCGCGCTGAACGTCTGCACCGACCTCAGCTGGTTCGATGCGATCACACCCTGCGGCATCGAGGGCGCGCAGATGACTTCGATCTCGCGCGAGTTGGGGCGCACGGTCCCCGTCGACGATGCCGCAGCCGCGATGCGCGACGCGTTCCGCGAGGTCTTCGGCCTGCGCCTGGCGCTGCCGCCGATCGAGGCGTCCGGATGACCACGAGGACGAGCGGACCAACCCGCGAGCGCAAGCCACGATGGATCCGGGCCCAATGGCCCGGCGGCCGGCGCTACGGCGAGATCGTCACGCTGCTGCGCGACTCGGAGCTGCACACCGTCTGCCAGGAGGCCCGCTGCCCCAACATCGGCGAGTGCTTCAACCGCGGCACGGCCACCTTCATGATCCTCGGCGACACCTGCACCCGCGCCTGCGGATTCTGCGCCGTGACCTCCGGACGCCCCGGCGGGCTCGACTGGGGCGAGCCCGCGCGGCTTGCCGCCACCGTCGAGCGGCTCGGCCTCAACTACGTCGTAATCACCTCGGTCAACCGCGACGACGTGCCCGACGGCGGCGCAGCGATCTTCGCCGCCTGCATCGCCGCCGTGCGCGCCCGCCGCCCCGCCTGCTCGGTCGAAGTGCTCATTCCCGACCTGATGGGCGCCTGGGACGCGCTCGATGTGGTGCTCGACGCCCAGCCCACGGTGCTGAACCACAACGTCGAGACCATCGAGCGCCTCTACCCGCGCGTCCGCCATCAGGCGCGCTATGCCCGCAGCCTCGAACTGCTGCGGCGCGCGGCAGACCACCAGCCGCGCGTCCCGACCAAGTCCGGCTTCATGCTCGGACTCGGCGAGCAGCGCGGCGAGGTCTCACAGCTCCTCAGCGACCTGCGCGAGGCCGACTGCGACCTGCTCACCGTCGGCCAATACCTGCGCCCCTCGCCGAAGCACCTACCGGTCGCGCGCTACGTCCCGCCCACCGAGTTCGACGAGATTCGCGCCGAGGCGCTCGCGCTCGGCTTCGCCCACGTCGAATCGGGCCCGATGGTGCGCTCCTCGTACCACGCCGAGGAGCAGGCCCGCGCCGCCCGGATCTTTCACGGCTCGTTGCTCGGCTGAGCCGCCCCTACTCCACGTCGTCCGGGTCCGGCTGCGGAATCAGCAGCACCTCGCCCGGGTGGATGACATCGGCGTCGCTCAGCCCGTTCAGCGTCAGGATCGCGTTCACCGTCGAGCCGTACGTGAGCGCGATTTCGTAGAGCGTGTCGCCGTCGACCACGGTGTGCTTGACCGTGAGCACCGGCGCGGCGACGGACGTATCGCGTTGCTGCAGCTCGACCGGCGTGGCCGGCTTCGGAGCGGCGACCACGATCGGCCGCGCGGCCGCCGTCGGAGCAGCGCTCGCCGCCGAGGCCGGCAAACTCGCCCGCGGCTCGGTCGTGGGCGGCCGCACCGTCGCCGTCAACGCGGGCGTACCGCCCTCACGGCTGAGGTCGATCACCTCCGGGCTGACCGCCAGCGTCGGCGTGGTCGGATCAGCCTCCGCATCGCCCCCGACCGCGCCGACGATGAAGATCACCAGCCCCAGCAGGCCGCAAGCGCCCACGACCGCCGCGACATGCACCCGGCGCGGCAGCGACCGACCGACCGCCGCAGACCGCCACGGAGCGCCGACATTGCCCGGCAGCTCGACGCCAAACCCGCGGGGCCGCCGCGGAGACGTGCTGAACGGAGTCTGCGCCACACGCTGCGCCACCGGGCGCGTCCGCGCGGCTGTGGCGGCGTCGAGCCACCAGGTCACGCCGGCGGCCGCGATGCAGCCCAGCGCCGCCGCCAGCAGCCACAGGCCGGGACCCGGCCAGGCGGCGCCAAAAATTAACAGGAGTGCGAAGCCGGCCGCGCTGATCGCAGCCGCAGGTTTGGGTTCGAGACGCATTGAGCTGGGCGCGAAGCCCACCGAGCCACCCAGCGACTCTAGGTCGCGCGGCGCGCCGGAAACAACTCCTGTGAGTCTTGTTACGCCATTCGCGAGCAAGCGGGAATCGCAAGCGGAAGTGCCAGGCCGTCTTCTACACTTCGCAGATGCAACACGGCATTCTCGCGGGGCGGCTCCCCGGGTTAGCGGGTGGTGCGGGATGACGCAGGCCAGGGACCCGTCTGCGCCGGACCTCGCTGCCCTCGCGGCCGCCGCCGGGCTCGACATGGACGATATGGACGGGCGCCAGCGCGATGTCCACGGACCCGACATCTTCGCCCGCATCGCCCACTTCCAGCTCGCCGACCAGGCGCGCGCCGCCGGCCTCTACCCCTTCTTCCAGCCGGTTGAGGTCAACGACGGCCCCGAGGCCGAGGTCGACGGACGCCGCGTGATCATGCTCGGCTCCAACAACTACCTCGGTCTGACCCGCCACCCCGACGTGCTGGCCGCGGCGCACGCCGCGCTCGACCGCTGGGGCCCATCGATGACCGGCTCGCGCCTGCTCAACGGCACCAGCCCCGTGCACCTCGAACTCGAGCAGGCGCTCGCCGATTTCCTCGGCGCCGACGCCGCGATCGTCTTCTCGACCGGCTACCTCGCGAACCTCGGCACGGTCTCCGCACTCGTTGACCGTCACGGCGTCTCCGTGCTCGACCGCGACGTGCACGCCAGCATCTACGACGCCGCCGGCCTCGCGCTGGGCAAGTACGTGCGCTTTCAGCACAACGACGCCGAGCACCTCGACCGCGTGCTCAGGAACCTCGGTCACGAGACGCCGCGCATGGTGATTGTCGACGGCGCGTACTCAATGGGCGGCGACCTCGCGCCATTGCCCGAACTGCGCGAGGTCTGCGCCCGCCACGGCACCCGAATGCTTGTCGACGACGCGCACGCGATCGGCACCGTCGGCCCGCGCGGACGCGGTACTCATAGCCACTTCGGGATGGACCAGGACGAGGACCTGATCATCGGGACGTTCAGCAAGACGCTCGCTTCGGTCGGCGGCTTCTGCGCCGGGCCGCGCGCGGTCATCGAATACGTGCAGCACTTCAGCCGGCCGATGCTCTTCACCGCTTCGCTGCCGCCGGCCTCGGCCGCCGCCGCACTCGCCGCGCTGCGGCTGATCGATGAGGAGCCCTGGCGCGTGCAGCGCGTCCAGGAGCTCGGCGCGCGGATGCGCCGCGAGCTCGCCGAGCTGGGCTTTGATGTCGCAACCAGCCAGACGCCGATCATCCCGATCCTGATCGGCGACGAGATCCGCACGGCCCTGCTCTGGCGCGACCTGCTCGACCACGGCGTCTACACCAACGCCGTCGTCGCGCCCGCCGTGCCGCGCGGCCAGGCGATCCTGCGCACCTCGTACATCGCGACCCACACCGACGAACACCTCGACCGCGCGCTCGAGGTGTTCGCCGAAGCCGGAAGACGCTCCGGCGTGATTACATAACCGATGCGTGTCCTGCTCACCGGCGCCAGCGGCTTCGTCGGCGGTCACACCGCCCGATCGCTGCACGCCGACGGCCACGAGCTGCGCCTACTGACCCGCGCCTCGAGCGACCTCTCGCGTCTCCACTACCTGCCGCACGAGCGTGTCATCGTGGACCTGGCCACCGACCTCGCCGGCGACCACTCGGGACTCGACGCCGCCTGCGAGGGGATCGATGTCGTGGTCCACGTCGCCGCGCGCCTGCGCGGCCGCGACGAGGCCGCGTTCATGCGCACCAACTCCCTGGCCACGGAGGCGCTGGGACTGGCCGCACGACGCGCCGGCGTCAAATCGTTCGTCCATCTCTCATCGGTCGCCGCCCTGGGCCCGGCGCCCGGCGACGAGCCTGAGCCGCCTGACACCCCGATTCACCCCATCTCGTTATACGGACGCTCCAAGGCCGGCGGCGAGCGCGCGCTCGCGGAGCTCGCCGACGACATGTCGATCGCGATGATCCGCCCGCCGATGGTCTACGGGCCAGCCGATCGCGGGCTCCTGCTGTTCTTCCAGATGGCCATGCGCGGGTTCGCGTTCCGCCTGACCGGCGCGCCGGGCGGCGGCAACCGCGTCTCCGCGGTCTACGGGCCCGACCTCGCCGAAGCGCTCACGACAATCGTCGCGCACCCACCCGAGCGCATGACGATCTGGCACATCAACGATGGCGGCCCCGGCTACACCTGGCAGGAGCTGCTGGGCGCGCTCGAGCGCGCCTCCGGTCGCCGCCTCCGCACCATGCCCCTGCCCGGGCCCGCCTGGGTCGGCATCGCGCTCGCCGCCGAAGGCTGGTCGCTGCTCACCCGCAGCGACCCGGTGCTCGACCGCTCGCGAGTCACCGAGATGCGCCAGCGAGCATGGCTGACCGACGGCGCTCAGCTGCAGGCCGACACCGGCTGGCGGCCGCGCACCCAGCTGGACGACGGGATGGCCGAGACCATGAACTGGTATCGGCAGGCCGGCTGGCTGTAGCTCAGATGGCCTCGCAACGCCGTGTCATCTCGTTCGATCTCGACGGCGTGCTCGCCGCGCCGCCCTTCAACTGGAACCCGGCGATCAACCGCGATCTCACGCTGACGCCGATCGAGCAGCCCCCCGACGCGCCGCCGCGAGTCCTGCGCCTCGCCGATCGCCTGCTCGCCCGCAGCTGGTACCGCCTCCGCTATGTCGCGCGCCACACGCGACCCGGCGCGTTGGATGCGGTCCGCGCGGCAGCCCGCATCCACTCGGTGATCGTGCTCACGGGCCGCAGCGTGCGCGGCCGCCGGCAGACCCAGGCCTGGCTCGAACGCGAGGGCTTCGCGAGCCACCTCGACCGGCTAATCGTTAACGCGAGTACACTGAACTCTGTGCGTCATAAGGAGCAAACCCTGGCCGCGATCGATGTCGCCCTGCACATCGATGACGACGCCGCGACCGCCGCCCTGCTGGCCCGCCGCGGCATCCCCGTCGCGCTGCTCGAGTGGCCCCGCAACCGCAATCTGGCCTTCCCCGCCGGCGTGACGCGTTACACCGACATGCACGAGCTGGCCGCAGCGATCGCTGCGATGAATCAGGCATCGTAGATGGCCGGCGCCGAGCACGCCTTCGAGATCGAAGCGCCCGTCGAAGACATCTGGCGCGCGCTGCGCAACGAGGCGCAGGCCGGCGTGGACGCCGGCCAAGCCGTCCTGATCGCTGCTGAGCGCCCCCGGCGCCTCGAACTCGACGTGCCGGTCGGTTGGGGCCTCACCGTTCGTTATGCCTACAACCTGAGCCGCGCTGGGGATAACTCTGTGGTTATTGTTGAGGTAACGCCACGCGGCATGCGCTGGGCGCTCAGCAACATCATCACGCTCGGACGCGGGATCACGCCGTTCTCGCTCGCAGTCACACAAGGACTCGCCAACCTCAAGGAGGTCGTTGAGGGTGACCACCAGATCGACTCGGATACGTAGCCTTCGTGCCGCGTGGGTCGCGGCCGTCTGCCTGTTGCTCATCGTCGCCGCAAGCGCCGGCGCGGCCGCGGAGTCCGCCGACGACGCGGCGCGGCGCGACGAGCCGGCCTTGAACGGCCGAGTCTTCACCTGGAACGACGGCGTCCTGCGCGTGATCGAAGGCGCCTCCGTCTCGACCGGCATCGCAGAGCTGCAGACCGACGCCAACGGCCGATTCGAGTTCACCACGGAGCAGCGCAGCGGCAGCCTCAGCGTCGTCAAGCCCGGTTTTCACGTCGTGCGCCGGACGATCTACGGCGACAGCATCGGCATCATCCTGCGCGAGCTGGTCGTCCGCGCGGTCTACGTCCCGTTCGGAGAATCCGCCAAGCCGCAGGTGCAGGCCTGGATTCGCAGCCTGATCGAACAAGACCTGATCAACGCGGTGGTGATGGACGTCAAGAGCGAGGGCGGGCAAGTCCTCTCGTTCGCGTCAACGCCGACCGCCGATCGGATCGGCGCGACGCGATGGGATGACGGCTCGCGCGCGTTCTTTGAGGAGCTCGGCGAAAAGGGCGTCTACCGAATCGGCCGGATTGTCACCTTCCTCGACGATCGCTACTCCGCCTGGCACCCGAGCACGGCGCTACAGCATGTCGATGGCATGAGATTCCTCGACGCGGCCGGCCTCGGCTGGTCCAGCCCGTTCGACGTCGCGACTCGCCGCTACAACGTCGAGATCGGCGTCGCCGCCGCCGAATGCGTCGACGAAGTGCAGTTCGATTACGTGCGCCTGCCCTACGAGGACGGCCTCGTGGAACGCTTCAGGCACGGCCCCGAAGCGCGCGCGGCCGCGATCAACGCGTTCGCTGCCGAGGCCGCCGAAGCGTTGCACCTGGCCGGCGCTGCAATCTCGTTCGACGTCTTCGGCGTGATCGCGATCTCCAGTGGCGACGAGGGGATCGGCCAGTCCCTCGCGGGGCTCTCCACCCACCTCGACTACGTCTCGCCGATGCTCTACCCCAGCGGTTGGGGCAAGGGATCGTTCGGCATCAGCTATCCGCCCGCCGATCCGGGTCTCGTGATTCGCCACAGCCTGGACGCCACGTTGGCCCGGCTGGCGCCGGGATCACACGCCGAGGTGCGCCCCTGGCTGCAGGACTTCCCCGACTATCAGGAGCGGCATCTGGGCTACACCGAGGAGCTCGTGACCCAACAAATCGTTGAGACCGCGCGGACCGGCGGCTACGGCTTCATGCTCTGGGACCCGAGCCTCGAGTACCAGAACGGCTCGCTGGAACTGGCCGAAAGCCTCATCTGGTCGCCGCGCAGCGCCGCACCTGCCAACTAGCAGGGCTCTGAACGACGCTCCCCCCGCAGAGCGGAGGGAGCGGGGATCCGACTTGTTCAGAGGATTCCTAGAAGACGCTCTCGCCCCAGCCAGCTCCGACCAGGAAGCTGTTCAGCTGCATATTGAACTGCACCGGCCGCTCGAAGTAGACGGAGTGCCCGGTGTCGGGCACCTCGAAATAGGACGAACCGGGCACGTGCGCCTGCGCGGCCCGGGCCATCACCGGCGAGAAGATCCGATCCTCCCCGCCAACCACCCAGAGCAGCGGCACCTTGAGCGCCGCTACCGCGTCGGCGTCGGGCGCGAGCGCCGCGAGCGTCTGCCTGATGCTCCCGTCCAGCGGCGGATTCATCGCCATCACCTCGTCGTAGAGAAACGCCAGCGAGGGATCGCGCTCACGCAGGTTGGGGTGATACGCCATCGTCGCCAGCCCGCGCTGGCCGTCGCGCCGCTGCCGCTCGGCCACGACCTGCGCGCCCGCTGCGATCTCGGGATTGGTCAGCCCGCCCAGCGTGTCGGCCATCACCAGCGCAGCGATTCGCTCCGGCTGCCGCAGCGTCGCGCCCAGGCACGTCCAGCCACCCATCGATTGCGCCACCAGCGCCGTCTTCTCGATCTCCAGCTCGTCGAGCAACGCGATCAGGTCGTCGACGAACGCCGCAGACCCCGGCCCGCCCTCCTGCTCGATACTGCGACCCCAGCCGCGGTGGTCGAACGCGACGCACCGGTAGGCGCCGTTGAAGACCGGAATCTGTTGCCACCACGAGAGGTGGTTGCCGCCGGCCCCGTGCGCGAACACGATCGTCGGGCCCTCACCGGATGTCTCGTAGTAGATGTCGCATGACGGCCGAGACAGAATTGCCATGTCAGTTCCTTTCGAGCCAGTCCGCCGCCGGGCGCCCACTTCAAGCTAGCAGCGGCCGCGACCTGAGGGCCGTGCGCCGCGATACGATCAGGCCATGCGAATCGCGCTGACCGGCGCCGAACACGCGCCCGGCCGCCAGATCCTGGCCGAGCTGCTGCGACAGGATGTGGAGGCGGTCGCGCTCCTCCCACCCGGCGTCGATCACATCCCCGACGCCGCAGAACGTCGCGTCGTCGACCTCCAGAGCCCAACCGCCCTGAACGACGCGCTCGCCGGCGCGACCCACGTCGTCCACGCCAGCGCGCTCACCGAGCCCGGCCGCTCAGCCGCCGAATACGAGGCGGCCAACGTCGCCACGACGACCGCCCTGCTCGACGCCTGCACGCATCTTCCACTGAGCGGCTTCGTGCTCGTCTCGACCACCGAGACCTACGGCTGGGAGCTGCCGCCCTGGCCGGTCACCGAAGGCTGGGCCCCGCATCCCGTCGGCGCGCTGCTGCAGAGCCGCGCGACGGCCGAACAGGCTGCCCAGACCTACCGCCGCAGCGTGCCGCTCGCCGTGCTGCGCGCCGCCCCCTGCCTGGCCCCGCAGGAAGGGCTGCTGCGTCGCGTGGTCGGCCACTTCGTCTCGCACCCGCGCGGCGGCCTGGTCGGCGGCGGACGCACCGCGATCTCGATGATCGCCGCCGCCGACCTCGCGCGCGCCGTCTGGGTGATGCTGTCCGATTTCGACCAGTCGCGGAACCACACCTTCCACGCCACCAGCGTCCACACCACCTGGCGCGCGCTGGCCGAGGAGGCCTGCCGCCTGCGCGGCGTCGAGCCGCAGTTCTGGACCGCGCCCTACGCCCTGGCCCGGGCGCTCGACGCGGCCTCGCTCTCCAACTGGGTCCTGCCCGCGCCCCACGCCGTCGACGCCTACGTCGACATCACCGGACGCCCGCACCTGATCGACGACAGCCGCGTCCGCGTCGCGCTGGGCTACTCGCCCGTGCTCAACCTGCGAGCCGCGCTCGCGCAGGCGCTCGAGAGCTAGAAGCCCGCCCGCCCGGCTCTCTTCAGGCTCTGGCCAACATCTAGCCGACCGAGCGAACCGCGTCCGCCACCGCCATCGCGAGGCCGTCCTCGAAGATGCTCGGCACGATCCGGTCCGGCGTCGGGTCGCTGACGAAGTCCGCAATCGCCTGGGCCGCGGCGATCTTGTGCTCGTCCTGGACGTTGGGAATCTGCCCATCAAGCAGCCCGCGGAAGATGCCCGGGAAGCCCAGCGCGTTGTTGATCTGGTTGGGGAAGTCGGAGCGGCCTGTAGCGATGATCGCCGCGCCCGCCTCCGCCGCCTCGTCCGGCATGATCTCCGGCGTCGGATTGGCCATCGCGAAGACGAGCGAGTTGTCGTTCATCGAGGCCACATCAGCGATCGTCACCAGACCCGGCCCGGCAAGCCCGAGGAACAGGTCGGCCCCCACCATCACCTGCGGCGTCTGCGGGATGCTGCCGTCGGCGTTGTTGTGGTGCCCGGACCAGCCCGCCGCTTCGCGCTTCCAGGGGTTCAGATCCTCACGGTCGATCGTCAGCAGCCCCTTGGAGTCGATCAGCGAGATGTCCTCGCAGCCCATCAAACGCAGAATCGAGGAGCAGGCGATCCCGCTCGCGCCCGCGCCCAGCACGACGACGCGGAGGTCCTTGAAGTCACGGTTGGTCAGCCGCAGCGCGTTGATCAGGCCCGCCAACGCGACCACCGCAGTCCCATGCTGGTCGTCGTGCATCACGGGGATCGAGAGCGACTCGTGCAGCCGCCGCTCGACCTCGAAGCAGCGCGGCGCCGAGATGTCCTCGAGGTTCACGCCGCCCAGCGACGGCGCGATCGCCTCTACCGCGGCGACGATCTCATCAACGCCGCGCACCGAGAGCGCGATCGGGATCGCGTCGACCCCGGCGAACTCTCGAAAGAGCACGCACTTGCCTTCCATCACCGGCAGTGAAGCCTGCGGACCGATGTCGCCCAGCCCCAGCACCGCGCTGCCATCGGTCACCACGGCGACCAGGTTGCCGATCCCCGTCAGCTCCCGGGCCTGCGACGGGTCGCGCTCGATCTCGAGGCAGGGCGCGGCCACGCCGGGCGTGTAGACGATGCTCAGATCGTCGTGATTCCGCACGGTCACCTTCGACGCGTAGTCGACCTTGCCTCGCCACTGGCGATGGGCTTCGATCGCTTCCTGGTCCACGCTGCTCATGGGTGCTGCTCCTGGGCCGACAGAGATGCTGAATGATTCTGCAATACACCACAGAATACCCCTGCGATCGCCCTCGATCACGTGGCCGCGTTACACGGGAGTGTCAGAGCAGCGTGCCCTCGAGAATGCCGCGGTGCGCCCGCAACACCACCTTGCCCTCCTCGCGGCGCTCCACGATCAGCGGCTTGCGGCAGCTTGCGCACGGCGTCGTTTCCTTGCGCCGCAACACGCCCTTCGGCGGCAACCGGGCGATCGTCGGCTCCTTGCAGTAGGGACACATGACAGCCCACCGTTTGCACGCGCGGATTCTCAACGGATCTGCTGCCTTGCGGCCGCGCGAGACCACAAGATCATGTTCGCAGCCCGTGCACCGCGTCACCACCCGACGAGTGCGGCCCGACTCCGGCGGCACGCCCACCGCCAGCGAGCGCTCACACTGTGGACAGCGAATCTGTTTCGTTTCCATGCAGCGATCTTATCGAGTGTTGGGCGTGGATATGCCGTGGACGACCCCTGGCGTCCGCGTACGATGGGTGTATGAGTCGCATGCCGACAGAGGCGCGTGGAACCCGCGAGTTCTCGAGCCCCGAGGTTCGGGTGCGCAGCGCGCGCGACTTCCCCTTCCACCCCGACCGACGCCTGCTGCTACCCAACGAGCGCCGGCGCCGCGTCCCGCGCAAGCGCATCGCCCGCGCGCTGGGAACGCTGCTCGTCCTCGCCGGCGTGGGCGTCGGGGTCTATTTCGGTGTTTTGCTGCTGCTCGACCCGGACGGCGCAATGCCGGTCGCAGCGCCAACCGCTACGCAGAGCGTAGCCGCCGACGCCCAGGCTGAGCCGCAGGCCGGCGCCAACCAGCCAACCGCGTCAACCGCACAAGCAGCTCCGGCCACGGAATCCGCGACTGCTCAGCCGGCGGCCGCCGAACCGCAGGGCGCAGCGCAGCAGCAGGCGGCGGCAGCCTCAGCAGGCGCCTCACCCGTAACGCCGGCCGTGCATCCCGCCCAGACGGCCCCCTCGATCGCCGTCGCAGCCGTCACGCCCGCCGCGATCGGTGGAGCGCCGTTGATCGCAGAGCGCCTGACCGCCGAGGCTGTGCCCGCCGGCATCCCCTGGCTCCTCGCCGATGGCACGCCCTACGACCCGACCGATGTGACCACTGCGTTCTCCGGCGTCTGGCCCGTCGGCACGACGCTGCGCCTGACCCGCCTGGCCGGCGCGCCGTTGCTCACCGAGCAGCAGGCCGAGCAGGTGGTGGGCGCCGAAGCACTGGTCGTCATCCGCGGCTCGGAAGATTCCAACACCGACATCCAGTTGAGCGCCGGTGCGTTCGAGCAGCTCGGCTTCTACGGCACGGAACGGATCATCGCGGTGCGCGTCGAAGTCGTCGCGCCGCCGCCGGGCTAAGCAAGCTCTGAATAACTCTCCCCCCGCTCTGCGGGGGGAGATGGGGTCCGACTTGTTCAGAGGATTCTTAGCGCCGCCGCCGCCGCCCGAACGGCATCCGCAGTTCCTCGCCGTAGTTGAGGAAGTCCCGCTCTTCGCCACACTTCGAGCACACCCCGTGCGAGATCTGCGAATCGGGACGACCGATCTGCCAATGGTGCTGACACACAGGGGGCTCGGCCGGGTCGGCGTTCTCAACCGCTTTCGCCTGTCGGTTCTTCGACCGTGCAGCAGCCGCGGCCGCCCGAACACGCTTGCCCGCCTTGCCTTCCGCCACGGACCACACCCTTCATTGCCGAACGATCGCAGCACAAGCGTAGCGCAGTGCGAAATGTTCTCGCAACGCGTGGAACGGAAAAACAGGGCTGAAATCGGGGCTCAGGCCTCGATGCGCTCGTAAAGCGTGTGGTATTTCTCGCCGCCCGCGATCGCCTGACGCATGTCTTCGCGGTCCAGCTCGAACAGCTTGCGCAGCGCCGTGCGCGCATCGTCGGCCGCTGTCTGGTCGCCGTCGCAGCGATCCAGGATCCGCTCGAACAGCCCCGCTGCCACAAACGAGTCCACCCGGCCGGCCCAGGGAAAGAACACGAATGACTCCGGATCGCCGAAGCCCGGTCGCAGCTTCCGCAACTGCCGCACGCGGTCCTGCGGCGACCGCACTGGCTCGACGACGCGCACGTAGGGACCCATCGACTCGTTCCGCCGCCCGTCGATCAGCAGCCGTTCGGAGAGCCAACCGAATCCGATCACGACCACGTCCGCCTCGCGGATCGCGCGCATCGTCGCTTCCAGATCGAACCCGTCGTCGTTCGCCATGGCCGCAGTATAGGACGGCGCTGGTGGATATAGTGAGGCCGCAGGCGCTGCGCGGCGCGAAACGTCGGCCGCCTGCAAGCCGAGGGAGGGTTCGATGCGGCGTTCTCCCGCGGCCGTGCGCCCGACTGATGAAGCAGAACAGACCGAGGCGTTCCGCGTGCTGTTCCAGCAGCAGGGCGAACGCCTCTGGAACGCCGACCGTGACGTCGACTGGGACCGCGGCGCGCAGATTCCCGACGCCAAGCGCGCCTCCTGGCTGCGCCTGATCAACACCTTCCACGGCCTCGAAGTGATGGGCCTGGACACCATCCAGGTGATGATGAGCCAGGCCACCCACCAGCTCCGCAACCCCAGCCTCAACCTCTACCTGGCCGCGCAGTGCCAGGACGAGGCGCGACACGTCTACGTGCTCGACCGCTACCTCACCGAGGTCAACGGGCACGGCTACATGAGCGCCGCGGAGCGCTTCGTGGTCGAACGCTTCGGATCGATGGCCTCCTGGGGCTTCTTCCGCGTTGAGAACTGGCTGATCTCGACTCTGTTCAGCGAGAACTTCGCCGCGCTGTTCCTCCAGCAAGCGCTTGAAATCCCCGACATCGACCCACTCGCCAAGCAGATCTTCCGCCTGATCCTGCGCGACGAAGTGCGCCACGTGAACTTCCTGCACACGATCCTGCCGCAGCTCATCGACGGCCTCTCACCGGTCGGCCGCGCCTACGTCTGGCAGACCCAGATGCTGATCGCCGGCGCGAGCGCTCTGGGGCTACGCCGGATCAAGCGTGACGCGCAGACGCTCGGCATTGATCTCGACCACTACAAGCAGACCCTGATCGCCAATCTCGACGCACAGTTCCGCGATGCCGGCCTGGATAAACTCCTGAGCATCGACCGCTACAGCCGCATCCTCGACTTGGCCTTCTGACCGACCAGTGACCGACCAGTGAGGGGCCGATGACCGACCAGTGACCACCCGCCGACGCACCGGAAACGGAACCAGCAACGAAGCAGTGAGCCTGCCGTGAGCGATCTCTGGGAGCGCCGATCGAGCGAACTGCTCGCCGACTACGGCTTCTTCAAGCTGCGCCAGGATGTCAACCGACACCCGCGTCACGGGCGCGACCACCGCTTCTTCATCTTCGAGTTCCCCGACTGGGTGAACATCATCCCACTGACCGCCGACGGCGACGTGATCTTCGTGCAACAGTTCCGTCACGGCACTCGCGAGCTCACGCTCGAGGTGCCGGGCGGCATCGTCGACCCCGGCGAGACGCCCAAACAGTCAGCATTGCGCGAGCTCTTCGAGGAGAGCGGCTACCGACCCCAACCCGACGGCGCCGTCGAACTCGGCTGGGTCCACCCCAATCCGGCGCTACAGCAGAACCGCTGCTGGTCCTACCTCGCGCAGAACGTCGAGAAGGTCGTCGCCGAAGACCACATCGTCGGCACCAGCTCGGAGGCGATCGACGTGTTCACCATCCCCCTCAGCGAGGTCCCCCGCATGATCAGCCGCTCCGAAATCACCCACGCGCTCACGATCGCCGCCTTCGACCACCACAACCGCTGGCTCGCCGCAAACGGCGACTAGCGGCCGCGCCCCGCGATCCGCGGAACGGGCAGCCACAAGAGCTGCCCCTAAAGGAAAGGTCGCGGTCCACACGAGGGGCCTCGCCACCACGCACCCCCCCGCCGACGAACGACGCCGTGTCCACCACGCACGCCAACCGTGTAGGGGCAATCCTTGTGGTGCCCTCCCCGTTCACCGTCCCGAACGCGAGCTAACCGCGCAGGCTGTCCACGTCGAAGTCGTCGGGCAGCGGGATGAACAGGCTCCGCCGCGGAGCCTCGAGCTCGCGGGTGATGTGCCCCTGGCCCGTCAGGTCGTCGGCCAACAGAATGCCGCCGGCCCCAAGCTGGCACTTCGAGCCGTCGCCGCACTCGACCTCAACGACCCCACTCAGCGTGATCACGAACTGCCGGCGCGGCGCGTTGTGGAAGTCCAGCTCGCCGCCCACCGGCGTCTCGCGGAAGATCACCCCGGTGCTCGGGATCAGCTCCGACAAGCTGCCATAGCGGTCCGCGATGAGCGGGACGTCGATCGTTTCGAAGTGCGACTGGTCGTCGTCGCCGGTGTAGACGCGGGTGATTTCCATGCTGCTTCCTCTCGTGCGATTACGAATCGAACTGGCGCGCCCAATGATGCACGTCCCAGTCGTCGGCCAAGCTGATCATCAGGCTCAGCCGTGGACCCTCGACATCGACGGACTTGTGGCCGGGACCCTCGACATCTTCGGCCATGCAGATGTCGCCGGGCCCGAAGCGGCGCTTCTCCCCGCCGGTGAGTTCAACTTCGACCGCGCCCTGAATAATGATGATCATCACCTTGCCGGGCGCGTTGTGCCAGTCGAGCGACAGCCCCGGCTCGGTGCGTCGAAAGAACGCCTGACCGGGGAACACCCGACGCGACATCCCACCCAGATCAGTCAGGTGCAGCGCCACTTCGACATCCTCGAAGTGCGAATCGCCGTCGTCGCTCTGGTACATCCGCGTGATGATCACAGGCTGCTCCCTGGCGTTCAGTCGGCCTCGGGCAATCGCCACAGCTCGGCGAGCTCGTCGAGGTTGGCGACCGTCAGCGTAGGCGACACGTCGTCCGGCGGCGCCTCGGCGTTGCGGTTGACCCAGACACTGGGCACGCCCAGCGACGACGCCGGGCGCACATCGTGCACGATCGACGCGGCGACGTGCAGCTGCTGGGCCGACACAATCCCGCGCGACGACTGGAGCGCCGCCCAGTGCAGCGGCGCCGGCTTGTAGGACTGCACATCCTCAGCCGTCACAAGCTGATCGAATGGCGTCGCCAACGCACGGACGCTGGAGCGCAGGCCCGCCAGCGTGACGTTCGAGAGGATCGCCATCGGCACGCCCAGCCGTCGCAGCCGCCGCAGGAACCGCGGCGCATCCTCGAACGGTGGCCAGTCATACAGCGAGGCGGCGAACGCCCGCCCGATCGACATCGGTAGCTCGACGCCAAACTCGGCCGCCGTGCGGGTCACGCTCAACGCCAGGACCTCGTCATACGGGCGGTAGCGCTCGTGCTCGACCATCAGCTCGACCGGAACGCGCCGCTCGACGAACCGATCGAGGTCCACAGCCGCCAGAGCCGCGATGCGCTCCAGCGCCGCGCGAGCGCCGCCGCTCCAGTCGATCAGCGTGCCGTAGCAGTCGAAGCTGATCACGGCGGCGTCTCGGGGTTCAGGAATGCTCATCGCGCGGTCGCATCATCATCGGACTCGCCGAGATGCACAACGGTCGGACCGAATCGGGTCTGCAGCTCGTCGACCGCGGAGCGCAGCGCCGCGGCCCGCTCGGCGCGAGCCAGCGCCTCGGGCGGCGTCGCCGCGGGCTCGCCGCCGACGCTGAACATCGAGAGCTGCATCGCCGCCTGCGCCGCCTCCAGATTCGAGACACCCACGCCGATCAGCCGGAAGCGACGCGCCGGCCGACACTGTTCGCGCAGCAGCCTGAGGGCGGTCGTCGCGATCTCGTCCGCGTCGTCGCTCGCGGCCGCGAGCGTCCGCTGACGCGTGAAGGTCGTGAAGTCCGAGAGCCGCAGCTTGATCTGCACCGTGCGCGCCCGCAGGTCCGCGCCCCGCAGCCGCCGGCCGACATCGCGCGCCTGGCCTCGCGCGACCTCGGCGAGCTTGTCATAACTCCCGACGTCCTCCGCGAAGGTCGTCTCCGAGGAGATCGACTTGGTCTCCCGCGTCGTGTCGACTTCCCGCGGGTCGATCCCCCGCGCGAGCTCGTGGAACCACTCGCCGCGCGCGCCGAAGCGGTCGATCAGCCACGGCAGCGGCCGCTGGGCCAGCTCGCCAACCGTCTCGACACCCGCGTCGCGCAGGCGCGCCGCGGTCTTCGGCCCCACGCCCCACAGCTCCGAGATCGGCAGCGGCGCGAGGAACGCGGCTTCGTGCCCCGGCGGCACGATCGTCAGCCCGTCCGGCTTGTCGCGATCAGACGCGATCTTGGCGATCGATTTCGTCGTGCCCGCCCCGCAGGAGATCGTCAGCCCGGTCTCCTCGCGCACCCGGTCCTTGATCCAGCGCCCGACCTCCGCCGGGGTCGCGCCCGACTCGACGCGCTGCGAGATATCGATGAAGGCCTCGTCCAGCGAGAGCGGCTCGACCAGCGGCGAGACGCTGCGGAAGATGTCCATCACCTGCTGCGAGACCTCGCGGTAGCGGCTGAAGCGCGGCCGCACGATCTCCGCGTGGGGACACAACCGCACCGCCGTACGCATCGGCATCGCCGAGCGGCAGCCGAACGCGCGGCTCTCATAGGACGCCGCCGCGACCACTCCCCGCGACCGCGGCGAGCCGCCGACCAACACCGGTTTGCCCCGCAGCTCGGGATTGTCGTGCTGCTCCACGGAGGCGTAGAACGCATCCATGTCGGCGTGAATGATGTGCCGGCTACCGGCCGCGGAACCGTCCTCAACGCTCATGGCGATACCGTATCCAGTCGGCGGGAGGAGCGGGCAGCGCATGGGGATTGTGCAGCGTCTACGCACACGCATGAGGGCGAGCTCCCCAGGCGCGGCGCGTCTGCTGGAGGCGGCGGCGCTGCTCGCTCAGGCCGAAGCGCTGGTCCGCGACGCTCGCGGAATCGAGGCGCGGGCGCCCGCACGCGCCGCGCTGGAGCTGCTTCGCGACGTAGGGGCGGCAGCCGAGCTCGACCTGCGCCTGGGCGCCGCTCACTGCTTCGTGGGCGAGCTGGACGCCGCGCTGCGCCACGCCCGCGCCGCAGCGCTGGCGCGGCCCTACGACGTCGATTCGCGGCTCGCGCTCGGCAACGTGCGGCTCGTCCGCGCCGAACTCGACGAAGCGGCCCATGAGTTCGACGCCGTGATCGAGGAGTTCGGCGCGGATCCCGACACTGCCAACGGACGCCGCGCGACGATCCTCGCCCGCGGCCAGGCGCCGGTCGACGAGCTGGCGGCCGGCGACGAAGAGTGGGCCGCGGCGGCGCGACTGCTCGCGGGCCTCTGGACAGCAGCCGGCGTCGCCAACGAGCGGCTCGAGTCGCTGGCCGGCGCCAACAGCGCGACGCTCCGGCTGCTCGAGTCGGCGCTGACCGAAGCAGTCATGGAGTCATAACGATGGGCCTGTTCGACGGCTTCCGCGCTCGCCTGCGCGCCATGCGCCCCTCGCCGGAGGTCGAAGCCGCGACCCTGGCCGATGTCGAGACCGTGCGCCGCGCGATCCGCGCCGAGTCAAATCGACTCGGCCGCCGCGAGCACCTCTCCGTCTCGATGTTGCTCGAGTTCGCGACCGAGGACCTGCGCCGCGTCGACCTCTTCCACATCATCGCCCACCTCGACGCCGAGGGTGAAGTGCGCAACGTGGAGCAGGAATCCTTCGGCAACCTCAAATTCGACGTCGGTGCGCTGGGCGACGCAGACCGACGATCATGATCGCACTACCCATGTTATGTAGTCGCCAGGGCGCGAAATTGGCGGATCAGCCCCGAAGACGCCGCGGCCCGATGCGGCCCCGCGCCCTCCAGGAAGGCTCTGAACAAGTCGGATCCCCTCTCCCCCCGCAGCGCGGGGGGAGATGTCACGGAGTGACAGAGGGGGGCTCCCCCGCCTGGCCAGATACAGCCACGCCGGTGAGTCGGGACGGCAGCGCCCCTCTTCGCCGCCTACCTCCCGAAACCCCGCTTACGGCGACCGCTCAAACACGATCTGAAACTCCATCTGCCCCGACTCCTCGATCGAGAGCACCCGGAACCCCACCGGCGCCTCGATGCCATAGTCGAGCAGCACGATCTCCGTCGACCCCGATACCACCACCAACCCATCGACATACTGTCCGGCGAGTTCGATCTGCACGTCGTTGGTCACACCATGGAGGTCGAGCGTGCCCGCGACGCTGACCGACACCGCGTTCTCACCGACGGGAATTATGTCAATCGGAATCGCTTCGGTCAGCACAAACGTCGCGAAGGGATAAGTGTTCGACTCGAGCCCCCGGTCCTTGAGCGCACCGTCGCGGAAGCCCTGGTCGCTCTTCAGCGTCCGCAGGTCGGCGACGATCTCGACCGCCGTGATCACTTCACCGTCGAACTCAAGCGTCGCCGTGATCTCGCCCGTCCGACCCACCGCAGTGGCCGTCCCGACGTTCGCGAGCACCTCGCCGATCCGGTAGCCGACGAACGACTCACCCCGCTCCGAGAGCACCCAGGTCCCCACAAGATCGGCCGCCGCGCGCGGCCCCGTGTCGGCGCTCTGCGACTGGGGCCCGCCCGTGTCCTCGGCCTCGGCCGCCGCAGCGGATTGATCAGCGACCGCGCTGGGCGCGTCACCATACGCGCCGCTGTCCGGCGAGCTGGCCTGCTGCTGCGCCCCACCCTCGTCAGCCGCCTGCTGCGCAGTCGCTGCGGTTGACGCTTCAGCCTGCGGCTGGCCCTCGCTCTGCGCCTCTTGTTGCTGCGTGGCGGCTTGCTGTTGGGCCTGTTGGGCCTGCTGGGCCTGCTGGTCGCTGCGCACCGACTCCACCGCGGCCTCAATCGAGGCCGGCGGCGGCGCATCGCTGCGGATCAGGAAGTACCAGAGCAGCACGATCACCACCACGACCGCAGCGACGACCACGCCAAACAGCATCATCCGCCGCGGCGTCAGCCAACCGAGAGCTGCGAGCATGGCGCTCCTCCCAGCGTCTCAGCCTACCCGCGTCCGACCCTCCGATCCGCCTCGATGTCGCGAAGCGGCGAGGCGACCCTACGCATGCAGCGCCTCGCCGCGATGCAGACGCGCCGCCGTCTCGTACGTCTGCCCCATCGAGCGAACGGTCGGTGCGTGCGCGGTCAGGAAGCGGCTGGCGCCGATCAGCACGTCGTCCGCCTCGGGCCGGCCCTCGAAGCGTTCCGCCAGCCGCAGCGCGGCGTCGTAGATCTGGAACGAGTGGAACCCGGCGTCCTCGCGCAGCAACGCCGACCCCAGCGCCCGCGCCACTTCCGTCTGCTGCCCACCGGCGAGCAGGTCGGCGACCGTCTGGGCGGTCTCGTCGACCTGCTGCTGCCGGTCGAAGTGCGCCATCAGACCATCGGTCGAGGTCGAGCCGCCGTTGGGCTCCGGTCGCGGCTGACGCGGCATGTTGAGGAAACGCTCCAGGTACACCGACGCCGCGCCATCGAGGATCGCGCGCGCCAGCTCGCGCGAGGGCGCGCGCTGCATCGCGCGGTCGACGGCGTTCGTGTAGGTGAATGTGTGGTGGACCGTGTTCCAGTCGCCGAACTCGTTGGAGATGTGGAAATGCAGCGGCCGGCGCGCCGCCGCATAGGCCACCGTCGCGCTCAGCTCGCCGAGCGGCGCACCGGCCCGCGCGGCGTCGACGATCCGCCGCAGCGAGCGGTCGGGCGGCTCATCGAGGATCGACTCCGCGACCGGGCGATGCTCATCCCAGGCCTCGTTGCGCTCGCCACCGACGGCGAGCGCTTCGTCGAACGCCTCCCCGGCCTCGTCGAGCAGCCGCGGCAGCTCAACGGGGTGTTGCCACGAGGAGGTTTCTTCCATCCGCGCCGCGCCCGTGATCGTCGGGATCACCGAGCTGAGCACGTCGGGCGCGGACTCCCAGCCGACCGCGTCGAGCAGCTCGCAGGCCTTGTTGGCGAAGTCCAGCGTATGCCCATCGTCCATGAAGACGTGGTCCGTCGAAGCGGCGAAGAGCAGATCGGCGAGCTGCCGCTGGTCGAGCCCCACAGCGGCGGCGGTGCGCAGGCAGCGCTCGGCGGCGTCGCGCGAACGCACCTCCGAGAAGCGGCGGAACCACGCCCGAAACTGCTCGGGCCGGTCTTCCTCGGTGTCGAGTGCGGCGATGTCGAAATCAGGCGGCTGGCCCTGCACGCTGCGGGCCACGTGCACAACGCCGTGGTAGAGCGCGCGCGGCCGGTCGGCCGGGTCGAGGTGCGGCTGCACGTTGGCCATCGCGGTCAAAATCGAGAGCCCGCTCGACCACCCGGCTGCGCGGTTCCTCACTCCGAAGCGCGCCGCCTCCGCCAACACGAGGTCGGCGCGCCCGGCCTCGCAGAGGCCAATCACCGACTTCGCGATCACCAGCCGCAGATTCTGCTCAAGCCCCTCCGAGAGCTTGCGCGTCCAGTGCGCAACCGCTTCTTCCTCCTGCGGCGTCGGGTCGATCCAGACCTCGCCGTCGCGCACCTCGGCGCCGAACGCCGCCACATCGTCAGCGAAGAGGTCAAACGCGCACCCACCCGAGAGTTCGAACTTCGCGTGGTGCCAGTGGCAGGTCAGGATCCCGTCGTCGACCGTCCCCTGGCTGAGCGGAAACCCCATGTGCGGGCAGCGATTGTCGACGGCGAACACCTGCTCGCGGTGCCAGTACACCGCGACGGTCCGCTGCCCCGTCGAAACGACCCGAACCCCCTCGCGCTGGAGCTCATCAAGCGTGCAAGCCCAAACAGTGGCATTCATCGTGGACCTCTCAAACCGCAGCGCTACAGACCCGGTGAGGTCAGCGTAGCTATGCGCGAGCGCGCCGGCAGACCTCCCCTCGTCCCGCCGCCTGCGGCATCCCTCTGGCGTTGCGGTGGAACGGGGCACTCCCCTTACCATCGGCGGATGCAGTTCATTCATGTCGCCTGGACCCCAGCTGGAGAGCCGCCATTTCCGACGCTGTTCGCCCTCCACGGGCATGGGGCGCACGCGCTGGACCTCGCACCGCTCGCGCCGCTGCTGGCGGCGGGGAAGGTGCAGGTGATCCTGCCGCAGGCTGAGTTCGGGCTCGATGATGCGCCACTCTCCTACGGCCCGATGTTCACCTGGATGCGTCGCGAGGGCGACCGAGCGCTGCCGGGCGAGCTTGAGCGCGTGACGAACGACCTGAGCGCCTTCTTCGACGAGGCCTCGGAGCGCTACGCGGCCGACCCCGAGCGCACCGCGCTGATGGGCTTCAGCCAGGGCGGATCGCTGGCGTATCGGCTCGCGCTGAGCGCGCCGCAGCGCTGGCGCGGGGCCGCGATGCTCTCGACCTGGCTCTCCGAGGAGGCCGGCGCCGATGTTCACCCGGAGGCGGCTGAGCTGCCGCTGCTCGTGCAACACGGGACCAACGACCCGCTCGTCGCGATCGACAAGGGGCGCGATTCACGCGATCGTCTGGAGGCGCTGGGGCTAAACGTCGACTATCGCGAGTATCAGATGCAGCACGAGCTGGGGCGGGAGAGTCTGCACGATCTGTCCGCCTGGCTGACGCGGTTGCTGGTGCCGGACTGATCCCTTCGCGCCACCTCACCGGGCCCACGACGCGGGGAACAGCGATGCTCAGCAGCGGTCAGGTCCGGTCAGGATTGGTCAGCTCTCGCTCAGCAGCGCATCGACGAACCGCGCCGGCTCAAACGGCGCGATGTCGCCGGCCTTCTCGCCCGTACCGGCGAATCGCACTGGAATCCCCAGCTGATCGGCGATCGCGAACACAATCCCACCCTTGCTCGTCCCGTCAAGCTTGGCCAGACAGATGCCCGTCACCCCGGTCGCCTCCGCGAACAGCCGCGCCTGGCTGAGTCCGTTCTGGCCGCTGGTCGCGTCGAGCACAAGCAGCACCTCGTGCGGCGCGCCCGGGCAGCGGCCCTCGATCACCCGCCGCATCTTGCCCAGCTCCGCCATCAGGTTCGATTGCGTCTGTAGCCGGCCTGCGGTGTCGACGATCACCACATCGACGCCGCGCGAGCGGGCGGCCTCGATCGCGTCGTAGGCCACGGCGCCGGGATCGGCGCCCATCTGGTGCGCGACGCACTCCACGCCGACGCGTTCCGACCAGGTCTGGAGCTGCTCGATCGCGGCGGCGCGGAAGGTGTCGGCGGCGGCCAGCAAGA
The DNA here is from genome assembly GCA_965237475.1 of Dehalococcoidia bacterium. Taxonomy (GTDB): domain Bacteria; phylum Chloroflexota; class Dehalococcoidia; order Bin125; family Bin125; genus CATQGW01. The sequence goes on along the minus strand of OZ250140.1, from coordinate 264,171 downwards.
CCGAGCGGCCTTCTTCGCGCAGCGCGTACGCGAGCTTCGCGATCGAGGTCGTCTTGCCCGAGCCGTTGACGCCGACGACGAGGATCACGTGCGGGTACGGCGGTGCGGTCTCGATCTCTGGCGACCACAGCGCGCCGTCCGAGCTGGGCCCCTCGAGCAGCTCCACTAGTTGTTCGCGCAGCCGCCCGAGGACCGCTTCCGGGTCGTCGCGACGACCGGTCGCATCACGCAGCTCCGCGACCAGCCGAGCGCTGGTCGCGCCGCCGAGATCGCCGAGGATCAGCGTCTCCTCGAGCTCCTCCCAGAAGTCGTCGTCGATCGTCGCGCCCCGGAAGAGGCCCCCGAGCCGCCCCAGCACGCCCCGCCGCGTGGCCCGGGTGGCGCTCTCGTAGGCCTCGTCGAGCTCGGCGTTCTCGCTCTCGGCGGGTCCGTCGCGCGTGCGGCGAAACAGTCGGACCACGGCTGCACCTCGGCCCACTCCGGGGTTTGCGCCCGGCTGACTAAGCAGCGTCGATGTCGTCGAGCCGAACAGAGAGGATCTTGCTCAAGCCGTCCGTGCCCATCGTGACGCCGTAGATCGCGTCGGCCTGTTCGATGGTACGGCGGTTGTGCGTAATGACGACGAACTGCATGTCGGCGGCGCGCTCTTTCAGCGCCTGCACGAAGCGCTCGACGTTCGCTTCATCGAGCGCGGCGTCGACCTCGTCAAGCACACAGAACGGCACCGGGCGGATTTCGAGCAGCGCGAAGAGCAGCGCGATCGCCGTCAATGCGCGCTCGCCGCCCGAGAGCTGCGTGAGGTGCGCGACGCGCTTGCCGGGCGGTTGGGCGCTGATGTCAACGCCGGGCGGCGGCGCGTCTATTTCGGCGTCATCGTCGTCGCCGCCGCCGTCGGACTCCGTCGGCCCCTCATCCGTGAGCGTGAGTCGCGCGTGGCCGCCGCGGAACATCAGCCGGAAGTAGCGCTGGAACGCCGCGTCGACCTTGCCGAACGCCGCACGGAAGCGGGAGTCGATCAGCCTCTCCAGCTCGTGTTCGGCGCCGCGCAGGCGCTTCTCAGTGGCTTCCAGATCAACGATCTGCTGCTCGATCGACTCGTAGCGCTCGAGCTCCGCGGCGTGCTCGTCGGCCGCCTCGGGCTGGATCGGGCCGAGCCGATGAAGCCGCTCGCGAAGCTCCATCGCGGCGGCGCGCAACTCCCTGATCTCGCCCTCGGCGGCGGGCAGGTCGGTGAGATCGATGTGGTCGTCCGCCGCGTCCGCGCTGAGACGCGCGCGCGCCGCCTCGGTCTCGCGCAGCGCCGCCTGCGCCTCGACGGCGGCGCGTTCGGCCGCCACCCGAACGGTCTGCGCGGCCTCAAGCCGGACCCGGGCCTGCGCCCGCTCAGCTTCCGACTGACGAAGCCGCGCGCGCGCCGTTTCGAGGACCGTGGCGTCGGCAGCGGTGGCGGCGGCCTCCACGACCGCCGCGCGGCGCTCTTCGAGCGTGGCGCTGAGCGCCGTCAGCTCCTCGCGGATGGCGGCCAGGCGGGCGCTGCCCCGGGCCTGGCGGCGCTCCCGCTCGACGGCCGCACGCGCGTCGCTCAGCGCGGCGGCCGCTCGGTCTCGGGCCCGCTCCAGCTCGGTGAGGTCCTGGTCGGCCGGCGGCGGCGTGAGCTCGACGGCATCCTCATCACCGGTTGCAGCCTCGACTGCGTCGGCCCGCAGGCGTCGCAGACGCGATTGGAGCCGCAGTGCGTCGCTGCGCAGCCGGTCGCGCTCCGCTTCCGCGGCCTGCACCCCTCGCGACGCCTCTCGAAGCGCCATGTCGGCGACGGTCTGACGCTCCGCGCAGCGCCTCACGACGGCGCGCGAATCCTCGTGCGCCCGTTGGGCCTGCGTCAGCCGCTCGGCCTCTGGCGTCGGTTGCTGGTCAAGTGTTTGCGCCAGACCCTCGCGGCGCTCGCGCCACTCGGCGACGCGGCGCTGCTGACGCGCCCAGCTGGCGCTCTGCCCGCTGCGCGTCGCCACGACGCCGTCGCCGCGCAACAGGATGCCGTCGCGGGTCACGACGGCGCGCGGCGGCGAGACGGCGCCGAGCATCGCCCGCGCTGCCGCCGTGCCCTCGGCGATCCAAATCTCGCCGAGCAGCGCGCTGACGACGGGTCGGAGATTTGCCGGCGCCTCGACCGCATCGGCGACGGTTATCGCACCGACCGCCGTCGCCGGGCGCGCGCCGGTGCCGTTCGCCGTACCGCTCGTCCTCGCCGTCAGCGCACCGTTGCGGCTGACGAGGTCGGCGGCGACGCCGAGCCAGGCCTGGCCGTCATCGCGAAGCGCGGCCTCCGCGCGGGCGAGCGCGGCGCTCGCCGTGGGCTGCAGTTCGGCATCGGCGGCCGCCCCAAGCGCTGCCTCAACGGCGGCTTCGTAGCCCCGCCGGACCCGCAGCTGCGAGCGCAGGCGCGGCGCGGCGCCGTTGGCTGATCCGCCAGACGCGCCGTTGCTGGCAGTCGGTGCGGCCAGCTCCTCCAACGCGGCGATGCGGGCGTCGAGGTCGTCGATCTCTCGTCGGATGGCGTCGCGCTTGGCGATGATCGCGGCGTGCGCATCGCGCTCGCGCTGCAGATCGCCGGCGGCGCGGGCCTCGTCCGCGCGGGCCGCCTGCAGCGCGGTCGCGAGATCCGCTGCGGCCTCGCGGGCCTCGGTGCGGCTCTGCTCAAGCTCGTGCAGCGTGGTCAGCCTGGTTGGCCATGTTCGGCCGAGCGCCTGGGCTTCGCTCCTGAGTTCGGCGCGCTCGGCGTCGAGGCGGCGAGTCAGCGCGGCGGCCTCGGCGCGGCGCTGCAGCCGCGCGTCGTGCTCGCGCAGCGCCCGATCACGCTGCTCGCGGGCGTCGTGAAGGCTCGTCTCCGCGGCCTCAAGCGCGGCTTCCGCGCTCACGAGATCAGGCGCAGGAGCGAGCGCGTCCGCCACGGGGTCGCGTCCGGATTCGAGGCTGTCAGCCTCGCTCTGCAGCCAGTCGTGGCGACGCTGATCGAGCTCGAGCCTGTGCCGAAGCTCGTTGACGTTTGCTTCGGCTGCACGGCGGCCGGCGGCGGCCGCGCTCGCGTCGGCGCGCGCGGCTTCGACGGCCTGCTCGGCTGCCGTGACGGCGGCGCCGGCCGCGCTGAGCTCGAGTCCGGCCTGCTGCTGCGCGGCGGCGTCGGCCGTCGCAGCGTCGGCTCGCTCGGTCAGTTCGGCCGCGAGCGCTCGCGCTGACCCTCCGTACCACGCGCCGAGCGCCGTGTTCAGCTCGGCCTGCAGCTCCTCGTGGCGGCGCGCACGCCGGGCCTGACGCTCCAGCGAACGCAGCCGCGGCGCGAGCTCATCGCGCAGCAGCCGCGCGCGGTCAAGGTGTTGCTCGGCGCGCTCGCGCCGGCGGCGCGACTCGAGCATCTTGCGCCGGTGACGCCGCACGTCGGCAACCTCCTCGATCAGCCGGCGGCGCTCCTGTGGTCGCAAGCGCAGCACCTCATCGACGAGCCCCTGGCCCATCAGCGCGTAGCCGCCCGAACCGAGGCCGCTATTGTGGAAGAGTTCCTGGATCTCGCGCAGGCGCACCGCTCGACCGTTCAGGCGGAACTCCGACTCGCCGTCGCGGTGCACGCGGCGCTGCACCTCGACCTCCGCGGCGTCCAGGCCCAGCCAGCCATCGCTGTTGTCGAGCCGCAGGCGCACCTCGGCGAGCCCCGCCGGCGCGCGTTCCGAGGATCCGGTGAAGATCACGTCGTCGAGCCGCTTGACGCGCAGGTTCCGGTTCGCGCCCTCGCCGATCACCCAGCGCAACGCGTCCATGATGTTCGACTTGCCCGACCCGTTGGGCCCCACGACCGCCGTCATGCCGCCGTCGAAGCGCAGCTCGGTGCGCACGCCGAACGATTTGTAGCCGCCGATGTCGATGCTGCGCAGTCGCATCAGCCGGCCTCCTCTGGCACGGCAAGCACGGCGATCAGGGCGAGTTCGGCGGCGGCCATCTCGGCCGCCTGTTTGCTGCGTCCGCTGCCCTCGGCGGTGGGCTGGCCATCGATACAGACCCGCACACGGAATCGCCGGTCGTGCGCGGGACCGCTTGCTTCGATGGTCTCGTAGCGCGGCGTCACGCCGATCGTGCCCTGCAGGCGCGTCTGCAGCTGGGTCTTCGGATCGGTCCGCACGCCCTCGACGGTGATCGTCTCCAGCGCGGTCCGGACGAGCCGGCGCACCAGTCGCTGGACGGCGCGCTGCCCGCCGTCGAGCCAGACCGCGCCGATCACCGCTTCGAGCGCGCGGCCCAGCACGACCGGCCGCGTGCGCGCGCCGGCGTTGTCAATCCCCGCGCCCATCAGCAGCTCGTCGCCGAGCTGCAGCCCGGCTGCGACCTCGGCCAGCGCCTCGTTGCGCACGATCTGCGAACGCGCCACGGTCAGCCAGCCCTCGTCGGCGTGCGGGAAGCGATCGAACAGCTCGCGGGCCACGATCGAACCCAGGATCGCGTCGCCAAGGAACTCAAGCCGCTCGTTGGAGAGCAGCTCAGGGTCCTCGTTCTCGTTGATGAACGAACTGTGAACCAGCGCCTGCCGGAGCAGGTCGGGCCGACCGAACTCATGGCCGATACGCTGCTCGATACGGCGCAGCCGGCGCAGCGGCAGGGCTTTCGCGAGGCTCATGGCGCCTCTCTTGGACTCTTCTGCGATCGGTTGAGCATTACGCTCAACAGTCTAAACGGTTATGCAGCAAGGCTACGCTTCGGACAGGATCATGGCCGCGATATCAGTCGGTGAGCTGCCGGATCGAGTCGCACAAGCCATGCCTGCGGAGGTTCGCGCCGCCACGGCCACACTATGCCACGTCGCCGGCGAATCGGGGCTCGCTGTCTACCTGGTGGGTGGATTCGTTCGCGATCAACTCCTGTCCCGTGACCCCGTTCCCGCAGAGCTCGTTGACGTAGACCTCGCGGTCGAAGGTGACTTCTCACCGCTGCTCGCCGCGCTCGGCGCCGCGCGGCAGGTCGAGCATGACCGCTTCGGCACGGCGACCGTCACGCTGGCAGGCGGTTCGCGCATCGACCTCGCACGGACGCGCAGCGAGCGCTACCCCGCGCGCGCAGCGCTGCCGGTGGTAACCGAAGCGCCGATCGAGCAGGACCTCGCCCGTCGAGATTTCACAATCAACGCGGCGGCCTTCGGACTAACCGGGCGCCACGCCGGGGAGTTGCTGGATCCCTACGGCGGCATGTGGGACGTAGGGCGACGCGAGGTCCGGGTGTTGCACGAGGGCTCGTTTCGCGACGACCCAACGCGGCTCGTTAGAGCCTGTCGCTACGCGGCGCGCTTCCAGGGGCGGATGGAGAGCGCCACGGCGCGCTGGGCGGCGGAGTCGCTGCCGGGCGTCGCCGCGCTCTCGTCGGCCCGCTTCGGCGACGCCTGGCGCGCGATGCTGCTGGACGAAGCAGCGCCCGACGCGCTCCGTCGCGCCCGTCGGCTGCGACTGCCCGAGGCCCGCGTGCCCGGCTGGACGATCGCCGCAAGCGTCGGCGTCGCCCACGGCGAACCGGAGCGCTTCTGGGCAGAGGTCGGGCTGACCACGCGCGACGCGGCGGTGATCGAGGCCCTGCCCGAAGCCGTCGCGCTGCATCGCGCCGAGCGGGAAGCGCTCGTGAGCGGGTTCGAGCTACAGCGACAACGGCGCGCCATCGGTCAGGCGCGTCGCGCGTCCGAGGCTGCAGCGGCGTTCGAGCATGCGTCGGCAGCCGCACTGCTTGCGGCAGCGGCTAGCTGGGAGGGCGTGTCGGGCGAGTGGCTGCGCGACTACCTGCACCGTCACGACTCCGTCCGATCACCGCTCGATGGCGACGCGCTCCTGCGTCTGGGCGTGCCACGGGGCCCGGCGGTTGGCGCCTGGCAGCGCCGCCTCAAGCGGGCGATCTGGGACGACGAACTACCGCGAGCCCCTGCGGCGCGTATCACGCTCGCGGAATACTGGGTACGATCGTCCCCGCTCGAGCCGCTCGACACGCCGGGACCGATCGACGAGGAACCATGACGCAACCCGCTGAGACTCTGAGCCCGTGCGCCGTGTGCGGCGGACCGCTGACCAGAAACGCCAGCGCCGACTGCTACATGTGCGGCCAGCTGTTCCACCTCGGACTCACGACGGACTCCGTCGTCGACGACTGCGGCCAGGTCTGGCTCGACGACGAGGTGATGGCGCTGCAGTTCGCCTGCAACTCATGCCTCGAGCAGCAGCGGGCCGACGCGGAGCGGCCGGTCGCCGAGCCTGAGCCGGAAGCCGCGCCCAGTCGGCCCAGTCAGCGCCGTGCGCAGCGGGCGGAGCCGGGCAGCAGCGCGAGAGCGATCGCGCGCCGCCGGCGCGGTCGCTAGCGATGCCGCGCCGCCGACGTCGGCGCCGGCGACGCGGCGGATCGGCGCAGGCGTCGCAGCCGGCCTCGCCCGAACTCGCCGTCGAGCTGACCCCGCGCCGCCGCTGGCGTCCACCGGCCGCTGTGGTGCTGGCGCTGTGCCTGGGCATCTGGATCGGCCTGGCGTTCGGAGACGGCACCCTGGCGGCCCAAATCGCCCTCTGGATCGCCGTGATCGGCGCAGGCCTGGCCGGTGGCCGCATCCTGCGCCGCTGGATGCAAGGCCGCCGCAACCGCTAAATCCCGCGACGTCTTCCCGCCTCCTCGTGGCGCGGGCGCCGCTCAGCCCTCCCGCGTGAGGTTGAGCCCGCTGCCCGACACCTGGTCCAGATCGATCACCACGGCGATCCCGACGCGCTCCGGGTCGCGCCCCTGTTCGAGCGGATGCTGGCCTTCCCAGATCGCGTCGCGGTCGGACGGATCGTCCGTCACGCGCGCGCGGCCGCGAAAGACGAAGAACTTGCGCGCCGGCATGTTGGTGTAGGTCATCGCGACATGCGGATTGAGCGCGATCGCCTCCAGCGTGCTCGACGGAGTGGCCCGCACCCAGATGGCAAGCGCGTCGTCGCCGAACGTCTGGGTGCTGCCGCGGAAGCTGACGACCGGCTTCGAGTCGGTGGAGACGGCGGTCAGCGCCAGCGGGAAGCCCTCGCTGAGCGCGTTGTTGACGCGGTCCTTCACATCCTCCGGCAGCTGCATCGTGTCGGCCTCTCAGTCGGCGCTGGGAGCATCGAACTCGCGACGCATCCAGATGGAGCTGGGGGCGACGCCGGGTGGAGTATCGGCCGGAGCGACGCCCGGCGAGCGTTCGTGGACGTAGCCCAAGCGTAGCCAGAAGTAGAGTGCCACTCCATTGTCACGCGGCAGCGGAACGAGCGCGCGGACCGCGCCCATCCGAGCGGCCGCCTGCTCGAACACAGGCACGGCCGCGCCGCCGAAACCGAACGCGCGCCAGTCGGCGTCGATGGCGAGCCAGGTCCAGATCGCGCTCTCGCCGGCGAGTCGCCCGCTGAGCGCGCCGACGATCTGATCGCCATCGCTGGTCTCGGCGCCAATCCAGTAGCCCGCGTCACCGCTCTCAAGTCGCGCGTTCAGGTGGCAGGGATCCGCTCGCCCGGCGATCGCCTGCGCGGCCTCCTCGAGCCACGGCGCGTCGACGGCCTCGCCGCGAATACGGCTGATCGAGACGCGCTCGTCCTCCACGCGCTCCGGCCAATCGCTCATCGCGCTCACTGGTCGCTCACCCGTCGCTCAGCGGCGGCAGGAAGGACGCGACGGCCACGGCGATCTCGTCCAGCGAGGCGTGCTTGACGGGCGCCGACGGCAGCGCGTCGAGAAATCGGTGTCCGTAGTTCTTGGTTGCCACGCGGTCGTCGAGGATCACGACGACGCCCCGGTCGCTGCGTGTGCGGATCAGCCGCCCGATGCCCTGGCGCATCCGCAGGATCGCGGCGGGCACCTGTAGCTGGATGAATGCGTTGTCGTATTGCTCGGAGCGCGCGACCTGAATCGGGTCGTTGGGCCGTCCGAACGGCAGCCGACAGACGATCAGCAGCGAAAGCGCCTCGCCCGGCACGTCGACGCCGGTCCAGAGCGCGTTGACTCCGAACGCAACGGTGCGCGGATCCTCCTGCAGCTGGCCGATCACCTGCGCCGGGCTGCCGTTGCGACCCTGCACCTCGAGGGCGATGTCCGACGCTTCGAGCAACGGCTGCACACGGTCGGCGACGCGGCGCATCGTGCCGTGCGCGGTGAACAACGCCAGCGTGCGCCCGCCCGCGGCGCGCGCCAGCGCCGGGATCGCATGCGCCAACGCCGCCTCGTAGTCGGCGGCTGAGCCCTGCACCGGCGGCATGTCGGTCGGCACGAAGATGCGCGCGTGGTTCGTGTAGTCGAACGGCGAGCCGTACTGCGCTTCGAGCGCCTCGGGCACGTGCAGCTGCTCGCGCAGGAAGTTCCACTCGTTGTCGACCGTCAGCGTGGCCCCGGTCAGCACCACGCTCTTGCGCCGCGGCCAGAGCAGCTCATCGAGCGCCGCGCCGACGCTCAGCGGCGCCGAGCGCAAGCCGAGCTCACCGCTGCGCTGGTCGCGCTCGAACCAGGCGATCGTCTCATCGGCGTCGGCGGTCAGCGTCGCTTCCGCGGCGACCATGCTCTCCGACAGCGCGCCGGACACGTCGCGCGCCTCCTCGGCAAGCATCTCGGCCTGGTCCCGCTGTTCGTCCTTCAGGGCGCCGGCGCGGTCGTCGCAGGCGCGCGCAAGTTTGCCCAGCGCCTGCTGGAGGTCGGCGACGCGACGTTGCGCGTCAAGCCAGCGTTCTTCGAGGCTCGACCACGCGGGTTGCGCGCGCGCGCCGTCGGTGACGCGCAGGTCGCTGCCACGGCTGGCGTGCTCGCGGCTGAACGAGTCGAAGCGGCTCCAGGCCGCGTCGATCGCGCCATCGGCCGCGGTCACGGCCTCGAGCAGGGGCGAGACCTCGTCAGCGGCGAAGCGCGTCGCACGGCGTGCGAGCGTCGTGCTGCGCCGGGCGTCGGCCGAAGCGACGCCGTTGATCAGGCCGCGCAGCGAGGCCTCGTCGAGGTCGATTCGCAGCTGATCGGTCGCGACCTGCTCCAGGAACTGAGCCTCATCGATGATCAGATACGGCGCCGGCGGGATGATCGACTGGTCGGTCAGCAGGTCGCTGACCAGCAGCGCATGGTTGACGATGATGATGTCGGCCTGCTCGGCGCGCTCGTACGCGCCGGCGAGGAAGCAGGTGCCGTTCTCGACGTATGGACAGCCATCGCGCAGGCATGAGACCTCGCCCGCGGAGAGGCGCTGCCAGGCCGCGTCGTGCACGCGCGGCAGCCGCAGCTCCTCGCGGTCGCCGGTCTCCGAACTCTGCGCCCACACGAGCGAACGGGCGACCACCAGCGCGGCTTCGGGATCGCGCACGCGCTGGCGCTCGTGGTCCAGCCTGCGCCGGCAGAGATAGTTGTCACGGCCCTTGAGCACGGCGGTGTTGAGCCGTTCGCCCGCGCCCGCTGCGACGCGTTCGATCATGTCGCGCAGCTGCGGGATGTCGTGCTCGGCGAGCTGGTGCTGCAGATTCCGGGTGTGCGTCGAGATCACGACCCGCTCGCCCGTCTGCAGCGCCCACAGCGCGGCGGGTACGAGGTATGCGAGCGACTTGCCGACGCCGGTGCCGGCCTCCACGAGGCTGACTTCGCCGGCCTCGAATGCCCGCGCGACATCAATCGCCATCGCGCGCTGCTCATCGCGCGGTTCGAGCGGGCTGTCGGAGTCGGCCGTCGCCGCGTCGAATGCGGCCGCGCTGAGTTCAACCAGCGGCCTGTCCGGGACGCGCACGCGAGGCGCTCGCGCCGGCCGTCGGCGTCGCGGCGCAGCGAAGACCGACGCCGGCGCCTCCCTGATCGCCGCGGGAACGGTGCTCAGGAACAGGGCCAGCGGCGACGTGGGCGCCGCGCGCTCGGTCAGCTCGGCGAGCTGCGCATGGACCGACGGGCTGAGCTGATACCAGCGCCGCTGCAGCGCCAGCAGCAGCAGGCGGCTGGCGTCCGCGTCGGCCAGCGCCCGGTGCGCGCCGCTCGTGACCAGTCCGTAGCGGTCGCAGAGGTCGCCGAGCCGGTGCGACGGCGCCGTGGGGTCGAGCACCTGCGCAATCGGCAGCGTGTCGAGCGGCGGTCGCGACGCATCGACCCCGGCCGCGCCAAGGTGCTCAAGGTCGAATTTGACGTTATGTCCGACCGGAATGGCTTCGGAGAGGAACTCGCGCAGCTGCCCGGCGACCTCGTCGAACGTCGGAGCCTCGAGCAGCATCTCGGGCGAAATCCCGGTCAGCCGCTGAATCCGCAGGTCCGGCATCGTGTAGGGCCGCACCAGCGTGCTCCAGCTGTCGAGCACCTCGTCAGGCGTGCAGCGCACCAGCCCAATTTCCGTGATCTCCGCGCTGCCAACCTTCAGCCCGGTCAGCTCCAGGTCCAGCGCAACAAATACAGGATCGGTCATAGCTCGCCGTGCAGCGTCTTGGGCAGCGTGATCAGTCGCCTTCGCACTTTTCGAAGCGACGGAACGCGCCGATGTTGAGGCCTTCGTAGCAGATCGTCGCGCCGTCGTGCAGCAGCTGGACCGTCTGCTCGACGCAGGTCAGCCGCTCCGGGAAGACCGTCGTGTAGGTCCCGATCCCGCTCGTCGAGTGAGCGTCGGAGCCTCCGGTGATCGGCTTGCCGAGAATCTGCGCCACCTCGAGCGCAAAGATGTTCTCGCGCCGCGTGTTCCCGCCGTTGCCCACCTCGATCCCGTGCACGACCTGAAACACCTGCATCTTCGCGGCCGCCTCATCGGGCGACATCGCGAACGGCTCCTCCCCCTTGCGGCGGAAGGTCACCGGGTCGAAGAAGTGGCGAAAGGGGTGCGCAACCGACATGAACGCGCCGATCTCGTCGCACACCTCACGCAGGCGCTCGGCCGAACGAATCCGCGGGTAGTACTGGTCAATCCCGAACACGATGATGTGTCCGAGGTCGGTAGAGACCTCCATGCCCTGGTTGAGGTAGATGCCGGGGCCGCACTTCTCGCCAAACGCGTTCCAGTCGTAGCGCTCCCAGACCCGGTCGTGTTCGGAGATGTTTAGCCCCGTCAGGCCGATCCGCTGGGCCTCGGCGATCAGATCGTCGGGCTGTAGGGCGCTGTCGGCCGCTCCTCGAACGGTATGCAGATGCGCGTCGAGGATGGTTCCGGGCAGGGAGCTTGGGTCCACGTGAGGTCTTTCACAGCCGCGGGGATCGGGCGCGGATGGCGCCTCGGCCAAACCGAGTATACGCACCGCTCGCCCACGGTCACGCCAATGCGAGGTGCGGGAGCATCCACCCGTAGCAGCCCGCGGCGAGCAGCGTGAACAGCGCAACACGCCGCCAGCGCATCGGCACGAACAGCAGCGTCACACCCGCCGCAGCGCCGAGCACTGCCAGCACCGACGCGGTGTAGACCCACGACGGACTGCCGAGGCCGGCGGCAAGTTCGTCGCCCGATCCCCACAGCGCCGCGCCCAGCAGCAGCCCGAGCAGCGCGCAGGTCGCCTGGCCCGTGAACGAGATGGCGAGCCCGACCATCACCCAGTTCGTGGGGTCGTTGAAGTGCTGGCGGATCCGCGTGGTCGTGGGCACGGTGGCGAGCAGCGGCCCGAAGATCATGAAGCCGAACACGCCGACGGCCGCGCCCGAGATCGCTCCCGCGAGTAAGAGCTGCAACTCAGCCGCTCGTCTGTATGGCCTCGCCGCGCGAGAGCGGGCGAGTGGCGTGCAGCGCGCCGCGCCAGCCGGGGCGCAGTTCGGCGGCGACGGCCTGGGCGAGCTCAGGCGTCAGCAGCGCGAAGAGCGACGGCCCCGCGCCCGCCAGCAACGGCGCGACCGGCTCGAATCCGTGCCCGATCGAGACCCGCGCGAGCGCCACCCCGAACGCCCGCCGAGCCGGCTCAAGCCCTTGCAGGACTTCGTTGGCGACCGCGTCGAAGCTGTTCACGCAATCCTCCTGGCTCGGCCGCCCGCCCTCCGAGAGTAGGGCGGCGAGCGCGGCCGTCGCGGCGCCGCCGCCGAAGTGGGTTGGGCGCAGGCTGCGGTACATCGTCGCCGTCTTGTCGGCGGGCAGGGGGATTTCGGGCGTGGCGAGCAGCACGGCCCAACCCTGCAGCGCCGCCGGCGTGACTTCGAACGGCTCGACGATCTCGCCGCGCCCCGACATCCGGACCGGCCCGCCGGTTAGGCAGGCCGGGACATCCGAGCCGATCACCGCGCCGAATGCGCTCAGCTCGGCGTCGTCGATCGGCAGCTCCCACGCGAGCCGTGCCAGCCGCAGGAACGCCGCCGCATCCGCAGAGCCCCCGCCGAGGCCCGCGGCGATCGGGATGCGCTTGCGCACCTCCAGCCGGCCACCCGCGGGCACGCGGTTCCAGCCTCGCTCGCCGTCGAGCTCGATCAGGCGGTCCCAGGTGCGACCAACGATGTCGTCAGAGAGGATCGCGACGCGGCGCCCGTCATCGTCGCGATAGCTGATCTCGCGCGTCGCGACAGGCGTGAGCGTGAGCTCCAGCTGATCCGCCAGGTCGAGCTGAATCACGACCGATTCGAGGTCGTGGTAACCGTCCTCGCGGCGGCCGAGCACCTCGAGCGTGAGGTTCAGCTTGGCCGGCGCAATCGCGCGGACGGCGCTCATGCGGCGATCACGAGGCAGCCGGCGCGTAGGCCGGCGGGGGCTCGGGCGCCCCGGAGCGCTCGCGCCACCAGGCGAGCCGCGCCCACTCTTCGAGGCTGAGCGTCTGCGCGCGGCGCGTCGGGTCGATCTCACACGCGTCGAGCCAAGTGCGCGCATCCCCATCACCGAGCCAGATGCCCTGCGAGAGCGCGTTGTGCAGCTGCTTGCGCGGCGTCCGAAAGCCGGCCCGGACCACCTCGAAGAAGCGCGCCTCGCTGGGCGCATCGACCGGCGCAGAGGGCAGACGATCGAGCCGCACCACCGCGGATCGCACCTTGGGCGGTGGGTTGAAGCTCTCGCGATCGACCGCGAAGAGGTACTCCGCCTCGGCATAGAACTGCACCGAGACGCTCAGCAGCGAGCGCTTGCCCTGCGGCGCGACGATCCGTTGCGCCACCTCGTGCTGGACCATGATCAGCATCCACTCCGGCGGCGAGAGCGTCTCAGCCAGAAAGCGTCGCAGCAACGGCGCAGTGATCGCGTAGGGCAGATTGCCGACCAATCCCCACGGCGGCGCCGCGCCGGCCGCGGCGAGCGTTTCGGCGGGGTCGATGTCGAGGATGTCGTCCTCGACGATGATCGCGGAGCACGGTTGGCGCAGCTCGGCGAGGCGGCGCCGCGACACGTAGGCCATCGCCGGGTCGAGCTCGACCGCCGCAAGCGGTCGCCCGAGCACGGCGAGGCGCGCGGTCAGCGCGCCGTCGCCGGGGCCCACTTCCAGCATTGGGAGCGGCCAATCGGGCAGCTCGTCGATGATCCGGTCGAGCACACGCTCGTCGCGCAGGAAGTGCTGGCCGAGCCGCTGTCGGCGTTGGCGCGTCATCTGGTCGGTGCGCGTCGGACAGGTACGCGTGGTGCAGACACACGCAACCAGGGAAGGTGGATGATCGTGCACCTGCCGTCGAGCCTCGCCATGAGCTTGCCGCCGCTAGCCAGCTCCGCCCAGGCACTCCCGCGTCACCCGAGACCGCCCGCTTACCGCTGCTTCCTCTCGGACCTGACGGAGTTCACGGTGGCTCGCCGCACGGGACCCAGACTTCAACACCACTTGACGCCGGTAGGGGCCATGTTGGGGTCCTCGGGCAGGAATTCAACCCTGCTGTAGCGGATTGCAGGTACAGGGCACCGCTAGCTCCCCGTCTAGCACGACCACGAGGCAGCGTAGGGTTGCGAGTAAGGGAGCGTCAAACGCCCGCGTTGCCGCCGCTGGGGGCTGCGCATAGACTCGATCATCGACAGACCCGCACAGACATCGCGTCTGTGCGGCTGGAGGGAGCCTGCGGATGCGCGTCGTCTCGGTCGGCTGCCCGCTGCCCAGTGCGTTGGTCGACAACCACTCGATCGCCAACGCGCCGTCGCTGTTCGACTACGACGCCTGCGTGTACGACCCGCGGGCGGTCTCGGAGCAGATCGAAGGCCTCGCTGCCGGCGCGCAGGCGCTGCGCTCGCCCGATGGCCGGCCGGTGCAGGCCGGCGCATCGGGCGCGTTCGCGTTCGGCCTCGCTGAGCTGCTCGAACAGCGGCGCTTCGAGCTGCAGACGCTGATGGATCGCGGCGGCGTCTTGGTGATGTTCCTGCATCCCAACGTCGCGCATCCTTCGGTGACCTCGCTGCCCGGGCTCGAGCGCCACACGCTGACGCCCTCGCCGGGCGCCGGCGCGCTCGGCTGGCCGGCGCTGCGCGGCGGCGACGGCAAAGAAATCCGCTCCACCGCCCCGGGCCATCCCGCGGCCGGCTACCTCGACGAACTGAGCGGGCGGCTGCGCTATCGCGCCGTCTGGGACGAACAATCGCCGGCCTTCCCCGCCGGCGCGCAGGTGCTCGCGCGCAGCATCGGCGGTCAGGTCATCGGCGCGGAGTTCCGCGTCGGCGCGGGCCGCCTGGTGATGCTCCCGCCGCCGCTGGAGCCGCTCTCCACGGCCGATCGCAAGCGCTTCACCGGCGCCGTCCTCGAGCTGTTGGTCCGCCTGGTCGACGAAGATGGCGCTGGCCGCGAACCGGTCTGGGTCAAGCGTTATGACACCGAACAGACCGAAGCGGCGCGCGCCGCCCTCGCCGCCGCGGAAGCCGGGCTGCGCGAGGCCGAACGTCGGACGACCGAGTCCCGCTCAATGCTGACCGAAGTGGGCCGCTTCTCCGAGCTGCTCTGGCGCCCGGCCGGCGCGAAGCTCACCGCCCTCGTTGAGGAGGCGATGCGCACGCTCGGCTTCGAGGTCAAAACGGGAACCTCCGGCACCGAGCTGACCGACAGCGGCGCGATCGCGCTGCTTGAGGTCGAAGCCTCCGACCAGGAGGTCTCGGAGCGCGTCTACCTGACCCTGCAGCGCCGCCTCGAAGAGCACTTCCTGCGCCGCAAAGTGCGGCCCAAGGGCATCATCGTCGTCAGCGGCCAGCGCGAGCTCGACCCCAAGTTCCGCAAGAAGGCATGGACCCAACCGCTCGTCAACGCCTCCGAGACATTCAACTACGCCCTGATCCCCGTCGCCGCGCTCTACGAGCTGGTCAACTTCGCAATCGACGACCCCGACGCCGAAGGACTGGCCGACCTGCGAGCGAGCATCCTCGAAACCGCCGGCCTGCTCGAAGTCGAAGCCCCCGAGGAGCAGCCCGACCCCGTCGTCGATCCCCCGTCAGCAACGGTGATCGAAAACGGCCGAACCGCCACCCCCGTAGCCGAGGAACCCGAAACCGCCGCCGAGTCGAGCTGAAGGCTCCCTCCCGCAACGCCACGGGGGATACCGCAGGCAGGCGACTCAGTCCTTGCCGATCTGCAACACCGCGAGAAACGCCTCCTGCGGAATCTCGACGTTGCCGACCCGCTTGAGCCGCTTCTTGCCCTCCGCCTGACGAGACAGCAGCTTCCGCTTGCGCGTGACGTCGCCGCCGTAGCACTTCGCCGTCACGTTTTTGCGCAGCGCGCGGACCGTCTCCCGCGCCACGATCCGGCCACCCACCGCGGCCTGAATCGGGACATCGAACAGCTGCCGCGGAATCAGCTTCCGCAGGCGCTCGGTCAGCTCGCGGCCGTGCGTCGCAGCCTGATCGGCGTGCACGATCGCTGACAGCGCGTCGACCGGCTCAGCGTTGATCAGCAGGTCCAGCTTGACCAGCTTGGCCGGCCGATAGCCGCTCAGCGTGTAGTCGAGGCTGGCGTACCCGTGAGTGCGCGATTTCAGGTCGTCGTAGAATTCGGTCAGGATCTCGGAAAGCGGGATCGAGTATTCGAGCAGCACGCGGATCTGGTCCTCGCCGCCCCCGTCCGCCGCGATCCCGCTGCGTTGCAGGTACTCCATCCGCTCGAACTGCCCCCGGCGCCCCGTCACCAGGTCCATCACCGAGCCCACGAAACGCTGCGGCGCGATCACGCTGATGCTCACCCACGGCTCGCGAATCTCCGCGATCCGCGGCGGCGCCGGCAGCAGCGACGGGTTCTCGATCCGCACGGTCCCGCCGTCGGTGGTCTCCACCTCGTACTCCACGGAGGGCGCCGTGAAGACCAGATCGAGGCCGTACTCGCGCTCCAGACGCTCCTGCACGATCTCCATGTGCAGCAGCCCCAGGAAACCCATCCGATAGCCAAAGCCCAGCGCGGCGGAGGATTCGGGCTGGTAGATGATCGACGAGTCCGACAGCCGCAGCTTGTCGAGCCCGTCGCTCAGGTCCTGGTAGTCGGCGCTGTTGGCCGGATATAGCCCGGCGAAGACCATCGCCTTGGGCTCGCGATAGCCCGCCAGCGGCTCGGGCCGCTGGCGTCCGCCCAGCGTCATCGTGTCGCCGACGCGGACATCGCCCACGTCCTTGAGCCCCGTCGCGACATAGCCAACATCGCCCGCGGTCAGGATCGGCAGCGGGCGCAGCTCAGGCGAAAAGCTGCCCACCTCCATCGCCTCGAAGCGACGGTCCGCCGCCGCGAGCCGCAGCGGCGTCTGCGCCACCATCTCCCCATCAACCACCCGGACATGCGCGATCACGCCCTTGTAAGGGTCGTACTCGGAGTCGAAGATCAGCGCCCGCAGCGGGGCCTCGCGGTCGCCGGTCGGCGACGGGATGCGCTCGACGATCGCGGCGAGCAGCTCATCGATGCCCTGGCCGGTCTTGGCCGAGACGTAGATCATCTCGTCGTGCGAGAACCCGACGACATCAACGAGTTCGGCAGCGACCGCCTCGGGACGCGCCACCTCAAGGTCGATCTTGTTGATCACCGGGATCATCGTGAGGTCCTGCTCGAGCGCCAGGTAGACGTTGGCCAGCGTCTGGGCCTGAATGCCCTCGGCCGCGTCGACGACCAGCAGGGCGCCCTCGGCCGCAGCGAGGCTGCGCGAGACCTCGTAGGAGAAATCGACGTGGCCCGGCGTGTCGATCAGGTGCAGCTTGATCTGCTCACCGGCGGGCGTCGTGTGCTGCATGCGCACCGCCCGCGCCTTGATCGTGATCCCCTTCTCGCGCTCCAGCGCCATGCTGTCGAGCAGCTGCGCCGACATATTGCGTGGGTCGACCGTCCCGGTCACCTCGAGCAGGCGATCAGACAGCGTCGACTTGCCGTGGTCGATATGCGCGACGATGCAGAAATTGCGGATGGGAGGGCGGTCCATGCGCGTCGAGCGTATCACCGCACCCCACCAGCGTTTCCGCGCACAACGTCAGATCGAACGCGAGCCACCGCTGCGGATCGGCGACGACGCTTCAGACAGGAGGACTCGTGGCCTCGGAGTGGATCACGAACGGGGCCTTGCGGCCCCGTTCGCTCTGAGTCCGGCTCGGCGTTGATTAGACGCGGTGACAGCGGACGAAGTGCATCGACCCCAGCTCACGCCATTCGGGGTCTTCCTCGCGGCAGATGTCGATCGCGATCGGGCAGCGCGTGTGGAAGTTGCAGCCCGGCGGCGGGGCGATCGGGTTGGGCACGTCACCAGTCAGGATCAACCGCTCGCGACGGCGCTCGATCGCGGGGTCGGGGATCGGGACTGCGGAGATCAGCGCCTGCGTGTACGGGTGCAGCGGGTTCTCGTAGAGCTCGTCCGAAGGGGCCAACTCAACGATCTTGCCCAGGTACATCACCGCGATGCGGTGGCTGATGTGACGCACGACTGAGAGGTCGTGAGCGATGAACAGGTAGGTCAGCCCGAAGTCCGCCTGGAGGTCCTCCAGCAGGTTGATGATCTGCGCCTGAATCGACACGTCGAGCGCCGAGACCGGCTCGTCGGCCACGATGAAGGCGGGCTCCACCGCGAGTGCACGGGCGACGCCGATGCGCTGCCGCTGGCCGCCCGAGAACTCGTGCGGGTAGCGGCTCGCGAAGTAGGGGTTCAAGCCGACCGTCTCGAGCAGCTCGCGGACGCGCTCCTTGCGCCGCCCACGCTGCAGGCCGTGAATCACCATCGGCTCCGCGACGATGCTGCCGACGCTCATGCGCGGGTTCAGCGACGCGTAGGGGTCCTGGAAGATCATCTGCATCTGGCGCCGGTAGGCGCGCAGGTTGCGGCCCGTCAGCATCGTCAGGTCGACCGTGTCGCCGCCGCTCACGCCCGCGTCGGGCGCCGGCGCGTCGCGCTCGATCGTCTGCGCTCCACCGTTGGTGTCGGCGTGGGCCACGATGTGGCTGGTGAAGCGCGGCGGCGAGAGATACACGCTGCCCGCCGTCGGGCGATAGAGCTGCAGGATCGCGCGGCCCGTCGTCGACTTGCCGCAGCCCGACTCGCCGACGAGGCCCAGCGTCTCACCTTCGCGCACGGCGAAACTGATGCCGTCGACCGCCTTGATGTCGGCGACCTTGCGCTTGAGCAGCAACCCGGCGGTGACCGGGAAATACATCTTGAGGTTCTCGACCTCCAGCAGCGTGTTCTCGTGCGGCTCGGTGCGCTGGCCCTCGCCGATCTCGGCGAGCGCGGCTGCCGCGCGACCGACACTGGCGGTCGCGGCGGCGCGCAGCTGCTCCGGGGTCATCGTCCCGGCGCCGGCCTCGATGCTCCGTTCGGACATCTCCTCTTTGGTCATCTCGCCATTGGTGGTCTGTTCGTCGTCAGGCATTGGCGGCAATCTCCTCGGCGGTCAGTGCGGTGGCCAGAATAGTGTTGGCCTCTTCCTCGACGGCGGCCGAGTTCCAGCAGGCGACCGTGTGCCCGGGGGCGTAGTCGATCAGCTCCGGTCGCTCTTCGCGGCATTGATCGGTCGCGAAGCGGCAACGCGGCGCGAACGAACATCCGTCGGGGAGGTTGGTCAGGTCGGGCGGCGTGCCCTCAATCGGGATCAGCCGGCCCGTGCGTGCGTCGAGCCGGGGGACCGACTCGAGCAGGCCCAGCGTGTACGCGTGCTTGGGCCGCGCGTAGATGTCGGCGGCCTCGCCGCTCTCGACGATCCGCCCGCCGTACATCACGTTGACGCGGTCGGCGTAACGCGCGACCACGCCAAGGTTGTGCGTGATCACGATCACCGACGTGCCCAGCTCGCGGCTGAGCCGCGCCATGACTTCGAGCACCTGGGCCTGAATCGTCACGTCAAGCGCCGTGGTCGGCTCGTCGGCCAGCAGCAGCTTTGGGTCGCAGGACAGCGCCATCGCGATCATCACGCGCTGGCGCATCCCGCCCGAGAACTGGTGTGGGAAGTCGAACAGCCGCTGCTCGGCGGCCGGAATACCGACCATGTGCAGCAGCTCGATCGCGCGCTCGTTGGCCTCGTTGCGGCGCATACCCATGTGCAGCTCGATCGCCTCGGTCAGCTGGCGACCGATCGTGAGCACCGGGTTCAACGAGGTCATCGGCTCCTGGAAGACCATCGCGATGTCGTTGCCGCGAATCTCGCGCATCCGCGAGTCGTCGACGCTCATCAGCTCTTCGCCGTCGAACCAGACCTCGCCCTCAACGATCTTGCCGGGCGGGTTGGGAATCAGCCGCAGCAGCGAGAGCGCCGAAACGCTCTTGCCGGAGCCGGACTCGCCGACCAGGCCAAGGGTCTGACCGGGCATCACGTCGTAGGAGACCTCGTTGACGGCCCTGACGACGCCTTCCGACGTGAAGAAGTGGGTGGAGAGGTTCCGAACGCTGAGGAGAGGATCAGCCATCGCGGAACTCCTTCGTTGGGTGCGCTGCCAAAATAACCGACTTGCTGCGCCCATGCCTGCGACCGCTTGCGACGGCCTGGGTGGTGGGGAAGAGGAGACTCGAACTCCTACGCCTTGCGGCACATGATTCTAAGTCATGCTCGTCTGCCAGTTCCGACACTTCCCCGTCGGTCCGCCGGAGCGGCCGCCGCGGACGTTCGGGAGCGCGCCACCAGCGCGGCCCACAGCCCCACGGGGCGGCGGGAGATGTGCTGGTGAGCCGCCAGGGACTCGAACCCCGAACCTGCTGATTAAGAGTCAGCTGCTCTGCCAATTGAGCTAGCGGCCCACGGATAGAAGCGATGCGGACGCCGAACTGTCGCGTTGCGACGGTTCGATCACCCACACCCTGCCCCGGAGGGCAGCGTACACCGCGGTGCCGGGTCGGGTGCGCCAATCTGTTCTCCCCTATCGGACCGACCGACGCTGTGGCGGAAACGCTAACCACTGCACTGCGCTTCGTCAACGCGTTGACAGACGCGCGCGCCTGCACGTCCCGGCGGCCCCGTCAGACCTGCCCGACGTGGAGGCGGATCGGATCGCCCCGGCCACTCGATGGGGCCGACGGCGCCCCACCGCAGGGGGCTGCCCGAAGGGCAGGAAGGGCCGGTTCGCACGGCGGCTCAACCCCGCCAACGGCCCCTGAGCGAACCCTGAACCGGCTCGTCGCGGCCCTCCAGCACCCTGCCAACGCCCTGCTAAGATCGACCAGCGCCAACGCGCGGTGATCGTGACCCAACGACGCCGCACGCGGCTCGTGTGGGCGGTTAGCTCAGTTGGCTAGAGCGCCGCGTTGACATCGCGGAGGTCACTGGTTCAAGTCCAGTATCGCCCACCATCGCGCCAACCCCTCAAGCAGATTGCGCCGATCGGCCAGAGGGTCGGCTGACGGGTGGCCGGGGAAGAAGGGTTGCGCGTGGCCGAGCAGCTGACCGAAGCAGAAGTCGCCGAGCCGATCGCGGGCGCCAACGATGTCGAGCCGCAGGAGTGGCTGCGACGCATGCGCCACTCCGCCGCGCACGTCCTCGCGCAGGTCGTGCTGCAGCTCTTTCCCGAGGGCAAGATCGCGATCGGCCCGCCGATCGACACCGGCTTCTACTACGACTTCGACCTCCCGCGCGCGCTGACGCCCGACGACCTCAAGGAGATCGAGCGCCGCATGCGACGCGAGCTGAAGCGCAATCACCGCTTCGTCTGGAGTGAGGTTGAGGTCGCCGCTGCGCGCGAGCGCTTCGCCGGCCAGCCGTTCAAGCTCGAGCTGATCGACCAGTTCAGCGCCGACTCCGACAGCCTCGGCCTCTGCACCCACGCCGACTTCACCGACCTCTGCCGCGGCGGGCATGTTCAGACGACGCGCCAGATCGGGCCGTTCAAGCTGACCAGCGTGGCCGGCGCCTATTGGCGCGGCGACGAGCACCGCCCGCAGCTGCAGCGCGTCTACGGCGCGCTCTTCGCGACCAAAGACGAACTCAACGAGCACTTCCAGCGGATCGAGCAGGCGCAGCAGCGCGACCACCGTCGGCTCGGCCGCGAACTCGGCCTCTTCACCTTCTCCGAGGACATCGGCGCCGGTCTCCCACTGCTGCTGCCGAACGGGACGATCATCAAGAACGAGATGGAGCGGCTGATCCGCGAACTCCAGCTCGAACGCGGCTACACCGAGGTCTGGACCGGCCACCTGGCGCGCGCGGAGCTGTTCGAGCGCTCCGGGCATCTGGCCAACTACCGCGACGTGATGTTCCCCGCGATGGTCGACGGCGAGACCGAATACTTCCTCAAGCCGATGAACTGCCCCGTCCACATGACGCTCTACAACGCGGGCCTGCACTCCTATCGCGAGCTGCCGCTGCGCTATTCGGAGCAGGCCACGCTGTACCGCTTCGAGAAGTCGGGCCAGCTCGGCGGCCTGACCCGCGTGCGCTCGCTGACCCAGGACGACTGCCACATCTTCATCACCCCGGAGCAAATCTCCGACGAAGTTGGGCGCGTGCTGGAGCTGGTCCGCACGCTGCTCGGCACCTACGGCCTGACCGACTTCCGCTATGAATTCTCGCTGCCCGGCGGCGAGGGCAAGTTCCTCGACGATCCGCAGGCCTGGGCCGCTGCGGTCGAGGCGCTGCGCAACGCGCTCGACGACGCCGGCGTCGACTACGTCGAACAGGTCGGCGAGGCGGCCTTCTACGGTCCCAAGGCCGACCTCTTCGTCAACGACGTGATGGGTCGCGAATGGCAGCTGTCGACCGTCCAGCTGGACCTCATCCAGCCCGCCCGGCTGGGCTGCGTCTACATCGGCGAAGACGGCGAGCGCCACACGCCGGTCGTGATTCACCGCGCGATCCACGGCTCGCTCGAACGCTTCCTGGGCATCCTGATCGAGCACTACGCGGGCGCGTTCCCCGCCTGGCTCGCGCCCGTGCAGGCGCGCTGCGTGCCGATCGCCGATCGCCACATCGAGTGGTCCGAGCAGGTCGCGCAGCGGCTGCGCGCCGCCGGACTGCGCGTCGATGTCGACAGCGGCAATGAGCGGATGCAGGCCAAGATTCGCAACGGCCAGCGCGCCAAGATCCCCTATCTGCTGGTGATCGGCGACCGCGAGACCGAAGCCGGCGCCGTCGCAGTGCGCGTGCGCGGCGGCGAAGACCTCGGCGCGATGCCGCTCGCCGCGTTCAGCGCGATGCTCTCCGAGGCCGTGGCCGCTCGGGCGCCCGGGCCCGGCTGAGTCTCAGTTCGTAGCCCACTTAGTCATTTGCTGCGTCGTATGCTGGGCTGTTCGCGGGTATGATCCTGCGTGGCCGCCAACTGTCGGCCCACGGTCGGCCAACGGTCGGCCAGCGGTCGCGAGTGAAGGTGCACGGATGCGCGGACATGCATCGTCGTTCCACACCCTGCTGATCGCCAATCGTGGCGAGATCGCGGTGCGTGTGATCCGCGGCGCGCGCGACCTGGGAATCCGCACCGTCGCGGTCTACTCCGAGGCCGACCGCACTGCCCGGCACGTGCGCCTCTCAGACACCGCGCAGCTGATCGGCGACGCCGACCCGGCCGCCAGCTACCTCAACATCGATGCGATCCTCAAGGCGGCCCGAGAGACCGGCGCCGACGCGATCCACCCCGGCTACGGCTTCCTCTCCGAGAACGCCAACTTCGCCCGCGCCTGCCGCGACGCGGGCATCACCTTCATCGGCCCCTCGCCCGAGGCGATCGAGCTGATGGGCGACAAGATAGCCTCGCGCCGCACGATGCAGGCCGCCGGCGTCCCGATCATCCCCGGCAGCATCGAACCGATCCGCGACCCGCGCGAGGCGCGCGCGATCGCCGAGCAGATCGGCTACCCGGTCATGATCAAGGCCGCCGCCGGCGGCGGTGGGCGCGGAATCCGGACCGTCAGCTCCGGCGACGAATTCGAGCGCGCGATCTCGCAAGCGCAGGACGAAGCCCGTACCGCGTTCGCCAGCGATGAAGTCTTTGTCGAAAAGCTGATCCGGCCCGCGCGGCACATCGAGATTCAGATCGTCGGCGACATGCAGGGCAACCTCGTCGCGCTCGGCGAACGCGAGTGCTCGATTCAGCGCCGCCGCCAGAAGCTCGTCGAAGAAGCGCCCGCCACGGGCATCTCACCCGACCTGCGCGCGCGCATGGAGGAAGCGGCCCTGGCCGCCGCCCGGGCCTGCGACTACACCAGCACCGGCACCGTCGAATTCCTGCTCTGGGGCGACGAGTTCGCCTTCCTCGAAATGAACACACGCCTCCAGGTCGAGCACCCCGTCACCGAACTCGTGCGCGGCGTCGACCTTGTGCAGGACCAGCTGCGCATCGCCGGCGGGCTGCCGATCGGCTACACCCGCGAGCAGCGCCCGATCCGCGGCTGGGCGATGGAGTGCCGGATCACCGCCGAGGACCCCTACCGCGACTTCGCGCCCTCGGTGGGCCCGATCGCCTGGTTCCGCGAACCCGGCGGCCCGGGCGTGCGGCTCGACAGCATGCTGGCCCGCGGCGTCGGGATCAGCCCCTGGTACGACTCGCTGATCGGCAAGCTGATCACCTGGGGCGAGACCCGCGACCAGTGCATCCGCCGGATGCGCCGCGCGCTCGGCGAATACCTGATCCTCGGCGTCAGCACCTCGGTGCCGTTCCACCAGGCGCTGCTCGATGATCCGCGCTTCCTCGAAGGCAATATCGACACGACCTTTGTCGACGACAACCAGGTGCTCGACCCGGCCGACCGCCCGCGGGCGGCGGTCCGCGCCGCCGTCGCCGCCGCGCTTTTCTTCCATACCCAGGGCGAGCGCGCGGAGGCCGAGCGCGGGGCGACCTCGCTGCGCAACCCATGGGCCCTCTCGTCGCGCGGGCGGCGCTATCCGGTGGAGCAGGGATGGCGAAGAACTACCGGCTAAACGTTGGCGGCGAACTCCGCGAGGTGTCGATCGAAGACGCCGGCGAAGGCCGCTTCGTCGCGCGCGTCAACGACACCGATTACTCCGTCGTGCTTGAATCGCTCGACGACAACACGCTCTTCCGCCTGCGGATCGACGGCCGCCGCACGCCGGTCGCGATCAAGCGCGACGGCTACTCGCTCGATCTCTTCATCGGCCCCGACCACTACACGGTCGAGATCGAGCGCAGCGCCGCGCGGACCTTCGACACGATCACGCCCGCGATCGAGGGCGAGGTACGGATCACGGCCCTGATGACCGGCAAGATCTCCGAGGTCCTGGTCGCCGGCGGCGACGAGGTGCAGGAGAACGATCCGCTCCTCGTGATCGTGGCGATGAAGATGAACAACGAGATCCGCTCGCCCGCGGCCGGCACGATCACCGAGGTCCTGGTGGCGACGGACAGCATGGTCGAACAGGGCGAGCTGCTGCTGGTGATGCAGGCCCTCGAGGCCTGATCGCGATCGCGCTCAACGGCGCCGCAGCCGCGCCCATTTGTGGCCCCGATTCGCGCGCCTTAGGATTGCGACACCGCACCAGCCGATCAGCGACGATCGGCAGCTCGTGGCGATGCAGCAACGCCGCAGCAACCGCGCGGTAATGAGGAGGAGACTTCTGGCAACACGTGAACAGCGGGTGAACGACGCGATCCGCGTGCGCGAGGTGCGCGTGATCGGAGACGACGGCGCGCAGCTCGGCGTCATGCCGACCGCGCAGGCCCTCGATATCGCACACGGGCAAGGGCTGGACCTCGTTGAGGTCGCACCCGACGCGCAGCCTCCGGTCGTGCGAATGCTCGACTTCGGCAAGTTTAAGTACGAGCAGGCCAAGCGAGAACGCGAGGGTCGGAAGCGCCAGAAAGGCTCTGCGCTGCGCGAGATCAAGATGCGCCCCAACATCGGGCGCAGCGACATGGACGCCAAGCGCAAGCGCGCCAGCCGATTCCTGCAGTCCGGCGACAAGGTCAAAATCTCGGTCATGTTCCGTGGTCGCGAGATCACGCATCGCGAGATCGGCGCCGAGCGGATCGAAGAGATGCTCGAAGGCCTGGGCCACGACGGCGTGCCGATCGTGCTCGAGAAACCACTCTCCACCGAGGGTCGCTTCATGTCCGTGATCGTGGCTGCCGACAAGGCCAAGGTGGAGGCCCGGGCGCGCGAGGCCGAAGCGGTCGCCGAACAGGCCGCGCAAGCCGAACAGGCAGAGGCAGCGGAAACGGCGCCGAGTTCGTAACAGGCCCGTCGGCAGGCAACGCAGCAGTCCGCGCCGGTGGCGCCCAAGCGCGCATCCGCGTAGGCTGATTGAACGCGCGCGTCGACGCGCGATGGCGCGCGATGGCGATCACGCCAATCGCAACATGCTCAAGACGCTCGTGAGGTGGCCGTCCGATGCCCAAGATGAAGACGCACAAGGGCGCAGCCAAGCGCTTCCGGATCACCCGGACCGGCAAGGTCCTGCGTATGAAGGCCGCCAGCGGGCACAACAAACAGAAGAAGACCAAGCGCACGCTGCGCGAGCAGAAGCGCATGCACGAGGTGATGCGACCGGGCGAACGGCGGCGGGTCCGCCGGCTGCTGCCCTACGGGTCGCCCTAGCCGCCTGAGCTGCCGAAGCGGGCGCCCAAGCGAGCGTCTGGAAGGACGAGCACATGCCGAGGGTGAAGGGCGGCCCGCGCGAGCGGCGCCGGCACAAGAAGGTACTCAAGCAGACCAAAGGCCATCACGGCGTACGACATCGCCTGATTCGCCGCGCGTCCGAGTCACGCCTGCACGCGCTCAGCTACGCCTACGCCCACCGCCGCGAGCGCAAGGGCGACATGCGCCGGCTCTGGATCACGCGAATCAACGCCGCGGCACGCATCCACGACATCTCCTACAGCCGCTTCATGAACGGCCTCAAGCGGGCAGGCATCGAGATCGACCGCAAGGTCCTGGCCGAGATGGCGCTCCACGATCCGATCGGCTTCGCCGCCGTCGTCGAACAGGCCAAGGCGGCCTAGCACTCCTCTGGACAACTCTCCCCCCGTTCTGCGGGGGGAGATCCCGAAGGCAAAGGGGGGCTGCGGCGCCGACTCACTGCCGTCGTTGTATCTGGTCGGACCGGATCGGGCCCCCCTCTGTCCCTACGGGACATCTCCCCCCGCAGAGCGGGGGGGAGAGCGGATCCAGCTTGTTCAGAGTCTTCCTGGGCGCCCGACAGGCCCGTTCCCCCACCCGCTCAGACCGACGTGGCCAGCTGCGGCTGGCCCGTCGCGTCGGCGAGCGCCGCGGCCGGGTCCTCGTCGGGCAGGTGATCGAGCAGCCAGGCGCCCGCCGTGCGGTCACGCAGCCAGGGCAGCACGCGGGTCAGCCGGTTGAACTCCCGCGCGTGCAGCGCGTTGACGATCACCGAGAGCTCAACCTCCCGAGAGCGTTCGCGCCAGTCTTCCGGGAGGTCGATGAACGCGTCGTCGAAGGCGCGCGCGATCACCCGGGCCGGCTCAACCTCGAGCGCCAGGTAGGCGCGCAGGCGCAGCTGAGCGGCGCGGCTGCGTCCGTCCATATCGGCCGCGCCCTCGCGGCGGGCGAGCGCCCGCATCACGCGGCGCAGCTCAATCGGCGAGAGGCTCGTGGCGTCGAAGAAGGCCCGCGAAAGTTCCAGCTGGTCGGCGGCGTCAAAGAAGCGGTGAATCAGGTCGGTCGCGTGGATGTGTCGGTCGTCGGTGCTGGGATGGCGTGGCATGGTCGGATCCTCCCGATTAGCTGAGGCTCAAACTGGTCCGTGGGGCGATTTTAGCACTCCCCCGATGAGAGTGACAGATGATCCGCCCGCCAAGACATACTGTGTCGCACCACACACAGATGCATGTGATATTCGTCACTCTCGGCCCGAGAGTGCCAGCCGCTTCGAAACCGTCAGATGGTGCGCAGCTGCGCGTTGAACTGACGCTCCAGGCGCCGCACGATCCCCCGCCGCGCGCGCTCGACATCGCGGTCGCTGAGCGTCCGGTCGGGCGCGCGGTAGACGACCCGCCAGGCCAGCGACTTGCGGCCATCCGGCACCTGCTCGCCGGTGTAGATGTCAAACAGCTCGACCGACTCAACCAGCGGCTGATCGCTGATCGCCGCTGCGAGCTCCGCCGCAGGCTGATCCGCGTCGACGATCAGCGCGAGGTCCTCAACCGCCGGCGGGAAGGCCGAAAGCGCGCCCACGGCGTCCGAGTCCGACTCGGCGGCGGCCGCCGCGAGCGGCGCCAGCGCGAGCTCCAGCAGCCATGTGCGTGCATCCAGGTCGAAGCGCTCGACGAGCTCGGAGGCAACCAGCCCCAGCCGGCCCACCGGCTGCCCCGCCACGCTCAGGTCAGCGGTCTCCACGGCCGCGAACGCGTCATCGCTGCCGTCGTGCGCGGCGGCGTCGATGCGCAGATCGAGCCCCTCGGCGATCCGCTCCAGCGCACCCTTGGCGTCGAAGAAGTCGAGCGGCCGGCTGACCTCGCCATGCACCGACGGCGTGGACACGCCGGTCATCACCGCGACGAGCATCACCGGCTCTTCCGGTAGCTGGCCGGCGCGAGGGCGCCAGACCTTGCCGACCTGGAAGAGCTGCAACGCGTCGCGACGCTCGGAGCGGTTGCGCGCCAACGCCCGCAGCACGCCGGGCCGCAGGCTGTTGCGCAGCCGATCCTGCTCCGCGCTCATCGGGTTCTCGAGCCGTAGCGCGTCGGCCGACTGGTCGGTCGCCGCGACCGCGGCGTAGGTGATGACCTCGTTGAAGCCAAGCCCGCTGACCACATCACGCAGCCGCTCGGCGAGCGCCCGCTCAGGGTCGCCTTCCGGCTCGGGCAGGCTGCCGGCCAACGCCGCCGCGGGCAGCTCGTCGTAGCCGATGATGCGCCCGATCTCCTCCACCACGTCATCGTCGATCTGGATATCGGAGCGCCACGGCGGGCAGCTGACGGCATAGCGGTTCGGCGGCAGCCAGCGATTCGGGATGCCGAGCCCGCTGAGAATCCCGCGCACCCGCTCGACGGGCGGCTCGACGGCCAGAATCTGCTTGATCCGCTCGACCGAGACGACGACCTGCGCTGGATGTTCCTTGCCGCGGTACTGATCGTCGACGCCGCGGCAGGCCGTCCCGCCGGCCGTCTCGATGATCAGCTTCGCCGCCCGCCGCGCGGCCAGCAGTGCCAGTTCGGGGTTGAGCCGCTTCTCGAAGCGCAAACTGGCTTCGGTGCGAGTCTTATGTCTCGCCGCGCTGCGCCGAATGGTCGCCGCGTCGAATGTCGCACTTTCGAGCAGCACCGTCGTCGTCGGACCGCTGACCTCTGCGTCCACGCCGCCCATGATCCCGGCCAGCGCCACCGCGCGCTCTGCGTCGGCGATCACCAGGTCTTCCGTCTCGAGCTCCAGCAGCGAGCCGTCCAGCAGGTCGATCGTTTCGCCGGCCCGGGCCCGGCGCACCACGATTCGGCCCTCACGCAGACGCGCGTGGTCGAACGCGTGCAGCGGCTGGCCGTACTCCATCAGCACGTAGTTGGTGACGTCGACGATGTTGTTGATCGGGCGCATCCCGGCGGCGATCACCGCATCCTGCAACCACTGCGGCGACGGGCCGATCTGCACGCCCTCGATGACGATCGCCGTGTAGCGCGGGCAGCCGACCGGGTCTTCGATGACGACGCTGGTGCGCGCGCCGATTTCGGGACCGTCTTCGTCGTAGGCGGCGTCGGGCTCGCGCACCGCGCCGCCGGTCAGCGCGGCGACCTCGCGGGCGATTCCCAGCACGCTGAAGTGGTCGGGACGATTGGGCGTGGGCTTGATCTCGAGCACGGTCGCGCCGAGCACGTCCGCCAGCGGCGTGCCGGGCGCGGCGCTCGTCTCCAGCTCGAGGATGCCCTCGTGCTCGTCGGAGATGCCCAGCTCGCGCTCCGAGCAGACCATCCCGCGTGACTCGACGCCGCGAATCTTGCCGCGGCGTAGCTTGCGCAGCTCGCGCGTCCGCGGATCGCGCAGCTGCGCCCCGACCGTGGCGAAGGCGACGGTCTGGCCGGCAGCGACGTTTGGGGCGCCGCAGACGACGGTCAGCGGCGCGTCGGCCCCGTACTCGACGGTCGCGACGCGCAGACGATCGGCGTTCGGATGCTGAGCGACCTCCAGCACGTGGCCGACCACGACCTCGTCCCAGTCGCCGCCGCCCCGCTCGATCGATTCAACCTCCGCGCCGGCCATGCTCAGCCGATGCGCCAGCTCCTCGGGCGCAAGCGTCAGGTCCACATACTCGGCAAGCCACTCGAGTGGAACGCGCATCGTCTCGTCTCGATGGTGGGCGGCGCTCAGGCGCCGCTGTGCCCCCGAAAGCGCTCGAGAAAGCGCAGGTCGTTGGCGTAGAAGTAGCGGATGTCGGGCACGCCGTAGCGCAGCATCGCGACGCGCTCGACGCCGATCCCGAAGGCGAAGCCGGTGTAGCGGGTCGGGTCGAGCCCGGCGTCTTCGATGATCTCGGGGTGCACCATGCCGCAGCCGAGCACCTCAAGCCAGTCGCCCTGCCAGCGAATCGCCAGCTCGGCGCCCGGCTCGACGAAGGGGAAGTAGTCGCAGCGGAAGCGCGTCTCGATGTCGGGCCCGAAGATGCGATGGACGAACGACTCCAGCGTCCCCTTGAGGTGCGCGAATGAGAGCCCTTCGTCGATCGCGAGCCCTTCGAACTGCGTCAGCATCCACTCGTGCGTCGCGTCGACGGCCTCGTAGCGGTAGCAGGCGCCGGGCACGATCACGCGGATCGGCGGCTTGCGCCGCTCGAGATAGCGAATCTGCATCGGCGAGGTGTGTGTGCGCAGCAGCTTGCGCGGCCCGCCCAGACCCGAGGCATCATCGTCATCGGCGATCCAGAGCGTGTCCCACATCTCGCGCGCGGGGTGGTCGGCGGGGATGCGCAGGCGGTCGAAGTTGTAGGTCTCGAGCTCGACATCGGGGCCTTCGACGACATCGAAGCCCATGTCGCGGAAGGTGCGCTCCATCAGCCGCCGGGTCAGCGTGATCGGATGCAACGAACCCTGGGGCGGACGCCGGCCGGGCAGCGTCACGTCGATCCGCGGCCCGCTGTCCGCCGCCGCGGCGGCCTTCAGCGCCTCGAGGCGCGCGTCGTGCGCCGACTGCAGCGAGTTCTTCAGCCGGTTGGCCGCCTGGCCGACGAGCGGACGCTGGTCCGCGGGCAGCTCGCGCACGCCGCGCAGCACGCCCGTGAGCCGGCCCTTGCGGCCAAGCCACTCGACCCGCCAGTGATCGACCGCGCCCGGATCGCCGGCGCCCGCGAGCGCCTGCTGCGCCTCGGCCTCGAGTGCTGCGATGTCGGGCGGCTCGGTCATCGTTTCCCTGCTGCGTGCCGGCTGCGTGCCATCGTCGGGTGGATCGCCACTTGCATCGTCGCTTGCATCGCGGGTGGCGGCAACCCTGATCGGGGCCGGGCTGTGCGGCGCTGATAAGATTCGAGCATTCGCGGGCGCGCAACGCTCCCCCGCGCCGGCCACGATGTGGAGGCGAATCATGTCTGTGAACAGCTACGTCCTAATCGAGACGGATGTCGGCACTGCCAAGCAGGTCGCCGCCTCGCTGGCGAAGATGACTCAAGCCCACGCGACGGTGAAGAGCGTTGAACTGGTCACCGGGCCGTTCGACGTGATCTGCCTGATCGAGGCAGACGACCTCCAACGCCTCGGCAATTGCATCACCGACGAGATTCAGACGGTGCCGGGCGTCAAACGCACGAC
This sequence comes from Dehalococcoidia bacterium, assembly GCA_965237475.1. Taxonomy (GTDB): domain Bacteria; phylum Chloroflexota; class Dehalococcoidia; order Bin125; family Bin125; genus CATQGW01. Next base: position 233,233 of record OZ250140.1, on the reverse strand, counting down.
GACCTGCCTGACGATCCAGGTCAGCACCTCGGGGACCTGACCGATGGCGCGCGCGACCGAACCGCCGGTGGACATGCTCCCGGTCGAGGACGCGCTGGCGCGGATTCTCGATCTCTGCGACCCGCTGGCGACTGAGACGCTGCCGATCGACGCCGCAGTGGGGCAGGTCCTGGCCGAGTCGATCGTCGCGCCGTTCGACATCCCACCGCTCGACAACACCGCGATGGACGGCTACGCCGTGCAGTCGGCGAGCACCGAGGGCGCCTCGGAGTCGGCCCCGCTGCGGCTGCGGGTCGTGGGCGAGCTGGCCGCGGGCTACGTCTACGCGGGCGCGGTGGGCGCGGGCGAGGCGGTGCGGATCATGACCGGCGCGCCGATGCCCGATGGCGCCGACACGATCGTGCCGTTCGAGGAGACCGACGAGTTCGGCCTGCGAGCGCCGGGCCAGGCGCACACGACGATCGAGGACGTCGGCATCCTCAAGGCGGCGGCGGCGGGCGCCAACATCCGCCGACGCGGCGAAGACGTGCGCCGCGGCGATCGCGTGCTCGAGGCGGGGGCCGTGCTGCGCGGCCCCGAGGTCGCGGTGCTCGCGTCGCTGGGGGTCGGCGAGGCGCAGGTGGTGAGGCGCCCGCGGGTTGCGATCCTCTCGACCGGCGACGAGCTGCTCTCACCCGGTCAGCCGCCTGCGCCGGGCAAGATTTACGACTCCAACTCCTACGGCCTGAGCGCGCTGGTCCAGCAATACGGCGGCGTGCCGATTCGCTCCGGGATCGCCAGCGACACGATTGAGGCGCTGACCGCCAAGATTCAGGAAGCGCTCGTCGATGCGGACCTGCTGATCACCTCCGCCGGCGTCTCACGCGGCGATTTCGACGTCGTAAAAGAGGTGCTGGTGCGGGAGGGCGCGATCGATTTCTGGACGGTGCGGATGAAGCCCGGCAAGCCGCTCGCCTTCGGCCAGTTCGCCGCAGCCGGCGGCCGGCGCGTCCCGCACATCGGCCTGCCTGGCAACCCCGTCTCATCGCTGCTGGCCTTCGAGCTGTTCGGCCGGCTCGCGATCCAGAAGCTGATGGGCCGTTCGCCGCAATCGCGCCCCGTGTTGCGCGCGATCGCCGAACAGGACATCGTCAACACCGACGCGCGACGGGTCTACGCCCGTGCGACAATGGAACTCGACTCGGAGGGGCAGTGGCACGCGCGCCTGACCGGCCCGCAGGGCTCCGGCGTGCTGACCTCGATGGCGCTGGCCAACGGCTACGCGATCTGCCCCGAAGACGCCGAACGGATCCACGCGGGCGAAGAGTGCGACGTGATCATGGTCGATTGGGACCACCCAACCGACTGAGCGGCGCGCAGAACGGAGTCGGTCATGGCCATGCAGCAGACGATTCGCAACGCGATCGCGCCGTTTTACATCCGGGCGCGGCTTGCCCAGGAATGGCTCCAGAGCGGCGTCGTATGGAACCCGCTCTCAGAGGGCTTCGTCGACGACCCCTATCCCACCTACCGCAAGCTGCGCGAGAAGGACCCCTACCACCACAGTCCGCTGACCGGTGCGCTGGTGCTCTCGCGCTACGAGGACGTCGACGCGATCTTGCGCGACTACAAGCGTTTCAGCAACGACCAGCGCAAGGGCGAACCGAGCGGTGTCCGCAGCGAGGGCACGCGCGGCGAGCTGACGCCCTCGATCCTCAGCCTCGATCCGCCCGACCACACCCGCCTGCGCGGCTTGATCAACCGCGCCTTCACGCCACGCCAGATCGCCAAGATGGAAGAGCACGTCCGCGCCACCGCCAACGAGCTGCTCGACGAAGTCGAGGGTCAGAACGAGTTCGACCTGATGGAGACGCTGGCGGTCGGGCTGCCGACGATCGTGATCGCAGAGATGATCGGCGTCCCGGCGGAGGACCGGACGAGTTTCAAGGTCTGGTCGGACAACTTCGCGCGGGTGCTCGAGCCGAATCTGTCGCCCGAAGAGGGCAAGGTGGTGCTGGAGACCGCCGACATCTTCGAGGAGTACTTCTCGAAGATCATCGACCGACGGCGCGACGACATGCGCGACGACCTCGTCTCGAAGCTGATCGAGGCCGAGGAAGACGGCGAGCGGCTCACGACCGACGAGATGCAGGTGACACTGCGGCTGCTGCTCGTGGCCGGCAACGAGACCACCACCAACCTGATCGGCAACGGGATGCGCGCGCTGTTGGCGCACCCCGAGCAGCTCCAGATTCTGCGCGAACAGCCGGAGCTGATCCCCGGCGCGATCGAGGAGCTGCTGCGCTATGACTCGCCGGTGCAGGTTGACATGCGGACCGCGCTCGAGGATGTCGAGCTGGGCGACAAGGTGGCAAAGGCCCGCTCCCGGACGATGCTGCTGATCGGCGGAGCGAACCGCGACCCCGAGGAGTTCGAGCGGCCCGAGGAGCTCGACGTGACGCGTGAGAACGTCGGCAATATCTCGTTCGGGCGCGGCATCCACCACTGCCTCGGAGCGCCGCTGGCGCGGCTCGAGAGCAAGATCGCGTTCGAGGTCCTGCTCGAGCGGTTCGACGACATCCAGGTTGGGCGCACTGCGCCGCAGTACAAGCAGAACATCGTGCTGCGCGGCCTCAAGCAGTTCCCGATCCGCGTCCAGCGCCGCAGCGCCGTGCCGGCCGCCGCCGACTAGCTGCTCAGCAGGGCCCTAGCAGGCTGCTGAAAGAGTTTGCCTGTTGGCGCTCGCCTCTCTCCCCCCGCTCTGCGGGGGGAGATGCCAAAGGCAGAGGGGGTCTGCGGCCCCGACGCAACGGCGTGGCGTATCTGGTCCGGCACGGCCGCGCCCCCCTCTGTCCCTACGGGACATCTCCCCCCGCGCTGCGGGGGGAGAGAAAGAGCGGACGCGATGACTTTTTCAGCAGCCTGCTGAGGCTGTCGCATAGAGTCTGGCGACGGTGGGGGTGGTGGTCAGGCGTCGCGGGGTTGTCCGTTGCCAGATCTCCTTTGACACCGGGAGTGGGCGATTCGATGTTGGCCGCGTTCGGTCAGACGGGGTCGGCAAGAACGTGGGCGGGGCCTCGGTGAGGGGCGGCCGGACGGCCGGGGCGCGGGTTGGGTCTGCCTGTGGCGGTAGAGCTTGCGCAGGTTGTGGGTGGCGGCGATCAGTTTCCACTCGCTGGCGCAGGCGTCGAAGCCGCGGCGCTGGAAGCGGCGGATGCCGCGGTTCTCTTTGACATCGCCGAAGACCGGCTCGATCATCCAGCGCCGCTGTTCGTAGAGCCGGCGGCCACGCTGCGTCGTCAGCTTGCGGCGCATCCGCTCGCGTGTTGAGAGTCCGGCCGGGATGCGCCCGTGCGGGGCTGCGCCGGCGGCGCGCCGGTTGCGGTCGTTGCGACTGGCGATCAACAGCTCGGGACCAGCCTCGGCCAGCGACCGGACATTGGCGTCGGAGTAGTAGCCGGCGTCGGCCAGCAGGATCCCGATCGGCGCATGACCCAGCGCCTCCAGATTGCGCTGCGTCGCCTCGAGCATTGGCCCCAGTTCCTGCACATCGGTCGCCGCGCGGGTCAGCTCGGCTGCCACGATGACTTGCTCGCGGGTCGCCATCGCCTGCACGTTGTAGCCCTGGTAGTGGCCCCAGTAGTCACGCACGACCCGGCTGTCCGGGTCGCTCAGGTTGACCTTCGTCTCCGGGTCGGGCGTTGGTCGCTTCGGCTGGCGTCCGCGCGCATCCTTCTGCTCGCGATCTCGCAGCCGCGCCTCGTAGGCATCCTGCCGTGCCTGCTCGCGCGCCGCCAAGCGCGCCTGCGCCTCACGCAGCCGCGCCAGGCGCTGCGACCGGTTGCGCAGCGCGGGCGGCAACGCGTCGCTCTGCTCCCTGCCCGCGCCCGCCTGCTCCTCGGCGTCCACCCGCTCCGCTTCGGCCAGCATGCGCTCGACTTCGGCCTCCAACTGCGCCGCCGTGCGGTTGCGCTCACGACTCGCGTCGGCGCGCAGCTTGGTCCCGTCCAGCGCCAGCAGCCCGGCCCGCACCAAGCCCGCTTCGGCGCAGAGTCGCAGCACCTCGACGAACAGTCCCGCCAGCGCCTGCTCGTGGCGTTGCCGGAAGCGGCAGATCGTGGCGTGGTCGGGCTGCTGGTTGGCGCTCAGCACGCGGAAGACGATGTCTTCCCGGCAACGCCGCTCGATCCGCCGGCTCGAACGCTCGCCCTCGCAGTAGGCGTAGAGCAGCAGCGCCAACATCATCGCCGGGTCGTAGGCCTGGCGTCCCCAGCCATCGTCGCGGTAGGCGGCATGAAACGCCGACAGGTCCAACTGCTCAACCGCCTCCAACACGAACCAGGCCAAGTGGTCCTCGGGCAGCCAATCGCTCAGGCTCACCGGCATCAGGTACTGCTGCTCACGCTCACACGGCAAGTAACGCTGGCTCACGAGCCCGCCCCTCTCTCCCGGATCCGTCCACCCGCTCAGGCTAGGACCACCATCCCTACCCAAGCCGTTTGTGCGACAGCCTCTGCTAGTAGCTCAGCTCGAACGGTTCGAGATTGCCCTGGGCGTCGCTCCACTCCGTGTCGACCTGGCGGACCATCGCCATCGGCGGCCCGATCCGCAGTTCGTCGAGCAGCTGATCGAGCGATGCGCGCGGGCCCTCGGCCACCGCCTCGACGGTCGAGCCGTCGGGCAGGTTGCGGATCCAGCCGGTGATTTGGGCCTGTTCGGTGCGCTCGATCTGGGCCACGACCTGTTCGGCGAAGACGCGGAAGCCGACCATCTGGACGCGCCCGTAGATCCGCGCGATGAGCCGGACGTTGACGCCGGTTCGGGTCATCAGGCGGTCGGCGCCGCGACCATCTCGATCGCGTCGAGCACCATGCTGTGCGGGACATCGTCGCGCACCACGGCCACGCCGGCGCTCTCCAGCAGCACCCAGCGCTGACGGCCGCCGACGACCTTCTTGTCGCGTGACATCGCCTCGATGAGGTCGGCGGTCTGGAGCGGCGAGGGACTTCGCACGGGCAAGCCGAACCGCTCCAGCAGCGAGCGGTGGCGGGTGACCAGCGACTCGTCGATCAGGTCCATCGATTGCGCGATTTCCGCGGCCGCGATCAGCCCGATCGCGACGGCCTCGCCGTGCAGCAGATCGCGGAAGCCGGTCACCGCCTCGATCGCGTGGCCGATCGTGTGGCCGTAGTTGAGCACCGCGCGCTCGTCGGCCTCGCGCTCGTCGGCTGAGACGACGGTGGCCTTGATCCGCTGGTTGGCGGTGATCGTGTCGAGGATCGTCGCCGCCCTGGCCGCGTCGTGGCGCGCGCCGGCGGGATCGAGCAGCAGCTGGGCGTGCGTCTCGAGGTGGGTGAGCATCTGCGGGTCGCGGATCAGGGCGTGCTTGATCACCTCGGCGTAGCCGGAGCGCAGCTCGCGCTTTGGCAGCGTGACGAGGGTCGAGAGGTCGGCGACGACGGCGCGGGGCTGGTAGAAGGCGCCGACCAGGTTCTTGCCGGCGGGCAGGTCGATCGCGACCTTGCCGCCGATCGAGGCGTCGACCATCCCAAGCATCGTGGTGGGAGCGTGGACCATCGGCATGCCGCGCAGGTAGGTGGCGGCGGCGGCCCCGGCGAGGTCGGTCGTGACGCCGCCGCCGACCGCGAGGATCGTGTCGGAGCGCTCGGCGCGGTGGCTCGCCAGCCAGTCGTAGATCTCGGCCAGGCAGTCGAGCGATTTGCTCGCCTCGCCGGGCGCGACGCGCCAGGTGAAGACCTGTCGTCCGCTGGCTCGGAGCGCGAGCGCCGCGGTCTCGGCGTGGCTGTCGAGGATCGCGCCGTCGGCGATCAGGAAGGTGCGGCGCGAGAGGTTGAGCCGATCGAAGATGTCGCCGATCCGCTGCAGCAGGTCCCACGCGGTGTAGACGGGGTAGCGACTCGAGCCGGCGTCGACGATGCAGGCGACATCGGGGCCGAAGTCGGCGACGAGCGGGGGATCGATGCCGGGCCCCTCGCGCATCGCGCGCAGGCGGCTGTCGGAGGCGAGCGTGCGGGCGGCGCCGCGCTCGACGGCGGCGACGATCTCATCGACCAGTTCGCCGATCTCGAGCTCGTCGGTGTGGATGGTCAGGTCGGCGAGGGCGTAGAAGGGCTGGCGCTGCGCCTTGAGCGTCTCGACGCGGCGGCGCGGGTCGACGCCGGCCAGCAGCGGACGGACCTCGGTGCGGGCCTGCTCGGTCTCGGCGTAGCGCGCGAGGATCGTGGTGGGCCGGGCCTCGAGCGTGACCACGAAGCCGCCGGTGGCCAGCTCGGCGCGGTTGGCGGGATCGAGCCAGAGGCCGCCGCCGGTCGCGATCACGGCCCCTTCGACCTGCGCGGCCTCACGGGCGGCGGCGCGTTCGCGGGCACGGAAGCCGGCTTCACCGTCCTGCTCGAAGATTGCAGGGATCGAGCGGCCGGCCTCGCGCTCGATCTCGTGGTCGAGGTCGATCGCGCGCCAGCCGAGGCGCTCGGCGATGTAGGGCGCGAGCACCGACTTCCCGGTCGCGCTGAAGCCGATCAGCACGATCCGGCGCAGATCGGAGGCCAGTTCAGGGGCTGATTCGCTCATACGGTCTCTCGGGGATACGTGGTTTCGAGGAAGCGTTGCATGTTGTCGCGGGTTTCTGAGAGGCGGTCGCCGCCGAATTTTTCGAGCAGGGCGTCGGCGAGGACGAGCGCGAGCATCGCTTCGACGATCACGCCGGCGGCGGGCACGACGCAGACATCGGAGCGTTCGTAGTGGGCCTCGACGCGCTCGCCGGAGTCGAGATCGGCGGAGGGCAAGGGGTGCGCGAGGGTGGCGATCGGTTTGACCGCTACGCGGACGACGATCTCCTCACCGTTCGAGATGCCGCCCTCGATGCCTCCGGCATGGTTGGTCCGGCGTCGCCACGGGCGGTCAGTCCAGGCGTCCTGGGGGAGCACGACATCGTGGAATGCCGCGCCGCGATCGCCGGCGCCGGAGAAGCCGTCGCCGATCTCGACGCCCTTGAACGCGTTCATGCTGAGGATCGCCTGGCCGATGCGGCCGGAGAGCTTGCGGTCCCACTGGACATGCGAGCCGAGCCCGAAGGGCACGCCGGTGACGCGCGCTTGCACGACGCCGCCGAGCGTGTCGCCGTCGCGCTTGGCCGCGTTGATCGCGTCGATCATCGCCTCGGCGGAGGCGGGGTCGGCGCAGCGCACGGGTGAGGCTTCGACGGCCTCCCAGTCGATCGGTGGTTCGGTCGGGGAGACCACGTCGCCGATCTGCACGACGTGGCTGAAGAAGTCGCAGCCGAGCTCGGCGCAGAACACGCGGGCGACGCCGGCGGCGGCGACGCGCGCGGCGCTCTCGCGGGCGCTGGCGCGCTCGAGCGAGTCGCGCACATCGTCGTAGCCGTACTTGAGCGATGCCGAAAGGTCGGCGTGGCCCGGCCGGACGCGGGTGACGCGGGTGGGCGGTGGATCGACCGCGTCGAGCGACATCGTCTCGAGCCAGGGCCGCTTGTCGGGGCCGCCCCCGGTCGAGTAGTCGCGGTTCTCGATCCAGAGCGAGATCGGTGAGCCGATTGTGCGGCCCTGGCGCACGCCGGAGCGGATGTGGGCGTAGTCGGTCTCGATCTTCATCCGCCCGCCGCGCCCGTAGCCCTTCTGGCGGCGGGCCAACTGGACGCGGATCTGGGCCTCAGAGAGGTGCATGCCGGCGGGCACGCCGTCGATGATGACGGTCAGCCCGGGGCCATGAGATTCGCCGGCGGTGAGCCAGCGGAAGTGGGGCACTTCCCGCTCCTGACGCGCTGGCCCAAGCGTACTCGCAGGGGGTTGAAGAAATCGGTTCGCGGACGCTCTTTGCCCGCCCCGCTCCGCGAAAGGAGATGACGAAGGCAGAGGCGGGTCCGCGTCCCAGGCTCAACAGTGTGGCGCCATCTGGACAGGCGGGGCGGGGCCCCCCTCTGTCACTTCGTGACATCTCCCCCCGCGCAGCGGGGGGAGAGAAAGAGCGGACGCGGTGACCTCTCAGCACCCTGCCAGGTCGCCCTTAGTCGGTTTGGGCGAGTTCGGGGAAGCGTTTGAGGGCGGCTTGTTCGAGGATGTCGAGCTGGGCGTGCATGCGGGCTTCGAGTTCGGCGTCGGTTTCGGGTGTCTCGGTGGGTTCGGGGGGCTCGGTGGCTGGGGTATCCGGGGGAGTTTTAGAGGCCGCCGCTTTCAGTGGTTGTGTATCTGGTCGGGGTGGTTGGGGTTGGTCAGGATTGGTTGATTTCGTCTTGCTGCGTTCGTAGTCGCCGATGATCGAGAGGGTGGTGCGTTCGCGCTGTTCGGGGGTTTGGGCTGGCTCGAAGGTTGGTGGGCCGGCTGGTCGGAGATGGTCGGGTTCGTTCAGCTTTGGTTGGGTCTTGGCGGGATCGGGGAGAGCTTTGGGTCGCGGGGCGTCGAGCAGTTGGTCGTCGGGGTAATCGAAGGCTTCGGCCTCGGCGTCGGCCAGGGCGCGGGCTTTGGCGGCAGGGCGGAGCTCGCGGAGGATCAGGCGGTATTCGCGCAGGGCGGTGGCGATGGCGCGGTGGTGCACTTCGTGGAGGCGGGCGATCTGGGCGGGGGCGGTGTGGGGCAGCAGTGGGGTGACTTTGCCGCCGTCGGTGAGGAAGGAGAAGGCTTCGAGGGGTTTGTTGGGGTCTTCTTGGAGGAGTCGGTGGACGTGGCGGCGGAGCAGGGTGACGTGCTCGAAGAGGAAGTCGTCGGCGGTTTGTTCGGCGATGCCGGACCAGTCGGTTTCCAGGAGCTTGAGGTCGGCGTGGATGGTGGCGTGGGAGACGCCCAAGGCGGTGGCGATCTGGCGGAGGGATTGGCCGGCCTGGCGGAGTTCGTGGGCGTGGAGGATTCTGCGGCGGCGTTGTGGGGATGTGGGCATTGTGTGTAGCACTCCTGTTCTATGATGAGGGTAGCACGGGAGTGGGGGGGTGGGATTCGGTGGGCGGATCCCCGGATTCGGTCGGCCACTCCTTGTGGCCGACCGGGGAGAGAGGGGATCGGGGCGGCGTCTGTACGCGCAAAGCGGGCGATCCCCGGATTCGGTCGGGCGATCCCCGGATTCGGTCGGGCGATCCCCGGATTCGGTCGGCCACTCCTTGTGGCCGACCGGGGAGAGAGGGGATCCGGGCGGCGTCTTCACCCGCAGAGTGGGGGGACATCGGTAGCGCTCACTCGGAGATGGCTCGCCGCGAATGGGAGCTGCCGAAGGCGGAGGGGGAGGCCGTGCGGCGGCCCAGGTTGGCGCGGCTGGGAGCCTCCCCCTCAGTCGCTGCGCGACAGCTCCCCCTCGGGGGGAGCGATTGGATCGGGCTGTTCGGGGGGCGATTCCAGGGCGGCATCTTCACCCGCGGGAGCGGGGGAAAGTTACTTCGAGCATTCCTGGGGGGTGGTGGGGGTTGGGGATTCTTCTTCGAGGCCGTTGGGATTGTCATCAGGGAGTTTGATCGGGCGCGGTTCGCCGTTGGGGGCGCGGTTGGCGAGGGTGTTGAACTCGGCGGCGAGGCGATGCGGGGGTTGGCTCCAGTCGATGCTGAGGGCGTTGGCGCGGTCGGCCTGGATGCAGAGGATCGGGCGGGCCCGGGCTGCGCCGGATTCGTCGCGGAAGGTGGTGTAGACATCGACGCGGACATGGGCGGGACGGAAGTTGGGCACGTCGTAGAAGATCATCTCGACGAGGCGCAGGGCGACCGAGTGGGCGGTGTCGAGCGAGGTGGCGATCTGCTGACGGACGCCGTCAACGGCGCCGAACTCGGGGTCGGCGGAGGTGCTGACGCGGACGTAGTGGGCGGAGGCGGTGACCAGGTCCATGCCCTGGACGCCGGCCCAGACGACGGCGCTGATGTCTTTGGGCGGCCGCTGCGTCTTCCAGTGGTCGATCTCCTGGTCGAGGATGCCGCGGATCGCATCGAGGTCGTTGTCGGCGACGAGCTGGCGCCAGAAGCGGTGGGTGCGGGCTTCCTTGAAGAGCAGCAGGCCGACGCCGGCGAAGAACAGCGCCACGAGGATGAAGCCGATCGTGACGCCCTCGCTCATGCGCCCACCTCGGCCATCGCCGCGTCGGCTGCGGCGAGCATGAGCTCGGTCGGGGCGGCCTGCTCGGTCCAGAGTTCGAAGGCGGCTGCGCCCTGATACACGAGCATCGGCAGACCGCCGATGGCAGGGTGGCCGGCCGCGCAGGCGGCCCGCACGAGCGCCGTTTCGCGCGGGTTGGCGATCAGATCGGCGACAAACGCGCCGGGACGGAGCTGGGCGATGTCGAAAGGCAGTCGTCCCTCGGTGGGGCTGCCGCGCAGGCCGACGGAGGTGCACTGCACGACGATGTCGGCGGCGGCGAGGGCGTCGGGCACTTCATCCGCGTCGGCGCCGATCGCGCGTAGGCGGACGCCAGCCGAGGCCGAGGAGAGGTCGTGGCGCAGGCGTCCGGCACGGACGGCGGTGCGGTTGACGATCGTGAGCGCCTCAGCGCCGCGCCAGATCAGCGCCCAGGCGACGGCGCGCGCCGCGCCACCCGCGCCCCAGAGCACGATGTGCGCGCCGGCCGGGTCGCAGCCGGCCTCGGCGAGCGAGCGCTGGAAGCCGGTGACGTCGGTGTTATAGCCCTGCAGGTGGCCCTCGTTGTTGATGATCGTGTTGACGGCGCCGACGAAGCGGGCGGTCTGGTGCAGGCCGTCGACGTGGCGCACGACGGCTTCCTTGTAGGGGATCGTGACGTTTGCGCCGAGCGCGTCGGCGTCGCGCAGACCGTCGACGAACGTCTGAAGCTGGTCGGGCGCGACATCCCAGGCCTCATAGCGGGCGTCGAGACCGAGCGCGTCGAACGCGGGCTGCTGGAAGCGCGGCGAGATGCTGTGCGCGATCGGGCGTCCGATCACGCCGACGCGGGCGGTCATCGGGAGCTCCAGCGTTCGACGTTCGCCTCGTGCTCGGCGAGGGTGTCGGCGAAGGCGTGCGTGCCGTCGCCGCGGGCGACGAAGAAGAGGAACGCCACGTCGGCTGGGGCGAGCGCGGCGCGCAGCGAGGCCTCGCCGGGCGCGGCGATCGGCGTCGGCGGCAGGCCCGCGGTGGTGTAGGTGTTCCAGGGGGAGGTCGAGGCGAGGTCTTCGCGGGTCAGCTCGGCCTTCCACCAGCCGTGCAGCGCGACCGCGGCGGGGTTGCCGGCGACGGCGTACTGCACGGTCGGGTCGACCTGGAGGGGCATTTGCAGCTCGATGCGGTTCCAGAGCACGGCGGCGATGATCGGTCGCTCCTCGTTGACGGCGGCCTCGCGCTCGACGATCGAGGCGACCGTGAGCACCTCATGCAGGGTACGTCCCGAGTTGACGACGGCGTCGAGCAGTTGGGGGGTGACGACGGCGTCGAAGCGCTCGAGCATCAGGCGGACGACCTGGTCGGCGCTGACGCCGAGCGGGAAGTCGTAGGTGGCGGCGAAGAGGTAGCCCTCGAGCCCGACGCCGGGCGGGCGGGAAGCGGCGAGCGTGCCGGCGCTGTTCTGCGGGCGGCTCAACGCAGCTGAGAAGTCGGCGGCGGCGACGACGCCTTCGGCTTCGAGCAGTTCGCCGATCTGTTCGAGGCGCAGGCCCTCGGGGAAGGTGACGCGCAGCGGGGTGCGCTCGCCGGTGTGGATGCGGCGGGCGATTTCGTAGCTGGTCAGGCCGGCCTCGAAGGTGTAGCTGCCGACTTCGAGATGCTCTTCCCAGCCGAGTAGCTGGACGATCGTGGTCCAGCGCCGCGGGGAGTCGATGACGCCGGCGGCGTGGAGGCGCTGGGCGATCTGGTCCGCGGTGTCGCCGGGCTGGAGCTCGACTGCGCCGGCGGGCGTCGAGCTGGCGCGGCTGGTGGGGGCGAGCGCAGCGCCGCCGAAGATCGCGTCGGGGCTGTCGAGCAGGGCAAGCGCGGCAGCGACGAGCATCAGCGCGGCGAGCAGCGCGGCGCCGGCCGGGACGATGCGCGCCAGATAGCGGTTCATCGGCGGTTGGGGGGATGTTGGTCGAGCCAGCGCTGGAGGATGCGGGCGGCGGCGCGGGCGTGGGAGTCGCGGCGCTGCTGGCGCTGTTGCTCGCGGGTGCTGGGTTGGGGGCGCCGGGTCTTGCCGCGTGATGGTTGTTGCGGGGGCGGGCGGAAGTCGAGCGAGGTGTGGCGTTCGCTCTGGGCGTGGCAGATTGCGCCGATTTGGGTCGCAAGCTGCTCGCCGAACTGGCGGAAGCGGGTGGCCTGCGCGTCCTCTGCGCCGTCGGCTCGGAGGGGGACGCCGACCACGATGGTCTCGACGGCGTCGCCTTCGAGCAAGGCGCGGATGGCTGCGAGCCCGCCGTCGTCGGCGGCGTCGAGGTCGACGGTGCCAAGCGGGAAGGCGAGCGGCGAGTCGGCGGCGGCGCGGGCGAGGCCGAGCCAGCGTTCACCGGGGTCGATGCCGAGGATGCAGCGGCGCTGCGCTGATGGTGGCATTGGGGCGCTCAGCCGTCGGCGAGCTGGGCGCGGACGGCGTCGGCGGTGGCCGCGAGCGCGGCGTCGAGCTCGGTCGCGTCGCGCCCGCCGGCCTGGGCCATTTCGGGCTTGCCGCCGCCGCCGCCGCCGGCGATGCGGGCGATGCCGCCGATCAGTTGGCCGGCGTGGAGCCCGCGGGCGACGAGGCCGGGGGTGATCATGGCGATGAAGAGCGGTCGGTCGTTGGCGACCGCGCCGAGCACGATGACCGCTTCGTCGAGCCGCCGGCGGACTTCGTCGCCGGCGCTGCGCAGCGCGGCTGCGGAGTCGACATCGACGCGCCCGGCGACGACCGCGACGCCGTCGATATCGGTGGGGTTGGCGGCAAGCTGCTCGGCGACGGATGCGCCGGCCTGGGCCTCCACGGCGGCGAGCCGGCGGCGGAGGGTCTGGAGTTCGTCGCGCATCTGGGAGACGCGGCCGGGCAGGGTGTCGGGTGTGGCGCGGAGAGAGCCGGCGAGATCGTTGAGGGTGTTGAGGCGAGTTTCGACCCAGGCTTCGGCGGCGGCGCCGGTGAGAGCTTCGATGCGCCGCACGCCGGCGCCGACTGAGCCTTCGGAGGTGATCTGGAAGCCGCCGACGAAGCCGGTGGCGGGGGCGTGGGTACCGCCGCAGAGTTCCTTGCTGAAGCAATCGTGGACGTGCGGGGCGGGGTCGCAGATTTCGACGACGCGGACCTCGGTGGCGTATTTCTCGCCGAAGATGGCCATCGCGCCGCGCTGGAGGGCCTGCGCGTAGGGGAGTTCGAGGGTCTCAACGGGGAGGTTCTCGCGGATGCGGCTGCGGACGAGGCGCTGGACGTCGGCGAGTTGCTCGGGCGTGGGCGCTTCGGACTGGGTGTAGTCGAAGCGCAGGTGGTCGGGCGCGACGAGCGAGCCGGCCTGGCGGACGTGCTCGCCGAGCACGTTGCGGAGGGCAGCGTGGAGCAGGTGGGTGGCGGTGTGGTTGCGGGTCGTGTCGGCGCGTCGGGAGCGGTCGACGTGGGCCTCGACCTGGTCGCCGACGGTGAACTGTCCGGCGGTCACTTTGCCGATGTGGGCGATCACGTCGCCGAAGGCGCGGGTCTCGGAGATTTCGAGCTGTGCGCCGTTGGCGGTGATGGCGCCGGCGTCGCCAACCTGGCCACCGCCTTCGGCGTAGAAGGGCGTGGTGTCGAGGACGACGCTGACCTGGTCACCGGTGGCGGCGTGGGCGACCGGCTCGCCGTCGCGGACGATCGCGGCGATTTGGGAGCCGGCTGTGATCTCGTGGTAGCCGGAGAAGGTCGAGGCGAGGTCCAGCTCAGCGAAGGCGGCGGCCTCGGCGTCGCTGCCGAATTTGGCGGCCTGGCGTGCGCGCTCCTGCTGATCGGCGAGGGCGGCCTCGAATCCCTCGATGTCGAGGGTCAGACCTGCGGTTTCGGCGACCGCTTGCGTCAGTTCACGGGGGATGCCGTAGGTGTCGTAGAGGACGAAGGCTTCCTCGCCCGAGATGCGCGCGGTGGCGGCGCGGGCGGCGGCGAGCGCCTGATCGGTCGGGATCGTGCCTTTCAGCGCCTGACGGGCCAGGTCTTGCACCTCGTTGATGGTGATGTCGCCGATTGTGCGGTTGCGAATCGGTACGTCGTCGACGGCCCATTCGAGCTCGCCGAGCCAGGCGGCCGAGACGATATCGGCCGGCATGATGGCGATGAACTCGTCAGTGACCTCGGCGAAGCTGCGCTTCAGCGGGATCGTCTGCTGCTCCAGCAGCAGCCGTCCGGTGGCGAGGGTTTCGCGGAAGCGGTCTTCCTCCTGGTTGAGGACCTGGTCAACGAGGGCCTGTTGTTCGACGACTTCGGGGTAGCCGCTGCCCATGGCGTCGCGGACCTGTTGGGCGACGCTGGGGAGGATCGGGGCTTCGAGGCCGAGCTGGTCGGCGTGGTAGAGCGCGCGCCGGATCAGGCGGCGGAGGACGTAGCCGCGTCCCTCGTTGCCGGGGATCGCGCCGTCGGCGATCAGGAAGGTCATGGCGCGGCCGTGCTCGGCGACGACGCGCATGGCGCGGCGCTGCTGATCGGTCGCGGTGGCGTATTCGAGCGAGCAACGTTCGCCGAGGTAGTCGAGCAGCGGGGCGAAGAGGTCGGTGTCGTAGAGGTTCGATTTGCCCTGGAGCATCATGGCCCAGCGTTCGAGGCCGGCTCCGGTGTCGATGCTCTGAGAGGGCAGGTCTTCGCGGCGGCCGTCGTCGAAGCGGGTCCACTGCATGAAGACGAGGTTCCAGATTTCGAGCCATTTCTCGCTGGCTTCGGCGGGGCCGGCGTCGTCGCGGTAGCCGGGCCGCATGTCGTAGTGGAGCTCGGAGCAGGGTCCGCAGGGGCCGGTGGGTCCGGCGGCCCAGAAGTTGCCCTGGTCCTCGCCGTAGCGGTAGATCCTGGAGTCGGGCAGGCCGATTTTCTTCCACTGGTCGTAGGCGAAGTCGTCGTCGGTGAAGACGGTGGCGACGAGCAGCCTGGGGTCGATGCCGAGGACGTCGGTGACGAGCTCCCAGGCCCAGGCCTGGGCTTCGGCCTTGAAGTAGTCACCGAGCGAGAAGTTACCGAGCATCTCGAACATCGTGAGGTGGCTGGCGTCGCCGACCTCGTCGATGTCGGTGGTTCGGAAGCACTTCTGGATCGAGGTGAGGCGGTGGTGCGGGGGCTGGGCCTCGCCGAGGAAGAACGGTTTGAAGGGGACCATGCCGGCGGAGGTGAAGAGGAGGGTGGGGTCGCCGGGGGCGGTCAGGGGCGCGCTGGCGACGCGCAGGTGGTCGCGGGCGACGAAGAAGTCGGTGAAGGTGTCGCGGATTTGTTGGGCTTGCATGGTGTGGTCCGATTCGATTGCGACTATATCGCGGGATGGCCGGTGGGGCGGGAGCCGCTCAGCCTGCGGCAGCTCGCCCGCGACGCGGGGGAGCGAGGGAGGGGGCGCGACGCGGGGGGCGCGGGAGAGGGCGCGGCGCGAGGGACGGGGGAAACGTGGTAGCGTCGCGCCACGACGACCGTAGTCGCGGTCGGATCGCCGCGAAGGGGCCGAGGGCCTGATTTGTCGGCTGACGACGATCCCCACGAATCCGAACTGAGCGGGGCGGGTGACGTACACGGCGCGTCCGCGATGACTGCGATCGTGCTCGCGGCGGGGCGTGGGCTGCGGATGGGTTCGGGGACGCCGAAGGTGCTGCAGCCGTTGGCAGGGCGGCCGCTGGTGGGGCATGTGCTGCATGCGTTGAAGGAGTCGGGGGTGGGGCGGGCAGTGGTGGTGGTTCCGACGGCGGAGCGCGGGGAAGAGATTCGGTCGGGGATCGCGGACCATGCGCCGGCGGGGCTGGCGCTTGGGTTTGCGGAGCAGGTTGAGGCAACCGGGACGGCGGATGCGGTGGGGGCGGCGAGGTCGCTGGTGGGATCCGAGGATGTGCTGGTGATCAACGGCGACCTGGGCTTGCTGACGGCGGATCAGCTTGCGCCGTTGGTCGCCGCATCCGGGGCGTCGGCGTCGCTGCTGGTGGCGCGGGTCGCGGAGCCGGCGGCGATGGGGCGGATTGTGCGGGCTGAGGATGGGCGGGTGTTGGGAATCGTCGAGTCGAAGGATGCGACGGCGGAGCAGCTGGCGATCGATGAAGTGAATGTGGGGGTCTACCGCTTCGACGCGGGCTGGCTGTGGGCGGCGCTGGAGCGGGCGGCGTGCCGAGGCGGTGAGCGCTACGCGACCGATGTGATCGCGGAGGCGGCGGAGCAAGGTCGGCTCGCGGCGGTTGAGGTGGCGCTGCCGGATGGTCGGCTGAACATTGAGACGCCGGTCGATTTGGCGGCGGCAGAGCGTGTGGTGCGGTGGCGCGTGCTGGAACGGCTACAGAGCTCAGGCGCGCTGCTGCTCGACCCGTTGAGCACCTGGGCCGATGCCGGCGTGGAGATCGCGGCGGGGGCCGTGATCGAGCCGGGCTGCCAGCTGCGCGGTCGGACGTGCGTGGGACCCGGCTCACGCGTGGGTCCGAACGTGATTCTGCGCGATGTGGTGGTGGGGTCGGAGTGCGTGCTGGAGTCGTGCACGATTAGCGGATCGCGGCTTGGCGACGGAGTGGAGGTGGGGCCGTACTCGACGATCCGGGCGGGCTGCGAGCTGGGCGAGGGGGTGCAGATCGGGACTCACGCGGAGCTGAAGAATGCGCGATTGGGCGCGGACGTGAAGGTTGGGCACTTCTCCTATGTGGGCGACGCGGAGGTCGGGGCGCGAGCGAACATTGGGGCGGGAGCGATCACCTGCAACTACGACGGGGAGCGGAAGCATCTGACGCGGATCGGCGCGGACGCGTTCATCGGCAGCGACACGCTGTTGGTGGCGCCGATTGAGATCGGGGACGGAGCGCGGACGGGGGCGGGGGCGGTGGTGACGAAGGATGTGCCGGCAGGGGGGAACGCGGTGGGGCATCCGGCGCGGCTGGCGGGTCGGCTGGCTGGGCGGAGAGGAGGTGATTGATGAGTGACGGCTCGATCATTGCGCTGGTGATTCTGATTCTGAGCGTGGTGCTGCTGGCGCTGGAGGCGATCGCGGAGTCGGGGGTGATCTCGCTGAGCCGCTCGCGGGCGCGGCTGCTGGCGAGCCGGCAGCCGGAAAATCCGCGCGCGCAGCGGCTGCAGGCGATCACGCGGGACCGCGAGCGGGCGCTGGGCTCGATCGCGGTGGGGCGGACGGTGGCGGTGGCGGTGGGATTCACGGCGGTCTATTACATCGTGATCCGCGAGATCGGGTTCTCATGGGGCGTGGTGGTGCTGACGGGGGCGCTGGGCGGATTCGTGGCGGCGCTGATTCAGTCGGTGCCGCGGCGGTTGGCGGCGCGCTGGCCGGAGGCGTTTGCGATGTGGTTTGCGCCGACGATCGACCTGCTCGACGCGACGTTCTGGATTCCGGCAGTCGTGCTGGAATCGCCGTCGCGGCTGCTGACACGGATTGGAGCGTCGCAGCAGGAGCTGGCGCCGGACCCCACGGATATCGAGGTGGTGCTGGAGCGCGGTCAGGAGGGGATCGAGGCGGAAGAGCGGGCGATGATCCGCGGGGTGATGAGCATCGGCGACCGGATCGTGCGAGAGGCGATGACACCGCGGCCGGATATCGGCGCGCTGTTGGCGGACACCGCGCTCGAGGCGTCAGCGGAGTTCGTGGTCGAGCGGGGCTTCTCGCGCGTGCCGATCTACGAGGACAGCGTCGACAACATCACCGGGATTCTGTACGCGAAGGACGTGATGGCGGCGTTGCTGCACGAGACCGGGCAGACAGTGGCGCAGCTGGCGCGCGAGCCGATGCTGGTGCCGGAGTCGAAGCTGATTGACGACCTGCTGACGGATTTCCGTCGCGAGCGGGTGCATATGGCGATCGTGCTGGATGAGTACGGGGGCACGGCCGGGCTGATCACGCTGGAGGATCTGGTCGAGGAGATCGTGGGCGAGATCGACGACGAATACGATGCGGCGGCCTCAAGCGAGTCGGCGAAGCTGATCGACGGGGAGCTGGTGATGGACGGGCGGGCGCCGCTGGCGTCGCTGATGCTGCTGGGGTGTCAAGTGGAACACGGCGATTACGACACGGTGGCGGGGTTGCTGTTCGATCGGCTGGGGACGATCCCGACGGTGGGCGACAGGGTGCAGATCGACGGGATATCGGTGGTGGTGGAGCGGATGGATGGCCGACGAATCGTTGCGATGCGGGCGCGGCCGCACCCGGAGGGGGCGGCGGCGGGCGAAGGGAGCGGGCGTGACAGAGGTGGCAGCGAGGCGTAATGTAGGCCGCCGTGCCTGATGAGCTCGCCTACCGGATCGCATTCAGCTTCGTGTCGGGGATCGGCCCGGTGCGGATGCGCGGGCTCGAGCAACGCTTCGAGTCGGTTGAGGCGGCGTGGCGCGGCGACCGGGCGGGCTGGCGTGAGGCGGGGTTGGACGCGGCGTCGATGGAGCGTCTGGCTGAGGCGCGAGACACGATCAGCCCGGGCGAGGAGCGCACGCGGGTGGACGACGCGGGGATTCGAGCGGTCAGCTGGCACGACGACAGATATCCGAAGCGGCTGAAGCAGATCGCCGATCCGCCGCCGCTGCTGTACATCTACGGCGAGCTGGCGGAGCGCGACGAGTGGTCGATCGCGATCGTGGGGACGCGCCGCCCGAGCGCCTACGGGCGGCAGGTGACGGAGTCGCTGACAGCGGAGATCACGCAGGCGGGGGTGACGGTGGTGAGCGGCCTGGCGCGCGGCGTGGACGGGATCGCGCACGAGACGGCGCTGGCGCACGGGGGGCGGACGGTGGCGGTGGTGGCGGGTGGGATCGACAAGCTGTACCCGCCCGAGCACAAGCAGCTCGCGGCGCGGATCGTGGACGGTGGGTCGGGCGCGGTGCTGACCGAGTATCCGCTCGGAGCGCGGCCAAAGGCGGACAATTTTCCGCGTCGCAACCGGATTCTGGCGGGGATGACGCTGGGCACGCTGGTGACCGAGGCGGGCAAGAAATCGGGGACGTGGCACACTGTCACGTCTGCGCTGGATCAGGGTCGTGAGGTGTTCGCCGTGCCGGGACGGATCACATCGCTGGAGAGCGAGGGCGCGAACCTGATTTTGCAGCGCGGTCTGGGCAAGCTGGTGACGTGCGGCGCGGACATATTGTCGGAGCTGCAAATCGAGCAGGCGGAGCGGCAGATCGAGCTGAGCGAGCAGCTGCCGGAGGATCCGACGCAGGCGGCAGTGCTGACGGTGCTGGGGCCGGAGCCGCTGCATGTGGATGAGGCCTCGCGAGCGGCGGCGATTCCAGCCAACGAAGTGAGCGCGGCTCTGGCGATGCTGGAGCTGAAGGGACTGGTGCGACAGGTGGGACCAATGCTCTATGTCCGAAGCTAAGCCGCGGCGCCGTGCGACGAGAGGGAAGGGGCGGCGCCGGGCCGCGCCGGCCTCGACGCGCGGCGGGAAGACGCTGGTGATCGTGGAGTCGGGGGCCAAGGCGGACACGATCGGCCAGTTTCTGGGCGACGGTTATGTCGTGTCTGCGTGCTTCGGACACATACGCGATCTGCCGCGGCGGGCGGCGGAGCGTCCGGCATCGATCAAGGGCAAGCCGTGGGCGGACTTCGCAGTGGATGTCGACAACGGCTTCGAGCCGTACTACATCGTGCCGCGCGAGAACCGGGCGCATGTGACGCGTCTGCGCAAGGAGCTGAAGTCGGCTGACCATGTGCTGCTGGCGACTGATGAGGACCGCGAGGGAGAGTCGATCGGCTGGCATCTGCTGGAGGTGCTTGAGCCGAAGGTGCCGTACGAGCGGATCGTGTTTCACGAGATCACGCGGGAGGCGATCACGCAGGCGCTGGCGGAGCCGCGAGCGATCGATCTGAATCTGGTCGAGGCGCAGGAGTCGCGGCGGATTCTGGACCGGCTGTACGGCTACTCGCTGTCGCCGGTGCTGTGGCGCAAGCTGGGGCAGGGTACGTCGGCGGGCCGGGTGCAGAGCGTGGCGCTGAGCTTCCTGGTGGCCCGGGAGCGCGAGCGGATGGCGTTCGTGACGGCGGAGTACTGGGACGCGGAGGCGACGTTCCGGGTCGAGCAGGGGACGCTGCGGGCCAAGCTCACGTCGCTGGGCGGCCGGCAGCTGGCGTCAACGACGGCGGACTTTGACGCGGCGACGGGGCTGCTCAAGGAGGCGGGCAAGCGACACGAGACGCAGGCATCGCTGGCCGAGATCGCGCCGTCACTGGAGGCGGCGAGCTGGCGGGTGACGGATGTGGAGCGTCGGCGCGCGTCGCTGCGCCCGCGACCGCCGTACACGACCTCGACGCTGCAGCAGGACGCCTCGAACCGGCTGGGCTTCGCCGCGCGGCGGACGATGGGGATCGCGCAGGCGCTGTATCAGGGCAAGGACACCGGGGCTGAGCGGGTGGGGCTGATCACGTACATGCGGACGGACTCGGTGACGCTCTCGGAGCAGGCGTTGGCGCAGGCGGGGGAGTTCGTGCGGGAGCGGTTTGGCGGGGAGTACGCCGAGCGGCGGACATACCGAACACGCTCGCGGAACGCGCAGGAGGCGCACGAGGCGATCCGGCCGACCGACGTGCGGCGGACTCCAGACTCGTTGCGCGGCGTGCTCGAAGCGGACGAACACCGGCTCTACGACCTGATCTGGCGGCGCACGCTGGCGAGCCAGATGTCGAGCGCGCGGGTCGAGCGGACCTCGGTGACGATCGCTGCGCCGCTGCCGGATCGCCCGGACGACGACCCGGCGGAGATGAGCGCGTCGGGACAGGTCGTGTTGTTCGAGGGCTGGTACGCGGTGCTGCCGCCGCGCGGGGGCGGCGACGGCGATGCGGTGCTGCCGCCGATGACCGAGGGCGAGGCGGCGGAGATCGAGGCGCTGGAGCCAAGCGGACACGAGACGCAGCCGCCGGCGCGGTACACCGAGGCGTCGCTGGTGCGGAAGCTCGAGCAGGACGGGCTGGGGCGTCCGAGCACGTACGCGGCGGTGATCGGGACGCTGACGCAGCGGGAGTATGCGAATCGCAAGGGTCAGACGCTGATCCCGACGTTCCTGGGCTTCGCGGTGACGGACCTGCTGACGGAGCACTTCGCGGACCTGGTGAACGCGGAGTTCACCGCCGAGATGGAGGCGCAGCTGGACCAGATCGCGGCGGGCGAGGCGAAGTCGGACGAGCATCTGTCAGGGTTCTACTTTGGCAGCGATGGGGAGTCGGGTCTGAAGACGCGGGTGTCGGAGAAGATCGACACGATTCCCTTCTGGGCGCTGGAGCTGAGCGGCGACGGCCTGCGGCTGATCAGGCCGGATGACGGCGAGGATCCGGATCGGGTTGAGGTGCGGGTGCGCGGAGGATCGGCGTTTCTGCGCTACGGGACGGGCGAGTCGAGCCGGACCGCGCCGCTGCCGGCCGAGATGGCGCCGGCCGATTTGACGCTGGGCGCGGCGACCGAGCTGCTCGCGCACGCGATGCAGCTGCCGCGGCTGTTGGGGCGGCACCCGGAGCACGACGACGATGTGTGGCTGATGAACGGCCGGTTCGGGCCGTTCGTGCAGGTGGGCGAGACGAAGCGCGGGCGGGGAGCGGCGAAGCCGCGCCGTTCGTCGGTGCCGAAGGACATGGAGCTTGACGACGTGACGCTGGAGGACGCGATCGAGTGGCTGCGTTTCCCGAAGCTGTTGGGCCTGCACCCGGACAGCGGCGAGGAGGTGACGGTACGTCCCGGTCGCTGGGGGCCGTATGTGCAGGCGGGCGAGGAACGCCGGAATCTGAAGCCGGGGGATGATCTGGAAACGATCGAGCTGGAGCGGGCGCTGAAGCTGTTGGCGGAGCCGAAGGGGCGGCGCGGTGGGGCGCGGCGGGGGACGACGCGGGGGCGGCGAGGCTGAGCGGCTGGCGGCCCCCCTCTGTCACTCCGTGACATCTCCCCCCGCTCCGCGGGGGGAGAGGGGATCAGGGTGGCGTGGGGGCAAAAGCGGAGGGAGGGGGGATCAGGGTTGCGTGGGAGCAAAAGCGGAGGGAGGGGGGATCACGGTTGCGTGGGGGCAAGAGCGGGGGGAGAGGGGATCAGGGTTGCGTGGGGGCAAAAGCGGAGGGAGGGGGGATCAGGGTTGCGTGGGGGCAAGAGCGGAGGGAGGGGGGATCAGGGTTGCGTGGGGGTAAAGCGGGGGGTGGGGGTGCGGCCGGGGTGTGACTAGAGTGGCGGAGTTGTGGGCGCGTGGGCGCCGTTGCTGTGACTTCCGTACCGGCGAATCTCGGCGTTGAAGCGGGCCTCATGCTCGAGGGGTATCTGGAGCGTCTGCGCGTCACGCGCGGGCTCTCGCCGCACACGCTGCGCAACTACCGGACCGACCTGGGGCAATTCCTGCGCTGGCTGTCGGAGCGGGAGATCGAGCTGGCGGGGCTCGGGCGCCGGGACTACCGCGACTATCTGGCGGCGCTGCGCGAGGCCGAGATGGCGGATGCGAGCATTCGGCGGCGGGCGAGCACGATCAAGTCGTTCGTGCGGCGTCTGCATCGCGAGGGGC
Organism: Dehalococcoidia bacterium; assembly: GCA_965237475.1. Classification (GTDB taxonomy): domain Bacteria; phylum Chloroflexota; class Dehalococcoidia; order Bin125; family Bin125; genus CATQGW01. Next base: position 210,718 of record OZ250140.1, on the reverse strand, counting down.
AGCTACCGACCGACCCGCTGGAGCTGGCCTCGACCCCGAAGACGCCGGCGCAGCTGCCGAAGTCGCTGGCGCTGCACGAGATCGACGCGCTGCTGGAGGCGCCGGACCGGTCGACGCCGGGCGGTCTGCGCGACCGGGCGATGCTGGAGGTGCTGTACAGCTGCGGGGTGCGGGTCAGCGAGCTGACGGGCATGCGGGTGGGCGACTACGACGCCGACGCGATGCTGTTCGTGGTGCGGGGCAAGGGCGAGAAGGAGCGGGCGGTGCTGCTGGGCGACCCGGCGGAGCGGGCGCTGCGCGACTACCTGCACGCCGGCCGGCCGGCGCTGGCGGGCGAGCAGGCGAACCACTGGCTGTGGCTGAACCGCTTCGGCAGGCGGCTGTCGTCGCGCGCGGTGCAGCTGCGGGTGCGTCGCTACGCAGCGGAGGCGGGGCTGGGTCGTGACGTGCATCCACATCTGTTGCGACACTCATTCGCCACGCATATGCTCGACGGAGGCGCCGATCTCCGCGTCGTTCAGGAGCTGTTGGGTCACGCGAGTGTCTCGACGACGCAGCTGTATACGCACGTCACCGAGCGCGGCAAGCGAGCCGCGATCGAAGACGCCCTGGACGGGATATCGGAGCTGCTGCGCGAGCGGCGGGCGCAACGAGCGGTCGCCGACGCGCGTGGAACCGTCGACATCGCGGCCGTGCGGGGGGCCGACAGGGGGGGTTGAGGGGCTGGATGAAGGTTCTGCTGATTGCAGGTCCGAATCTGAACATTCTGGGCCAGCGACAACCGGAGATCTATGGGACGCAGACGCTCGCAGAGATCGAGGAGCTGGTGCGCAAGCGGGCCGAGGAATGGGGCGTGACGATCCGCCCATATCACTCGAATCACGAGGGCGCGATCATCGATTTCATCCAGGAGGAGCGCAGCGCCGAGGGGTTGATCATCAATCCGGGCGCGCTGTCGCACTACGGCTACGCGCTGCGTGACGCGATCGAGGCGTTTCCCGGCGGCAAGATGGAAGTGCATCTGAGCAACGTGCACGCGCGCGAGGAGTTTCGGCAGAATCTGGTCACGGCGGCGGTGATGGACGGCGTGGTCTGCGGGCTGGGCTGGCGCGGGTATCTGGCGGCGCTGGACGCGCTGGTGCCGATGCTGCAGGAGCGAGCCAAGTCGTGATGCCGGGCGGGCGGCGATGAGCGAGCGTCTGGAGCGGGTCCGCGCGGCGTTGGCGGAAGCCGAGATCGACGCGCTGCTGATTGGGAGCGGGCACAATCGCCGCTACGTCAGCGGGTTCACGGGCTCCAACGGCTGGCTGCTGATTGGGCAGGATGAGGCGCGGCTGGCGACGGACTTCCGTTACGTCGAGCAGGCGGCGGCTGAGGCGCCGGAGTTCGAGGTCGTGGAGATCGTGGGCAAGCTCGGGAACTGGTGGAAGGAGTTCAGCAAGCCGATCGGTCGGGTCAAGCTGGGCTTCGAGGCGACGGAGCTGAGCGTGGCGGGTCACAAGGCGTTACGCGAGGCGAATGCGGAGCTGCCGCCCCCGCAGCGTCCGGGGCTGGTGCAGACGATCGGCGTGGTCGAGCGGGTGCGGGCGCACAAGGACGCCGGGGAAGTGGAGTTGCTGAGGCGGGCGGCGGCGCTGACCGACGAGGCGTTTGGCTACGCGCGAGAGCGGATCCAGCCGGAGTGGACGGAGCGGCGGACGGCGTGGGAGATCGAGCAGTACGCGCGGACGCACGGGGCCGAAGGCCTGGCGTTCGAGACGATCGTGGCCTCGGGCAGGTGGGGGGCGCGGCCGCACGCGCGGCCGCGGGATGTGGCGGTGGGCGAGGGCAGGCCGATCATCATCGACATGGGCGTGCGGATCGACGGCTACTGCGCGGACATGACGCGGACGTTTGTGATCGGCGAGCCGGACGGTCGGTTCGCCGAGATCTATGACATCGTGCTGGCCGCGCATGAGGCGGCGGCGCAGCTGGTCGAGCCGGGGATGAACGCGAAGGACGCACACGCGATCGCGTTCGACGTGATCGACTGGGCGGGCTACGGGGAGCGCTTCGGGCACGGGCTGGGGCATGGCGTGGGGCTGCAGATTCACGAGGCGCCGTACATCGGTCAGACTTCGGAGGATGTGCTCGGGGCGGACTCGGTGCTGACGATCGAGCCGGGCATCTACCTGCCGGACTGGGGCGGCGTGCGAATCGAAGACATGGGCGTATTGACTGCTGAGGGGTTTGAGTCGTTCACGGCGACCCCGAAGTTGCGCATGAACGGGAGCTCGCAGTGATTTCGACCGGTGACCTGAAGCGGGGCTTCGTGATCGAGCTGGACGGGACGCAGTACCAGATCGTCGACTGGGATCACATCAAGGTCGGTCGCGGATCGGCGCAGGCGCGGATCAAGCTGCGCGACTTGCGGGGCGGACACACGATCGAGCGGACCTTCCAGGCGGGCACGAAGTTCCGCCGGATTCGGACCGAGCACCAGACGATGCAATACCTGTATCGCGACGGGGACCTGTTCTATTTCATGAACACGGAGTCATACGAGCAGCAGCCGTTGGGCCCGGACGTGGTCGGCGAGGCGGTGCATTACATGCCGGAGAACTCCGAGGTCGAGGTGCTGGTCGTGGGCGAGGACGCGGTCGCGGTGGAGCTGCCGGCGGCGGTGGCGCTGCGGGTCGAGATCAGCGACCCGGGGGTGAAGGGCGACACGGCGACGGGCGCGACGAAGCAGGCGACGCTGGAGACGGGGCTGACGATCAACGTGCCGCTGTTCGTGGGACCAGGGGACACGGTAAAGGTCGACACGCGCAGCGGGCAATATCTGGAGCGGGCTTAGGCGGCGGCGGCTAGGGCCGGAGGCGGCGTCGTGTCGCGCCGAGCGCCGCGCGGGGCGAACGCCCGCCGCGCGGCGCTGCGCGTCGCGGCGCGCCGGAAGCAGCTGGAGTTCGTTGCAGCACAGCCGGAGCAGCCAGCCCAGAGCACGCAGCCGCTTGAGCCGGCGCAGATAGCCGAGCCCCCGAGAGCGGTTCCGCGGTCGCGGCCGGTCGGCGAGGTCGTGTCGTACATCACGGGGCTGCTGGAGGGCGACGAGCTGCTGCAGGATCTGTGGGTTGAGGGTGAGGTGCGGAACTTCAACCAGTCGGGCGCGGGGCACATGTATTTCCGGCTGGCAGACGAGAGCGGGGCGCTGTCCTGCGTGTTCTTCCGCGGGCGCAACCGCGGGGTGCGTGTCGAGCAGGGCGACGAGGTACTGGCGCACGGGCAGGTGGGGATCTATCGGGATCGGGGCGACCTGCAGCTGGTCGTGGACACGGTGCGCCCGCGCGGCACGGGCGTGCTGCAGGCGGAGTTCGAGCGGATGAGGGCGATGCTCGAGGCAGAGGGGCTGTTCGCGCCGGAGCGCAAGCGGTCGCTGCCGCGATATCCGCAACGGATCGGCGTCGTGACGTCAGCTTCGGGAGCGGTCTGGCACGACGTGCAGCAGGTGTTGGGCCGGCGCTGGCCGCTGGCGACGCTGGTGCTGAGCCCTTGTCTGACGCAAGGCGACGGCGCAGCGTCGTCGATCGCGGCGGCGCTGGGGGCGCTGGGGCGGTTGGAGGGCAATGACGCGCCGGATGTGGTGATCGTGGCGCGCGGGGGTGGGTCGCCGGAGGATTTGTGGGCCTACAACGAGGAGCCGGTGGCGCGGGCGATCTTCGCGTCGCCGATGCCGGTGGTCTCGGCGGTGGGACACGAGACCGATTTCACGATCGCGGACTTCGTAGCGGATGTTCGGGCGCCGACACCGTCGGCGGCGGCCGAGCTGGTCGCGCCGGACCGCGCGGAAGAGGCGGCGCGGGTGCGGAGCTGGGTGGCGGCGGGCACGCAGATCGTGGAGAGTCAGGCGGCGCGGCTGCAGCAGCGGCTGACGGAGTCGCAGGGGCGGCTGGCGATGGCGGCGCCCGACCCGGGCGGGCTGCGGATTCGGCTGCATCGGCAGCTACAGAGCGTCGAGCGGATGGTGTCGGCGGCGATGAGCGTGCGAGGGGCCTCGCTGGCAGCATCCAGGGGTCGCCTCGGGGCGCTGGATCCGGCGGCGACGATGGCGCGGGGGTATGCGATGATCACACGCGCCGATGGGGCGGTGATCGCCTCGGCGGCGGGCGTTGCGACCGGCGAGCGGGTGCAGATTCGGCTGCACGACGGTCGGCTCGGTGCGCTGGTGGAATCGGTGGAGCGGGTGAGCGATGACTGACAGAGCGGCTACGAGGTGTGATGCAGTCGATCCGGCGCTGCCGTTTGAGCAGGTGGTGTCGGAGCTGGAGCGGGTGATCGAGCGTCTGGAGGCGGGCGGGCTGTCGCTCGATGCGATGGTGACGGCGTACGGCGAGGGGATCGCGCTCGGCGCACGGGCGCAGGAGCTGCTTGATGGGGCGCAGCAGCGGATCGAGGAGCTGCAGGCGTCGGCCGACGAGCCGGCGGGGTGACGCTTCGGATCGCGTGGTTCGCGTCGGCGCGGGGCACGAGCTCGCGTCTGCTGCTACGGGCGGCGCTGGAGGCGATCGAGCAGGGCCGGCTCGACGCCGAGGTGGTCTGCGTCTTCTGCAATCGCGAGCGTGGACAGTCGGCCAACACCGACGTGTTTCTTGACGATGTGGAAGCAGCGGGGATACCGCTGGTCGCGAGCAGCTCGTTGGCGTGGCGCCGGCGGGTTGGCGGCGCGGTCTCGGATCCGCAGGGGGAGCTGGCGGCCTGGCGTCGAGATTATGACAATGACGCGCTGCTTCGGATAGGTCCGTACCGGCCCGAACTGGCCGTGCTGGCGGGCTACATGCTGGTCACGACGGACGCGCTGTGCGAGGCGCTGCCGATGCTGAATCTGCATCCGGCGCTGCCGGATGGGCCGATCGGGACGTGGCAGGAGGTGATTCGGGAGCTGATCGCAGGCGGAGCGAGCGAGAGCGGGATGATGCTGCAGCGGGTCACGACGGAGCTGGATCGGGGGGCGGTGGTGAGCGTTTGCCGGTACCGGATTGGGGGCGACTTCGACGCAATCCGCGCGGCGGGCGTGGCGCGGGAGTCGACGTTTGTGGTCGAGACGCTGCGGGCGATCGCGACGGGCAGGATCGAGCTGGAGCGGCTCGGAGCGCCTGTGGATCTGACGGCGACGGTGGAGGCGGCGATCGGCGGGGGATGAACTGTCGATAACTCGCGATCTGGGGACCCGCGGAGGGCGACCTGTGGGTTTGGCTGCATATACTCGAAACGATGACGAAGGCGTGCATCCACTGCGCCGAACTCGTCGGCGATGCGGACAAATTCTGCCATGCGTGCGGGTTCTCGTTGCAGGGCGGCGCGCCGCCCTCGACTCGCGCGCTGGTGCCGACGGAGATTCGCAGCGGGGCTGATGTGATGACGCTGCTGCCGGCGGTGAGGGCGGATCTCGCGCCGTTTGCACCGGCGCTGCGGAGCGCAGCGACGGTGTTGGCGACGGCGGCGCTCGCGGACCTGGCGGCGCGATACGCCGTGCCGGCGCTGGCCCGCAAGGCGGTCGAGCTGGTCAGGAGCGGGGGCCGGCGCGAGCGGGTGATCCGGACGACGATGGTGGAGCAGCGGATCGTGGTGCGTCAGTGGACCAGTGTGCGGTCGTAGGGTCGCGCTGGGCGCGGTTCTGACGGTCGCGGCGCTCCTGATTGCGGCGGCGGCAGCATCGTTGGGGACGGCGCGGGTTGCAGGCGCGGACGGGCATGGGGTCGAGATCACGGCGGCGTTGGTCAACGCGGGGCAGGGGCGGGAGGATCGGTCGTATGAGTGGGTGTTGCTGACGAATCTGGGGGAGGCTGGTGTGGAGCTGAACGGGTGGACGCTGGCGGATAACTCGAGCAGTGACGCGCTCGGGGATCGCGTGCTCGGCGTCGGCGAGACGCTGCTCGTTGCGGCTGCGTGCTCGGCGCTGATCGGGGCGCCGGCGAGTGATTGGGACGAGGTGTTGGCGGACGCTGCGATTGGCGGGGGCCTGGCGAATCGTGGCGATCTGCTGGAGCTGCGCGATGCTGCCGGTGAGCTGATCGATGCGGTTTCGTGGGGCGATGTTGAGACGCATGGGGTGCGGGAGGTTGGCGAGGCGGGTGTCCCGCTGCGGTTTGGTGAGGCTGAAGTTGCTGAGGCGCGATCGGGCGAGCGGCCGATCGTGTTGGGGCTGGGGTCGGCGACGCTGGATGCGGTGAGCGGGGAGGGGATCGTGCAGCTCGTGAACCGCTGCGAGTGGGAGGAGGGGCTCGATGGCTGGTTGCTGGCGAATGGGGAGGGTGAAGTGGAGCTGAACGGTCTTCGAGTTCCCGCCGAGGGTGGGGTTGAGCTGGAGATCGAAACGGGCGATCTAGAGGCGCCAGTTGAGCTGCGCTCGCCGGAGGGAGCTGTGGTAGCGACGACGAGATGGGTTGCGTCGGCGTCCGCTGAAGCGGTGGTGAAGCCGGTTGTGGCGGCTGAGACGGAGGCGCTGGTGCAGGCGTCGGCGGAATCGTCGCGGACGATTCGGATTGTGGAGATCATGCCGCGGCCGTTGGCGGGGGAGGCGGAATGGGTGGAGCTGCTCAACGAGGGTGACGTGGCGGTTGATCTGAGCGGGTGGCGGATCGGCGACGAGCGATCGACTCGCGCGCTGTGGGGCGCGCTCGAGGCCGGGGCGCGAGTGGTGTTCGCTGCCGGCCCGCTGAGCGGCGCTGCGGGGGATGTGCGGGTGCTCGAGGGGAGAATCGGCAACGGGTTGAACAACGACGGGGACGTGGTGCAGCTGATTGGGCCGGATGGGACGGTGGTCGACTCGGTGGAATATGGGACCGGCGCGCTGCCCGCGCCGGCCGCGGGGGCGTCGTTGGCGCTGGCGCCGCGGGTCTGGGTGGTGAATGAGACGCCGACGCCGGCGGGCGATCGGGTGACGCCGGCGCTCGGCGCGGTGGATGTGGCGCCGGAGCCTTCGGAAGCGGGTCCGGTGGCGGGGCTGCCGGTGAGCGAGCTCGAGACCGGCGGGGGGTTGAATCCGTGGATGGTGGTGTCGGCGGGACTGGTGGGTCTGATCGCGGCCCTGCTGCTGCGTCGCTGGGCGCCGGGCGGGCGAGCGACTGAGGAGGAGCCGCCGCTGCCGGAGGGGCCGCCGCCGTGGGATACGTCGCTGGATTATGTCCAGACGGAAGCGAATGAGCCGCGGGTCGGGGCGGCGTCGGAGGCTGAGCCACCGCATCCATGGGACGAGGAAGAGGCGTGAGCGCGGTGCGGCTGGCGGTGGCGATGGCGCGGGCGGGGATTGGCTCACGGCGGGCGTGTGATGCACTGGTGATGTCGGGGCAGGTGCAGGTCGACGGAGTGCTGGTGCAGGACCCCGCGGTGCGGGTGGACGCGGCGGAGGTGCGGATTGAGGTGAACGGGGCGCCGCTGCCGGCGGCTGAGGCGCTGCGCTACTACGCGCTGAACAAGCCGCACGGGGTCGTCTCGACGGCGCGGGATGATCAGGGGCGTCGCAGTGTGGTCGAGTTTCTGCCGGAGGACGCGGGTCGCTGCGTACCGGTGGGGCGTCTGGACCGCGACAGCGAGGGATTGCTGCTGCTCAGCAACGACGGGCCGCTAATCGACGGGTTGCTGCATCCGCGCCACGAGATCCAGCGGACGTACCTAGTGGAGCTGATCGGTCGGCCCGACGACGCGGCGCTGGATCGGATGTTTGAGGGGGTGCCGGCCGCGGACGGGCTGCTGCGTGCGAAGCCGCGGCGCTCGAAGCGTCCCGGGCGCGCGATGCGGACGGGTCAGACCTCGTGGCTGCGGCTGACGCTGCAGACGGGTCGCAATCGCGAGGTGCGGCGGCTCTGCGAGGCGGTCGGGTACCGGGTGGTGCGGCTGCGGCGGGTGGGCTTTGGGCCGATCCTGCTGCGCGAGCTCGATACGGGGGAGATCCGGCCGTTGTCGGCGCGCGAGGTGCGGCTGCTGCGTCGCGCGGCGGGACTGACTGAAGCTGGGCCGGCGTAGTCCCCGAACTATGATTCGGGCATGACTAAGCCTGCGTCGCTGGTGGCGATCGATGGTCCTGTGGCGTCGGGGAAGACAGTGGTGGGCCGGGCGTTGGCGACGCGTCTGGGCTGGGGGCTGTTCGATACGGGGATTATGTATCGCGCGCTGACCTGGCTGGCGTTTCGGGAGCGGGTCGAGCTGGACGACGAAGTCGGGTTGGCGGCGTTGGCGCACGGCGCCGAAATCGAACTGAGGCGGGGGGACGATGCATCGAACCCGGATGTGCAGGTGATGATCGAGGGAGAGAACGTCACCGAGCATCTGCGGGCGCCGGATGTCGAGGCGGCGGTGTCGACGGTTGCGGCGGTCGCGGGGGTCCGACATGAGCTGGTCAAGCTGCAACAGCGAGCCACGGTCGCAGGCGCGTTTGTGGTCGTGGGGCGAGACATCGGCACGGTCGTGCTGCCCGACGCCCCGGTGAAGATCTTCTTGACGGCTTCGGACGAGGTTCGGGCGCGGCGACGGACTGAGGAACGGGGCGAAGTTGGAATCGGACGCGAGCGGGAAGTGCTGGCGCAGACACGGCGGCGCGACGAGCACGATCGGAACCGATCGATCTCGCCGCTGGTCGCGGCGGCGGACGCGATCGAGCTCGATACGAGCGAGCTGACGCTTGCGCAGGCGATCGATCGGGTCTGCGAGATCGTGCAGGAGCGGCTGCCGCACGTGGCGCATTCGGCGACGGCGCGCTGAGGCGGTGGTTGTGATGGCTACGAAGATGGGTCCAGGGAAGCGGGTCTACCGCTGGGTGACGCGGCTGTTGACGCGGCTGATCTTCGGCGAATCGCAGGCGCTGAAGCAGATCGGGATGACGGGCATGCCGAACGCCTCGCAGGTCTGGTTCGTCGTGGCGGGGTACGTCGCGCGGTTCGTGTTTCTGCGGCTGATTAAGTGCGAGTGGCGCAACTTCGAGCGGATCCCGAAGACGGGCGTGATCATCGCGTCGAACCATCTCTCGTCGGCTGACCCGGCGATGATCGCGTCGGCGATCTACCCGCGCTCGCCGCGCTACATGTCGAAGGTGGAGCTGTTTCAGAAGGAGCCGGTGATCGGCTATCTGTTCGCGCTGTCGGGGGGGTTTCCGGTTCGGCGGGGGCGGGGCGACCGGGCAGCGCTGCGCGAGGCGGAGCGGCTGATCGCGGAGGGCGCGGCGCTGGGGATGTTCCCCGAGGGCCACCGCTCGAACACCGGGGCGATGATCGAGGGGCAGACGGGCACGGCGCTGCTGGCATTGCGCAGCGGCGCGCCGGTGATACCGGTGGGGATTTGGGGCAGCGAGCACCTGCGTGGCGGCTGGCGGGCGATCCTGAGCAAGGAATCGGTGCGAATGTCGGCCGGGGAGCCGTTTGTGCTGAAGCGCGGGGCGCGGATCCGTCGGCAAGATGTGGCGCGGGCGCATGAGCGTCTGATGGCCGAGATTGCCGCCCAGCTGCCGGAGGCCTATCGTGGCGTCTACGCCGGTCTCGATCTTGAAGCTATCCGGCGGTCCGGGTCGCCCGAGGCGGACGACGGGGGGATACGCGAATGAGAATCCACCGTGCCCGCGATATGGGCTTCTGCTTCGGTGTTCGACGTGCGGTGGACATGATGCAGGATGCGGCCGCGGAAGGCCGCCTCGTGACGACGCTCGGCCAGGTGGTGCACAACCCGCAGGTCGTGCGGCAGCTCGAAGAGACAGGCATCGCGGTCAACGAATCACGGACCGTCGATGGCGTGAGCACGTCCACGGTGGCGATCACTGCGCACGGAGTGGGCGAGACGGTCGTGCGTGACATTGAGGCGCAGGGCTTCGACGTGATCGACACGACCTGCCAGTTCGTGGCGCGCTCGCAGCGAGCGGCGCGGAACCTGGCGGAGCGCGGCTTCGCGGTGATCATCTTCGGCGACCCGACGCACCCAGAAGTGAAGGGCGTGCTGGGCTGGTGCCGGGGACGCGGGATGATCATCGAGAACGAATCGCTGGAGGGTCTGCCGGACTATCTGCCGAGCAAGATCGGCGTGATTTCGCAGACGACGCTGACGCCGGAGCGCTTCGCGGCGTTCGTGGCGAATCTGATGGTGAAGCGAATCGACCAGCTGACCGAGATTCGCGTGGTCAATGTGCTCTGCAACGCGACGACTTCACAGCAGTCGGCGACTCGGGAGCTGACGGAGGAAGTCGACCTGATGATCGTGGTCGGCGGCTACAACAGCGCCAACACGCGGCACCTCGCCGAGGTGTCGCGCGCGAACGGCGTTGAGACGTATCACGTGGAGACGGCCGAAGAGCTGCAGGACGAATGGTTCCGCGGCCACGAGGATGTCGGCGTGACGGCGGGCGCGTCGACGCCCGACTTCTCGATCGAGGCGGTCGCCGACCGGATCGAGCAGATCAGCGCGCAGCTCGCGACGACCGCCTGACGCAATTGTCAGAGGCGACCCACCTGTCAGGGGCGAATTGGCCGATGCCCAGGCGTGAACGCAACAGCGGCGCGATCGCGGCGGTTGAGCCCGACTCGCTCGCGGCGGAGGCGGGCCTGCAGCCGGGCGATCGCGTGCTGGCCGTCAACGGCGCGGCGGTGCGCGACCAGCTCGACTATCGCTTTCAGACGACGGACGACTTCGTCGCGCTGGATGTGATTCACGAGGGCGAGCCGGGGATCGTGGAGTTCGAGAAGCCGATCGACGAGCCGTTGGGGATCGAGTTCGAAGACGACGCGTTCGACGGCACGCGGATTTGCAACAACACCTGCTTCTTCTGCTTCCTCAAGGGCCTGCCGAAGGGGCTGCGCAAGCCGCTGTACGTGAAGGACGACGACTACCGGCTGTCGTTCCTGCACGGCAACTTCGTGACCATGACGAACCTGAGCGAGGACGACTGGGTGCGCCTGGAGGAGCAGCGGCTGTCGCCGATGCACGTGTCGGTGCACGCGACGGCGATCGGATTGCGGCGGCGGATGCTGGGCAACCGCCGGGCGCCGGACATCCGCGAGCAGCTGCGGCGGCTGGAGGGGATAGGGATCGAGGCGCATACGCAGGTGGTGCTGTGCCCCGGCGTGAACAACGGGGCGGCGCTAGACCAGACCGTGGGAGAGTTGCTGGAGCACGCGAATGTGCTCTCGATCGGCGTGGTGCCGGTGGGCTCGAGCATCCAGGGCGAGGAGCGGATCGGCGACGACGGGATGCGGGCCTGCACGCCGACAGAGGCGAAGCGGGTGGTGCGGCAGCTGCGCGGGTGGCAGCGGACGGCGCGGGCGGCGCGTGGGGAGTCGGTCGTGTTCCCATCGGACGAGTTCTATCTGACCGCGGGAGCGCAGATTCCCTCGGCGGGGCGGTACGACGGCTTCCCACAGTGGGAGAACGGGATCGGGATGGTGCGGACGCTGCTGGATGACTGGAGGCGGCTGCGGCGGCGATTGCGCGAGGGCCGGATCGCGTTGCCGGAGCGTCTGCCGGCGCGGGTGACGCTGGCCTGTGGGTCGCTGATCGCGCCGACGCTGGCGCGTGTGGGCGCCGAAGCGGGCGCGCAGTTGGGGATGCAGATCGACGTGGTGTCGGTGCCGAACACGCTGTTTGGAGCGCGGGTGAACGTGTCGGGGCTGCTGACGGGGGCGAACTTCGCGGCGGCGCTGGAGGGTCGGGAGCTGGGCGAGCGGGTGTTCCTGCCGCGGGCCAGCCTGGACTATTTCGGCAAGAAGTTCCTCGACGACACGACGCCGGCGGAGCTGGAAGCGAGGCTGGGGCGACCGGTCTCGTTTGTCTACACGCTGTCGGACCTCGTAGAGTCGCTTGGGGATGCCGAAGGCGGCCCGTCGAGCGTGCAGCCGGCCCGTTCCAACGGCCGGTCGTGGACGAGCGCCGGCTGAGGCACTGGCGGGGCGCTCAGGGGACACCATGTGCGGCATCATCGGCTATGTCGGGCGGCGCGCGGCTGCGCCGATCCTGCTTGAGGGTCTGCAGCGGCTCGAGTACCGCGGTTACGACAGCGCGGGGATTGCGGTGGTGGATCGCGACGGCGTGATCGCCGTGCTGAAGCGTCAGGGCAAGCTGTCGGCGCTGCGGGGCTCGATCGACGAGATGCCGACGGGCGCCAGCGGGATCGGGCACACGCGCTGGGCGACGCACGGCGCGCCGAGCGACCGCAATGCGCATCCACACTCGTCGGCGGCGGGGGACGTGGTGGTGGTGCAGAACGGGATCGTGGAGAACCACCGGGAGCTGCGCGAGCGTCTGGCCGGGGCAGGGGTGAGCTGCGAGAGCGATACGGACACCGAGGTGATCCCGCAGCTGATCGCGCTGGCGTTGGCGGGCGGGCAGTCGTTCGAGGCGGCGCTGCGGGAGACGCTGGAGATGATCTCGGGGGCGAACGCGATCGTGGCGGTATCGCGCCGGGAGCCAGGGCGGATCTACGCGGCGCGGCGCGGGAGCGCGGGCGGGATCGTGGTGGGCTTCGGCGAGGGCGAGATGTTCGTGGCCAGCGATCTGGCGGCGCTGTTGCCGCACACGACTCGGGTGCATCACCTGGAGGACGGCGAGATCGCGACGATCGAGGCGGGCGGGCTGTTGGTCTCGTCGGGCGGGGCAGCCGCGCGAGCGCCGGAGCCGGTTGAGGTGGGGCTGGACCCGGTGGCGGTCGCGAAAGGGCCGTATCGGCACTTCATGCTGAAGGAGATTCACGAGCAGCCGCGGGCGCTCTCGGACACGATTCGGGGGCGGGCGCGGCTCTCGCCGGCGACAGCACTAGCCGACGAGCTGACGATTTCGGACGACCTGCTGCGGGCGATCTCGCGGGTGCTGATCATCGGGATGGGCACGTCGATGCACGCGGCGATGGTGGGACGCGTGTGGATCGAGCAGCTCGGCGGGGTGGCGGCGGACTTCGATAACGCGGCGGAGTTTCGCTATCGGGAGCCGCTGCTGGGGCCGGGCGTGCTGGTGGTTTCGATCACGCAGTCGGGCGAGACGATCGACACGCTGGGGGCGATGCGGGAGGTGCAGGAGCGCTGGCGGGCTCCGCAGATCGCGATCTGCAACGTAGCCGGCTCGGAGGCGACGCGGATCGCGGAGCACGTGATTCAGCTGCGCTGCGGGCCGGAGATCGGCGTGGCTTCGACGAAGACGTTCACGGCCTCGCTGGCGGCGCTCTATCTGCTCGCCTGCCGGATTGGGCGCGCGCGCGGCAGGCTGAGCGACGCAGGGCTCAGCGAAGCGCTGGAGGCGCTGCTGACCGCACCGTCGCTGACGGAGCGGGGGCTGGCGGCGAGCGGGGCGTGCGAGGCGGTGGCGGCGCGGCTGCGGGGGGCGACGAATCTGCTGGTGCTGGGGCGCGGGATCGAGTACCCGATCGCGATGGAGGCGGCGCTGAAGTGCAAGGAGATCTCGTATCTGCATGCTGAGGGCTACGCGGCGGGCGAGATGAAGCACGGGCCGATCGCGCTACTCGACGAGGGGTTCCCGGTTGTGGCGCTGGCGCCGCGCGGGCCGCTGTTCGACAAGATGACGAGCGCGATCCAGCAGGTGCGGGCGCGCGGGGCGCCGGTGATCGCGATCGGCGACGAGGGCGACGAGGAGCTGAGCGAGCTGGCGGACGATTTCATTGGGGTGGCTGCCGCGCCGCCGCTGCTCTCGCCGTTCAGCCTCAGCCCGGTCGTGCAGCTGCTGGCCTACCAGCTGGCGGCGACGCGAGGGCTAGATATCGACCAGCCGCGCAATCTGGCGAAGACGGTGACGGTGGAGTGAGGCGGGGTGTGGCCGGGTGTAGTGCGTAAGGCTGTCGGCTAAGCCAGCTCGACGGAATAATGAGCCGTCTGAGAGCCGCCGGCTGAGGCGGTGGTATCTTGCGCGCGACTCCGACGGGACACGGTATGACCCTTGACACAGCACTCGAACACAAGTCGATCGTCTGGTTTAGCCAAGTCGGCCGAGACGCCGTGCCGCTGGTGGGCGGCAAGGGCGCGAATCTGGGCGAGCTGACGCAGGCGCAGATCCCGGTGCCGCCGGGATTCGTGGTGACGACCCGCGCGTATCGCGCGTTCCTCGTTGCGACGGGGCTCGAGGGCCAGATCGAGGCGATGCTTGAGGGGCTGGATGTTGAGGACGACGAGGCGCTGCAGCGAGTGAGCGGGAAGGTCCGGGCGGCGATCGAGCAGGCGGAGATGCCAGCGCAGCTGCGCAGCGAGATCGAGCGGTCGTACGTGGAGCTGGGTGAGGGCGCGGTGGCGGTGCGCTCGTCGGCGACGGCTGAAGACCTGGCCGAAGCGTCGTTCGCGGGACAGCAGTCGACGTATCTCAACGTTGAGGGCGCGGCGGATGTGGTGGACGCGGTGCAGCGCTGCTGGGCGTCGCTGTTCGAGGCGCGGGCGGTGTTCTACCGCGAGCACGCGGGCTGGGGTCACGTCGATGTGGACCTGGCGGTGCCGGTGCAGCGGATGGTGCAGTCGGAGACGTCGGGCGTGATGTTCACGATCGACCCGATCACGAATGATCAGCAGCGAGTGGTGATCGAGGCGGCGTTCGGACTGGGTGAGGCGGTCGTGGCGGGGCTGGTCAGCCCGGATCACTTCGAGGTCGACAAGTCGAGCGAGGCGATCGTGGATCGGCAGATCTTCCGGCAGGACCGGATGCTGATTCGCAACCCCAACGGGGCCGGCGGTGAGGCGAACATCTGGCGGGCGCTGAGCGACGCAGAGGGCGAACGACCCAAGCTGAGCGACGCGCAGGTGGTCGAACTGACGACTATCGGCAAACGGATCGAGCGTCACTACGGCGGGCCGCAGGACATTGAGTGGGGCTGGGCGGAGGGGCGCTTCTACCTGCTGCAAACACGGCCGATCACGACGCTGGCGCGACCGGCGGGGGACCTCGAGGCGGCGCCCACGCCGGCGGCTCAGCCGGTGCTGAGCGGATCGCCGGCGAGCCCGGGCGTGGCGGCGGGGCGGGTGCGGGTGGTGAGCGACCCGTCGCAGACAGGAATGATCGTTGAGGGCGATGTGCTGGTCGCGGAGATGACAACGCCGGACTTCGTGCCGGCGATGAAGCGGGCGGCGGCGATCATCACGGAGAAGGGCGGGCGCACGTGCCACGCGGCGATCATCAGTCGCGAGCTGGGCGTGCCCTGCATCGTCGGGGCGCCGGGCGCGCGGGCGCTGGCCGAGGAGTTGACGGTGACGGTCGATGGAGCGGCGGGCCATGTCTACGAGGGCGCGCAGGAGGAACTGATCGAGTGGTGGCGTCGGCAGCAGGAGCAGGTGTTGACCGAAGGGCCTGCCACGCAGACAAAGATTTATGTCAATCTTGCCGACCCGGATATCGCCCAGCGCGTGGCGGACCGCTCGGTTGACGGGGTCGGGCTGCTGCGCGCGGAGTTCATCATCGCGCGGATGGGCGAGCATCCCCGCTCGTTCCTCAACAGCGGGCGCGGGGACGAATACGTGGAGCGTCTGGCTGAGGGGTTGCGGACGATCGCGGCGGCGTTCCACCCACGGCCGGTGGTCTACCGCGCGACGGATTTCAAGACCAACGAGTACGCCAACCTCAAAGGCGGCGCGGAATACGAGCCGCACGAAGAGAATCCGATGATCGGCTATCGCGGGGCGGCGCGCTACGTGCGCGAGCCGGACCTGTTCGAGCTGGAGCTGCGGGCGCTGGAGGAGGTGCGCGAGGATTACCCGGGGCTGCACCTGATGATCCCGTTCGTGCGCACGACCGGCGAGCTGCGGCAGGTGATCGATCTGGTCGAGGCCTACGGGCTGAAGCGATCGGACAGTTTCAAGATCTGGATCATGGTTGAGGTGCCGTCGAATGTCTGGCTGCTGGAGGACTTCATCGCGCAGGGGGTCGACGGGGTGTCGATCGGCTCGAACGATCTGACGCAGCTGACGCTCGGGATCGACCGCGACTCGGAGCGCTTCGCGGACACGTTCGACGAGCGAGACCCGGCGGTGCTCTACGCCATCCAGCATGTGATCGAAACGGCGCGCCGCTGCGGGGTGACGGTCTCGGTCTGCGGGCAAGGTCCGTCGGAACATCCTGACCTGGCGCAGCGTCTGGTCGAGTGGGGAATCACTTCGATCTCGGTGACGCCGGACGTGATCGAGAAGACCCGCCAATACGTGGCAGAGGCCGAAGCGCGAGTGCTTACGTAGTGGTGGCGGCCACCGCCTGACGCTCGGAGCCGATGGCCGCGGCGAGAGCGAGGGCAGGGCATGGGAAGCCGGCTCGGCAGCCTGATTGTGCTGGTCGCGCTGGGGGTGATCGTGGCCGTCGCGGCGCTGCTGGTGAGCCGCTTCTCGGGCGGCTCGGAGGGCGACCTGACAACGCTGGTGGTTTCGCTGGTCGACGATCAGCCGGTGCTGCTGGGCGAGCCGCTGGAGGTTGAAGTGCGGGCGCGCAGCGGGGCGCCGATCTCGATCGTGTCGCTGCTGGTCGAGGGGATCATCGTCAATCAGGCGACACCGGTCTACGACAACGAGCAGGGGCGCTACACGGCGGTGTTGTTCTGGAAGCCGGAGGCGCTGGGCTTCGCGAACCTGCGGATCGTGGTGACGGACATCGACGGGACGCAGACGGAGATCGCGGTGCGGGTGGACGTGACCGACGACACGGCGCGGGTGGCGCAGGCGCAGGAAGCCGGCCAGCGGGCCGGGCAGGCTGCGGCCAGCACGAGCGCGAGCGGCGACGGCGCGACGGTGACGAGCGGAGCGCAGAGCGGAGAGGCGTCGAGCGGGGTGAGCGCGACGACTCAGCAGGCGCCGCCGGCCGGCGGGGCGGCGCGGATTCTGAGCCCCGCGGATGGGACGGAGTACGAGCTGGGGACGAACCAGCCGTTCGACGTGGAGATCGAGACATCGGGCACGGGGCCGCTCTCGAGCGTGCTGTTTTATGTCACACCGGTGCTGGCGGATGGGTCGTTTGGGCGTTCGCAGCTGGTGCATTCGGCGACGCCTGATGTGAGCGCGACGGGCATCTATCGCGAGGTGGTGCGCGGTGTCGAGGCGTGGTTCTTCGAGGCGCGGTCGTACGACTTGCAGCTGGTCGCGCTGACGGTCGACCAGCGGCGGCTGGAGGACCTGATCCGGATCACGGTGCGCGGGGTCGCGCCCGCTGACGACGATGAGCTCAGGGAGGACGAGCAGTCGGATGAGATGCAGGAGGATGATGAATCCGCGGCGAGCGAGTCGGCCGATCTGGCGATTCTGACGGCGCGGCAGGACGAGGACGGGCTCTCGGTCACGGTGATCAACACGGGGCGCTCGGTGGCGGAGCGAGTCGAGGTCGATATCTCGCTGATCCGGTCGCGCGACGCGAGCCTGCTGGCGCTGAGCGCGGCGCTGCTGACGCTGGAGCCGGATCAGCGCGCGAATATCCGGTTGGAGGTCGTGGTGGATGAATCGACCGAGGCGTTGATCGTGCTGGAGTCGGACATCGATGAGGATTCGACCAACAACACGTTTGAGATCGTGCTGTCGCCGACCGCTGCAAGCGAGGAACAGGAGCAGCAGGAGGAGGAGGAGATGGAAGAGGACGAACCGGCAGAAGCAGAGGCGGAGGAGCTGCCCGACCTGGCGTTCCTGGAGGCGCGCTTCACCGACGACGGCTTCGCGCTGCTGACGGTGGTGAACGCAGGCGAGGGCGCCGCGGGCGACTTCGTGATCAACGTGGTCGGAGAGGACGGCGTGGTGTTGGAGACGATCGAGCGAGGAGCGTCGGCGGCGCCGCTGGCCGCTCGCGACAGCGAGATCCTGGCCGGATCGGTCGCGCACAGCGGGACGGTGGTGATCCTGCTCGACCCGAACAACACGACGGCGGAGTCGAACGAGAGCAACAACCTGATCCGCGTCGAAGTTGGCCCCTGAGCCATGCTGAGGCTCGGCCGATGCGTGGTAACATTGGGGTGTGCCCCCTTTTCTCGTAGCCGTTCGGACGTAGCCGGTGTCGGTAACCGACGAGATCAAGGCGCGGATCGACATCGTCGATCTGGTGAGTGAATCGACGCCGCTGCAGCGCAGCGGTCAGACGTTCAAGGCGCGCTGCCCGTTCCACATCGAGAAGACGCCGTCGTTCGTCGTGGACCCACGGCGGCAGACGTGGCGCTGCTTCGGCGCGTGCAGCGAGGGTGGGGATGTCTTCAGCTGGGTGATGAAGCGCGAGAGCGTCGAGTTCCGCGAGGCGCTGACGCGCCTGGCTCAGCGCGCCGGCGTGCAGCTCGAGGCGCGCAGCCCGGAGGCGGCCGCGCGCGATGACGCGCGCAAGCGTTTGCTGGCAGCCAATGAGGCCGCGCTGGCGTGGTGGCGGCGACAGCTCGAACAGGCCGAGGGGCGCACGGCGCGCGAATATCTGGCCCAGCGCGGCCTGAGCAGCGACAGCGTGCAGAAGTTCGGGCTGGGTGTGGCCGGCCCCGAATCGGACGGACTGCTGAGACATCTGAGCGCGCGCGGCTTCCGCAGCGAAGAGCTGGAGCGGGCGGGTCTGGTGGTGGTCACCGAGCAGGGACCGCGCGACCGCTTCCGCGACCGGCTGATGTTCCCGATTCGCAATCCGCGCGGAGAGTGCGTGGGCTTCGGCGGACGCACGCTGATCGATGAGCCGGCGAAGTACGTGAACACGCCCGAGTCGCCGCTGTTCGAGAAGCGCACGCTGCTCTATGGGCTGGACCTGGCGCGTGACGCGATTCGCAGCGCGGGCTACGTGATCGTGGTCGAGGGCTACACGGACGTGATCAGCGCGCACGAGCACGGCTCGGCGCAGACGGTGGCCTCAATGGGGACGGCGCTGACCGACTCGCAGGTGGCGGTGCTGAAGCCGCTGACTCGGGATATTCGCTTCGCGCTGGACGCCGACGCGGCGGGCCAGGCGGCGACGCGTCGCGGGATCGACATGGCGCGTGCAGGGATGGGCGTGAGCAGCCAGGTAGTGATCGATCCGCGCGGGATCATTCGGCAGCAGGATCAGCTGGCCGCCGACATCCGGATCATCCAGCTGCCCGAGGGGCGTGACCCCGACGACCTGATTCGCCGCGACCCGCAGCTGTGGAACGAGCTGGTGGAGGGCGCGCCGGCGTTCCTCGACTGGTTGTTCGAGCGCGGGCGCGAGACGCACAACCTTGATGATGCACGCGGGCGATCGGATTTCGCGAACGATCTTGCGCCGCTGGGGTACACGATCGCCGACCCGGTGATTCGCGTCACATATCTGAATCGCGTTGCGGCCTTCGCGCGCGTCGAGGTGTCGGCGCTGCCGCGCACGGGGAGCTCCGAGCCCAACCGGCGAACGCAGGACACGGGCGCAATGGCCGAGCCGACCGCGCCGACGAGGCGACGGGTGGCCGACGGTCCGCAGGAATATCTGCTGCGGCTGGTCGTGGCGCGAGACGAGGCGGCGGAGGAGCTCGGTGGGGGCGCGCTGGGCTTGATCGATGACGCGGCGGACCGGGAGATTCTGGAGGCGCGGCTGGGCCGCCTGGGCGACGCGGAGTGGGCGGCCGAGCTAGCCGCGTCGACGCAGGAGCGGGTCGCGGAGCTGCGTGCGGGGGCGCGGGAGTTGCCGCCGCTGACGATGGACGAGGCGCGGGCGGCGGCGCGACAGGCGGCGGAGCGGCTTGGCGCGCGGCGCAAGCGCGAGTCGCTACGGTTGCAGACGCAGAACCTTGCACGGATTGAGGAAGAGCTGGATCGCGCCACCGTGGCGCTGGCCGCCGACGCGGTCAGCGCCGGTAGCGGGAGCGAACTCGGCCCTGAACTTACCGAAGCAGCAGCGCGCGTCGTCCAGGCGCGCGATGACGCATTGTCACTCCACCACCGTGGACCAGGGGAGAGCGCCAGCGGCGACTCTTCCGACCAGGAGCTGGTCCGGCCAGCCGCGAGAGGGAGCCAGCGATGACGACCCAAACCAGCACGCCGACCAGCACGGAGACGACGGAGTCGACGGCGACAAACGGGACCGAGCCATCGACGGCGGTCGCGATCGAGGCGGAGTCGCCGCTCAACGGGACGGCGCCGAAGGCGGAGCCAGACGGCGCGACGGCATCCGACTCAGTGACGTCGAACGGCGCCGCGCCGCACGTCGATACGGAGCCGGCGGCGGACGCGCCTACCGAGGCGGCTGAAGCGGCTGAAGCGACCAAGACGACGGCGGCGGCTGAGGTGGTTGAGGCGGCGGTTGAGGCCGGGTCGGACACGACGCCCGAGGCGACGGGGGAGACTGAACCAGCTGCGAAGCGCGAACCGGTGGTGGCGGAGGCGGCGGTGGAGGCGAAGCCTGTGGGTGCAGAGGCGGCGACAGCAGATGCTGCCCCGGTGGCGGCGAGTGAGCCGGTCACCGCGTCCGAGGCGACGGGGGAGACTGAATCAGCTGCGAAGCGCGAACCGGTGGTGGCTGAGGCGGCGGCGGACGCGCCTACCGAGGCGGCTGAAGCGACCAAGACGACTGCGGCGGCTGAGGTGGTTGAGGCGGCGGTGGAGGCCGAGGCGGACACGACGCCCGAGGCGACGGGGGAGACCGAACCAGCTGCGAAGCGCGAACCGGTGGTGGCTGAGGCGGCGGTGGAGGCCGAGGCGGACACGACGCCCGAGGCGACGGGGGAGACTGAACCAGCTGCGAAGAGCGAACCGGTGGTGGCGGAGGCGGCGGTGGAGACGAAGCCTGTGAGCGCAGAGGCGGCGACCGCAGAGGCTGCGCCGGTGGCGGCGAGTGAGCCGGTTGCCGCGGCCGAGGCGAGGGCGGAGACTGAACCAGCTGCGAAGCGCGAACCGGTGGTGGCGGAGGCGGCGGCGGAGACGAAGCCGGTGAGCGCAGAGGCGGCGACCGCAGAGGCTGCGCCGGTGGCGGCGAGTGCGCCGGTTGCCGCGGCCGAGGCTCCTACAGTGTCTAAGCCGACCGCGGAGGTGGTGAGCCACAGCGAAGCGGGACCGGCGCCGGCCCCGAAGAAACGTCGCCGACGCCCGGCCGCGCCGGGTTCGGCGGCGGCGCTACGCAACCGCAGCAGGCGGGTGGCAGTGACTACGGGACCGGTGGGGACGCTGCGGACGCTGGTGAAGGAGCAGATGCAGGACCGCCGGATCACGGCCGAGGCGCCGGGCCAGCGCAAGCCGCGAGCGGTCGCGAAGTCGGAAGATGAGGCGCGCGTGCGGGCGCTGACGGCGCCGGTGGACGAGTTCTCGATGCCGGCGGGGCGTCGCTCGATCAACCTCGCTGAGCAGCCGAAGCGCACGACCAAGAAGTCGACCAAGGCGGCGCCGACGCCGAAGAAGGCGGCCGAGCGGCGCAACAAGGCGAAGATGCACGAGGAGCAGCAGATCAGCGCGGCCGCGGTGGCCAGCTTCACGCTGCGCTCGCCGGACGACGAGGCCAATCTGGCACGTCTGCAGGCGCTGCTCGATGTGGCCGAGAGCACGCAGGACCCGAGGGCGCTGAAGCGCATGCCGGCGGCCGGCGAATCGCGGCGGATGCTGGACATGCGCGCGGTCGGCCGGCAGGCGGTGATTGAGGAGGCGGAGGGGATCGACGATCCCGTGCGGATGTACCTGCGCGAGATTGGGCGGGTCAACCTGCTGACCGCGAAGGACGAGCGGGACCTCTCACGGCAGATGGAAGAGGGCAACTGGATTCGCGACTTCGAGGAGGAGTGGTGGCTGCTGGTGGGGCGCTGGCCGACGGCGCTGGAGATCACGATCTATCTGCTGCTGCAGCTGGAATATCTGTTGCCCGACATCGCAGTTGTGGCTGAGGAGATCGGCAAGCACGAGCTGCCGCTGTTCGACCTGATCGAGGACGCGGACTTCCGCGACCACGTGGATGGCGAGATGGACGCAGAGCTGCGGTCGGCTCTGGAGACGACGTTGGTGTACGACGAAGCGTTGGCCGAGGAGCGGCTGGTGCAGGTCTCGGTGGTCACACACATGTGGCCCGCGCGGCTGGTGCGTCGTGCGATCGAGGCAGCGGGCGGGCTGGACAAGCTGTTGCCGCCGCGCGAGCCGCTGTTCGAGCGGCTGGAGTCGATCGCGTTGCGCTGCGAGCGCCACATCGGGATTCTCAAGGAGGATGCGTACCTCTCGGAGAAGCGCCTGACGGAGGCGAACCTGCGGCTGGTCGTGTCGGTGGCGAAGAAGTACATCGGGCGCGGGATGTCGATGCTGGACCTGATCCAGGAGGGCAACATCGGGCTGGTGCGGGCCGTCGAGAAGTTCGACTACCGCAAGGGCTACAAGTTCTCGACCTACGCGACGTGGTGGATTCGCCAGGCGATCACGCGGGCGATCGCGGACCAGGCGCGGACGATCCGGATTCCGGTGCACATGGTGGAGACGATCAACAAGCAGGTGCGGGTGTCGCGCCGGCTGGTGCAGGAGCTGGGCCGCGAGCCGACGTTCGAGGAGATCGGCGACGGGATGGGTCTCGACGCGCAGCGGGTGCGGGAGATCGTCAAGGTCTCGCAGGAGCCGGTCTCGCTGGAGACGCCGATCGGTGAAGAGGAAGACTCACACCTGGGCGACTTCGTGGAGGACGAGAAGATGGTGGCGCCGGACGCGGCGGCGGGTCAGCAGCTGCTCAAGGAGACGGTGACGGCGGTGCTGCACTCGCTCTCGCCGCGCGAGCGCAAGGTGCTGGAGCTGCGGTTTGGCCTGCACGACGGTCGCAGCCGGACGCTCGAAGAGGTGGGCAAGGTGTTCGATGTGACGCGCGAGCGGATCCGTCAGATCGAGGCCAAGGCGCTGCGCAAGCTGCGGCACCCGACGCGGGCGACGCGGCTGCGGGATTACATCGAGTAGTTGCCGGGACGGACGGCCTCCCCCTCAGTCGCTGCGCGACAGCTCCCCCTCGGGGGGAGCAGTTTCCGAGCCCTGCCGCTCCTCGACCCAACGCGGAGATGCCGTAGACAGAGGGGGAGACCCTGGCGGTCGGCGGAGATCGGCGGGGGGAGCCCCCCTCTGTCCCTACGGGACATCTTCCCCCGCTTTGCGGGGGGGAGAGGGGAAATGGGGACTACGCGCAGGTCTCCTCGGGGGGAGCGATTCGGATCGGATTCCGCTGACCACTCAATGTGGTCAGCGGGGGCGGAGGGTTAGAGCTCGGGGGCTAGGTCGGCGAGGTAGGCGCGGGTTCGGGTTTGCTCTGCTTCGCTGCCGTAGGTGACGGCGCCGAAATCGGTGGCGCCGGCGTCAATCAGGCGGCGGAGTTGGGACTCGATGGACTCTTCGGCGCCGATGATCGCTACGTCGGCGGGGCGGGCGGCGCCTTCGATGTCGAGCATGCCGCGGTAGCTCGGGAGGTTGGCGTAGTTGGCGAACTGTTGTTGGGCGGTCTCGCGGCCGGCGTCGGCGTCGTTGGTGAGCATGATCGGGAGGCCGACGACGATGCGCGGGTCGGGGCGGCCGGCTTCGCCGGCGGCTTTGTTGATCAGCGGGGCGATGTGGGTCTCGACGGCCTTGGCGGCGGTCATCCAGAGGATCGTTCCGTCGGTGCGGGCGCCGGCGAGGCGCAGCATGGCGGGGCCCATCGCGGCAAGCATGCAGGAGACGGGCTCGGCGTCGGCGACTTCGAGGAAGAGATTGCCGCGGTATTGCTCGCCCTGGTACTGCACGCGCTCGCCGTTGAGCAGCGGCATCAGGACCTCGAGGTATTCCTTCATGTGGCGCGCGGGACGGTCGAAGGACATGCCGAAGACGCCCTCGATCACGACCGCGTGGGAGAGTCCGATGCCGAGCACGAAGCGCCGGCCGCCGCCGGCGGCCTGGACGGTGGCGGCCTGTTGGGCCATCGCGTGGGGGTGGCGGGGGTAGGTCGGCACGACGGCGGTCATCAGCTCGATGCGCTCGGATTGTGCAGCGGCGAGGGTCAGCGCACCCATCGCATCGTGGGAGAAGATGTTGGCCATCGCGAAGGTGGCGAAGCCTTCGGCCTCGGCCTGGCGGGCGTTGTCGACGATGTCGGTGACTTTGCTCGCGGGGCCGGTGGCGCCCTGGAAGATGCCGATTCTCATGCGTGGGACTCCTGTGTGAGTGGAAGTTGTGGGTGGATGATATCGGGAGGGGGTGTGCGGCCTCCCCCTCAGTCGCTTCGCGACAGCTCCCCCGCGGGGGGAGCGATAGGATGACGGCATGACGACGCGCGCGGATTACCACAGCGAAACGGCGGGTGAGTTCCTGGCGAAGGCCGGAGGATACCTGGCGGAGGACGATCTGCTGCAGGCTTCGGAGAAGGGCTGGGGGGCGGCGGCGCAGATGGTCAAGGCCGTGGCGGAGGCGAGGGGCTGGGACCATTCGGGACATCGCCAGCTCTTTGTGACCGTCCGTCGATTGGTGGAGGAGACGGGGGACGAGCAACTTCGAGTCGCGTTCGGACTTGCCAACGTGTTGCACATCAACTTCTACGACGGGCTGCTGCCGCGCGAGGACGTGGAGGCCTATTTGGCGCACATCCGCGAATTCGTCGGCAGGCTAGAGCAGCTGGTGAGCTGAGCATGGGCTGATCAGAAGGGGCGGCCTCCCCCTCAGTCGCTTCGCGACAGCTCCCCCGCGGGGGGAGCGATAGGATGACGGCATGACGACGCGTGCGGATTACCACAGCGAAACGGCGGGTGAGTTCCTGGCGAAGGCCGGAGGATACCTGGCGGAGGACGATCTGCTGCAGGCTTCGGAGAAGGGCTGGGGGGCGGCGGCGCAGATGGTCAAGGCGGTGGCGGAGGCGAGGGGCTGGGACCATTCGGGACATCGCCAGCTGTGGCTCGCGATTGATCGGATGGTGGAGGAGACGGGAGAGCGGGAGATCCGGACGGGGTTCTCGGTTGCCAGCGTGCTGCACGTCAACTTCTACGACGGCTTGATGACGCGCGAGGGGGTTGAGGACTCCCTCGCGCTGGTGGGCGAGTTCGTGGGCAGGCTCGAGGCGTTGCTGGGCTGAGCATGGGCTGATCAGAAGGGGCGGCCTCCCGCTCAGTCGCTTCGCGACAGCTCCCCCGCGGGGGGAGCGATAGGATGGGCGCATGACGACGCGCGCGGATTACCACAGCGAAACGGCGGGTGTGTTCCTGGCGAAGGCCGCGGGATACCTGGCGGAGGACGATCTGCTGCAGGCTTCGGATTACCACAGCGAAACGGCGGGTGTGTTCCTGGCGAAGGCCGCGGGATACCTGGCGGAGGACGATCTGCTGCAGGCTTCGGAGAAGGGCTGGGGGGCGGCGGCGCAGATGGTCAAGGCGGTGGCGGAGGCGAGGGGCTGGGCGCACTCGGGTCACCGCCAGCTCTTTGTGGCAGTCAATCGATTGGCTGAGGAGACGGGAGACGAGCGAATACGAGACGCGTTCGCAGCCGCCAGCACGCTGCACGTCAACTTCTACGACGGCCTGCTGCCGCGCGGGATGGTGGAGGCTTACCTGGCCCGCGTCGGTGAATTCGTGGGCAGGCTGGAGGAGCTGGCGAGCTGAGCTGGGCCTGGTCAGGAGGGGCGGACGAGGATGCGGCCGCGGACGCCGCCGGCGAGGATTTTGTTGGCGGCGTCGGGGACTGATTCGAGGCCGATGCGCTCCTCGACGAGGCCGAGCAGATTGCGGCCGGCGAAGTCGTCGGCCATGCGCTGCCAGAGGGCGGGGCGACGGTCCTGCGGGTAGTAAACCGACTCGATCCCGATCAGCTGCACGCCACGCAGGATGAAGGGGAAGACACTGGTGGGGATCTGGGCGCCGCCGGGGAGGCCGGAGAGGGCGACGACGCCGCCGTACTTCGTCTGGCGCAGGATTGAGGCGGTGGTCGACCCGCCGACGGGGTCGACGGCGGCGGCGAAGCGCTCGCGCTCGATCGGGCGGCGGCTCTCGGCGGCGAGTTCCTCGCGGTCGAGGATTTCGGATGCGCCGAGGTCGCGCAAGAAGTCGTGGGCGCCGGCTTTGCCGGTGCTGGCGGCGACGGTGTAGCCGCGCGCGGCGAGCATCGCGACGGCGGTCGAGCCGACGCCGCCGGTGGCGCCGGTGACGACAATCGTGCCGGCGTCGGGCCCGATCCCGGCGCGCTCGATCACCTCGATCGAGATGGCGGCGGTGAGGCCGGCGGTGCCGAGGGTCATCGCTGCTTCGCTGCTCATCCCGTCGGGGGCGTGGACGAGCCAGTCGGCGGGCACGCGGACGCGCTCGGCGTAGCCGCCGGCGTGGCCGGTGCCGATCTCATAGCCGGTGGCGATCACGTGGTCGCCGGCGCTGAAGCGCGGGTCGGACGAGTCAACGACGGCGCCGGCGAAGTCGATCCCGGGCACCATCGGGTAGGAGGTCACGACTTGGCCCTTGGGCATGCAGGCGAGACCGTCCTTGTAGTTGAGGTCGGACCAGTCGACGGCGACGGTGACATCGCCCTCGGGGAGTTGAGCGTCCTCCATCAGTTCGACGGTCAGGCTGAAGTCGTCGTCGGTCTTGTTCACGACGAACGCGCGGAATGCCATGCGCACTCTCTTTCTGGCTCTCTCAGGCTCGCTCAGGGGGAGCCGGGGAACATCGATCCGGGACGGTGGGCGTCTAGCTCGTCGTGGCCGGCGTGGAGCTCGTGGCGGACGACGACGCCGTCGGCGCTGAGGTCGACGATCGTGGCCCCGCCGGAGTGTCGGGGCGCGCCGGGGTAGTAGGTGGGGGTGGCGCCGTCGCCGACGCCCTCGTGGACGTCGATGTGGCCGAGCGCCACGTAGTCGGCGTCGAGCGCGGCGATGTCGTCGGCGCGAATCTGGTAGGAGTAGCGCGATTCGCCGGTGCCGACGTAGTAGCCGTGGGCGATCGCGATGCGCCAGAGGTGCCGGTCGGGGTAGTGGCGCCAGGCGGGGCAGACGGCGGCGGGTGCGAAGTCGTTGTAGCTCTCGTGGGCCTGGCCCCAGAGCTGCACGCCGGCCTCTTCGAGCAGGATCAGCTCGCCTTCGGCGGAGGCGATGATGTGGACGTTGGAGGGGAACGCATCGGGGAACTTCGAGTAGATGCCGTCGATCATGTGCGGGTCGTGGTTGCCGGGCAGGATCACGACCGGTCGCTGGACGGAGCCCAGCAGCTCGCCGGTGGCCTCGACGTAGGGCTGCTTGACGCGGACGTGGTCGAAGAAATCGCCGGCGATGACGACGACGGCGACATCCTCCTCAACGGCGAGGTCGAGGACGTGCTGGAAGGCGCGGAGGGCGGGTTCGAGCGTGCCATCATCGCGTCGCGGCTCGGAGGTATACGCGCCGAGATGGACATCGGAGGTGTGAAGGACGCGCAAGGGGTGAGCCGGCGCACGTGAGTCGCGGAGGCGGTCGTGCGTCGGATACACGTCGGTGCTGGTGGTCATGCAGGGGTGCGCTCCCGCAGCCGCCCGTTGCGGCGGCCGCTGGCTGCTCAGGTTAGCTGAGGGCAGGGTTGTGCGCCTGTGTTGCCGTTGCTCCTCCCGCGGGGGAGCGGTCGGACAGTGAGGGGGAGGGCGCCTGTGTTCCCATTGCTCCCCCCGCGGGGGAGCTGCCGAAGGCTGAGGGGGAGAGGGCCGGATCAGGTGGCGCTTGCGGGGATCTCCCCCTCAGTCGCTTCGCGACAGCTCCCCCGCGGGGGGAGCAGTTGAAGGGAGAGGGGGAGGGCGCCGGATCAGGTGGCGGTTGCGGGGGGCTCCCCCTCTGTCCCTACGGGAGATGGGATCCGGATTCCGCTGACCACTCAATGTGGTCAGCGGGAGGAGAGCAGTAGGATCGAGGACATGACTACTACGACGGCGGCCTGGGAGACGGTGATTGGGCTTGAGGTGCACACGCAGCTGCGGACCGAGAGCAAGATGTTCTGCCGTTGCCCGGCGGATTATGCGGATGCGGCGCCGAACACGTATGTCTGCCCGCTCTGCCTGGGGATGCCGGGCACGCTGCCGGTGATCAACCGCACGGCGGTGGAGTGGACGATCCGCACGGCGCTGGCGCTGAACATGCGGATTCCGGAGCTCTCGAAGTTCGACCGCAAGAACTACCCCTACCCGGACCTGATGAAGGGCTACCAGATATCGCAGTACGACATGCCGCTCTCGGAAGGCGGCTGGATGGATGTCGAGACGGAGGACCTGGGGCTGAAGCGAATCGGGATCACGCGGGTGCATCTGGAGGAGGACACGGCGCGGCTGCTGCATCGCGAGAGCGAGGCGGGCGAGCGCTTTTCGCTGGTGGATGTGAACCGTTCGGGCGTGCCGCTGATGGAGATCGTGTCGGAGCCGGACATGCGCTCGCCGCAGCAGGCACGCCAATATCTGGTGCAGCTGCGGCAGATCCTGCGCTATCTAGAGGTCTCCGCGGCGGACATGGAGAAGGGCTCGTTCCGCTGCGACGCGAACGTCTCGCTGCGGCGTCCGGGCGACGAGACGCTGGGGGCCAAGGTTGAAGTGAAGAACATGAACTCGTTCCGCGGCGTCCAGCGGGCGCTGGAGTTCGAGATGGTGCGTCAGGCCGCGGCGCTGGAGGCGGGCGAGACGATCGCGCAGGAGACGCGCGGCTGGGACGAAGCGGCGCAGGTGACGGTCTCGCAGCGCTCGAAGGAGGCCGCGCACGACTACCGTTACTTCCCCGAGCCGGACCTACCGCCACTGATGATCGAGCGCGCGGCCGTCGAGCAGCTGCGCGCGTCGCTGCCGGAGCTGCCGGCGGAGCAGCGGACGCGGTTTGAGTCGCAATATGGACTGCATCCGTTTGAGTCGGGGCAGCTGACGGAGGAGCCGGGTCCAGCGCGGTGGTTCGAAGCGGCGGTTGCGTCGCTGGGCGATGCGCCGGCGGCCGGACTGCCGCGGATGATCGCAACCTGGATCGTGGGCGAGCTGAAGCGGCTGATGCACGAGGCGAAGCCGTCGGACACGCTGGAGACGATCCGGGTGCAGCCGGCGCAGCTGGCGGGCCTGGTGCGGCTGATCGACGGGGGCAAGATCAGTAACACACAGGCGAAGGAAGTGTTTGAGCAGATGTACGCGTCGGGCGAGGACGCGGATGTGATCGTGGAGCGGTTGGGCCTGTCGCAGATCTCGGGCGAGGACGCGCTGTCGCCGATCATTCGTCAGGTATTGGAGGAGCATGCGCAGGCGGCGGCGGATTATCGAGGCGGGAAGACGGAAGCGCTGAAGTTTCTGGTCGGTCAGGTGATGCGTCTGAGTCGGGGCAAGGCGAATCCCGGCCAGGCGTCGGAGCTGTTGGTGGCGGCACTCTCCGAGTAGCTCGCCCCAGCACCCACGCCCCGATTGCTCCCCGCGGGCGGGGAGCTGTTTCAGCTCGGGCGGGGGAATCGGGCGTTGTGGATTGCCTGGGGGGTGTTGTTGTAGGTGGGGACGCCGACATCCGTGAAGATCTGGTTGACGGCGTTGCGGATTTCGTCCGTCAGGCGCCAGTCGCTGGCTACGACGTTTTCCTCGAGCTCGCGCGGGTTGCGCATCCCGACGAGCGCGCAGCTGACGGCTGGGTGGTCGAGCACCCAGGCGATTGCCAGCTGGGCGACCGAGCGGCCGTAGCCGTCGGCGAGTTCGGCCAGTCGGCGCGTCACTTCGATCTCCCGGGCGAACGTCTCGCGCTCGAAGAGTGGTAGCTCGAAGGCGATCGCGCCGCGCCGCCAGTCGCCCTCTTCAAACGTGTGGTCCGGCGCGAGGGCGCCGGTCAGCAGGCCGAAGCCGAGCGAGCCGTAGGCCATGAAGCCAACGCCGTTGGCCAGACACCAGGGCAGGATTCGATGCTCCATGCGGCGGTCGAACATGTGGTAGCCGACCTGGTTGGCGGTGATCGAGCCGTGCTGCTGGCACTCCTGCATCATGTCGACGTTGAAGTTGGAGACGCCGTAGTGGCGGATCTTGCCGTCCGCCTTGAGGCGCTCGAGGCCGTCGATTGTCTCATCGAGCGGCGTGGTGTGATCGCGCCAGTGGATCAGCAGTAGGTCGATCACGTCGGTCTGTAGGCGGCGCAGGCAGCCTTCGGCGCGTTCGATGACGTGGTCACGAGTCGAATTCAGCGCGATGGCCTGCGGGCGGTCGTCGAATTGCAGGCCAACCTTGGTGACGAGCTGAACCTCGTTGCGGCGTTGGCCGAGCGCCGCGGCCAGGATCTCTTCGGAGTGGTAGGGGCCGTAGCCCTCGGCGGTGTCGAACAGCGTGATGCCGCGGTCGATCGCGTCGTTGACGGCGCGGGAGGCCTCGCCGACATCGATGTGCCCGTACATCGTGGTCGACATCTCCCAGGTGCCAAAGCCGATCGCGGATGCGATCAGATCGGTGTTTCCAAAGCGTCGTTGTTCCATGTCCTCACTCGCAGTGCTGTTGCTCCCGGCTTCAGCGGTGAGCTGGTGCAGGCTAGGGCGCGCGGCGTGTGAGCACAGGGCGACGGCATGGGCGCCGCTCGCACCCAAGCGGGTGAGCGGTTAGGAAAGCTCTGAACGACTCTCCTCGCTCTCTGCGGGGGGAGAGGCCGAAGGCAGAGGGGGGGGCGACCGCGGTTGGCGGGCGGCAGCTCGCGCCTCCCCCTCAGTCGCTGCGCGACAGCTCCCCCTCGGGAGGAGCATTAGAGCCCGGGGGCCGGGGCTGCGCGAGCGGGGGGGAGCCTCCCTCTGTCCCTACGGGAAATCTCCCCCCGCTCCGCGGGGGGAGATTTATCAGAGCTTCCTTAGTCGCGGTTGCGGCTGGTGGCGCGGACGGCGTAGAGGGCCTGGGGGGTGTTTTGGTGAGTTTCTACGCCTACTTCGGTGAAGATGTCGTTGACGGCGTTGCGGATTTCGTCGTTGATCTTCCAGTCGGCGGCGGCGACGTTCTCTTCGAGCTCGCGTTCGTTGCGCATCCCGACCAGGGCCGTGGTGACGGCGGGGTGATCGAGCACCCAGGCGATCGCGAGCTGGGCGACGCTCTTGCCGTAGCCGTCGGCGACTTCGACGAGGCGGCGGGTGACTTCGAGCTCCTTGACGAAGTAGTCGCGCTGGAAGAGCGGCAGCTCGAAGGCGGTGCCGCCGCGGCGCCAGTCGCCCTCCTGGAACTCGTGGTCGTCGTTGAAGGCGCCGGTCAGCAGGCCGAAAGCGAGCGAGCCGTAGGCCATGTAGCCGACCCCGTTGGCGAGGCACCAGGGCAGCACGCGGTGCTCCATGCGTCGGTCGAACATGTTGTAGCCGACCTGGTTGGCGGCGAGCGAGCCGTACTGCTGGCACTCCTGCATCATGTCGATGTTGAAGTTGGAGACGCCGTAGTGGCGGATTTTACCGTCGGCCTTGAGCCGTTCAAGGCCTTCCATGGTCTCCTCGAGGGGGGTGTCGTGGTCGGGCCAATGGATCAGCATGAGGTCGATGACGTCGGTCTTGAGCCGGCGGAGGCAGCCCTCGGTGCGGTCGATGATGTGTTCGCGGGTGGAGTTGAGGCCGGTCACGGCCGGGGTGTCGTTGTAGTCGAAGCCGACCTTGGTGACGAGCACGATCTCGTTACGTCGTGCACCAAGCGCTTCGGCGAGGATTTCTTCGGAGTGATAGGGGCCATAGACCTCGGCGGTGTCGAAGAGGGTGATGCCGCGGTCGATCGCGGCGTTGACGGCGGCGGAGGCCTCGCCGACGTCGATGTGGCCGTACATCGTGGTGCTCATCTCCCAGGTGCCGAAGCCGATCGCGGAGGCTGAGAGGTCGGTGTCGCCGAAGGTGCGGTGTTCCATGAGAGTCCTTGCTGACTGGGCGCCGCCTGGGCGCTGAAGGGGCGGCGCGGAGATACCCGCGCCGCGTCTGCTTGCGCAAGCTACCGCGCGCGATGCGAGCTGCCTATAGTGGCGGCGATGTCGAGGCTGCCCGACCGAAGTCTGCGCAAGTGGTTGAGGCCGGGGCTGGGCGTCAAGCGCTGGTTCGTGCTGATGTTCATCGGCACGGGGCTGATGGGGCTGGGCGTGGCGTTCCTGCTGCGCGAACTCTACGTGACGGCGACGCTGCCGAACGCGTTCTACTATCTCACGCTGCAATTTCTGCCCTACGCCGTGCGCGGCGGGATCCTGATCGCGCTGGCGCTGCTGTGCGTGAGCGTGGGGGTCTGGAAGTTCACGACGCACGTCGTGGCTTCGGTGCGGGGCAACACGGAGACCGACGAGTCGCTGGTCGACCTGCTGCACCGCCACCGATTTTCGGGGCGGGGGCCGCGGATCGTCTGCCTGGGCGGGGGCACGGGGCTCTCGGTGCTACTGCGCGGGCTGAAGGAGTACACGGACAACCTGACGGCGATCGTGACGGTGGCCGACGACGGCGGATCGTCGGGTCGGCTGCGGCGCGAGCTTGGGGTGATTCCCCCCGGCGACCTGCGCAACTGCATCGCGGCGCTGGCCGACGCGGAGCCGCTGATGACGCGGCTGTTCCAGTACCGCTTCCCGGAGGGTTCGGCGGAGGGTCTGGAGGGGCACTCGTTTGGGAACCTGTTCATCGTGGCGATGTCGGAGGTGACGGGCAGCATGGAGGAAGCGATCCGCGAGACGGGACGGGTCCTGGCGGTGCGCGGGAGGATCCTGCCCTCGACGCTGGAGGACATCCGGCTGGCGGCGCTGACGAGCGAGGGGAACGTGATCCGCGGCGAGTCGAAGATCACTTCGTCGGGGCAGCAGATTCGGCAGCTGTCGCTGGAGCCGCAGCGACCGACGGCGTATCCGGAGACGGTCAATGCGATCACCAACGCCGACGTGATCGTGGTCGGTCCGGGCAGCCTCTACACGAGCGTGCTGCCGAACCTGCTGGTGCCGAATCTGCGGGTGGCGTTCCAGGAGTCGCAGGCGATGAAGATCTATGTCTCGAACGTTGCAACGCAGCACGGCGAGACGGACCACTACTCGGTGCAGGATCACGTGCGGACGATCGCCGAGCACATCGGGGGGACACCGTTCGACTTCGTGCTGGCGAACAGCAACGCGGCGGCGCGGCTGCCGCTGCGCTGGCGCTCGGAGCCGGTGCAGATGGCCGAGGGGGAGGAGCTGGACGTGACGGCGGTGATCGAGTCGGACATCGTGGACACGGGCAACCGTTACCGGCATGACTCGCACAAGCTCGCGGCCGCGATTCTGACGGCATACCATGAGCATGGCGAGGCGGGGGTACAACCGCGCCGCCAGCCGCGCGGTGCGATTGCGCCGCAAGTGGGGCAATGAGCAAGCCAATGAGCAGGCAGGGGCGATGAGCGGTTCGCAATACCTCAATCTGTTCCAGATTCTGCTCTCGCTGATGGTGATCGGGGCGGTGATCCTGCAGGCCAAGGGCCAGGGGCTGGGCAACATCTTCGGCGGCGCGGGCGGCGACTCGTACCGGACGCGGCGCGGGCTGGAGCGGACGCTGTTTCGCGGGACGATCGTGCTGATGCTGGTGTTCGTGGGGCTGTCGATCGCCGCCGTGCGGCTCTGATCAACCAACCCATTTGCCAACGTAATCTTGGGACATGACTGACGCGGCGCCGCCACGGGTGGTGTTTTTCGGATCGCCGGACTTCGCCGTGCCGACGCTGCGGCTGCTGCTGGAGAGCCCGTGGCGGCCGGTCGCGATCGTGACACAGCCGGATCGGCCAGCGGGTCGGGGGCGCAAGCCGCGGCGTCCGCCGGTGGCGGAGCTGGCCGCGGAGGCGGGGATTGCGGTGCTGCAGCCGTCGCGATTGCGAGACCCGGAGGCGCTGGCCGCGCTGGCGGAGCTTGAGCCGGGGCTGCAGATCGTGACGGCGTACGGGCAGCTGCTGCCGCCCTCGGTGCTGGATGCGCCGCGCTTCGGGACGCTGAACGTGCACGCGTCGCTGCTGCCGCGCTGGCGGGGCGCGGCGCCGGTCTCGGCGGCGATCCTGTCCGGCGACGAGGAAACCGGCGCGACGATCATGCTGGTCGACGAGACCGAGGACACGGGGCCGATTCTGGTCCAGCGGAGGACGCCGATCGGCGAGCGGGAGACGGCCGGCGAGCTGAGCGATCGGCTGGCCGAGCTGGGCGCGGAGCTGCTGCTGGAGACGCTGCCCTGCTGGCTGACGGGGGAGATCGAGCCGCGGGCGCAGGACGCGAGTCTGGCGACACGGGCGCGGCGGGTACGCAAGGAGGCGGGCAGGATCGATTGGTCGAGTTCTGCCGTGCAGCTTGAGCGTCAGGTCCGCGCGTTCACGCCGTGGCCGGGCGCGTTCACGGAGATCGAGGGAATGCGGGTGCGTCTGGCCGTGGCGAGCGCCGCGGCGGGGCTCGGCGAGCCGGGGGCGCCAGGCGCGATTGTCGACGCGGGCGATGCGATCAGGGTCGCGACGGGCGACGGGGTGCTGGCGATCGAGCGTCTGCAGCGGGCCGGCAAGCGGGAACTCTCGGCGGGGGAGTTCGTGCGCGGCGCGGGGGATCTGCTGGGCAAACGGTTTGGACCGTCGGATGCCTGAGGCGAGCCTGCTCGAGCTCGATCTTGTAGGGCTGATCGGAGTGATGGAGGAGCTGGGCCAGCCGGCCTATCGGGGGCGGCAGCTGTATCGGCAGATCTGGCAGCGCGGCGCGCTCGACCCGGCGGAGATGAGCGACCTGCCGCGCGAACTGCGCGCGCAGCTGGCCGCGCGGGCCGCGGCTGCGCCGACGCCGCTGGCGACCCAGACCAGCGCCGACGGTTCGACGACGAAGGCGCTCGTGCCGCTGGCCGACGGCGAGATGGTTGAGACGGTGCTGATTCGCCACGACCCGCAGGGGCAGGGAAATCGTTCGAGTCCGACACGGCGGCGCACGGTCTGCCTCTCGACGCAGGCCGGCTGCGCGATGGGCTGCACGTTCTGCGCGACAGGCGCGCAGGGCTTCCGTCGGCAGCTGACGGTCGGCGAAGTGCTGGTGCAGGCGCTGCTGGCGCGTGGCTGGGCGCGCGAGGACGGGGACGAGCTGACCCACGTGGTGTTCATGGGGATGGGCGAACCGCTGGCGAACTACGAGGTGACGAGCGCGGCGCTGACGCGGCTCTCGGAGGCAGACGCGTTCGGGCTCTCGCCGCGGCGGCTGACCGTCTCGACGGTTGGGCTGCCGGCGCAGATTCGGCGGCTGGCGGAGGAGCATCCGCAGGTCAACCTGGCGGTCAGCCTGCACGCGGCGGACGCCGAGCTGCGACGCGAGCTGGTGCCGGTGCCGCCGGCGACGCCGCTGGAGATCGTGGCGGCGGCGCGAGCGCACAGCAGCCGCACGGGGCGGCGCGTGACGTTCGAGTACGTGCTGCTGGCGGGGGTCAACGACTCGCGAGCGCGGGCCCGCGAGCTGGCCGAGCAGATCGCGGGGATTCGCTGTCAGGTGAACCTGATCCCGTTCAACCCGTCGCCCGGCGTGGTCGGCCGGCGGCCCACCCGCGGGGCGACGCTGGGCTTCCAGGAGGCGCTGATCGAGCGCGGGATCGCGACGAACGTGCGGGTCGAGAAAGGCCGCGACATCGCAGCCGCGTGTGGGCAGCTGCGAGGTGATCGAGTGGCGGGTCGACTGTCTGACTGAGCGCTGGTGAGGCGCGGCTGGCTGCGGGTCAGTCGTCGCTGGGCTCGTCGTCGTCGACGGGCGCCAGGCCGGCGGCGAGGGCGAGCGCATCGGCCTCGGCCTGCTCCTGGGCGGCGAGCGCTTCCTCTTCCTCGACCTCGAGGACGCGTGGGGCGAGCAAGGCCGCGACGGCGACGGCTTCGTCGGCGAGCGCGCGGACGCCCGGCGGCAGCGCCACCTCGCGCACCAGCACGCTGGAGCCGAACTCGGTCAGGTGCGTCACGTCGATCGAGAGCTCCGAGGGCATCTCCATCGGGAGCGCCTCGAGCGGCAGGAACTCCAGCGACTGCACGAGCGTGCCGCCGAGCGCGGTGCCGGCGGCTTCGCCGGTGAGCACGATCCGCGCCTCGCTGTGGATCAGGCGGGTCAGGTCGACCTGGTAGAAGTCGACGTGCAGCAGGTCATAGGTCACGGGGTGGCGCTGGACCTCGCGGAGCACGACCGGGAGCGTATTCGCACCGCCATCGATCTCCATCTGGACGACCGCATTGCGGTCAACCGAACGGAAGACGCGCTGCAGTTCGAGGACGGGCGTCTGGAGGGCGATGGAGTCCTGGCCACGGGCGTAGACGTTGCAGGGCAGGATGCCCTGGCGGCGCAGTTGCTTGACTTTGGCGCCGAGGACGGTGCGCGTTTGGGCTCGCAGCGTGGCTTGATCTGGCATCGATGATCGCTCCCAATTACTGATTTGACGCTATGAGCACACCGCATCGTGGTCAAGTTGAGGGACGCCCCGACTAAATTGCGTTGCACACGCGGGATCGGGCGGCGAGCGAAGCGGAGCAGCGATGGCAGAGCCACCACGACGCGGGCGGACGACGGCTCGGCGGGTACTCGGCGTTGACGTGGGCGGCACCTTCACCGACTTCGTCTATGTCGAGGGCGGTCGAGCGCGGATCGCCAAACGTCCATCGACGCCGTCGGACCCGGGGCGCGCGATCATCGAGGGACTGCGCGAGCTGGGCTGGTCGCCGACCGACGTGGTGCATGGTTCGACTGTGGCAACGAACACACTGCTGACCCGCACGGGCGCGCCGACGGCGCTGATCACGACGCGCGGGTTCCGCGACACGCTGGAGATCGGCCGGCAGGCGCGGCCGGATCTCTACGAGCTGCACCCGACGCGGCGCGAGCCGTTGGTCGGCGCAGAGCTGCGCTTCGAGGTGAGCGAGCGGGTTGCCGCCGACGGCGAGGTGATCGAGCCGCTTGACGAGGTGGGGCTGGAAGCAGTGCTGGACCGGATCGTCGCGGCGGGCGTCGGCACGGTGGCGATCTGTTTTCTGTTCTCGTTCATCAATCCGGCGCACGAACAGCGGGCCGCGGATGCGGCAAGGGCGCGCGGGCTGAGCGTCTCGGCGTCGTATGAGGTGCTGCCGCAGCACCGCGAGTACGAGCGGACCAGCACGACGGTCGCCAACGCGTACCTGGCGCCGGTGATGACGGACTACCTCGGGCGGCTGGAGCGGCTGCTGACCGATGAAGTGGGCGGCGGGCGACCGGTGACGCTGCGGATCATGCAGTCGAACGGGGGCAGCCTGAGCGCGTCGGGGGCGGGCGCGCAGGCGGTGCGGACGGTGCTCTCGGGGCCGGCGGGCGGAGTGGCGGGGGCGTTCGGAGCGGCGGCGGCGGTGGGCCACGAGCAGGCGATCACGTTCGACATGGGCGGGACATCGGCCGACGTGTCGCTCTGCCCGGGGCGGTTGCTGGAGCGCACCGACCTGACGATCGACGGGATGCCGATCCGAACGCCGGCGGTTGATGTGCACACGGTCGGCGCGGGCGGCGGCTCGATCGCCTGGTTCGACGCGGGCGGCGCGCTGCGGGTGGGTCCGCAGAGCGCGGGGGCCGACCCGGGGCCGGCGGCGTACGGGCAGGGCGAGCTGCCGACGGTGACCGACGCGCACGCGGCGCTGGGGCGGCTGCGGCCCGAGTATCCGCTGGGCGGGACGATCGGGCTGGTTCCGGAGCGCGCGACTGCGGCGCTGCAGACGATCGCGGGGCCGTTCGGCGGCGATGTCGCGCGGGCAGCGGCAGCGGTGATCGACGTGGTGAACGCGAACATGGCGCGGGCGCTGCGCGTGATCTCGGTCGAGCGCGGCTACGATCCGGCGCGCTTCACGATGGTCGCGTTCGGCGGCGCGGGGCCGCTGCACGCCTGCGACCTGGCCGACGCGCTGGGCATTCCCGCGGCGCTGATCCCGGCCTCGCCGGGCGTGCTGAGCGCGAGCGGAATGCTGAGCTCGGACGTGACGCGCGACGCCGAACGGGGCATCCACTTTCCGATCCCCGACGTCGGACGGGTCGACACGGAGACGCTGACGGCGACCTATCGCGAACTGCGCGAACGGGCGCGAGCGGCGATCGCCGAGGACGGCTACCGCAGCGGGGTGCAGATTCAGTACGCCGCCGATGTGCGCTACCAGGGGCAGTCGCATGAGCTGACGGTGGGGCTGTCGAGCTATCGCTCGGCGCGGGTGATTCGCGAGGCGTTTCAGGTCGCGCACGAGGAGCGCTTCGGCTTCCGTGACGCCGGCCGCACGGTCGAACTGGTCACGGCGCGGGTCAAGGCGCGCGCACGCGGCCACGACCAGCCGAGCGCGATCGAAACGGCGGGCGTGGAGATCGGCGAATCGAGCCATGATGTGGTGTGGGACCGCGCGCGGCGGACGCGCTTCATCGACCGCTCGCAGCTGCGCGAGCGGGTCGGGGGGCCGGCGGTGATCACGCAGGTCGACACGACGACGCTGGTCCCGCCGGGCTGGCAAGCGAGCGTGCTGGACGAGGGCGCGCTGTTACTGGAGCGTGCCTGATGCCGATTCCTGACGCCGCGCGGCTCTCGATTTTCGACTCGCTGGTCTCGTCGATCGCGGACGAGATGGGAGCGACGCTGCGGCACACGGCGCTGTCGCCGAACATCAAGGAGCGAGCCGACTTCTCCTGCGCCGTGTTCGACGCCGAGGGGCAGCTGCTAGCGCAGGCGGCGCACATTCCGGTGCATCTGGGCGCGATGCCGGAGTCGGTGCGGGCGGTGGCCGATCTGGCGCCGTGGCAGCCGGGCGACCTGGCGATCCTGAACGATCCGTTCCTGGGCGGGACGCACCTGCCCGACGTGACGATGGTCTCGCCGGTGTTCGCCGCGGGCATCGCGAATCCGATCGGGTATGTCGCCAGCCGGGCGCATCAGGCGGACATCGGCGGGATGGCGCCGGGCTCGATGCCGGTCGCCGAGGAGCTGATTCAGGAGGGCCTGGTGATTCCGCCGCTGCGGCTGTATCGCGGCGGCGCGCTGCTCGAGGAGGTGCTGCAGCTGATCCTGCGCAACGTGCGCACGCCGGACGAGCGGCGCGGCGATTTCGCGGCGCAGATCGCGGCGCAGCGGCTCGGCGAACGACGGGTCGCGGCGCTGCACGACGACCTCGGCATAGAGGCCTGGAACGAGCACACCGCGGCCCTGCTGGACTACGGCGAGCGGCTCGCGCGCGCGGCGCTGGCGGGTCTGCCGCAGGGCAGCTGGTCGTTCGAGGACGCGCTGGACGACGATGGGCATACAGACGAACCGGTGCCGATCCGCCTGGAGCTGACGCTGGACGGCGAGCAGGCGCACTTCGACTTCACGGGCAGCGCGGAGCAGCGGGCGGCTTCGATCAACGCGGTGGCGCCGGTCACGCGCTCGGCCTGCTACTACGTGATTCGCTGCCTGCTGCCGGCCAACACGCCGACCAACGCGGGGCTGTTTCGTCCGATCCGCTTCACGCTGCCGGTCGGCAGCGTGGTCGCGGCGCAGCCGCCGGTCGCGGTCGCGGCGGGCAACGTGGAGACGAGCCAGCGGATCGTCGACACGGTCTGGGGCGCGTTCGCGCAGATTCTGCCCGATCGGATGCCGGCGGCGTCAAGCGGGACGATGAACAACCTCACAGCGGGCGGGATCGACCCGCGCACGGGCGGGCCGTGGGCCTACTACGAGACGAGCGGCGGCGGTCTGGGCGGGGGTCCGCAGAGCGCCGGCCTCAACGCGGCGCACTCGCACATGACCAACACGCTGAACACGCCCGCCGAAGCGCTCGAACTGGCCTACCCGCTGCGGGTGCTGGAGAACAGCATCCGCCCGAGCAGCGGCGGCGCGGGCGCGCAGCGGGGCGGCGACGGGCTGATTCGGCGGACCGAGTTTCTCGGCGCGGCGCGGGTGACGCTGATCACCGAGCGTCGCAGCGGTCGGGCATGGGGCGTCAACGGCGGCGACGCGGGGGAATCGGGCCGCAACTGGCTCGAAACCAGCGACGACGCGGGCGGGCGCGTGCTGAGGCGGCTGCCGGGCAAGACGATCATCTCGGTCGAACCCGGCGACGTGATTCGGCTGGAGACGCCGGGCGGCGGCGGTTGGGGCGAGACTCCAGCCAAGGCGTGAGGCAGGGCGTCCGAATCGCGCTAGACTTGCGACAGCGGCGGATGCGGAGTGGCCAAGATGTCGGACAAACTTGAACGCGACGTAGAAGAGGTGCTGTCGGGGATCGAGGACTTCGACTGGCGTCGCCGCGAGC
This sequence comes from Dehalococcoidia bacterium, assembly GCA_965237475.1. GTDB lineage: Bacteria > Chloroflexota > Dehalococcoidia > Bin125 > Bin125 > CATQGW01. The sequence goes on along the minus strand of OZ250140.1, from coordinate 170,720 downwards.
GGCGACCGGGGCCGCTGCGCCGGGCGATGCAGCGCTTCACGACGCGCCTGAGCGTGCGTCTGGCGTCGCTCAGCGCGGGGCACCTGATGCTGGCCGGCTCGTTGTTCGTGATCGTCGGCTTCATCATGCGCGCTCGCTCGCTGGGCATGTGGGCGGTGATCATCGGCGTGATCCTGTTCCTGATCGGAATCGTCTGGACGGCGCGAGGTAAAAAGCGGCACAAGTTCACCTCGCGCGGGGGCTACTGGCGCGACCGCTACATCAGCTACGATGCTGCGCCGCAGAACTCGCTGACGCGCTGGTTCCGACGACGCGACCGCTAGCAGCGGTGTTCGCCGCGCGGCTCTTTCCCTTCACCGGGCTCTTCGTACTCCTCGCTGCCGTCGGGGTCGCATGTGGCGGCGACGATGCCGGCGAGGCGCCGCCGGCTGCGTCGCAGGTTGCATCGCAGGTTGCATCGCAGGTTGCATCGGAAGGCGCGACGGCGCAGCAGCAAGAGACGCAGCAGGCGGCGGGAGCCGAGGATCAGAGCGGCGAGGCAGACGGGCGAGGCCAGGCAGACCAAGCAGATCAGGCAGGCCAGGCAAGCCAGCCGGGCGGGGCTGACCAGTCCGGCGACGCGGCTTCGGCGGCCAGCGCCCCGGCCGACTTCGATGGCCAGTACGCGCTCTCCATCGTCCGACAGCTCAGCGACGAGCTGGGACCGCGCGTGGCCGGCGCGGGCTCCGACTACGACGCGGCAAGGTACCTGGCGAAGACGCTGACCGACCTCGGCTACGAGGCCTCGCTCGAGCCGTTCAGCTACCACAGCGACCCAGAACTGGCGATGATCTCGACGGGTGATGAGCGGATCGCGAGTGGGCTATTGCTGGAGGGGTCGAAGCAGGGAATTGTGCGCGGTCGGATTGCGGTCGTGCCCGGCGCGGGTACTGCGGACGACTTTGGCAGTGTCGATCTACGCGACACAATCGCGGTCGTACGTCGCGGCGGGGGCACGCACGCGGAAAGCGCCCAGCGCGCAGCCGAGGCGGGGGCCGCGGCGCTGGTGATCTACAACAACGACGATTCGATGTTCGCGGGCACACTGCAGGGCGAATCTGAAATCCCGGTGCTCGCTGTCGGGGGGTGGGTCGGTCTGGCGCTCATGAAGCTCGCGAGCGCCGCGGACGGGTCGCAGGAGGATGCGGCGATCATCGAAATTCAGGCCGGCAGAAGCGGACCAGCCTCGAAATCCTGGAACGTCGTCGCGCGCAAGCCGAATGGCGTCTGTCGCGTCGTGGTTGGCGGCCACTACGACACGGTGCCGCGCGTCGACGGCGCGAACGACAATGCCAGCGGGACCGGCGTCGTGGTTGCCCTGGCTCGCGCCTGGGCCGACGCAATCAGTGCGCGCGATGTCTGCTTTGTCGCCTTCGGCGCGGAGGAGGTGGGTTTGCACGGCTCCTGGCACTTCGTCTGGGCGATGCGAGACAGCGGAGAGATCGAGCGACTACGCGCAATGCTCAATCTCGACGCCGTGGGCGGCAAAGGATTGATGATCTCGCGGGTCGCGAACGCCGAGTTGCAGCTGCTGGCCGTGCATCTCGGTGACGAGCTCGGAATCGAGACGCGGCCGTGGGCGACCCCACTGGTTCGCGCCTCGGACCACTTTTCCTTTGCTGACGCCGGGATTCCCGTGCTCTGGTTCGTGGTGGGCGGGCCGATCCACCTGCCTTCGGACAACTGGGCGAACGTTTCGCAAGGTCAGATTGTGGAGGTCGGCAAGCTGGCTCATGCGGCGCTCGCCTGTCTGCTGGAGCGGGCCGGTTCGCAGATTGAACCGCCGGTCAGGTGCGACGGCGGTGAGGAATGAAACGGAGCTGTCGAGCGCTGCACCTGTTGGTGACCGTTTCGATGTTCCTGTTCGCCGCGTGTGGCGGCGACGATGCCGGCGAGGCGCCGCCGGCTGCGTCGCAGGTTGCATCGCAGGTTGCATCGCAGGTTGCATCGGAAGGCGCGACGGCGCAGCAGCAAGAGACGCAGCAGGCGGCGGGAGCCGAGGATCAGAGCGGCGAGGCAGACGGGCGAGGCCAGGCAGACCAAGCAGATCAGGCGGGCGGGGCAGGCGAGACAGGCGGCGACGCGCCCCAGGCGGCCCAGCCAGGGGCCGAAGCGGAGCAGCACGAGCGGCCGCGGCGGGTCACTGGGGGCCCGATCGCTGCGCCGCAGCCGTACGACGCGGAGTACACGCTGGGGATTTTGCGCACCCTGGCGGGCGAGATCGGGGCGCGCTTCAACGGCGAGCCGGGCGAGCGTGCGACGGTAGAATTCCTGGCGGCGGAGCTGCGGGAGATCGGCTACGAAGTGTCCGTGGAAGCGTTTGACTTCGAGCTCGCTGACGATCGCGCGTCGGTCACGGTCGGCGACACCGTCGCGGTCATGGGCGTGGCGATGGATCGCGGCGGACGGGCGGGCGCGAGCGGGCCGCTGGTTACGGTCGGCGGAGTGGGCGCGCCGGGAGACTTCGAGGCGGCCGCGGTCGACGGCGCGATCGCGGTGGTTGCGCGCGGAACGCTGCGCTTCACGGCGAAGTTGGACAACGCGGTCGCCGCGGGGGCCGTCGGGCTGATCGTCGTCAACACGGAGGACCGGCTCTACGCGGGGCGGCTCGAGGCGGACTCCGACGTGCCGATTTTGGGCGTTTCGCTGAGCGACGGCGAGCGGTTGCGGCGCCTGGCCGGCGAGCAGGCGACGATCGCCGCATGGCGTGGCGGCCAGCGATCCTCATGGAACGTCGTCGCTCGGCAGGCGGGCGGCGTGTGCCGCGTCGTCGTGGGTGGGCACTACGACACCGTGCCGAACGTGACGGGCGCGAACGACAACGCGAGCGGCACGGCGACGGTGGTGGGGCTGGCGCGGGCGTGGGCGGCGGCGGACAGCGCGAGCGACGTGTGCTTCGTCGGCTTCGGCGCCGAGGAGCTGGGGCTGTTTGGGTCGCTCGCGTTCGTCGAGTCCGCGCGTGAATCGGGCCGGCTGTCGGAGATCACGGCGATGCTCAACCTCGACGCGTTCGGCGACGGCAACCGACCGCTCAGGGCAGTGGGCGACGCGGAGCTGACGGCGATCGCGTCCGCGATCGGCACGCAGCTGGAGATCGCGGTGGAGCCAGGCGCGCTGCCGGCGTTCTTGGGCTCGGACCACCTCGCGTTCATGCGCGCCGGCGTGCCGGTGATCTTCCCAACGGCGTTCGGCGCCAGCCTGCACGTGCGCTCGGACAATCTGGCCAACATCGACGAGGCGCTGTTGCGCGATGTGGGGATTGTGGCGCACGCGATGCTGGAGTGCCTGCTGGAGCGGGCCGGCTCGCCGATCGAGCCGCGCGTTTCATGCGATGCTGAGCAGCCATGAGACGCTCCGACGGGCCGATCGTCGCGCTGCTGGCGCTTGCTGGGCTGCTGATCGCCGCGTGCGGCGATCAGGTACAGCCGCTGGGTGCGCCGGCGGAGGTGGGGCAGGCGGCACAATCGAGCGAGACGATTCCGGTCGAGTCGCTGCCCGATCCGCTGCCGGAGCCGTATCTGTTTCGCGACACAGTGACGATCGAGCTCGAGCCCCAGACGGAGATCATCTACGTGGTCCAGCCGGGCGACACGTTGGGCACGATTACGGCCAACTTCTGCGTGACCGTGGCCGAGGTGCAACGACTGAACACGATCGTCGATGTGGACACGATGCGGATCGGCGCCGAGCTGCGCATCCCGATTCGCGAGGGCGCCTGCGGCGACGCCGCGCCGCGCACGGAGGGCGAGGCTGAGGCGGAGCAGGCAGCGCCGGCCGACCGGCCGGGCGAGGTGTACGTGGTGCGCGAGGGCGACACGCTGGCCGAGATCGCGGCGGCGTACGGCTTCTCGTGGTTCGACATTGCCAACTACAACGGGATCAGCGAGGCCGATGCCGACAACATCTACGTGGGCCAGGAGTTGATCATCCCGCCGGCGGTGGCGGAGAGCGAGGAGTCGGAGGAGCTGGAGGACGAGCGGGTCGAGCCGCCGGGCTAGGTCTCGCTAGCTGGAGACGTGGTGGGGCGGGTCGGCGTGACGGCGCTGGGAGGGGCCCGAAGGGGCGCGGCGGGGCGTTCGTCCCGCTAATTTTGCTGTGTTAGGCTCGCCGCCGCTGCGCAGGCCTGAACGGGTTCGCGGCCACCGGATAGCATGAGGGCGTCGTCGGCCCGCGGGGTCGACGCCTCGCCGCATAATGACGTAACGGATGGGCGATGGTTGCAGAATCGACCCGCTCGGGCATGGACGTGCTCCTCGAGGAGATGGCCGAACGCCGCCTCAACGGAGCCGTGAACGCCCGCGCCGGGGCGATGCAACGCCAGCACGACCGCGGCAAGCTGAGCGCCCGCGAGCGGCTCGACATCCTCTACGACGCCGGCTCGTTCACCGAGATCGACCCGTTTGTCAAGCACCGCGGCTCGGGCTTTGGACTTGAGAACAATCGGCCCGAGGGCGATTCGGTGGTAGTGGGCTACGGCACGGTCGACGGTCGCACGGTGTTCGCCTACTCGCAGGACTTCACGCTCTACGGCGGCTCGGTCTCGGAGGCGGCGGCGGAGAAGATCGCCAAGGTCCAGGACCTTTCGATGAAGGTCGGCGCGCCGATCGTCGCGATCAACGACGGCGGCGGCGCGCGGATTCAGGAGGGCGTCACATCGTTGCGCGGCTACGGCGACATCTTCCTGCGCAACACGATGAGTTCCGGGGTCGTGCCGCAGATCGCGGTCTGCGCCGGACCGACGGCGGGCGGCGGGGTCTATTCGCCGGCGATCATGGACTTCATCTTCATGGTCCAGGGCACCGGGCAGATGTACATCACCGGGCCGGACGTGATTCGGGCGGTGTCGGGCGAAGAGGTGACGCACGAGGAGCTGGGTGGGGCGCTGACTCACGCGACGCGCACGGGCGTGGCGCATTTCTGCATCCCCAGCGAGGAGGCGACGCTCAACACGGTCCGCGAGCTGCTGGCCTTCCTGCCGCAGAACAACATGGAAGACCCGCGCTGGGTCGACACGGGCGACGCGCCGGACCGGCGGCTGGACCGGATGATCGAGATGGTCCCGGCCGATTCGAGCGCGCCCTACGACATCCGCCGCGTGATCCGTGAGATGGTCGACAACGGCCAGTTCATGGAGATCCAGTCGCAGTGGGCGCGCAACATCGCGATCGGCTTTGCCCATATGGGCGGATTCGGCGTGGGGATCGTGGCCAACGACCCGGACACCCTGGCGGGCGTGCTGGACATCGACGCCTCGCGCAAGGCGGCGCGCTTCGTGCGCTTCTGCGACTGCTTCAACATCCCGATCGTGACGCTCGTCGATGTGCCGGGCTTCCTGCCGGGGACGCAGCAGGAATACGGCGGGATCATCGTGCACGGCGCGAAGCTGCTCTACGCCTACGCCGAGGCGACGGTGCCGAAAGTGGCGGTGACGCTGCGCAAGTCGATCGGCGGGGCGTACGTCGTGATGAGCTCCAAGCACCTGCGCTCGGACGTGAATCTGGCCTGGCCGACGGCGCAGATCGCGGTAACGGGCTCGGACGGCGCGGTGAACATCATCCACCGGCGGCGGATCGCGGCAGCGGACGACCCGACGGCGGAGCGAGCCCAGCTGATCGCCGAGTATGAGTCGGAGTTCTACCGTCCGTATCAGGCAGCGGAGTTGGGCTTTGTGGACGATGTGATCGATCCACGTGATACGCGGGTGGCCGTGATTCGTTCGCTGGCGATGCTCAGCACCAAAGTTGACACTTCGCCGCCCAAGAAGCACGGGAACATTCCGCTGTAGTGGTGTAAGACGAAGGAGCGCCTCAACCAGGCCTCGGACCTGGCTGGCGCCCCCAGCGGACTGGGAACTGCCCATGCATGAGCCTGACATGATCGAGCGAGTCGCCGCCGCCTACACGCGCCTGGCCACGTCCGTCGCGATCGCGAGGACGCGGCTCGACCGACCACTGACGCTGGCCGAGAAGATTTTCTTTGGCCATTTCGTAGACCCACAGAACCAACCGTTGGGCCGCGGCGAGGACCAGGCCGAGCTGGCGCCCGACCGCGTCGCGCTGCAGGATGCAACGGCGCAGATGGCGCTGCTGCAGTTCGAGCTGGCGGGTCTGCAGCGTGTCTCGGCGCCAACGACGGTGCACTGCGATCACCTGATTCAGGCGCAGATCGGGGCGGACGCGGACCTGGCGCGGGCAGTCGATGAGAACGAAGAGGTCTACACCTTCCTGAGCAGCGCCGCGGCGCGCTATGGGGCGGGCTTCTGGAAGCCGGGCAGCGGGATCATCCATCAGGTCGTGTTCGAGAACTACGCCTTCCCCGGCGGGATGATGATCGGCACCGACAGCCACACGCCGAACGCCGGCGGGCTGGGGATGATCGCGATCGGCGTGGGCGGCGCGGACGCGGTGGACGTGATGGCGGGGATCGGCTGGGGCGTGACGATGCCGCGGCTGATCGGCGTGTATCTGAGCGGCGAGCTGGACGGCTGGACGGCGCCCAAGGATGTGATCATCCGGGTCGCCGCGGAGCTGACGGTGAGGGGCGGCACGGGCGCGATCGTGGAGTACTTCGGCCCCGGGGTGGCCTCGCTCAGCGCGACGGGCCGCGGGACGATCACCAACATGGGCGCGGAGATCGGCGCGACGACGTCGCTGTTCCCCTTCGACGAGCGCACCGCCGCCTACCTGGAGAGCACGGAGCGCTCGGAGATCGCGCAGCTAGCCCGCGACCACGCGGAGCACCTGCGCGCCGACGACGGCGTCGAGGACGCCCGCGACGAGATCTTCGACCGCGTGCTCGAGATCGACCTCTCGACGCTGGAGCCTGCCTGGGTCGGCCCGCACACGCCGGACCTGCGCAACAGCGTCGCCGAAATTGGCGATTTCATGACCGCGCAGTCGTACCCGAAGCAGGTCACCAACGCGCTGATCGGCTCGTGCACCAACTCGTCGTACGAGGACATCAGCCGCGCGGCGCACATCGCGCGTCAGGCTGCCGAGGCGGGGCTGGAGCTGCGCGCGCCGTTGCTGGTGACGCCCGGCTCGGAGCAGATCCGCGCGACGACCGAGCGCGACGGTCAGCTGGCCACCTTCGAGCGGGCCGGCGCGACGGTGCTGGCGAACGCCTGCGGGCCGTGCATCGGCCAGTGGAAGCGCGAAGACATCGAGGGCGACGAGCAGAACACGATCGTCACCTCGTTTAACCGCAACTTCCCCGGCCGCAACGACGCCAACCGCAACACGCTGGCGTTCATCGGCAGCCCCGAGCTGGTCGTCGCGACGGCCTTCGCCGGCTCGATCGACTTCGACCCGCGCACGGATGCGATCACGCAGGACGGCCGCGAGTTCCGCTTCGTCCCGCCGACCGGCGACGAACTGCCGCCGAACGGATTCGACAGCGGCGAATCGGGCTATGTCGCGCCGCCCGAGGACGGCTCGGACATCGAAGTGATCGTCGTGCCCGAGAGCAATCGGCTCGAGCGGCTGACGCCGTTCCCGCCCTGGGACGGGCAGGACTTCGGCGGGCTCTCGCTGCTGCTCAAGACGCGGGGCAAGACGACGACGGACCACATCTCGCCGGCAGGCTCCTGGCTGCGCTTCCGCGGGCACCTGGGCAACATCTCCGGCAATCTCTTCGCCGGCGGCGTGAACGCGTTCAACGGCGCGACCGGCACGACGCTGAACCAGCTCAGCGGCGAGGACGACCAGCCGGTCAACGCGGTGGCGCGCGCCTACAAGGCGGCCGGCGTGCGTTGGCTGGCGGTGGGCGACGAGAACTACGGCGAGGGATCGAGCCGCGAGCACGCAGCGATGGAGCTGCGTCACCTCGGCGGACTGGTGGTGGTCGCGCGCTCGTTCGCGCGGATCGCCGAGACCAACCTGAAAAAGCAGGGCCTGCTGGCGCTGACGTTCAGCGACCCCGCGCACTACGACCTGGTCGGGCAGACGGACCGTCTGTCGGTGCTGGGGCTGGCCGAGATCGCGCCGGGCCGAGCGCTTGAGCTGCGGATCGACCGAGCCGAGGGCAGCTCGGACACGGTGCCCGTGAACCACACCTATACCGACGCGCAGATCGCCTGGTTCCGAGCGGGCAGCGCGCTCAACATGATCTCCGGGCGCGTGTAGTGCTGGCGCTGGCTGACGCGGATTCGCGCGTTACAAGAGTGCCTCGCCACATTCGGACTACGATTCCTCCCCCCTCTGCCTACGGCATCTCCCCCCGCAGGGGGGAGAGTGGGAGGTCAGCGGGCATCTCCCCCCGCAGGGGGGAGAGTGGGAGGTCAGCGGGCATCTCCCCTCGCGGAGGGGAGAGTGGGACGTGAGCCTGCATGTCCGGCTGAACGGGGAGTTGGGGGGACTGAATCCCGATCGAGCAGAGAGGAAGGCTGACTCATGCGCACAAAGGTGACCGTCGTCGGAGCCGGCAATGTGGGCGCGACGACGGCCCAACGGCTGGCTGAACGCGGCTATGCCGACATCGTGCTGCTCGACATCGTTGAGGGCCTGGCCGAGGGCAAGGCGCTCGATCTGTACGAGGCCAGCCCGGTCGTGGGCGTCGACTCGGCGCTCTGCGGGACGACCGACTACGCAGCGACCGCAGGCTCCGAGATCGTCGTGATCACCTCCGGAGTCGCGCGCAAGCCGGGCATGAGCCGCGACGACCTGCTCAGCATCAACATGAAGATCGTCGACGATGTGACGCGCAAGGCGATCGCGGCCTCGCCGGACGCGATCCTGGTGGTGGTCAGCAATCCACTCGACGCGATGTGCCACGTCGCCTACGACGCAGCCGGGATCCCGGCTCACCGGGTGATCGGGATGGCGGGGATTCTGGACACCGCGCGCTACCGCTCGTTCGTCGCCGAGGCGCTGAACGTGAGCGTCGAAGATGTGCACGCGTACGTGCTCGGGGGGCACGGCGACACGATGGTCCCGCTGGCCTCGTTCACGACGGTCGCCGGGATCCCCGTCGCCGAACTGCTGCCGCAGGACCAGATCGACTCGATCATCCAGCGCACGCGCGACGGCGGCGCGGAGATCGTCAACCTGCTCAAGACCGGCAGCGCGTTCTACGCGCCGTCGGCGGCGGTCGCGCAGATGGTTGACAGCATCGCGCTGAACAAGCGCCGGATTCTGCCCTGTGCGGCGCTGCTGGAGGGCCAGTACGGCGTCGACGGGCTGTTCATCGGCGTGCCGGTGATTCTGGGCGCGAACGGGATCGAGCGGGTGCTGGAGATCTCGCTCACTGATGAGGAGCGGGCGGCGCTGCGGCACTCGGCCGATGCGGTGCAGGGCCTGGTCGACGACCTGGCGCGGCTCGGCTAACGCGTTCGCCAGCGCGTGAGATGGGCGAGAGAGGGTTCAGAGGATGAACAACGTGCGGATCGAATCGGACACGATGGGCGAGATCGAGGTGGCCTCGGACCGTTACTGGGGGGCGCAGACGCAACGCTCGCTGGAGAACTTCAAGATCGGCGAGGAGCGGATGCCGCGGCCTGTGCTGCGGGCGATGGGGATCATCAAGCACGCCTCGGCGACCGTGAATCAGGACCTGGGCAAGCTCGACGGCGGAATCGCTGACGCGATTCGGCAGGCCGGCCAGCAGGTGATCGACGCGGAGCTTGATGAGCACTTCCCGTTGGTCGTGTGGCAGACCGGCTCGGGCACGCAGTCGAACATGAACGCGAACGAGGTGATCTCGAATCGCGCGATCGAGATTCTGGGCGGCGAGCGCGGCTCGAAGTCGCCGGTGCATCCCAACGACCACGTCAACATGTCGCAGTCGTCGAACGACGTGTTCCCCGGCGCGATGGCGATTGCGACGGCGGAGCAGACGCAGCACCACCTGATTCCCGCGCTGGAGCATCTGCTCGCGGCGCTGGAGGCCAAGGCGGCGGCCTGGAGCGAGATCGTCAAGATCGGCCGCACGCACTTCATGGACGCCGTGCCGCTGACGCTGGGGCAGGAGTTCTCGGGCTACTGCCAGCAGGTGCGCTACGGGATCGACCGCGCCAGGGGGTCGCTGCCGCGGCTCTACGAGCTGGCGCTGGGCGGCACCGCGGTCGGCACGGGCTTGAATTCGCACCCCGAGTACGCCGACCGGGTGGCGGCGGAGATCGCGAGGATGACGGGGCTGCCGTTCGTCTCGGCGCCGAACAAATTCGAAGCGCTGGCGGCGCACGACGCGCAGGTCGAGCTGGCCGGCGTGCTGAACACGATCGCCGTCTCGCTGATGAAGATCGGCAACGACGTGCGAATGCTCGGCTCGGGTCCGCGGGCGGGCCTCGGCGAGCTGAACCTGCCGGCCAACGAGCCGGGCAGCAGCATCATGCCGGGCAAAGTCAACCCGACCCAGTCGGAGGCGCTGACGATGGTCTGCGCGCAGGTGATGGGCAACGCCGTCGCGGTCAGCGTCGGCGGCGCGAACGGGCACTTCGAGCTCAACGTGTTCAAGCCGGTGATCGCCTTCAACAACCTGCAGAGCATCCGCCTGCTGGGCGACGCCTCGGTCTCATTCACGGACAACTGCGTCGTGGGCACGGAGCCCAACGATCAGCGGATCGATGAGCTGATGCGCTCGTCGCTGATGCTGGTGACGGCGCTGAACCCGCATCTGGGCTACGACAACGCGGCGGCGATCGCGAAGAAGGCACACGCCGACAACTCGACGCTGGCCGAGGCCGGCGCGGCGCTGGGCCTACTGACCGACGAGCAGTTCGCCGAGTGGGTGCGGCCCGAACAGATGACGCGGCCGTAGGCGGTCGCTCATAGACTGACCAACCCTGAACGAACGCTGACCAAGAGCTGAACAGAAGGATCCCAGATGCCAAGCCGCCGCAACATGATCGAGATGACCCAAGAGGAGAGCACGGAGTTCGTCGAGACGGGCTGGACGCTGCAGGTCGCCTCGATCGGCAGCAACGGCTGGCCGCATCTGGTCGCGATGTGGTACGGAATCATCGACGAAAAGATTCACTTCACCACCTACGCGAAGGCGCAGAAGGTGCTGAACCTGAAGCGCGACCCGCGGATCACGGTGATGCTGGAGAGCGGCACGGAGTATTCGAAGATCAAGGGCCTGGTGATCGAGGGCAACGCCGACGTGATCGAGAACGACCCTGATCTGGTGATGGCGGTGCAGGACGCGACGGGCCGCAAGCGGAGCCCGAACGCAGGCGCGCAGGCGGCCACGCCGATGGACGATGAACAGCGCCGGCGGCAGGCATCGAAGCGGGCGGTGGTGCGGATCAACCCGACGCGGATCTACTCGTGGGATCACGCGAAGCTGGGCGGCCGCTACTAAGCGGCGCAAGCGTCTTAGCCCGTCAGCTCGCGGCCGCTCCCCGTTGAGCGGGAGCGGGGAAGCAGTGCGTCTCAGGAGGCCAGATGAGGGACTGGGCGACGCGACGGAGCCCTGCGACGTTGATCAAGTGGGCGGTGCTGGCGGTGCTGGTCGCCGGCGGCATCTGGGCGTTCGGCAGCGGCAAACCGAATCAGGACATGCAGCTCCAGGTCGCGCTGCGCAGCGCCGGCGACGAGCAGGTTGAACTCGCGCTCTACTCGACCGATCACACGGGCGAAGAGCGCCTGCAGGTGCCGACGAACAACATCCTCGACCTTTCGCAGCCGCGCGAGCGGCGCACCTACAGCGACCCGATCGAGCTGCCCGGCTCCGCGCCCAAGGCGATGGTCAGCGTGCTCAGCGACAGCCAGTACGAGTTCGCGCTCGGGGCTCGCATCCAGAAGCCCAACCGCGCCTGGAGCAGCAGCCGCTTCGCGAGCCGCGAGCACCTCTCGCGGACCAAGTGGGAGAGCGACGATTGGGTGCTGCTCGCGCCGCTGTCGGTGCGCGTGAACGTGAATCAGCCGCTGCTGGCCGCCGCCAGGGTGGCCTACTACATGTTGTTCGCGCTGCTGTTCGTCGGCGCGCTCACGCTGTATGTCTGGCGTCGATGGTTGTACTGAGCACCAGCCGGGGGGCCGGCCGCTTCTGCTCCACGGGCCGCGCGGGTACGCTCTGCGGATGACGGCGGAGGGACGACACAGCATGAGCGACGGGCTGCTGAACGGCGTGCGGGTCCTTGATCTGTCCGACGAACCGATGGCGCACGGGGCGCGGCTGCTCGCCGACCTCGGGGCCGACGTGATCCGCATTGAATCTGCTGCAGGCGACGCGCTGCGGCTGCGCCCGCCGTTTGTCGATGACGCAGCAGGCGATGTCGAGTGCGGCTACGCGCACCTGCTCTACAACGGCGGCAAGCGCAGCCTGGCCGTGGACACCGAGGACTCGACGGTTTGGGCGGCGCTGACGCCGCTGGTTGCGCACTGCGACATCGCGATCGCGCCGCTGCGCCCCAATCCTGCGCTCGCAGGCTGGCTCGGGAAACGCGACGCCTGGCCGCGCGAGATTCCGCTGATCACCTGCGTGTTCCGACGGAACAGCCGGCGCGGCGAAGATGATGAGCCGGTGACCGATCTGACCGCGATCGCGGCGGGTGGGCATCTGGTGCTGAACGGGCTACCCGATGACCCGCCGTTCTGGCCGGCCGGAAATCTGGCCTACAAGCAGGTCTCGATCGCCGCGGCTGAAGCGGCGGTGGCGTTGATCTTTCAGCAGCGGCGCGGCGGGCCGGCGAGCGATGTTGAAATCTCGATGCAGGAGGCGGTCGCCTTCACCACGCTGCAGACGGCCAACGGCAACTACTACGACTGGCACCACCACTCGCCGGACCGGCACACGCCGATTGGATCGATGTCGACCTACCTGAGCGGTGACGAGCGTTGGGTGTCGTTCACAATTCATCCGCCGCATTGGGCTCGATTCGTCGAGTGGGCCGACGGCCTGCTGGGCGCGGCCGAGCTGCGCGAGCCGCGCTTCGACGACGAGGCGTATCGCAACGTCAACTACAACGAGGAGATTCGCCCGTGGGTGGAGCGGCTCTGCGCCGCGCTCACGCTCGACGAGCTGATCACGGAGGGCCAGCGCCGGAGCCTGCTGGTGCTGCCCTTCAACACGCCGGGGGAGGTCGCGACGGATCAGCACCTGCGCTCGCGCGGGTTCTTCCAGACCGTCGAGCACCCGGCGCTGGGGCGCACGCTGGAGCTGGCGCGCTCGGCGATTCGTTGGCAGGGGCATCAGCCGCAGGCGCGGCGCGCGCCGACGCTCGGCGAGCACAGCGAGCAGATCGTGCGCGAGCTGGCCGGTTGGGGCGACGCGGAGGTTGCGGCAGCACGGTGGCGCGATGCACTCGTCGGTCCTGTGCCCGCAGGCGCGCTGGCTCGCGTCGCGGCGAAGCCACAGATCCGTTACGTCGACTCGACGACGCCGCCGCCGCGCAGGCCGCTCGAGGGCGTGCGGATTCTCGACTTCTGCTGGGCGATCGCCGGACCGCTGGGCACCCGGCTGCTGGCCGACCTCGGCGCGGAAGTGATCAAGATCGAGTCGGAGCATCGGCTGGATCCGATCCGCTACATCGGCGTGCAGCCGCCCAACCACTTTTCGCTGAACACCAACGGCGTGTTCAACGACTGCAGCGCGGGCAAGCTCGCGGTGACGATGAATCTGAACACTCCGGAGGGCGTCGACACGATCCGTCAGCTGGCGGAGAGCGTCGATGTGGTGACCTCGAACTACACGCCCTACCGGCTCGACCGCTGGGGCGTGGGCTACGAGGCGCTGAGCAAGATTCGGCCCGACATCATCGTCTGCAATGTTGCGGTGATGGGCGTCGAGGGCCCGCGCGCGGAGTGGCGCTCCTACGGCAACGGGATCGTCTCGATGTGCGGCCTGGCGGAGAGCAGCGGGTTCCCCGGCCGCCCGCCGATGTGCTTCGGGGCGCTGCACACCGATTTCACCGTGCCCTACTACCTGGCGATGTCGGTGATCGCGGCGCTCGACGCGCGCAACCGCACGGGCCAGGGTCGCTATCTGGAGGTCGCGCAATACGAGACGGCGACGCAGTTGCTCGACACTGAGCTGATCGAAGCGCTGAACGGGGCCGCGGCGCGGCCGCCGAGCGGAAATCGCTCGCCCTGGCATGCGCCGCACGGCGTCTTCCCGACCAGCGAGGACGATCGCTGGGTGGCCGTCGGCTGCCGCGACGACGCCGACTGGCAGGCGCTCTGCCGGGCGATCGGTCGCGATGACCTGGCGGCGCGCGCAGATCTCGCCGCGCTCGCGGGGCGGCTGGCCGCGGTCGACGAGGTGGAGGCGGCGGTTAGGGAGTGGACGCGCGAGCACGACCAATGGACGGGCGCTGAGCTGCTCGTCGAGGCGGGCGTGCCGGCGAGTCCGGTCGAGCGTCTGGCCGACTTCTTTGAGCGGGATGGCGGGATGCACGACGCATACACCCGCGTGGACTCGCCCGAGGTGAGCAGCATGCGGGTGCAGCACGAGCCGATTCTGTGGGACGGCGAGCGGCTCGAGATCAGGCGCGCGCCGCTCTGGGGGGAGCACACGGAGCAGATCCTGCGCACGCTGCTGGATCACGGCGACGCGCAGGTCGCCGAGCTGGCCGCCGCCAACGCGCTGTTCTAGCAGATGGAGCGCTTATGAAGATCTCAACGATTCTGGATCACATCGATAGCGGTCACATCGCGCTGCCGGAGTTCCAGCGCGGCTACGTCTGGAACCGCAATCAGGTGCGCGGACTGTTTGATTCGCTTTATCGCGGCTATCCGGTCGGCAGCCTGTTGATCTGGGTCACGGGGCAGGAGAACGTGGATGTGCGAGGCGACGTGCAGCCGCAGGTCAGTCCCGTGCAGCTGCTGCTGGACGGGCAGCAGCGCGTGACCTCGTTGTATGGAGTAATCCGCGGCGGCCCACCGGCCTTCTTCAGCGGCGCGAGCGAGGCGTTTAGCGGCCTGTACTTCAACGTCGCGAGCGAGGAGTTCGAGTTTTGGCAACCGGTCAAGATGCAGAACGACGCCACCTGGATCGCGGTCACGACGCTGATGGAGCACGGTGGAAAACTGTTCAAGTTCGCCCAAGCCGCGAGCGATCGCGGCGGCGAGCCGTCGGAGGGTCGGTTGGGCGAGTACTTCAACCGCTTGAATCATGTGGTCCACATCGTGGACACCGATCTGCCGGCGCAGGAGATCACCGGCGCGGACAAGACGATCGAGGTCGTCGTCGACATCTTCAACCGTGTGAACAGCGGTGGCACGAAACTCTCGCAGGGCGATCTCGCGCTCGCGCTGATCTGCGCGGAATGGCCCGAGGCCCGCGGCGAGATGCAGCTGCGGCTCGCGAAGTGGGCGGAGGCGGGCTACAACAACTTCAGCCTCGACTGGCTATTGCGGAGCATGAACGTGATCCTGACGCGCAACGCGCGATTCGCGCACATGCGCGGGCGCGCGACTGATGACGTGCGGCAGAGCCTCGGCGACGCAGAGAACATGATCGATTACCTGCTGAATCTGATTCGCGACCGTCTGGGGCTTGATCACGGCCGTGTCTTGGGCGGACGGAACGCGTTTCCGGTGATGGTCCGCTACCTAGCCGACCAGGGCGGCAAGCTGGACAGTCGCCGGCAGGGCCGGTTGCTGTACTGGTACGTGAACGCTGCGATCTGGGGGGTGTTTTCGGGCTCGTCGGAAACCGCGATGGATCGCTGCCTGGCAGCGCTGAGCGGCGACGGCGATGGTTTGGAGCGGCTGCTCAAGCTGTCGCGACGGGAGCAGTGGCTGCGCGACGTGCGGCCAGACGACCTGGACGCGGCCACGCGCGGCGCTACGTTCTACATGCTGATCTACCTGCTCACACGAATCGGCGAGGCGCGCGACTGGGACGACGGCAACAAACTCAATCGCGGGCTCCTAGGTAAGATGCACCAGCTCGAGCTGCATCACATCTTCCCCAAGCGGCGTCTGCGTGGTGAGTTCGAGACCGCCGAAATCAACGCGCTGGCCAATTTCTGTTTCCAGACCAAGAGCACGAACTTGGCGATCGGAGCGAAGGCCCCCACCCTGTACATGCCCGTGATCGAGGAGCGGCACCCGGGCGCGCTGGCCACGCAGTGGATTCCGTCGGACCGACAGCTGTGGGAGATTGACCGCTACCCCGACTTCCTACGTGAACGGCGCAGCCTGCTGGCGGAGGCGGCGCACGAATTCCTGGTCGAGCTACGCGATGGTCAGCGGGCGTCGCTGAGTGCGATCGAGAGCGCGCCCGAGGTTGTCGCCTCGGGCGGCTTCAGCAGCAGCGATGAGGAGGCGGCGCTCGAGGAGATCAATGACTGGGTGATGGCGCAGGGCTTGCATCGCGGCCAATTGCTGCATGAGCTCGTCGATGACGAGCAGGGCGAGAGGCTGGCGATCCTCGACCTGGCGTGGCCGGACGGGGTGCAGGAGGGACTGAGCGAACCAGTCGCGGTGCTGCTGGACGAGCCGGATCGCGTGCTGCGGCGCGCGAGCGCGGCGGGCTACCGCTGTTTCACATCGGTCGAGGAGTTCCGCCGCTATGTGCTGGCGGAAGTGCTGGGCGAGGTGGCGCCAGCAGCGTGAGCGCTTATCGGGACGCGGCCGCATGCGGGGCGGCGCGCGGTTGTGAGAGACACGCACCGAGCAGACCGCGTGGTCGCTGCTGCGCAGCGATCAGCGGGTCACAGAGCTGGCGGCGGACAACGCGTTGTTCTAGCGGCGCGCAAGCCGAACCAGCGGGTCAGTCGCTCGGCCACGCGCACGAACTTCGGATGGGCGTCGGGCCGCACTTGGGTGGATCGCGGTGCGACTGTGATGCGGCGGACAACGTATGGTGGCGGGATGGACGGCGCCGAGCAGTTTGAGGCGGGCTCGATTGTGTTCGTGATCAACGCGAACGCGGGCCGGCGGATCCCCCGCCCTGAACTGGAATCGATTTGCCAGGACTCGGCGCGGGCAGTCGGCCGGCGGCCGTACGTGATCGCCACGCAGTCGGTGGAAGAGGCGGAGGAGCTGGCGCTGTCCGCGCACGACGCCGGCGCGGCGGCGATCTTCGCATGTGGCGGGGACGGCACGCTTTCAACGCTGTTGCAGGGGCTGCCGAAGGGCTCGCCGACGGCGCTCGGCACGACGCCGTTGGGCACCGCGAACGTGTTTGCGTACGAGACGGGCCTGGCGCGGAAGCCGCGCGAGGCGGTGGTCGCGCAGCTCGCGGCGCTCGAGGGCCAGAGCGGCGCGATCGTGACGATCGACACCGGCCGGGCCACGACGGTGAGCGCGAATGGTGACGCGACAGCGCGGCGTTTCCTGCTGATGACCGGCTGGGGCCTCGACGCCGCCGCGATCGACGGGATTGTGCGCAGCCCGCGTCGGCGCTGGCTGAAGCGCAAGTTCGGCGAGCCGACCTACTTCCTCTCTGCGGTGCGGGAAGCGATGCGGAGATCGTGGGCGCTGCGTCTGCGGGTTGATGGCGGAGACCCGTACGAGGTGGCGATGGGCATGTTGACCGTCGGCAACACGCGGATGATCGGCACCTGGCTGGAAGTCAACGCGGCGGCCTCGGCGGTGGACGGGCAGCTCGACGCGGTGCTCGTGCACGGCGCGCCCTGGCGCGCGCTGACGCTGGCGGGATTCGCGCGGGGCGGGCTGATCGCGAAGCTGCCGGGCGTGAGCACGCTGCGATTTCGCACGCTTGAAGTCGAACCGATCGGACCGCCGCCGCCCTGCCACTTCGACGGAGAGCTCGCTCCGCGAGGCGCGTACACCGTGGAGGTCGAGCCGGGCAGTCTGAAGGTGCTCTGCCCGAACCCTGCGGCAGCCGTGCTCCAGCCCTGAGCGCAGCCCTCAGCCTGGTCTGATGACCTGAGCGTCCTGGATCTGCCAGCTGCTGGCGGGTGTCGGGAGGGCCGCCGGCAGGGTCTCGGGACGAGCGGTGGTGAGGATGACCTGCTCGGCGTTGCGGAGGAATTCGGCGCAGCGCTCGCGGCGGTCGCCGTCAAGCTCGCTGAAGAGATCGTCAAGCAGCAGGATGGGCTGCTCGCCGGTGCGGGCGGTGAGCAGGTCGGCCTCGGCGAGACGCAGGGCGAGCGCGTAGCCGCGCTGCTGGGCGCGCGAGCCGTAGGCGCCGACGGCACGGCCGGCGAGCATCAGCTCGAGTTCGTCGCGATGCGGGCCGACGCTGGTCACGCCGCGGGCGAGATCACGGCGGCGCGAGGCGTCGAGCGCCTTCCGCATCCGAGCCTCCCAGGCGGCCGGCGTGCCCGGCTCGGCGGCGCAATCCGAGCCAGCGGCCGGTAGATAGCGCAGGTCAAGCGTTTCAGCGGCGGCCAGGTGATCGCCGTGCAGTTCGCGATGGCGTTGGGCGGCGGCGGCGCTGAGCTCGGCGACGGCGGCGGCGCGGGCGGACCAGATGCGGCCGGCCTCGCGCGACAGCAGCGCGTCCCACTCGGCGAGCTCGGTCGCTGCGCCACGCCCGTCGGCGATGCTGCGCAGCAGCGCGTTGCGCTGGCGGACGGTGCGTTGGTAGCGCGCGAGCGCGACGGCGTGGGCGCGATCGGCCTGGCTGACGGCGAGATCGAGGTAGCGGCGGCGCAGGCGCGACTCGCCGGTCAGCAGCTCGAGATCGAGCGCGCTGAAGAGCACGGCGCGGATCGAGCCGAGCGCCTCACTGGCCTGGCGAGGAACACCGTTGACGCGGATGCGCTTGCTCGTGAGCGGGGCGCCGGACTGTCCCGTGGAGCCGTCGGATCGGGCCGCGATCACGATCTCGACCGCGACGGGGCCCTGCTGCGATTCGGCGTCGCCGACGAGCCGCATGAGCTGCGGGGCGGGGGCATCCCAGGCGATCAGCTCGCCTTCGCGGGTGGCGCGCAGCGAGCGGAGCGCGGCGAGCATCCAACCCGCTTCGATGAGGTTCGTCTTGCCGGAGGCGTTGGGACCGCTGACGAGGTTGAGGCCGCGTTCGAGCGGCAGATCGAGCGTCCGCCAGGAGCGAAACTGGTCGAGCCGCAGCCGCGTGAGATGCACGGAGCGAGTCTACGCGCGGGCGGCGGCGGATGATCGCTTCGGTTGCATCGCTTTGGTACTATGGTGCGAACCGAAACGTGGGCCACGGCCCAGCGCGCGCCTATTGGAGTGATTCGATGACCACGACCGCGAACGATGTCCCGGGCATCAACCTCGACTGGCTGAATGTCGACACGGAGCAGGGCATCGAGATCGAGATGGGCCGCAAGGGCCTGACGCTCGATGCGATCAACCAGATGACGTACGGCGTCGAAGGCCGCGATCAGGCCCGCGACCGCCAGTGGGTCCCGCGCGGTTCGCAGCCGGATCCGCGCACGCCGAGCAACTCGGTGCAGCACCTGAACAAGTCCGATGTCTGGACCGACAGCGCGATGCTGCTCTACGAAGAGGCGCTGCAGCGCCAGTGGTCCAGCGCGCGCGACATTCCCTGGGACACGATCGAAGACCTGCCGCCCGACCTCGAGCGCGCGATGTGTACGCTCTGCACCTTCCTGACCCAGGTTGAGTTCATCGCCGCCGACGTGCCGGGCCGCTTCCTCGAGCAGATTCACCCGGAGTTCTTCGAGGCGCAGCTGTTCCTTGGGACGCAGCTGATGGACGAAGCGCGCCATCTCGACGTGTTCCGCAAGCGCACGTTGATCAACGGCGGCGGGATGTCGGGCGCGGGACTCGGCGCCGTGCAGCTGCTCGGCTCCGACGACTTCACCGAGATGACAGCGCTGCTGCACCTCGTCGGCGAGGGCTTCGTGCAGACGCTGTTCAGGATGGGCGAGCTGATCGCGCAGAACGAGGCGGAGAAGCGGATCTTCCGGCTGTCCGCGCAGGACGAGAGCCGCCACCTCGCCTTCGGCGTGACGCACCTGAAGTACACCGTGGAGACCGAGCCGTGGCGCAAGGAAGAGCTGCACCACATCCTCGATATGCAGGAGGCGCTGCTGACCCAGAGCCAGCAGACCAGCCTGACCACCAACCCGCTGACCGGCGAGGCGCTCGCGATTCTCTCCGGCGGGGGGATCGAGCACCTCGATGAGGGCTACAAGATGGTGATGCTGATGCGGCGCAAGCAGTTCATCGAGTATTCGCACCGCCTCGAGGTGATCGGTCTCGACCGCAAGGACCGCTTCGCGCAGCCGGTCCTGGACCTGCTCGGCGACGCGGCCTAGGTCACCGCCAGCTCACACGCAGCTGAAGGGCGGCGCCGCGCACCCGGCGCGGCGCGGGCCTTCACTTAGCGTTTTGGGCGTTCTCGAAGGGCATTGATGGAGTTCTCATGGAGCTTTCCAGGACCACCAAGGTTCGGGCTCGCGCGGCCGGTTGGAGCGACGAGCTGATCGCGCGGATCGAATCATCGAGCGCGACCAATTCGCAGGTCGACAATCTGGCCTTCGGCAACATGCCGGGCGAGCGGATCGACAAGTGGCTGGACTTCCTCGAGCAGCATCCCGACAACCCGTTCGCCAAAGCGCCGATGAACATCTTCCGCTCGCCGGCGGAGGCGGGCCTGAAGGCGACTCCGGGCGAGGACGGCCTGCGGCTGCGCGACATCAACATCGGTTCGTACGGCGTGGTTCCGGACACGTGGACGCTGCAGAACGACGCGCCGCGGGGCACGGAGTCGACCGGGCAGATCATCCCGGCCGCCTACAGCATCTTCGACAAGGCCGAGGTCTGGTCGGAGAACGCGGTGGACCTCTACGAGGAAGCGATCAAGCACCGCTGGAAGCCGGCGACCGACCTCGACTGGGAGGGCGGCGTGTCGGAACTGCCCGAGGAGCTGGAGCGGGCGGTCGGGCAGATCTGCACCGTCTACAGCAACAACGGGCTGGTTGAGCAGAAGATCATCGGCAAGTGGCTCGAGGAGATCTCCTACGGCTACCACGAGCCCAAGCTGTTCCTGGCGACGCAGGCGTTCGACGCGGGTCGCAAGGTTGAGGCGCTGCGCAAGCGGGCGCTGATCAACGGCGGGGGCCTCGGCCAGGCGCCGCTCGGGCAGGTCTATCGCGCCTGGTATCAGGCGCTGACCTTCACCGACATGCTGATCGCGCTGGACGTGATCTACAAGTCCTACGAAGTCACGCTGTTCGAGTCGGCCAGCGAGTGGGTGCAGACGCCGCTGGAAGCCGACATGTTCGAGCGTTTGGCCCGCGATTCGCGCCGCCACCTCGAGTACGGGCTGGGCCACCTCGAGTGGTACGCGCGCTACAAGCCGAGCGCCGAGCGCACGCTGCCGATCTCGTTCTTCCGCTCGGAGGCGGCGACCATCTCCGAGATGCGGCTCTCGACCGCTGAGCGTGAGGCGTTGGTCGTGCTGTTCGGTGGCGGGGTCGAGAATCTCTCGGCCGGCGTCGAGCGGCTCAAGACGCTGCGTCAGCGCCAGTACGACGAGTACATGGCGAATCTGGCCAGCATCAACTTCGACCGGCCCTCGCCGCACCCGGGACTTGCCAGCCTGGCGGAGAATCCACTCGAGAGCGGGACTGTTGTGGTGCGGGCCGTCGCCCGCGAGTAGGCTCGGCCTTCATGGCCCGATTTGCGCTGATCCTGATCGCCCTGGCGACGCTCGCATTCGCGGTGTCGTGCGGCGGCGGCGAGTCGCCCGAACCCGAGCCGACGCCGACGACCGCGCGCGCCGAACGCGAGGGCGTCGAGCAGCAAGTCGAGCAGCAGGGCGCGGACCAGCAGACCGCGGCGTGGTCGGCTGATCAGGGCGAGGCCGATTCGGACGGGGTGATGGTCGCCGGCGTGTTGGAGCACACTCGCCGGGCGGGCACGCTGGCGTTTCGCAACTCCGTCGGCGACCCCGACGCGGCCATCGTGATCGTCGAGTACAGCGACTTTCAATGAGGCATCTGCCGAAGCTTTGCGGCTCAGGTTGAGCCGCGCATATTCGACGAGTTGATCAAGACCGGGCTGGCGCGGTTTGAGTACCGCCACTTCCCGATCTTCGGCCGGCAGAGTGAGTTCGGCGCGCTGGCCACCGAGTGCGGCGCCGACCAGGGCCGTTTCTGGGACTTTCACGACCAGTTCATGAGCGGGCGACAGTCGCTCTACTCGCGGCAGGGCGCGCTCGACCTGGCGGGAGAGCTGGGGCTTGATGTCGACGCATTTAGCACCTGCATCGACGACGAACGGCACGCGCCGATCATCGAATCGGCGCAGCGCATGGCGCGCGAACGCGGCGTTCGAGGCACCCCGACGGTGTTCGTCAACGATCGCCCCGTCTCGGCGTCGGCCGACGCGATCATCGCGGCGGTTCAGGCGCTGGCGGAGTAGACGATGCGACGCATCCTGCTCGCTGGCCTGATGGCGGCGCTGCTGCTCGCAACGCTGTCGATCTCGACGGCCTCGGCGCAGCTGCCGGGGCTCGAACCGGTCGTCTCAGACCTCAGTGAAACCGAACCGGACGGTCCCTCGATCTGGCAGGCGGCGTACCCGGCGCGTGCGTCGCAGGTGGCGGCGATGCTGCCGGGGCTGGATGTGCTGTGGCGCTGGGACGGCGAACGCTGGCAGCCATACGCGACGCGCGACGGTCAGCTGCTGCCGGGCGCGGTCAACTTCATCGTCGAGATGGGCGATCACCTCTGGATCGGCAACTGGGACGCCCCGGAGCCGGCGATCGTCGGCGTGGTGATCACGGAGGGGCATCGCGCGGGGTTGATCGCCGATCGCAACGTGGTGGGCGACCCCAACGCGCCGGTGCTGATCACGGACTACAGCGACTTCCTTTGAGGGCTCTGTCAGCGTTTCGCGGCTCAGTCTGAGCCGCGCATCATCGAGGAAGTGGTGCGGACGGGGCTGGCGCGCCTCGAGTACCGGCATCTGCCGCGGCACAGTCAGAGCGAGTTCGCTGCGAACGCCGTCGAGTGCGCGGCCGACCAGGACGCCTTCTGGGCCGCGCACGATGTCTACATGGCGGGCGGCGACCGGACGATCTATCGCCGCGCAGGCGCCGTGCGGGTGGCCGGCGAACTGGGGCTCGATACGGAGCGCTTCGGCCGCTGCGTGGACGAGCGGACGCACGTCCCGGCGATCAACGCCGACCATCAGATCGCGCGCGACGCCGGCTACCGCGTCACGCCGATCCTCCTGGTGAACGGCCAGCGGGTGCTGGCGACCGCTGACGCGGTGATCGCAGCAGTGCAGGCCGCGGCGCAGTGAGCCCGAAGCGACAGAGCGGTTATGCATCGCGGTTATGTTGGGCCTTCCGCTTCGGATAGCTGAATTCGCTGAAACGACTTGCAGCGGCGGCAGCGCGTCCGCACGGTGAGCGGGGTGTCGAGCGGGGCCTCGACGATGCAGATGAGCGCTGGCCGCCCATAGCGGGCGCTGGGGCAGTAGGGATTTTGGCAGCGCACCTGCTGGTCGCCGGGCCGGCGGTAAACGGTGGTCATGGTCTCGTCCCTTCGACGATCGGCGGATTTGCTATGAGGTGGGCGCGACGGCGTCATGGCCGCTGGTCAGCGGAGGCAGCGATCCGAGCTGCGGCTTCATCTGGCGCACTCGCAGGGCCGGATGCGACGTCGCCTTGCGCGCTGCGGCTGACTTGCTGTCGGTCTCGCCGGCGGCCTCGCTGATCCGGCGTCGCTGTTCGGCCTGCTCGAGCTGCCAGCGTTCGTAGCGGCGCAGCGCGGCGTCGGGATGTTCGTCGCCGATGTACTGCTCGAGGTAGGCGCGCTGGTCGAGCGGATCGAGCGGGTCGTTGAGCCGCGCCCGCCCGTGCTCCTGAATCGCGACGCGCTGGCTCTGCGACCACGGATCGACCCAGACCTCAATGTCCAGCGAGGGGATCGCGCCGGGGTCGACGCCGACGACGCTCTCGCGCAGCAGGCGCCCGTTGGCTGACTTGGCGAAGACCCAGACCGGTTCGCCGAAGCCGCCCTCGTCGAGCGGCTTCGACATCACCAGCGCCATGTTGCGCAGCATCGTGCGGACCGCCGCGGCCTGGTTGCGCTTGAGCTGGAGCACCTGCACGTTGCGTGAGCCGAGCAGGATGTTGAGCGTGTGTGGCTGGGTGTTGGGGCCGGCCTCGCCGCGGTCGAGCACGCCGGTATCGGGCGCGGCCGCCTGGAGGTCTTGGGCCGACATGCGGAGGAACTCGACGAAGGCCTGCTCGAGTTCGAAGTCGACCTTGTGCAGGCTGGCGCCCTCGGGCAGCGCGCGGGCGTTGGCGGCGTCGGCGGTGAGCTCGACGCGCCCGCCGTTGGCGTCCAGCTCCCAGGAGCCGTCGGAGAGCTGCACCCAGAACAGCGGGATCGCCGACTGCTCGGCGAGGAAACGCCCGAGCGAGCGCTCGCGGTCGAACAGAGGCTTGACACGGTAGACGCCCTCGAGCGTGGGCTCCCAGCGGCGCAGCGGGTCGGGATGATCGTTGACGTCGGCCGTCGCGATCGCGAAGGGCGGCATCTCGTAGGGGTGGCGCTGCGCCTTGACCAGCGTCCACTGTGAGGCCGCCGAGGCGGCTGCGACGAGCTCGTAGTACTCGTCGCGCGTCCAGAGTGAGGCGATGCGCACCCGATCAGACCATCCGGCGCCGGACGGCTCGTCGCGCTGCGGGGCCTCGACGGCTGAGCCGATGCGTAGCCGCGACTCGGCAGCCGTGGCGCCCGGATCAGCGGAGAGCGACAGCCCGTCCTGACGCCGCAGCGCGTCGCGGTAGGGGCCGAGACCGACCTCACGCACGACGACCGCGAGGCCGAGGCCGTTTTCGGCGCCGCGGTCTTCGATGAAGGCGAACTGATCGGGCCGCACGACCTCGATCTCCCAGGGAAAGCCGGCCTGCGCCTTGGCGCGACGGTCGCGCTCGCGCACGTCGTCGGTCGATTCCCCGTCGCGGGCTTGCGGGAAGAGCGGGAGCCGGTCGTCGGCGCGCTGCCAGTGCAGCACGCCGTAGCAGAGGCAGACCTGCGCGTAGCCGAGGTCGCTCTGGAGGTTGAAGCCGCCGCGCTCCTGGACCAGCTCGATGCCGTGCTCAAGGACGCGCTCGAGATCGTTGGCCGCGCGTCGCTGCTCCGGAGCGTCGCCGGGCGGCTCGACGTGGATGCGGAACGGATGCTCTGTGAGCCGGCTGCGCAGGCGCGCCCAGGTGCGGCGCGCGATGTCGGACTGCCAGGGTTGCGCATCCTCCCAGGGCGGGCCGAACAGGGGGTTTGCTTCGCGGGTGTTGTAGAGATGGTGCTCGCGGGTTCGGATACGCTGATACAGCGCATCGAAGCGCGACAGTGGCCCACGACCGCCGGCGCGTCCGGCCCCGAGTTGGTCGAGGATGCGTTGTAGGTCGGCGATGGACAGACTCGGCTGCGGCAAGGATTGAGCGGGGAAGTTGGACATGATGCAGTTCCAGCGCCTGAGCCCCTGTGGCGCGCCGGGCCTGCATCGAGTGGTGCGGCGGATCGCCGCGTGGAGGGATTATGCCATTGCGCGGCGGGCGAGTCAAACGTTCGTTCTGTTTGGGCTTGTCGTGGCGCTCACACTGATCGCGGCCGCCTGCGGGGGCGACGAGCCTCCGGCGCCCGGCGGCACTGAGATCACCGAGCGCGCCGAGCGGCAGGCGACGGTGGTCGCTGCGCAGCAGCAGGCGCAGCAGACGCAGCAGATGGGGGCCGAGGCGGCCGCCGAGCAGCAGGCGGCGCCCGAGCAGGCCGCCGAGGCGGGGGCGGCCCAACAGGCTCAGCAGCAGGCGGAATCCGAAGCGCCGGGCGATGTCGAAGACGACTCGACCGACACCATCACGCTGGACGAGACGGTGATCGAAGCGATCGTCGCCAGGCTGGCCGGCCACCGCGCAGGCGTTTCGGTCGAGCGCAGCGCGATCGGCGATCCCGACGCACCGGTAGTGATCGTCGAGTACGGCGACTTCCAATGACCGGGCTGCCACCAGTTCGCCCGTGCGGCGATCCCCGAGCTGATTGAGGCTGTGGTGAAGCCGGGCCTCGCGCGAATCGAGTTTCGCCACTTCATCGTGATCGACGAGGCAAGCTTCTTCGCGGCGGTGCTGAGCGAGTGCGCCGCGGACCAGGGCGCGTTCTGGGACTTCCACGATCGCTACATGGCGGCCGACTCGCGGCTGTTCGACTGGGACTACGTGCTGGGGTTCGCGGGCGAGCTGGGGATGGATGTCAATGAGCTGCGCCGCTGCATGGTCGAGCAGGATCACGTCCCGGCGATCGAGCAGATGGAGGCGGAGGCGCGCGCGCTGGGCGTGACCGGCACGCCAACGATCTTCGTCAACGGCGCGGCGGTCGAGCAGCTATCGCTGGCGAACATCATCGCGGCTGTGCGGGCGGCGCAGCCGGAGTAGGGCGCGGCGAGTAGTGCTGCTTCGGAATCGTCTGAACAAGTCGGATGCCTTCGCCCCCCGCAGAGCGGGGGTGTCTCAGAGGTCCCTTTTCCGTCATTCCCGCGCAGGCGGGAATCCATGCGACCACCCAACAGGCGCGAGCGGCGCGGTGGTCTCGACGGCCTGACGAACGGGCCGAGGCGCGATGGCGAGCATCCAGGGCCGTCGGCCGTTCGGGGTTCCCACGGGCATTGGTCGGCTCGCCTGGATTCCTGCCTGCGCAGGAATGACGGAGGAGGGCGCACGGAATGACGGGAGAGAGGGTTCTGAGACAGGCTCGAAGCGGGGGGAGATGAGATCCGGATTCCGCTGACCACTCAATGTGGTCAGCGGGGGGGAGAGTTATTTGGAGCTTTCCTAGCCGTTTTGGGGAGGGGCGTACTTCTCGCCGAGGGCGGTCTCCCAGCGGAGGTAGTGCTGCATATCGGCGTAGTTGCGGTCTTGGCCGAAGGCCAGCACGTCGTTGGGCGGCGAGAGCACGCCGCTGAGACCCAGCTCGACGGGGAGACTCGCGGCGCGCCAGGCGTCGGCGCCGCCCTGCAATGCGCGGACATTTGAGTAGCCCAACTGCGACAGGGTGGCGGCGGCGAGCAGCGACTGCTGGCCGTCTTGGCATACCGTCACGATCGGCGCGTCCGGCTCGGAGACGAACTCGTCGACGCGCCACTCGAGCCAGCTGCGCGGAGCCCAGCGCGCGCCGGGCGGGTGGCCCTGCGCGAACTCCTGGCTGGTGCCGACGTGCAGCAGCGTCGCGGAGCCTGCGGCGAGCTCGGTTGCGCCCACGACCTGCACCGACGCGCGCGCGTCGGCGAGCAGCGACGGTTCGCTTGCGTCGCTCTCGGTGGTGAGCTCGCGACCTGCGGCCTGCCAGGCCGAGGTGCCGCCGTCGAGCGCGTAGACCTGGCTGTGGCCCATCTGCCGATACCAGGAGGCGGTCAGCGCGGCTCGCGCGAGGCCGTCGCAGACGAACACGATCGGCGCGCCGTGGACGACGGCGACGTCGTCGCTGCGCTGCACGGCCTGGCCGCCGGCGAACCAGCGGAAGCCGGGGATGCGGCCGGTCGCGAACTCCGTGTCGGTGCGCACGTCGATGAAATAGAGGCTCTCCGAAGCGGCGCGTTCGAACAACGCGTCGAGTTCGGCGACGCCGATCAGCCGGACACCGTCCTCTGCGGCGCAGCGGCGCGCGTAGGCCTCCGCCGCGGACGCGCCGTCGGCCGTGACCGCGGGCAGCGCGTCGCGGTCGGCGCCCTGTTCGAGTTCGTAGCCGGCGAGCAGCCAGCCGGATGTGCCGTTCTTCAGCCCGACGATCTCGCGGTCGAGCCCCATGCGTTGCAGGACGCGGGTACCGATGATGCTGCGCGTGCGGCCGGCGCAGTTGACGACCACCGTCGCGTCGGCCGGCGCGTCGGCGAGGGTGTCGGTGATCCGCAGCGCCAGCTCGGCGCCGGGCATGCTGCGGCCGCCGGGGATGCAGAATCGCCGGTATTCCTCGGGCGTGCGGGTGTCGAGGATGACCAGCTCGTCGCCGCGCTCGATCCGCTCGTGCAGGTCGTCGGCGGTGATTTCCGGTACGTGGTGTACGACTTCGACGCGCTCGCCGAAGTCCTTGGACGGTACGTTGACGCCCCACTCGGTGGGCAGGTCGAGGCTGGCCCAGCGGTTGACGCCGCCCTGCAGCCACGAGACGTCGCTGTAGCCCATCGCCTCGGCGGTGGCGGCCGCGGGTACGACGCGGCGGGCGTCGTCGTCGCACAGAATCAGCATGGTATCGGGATGCGGGACAGCCTGAGCAAGCTCGAACTCCAGCCGCCCGCGAGGGATGAGGGAGGAGCCGGGGATGTGGGAAGCGTTGTACTCCCCCACCTCGCGCACATCGATGAGGGCGTAGGGGGCGTCGGCGGCCATCCGGGCTTGCAGTTGTTGGGCGGTGATGGGGGTGGGCATGGTGGCTCCGTTACTCGAACGCGGATCGGGGGAGTCCGGACTGGCGGATGATTGCGACGAGTGTTCCAGGGGTGACTCTGCGAGAGAGCGGGATGATGACGGTTCGCCTGCTGCCGGCGCTGACTCGACGCATTTTGAGGTGACTGCCGCGTTGGCTTACTTGCACGAATCCGTGCTGTTCGAGGATGCGGCGGACTTCGCGTCCGGAATGAGGCCGAAGCTTAGGCAACAGCGGGTTCGATCTTGATGATGTGCACGCGGCCGGCGTAGCGTGCTTCGATTTCCTCTGGGGAGGCGTCTTCGAGGAAGAGTTCGAGCGCTTCTGTGAGGTTGGCGCGGGCAGCTTCGACGGTGTCGCCACCACTGGCGATGTCGAGTTCGGGGCAGAGGGCGGTGTAGAGGCCGTCGTCGGGGTAGATGATGGCCGTGAATTGGCGGGTCATGGGGGTGTTCCTTTTGGAGAGAAGGTATCAGGGAGGTGGCTAGTCGATGGTTGATTCGGCGATCACAGCGGTCGTGTCGCCGGCGGCGAGGGCGCGGTGGTGGCCGAGGACCAGGTCTCTGGTCAGGTACTTGCCGTGCTCGCGGCGCTCGTTCTTTTCGAGCACGGGGAACTGGTCGAGGATGTAGGCGGCGTCGTCTTCGTCGAGGCCGTAGAGGTGGAAGAAGAGGGCGTCGAGCCGCGCGCGGAGCTGGCGGCGCTCGGCGGGGTTCCAGATGAACGGGTCGCCGTCGTAGCCGAGGTCGCGGGCGAAGGGTTGGAGGTCCCAGGCGGTGTAGCAGAGTCGCAGGACGTGGTCGCTCACGAGTTCGCGGGCGGTGGTGTCGCCGAAGGGGCGGTCGTAATCATCGGGGGCGATCATTGGGAACTGCTCGACGATGTACCAGTTCATGCTCGTGCCCTGCAGCTTGCTCTTCGCGACATGATCGAGTGCGAGGCTGCTGAAGTTCGCGGTCAGGCAGGCCGCGTCGGCAGGCGGAAACACTGGATCAGCCAACAACAGTGGAACCTTGTTCCCAAAGCCAGACCAAGGAACGATAGTGGCGATCATGGTGCGCTCGTCGGTCGCGCGTGCGATGTCGCGGAATGCCATGGTCCAGCGTTCGTCCTCGCGGAGTTTGCGCGCGACTGCGTGGGCGGGAACCCAGTACTGCGGGCGAGGGAAGTAGCCGGGGTTGGCTTTCTCTTCGTCGGTGACCGGTTCGCTGACGTAGGGATTGTGCTCGCTTGCGGGGTTATAGCCGACGGAGTTGGCGCGGTGGTCGAAGTGGTGGATCATGCGGCCCTGGTAGAGCGGGGCCCACACCGAGTCTCCACGCTTGTAGCGGTTGCCGGCGACGCGGTAGGCGCCGCCGGCCTGCAGCGCTTCGGCGGTCTCGAACAAGTCCGAATCATTGGTCATGTCGAACATGCGGTGATACCGGACGGGCCAGAGTTTTCGCTCTTCGCCGCCTGAGTGGTCGACGAGGACGGGATGCTTGCGGTAGATGCGGCTGACGATCTCGGCGTCGCGTCGAGTGCGCAGGATTGGCGCCGTGCCGGTGTTGGGGTTGATGTGCGCGAAGTCGCCAGGGGCGAGTGGGAAGACGCGTTCCTCATCCCCGAGATCGGCCTTGCCGCGGAGGAAGAACCCGCACTGCGCGTCCTCGAACTCCCGACGCTCTCCCCCAGCGATGAGGGCGCAGAATTTGAAGCGGGTATCGACATCTGCGAACCACTTGGCGGTACGCGCTTCTGCATCTGATGAGCGTCGATTCTCAAAGTCGTAGACGCCACCGAGGCGGCCGGTGGTGGAGATGGAGCGGAAGAAGCCGGCGGCGGTGTGGTCGGCGTAGATGCCGGAGGGCGTGAGCAGGCCGACGACGCCGTTGGATTTGACGAGCGCGAGCGAGCGCTCGACGAACAGGCTGTAGAGGTTGATGTCGCCCTTGCCCAGCAGCGGGTAGTCGCCGGCCTTGCGGATCAGGGTGGAGAGTTGGGCGGCTTGCGCGGCCGCGGCGTCGAACTCGGCGACGATGGGATCGCTCTCGGAGCGTCGGCGGGCGACGATGCGTTTGCGGTCGGCGGCGGTGCGGGATTTGGCGACGGCCTCGTCGCGGGCGGCCCACCACTCGACTTCCTGCAGCTTGATCCGGTCCCAGGGCGGATTGCTGATGACGGCATCGAAGCCCGGATTGTCACCGGTCATGACGTGGGGGAACTCGATCTCCCAATGCAGGATGCGCTCGCGACTCGCGATCTCGTTGGCGGCGTCGCGGATGACGCGGTATTCGGGCGTCGTGGGTGTGAGCCCTTCGTCGTTCTCACCGTTGAAGAGCACGGTGATCGCGCGGCCCGAATGGCCGCTGAGGATCTCCAGGAGGGGGGCGTGAAACTCCGCTCGCTCGCGCTTTTTCATCCCCGCCGACAGCCAGCGCAGGCCGGCGACCAGATTGAGCGGCGTGCGGTGGCGACGATTGCGCAGACCTGCTTCGTCGCGGTGGGTTCGAGACTCATCGATCTGCCCGATTGTCAGATCGAGCACGCCATCGGCGGCGCGGGCGGCGATCGCAGCCTGTGTGCTGTTGCGCTCGAACGATTCATTGAGCGGATAGCGTCCCCACGCGGAGATGTACTCGCGCGCCTGCTCGCCGCGGATGCCAAGCAGCGAGTCACCGCAGATGATGCGGTGTTCGAGGTAAGGCAGCGGCAGGTCGCCGCTGAATGTGTGCAGCCAGAGGGCGACCTTGGCGAGCTCGACGGCCATCGGGTTCTTGTCGGCGCCGTAGATGCAGCGCTTGAGCACCATGCGCTCGAGCAGCGTGTGGTCGGCGAGGCCCGGGTGCGCGTCCTGCAGCTCCCAGAGACG
The DNA here is from genome assembly GCA_965237475.1 of Dehalococcoidia bacterium. Lineage (GTDB taxonomy): Bacteria > Chloroflexota > Dehalococcoidia > Bin125 > Bin125 > CATQGW01. The sequence goes on along the minus strand of OZ250140.1, from coordinate 139,605 downwards.
CGCGCGCAGCGGTGAGACGTAGCCCGGCGCCTCATCCCACTCGCGGTTGACCAGCGCCGCGAGCCGCACCGTCAGCCAGTCGATCGCGGTGATCAGGAAGTGTCCCGAGCCCATTGCGGGGTCGAGGATGGTTAGCTTCAGAATCGCTTCGGCCGGGTCGTTGGCCTCGATCGGTCCGGCGCGGAAGGCCTCGATTCGCTCCTCGATCAGCGGCGTCAGGGTCTGCTCGACGATCAGGTCGACGAGCTCCTGGGGCGTGTAGTAGGAGCCTGAGTCCTTGCGGGCGTAGGGGGAGATGGTGACCTCGACCTGGTTGTCGTCGTCGCGGCGGGGGATGCGTTCGAGCAGACGCTCGTAGATGCTGCCGAGCTGCTGGACTTCGAGGTTGCGGTACGAGACGTAGGTTCCGGACGAGGTGTGCGAGAGGTCGCGGATGATCGGCGCGAGTTCGGCGTCGGAGAGTGTGATTTCGTCCACGATCGCGTAGATCGGGGCGAAGAGTCCGCCGTTGTACGCAGGTTGCCCGATCGAGGCGTCGCCCTGATCGATGACGGCGCGGAGGTAGTGGAGTCGTTGCCAGAACTCCGTGGAGACTGTCGAGAAGTCCGCCTTGCCGTGCTGCTCGTGGACGGGGTCACGGACGCTGTAGCGCAGGCTGTGCGGGCGGTAGCGTGGGTCCTCGGTGTCGAGCATCCCGCGGTCCTCGGCGTAGTAGATGAAGAGCAGTCGATAGAGGAAGGTCAGCGCCGCGCGGGCGACGGCTTCGGCTGTGGCCTCGGGGCGTTTGTTCCAGAACAGCCTGACGATGTCGGGGTAGACGTGTTCGAAGACAACGTCGGAGAGATCGCTCGCAAGCTGCGCGTCGTTGCGTCGCCCCAATGCGAGCAGGCGGTCGAGCAGGGTCTCGCGTTCACCCTCGGCGGGAACCCATGAATCTCGGCGTAGCAGCAGCCAGGCGACGCGGAGCTCGTGCAGCTTTTGCTCGCTGAGCACGGACTCGAAGAGGTCTGCGGAGACGAGCAGCGCGTTGAGGTCGATCTGCCAGGTGCGTTCACGCGGTCGGGCGCGGTAGGAATAGAGCCGCCAGCGCGCGCCGTTGGTCAGGATCGCCCAGCGCAGCGACTCGTTCGAATCGGTTCCGGCGGTGAGCAGATAGCGCTGAACCTGCTGGGCAGCCGACTCGCCACGCCGATTCGTCGCGGGCGCGCCGGTTCCGGCGCCGTCGAAGTCGCGGCGCCAGCGTTTGCATTCAACGATGCCCGTCGCGCCGAGTACCTGGTCGCGCTCGGGTCCGGCGAGCAGGCGCTCGCCGTCATCAGCTTCGGCGAAGATCGCGAGGTCGACTTCGTCGTGGCTGGTCAGGCTTAGTGCCTCGAGCGTGTCAGGCCAGCCCAACGCGGTGAGCAAGGGTTTGATCACGCGGTCGATCGTGGTCCGCTCGTCCGGCTCGTGGACGCCCTGCATCGAGGCGAGCGCGGCTCGCGCGTCCGTGACGAACGCGTCGAAGTCCTTGCTGTCGCGCTCGATGGCCTGATACTCGGGCTGCTCGCGAACCTCCTGCGCGAGGAACTCGTCCGACCAGAGGGGAGGGGGAGCGGGCATGGGTCGATGATAGGAGGAGGGTCGGTCGTCGAGGCGACGATTGTGGATGCGTCAACGGACTTTGGTGTATGATTCGTTTATGACGTTCAGCTCGATGCAGGCACTTGACGAGTTGGTGGCGGCGGGAATGCCGGGCGAGCAGGCGCGGGCGGTCGTTCGAGGGATGGAACGACAGCATGAGGACGCGGCGACCAGAGGGGATGTCGACGGGGCCGAAGAGCGAATCTACGCACGCATGGAGACGCTCTTCTGGCGCGGCGTTGCGATGGTGAGCGCGGTGAATATTGGCGTCGGTGGATTGATCATCGGCGCGATTGCGGCGTTTGATTAGGCCTTCGGGGAGGTTTCCTGGCGGAGCTGCTGGAGGCCCATGGGGCCCAGCTCGAGGGTTTGCTGGTGGAACTGCTTGAGGTCGAAGTCGGGACCGGCGGCTTCGCGGGCTGCTGCTCGGGCGGCCAGCCACTCGCGCTCGCCGACCTTGTAGCTGATCGCCTGACCGGGCCAGCCGAGGTAGCGGTCGACCTCGCTGGCGAGCATCTGGGCGGGGAAGAATGAGCGCTCCAGCAGGAAGTCGAGGGCGAGCTCGGGGCGCCAGGTCTCGCCGCCGTGATACTGCTCCTGCGCGGGGATATCGAGTTCGAGGTGCATCCCGATATCGACGACCACGCGCGCGGCGCGCAGGGCCTGACTGCTCAGCAGTCCCATGTAGTAACCGGGGTCTTCGAGATAACCGAGCTCGTGCATCAGCCGCTCGGCGTATAGCGCCCAGCCCTCGACATAGCCCGAGGTGCCGGCCAGCAATCGCTGGTAGCGGTTGAGTGAATCGCCGAGCCAGCGCGTGGTGCCGATCTGCAGGTGGTGGCCGGGCACGCCCTCGTGGTAACAGACGGAGAGCTCGCGCCAGAGCGGGAAGCGGGTCACGCCGCCGGTCGGATACCAGGTGCGGCCGGGGCGCGCGAAGTCCTCGCTGGGGCCGGTGTAGTACATCGCGAGCGCGCCGCCGGGCGGGGCGATCATCGCTTCGATGTTACGAATCGGCTCGGCGATCTCGAAATGCAGGCCGTGCATCGATTCGATCGTCGCGTCCTGCGTGTCCTGCATCCACTGACGGAAGGCGTCCTCGCCCTCGATCGCCGCGCCCTCGTGCTCCAGCACGTCGATCGCCTCGGCCACGCTCGCGCCGGGCCGGATCCGCTGCGCCGTCGCCTGCATCTCGGACTGGATGCGCCAGAGCTCATCCCAGCCCCACTGGTAGGTCTCCTGGAGGTCGAGCACGATGCCGTTGAAGGCGCGAGCGGCGCGGCGGTAGCGGTCGGGGCCGACGGGGTCATGCTCGATAGCGCGGGGGAGGTATTCGTTCGTGAGCCAGTCGGCGATCTCGGAGTAGGCGCGGTTGGCCTCGAGCGCGCCGGCCATCAGGTCGCGCTGCAGGGCGCCGCCAGCGGCATGCTCGGCGCCCTCGGAGGCGAGGCTGTCGAAGAAGCCACCCTCGGCGGTCCAGACGCGCGCCTGCTCGACGATCCCGCGGACCTGCCGCTGCGCGGCGGTCACATCCGCATCGAGACCGGCCGCCAGCGAGGCCTGGTATTGGCGCAGCGCGGCGGGCACGCTGGCCATCCGACCTGCGATGTGGCGCCACTGCTCGTCGCTGTCGCGCGGCATCAGGTCGAAGACGCTGCGGGTGGACTGGAAGGGCGAGGCGAGGATGTTGAGCGAGCGAAGGTGGTCCTGCGCCTCTTCGCTTTCGAGCTCGGCGTCGAAGCGCTCGAGCATCACGTCGCGCGCGACGCGGTCGCGCTCGTCCTCCGGCTCGGTGCGTTCGAGGTCGCGGCGGGTGGCTTCACGCAGGACGGCGCGCGCGGCGTGGCCGTCGGGCGAGAAGTCGGTCAGCTTGGTCTCGGCGCCGGGGATGCCGAGGCCGGTCGCGAGGTTGGGGTGCAGGGCGGCGATCGCGCTGACGTAGGCGTCAGCGATTTCAGCTATCCGGCTAGCTTTCTGGCTCATGAGCTCGCTTCCAGGATGCGACCAGGTGGGGCGTTGGGAGCCTCCCCCTCAGTCGCTGCGCGGCAGCTCCCCCTCGGAGGGTGCTGTTGGACAGTGCAGACCTACGATGCCGCCATGAACGCGGCGTCCTCCTGGCGCACCTTTTGGGCGACGTGCTCGGGCACCGGGTCGTAGCGGACGAACTCCCAGGAGAACGTGCCGCGCCCGCCGGTCATCGAGCGCAGGTCGGTGGCGTAGTGCAGGAACTCGGCCATCGGGCCCTCGGCCAGCACGTAGGAGTGGGAGGCCGGCTCCTCGATCGGCTCCATGCCGAGCACCCGCGCGCGGCGCGAGTTGAGGTCGCTGATCACATCGCCGGTCGACTGGTCGGGCACGAGGATGCGGTAGGACTGGATCGGCTCGAGCAGAATCGGCCGGGCGGAGCCGGTCGCCTCCTTGAGCGCCTGGCTGGCGGCCAGCTTGAAGGCCATCTCGCTCGAGTCAACATCGTGGTGCTTGCCGTCGAAGAGCACGACGCGCACGTCGGTCAGGGGGTAGGAGCCGATCGCGCCGGAGGGCAGCGCCTCGAGGACGCCCTTCTCGACGGCGGGGATGTAGTTGCGCGGGACCGAGCCGCCAACGATCTCGTTGCCGAACTCGAAGCCGGTTCCGCGTTCGCGCGGCTCGATGCGCAGCGCGACGCGAGCGTACTGGCCGTGACCGCCGGTCTGCTTCTTGTGCAGATACTCGGCCTGGGCGACCAGCGTGACGGTCGCGCGGTAGGGCACGCGGCGGTCACGGATGTCGACCACGACCTTGAACTTGCGCTGCAGCTGGTCGGCGGCGAGCTGGACGTGCGACTCGCCGAGGCCCGAGAGAATTGTCTCGCCGCTGTCGCGGTCGCGCTCGATCCGCAGCGTCGGGTCCTCCTCAACGAGCCGCGCGAGGCTGGGGCCGAGCTTGTCGACATCGGCTTTGGAGCGCGGCTCGACGGCTGCGGCGTAGATCGGCGCGGGCATCTCGGGCGGCGGGATCACGACCTTCGAGCCGCGCTCGCGCAGCGTGTCGAAGGTCGTGGTGTGGGAGAGCTTGGTCACGACGCCGATGTCGCCCGCGACCATGTCGGCCGCGGTCCTCAGCTCCTTGCCGAACGCGTGGGAGAGGCCGGAGAGGCGCTCGTCATCGCCCTCGCGGGAGTTCTGCAGGTGCGAATCGCCGCGCAGCGTGCCGCTGGCGACGCGCAGGTAGGAGAGCTTGCCGACGAACTCATCGGCGGTGGTCTTGAAGACGAACGCGGTGGCGCTCGCAGCCGGGTCGGTGGCGACATCGGCGGCGATGGGTGGCGATTCGGACGGGGTGGGGAAGGCGTTCTCGATCAGTCGGAGCAGCGGCCAGGCGCCGATGTTCGCCGCAGCGCAGGCCGGCAGCACCGGCACTAGCGCGCCCGTCCGGATCGCCGGCCGCAGGCCGGCCGCGAGCTCCTCGTCGGAGATCTCTTCATCCTCGAGGTAGGCGAGCATCAGGTCCTCATCGACCTCGACGATGCGCTCGACGAGGCCTTCGCGTGCGTCGGCGGCTGCCTCGGCGGCGTCAGCGGGGGGATCGGACGCATTGCGGCCGTCGCCCTCGTAGGCGCGTCCGGTGAGCACATCGATCGAGCCGCTGAAGCTCGATTCGGCGCCGATCGGCAGGAAGAGCGGTTGGCATTCGGGGCCGAGCGTGGTCTGCACGGAGTCCAGCGCCTCGTCCCAGCTGGAGTTTTCACGGTCGAGCCGGGTGATCACGACGGCGCGCGGGATGCCGCGACGGCGGGCCATCCGCCAGGCGATTTCGGTGCCGACCTGCACGCCCGAGGAGGCGTCGACGACCACGATCACCGCGTCGGCGACGGCGTTCGCGGCGACCACCTCGCCCACAAAGTCGGCGTAGCCGGGGGTGTCGAGCAGGTTGATCCGCAGGTCGTTGCGGGTCAGCGAGACCAGCGAGGTGTTGACCGACATCCCGCGGTGCTGCTCTTCGGGGTCGAAGTCGGAGATGGTGTTGCCGTCTTCGACGCGGCCAATTCGAGTGGTGGCGCCGGTGGCGAAGGCGAGCACCTCGACGAGGGTCGTCTTGCCGGCGCCCTGATGGCCGACGACGGCGATGTTGCGGATGTTCTCGATAGTCGTGGTCATGGCCTGCTCCGCGCGGACACGCCGACACAGTTCCTGCTGGGCATTCGGCCCACCGTCGACGTGGCTGACAATTGGCCAGAATGCTAACCGATGACGGGGCCATCGCCCGCCGACTGCCTACGTATTGGCCGCAGATTAGGCGTGGATTGGGCGCCTATTGCGCCATGGCGCGCGGCGACAGATCGTGGACCTCCAGCTCGGGCTGGCGGCGCCAGTCGCGGCGCAGCGACCAGACCAGGTCGACGCTCTGTCCGACGCGGACCGCAGCGTGGCCCTGACGCCAGGCCACCGCGGGCCAGTCGGCGCCGCGCCAATCGGGGTGGCGCGGGCCGACGTTGAGCCGCAGGTGCAGCTTGCCTTTGCCCATCCGGCGGGTCGACGAGACCAACACATCCTCGCTGAGGAAGAGCGGCGGCGGGTTGGCCGCGCCGAACGGTCGCAACCGCTCGATCCAGCGCACGTGCTCGGGGGTGACGGCGTGCAGCGCGACCTGGCCGTCGATCTCCAGCGTCGGCCGTGGTGTGGCTGCGGTCGCCGCTTCGAGCGCCTGCTCGGCGTGGGCGCAGAGGCGCTCGAGCAGGGCCGGCAGATGGCGCGTCTCGGCCGCGAACGCCGCGGCGCGGGCGTGGCCACCGTGGCGTAGCAGCAGATCGTCGCAGGACGCGAGCATCGCGGCCAGATCGAACGGGGCGGGCGAGCGGCCCGAGGCCTGCGCCACGCCGTCCTCGACGGTGTACGCGAACGAGGGCCGCTGGAAGTGGTCCTGGAGGCGGCCGGCGACGATCCCGACCACGCCGGGATGCGTCTCGTCGTCGCCGGCGAAGACGACCAGCGGCTGCACGCCGTTGGTGGGCAGCGCCTCGACCTGGCTGAGCGCGCGTTTGTAGGCGGCGTCGGAGAGCGCGCGGCGTTTGGTGTTGAGCGCGTCGAGCTGATGCGCGAGCACCACGGCCTGGTCGGCGTTGGGGCTGAGCAGGAGCTCGACGGCGAGTGAGGCGCTCTCGAGGCGGCCGGCCGCGTTGATTCGCGGCGCGATCTGGAACGCGACCGCCTCCGCGTCAATCTGCCCGCGTGCGCCAAAGTCGACCAGCGCCTTCAGACCGGGACGCTCGATCGGCTGCAGGCTGCGCAGGCCGGCGTGGACCAACCGCCGGTTCTCGCCGACCAGCGGGACCACATCGGCGATCGTGCTGAGCGCCGCGAGATCGAGCCAGCGCTCGGCTGGGGTGTCGATTCCCGCTGCGGCCATCAACGCGTGCGCCAGGTGATAGGCGAGGCCGCCAGTCGAGAGCTCGGCGAGCGGGTGGCGTGCGTCCTCGGTACGCGGGGCGAGCAGCGCGGCGACGTCGGGCAGCGCCCCATCGGGGGTGTGATGGTCGACGATCACGAACTCGAGACCGCTCTGGTCCTCCGCGCTGCGGATCGTGTCGTTCGCGGTGATTCCGCAGTCGGCGGTGATCACGAGGCTCGCGCCGGCGTCGGCGAGCCGGCGCAGTTGGCGCTCATGCAGGCCGTAGCCGTCCTCGCGGCGGTGCGGGATGAACCAGCGGCTGTCGATGCCGAGGGCGTCGAGCGCCTCGTGCAGGATCGTGGTGGAGGTGACGCCGTCGACGTCGTAGTCGCCGTAGACGGCGACGGCTTCGTGGTCCCGGCGGGCGCGCAGGATCCGCTCGACGGCGGCGCTCATCCCCGCGAGCGGCGCGGCCGGCACATGGCGGTCGGGGTCGAGGAACGCCTCGGCCTGGGCGGCGTTCTCGATCCCGCGACGGCGCAGCAGTCGACCGACGAATGCCGGAGCGTCGAGGTCGGCGATGGTCGGTGCGTCCTCGGGCGCGGCGATGCGCCATTCGCGACCGCTGAGGCCGTCGCGGCGCGTTCGCGTCACGTCGCTCTACGCCTCCCAGCGGCGGAACACGAGGCACGCGTTATGTCCGCCGAAGCCCATTGAGTTCGAGATCGCGACGCGCACATCGCGCTTGCGCGCGACGTTCGGCGTGTAGTCGAGATCGCACTCCGGGTCCGGATGCTCGAGGTTGATAGTGGGCGGGATCAGGCCCTCACGGATCGCCTGGATCGAGGCGACCGCCTCGATCGCGCCGGCCGCGCCGAGCAGGTGGGCGGTCATCGACTTGGTCGAGGAGATCGAGATGTCCCAGGCGGCCTCGCCGAAGACCGTTTTGATCGCCATCGTTTCGAACTTGTCGTTGAGCGGCGTCGAGGTGCCGTGCGCGTTCAGGTAGTCGACTTCGGCGGGCTCGAGCTTCGCGTTCTTGAGCGCGGCCGACATCGCGCGGACGCCGCCGTCGCCGCCCTCGGCGGGCTGCGTGATGTGGTAGGCGTCGCCGACGGTGGCGTAGCCGCAGATCTCGGCGAGGATCTCCGCCCCGCGCGCCTGCGCCTGGTCGGCGCGTTCCAGCACGAGGATGCCGGCGCCTTCGCCCATGACGAAGCCGTCGCGTTCGGCGTCGAACGGTCTGGAGGCGGCCGCCGGCGGATCGTTGCGTGCGGAGAGCGCCCGAGCGGCAGCGAAGCCGGCCACGGCCATCTCACAGATCGGCGCTTCAGCGCCGCCGGCGAGCATGATGTCGGCGTCGCCGCGGCGGATCGTTTCGGCGGCGAGGCCGAGGGCGTCGGCGGCGCTGGAGCAGGCGGAGATGGGGGCGAGATTGGGACCTCGCGCACCGAGCGCGATGCTGACCTGGCCGCTCGCCATGTTGGGCAACATCATCGGCACGACGAAGGGCGACACGCGCTCGGGTCCGCGCGTATCGAGGACGCGGAACTGGGCCTCGGTCGTGATGATCCCGCCGATCCCGGTGCCGACCATCACGCCGGTGCGGTCGGAGCCCTCGAAGTGGCCGAGTCCGGCGTGGCGCACGGCCTCGTGGGCGGCCGCGACAGCGAACTGGCTGTAGCGGTCCATGCGCCGCGCTTCCTTCTTGGGCATGTAGTCGGCGGGCTGCCAATCGGGCACCTGCGCGGCGATCTGCACGCTCAGGCGGTGCGGGTCGAACAGGTGGATCGTCTCGACGCCGGAGCGGCCGGTCGAGAGGCCCTCCCAAGTATCGGCGAGATTATGTCCGAGCGCAGAAACGACGCCCATCCCGGTCACCACAATGCGCTGATCGTCGTCCACGAGCGCCTCCGCGAGCTTCCGGCAAGTTGAGCGGCCCCTGCAGCTGGGCGGCCTTCGATTCAGTCTAGCCCTGCGCCTCGCAATCGCCGCTGCGGCCCCGACATATGCGAAGGTGCGTCGGGGGGTGAGTGGGCGGTGAGTGCGGGGGCGAGCAGCCTACTGCAAGCCGCCAGGCTCGCCGGCGCCGCCGAACAGCGATTCGAGCCCGCCGCCGCCAGCGCCGAGGCCGCCGCCTTGCTCCAGGCCGCCGCCGAGCCCGAGGCCAAGGCCGCCGCCCAGCGCAGGGGCTTCGAACGGTTCCTCGCCCGCCAGCGAGCGCGAGGCCAGCGCGAGATGTTCGGCGACATCGCCGGCGGTCACGCCGATCGTGCCGCGCGTCCGGGCGGCGCGATTGCCCGCGTCGGCGTGCAGGTAGACGCCGAGCGTGGCCGCGTCGAAGGGCGTGAGCCCCTGGGCGAGCAACGCGCCAATCGCGCCGGTCAGCACATCGCCGGTGCCTGCGGTTGCGAGCGCCGGTTGCGCGATCTCGCTGACGCGCGCGCGCCCATCGGGCGCGGCGACCACCGTGTTCGCGCCCTTGAGCACGACGACCGCGTCCCAATCGGTGGCGGAGTTGCGCGTGAGGTCGAGCCGTGCGGCCTGCACCTCAGCATTGCTGCGCTTGGTCAGCCGCGCCATCTCGCCGGGTGCGGGGTGAAGATCAGCGGCGCGGTGGTCGTCCAGTCCGATGTCGCGGCCAGATGGTTGAGCGCGTCGGCGTCGACCACGACGCCCGCCAGCTGCGCGACCGAGGTGTCGGTCAGCAGGTCGTTGACCAAGTGCCCCGTGGCTTCGTGGAGCCCGAGCCCGCAGCCCACGGCGAGCGCCGAGGCTGACTCGATCGCCTCGCGCAGCAGCGGCAGCGCCGACGGGCCGATCGCGCCTGGGTGCTCGGCGTCGGGCAGCGGCAGCCAGGTCGCTTCGGGCGCTGCCGCCACCATCGAGCCGTAGATCGAGGCGGGGGTCGCGATCGTGACTAGCCCCGCGCCGGCGCGATAGGCGGCGTTGGCGGCGAGGATCGCCGCGCCGGGGTACCGCGCCGAGCCGGCCACGATCAGCAGCGTGCCGTGCGTGCCCTTGTGTGCATCGGCTGCGCGCACGGGCAGCAGCGCCTTGGCGGCGCGGCGCTCCAACAGCTCGGTGCCGAGATAGTCGTCGAGGCCAGCGGGAATGCCGATCTCGACCTGCTGCACTGATCCGGTCAGCGCGGCCCCGGGCTGCAGGTAGAGCCCCACCTTGGGCGCGTGGAAGGTGACTGTCTCGTCGGCTGCGACCGCCAGCGGATCGACGCGTCCCGAGTCGGCGTCTACGCCGGTCGGGAGGTCCACGGCGATCAGCTTGGGCGGCACAGAGCGCGATCGCACGCTGCCGAGGCGCTGCATGATCTCGGCCAGGTCACCAGCGATCGGCCGCGAGCTGCCGGTCCCGAGCAGCCCGTCGATGACCGTCTCCGCGCCGGCGAACAGCGCGTCGAGCGCCTCAAAATTCTCGTCCTCCGCAACCGCCCCGCAGGCCGCGCCGGCCTCGGTCGCCTGTCGCCACTGCGCGTCGTCGCGCGGCTTGAGCGCGTAGCAGCGGACCTGCGCGCCCCACTCAGCGAGATGCCGAGCCGCGACGAGGGCGTCGCCGCCGTTGTTACCGGGGCCGACCAACACCACGATCCGGCGGTCCTCCAGGGAGCCGAGCTGCATCCAAGCTTCCTGAGCGACCGCCAGGCCGGCCTGCTCCATCAGCGAGTCGATCGAGACCCCGGCGGCCTCGGCGCGTTCTTCGAGGTCCCGCATCTCGGCTGAGGTGAGCAGCTTCATGTGACCGCCGGCTGACCAATGGCGAACGCGCAGACCATCGTACGTTCATGGGTGAGGCTGATTTCGATCCGATCGAGGCCGATCGCTCGCGAGCGGCGCGCGGCCCCGCCGTGCAGGATCACGACGGGCTTACCGCGGGCGTTGGCGAGGATCTCGATCTCGCGCCAGCGGACGCCGCGCACGCCGGTGCCGAGCGCCTTCATCACGGCTTCCTTGCCCGCGAACCGAGCTGCCAGCTCGGGGGTGCGCCCGCGGCAGTAGTCGATCTCGCGCTCGGTGTAGATGCGCTTCAGGAAGCGCTCGCGATGCCGATCGAGCACGCTCTGAAAGCGCTTCAGCAGCAGCAGGTCGACGCCGCAGGTGAGCTCGGGAGACATTGCGCGGATCGTATCACCGTGCACTGTTGGCGCAGGCCAGCTGCAGCGCGAGCGGCTGCGCAGAGTGAGGGGCGCGCGTACGCTCGCTGTATGGCTGCGCAGCTGATCGATGGGACCAGGATCGCGGCTGGGATACGCGCGTCGCTCGCCACACAGACTCAGGGCATGCGGCGGGAAGGCCTGATGCCGCAGCTCGGGGTCGTGCTGGTCGGCGAGTCGCCGGCCTCCGCCTCCTACGTCCGCGGCAAGGAACGCGCCGGCGTCGAGACGGGCATCGGTGTGCGCGTGATCCGGATCGGGGCCGAAGGCGACGCGCCAACCATCGAATCGCGCATCGGCGAGCAGCTCGAGGCGCTCAACGCCAACCCCGACATCCACGGGATGATCCTGCAGCTGCCGCTGCCCGAAGGCGTCCACGCCGACGGGCTGCTGGAGCGGATCGATCCGCTCAAGGACGTCGATGGCCTGCACCCGGTCAACCAGGGCCGGATTCTGCAGGGACGCGAACGCTTCCTGCCGGCCACGCCGCACGGCGTGCAACAGCTGCTGGTGCGCAGCGGCAACGACCCGGGCGGCAAGCACGTCGTGATCGTGGGCCGCTCGCGGCTGGTGGGGATGCCGCTCGCCGCGATGCTGGCCCAGAAGCGCACGGGCGCCAACGCGACCGTCACGGTCTGCCACACCAATACGATCGACCTGGCCGAGCACACCCGCCGCGCCGACATTCTGGTCGTCGCGTCGGGGCGTCCGAACACCGTCACGGCGGAGATGGTGCGGCCTGGGGCGGTCGTGATCGATGTCGGCGTGAACCGCGTCGACGACGCCTCGCGCAAGCGCGGTTACCGGCTCGTCGGCGATGTGGACTTCGAGGGCGTGCGGGAGGTGGCCTCGTTCATCACGCCCGTGCCGGGCGGAGTCGGCCCGATGACCGTCGCGATGCTGCTCAACAATGTGACCCGCGCGGCGCGCATGACGCGGATCGCAACTCGCTGATACCGTGACTTGCAGCCACGGAGGCCGCAGCGATGGATGATCTGCAGAGCGAACTCGAAGGCCTGCGCGCTCGTCTGAGCGACACGCTGGAGCGTCTTTGACCTGCCTCAGCTCGAGCAGGAGGCGGGCGAGCTCGAACGCGCCTCGGCCGCGCCGGACTTTTGGAACGATTCGGAACGCGCGCGCGGCGCGATGAGGCGGCTGGCCAGCCGACAGCGCACGCTCGAGGTCTGGCGCGGTCTCGAGCAGCGATTCGACGAGGCGAGCGAGCTGCTCGAGCTGGCCACGCTCGATGGCGACGAGGTGCTGGCCGCTGAACTGGCGCCCGAGATCGCCGAGATCGGTGAGCAGGTCGAGGAGCACGCGTTCCAGCTAGCGTTCACCGGGCCGTATGACGAGCGCAACGCAATCGTCGAGATCAAGGCGGGCGCAGGCGGCACCGAGTCGCAGGACTGGGCCGACATGCTGCAGCGCATGTACCTGCGCTGGGCCGAGCGCTCGGAGTTCTCGGTCGAGCTGGTCAATCTGGTGATGGGCGAGGAGGCGGGCATCAAGTCGGCGACGCTCGAAGTCAAGGGCGAGTCGGCCTACGGCTGGCTGCGGTCCGAGCATGGGGTGCACCGGCTGGTGCGGATCTCGCCGTTCGACCCGCAGCACGCGCGACATACGTCGTTCGCGATGGTCGAGGTCATGCCCGAGGTGCAAAATCTGGCCGAGATCACGATTGATTCCGACGACCTGAAGATCGATGTCTACCGCGCCTCCGGCAACGGCGGTCAGAACGTACAAAAGAACTCAACGGCGGTGCGGATCACGCACCTGCCAACCAACATCGTGGTCTCGTGCCAGAACGAGCGCTCGCTGCGCCGCAATCGCGACAGCGCGATGATGGTGCTCGAATCGCGGCTGCTGCAGCGCGAGCTGCAGCTCCGCGAGGAGCAGCGGCTCAAGATCCGCGGCGAGCACATCGAGGCCGGCTGGGGCAACCAGATTCGCAGCTACGTGCTGCAGCCCTACCGGATGGTCAAGGACCTGCGCACCGGCTACGAGACCTCCGACGCGGAAGGCGTGCTCGACGGCGAGATCGAGCCACTGCTGCGCGCCTGGCTGCAGACTCGGATCGGTACGGCCGACGAGGACCAGGCGTGAGGCTGCGCGGCGGTCTGCTCGCGCTGCTGCTGCTGGGACTAATCGGGCTGCTCGTCGCCGGGGCCGACAGGGTCCGCGCGCAGGAGGCGCCGCAGGTCGGCGCCACCACGATCCGCATGGACGACTTCCCCGACTCGGCCACGTTCACGGCGCTGGTCTCGAACGGGTCGGAGGTCGCCGAGGCGGTGTTCTTCTACACCGTGCTGCCCGACGGCGCGCTGACCCGCCAGCCGGCGGAGATCGCCGCGGGCGATGTCACGCGGATCACTGCCGAGCTGGCCACGCGCGGGGCCAACTTCTACATTCCGGCCGGGGCGGACATCGTCTGGTACTGGCAGCTGACGACGAACGACGGCACGGTCAGTGAGACGCCGGCGCAGACCTGGCGCTTCGAGGACCCGCGCTACGAGTGGGTCGAGATCGAGCGCGGCGGCATCGTGGTCCGGTACTACGACAACGAAGGCATCGCGATCGCGATGGCCGAAGAGGGCGCAGACGCCGTCGCGAAGATGTCGCGGCTGCTTGGCATCGATGTCGACTTCCCGCTCAAGGTCTACGTCTGGCGCAGTGAGGCCGACGCAGAGGGCGTCCAGCGCGAGCGCAGCGAGGGCTTCGACGAGCAGATCATTACCGGCGGCGTGCGCGTGCTCGGCGACCTGGTCCACATCTACAACCCCAGTCGCTGGGTGATCCGCCACGAGCTGACCCACATCCTGACCAACATCGCCGGCGAGGGCGCGTTCGGCGATCTTCCGTCCTGGCTTGATGAGGGCACGGCGACGATCGCCGAGGGCGACTGGCTGGACCGTCGCGGCGGCGCGCTGCAACGCGCGATCGAGCGCGACACCGTGCTGCCGGTCCGCGGGATGGCCTCCAACACCAACATCGTCGGCCGGGTCGATGTCTTCTACGGCCAGGCGGCCGCGATCGTCAGCTTCCTGATCGACAGCTACGGCCCCGAGCAGTTCGCGCAGCTCTTCGCGACGTTCAAGGAGGGCTCGACCGTCGATAACGCGCTGATGACCGTCTACGGCTTCGACCGCGATGCGCTCGACAACGCCTGGCGCGCATCGGTCGGGCTGGCCCCGCGCGAGCGCGGGGAGGATCGCTCAACCGTGATCGAAGACGAAGTGATTGAGGGCCCCGAGATCGCCGCGCCGGAAGAGCCGTCAGCCCGGCCCTCATCTGCCTCCGGCGACGGTGAAACGCAGGAGCAGGAAGCGTCGGCTGGGGCCGCCGATGATGCAGGGGGTGAGGACGCGCAGGAAGACGGCACAGTCGACTCACGCAGCGACGCCGAGATCGCTGCGCGGGTGTCGGAGATCGATCGCCGACAGTCGACGCGTCGGGTCGGCCCGATCTTCAGCACGGCGGGCAGCTTCCCGTGGGAGTACGTGGTCGTGGCCGTGGCAGGCGCGATCCTGCTGCTCAGCGCCACGCTCTTCGTCCGCGTCATCACCCCACGCGGCGCCCCCAGCAACGACTAACCGGGCGCCTACACGGCGCTCAGGCGTCGGCGCCGCAGTAGCACGCTGAGCACGACAGGCGCGCCGATCAGCGCAGTGACGGCGTTGAGCGGCAACACGCTGCTGATCCCGGGCAGCTGCGCGACGATCTCCGCGGCCAGGGCCAGCATCCCACCGCAGAGGATCACGGCGGGCGCGAGCACGCGATGGTCCGACGTGCGAAACAGCCCGCGCGCGAGATGGGGGATGGCCACCCCGAGAAACGCGATCGGCCCCGCGAAGGCGGTCACCGAGCCGGCCAGCAGGGCCGCGCCGAGCATCGTGACCAGCTGCGCGCGCCGAACATGGACGCCGAGGCTGCGGGCATAGGAATCGCCCAGCAGCAGCACATTGAGCTGCTTCACGCTGAGCATCGCGATCAGGATGCCGACGCCCACCGCCGGCGCGAGGATGCGCAGCTCCGACCACGTCACACCGCGGAACGAGCCGAAGCCCCAGCGCACGAACTGATCGACGTACTGTTCCTCCGCCGCCGAGATTAGAATCGTGATCAGCGCGCCGACCAGCTGTCCGACCAACAGGCCGACGATCAGCACCGTGACAATGCTGCGCACCCGCATCGAGAGCGCCAGCACCACCGCCATCACGACCGCCGCGCCGACCACCGCCGCGCCGGCCAGACCGAGCTCGCCCAGCCAGCCGAGGCCGGCGGTGAAGACGGTGACGCCCGTACCGGCGACCAGCACGACCGCGGCCACTCCGAACGACGCCCCAGAGCTGACGCCCAGCACGAACGGGTCGGCCAGGGGATTGCGGAAGAGCGTCTGCATCTGCAGCCCGGCGATGCCCAGCGCCGCCCCGGCGAGCAGCGCCGTGAGCGTGCGCGGGATCCGGATCTGCCGCACCACTGTCGTCCAGACGGCCTCGTCGCCCGCCGCCGCGTCGGCTGAGCCGGCGAAGACCGCGCCGAGCACGTCGAGCGTCGCGGCGAAGGGAATCGAGATCGAGCCGACTGCCACACCCAGCAGCGCCAGGCCCAGCGTGCCGATGATCAGCGCTGCGAAGCCGATCACGTTGCGACGGCGCAGCGCTCCAGAGGCCGCCAGCTCCGCGGGCGGCTCCGATGCCGCGAACTGCGTGGCCTCGACGGCGGTCATGCGCTGCTCACTCGTTCACCAGCCGCACGTAGAAGACGAACTCGTGATCGGGCATCAGGGCGGGGTGAAAGATCGCGACGAGGTCGGCCAACACCAGATCGGGCCGCACCGCGCCCTGCTCGAAGTAGTCGTTGGCGCCGCGCTCGTTGGTGCGGCGGGCGGGGTTCCAGATGTTGCCCTGCTGCAGCGCGGCGAACTCGGCGTAGCGCGCGTCCTCGGCGATCGCATCAGCGCTGGAGGTCCACCAGCTCGCGGCATGCAGCCAGAAGTCGGCAGCGCCGGCTTTGGAGAGCTGCGTCTCCAGGTCGTGCTCCAGCGAGCCCGTGGACGAGTCGCCGGCCCAGACATAGTCGGCGCCCGCATCCGCGAGCAGCCGCGCCATATAGGAGCCGCCACCCGACGCGAGCCAGACATCGCCCCAGACCAGGCCGGTGTGCACCGTGGGCCGTGCCTCGACCGAGCCGGCGAGCTCGCGCGCGGCGAGGTAGTTGGCTCGCACCTGCTCGTACCAGGCCTCAGCCTCGGCCTCGCGATTGAAGAACAGACTGACGAACTTGACCCACTCGGCGCGGCCCAACGGGCTGCTTTCGACCCAGTCGCCGTTGTGCACGATCGCCGTGCCCGCGTTCGCAACGACCTCGTAGGCGTCGTCCCAAAATCCCGATGTCATCACGACGTCCGGTCGATGGGCCAGCACGATCTCTGCGTCGACGGTGTAGCCGGGGGCGAAGACCGCGAGCTCGTCGGCGTCGAGCATCGCTCGCACCGCCTCGCTACTGACGAAATCGGCCTGCGACACGCCTGTCAGACGATCGAGCTCACCGATGATCTCAAGCGCCGGAAGGTGGGTCGTGGACGAGGTGAAGATCGAGCGCAGCGGGACCTGGATCACGGTCGGCGCGGGGAGATCGTGCTCCGCAACGAGCGCGTCGGCGAGGCTCGCCCAGCCCGCCTCGGGTTCAGGCGCCCCGCGCTGCACCAGCACGTAGACAGCGCCCGCAGCGCCTGGCGTCGTCTCGCGTACGTGCACGAGCTTGGCGTCCTGCTCATATTCGACGCTGAAGTTGACGGCGTCGCGAATCGAGATGCGCTCGGTCGACGTTGCTGGTGCGGTGGTCGGCAGCGCCTGCGGGAGCGAGTCAGAGCAGCCGGCGATGAGTAGGAGCGTGAGGAGCAGGGGGAGCGTCAGGATCCGAGGATGCACGTTGCGGCCGATCGCGGACCGCTTCGCGCTGAGCGTGAGACGAAAAAACGGCCACGAGGGCCGTTTGGGACGCCCGGACCCTGACGCGAAGTCGGCGTGCTGGCGTGGGCGCCTCGACGGCATCCGGGCTTACCGCAAAATGCGGATCACCGTTGCGCGACAGCCCCGGACTCTCACCGGGTTCCCCGTCGTGCGCCCCACATGGTTGTCTGCGCTCAACCTATCGGCGGTGGCGAGGCAGGTCAATCCGCGTCAGGATCGCAGGCGCGGAGGACGTCGCGCAGATACGTCAGCGTTTGGCGACCTGGTAGATGCTGGCCTGACGAATCCGCGTCAGCAGCTCGCCGCTCTGGCTGAACATTGCGATGTCGTTCAGGCAGTATTCGTGGCCCTTGCGCTGGTAGGCGGACGAGATGTGCCCGGCGACCGTGACGGTCTGGCCGGCGTAGGCGGGCGCGAGCTGCTGAATCTGGCTCGACGCGTGGATGCCCGCGTTGTAGTGATAGGTGTGCCGCAGCAGCCGCGTTGGCCGTCCTGAAATCCAGCCCGTGTGCAGCCGCGCATTCGGTCCGCGCCAGCGAGGGTCGGGGTCACGCGCGTACTCGTCGGCGTAGGCGCCCGCCTCCTCCACGGAGATCGGCACGGCCATCGGCAGCATGTCCTCGCCGATCGGCAGCGTCTGCGGCGTCATCAGCGTCGTCGGATCAGAGGGCGGAACCGGCTCGCGGCGCTGCGGCATCGCGATCTCGCCCAGCCAGGCCGCGTCGCCCAGACCGACCGTGCCCGCGATGCAGACCTCGCCCGTCTGCTTGGCCATCGTGAACTCGTAGCCGCCCTCGTCGTTGCGGGACACTCGCGTGGTGATCTCGTCGCCGGGATACACCGGTCGGCGCAGGCGGAAGTCCGACCAGCCGTGATCGAGCCAGGCCTCGCCAAGCGCCTCGACCAGCGCGGGCGCCGCCCAGCCGTACACGGTCACCCCGCCAACCAGCGGCCCCGCGTAGCCGAACTGCGCGGCCCCGGCTGTGGAGTGGATGATGTTGGCGATCTCCAACGAATCCTCGCCGTCGAGGAACGCGACGATCTGCCGCTCAGCGATCTGCGTGGTCATGGGTGGGGCTCCGTCTCTCTATCTGGTGGCGCTCAGATCACGCCGTCGGCTTCGAGCTTCGCGAGCTCGTCATTGGAGAGGCCCAGCAAGCCGCCGTAGACCTCGTGGTTGTGCTCGCCCAACGTGGGGGCGCGATGGCGCAGCTGGCCCGGCGTCAGCGACAGCTTCGGCACGATACCGGGCTGCGCCAGCGTGCCGTGTTGCTCGCTGGGCACGTTGATGATCTGCGCACGAGCCGCGTAGTGAGGGTCGGCCACGATGTCGCTGGCCGCATAGACCTTGGTCCCCGGCACGCCGTACTGCGCCAGCACGGCCTGCGCCTGCTCGAGCGTCAGCGTGCGCACCCACTCGCCGACGATCGCGTGCAGCGCCAGATAGTTCTTGCGACGCTCGCTGTGCCGCTCGAAGCGCGGATCGGTCACGATCTCGGGTTGCTGCATCGCGTCGCAGAGCCGCACGAAGGTGCCCTGGGTCGCCCCGCTGACGATCAGGAAGTGCCCGTCGGCCGTCTCGAACTGCTCGCCCGGCGTGATGCCCGGGAAGTAGTTGCCGGTGCGCTCGCGATTTTCGCCGGTGCGCTGATAGTTGGCCGCGATGCTGCCGCTCTGCTTCCAGATCGACTCATACAGCCCGATGTCGACATCCTGACCGACCCCGTTAAGCTCGCGCGCCCGCAGGGCGGCCATCGCGCCGAACGCGGCGAAGATGCCTGTCGAGTAGTCGGCCACCATGTAGCCGGGCCGGACCGGCGGACCGTCCGGGGTGCCGGTCGCGTAGGTCGCGCCCGAGAAGCCCAGCGCGACGCGGTCGAAGCCCGCCCGGTCGCGATAGGGACCGGTCTGTCCGTAGCCGCTGATCCGCACCACGACCAGTCCCGGATTCTGCTCGCGCAGCTGATCGGGCCCCACGTCCAGCCGTTCCAGGGTGCCTGGGCGGAAGTTCTCGATCAGGATGTCGGCGTGCGAGCAGAGCTCGCGGAACAGATCCTGCCCGTGCGGATCCTGCAAATTGCAGGTCACTCCGCGCTGCGAGCGGTTGTCCTGCACATACGAGATCGTGCCGTGATTCGGCTCGCCCGTGCCCGGCCGCTCCAGCTTGATCACATCCGCCCCGAACTCCGCCAGCATCGTCGCGCAGAACGGCGCCGCGAGGATCTGCCCCGCATTGATCACCAGCACGCCGTCCAGCGGTGGTCGGAGGTCGTCGGACATGGTGGCGAGAATACGCGACTAGGTTCGCGGCTTCTCCCCTGGCGCCGCCGCCCGAATCACCAGGCGCGTGTGGTCACGACCGAGGCGCGAGTTCGCGGATGATGTAGCTGCGGTCCGGCTGGCGCTCGGCGCGCAGGCGCGGAGCTCGGTCGTCGCCCTCGACCTCAAGGTCGTTGTGCGACGCGACGCCGTCGAAGAGCGCTGCGTCGTAGAACACGTAGAACCGTGGCAAGTCGGGCCCGGCCCGACAGCTCTGCCCCGGAGACACGGCGAGCCCGACAACGCAGATGCCCATCGGTGGTGGCGCATCTGCGCCGATCCGCACCACGATCTGTCCTCCGTCCCGGAGCGGCTCATACAGCACGCTCTCCTGGTTCACACCACCCCACGGCACGAAGCGGAAGCCATCCGTATAGCGGCCGCCGATCGCGCCGAACCTCGCGCTGCCATCCTGACGCACGACCAGAAGCTCGCTCGAACTGGGGTAGCGGCAGCCATCGCCCACGCCAAGGATCAGGCCGGCGAAGCAGTCGCCGCGTTGGCGTTGCACCTGGGCCTCGAGCAGCGGCCAGCGCTGGCGCATCGCGCTGACCAGGAAGCCGCCGTCGCTCTGTCGCTCCGCTGTGAAATCGTAGAGCGTCAATCTGTCGCCGCTGAATCGCCGCTCATGTCCGACGACGGCGATGCGCTCGCGGCTCACGTGGGGCCCAACGTTCGCGAGGCCATCGCGGAAGACGCGGAACCAGCCGATTCCGGTCCACCTGCACAGCTCGGCTGGATAGACCACCAAGCCGATCGTGCAATCGCCGAGCTCAGCCGGATCATCTCGATGGGTGTGAATCCGGTCCACGATCCAGGCGCCGGATCCAAGCGGCTGGAATCCGAGCACAGCAGTGCTCGGGTGCCAGGGGGGCCAAGTGCCCCGCGCCTCGAATGTCGGCGGCCCTCCGTCCACCGACCACCCGCCATCAGTCGTGATGCCGAACACGCGGGTCGTTGTGGGGTCGCTGCAGCGATCGCCCGGTTGCAGAATTCGCCCGGGCGCGCAGTCTTCAATCTCGGCTGGCGACGACGCGAACGTCCTGACCGCGGGTGCGATCATCCTCGTGATCCTCCAACCGGCAGCTTCGCGGACCGCGTCCAAGGCGTAGTGCGGCAGGTTCCCGGCAGGCGTCGTCTCTGCATGCAGCTCCAACTCGCCGATCCAGCTGAGCTCGTGATTCCGCAACACGAAGTGAGCGAGTCCGGACGCGTAGGCAACGAACCACACGGCTCTCTCAGTCGTCGTGGGCGGCCCACAGTAATGGCCGAAGGGCACCAGCAGACCTTCGGTGCAGTCGGCGCCGTTAACCGGCTGGGGCAGGTCGCGCCCCATGCGCGTGATCAGAAATCCGCCGTGACCGAGTCGCTGAACGAGAACCCTACTGGCGGTGCTGCCGCGGTGAGACCCGTGGAGGAACGGAACGAAGAAACCGGTGTGCTGCGTGTCGGCGGCGATCGTGCTGGGCTGCGGCCAGGGCACGCCGAGGGCGTTGTACGGGTCAAGCGGATTGCGGGCGCTGCCGTCGAGCTCCACCACGAATTCGTCGCGCACGCCGGGGAAGCGGCAGCGCTCGCCGCGGCGCACGACCGCGCCGAGCGCACAAAGCGGCGGCCCCTGGTCGAGCAGGTCGATCGGCGAGGTGTAGGGGCCGTATATCGGTGAGTCGAGACGCCCCGAGCGCGGCAGCAGGCGTTCACCCCAGTGCACGCCGCTGACGCGCTGTACCCCGAGTTCCACACGCCCGCGGGCGTCCCGCCGAGCGATGATCCCGAACTGCCCCGGCACGCCGGGCACCGTCACGGGCGGAGTTGAGCTCCACCACACGCCGATCGGCGCCGGATCCGGGAAGAAGCGGTGCACGGGCCTGATCTGCTCGACCCACCCGGCGCTGTCGCGTCGCACCTCCAGCACGACCTCAACGCGCCCATCATCGTGGCGTTGGGCCGCGACCCGCGCCTCGATCAGCAGGTAGTCCTCCTCAGCCGCGGCGAAGTGCTGCGAGACCAGCGCCGTGAGCCACAGCGTTCCCAGCGCTGCCACGAAGATGAAAACAGGCCGCCGGCGAAGCCCGATCAGCGCTGCGCACAGCAGTGGTCGCAGGCCGTTGAACATGTCGTGGAGCGTAGCCGCCGCGCGTTGACGGACGATCGCGGCGCCGGCGCTCAGCCGAGTTCGCGGATGATGTAGCTGCGGTCCGGCTGACGCTCGGCGCGCAGCCGTGGAGCGCCGTCGTCGGCATCGACCTCAAGGTCGTTGTGCAACGCCACGCCGTTATAGAACGCTGCGTCGTAGAACACGTAGAAATTCGGCAGTTGCCATCCGCTGCGGCATCTCCGGCCGGGCTTCACGGCGAGGTCAATCGAGCATTCGCCGATGGGTCTTGGCGTGTCAGCGCCGATCGTCACGATGATCACCTGCCCGTCGCGCAACGGCTGGTACCGCACGACCTCCCAGCCCAGGTCGCCCCACGGCATGAAGTGGAGGCCATCCGTGTCGGGGGTGTAGGCCACGCCAACACCGACGACGCCCGCCTCGGAAACGACCACGAGCTCGCGCGAGTTGGGGTAGCGGCAGCCATCCCCCGCCGCCAGTATCAAGCCGGGGAAGCAATCCCCGCGCTGCCGTTGCACTTGCGCCTCCAGCTCCGGCCAGCGCTCGCGCATCCGGCTGATCAGGAACCCGCCGTCGCTCTGGCGTTCCGCCGTGGCCGCATAGTTCGCGACCCGGCCGCTGGCGTAGACGACCTCGTACCCATCGAGGCTGACGCGCTCGAACCCGCCGGCTGTCGCAACCTGCGCGAAGCCGCTGCGGAACACCCGCAAACCGCCTGCGCCCCACTTATCGCACGCCTCACCCGGATAGAGGAGCGACCCAACCGCGCACGTTCCGACCGTGACCAGGTTGTCGGGATGGTGGTGAATCGATGTCACGATCCAGGCGGCGTCAGCAAGCGGCTGCACGCCGAGCCCGTGGCTATACGGGTGACCGTAGGTGCCCACGAGGAACGTGTCGTAGTAGGGCGCGCCGCTGTCCAGGACAAGTCCGCCATCGGCTGCGATCCAGAGCACATGGGTCGAGGTCGGGTCAGCGCAGCCCTCACCTACGCGCAGGATCAGTCCCGGGAAACAGTCGACGAACTCCACAGCTGTAGGCGCGTGGGGATAGGCGTCGCGGACGATCATCGTGATGATCCGCCAGCCCCGATCCTCGCGCACGGCGTCGAAGCGGTAGTACGGCCGGTACTCGGCGGGCACCGTCTCGGCGTGCAACTCGGCGTCGTCGATCCAGCGCAACTCCCGGCCGGGATCGCTGAGGAACGCAAGCCCATCTTCGTAGACGGCGAACCAGGCGCTGCTGTTCGTTGTGTGTGGAAGGCCGCAGTAGGAGCCGAACGGCACCAGCAGGCCCACCACGCAGTCGGCCCCGTTGACGGGCGCGAGGACATCGAGCTCCATCCGAGTGATCAGATACACACCGGGCTCGAGCCGCTCAGCGTTGACACCGGCAGCGCGATCCCGCGGCCCGATCCCATGCAGGGACGGCACGACGAACCGCAAGCTCGTGCGCCCAGCGGGCCAGGTTCCGTCATGATTGTCGCTGAACCTGTTGGAGGGGTCGACCGGGAAGCGAGCGCCGCCGTCTGCGTCAACGAAGAACTCCTCGCGCGTGTCGGGGAAGCGACAGCGTTCCGCGCTGCGCACGATCAACCCAAGCCGGCAGACCGCTGGACCTTCGTCGACCAGATCGATCGATGACGTGCGCAGCGAACCAGAACCGTAACGCGGCGAGTCGAGCTGCCGCTTTCGCGGCAGCAGGCGCTCGCCCCATGCTCCGCTGCCGTCCTCGCTCGTGTCGCGCTGCAGCGCCAGTTCCACATGCCCATTGGCGACCCGCCGCGCGTTGATCCGCGCCAGCCCCGGCACGCCGTCAACGGAGAGTGGATCGGTGTGGTACCAGCGTTCGAGGTCGGCGTCCGCGGGCAGGAACCGGTGTTCAGGGATCAGCTGCCGACCCCATCCGCGGTCGCCGCGTCGCACTTGAAGCGCGACTCCGACCCGGCCATCCACCTGCCGGTGGGCGGCGATCCGCGCTTCGATCAGCACGTAGTCATCCTCGGCTGCGACGGGTTGCGGCCCCCACAGCGCCGTCAGGAGCGCGACCGAGAGCGCCAGCAGCAGCGCGCCGCCGAGCATTGCGGCGCGCTGCTGTCGAAACCGTGTCATGGCCCAAGCTTAGGCCGGAAGCGGGACGCCGTGGGTGTGCTCGCGCAGCGCGGCAAGCTCGTGCTCGACCGCCGCCAGCCGCGCCTCAACCGAGGCGGCTGCCAGCCGTTCGGCGATCGCTTCGAGCAGCTCGTCCCAGGGGAAGCCGGCGCCGGGATCCGACTTGGTCGTGCAGAGCTCGGCGTGGCCGAGATGATGCTCGCGGTCGACCGCGATCTGATATTTCGCGCACTGGAACGCCGCCCACGCCGCGACTGCCTCGAACTGTCGCGAGCCCGGGACGAACGTGTCGGCGATCTCGCGCGCATAGCCCTCGATCTCAATCGAGAGCATGCAGGTGTTGTAGGAGACGTACTCGTCGCGCCACCAGGTCGGCCGCGGCCATCGCGTGTTCGGTCGCACGCTGGTCCGGGTGCCCTGCGCCCAGGCGAAATCGCGGTCGCGCACCATCTGCCAGAGGTCGCCGTCGGAGTCGGCGTAGTAGCCGGTCGACGCGTTCGCCTCGCTGCGCTGGAACCAGGCCGGCGTCGTCTCCACGTCGTCCGGCTGCTCCTCCGGCGTGTGGTAGCAGATCGCCAGCTGGCGTCGCGGCGCGCCGCTGTAGGGCAGCGACCGCGCGGCGCCGAAGTTCGACTCGTGCGCCGGCGACCAGATCGTGACCGCGCCGGCGGGCAGGCCCCGAATCCCCCCAAGGTCCGGAGCCTGCCCTGCGCCAGGCGGCATGCCGTTGCTGGAGCGGTGAGTGGTCACACGCCCGCTCCTTCGGCGCCGCGCCGCTCCTGCGCGCGCAGAACGCCGTAGGCGCCGGCGACCGCGATCGCCATGGTACGCACCGAGTCGCTCGCGCCGACCGGTCCCAGCACGCCGGTCTCCAGCAGCGCCCATACCGCGATCACGCCCAGGGCGATCGCGGCTCGCACGCTGCCGCGCGGCATCCACAGCGGGTCGCGTACATCGCGCCCGCCGCTGGCGCGCTCGTCTGTCCTCGGCGTGGTCTGCGTCGTTTCAGGCTGGCCAGTCATGTCATTCAGCTCAGTCATCAGTCGGTTCCTTTCAGGAGCCGCGAGCGATGAAGCCCGCGGCCAGGCCGATCGCGGCGAGCAGGATGGTCCCGCCGCCGACAGCGATGTAGAGGCGGTCGATTCGCGCCTCGATGTGTTCGACGCCCCGCTCGAGCCGATCGAGAAACTGCCAGATCGGGTCGTCGGGGCCCTCACGGGGCGGCGGCGAGCGGTCCCGCCGGCCCGCCGCCGAGGCGGGCTCTGCCGGGGAAGTCATCAGCTCAGCTCCATTCGTTGGGTTCGTTCAGTTCGTGGTGTTGGCGCCGCGGCTCAGAGGAAGAAGCTGGCCCGCAGCGTCACCGGACCGGCGCCGACCGCGATGAAGCGCGCCCGCTGCACCTGGTCGCGGTGCTCGAGCTCGAGCGACGCGCCATCCGCGATCAGGTGCCCGACCGCGGCCGTCGGCGCCTCGCCGTCGAGCCGGTAACGCAGCGCGCCGCCCTCAACGCTGCAGGAGGCGCGGTTGGCGCGACCTGCGTGCTGCGCCGAGAAGCCGGCGGCCGCCGCGCCCAGGGCCAGCGACTCGAAGCCGACCGCGACGCCGTGCGTCATGACGAGCCTCCGCTCTGCTCGTCAGCCGGGTCGGTTTCGAACGCACCGTCGGACGCGTGGTCAAGCGCCGCATCGAGCGCTTCGGCGAGCGCCTGGTAGGCCTCCGGCAGCTCGTCGATCGAAGCCGCCTCGGCCCACTCCAGCGAGCGGTGCTTGAGGTACTTCGCGGCCGGAGTGGCAACCCAGTCGGCCGGCGGCTCGCCGTCGGGACCCTCGGGCCGAAACATCAGCAGGTCGTACTCGGCCAGGTCGCCGGCCGACGCGCGCACGGCGCGAAGGTGGCGGTGAAACAGCAACAGCGGGCGCTGCGCGGGGTTCAGCGCCTCGGGGTAGACGAAGCGCGTGGATTCGGAAGTGGTCATCGGATCGTTCCTTTCGAACTGTGTGATGGCGTGTGCCTAAGAAGGCCCGAAGCCGGCGTTGATGTCCGTCTCCAGCCAGGGCCGCGTGTCGAGCTCAACGGCGCGGTGGTCGAGCCCCAGCTCGCCGGCGCTCTCGAGCAGCAGCCGCTCGGCCTCGCGACTGTCGTGAAAGCCGTGTCCCAGCAGGTGCTGGTCGCGGCCCTGGTAACCACGCCCGTGCTTGTCGGTCTTCGCGACTCGCAGGTTGGCGCGGGTGGCGCGCGTCCCGGTGCTGATCGCCGGAAGGTGGTAGCGGCGGGAGCGGCCGGACCGCTCAGCCTTCGGTCGCTCCCCGCGGCGCGGGGAGCCGGGCGGATGGATGGCCATCGCTAGCCCCCGTCCGCGGTGATCTGCGCGCCGTGATGTGCGTAGCCGGCGATCCCGGCGTCGTAGTCGGCCAGCGAGCGCAGGATCACGCCCGGCCAGTTGGCCTCCGAGAACACGTCCAGCGTCCAGTCCATCGAGCAGGCCCAGGCCAGCGCGTCGCGACCGAACATCGAGCAGATGTAGTCGCCTGAGCCGTCCTTGGGCATGTAGCCGTCGACGAACACGGAGGCGCCCATCAGCGGGATTTCGTTGATCATGAAGCGCCGAATCAGCTGCTCCGAGAGGCCGCGAGGGATCCACGGGCTCGCACCGGCAACGCCGCCCGTCGCGCCCAGGTCGCTGACCACGTCCTCGGCCGGGATCGGCGCCAGCACCGCGATGATGTCGCCGCGCGGCGGCCCGCCCTTGGCGCGCGGGATCGACTGCAGCTTGCGCCGCGCCGTCCGCAGCGTCGAGAGCGTGAGGTCGACGTTGGTCGTGCCCACGTCGTTGTCGGTGTGCCAATTGGCAAACTCGCCGGTCAGGTCGGTGTCGATGTCCTGGCCCTGGGAGAGCGCCATCTCATCCGAGATCAGCCGTACCAGGTCCTCGCGCGCGTAGTTCTGCGCGCGGATGTGCACCCGCACGAGAATCGCGCGGAAGGTCGGCGCGATCGTGGTGCTGCTCAGGGTGAAGCGCGAGTAGCTGGACAGCTCCGCGCCGTCGCTCGGCGTCTGCACGGTGCTGACGCTCGAAATCCGCGGAATCTTCGCTTCGTGGTGTCCCTTCGGGATGATCACTTTTCGGGCCAACGAGAGCATCGGCGCCGATTGCGGCATCTGCGCGATCGTGCGTTCGATGATCTCCGAGTAGGAGGCCTGAACGTTGCTGGCAAGAGTGTCGGCCATGTCTGTTCCTTTCGTCCATTTCGGTCAGGTGTGTGGGTCAGGCGTGGGGGTTGGCGGCGAGCCAGGCCGCGAAGCGGCTGCGACGCTCGCCGGCGTCCGGCCCGGCCTCCGCGTCGCGGATGTGAGTCGTCCACTCGGCGACGCTGCTCGGCTCGCGGGGTGGGGCGGCGCCGCGCACGTCACGCGTGGGCCGCGGCCGGTTCGCGCGAACTTCGTCGCGACGCACGCTCTCGCGCAGCTCGATCTCGTCGAGCGCCTCGCCGACGAGCTCCGACTGGCGCTCCCGCATCGCGCGGTCCGCGACCAGGTCGCGCCAGATGCGCACCGTCGCTTCGGGCGCTTCGGCGGCGCTCAGCCGCTCGCGCTCCTCGTCCGAGAGCGCGCCGATCGCGTCGAGCATCGCCTCGCGCAGCGGCGATGCTCCCGATTCAACCGGCGGCGCCTCGGCCGGAGCCGGTGGCGGAGCCTCGCTCCGCTCGGGCTGGGTGGTGGGTGTCTGCACTTGCGCCTCCGAACAAGAAAGCGCCGACGGGACGAACCCGTTCGGCGCTCGGAGGCGCGCTCGGCGCGATGTGATACGAACTAACGTACTGAGAGGAATCGATCGACGCAAACGCGACCGGCGACATCTTGTCCAGGCTCAGTGACCCGCGCTACAGAGCCGCTGCCGTCAGCCCGAACGCCCGAACGCCCACTAGCCCGTCGGCTTCTGGCCCGACATCAACGCCACCGAGCGCAGACTCTCCACCGACAGCGGCGGCGCCAGCGGCTGGGGCAGCGCCGCGCCGCGCAGGTCCGGCGTCACGGCCAGCGCGATCGCCGGCGCCGGCGCACGCTTGATGATCGCCAGCCAGCCCATCGTGCCCAGCAGCGCGAGCGCGAGCCCCAATACACCCAGCACTGCCATCACCTCGCGCTCGCCGATGAAGTCAGCAACGAAGCCGATCGGCAGACCGATCAGCATTTGCAGGCCCCAGGCCATCATCGTGAAGCTCATCACCCGCCCGTAGTAGGCCGGCTCCGTGTTCATCATGATGCTGGCCTGCAGCAGCATCATCGGACCCTGCAGCCCCGGTCCCATGATTGCCAGCGCGATCGTCGCGTGGCCAAACGAGCTCGCCCCGGCCAGCAGGAAGTGCCCCGCGCCCATCAGCGCGATCATCGCCAGCAACACCGGCCAGGCCCAGCGCGAGGATGCTATCCCGGCGATGATCAACCCCGCCGCGGCCGCGCCCAAGCCGTAGGTCAGCAACAGCACACCCTGATCCGCCGGCGTGCGGTCCAGCACCTCGACCATGTAGCGCGGCAACACGATCCGGAAGACCGAGCCGACCACGATCGTGGCGACCAGCAGCAGCATCATGAAGCGCAGCTGCGGCCGTCGCCAGACGTAGACCGCGCCAGCGCCCATGTCGCGGGCCACGCTGCGTTTCTGCAGCGGGGCGGAGGGGTCGACCGGAGGCGTCGTGCGCCGGTAGCGCATCAGCGCGACCGTCGCGACGCCGATGAACACCAGCGTCGCCATCACGATGTACGTGCCGCCCGGCCCGAGCGGCGTCTTGACCAAAATCGAAGCGATAAACGGCGAGAACGGCTGCCCCCATATGTGCGACATCTGCGAGAGCACGATCGCGTTGGCGACCAGCCGCGGCCCCACGATGTCGGCCGTGAACGCCTGCCGCGCCGGGCTCATGAACACAAACGTCGAGCCGAGGAACAGCGAGAGTACGAAGAAGATCGGCATCGTCAGCAGCCCGGCCACCAGCAGCAGCCCGATCACCGCGAGCAGCAGCGCGCCCGCCCCCTGCCCCAGCACGATCAACCACTTGCGATTGATACGGTCCGCGATCACCCCGCCGAACGGCGAGAGAAAGAACATCGAGAGCCCGATCGCAAACGCGATCATGCCCACCGCGGCGTTCGTGCCCGAGAGGTCCTCGGCCACGATTCCCATGGTGAACATCATCATCATGTACGCGAGCGTCGCGAACAGCGTGCCGAAGAAGAGGATGCGGAACTGCCGGTGCCCCAGCGCCGCAAACGTATTCGCCGACCACGCAGAAATGATTCGGATCACGCGAAGAGTCTACGCCCCGACGCGACAGCCGACAGGACGAATACCCGCCACGGGACTCGTAGGATGCTGAAAAAGTCCGCCTGTTGGCGCTCGCCTCTCTTCCCCCGCATTGCGGGGGGAGATGCCGAATGCAGAAGGGGGACTGCAGCCCCGACGCAACGGCGTGGCGTATCTGGTCCGGCACGGCCGGGCCCCCCTCCGTCCCTACGGGACATCTCCCCCCGCTTTGCGGGGGGAGAGAAAGAGCGGACGTGTTGACTTTTTCTGCAGCCTGCTAGTTGTCCGACTTCTGCGCCCACATCAGCGCGGTCGGGCGCAAGCCCACGGGCGGCGGCAGCGCCCCGACGGCAGCCGGCAGCGCCGCGCCGCGCAGATCTGGCGTCGTCGCCAGATCCGGAGTGATCGCCGACGACTGCCGCCCCCACGTCATCCAGCCCATCACCCCCAGGGCGACGATCAGGAAGGTGATCAGGCCCACCCCCATCAGCACCTCGCGCTCACCCAGCGCGTCCGCCGCGATCCCTGCGGGCATCCCCAGGAGCGCTGAGAGCCCGAACGACATCATCGTGAACGCGGTCACCCGGCCCAGGTAGGCGGGCTCCGTGCTCATCACGATTTTCGCCTGCAGCAGCAGCACGGGACCCTGCAAGCCCGGCCCGAGCAGCACCATCGAGGCCACGGCCGCGCCGTAGGTCTGCGCCTGTGACATCACCAGGTAGCCGAGCCCCATCACACACATCAGCGCGAGGATCAGCGGCCACGACCAGCGCGAGGTCACGAGCCCCGCCACCAGCAACGCCACCGCCGCCGCCGCCAGGCCGTTGACCAGCATCATCAGGCCCATGTCGGTGGAGCTGCGGTCGAGGTGCAGCACCAGCAGCGCGGGCGTCAGCACGCGGAACATGTATCCAAGCACCACCGTGCTCGCGAACAGCAGCATCATCAGCCGCAGGTCGGGCCGCTGGAAGACGTAGCGCGCGCCCGCCGCCAGGTCCGCCACGAGGCTGTGCTTCGGTCCGTCGTCCGGCGCCTGCCGATCCGGCATCAGCGCCATCGTGAAGACGCCGATCGAGACCAGCGCGCCCATCGCGATGTAGGTTCCGCCGCCGCCCACTGCACTGTCGATCAGCACCGCCGCGAGCAGCGGCGCGAACGGCTGCCCCCAGGTGTGCGCGAGTTGGTTCAGTGCGACTGCGTTGCCGATCAGACGCGGACCGACGATGTCGCGGGTGAACGCGTTCCGCGCCGGGCCCATGAACACGAACGTCGCACCCAGCACCAGCGTCAGCAGGAAGAACAGCGGCAACGTCAGCACATCGAGCGCCAACAGCGCCCCGGTCAGGACCAGGATCGCCGCGCCCGCGCCCTGGCCGAGCACGATCATCCGCTTGCGATTGACCCGGTCCGCGACCGCCCCGCCGATCGGTCCACCGAGGAGCATCGAAATGCCGGTGCCCATGCCCACGAAGCCGACCGCGGTATTCGTCCCGCCGAGGTCGAACGCGACGATCGACATCGCCACGAACATCATCATGTAGCCGGTCGTCGCGAACAGCGTTCCCGCGAACAGGATGCGGAAATGCCGATGCGACAACGCCGCGAACGTCCGTCCGGACCAGGATGAGAAGATTCGCCTCACGCGAACATTCTATGAGCGCGAAGGTATTGCGCGCAGTCGCGATATCCTGAGGGCCTGCCCCCTGTGTAAAGGAGAGAGCCGTGGTCGAGCGCGAACTTCGCCTCACCGATCTGGCACGCTGCGGCGGTTGAGGCTCCAAGTACGGGCCTGAGGCCCTGGCGCACGTGTTGCGCGATCTTGGCAGCCAATTCCCTCCCGAGCAGTTCCCCCAGCTCGTCGTCGGCCTCAACGCCCCCGACGATGCGGCTGTGTACGTGCTCGACGAACAGCACGCTCTTGTGCAGACGCTCGACTTCTTCGCCCCGGTCGTTGATGACCCCTATGAATACGGCGCGATCGCCGCAGCCAACGCGATGTCCGATGTCTACGCGATGGGCGGCAGCGTGCTCTTCGCGCTCAACATCGCCGCCTTCCCCGAAGACCTCCCAACCGACGTAGCCGCGGCGATCCTGCGCGGCGGCGCAGACAAGGTCCGAGAGGCGGGGGCGGCCGTCGCTGGAGGCCACACGATCATCGATGAGGAGCCGAAGTTCGGTCTCTCCGTCACCGGGATCGTGCATCCCGACCGGATCCAGCGCAACGCCGGCGCCCAACCCGGCGACATCGTGCTGCTGACCAAGCCGATCGGCACCGGCGTGCTGATCGGCGCGAACAGCTCCGGCGCGGTCGCCGCGGCGCACATGCGCGGCGCGATCGAGCAGATGATGACGCTCAACCGCGCCGCGGCCGAGACCGCGGCCGAATTCTCCGTCCACGGCATGGCCGATGTCACCGGCTTCGGCCTCGCCGGCCACCTCTGGGAGATCGCCGAGCAGAGCCACGCCGCGATCGAGCTCGATCTCAACCGAGTCGAGGTGCTCGACGGCCTCGAAGCGGCCGTCGACGCCGGCTTCGGCAGCGGCGGTCAGGACCGTAACCGCGCCTTCTTCGGCGCTCGCCTCAGCATCGAGGCCGAGCCTTCCCCGCTCGAAGATGCTCTGCTCTACGACCCCCAAACCTCCGGCGGTCTGCTGATCTCCACCGGCCCGATCGAAGCGCCCCACCTGGAACGAGCGCTCAAGCAACGAGGCGTCCAGGCCAGCCAAATCGCCCGCGTCACCGCCCCCGCCCCAGGCGGCGCCCTACGGGTGACTCTGGGCTGACCCCGCTCATGGAGACGACGATGCCGATCAGGCGGAGATCAAGCGTGGATCGCTCCCCCATCAGCCTCTTCGATGCGATCGCCATGGATCCGCTGTACGCACCCGCGCGAGCGGTTGAACCATGACAGACCACTTCGACGCGGATGTGGCGGTGATCGGGGCCGGGATTCTCGGCCTTTCTACGGCGATGGCTCTGAGCCGGATGCACGAGGGGCTGCGCGTCGTCGCGCTCGAGCAGGAAGCGGCGATCGGACAACACCAGAGCGGCAACAACAGCGGCGTCATTCACTCCGGCCTGTATTACCGCCCCGGCTCGGCCAAGGCGCGCATGGCCGTTGAGGGCGCCGAGCGCATGTACGCCTTCTGCGCCGAGCACGGCATCGGCGCGGAGCGCTGCGGGAAAGTGGTCGTCGCCACCGACGAACGCGAACTCGACCGTCTGGCCGATCTTCAGCGGCGCGGCGAGGCCAACGGCATCGCCGACCTCCAGATGCTCGGCCCCGATGAACTCCGCACGATCGAGCCTCACTCCGCCGGGATCCGCGCCCTGCACGTGCCCAGCACCGGGATCGCCGATTACCCCGCCGTCTGCCGCGCCTACCGCTCGCTGCTCGAGCAGTCGGGCGGCGAGGTCCGGCTGCGCTCGCGCGTCGGACGCATTCGAGTCGAGGCGGACGGTGTGACCCTGCAGACCAGATCGGGCCTCGTGCGCGCCCGCCACGCCGTCAACTGCGCCGGCCTCCAGGCCGACCGCGTGGCGCAGCGCGCCGGAGCAAAACGCGACGTGCGGATCGTGCCCTTCCGCGGCGAGTACTACGACCTCACTGACGCCGCCAGCGGGCTCGTCCGCAACCTCATCTACCCCGTGCCGGACCCGGCATTCCCGTTCCTCGGCGTCCACTTCACTCGCCGTCTCGATGGCTCGGTCGAGGCCGGACCGAACGCGGTGCTGGCGCTGCACCGCGAGGGCTACCGCTGGCGCGATGTGAACCTGGCCGACGCGTGGGACGCGGTCAGTTACGTCGGATTCCTGCGCCTCGCGAGCAAGCACTGGCAGACGGGGCTCGGCGAGGTCTGGCGCTCCGCCAGCAAACCCGCGTTCGTCAAGGCGCTCCGGCGCCTCATCCCCACGCTCAACGGCGCGCATCTGGTCCGCGGCGGCGCGGGTGTACGCGCCCAGGCGCTCGAGCGCGACGGCTCACTCGTCGACGACTTCCAGATTGTCGAGACCAACCGCCTGATCCATGTGCTCAACGCCCCCTCGCCCGGGGCCACCGCTTCGCTGCCGATCGGCGAGCGCATCGCCGAGATGGCCGCCACTTCCTGGCTCGGCGCGAACCGCTAGGAATCCTCTGAACACGTCGGATCCCCTCTCCCCCCGCTTCGCGGGGGGAGATGCCGAAGGCAGAGGGGGGGGCCCGTTGCAGAGCGGGGGAGCCCCCCTCTGTCACTTCGTGACATCTCCCCCCGCTTTGCGGGGGGAGAGTTTTTCAGAGGTTTCCTAGCCAAACCACCGACCCGCGCGCGCCCGACAACGGCTTACCAGCTCAAGATCTGTTGAACGACACCAACCGAACCCGACCACGTCTGAACACCACCCACCCGATAGAGACACCAACCGACGCGCCACCTACTCGTCGAGCACCAGCGTCACCGGCGCGTGATCCGAGGGCTTGTCCCCCTGCCGCTCCTCGACATCGATCTCCACGCCGCTTGCTCGCTCCAGCACCGGCGCTGAAATCAGATGGTGGTCAATCCGCAAGCCCAGATTGCGTTGCAGCCCGCCGCCCCGGTAGTCCCACCAGGTAAAGACCCCCGCCGACTCGTCGAACAGCCGATACGCGTCCGAGAGACCCCAATCGATCAGCGCCGCCAGCCGCTCGCGCTCCGGCGTCGAGCACAGCACCTGCTCCCGCCAGCCTTCCGGGTCGTGCACATCGCGGTCTTCCGGCGCGATGTTGAAGTCGCCGCACAGCACAATCGGCTGATCGACGCTGGCCGACGCATCGAGCCAGCCGCGTAGACGATCCAGCCACTCCAGCTTGTACTGGTACGCCGGGTTCTCAACCGACCGACCATTCGGCACGTAGAGGCTCACGATCCGCACGCCCTCGACCGTCGCCGCGATGCCCCGCGCCTGGTCGTCGTCCGCCCAGGGAATCGCGACCTCAACGTCGTCAGGCCAGTCGAGCGTCACGATCGCCACGCCGTTGTAGGTCTTCTGCCCGTGAATCTGCACCTGGTAGCCCAACGCGTCAAAGCCGTCGAACGGGAACTGGTCCTCGGTGCACTTCAGCTCCTGCAGACACAGCGCGTCGGGACGGTGCTGGTCGAGCCAGTTGAGCACGCGGTTCTCGCGCGCGCGGATCGAGTTCACGTTCCACGTCACGATCCTCATGACGGCGCCTCCCCTGGCTGCCTCTGAGTATGCGACAGGATGATCCCCGCCGCCACCGCCACATTCAGCGACTCGACGTTGGGGCTGATCGGAACGCTGATCGTCTCATCAACCAGCTCCGCCAACGCCTCCGATATGCCAGCCCCCTCGTTGCCGAGCAGATACACCGTCGTCCCGTCCCGTTGATCCGCAGCGCCGGGGGAGCTGTCGCGAAGCGACTGAGGGGCTCCCCCGCTCGAAGCGGCAACCACCCGGGCCCCGCTCTCCCGCAGCGTCGCAAGGTCGGCCGCGAGGTCCTCAGAGCGCGCGAGCGGCACATGGAACCACGCCCCGGTCGCCGCCCGCGTGACACGCGCGTGTGTCACGTCGGCGCAGCCCGGCCCCAGCAGCACCAGCGCACAGCCGAACGCCGCCGCACTGCGGATGATCGCGCCCACATTGCCCGGGTCCTGCACGGCATCCAGCGCCACGACCGTCGCCGGTCCGTCAGACGGCAACGCGGCGATCGCATCTGCCGGCGACGCGAGGCGATCATCGATCACCGCGAACACGCCCTGCGGCGACCGAGTGTCGGAGAGCCGCTCCGCGTCGGCGCGGCTGATCTCGGTCACCGGCGCGGCAGCGTCCGGCCACTCCTGCGGGGCGGTCACGAACAGCTCCAGGCATGGCGCAGCAGCCGCGAGGGCGTCGCGCACCAGCTTCTCGCCGTCGATCAGGAAGCAGCGCTGCTCGCGGCGGCCGCGCACGGTCTGCAGCTCACGCAGAGCATTCAGCCGCGCGCGCGACAGCGCCACGTCGCGCCCTCTACTCGGCCGCCTAGTTGAACTCGGACTCGAGCGCCGCGTATCGGTCGAGCAGCGGAATGACCGTCTCGGCCGGCGCCGGCGGCAGGCCGAAGATGATCCGCTCGAAGCCGATCTCGATCAGCTCGGTCACCTGCTGCGGGTTCGGGCCGACGCCGAAAATACTGCACTGAATCGTGTCGATCGGACGTTCCGCGCGGTCCGCCGCGGCCTTCAACTGCTCCATGTCGGAGCGCATGTCACCGCGCCCGGCGATCGGCAGCCAGCCGTCGCAGTAGTCGACCACTCGGTCGAAGGCCCACTTCGACTGCGCGCCCAGCAGCACCTGTGGGCCATTCTCCTGGACCGGCTTCGGGTAGGACCAGACCGGGTCAAAGTCGATGAAGTCGCCGTGGAACTCCGGCTCATCCTTGGTCCAGAGCTCACGCCAGGCGAGCACCGACTCGCGGGTCACGTTCCAGCGGTCCTTGAAGGCCCAGCCGTGGTTCTGCAACTCTTCGGCGTTCCAGCCGGCGCCGATCCCCAGGATCAGGCGCCCGTTCGAGACCATGTCGAGCGAGGCGGACGACTTCGCGCAGACGATCACGTCGTGTTCCGGCACCAGCAGGATGCCTGTGCCGAGCATGATGTCCTCGGTCGCGCCTGCGGCCGAGGCGAGCGCCACGAACGGGTCGTGGGTGTGCCAGTACTCCTGCGGCAGGTCGCCGCCGCCCGGCCAGGGCGACTTTCGGCTCGTCGGGATGTGCGTGTGCTCGGGGAACCAGAGCGATTCAAAGCCGCGGTCTTCGACCTCTTTGGCCAGCGGCGCGGGCTGGATTGCGTAGTCGGTCGGGAACATCGAGACGCCGAAATCGGTCATCGAGATCGCCTTTCAGGGGCCCTTCACGGGCATGCACGGGCATGCCACGGGCGTGGTCTGCCCAGTCAGTCGTCAATCGAAGCTGCGGTGCTGAGCATAATGGCGAGGTATCTTCGCGGCTATCGCCACCCAGGCCCGGAATCAGGAGAACACCGATGCCAACCTATGAAGCGCCCAGCCGCGAAGCGATCATGCGCAACTACAAGGAGCGCCGCAACTGGGGACGCTGGGGCGACGACGACTCGGTCGGCGCCATCAACCTGATCACCGTCGAGAAACGCCTCGCCGCGCTTGCCTCCGTGCGGAACGGCCGCACCGTCTCGCTCAGCCGCCCCTATCCGAAGGACCCGAGCGCGATCAATCCGACGCCCGCCCAACACTTCATCCGCACCTTCGCGCGCGGCGACGGCGGATCCGGAGCCGTCGTCGACTACTACGGCTTCATCTATCACGGCCACACCTTCACCCACATCGACGCCCTCTGCCACATCTGGGACGAGGACGGCATCTGGCAGGGCCGCCGGCCAGACGAAGCGATCGACTCGGCGACCGGCGCGACCTTCGCGGACGTGACCGCCTGGAATCAGGGCATCTTCACCCGCGGCGTGTTGCTCGACGTACCCAAGTTCCGCGGTGAGCCCTACGTCACCTTCGACCGGCCGGAGATGGGCGAAGAGCTGGCCGACATCGCCGACGCTCAGGGCGTCAGCGTCGAGCCCGGCGATGCACTGCTTGTCTACAGCGGGCGCGACGCCTACCAGGCCGACCATCCCGATGACTTCTTCGGCGCGCCGCCCAGCCCCGGCCTGCACGCCTCGACCAGCATCTTCATCCGCGACAAGGATGTCGCGCTGCTCGGCTGGGACATGATGGACGCGCGGCCCGACGAGTACGGCCTCGCCTGGGCCGTGCACGGGGTGATCTACAGCTTCGGCGTGGCGCTGCTGGACAACGCGCTGCTGGAGCCGCTCGCCAGCGCCTGCGCCGAAGAGGGCCGCTACGAGATGCTGCTCTGCGTGCTCCCGCTCAACGTCCAGGGCGGCACCGGCTCGCCGGTCAATCCGATCGCCATTTTCTAGCAGGGTGCTGAGAAAGTCATCGCGTCCGCTCTTTCTCTCCCCCCGCAGCGCGGGGGGAGATGTCCCGTAGGGACAGAGGGGGGCGCGAACGTGCCGGACCAGATACGCCACGCCGTTGCGTCGGGACCGCAGCCCCCCTCTGCCTTCGGCATCTCCCCCCGCAAAGCGGGGGGAGAGTGATTCAGAGCGTTCCTAGACGCCGTTGCGGCCAGCGCCCGCGTGCGTAGAGGCGACCCCGGATCGGCAAGTTGCATAACGCGCGGCGCTCAGATCGTCAGGCCCGGCAGGCCGACCAATCCCCGGGCGTGCTCGATCTCGCCGACATGGCGGTAGCCGTGATAGAGCAGCATCCCCGTGAGCGCCTGCCAGAGCGTCATCGCCGGCACGGGCTTGATCACGATCGGGTCCTCGAGCATCTCGGGGCTCAGCGTGTCGAGCCACTGATCCGTCGCGGTCCAGACGCCCTGCTGATAGGCCAACCAGCCCTCGACATCTGAAATCAGCACCGCGTTGGCCTGCTCGGAGGTCATTCCGGTGCCCTGGCTGGTGCGGTGCAGACCGAACCGCTGATCCCAGCCGTCACGCAGCCAGACGGTGTTGCGACGCTGCGCGACGAAGTTCGCAATGTTGTCTTCGCTGCGAACGTAATGCCAAAGGCTGAAAAAAGCGCTCACCCCGCCGTCCGCGCTGCGGTGATTCCACTGCTCTGCGTCCATCTGCTCGACCGCTCGATCGAGCAGTCGATGCATCGAATGCAGGCCTTCGCGCACAATGTCAATCTGATTTCGATTCACCATCCGTGCCTTGCCAACTTGGTCCGACCGCCGGACATACAATCGATCATCGCACGGAGGGCGTTGGAACTCCGCAAATGGAGGTGCGTGATGGGCTCCGAGGACCACGAGCCGACGGCGGGATATGAGGAGCGGCTGCGCGAGGGGCGCACATCGGTGGGGCTGTATCGACCGCGCGGCGCAGACCCACAGGAGCCACACGAGCAGGATGAGGTCTACATCGTTCGTTGCGGCTCAGGAACGTTCGTGCGCGGCACCGAGCGGACGTCCTTCGGCCCCGGCAATGTGTTCTTCGTCGGCGCGGGCGAGGTACACTGGTTTGAGGAGTTCAGCTCAGATATGGAGGTCTGGGTGGTCTTCTTCGGCCCACCAGGTGGGGATGCAGGCTCAACGAAAATCGGATAGGATCCCACTATCGATGTGCTTCGAGTGAGTGCACTGCCCGAAGCACACATCGCTGTTGGTCGCAAGCGAACGGAGCCGAAATTGTGGTCAAGCGAGGCCGACCAAGATTTGGTGTACAAGCGCTGGGGGATGATCCTACGGCCATGACATCTCCATACGATCAGCGGTACCGGGTATTGCGACACCGCCTTCGCGAAGCGCGACTGCGCGCCGGCCTGACCCAGGATGAAGTGGGTCGAC
The DNA here is from genome assembly GCA_965237475.1 of Dehalococcoidia bacterium. GTDB lineage: Bacteria > Chloroflexota > Dehalococcoidia > Bin125 > Bin125 > CATQGW01. The sequence continues at coordinate 101,265 of OZ250140.1, read as the reverse complement.
GGCTGGGGCGCAATCAGCAGTTCGTGCAGCGCTGTGAAGCCGGTGACCGGCGGATCGACGTGCTGGAGTTGATCGATTTTGCGAGCCTCTACGACGCATCGACTGAGTCGCTAATCGAGCAGCTCGAGGCCAGACGACGAGTCGTCTGTTAGTCCTCACCCAGCGGCACGACGACCCCCGGCATCGCCCGCTCATACGCGGCGGCGAGGCTCAGCATCGTGGGCTCATCGCCCGCTTTGCTGACGATCTGGATCGATGTCGGCAGGCCCGTCGCGTCCAGGCCGGCTGGCAGTGCGATGGCCGGCGCCCCGATCAGGTTCGCCAGCGGCGTGTAGCGGATCGACAGGGTCCAGGGATTGATCGGCTGCCCGGCGATCGCGTCGATCCGCGCCCCGTGCCCGTGCGCCGTGATCGCGCTGGTCGGCGTCAGCAGCGCGTCGTAGCGGCTGAAGAAGCGCTGCATCTGGTGGGTGAGCTGATTGCGTAGCGCCTCGGCCTGCGCCACCTCTACGCCTGAGAGCGCCAGCCCGCGCCGCAGACTGCCGCGTGTGTAATCGGACAGCTCAGCCTCGCGACCCACGCAGAGCGCACCGTAGTTCGCCGCCGCTCCCACGGCCGAGATCGCCGGGAACACCATCAGTGGGTCAATGATCTGCGGCGACTCGTCGGTCACGCTGGCGCCCGCATCGCGCAGCGCCTCCGCCGCGCGGACCAGCGCTCGCGCCACCGCCGGCTCGCACGGCGTCTCAGACCCCAGCCTCGTGGTACACGCGACGCGGAGTCCGGCAAGCGAGCCCTGCGTCGCCGCCGCGACGAAATCGGGCGCCCGCTCGAGCCGGCAGGCCGGATCGTCGGGATGCGCACCGGCCATCACCTGCAGCATCAACGCCGCGTCGGCGACGCTGCGCGTGATCGCGCCGTCGGAGGCGATCTGCGCCATACCTGCGCCACGTGTGCGGCGCGGAATCCGGCGCGTCGTCGGCTTGAGCCCGACCACGCCGCAGTAGGCGGCCGGCAGGCGCACCGAGCCGCCGCCGTCGGTGCCGTGGTGCAGCGGGCCCAGGCGGGCCGCGCAGGCCGCTGCCGCGCCGCCGCTCGAGCCGCCCGGGGTGCGCGTGAGGTCGTGCGGGTTCGCCGCCGCCGGCCCGAGCCGGTTGATCGTCTGCGCCGCGAGCCCGAACTCCGAGGTGTTGGTCTTGCCCAGCATCAGCGCGCCCGCCGCGCGCAAGCGCTCGACCGCGAGCTCGTCCCGCTCGGCCGGCGCTCGGCTGGTGACGAGCGAGCCCATTGTCGTGGCCACGCCGCGCACGTCGATCAGATCCTTGACCGTGACCGGCACGCCCAGCAGCGGCGCGGCGTCACCATCGCCGCTGCGCACGCGCTGCCAGCGCGCCGTGGCGTCGCGCGCCTGGCGCAGCGCCAGCTCGCCCGTGACGGTGATAAACGCATGCAGCCGCGGCTGAAACCGCTCGATTCGCTCGAGCAGATGCTCGGCCAGCTCGAGCGGCGTCAGCTCGCCGTGCGCGTAGTGGGCGCGAAGCTGCGACGCGTCGAGCTCGTGGATCGGCTCAGAGATTGTGGATCTCCACCGGCTCGATCTCGCCGGCCGGCACGAAGCCGAAGATGCGGCCGTAGAAGTCGAGCTCCGCCTCGGTCGCGCGCTGGATATTCGCCGCCATCCGGAAGCCGTGCTGCTCGCCCTCGAACGCCAGATAGGCGACCGGCACGCCCGCTGAACGCAGCGCCTCGACCATCCGCTCGGCCTGGTTCGGCGGCACGATCTTGTCCTCCAGGCCCTGCAGGAAGATCACCGGGCAGTTGAGCCGCTCCGCCGAGAAGATCGGCGAGCGCTGCTCGTAGAGCTCCTGACGCTCGGGGTAGGGGCCGATCAGCGAGTCGAGATAGCGCGACTCGAACTTGTGCGTGTCGCGCGCCAGCGCGGCGGCGTCACTGACGCCGAAGTGGGATGCGCCCGCGTTGAAGACATCGCGATACGTCAGCGCGCAGAGCGTCGTGTAGCCGCCCGCGCTGCCGCCCCGAATCGCGAGCCGATTCCCGTCCACGTCGCCGCGCTCAACGAGGTACTCCGCCCCCGCGCAGCAATCCGCCACGTCGACGATGCCCCAGTTGCCGTGCAGCAGCCGCCGGTACGCGGTGCCGTAGCCGGTCGAGCCGCCGTAGTTCACGTCGATCACCGCGAACCCGCGCGTGGTCCAGTACTGGACCGCGAGCGAGAACACCCCCGCCGTGGCTCCGGTCGGCCCACCGTGGGTGAAGGTCAGCAGCGGCGGCAGCTCACCCTCCGGTCCCAGGAAGTCGGGGTTGCGCGGCGCGTAGAAGAACGCGTGCGCGGTGCGCCTCTCGGCGGACGGGTACTCGATCGGCTCGGGAGTCGAGACATAGTCGGCCTCGAGCTGCGCGCTCGAACCGGTGCGGAGTGTCTCGATCTCGCCGGTCTGCGCATCGATCGCCACGATCGCGCTGCCCGCGATGGGACCAGCGGCGTTCGCGACGATCTTGCCGCTCGTGGCGCGGACCATGAAGAACGCGTTGTAGGGCGTCTCGAACTCGGCCCGTTCGCCGCTGCCCGGATCGAGTGCGCCCACGCGCCAGAGCCCCCGTTCGGCCCAGACGACGCCGAGCCGTCCGTCGCCGAGCGCTCCGTAGCTGCCTTCGCTGAACGACCACATCGGCTGCCCGAACTCGGCCTCGACCGCGTGAACGGGCGTCAGCGCGTCGCCCTCGACGCGCTGCAGATTCCACCAGCCCGACTCATCGGAGACGCAGTAGAGCGTCCCGTCGTCGGCCCAGTGCGGCTCGATGATCGAGACATCGCCGCGCGTGTCGCCCGCGATCCGTCGGGGGTTGAGCAGCGAGCCGTCGCTCGCCACGTTGGCGAGCCACAGCTCAGTCGCGTCCCAGGGCATCCGCGGGTGGTTCCAGCAAATCCAGGCCAGCCGCGCGCCGTCCGGGCTCAGCCGCGGCGCGGCGTAGAAGTCGAAGCCGCGGTGGATCGGCTCAGGTTCCCCGTCCTCCGCGATCGAGCCGTCGGTCGGGACCGAAACGAGCAGATTCTCCGCCTCAACTCCCTCCCGACGGTGGTCCTCAGCGACGCAGAGCAAGCGCCCGCGCGCCGCATCGATCGTCGCGTCCGCGTAGCGCATGTTGATCGCGGGCGTGATCGGCGTGGCCGTGCCCGGATCGTCGGCCTGCTGCCGCCAGAGCCGCTGGTCGTTGAAGTTCGAGAAGTAGATCGCCCCGTCCCGCACCGCCAGTGCGCCGCCGCCGTATTCGTGCACGAGCGTTCGCGCGCTGTGCTCGGGACCGGTCACCTCCGTGGTCTCGCCGTCGGCCGAGCGCCGCATCACGGCGTAGCGGCCCTGCTCATCGGGCCGCGATTCGACCCAGTAGATGTCGTCACCATCGACATCGATCTCAACGAAGCGCAGCGCGCCCGAGGTCAGCATCTCAGTGCTGACCGGCGACTGCCAGGCGCCGTAGGGAGCAACCCGGGGTCCGGCCATGGGGCCTCCTTCGCTCGCATCGTAGGCGACGAAATGCGGCATACACTGCCAGCGGGAGCTTAATGACCGAGCCAGCGATTCAGGATCGGCGCGAAGTCGATGCGCCCCTCGCACGGGACGTGCGTCTGCTCGGCGACCTGCTCGGGCAGACCATCGCGGCGGTCGAGGGCGAGCGCGTTTACAACGCCGTGGAGGCCCTGCGCGGCCTGGCCCGCCGCCGCCGCGGAGTTGGCGGCGCCGCCGAGCCGCAGCTCGCCGAGCAGATGGCGACGCTGGTCGCGAGCTGGCCGCTCGACCTCGCGGCCAACGTCGGGCGCGCCTTCCTGGCCTACTTCCTGCTCGTCAACATGGCCGAAGAGACGCATCGGGTACGCCGCCGCCGGATGCGCGCCGCCGAGAATCACGACCCCGCCCCGCGCTCACTGGCCGCGATCGCCGAGCAACTGCGCAGCGGCCACCTCGGCGACGACGATCTCCGCGCCGCCGCCGCGCAACTCCGGCTGCAGCCCGTCTTCACCGCGCACCCGACCGAATCACAGCGTCTGACGCTGATGCAGAAGCTCCAGTCGGTGCACCGCGATCTGCTCGAGCGCGAGAGCGCGACGCCGGACGAGCGCCGCGCGATCGACGGTCGCATTGCGATGCAGATCGAGGGCATCTGGCAGGCCGATCATCTGCGCCACCGCCGGCCGACCGTGCTTGAAGAGTCACGGCTGCTGCTGCGCACCTTCCGCTCCACGCTGTGGGATGCGGTACCGGAGGTCACGGCGGCGCTGCGTGAGGCTACGAGCGCGCCGACCGATGAGGTGCTCGCGCCGATCCGGCTCGGCTCCTGGATGGGCGGCGATGCCGACGGCAACCCCAACGTGACGCCCGAGCTGACCTGGCAGACGGCGCTGATGATGCGCGAGACGGCGCTGCTGGCGCACCTCGAAGCCGTCCGCGAGCTCGACACCCTGCTGCCCCACTCACGCCGCCGGGTCGCCGCCGCGCCGGCGCTGGAAGCCGGCCTGACCCGCGACGCCGAGCAGATGCCCGACGTGCGCGACGATCACGCCGACCGCTCAGGCAACGAGCTCTACCGCCAGAAGCTGCGCTTCATGGACGCCCGCCTACGCGCGACGCTGACCCAGAATCATGCGCTGATCGACGCCCGCGCGCTGCCGCTGCTGGCCGGCGAGATCGCCTCGGTCGGCGGCGCGCGGGAGGCCGACGGCACGCCCTACCGACGGGTCGATGAGTACATCGCCGATCTCGAGGCGATGATCGAGAGCCTGCGCGGCCACGCTGCGGTGGCCAGCGCTGAGGTCGCCGTGCAGCCGCTGCTCGACCGCGCGCACGCGTTTGGCTTCCACCTCGCCACGCTCGACCTGCGCGACCACGCCAGCCGCTTCCACGACGCGACGGCCGAGGTCGTGCGTGAGCTCGACATTGCGCCTAACGGTCGCGACTACCTCGATCTCTCGCTCGATGAACGCGAGACGATGCTCGCCCGCGAGCTGGACCGCGACTGGTTCCCGGCCGGCTCGCGCCTCGCCGCCGACGAAACGATGCGCCGCTTCGAGACCGCCCGGCGGATCACCGACCTGCTCGGCGGCGATGCGATGCAGACCTGCGTCGTGTCGATGGCGGCGCATCCCGCCGACGTGCTGGCGCCGCTGCTGCTCGCGCGCCAGGCCGGGCTCAACCACCTCGAAGCCGGCGCTCCGGGGGGACGCCTGCGCATCGCACCGCTCTTCGAGCGCGTCAGCGACCTCGAAGGCGCCGCCGAGGTGCTGCGCAAACTCTTCAACCATCAGGCCTACCGTCGCCACCTGCGCGCCCATGGCGATGTCCAGGAGGTCATGGTCGGCTACTCCGACTCGGCCAAGGGCGCGGGTGTGCTGCCCTCGCTGTGGGGCCTCTACCGCGCGCAGGAGCAGATGCAGGCCGAGGCCGAGGCCGCCGGCGTGCGGCTGCTCTTCTTCCATGGCCGGGGCGGCACCGTGAGCCGCGGCGGCGGGCCCTCGCACGACGCGATCCTCGCGCTCCCGCCGGGCACAATGACCGGCGCGATCAAGCTCACCGAACAGGGCGAGATGATTCAGTTCACCTACGGGCTGCCCGCGATCGCCCGCTGGAGCCTCGAACAGTCGCTCGCCGCCGCGCTGGCCAAGAGCGTCGAGCGGCCCGACCAGCACATCGACGCAGTCAGCCAGCAGCGCTACCACGACGCCGTCGACGAGCTCGCGACGATCGCGCAAGCGACCTACCGCGAGCTCGTCGTTGAGAATCCCGCGCTGCCCGACTACTTCTACCGAGTGACGCCGATCGCCGTGCTCTCGGACCTCGCGATCGGCTCGCGCCCCACATTCCGCCCGGGCGGGCCGACGACGCTTGACGCGCTGCGCGCGATCCCCTGGGTCTTCGCCTGGATGCAGTCGCGCCACGTGATCACCGGCTGGCTCGGGGTCGGCTCGGCGCTCGAACAGTTCCGCCAGAGGCGCGGCGAGGCGGGCGCGCGCCTGCTGGCCGAGATGCGCGACGCCTGGCCGTTCTTCGCCGCGCTGCTCTCGAACGTCGAGATGGTCTGCGCGAAGGCCGACTTCGGGATCGCCGAGCACTACGTCCGCCGGCTCGGCTCCGACGACCCAGCGACCGACCTGGCGACGTTCGAAACGCTGCGCGCCGAATACGAGCGCACGGTCAGCGAACTCCAGCGCCTCACCGGCCAGCCACGCCTGCTCGAAGGCACCCCCGTCCTGCGTCGGTCGATCGACCTGCGCAACCCCTACGTCGACGCGCTCTCGTTCCTCCAGGTCGACCTGCTCGGCCGCCTGCGCCGCCTGGAGCCCGACGACCCGCAGCGCCAGGAGACGCTCGAAGCCATCCTGCGCAGCGTCAACGGCGTCGCCGCCGGCCTGCGCAATACGGGCTAGGACGGGGCACTCGAGGCGTCTGCTCCAACAGCTCCCCCCGAAGGGGAGGCTTCCAACGCCGTAATCCGGGGGCGAGGCAGGCACTCCCCCTCTGCCTGCGGCATCTGCCTCTCAGAGGGCGATATTGGGATCGGGAACCGCTCCCCCCGAGGGGGAGCTGTCGCGTAGCGACTGAGGGGGAGGCTCCCAACGCCGCGAACTTTGCGCGCGGCAGGCTCTCCCCCTCTGCCTGCGGCATCTCCCCCTCAGGGGGCGATATTGGAGACGGGAGCTGCGAATACGGCTGCCACGCGGCGTGGTTCAGGGCGTTCTTAGGTCCGCTGCCAGTGGACGAGGGTGAAGGGCTCCTCGGCGTCGGGATGGTCCTCGAAGACGACCTCGACTTCGGCGCCGATCTCGACGGGCTGGAGCGGGTCGCCGACGAGATTGCCGACCATCCGCACGTTTTCGGCCTCGGGGATCTCGACCAGCACCACGACGTAGGGGCACGAATCGGTCAGCGCGGGGTGGACCGGATGCCAGACGCGCTCCCAGGAGTAGATCCGGCCCGTGCCGGAGAGCTTGCGCCAGCCGAGCTCGAACGAGTGGCAGCGGTGGCAGGTCCACTCGGGGCCCCACTGGGGGCGGTCGCACGACTGGCACTGCTGCACGTAGAGCTCGTGCCGCTTGGCCGCTTCCCAGTATTCGGTGTCGAGGCCGTCATGCGCCGCAGCCGGGCCCGGCATGCCTTCGCCGAGGATGTAGGGGCCGGCCATTACAGCACTGCCTCGGAGCCGATCAGCATGTCGGAGACCGGTGTGACCATCGGGCCGGACGCGACCAGCGCGACGTTGACATCGTCGACCTGGTTGCAGGACTGACCGCGGACCTGGCGAATCGCCTCGATCTGCAGCTCCAGGCCGTGCATGTAGCACTCGGCCAGATTTCCGCCGCTGGTGTTGATCGGCATCTTGCCCGACGGCGCGATCAGGTTCTCGAAGTTGATGTCGTCATTTGCGGCCTCGTAGGTCGTGAGGCCGTGCTCGATGATGCTCATCACCACGCCGCCGGTGAAGTTCTCGTAGACCTGCGAGACATCAACCTCCTCGGGCTTGATCTCGGCCATCTCGTACATCCGCGGCGCGACCGGCTTGAAGTTCGAGGTCGCGTAGTCGGTCGCGTTGTGGGCGCCCGAGCCGGCACGGTTGGGCGAGCCGACCGCTCCACCGAGGAAATACGCGGGCGGCTGCTGGTAGTCCTTGGCGCGGTCGGCGGAGACGAAGATCAGCGCCGCGGCGCCGTCGTTCTCCTGGCAGCAGTCGAACAGGTGGAACGGCTCGACGATCCAGCGCGACTGGTCGTAGTCCTCCGGCGTCAGCGGACGCCCGTACATCACGGCGCGCGGATTGTTCTGCGCGTGGTGGTAGGAGGCCAGCGAGCAGGCCTTGAGCGTGTCCTGGCGGATGCCGTGGTCGTGGTAGAGCCGATGCACGCGCATCGCGAAGCTCTGCGCGGGCGACATCAAGCCGTAGGGGGCGGTGTAGGCCTGGTCGCCGCGCACCTGCGGCACCTGCGCGCCCTGGCCGAAGCGTCCGAACTGCCCCTGCGCGAGGCCGCGGAAGACGACCACCACGTCGGCGAGGCCGGTCGCGACCGCGGAGGCGGCGTGCGCGCAGGCCGCCGAACCGCCGCCACCGCCACCGCCCCACTCCATGTTCGAGAAGCGCAGGTCGGGGATGTTCAGCGCCGCCGCGATCCGCGACGGGTCGTTGCGGTCGTTGGAGTACGAGGCGAAGCCGTCGATCTCCTCCGGCTCGATCCCCGCGTCGACGCAGGCCTTGAGGATCGCTTCGATGACCAGCTTAAATTCCGGGTCGGGCGAGCGGCCACGCTTGTAGTAGGTGGTCTCGCCAATGCCGATGATCGCCGTTTCTCCGCGCATCGTGCGCTTACCCATTGGGGAGCTCCTTCCCGCGGACGCAGTGCCCCGCAGTCGTCGGATTCTATCGCATGCCCAACACAGCTCGGTGCCGACGCCCGCCTACACCCGCCTACAATGGCGTCACAGCCACTGAGAGGCCGCCGTGGTTTCTGCACCGACCAAGCCTCCACTCGCTCCAACGATCGTGCCCGGGGCCAGCACGACGCTGCGGCTCCCCGCGGAGTGGAAGCTCACGACCGACTGCCTGATCGAACTTGCCGCGCTCAACGAGGCGCTGTTCTTCGCGCGAACGGCGGAAGGAGCCCTGGTCATCACTGGTCCACCCGGAAATCTGAGCAGCAAGCGCGGATTCGCGATCGGGCTGCAGATTGCGAATTGGGCTCTCTCCCGCGGCAGCGGCGATGTCGGCGCGGCCGATGAAGGCTATGAACTGCCCGATTCCTCGGTGCGAACCCCTGATTTCTCCTGGGTCTCGAGTGACCGCCTGGCCGAGATCGAGGTCGGCGATGAAGGCGTCTGGAAGGTTTGTCCAGATTTCGTGCTTGAAGTCCGCTCGCGCGGCCAGAGCGTTCCCGAACAGCAGCGCAAAATGGAGCGCTGGATGGCGAACGGCGTCCGACTTGGCTGGCTCGTGGATGCGTTCACAGACAGCGTCTGGATCTACCGCGAAGGCCATGCCGAGCCTGAGCAGCTGGACCGCCCCATGACCCTCGCCGGTGAGTCGGTGATGGAGGGCCTCAGCGTCGACCTCACCCACGTCTGGCGACCGACTGCTCCCGGCGAGACCGCAGGCGACTCGTAGCTGGCGGCTCGTAGCTACTGCAGCGCGCCTGCCTCGACGGCCGCGACGATCGCGGCATCGTCGACGTTCAGGATTTCGCTCAGCACGTAGTGCGTGTCCTCGCCGAGCGCCGGGGCGGCCTTGCGCAGCTTGCCGGGTGAGCCCGAGAACCGCGTCACGTGGCCGTCGTACGGGGTCAGGCCCATCACACTGTGATTGAGCGTGACAAAGAAGCCGCGATGCTCGACCTGTGGGTCGACATAGAGGTCCGACGGCCGCTGCACCAGCGCGACCGGCACGCCGATGGCTGAGAGCCGGTCGATCACCGCGTCGTGACGCTGCACGGCGCACCACGCGCCGATTTCCCCTTCGATCTCCTGCTTGACCGCAGCGCGCGCGGCGAAGTCGTCGTACTCCGCACCCGTCCAGGCATCGAGCCCGACCTCGGCGCAGAGCGCCCGCCATTGCTCGGTCGTGTCCGTCGCGATCGCGACGTAGCGCTCAACGCCCTCGGTGGCGAAGACGCCGTGCGGGCAGGCGTAGAGCGAGTCGTGGCCCGGGGCGAGCTGCACGCGACCGTTCTCGAAGTAGTCGAGCAGCAGCGGCGCCGAGAAGTGCATCGCCGATTCGGTCTGCGCCAGATCGATGTGCTGGCCTTGCCCGGTCAGGTCGCGGTAGCGAATCGCCGCCGCGATCACGCCCGAGCCGAAGCGCGGGTTGATGAAGTCGGTGTAGGCGCCCCAGGTCCCCGCCGGCTGGCGATCGGGCCAGCCGGTGATCCGGTGCAGCCCCGAGAGGCACGCGCCTTGCAGCCCGAAGCCCGGGTAGCTGCTCTGCGGTCCCGACTGCCCGCGCAGACAGGTGCTGAGCATGATCAGCTCGGGACGCGCGGCGCTGAGCGTCGCGTAGTCGAAGCCCCAGCGCGCCAGCGTGCCGGGCGTGAAGGACTCGACGACAACATCGGCCCATTCGACCAACTGCGTCGCGAACTCCAGGCCCTGCGGCGTGTTCAGCTGCAGCGCCAGGCCGAGCTTCGAGGCATTGAAGTTGGCCATGAACTGCCCGTTGTCGAGTCCCGGCTTCCCATCCTTGAACGGCGGCCCGAGTCGTAACACGTCGGGCCGCGTCGCGGACTCCACGTGCACGACGGTCGCGCCGTGGTCGGCCAGCGACTTGCTAATCAGCGGTCCCACACCGACCCAGGCGAAGTCGGCGACCTTGAGTCCGGCGTAGGCCCCGTCGCTGCGCGGCCCCGCGTAGCGGGCCGACGGCGTGACGCTTCGCGAGGCCGCGCCGCGATCAAGCTCCGCGAGCAGCGCCTGGTCCTGCCCGAGCGTGGGCGCGGCCAGCTCCATCCGCATCGGCGTCCTGGACAGCTTCGCGAAGGGGCCGGGATAGCGGTGTCCGTCGATGTCCAGCCAGAAGCCGCGCGCTTCCAGGTGCTTGTCCCTGGCGATGTCCTCGACGGTGTAGAGCGGCGCGAGCATGAAGCCGTCGGAGACGGCGCGCTCGAACAGCTCGTCCATCGTGCGGCGCGAGATGAAGTCATGCACCAGCTCGGCGGCCAGAGCCGTCTGGCGCGTCGCTTCCGGGAGATCCTCCCGCACGAGCCGGGCCAAGTCGGCCGACCACTCGTCGACATCGATGTCCGCCAGCTCGCCCGCCAGCTCACCCTCCTCGGCGACCCAGCGCATGAAGATCGTGGCGTGCCGCAAGCCCAGTCCGCCCGGCACGACCGAGAAGGTGGCATACCCGTCCTTGCATGGATGCACGGGGAAGATGCTGCTGCTGGCCGTCTCTGCGCGCTGCGCGGAGGTGCCGGGCGGGTCATCGCCGGTATTGGGCGGGAAGCCGGTGGCGTGCATCAGCGTCCAGATGATCGCCGCCTGCTGCGAGACATCGAGGTGCTGTCCGAGCCCCGACCGCTCCCGCTCGCGCAGCGCGATCGCCGTATCGGCCGCGGCCTGCACGCCGGCGTGGATCGAGGCCTGCGGGAAGCCGACGGGCACCGGCGGACGATCGCCGTCGCCCTGCAACCCGACCAATCCGCCCGCCGCTTCGATCGTGAGGTCGGAGGCGGGACGCCTGGCCCACGGCCCGTCGCTGCCGTACGGCGTGATCGACACGTAAACCAGCGACGGATAGCGCTCCTTGATCTCGTCGTAGCCGAGCCCGAGCGCCGCCATCTCGCCGGGCTCACCGGTCTCGACCAACACATCGGCGGTGGCCAGCAGCGCGTGCAGGTCGGCGCGGCCCTCCTCGTGCTCGAGATCGATCACGACGCTGCGCTTGCCGAAGCCCATCGCGGCCCAGTAGAGCGAACGCTCCGGTTCCGACTCCGAAAAGGGCGGCAACCGACGGCTGGCGACGCCGCCGGGCGGCTCGACCTTGATTACATCGGCGCCCATGTCCGAGAGCACGCGGCCGGCCATCTCGCCCCGAGGTCCGGCCAGGTCGAGGACGCGCACGCCCTGCAGCAGCGTGTCGCCTGCGTCGGTAGTCATCTCAGCGCCCTTTCCCCGCCGCCCAACTCACTGGTTCACCGGCTCACCATTGCACTGGCGAGTGCACTGGCGCGTGCGCGGGCACGGTCAACGGCGGTTCTGCGGGGAAGATAGCGAAGGACTGCGTAAATCAGCGCGGATCAGCTGAGACCGGCCGCGGCTCAGAGGACGAGGAACATCCGAATCATCACCGAGAACACCGCGAAGATCAGGATCCCGCCCAGAACCCACCAGAGCAGCCGGGGCGAGCCCTCGCGCGGCTCATCGGCGGTGTGTTCGCGATCCACCCAGCGGGCGTGCCGCTGCGGCGGCGTGCTGGTGCGTCGCACCGGCGGCGGCGGGGGCCAGGATTGGCGCCGGGAGCTGCGTTGGTGGGCCATGACGAGAGTCTAGCCGTGCGCGAGAGGCGGACGCGCGGTAGCCTGCGGCTGCAAATCGAACGCACCGGGAGGGCGCACGTGGCGCGCACGTTTGTCACCTCAACCCTGCCAGGCGACGGCAAGTCCGTGGTTGCCGCCGGCGTCGCTGCGGCGTTACGCGCGACTGGATCCACGGTCCGCCTGGCGCGCGCCGACGACGGCGACTCGGCTGCGGCCGACGCCGCGCAGCTGTCGCTGCTCGGCGGGGTTCGCTCCGGCGGCCAGGCGGTCGCAGTGACCGAGATCACCGCCGACACCGACGAACTCGTGATCGAGGCTGCCGCGGCGACCGTCTCAGCCCACCGCGCCGAACACGACCGCGTCGTGCTGGTCGTGCGCGGCGGCGAGGCCGACGACGAGACGTTGCAGCGCGCGATCTCCGAACTGCAGCCGGACGGCGTCGTGATCAACGGCGTCCGCAGGCACGGCGAGCCCGCCGAGCGAGCACGGGTCGAAGCGGCCGGCGGCGTCGTGCTGGGCGTGCTGCCGCAGGACCGCCATCTCGCCGCGCCCTCGGTGCGAGACATCGCCGCCGCGATCGACGGCGAGCTCTCGGGCGACGAGGAGCTCTTCGACGAAGCCTCACGTGACTTTGTCGTAGGCCCCGTCAGCGCCCACGAGGGCATGGACTACTTCCGCAAGTACCCCGACAAGACCGTGGTCTCGCGTCACGACCGGATCGACATCGCGCTGGGTGCGCTCGACTACGAACCGCTCTGCCTGGTGATGGCCGGCGGCGCGCCTACGTTGCCTTATGTCGCGGAACGCGCCGAGCGCGAGTCGTTCGCGCTGATCATCACCGGCCTCACGACCCCCGAGGTCGTCAGCGCGGTCGGCCCGCTCTACGGCACCGCAAAGTTCCGCGGCGCGCGCAAGCTCCAGACCGCCGTGCAGCTCGTCAGCGCCGGCGTCCCCTCCGCCGCCACCAGCTGACGCGCCACGTCGAGCTCTCCCACGTCTGGCCGCAGTCCGACGGATAACAGGGTGTTGACGCGCGCGGTATACGGCGCTGTTGAGTCAATCCGGTGCAGGAATGACCGAACGGTTGGGCATCCCGCCGATCCCGGAACACTGCCCTGTCAGGTGGGCAGCTTGCGTACCAGGGTGACTCCGTCGCCGACCGTCAACAGGGTTACGTCGACACGTGGGTCGCGTGCGACGCGTTCGTTGAACTCACGGATCGCGACGGTGTCAGCGTCGCGGCGCTGAGGATCAGCGACACCGCCGCCCCAGAGCGTGTTGTCGACGGCGATCAGCCCATTGGGCCGGGTCAGCTCGAGCACCGCCTCGAAGTAGGCAAGCAACGGCTCCTTGTCGGCGTCGATGAAGGCGAAGTCGAAGCGCGGCAGACCGGAGCGTCGTAGCTCCCCGAGCGTGTCGAGCGCCGGCGCCAGGCGCAGGTCGATCTTTCGCTCGACGCCCGCTTCGGCCCAGTATTTCAGCGCGACCGCGGTCCACTCGGTGCTCACATCGCAGCAGATCAGCCGACCGTCGTCGGGCAGCGCGCGCGCCACCGCCAACGCGGAAGCGCCGGTGAAGGTGCCGATCTCGAGGCAATTTCGTGCGCCGATCAGGTGGACCAGCCAGCTCAGCAGTTGCGCCTGATCGGGCCCGATCTGCATTCCACCGGCCGGCAGCGTGGCTGTTTCCGCGCGCAAACGACGCCAAACCTCGTCCTCTGGTACGTAGGTCTGTTCGATGTATTCGGCCAACTCATCGGTTACACGCACGCTACGGATTGTCGGCATACGAGCAGCTTAGGTCTTCGGGATGACTTGCCCACGGACATTGCGCCCCTAATATGGGCCTTCGTGAAATCCGGGGGCATGGATGCCCGCAGTGCGAAGGCGAGCGCATGGCTGCTATTCCCAAGGCTGAAAAGCCACGAACCAAGGCCGCGATGAACAAGGTGATCTCGGAGATCACCGGCCTGCCGGCAAGCCAGGTCAACGATGTCCTCGAGACACTGCGAGAGGTCGTCCTTGACGACCTCAGCCCGGACGGCGTCGGCTCAGTCACCGTCGCGGGCCTGATCAAGATCGATGTGGTGGCGACGAAGGCGACCGAGAAGCGGATGGGTCGCAACCCGGCGACCGGTGAGCCGATCGAGATTCCGGCCAAGAGCGCGAATGATCGGGGTAAGCTGCGCACCCGCGCGCTCAAGCCGCTGCGCGAAGTGCTGTAACACGGATCGGAGGCGCGGCGCTGCCGCGCACACGCCCAACGCATGGCTGAGCTGCCGCCGGCGAACGACGCCGGCCGCGAGCTGATTGAGCGGATCGCGCCGGCGCTGCCGCTCATCGGAGAGCGCGCGCGTGCGCAGGACCGCGACGCCTCGTTCCCGTTCGAATCGGTCGACGATCTGCGCGAAGCGGGTTGGATGAAGGCGCCCGTGCCGCGCGAATACGGCGGCGGCGAGTGCGACCTGGCCGACCTCGTCGCTGCGCAGACCACGCTGGCCAAGGCCGACATGTCGCTGGCCTACTCGGTCGGCATGCACCTGATGAGCGTGGGCGGCGAGCGCGCCAACCGCGCCTGGACCGAATCCCTGCGCCGCCGCATCATGCGCAGTGTGGTCGAGGATGGCGCGCTCTGCAATCAGGTCGCCAGCGAGCCGGAGCTGGGCTCGCCGCAGGGCGGCGGACGCCCGCAGACCGCGCTGACGCCCGACGGCCCCGGCCGTTGGCGAATCAACGGCCGTAAGTCGTTCACCACGCTGGCCCCCGCCCTGACCTGGTTCATGACCTATGTCGCGGTCGAGGATGGCAGCGGCGAGCTGGCCCGCGTCGCCGTCCACAAGGACTCGTCCGGCCTACGCATCGAGGAGACCTGGGATGTCGTGGGCCTGCGCTCGACCGGCTCGCACGATGTCTGGTTCGAACACGTGGCAGTGACCGATGACGAGATCCTGCTGCGCACCGATCCGTCGCGCAGCGGCCAACGCCGCGGTGACTTCGCCTGGTTCGCGTTGCTCGTCTCCGCCGCTTCGTTGGGGGCCGCCGAGGCAGCGCGCGACTACACGGTCGAGTTCTGCCGCAACCGCCGCCCCGGCGGTTCGCCGGCGCCGATCGCCGCGATCCCGACGGTTCGCGCCGAGATCGGCCGGATCGACCTGCAGCTGATCACGGCCCGCGCGCTGCTGCACGAAACCGCTGCCGCGTGGGACGCCCAGCCCGACACACGCCGCGAGCTTAGCCCCCGAGTCGCCGCCACCAAGCTTCACGTCACCGACAGCGCCGTCGACCTGGTCGACCGCTGCATGCGCCTGGTTGGCGGCATCTCGATGCATCGCAGCGAGCCGCTGGAGCGCTACTACCGCGACGTCCGGGGGCCCCTCCACAACCCCCCGATCGCTCCTCGCGGCCTCGAACTGATCGCCGCCTCCGCCCTCGACGATTCCTCTACTTCTTGAACGTCGTCGTCAGTCGCTGCGCGATGAGCAGGCGCTGTTGGGTGGGGCCGCCCTCGGCGGCGTGGCGGGTGCGCAGGTCGCGCGCCCAACGCTCCAGCGGCAGGTCTGCCGATAGCGCGAGCGGGCCATGCAGCTCCAGCGTGCGGTCGACCACGCCGATCGCAGCCTCGCTCGCGAACGCCAACGCCGACAACGCGCCCTCCACCGTCAGCGCGCCCTCGTCGCACTGCGCTGCCGCCGCCAGATACAGTTCGCGGCTCGCCCGGATTGCGATCTCGCTGTCGGCCAGCGCCAGCTGCGCCCGCTGACCCTGCGCGATCGGGGTGCCGCGCTCACGCCGCGACCAGACCTGTCCCCTCGCCATGTCCTGCGCCGCCGAGGCCACTCCGGTCAGCTGCGCCGCCGAGAACACGCGCCGGCGCAGCACCGGATCGTTCCCAAATGCCGATCCGTCGCCCGGCTCGCCGAGCAGATTCAGTTCGGGCAGCTTCAGCGCCGATAGATTCAGCTCCCACGTGTCGCGTCCGAGGCTGATCGTCGGCCACTCGCGCCAGCGCTGGAAACCGGTCCGACTGGTCTCGACCACGAACGCCGAAACCCCCTCGCGCTCGCCGCGCTCGTACTCCGTGTGCGCGTAGACGATGCCGAAGTCCGCATCGCTCGCGTCGGCGACGAAGACCTTGGTGCCGTCGAGCATCCACTGGCGATCGCGCCGCAGGGCGCGCAAGCGGACACCATCGGTCGGCAGGCCGGCCAGATCGGGGTCGCCGAACCCGCGAAAACAGCGCGCCTCGCGCTCCAGCAGCGGCGTCAGAAACGCCGCTTGCTGCTCCGCGCTCGCGGCGTACAGCTGCGGCGGCGGGTCGGGGTCGAACAACCCATAGCTGGCCGAGATCGGCCCGGCTCGATGTTGGCTCGTCTCCTCCACCACTCGCGCCCGTTCGGCCTCGCTCAGTTCCGGGCCATAGCCGCAGCCGGGCGGCGCGAGCAGATGATCGAGGCCCATCTCGTTGACGCGCACGTGCAGCTCGTCGAAGACCTGATCGGGCAGCCGCATCGCGTTGGCGTTGAGGCGCTTCTCGTGCAACCAGACGTCACGGCGGATGAAGCGCCGCACGCCGGCGACCACGAGCGCCAGCTCCTCGTTCATCCCAACGCCCCTGCCGCCGCCAGATCGGCGATCTGCTCGTCGCTGAAACCGGCCTCGCGCAGCACCTCGTGCGTGTGCTGTCCGGTCGCGGGCGCGGGCCCGCGCGGGCGGATATCCGCCCCTTCGATCGAGAACGGCGTGTTCAGCGTCTCAAACGGACCGTGGCGCCCTTCGATCGTGGCCCAGGCGTCCATCTCGATCATCTGCGGGTCGGCGATCACCTCCGGCAGCTCCGCGACGGGCGCCCAGGTCAGCGCCTCTGCGTCGAACCGCGAACGCCAGTAGTCGAGCGGCTGCGCGCCGATCGTGGCCACGATCTCGGCCGTCAGCTCCTCCGTTAGCTCGGCCCGCTCCGCGAGCGACCCGTAGCGCGGATCATCAATCAGGTCGGGCCGCCCCATCGCCCGACAGGTCAGGGGCCAATAGCGGTCCGAGGTGGGCATCACCAGCATCAGCCAGCGTCCGTCCGCCGTTTCGTATGAATTGAACAGCGGGTTGCCGGGTCGCACGCGGTCGATCCGCGCGGGCTGGCGGCCGGTGATCAGCGCCGCCGACATATCTGCGCCGATCGTCCACGCGCCGGTGCGCTGCAGCGTCACCTCGACGCGCTGGCCCTCGCCGGTCTGGTCGCGCAGCCGCAGCGCCGCGAGCGTCGCCGCGAGCAGATTCAGCGAGGTCGCGTGGTCGCCCTGGCCCGCCCGGCAGGGCATCGGCGGCCCGTCGGGGTCGCCGATCAGCCCCATGATCCCCGAACGCGACCAGAAGGCCGAGTAGTCGAACGCCGTCATCGGCGCGTCCGGACCGCGCGTCCCGTAGCCCGTCAGCACGACGTAGATCAGGTCCGGCTTGATCTCCTGCAGCCGCTCGACGGAGAGGTCGTAGCGCGCGATCCGCGGCGAGGTGAGGTTGGTGATGAAGATGTCGGCCTGCTCCACCAGTCGATGGACCGCCTCAACCGCTTCCGGCTGGTCGAGCGATAGCGCGATGCCGCGCTTGCCCCGGTTATCGAGCTCGAAGGGCGCGTCAACGCCCGTCTCCGGCTCCCAGCCCGGCGACTGGCCCCGCATCAGCATCGCCCGCCAAGCATCGCCGAGGGGATTCTCGATCTTGACCACGTCCGCGCCAAGGTCGGCCATCAGCGCCGCCGCCGATGGCGCGGCCAGCCAGTTGGCCGCCTCCAGCACGCGAATTCCGTCGAGCGGCGCCGCCATCGCTTGCTCCTCCGCTGCCGGAGCCGAGCGACCATTCGCGGCCCAGCGCTCCAGCAATGACTGTGGGGCATCATTGTGAGCGATCCTAAGGCGCAGCGGGCGCACGTCGGACGCGCCCGCCGCCACGAACGGAGCTGAAGATGCAGGAACGACCCACTGCCGCACGCGTCGGAGAGCCCGGCATCCGCGCGCTGTTCACACGCAATGCACGCTGGCAGGCCTGGCTCGATGTCGAGGCGGCGCTCGCCCGCGCGGAGGCCGGGTTGGGCATGATCCCCGCCGAAGCCGCTGAACGGATCGTGGCCGCCTGCCGGCTCGACGACTTCGACCTCCAGCGCGTCGAAGAGGAGCTCGCCGTCACCGGCCACCCGCTCGTGCCGCTCGTCTGGGAGCTCGACCGCCTCTGCGAGGGCGACGCCGGCGGCTACGCGCACTGGGGCGCGACCACCCAGAACATCACCCAGACCGGCGACATCCTGCAGCTGCGCCGTGCGCACGCGATCGTGCTCGACCTGCTCGGGCAGGTAATCGGACATCTCGCAGACCTCGCCGAGCGCACCGCGGACGACCCGATCGCCGGCCGCACGCACGGCCAGCACGCCGTGCCCGCGACGTTCGGGATGAAGGTCGCCGTCTGGATCGACGAATTCTGCCGCCACGTCGAACGGCTGCAGCAGGTCGAGCCGCGCATCTTCGTGGCGCTGCTCGGGGGCGGCGCGGGCACCGCCGCGTCGTTCGGCGAGCAGGGCCTTACGGTGCAGGACGCGCTGGCGGCGGAACTCGACCTGGCCTCGATGCCCGTGCCGACGCGCACAAGCCACGACCACCACGCGGAGTACGTCGCGATCCTCGCCCTGATCGCCACGACCAGCCGCAAGATCGCCGATGAGACGTACACGCTGATGAAGCCCGAGTTCGGCGAGCTCGAGGAGCCGGTCCCGCCTGGCACCGTCGGCAGCAGCACGATGCCGCAGAAGCGCAACCCCAAGCTCGCGCAGGACATCCGGTCCGGCGCGGCCCAGGTCCAGGCGCTGCTGCCGCTCGCGCTCGACGCGATGCGCACCGAGCACGAGGCTGACGGCTCGACCAGCGTGATGGTCGAGCGAGCCCTGCACGGCTCGGTCGAGCTGATCGGCGACATCCTCGCCCGCCTCGCGATGCTGTTCGAGGGCGTGCGCGTCAATCCTCAGCGCATGCGCGAGAACCTCGATCTCTCCGGCGGCCTGATCATGAGCGAGCGGATCATGCTCGCGCTCGGGGCGTGGGTCGGGCGCCAGCGTGCGCACGACATCATCTACGAGCACGCACAGCAGGCCGCGATCGATCACGTGCCCTTCCGCGACCTGCTCGGCGCCGACCAGGAGGTCACCGAGTATCTCTCGGCGCCGGAGCTGGACGAGCTGCTCAACCCCGCCGCCTACACCGGGGCCTGCGCGCAGATGGCGCGCATGCAGGCGGCGCGCGGACGCGAGGTCGCCTCAGCGATCCGCGCGAATCCCTAGACTGACGCTGCTCTGAGAGGAAATTCCATGCTGAAGCTGATCGCCCCCGTGACCCGCCGACCCGAGACCGACCGCGACGCGTTCCAGGAGTTCTGGCGCTCCGTCCACGCTCCGCACGTTGTCAACCAGATGCGCCCCGAGCATTACTACATCACGTTCTTCGACGATGTCGCGACGCTCGGCGGAGTCGAGGCGTCCCATGGCCTGATCTACGACGGGATCGCGGAAATCTGGTTCCGCGATTGGGCCCACCACAAGGATGCCACCCAATCGGACCGCGCCAAGGCGCTCGCCGGCGTCGATGGCTTCGGCGACTGGATCGAGCCGATCACCGACGCCATGTATGGGACCGAGCACATGATCGTCGACGCCCCGGTGCCGGCCGAGCACCACAAGTGGGTCGCCTTCGTGAAGAAGCTTGAGCACGTCACGCGTGAAGAGCTCACAGCGGCCTGGAACGACGAGCACTCGCCGCGCGTGAGCCTCTCGATCGCGGCAAGCAACGGCGCGTGCTTCAAGTACACGACCTCACATGCCGACCCGGAGCGCGAAAGCCGCTGGGACGGGACGGCCTCGCTCTGGTACACCAGCGCCGAGGCCGCCCGCGCGGGAGTCCCGCCCGTCTCGCAGGAAGGCCCGCCCGACCCCTTCCCGGGGCTGATCGACGGCCCCGCCACGATGATCTTTGGCGGCCGCGAGATCGCCGTCGTGCGCTGATCGGCATACGCTGACCGCTTCCCGCAAGCGGGCGGGAATGGCAACCGAAAGGAGCCGCGATGGCGGCCAGTCACCCGGCCGTGCGCTCAGCGCACCCTTACAAGATGTACGACCAGATCGTCTCGCAGGCCGATCAAATCGCGACGGTCCTGGAGCGCGAGCGCGACCGTTGCGCGGAGCTGGCCGAACGTCTCGGGCGTTGTCGGCGGATCTATCTGGTCGGGATCGGCACCTCCTGGCACGCGGCACTGGCCGGCGCGGCGCTGATGCGCTCGGGCCCCGAGGTGTTGCCCGTCAACTCGTTCGAGTTCTGCACCGACACCCCGCCGATCGGTGCTGAAGACGCCGCGGTCATCCTCAGCCACACCGGCGCAAAGCGGGTGTCGTACGAGGCGCTCGATGTCGCTCGCGAGCAGGGCGCGTTCACGATCGCCGTCAGCTCAACGGAACCCGGCCCGCGAGTCGCCGTGGCCGACGAGCTGATCCACACTTGCCCGGGCGAGACTTCGGCCGCCTACACCGTGAGCTACACGACGGCGCTCACTGTGCTCGCGATGCTGGATGCCGCGATGGCCGGCGAGCTCGAAGCACTGGAGCGATTGCCCGGCCTCGTCGTGGAAGTCCTGGCCACGGAGCCGCAGGTGCAGAACGTCGTCGAACAACACGCAGCACGTCGGCGCTTCGTCTCCGCCGGCTGGGGCTCGGGACGCGCCAACGCCTACGAGGTCGCGCTCAAGATCAAGGAAACCAGCCGCTCGAACTGTGAAGGCTTCCAGATCGAGCATCTCCTCCACGGGCCGTTCTGCGAGCTGGACGCGGACTGCCTGCTGACGGTGATTGCGTCCGCCGCGCCTGACCGAGGGCGCGCCGCCGACCTCGTGCGCGCGGCCCGCGCCCTGGGCGCCCCCGTCTGGGCGCTCTGCCACGCCGAGCCTGACGAGCTCGAGGCGGCCGGAGCCGACGTGCTGCGGCTGCCCGGCGCGTCGTCGCGGATCGAGCCGATCCTCAGCGTGATCCCACTCCAGCTGTTCACCTATCACCTCGCGCTCGCCCGCGGCACGCACCCCGACCTGTTCCAGCAGGACGACCCATTGCAGGCGGCGGCCTACGCGCAGGTCAGCCTCTGATCTGCCGATCAGCTGCTAGCGTGCAGCAGTCTGCGCCACAGGACCCCTTACGGACACAGCTCGGGACGGAGCCGCCATGCGATTTGGGATCTTCTACGAGCATCAGCTGCCAAAGCCGTGGGTCGACGGGATTGAGCAAAAACTCTTCCAGGACGCGCTGGACCAGGTCGAGCTGGCCGACCAGCTCGGCATTGACCACGCCTGGGAGGTGGAGCACCACTTCCTTGAGGAGTACTCCCATTCCTCCGCGCCCGAGGT
Source organism: Dehalococcoidia bacterium (assembly GCA_965237475.1). GTDB lineage: Bacteria > Chloroflexota > Dehalococcoidia > Bin125 > Bin125 > CATQGW01. The sequence goes on along the minus strand of OZ250140.1, from coordinate 79,821 downwards.
CTTCCTCGCCGCCGCCTCACAGCGCACCAAGAACATCCGGCTCGGCCACGGCATCGTACTGATGCCGCCGGGCTACAACCACCCGGCCCGCATCGCCGAGCGGATCGCGACGCTCGACCTGGTCTCCAACGGCCGCGTCGAGTTCGGCACCGGCGAATCGGCCAGCCGCGCGGAGCTCGAGGGCTACCGCGTGAACCCGGAGGAGCGACGCGAGATGTGGCTCGAAACGGTCGAGCAGGTCGCCAACATGCTCGCGATGAGCCCCTACCCCGGCTACGAGGGCAAGTACTTCTCGATGCCCACCCGGAACGTGGTGCCGAAGCCCGTGCAGCGACCTCACCCGCCGCTCTGGGTCGCCTGCTCGAACCGCGAAACGATTCACCTCGCCGCGCAGCTCGGGATCGGCGCGCTGACCTTCGCGTTCATCGACCCAGCCGAGGCCAACCGCTGGGTCGAGGACTACTACGAGACGCTGAAGCGTGAGTGCGTGCCGATCGGCCACACCGTCAATGCCAACATCGCGATGGTCTCCTCATTCTCGGTCCATCCGGACGAGGAAGAGGCCAAGCGGCGCGGCTTCGACGGCTTCCGCTTCTTCCAGTACGCGCTGGGCCACCACTACGCGGCCGGCATGCACAAGCCGGGTCGCACCAACGTCTGGAAGGCCTGGGAGCAGGTCCGCAGCACGTGGCCCTCGCAGGGCGGCGAGGGCGGGATCGGCACCCCCGACCAGCTGCGTGAGCACCTGCGCACGTTCGCCGAGTGCGGGGTCGACCAGTCCGTCTTCATCCAGCAGGCCGGCAACAACAAGCACGAGCACATCTGTGAAGCGCTCGAGCTGTTCGGCAACGAGATCATGCCGGAGTTCAAGGAGTTCGAGGCCGAGCGGGTCGCCCGCAAGGAGGAAGAGCTCGCGCCGTACATCGAAGAGGCGTTCAAGCGCAAGGCAGAGCGCAACGAGATGCTCGGCGAGCTACCCGACTCCGAGATTCCCGTCTACGAGCCCTACGGCTTCGAGGTCGCCGAAACCGACGATCCGCAGCTCAACGAGCGACAGCGCGAGACCCGCAAGCGCTACGAAGAGATGAAGAAAACCGCCGACCTGGCGATCAGGCTGGGGGCGACCGACTAGTCAATCGCCACGCTTGACAGCCCGCAAGCATTGACGGACACTGAGCGCAGTCGGCAAGGCCACGTGATCAGGTCTGATGGCCCCTTCGGGGGCCAGCCGGCTACGCACCACCTACTTCCCATCGCAACATCGCAATCGACTTCGTCGCAATCGTCGGACTTCGCCTGACGGCGCGCAGTGTCTTCACTGCGCACACAAGGGCACCTGTAGTCAGCGGACGGCCAAGTCGGGGGATTGTGAGGGCCGCTCGGTTCCATGCATCTCCTCTATGTCGACGAGGCCGGCACGAACAACCACGACCGGTATTTCGTGGTCGGCGGATTAGCCGTGTTCGAGCGGCAGACGTTCTTCCTCAAGGAACGCCTCGATGACCTGCAGGCGCATTACTTCCCGACGTGGCCCGAACCCATCGAATTTCACGCCTCGCACCTTCGCGCGCCCGATGCGCACGCGAAGCCGCCGTTCAGCCTGCTCAGTCGAGAGGAGCGTCAGACGCTGATGGACGAGGTCTACCGCACAATTGCGACGTCGCGTGCGCGACTCTTCGCTGCTGCGATCGACAAACAGTTTGTCAGCGAGCCACCATACGAGCGTGGGTTCGAGGAGATCGTCAGTCGCTTCGATCTCATGTTGAAGCGTGTGTATCAGCAGGAAAATGATGCGCAGCGTGGCTTGGTCGTGGTGGCCGAGTCTGGCTACCGGCAGAACATCGAGGCACTGGCTCGCAAGGTGTGGTCGACGGGGCACCGGTGGGGAGAGCTGCGAAACATGGCCGACGTTCCATTCTTCGCTCCCGCAAAACACACTCGCATGCTGCAGCTGGCCGACTTCGTCGTGAACGCCGTGTTCGGCCGATACGAACGCGGCTATACGCGCCAGTTCGACACGATCGCAAGACGCTTCGACGCGGAACGAGGCGCGATTCATGGGCTGACGCACCTCAGCAGCGAGCAAGTTCGAGGTGAGTGCTTTTGTCCTGCATGCCTCACGTCGCGATTGAGCAAACAATTCGCCGACGACGACATGCGGCACACGTCCCGCAGCTTCGGCGAGGACACACCCGCGGACTACGTCCCTGGATCAGCCGCCGATCCGCGCCCGCAGGAACTCTGAGACCGTCTCAGCGATCCGTTGCGGATGCTGGATGTGCGGCCAGTGGCCGGTGTTGGGCCAGACTTCGATCCGGGCGTTGGGGAATGCGCGGCGCTGGACCGCCGCGTAGCGCGGTCCCACGTAGGGATCGTTCTGGCCCCAGATCACCAACGCGGGCTTGGCCTGCGGGGCCAGCGCCTGTGCAAGCAGTTCGCTGCCCGGCTCGTCGGTGGCCCGATAGAGCGCCAGCGTGGCGCGTCGGGTGGCCGCGTCGTCTTCGTCGATCAACTGATTGAGCCAGGCCGGGTCGAGGCCGCGCCGGTTGCCGCGGCGCATCCAGAGCTTGAACAGCGGTCGACTCGTGGTGCGCTGGATCAGCTCGCCGAGCCGTGCGGTGCGCCAGAGGCGGCCCAGCAGGTGCCAGCGATAGCCGGGCAGCACGCCGGTCGCGAGCAGCGTCGCGCTCGCGAATTGCTGCGGGTGCATCGCCGCCCAGAGCAGACCGATCGGGCCGCCGAAGTCGTGCAGCACCAGGTGCGCGCGCTCGATCCCGAGCTCGCGAATCGCCGGGTCGAGCCAGGTCTGGTAGCCCTCAACCGAGTAGGGAAAATCGAGCGGCTTGTCGGCGCGTCCGAAGCCGGGCAGATCGATCGCGACGCAGCGCCCGAGTTCGCTCAGCGTCGGCGCAAGCTGCTGAAAATCGCGGGCCGAACCCGGGACGCCGTGCAGGCAGACGATCGCTTCGGAGCTGTCGGGTGCGCCCCACTCGAAGATCAGGCCCGCAACGCCGTTGACCTCAAGTCGCCGCTCTCGCACGTCGACCCAGCCTGCGCTAGCCCGGTCGCGCGGTCGGCGCGGGGCTCGACTCTGGCGGCGGGGCGGGGGTGGGCTCGAAGGCGGGCTCGGGAAAGCCGCCGGCGCCATTCGCGGCTGGGGGCTCGACCGTGAGCGCGCACCACGGGCAGGCGATCCAGCCGGCCTCGAGGGCCCGCTCACAGCCGGCGCAGGGGCGGCGTAGCTGCGTCGCGCAGCGCGGGCAGGCGAGGTAATCGTCGTCGACGCGGCTGCCGCAGCGCGGGCAGGCGAGCACCGAGCGGAGGTCGTGCAGCAGGGTCTCCTCCTCGAGCTCGCGCTCGTAGCGCTCCTCGAGCGTGTTGGTCGGCCGCAGCACGCGATAGAGCACCCAGCCGGGGAAGTTGAAGGCCAGCACGATCAGCACTGCGACCAGCTGCGTGAAGGGGTCGTCGCTGCGCTGGCGGATGTCGCGGCCGGTCCAGACCACGGCTGAGAGCCACAGCGCCGCGAAGTACGCCCCGACGACGACCGCGATGATCAGCCCGGTGTTCTCGGGGCTGCCGCCCGGCCACGAGAGCCCGACAAGTTCAGAAATTCCCACCATCACGCCCCTCGGTGCCCCGCCGAATCACTATATCCCGCGCTGGTAGCCTCGCGGTGTGGCCGCACGAACTCCGCTCGATCTGTCGCACCTGAACCCCGCGCAGCGGGAGGCCGTACTTCACCCGGGTGGCGCCCTGCTGATCGTGGCGGGGCCGGGCAGTGGCAAGACACGGGTGGTGACGCAGCGGATCGGCTGGCTGGTGCGCGAGCAGGGGGTGGCGCCCTGGCGGATTCTGGCCGTCACGTTCACCAACAAGGCGGCGCGCGAGATGCGTTCGCGGCTCGAGCAACTGCTCGGCGAGGACGACGCGAACCGGCTCTGGCTGGGCACGTTTCACCGCATCTGCGTGCGGATGCTGCGCGCGCACGGCGACAAGATCGGCGTGCCGCAGAACTTCGTGATCTTCGACGACGACGACCAGATGGCCCTGGTGCGCTCCACGATCAAGGAGCTGCACCTCGATCCCAAGCAGTTCTCGACGCGGCAGGTGCTTTCGCGAATCTCGCGCAACAAGAGCGAGGGCGTGGCGTTCGAAGATGTCGTGGGCCACGCGTCCGACTACTACGAGGAGGTCGTGGCGCGGGTCTGGGAGCGCTATCGCAAGGGGATGCACGAGGCGCAGGCGCTCGACTTTGACGACCTGCTGAATCGGGCGCTCGACCTGTTCGAGGTCGGCGAGGTGGCGGAGAACTACCAGTCGCGTTTCGAGCACACCCTGATCGACGAGTTCCAGGACACCAGCGTCGTGCAGTACGAGCTGGCGCGGGCATGGTCGAAGGGCAGCGGCAACCTGACCGTCGTGGGCGACCCCGACCAGTCGATCTACTCGTGGCGCGCCGCCGACGTGCGCAACCTGCGCAGCTTCGTCGAGCACCACCCCGACGCGGTCGAGGTGCAGCTGAACCAGAACTACCGCTCCACGCAGCAGATTCTGGACGTGGCCAATGCGGTGATCGGGCGGGCCAAGGGACGGAGCAAGCGGAAGCTGGAGACCGAGCGGGCCGACGGCGTACGTCCGCGGTTGCACGAGGCGTACAGCGAGGGCGACGAGGCCGACTACATCGCGCAGGCCGTGACGAACGGGATGCAGGACGGCACGATGCGGCCGGGCGAGGCCGCGGTGCTGTATCGGACCAACGCGCAGTCACGGGCGATCGAGGAAGCGCTGGTGCACCGCGGGATTCCCTATCGGTTGGTCGGCGCCACGCGCTTCTACGACCGGCGAGAGATTCGTGACCTGATCGCCTATCTACGGCTGGCGCGCAATCCGGCCGATCGGATGGCGTTCGAGCGGGTCGTGAACGTGCCAACCCGCGGCGTGGGCGCGAAGACGCTGGCGACGTTGACCGAGTGGGCGGTGATCCACGCCCGTCCGTCGATGGAAGCGGCAGGAGCGGCGGGCGGGATTCTCGATGCCGGGGTCGATCCGCCGCCTGTCTCACGGCGGGCGGCGATCAGTCTGGGTCGATTCGCGCAGACGATCGCGCGCGCTCGGTCGATCGCGGCCGAGCAGCCGCTGGTCGAGGCGCTGCGGTCGATCCTGATCGACACCGACTACCGGGAGTGGATCATGCGGCAATCCGATGAAGACGCGGTCGACCGTTGGGAGAACGTGCAGGAGCTGCTGACCGTAGCAGACAACTACAGCGAGATTGCGCCGGGCGCCGCACTCGACGCGTTCCTCGAAGATGTCGCGCTGGTAGCGGACATTGACGACCTACCGGACGGCCCGCCGGACGCGGTGACACTGATCACGCTGCACCAGGCGAAGGGCCTGGAGTTTCCGGTCGTCTTCATGGCCGGGATGGAGGAGGGCCTGCTGCCGCACCAGTTCTCGATCGACGATCCGGCCAGCCTCGAGGAGGAGCGCCGCCTCTGTTATGTCGGGATCACGCGAGCGGAGCGAGAGCTGCACCTGCTGCACGCCTTCCGCCGCGCGTATCAGGGACGCAGCGGGCACAACCCGCCGTCGCGCTTCCTGAACGACATCGATCCGGAGCTGCTGCAGCTCGATCGGCCTGCGACGGCGCCGGTCGGGGATGATGTGCGTCCTGCCGCGAACCGTTGGCTCGCCTGGGACGACTTCGACGCCGAGCCGGAACCGCTGCAGCTGAATCTCAGCGCGGGCGACCGGGTTATGTCGCCCGCATTCGGCGACGGGGTGGTGATCGCCGCGAAGTCGATCGGTGGCGACGTCGAGGTGACGGTGCGGTTCGAGGATGCGGGGGTGAAGAAGCTCCTGGCGTCAATGGCGCAACTGAGCAAGGTGTGAGGGGCCGCCTCAGTCGCTTCGCGACAGGTCTCGGGCGATGTGGGGGAGCGGGGATCAGGCGGTTGCGGACCAGCGTTGGGTCAGCGCTTCGGGGTCGAGGTCGGTGAGGCTGAGGTCTTCGCTGCGCAGCTGGGACTCGAGCGCGCGGACGCGGGATTCGAAGTTGGCCAGCGCGTCGCGGGCTTCGTCCTCGGCGGAGAGGTCAGCGCTACGGGCGGCGAGGACGAGGTCGAGTATCTGGTCACCGATCGAGGCGCCAGCGGCGCCGCCGGAGTGTGGGCGGGGCAGGCCGTTGCGGTCGGCGCGGGCGAGGATGCTCTGAGCGCGGGCGAGCGCGGGCAGCGTTTTGGGCACGCCGTCGAGGACGGACTCGCGGGTGGGACGTTCGCGGGCCTTGAGCCGCTCCCACATCTGCTCGGTGGCGGCGGCCGAATCGACGTACGCGTCGGCGAAGACGTGCGGGTGGCGGCGCACCAGCTTGGCGCGAATCCCCTCGCTGACGTCGTCGAGGTCGAACGCGCCGTCCTGCTCGGCGAGCTTGGCGTGCAGCACGACCTGCATCAGGACATCGCCGAGCTCCTCGCAGAGCGCCTCGGGATCGCCGCTGTCGAGGGCCTCGAGCGCCTCGTGGGTCTCCTCGAGCAGGTGCGGGCGCAGCGACGCGTGGGTCTGGGCGTTGTCCCAGGGACAGCCGTCGACGGGGTCGCGGAGGCGGTCGATCACGCCGCGCAGGCCCTCCGAGTGGTTGCGGACGTCGTGCATCGGCACGGCGGGGAGGGCGATTGCGACCGCGTCGGTGCGCTGATCGTCGAGCTGATCGACCCGCGCCTGGCGTGTCTGGAGGCCGTCGGCGATCTCACTGATCAGCGTCGCCTCGGTTGCGGGTGGATAGTGGCGGAGCGCGGCGCGGTTCGGTCCGTGCGGGGCGTCGAGCAGCAGCAGGCACGGCTGCCAGGGGACGAGCGGTGCGCCGTCCAGCGCGGATACACGGGCGATCACGACCGATCCGGCGTCGGCCAGCCCGGCGGCGCTGAGCAGCTCGTCAAGCATCGGACGCTCCCGCCGGCGACCTGGGTCTACGCTCGCTGACCAGACGCATGGAGACTAACCGAGCGATCCTCGCGGTCCTGTGGTGGATGTCTGTCGCCGCGCTGACGCTGGCGATCTTCACGCTGGCCGTAGCCGCGAGTGTGCGCTTCGCGGCGACCTCGACGTGGTGGTGGGAGCGTGGCTTCGAGCGCTATGAAGCGCCCCGACGGTCGGGGCTGGCGGCGGAGGAGGTCTCGCGGATCGGCGCGGAGGTGCGCGACTACCTGCGCAACGAGGACGAGCGACTGAGCGTCCAACGCCCGTCTGGGTCCGGAGGACAGGTTCCCGTGTTCAGCGAGCGCGAGGTCGTGCACATGGTCGACGTGAAGCGGCTGATGGGGCGTGTGTGGGACGCCGGCTGGGCGGCGTTTGGGTACATCGTGGCATTCGCGTCAGTGGTGCTGTGGCGGCGACGGAGGGAGGGGCTCGCCGACATCCTGGGCGCAGCGGCGACCTCGGGCAGCGTGATCGTGACGCTCGTCGTGGTGCTCGCGATCATTGCGGTGTCGGGGTTCAATGAGGCGTTTCGCCAGTTTCACCTGCTGTTCTTCACCAACGACCTGTGGCAGCTGACGCGCGCGGACGCGCTGATCCAGCTGTTTCCGCAGCGCTTCTTCTTCGACACGACGATGCTGATCGGCGCCGCGATCCTCGTGCCGTCGGCGCTGCTGGGCGCAACGGGTTGGTGGTTCGCGCGGCGGGCGTAGCGAGGCGCTGAACGACTTGCGGCTCAACGCCTTGCAGAGCGTGCGCAGGTTGAACGCGGGGTCATTCGGTCAGTTGCTAGCGCTCGTACCAGCCGGAGGCGAAGAGGATGCCGTCACGGCGCACCAGCCAGGTGTGCTTCTGCTCGTTCTGCCCGCTCGCGGCGTTGAGGAAGACGTAACTGATCCACTCGCGGTCGGTGACGGCGAGGAACGCTGCGCCGTAGTCGAAGCCGTTCAGGTCCACGCCGCCACCGTCGCCGATCTGTTGTCCGACCAGGTCCGGGACGGTCGGATGCACCAGGCGAATCCCGTCCTCGCCGATCATGAACAGATACCACTCGCCATCGATGCTGTCCGACGACTGGTAGCGGGCGATCGTGGCCTCGCGGCCGTTGGCCTCGTAGTAGTCGATCGCGTTCTGCACGTAGGCCTTGGTGTAGGCGGCAGGATCCTCGGCGCGCAGGTCGTAGTTGCGGTCGTACCAGCCGGAGCCAAACTGCAGGCCGTCGTGGGTGACGATCCAGCTGTGCTTGCGCTGATATTGGTTCTCGTCGGCGGGGTTGACGAAGACGTAGGAGACCCAGCCGCTCTGCTCGATCGCCAGCATCTCCTTGCCGTAGGCGTAGCCGGTCACGTCGATGCCGAGGTCGCCGATGTTGGTCCCGAGCCAGCCCTCGCCGCGGTAGGCGTGAGCGAGGCGCGTGCCGTCGGTTTGGTGGATGAACGTGTACCAATCGGAGACTGCGCTGTCGGGGGAGTTGTAGTAGGCGAGCGTCTCATCGCGACCGATCGCGTTGTAGAGCTGAACGGCGCGCGCGACGAAGGCTCGGGTGTAGGCGCCGGGCTCGCGCGTGGGCGAGGGGCCGGGCTCATACCAGCCGGAGAGGAAGATCAGGCCGTCGTGACGGACGACCCAGGCATGCTTCAGCTCGGTGGCGCCGTTCTCGGGATTGGCGAAGAGGTAGTTGACCCATGCGCCATCGCGGGTGACGAGACCGTCAACGACAGCCCCGACGGGGTAGCCGTCGGGGCCGAAGACGTCGCTGTTGGGCTGTCCGACCGTATCCGGGTGCGTGGCAACGGCGAGGATCGTGCCGGCTTCGTCGATGATCACGACGTACCACTGGCCGTTGACGCTTTCGGGAGTGTTGTAATGCGCGACGGTCGTGTCGAGACCGTCACGTGCGTAGCGTGCGATGGCTTCCTCGACGAGCGCCTGCGTGTAGGCGGCCGGCTCGGAGGATGGCGGTCGGAAGGCGCGGGTCAGGCGGCCGAGACGGTCACTGACGACGGCGATGTCGCCGCGGATCGCGCCGAGCTCGCCCCGTGCGAGGGCCACTTCAGAGCGCACCCCCTCGACATCGCTGCGGAGGCGCGCGAGGTCGTCCTGGACGTCATCGAGGCGATCGAAGACATCCGGAGGCTGAGCGGTGACTTCTGAGCCGTCGCGCAGGGCGACGAGGGCCGTGACCGTGGCGACGAGCGCGATCAGGCCGATCGCCAGCAGACGAGTCTGAGACACCGCGGTTTCCCCCTCGAGCGGACGCTTGACGTGCTTCGGAGAACTCGCAGGGGGCTAGTTGAGGCCGTGACCGCCGGCGCCGCAGCCACAGGCGCCGCGTCCGCAGGCGCAGCCGCCGCCCATGGCCGGGGCGGACTCGGCGGCTTCCTCGGCGGAGAACGCACCGGCGACGGAGACCATCGCGGCGGTCAGGACCTTGACGGCGCGGTGCCCGGCGCCGCATTCGCTGTCGTCGGCGGCGGCCGTCATCGGGCGTCGCTGGGTGAACTTCTCGTTGCAGGTGCGGCAGTAGTACTCGTAGAGCGGCATCGATCACTCCTCGCGACGGATTTTCGGCGACGCTCCACAGCCTACAAGCAGAGTCTCGGTCGATCGACGCGCAGATCAGACTCCCGCTCAGCTGGAGGCGGCCTCGCCCCGCGCGGGCGGGTCCTCTCGAAGCCGGCGTACCGGCTCGGGCTGCTCAGCCGTCGAGTACTCATCGCCAAGCCCCGCAGCCGCCCGCTCTTCAGCGATCAGCTCTTGGGTGCGCCGTTCCACCCACCGTCGCCGCTCCGGCGGCAGGGCCTCGATCAGATCTCGCAAAGAGGTCGTCTTCGGAGCCATTGCGCACAGCCCTTCTGAGTCAGACTACTCAATACTGATCGAAGCGTCCATCGGCCTTGCGCAACAGTCTGCGATAGAAGAGCCGCTCGCTGATTCCTGCCTTGTCGCCCGCGGCGAGCAAAACTGCACGACGGGAGCGGTCGAACGCAAACGCCACGCGCCACACGCCCCCAGCCGAATTGAAGCGCAGCTCCTTCATGCTCGGGTGGCGTGATCCCTTTAGGCTGTCTACCGTCGGGCGTCCCAGCGCCGGCCCGAACTGCTCCAACACCGCGGCGCGAGCGTACAGGTCGTTCTGCACTCCGATCGGCAGGTCGTCGAACTCCGCCTCAAATTCTGAATCGAACTCAACGTCCCACGGCATGCGCCAACGCTACGCTGGGGAGGGCCGCCCCCCGTAGCTCAGCGGATTAGAGCGGCGGTTTCCTAAACCGTGCGCGGAGGTTCGAGTCCTCCCGGGGGGACCAGCCTCAGTCGGCGAGGGCGGCTTCGACCTGGACGGCCTGACCGAGCAGGGCTTCGTCGCGGCCGAAGCGGCCCACGAGCTGGAGGCCGAGCGGCAGACCGTCGACCGCGCCGTAGGGCAGCGAGATGACCGGCATCCCGGCGTGGGTCCAAGGCAGATTCATCGCGGGGTCGCCGGTGGCGCTGAGGCCGCGCGGGGCGGGACCGACGGCGGCGGGGCAGAGCCAGGCGTCGATCTGGGCGCGGTCCATGCGTTCGTGCAGGCGCTGGCGCACCTGGATGCGGCTGGCGCGGCCCTGCTCCGCCGTGGCACGGTCGATCTTGCGGCCGCGCTCGTAGAAGGTCGCGCTTTCATGGCGAAACATCGAGCCGTAGCGGGCGTAGCGCTCGTCGTGTTCAACGGCGAACTCGTAGGCCGTCAGTCGGCGGTGCCGCTGGTTGATCTCGGCGATGTCGCCGAGCGTGGGCGTGAGTTCGACGGAGATGCCGCGCTCGCGCAGATGCTCTGCGGCTTGGTCGAGCATTTCGAGCATCGAGTTGTCGGCCTGCTCCAGGTACAGCCCGCGGGGGATGCCGATCCGCGGGACGCCGGCCTCGGTGTCCTCGCCGGCGCGCCAGCCGAGCAGCAGCGAGGAGGCTGCGAGCAGCGCGTCGGCCGCGGTCGCCACGAAGAAGCCGACGTGGTCGACGGAGCGCGAGAAATAGAGCATCCCGCCACTCGGAATGCGGTCATACGAGGGCTTGAAACCGACCACCCCGCAGAACGAGGCGGGACGAATGACCGAGCCAACCGTCTGCGAACCGAGCGCGATCGAGGCGATGCCCGCGGCGACGGCGGCCGCCGAGCCGCTGCTGGAGCCGCCGGGGGTGTGGCCGCGGTTATGCGGGTTGGCCGTCGCACCGGGGGCGAAGTAGGCAAACTCGGTCGTCACCGTCTTGCCCAGGATCAGCGCGCCGGCGCGACGCAGGCGTTCGACCACGTCGGCCTCGCGACCGCTGAATGACTCGGGCGGCACGGCCGAGCCGGCACGGGTCGGCATCCGGTCGACGTTGAAGATGTCCTTGACGGCGGCGATCGCGCCGTAGAGCGGGGGACGGGCGTCGGGGTCGGGCCACTCCTGCTCGAGCTCGCGAGCCGCAGCGGCGAGACGCTCGCGCTGGCGCGGGTCGGGCAAGATCGCGCGGATCAACGGATTGATCTCGTCGATGCGGGAGATACTGCGCTCGATCTCGTCGGCCAGCGAGACCTGACCGCCGCGCAGTCGCTGCGTCTGCTCAGCCAGCGAGACCGGGGCCACCAGATTGGTCATAGCGAGGTGCTGGGGCGCGGCCGGCTAGAAGCCGAGGCCTTCTTTGCCCTGCATCGAGCGGCCCACGTTGATCTGGCCGAGGTGGTTGTTGCTGTGATTGATGATCACCTGGCCGATGATCTCCCACTTGGGCATCTCGCCCTGCGGGACGATGCGCGTGATCGACTCGAGGTACTCGTCGCTCATCGCGGCGATGCGGGGCACGATGACGTCGGCCACGTCGTTGAGGTAGGCGGCGATCTCAGCGCCTTCGGGGAAGACCCAGGAGGCGACCTCCTCGTAGGAGGTGCCGGTGCCCTGGTCGACCTTGGGCAGGCCCCAGGCCTCGTGCATGTTCTTCTGCAGCCAGATCGGCGTCTCGCGCTCGAAGGCGAAGTGGATCAGATTGTCGGCCGTGCGGGCGATGTGCCAGGCCTCGAAGCCGATGCAATTCTGCTCGGCGTGGGTGCGGAAGTGGACCTCTTCCTGGGTCAGGTCTTCCATGCCCTGCGCGGTCCAGCGCAGCACGCGGTCGGTGAATTTGGCGAGAACTTGGGCGGCTGACAGGTCGGCCATGAGGTGCTCCATTCGGATTGGGTCTCGTCAGAGATTAGCGCAGGGCAAGCTGATTGCCCCGTTTCGCGCTTGCCACGACGGACTGAGTTCGAGAACACGTGAGATCGTGGTGATCGGGCCTTTCGCTACCGTCGGCTCTCGATCGAAATTACCGATCGCGAGGGCGCAGCGCCGGCCCGGCATAGCGTGCCGAGACGCGTCCATCTGTCTCGCTCACTCTTGCCGTCCTCAACGCGAGCCAGCAACCGGACCTCACTCGAGCAGCGCGCTCAGTTCGTCGGCCCAGACTCGATCGTCGTCGGTGGCCACGCTGACTTGATGCAGGTCGACGCCGGCGGCGGCCTCGAGATCGAGCTGTGCGAGGCATTCTTCGCGGCCGCCGCGGCGGCCGAAGCGCAACGAGGCCTGCGCGCCCGCTGCTGCGGCGGCAGCGACGCCTCCCTCGGCCCAGGCGTCGCGCATCGCCTCGACCTCGGCGCCCAGCCCCTGGCGCTGGAACTGATTCCAGTACATCGGGCCGCTCCGCACCGAGAAGAAGGCCATGCCCTGCGCGTGGTTGCGCTCGACCTCGGCGACGCGCTCGGGGTCGGGCACGACCACGGTCGTGGCGGGTGAGCGAATCTCGAGGGCGGCGGCGTCTCGACCGGCGGCGACGACCTGCGCGCGGACGGCCGCGAGCTGCTCGACGAGCCGGTCGTTGGGGATCCAGGCGGGCATCCAGCCGTCGGCCTGCTCGGCGGTGAGGCGCACCGAGGTGGGATGCAGCGTCGCGAGGTGGATCGGCGGCGACGCCTGAACGGGCTCCACACCGCTGACCAGGGCGCGTTCGATGTTGATCCGATCGCTGTGATAGTCGAAGCGTTCGTGCGTCCAGACCCGACGGATGATCTCCATCGTCTCGCGGATGCGCGCGAAGGGCCGATCGAAGGGGACGCCGTGGAAGCGCTCGATCGCGCCGGGCCCGCTCGCGCCGAGGCCGACCACCACGCGTCCGCCGGAGAGCTGGTCGATGGTGCCGAAGTGCATCGCGAGCGCGGAGGGTGTGCGGGAGAAGACGTTGACGACCGCAGTGGCCAGGCGGATGCGGTTGGTTTCGCGGGCGAGCATCGCCAGGCCGGAGAAGGCGTCGTGGCCGTAGCCCTCGATCACGGCGATGGTGTCGATCCCGATCTCGTCGGCGAGACGGGCGCGATTGAGGAAGGTCTCGACAAAGTCGGGGTTCCACGGGAGGTTGACGGAGAGTCGGGGCATTAGGGGTTCTCAGCGGTTGGTTGATTGGTTGGCGGCGAGGGTCAGCGTAAGGGGGAGGCGGAGCAGGCCGCAGGGGGAGCCTGGGGATTTAGTCGGCGCGGGTTTTGCCGACGGTAGCGGACAGGAGCCAGACTTTGAGCGCGCTGCGGACGGCGCCATCGGGGGCGACGACGCGGTCATCTCTGCTCACGTCGGTGCGAATTTCGGCCAACGTTGCGGGCTCCTCGCTCGGGAGCAGGGCGAAGGCGTCGAGCGTGCTCCACCACTGGTCGAAGTCGTCCCACCAGACCTCGCGCTCGAACTCCTCGACGGTGACGTCTTCGAGCTCCGCGCGGAAGGCGAGCTGGGCGAGGCGCTGCGGGTCGTAGCGGCCGTCAACGTCGGCGAGGTGAAGTTCACGGCGCTGGATCTGATTCCACAATCGCTCGCCGGCCGCGCCGAAAAAGGGGCTGCCCCAGACGCTCGCCGCGACGCGCCCGCCGGGCCGCGAGATGCGTACGGCCTCGCGTAGCAGTCGCACGGGAGCGTCGGCGTAGGGCAGGACGAAGCTGAGCCCAACCGCCGTCGCGTGGCGGTCGGGCAGCGTGGTCGCAGCGGCGCTCTCGTGGATGAAGCGGGGCCGCAGCCTGGAGCGCCGGAAGCGCTCGCGTGCGATTTCCAGCTGTGTCCGCGAGAGGTCGATGCCAACCGCCTCGCCGTCGCGAATCGTGCGCTCGGCGAGCGAGATGAGCGTGCCGGGGCCGCAGCCGAGGTCGACGAATCGGCTGTCGCGTTGGAGCGCCAGACGGTCGAGCAGCTGGCGGCCGTATTCGCCGAGAAAGCCGGCGCCGAGCTCCTGGTAGGCGCTGCCCGTGGCGTCGAACGACTGGGCGATTTCGTGTTCATCCACCCTGTGGCGGCCCCTATGCTCGACGCCGTGACAACGAATCCGCACCATACGCCCCCCGGCGATCCTCGTGTCGCGCCGCTGGTGATCGCGCACCGCACGACGATGGGTCACGCGCCCGAGAACACACTGCTGGGCGTGCGGCGCGGGCTGGAGCTGGGCGTCGATGGGATCGAGATCGACGTGCAGCTCAGCGCCGACGGCGCACCGGTGCTGATGCACGACCAGCTACTGGACCGCACCACAAGTGGCGACGGCGTGGTCGGCGAGACAACGCTGGCGCAGCTGCGGATGCTCGACGCGGGCGAGGGCGAGCGGATCCCGACGCTCGGTGAGACGCTGGCGGCGGTGGACGGTCGGGCATTGCTGGTGGTCGAGCTCAAGACATCGCCGGGCGACGACGTGGAGGCGCTCTCGGAAGCGGTGCTGAGAGCGATCGACGCGGTCGACGCGATGCCCTGGATCTGGTTGTGGTCGTTCGACTCCGATGCGGTGCGGGCGGTCGCCAAGCGCGCGCCGCCGGGCAGCCGGATCGGGCATCTGTGCCTGCTACCGGGGCCGGAGATCTATCAGGCCTGCGCCAACCTGCAGCTGAACGGCGTCTCGATGCACCACACGGCCTGCACCGCGCGGACGGTGCAGACCTGCCAGGCGCACGACCTGGCCAGCTTTGTGTGGACCGTGAATGAGCCCGCGGAGATTGAGCGGGTGGCGGGGCTGGGTCTGACGGGGATTGTCAGCGCCTATCCAGAACGCGTCCGCGCAGCGCTCTGATCGCGGGACGCCCTGCTATGCTCGGCAATCGCGGAGGAGTGTAGCTCAGTTTGGCAGAGCAACGGTCTCCAAAACCGTAGGTCGGGGGTTCGAGTCCCTCCACTCCTGCCAGACTGAGTCCCAATCCAGCCTCCGTGCCGAGGTGGTGGAACTGGTAGACACGCAGCGTTGAGGGCGCTGTGCTCATTTACGGGCGTAGGAGTTCGAGTCTCCTCCTCGGCACCACAACTCGGGCAGCACGAGCGGAAGTGGCGCAGTGGTAGCGCGTCTCCTTGCCAAGGAGAAGGTCGCGGGTTCAAATCCCGTCTTCCGCTCCACCTCAACAGATCCTCGGCGACGTAGCCAAGCGGTAAGGCACGGGTCTGCAAAACCCTGATCACCGGTTCGAATCCGGTCGTCGCCTCCACCACGTCTGCAGCACGTCGTCGCGAGCACAGCGAATCGCCATTGGCGCTTCATGGCACGCTTCATGCCCTGCTTCGACGCCCAGACGGCCCTGATCCTCGTCGACATTCAGAACGATTTCGCCGACCCGAGCGGTGCGCTGGCGGTCAGCGGCGCCGACGCGGTCGTGCGCGCGGCCAACGAGCTGATCGAGGCCGCGCAGGCGGGCGGCTCGACGATCGTCTACACGCAGGACTGGCATCCGGAGCGCACGGCGCACTTTGTGACCGACGGCGGGCCCTGGCCGGTGCATTGCGTCGCCGACTCGTGGGGCGCGCAGCTGCACGCCGACCTGTGCGCCGATGCGGGGCCGGTCGTGCAGAAAGGCGTTGACGGCGCTGATGGGTACTCGGGATTCACGACTCGCGATGTGCTCAGCGACGACTTGCGGCCGACGGGGCTCGAGGCGCTGCTGCGCGAGCGACAGGTCGGCGCGGCGGTGGTCGTGGGCCTGGCGACCGACTATTGCGTGAAGGCGACGGCGCTGGACGCGGCGGCGCTCGGATTCGCGACGACTGTCATCGGTCGGGCCGTGGCGGCTGTGGACCTCGCTGCGGGCGACGGCGAGGCGGCGCTGGCCGAGCTTGAGGCCGCGGGCGTGATGGTGGAACGCGCCCGCCCGCTGTGACGCCGATCTCGGGCCTGTTCACCGATCTCTACGAGCTGGCGATGGCGCAGGTCTACTACGAGCGCGGGCTGGAAGGCCCGGCAGTGTTCGAGCTGACGGCGCGCAGCCTGCCGGCCGACTGGGGCTTCCTGCTCGCGGCGGGGCTGTCGAACCTGCTCGAGCGGGTTGAGGCGTTGCGCTTCAATGAGGACGATTTGGCGTATCTCAGGTCGCTGTCGCAGTTCACCGACGGATTCATCGACCGCCTGCACGAGTTTCGCTTCAGCGGCGAGATCTGGGCGCCGCCGGAGGGGACCGTGGTGTTCCCGCACGAGCCGCTGCTACAGGTCGTCGCGCCGCTGCCGGAGGCGCAGCTGCTCGAGACGCTGGCGCTAAACCAGCTGAGCTCGGCGACGCTCGTAGCGAGCAAGGCAGCGCGGGCGGTGCTCGCAGCCGATGGCGCGCCGATGCTGGAGTTCGGTGGGCGTCGGGCGCACGGCGTCGATGCGGCGCTGATCGGCGCCTGCGCGGCTTACAGCGCGGGATTCGAGGCGACCTCGAACGTCGAGGCGGGGCGGCGCTTCGGGATTCCGGTCGTGGGGACGATGGCCCACTCGTACGTCCTGGCGCATGACGACGAGCTGGAAGCGTTCCGCTCGTTCGCGCGGCGTTATCCGGCGACGACACTGCTGGTCGACACGCACGACACCACGCGTGGAGTCGAGCATGTGATCACGCTGGCGCAGCAGATCGGCCAGCACCGCATCCGCGCGATCCGGATCGACTCGGGTGACCTGGGTGCAGAGGCGCGGGCGGCGCGAGCGATGCTCGACGCAGCGAAGCTGACGGAGATCCAGATCATCGCGAGCGGTGGGCTGGACGAACATCGGATCGCGGCGCTGGTCGCGGCCCGGGCGCCGATCGACGCGTTCGCCTGCGGGACGGCGATCGTGACCTCGCAGGATGCACCGGCGCTGGACACTGCATACAAGCTCGTCGCCTACAACGACCGCGACCTGGCGAAGCACTCGCCGGGCAAGCCGTCTCTGGGCGGACGCAAGCAGGTCTACCGCCGGCGCGAGCAGCAGGTGATGGTCGAAGACCACATTCAGCGCTTCGGCACGTCGCCGCGGATCGTGGGTAAGCCGCTGCTCAAGCAGATGATGGTCAACGGGCGGCGCGCGCGCGCCAGCGAGGTGGCGCTGAGCAAGATCCGGCTGCGCGCGGCGGATCAGATCGATGCGCTGCCTGACGCGCAGCGGCGAATCGTCGTCGAGCGCGCGTATTCCGTGACATTCGACGACTCGCTGCGCGGGCTAGGGTCGAAGCGGACGGTTGGGCTTTGATAATCTGGGGTAACAAGCTGTTCAAGGCAGCCGACATGCGGGAGGCGCGGGCATGGTGACAGGCAAGGCGACTGGCAAGGCGACTGGCAAGGCGACTGGTAGGGCGACAGGTGCACTGCAAGACGAGCCGGGCGTCGTGATCCCGATTCTGGACGACGAACTGGACGACTTCGAGACGGAGGCGGGAGCCTACGGGGCGCAACAGCGCGAGGAGGTGGAGTTCATGCTCTACCGGCTGCGCCAGGGCGTCTACGGCCAGCGCCAGCCTGATGTGCACATGAACCGGGTCAAGCTGCCGATGGGCGGCGTGACCGCCGAGCAGCTGGACGGCTTCGGCGAGATCGCGGAGAACTTCGCGCCGCTCAAGAAGGGCCACATCACCACCCGCCAGAACATGCAGATTCACTTCGTGCCACTGGACCTGATGCCCGACATGCTGCGGGTGTTGGGGCGCGTCGGCCTGTCGTCGCGCGAGGCCTGCGGGAACACGGTGCGCAACGTTACGGCCGACCCCTGGGCGGGCATCCTGCCGGGCGAGGTCTTCGACCCGACGCCTTACGCGGGAGCGTTCGTGCGCTACTGGGTGCGCAACGCGATCACGCAGCTGCTGCCGCGCAAGTTCAAGGTCTATTTCACAGGCCGCAAGACCGACTCCGCGATCGCCGCGATTCATGACCTGGCGTTCTTCGCCGAGGTCCGTGAGATCGACGGTGAAGAGGTGCGGGGCTTCCGCGTGATGGTCGGGGGCGGGCTCTCGACGATGGCGAAGGAGGCGCTGCTGCTCACCGAGTTCGTGCCGGTCAGCGAGTTCCTGCGGCTCTCGGAGGCGGTGATCCGGATCTTCAACGCGGCCGACGAGCTGCGCAAGAACATCCTCAAGGCGCGGCTCAAGTTCCTCGTCCACCGCGTCGGCGAGGCAGCGTTCCAGGAGATGGTGGCGGCCGAGCTGCAGAAGCCGTGGGCCGACTACAACCCGCCGGTCGACGAGCTGCTCTATGAGGACGACGAAGCGGGCGACGAGCGGCCGCTGCCGCCGATCTCGGTGGAGCCGAACGGCGACCGCACGGAGTTCGAGCGGTTTGCCGCAGCCAACGTGACACCGCAGCGCCAGTCGGGATACTCGACGGTTGAAGTCAGCATCCCGCAGGGCGACATCTCGCCGGCGCAGTTCCACGGCATGGCTCAGATCCTGCGCAGCTACGGCCGCGACCGCGCGCGCACCACGCCGCAGCAGAACCTGGTGCTGCGCTGGATTCCCAACGAATGCGTCTACGCCGTCTGGCAGGCGCTCTGCGAGCTGGAGCTCGGCGACGCCGACGCGCAGGAGATCGAAGACGTGGTCTCCTGCCCCGGCACCGACTCCTGCAAGCTCGGGATCACTTCCTCGATGGGGCTCAATCGGGCAGTCCAGGAGCGGCTCCGCGAGCTCGCGATCAAGGACCCGCTGACGCGCAAGATGCGCGTGCACATGAGCGGTTGCCCGAACTCCTGCGGCCAGCACCACATCGCCGACATCGGCTTCCACGGCGCCGCGATCAAAGTCGGCAATCGCCAGATCCCCGCGTATCACATGTTCATCGGCGGCACCTACCGCAACGACGAGATGCGGCTGGGCAAGCTGGTCCCGAGGGTGCGGCTCCCGGCCAAGCGCGTGCCCGACGCGGTCGAGCGGGTGATCGCGCTCTACGCGGATGACCGCTTGGACGCATCCGAGGAGTTCGACGCGTGGATCGACCGGGTCGGTCCCGCTCCGATTCAGGGCGCAATGAGCGATCTGATGCTGCCGATCGACTTCGCGCCGGAGACGCTGCCGATGTTCGTCGACTGGGACCGCGAGGAGATCTACGTGCTGCAGCGCGGCGAGGGTGAGTGCGCCGTCTAGCGGCGAGCATCGAAGCGGGCGCGTGACCACGGAGCGCCGCCGCCGGCGGATGCGTGATGTGCTCGCGCGCCGCCACGACGACCTCGTGGTCGTGCTCGAAAACGTCCACGACGCGCACAACGCCTCCGCGGTGTTGCGCAGCTGCGACGCCTTCGGCGTCGGCGCGGTTGTGCTCTGTTACACGCAGGAGCAGTTCCCGGAGATCTCCACGGGCGTCGCGGCCAACGTGGAGAAGTGGCTGCAGATCGAGCGGTATGGGTCGGTCGAGGAGTGCGTCGCCAGCCTGCGGCGTCGCTCGCTGCCGATCTACGCGACGGAGCTGGTCGGCGAGCCGCGCGACTATCTGGATGTCGATTGGACCGGGCCCGCGGCGATCGTGCTGGGCAACGAGCGTCGCGGCTGCTCGGAGGAGATGCTGGCGGCAGCGGATGCGCGGATCGTGATTCCGATGCAGGGCTTCGTGGGAAGCCTGAACGTCTCAGTGGCGGCAGCCGTGCTACTGGCGGAGGCCGCCCGTCAACGCCGCGGCGGGCGGCCTGAGTGGACCCCCACCAAGGATGCGCTGCTGGAAGCGTGGCTGGAGCGAGAATCAAGCAGACATGGCACCGGCCGCCGCGATATTCTCGATCCGTGATCAGGAGCTTTCGCAGCCGTCGCTTGCAGCTTCTGTTCGAGCGCGGCACGAGGAGAGGAATCGGAGCGCGTGAGGCAGAGCGGATCCGCCAGATCCTCCACCGCCTCGACCAGGCTGAGCGCGTCTCGCAACTCAGACTCCCGGGCTACCGGCTGCATCAACTCCACGGCGACCGCGAAGGCGTATGGTCGATCCGCGTCACCCGCAACTGGCGCATCAGCTTTCGGTTTGAAGCGGGCGACGCATACGACGTCGACTACGAGGACTACCACTAGGAGGTTCGGAGATGCCGATTAAGAACCCGCCGCATCCGGGACTCTCCGTGCGAGACGACTGTATTGAGGCGCTGGGAATGACCCTCGCTGAGGCCGCCGCTCACCTTCAGGTCGACTGCGTCGAGCTTGAAGAGGTCTGCCACGGACGCGCGCCCATCAGCGCGGACCTCGCGATTCGCATCGACATGGCCTTCGGTGGCGACGCCGATCTTTGGCTGCGACTACAGACCAACCATGATATGGCGCAGGCTCGCAAGCGCGCGAGCAGCATCCGAATCAAGCGACTTTGGCCCCTCGACGAGGCGATCGCCGACACGGACTGATTGCCGCCGAATACAGTCTCGCGTAGCATCCGTGCAGCGCCCCAGCCTTGCTGCGCGCGCCGACGAGGAGAATCTCATGGCCGACTACAGCGGCGCACTGCCGCAGCCGACGCCCGAATCGCAGCCCTACTGGGATGGGCTCAAAGAGCACAAGCTGCTGCTGCCGCATTGCAGCGCCTGCGACCGCTTTCACTTCTACCCACGCCCGTTCTGTCCCAATCCCGACTGCTTCAGCTGGGAGATCGACTGGCGCGAGGCCTCCGGCAAGGGCCGCGTTTACACCTACGTGATCAGCCACTTGCCGATCCCGCCGATGCAGGAAAAAACGCCGTACGTGATCGCCGTCATCGAGCTCGACGAGGGCCCACGGATGATGTCGAACCTGATCATCGACGACGCGTACGACTGCGCGGTCGAGATGCCCGTCGAGATCGTCTACGACGACGTGACCGACGCGGTCACGCTGCCGAAGTTCCGCCCGGCCTGAACCACCTGGCTGGCTAGCCGGCCGCACCGACACACCTCTCACCTCCAGCTGAGGAGCCACCATGGACCAGATTCGCCACAAAGTCGCCATCGTCGGCGCTGCGGAAACCGATGACCTGGGCACGCTGCCGGGCATGTCGCGGCTGGCGCTGCACGCGCAGGCCGCGCGCAACGCGCTGAACGACGCCGGGCTGAAGCTCTCCGATGTCGACGGCCTGCTCTGCGCCGGCGCGATCCCCAACGAGGTCGCCGAGTACCTCGGCATCCAGCCGCGCTACATCGACGGCACATCGGTCGGGGGCTGCTCGTTCATGATCCACGTGCGCCATGCGGTGGCCGCGATCATGGCCGGCTACTGCGATGTCGCGCTGATCACCCACGGTGAGAGCGGACGCTCACGTATCGACATGGGCGGCGGCGGCTCGCGTCAGTCGCCCGGGGCGCAGTATGAGGCGCCCTTCGCGATCGGCGGCGCGCCGACCACGTTCTCGATTCCGGTGCTGCGGCACTTCCACGAGTACGGCACGACCAAGGAGCATCTGGCCCACATCGCCGCGTCCACACGCGCGTGGGCGAATCTCAACCCGATGGCGATGATGGGCAGCCACCGGCGCGGCCCGGAGCGCGGCGGCGGGCCGATCACCCCGCAGGACGTGCTCAACTCGCGGATGATCTGCTACCCGTTCAACCTGCTCGATTGCTGCGTGGTCGCCGATGGCGGCGGCGCGTTGGTGCTCGTCTCCGAGGAGCGCGCGAAGGACTTCGCCAGGCCGCCGGTCTACGTGCTGGGCGCAGGCGAGGCGAATGCGCACTGGATGGTCTCGCAGATGCGCGACCACACCACGGCCGACTCGTACACGATCTCGGGCAAGGCGGCCTACACGAGCGCCGGCCTGGGACCGGAGGACATCGACCACTGCATGTTCTACGACGCCTTCACCTTCACGCCGCTGATGGCGGCCGAGGACCTGGGCTTCGTGCCCAAGGGCGAGGGCGGCCCGTTCTTCGCCGAGACCAAGACCGGCCCGAACGGCGAGGTGATCTACAAAGCGGGCCCGGGCGGCGACTTCCCGATGAACACCAATGGGGGCGGGCTCTCGTACTGCCACACGGGGATGTACGGGATGTTCGCAATCATCGAGTCGGTCGTGCAGCTGCGCGGTGAGGCCGGCGAGCGTCAGGTCGACGGCGTCAACGTCAGCATGGCGCACGGTCCGGGCGGCATGTTCGCCTCCGCCGGGACGCTGATTCTCGCCAACGCATAGGCGCGGGCAACTCCGTCACGCGATCGTCAGCGCCAGCGTTCACAGCGGTGACCTAGGAGCGCGCTCAACGTTCATCGAGCAACGCTCGGCAACTTCGGCTTGGGTGCGGCCAGCACGCACACGGCGGCCAGCAGCAGCAGGCCGATGAAGACGGTGTAGAGCAGGTCGTAGGAGTCGCGCCAGTCGAACGCGAGTCCGGCCAACAGCGGGCCGAACGCGTTGAGCGTGAACTGCGCCGGCGCGGTCACGCCGCGGATTGCGCCGACCGAGTAGCGCCCGAAATAATCGGGGAACGAGATCCGGTTGAGCGGCAGTTGCGCGCCGAACGACATCCCGTGCCAGACCGCGAAGACCAGGCTCATCCAGACTGAGTCGGTCATCACGAACAGCACCAGCGAGCCGGCGGTGAAACAGATCACGATCGGTAGCGCGTAGCGCACAGCCATCCGCTGGCGCAGCTCGCCGCCGATGATCCCGCCGATGATCCCCGTGCCGGCCCAGAGCGACAGCGCGAAGACGGCGGTGCTGCTCTTGATCCCGTTGTCGACGAGGTGCGAGACGAAGGTGAAGTTCACCGAGCCGCCGACGACCATCAGGATCGAGGTGCCGATCAGCAGCATCCAGAACGAGCGGGTGCGCGTGGCCTGACGGACCGTCCAGACCGGGTCGAGATCGGTCGGCTCCTCGACGACGCCGGGTGTGACCGTGGGCAGGGCACCGTCGACGAGCAGGCCGACATCCTCGGGTCGGCGCCGCACGATCAGAGGCGGCAGCAGCGCCAGGACGGCGACGAGCACTGCGAGGCCGATAAAGCCAGCGCGAAGGCCGCCCATGCCCAGCGTCCAGGCCAGCAACAGCGGCATCACCGACATCCCCGCGCGGGTGCCGATCATCGTCATGCCCATGGCGCGGCCGCGGCCGCGGACGAACCAGTTGGAGATCGTGACCACCACTGCCATGTCGACGATCCCGACGCCGATGGCGCGGCCGAGCCCGTAGAACAGCCAGAGCTGCCAGAGTTCGGTCACGAAGGCCATCGCGAAGAGCAGCACGACCATCATGGTCACCGAGCCGAGCAGCAAGACGCGCGAGCCGTAGCGATCGGCCAGCGGCCCGATCACGGGAGCGATCAGCGCGGCGACGATCGTGCCGATCGTCATCGCCAGGGCGATCGAGGCGACGCTCCAGCCGAACTCGTCCTGCAGGGCCGGCACGAGCGCGCCGAGCACGGGGTTGAAGAAGGCGACGCCGGCGAACGAGACGAGCGAGACGGCGACGGCGACCCACCAACCGGCGTAGAACCGTGCGAACGGGCGTCGCCGCAGAATCGCGGGCGGGCCGGCCGCAGCGGGGGTTGGAGATGGCGTCATGGGCGACGCCGTACCGTAGCATCGGCGCGAAGCGGCAACGGTGATTCACCGGCCCTGTGCAAGTTGCGCGCGATCCGGGAGTTCAGATGCCTGCCGAGAACGCTGCCCGTTCGGCCCTGCGCATCGGCGTCAGCACTGTGATGGCCGATGTCTGGCGCGACGAGATCCTCGCCGCGGCGCCGGGCGCGGAGCTGGTCGTGCTCAACCCCGAGGGCGAGTGGCGCGGCGACCCGGCCAACCTCGACGTGTTCTTCCTCTCCGAGGACTTCTACACCTCGCCGACGTCGCTGCTGGCGCTGATCGAGGTCCTGCGCGAATCGCCGCCGCGCTGGTTTCAGACGGCGAGCACCGGCGTCGACCACTACGCGTACCAGCTCGTGCTCGACGCGGGCAATCTGCTGACCAACGCGCCGGGGGTGCATGGCGGGCCGATCGCTGAGTACGTCTTCGCGCACATTCTGAACCACGCCAAGCGGCTGCCGGCCCACGCGGAGCAGGCGCGAAACTCGGTCTGGCGCAATATCGATTCGATCGAGCTGGCCGGGCAGACGATTGGGCTCGTCGGCTACGGCGGGATCGGCGCGGCGATCGCGAAGCGCGCACGGGCGTTCGAGATGCGCACCATCGCTACCAAGCGTCGCGCGCCGAACGATCCCAATCTCGATCTGCACCTCACACCCGACCAGCTCGGCGAGCTGCTCAGCGCCAGTGATTATGTGGTGCTGTGCGTGCCACTGACCAACGACACCGTCGACCTGGTCGGCGCGGGCGAGCTCGCGCAGATGCAGCCGCACGCACTGCTGATCAACGTCGCGCGAGGCCGCGTGCTCGATCATGAGGCGTTGCGCCACGCGCTTGAGCAGGGTCAGATCGCGGGCGCCGTGCTCGATGTCGCGCCCTACGAACCGCCGGACGCGGGATCGGTGATCTGGACGCTGCCGCGCACCAGCGTCACACCGCACGACTCGTGCGTCGTGCCCTCGGCGCTCAATCGCACGACCGAGTTCTTTCTTGCCAACCTGCGCCGCTTCAGCCGCGGCGAGCCGCTGGAGTGGCTCGTCGACAGCATCGAGCTCTCGCTCGCCAGCGAAGGCCTTGTCTGACCCCGAAGGACGGTCCCATGTCAGCAGCACCCGGCCCACTGGACGGTGTCCGCGTCCTCGATCTCACCTGGGTCCTCGCCGGCCCCTACGCGGCGATGATTCTCTGCGACCTGGGCGCGGAGGTGGTCAAGGTCGAGCGCCCGCCCCACGGCGATGTGGCGCGCACCACGGGGCCCTTCGTGGCCAACGAGTCGATGTACTTCCAGAGCGTCAATCGTGGCAAGCGCAGCATCTCGATCGACCTGCGCTCGGAACACGGGCGCGAGATCTTCCTGGAGCTGGTTGACCAGGCCGACGTGGTGATGGAGAACTTCACGCCCGGCAAGATGTCGGCGCTGGGGCTCGCCGCGGCGGAGCTGCTCGAGCGCAATCCGCGCCTCGTCTACGCGTCGACGTCGGGCTTCGGGCAGACCGGGCCGCTCCGCGACCGGCCGGCGCTGGACATCATCGTTCAGGGCATGGGCGGCGTGATGAGTATCACCGGCTACGCCGACGGACCGCCGGCGCGCCCGGGCACATCGATCGGCGACCTGACCGCCGGGCTCTACACCGCGATCGGAATCCTCGCCGCGCTGCGCGAGCGCGAGTCGAGCGGGATCGGGCAGTCGATCGATATCTCGATGCTCGACTGTCAGATCGCGTTGCTCGAAAACGCGGTCGCACGCTGGTACGCGACGGGCCAGGAACCGGGCCGGATCGGCACGCGCCATCCGTCGGCGACACCGTTCCAGGCGTTTCCAACCGCCGACGGCTGGATGGTGCTGGCGCTGGCCTGGGGCGTCGAGAGTCAGTGGGAGCTGTTCTGCGCCGAGCTCGGGTTGACGCAGCTCGTCGGCGATGAGCGCTTCGAGACATCGCTGAAGCGCACGCAGAACCACGCGGAGCTCGAACCGCTGCTGTTCGAGGCGACGAAGCAGCAGACCACCGACCACTGGGTCGAGACGCTCAGCATGTACGGGATTCCAATCGGCCCGCTGAACACGATCGGCCAGGCGGTGGCGCAGCCGCAGATCCGGCACCGCGGGATGATCACCGAGGTCGAGCATCCGATCGCGGGCACGATCAAGATGGCCGACTCGCCGCTCAAGCTGTCGCGCACTCCCGGTCGCGTGCGCGGGCCGGGGCCCGCCTTCGGCGCCGACACCGGCGCGGTGCTGAGCGAGTGGCTCGACCTCGACGCGGCGAAGATCGACGAACTGACCGAGGCGGGCGTCGTGCTGACCGAGGGCGGCCCCGACATCGCCGCCTATCTGAAGGCCTGACGGCGTGGCCCGCGCGCCAATCGGCCAGCGGCTTCGCGCGGGCTGGGCGCGCCTGCGACGACGGCTGCGTCCCGAACCGATTCGGATCGAGCTGGATGTCGTCGAGCAGCTGATCGTGCAACACCTGCTGCTGGTCGAGCAGGCCTCCTACGACCAGCTGATCGAGGCGGTGATGTTCGCCCGTCCGACCGCCACGGCGCAGCAGGTGCGGCTGAGTCTGATTCGCTTCGAGTCGCTGCGGCTCGCGACCCGCCTCCTGCACCCTGAGATGGAGCGCGGCAAGCAGATGTCGTTCGTACTAACCCCCGACGGCCGTCGCCTGCGGAAGGTCATCCCGGCACAACCACGTTCCTCGCTGCAGACGTATCTGTAGAGCCCGGCGCGCACGTCCGGACTGCCGCGTCCGGCCCGCCACCCCATCACCTGGCCGCGATTGCGGCATGCGGGAGCTGAGACGGCGCCAGAAATCCTGCCCAACCCGCCTAGCTCCCTGTGTCTAACCCCCTGTGCATTTACCCTCGCGCCAGCGTCATCCACAGCAGGAGAGGCCGAATGGCGAAATTCAAGGTCTATCACATCGATTCACGTCCGGAACGTCAGCCGCACACGGCGGAGGCGGAGCAGCTGGCGCTGGCCGACGCGGAGCTGATCTCGCTCACGCTCGAGCAGCAGGAGGACATCCCGGCCCACGTGACCGATGCCGACGGGATCATCTGCGGCTACCGCTTCGTCGGCAAGCCCGTGTTCGAGGCCGCGCCGAACCTCAAGGTCATCGTCCGCTACGGGATCGGCTTCGACAACATCGACTGGCAGGCGGCGGTCGACTACGACATCGTCGTCTGCAACATCACCGATTACTGCATCAACGAGGTGGCGACGCACGCGATCTCGCTGCTGCTCGCGCTGAACCGGAAGATCGTCGCGCACAACAACGCCGCGCGTGCCGGCGAGCGCGTGCCGCTGGGGCCTTCGGGCGCGCTCTACGGGGAGACGCTCGGGCTGGTCGCGTTTGGTCACATCGCGCAGCAGGCGGCGATTCGCGCGCAGGCCTTCGGCCTCGACGTGATCGCCTTCGACCCCTTCCAGGACCCGGCCGTCGCGGAGGCCGCGGGCGTGCGATTGACCACGCTCGAAGAGGTCATGCAGGCCGACTACGTCTCGGTTCACCCGCCGCTCAGCCCCGAGACTCGCGGCTTGGTGGGCGCTGCGGAGCTGGCGATGATGAAGCCCAGCGCGTACCTGATCACGACCTGCCGTGGCGGCGTGGTCGATGAGCAAGCGCTCTACGACGCGCTCAAGAACGAGCAACTCGCCGGCGCCGGCGTTGATGTCTGGGACCCCGAGCCGGTCCACAAGGACCACCCGCTGCTGGAGTTCGACAACGTGATCGCCACGCCGCACTCTGCCTACTACTCCGACGCGTCGGCGCCGCTGCTGTTGCAGCGCGTCGGCGAGGCGGCGGCCGATGTCCTGCGCGGCTACAGGCCACGCTCGGTCGTCAACAAGGCCGTGCTCGATCGCGTCTCGCTGGCGCCCAGCCCCGACCACGTGTAGGCGCGACTCACGGGCGAGCCGGGCGCGCGGAGGCGTGGACTATTCTGCATCCGACCGCATGAACGTACGCACACGCACCTAACTTCCGGGAGGACCGACCCTATGCGACCGAACACCGTGAGACAGCTCTGGGCCGAAGACACACCCGCCTTCGGCGCCTGGCTCGGCACCGCCAGCCCGCTGGCCGCCGAGTCGATGGCGCACTCCGGTTGGGACTGGCTGGTCGTCGACGGCGAGCACAGCCCGGTCGACCTGCTCACGATGGTGCAGATGTTCCAGGCGATCTCGACCACCGACACGATCCCGATGGCCCGCGTGCACTGGAACGACCCGGTCGAGATCAAGCGCATCCTCGATGGTGGCGCGTACGGCGTCGTGATCCCCTGGGTGAACAACCAGGCCGAGGCGGAGCAGGCGGTCAGCGCCTGCCGCTACCCGCCGGTGGGGCTGCGTGGCTTCGGCGCGTATCGCGGCTTCCTCTATGGCGGCTCCGATTACGCGGCGCACGCCAACGAGGAGATCGTCTGTTCGATCCAGATCGAAACGATCGACGCGGTCAACCGGATCGACGAAATTCTCGCCGTGCCGGGGATCGACGCGACGATGATCGGCCCTGCCGACCTCGCGATGTCGATGGGCATCCCGGTCAGGCCCGATAACCCGCATCCCGACCACATCGCGGCCTGCGCCGCGGTGCTGGAATCGGCGCAGAAGCACGGCGTCGCGCCGGGCATCTTCACCAGCGGCCCGGTCGAGGCGAAGCGCCGCGCCGAAGAGGGATGGCGCTTCATCGCCTCCGGCTCCGACGGACAGTTCATGTCGGCCGGCTCCGCCGCGGGCGTCAAGCTCGTCAAGAGCTGGGGAAGCTAGCCGTGGCCTGGACGGGCCGCGAAGGCCCCGAGACCCGAGACCGCTACCGCGCCGAGGAGCTCCGCTCCTTCACCGCCGCGGTGCTCGAGCACTACGGCGTGCCGGCCGACGACGCGGCGATCGGCGCTGAGGTGCTCGTCGACGCCGACCTCGTCGGCATCGATTCGCACGGCATCGCCCACCTGCCGTGGCACATCGGCTACGCACCCGGGTTCGAGTCGGGCGCGGTCAATCCCACCCCCGAGATCAAGGTGCTGCGCGAGACGCCCGTCTCGGCCGCCTGGGACGGCGACGGCGGCTTCGGCACGATTATCTGCCAGAAGGCGATGGCGACCTGTATCGAGAAGGCCCAGACATCGGGCATCGGCATGGTGACCGTCGCCAACGGGCGCCACTTCGGCTCGGCCGGCTACTACGCCGAGATGGCCGTCGAGCATGACCTGATCGGGATGGCGATGTGCAACGCGCCGCCGATCGGCCTCGCCTCAGGCGGCCGCGAGCGCGTCTATGGCACCAACCCGATCGCGATGGCCGCGCCGATCGAGGGCGGCACGCCGTTCCGGCTCGACATCGCGACGACCGCGGTGGCCGGCGGCAAGCTGGAGATCGCCGGCCGCCAGAGCACGCCGCTGCCGGTCGGCTGGGCACTCGACGAAGCGGGCGAGCACACGGATGATCCGTTCATCCTGCGCAAGGGCGGCGGGCTGCTGCCGCTCGGCTCCTCGATCACGACGAGTTCGCACAAGGGCTACGGCCTGGGCCTGATGGTCGACATCCTGACCGGCGTGCTCTCGGGCGACGGCTCGGGAATGTTCGCGCCGCCTGGTCAGAATCTGATTCAGGGCCAGTGGTTCGCGGCCTGGCGGATCGATTTATTTTGTGATCCCGAACATTTCAAGTCTGAGATGCGTAAACTTGCCGAAGCGGTGCGAGCCGTGCCGCCTGTCGCGGAGGTGGAGCGCGTGCTAATTCCCGGCGACCCCGAGGCGATGGCGCGAGCCGACCGCTCGCGCAACGGCGTTCCACTCGACCAGGAGACGATCGACCAGCTGATTGCGCTCGGCGAAACAGTCGGCGTGCCCTTCCCCGCTTCCGTCGAAAGCAGGTCGTAGTCATGGCCGCCGACGTTGACGCCACGACCGATGACCTGATCGAAGCCATCGTCGGCAACTACGGGCGCGCAGCCGGAATCTTCGACCCCAACCGTCTCGAGGTGTGGGAAGAGCTGGGGCTCACGATGTCCCAGCTGCGCGTCCTGTTTCTGCTCAACGCAACCCCCGGTGCGCCCGCCGGCTTGGTCGCTGAGGCGCTCAAGGTCCGACCCTCGACGGCGACCGGCGTGGTCGACCGGCTGGTCAAGCAGCGGCTCGTGCGCCGCGAACGCGACGCCGAGGATCGTCGCCGCGTGCGCGTCTTCCTGACCGAGCGCGGCCGCGAGGTGATCGTCGACCTCCAGGCGCGCAACCGCTTGATCATGTGGAAGCTGTTCGGTCAGTTCTCCCAGGTCGAGCTTGAAGGCATCGCACGTGCCTTTTCGTTGATCGCCCGCGAAGGCGAACGACAGGGACTGCTCTCGCGCTGGCCGCCGGACCCCGAGGTGATGTGATGTCGCAGGGCCCGGCGCAGGCTCAGCACGGCGGACCACCCGGCATGGGTGGTGGTCCGGACGGCGGGCCGCGGGGACGTGGACCGCGAGGCATGGCCGGGCCGGGCGGCGGGATGCCACCGGGACTGATGCTGCCGACCCGGCGCAAAGTCGTGATCATGCTCGCCGTCATGGTCGCGCTGTTCCTGGCCGCGCTGGACATGACGATCTGGGGCGTGGCAGCCCCCAAGGCCGTGGGCGATCTCGGCCGGCTCGACCTCTTCGCCTGGCCGCTGACGTCCTACCTGCTCGGCTCGACCGTGCTGGTCCCGATCATCGGCAAGCTCTCAGACATCTACGGACGCAAGCCTTTCCTGGTCACCGGGATCCTGATCTTCCTGGTCGCCTCGCTGCTCTGCGGGATCGCCGGAAGCATGTGGGAGCTGATTGGCTTCCGGCTGCTGCAGGGTTGCGGGGCCGCGTTCATCATGGCCAACGCGTTCACCGTGATGGGCGACTACTTCGCGCCCGCCGAGCGCCCGCGCTGGGCGGGGATCGTCGCCGGCGTGTTCGCGCTGGCGAGCATCATCGGCCCGCTGGTTGGCGGCGTGCTGACCGACTATCTCTCGTGGCGCTGGGTCTTCTACATCAACATTCCGGTCGGCGGCGTCGCGTTGCTGCTCACGCTCGTGCTCGTGCCCTGGTACCACGGCCAGCATCGCGAGCCGGTCGACTGGTCCGGCGCCATGCTGCTGATCGTGGCGGCGGCGCCGCTGCTGCTCGCCTTCTCCCTGGGCGGCACGCAGTTTGGCTGGGGCGACTCGCCGGTGGTGACCTGCTTCATCGTCGCGTTCACTGCGACTGCGCTGTTCTTCTGGCTCGGCCGACGCAAGGGCAACGCCGGGATCATGCCGCTGCCGATGTTCCGCAACCGGATCTATCTCCTGGCCACCGTTTGCATGTTCGCGGTGGGCATCGGGATGATGGGCACGATGTTCGCGCTGCCCTTCTTCCTGCAGGGCGCGCAGGGCATCTCCGCGACCAACTCGGGCCTCGTCACAATCCCCACCAGCATCGGAATCGTGGTCGCCTCGATTGTCTGCGGCCAGATCATGGCCCGCACCGGCCACTACAAGCCGCTGGCGATCATCGGTGGGATTGGGACCGTCGCCGCGCTGTTCCTACTCTCGCGGCTCACGGTCGACACGAATCTCAACTGGACGCGGCTGTACATGCTGCTGATGGGCTGCTCGATGGGCACCCTGATGCCGCTCTACACGCTGCTGGTTCAGAACTCGCTCCCGTTCCAGCTGCTCGGCGCAGGGACGGCGGCCAACCAGTTCTTCCGCCAGATCGGCGCCGCGGTCGGCACCGCGCTCTTCGGCACGCTGATCGTCAGTGGCTTCAGCAGCCGATTGACCGACGCGTTTCCCACGGGCCTGGAGCAGCTCAAAGAGTCGCCGAACCTGCTGCTTCAGCCCGCTGGACTGGCCCGCCTTGCCGACGCGATCGACACGCAGTCGCCCGGCGCATCGGAAGGCGTCATCGCGACCGCACGCGTGGCCCTCGCCGGGCCCGTCACCGATGTCTTCCTCTACGCCAGCATCGTGATGATCATCGCGATCGTAGTGGCGGTCATGTTGCCCAAGGTGCGCTTCCGCACTCAGGCGGAGATGATGCAGGAGATGATGGCGGCGCGCGCCGCGGCCGGCGGCGAGCCCCCCGGCGGCCCGCATGGGGGTCCTCCAGGAGGCCCACCTGGCGGTGGAGGGCTCTCGACGGAGGCACCGCGAGTGGCCGGCGCGCCCGCAGCGCCGCCCGCGCTCGTCGGTTCCGCGGCGAGCACCGGCCCGGCGGCGTCGATCGCGCAACGCGCACCCAGCGACGCCGGCTCAAACATGCAACTCGTCGCATCGTGGGCTCAACAGCGGCCCACGGGCAACGGCGGCGGCAGCGGCGACTAGAACGACCAGGACGGGAGCAGAGATGGCGGCCCCATCGATCGGTAGCAATGGCCGAGGCCTCGCGCAGGAGGCGGCTCCACGGATCGACGCAGCCGAGCGCGCAACCAGCTCGGTGCTCGCGCTCGACGGCTGGGGACGGATCGAGCCTGAGCCCGCCCGCCGCAATGGCGCCGCGCCGCCGCCTCAGTCTCCGCCCGACCTCTGGGATGAACTGACCGCGCGACTCGCAGCGCTGGAGGCCCCGCAGATTTCGATCGCGCCGGCCTGGCGACTGTTCGGTCCTGCGGCGCTGATGGGCCTCGCCGTCGGCGCGCTGGTCGGCGGGGCGATGCGCTGGTGGCAGGTCTACAGCGCACCGCCGCCAGCTCCGCCGCCGCCGGCCCCCCGCGATCCGCTGACGGAGCTGCGCGCACGCCTCGCGAGCTTCCAGGCGAGCGACGAGCGGGACATCCGCGAGCGCCTGCGGGTGCTGGTTGCGCCGCCGCCGGCTCCCCCGCCTGCGCCGCAGCAACGCTTCCCGCAGCGCTGGCAGGAGTTGCTCGCAGAGCTCGCTGACAGGGCTCGCTGACAGGTCGCCCACGGGTCGGCTGAGGCGGCTGGCTGGCAGGGCTTCGACTCGAAACCGGTCCGAACTACTCGGTAGCCGCGACCGCTCGCGCTTCTGCCTCGGCGCGCTCGCGCACTACGCGTCGGTACTCGCGCGGGACCACCTTGACGAACTGCGGCAGCACGACATCCCAGCGCCGCAGCAGCTCCGCGGCGTGCGGACTGCCCGTGCGCTCCTGGTGCGTCTTGATCATTTCCTGTAGCACGACCCGATCGCGCATGTCCTCAACCGGCTCCAGGTCCACCATCGCGTGGTTCACACGAGCCTCGAACTCGCCGTGCTCGTCCCAGACATAGGCGCTGCCGCCGCTCATGCCGGCGGCGAAGTTGCGGCCGGTGGGGCCGAGCACCACCACCGTGCCGCCCGTCATGTACTCGCAGCCGTGGTCTCCGACGCCCTCAACGACGCTGCGCGCGCCTGAGTTGCGGACGGCGAAGCGCTCGCCCGCGCGTCCCGCCACCCAGAGCGTGCCGCCGGTCGCGCCGTAGAGCACGGTGTTGCCCACGAGCACGGCGTCCTTGCCGATGTATCCCGCGTTCTCTGCCGGTGAGACGGCGATCATCCCGCCGCCCATGCCCTTGCCGACGTAATCGTTGGCCTCGCCGCGCAGGTAGAGGCGCAGGCCGCGCGCCAGGAAGGCCCCGAACGACTGACCCGCCGAGCCCTTGAAATGCAGTTCGAGCGTGCCGCGCGGCAGCCCACGATCGCCGTAGAGCTTGACGATCTTACCCGAGATTCGCGCGCCGACGGTGCGGTGCTTGTTGCTGATCGGGTAGTTGGCCGTGAAGTAAGTGGCGTCCTCGATGTGGTGCTGGACCTGCTCGAGTATCTGGTCGTCAAGTCGAACATCGTGCAGCCGGTCGTTGCGCAGCTGGGTTCGCATCCGCGGGTAGCCGGGCTCGGCCTCGACGGGCGCCAGCAGCCGGCTGAGGTCGACCGTCTGCGCGCGCGCGCCGCTGCGCGGGGGAATCTGCGTGAGCAGGTCGGTACGTCCGATTACGTCCTCGATCCGCTCGTAACCGAGCTGCGCGAGGATCGTGCGGACTTCCTCGCTGACGTGGATCAGGAAGTCGATCAGCATCTGGGGCTTGCCGAAGTACTTCGAGCGCAGGTCTTCGCGCTGCGTCGCGACGCCGACGGGGCAGGTGTTGAGGTGACACTGGCGCGCCATCTTGCAGCCCAGCGCGACCAGCGCCGAGGTGCCGAAGCCGTAGCCCTCCGCGCCCAGCAGCGCGGCCACGACGACGTCGCGGCCGGTGTGGAAGCCGCCGTCGGTGCGCAGCAGCACGCGGCCGCGCAGCCCGTTGACGACCAGCGCCTCGTGCGCTTCCTTGACGCCCAGCTCCCACGGCGCGCCCGCGTACTTGACCGACGAGAGCGGCGAAGCGCCGGTGCCGCCGTCGGCCCCGGAGATGTGCACGATGTCGGCGTAGGCCTTGGCGACGCCGGTCGCAATCGTGCCGATGCCCTCGCAGGCGACCAGCTTGACGCAGACGCGCGCGTCGGGGTTGGCGATCTTGAGGTCATAAATCAGCTGCGAGAGGTCCTCGATCGAGTAGATGTCGTGGTGCGGCGGGGGCGAGATCAGCTCGACGCCAGGCGTCGAGTGACGCAGCATGGCGATGTAGTTGGTCACCTTGTGGCCCGGCAGCTGACCGCCCTCGCCGGGCTTCGAACCCTGGGCGATTTTGATCTCGATCTCGCTGGCGCTGTTCAGATAGGCGGGGGTCACGCCGAAGCGGCCCGAGGCGATCTGCTTGATCTGCGAATTGGCCTCGTAGCGGTCGCCGGTCCTCAGGAAGCGGCGCGGGTCCTCGCCGCCTTCGCCGGTGTTCGAGCGCCCGCCCAGGCGGTTCATCGCGATCGCCACGTCCTCGTGCGTCTCGGGGCTCAGCGCGCCCAGCGACATCGCGCCGGTGTTGAAGCGGCTGGTGATCGTGTCGTGCGCTTCGACCCTGGCGATGTCGATCGGTCCGCGGTCCGACTTGAAGTCGAGCAGGTCGCGCAGCGCGGTCGGGCGGCGCTCGTTGACCATCGCGGCGAACTCGGCGTACGCCTCCCCGCCGTTCTCGTTCTGCACAGCCCGGTGCAACGAGCGCCAGATCGGCGGTTCGTTGGCGTGGTAGTCGCCGTCGCGGCGGTACTTGTACCAACCGCCCGCGTCGAGTCCCGCGACCGGGAACGCCTGCGTGTGGCGGGACAGCGCGTCGGCCGCGATCTGCGTAAAGCCGATCCCGCCGATCCGCGAGGTCGTGCCCTTAAACGAGCGCTCGACCACTTGCTCATGGATGCCCAACGCCTCGTAGATCTGTCCGCCCAGGTATGACGCGACGGAGGCGATGCCCATCTTGGACATGATCTTGAGGACGCCGGCGTCGAGCGCGCGAATGTACTGCTCGATCACCTCGCCCTGCGTCATCGGCTCGAGGTCGCCGTCCTGCTGCAGCGCGATCAGCGTCTGCACCGCGAGCCAGGGATGCACCGCATTGGCGCCGAAGCCGATCAGGCAAGAGACCTGATGCACGTCGCGCGCGTCGCCGCTGCTCGCCACGATGCTCGCGTCGAGCCGACGACCATTCTGAATCAGGTGGTGGTGGACCGTCGAGACGGCCAGCAGCATCGGGATCGGCGCGCGGTCCGCGCCCACGCCTTCGTCGGACAGGATCAGCACGCTGTGGCCGTCCTCGATGGCGTTGTCGACGTGGTCGCAGAGCGCGTCGAGCGCCGGCTCGAGCCCTGCCGGGCCGTCGGCCGCGGGGAAGGTCGCGTCCAGCCTGGTGACGGAGAATCCCGGCAGGCGGAAGTTGACCATCGCCTCGATGTCGTCGTCGAGCATCACGGGGGATTCGAGATGCAACAGCTGCGCTGCCTCGGGCGCTTCCTCGAGCAGCGAGTGACGCCTGCCCAGCCAGGTGTCGAGCGACATCACGTTGCGTTCGCGGATCGAGTCGATCGGCGGGTTGGTGACCTGCGCGAACTTCTGTCGGAAGTAGGTGTAGAGCGGTCGCGGCGGGTCATTCAGGACCGAGAGCGGCGTGTCGTCGCCCATCGAGCCGACCGGCTCCTTGCCCTGGCGAGCCATCGGCTTGAGGACGTACTCCATCTCCTCTTTGCTGTAGCCGTGCAGGATCTGGCGTTCGAGTAGCTCGCCCTCGCCGAGCTGTTGCTGACGCGCCGCGTCGAACTCGATGCGGCGCGCGATCCGGCCCATGCGTTGTCGGACCCAGTGCGCGTACGGGCGCTGCGTGGAGACGCGGCGCTTAATCTCATCGTTGTGCAGCAGCTCGTGACGCTCCACGTCGACCGCCACCATCTGGCCCGGGCCGAGCCGGCCCGACTCGACGATCGAGGCCGGGTCGAGGTCGATCAGGCCGACCTCCGAGCCCATCACGACGAGGCCGTCGCGCGTGACCTGGTAGCGGGCCGGTCGCAGGCCGTTGCGGTCCATCGTGGCGGCGACCACGCGGCCGTCGGTGAAGGCGATCGCGGCCGGGCCGTCCCACGGCTCGGTCAGGCAAGCGTGGTACTCGTAGAACCCGCGCAGCTGCGGGTCGATATCAGCCATCTGCTCCCAGGCTTCGGGGACGAGCATCATCATCGCGTGCAGCGCGCCGCGCCCGGAGGCGATCAGCAGCTCCAGCGCCTCGTCGAAGGCGAGCGAGTCGGAGCCGACCACGCTGATCACGGGATGCAGCTCGGAGACGCTCTCACCCCACACGACCGATTCGAGCGCCGGGCCGCGCGCGAACATCCAGTTGCGATTGCCCAGCAGCGTGTTGATCTCGCCGTTGTGCGCGATGTAGCGGAACGGCTGCGCGATCCGCCAGTTGGGCAGGGTGTTGGTGGCGTAGCGCTGGTGGAACAGCGCCAGCGAGGAGGTCGTGCGAGGGTCGGTGAGGTCCGGGTAGAAGCGGCTCAGCTGCGGCGCAACCATCAAGCCCTTGTAGACCACGGTGCGCGTCGAGAGCGAGACGAAGTAGGTGTCGCAGATGGGGTCGGATGCGTCGCGCTCGGCCAGCGCGCGGACTTCCGCTTCGGCGCGCCGGCGACCGAGATAGAGCTGACGCTCGAACTCGTCCTCGCTTAGCTGTGGCGGCCGGCGCACGATCAGCTGCTCGATCGCCGGCAGGCCCTCGAGCGCGGCAACGCCCAGCACGGTCGGGTCGGTCGGCACGACGCGCCAGCCGAGCACGCTGAGCCCGGTGCGCTCCATCGTCGCGTCGATCAGGGCGCGCGCCCGCTCGCGGGGCGCCTCGTCGGCGGGCAAGAAGACAGCGCCCAGCGCCGGACCGCTCGTCTCGCTGGGCGAGCAGTCGAGCCGCTCGAGGTCGTCGGCGTAGGTGTCCCAGGGAATCTCGATCGTCACCCCGGCGCCGTCGCCGGTGTTGGGGTCGGCGTTGACCGCTCCGCGGTGCGTGAGGCTGATCACGCCGGCGACTGCCTGGCGCACGAGTTCGTGCGTGCGCACGCCGTCAAGACGCGCGAGGAAGCCAGTGCCGCACGCGTCGCGCGCGCTGGCGTCGTCATACAGGCCAACCGGACGACGCAGTCCCTCTGTGCTCATACAGCTCCCTGGATCGCGTTCGCGCTGCCGTCGCGTGGGCGGCGGCGGCGCGACTGGTTACGCAACCAACCGCCCGGTACGGGTCAGATCATTGGCAGGGCGGCGACATGCAAGCGGCGGCAACGCGGATATAGCTCGCGCTGCCAGTGTGCGGCACGTCGATACACGACATTGTGTGAAAATCTTCCCACAGTATGTCGCCACAGGCTAGCAGCTAGGCGACATCGGCGCAGCCCAGCTGCAGCCCAACTGCGGCATGGCGGC
This sequence comes from Dehalococcoidia bacterium, assembly GCA_965237475.1. Classification (GTDB taxonomy): domain Bacteria; phylum Chloroflexota; class Dehalococcoidia; order Bin125; family Bin125; genus CATQGW01. The sequence goes on along the minus strand of OZ250140.1, from coordinate 42,356 downwards.
GCGGGCGGTTTACAGCAGCTCATCGCGGCGCAGATCGCTCAGCGAGGCCCCGAACGCCTCGATCGTCGCGTCGATCTCGGCGTCGGCGTGCACGCACGAGACCAGCGCTCCCATGCCCATCAGGTCGACGCCGTGATTGGCCATCGCGCGCCGGAAGGGCCAGGCGATCGCCGGCGCGGTGCCCGGCAGGGTTGGCTGGGCGCCGCCGACGGCATCCCAGTCCCATGTCAGGCCGTCGTCCGGGCGCGGCAGGTCGTGGCCCAGCACGATGTGGACCATCGACGCATCCTTGAACGCCACGCCGGGCGCCTCAGCCTGGCGCAGCGCATCGTTCAGCCCGCGCGTCAGCCGCGCGGCCTGTTCAGCCGCGATCCCGACCGGGTCTTCCTCTGCAACCGCCGTGAGCATCCGCGCGCCGGCCACGGCGCTGAGCGGGTTCGCGTTGAATGTGCCGGGGTGCGCCACTCGTTCGGCGCCCGCGTCGAAGGCGATCTGATCGATCACGTCGCGCCGGCCTACCACGGCCCCACCGGGCAATCCGCCCGCCGCGACCTTCGCCAGCGTCGTGAGGTCGGGACGCACGCCCAGGCGTTCCTGCGCGCCGCCCTCGCTGATCCGGAAGCCGGTCACGACCTCGTCGAAGATCAGCAGCGTCCCGGTCTGCTCGGTGAGCCCGCGCAGGGCGATCGGGACCTCCGCCGGCAACGGGCAGGTCCCCCACGAAGAGCCGGTCGGCTCCAGGATCGCCGCGGCGTACTCGCGCGTCGCCAGCGCTTCGCTGATGCCCGCCAGGTCGGTCTGGTCGAAGACGTCGATCGTGTCGACGATCGCGCTGGACAGACCCGTGGCCTCGATCGCGCCCGCCGATGTCACGCCGCCGACCATCACGCTGTCGTTCCAGCCGTGGAAGTGATTGCGCAGGCGCAGCAGACGCTGGCGGCCGGTCGCCGCGCGGGCGAGACGCACCGCCATCATCGTGGCCTCGGTGCCCGATGACGTAAAGCGGACCTTCTCAGCGCTCGGCAGCAGGCGCTGAATCGCCCGCGCCCAGGCGCTCTCGTAGTCGTTCGATGCGCCCAAATGGGTGCCCTGTGTGATCTGCGCCTGGACCGCCTCGACCAGATATGGATGGCTGTGGCCGAAGAGCAGCGCCCCGTGGCCCATCACGTAGTCGATGTACTCGTTGCCGTCGACATCCCACTTACGCGGCCCAACGGCGCGCTCGATGAAAATCCCGAAGGGGTCGAAGTAGCGCACGTCGTGCGTGACCCCGCTGGGGAAGAGGTCGCGAGCCGCAGCCGCGCGCTCGGCCGAGCCCTGACGCCGCTCGAAGAAGGCACGATCGATGCTGGTAGTCACGCTCTTGGTCATGGTGATGCGCCTGCCACTCGGACCGTAGATGCGACATTAGCGGACGCCCGTCGGGCGCGCGCGCTGCGCTAGGCTCCGCAGCCAACCCGAACAACGAGTGAGGAGCGACCATGGCCCGCGTGCTCGGCATCGGCGGCGTGTTCTTCAAGTGCCGCGACCCCAAGGCGCTCGGCGAGTGGTACCGCGAGCGCCTCGGGCTCGACCTGCAGGACTTCGGTGGCGTCGCATTCCGCAACGCCGACGCCCCGCCCGACGGCGTCGCCATCTGGAGTACTTTCCCCGATGACACGACCTATTTCGACCCGAGCGAGAAGCCGTTCATGATCAATCTGATGGTCGACGATCTGGACGCGATGCTCGCGAGCCTGCGCGACGCCGGCGTTGAGGTTGATGCACACATCGAGGAGTCGGAGTTCGGGCGCTTCGGCTGGTTCATGGACCCCGAGCGCAACCGCGTCGAGCTCTGGCAGCCGCCCACCTGACTCCGGCGAGTCAGAGCCCTCCGCCTCGTATAGTCGATCAATGGAGCTGACCCGGCGGCGCGCGATCCTGCTGATCATCGGCGTGCTGCTGGTCGCCGCCGCCCTCGTCGCCATCTACCTCGCCTACGAGCGTTGGTCGCCCTACGACGAAACCGATGTCGAGCGCTGGATCGACGATCTGGGTGCGTGGGGGCCGATCGCCTACATCGGCTTCTTCGCCGCCTCGATGCTGTTCGCGCCACTGCCGACCGCGCCGGCGCCGATCATCGCCGCGACCGTGTTTGGCGGCGGTCTCGGCTTCCTCTACACGATGATCGGCACCGCGATCGGCTCCGCGGTCTGCTTCTGGGTCGCGCGGACGCTGGGCCGACGGGCGTTGCGACGGCTGATGTCCCAGGCGGCGGTCGACAAGATCGACGAACTCGGCGAGCGGCTCGGCATTCGGCTGTTGGTGGTGCTGCGGCTCTTCCCGATCGCCGGCGTGGACTACGTCTCCTACGCCGCCGGGCTCACGCGGATGCGGTTCCTGCCGTACATGGCGATCTCGATCCTCGCCAGCGCCCCGATCCTCGGCCTGGCCGCTGTGCTTGGCGAGGGCGTGCGGAGCAATTGGGTGGTCGCCGCGGCCGCACTGGCGGCGATCGCGCTGTTCTTCATCGCCCCGCTGGCCTGGCTGGCGTGGAAGCGCGGCCGCGACGAGCGCCGCCTCCCCGCGGCGGTCAGCGCGGCCGAGACTCCGCCGCCGCCGATCACCGCGGCTCCGACCCTCCCGGTCGACGACCAGTAGCCTGCCGCACATGCCGCTGCAGGACGCTCCCTCGCTGCTGACGCTGCTCTGGTCGCCGCTGACGGTGGTCACCGCGGCCGACGGCGAGCGGCGTGGAGGACAGATCGCGGTCGGCGCGTTCGCGGCCTCAATCGTCCCCGCGCAGCCGCGGCTGCTGGTGCAGATCCAAAAGCGCAACCACACCAACGAGCTGATCGAGGCCTCGGGCCGCTTCGCCGTCCACGTGATCTCGCGTGAGCAGTGGGACTGGGTCCGGCATTGGGGCTTCCGCTCGCAGACGGAGGTCGACAAGTTCGACGGACTCGGCTGGCGCGACGGTCCCGAAGGCCTGCCGATCCTCGACGGCGTACTGGGCTGGATGGCCTGCCGGGTGGTCAACTACATGGACGGCGGCGACATGGCGATCTGGCTCGCCGACGTGTTCGACGCCGAGCGCTGCAGGGGCGACCAGCCGATTCGCTGGCACGAGGTCCAGCAGATGTTGCCGCCGGCGTGGGCCGAGGAGTACGGCCGCAAGCTCAGCCACGACGTGCCCGATTCGGCCCGTCGAATGGCCGAACTCTCCGCCTCTCCGCGTTGGCCGCGCATCAGTGACCGCCCCCGGTAGAGGCGCTCCTACGACAAGCGATGGCGGATCGAAGGACCGCCGAAGACTAGCGGCCCTTCCAGTTCGGCGTGCGCTTCTCGGCGAAGGCGCGCGGGCCCTCGATCAGGTCTTCCGACTGACCCATCAGGCGCTGCTGATGGAAGCTGTGGGTCAGCGCTGCGGGCAGCGGCAGATCGAGACCGCCGTACGCCGCCTCCTTCGAGGCGCGCACCGAGATCGGCGCACAGAGCAGCATCTCCGCCGCCCAACGGCGCGCTGTGGCCATCAGGTCCTCAGCCGGGACCACCTCGTTGACGAGGCCCCAGGCGTGCGCCTCGGCTGCCGGTACGTGCTTGGCGGTCAGCATGAAGCCCATCGCGATCTTGAGCGGGATATGGCGCGGCAGGCGGTGCACGCCGCCGGCGCCGGCCATCAAGCCGACCTTGGGTTCAGGCAGGCCGAGCACGGCGTGCTCGGCGGCGATGATGATGTCGCAGGCCATCGCCATCTCGCAGCCGCCGCCCAGGGCGAAGCCGTTGACCGCGGCGATCATCGGCTTCGGGCAATCGAAGTCGGCCGTGATCCCGCCGAAGCCGCCGGGCTCGGGCGGGAAACGCATCGGGGCGCTCGAGCGCCCCTGTTCGGCGGTGAACTTCAGGTCGTTGCCCGCCGAGAACGCGCGCGTGCCGGCGCCGGTCAGAATCGCGATCCAGGCGTCGTCATCGTTCTTGAACGTGTTCCAGGCGTGGGCCAGCTCGGCCGTCGTCGGCGGGTGAATCGAGTTCATCCGCTCGGGGCGGTTGATCGTGATCGTGACGATCCGCTCGTCCTGCTCGTACCTGATGAATTCGTAGTCCACGGCTGCATCCTCCGTTGTGCGTGTCGTCGTCTCTGTGGGAGTGCGGCGGCTAGTGCTGGACGCAGGTACCGCCGTCGACATTGTACGACTGGCCGGTGATCCACTCGCCCTCGTCGGAGCAGAGGAAGGTCGTGATGTGTGCGATGTCGGCGCCCTCGCCGGCGCGGCCCATCGGGATGCGCGTGCGGATGATGCCCTCCCAGGTCTCGCCACGGCCCAGGTCGTCCATTCGCGACGTGTCGATGATCCCCGGGCAGATCGCATTGACGCGCACGCCGTGGCGGCCGATCTCCTGCGCCATGGAGGCGGTCATCGCCTGTAGCCCGGCCTTCGAGGCCGCGTAGGCGGCGGTGTTGGGGCCGAGCATCTTGCCCGCGATCGAGGAGATGTTGATGATCGCCCCGCCCTCGCCCTGCGCGATCAGGTGCCGACCAAACACCTGGCTCATGTAGAACGCGCCCGTGAGGTTGACGTCGATCACGACGCGCCACAGCTCGGGGTCGAGGTCGACGACCGGCACGCGGTCCGCGCCGCGAGCGGCGCCGGCGTTGTTGATCACGAAATCGGCCCGCCCGAACTCGTCCAGCGTCTGCTGCAGCAGGCTCTCTACCGCGCCGTAGTCGGCCACGTCGCTGACCAATGCCAGCGCTCGACGCCCGGTCGCCTCGACCTCTTCGGCCACCGAGTGGATGTCGCGCCAGCCGGCCGCCTTCTCCTCGTCGGGATAGTTCTTAGGCGCGCGCCCCGTGCCCGTGAGCACGACGTCGCAGCCTGCCTCGGCCAGTTCCACGGCAATCGGACGGCCGATACTCCGCATCCGCCCGCCGCCGGTGACCACGGCCACCTTGTTCTCAAGTCCCGAAAGTCTCATCACACACGCTCCCCAGATCGCCAACCCTGATCGCGGGACCGATCCCGCGATTCGCCGCAAGGCTAGCGCGGGGAGTCACTCGTCCCATTCGTCGTCGGCGTGTTCGCCCGCGTCGCCGTCCTGATCGACTTCGTCAGCGTCGTCTTCGTAGAACTCCGCAGACTCGGCAAGCGTGCGGATGTCGCCAAGAATGCGGTCGAGGTGCGGTCCATTGCCGGCTGCACGGAGCAGGCCGATCAGCCAGCCGACCGCGCCCGAGAATCCCAGCTCGACCTCGACGAGCGTGACCCTGGCCCCGAGGCGCTGGAAGCGGAAGTCGTAGCGCGAGCCGGAAACGCGCGTCGCCCAGGAGATCGCATACCGATGCGCCGCCTCGTCGAGCACCACCTTGAACGACCCGTGCGTCGTCGCGTCCTCGAGCACCTCCACAGCCGCCTCATAGGCGTCAATCGGCTCGGCAGCGATCTCGATGTCGCGAACGGTCACCGGCTGCGCCCACCGTGCCGGAGTTCGAGCGTCGCGAGGGCGATCGACGTGTGCAGCGAGAACATTGGGAGGTGAGCCATGTGTGCTCCGATTCGACGCGGAGAGTCTAATCGGGGCATGATCTATGTATGACTGACGACCTCGACATCACACCCGACCTCGCTCCCGACGACTCGGACGCCTACGCGGCCGGGCTCGCCCTGCGCGCGGCTGCGGAGCGGCGCGATGCCGGCTGGGTTCAGTACGCGGCGAGAGTGGCGCTCACGGCGCACCACGGCTTCCTGCGCGGCGAGGCGCGGATCGCGCTGCAGATTGCGCCGGCTGACGAGGCGGTCGCGGCGCTGCTGCCCTCGCTGCTCTCGCCTCAGCGCCGCGTGCGCCGTCGCGCCATGAACCTGCTCCCCCGGCTCGACCCGCACGAAGTCTGCCGGCAGCTGGCGCCGGTGCTCGCCGGCGGCGACCAGCGTTCGCGCCGTGCGGCCTGCGTCACGCTCGCCGCGGTCGGCTCGGCCGCGCAACCACTGCTCCAGCGCCTCGTCGAGGACGCGGATCCCGCGGTCCGCCATCGCGCCGGGCGCGCGCTCGACGCGATCGCGAATCGCGCCCCCGATGTTGGCGACCCCGGCCTCTCGAACGTCCGCCCCTTCGGGCTGCCGCCCCCGCAGTCGACGCCGCCGGTCCGACCGAGGTCCTTCGCGATCGCCGCCTTCAACTTTTCCTACGGGGTGAATCTCGGCACGCTGATTCGCAGCGCCGACGCTGCCGGAGCGGAGGCGCTCTGGATCGTGGGGCACGACTTCTACAACCGGCCCTCGACGAAGGGCGCAGATTGGTGGCTGCCGATCGAGGTGCTGCCCACGGCGCGGGCCTGCCTTGAGCGGGCGCGCGCCGAGGGTTACAGCGTCGTCGCCCTGCAGCAGGGTCCCGATGCGCAGCTCATGTGGGAGGCCGACTGGCCCGAGCGTCCGCTGATCGTCGCCGGCAATGAGGGCGACGGGCTGCCCGCGTCGTTCGTCGAAGCGGCCGACTTACAGGTCGAGCTGCCCGTCTACGGGCGAATCGACAGTCTCAACGTCGCCGTCGCGACGGCGGTCGCGATGTACTCCTGGCGTGCCTGGCGGGCGCAGCAGGGGACGAAGCGCGGATGAGCCGCACGATCAGCCGCCGCATCACGCGCCGCGCGCTGCTGCGCGCCGTCGCGTCCGGGGCGGCGCTGCTCACGGTCGGCGCGGTCGGGCCGGGACGCGCCGCTGCGCGGGAGACGCGGAGCATCGAGCTCGTTGAGGGCTGGAACGCCGCGACCTGGTGTGGGCCCGACACGTCGATTGCGGAAGCGCTCGCGGGCCTGCCCGTGCGTGGCGCCTGGAGCTGGGACGTGACCGAGCGGCGCTGGATCGGCTGGGCCGCCAGACTGCCGCATCCGACGCTGACCACGCTGCAGCACGGCCAACCGCTCTGGTTCGAACTCACCGCGGCCGCCGCCTGGCAGCAGCCTCGCGCGGCCGTTCCATACCCGGACCCGATCGAGCTTCCGGTCGGCTGGTCGTTCCTCGGCTGGTCGGGCCTGCACGAGGCCGTCTGGACCGTCTTCGGCGAAGACCCCCTGGGGCCCGTCGTCGAGGCGCGCCGCTGGTGGCCGCAAGACCAGCGCTGGTACGCCTACGAGCCCGGCCAGAGCGCGCAGCGGCTCTTCAGCGTCCTGCATCCCGGCAACGCCGTCTGGGTGCGCACGCGCGTCGGCGGGGCCGTCTGGAACCCCGCGACCGGCGTCCGTGCCGGCGAACTCAGCCAGCGGCTCGTCGGCGGCGAGGCGACCTATTACCACCCATCGCTCGCCGGCGGCCCGATGTACTGCAACGGCGACCCCTACGACCCGCGCGACCCCCAGATCGCGGCCGCGCTGTCGTGGCCGTGCGGGACACGCCTGCGCATCTGGCGCGACGAGCGATCCGTGGACGTCGTCATCCAGGACACCGGCCTGCTGGGTCCAAACCACGTGGACCTCTCGGAGGCCGCGTTCGAGCGCCTCGGCTTGCTCGCCGAGGGACGTATCCCGGTTCTGATCGAAGTGCTCGCAGGACCTGAGTAATTCGTAAGCTTCCCGTAATGACTTGGTGCGGCCGAAGCCGTCGCGCGCACTGCGAACGTGTCGCGGACATACCGTCGCTCTCACTACCTCACGCAGTCCGAGGGAGCCGCAGATGAAGACCATCCTGATCACGCTCGCCGGCGGCGCAGCCATGTCGGCGATCACGGCGCTCGTACTTCTGCTCGCCATGGGTGGCGGCGATGCGGACGGCGCGCCAACCACGTCACAGCCGGTCCTGGCGACGGCTGTCGAAGCGCAGGCCGCCGGTGCGAACGCGCCGTCCGCCGCGATGGCCGAGGCAACATCCCCCGAGGCCGCAGCAGAGTTCGATCCCGCCGCGATCTACGAGCGTGTCGCGCCGGCCGTCGTCACGATCACCACCGACTTCGGCGAGGGCTCGGGCTTCTTCATCGATGACGCCGGCCACATCGTGACCAACTTCCACGTCGTCGACGGCGCGCAGCAAATCACCGTCGGCACGTGGTCCGACGAGCACGCCGACGCCGTGCTGATCGGAACGGACCCGGCGAACGATCTCGCGGTGATTCGAGTCGATCACCGCGATGTCACGATCAGGCTGCTGGACAACGCGGAGCTTGACGCCGTGCGAGTCGGCGACCCCGTCGCCGCGGTTGGCGCCCCCTACGGGCTCGCGCACTCGCTGTCGATCGGGATCATCGCCGGCCTCGACCGCACACTGCGACCGGCCGGACCGACCGAGCGCGCACAGTTCGCAATGATCCAGACGGATGCAGCCCTGAACCCCGGGAACTCCGGAGGGGTGTTGGTCAACGGCGCGGGCGAGCTGCTCGGAGTGCCCTCGCGGATCGAGAGCCCGATCCGCGCCTGGACCGGCGTCGCGTTCGCGATTCCGGTGGACACGCTGCTGCGGGTGCTGCCGCGGATGCTCGCGGGCGAGCACATCGAGCACCCGCGCCTCGGCGTCGTGATCGGCCAGAACTTCGCTGTGACCAACATCCTGCCCGGCAGCGCGGCCGATCGGGCGAATCTGCGGGTCGGCGATGTGATCCTTGGGCTGGACGGCCACCCGATCGACTCGTTCGCGTCGCTGGTCGCCACGCTCGAACAGCTGCGCGTCGGCGAGACGGCCAGCATCCAGCTGCAGCGCGGCGACGCCGCGATCGAGCTGTCGATCGACCTGGAGGCCTGGACCCCAGTCGCGGCCCCCACGCTGGAGGACGACTAGCTTAGGGGGCGGCCGGCTCGTCGCGGGATTGGTCGGAGACCTGCCCGGCCAACGGCGAGATCAATACCAGCGCGCTGACCGCGATCGCCGCCACGCTGACCGTCAGCAGGCCCGTGCGGGGACCCAGCCCGTCGGCCAGCGCGCCCGCGATCAGCGCGCCGACGGGGATCATGCCGCGCGCCAGGTTCATCAGGCTCACCGCCCGACCGGCCATCGCGTCGCGGCCCAGCCGCAGCAGCGTGAGATTGGCCAACGACATCACATTGGTGCTGCAGGCCGTCGCCGCGAAGACGCAGACCGCGACCAGCGGCAGGCTGGGCGCGAACGACAGCAACGCCAGCACGATGCCCGAGGCGATCAGCAGCGAGGCCATCAGCCGGCCGGTGGCCGGTAGGCGCCGCACCGCGGCCAGCGTCAGCGAACCCGCCACCGCGCCCGCGCCGCCCGCCGCCATCATGTAGCCCACCCACGACGCGTGGGCGGCCAGCTCGTCGATCACCAGCAGCGGCAGGAACACGCCCTGGTAGGGCACGATGAAGATGAACATCAGCACCGACACGCCCACCACCGCCATTGGCCGGCGAGTGCGATAGGCCCAGCGCAGGCCCTCGCCCACCTGTGAGAGCAGCGATGGCTGCGATCGCGGGCGCGTCGCGGGCACTCCGACATCGGAGCGAATCAGCAGCGCGGCGATCGCCGCGGCGCCGTAGATCGCCGCCATCGTGCCGTAGATCACGCTGTAGTTCGAGAACTCGAGCAACAGGCCGGCCAGCACCGCGCCGCCGATCCGGGTGACCGTGTGGGCGGTCTGCGAGTGCGCCACCGCGCTGCGGATCGACTCGGGCGGGACCATCGCGGGCAGGATCGCCTGGCGGGCCGGCTGAAAGAAGGCGATGTTCGTGCCCGAGAGCGCCGCGAGCGCGATCACGTGCCAGGCCTCCACCCAGCCGGCGACCAGCAACGCGCACAGCAGGACCGCCGAGAGCACGTTGCCGAGCTGCGAGAGGATCAGGATCCGGCGGCGCGGATAGCGATCGACGATCGCGCCCGCGAACACGCCGAGCAACAGATTGGGGGCCATCCGCGCCGCGAGCACCACGCCGAGCAGCAGCGCTGAGCCGGTCAGCTGGGCGATCAGGACCGGTCGCGCGACCTCGTCCAGCCACTGCGCCGAGGAGCGCAGGAAGATGACCGACCACAGAACGCGAAAGTCACGCGACGCGAACGGCGCGAACGCGCCGACGGCGCGGGGCGGCGGAGCAAGCCGCGAAATAACCCGCGCCCCTCAATCTGTCTGCGCGGCGGCTACGGCGTTTCTTCGTCGCCGGAGGGGGCCGGCGCCATCACCTGCAGCAGACCCTCGCGGCTGAAGCCGTCCGACTTCGCGTAGTTGATGATCACGCGCTCACGGTCCTCGACCGCCTGCGCCGCGTCGGCCACTTGCGGCGCGATCTCGTGCGGAATCTGCACCACGCCGTGCTTGTCGCCGTGCAACAGATCGCCGGGCGTGATGGTCAGGCCTCCGACGGTGACCGGCTTGCCGATCTCCACGATGTGCACGTACGCGTGGGAGACCAGAATCTCGCGCGAGAAGAACTGGAACCCGATCTCGTCAACCTCGTCGAGGTCGCGCACGCCGCCGTCGGTGACGAGCCCGATCCCGCCCAGGGCCTTGTGGATGTTGCCATTGACCTCGCCCCAGAACGAGCCGATCGGCGGCTGGTCGAGGTCCTGGATGACGATGATCCGCGGCTCCGGGATCGACTGGATGTGGGCCCACCAGTCGGGCGCCGACTGCGTCTCGGGATCGTCGCGCGGCGGGATGCTCGCGCGAATCTTGCAGGTCACCGCGTACCCCACGATCGGCTCCATGTCGGGGAAGCGACAGACGATGTCGGGGGTCAGGAAGCCGTAGGCGCGGCTGCGGATGTCGAACGTTTCGATCGCGTTGGCGATGGCCGGGGAGGGCCAGGCGCGCAATGCGGCAAGCTGGTCGGAACTGAGAGTGTCGGCCAAAATGGTTCCCTTCGATGATCTCGGACGCTACTGCGACAGCGTAAACTCGCGCTCCAGCGCGCCGCGATCGAGGATCACCACGCGCTGCCGCGTGACGTCGACGATGTCTCGATGCCGCCACGCCTGTAGTTGCTTGTTCACCGCCACGCGGCTGGCGCCGATCATGTTCGCCAGCTCCTGCTGACTGACGCGCAGGCCGATGTCTCGCCCGCGCTCAGTGTCGACCCCATGCTCGCCCGCGATGAGCAGCAGCCGGCGCGCGAGCCGGCCGGGCACATCGAGCAGGTACGCGTCCTGGATGGACTGATTGGTCGCGCGCAGCCGTTCCACCAGCACGTCGATGATCGCCCGCAGCGCGGCGGGGTGAAAGTCGAGCACCTCGAGGAAGTCCCCGCGGTTGAGCGTGAACATCTCGGTCTCTTCCATCGTGCTGGCCGAGGCCGAGCGCGGCTCATCGTCGAGCAACGCCATCTCGCCGAACAGATCGCCGGATCGATGCACGGCGAGCACGACCTCGCGGCCATCCACGGCGGGCACGAAGATCTTCACAGCGCCGCTGAGGATGATGTACATCGTGGCGCCCTCATCGCCGGCGTGGAAGATGTCGGTGTGCGGTCGGTAGGTCACCGGGCGCAGGAACCGCGCGAGGTCGCGCAGCATCTTGGGCGGCATGTTTCGGAACAGCACGACCCGTTCAAGCAACGAACCTGGCTCAGAACGACGGGGACGGGAGACGTTGACGGCTTCAGCCATGGCACACTCGCAGACGTGGTGGGGAAGTCTAGGCGCTGAAGCCCAGTTGAACGTTAAACGGACACGCGAGTGGGGGTCCGTGTGCTCACGCCGCCGGCGGACGCCGCCATCGCGCGGCCACGCCGACCGGCTCGTGCTGCGTTGTCGGCAGCCGCAAGAGGGCCGGCGCGCGCAGCGATCGCGGCAGCGAATTCGCGGGCGATCTGGACGGCGATGTCAACGCCGAGTTGAGCGTTGCGGGCTCCGAAGCACCGTCGTCTGCCCCGGCCAGGTCCCTCGTGCGCCACTGCCACCACAGGTAGGCGCAGATAAACGCGGTGACCAGAACCACTGTGATCGTCATGGTCTCGCCTTTCGTCGAACGTCGCGATGAACGTGCGTTCCGAACGAAAAGCTAGAACATGCGCGCAACCGATGCAAGGCCTACGATCGATCGTGTCGCCGCAGGCCGACGCACGCCGATGGATGGGAGCGCTCCGATGACTGATCAACGCGAGACGATCGACTACCAGCGCGACGGACGCATCGCGCGCATCACGCTGAACCGACCCGAGAAGCTGAACGCGATCTCGCGTCAGCTCCAGACCGAGCTGCTCGACGCGCTCAGCGAGGCGGAGGCCGACGACGCCGTCCACGTCGCCCTCGTAGCCGGCGCAGGCCGCGCCTTCAGCGCCGGCTACGACCTGGTCAGCAGAGACGGCGTCGCCGCAAGCCAGGCCTCCGCGATCGCGCGCGACCGCGACGGGCTCGAGCTGCTGCTGAGCAACTGGCTGCGGATCTGGGACCTGCGCCTGCCCGTTGTCGCTCGCGTGCACGGGCACTGCCTCGCCGGCGGCACGCAGCTCGCGGTGATCTGCGATGTCACGTTCGTCGCCGAGGACGCGCGCGTGGGCGCTCCACAGCTGCCGCTCGGCGCCGGCTTCGTCGCCGCGTTCTGGGCCTGGCAGGTCGGCGCGAAGCGCGCCAAGGAGTTCTTCTTCCCTGTCGGCAGCCTGATCTCGGGCGCCGAAGCCGCCCAGATCGGCCTGTTCAATCGGGCCCTGCCGGCAGCCGAGCTCGACGACTTCGTCGAGCAGTATCTCCAGAGCGTCGCGCTGACGCCGAAGGAGATTCTGGTGCTGCAAAAGAAGGCGATCAATCGCACCCAGGACGTGCAGGGCTTCCGCGAGGCGCTCATGGTCGGCGTCGAGATCGACGCGATCGCCCACTTCACCGAGCCCGTGCTGGAGATGAATCGGAGCATCCGCGAGCGCGGCCTGCGCGCCACGCTCGACGAGTTCCATCGCCAAGAGCAATGACCGCGACAACGCTCGACGAGGCGCGGCTGTCGATCGATCACGCTGCGACGCTGCTCGCGATCTCGGACGGCCTGTGCAAGATCGGCGCGACGCGCACCGGCGCATCGGCTGGTCAGTTTTCGATCTTCAACTTCCTGCTGCGCTGCGCCCAGGAGCCGGAGCGCCGCGACGACGCAGGCCGGCCCGCCTACGTCACGATGATGCAGGCCGGGATCATGCGGCGGCGCGGCTGGTACTGCCGCTACTGGCTGCCAGGCGACGAACTGCCATTGCGAATCGAAATCCCGGCCCCGCTAGCCGTGCGTTGGGAGTGGTGGGTCGACCTCGAGGAGATCCAGCGCCGGCTCGAACGCTCCCCGGCGTGGGGCGAAACCGTCGGCGATCCGATCGAGGCGCGCATCGCCCATTTCCGCAATGCGCTGGAGGCCGCCGAACTCGTGCGACCAAGACCGTCGTAGGCGAGTCGAAATCGCAGCGCTCGCCATCCCTCGTCACGAACAGACTGACCGCGCCTCGCTCAGATAGCTCCACCAGCGTCGCGCGGCAGCGAGCGCGCCTCAAATCAGCGAGGGCTGCGGCTCCATCTCCGAAGCGAATGGCACACCAACCGGCGCCGTGGCTGTGACGCCCGCCTCGGCCAGCGCCGCCTGCTCCTGCTCCGACAGACCCAGCAGACCGCCCAGAATCTCTTCGTTGTGCATGCCAAAGTCCGGCGCCGGGGCGACGACGCAGGGGCCGGCGCCACTCGCGCGCCAGAGCCAGCCATGGATCATCCAGATGCCGACCTCGGGGTGTCGCACCGGCTCGTAGTAGCGCCGCGCCTGCAGATGCGGATCGCGAATCACCTCGAGCGACGTCCAGACCGGCGACGAGGGCACCCGCTCAGCGCGCAGCGCCTCGAAGATCTCCGTCTTGGCGCGGCTCGATGTCCATGCGCCGAGTTCGCGGTCGAGCTGCTCGCGGTGCTCCCAGCGCAGAATCTGATCGGAGTAGTCGCCCTGCTCGGCCCACTCGGGCTGCCCCAGGACCCGCTTCAGCGCGTCCCACTCCGCGTCGCTGCGCACGCAGATCGCGATCCACTGCTCATCGCCCGCGCAGGAGTAGATGTTGTGCGGGGCCATCCAGTCGTGACCGTTGCCCTGATGCTCGGCCAGCCGACCGTTCATCGACCAATCCATGTAGAACTCGCCGAGCATCGTGGACATCGCCTCGCGTTGCGCCACGTCGATGTACTGACCCTTGCCAGTCCGCTCGCGGTAGACCAGCGCGGTCGCAACCGCGGCCGCGGCGGCGATCCCGGCGATCGGGTCTCCGTAGGAGATGCCGCTCTTGAATGGCACGCCGTCGTCGCCGTAGCCCGAAGTGGAGGTGAGGCCCGAGAGCATCTCGATGATCGGGCCGTAGCCCATCGCATTGCGCTCGGGCCCTGTCTTTCCGAAGCCGGCCATGCCGACGACGATGATGTCCTCGCGCTGCTCGCGCAGCCACTCGTAGCTCAGGCCGAGATTGTCCATCACGTCGGTGCGGTAGTTCTCGACCAACACGTCGCACTGCGCGACCAGCCGCGCGAACACTGCTTTGCCCTCGGGCGACCCGAGGTCGAGCGTGAGCGACTTCTTGTTGCGGCTGTACTCGTGGAGGTAGAAATTGGTGTTCCACCAGTGCTCGCCGAGCGCCATCGGTGGCGGCAGCAGCGTGCGAATGTTGTCCCAGGCGCGCGGCGACTCGATCTTGATCACCTCGGCCCCCTGGTCGGCGAGAATCTTGGTCGCGTAGGGGCCCGCCCAGATCATCGTCAGGTCCGCCACGCGAACGCCTGTGAGGGGTCGGCCGGGTTCTGCCATTGCGCTCTCCCTAGATCGCGTCGAGCTCGCGCAGCCGCACGAGGTCTTCGAGGTCGTAGCCGAGCTCCCAGTGCAGCACCGCCACGTTGTGTTCGCCGAGCTCGGGCGCCCGCGCGCTGAGCCAGTCGTATTCGCTGCTGTGCCAGAGCCGGCCGGGGAACGTCAGCCCGCCGGCCTTGGGGTGGTCCTGCTCGATGAAGTAGCCCCGCTCCTGCAGGTGCTCCGACTCGACCAGATCCTGAATCGAGGCCACATAGCCGAACGGCACGCGATGGCGCAGCCCCAGCTCGGTCAGGTCATCACGCGTGCGCTGGGCGAACCAGGCGTACATCAGCGCGATGATCTCATCGTTATGTCTGAGACGTCCCGCCGGCTCCACGAAGCGCGGATCGCGCATCTCTTCCATGTCAAGCGCTTCGACGAGCCCCGCGAAGTTGCGCGGCAGCGCACAGACGCCGCCGTAGCCGTCCAGCGTGGGATAGATGCCCCACAGCGCGTTGAGGCTGTTGCCCGAGCGCAGCGATTCGATCCCCAGCTGCGCTGCGCGGTTCATGAACGCCTCGGCCATCGCTGCGTAGGTCTCCTGCATCGCCAGGTCGATGTGCGTGCCGTCGCCGTGGGCGAGGGCCCCGTAGTAGGCCCCCGCGATCGCGGCAAACGCGTTCAAGCCGGCCTGGTAGGACGGCTGCGAGCCGCCGTTCTTGAGCGGCGTTCGAGCCGGGTCGCCGGTCAGCCAGAGCTGTCCGCAAGCCGCGAACAGCGTCAGCTCGGTCGCCGGCAGATTCGCGTTTGGACCCGTCTGCCCGAATGGCGTGATTGAGATCATGACCAGCTGCGGCCGCTCGGCCGACAGCGCCGCGTAACCGATCCCGTGCCCGTCGAGATAGCCCGGCTCAAACGACTCGATCACGATCTCGGCGCCCGCGGCAAGCTCGCCGAGGATCGCCCGCCCGTCGGAGGTTTCGAGGTTGAGCGTGACGCTGCGCTTGTTGCCGTTGAGGTAGAGATGCAGTCCGCTCGTCTCGTCGTCGGGCAGGTCATTCGGCCACGGGCCGAAGGCCCGCGAGGGGTCGCCCGTCGTGCGTTCGACCTTGACCACGTCGGCGCCGAGCGCGGCGAGCCATCGCCCCGCAAACGGCCCGGAGATGCCCTCCGCCAGCTCCAACACACGCACCCCGTCGAAGGGTCGCGTCACAGCCGCGGCGTAGTCATTGGATTCGGTCACAGTGCGTCAGAGTCTACGAACACCCCTCGCCAAGCGTCCAGGGAATCTCTGAATAACCCTCCCCCCCGCGCCGCGGGGGGAGCTGTCACGGAGTGACATAGGGGGGCTCCCCCGCTCCGCGACGGCCGGGCGCGACGAAGACGCAGAGCGCCCCACCGGGCCCGAGGCGCCGCTCCGAGGGACGCCTGTTACTGACGCGACGCTCGCGCTTAGACTGCGGAACCATGACTGCGTCATCTCGCCCCACCCTGCTTGACGGCGTGCGCGTCGTCGAGCTCGGCGCCGAAATCTCCGCGCCCTTCGCTGGCAAGCTGCTCGCCGATGCGGGCGCCGATGCGATCAAGATTGAGCCGCTCGGCGGCGACCCGGCGCGCCGCATGGCGCCGTTCGCGACCAACGAACCGCACCGCGAGGCGTCCGTCGTGTTCCTGCAGTACAACACCTCGAAGCGCAGCGTCGCGCTCGACATCGAGTCGCGCGCCGGGCAACGCGTCCTGCACCAGCTGCTCGCTGACGCCGACGTGTTCGTGACCGACTGGACGCCGGCGCGCCTCGAAGCCGCCGGCCTGGCGCCGGAAGACCTGCGCCGCCGCTACCCGCGCCTGATCATCGCCGCGGTAAGCCCGTGGGGACTCGACGGACCGGCCGCCGAATGGCCGTCCAGCGCGCTCACGCGCGCTCACGCCTCGGGCGCCGCGGCCGGAGTGCGGCGCAACCTCGGCGCGGCCAGTGGCTCGCCGATCATGGCCGGCGCGCGGGTCCACGAGGCCGACGCCGGCTTCGCACTCGCGCTCGCGACCTGGGCCGCGCTGATCGCGCGAGACACGACCGGGGCGGGGCAGATCGTCGATGTCGCCGCCACCGAAGCGATGATGACGATCGACCGGGTGGACATCTCGATCGCCGCCAACGACGGCGGCCCGCCGCCGATCATGAGCAGCGGGCGCACCTCGTTCGGCGGACGCATGGACTGCGCCGATGGACACGTGATCACCGTCACACCGCAGCCCCACCAGTGGACCGGCCTGCTGCGCGCGATGGGCGATCCCGACTGGGCCTATGACGAGCACGGCGAGCTCCGCGACCGAATCGAGATCGTCGACGAGGCCTCCGCCGCGATCGACGAGTGGGCCGGCGTACGCACCCGCGACGAGGTCTACCGCCTGTTGCAGGACCAGAGCGCACCGGCGGGACCGGTGCTGCGACCGTCCGAGGTCATGGTCTCCGAGCAGGAGCAGCTGCGGTCGTACTTCGAGACCATCGAGCATCCCGTCGCCGGGCCCGCTACCTATAGCCAGTTCGCGGCCATCTGGACCGAGACTCCGCGCGCCGCGCGCACGGCCGCGCCGCAGCTCGGCGAAGCGACCACCGAAATCACCGCCGGCGCACTGGCCCCCTGGAGCGCGGCGCAGGCCCGGCGAGCAGGCGTGATCGGATGACCAGCAACGGACACTTCCCGCTGCAGCCGCCGACCCACCCGGGCCCACTCGCAGGCCGGCGGATCATTGATTTCACCTGGGCCTGGGCGGGTCCGTACGGGGCGATGCTGCTCGCGCTGCTCGGCGCCGAGGTGATCAAGGTTGAGTCGAGCACGCGGATCGATCACAGTCGCCAGCGCTCGCTGGCGATGGGCGCGTTCAAAGGTGGCGTCAATCAGGCCCCGATGTTCAACGAGCTCAACCTGAACAAGCTCTCGATTCAGCTCAACCTCAAGCAGGAGGGCGCGACTCAGGTGATCCGCGACCTCGCCAAGACGGCTGACGGCGCGATCGACAACTTCCGGCCCGGCACGCTCGACAAACTCGGCCTCGGCTACGAGGCGCTGCGCGAGCAGCGCGAGGACATCGTGCTGGTCTCCGCCAGCGCGCTCGGCGCCTCGGGGCCGGAGCGCAACTACACCGGCTACGCACCGACCTTCGCGGCGCTGGCTGGGCTGGCGTATCTCTCCGGCTCACCGGACGAACCGCCGCTCACGATGGGCGGCTCGATCGACCTGCGCGCTGGGACTGCCGCAGCGTTCGCGATGCTGGCCGGGCTTCACTATCACGATCGCACCGGTCGCGGTCAGTTCGTCGACGCGTCTTCGCGCGAGGCGATCGCGATGCACATCGGCGAGGAGTTCCTGCGCGTCTCGCTGCTCGGCGACGACGGCGAACGCCTTGGCAACGGCCACCGCGCCTGGGCCCCGCACGATGTCTTCCGCTGCGCCTCGATCTACGAGCCCAACGGCGCAGGCGAGCGCGACAGCGCGACTGCCTGGGTCGCGATCGCGTGCCGCAACGACGCCGAGTGGGACGCGCTCTGCGATGTCGCGCGGCTCGATCATCTCCGCAGCGACGCGCGCTTCGCCACCGGCCTGCGCCGCTGGAAGCACCGCGACGAGCTGCGAGCGCCGATCGAGGCCTGGACCAGCGAGCAGTCGGCTGAGGCTGCGGCCGCGGCGCTGCTCAGCGCCGGCGTGCCGGCCAGCCCGTCGATGTGGGGCGCAGACATTCACGCCTCAGAACAGTTCGCGGCCCGCTCCGGCGGCGTGCCGATCCGCCCGGCCGAGGTCAGCCAGCGGACCGTCCTCGCGCCACCCTGGAAGCTCTCCGAAACCCCCGCCGCGATCATCTCGCCGTCGCCGCGGCTCGGCGAAGACACCCACTTCGTGCTCAGCCGCATGCTGGGCTACGATCAGCAGCAGATCGACGCGCTGAGCGCAGCAGGCGCGCTCGAGTAGCGCTCATCCAAGAGGAGCAGCCGCGATGAAGATGGTTTCAGCAATCGCCGAGCGCGTCGGGCGTCTCGCGCTCGTACTGGTCCTGGCCGGCATCACCGTCGCTGCCGTCGGCGTGTACGACACAGGCAGCGCTCTCGCCGCAGACGCGACGCCCGACAGCTCAACCGTAGACATCGCGCCGCAGGCCGCGCCCGACGAAGGCGGCACCGGCGTCAACAACTTCGGCTCGGAAGAATGGTTCGAATTCGCAGTGATGCTCGGGCCCTTCCTCGTGCTCGTCACGTTCATCCTGATCCTGGTCTTCAAGTGGGATTCACATGCGGGCAACGAGGACTGAGCAGAGGACTGAGCAGTGGCGGAAGCGCTGGCCCAAGAGGTCGTTGACACGCTCGTTGAGCGCGAGCTGACCTTCGCGACGGCCGAAACCGACACCGGCGGCCTGATCGGACACTGGATCACCGACATTGCGGGCTGCAGCCGGGCCTGGATCGGTGGCGCGTCGCCCTACCACAATCATCCCAAGATCGACCTGATCGGCGTCAGCCGCGACTTGCTCCGCGAGCACGGCTCGGTCTCCGAAGCGGCCGCCGTCGCCATGGCGCGCGGCGTCCGTGACACGCTGAAGGCCGACATCGGCGTGGCCGAGACGGGCATCACCGGGCCCACCGGCGGGTCCGAGGCACGCCCCGTCGGTACCGTCTGGATCGCCACCGTCGGCCCCGGCGACGCGGTCGCCGCGGAGCGCCACGTGTGGACTGAGGATCGCGAGGGCAACAAGCGCCTGACCGCCGTCCGCGCGCTCGAGATGGTGATCAGCGCCGCCGCGCGCGCCTGAGCGGCACGTCCGACGCATGCCCTATCTGCGCTGCAACGAGATCGACCTTTGGTACGAATGCCACGGCCGTGATGACGCCCCCGCGCTCGTGCTGGCCCACGGCGCGGGCGGCAATCATCTCGTCTGGTGGCAGCAGGTGCCGGCGTTCACCGAGCACTTCCGGGTCGTCACGTTCGACCATCGCAGCTTCGGCCTCAGCCGCGATGTGCCGGGCGGCCCCGGCCGGCGCGCCTTCCCCTTCGACCTGCACGCGCTGCTGGATCATCTCGGCATCGACGAGTTCGCGATGCTCGCCCACTCGATGGGCGGCCGCACCGCGACGCCGTTCGCGATGCTCTTCCCGGGCCGCATCCGCGCGCTGGTGCTCTCCGGCACGCTCGCGGGGCTGGTCAACGACGAGGTCCGCGAAATCCAGGCGCGGCACTACGAAGAGGTGCGCGGGCAGACGCTGCGCCAACGCGCCCTCGCCCCCAGCACCGAGCGTGATCGACCCCAGCTCGCGTGGCTCTACCGGCGCATGAACGGCTGGAACCCGCCCCGCCCCCCTACCTTCCTCGCGCCCACGCCGGGTCTCGCCACCTGGCGCGGATCGACCATGCCGATGCTGCGGCAGTTCGACATCCCGATCCTGTTCATCGTCGGCGAGCACGACCGGATCGTGCCGGCCGGCGCGATGCTCGCCTCGCACCAGGCGATGGCGGGCAGCGAGTACGTCGTCGTCCCCGAGGCGGGGCACTCCGTCTACTTCGAGCAACCCGAGCGATTCAACGACGCCGTGATCGACTTCCTGCTGCGACGGGTCGTCGGACCGGCCTGACCGCCGCGTTATCATTGCCTTCGTAAAGAGGCATCCATGACTCGACCCTCTCCCCTCGTCCGCGAGCTGATCGACGCGATCGGCGCAGAAGCCGTCGTCTGGCAGGCCGAAGACCTGCTCGTATACGAGTACGACGCAACGATCGACCGCGGCAAGCCCGAAGCGATCGCGCTGCCTGCCACGACTGACGATGTCGTCGCGCTGATGCAGATCTGCAATCGGCACAGCGTGCCAATCACGCCGCGCGGGGCCGGCACGGGCCTCAGCGGCGGCGCGCTCGCAACCAAGGGCGGGGTGGTATTCGGGATGAACCGGATGCGCCGGATCCTGGAGATCGACGTTGAGAACAAGACCGCGCGCGTGCAGCCGGGCGTCGTCAACCTTGACCTCGGCGACTCGGTCGAGCCCTATGGCCTCGCCTACGCGCCCGACCCGAGCAGCCAGCGCGCCTGCACGATCGGCGGCAACGTCGCCGAGAACGCCGGCGGCCCGCACACGCTCGCCTGGGGCACGACGACCAATCACGTGCTCGAGCTGACGCTGGTGACCCCTGATGGCGAGGTACAGCGGATCGGCGACGCGACCCGCGACCAGCCCGGCTACGACCTCGTCGGCTGCGTGGTCGGTAGCGAGGGCACGGTGGGGATCGTCACGGAGGCGCTCGTGCGGCTGGTGCCCAAACCCAGCTCCGTGCGCACACTGCTCGCGATCTATGACTCGGTCCGGGAAGCCAGCAACGCCGTGAGCGCGGTCGTTGCCTCAGGCGTCGTTCCCGCTGCGCTCGAAATGATCGACAAGACCACCATCGCTGCGATCGAGCCCGTGCTGCACACTGGCTTCCCGCTCGATGCGGAGGCCGTATTGCTCGTCGAGGTCGACGGCCCGCCGTCGCAGGTCGCCGCTGAGGGTGGGATCGTCGAATCGATCCTGCGCCGCTTCGAGCCGCGCGAGATCCGCTCCGCGACCGACCCCGAGGAGCGCGAGCGGCTCTGGGCCGGCCGCAAGGGCGCGATCGGTGCGCTGGGCCAGATCATGCCCAACTACTACCTGCTCGACGGCGTGGTGCCGCGCACCAAGCTGCCCGACGTGCTCGACTCGGTCTATGAGATCGCCGACCGCTACGGCCTGCCGGTCGCGAACATGTTCCACGCCGGCGACGGAAACCTGCACCCCTGCCTGCTGTTCGACGAGCGCGAGCCCGGCGCGACCGAGCGCGTGCTTGAGGCCGGCGGCGAGATCATGCGCGTCTGCGTCGATTCCGGCGGCGCGATCACCGGCGAGCACGGCGTGGGCCACGAGAAGCGCGACTATCTGCCCTGGATCTTCACCGAAGCGGACATGACGGCGATGAAGGGCCTGCGGCAGGCGTTCGGAGCGACCGACAACTTCAACCCCTGCAAGATCTTCCCCTCCGGCCACGGCTGCGGCGAAGCCTCCGGCCCAAACGCCCAACAAGCCATCGCCAGATTCGGCCCGAAGGCGTTCGTCTGACCGAGCACCGCGCCGCGCACACGATCGGGATAGTCTGACTTCCGTCCCGAGGAGACCCACAATGAACGTCAGAGAAGCGGTTCACGCCGCCAAGGCGCACATCGCTGACATCTTTGAAGACGAAGACATCACTCGCATTGGCCTTGAGGAGGTCGATTTTGACTCAGCGCGCGAGGAATGGCGCGTGACGATCGGATTCAACCGAGCCTGGACCGCTAACAGCGCTTTCACCGCGGCCGTCACGTCCGAGCTGTACCGCAACAGATCGTTCAAAGTGGTCCGAATCAAGAATCTCGACGGGGAACTCACCTCTATCGAAGATCGTCTGCTCAGCGCCCAGTCCTAGCGCCCAATCCTCACGCCATGCCGCCGAGCGGATTCTTCGTCGACTCCGGCCTGCTTGTGCTGTTCGTCGCCGGAATTACCGATCCCGCGATCATCACGAAGCACCGCCGGCTCGCCGGATACTCGACGGATGACTTCGACCTGCTGACGGAACTGATCGACCTCGGCGGTGGCGTCGTCCACGTGACGCCGAACACACTCACCGAAACGTCGAATCTGCTCAGCCAGCACGGGGAGCCAGAACGCTCGGCACTCCTCCGGAAGCTTCGTGAGCTGATAGAACGTAGCCAAGAAATCATCGTGCGGAGCAAAGATGCCGCTCAGCATCCCCGCTTTGAACGGCTCGGATTGACCGATGCCACGTTGCTGAAAGTCGTTTCCGAAAATCGCCCTCTACTGACCGTGGACTTCGACCTTTTCCTCGCTGCCGTCACGGTCGACGAACGAACGGCAGTAAACTTCAACCACCACAGGTCCCTCTAATCACGTCGCCGGTATCGAACCCACTCCCTGCTAAAGCTCACCATGACCACTTCCTCCCCGGACGCCATCTCCGCCGCCCTGGGCGACGCGGTCGTCGACCCGTTAGATGCCCACTACCAACTCAACGACCAGCCGCCGCGCATCGCCGTCCGCCCCAGCTCCCCGGCTGACGTCGAAGCGACGCTGGCGCTGGCATCAGAGCACAACCTCGCCGTCGCTCCGATCGGGGGCGCCACGCTCACCGGGCTTGGGATGCCGCCCGAGCGATACGACGTCGCGCTTGATCTGACCGGGCTCGACGGAGTCGTCGACTACGAGCCCAACGACTTCACGATCACCATCGGGGCCGGGATGCCGCTCGCGGACCTGCAGCGGACGCTGGCGGCGAACGGGCAGTTTGTGCCGCTCGACCACGGCCGCTTCGAACGGGCGACCGTCGGCGGAGTGATCGCGGTCGGTCGCGGAGGGCTGCGGCGGACCGCGTTCGGCTACCCGCGCGACTGGCTGATCGGGATGCACATGGTCCGCGCCAACGGCACTCCGATCAAGGGCGGGGGACGCGTCGTCAAGAACGTCAGCGGCTACGACCTGCCGAAACTCTTCTGCGGCTCGCTCGGCACGCTCGGCGTGATCGTGGAGCTGACCTTCAAGCTGCGCCCGCTGCCGACCAGCGACCAAATGGTGGTGCTCGCCGCCGAGGACTTCCCGGCGGCCCTCGTGGCGGCGCGAGCCGCCGGCCAGGCAGAGCCGTCGCTCCAGGCTGCCGTCGCCGTGTCTGCGGCCTCGGTGAGCGCGCTGGCATCCGCGCAGCTCGATCTCGCGCCGGGGACAGCGGCCGTCGTGCTACGCATGTCCGGGCTGGAACAGTCAGTGCTCGAGACGCTCGACAGCGCCGCGCGAGCCGCGCGCAACGCCGGCGCCACCGGCGGTCGGCCATCGCCCGACGGCGTGATCGAAATCTGGCAGGCAATCCTCGACCTCGAGCTCGCCACGGCCGACGACCAGCTCCGATTGCGGCTCGGCGTGCGACCCGCTTCGCTGGGCGACGCGCGGCGCGAACTCGCGCGCCATGTCCCCGGCGCCGAGCGCTGGATCGGCGCGGCCGACTCCGGCCTTCTGTTCGTCGACGCGCCGTGCAACGATGTAGCCGACGCGGCGAGAAATCTACAAGCGGCTCGCGCCGCGCTCGAACCGCTGGGGGCCATCCTCACGATCGACAAGGCCCCTCTCGAACTGAAGCGGCTGATCGACATCTGGGGGCCGGCCGGGCCCGGCGCGCGGCTGATGCATCGCGTCAAGGACGAATTCGACCCACAACACATCCTCAACCCGGGACGCTACGTCGACGGCATATGACCCAACTCCACACGCCACCAACAGCAGGCGAGCCGATCTGGCTGACCGAAGACCGGCCCGACGAGCACGAGCTGGGGCTCTGCGTGCACTGTGGCTTCTGCCTCAACGCGTGCCCGACGTACCTCGACCTCGGGATCGAGACCGACTCGCCACGCGGTCGGATCGCGCTGATGCGCGCGCTCGACACGGGCCGCGTCGACTGGACGCCGCGCGTGCAGCAGCACTTCGACCAGTGCCTGCAGTGCCGCGCATGCGAGACGGCCTGCCCCTCGAAGGTGCCGTACGGCCGGCTGATGGAGGCGACCCGCGCGGAGGCCTTTGCGCAGCAGCGCTGGCCGCGGAGGCGACGGATCGTCTGGAACATCGTGATGCGCGGGGTCTTCCCCTCGCCGCGGCGGATGCGGCTCGCGGGCTACGGGCTGAAGCTGTTCCAGCTCAGCGGGCTGCAGGCGCTCGTGCGCCGCAGCGGCCTGCTGCGACGTCTGTCGCCCGCACTCGCCAATATCGAGGGGCTCTCGCCCGACGCGCGGGACCGGTTCTACAACAACGCCGAGGCCGCGCGCGAACGACCCACAGAGCCCGTCCGGCTCAACGCCAACCTGCTGACCGGCTGCATGATGCCGCTGGCCTACCCGGAGACGCACCGCGCGACCGTGCGCGTGTTCGCGCGCAACGGCGTCGCAGTTTCCGCGCCCAACGAACAGGTCTGCTGCGGAGCGCTGCACGCGCACGGTGGCGATGTTGAGCTGGCGCGTCAACTCGCGCGCAAGAACATCGACGCCTTCCTGCCCGACGGTGCAGCGCCGCCCGACGCGATCCTGATCAATGCAGCGGGCTGCGGCTCGCATCTGAAGGAATACGGCCACCTGATGCGCAACGACGCCGCCTACGCGGGGCGCGCCGCCGACTTCGCCAACCGCGTGCGCGACGTGCACGAATATCTCGTCGAGATCGGCTTCACAACACCCACCGGCGCGCTGAATCGCGCAGTGACCTACCAGGACTCCTGCCACCTCTCGCACGCGCAGAATGTGCGCAAAGCGCCGCGACAGCTGCTCGGCTCGATTCCCGGCTTGCAGCTGCGTGAGATGCGCACGCCCGACCGCTGCTGCGGCAGCGCAGGCATCTATTCGATCATGCAGGCCGACATCTCGCAGCGAGTGCTCGCCGAGAAGATGGAAGACGTGCTCGCGACGGGCGCGGAGCAGGTCTGCACCGCCAATCCGGGCTGCATGCTGCAGCTCGACGCGGGGATCGCGCGCTTCGACACTGAGGGCACGCTCTCCAGCCGCAGCGCGCACGCGATCGAGCTGCTCGACGAGTCGTACCGCATCGGCGACGCTGCGACGGGCATCCGCTAACCTCGCCGCGACCACATTCACAACGAAACGAGGCCCTCCTCATGGGACCGATCCATCGCGTCAACATCGGCAATGCCGAACTCATCGCCCTGCAGGATTCGTGGGCCGCAATGCCGCCCACCGCCTTCTTCACCACCACCGATGCGTCCGACTGGGACGACTACGGCGAACTGCTCGATGACGACGGCAACCTCACGCTCAACCTTGGCGCCTGGCTGGTCCTCAGCCAGGGCACGACGATCCTGGTCGACAGCGGCATCGGCGGTCGGCCGAACGACTTTCCGGCGAAGGCAACACCCGCCCTGCCCGACGTGATGCGCGAAGCCGGCGTGTCGCCCGACGACATCGACGTCGTCGCGTTCACCCACCTGCACTTCGACCACACCGGCTGGAACACCACGGACGTCGATGGCGACCCCAAGCCGCTGTTCACCAACGCACGGCACATCATCCAGCAGGCCGAATGGGACTACTGGACGAGCACCGACGAGCTCCGCGCCGCGGCCGGCTACGACAACGTGCTCGGCCCGCTCGTCGACGACGGACTGGTCGACCTGGTTGAGGGCGAACACGTGCTGACCAGCGAAGTCGTGACGATCCCAACGCCTGGTCACACGCCCGGGCACGTCTCCTTCGCCGTCAACAGCGACGGCGACGCGGCCTACCTGATCGGCGACGCCGCCCACCACATGGTGCAGCTGACCGAGACCGACTGGTGCCCGAGCGCCGATGTCGACACCGCTACGTCAACGGTTAGCCGTCACGCGCTATTCGACCGGATCGAGGCCGAGAACGCCCTGATCGCCTCGGGCCACTTCAGGTTTCCCGGCCTCGGCCGCGCCGCCCGGGCAGACGGCAAGCGTTATTTCGCGGCCTCCTAGCCCCGGCTCCCCGTCGCAACGGACCGCTGCGCAACCGAGCGCCAGGCGTCGCCACCCACCTGTAGGAGCCCGTCTCAACATCCCGATTCGGCGGGATGACCGGTCTCACACCACATAGGCGGCGCATGGGCGACCTGCTGCGCTGCGATTGACGCGTTCGTAACGCTGAACGTGTAGGGGCAACCACAAGGGTTGCCCCTACACGGACATCCAGCGCTCCTGTAGGGGCAGCTCTTGTGGCTGCCCGCTCCGTATCTGGCGACCGCAGCGCTACGCGCGCCCGCTCAGCTCGGGGATGTAGCCAGCGATGTCGATGTAGCGGTCGGCGACCACGCGCAGGTCCTGCGAGGTGCTCTGGCCGAACGCCATGACCTCAACTCGGACGCCGCGCGAGCCGACGATTTCGACCAGGCGGCGGAAGTCGCCGTCGCCCGAGACCAGCACGATCACGTCGACGCGGTCGGCCATCGTGAGCACGTCGATCGCCAGCTCGACATCGAAGTTGGCCTTGACGCTGCCGCCGCGGAAGCGCTTGAGCGGCTTCGTGGCGATCCGGTAGCCGTGCTCGAGGAACGGCACGACGAAGCGCTCGTTCTCCGTGCGCTCATTCGGATCATCGGAGATCGGCGCGTAGGCGATCGCCCGCACCAGCGTGCGGCCCTCGGAGAGGAACGACGCCACCTTGCCCCAGTTCAGCTCGACGTTGGTGGCTTCGGCGGCGTAGAGAATGTTCGGCACGTCGACGAAGATCGCCAGCCGCGGCTGGACCTCGACTTGCGCGCCGTGCGTGGCGACGCCGCCGCGGCGGGCGCCGAGCATGGCGTCGGTCAGACGTGTCATCGCCAGCTGCTGCGTCTCAATCAGCTGCGCCTGCCGTTCGAGCAGGTCGGTCTGGCGCTGCATCGCGGCGAGCATCGGGTCCTCGGGCGTGGAATCGGAGGAGCCGCGCCGACCGCCGCGACGCCGCGAGGGCTTCCGCTCGTTGGCGGCCGGCTGCGGGGTGTGCTGGGCGGCCGGTTGGGCGGCCGTCGCGCCGTTGTTCCGCGCAGGCGGCGGGCTCGAGCGACGGCGTCCGCGCGGTTCGGCGGATTCGCCGGCCATCGGTGGCTCCGTACTCACGGTCGCGCCGGATCGGCGGCGACGCGTGGAGGGCCGGCGAGGCGCGGGTGACTCTGCTCCGCTGGAGCTGCGCTCGGTCGGTTCCGCCTCTTCGGTGGCGGTATTTCGGCGGGACAATGAGCGTCCCAGAAGTCGTGGCATTGGTCGTGCTCCTTCAGAGTACGGATACGGGCGATTGCAGCAGCGCTGCCGCTGCCGCTTTGCGCTCCACCGTGGCCGCGATCTCAACGAACGCGACAGCCGCCGGGTTTTCCGGTTCGAAGGCGACAATCGGTCGCCCATCGTCCCCGCCGGCGCGTACCTCGGTGGCGAGCGGAACCTCGCCCAGAAAGTCGATTTCCAAATCGTCGGCGGCGACTCGCGCGCCGCCATGCCCGAAGATCTCCACCCGCTGTCCGGTATCGGGCGTGATGAACCAGGACATGTTCTCAATGATGCCGAAGACCGGCACGTTGAGCTTCTCGAACATCGTCACTGCTTTGCTTGCATCCTCCAGCGCCACCTGTTGCGGGGTCGAGACCACGACCGCCCCCGCGAGCGGCGCCTCCTGCGCCAACGACATCGAAGCGTCACTCGTGCCCGGCGGCAGATCGATCAGCAGGTAGTCGATGTCGCCCCATTCGACATCGTGCAGCAGCTGCTTGACCGCCGAACCGATCATCGGGCCGCGCCAGACCACGGGCGCGCCTGCCGGCAGCAGGAAGCCGAGCGAGATCAGCCGCACACCGTGGCGCTCAATCGGATGCAGGCCCTGCTCGCTCTGTGCCTGGAATCCCGCCGGCAGCCCGAACATCGTCGGCAGGTTCGGGCCGGTCGCGTCGGCGTCGACCAGGCCCACCTTCGCGCCGCGGGCCGCCATCGCCACGGCCAGATTGGTCGCCACCGTCGACTTGCCAACGCCGCCCTTGTTCGATGCGACGGCGATGATGTTCTTGACGCCGCCGATCGCGGGCTTGTCGCCCGAGCCCTCCCAGGCCGGTACCACCACTGACCACTCGAACGAAACATCGGCGGCCCCCACGCCGCGCAGCGCCTCGCTGAGCGTGCGCTCCAGCGTCTCGCGCGATCCGTAGGAGTGGTAGGGCGCGGTGAGCTGCAGCTTCACGGCGTCGCCCTCGACGGTGGTGGCGGCCAGCATCCGCAGGCTGACGAGGTCGCGCTGAAGCTCCGGATCACGCACTCGCCGGATCGCGTCGTACACCGCTTCGTTCGTCAGCGTCACCCCGGCGTCCTTCCGATCTCTGCCCGTGACTCGGCGCCAGACCACGTCAGCTCAGCCTCCGCGCAGCGTTGCAGGGACCGCCGCGAGCGGCGACAGTCCCTCGACCTGTGAAGTGTGTGTGGAGATGCCGAATGTCCCGAGCGATCACCATGTGGTCGTGATCATCTTAGCGCCCCAGCCCCGTTGGACGCTCGCAGCGACGCGCTGCTGGCCGGGAACCGGGCGCATGCGGCGGGCGTTAAGCCAATCACAGCGCAGATCACGCGGCGCAGTGGGTACCTGCGCATCTGTCGACAGGTAGCGCGTGTCAGGCTTTACACGATGCGAACCCCCGCGTTAAGTGCGTTGTTGTGTGCCGCTGATTCGCTACCTAGCGTGATCCGTGCATGGGAATCGAGAGCAGCGGCTGCGTCAACAGCCGCGCTGAATTCCCTCTGGAGGATGGATGATGGCCACAAAGGTAAGTGGGGCAACTGGAACAGTTGGCGGGACTGCGACCAAGAAGCGCACCCGCCGAACCGCGACCGCTGAGGCCGTGCACAACCACCACTGGCTGATCGAGTCGCCGAACGGCCCGCTCAGCATTGGGACGTGCTCCTCGTGCGGCGAGTCCCGCGAGTTCCGCAACTCCTCGGAAGATTCCATCTGGGATCGCAACGAAGGCCGCTCCCGCTGGAACGACATGGGGATCACGAACCGCCGCCGCCGCGCCGGCGAAGACGCGAACTAAGTCGGACGGCGGGCGCGCCGCGTTAGACTACGCCTCCGCCAATCCGATGCCCGCTGATACCACCACCCGACCGAATCTCTCCGTCAATCTCGCCCCGCAGGCGAAGCGTGAACTGCTCCTGCGCAATCCGGTGATGACGGCGTCAGGCACGTTTAGCAACGGCCTCGAGTTCGCGCGCGTCTTCAACCTCTCGCGGCTTGGCGCGATCGTCTCAAAAGGCGTCACGCTGCGCCCGCGGCGCGGCAATCCCAACCCACGGATCGTCGAGACGGCGGCCGGGATGCTGAACAGCATCGGCTTCCAGAACATCGGCGTGGCGCGGCTCCTGCACGATGTCGCACCCGTCTGGGAGACCTGGGACACGCCGGTGGTGGTCAACATGCTCGGCGACACGGTCGGCGAGTTCGCGCGCCTGGCCGAAGCGCTCGACGGCGCCCCCGGGGTGGCCGGCCTCGAAGTCAACATCTCCTGCCCCAACCTTGATGTCGGCGGGATCGAGTTCGGCCGCGATCCTGCGGCGGCGGCGGCCGTGACCGACGCGGTGCGATCGTCGACCAGCCTTCCCATGATCGTGAAGCTCACGCCGGGCGTGACCAACATCGGCGAGATCGCCGCGGCGGTCGAGCGCGCCGGCGCGGACGCGATCTGCGTGGCCAATTCGTTCGTCGGCATGGCGATCGACATCGAGAAGCGGCGGCCCCGGACCAACCGCACCGTCGCGGGCCTGACCGGCCCGGCGATTAAGCCGCTGGCGCTGCGGCTCACCTGGGAGACGGCGCGGGCGGTCGAGATTCCCGTGATCGGCTGCGGGGGCATCACGAACGGTCGCGACGCAATCGAGTTCCTGCTCGCCGGGGCCTGCGCCGTGCAGGTCGGTACGGCGTCGTTCCGCGACCCGTGGGCGGCGCTGCGGGTGGTTGACGAGATCACGGAGTGGTGCGAGCGCGAAGGCGTACACCAGCTCTCAGAGATCGTCGGGCAGCTGCAGGTCGACTAGCGCCGACGGCGTGTAGCGTTGCCGGTAGCTCGATTGCGAGCGGGGTGTAGCTCAGCCTGGCAGAGCGCGCGGTTTGGGGCCGTGAGGTCGGCGGTTCGAATCCGCCCACCCCGACCAGCACAGCCCCAACTCAGCTCATGCCGAGCTCATCCGCGGCGGCTCGTCGCAGACGATCCGAGCGGCGCGCAGCGCCGCCAGTTCGTCCTCACTGACCCCGGCGATCTCTCTCAGTACGACGTCGTTGTGCTCGCCGAACATCGGCGGGGCCAGGCGATAGCTCGCCGGCGTGCGGCTAAGCCGCACGGGGCAACCGGGATAGCGAAGCGCACCGGTGTCTTCCTGGTCGAGCAGCGCCCAGTAGTCGCGCGCGCCGAGGTGCTCGCTCTCCAGCAGGTCGCGCGCATCGCAGAGCACGCCCGCGACCACGCCGGCCGCCTGTAGCCGTCGCACCGCGCCCCAGGGCTCTTCGCTGCGCGACCAACGCGTGATCGCGGCGTCGATCTCGTCCTGCTGCGCCTCGCGTTGGTCGAGCTTGAGCCCGCGCCATTCGTCGGCCAGGCCGGCGACCTCGCACAACGCCTCCCACTCCGCGTCCGCGGTCACCGAAATCGCAATCCAGCGGTCGTGACCCGAGCAGCGGTAGACGCCCTGCGGGGCGACGCCGGGCTCGCGATTGCCGCGCCGCGGCGGCGGGCCGCCGAGCACCTGCGCGGAGAGCAGCTCATCGCCGGCGAAGCTGCCCATCGACTCCAGCATCGCCGTCTCGACCTGCTGTCCGCGACCGTGTGAGGTCGCGCGACGCCAGAGCGCGACGAGCGTGCCCGCGGCGGCGCTCATGCCCGAGACGGGGTCGGGCCAGGCCACGCCGGAGCGGTAGGGCCCGGTGTCGGCGTAGCCCGACATCATCGTCATGCCGGTCGCCGCCTCGATCACGGGACCCAATGCCACGCGATTCGCACCGGGGCCCTTGGCGCCATATCCGGGCATCGCCGTGTGGATGATCGAGCGATTGATCTCGAGCAGCGACTCGAAGTCGAGACCCCATTGGGGCATCACGCGCGGGCTGTAGTTCTCCAGAATCACGTCGGATTCGGCGAGCAGCCGACGAAAGAGATCGTTGCCGCGCGGATCGGCGATGTCGATCACCACATCGCGCTTGTTGCGGGCGAGCTTGTTGAATCCGCCGACCCGGTTCCAGTGCCGCTCGCCCAGCTCGTTGTCGGGAAACAGGTGGGTGAGTTCGACGATGCCGGGCGGGGCCTCGAACGCGCCACGATTCCAGGGCGACTCGATGTGAATCACGTCGGCGCCGAGATCGCCGAGCAGGCGGCCGGCGAGCGGGCCCGCCCAGACGCGGGTCAGGTCGAGCACGCGGACGCCGCTGAGCGGGCCGTCGGCGAGCTCTTCCGTCTGCGCTCCCGGCTCATGCGGCGGCTCCGCCACGAACGCCGCGAAGCCTGCCTCGTTGAGTCGACGGGTGGGGCGCGGAGTCGCCTCCGCGCCGGTGATCCGGAAGGGACCGCGGGGGATCAGCTCGTCACCGCGGTCGGCGTCGAGCGGCCGCAGATAGTCGCGCGCCTCGAGGTGCGGGTCGGCGAGGAACTGGTGCGTGTCCCAGACCGGGCCCATCGGGGAGAAGGTGGCGACGCCGAGCTCGCAGATCTCCTCAACCGTGTGCGACATCAGCCAGGGCCGAATCGCCTCGTTGAATTCCTTCTTGTGGCTACCGCGGGCCACATCGGTCTCGAAGCGCGGGTCTTCGAGCAGGTCGCCCAGGCCGGCGGCCTGCAGGAAGGGGATCAGCTTCGCGCCGCCGGCGTGGCAGAGGAAGACATGGCCGTCCTGGCACTCGTAGACGCCGGCGGGGTGCCACATGCCCGGCTGGGTGTTGCCCTCGCGCATCAGCACGTGGCCGGCGTGCGTCCACATCGTGGTGGTGTGCTGGTGCATCGCGACCATGCACTCGATGTGCGCGATCTCCACCGTCTGGCCCAGCCCGATCAGCTCGCGCGCGAGCAGCCCCGACATCGCGCCGACGAAGCCGTACATGCCGCCCGAATACTCGGTGTGGCGGCCCTGGCGGCGAAACGGCTCGCGGTCGGGCTCGCCGTTCAGGTACATGTGCCCGCCCACCGCGTCGTCGGTGAAGACGTTCGAGCGCCAGTGCGCCGTTGGCCCCTCAAGCCCGTAGGGCGAGATGTAGACCTTGACAGCGCGCTCGTCGGAGCGGCCCGCAGTGGTCGGGATCAGGCGATCAGGGGCGCTGCTCTCGATGATCACGTCGGCCACGTCGAGCAGACGGTCGATCTCGGAGCGACCGGCGGCGGTCTCAGAGTCCAGCTCGACGACCTGTTTGCTGGTGTTGCAGTAGGCCCAGATCGAGCCGATCGCGTCGTCGCCGAGCGCGTGGCGGGGCAACAGCGCGCCCGCTGTGCGCAGCGGATCGCCGCCCGGCGGCTCCACCTTGATGACGCGCGCCCCGTTGTCGGCGAACATCTTTGCCGCGAACGCGCCGGCGTGTGAGCCCGCCAGCTCCACCACCCGAAGCGCCTCAAATGCTTGCGCCATAGCTGCCGGCCCCCTCAGATCCCCCGCGACACGGGGCTCGTGACAGGCTACAGCCGCACCTGGCTGACTTAGGCAGGGCTTGCGATACAATGACGCGGCAAATCGACCGATACGCGAAGGGACGGTGCACTCGATGGCGACTGACCACTTCCCGATCGAAGCCGGGCACATCATGCTGTTCGCGCGCTCGATCGGCGACACGAACCCGATCTATCACGACGCATCCGCGGCCGCCGAGACCGAGCCCGGCCAGGTGATCCCGCCGCCGACGTTCGTTCAGGCGAGCGCGCAGTTCACCGAGGGCTACAACCTGCGCCCCGTGCAGGGGCAGCCCTGGTTCGGCTCCGGCAAGGAGCCCACCGGCGTGACGCGTGCGCCCGGAGGCGGCGGCGGGACCGGTTTCCACGCCGAGCAGCACTACGAGTACCACGCCCCGATCGCGCCGGGCGATGTGCTCCGCGCCGTCGACAAGCCCGGCACGTCGTGGGAGCGCGAAGGCCGGCGCGGCGGCACGCTCAAGTTCAACGAGAGCATCACTGAGTACTACAACCAGGACGACGTGCTCGTCGTGACCGCGCGGTCGGTCGGCGTGCAGACGTCGCGAATCGTGGAATAGAGGAGGCCAACATGGCGCTGTCGAAGAGCGAACTCAGCGTGGGCGACACGCACGAGGAAGTCGTCGTCGAGAACCTCTCACGCACGCAGATCATCCAGTACGCGGGCGCCTCGGGCGACTACAACCCGCTGCACACCGACGAGATCTTCACCACGAAGGTCGCCGGCTACCCGACGGTCTTCGCGCACGGCATGCTCTCGATGGGCGTGACCGGCAAGATGCTGACGAACCTGGTCGGCGACGGTCGCCTGACCAAGTACGGTGTGCGCTTCGTCAACCAGGTCTGGCCCGGCGACTCGTTGACCGCGAAGGCCACCGTCGAAGCGATCCGCGAGGAAGACGGCGTCAGCCTGGTCGACCTCTCGGTCAGCACCGTCAACCAGGACGGCGCAGAGGTCGTCAAAGGCTCCGCCACCGCCCGCATCGACGACTAACCGGCGCGCTCCCCCGGACGAGGGGAGTCGCCGAGGTCTGTGGTCACCGGCCACCCGTCGGCTACGCGTCAGCGTCACTGTCGTCGGATGGTGGCGCGGGCTGCCAGGCGCTCGGGTCGGGGATCAGCCGGTCGACGACGGCCATCATCACCAGGAACGGGACGAATCCCAGGGCGGTGCCGAGCGCCCACCACCATTCGGCGCCGACCAGCGCGAGCACGAAGCCGCTCACCGTC
The DNA here is from genome assembly GCA_965237475.1 of Dehalococcoidia bacterium. GTDB lineage: Bacteria > Chloroflexota > Dehalococcoidia > Bin125 > Bin125 > CATQGW01. Next base: position 8,269 of record OZ250140.1, on the reverse strand, counting down.
AGGCCCATCCCCAGGATCGAGACCACGCGCAGCACCACGGCGATCGGCGGGATGCGCGGCTGCTGCAGACTCACGACGGGCTCATTGGGGCGCTCGCGCTTCGTTGTGGCTAAGCCTCGGTAATTGTGACCGACTTCATCGCCGGGCCGGGCTGGCGGGCGCGCTGCGGGTCGCGCTCGGCGAACGCGTGGACCACGTCCATGCCGGAGGTCACGCGGCCGAACACCGTGTAGTCGCTATCGAGGAACGGCGTCGGCTCGAAGGTGATGTAGAACTGGCTGCCGCCTGAGTTTCGCGCCGCGGTCTTGGCCATCGCGACGGTGCCCTCGGTGTTGTGCTTGTTGCTGTTGACCTCGTCCGGGATGTTGTAGCCGGGCCCGCCGGTGCCCTGGCCCGTGGGGTCGCCGCCCTGGGCCATGAAGCCCTTGATGATGCGGTGGAAGGTGACGCCCTCGTAGTAGCCGTCGCGCGCGAGGAACACGAAGGAATTCACGGTTTCCGGCGCATCCTTGGCGAAGAGCTCAAGCTCGATCTCGCCGCCGTCGGCCAGCTCGATCTTCGCTGAGTAGCTCTTCTCGGCATTGAGCGCCATCTCGGGTCGCTTCGAATACTTGGCCATGTTGCCTGCCTTCCCTAGTCGTGTCCTGTACCTGCGCCTACGGCGCTCTCTGGATGGTGATCGATACGATTCTCGGCCCGGCCGCCAGTGTGGTCCCGTCGCGCTCGTCAAACCTCTGGAGCAGCTCGAGGCCGGCCGTGACTTCACCGAACGCGGTAAAACTCTGTGCGTCGAGGTGCGGCGTGGGTGCGAGTGTGATGAAGAACTGCGACGACGAGGCGCCGAACTGACCGCGCGCCATCGAAATGACTCCCGTCGCGTTGAGCGTCAATCGCTCCACCGGACCGTCGCCGCCCGTCTCGTCGGGCAGCGTATACCCCGCCCCGCCGGTGCCCGTGCCGGTCGGATCGCCGCCCTGGGCGACGAAGTCGTGAATCACGCGATGGAACGTGAGGCCCTCGTAGAAGCCCTGATCGGCAAGGAACACGAAGTTGTTGACGTGCAGCGGCGCCGCCTGCTCGAAGAGGTCGATCTCGACGACGCCGTTCTCCAGCTCGATCGTGGCGCGGTAGTCCACGCCGTCCTCCAGCGCGAGCGCCGGCGGGGCGTCGAACGTCGGCTTCTCGCCGGCGGGCTCGGGCGGCGGCGGTTCGTCGCTCTGCGCTGTGAGCGCCGGCTCGGCCTGAGCGGCGGCCTGTGTCGTTTCGGCCTGAGCGTCGGCAGCGGCGATCTCTTCCGCCGTCCGGCGGACCGGCGGCGGTTGATTGGGGTCGAGCGTCGGGCCGCTGTTGCCGCCGATCAGGACGAGCGGCACGATCAGCGCGACCGTGCCGACGATCCCGAAGCTGATCAGCAGCCACTTCGAGCGGAAGATCGAACGGCGGCTGCCGCCGCGGTCGAAGCCCTGCGTTTCAGCGCGCCGGCGGGCCAGCCGCTGCGGACGCCTGCGGGCGCTGCGTCCCCCCCGTGATGCCACTCACACCCCCTGCAGACGGCGCCAAATGACGAGCCGCGCGCGCGCCGAACTAGGCTATCACCGACCCCTGCGAAGGGCGCCTGCGCGGGTGCTGGGGAGGAGCGGCACGATCCAGTTCCGCGTTCGCGACTATCAACGAATCGCCGCGGGCGAGCTGACCCTGACGTTTCGTCGCTGGCGTCGCCCGCAGGCGCGCGTCGGCGGCCGCTACCGCGTGGGCGAGGGAGCTGTGGAGGTCGATCAGGTGAGCCAAATCGCGGTCGATGCGATCACGCCGGAGGATGCGCGGACGGCGGGATTCGAAACGCCGGCCGCTGTGCTCGAGGCGATCGAGCGCAACCAGCGGCGCCGGGCGGACCGCGGCGCGCAGCTGTACCGCGTCGCGTTTCACTTCGCGGGCCCGCACGTCGATCCGCGCAAGCGGCTGCAGGCTGACGACGAACTCGATCACGAGGCGCTGGAGAGCCTGGTGCAGCGGCTCGCCAAGATGGACGGACGCTCGAAGCGTGGACCGTGGACAACCGCGAAGCTCGTGGCGATTTCGCGCCGGCCGGGCACTCGCGCCGGCGATCTCGCCGCGGCGCAGGCCTGCGAGACGCCCAGGTTCAAATCCGATGTCCGGAAGCTGAAGGCGCTGGGACTGACCATCAGCCTGGAGGTCGGCTACGAGCTGTCGCCGCGCGGCGACGTCGTGCTGGCTGCCCTGGAGGAGCGAGTATGACCGCGGCAGAGCGCTACGCAGCGATGATCCGCGCGCACGAGGCGCAACGCGCGGCGCTCGCGACGCCGCTGAGCGAGGAACGCTGGGCGCTGTACGCGCACACCTATCGCTTCGACCCCCGCCGCGAGCCGGAACCGCTGCTCGCGGCGCTGATCGAGCTGCTCGACGCGGACGACGCGATCATCGAGGTCGGCGGAGGCGCCGGACGCATCGGCCTGCCGCTCGCCGTGCGGGCGCGTTCGCTGACCAACGTCGAGCCCTCGCCCTCGATGCGCGCGCAGTTCGAGATCTGTGTCGCGGAGCACGCCATCGAGAACGCGCGGGCCGTCGCGTCGCGCTGGCCGCCCGCGCAGCCGCTCGAGGCCGACCTCGTGATTTCGGCCGACGTGACCTATTTCATCGAGGACATCGAGCCCTTCCTGGCGGAGATCCACCGCGCGGCCCGCCGGCGCGCGGCGTTGCTGACCTGGACCGTGCCGCCGCCGAACGTGAACGAATCGCTGTTTCGTCTGGCGCTGGGCGTCGACGAAGCGCCGTCACCGAGCTTCCGCGAGCTGCTGCCGGTGCTCTGGGACCTGGGCATCGTGCCCGATGTGCGCGTGCTCGGCGAGTACTTCTCCTGGCCCGAGCAGCTACCGACCGACGAGGAATCGGCGATCAACTTCGCGCTCGCCGAGATCGAGCCGCGCGACGTTGAGGCGGCGCGGGCCCGCATCAAGGCCAGTCTCGACGATCTCTACGAGCGCACGAGCACAGGCTGGCTGCCCACCTGGCGCACGCCCTCAACCGGGATGCTGATCAGCTGGGCCGTTGAGCCGTCCGGGAGCGGGAACAGGACCGCATGATCACCGGCGTGCGCACGATGTTCGACAGCTCCGAGCCGGCTACGGACGCTGAGCGCACTTCCGCATGCCCGGCGGTCTGGAAGTCGAACTCTCCCAGCCCGACTACCGCAGAGGCTGAACGGGTCTCGATCGTTAGCTGGCGCGCGCCGCGACGAGCGCGTGGGCGGTGCTGACCACGACGGGGATTGTCGACGCGACGGCGCTCTCATCCAGCGCCTCCGCGACCGCGTCGTAGCCGGCGCGCTCAAGCATCGAGCGCAGCCGGCCGCGCTCGAAGCATCCGAGCGTCCACTCCAGCGAGTCGCCCGCCGCCGTGAGGTCGAGCATCACACGCTCGTCACCCGCCTGCGGGCCGTAGTGATAGTGTGGCGCGACGCGAAAGCAGTCGAAGCGCAAGAGCTCGGTGTCTTCGCCCCCGACCTCACCGCGCACCTCGATGCACAGTCCTTCGTCGCCCATCACGTCGTCGCGGTAGCGCATCGAGAAGTCGACCGCGCCCGCCCCGATCCGTGCCTGTCCCTCGTCCATCAGCATCCTCCAGATCCTGCGAGCTGACGGTAGCGAATTCCGCGAGCCGAGCGCGAGAGCATCGTGATCTCGACATCGGAGCCGAGATCACACGCCTGGCCGGAGGCTGTTGGGGGCATCGCCGATTCCCGGCGCGACATGCAACCAGCGTGCGCCAGCATCAGTTGAGAGCCGCGCAAGGCGAGATGGCGAGCGGTGGTACCCCCGGTAGGATTCGAACCTACGCCCCTGGCTCCGGAGGCCAGTGCTCTAATCCCCTGAGCTACGGGGGCCTGGGGAGAGCAGCTTAACACGCGAACGAGCCTGCCTTGGTGGAGCAGCCCGTCCACTCGCGCGCCTGGTTGTCCTGGATTACGTCCCGATCTGACCACCGTCGAACTTGCGCGCGTCCACCACGCTGGGGCGCGGGAAGTCGATGACCTCATGCGACCCCGACCGCTACAAGAGTGCGACGCCAGCGGCCTACACCGCGTCCTGGCTACACCGCGTATTGCAGGTCGCCATCGACGTAGGTCTGCTGCACCGAGATCTCACGGATGAACGTCGGGTCGACCAGCGTCGGATCGTGGCTGAGCACCACGAGATCCGCGCGCTTCCCGACCTCGATCGACCCGACCTCGTGGTCGCGGAACATGGCGGTGGCGGAGTTCAGCGTGTACGTGCGTAGGGCCTCGAGCGGCGTGATCGCCTGGTCTGCTGCGATCACCCGGCCGTCGCGCGCGCGGCGCGACACCAGGCTGAAGAGCCCGAGCAACGGTTCGACCGGGGCACAAGGAAAGTCGGAGCCGGAGGCGACGGTCACTCCCGCGTCCAGCATCGCGCGATACGGGATCGGCGGCGAAACGATGCCCGCCTCGGCGGTGCGGCTCTCGAAGAAATCGCCGGTGGCGAGCAGGAACGGCGGTTGGTGCGAGAGGATCACCCCGAGTGAGTGCGCCCGCTCGATCTGTTCCGCCACCCCGAAGCTGAAGTGCTCGATGCGATAGCGGGGGTCGTCGCGAGGGACCTCGCGCATTGCGCGTTCAAAGGCGTTCAGCGCTTGCTCGATGGCGTGGTTGCCGATGCAATGAATCGCGACCTGGAGCCCGTGCGACGCAGCGTCCAAGACCAGGTGATCGACCTCTTCCTGGCCGTAATAGGGAATGCCCGCGTGCTCCGTGGAGCCGTCGGCATGGCAAACCGTCATCGCCGGGCTGGGCCAGACCGGATCCATGAAGATCTTGACGATCCCGCCGCGCAGACGGTCGGAGACATCGTCCTCCATGAACGCGCCGCCCGCCGCATCCTCGGGCGCGGCGAAGAAGCCCGGCCCGCCGCGCATCTGGTGGATCACGATCGGGAGCATCCCGCGCTCGTCGGTCAACCGGTAGATCTCCGCGCTTTCGGGCATGACGAGCGCGTCACCAACGCTGGTGATCCCGTGCGAGAGGTGGCGTTTCGCGTTCTGCTGGACGAGGCCGGCCACGACATCGGGCCCGAACGTGTCGATATAGGAGCGCATCGAAGCGTGGTGGACCGGGTCCATCGCGCGCTCCCACAAGATTCCGTTCGGCTCACCCTGAGCGTCGTGGTGAATTTCTCCACCCCTGGGATCGGGCGTGTCACGGTCGATCCCGACGAGCGCCATCGCCGCCGAATTCGCGTAACAAGCGTGATAGGACGAGTCCATCACGCAGAGGGGGCTGTTCGGGGCCACCTCGTCCAACTCCGAGCGCAACAGTCCCCCGTCGTCGCCGACGATCCGGGCCGGGTAACCCAAGCCCCAAATCCACTGGCCTGCGGGACTCCCTGCCGCAGCCGCGGCGATCGCATCGAGCACGGCCGCCTTCCCGGCCAACGGCGGGATCCGGCAATCGACCGAGCGCGGCTCGAACGTGGTCATCGAGAAGTGGTTGTGCGGGTCACAGAAGCCGGGCACTAGCGCCCGCCCGCGCAGATCAACGTGCGTAGCATCGGGTCCGAGCGCACTTCGCGCCTCATCGCTGTCGCCGACCGCAACGATCCGACCATCGCGCACGGCGACGCCAGTCACGATTCGATCGAGCGCATCGATCGTCAGCACCCGCCCACCGGTGAATAGCAGTTCCATCTTCGACTCCTTCTGGACACGATCGTGACGGAACGCTCAGGCTAGTGATTACGTCTGCTGGTGCACCGCACTCCATTCTCTCCCCCCCGCGGTGCGGGGGGGAGACCCGAACATCAGGCGCCTAAACGGCGTACTGTAGCTCCCCGTCGATGTAAGTCTGCTGGACCACAATCTCTTGGATGAATGCCGCATCCACGAGCGTCGGATCGTGGCTCATGACGACCAGGTCGGCGCGCTTGCCGACCTCGATCGAGCCGACTTCGTGATCGCGGAACATGGCGGTAGCGGAGTTGAGCGTGTAGGTGCGCAGCGCCTCGAGCGGCGCGATTGCCTGATCCGCCGCGACCTGACTCCGGTCGCGCGCGGTCCGCGCGACCAATCCGTACAGGCCAAGCAGCGGCTCGACCGGGGCGCAGGGGAAGTCGGAGCCCGAGGCGACCAAGATGCCTGCATCCAGCATGGCGCGGTAGGGGAGCGGCACGGCATCGACGCCTGTCTCGGCGATCCGCGTCTCGAAGAACTCGCCGATCGCATTGAGGAACGGCGGCTGGTGCGAGATGATCACGCCGAGCGACTGCGAACGCTCGATCTGGTCCGACGTACCGAACGCGAAGTGCTCGATCCGATAGCGCGGATCATCTCGGGGAACCTCGCGCTGAGCGCGTTCAAAGGCATTCAACGCCTGATCGATGGCGCGGTCGCCGATGCAGTGGATCGCGACCTGGAGTCCGTGCGAGGCCGCGTCGAGGACGAGGTGATCGACCTCTTCCTGCCCGTAGTAGGGCGTGCCCGCAGCCTCCGTCGTGTCGTCCTCATGGTAAATCGTCATCGCCGGACTGGGCCAGACCGGATCCATGAAGATCTTGACGATCCCGCCGCGCAGACGGTCTGAGACATCGTCCTCCATGAACGCGCCGCCGGCGGCATCTTCGGGCGCGGCGAAGAATCCGGGCCCGCCGCGCATCTGGTGGATCACGATCGGCAGTTGGCCGCGCTCGTCGGTGAGCCGATAGATCTCGGCGCTCTCGGGCATGACCAGCGCGTCGCCCACGCTGGTGATGCCGTGCGAGAGGTGGCGCCGCGCGTTCTGCTCGACCAGACCAGCCACAACATCGGGCCCGAACGTGTCGATGTAGGAGCGCATTGAGGCGTGATGGACCGGGTCCATCGCCCGCTCCCACAGCACGCCGTTCGCTTCACCGTGCTGGTCGCGCAAAATCTCCCCGCCTCGGGGGTCTGGTGTGTCGCGGCCGATCCCCACGAGCGCCATGGCAGCCGAGTTGGCGTAACAGGAGTGATACGAGGCGTCCATCACGCAGACCGGGTTGTTCGGAGCGACCTCGTCCAACTCCGAGCGCAGGATGACGTCGTCGCCGAGCCCGCCCATTTCACGCGTGTTGTAGCCGAGCCCCCAGATCCACTGACCAGCAGTGCTCCCGTCGGCGGCGGCCGCGATCGCGTCGAGCACGGATGACTTGCCGGCCAGTGGCGGCGTGCGGCAATCGACCGAGCGCGGCTCGAACGTTGTCATCGAGAAGTGGTTGTGCGGGTCGCAGAACCCCGGCACGAGCGCGCGTCCCTGCAGGTCGACAGATGGGGCATCGGGACTGAGCGCCTTCCTGACCTCGTCGCTGTCGCCGACGGCGATAATGCGGCCATCACGCACGGCGACACCGGATGCAATCCGGTCGAGCGGGTCCATCGTCAGCACACGCCCACCGGTGAATAGCAAGTCCATGTTCGACTCCTTCGCGACGCGATCTGGGCGCCGAGCTGAGGCTAGCGATGTCGCATCCCGCGCGGCGCGAGCCGGCTACACGGCGTACTGCAGCTCGCCGTCAACGTAGGTCTGCTGGACCGCGATCTCACTGATGAACGTCGGGTCCACCAGCGTCGGATCGTGGCTGAGCACGACGAGGTCGGCGCGCTTCCCGACCTCCACCGAGCCGACCTCATGGTCGCGGAACATCGCGGTCGCGGAGTTGAGCGTGTACGTGCGCAGCGCCTCAAGCGCCGTGATCGCCTGCTCCTCGGCAATCGGAGCGGCGCCCGAGCGAGATCGACGCGAGACCAGACCATGCAGCCCCAGCAACGGTTCGACGGGGCCGCAGGGGAAGTCCGAGCCGGAAGCGACGGTCAGGCCCATGTCCAACATCGTGCGATAGGCCATCAGCGGCGCATCAACGCCGACCTCGGAGACAGCCGCCTGGAAGCCATCGCCCACCGCGTAGAGAAACGAGGGCTGGTGCGAGACGATCACACCGAGGGACTTCGCTCGTTCGAACTGCGCAACATCGGCGAAGAAAAAGTGCTCGATCCGGTAGCGCGGGTCCGCTCGCGGGACCTCGCGCAGCGCGCGTTCGAACGAGTTCAATGCTTGCTCGACGGCACGATTGCCGATGCAGTGAATCGCGACCTGCAATCCATGAGAGGCGGCGTTGAGGACGAGCTGATCCACCTCTTCCTGCCCGTAGTAGGGCGTGCCCTCGTTCTCCCTGGACCCATCCGCGTGGCAGATGGTCAGCGCCGAGCTGGGCCAGACCGGGTCCAT